>OZ245061.1:0-2739246 GCA_965224755.1 Hellea sp. | reverse complement strand
GCGAGGATGAAATTCTTTTGATCTTCCATGACTTATTTTTCTTTTTGATTCTTCGGGTGATTCTTTTGCGGTTTAGCGAGGCTTAACAGGGCTTTTCGAGCATCGTCAAGCAAGAGCTCATATGGGCGCTGGACAGTCGAATTGCGAGCAATAAAGACATAATCTGTGCCGGGAGTGCTAAGAGGCGGTAAAACTTCGAGGCAGACCGCGCGAAGGCGGCGTTTAGCGCGGTTTCTGATGACAGCATTGCCGATCTTTTTGGTCGCGGTAAACCCGGCGCGGATAGTGTTGTGATCCGGATTGGGGCGGGCTTGAATAACCACTCCGCCTCTCGCCTCATAACGTCCGTCCCGAACATATAAAAACTCGGAGCGCTTTTTCAGCAATCCGAGTTTTCCAAGTGTTTTCATGGCGCAGCTGCGCAGGCTATCTGCCTATGCAGATAAAACCTTACGGCCTTTAGCGCGGCGGCGGGCCAGAACCTGACGGCCGGCTTTTGTCGCCATGCGCGAACGAAAGCCGTGGCGGCGTTTACGAACCAATACGGAAGGTTGAAAAGTACGTTTCATCTTTGTCTCCAAGACGGGTATTAGCCCGCTGATATATCAAGCGCTGGTCATTAGGCGCGGGCTACGGGCAAGTCAAGCGCTGCAAGGGATGAATTTCACCTCTATGGTCACCAAAGCACGGTTTTGTGAAAGGCTGTGTGGAGCCTTTTCGCCAGTAAAGGCTTATAGAGAGGTTGAAGATAAGGAAACCTATGATGCGTTTCGCACTTATATTGTCTGCCGGATTGGCGCTATTGGCGTTGCCTGCTTTTGCGGAAGGAACAAATTGTCCGCTTCATGCGCGTTTGGACACCCAAAAGGCCAAGCAGGCAAGCCCTGTGAAGCTGATTTTAGCCCCGCCCGCTATTCAGACCCTAACACCCTCATCAACGCCGCCTCTGCCGCGCCCCTCCCCACGCCCTTTTCCCCCAGAAAGCGTGGTATTGGCAGAGCGCGGTGTTGATACCATTCCTGTTGTGAAAGAGGCCGAAGTTCAGGTGCAAGAGGTCATGCCAGCCGCTCCAATAGCCATGACGCCAGCGCAAGATTACGAAAAACTGCTCGCGGCAAACCTCAAAGCCGGAGCGGACGATCTGATGGTCTTTGACTATGCAGGCGTGAAAGCACGCGGCGGTAAATCCGTTATAGACGCTTTTATCGCGGAACAATCCGCGCGTAATCCCGAGACTATGTCTGCGGCGGAAGCGACCGTCTTTTGGGCCAATCTCTATAATGCGGTTACCTTACAGGTGGTGTTGGAAAATTACCCCGTGACATCGATTCGCGAGATCAAATCCGGCGCCCGCAAAGGGCCTTGGAAGCGCGATCTTGTTGCGGTTAATGGCCGGGCGATGAGCTTGGATGATATTGAGCACGGCATATTGCGCAAGCAATTCCCTTCGCCTTATATACATTATATGGTCAATTGCGCCTCTATCGGCTGCCCGAATTTAGGGCCGCAGCTTTGGCGCGCCGACACCTTGGAAGCCGAGCGCAAGGCCGCGGCAAGCGCCTATATCAATTCATCACGCGGCGTGAGCGTCAATGGCGGTAAGCTGACAGTGTCTTCAATCTATAAATGGTTTAAAGGCGATTTCGGCGGAAAATCGAGCGTTTTGGAACATATCCGCGCTCATGCCGATGCTGATTTGGCCGCCGCCATCGACTCTGGAGCCAAGATAAGTAAATATGGCTATAACTGGTCGCTCAACGAATAGAGTATAATATGAGTTCTGATATTGCAGCGGAGGCAACAGCCGCGCCGAAAAGCTTGGCGAAACGATTAATGCCTCTCGGCATTATTGCCGTGGCCTTAGCCGCTTTCTTTGCGCTGGGCGGGCCGGAATATATTTCGCTTGATAGCTTGAAAGCTAATAGGGGAGCCTTGACTGCCTTCGTGGCGGATAATTTTGTCTTGGCGATTGCCGGTTTTATTCTGGCCTATGCCGTGCTGGTGGCAATTTCCTTTCCCGGCGCGAGTTTCTTGTCAATTTTTGGCGGATTTTTATTTGGAACTTTGGCGGGCGGAAGCGCGATTGCGGTGGGGGCCACAATTGGCGCTGTCGGTATATTCCTCGCCGCGCGTTATGCGTTTGGGGATGGCTTATCCAAAAAGGCCGGGCCTTACATGAAGAAATTTGAGAAAGGGCTGAAGGAGAACGAGATATCCTATCTCTTTATTCTGCGCCTCATACCCGCTTTTCCGTTTTTCATTGTCAATATTGTGCCGGCGCTCTTTGATGTGAAACTGCGCAATTATGCGCTGACAACATTTTTCGGGATTATTCCGGGCTGTTTTGTTTATGCCAGTGTTGGGGCGGGAGCAGGGGCCATTTTGGATCAGGGCGGGGATCTTAATCTTGCCGGACTCATGACGCAGCCTAAAATCCTATTGCCGGTTCTCGGCCTGATTACCTTGGCTATGTTACCTATCATTTATAAGAAATTTTTCAAAAAAACAGCAGCTTAAGCTGCTTATAAAGAGAGACCTATGTCTAAGACAATTTATGACGTCGATATCTGTATTATCGGCGCAGGTTCGGCAGGATTATCCGTTGCCTCCGGCGCGGCGCAATTGGGGCGCTCTGTCGTCCTTTTCGAAGCCGAAGAGATGGGCGGGGATTGCCTGAATTATGGCTGCGTGCCGTCCAAAGCCCTCATCGCGGCGGGCAAACATGCCCATGCTTTTGGGAGCGGTGAGGCCTTCGGCGTTAAAGCGGCCAAACCCACCATCAATTTCAAAACTGTCAAAGCCCATATTCAGGGCGTGATTGACCATATCGCGCCGGTGGATAGCCAAGAGCGCTTTGAAGGCTTGGGATGCACGGTTATCCGGGAGCGCGCGCGGTTTAAAGACGCCAATACGGTCGAGTCCGATACGGTTGAGGTTAAAGCCAAACGTTTTGTCATCGCGACAGGTTCGCGCGCTTCGGCCCCGCCGAGTCCGGGCTTGGACACAACGCCTTACCTGACCAATGAGACGATTTTCTCAGTCAAAACCCAACCGAAAAAGCTTTTGATTATCGGCGCAGGCCCGATTGGTCTTGAACTTGGGCAGGCCTTTAAGCGCCTTGGATCAGACGTTGAAATCGTTGATATCGCCGCGCCATTAGGCCGCTCTGAACCCGAACATGCCAAAACCTTGGTCGAAGTTTTGGAGGCCGAAGGCGTAGTCTTTCACACGCCCGTAAACACCAAGAAAATCCGCAAGACGAAAACAGGCGTGGCGATTGACCTTGAAGACGGCACGGTGCTGACAGGGTCGCATTTGCTTGTCGCGGCGGGCCGCCGCCCGATGCTGGATGGATTAAACCTTGAAGCGGCGGGAATTAAATATGACCGCCGAGGTATCGAGGTCACGGACAGTCTGCGCACGTCTAATAAACGCGTTTATGCGGCGGGCGATATCGCCAAAGGCATGGGCGGTCTAACCCATGCGGCGGGCTATCACGCCGGGCAGCTTATCCGTAATTTCTATTTCTCCCCGCCCTTTATGGGTGACATGCTGTCCAAGGCCAATACGGCTCGTATGCCCGCCGCGATATATTCCGAACCCGAAATCGGCAGCATCGGCCTTACCGAAAAAGCGGCCAAGGAGGCGGGGCATGATGTGCGCACCGTGTCTTGGGATTTCGAGGAAAATGACCGCGCTATTGCCGAGCGTTCCAATCATGGCGGCGTTAAAATCGTGGCCACGAAAAAGGGCAAAATCCTCGGCGCGTCTATTGTCGGCGAGGGGGCGGGGGATCTTATTCAGATGATCTCGGTGGCGATGACCAATAAGGTCAAAATCTCTGGCCTCGCGCAGATTATCTCGCCCTATCCGACGCGCGGCGAAGCCGTCAAACGCGCGGCAAGCAGTTGGTACACCGATGCGCTGTTTTCCGATAGAACCCGCAAGATCGCGGGTTTCCTGACCAAGTTTCAATAGCCAAGCCCCGCTAGCCGCGCTACGCCTTACCTGTGATTGATGGTTTCATAGCCCGCCGTTTATCCGGCAAGCTGCTTCTCATGACGATTGGGTTCGTCATGTTGGCTGAGCTTGTGATCTTTATTCCCTCAGCCGCTACGTTTCGCCAAGACTGGATGTCTGAGCGGGCGCAACAGGCCGGTCTTCTGGCGCAAGCTCTCACGGGCGTACCCGATTACGAAGCCAGCGAAATTCTGACCGAGCAATTTATGCGCGACACAGATGTCACCATGGTCTCGGCCAAGCGTAATGGTATGAGCGAATTTATGCTGGGCAGCCCGCCCGAGAGCCCTATTCTTGACCTCGTGGATTTGCGCGAAGAGCGGCGTCTGCCGTTATTCCGCGATGCTTTCAGGGCATTTTTCGGAAATAGCGAGGGTCATTTACGCGTTTTGGCAGCGTCGCCTGTGGCCGGGCAAGATGGGCTGGAGTTGATAATCCCCAAAGAAAAATTGCAATGGGCGATGCGGGATTATTTCAAACGTATTGCTTATCTGTCCCTCGTCATTGCTGTGATTACAGGCCTACTGATTTACCTCGCCATGTTGGTGATGATTATCCGCCCTATAGAAAAGCTAGCCAAGGGCCTTTCCGATTTTCGCGAAGACCCGGAAGTGCGGCGCTCAAATCTGACCCCATCGCGCCGCAAGGACGAAATCGGGCAGCTCCAGCGCGAGTTTTACGAGATGAAACAAAGCGTGCGGTCGAGTTTCAAACAGCGCGAACGGCTGGCGACTTTGGGCATGGCCGTCGCCAAAATTAATCACGATCTGCGCAATGTGCTGACCTCGGCCTCGTTGGTTTCAGACCGCCTCGCCTCAGACCCGGATGAACGCATTGCTAAAATGGGCGGGCGGCTCACCCGCGCGATTGACCGCGGCGTTAAATTGACCGGCGAAGTGCTGAATTTTTCTCAAAGTGGCGGCGAAAAAGCCGAGCTTGAAATGGTGCGTATCTCGCTTCTGCTCGGCGAGGCGGCGGGTGATACATTGGGCGGTTTCGGGACAGGCCCGCGCCGTATCAATTTCACCAATAGAGTCCCCAGTGAATGTGCCGTGAGCGCCGACCCCGACCACACTTACCGCATTTTCCACAATCTCTTCCGCAATGCCGCGCAGGCCATGGCGGGGATAAAAGACGACGACGCTGTCCGAAACCTCACCGTCGAGGCCGTGCCGGGCGGCGATCATGTCATGATATTGGTCAAAGACACAGGCCCGGGCTTGCCTAAAAAAGCCAAAGACAATTTGTTTAAAGCCTTCGCCTCCTCTTCGGGGCATGGCAGTACGGGACTGGGCCTGACAATCTCCAGAGATCTTGCCAGAGAGCAAGGCGGGGATTTGGTGCTGGAGTCAACAGGCGAAGCGGGAGCGGTTTTTGCTGTGAGCCTGCTGAAGGCTAGGTGAGTCTCAAGAAATCCTGATAGGCGCTTTTGAGGCCATTTTTTAAGCCTATCTGGGGCGACCAGCCGAGGCTTTCCAATTTTGCGCCGCTCATCAATTTGCGCGGCGTGCCGTCGGGTTTGCTTGTGTCGAAGACTAACTCGCCTTCAAAGCCGACGACATCGCAAATCATCCTTGCGAGCTTTGCGATGGTCATATCTGTGCCCGAGCCGATATTGATGGTTTCAGGATTGGAATAATTTTTTATGGCGTGGACAAGCGCGTCGGCGCAATCATCGGCGTGGAGAAATTCCCGGCGGGGTTTGCCGCTGCCCCAAACGGAGAGGCTCTTGGCTCCGCTTGTCTTGGCCTCATGGGCGCGGCGAATGAGGGCCGGGATGACGTGGGAGTTTTCGGGGTGATAATTATCGCCGGTTCCGTAAAGATTAGTCGGCATGGCCGAGATGAAATCGCAGCCATATTCACGGCGATAAGCCTCGCATAGATAAACACCGGAGATTTTGGCGATCGCATAGGGGGCGTTGGTCGGCTCCAGTGGCCCGGTCATCAGGCTGGATTCGGCAATCGGCTGCTCGGCCATTTTCGGGTAAATACAGGACGAGCCGAGAAAGAGCAATTTCTCCACGCCTGCTCTATGCGCCCCGTCAATGACATTGGCCGCCATCATCAAATTGTCATAAAGAAACTGCGCGGGGTAAGTATTATTGGCATGAATACCGCCGACCTTTGCCGCCGCCAGAAAAACCGCGTCGGGTTTGTTTTTCATCATCCAAGCTTGCGTGGCGGCTTGGTTGCGTAAATCCAAGTCTTTGGACGAAACCGCCAAAATCTCGGCGGGAGTCTCCGCTCCGAGCCTGCGCACGATAGCGCTCCCGACCATGCCTGTGCCGCCAGCCACCCAGATGCGTTTTCCTTTCAGCGAATAGGGCGTCATGCCAGTTCCTTGCCGTAATATCCTTCAGCGCCCCCGCCTTTTAAAGATAAGGAACAGAAAGGCAGAGAAGAGTGTATCAAAATGAGTGAGTAATCACTCATTTTATGATGGCCACCGGCGATGGAGATGTGAACGGGGCGGGATAGAGCGGGGAGGCGAAAATTGTTCATGTGAGTTTTGCGGCTTCGGCCAGATCATGCGCCATCATTTCGGAGATCAGCTCATCAAAGCTCGTTGTCGCTTCCCAGCCCAAGACGCTTTTGGCTTTGGCGGGGTCGGCGAGTAGTAAATCCACCTCTACGGGGCGGAAATAGCGGGGGTCGATTTTGACGATGGTTTTGCCCGAGGCCTTATCGACGCCAATTTCATCCGTGCCTTTGCCTGACCATTCAATATCCATATCGACATGGGCAAAGGATTTTTCGACAAAATCGCGCACGCTATGGGTTTCGCCCGTGCCGAGGACAAAATCATCCGCTGTGTTGTGCTGCACAATGCGCCACATGCCTTCGACATAATCCTTCGCATGACCCCAATCGCGGCGGGCGTCGAGATTGCCAAGATAGAGCGTGTCTTCAAGTTCGAGCTTGATACGGGCGGCAGCGCGGGTGATTTTTCGGGTGACAAAAGTCTCGCCGCGCATCGGGCTTTCATGATTGAACAATATGCCGTTACTGGCATGGATACCGTAAGCCTCGCGGTAATTGACCGTAATCCAATAGGCGTAAAGCTTAGCCGCGCCGTAGGGGCTGCGCGGATAGAAAGGCGTGGTTTCGGATTGCGGGGTTTCGGCCACTTTGCCGTAAAGTTCAGAGGTCGAAGCTTGGTAAAAACGGCAGGTTTTTTCAAGGCCTAGAATGCGGATGGCCTCCAAAATACGGAGCGGCCCCATAGCATCGGAATTAGCTGTATATTCAGGCGTTTCGAAACTGACCTGAACGTGGCTCTGCGCGCCGAGATTATAAATTTCGTCCGGCTGTGTTTCCTTCACAATACGGATGAGGTTGGTGGAATCTGTCAGATCTCCGTAATGGAGAAAGAATTTAGCCCCATCAATGTGAGGGTCGACATAAAGCGGGTCGATACGCGATGTGTTAAAACTGGACGCGCGGCGCTTTACGCCGTGGACAATATAGCCCTTTTCGAGCAAAAGCCGCGCCAAATAAGCGCCGTCTTGGCCGGTAACTCCGGTAATTAAGGCAGTTTTAACCATAAAACGAATCTTTCAAGCGGCAGCTGGGGACTATTTAGTGTGACATCTAACACAGATTTTGTAACGGGCACATGATAAGCTTTCAAATGATTAGAGAAAAAACAAAAGTAAAACAGGGCCTTGGCATTGATTTTTTGTGACATATTTGGCAAAATAGACGGAAATACGGGGCTCATTCGTTTAATATGTTCATAATTACAACATATTTAGATTTTAGCAGCGGTGTGGAAGTGGGCATGAATTTTGCGCCCATGGGGATATTATGACCAAAAAGAAACAGTTTTTCGGCACTGACGGCATTCGCGGGCGTGCCAATGTCGGGAAAATGACACCTGATAATGTCATGCGCTTTGGCATGGCGGCAGGTAAATATTTTCGCAATGGCGGCACGCGCCGTCATTCTGTAGTTATTGGCAAAGATACGCGCCTCTCCGGCTATATGATTGAACCCGCGCTTGTGGCCGGTTTTGCCTCTGTAGGGATGGACGTAAAGCTTTGCGGCCCGATCCCAACGCCGGGTGTGGCGCTGATGACGCGCCGCTTGCGGGCAGATTTGGGCGTTATGATTACGGCGTCGCATAACGAATTTTCCGATAACGGTATCAAGCTCTTCGGCCCTGACGGGCGCAAACTCTCTGATGAGGCAGAATTCCAGATCGAATCCTATATGGATCAAAAATGGAAAGAAGGCTTGGCGACTTCTGAACAGTTGGGACGTGTGCGCCGTTATGAAGACTTTCAGGCCCGTTATATTGAAATCGTTAAATCCAGCTTTCCTAAAAATATGCGTCTTGAAGGCCTAAAAATTGTAGTCGATTGCGCCAATGGCGCGGCTTATAAGACTGCGCCCGATACTTTATGGGAGCTTGGCGCGGATGAAGTTATTGCCATCGGCGTTTCGCCTAACGGCATGAATATCAATGCCGATTGCGGCTCGACCTACACAGATGCTCTGTCGCAAACAGTGCTGGAAACCGGGGCCGATGTCGGCATAGCGCTGGACGGCGATGCTGACCGCCTGATCATGTGCGATGAAAAGGGGCAAATTATCGACGGCGATCAACTCCTCGCTCTTATTGGATCGGGATGGCACGCCAATGGCCAGCTTTCTAAACCGGGCATCGTCGCGACTGTGATGTCCAATCTTGGCCTTGAGCGCTTTATTGAAGACCAGAAACTCGCTTTTATTCGCACCCCTGTGGGTGACCGCCATGTTGCCGCCCGTATGCGTAAGGATGGCTATAATGTCGGCGGCGAGCAATCCGGGCATTTATTGATGACAGATTTCTCGCCAACAGGCGACGGCACAGTGGCCGCCTTGCAAGTCCTTGCCGAAATTATCCGTAGCGGCAAGCCCGCCAGCGAAGTTTTGAACCTTTTTGACCCCGTGCCGCAACTGCTCAAGAATGTGCGTTACGCCGGGCCCTCCCCAATGGACCATCCCGATGTGCTCTCTGCGGTTGAGGATGCGCGGGCCATGTTTGGTAATTCGGGGCGCATATTGGTGCGCGCCTCGGGGACAGAGCCGCTGATCCGCGTTATGGTCGAAGGCGATGATGCCGCACAAGTCAAGAAAGTGACCCATGATTTGGCGGCTTTTATTGAAAAGGTTGCTGCATAAGCAATAATTCGCGCCTCAACAAGCCTTCTACTGAAATCTAACCTTTTCACACGCCAGTCTAAGCGTTAAGCCCGTTGCGTAAACTTGGGGAAGACGTGTCGTTAGAAACACTGGACATAAATCTGATCGTGACGGCAGGAGCCGTGTTTTTGGCCGTGCTTGCCTCTATCATCGCCTTTCTGGCCACATCGCGCGGCGGAAATGAGGGCAAGGGCTGGAAAAACCGCTGCGCTGCCCTTGATCGCCAAATTGGAGAACTTGATTCGATTTTTGGATCTTATCCCGGATTGATATTGGTCTGGGAAGAGGCCGAGCCGGAGACGAATTCCGAATGGGGACAGCCGCGGGTTTATGGCTCGCCTGCGGCGCTGGCCTCGATGATGCGGTTTGCCGAACCCGGCCGTTCTAAAGAGGTTGCCATGCGGGTGCTCAATGGCTTGGCCGATTTAAATACGATCAGCGAGGCTGATGAAACACTCACTCTTCGGGTCAATATTGCGCAATTGCGCCTCAAAGGCGCGCCTTTCTCAATTTCAATTGTTTTGCCCGAAGGCAATGTCATCGAGGCTGATGGCCGCGTGGCCGGACGGCAAGTTGTGCTCTGGCTCGAAGACGCCTCAATTCGCGGTGAGGACGAGCGCACGGCTATCTCGCGCTTTGAGAATAGCCGTATCACCGCCGAAGTTGACCCCGTTGCCTTTATCGAAATGATGAGCCGGGCGCCGTTTCCGCTCTGGCGTGTCTCGGGTGCCGGAAAGATCAATTGGGTCAATGCGGCCTATGTTGACGCCGTCGGCGCGGCCAATGTTCGCGAAGTTTTAAGTCAGCAGATTCAACTTGATAAGAAAGCAGCAGAGCAGGCGAAAACAGCCATCACCGAGAATAAGCGCGTCGAAGATGTCCGCCATATCGTGCTGGGCGGCGGTAATAAATCAACCTCGGTCACGCTTTTCCCTGTTTCGGGCGGCGTTGCCGGTATTGCCATGGACGCGACCGAAGCCGAAGGTCTGCGCGAGACTCTCACCCGCCACGTCCGCGCCCATGACGAGATGCTCAATTCCATGGATGAAGCGATTGTGATTTTTGGCAATGACCAGAAAATGACATTTCACAATAAAGGCTTTGCCTCGCTTTTTGATATTGAAGAGGGTTGGTTTAGGGACCGCCCTAGCCATAGTGATTGGCTTGACCATATGCGCGAACGTGAACTGGTTCCCGCTCAAGCAGATTACCGCGCGTGGAAAATGGGCGAGCTTAACCTCTATAAGGCCTGGCCTGAAGAAATGCCTGACGAGCTTTGGGCGCTTCCTGATGGCCGGACATTGCGGCTTGTGCGCATGCGCGACCCGCATGGCGGGATATCGCTGCTGTTCTCGGATATGACCGATTCCATGACCTTGAAAAGTCAACTTGGGACTTTGATAAATGTGCAAAAAGTAACACTGGATAAACTCTCCGAGGGGATTGCGGTGTTCGGAACGGATGGCCGGCTTAAGATTTCCAATGCCGCCTTTGCCCGGCTTTGGAATCTGTCCGAAGATGATCTTAAAGATAACCCGCGCTTCTCCAAATTGATTGAACGGTGTTTGCCGCTTTATCATGACACAGGTTTTTGGGATGATCTGAAAGCGCGCGCCACCGACCCTAATCCCGAAGTTCGCCGTCATGTGGACGGCGAGATTCGGCGCTCGGACGATAAAATGCTGACTTGGCTGTCGCGGCCCTTGCCTGACGGCGCGACCTTGGTCGCGTGGGAAGATGTAACCAATGCCCGCAAAGCTGAGGCCGCCCTGATTGAGCGCGCCGAAGCTTTGGAAGAAGCCGACCGGATGAAATCCGAATTTGTCGGACATGTCAGTTATCAATTGCGCACGCCGCTGACGACGATTTCAGGTTATTCCGACTTCCTGCAGAGCGGCGGGGCGGGCGAAATGAATGATAAGCAAAGCGAGTATATTTTTGCCATTCAAAGCGCCTCTGAAGATCTTGCCAAGACGATTGATGATATTCTTGATATTGCCGCGATTGAGGCCAATGTGCTCGATCTCGATCTCGGGGATGTCAATGTTTACGACATGCTTGAAAATGCGCTGGACTATGTCGCGACCAAAGCCGAGGACACTAAAATTGCGCTGACTCTGAAATGCCCCGAAGATGTCGGTATTATCCGCGCTGACGAAACACGGCTTAAGCAAGTTGTCTATAATCTGCTCTCCAACGCCCTGCGCTTCACCAAACCGGGCGGAGTCATTGAACTTGGCGGGCGCAGCGCCGATGGCGGCGGCGTGACGATTTGGGTTAAAGATGACGGCGTCGGCATACCCTCCGAGCGCCAACCGCAAGTCTTTGAGAGCTTTCAATCGACGCGCGGCGGGGCAGGGTTAGGCTTGGCGCTTGTGCAGCGTTTCGTCGAGCGCCATGGCGGCTGGGTGGAGCTGGAATCAGAAGAGGATGAAGGCACACATGTTACGGTTTATTTGCCAAAAGAAGCCAATACCGACGCGGCACACCCGGAACTATTTGCCGCAAATGGCTGATGGCTTCAGCGCCTAATTATTAAGGCTCTCTTATTCTATCATGTTAAACAAATAGTAGCCTTTATTTGTTATCCAGTACGGGGTGAATGGATAATAATAATGACTTTAGATATACTTCAAAAATTCTTGATCGCGATGATCGTTTTTATTCCGCTGGAACATTTTTTTCCTAAGAATAAAGATAAAAAGATATTTAGGAAATATTGGGGGGTGGATACAGCCTATGCCCTGATCTCAGTTTTCTTTGTGATATTCGGTGTTTTCTTGATTTTGATACTGGCTGAGATCATATTTGACCCTATCGTCAGCGATCGTTTCAAAGAGGCCGTTGGGGCTCAACATTTGATCCTTCAAATTGTTGAGATCATCATCATTTCCGATATCGGATATTATCTCGTCCACCGGACGTTTCATAAAGTTCCTTTCTTATGGCGGATGCACGCTATCCACCACAGTATTGAAGACATGGATTGGCTAGCCGCGCATCGTCTTCATCCTATTGACGTCATTATGACGCGCGGTATTCCTCTCATGATACCTTTGACATTTGGATTTTCGACGCTGGCATTAGCCATATTTTTGGGTATATTTGGATGGCATTCTTACTTAAAACATTCCAATGTAAATATCAGTTTCGGGCCGCTGCGCTGGATTTTTGCGACGCCAACTTATCATCATTGGCACCATGCTAATGAAGAACATGCTTTTGATAAAAATTTCGCAGGGCAATTGCCCATTCTTGATATTATTTTTGGTACAGCTATCATGGAAGAATCCAAGGATCCGGAGCATTACGGAACAGATACATTTGTTCCTGCAGGCTTTGTTGATCAGATATTACTGCCCTTCAAACTCTTAAGCTCGCGAATAAAACGGTTTCTGTGAAGATAGCTACTGGCTTTCCGGTGTTGTCACCGTAATGCCGTCAAGGTCGCCGCTCATCAGGATTTGACAAGAGAGGCGGGAATTGTCTTGCACGCCTTCGGCAAAGTCGAGCATGCTGTCTTCCATATCGTCTTTATCTTTGAGTTTTTCGAGCCAGCCCTCGGCGACATAAACATGGCAAGTCGCACAGGCACACGCGCCGCCGCAATCCGCGTCAATACCGGGAATCATATTTTGCACGGCGGCTTCCATAATTGAAGTTCCGGCTTTGGTCTCAACGTCGCGTGATGTCCCGGCGTGGTCGATATAGGTGATTTTTGGCATGAGTATTACCTGTATTTATTTCCAATCGTTATGTAAGGGCTTGCGATGATTTTGCAAGCGCGTAACAGTGCGGCATATGCAAAAAATAACTTTGTCAGATGCAGCCGAAACGACGGCTCTGGGCGCGCGCCTAGCGGGAGTTTTGCGCAGAGGCGATGTTGTTGGCTTGCGCGGAGATCTCGGGGCCGGAAAAACCACGCTTGTGCGCGGGTTAATTCAAAGCGCCCTCGGCGACATTGATGTACCGTCGCCGACTTATACGCTTGTGCAGAGTTACATTCTGCCGGATTATGAGTTATGGCATTGTGATATGTACCGTCTTGAGCGGCCTGAAGATGGTTATGAATTGGGCTTACTGGACGCTTTTGAAGATGCCGTTTGCATGGTTGAATGGCCTGATAAATTAGGGGATTTACTGCCGGGGTCTGTCCTCGGTATAGATATCCAATTTGCAAAAAAAGGACGGGTTGCCGTTCTCACAGGATTTGGAGATAGGCTTGACTGAGCGCGAAGCGGACATTCAAGCATTTTTGGAAAATGCGAATTGGCACAAAGCGGCCCGCGAATCTGTGCCAGGCGATGCCTCGACGCGGCGTTATGAGCGGCTTAATTTGCGCGGCGAAAAAGCGGTGCTTATGGACGCCCCCAAAGGCGCCGAGACGCCGGGCGAGCCGGAAGGCGCCAGCATAGATGACCGCAAAGCGCTCGGCCATAATGCGCTGGCGCGACTCGCGGGCCCCAACCTTGAAGCCTTTGCCTGTATTGCCAATGAGCTGACCAAACGCGGCTTTTCCGCCCCGCAGATCATTGCGGCCGATATGGATAAAGGCCTCATGCTGCTCGAAGATTTGGGAGATAATGTTTACGCAAATGTGATTGCAAATGACCCTAGCAAAGAGCGCTCGCTTTATGAAGCTGCGGTCGATACACTCGCCGCGATTTACCGTTCGAGCTTTCCGCAAGATATGGAGTTTCGGGGGCATAAATGGCGCGTGCGGGATTATGATACGGCCGCGCTTTTGGCGGAAACTGATTTATGTCTGGATTGGTATATCAAGGATTTTGACCGCGAGATAAAAGACGCGTCCCGCGAAGAATTTTACGGCTTATTCACGCAAAGTTTCGCGCATTTATCTGCCCATGCGCCGGGATTGGCTCTGCGCGATTTTCATGCTGAGAACCTATTTTGGCTACCGGAGCGCCAAGCCACATCGCGCGCCGGATTGATCGATTTCCAAGACGGATTATTTATCCACCCCGCTTATGACCTCATGTCGTTGATCACGGATATTCGGCGCGATGTCTGTCCCGCCTTAAAAGATATCTTGATAAGCCGGTTTTGTGAAAAATCCGGGATTGCCGATGATGACGCATTTCGGCTGGCCTATGCCGTATTGAGCGCTCAGCGCGGGGCAAAGCTCCTCGGCTTTCCTGTGCGCTCAGATTTAAAGTTCGGAAAACCGCAATATCGCGCATTTCTACCGCGCGTCAAAAAACATTTGGCTGATGATCTCGCCCATCCGGGTCTTGCTGATATTCGCGCATGGTTTGTCCGGCATATTCCTGAGGCGCTCTCATGACCAAAACGGCAATGATAAAAACCGCGATGGTTATGGCCGCAGGGCACGGGACGCGGATGCGGCCATTAACGGATGATCGTTCCAAAGCCATGGTCGAGGTTGGCGGTAAGCCGTTAATTGACCATATGCTGGGCAGGCTTGCGGATGTCGGCGTTGAGCAGATTATCGTCAATGTCCATGCCCATGCCGATCATCTTGAAGCGCATTTGAAAGCCCGAAAGGCGGGCCCGAAAATAATTATTTCCGATGAGCGCGATGAATTACTGGAAACAGGCGGCGGTGTTGTGAAAGCCCTTCCGCTGCTGGGTAGTGATCCTATTTTTATCTGTAATATAGATGCTGTGTGGGTGCCGTTTGCGGATGTTTTACAGCATCTCACCTCTGCATGGAATCCTGCCGTCATGGACGAGTTGTTACTCTGCGCCCGCCTTGATTGGACATTAGGGTTTAGCGGCAGAGGGGATTTTGATATCGACGCGGATAGCCGCCTCACGCGCCGTAGCGGCGACAGCGCAAGCCATGCCTATACAGGTGTGCAAATATTTAAACCTCAACTCCTAGAACCTTTCAAAGCCGAGCCGTTTTCGCGTATTAAAATTTGGGATGAGACATTGAAGCGCCGCAAATTATTCGGCGTCGAAATACCGGGCTACTGGATGCATGTCGGCGACCCCAAAGCCCTGATCGCGGCCGATGCCGTTTTGAAACAGTCGCGCCTATGAGTGACCCAACCGTATTCAACATGCCGTCAGGCGCGGCTTTCCTACCGTCACTGGCCAAGGGCCTGCGCGAGATTTACGGCGAGCGCTTGCAAGATGCGCTCATCCTGCTCCCGACCCGCCGCGCGGTTCGCGCATTGGGCGATGCCTTTGTCGGAGACAGCGGAGCTAGCTTGCTCCCAAGAATGCGGCCCCTCGCCGATATCAATCCCGAAGAGCCGCCTTTTGAACCGGGCGAGCTTGTGGGTCTTGTAAAGCCGGCGATCGACCCGATGCAGCGCCGTTTTGAAATGGCGCAGATCATTGGGCGTTATCATAAAAACATCTCAGACCTGCCGCTTGATCCCACAGGGGCTTTGGCCTTGGCCGATCCCCTGATTGCCATTTTGGATGATGCGGCGATGGAAGAAGCGGATATTTCCCGCATTACCGAGTTGGAAGAGATCAAAGACTTTGCCGCCGTGCATTTTCAAAACGCCATCACGCTTTATAAAATTATACAGGATTATTGGCCGCAGCGATTAGCCGATCTTGACCTGATGGAGCCTTTTGCCCGCCGCGTGGCTTTGCTTAATGCGCTCACCGATATTTGGGTAAAAGAGCCGCCAAAATATCCGGTCATTATTGCAGGGTCTACGGGAACGCTCGGAGCTTCGGCTCGCCTGATGCGCTGCGTGGCGCGGCTAGAGGAGGGCATGGTTATTTTGCCGGGGCTTGAAAACTTGAAAACAGTGTCATGGGATAAGATTGGCCCGCAACATCCGCAAAATTCACTCAAGCAATTAATTGAGATAATTGGCATTGATCGGGTAGAGGTCAAGCAATGGGATTATATCAACCCTCCTAACACTTTGGACGCGCGCCGCAGGATTATTTCAGAAGCGCTTGTCCCGGTTCAAGATACGGGAGATTGGCCGGGCCGGATTAAAACCATCCGTGAGAGCGCGGCGAAAGGTGTGCATCCTTTCACTCAAGCCCTAGAGGGTCTTTCGGTTATTGAAGCCGCAAATGACGAAGAAGAGGCCCTCACTATAGCCCTGATTATGCGAGAAGTCTTGGAAACACCGGACAAAACGGCTGCGCTGGTCACGCCTGACCCGGCGCTGGCGCGGCGTGTCAAAGCGCGGTTGCGGCGCTGGTCGGTTAATGTCGATTATTCTCAGGGCCAGCCGCTTGAGGAGACCGCCTTGGGGTCTTATCTGGCGAGGCTTATGGCTCTGGCGATTGACCCGCTCAGCCCGGTTGATCTCTCTGTTGTTTTTAAACATCGTTTAACGGCGATGGGGCAGCAGGCCGGATTTGTACGAAAAATGTGGCAAGCCGCGGAGCCAAAGCTACGCGGCGTTCGCAGCGAGAAAAAATTAGCCGCATTGGACGTCTTTACAACACTACAGGTTGCGCTTGCACCGTTGATGGATTTGGACGTTGCCCGCGCGCCTCTCTGGGCGAGAGCTTTGACTCAGGCCGCAGAGACGCTCGCCGATACAGATGAAATACAGGGTGCGGCCCGTCTCTGGATTGATGATGCGGGCGAGAAAGCGGCGGGCTTACTCGAGGGCTTGATGGCTCATGGCGATCACCTGCCGGAGATGAGCGCGGCGGAATTCGCCAAGTTACTAAGCACGCTCATGCGGGGCCGTGTTGTGCGCCCGCATTATGGCACGCATCCACGCCTGTCTATTTTGGGGCCGTTAGAGGCCCGGATGTTGACAGCGGACAGAATTATCCTTGGCGGGCTGAATGAAGGCATCTGGCCGACTACGCCGTCTGCTGAGCCGTTCCTGTCGCGCGGCATGCGCAAGAGCCTTGGCTTGTCGCTGCCCGAGCGCCGTTTTGGTCTTTCGGCCCATGATTTCGCTGAACTTGCGGCCAATCCCGGTGTGATTATGACCCGGTCCAAACGCTCTGATGACGGGCCGAAAGTGGCCTCGCGCTGGCTGTGGCGATTGCAAACCTTGATGCAAGGGGCATTAAGAGATGAGGCCATAAAGGCATTGTCAAAAAGCGATCACTATCTGGCATGGGCGAGGGTTTTGGACTATGTAGCGGCAGACAAAGTAAAGAGCGTTAAGCCCCCGGAGCACCGACCACCGATAGAGGCCCGCTGGCCGAAAGGGCGGCAATTATCTATCACGCAAATTAAAACCTGGATCCGCGATCCTTATTCGATTTACGCGAGGCATATTCTCGCTTTGCGCCCTTTGGATGATCTCGATATGCCGCTCGGCGTGCGCGATTATGGCAATGCGGTTCACAAAGGGCTTGAGATGTTTGTGGATGAACACCGCAAAAAACTACCGGCGGATGCCGCTAAGCGGCTTGTCCACGCTCTTGAAACGGCCATGGAAAATACGGGCTATCCTGATTTCCAAATTGCCAAAGAGGCCGCGCGTCTTGAAAAAATAGCTGTAAAAATGGTCAATTGGATGACAGAGCGCCGGGCCGCAGGCTGGGACGTTGCCGGGGTGGAAACCGATGGCCGCCTAACCCTGCCAGTGCAGAATTTTACGCTGACAGGCAAAACAGACCTTATCGAAAAAGGCCCGCAAGGTTTCGCCGTCACGGATTATAAAACGGGAGCGCCGTCATCGGTCAAAGTTGTCAAATCCGGATTTGACCCGCAATTACCGCTCACCGCCTATATGCTGGGGCAGGGCGCGTTTGAAACATTAGGCGCGGGGAAAACGGCGGAGCTTACTTATATCCGCGTTAAAGGTTCGGGCGACGAGACACTCGCGCATTCGATCACTAACCCGCCCAATCCCAAAGGGCATCCAGCCGCCGATTATGAAGCCGAAGCAATCAAGGCGCTAAGCGAATTGATTGCGGCTTATGATAAGCCGGAGACCGCTTATCATTCACAGCCGCGTGCGCAGTTCACCCATGATTACAGCGATTATGACCATCTCGCGCGGCGTGATGAATGGGCGCGGCTTGGCAAAGAGGGCCCCGGCGATGAGTAGTGCCGATTATATTGCGGCCGTTCGCGCCCAGCGCCAAGCGGCTGACCCGTCTTCAACGCGGCTGGCTTCGGCTAATGCGGGTTCGGGTAAAACCCGCGTTCTGGTCAATCGGGTATCGCGTATATTGTTGGGCGGAACCAAGCCTGAGAAAATTCTCTGCCTGACCTATACCAAGGCCGCGGCTTCGGAGATGCAAAGCCGTCTGTTTGAGACATTGGGCAAATGGTCCATCGAGACCGAGGATAATTTAAAAGCCGAACTTGATAATTTGCTAGGCGACAATCACGGATTTACCGATCTGCCGCGCGCGCGCAGGCTTTTTGCCGAGGCGCTTGAAACGCCCGAAGGCCTCAAGGTTCAAACCATCCATGCTTTTTGTGAGCGCATTCTTTCGCGCTTTCCGATTGAGGCCGGTATCTTACCGGGCTTCGAACCGATTGATGATGGCGAATATAGGCAAATTCGCGAAGCCGTCCGCGACGATCTTTATCGTCAGGCTTTGTCTGAACCCCAAGGGGCGCTCAATACATCCTTGCAAATCCTAACCGCCGAAAAAGCTGACCAGACACTGGAGACTTTATTTAATTGGATGGCGGGAGCGCCGGATAAAATCAGGCAGTGGAATGCCGCTGGCGGCATAGCACTATTAGCGGAAATTTTAGATATTGATGATCCTGCCAAATCCATAGCCGAGATCAAAGCCGAAGGCTGGGAGCGCGCGCCAAAGAACAGGATTTTCCGGGCCGCCACGGAAATGCTGGGCAGCACGTCTAAAGGCGATGTTAGTCGGGCGGAGCGCATGCTCGCCAGTTTCGACATTGAAGACCCGTTCCGCGCTTTTGAGCATTATAGCGCAGTGTTTTTGACAGCGAATGAAAGCGGGCCTTTAAAAACCGTCGTCACTCAACAATCGGGCGATTTTGCGCAGCTGTTTTTTTCCAATATTGAAGACGGGCATGGAAGTGAACGTGAGCGGGTCTTGCGGATCGTAGAGCATATAAAATCAACCACCTGCCTGAAATTTACTAAGGCCGCTTTTACGGTCGCCAAAGACTATGCCAACCGCTTTGAAAAAATGAAACGGGCGCGCCGGGGGCTTGATTTTAATGACCAGATTCTACTCGTGCGCGATCTGCTTAGCCGCAGCGAGGTTTCGGATTGGATAAGCTATAAACTCGATGGCGGCATTGAGCATTTATTGCTCGATGAAGCTCAGGATACGTCGCCTGAGCAATGGCAAATCATTGACGCTCTGGCAGACGGTTTTACGCAGGATAGTCCTGATCGCGACCCGCGCAAACCGCGCACGCTTTTCGCTGTAGGGGACGAAAAACAATCGATCTATTCTTTTCAAGGAGCTGATCCTGAGAAGTTTATCGAAAAAACCAGAACTTATAGCGGCGCGGATAATCCGGGCGAAATTCGGATGCGCATGTCATTTCGCTCCGCGCCTGAAATTCTAAAATTTGTCGATCAGGTTTTTGTCGAAAACCATGCCTTGCAGCGTATGTTCAATGTTCAAAATTATGTGCCAGCCTCTGACTTAATAAGCCATACGGCAAACCGTAGCGATACAGGGCAGGTCGATTTCTGGCCGCTGGCACCCAAAGCCGAAGTGGGAGATGAAAAACAGCCTTGGGATACCACGCCTGTTGACGCGCTCTCCAAAGCCGATTCCCGCGAACAACTTGCCGAAGCTATTGCGCGAAGAATCAAAGATTGGCTGGATAAAGGTGAGCCCGTATTTGATCGAAAATTAGGATATACGCGGCCTCTGCAGGCGGGAGATATTTTGATTTTGGTGCGCCAACGAAATGCTTTTTTTGATGCCGTTATCCGCAATCTGAAAGGCCATAGCGTGCCAGTTGCCGGGGCTGACCGCTTAAAGCTCAAAGATTCTATTGCGGTCAAAGACCTGCTGTCTCTAGCGAAATTCACGCTGTTGCCGGACGATGATTTATCCCTCGCAGAAATTTTAAAAAGCCCGCTTTTAGGCTTTGATGATAAGGCCTTATTTGATGTGGCTGCGCAGCGCGGCGATATCAGCCTCTGGGCCTCGGTTCAGGCAAAGCGGCCTGACACTGCGCAGTTATTGCAGGCGATGATCGATTATTCGCGCCGTTTTGCGCCTTATGAATTTTTCGCTCGTGTTCTGGATATGGTGGATGATACAGGCCGCAGCCTGACCTATAAACTCTATGCCCGCCTCGGGCTGGAAGCCAAGGACGCCATTGAAGCTTTCCTCGCCCGGGCGCTTGCCCATCAAAGGCAGGTCTCCCCGTCCTTGCAGCATTTTGTGCTGGAGTTTTCACGCGATGAACAAGAACTAAAACGCGAGATGGACTCCGGCGCAGGGCAGGTGAGGGTGATGACGGTGCACGGAGCCAAAGGTCTTGAAGCGCCTATTGTCTTCCTCCCCGATACGACGCAATCACCGAGTAAAGGCCCCGATGTCATTCCTATTGACTCTGGCTTTGCTCTAACCCCGAATGCCAAAGCCGTTCCCGCCGCGCTGGAGCCTTATAAAGAGGCGGTTAAATCCCGCATGGGCGAGGAATATTTGCGCCTGTTTTATGTCGCTATGACGCGCGCTGAATCGCGCCTTGTCATTTGCGGCTATCATAGCGGGTCGTCCAAAACCGGCATGTCCAAACACTGTTGGTATCAAGAGGCGCAAGAGGCATTTGCAGGGCTTTCGCCGCAAATCCTTGAAACACCTTTTGGCGACGGCTTGTCATTTGGTGCCGGGGCCAAGGCGCCTCGCGCTGCCGCAGAGAGTGACACCCGGGATGAAACGACATTACCTATATGGGTCTGCGGGCCTGCCAAGTCCGAAACTTCGGCGCTCAGGCGGGTCACGCCGTCTTATCTGCTGGCGCCGCCGGGGTCTAACATGCCTGTGCGCTCACCTCTAGCGGGCGCGCAGGAGGCCCGTTTCATGCGCGGCAATCTCATTCATAAACTGCTTGAAATCCTGCCGGAATTTGATCCTCCCAAACGAAAAACCATGGCGGCCAAAATGGTGTCGGGATATAAGATGATCCCGGAGGTGCAGCGCCGTCAAATCATCGGGGAAGTCTTTGCGGTTCTGGATAACCCGGATTTTGCAGAGGTTTTTGCGCCGGGCAGCCGCGCCGAAATCTCGCTTGCTGGCAGGGCGAAAACGCTTCCGCCGCATCTCTATCTCAATGCCCAGATTGACCGTATCAGCGTGACCGATACTAAGGCCTTTATCGTCGATTATAAATCCAACCGCCCGCCGCCGCAAACGCAGGACGGCGTGGCCGATATCTATTGGGGGCAAATGGCGGCTTACCGCGCTCTCGCCCGCGAGATTTACCCGGATAAAGAGGTTATCTGCGCGCTGCTCTGGACGGACGGGCCGCGCCTTATGATATTGGATGATAAACGGCTCGACGCGGCCTTGACGCACATAGCCGCTCTTCCTACCTAAGAGTAACAAGATATCCCCTTATGGAGGCCGCCATGGCAACAGTAAAAGTTTCAGACGCCAGTTTCAAAGATGACGTCATCGGTTCCGAAACTCCCGTCCTCGTTGATTTTTGGGCGGAATGGTGCGGGCCTTGCAAACAAATCGGCCCGGCGCTTGAAGAAATTTCTGAAGAAATGGGCGATAAGATTAAAATTGCCAAGGTCAATATTGACGATGATCCTGAAACGCCGGCTAAATTCCATGTTCGCGGTATTCCCACTTTGATGATTTTTAAAGACGGCCAAGTCGTGGCGACAAAAGTCGGCGCAATGACAAAAACAAAACTCGCCGAATGGGTGGCAGAACACGCTTAAGGCTTAAATTAAGTCCAAAATAAAGCTAGTCTACTTTAAGTCTGTAAGCTGCGTTTTTATTTTGTCTTTATCGACCGCGCCAGATTTCGGGGTGAGTTTTACGCCGATAGGGTTGGGGTATAGATCCAGCATCGCTCCGGATACGGCATCTGCAAACCCCAGAGGCACTCCAATCATAACCGCGCCTGTTGTTGCTCCTGCTATGGTATAGGCTTCTAAGAGAAAAAAGCTTGTAGCTGTCGAAGCGGCGGCGATTTCGGATCCTGCGATAATTGTGACTGCAGCCGGCGCTGCCGAACCTGCTACTTTCCCTTTTTTCCCGGCTTTGGACAATATGGTTGCGCGCACCGGTTCAAAACCGGGTTTCTCAATCTTGGCGATAAATTTTGACCGCCGGGGCAGCTCAATCTCGCATGGAGTCGGAGAACAGCCATAAGTCTTGGCTTTAAGATCGGGGTTTGATTTCCGAGCTTTGCGGCTTTCTTTTGTCTCAAGCGTTGTTGTCACTACGGCACCCGGCGGCTCAGTTGCGACCATGAAGGGCTCTGTTGTGCCGCGGACAACGGTGGCGCAAGCCGTTTGAAGACAAGCTAAGCCAAGAAGGCATAGTAGATGAGCATATCGGTGGGTCATTCTTAAGGTCGTGTCTTGCTTTGGGCCGGAGCTGATTTTTTGCGCATCTTTTCAGCCTTTAATTGGCGCTTTTCTCGTAGAGCGATTGCGCCCGGATGAGGCGTAAATTCTGTGCCTTTGGGTGGTAATGTTATAAAGACAGGATTGGGCCGTACATTCATCATGGCCCCTGTCGCGGCGTCAACGCCAATTGAAACCGCCCCAATGCCTAGAGTTGCGATACCAGCAGAGGCCGCCGCAGCACTTACAGCAATCCCGCCCGTGCCTGCAAGACCAGCCACAAAGGCGCCTGCCGCAAGGCCTAGGCCAAGGCCAGTCGCGGCTGATCCTGCCAGATTTGCATTCAGGCTTTCTTTATGCAGGCCGTAATCCACACCAATTTCAACGTCTTCATATCCTGCCCTAGATATGGTCATAATAAACTCAGACCGCCGAGGGATTTTAAATTCGCACGGCGTAGCGGGGCAGCCATAGTATTTAGCTTCCAGAGCCGGTTTTTTTTTGCGGGCAGCCTTGCTTTTTGGAAGTTCTTTATCCGTCATGATGGCGGCGCCGGTTGGCTCGGTATCAATCACCATTTTATCCTTCGTGCCGCGCGAAACCGTAGCACAGCCGGTTAAGTAGACTCCCATAAAAATAAGCAGGGTAAAATGTTTCATACAGCCTCCAATAGAGTTGGGGTAGCGTAAGGGAGTCCTTGCGCAATTCAGATAAGGTTACAAAAAATTACAACTCTTGCTATATTTTTAGAACCTCGCCTGCGAGATAGAGCGAGCCGCAGATCAGGATGCGCGGCGCAGGGGCGCTTGCGCCTTGAGCGCTCTGTAACGCAAGGTCTATGGCGGCGCTTATGGTCTCAGCGACTTGCCCTTCAAGGCCGCGGCTTTTTGCGATCTCAATTAAAGTTTCCGGCGCGAGTGAGGCATGTCCTGGAATGGTCACGCCGATAACGGCGCTGGCGAGGCTCTCAAAAGCATCGAGAAATCCGCCTATATCTTTATTGGCGAGAATACCCATGACCAGAATGAGCGGCTTCGGGGATTTGGCTTCCAGTTCGGCGGCGGCGCTGGCCACGGCGCGGGCGGCATGGGGGTTGTGTCCGCCGTCGAGCCATAATTCGCCGCCGCTTTTGGTCACCTTACCGGCAAGCGGGCCGGATGTAAGATTTTGCATCCGCGCGGGCCAGATCACGCTTTGCAGCCCTTTTTCAATCGCTTCTTCAGGGAGTTGCATTTCTCTCGCAATGGCGATGGCTGTGCCCGCATTCATCACCTGATGATCGCCGATTAGCGCGGGGAGGGGGAGGTCGAGAAGCTGTCCGTCATCCTCATAGACAAGTCGCCCGTGTTGGCGGTAAGCGCGGAAATGCTCATCCCAGAATTTGGCGGGGGCTCTCGTTTTATTGGCTTCGGCGTCGAGCACGGCCCGCACGAGATCCGTCTGCGGCCCGATAATAACGGGGCAATGGGCTTTCATGATGCCGGCTTTTTCGCGGGCAATTCCGGCGAGGTCGCGCCCCAAAAATTCGGCATGGTCATAATCAATCGGGGTGATGCCGCAGCAGGCAGGCGTCATCACATTGGTCGCGTCATAGCGCCCGCCAAGCCCGACTTCGATAATGCAGATATCTGCTTGGGTTTCGGAGAAGGCGAGAAAGGCGGCGGCGGTTGTGGCTTCAAAGAAGGAGAGCGGCTCGCCTGCATTGGCCCCCCGCACACGGGTCAGCACATCGACCAAATTATCATCCGTAATCTCTTCGGAGGCGACGACAATACGTTCGCGAAAATGCACCAGATGCGGAGAGGTATAGATATGGGCAGTCAGCCCTGCCGCTTCGGTGAAAGCCCGTAAATAAGCGGCCGTTGAGCCTTTGCCATTGGTGCCGGCTATATGAATAGTCGGCGGTAGCTTATCCTGCGGGTTGCCGAGCGCTTTCAAAGCCCGCTCAATACGGCCCAATCCGAGGTCTATTTTCTTAGGGTGTAGCGCTTGCAGGGTTGCGAGCGCTTGCTCAACAGTTTCAGCCATTAGGCATCTTCATAGAGATTTTCATGCTCAGTCTTCATCAAAACCGATAGCAGCTTTGCCAGCGTTTCGCGTATCTCCTTGCGGGGAACCACGCGGTCGATCATGCCTTTTTCTTCGAGAAATTCCGCGCGCTGAAACCCTTCGGGCAGTTTTTCGCGGATGGTTTCTTCAATCACGCGCGGCCCGGCAAAACAGATCAGCGCGCCCGGTTCGGCCAGATGAATATCGCCGAGCATGGCATAACTTGCGGTCACGCCGCCCGTCGTCGGATCGCAAAGCACGACAATATAAGGCAGTCCCGCCTCGCGCAGTTCTTGCACGGCAATGGTCGTGCGCGGGAGCTGCATCAGGGACAATGCCCCCTCTTGCATCCGCGCGCCGCCGGCGGAAGTGAAGACGATGAGCGGCATTTTATGCGCTACGGCATATTCGGCGGCTTGGATAAATCCTTCCCCTGCCGCCATGCCGAGAGAGCCGCCCATAAAGGCAAAATTTTGCGCCAGCACAACGGCGCCAATGCCGTGGATTTTACCGACCCCGATACTCATCGCGTCCTGATTTCCGGTCTTGGCCCGCGCTTTTTTCAGGCGGTCAGTATATTTCTGGTCGTCCTTGAATTTCAGCGGGTCTTTGGCGACATCGGGAATATCCACCGCGCTATAGGCGGCCTCATCAAAGGTATAATCCATGCGCATTTCCGGCCCAATGCGCAGGTGATGTCCGGCGGGGGTGACATGGAGCAACCCCGGCAAATCCGCCGAAAATACCATCTCGCCCGACTTCGGACATTTCAGCCAAAGATTATCCGGAGAATCTTTTTTGGAGAAAATATCTTTGACCCCGGGCGGGGTGAGTTTGGAAAGCCAATTCATAACAGGGTTTTGCCCGATAAGAGCGGGAGGGGCAATAGGAGAAGGGGGTTTTAAAAGTATTGGCGCGGGTCTTTACGAGGCCTTGTTTAAGAGTTCAAATAAAATACCTTGCGCCAAAATATTTAATTTGCTAAATGCGGCTTTGTGAAAGGAATGTGGATATCCTTCACCTGTGTTGGGCGCATATCAAAGCATAACATAGGGGCGTCATCTGATCTGCATTTCTAGTGGTTCGTGCCTATGCGCGGACTGGGGCAATCACTGCGGGGCTCTCCCGGTTTTTGCCATTGTGTGGAGAGACCTATGCCTAATACACCCGAACAATGGTTAGACGCGCTTGTCGTTAATGCAACAACAGCCGGGACACAAAATGCCCCGCAAGTTACGCAGCTTACCGATGGCCGCATCCTTGTCGCCTGGGTTTCCAATGATGATACCGGCGTAGGTTCTCCCAATGGCACGGATATTATCGGCCAGCTATTTGATGAATTTGGCGTGCCCATAGGCAGCGAGTTCCGTCTCAATACCGCTGGTCAAATCGATGATGAAGGCGATTTCGCGCTTGCAGCCACACCGGCGGGCGGATGGATTGTTGTCTACGAAGACGTCGCCATAGCGACAAGTTTGCGTATGGAGGTCTATGATTCGACCGGGACGCGGATTGATTTTGAGTCAGTTGCGAATGACGTTTCTACCGCCTTCAACAATTATGCCGATCCAGAAATTGTCATTAGCGGCAATACGGCGATTATCAGCTATACGCGAATTGACGGCGCTTCGTCCGAAGATGTTTATTCGCGCAGATATGACCTGACAGCGGAAACGCTTGGCGCAGAAACGGCGGTTATGACCGGGGACGTCACCAATGACAGTGATATGGCGGTTTTGACGAATGGCAATATTGTTACGGTTGCGGCCCGAACAGGAACCGGCGAAGGTTTGAGCTATAGGGTTCAACAAGCTGATGGCACCCCCGTGACAAGCTCAACTTTCGTTGCTTCAACTTTTACTGACTCAGATGATGATCATAATCCCTCGGTCGCAGCTCTGTCCGGCGGCGGCTTCGTCATCGCTTGGGAAAACACCGACACTGTTGATGATGACGTCCTGTTTCAGGTTTTTGACGCGGCCGGGATTGCAACCTCGAGTGTGCTTAGCTTCGACCCTACTGGCAACTTCACAAACAACCAAGCCAGCCCCCGTATTGTCGGCCTCGCAGATGGCAGTTTCGTTATTCTCGTCGATGACAATGAAAGCGGTGAATTTGATCTTAAAATGCGCCATTATGATGCCAGCGGAGCTCAACTGGGAAGCGAAATATCCATATCTAACGGTAATGAATTGCAACCCGATATCACTCTGACTCAGGATGGCCGGATTTTTGTCGTCTATCAAAATGGTCTGCCTAATTCCGGCGATATCGTTATGGAAATCTGGGATACGCGCGATAATGCCACCCAGAATGATGCTGATGACTGGATCGGCACAATTGGTGATGATGTCCTGACAGCCGGGCAGGAAGGCGGCTCGGACGGTGATATTTTCCTCTGGGATGGTGATGACACGCTGTCTGTAACAACGGCACCGGGATTTGGTGTGGAAACATTTGATGGCGGCGACGGCAATGATTCGTTAACCTTCGACGGGATTGCGGCTGTTTTTGTCGATGCCACTACCGGAGAAATTCGTTATGATGCCGCAGGCGGGGCGGCGGATGACTTCTTCGCCAATTTTGAAACCATTACCGGCGGAACCGGGGATGATACCCTGATTTCCTCTGGTGACGGCACTTATAATGGCGGCGACGGGGATGATACCATCGTTGCAGGACTCACAGCAGTTTCAGAAATACTCGATGGCGGGGCCGGAACCGATACGCTTGATGTCACGAGCTGGGATGGAACTTATACCATAAATATGGTTACAGGCGTTACCAATTTTGGGGGTGAAAGTTTTATCAATTTCGAAAATATCATCTTGGGTAATGGCACCAATAATGTGACTGGCACAGGCGGCGATAATATCATGACCGGCGGCACGGGCGCTGACACATTTGATGGCAGCAGCGGCAGTGACACCCTCAATGGCGGCGACGGAGATGACGTTCTTACAGGCGGCGGCGGCCTAGACACCCTCAATGGCGGCAACGGAGATGACGTGCTTACAGGCGGGACCGGCAACGACACCATAAACGGCGGAGCGGGTGATGACCGTTTTGTTTTTGATTTAGGTTGGGGTATGGACATTCTTGACGGCGACGCAGACTCTGACACCGTTGATTTTTCGTTGGTTTTTGGATTTGATCTCAGGCTTGATGTGCTTAACGGATATACGTCTGCCGATGGCAGCTTTGTCAACCAAGCTTGGCAAAACATGGAAAATATCATTGGCTCTCAAGGCAATGATCACATTATTGGCGATGGCGCGATTAACCGACTTGAAGGCGGTCTCGGCCTTGATGATTTGTTTGGCGGGGCGGGGGATGACCAGCTCTTTGGCGATGATGGTAATGATGATTTATATGGCGGGCTCGGGGCAGATGTTCTGGACGGCGGAGCGGGCCATGACCGGGCTTTTTACAGCCAGGCAGCGGCGGGTTTGCGGGCCGATCTGTTTAATAGCGCGACCAATACAGGCGAGGCTGCGGGGGATAGCTATAGCTCTATCGAGGCGCTTTATGGCTCGATACATAATGATATATTATCGGCCGATCACAGCGGCGTGGATTTGGTAGGCCTTGCGGGCAATGACCAGCTGATCGGGCGCAATGGCCGGGACCGGCTGTTTGGCGGCGACGGCAATGACCGCTTGGACGGAGGCCGGGGCAATGATGATCTGCACGGCAATGCCGGGATTGATACCTTTGTCATCCGCGTCGGCGCGGGTAAGGACCGGATCTTTACCTATGAGCAGGGCATTGACATTATCGAATTTGGCGGCGGGCCGGGCAGCTTCTCGGATCTGTCGATTACGATTAACGCCAGCGGCGATACGGTGATTACCCACTTTAACGGGGTGACCTCGCTTATCGGCTTTACCGGGACTTTAACGGCGGCGGATTTTGTCTTCCTGACACCACTTCCGAACCCCTCTGGCAATAATGTCACGACCAACCTGACAGCGGGCAATGATAATGTCAGTTTTGGCATTGATAATGACACGGTTAACGGCTTGGCGGGCAATGATATTATCCGCGGCGGTATCGGCGATGATATTCTCAATGGCGGGGACGGTAATGACCAGCTCTTTGGCGGTTTGGGGGCGGATCATCTCGACGGCGGGGCGGGGATTGACCGGGCGTCTTATACAACGGCGAGTTCGGGGGTTACGGTGAATTTGATTAATCCTGCGCTGAATACGGGCGAGGCTGCGGGAGATACCTATAGTTCTATCGAGAATATCTTTGGCACAATCTATGATGATATCCTGATCGGGGATGCGGGAGATAATGATCTTCAGGGTCTGGGCGATGATGACCAGCTTATCGGCGCGGACGGCGATGACCGTCTCTTTGGCGGGGACGGTGATGACCGCTTGACCGGCGGGCGAGGCGATGATGATTTGTTTGGCGGGGCGGGGTCTGATACTTTTGTCTTTGGCGCGAATAGCGGCACGGACCGTATCTTTGGCTTTGAGGACGGGCTTGATATTATCCAGTTCCAATCAGGCCCGACGCAATTTAGCGACCTGACGATCACCTTTGACGGCGCTGACAGCCTGATTACTTGGACCAACCGCAGTATCGAGCTTATCGGCTTTGACGCCACAGCCCTAACAGACGCGGACTTCTTGTTCTAGCGCAGGCTTGGGTGTTAGGCCTAGGGGTGAAATTGAGTTCAAGCCTCCTAATATGAATCTATGATTATACCGGACAGGTTATGAGGCTGCTCCTTATCGTTTTTCAATAATAATTGATTGACTTTCGCTAAGGCCTTGTTATGAATTCCCTTAAGGAGACATGACTATGCGTTTTGCGATTCTATTATCGGTCAGCGTTTACGGTCTTTCAGGATGTGCCAGCCTGAACGCCGTTTCGAAAATCAAGCCCGAACCCACTGTGGTGGCCGCCCAAGAGGTGACGCCGACCGCCCCTGTTTGGGCCGAAGCCGCGCCTGAAGATCTGCCGACAACGGACTGGATTGGGAGTTTCTCTGACGGAACTCTGACGACCTTGGTCAATGAGGCTTTGGACGCCAATACTAATATACGCTCTGCGGCCGCCCGCGTTGAGGCGGCGATGGCGCGCACGGATATTTCTGCTGCGGATCGTCTGCCATCGGTTAATGCGTCGGCCCGGGCCTCGCGCACAGAAAACATGACCCCCTTTCCCGGCACAGCCAGCATTAGCGGCGGTGTTTCCGCCTCTTGGGAGGTTGATCTTTGGGGCCGCATTCGAGACGGGATTAATTCCAGCGAGCTTGAAGCCGCTGCGACGACGGCGGATTATGCCGGGGCGCGATTATCTATCGCCGGACAAGTGAGCCAGACATGGTTTGACCTTATCGAATCGCGGTTATTGACAGAGCTTTCGGGCCGCGATGTGGAAACGCAGGAGCGGGCTTTGCGCCTGACCACCCGCCGCTTTGAGGGCGGCGTAACGGGCTCCTCTGATGTACGCCTCGCGCGGTCGTCTTTGGCCAATTCACAAGCTTTGCAAGCGACGCGCCGGCAGTTTTTATCGTCCAATACACGCCGCCTCGAAATTCTGCTGCGCCGTTATCCTTCCGAAGAAATTCAAGCTGCGGCTGATCTACCGAGCCTGCCGGCTTTAACAGGGGCCGGCACGCCGGGCTATGCTTTGCGCAAACGCCCAGACATGCTCGCTGCTGAACGGCGGCTTCAGGCGCAGGGTTTACAAATTGATGTTGCCCGCAAAGCTTTACTGCCGCGCCTGACATTGGACGCGAGCGCTACGCAGGGCTCGAACGGGCTGGAAAAACTTTTTGATATTAACTCGCTCATCGCGTCGATTGCCGGAGGCCTAACAGCGCCGATCTTTCAGGGCGGACGTCTTAAAGGCAATATCGCGCAACAAGAAGCTATACTGCGCCAGCAGCTTGAAAATTATGCCGGAACGGCGCTTAATGCCTATCTCGAAGTTGAGAACGCGCTGGATGCCGAAGGCAGATTGGCCGAGCGCGAGGCGGCCTTGCGGGTGTCGCTAAACGAGTCGCAAGAGGCCGAGAACAGGCTTGAACTGCGCTATACTGAAGGATTAGCAACAATTCTTCAATTGCTTGACGCGCAATCCCGTCGTATCTCTTCGGAAGGACAGTTAATCAGCGCGCGAAAAGAGCGCCTCGCCAACCGCGTTAGAATGCATGTCGCGCTTGGCGGCGGATTTGAATCAGATGTGTTATTGCCGGAGCAATTCGCTAATAATGCCCCTTAATAATAATACTTATGGGGCCCGATAGAACGAAATTGAGAGAGAAGATGGACGTTCCAATACAGAAAAAAGGTAAGTTCTGGAGAAAATTCTGGCTGATAGCTGGCCCGTTGCTGGTTATTGTATTTTTCATTATTGCGATGAATGCCATTATTGCGCTCAATAAAAAACCCGAAGAAAAGAAACGCGCCTTTAATACGCTCGCTGTCATGGCCGATTACGCGGTAATGGATGATGTGCGCCTGGAGGTCAAAACACAGGGCGAGGCCCGTCCGCGCACCGAGATTGATCTTGTTCCCGAAATTGGCGGCAAGATTGTTTATGTCTCGCCCAATTTTATTGAGGGCGGTATTTTCAGAAAAGGCGAAACTTTGATCCGGATTCAGGACGCCGATTATAAAGTGGCCGTTGTCCGCGCCCAAGCCGGGGTGGCGCAGGCCGAACAGGTCTTGGTGCGCGAAAACGCCGAGGGCGAGATTGCCCGTCAAGATTACGAAGAACTTGGACGCGGCACGCCCAGCGATTTGGCTCTGCGCATTCCGCAAAGACAGCAGGCAGAAGCGGGACTGCTCTCCGCCCAAGCCGAGCTTGAGTCGATGAGATTGCAGTTAACCCGCGCCGCAGTCAAAGCGCCGTTTAGCGGGCGGGTAAGAACCAAGGCCTCCGATCTTGGCCAATATGTTTCGCCGGGCCGGACTCTGGGGCGGATATTCTCCACCAATATTATTGAGGTGCGCCTGCCGCTTACCGATGCTGATTTGTCTAAACTTGATCTGCCGATCGCTTTTGTTGCCAAGACAAAAGCCGATGCGCCTGATGTGATGTTGAGCGCAACAATTGCCGGAAAGACCCGTCATTGGGCTGGTAAAATTATGCGCACAGATAGTGCTTATGATACCAAGACCCGGGCTTTATATGCCATAGCCGAGGTTTTTGACCCTTACGGAAAGGGCGCCTCGGAAGAAGGCGTTCCCTTGGCTCCCGGCCTGTTCGTCGATGCAGTTTTGGACGGCAAGAAATATAACAATGTTATTGTCTTGCCGCGCGATGGATTGCGCCCGGAAAATAAAGTCTATGTTGTTGATGATAAAGGCAAGGTTGATATCCGCGATGCCGTGGTTATCGATACCAATGCCGAACACGCGATCCTGCGCTCTGGGGTTGAGGTTGGTGAACTCATTGTTCTCTCGCCTTTGGAGCGCTCGCGCACCTCTATGGCTTTGAAAGTTTACGATATTAACGAACCCACGAAAATCCTCGTCGATCCGCCAAAACCCGACTGGCTGAAAAAACAGGAAGCCGAGGCCAATAATAAAGACAAGAAAAAGAAACGCCGCCGGGGTAAAAAGAAAAAGGGCAGCGATAAAGACGGCGAGAAAAAAGCCGAGCGCCCTCTCAAGAAGAGCGACGAGAAAAAAGAGGACACGAATAAAGCCGCGCCGGACGGCGAGGTAAACAGCGTCGCCAAAAACGGGAGCGATGAATGAAAAACTTAATTAGATGGTTTGTTAAAAACCCCGTCGCGGCCAATCTCATCATGCTCACCCTTTTTGTGGCGGGCATTTTTGGCTATAATAGTCTTGAGCGTGAATTTATTCCGCAGGTCACAATTAACGGCATGACCGTCTCTGTCTCTTGGCCCGGCGCCTCACCGCGCGACGTTGAGGAACAGCTTATTGTCCGCATAGAAGAAGCCATCGACGGCCTTGACGGTATTGACTATATTGAAGGCAATGCCCGCGAAGGCGGCGGCACCGTCAATGTGCGCACCAAGTTGCGCGTTGATTATGAGAAAATGCTCGACCAGGTCAAAGCCCGTATCGACTCCATTCAAAATCTGCCGCCGGATAGCTTTCAACCCCAGATACATCGCTGGGATGCTCGCGCGGATATTATCTATCTCGCGCTTCACGGCGATGTTGACCGGCTCACCTTGCAGCGTGCTGCTACGGAGTTGCGCCTAGAACTTACCAAGCTGACGGGATTGCAGCTCACCGAGCAAATTTCCAAAGTGCCGGAACAGGTCACGATCGAGATTTCCGAAGAATCTCTGCGGCAATATAATATGACATTTTCGCAAGTTGCGCAGGCGATTTCGGGTGCCTCGGTCAACCTTTCTGCGGGCACGGTCGAAACCACGGGCGGCAATCTACAACTTCGCGCGCGCTCCCTCGCCAATACACAGGCGGAGTTTGAAGAGATTATTGTGCGGCAAACGCCGGAAGGCGGCATTGTCCGGGTCAAAGATATTGCCACGGTGATTGACCGTTTTGACAATGAAAAATTTGCCGCCAGTTATAAGGGCGAGAATGCGGCCGTGTTTCGGGTGCTTTCGCCCGATGATCTGAATGTCACGGCGGCCGGGAAGGCGATCCGCAAGTTTGAAAAAGAGATCAACGAAAAGCTCCCGCCGGATTTAACGTTCTCGATCTGGTTTGACGGCTCGACCATGTTTGATAGCCGGATGAGCCTGATTGGGCGTAATGCTCTATCCGGTATGGGCTTGGTACTGATTACGCTGATGCTGTTCCTGCGCCCGAAAGTAGCGATCTGGGTGACCGTTGGTATTGCGGCGGCCTTTGCGGGCGCTATCGCTATCGCGCCGACCATTGGCATTACGCTGAATATGATTTCGCTATTCGCGTTTCTTTTAGTGATCGGGATTGTTGTGGACGACGCGATTGTTGTGGGCGAATCGGTACATTTTCATGTCGAAAACGGCATTACGGGCGAGCGAGGGGCGATTGCCGGGGCTAATATGGTGGTCAAGCCCGTCTATTTTGCCGTGATTACAACGATCATGATGTTTGTGCCGTTCATGCTCATGACCGGCCCGATTCAAGCGATGACGGCGCAGATTAGCCTTGTGGTTATTGCCGTGTTGATATTCTCTTTAATTGAAGCCTTTTTCATCCTTCCGGCCCATTTGCGGCATTTGAAACCGATTGATCCCAATCAGCGAAATCCGCTTCTGCGATTGCAAAATAAAATTGCCCAAAGTCTGGTCAACTTTGCCAAAAATACATTCCGGCCCCTCGTCGCTTTTCTGATCAAGTTTCGTTATTTTACCTTGGCGACATTTATTGGCCTGTTTATTATGGCCATTGGCCTGCTGATGTCCGGCATCGCGCCGAGCGCCTTTATCCCCGAAGTGGAAGGCGATATGATCGCTTTTAATGCCCGTTTTCCGGAAGGCACTACCTTTGAGCGCCGCGAACAGGTTCGCCGGCAAGTCGATGCCGGAATTGCGAAATTAAATGAAAATACGCAAGGGGATTTCAGCGTTGATTTTCCGCTCATTTCTAATCCTGGAACTATTACCAACCGCAGGAGTGTTCAAGGTTTTCTAGGGCTAAGCGATCCCAATGGGCGCAGCCAGATATCAAGTAAGGATATTGCCGATAAGCTGGAAGAATATGTCGGCCCGATCCCGGATGCTTTCCGGGTTAGCTATGGCGTCACCGAGGGCGGTTCGGGTAATGGCGGCGGTCTGTTCTATGCTGTTGCCTCTTCAGATACGGAGGCCTTAAAAACCGCGCTGCTCGAAATCAAAGACGAGATGGAAAGCTATAGCTCCGTTGCTCGGGCTTGGGACGGTCTGGAGAGCTCGGCCTCAGAGCTGCGTTTTGAGCTTAAGCCCGGCGCGGAAACATTGGGCATTACGCTCGCTAGCGTAACCCGCCAAGTGCGCGAGGCCTTTTATGGCCGCGAGGTTCAGCGCCTGCCGCGTAACGGCGAAGATGTCCGCGTTATGGTGCGCTATCCCGAAGCCGCCCGCGAGTCGATTGACAGCCTGAAAAACCTGCGCATTCGCGCTGCCAACGGCGTCGAGGTTCCGCTGTATTCTGTCGCTGATGTCTCGATTGCCGACGGTATCGGGCGGATTAACCGCCGCGACCGTAAACGGCTCGAATATACCGGCGCGCGTATCAAAGGCAATCCGGACGAGGTCGCCCGTATCAAGAAAGACATGGAAGAAAACTTCTTTCCGCAATGGGAATTACGCAATCCCAAAGCGAGCCGTATCAATGTCGGAGATGATGAAATTCAAACTAACTTTGTCAAAGAATTGAAGATATCTTTGATTGTTATTTTGATGATGATGTATGGCCTACTCGCCATTGCGTTTAAATCCTATGCTCAGCCATTGCTGATTATGATCGCCATTCCTTTTGCGCTGGTCGGCATGATTTTCGGCAATATTGTCACCGATGTGCCTTTTGGGATTATGTCGCTCTTTGGCTTCTTTGCCGCTTCGGGCGTGGCGGTGAATGATAATCTTGTTCTAATTGATTACGTTAATCGCTTGCGCGATAAAGGCGTCGGGGCCTATCAAGCCATGCTCGATGCTTGCGTGGCGCGGTTCCGCCCTATTTTGCTGACCTCGGTCACGACCTTTGTCGGTATAACGCCGATCTTGTTTGAAACTTCGGCGCAGGCCGAGTTCCTCAAGCCTATGGTCGTGGCGCTGGCTTTCGGCGTTTTGTTTGACTTTTTCCTCACACTGATGTTGGTTCCGGCCATGTATGGTATCGGCGTTGATATTACCCGGTTCTTCCGCGGCCTCTGGCGCGGGGAGAAACAACCCGGCTTGGGATCAAGCTATGATCCCGAAATGGCGCTGGCGTTGGACGATATGGAAATAGACGAAGATATTGTACCGCATATGCCGCCAGGCGCGCCTGTGCCTGCCAAATAAATAAGCCTACCTCCAGAAAGAAAGAGAGAACACTATGAACTTTAAACACCTATTAGGATCAAGCCTTTTGGCCCTCACCCTAGCCGCTTGTAATAATGCAGGCACGGAAACAACAAAGCCAATTGAAGCTGTGAAAGTTGCGGTAACACCCGTCCTGGGCAGCTACGGTATCAAAACCAGCAGCATGGATTTATCCGTCAAACCCGGTGATAATTTCTTTAAATATGTCAGCGGTACATGGCTGAGCGAAACGGAAATTCCCGCCGATAAATCCTCCTATGGCGGTTTTGCCGTTCTGGCTGATTTGTCCAATGAACGCGTCAAAGCGATTATCGAAGAAGCCTCGGCAAAGTCAGGTGCCAAAGGTTCTGAAGAGCAAAAAATTGGTGATTTCTACGCCTCCTTTATGGATACGGGCGCCATCCAAACGGCGGGCTTAAAACCCATTCAGGCAGACCTGAAAGCGATTAATGCCGCAGCCTCTCATAGTGATATCGCCCGGCTAATGGGCGATGCTACAATGGGTATTCGCTCGCCATTGGCGGGTTGGGTTGATGTCGATGTCAAAGATATCGAGAATTATATTTTCTATATCACCCAGTCAGGCCTCGGCATGCCCAACCGTGATTATTATCTTGATGAGGGCGAGAAGTCAGACGGCCTTCGCGCCGCTTATGTCGAATACCTTGAAACCATGCTGGCCGCAGCAGGCGACGCTGACCCGAGCGGCAGTGCCAAGAAAGTCATGATGTTTGAAACCGAAATGGCCAAAACGCATTGGAAACCAGCCAAGCGCCGTGACCGTAGCCTGACATACAATAAAATGAGCCTTGATGAGCTAAAAGCCTATGCGCCCGGCTTCCCGTGGGACAGCATGTTGGCTGCCTCTGACCTAGGCAATCAATCCTCATTTGTTGTCCGCGAAAATGACGCCATTCAGGGCCTCGCCAAAGCTTTTGGCAAAACCGATATCGGCACCATTAAATCCTATATGGCGGCGCATTATATGGGCGGCATGGCGGCATATCTGCCCAAGGAAATTGATGAGGCCCGATTTGCCTTTTACGGTAAATCCCTGCGCGGCACCGAAGTCCAGCGCGACCGCTGGAAACGCGGCGTTGGCCAAATCGACGGCTTTATGGGCGAAATGGTCGGCAAGGTTTACGTCAAAAAACATTTCCCGCCTGCCGCTAAAACGCAAATGGACGCGCTTGTCGAAAACCTGCGCGGGGCCTTTAAAGACGGGATTGATAATCTCGAATGGATGGACGCGGCGACTAAAGTCGAAGCCCAAGATAAACTGGCGAAATTTAATCCCAAAATCGGCTATCCTGATGAGTGGACGGATTATTCGACTTTGCAAGTCGATAGAAACGACCTTATCGGCACGGTGAAATCCGCCAATAAATGGCAATGGGATGATATGATTTCCAAGCTAGGCGGCCCGATTGACCGCGGCGAATGGGGCATGAACCCGCAAACGGTGAATGCCTATTACCGCCCGTCGCTCAATGAAATCGTGTTCCCGGCGGCTATCCTGCAAGCGCCGTTCTTCGACGCGGCGGCAGACCCGGCTGTCAATTACGGCGGTATCGGCGCGGTGATTGGCCACGAAATGGGCCACGGCTTTGATGACCAAGGCCGCAAGACCGACGGTAATGGCGAGCAGCGCGATTGGTGGACGGAAGAAGACGGCAAAGCCTTTAAGACCCGCGCAGATGTGCTGGTCGGGCAATATGCCGGATTTGAGCCGCTTCCGGATTTACATGTCAATGGTGAGCTAACCCTCGGCGAGAATATCGGCGACCTAACCGGTATCACCATGGCTTATGCCGCCTATAAAAAATCACTGAACGGCAAAGCTGCCCCCGTGATTGACGGCATGACCGGCGATCAGCGTTTCTTCCTAAGCTACGGCCAAATCTGGCAGGTTAAAACCCGCGACGAAGCTTTGCGCAACCGCGTCAAAACCGACCCGCATAGCCCGGGCGAGTACCGTGCCAACGGCATCGTGCGTAATTTCGATGCTTGGTATGAAGCGTTTAATATCCAGCCCGGCGACGCGCTCTATTTGCCGCCGGAGAAACGCGTCAAAATCTGGTAATCAATTCACCCCGCTTTTCGAAGCGGGGTTTTTTATGGGGGCGATATGCTCGACTTAAAATCAATCTCTAAAACTTACGGCAAGAAATCTGTGCTCTCGGATATTTCGCGCCGTTTCGAGCAAGGCGTCACCGTCATGACCGGGCGCAGCGGGGCCGGAAAATCAACCTTGCTTCGGCTCTGCGCGACCGCAGAGAAACCAAGCGGCGGCGATATTCTCTGGCGAGGGCAATCTATTATCAAAAAACCTAGAGCTTTGAGAGCCGTGCTGGGTTACGCCCCGCAGCGCATTGATTTTCCCGAAGACATATCGGCGATGGATTTTATGCTCCATATCGCGGCGCTGAAAAATATCCGCCGCAAAGACGCGCGGCCGCAAGCGGCGGCTCTGCTTGGTCGTTTGGGTTTGGGCCGCGACGCGGAAAGGCTTATTCAAACCTATTCGGGCGGAATGCGCAGGCGTCTGGGTTTGGCGCAGGCCTTTCTGGGCGCGCCGCAATGCCTCGCTTTGGACGAACCCACAGCAGAGCTTGATCCTGAAACCGCCAAGGCGGTGCATGATCTTATTTTCGAAACCGCCCGCTCTGCAACGATAGTGATGACCACCCATCTTGCGGAAAGCCTGTCGGCCTATGATTATGATGTCATGCACATCAAGGCCGCCGATTAGTGTCTTTGTTTTTTGACCAAATCCGAACCCATGCGCGGGTGCAATTCCTCCGGCATTTACGCTCGCCCGCGCTTTGGTTTTTGGCTTTGGCGACTCCGGCCGCGGCCAGATATCTTGTCCCAAAAGAGGGCGCGGACTATACGGTCATTGCCGTCAACAGAGCTTTTCTGGAATTATCTCCCGCCGTAATCGGGCTCCAGCTTGGTGTCCTCATGGCGATTATTCTCACGCCTCTGGCCTATATCTTTTTGCGCGCTGGGCCGACGCGCCGCCAGCCATGGCAGGCCGAAGACGTGACGCCCGCGCGCAGAAACGCGCAGCTTCTCGGCCACTGGGCGGCGGATAGCGGGGCGCTCTGGCTCCTAATGCTGGCGCTCGCCATTGCCGGGGTTATATTGAGCTTTTTTCGTTTGCCGCTATCGGAAGTTAATCCCTTTCAAACGGCTCTAGCCCTATGCTTGATAGCGGCGCCTGCCCTTGTCGTTGTCGCCGGGTTTCGCACGATCTTTTCCGTCCGTCCGGCCTTGCGCAAAGCGGGCGGGGACGTGCTGTTTTTCTTTCTGTGGATAGGGCTGATAACGCTCTCTGCAGCATTCTTCGCAGGCGGCGATGGGGCCTCGCCTATCTATGACGTCTTTGGCTTTGCCGCGCCGCTTGAAGGCGCGGTGGATGAGCCCATCACCGAATTGGTAATCGGGAGCGCGCCGCAGGCGGTCAGCAAAACTAAAACCATCGCGATTGACGCCATGAGCGGCGTTTTAGCCCCGGCATTCCTGCTCTCGCGCCTGTTCTGGATAGGGGTTATCGGGCTGTTGGTCTTTAGTGCAGGTTTTGTGTTTAAGCCGCGCCGTCCCAAATGGCGCAAGGCCAATTCAGCGCAAAATACGGCGCATCTTGCTCCGCAATTTACCGCGGCCTCCATCCCGGCTACTGCTGTAACCTCCGGCCTCGCGGCGACGTTGATCTCGGATATAAAGCAGATATTAGGCGGAAAAATATTTCTGCCGCTTATTGCTATCATTGCATTGGTGGGGGCCGTTTTGCCTCTACGCGGCATGGTCGGCCCGGCTTTGCTTCTAGCTTTGATTTTTCCGCTGACCGCGCATGGGGCGCGGTGGCAGCCCAAAGCTCTGCGGCATTTGAGCGGGACATTGGCGCTTGGGCCGTTTGTGCAATTTGCTGTCCGCTTATGTGCGGGGGTTGCCATTTGTGCTTTGGCCTGCCTACCGGCTTTTATCAAGATTTTCATCACCGGAGAGACGGCGCAACTTCAAGACATCGCCGCGATTGGCTTAGCTTTACCCATCGCCGCCATAACGCTTGGACACCTAACCCGCGGCGCAGTGGCGGGGCGGCTTCTTTTGCTGATGGCGTGGTATGTCTATCTCAATATAGGCTAGCGTTTATCAAATTTACCCTTACGCCGCATACCAAATAATAACCGTGATCAAATCTGGTAAATGATAAGCCCTACTCGTGAGGGCGGGGTTTATGTTACCGGACACTGGGTCTGATTATTATCCGGCCCGTAGAAGACGTCATTTAAGGCTTTGAAAAGGAGCCTGTGTTGGCGCACCGAGGCGGTATAATCGGGCAAGTCGGAGCGGTTATGCTTCAAGATGTCCGTAATTGGCGTGGTTAATTGACTGGTATAGAGTAGAGAAAAAGGTTCGGACTGGGCGCTATCTCCGTTCCATATAAGGGTTTGCCCATCAGTAAAATCAGCATAGACTGCGCCTTGTTCTAGGTGGGTCGTGATAGCCCGGTTTTCGTGACTATCTGAGGTCAGAGTGAGCGTGCAACCCGAAGGCGTCCGCCCGATCAAAATACCCGTCAAATCTTTATAACCGGCGCGTTTTGACTCGCGGATAATGGCTGTGCCAGGTTTTATTGACAGTTCGTTCAGCGGTTCGCCTGACAAATACTCAAAGGCCGCGATAAAGTGAATGGCGTTTGAGCCGAGGCTCCAGTCAGAGCCGGAGACATGATAGCCCGTGATCGGGCCGCCGGGTTGCAATTTTTCTTTGAGGTTTTGGTAACTTGGCCAAATGTTCCGCGAACAATTAACCCAGCAGGGCACTGCAAGGTCATCCAAAATTGCCTGCACTGTGTCAAATTCGGAAAATTTTGTGAACAGGATTTTCTCAAGGATAATCGCTTTGGGACGGCAATGTTCCAGCACGGATGTTAGGGCGGCCAGACGGTTTGCGGCGTCCACAGAGACAATGAGCAACTCAGCATCGGATGGTAAATCGGATGCCTGTGTTGATAGGTGCAAATGATGCCCACCTGCATTTTCCTGCGCAAAGCGTTCTGCAGAGATATCAAGAGAAGATTGAAACGGATCGATTCCATAAACTTCCAATGTCCCAATATCCAAATCTTTAATATTGGAGACGGATTGGAGTAGGCGGCTACCAATATTGCCGCAGCCTGAAATTACAATATTTGTCATGCGAATCTCTTAAATTTTCCTGTCTTTAAGTGAAGCTTTAGCAAGATTCAAGACAGGGTTTGCATTAACGCTTATCAAATTTATCCTTGCGGCGCACGCCAAATAAAAGCCGCGTTTCCAGCCTTCCGCGCAGGGAGGCATAATAAGCTTTAAGGAAATCAAGATCATCCTCGGACATACCGCGTGCCCAGCTAATTTTAGCGCGGATGCGTTCGGCGACATCTTTGACGGTCTCTTGGTCTTTGGCGCGGATGACATTTTCCAGCACATGCAATTCGTGTACACCGTAAGCTTCCACCTGCTGGGGCGTGAAGATAAACCCCGTGTTGATATCCACAGAGTGCTCGGCTAAATCATCGGCAAGGATGGGCTTGGGCGCGCGCACGACCCATGTTCCGGCGACAAGGTCGCCCGCGCGCAGTCGGTCTTTATTAAACAGCGGAAAGAACAGAAATATTCCGCTCCAGAGAAAGCCGAGCAACGCAATCCAGCCGTCAACAGAGGCTCCGCCCGCAAACAGAAACGACAATGGCAGGTTAATCTCGATCTCGCGCATGGCGTTTCGGGCAAAAACAGCATTGGCGGTCAGGCGCGCATGGCTGCGCGAGGCGACGCGGATTTTACAGATGCGCTTTCCGGGCGTCGCGGCTTTTGGCCCCATCTCGAAAAACATATAATAGAAATTGCGCAGAAAAAAGGCGACAAGAATAAAGATCATTAAAGCAATCTCGCCGCCTGCGGCCAGCCCGCCCAGAACAATCATGAAAAAGGCGGCAATAAGCGCCGCATAGATAATACATTGGTCGATAAAATAAGCGCCGATACGCGAGCCGATATCCGAGAGCTGTACTTGCAAATCAATGCCTTCGGGCGTGATCAGTTTTCGCTGGTCAACGCGGCGCTGGGTAATCACGCCGGCCATCAGAGCGGCCCTTTATCTTTGCGCGGGCCGTAGAAATAGAGGAGCCAGATAGCGAGAGTGGAAAGCCCGATACCGTAGCGCAGGATATCACTGGTAATTAATTGCCGCCCGTAACCTTCGAGAAGTCCTGCAAAGAACAGCATGATAATCACGCCCGCCATCAGCAGCGAAGCTGTCCCGCCCGCTTTGGAGGCCGAATCTGTGCGCGATAACTCGCCGGGAAAAGCCACCGCCTTTCCGATATGCATCCCCGCCGCGCCCGCGAGAATAATAGCGAAAATCTCGGTCGCGCCGTGGATAATCAGCCAACCGCCGACTTCAAAGCCGAGCTCCTTTTCAGAAAAAATAGCAATGAAACTACCAAGAACGAAACCATTATAGAGAAGCAAAATGGCCGTCGGTATACAGAAAGCAAAACCAAGCGCAAAGCAGAACATGGCCACGCGGGCATTATGGCTAAACAGGAAGGTCGCAAAAATGCCCAACCCGCCTTTGCCTTCGTCGTGATATAAAGTGTCCCGCAGCGTTTCCGCTGAGGCCGCAGGCGTGCGCCCGCCTGCCATGCTGTCGGGCATGAAAGCGTAAAACCAGTCAGGGTTATTTTTGACAAGAATGAAGGCAACAATCGCCGCAATGAGTGTCAGCGCCGCTGATATCGCTGTTTCGCGCCAGAGGGCTTTTGCCGCAAGAGGCCAGTCACGGGAGAAGAATTTCGCAATCCGTTTGCCAAGGCTAATTTGCGAGCCATAGAGAATATAATAGGCCCGGGCCGAGAGGCTTTCGAGATAAATAATCACGCTTTGGTCGAGCGAGGTCGCGCGGGCAACGGAGAGCGAGGATAATGTCGAGCGGTAGAGCCGGGGCAGGGCGATGATCTGCGCATCGCTGAGCGAGCGCATGCCGCGGCCCTCTATGGCTTTTAAGATGAATTCAAGCTCGCGCCAGCTTTCTTCGCGCTCAGTGCGGAAGCGGTGGCTTTTAAGCGTTAAGGCGGCCACTAAATTGCCTCCCGCCGCTTGAGTTCGAGATATTTATTTAATACCGCATTGCTCAGCTTATCAGCCTCGACATCAACGATATGCACGCCCATCCGGTGCAGGCGGGCAATGACGAGATCCCTCTCGCGCATCAGGTTTTCGGCGATTACGGCGCGCGAGATATCATCGGTTTCTTCTGGCGTCTTTTGCAAAAGCTGTTCCAAAGCTTCGTCGCGAAAGGCGACAAAAATAACAATATGGCGGCGCAGCAGCCGGCCCATATTTTCAATCATAAGCTCAGCATTGGTGGTATCAACGAAATCGGTGAAGACAACAATCAAGGTTCTACGTTTGAGAGATTGCGCCAGTTGCGATAGGCCGAGCGTGAAATTGGTTTCGTGATGAGAATAATCAATTGAGGCTGTCAGGCGCTGTAAATGCGGAAAACTATTCGCGCCGGCAATGGGCTGGCTATAGAAATAGGGTTTTTGGTCAAAGGCGAAATAGCCGATACGGTCGCCGATTTTCAAGGACACATAGGCCATGAGTAGAGAGGCGTTAAGCGACCAATCCAGCTTGGTCATGCCGCGTATCGGCTCGCACATAAGATGCCCGCTATCAAGGGCGAAGACGATATTATGATTACGCTCTGTGCGAAATTCTTTAGCCAGCAGCACGCGGTGCCGGGCGGAATGTTTCCAGTCAATCTTGCGTTTATCCATGCCCGGCATGAATTCGGTCAGGGCGTCAAATTCTGTGCCTTCGCCGCGCTCGCGCTGGATTTTCTGCCCGAAAGTCGCATCGCGTGAGAATATTTCAATGGCCTTGTCTTTGACCAGCCGCGTATTGGGCACGACAGGGATTTCAAGATCAAGTCGTTCCGTTGTTTGTTTCCAAATGAGGCCGAGTGGGCCTTGCCAGCGTGTCCAGAGTCGGTCGAGCAGGCCTTCGCCGCGCCGCTGGGTCTTGACATCGAATGAGGCGAGCAGCACGCCGTTTGCCGCTTGGCCGTAAAAATGGTCGGGGGCGGTAGAAAAGCGGTCATTGACGGAGAGGCGGCATTCCGGCTGGCGGGGCGGGCGGGCGTTGCCGTAATCATATTTAAACCAGATCGCTTCGGTCTCGCCGATAAAGAAACTGCCCGGCGCTTTAATTTCAAAATTCATTTTTTCCCGAGACGGCGCGAGAAAGGCGTCGAGAATGATTAATCCCATCAACCCTGCAGCCCAAGCCGCGCCCAATGTCCAGAGCGCGGGGAGGAGCACAGCCACAATCAGGGTCACCGGCAAGCCGATGGCCATGAGCATCGCCGCGCGCGCCGTTGGATATATCATGAGAGGCGGCTCATTTTATCGCGGCGCCTCGGTTTGCTCAATCACCTGCAAAATTAATTCATCCGCCGTGCGGCCTTCAATTTCGGCGGCGGGGGAGAGGATAGCGCGGTGGCGCAGGGCGGGCAGCGCGATAGACTTAACATCATCGGGAATAACGAAATCACGGTTATTGAGCGCGGCTCTGGCGCGGGCGGCAGCGGAAATCATCGCGGCGGCGCGGGGCGAGGCTCCGGTTTCGAAAAGCGGATTACTGCGCGTGCCGCGCACCAAATCGACAACATAATGTGTCACCTCATCGGTCAGGCGCACCTTGGCTGTGGCGGCTACGGCGGCGTCAATATGTTTCCGGGTGACGACGGATTTCACGCCCATATCTTTGGGCTTGGCTGAGCCTGTGCGGGCTCCGTGGAGGCGAACGATCTCGATCTCTTCTTCGCGGCTGGGATAATCCAGCACATGTTTGAAAATGAAACGGTCAAGCTGCGCTTCGGGCAGAGGATAAGTGCCTTGCTGCTCAATCGGGTTTTGCGTGGCGATGACCATAAACCGGTCGCCGAGCGGAAAGGTCTCGCCGTCAATTGTGACTTGGCGTTCCTGCATAGCTTCGAGCAAAGCGGCTTGGGTCTTGGGCGGGGTGCGATTGATTTCATCGGCCAGTAGCAGATCGCAAAAAATCGGGCCTTTGACGAGGTTAAATTCATTGCTCTGAAAGGAAAACAGGTTTGTTCCCAGCAAATCGCCAGGCATCAGGTCGGGGGTGAATTGTATCCGCCCGAAATCCATTTGCGTAACATGGGCAAAGACCTGCGCAAGGAATGTCTTTGCCGTCCCCGGCACGCCTTCGAGCAATATATGCCCGCCGGAAAATAAAGCGGTCAACATCAGATCAATCGTATCGTGCTGCCCGATAATGGCTTTGCCGACCTCGCTTCGAATAATATCGGCGAGCGCACCTACATTTTCTATTTTCATCGCTTATCTCCTAGAGCCATTTTGGCTTTCCAATTATCTAAATCCTGCGCCAACCGCATTAGCGCCATATTATCGACTGTATTGCGGGCGCGGTTATGCATATCAACCCAGCCGTCATGCAGGCCAAGCGCTTTTTCGCGGCGGCGCAATATGGTCTCGATATCTTTGGGTTTACGAGCTTGTAGGTTGAGCGCTTTGATGACTTGCCTGCGCACTAAGATGGCATAATCATCAGCCATATTCGGCTCGCGCCCGGCAATGCGGATAAAGCGCGCAGCATTATCGGCCAGCGAAAATTTGCCCAGCGCATAATCGCGCGGCGTGGCGCGGGCATCGCCAAACCGGGCAAAGGCCTGCCAGGCTATGAGCGCCCCGGCGGCCAGCAGGCAGAGCGTAGCGGCGAGAAAAGGCGGACGGGTCATGACTTTGATGATATTCGTTTTGCCGCCAAAACCGTGCAGCGTGAGGTCGAAATCCACACGGCCCGGATCGGCCTCTGCATCTTCAATAATGGCATCAATCATATCGACCGCAAATTTTGCCCGGGTTTTACTCGCGATTCCCATTGTGTTGAGCAGGTCGGGTTCGCTGAGAATATAGATTGATGTTTGATCTATGCGGACTAGCACGGCCTCGTCATCTACCCTGTAAATGTACTCAAGAGTATCTCCCGAAATTGTTTGGAGACTCTCAATTGATGCGTTTTCGATAGACGATACACTGCCAATGGGCGCATTTACATTGTAAGTCAGGGATTTGTCATCAGACTCAACCGCGCTAAACGTAATCTCGCCTGTGAGTTCTTTGAGGTCGCGTTCATGGTTGCTCACATCAATAGTGCTATCCCCCCAGCCCTTTTGTACCCATCCCGCATTACCTTTGACGGGCGCGGTTATCCATTTGGGCATGATGATTAAAGTCGGCGCGTAGAGGTTCATATCGTCCAGAGCGTCGGCTTGATACGCGCGGGAGAGCGTAAAAATCCGCAGTGTATTTTCCTGATCCGCCGAGACATTTTCCGTCCGTGCCATACCGACCTCATAGCCAATATCGCCGAGCAGGCGCACTAGCCCGCCATAGCCAATGGCCGAGCGCGACAGCGCATGAGCTTGGCCATTATCTTTCTGGCGGAGATCACCCGCATATCCTGACAGCGTGACCAAAGCGGCGAAGGAGAATATCCCGATCAAGACAAGCGAGATAATCATTTTCGGGCTCATCAGCGCCGAGAGGATAGCGCCGCTCCCGCGTCCTCCAAGTTCATTGCTTATGCGCGAGGCTTGGCTATTCATGCTGCCGCCTTCCACGTTTCTTTGCGGGCAAATTGCGCATAGGCTTCGCGGCAAATATCAAATTCGGCGCGTCCGATTTTTTGCCCGCCAAAATAAGAGGTTTCTACCACCGCGCCGATTTTGGCGAAAGTTTCGCGGGTCGCGGGCGTGAGGATCTCCAGCGCCGCAATCTCGCGCGAGGTTAGTGAGCGGCGGATGGTGTTAGGACGGCGAATGTCGATGTCCTGAATCGAGCGAAACAGCAGCGTATGCACGGCCTCCTCAAAGCGCCCCTCAGCCGCCATTGCGTCAATATCATCCAGCAGGATACGAGCCTGATCTTGATCGGGCGTATAAAGCGGCGGAGGGGCGTCTTCGGCGGCTTTTTTCGGTTGGCGTTCCAGACGCGTGTTGTAAATCTCCCGTCCGATAAAATAGAGAATTGAGCCTATTATGAGGGCTAAGCCGCCCCAAAACAGAATTTCAAGCAGCGGTAATATGGCTTTGATAAACCCGCCTAAGGCTTTGAAAACTCCCTCCAGCCAATCAAGCTTGGGCGGGGGCGGTCTTTCGGGTAGCTCGAACTGTAATTTTCCGTCGCGTTTCATGGCGCGAAAAGCGTCGTCAAACTGGCCGGAGTTTTGCGCAATGGCGGCGGCGGAAAGGCAGAGGCCGGTCAGGAAAACCGCAGGCCTGAAAGAGAAATTGTGTTTAGAGGCCTTGCTACTCATAGGCTGACTATAGAGCCTTGCATTTCTAAATCCATTTCAAAATTGCAAAAATTAAACCGGTTTTGGACTCATTAATGTGGCCGGAACAAGCCCCCTCAGAGAGTTGCCAAGATAGATTTTATCTGCGCAGAGCAAATCATTCAGAGTTAATATGGCTTCTTTTGCTTTGCCCGTTTCAACGAACTCTTCGCGCAGGATACCGGGCAAGATACCTGAGGAAAGAGCAGGGGTCAAAAGCTGCCCGTCTTTTTCAAGAAAAAGCGAGGTGTAAGAGCCTTCGCAAAGTTCGTGATTGGCGTTCAGAAATAAAACCTCATCGGCTCCGGTGTGGGTATTTACCCGGCCGCGTTCGCCGTCATAAAACTGGCGGGCCGAGATTTTATGGCCTGTCATTTGCACATCCGGGGTCAGGGGATGTTTTGAGAGCGAGAGCTTTAAGTCTGTGGCTTCTACATAATCACTATGCTGCAGAGTGAAATTTCCGTTCTTGGATAAAGACAGGCGCACGCGCTGCGCCGTCATTGCGCTGACCTTCTGGAGAGTCAAATCAAAGCGTTTTGAACTAAATTTATAGCCTAAGGTTTTTGCCGCTTTTTGCATCCGTTTTTTATGGCGCGGAAGCCGGGCAAAGCCTATCGCAGTGTCCCAGTGCAGGGTTTCAATTAAATAGCGCTCCTGCGGGCGCACGACATCGGCTTTGAGAAGGCATTCCGCATATTCATCTGCTGCGCCGCTGTCGAGAACCAGCCCGCTCCCGACAGAATAGCGGAGTTTTCCGCCGTCCAAAACCAGCGTGCGGATACCGACATTGAAACAGGCCTCGCCGCCGGGGTCTATATAGCCGAGGCTGCCGCAATAAGTCCCGCGGGGCGCGCCTTCTAACTCATCAATAATTTCCATGGCCCGAATTTTCGGGGCCCCTGTCACAGAGCCGCAGGGAAAGAGGCTTTTAAAAATATCCGCGAAATCCGCGCCCGCCTTTAAGCGCGATGTCACGCGCGATGTCATCTGGTGCAGGGTCGGATAGGTTTCGAGCGCAAATAATTCAGGAACCTGCACCGAACCCGGCTCGGAAATGCGCGAGAGATCATTGCGCAATAGATCGACGATCATCAGGTTTTCAGCTTGGGATTTGGCTTCTGTCCGCATATCTTCGGCGATGCGCGTATCGTCTGCCTGATTAAGCGCGCGGGGCCGTGTGCCTTTCATGGGCCGCATTGACATTTCGCGGCCCTCTTTGCGAAAGAACAATTCAGGCGAAAGCGAAATAATTTCGGGGCCTTCTCCGAGCGATATAATTCCGCCATAGCGCCCTTTCTGGCGATGGCGAAACGCGGCATAGAGTGTTTGGGCAGGGCCATCATAGATGCCATGCATTGGGAAGGTTAGGTTGATCTGGTAAACATCACCGCCGCGGATATAATCCATCACGCGGTTAAAACGCGCACTATAATCCGCTTGCGTCCATTCAGGTTTTAAATTCAGATCGAGCCTTTGCGAGGTATAGAGATGATCTGCGGGGGCGTCATTCGAAACCGATTTAAACACGCCGAATTGCAGGAGCGGGCTTTCGCGGTTTTCCGGCATTAACGGCGCAAGTTTTGGCTCCAAAGCAAAGCCCAATTCATAAGACAGATACCCTGCCAGATAATAGCCCTGTTCATGATAGGCTATAAGCTGCGCGAAGGCGGCTTCCACCTCATTCGCCTCTCTAGCGACTACTAAATCCACGGGATCGGTATAATAGCGCAGCCGATGCGTTATCTGGTCATCCAGAAGGATATAGGGCGCGGCCTCATTCATATTGCGCCCATAAACCTGCCCCGCCTAAAAGGCAAACCCGTCTATCATTCCGCCATATTTCGCGGCGTAAAAACTATTGCGCCCCGCCAGTATTTTAGGGGCGTTTTCAGCAAAACAGCGGCGAAAACTGACCTGCGAGCCGGGCGCGATCTGGCCGAGTAGCCACAGATCGGCGCGGATGACCTGTAATGCGCGCACATAGCCGCCGGTGCAATGACCATCGGCCAAAGCGAGGATAGGCTGGCCGTCAGGCGGGATTTGCAATGTGCCGGGCAATAAAGGGGAGCTGGTCATTGAGACCGGTTTTTGCGTTGTAATCCGGTCGCCGCGCAGACGCGAGCCCATACGGTCTGTCGCGAGTGAGGCGAGAAAAGGACTGACAAATAAATGACGCTGGCTGGGCAGGCTGAGCGCGTCCCATTCAGGGGCTATGCGCGAGCGCAATACAACATGGCGCGACAATATGGGCGTGTAGCCTTGCGGAATTTTGCGCGGCGCGGCGCTGGGGCGGTTGCTGACCGCAATTTCATCCCCCGCCTTGAGGGCGCGGCCTTCGAGCCCGCCGATTTGCGCGGGGAGATAGGTTGCGGCGCTGCCCATAAATTCCGGTAATTTAAGCCCGCCCGCAATGGCGATATAGGCGCGGCAGCCATCACGCGGAAAACTCAGTGTCAAAATATCGCCCTTTCGCACAGTGATGGCGCAGAAGTTTTTGGCGTTCATGCCGTTGATCTGCGCCCACATTTCAGCCCCCGCCAGAGCGATGGTTGTGTCTGCGCCGAATTTTACATGCAACCCGCCCAGCGCGCATTCCAGCGCTGGGGCGTCCCAGCGATTACCCGCCATCCAATTGGCGAGCGCAAAAGAGAGCTTATCCGCCGCGCCGCTGGCCGGAATTCCCCAATGCCGTAAGCCGGGCCGCCCCGCATCTTGCACCGTTGTTTGGGTGCCGCCATTGAGAATTTCAATCATTTGAAAATCCCATTTGAGAAAATATCAGGCCCCGACGGCACAAAGCGCACAGTGTCTCCGGCTTCTATCAAAAAAGGTTTTGCGCGATCTTTATCAAATATTTTCAGAGGCGTGCGCCCGATAATCTGCCAGCCGCCCGGACTCTCCAGCCCGTATATGCCGGTTTGCCAGCCTGCAATACCGACAGAGCCTGCCGGGATTTTGGCGCGCGGGCTGGCGCGGCGCGGATGGTGCAAAGCGGCGGGAGCTTCGGAGAGAAAGCAAAAGCCGGGAATAAAACCCATCATGCAAACCCGGTAAGGCTCGGCGCAATGAAGGGCGATAATTTCGGCTTTGGACAGGCCGCTGGATTTTTTTATAGCGCCCATATCCGGGCCATATGCGCCGCCATAAACGATGGGGATATCAATGGTTTTCCCAACTGAAATCGCGGGGGAAATTGCGGGCGGGGCTTGTGAGCTAAGGGCTTGCTTTATGTGCTGCTCGGCTGCCTCAAGGGAAAGCTCGGCCAAATTAAAGACGCAGAGCAAGCTGTCATAAGCCGGCACTAATTCCGTCCATTGCGGCTGCGCCCGCAGAGCCGCCGCAAGATGATGAACGGCGTCATTTATCTTTTGCGAAAAGCCTTGGATATCATCTTGGGGCACATATTGGACAAGCAGGGCGCTATCCCCGTAGGGCAGGATAATGGGCGGCTTAAGCGACATGTGCGAAAGCCTTTATGGTCAGGCCGGCGGCTTCGATTTCGCGCCGGGCCAGCCGCGCGGTTTCTACGGCTCCGGCGCTGTCGCCATGCAGGCATAGTGTTTGGGCGGGAATGGCGATTGTTTTTCCGCTCGCCGTTGTCACGGTTTGGGCGGTAGCTAATTGCCGGGCCTGCGCGAGGCGGGCGGATTGGTCTTTGATCACGGCTCCGTCAATATTACGGCTTTGCAAATGTCCGTCATCTTTATAGCGGCGATCAATGAAACCCTCGGCGATGAAGGCGAGATTATGCCGCTTGGCGGCTTTGCCCATTTCGGAGTTTGGCCCGCCCATAAAGATGAGTTTTAGATCAATCTTAGCAATGATCTCAGCGATGAGATCGGCTTTTTCCGGCTCGATAACTGCGTCATTATAAAGCGCGCCATGCGGCTTTACATAAGCGATGAATGTGCCTTCATCAGCGGCGATTTCGGCCAGTGTTACGATTTGTTTTATCAGCGATGTTTTTAATACGTTCGCTGATATATCCGCACCCAGTTTCAGGGGCCTCCGCCCGAAATTTACCTTATCGGGAAAAGCCGGATGCGCGCCGATAACCACGCCGTTTTCTATCGCGCCCCGAACCATATCCCGCATAGACGCCTCCGTTCCGGCATGACCACCGCAGGCAATATTGGCAGAACTGATATAGCGCAGCATCTCGCGCTCGGACGCCGCCCATTCACGGTTATGGGGCGCATCATCCGCTTCGCCCAAATCCGCATTAAGATCGATGGTTTTCATAACGCTTTGCTAGGACAGATATTCAAATTTGAAAAGCGTATTAAATAGATGTATTTATATATAAAAGCCTGTATAGAATGTATATGGCAAAAACTACAACCCCAAGGCTTCCAACAATAGCGCGGAACGAGGTTTTAAAAACAACCGCATCATGGTTTAGAACCATATCGCTAGGTTTTATGGCAGTGGCGCTCATTGAGCCTTTTAGAAAGCCTGAATCATATAATATATTCTCAACATTCATTGCTTTTTGCGTTTCAGTCTTAACTTTTGCCATATCTTGGTATATGCTCACCAAGCTAGAAGATGAGAAAGGCCCAAAGCAATGACAGGCGAAATCGGATTTTACATTGTTGCAGGAATTATTTCTATATTCAGCTTGGCTGTAGCCTATTTTATGCCCAAGATTCTGGATAGCAAAAAATAAAGCTAAATCGCCTCACCGCAAGCGGCGGCGCTGGCCCAGGCCCATTGGAAATTATGGCCGCCGAGGTGGCCTGTGACGTCGACGACTTCGCCAATGAAATAAAGCCCCGGCACAGTCTTGGCCTCCATGGTTTTGGAGGATAGCGCGTCGGTGTTGACCCCGCCTTTGGTGACTTCGGCGGTGCGAAAGCCTTCACTGCCTGCGGGCTTTACGCGCCATTTTTGGGTCATAAGCGCGAGATTGGCGGCGCTGACATCGCTCATATCGGCGAGGCGCTGATCTTTGATCTGGCCTGCAATAAATTCGGCCAATCGCGCGGGTAGATATTGCGCCAGCCAAGTTTTAGGGGCAAGGCGAGGCGTTTCCGTGCGGGCGGCTTTCAGGGCCGCGAGAATATCAACGGACGGCGCAAGGTCTATTGTGATGGCATCTCCCGCAGACCAGTAAGAACTGATTTGCAAAATAGCCGGGCCTGATAAGCCTCGGTGAGTGAAGAGTAGGGCCTCGTCAAAGCGCGTCGTTTCGTGGTGAACGCGGCTGTCGGCGCTAACGCCGGATAAGGCTTTCAGAGGTTCTTTGAGGCCGTCGGTAAAAGTTAGCGGAACGAGAGCCGGGACAGGGGTGATGATATTTATTCCAAATTGCTCGGCGATTTTATAGCCGTAACCACTCGCCCCCATTTTCGGGATGGACGGCCCGCCGCAAGCGATAACGACTTTATCAGTATTGAGCGATTGATGGGAGGTTGTGACGACGTAGCCGTCGTCAAATTTTTGGATACCCAAGACTGTCGTCGCCAACCTAATCTCGTTGCCTGCCTTTTCGCATTCAGCTAAAAGCATGTCGATAATTTGCTGGCTGCGCCCATCGCAAAAAAGCTGGCCCTTGGTCTTTTCGTGAAAGCCGATTTTATAGCGCCTGACGAGATCAATGAAATCAGAGGGGCTGTAACGGCTAAGAGCGGATTTGCAAAAATGCGGATTTTGCGAAATGAAATTCTCCGGCCCGCAATGAATATTGGTGAAATTACACCGCCCGCCGCCGGAGATACGGATTTTCTCGCCGGGTTTGTCGGCATGGTCGATGATAAGAACGGATTTACCGCGCCCCCCAGCGATGGCCCCGCACATAAGACCCGCCGCCCCCGCGCCGATAATGATGATGTCGTAAGATAGTGCGGCCATGTTCTGCGCCTAGGCGGAAATTGGTAAGGTGACAAGACCAACCAGAAAAATGCGGGCCTTTTTGTGAATATTAAAAAGCTCTAGGCTCAGGACCTATTCATCGGGGCTAGTGAGATTATCTTTTTCGCGCTTCTTCTCCTCGCGGATTTTTCGCTTCTTATCCTCATAGTCTTTTTTCAGAACCGAGCCGACAGTAATTGTGGAAGCGGTTCCGATTTGGCTGGCCGTGGTGATGCCGCTACCTTGCAGAAGCGGCGAGGCCTTTGGCGTTTCTTCGGATTTCGCGATTTTCTCGGGGCGCTCATTTTTCGACTTTAAGGGCACTATTGTTTTTGTGATCGGCGATTTGCGGCCGGAGAGATGCCAGATCGAGCCGTTCCATTTATCCAAAAAAAACAGCCCGCGCTGATCCATGACCATAGCGCCGGGCCGTCCCCAGGCATTGCGGCCTGAGCGGGTCATAAAGCCGTCAACCAGCACAAAGGCCTGATCAGCGGTCTGTCCGAATTCGGTAGGAATCGCGAGTAGGCGCATAGCGCCCGGCCCGGCCTGCGCGGCGATGATATGATTATCAAGCCGCCCCGGCCAGTTTTTTACGGTTCCCGAATAGGCGGGTAATAGAAGGCCGGTGAGCGTTGTCCCGGTGCCCGTTTCTGTCCGGCTTGGAGTGTTTGGGCGGCTTATTTTTGACTGCAGGCCTAGCCGCAATGTCTGCACCCCCCGCCCGGCGATAGCCGTTAAGGTACCTGTATCAGAGCTGATCAATTGCGCCTGTCCCGTCTCGATATCGACATTTATCAGCCGCGCCTGATGACCGGATGTGTTGAGGCCAAGAATGAGCTGGCCGTCTTGCGCCGTCAGCAAGTATTTTTGATCAGCGCTTTGTGAGTTTGCCAAACTGGCGAGCTGTTGTTTCGGGGCTAAGGGTTTTATAGCCCAAAGCGCGGCGCGGTCAGCGACATAAAGCGTCTCGCCGATGACGGCGATAGCGCTGGGATGATCAAAGCTTTGGGGCAGGGGGCGGCGGTGCTCGAAGGTGCCGTCTTGATTGCGGTCCGTCAGTTGCCAAATACGCCCGCGTTTGCCTTCAGCGGCGTATAGCGTACCGTCTTGCGCCAGCGCTATAGTCGAAACTTGTCCCAGACCTTTGGCGGCCTCGGTGAGCGCCATGCCGTCTATTGTTTGCAGACCCGAGCTCGATGTGCGCAATTGCTTGCCAAGAGGCATAGGCGCGCGCCGCGCCGTTTTATCGTTCAGCTTTACACTATCGCCGGGAGCGGCCACAGAAGGGGCGGTAAAGGCTAAAGCCAAACATAATGATAAGGCGAATCGCATGTGACTCTCTTTCTCGAATCATGTGGCTTTTGCCTTGTGTAGAGGATGGCATGGGCATTCCAAAGTCCGAAATACCGCGATTTTATGGGGAAAATTCATACCCTTGTTATTAATCCGCCGTTCTGGTTAGGTGCACCCATATCAAATCGGGCATATCAAATCAGGGAGCCTTGTTTTCAGTTACTGTAATCTTTTAAAGCATTGGCATGCGGTAGGGGGCGTAGAATGAGCGCTATTGACCTGCATCTGGCGACGTCCGCGAAGGGCGTGTCGCCTGTGGCGCAAGGCAATTACCCCTGCCTCATCCTAAACGCAGATTATCAGCCGCTTTCCTATTTCCCGCTCTCGCTCTGGTCTTGGCAGGATGCTGTAAAAGCCGTGTTTCTTGACCGTGTTCAGGTGGTTAATCACTATGAGCAAACCGTGCGCTCGGTCAGTTTTGAAATGGAAATTCCCAGCGTTGTTGCGCTAAAAGACTATGTACCGCAAAACCGCTCGCCCGCCTTTACCCGGTTTAACCTGTTTCTGCGCGATGGTTTTGAATGTGTTTATTGCGACAGCCCGGACGAGTTAACCTTTGATCATTTGGTTCCGAGGCGTCTGGGCGGGCGGACAACATGGAAGAATATCGTTGCGGCCTGCTCGAAATGTAATCTTAAAAAAGGCGGGCGCTTGCCCAAAGAGGCGGGGATGCATCCCAAAATCAAGCCCGCTCAGCCGTCCATGCACCAGCTTCAAGCCCAAGGCCGCCGTTTTCCGCCCAATCATTTACATGAAACATGGCTTGACTATTTGTACTGGGATGTGGAGTTAAAGGCATGAAAATTCATCCCTATGCTCTGATTATCGGTGTTGTCCTTGGCCTCATGGTTCTGGCAGCGCTTCGCCACCCGCTTTTTGCGATCTTTGCCTCGATTATCTCCATCCTAGGATTTGATCTGGCTTTCAAAGCCAATGAGCGCAAGAAAATCGACAAAGATAAATGAGGGCGGTCTGGCTAGCCTTCTCGCTAAGCGCTTTGGCGGCCTGCGGGCCTAAAGTCGATACCACGCCTAATGTGATTTTTGAAACCGATCTCGGCATTATTGAGATCGAAGTCTATCCTGACAAAGCCCCGGTTTCGGCGGCGGATTTCCTGAACTATGTTGATCGCGGCTTTTATAATGGGCAGGGATTTTACCGCACGGTTCGGTCCGATAATGACCCGCGAGAAATGGGCATGTCACTCATACAAGGCGGGCGTCTGGATATGGAGCCTCTGACAGAAGGTATCGCGCACGAGACGACGCAGGATACGAGCTTGTCTAATATAGCGGGGAGTATTGCCATTGCCCGCGACGCGCCGGGGACGGGCAGCGCCGCCTATATCTTTATCAATCTCGGCAATAATGATTTTCTCGATTATGGCGGGGCGCGTAATGCGGACGGGCAGGGCTATGCCGTGTTTGGCAAAGTTGTCAGTTCGCTGGATGTTCCCCGCGCGATTCAGGCCCAAGAGGCCAAGCGCCCGACGGAAGAGGAATTTCTGCAAGGGCAATTTTTAACCAAGCCTGTGATTATCAAAAAGGCCTACCGGAAATGAGTTTGTTTCTTATAGGTCTGGCTGTTTTTTTTATCCCGCATTTTTATAGTATATTTCGCAGCCGCGCGCCGGGGAAAGATTTGCGCGAGACACTTGGTTTTGTCAAATATATGGGACTTTATTCACTGATCTCTCTGGCTGGTTTTGTCATGTTGATTATGGGTTATATACAAATGCGGCCGTCGCCCGAAATTTACACGCCGCCATCATGGGGCCCGTCGGTCAATTATATCCTCATGCTGCTGGCCCTGATATTCCTCGCCGCATCGCAAATGCCCGCTGGGCATATTAAGGCGCGGCTGAAACATCCGATGTTAGTCTCTGTTAAAATCTGGGCGCTCGGGCATTTGCTTTCTAATGGCGAGCTAAATGCGGTTATTCTTTTTGGCCTGTTCCTTGCCTATGCTGTGATTGACCGTATCGCGGTGAAACGCCGCGCCGCACCGCCGCAAACATCTGTCTTGCCGTCTGTCTTGCCGTCCGCTAAATGGGATGGGCTGGCCATTATCATCGGGCTTGGCCTATACGTTTTACTGTTTATGGGCGGTCATGTATTATTATTTGGAGTTGGTGTGATATGACAAAACTATTGAAATATTGCGCCTTAGGGTTTCTCTCATTTCTTTTTCTGGCAGGCTGCGTGCCCAAAGAAACTGTGCCCGACGCCGTCTATTATCTTGTTCGCCATGCCGAGAAGACGGCGGAGAAGCCTGACCCGGCTTTGACTGAAGTCGGCGAGAAACGCGCGCGGGATTTACAAGCGCGTTTGAAAGATGTTTCGCTTACGGCGGTTTATTCCTCTGATTACCGGCGCACGCGCGATACCGCCGCGCCTATTGCGCGCGATAAAGGCCTGTCTGTAGACCTCTATAATCCGGGACTTTTATCGGAATTTGCCGATGGGCTATTGGGTCAAACCGGACATATTTTGGTCGTCGGTCATTCCAATACAACGCCGGCTTTGGCAGAAGCTCTCGGCGGTGAGGGCGGGGAGCCTATTATTGAAGCCACAGAATATGACCGGCTTTATATTGTAAGCCGCTATGCTGATAAAATAGAGAGCGAAATTCAGCGTTACGGAGATTAGAGAGAGCCCATGGCCGATACGATAGATTACGCTGCGCCCAAGCCGGAATTTGATATTGGACGCGTTATCAACCGCACATTTGCGGCAATTAAGAACAATTTTGCGACCTTTTTTCTGGCCTCGCTCCTGATTGTCGGCCTGCCAATGTTTATTGTCGGCCTATTGCCGATATTTTTGGGCTTGAACGGCGGCATGCTCAATGGAGATGAAATCAACACGGCTTATATGGGCGGGTTTCTTGTCATTACTTTTGTGACTGTCATTGTTGTTCTCATCGGCAGTGTTATATTGCAGGGCGCATTAATTTACGCCTCTATCGCGGATTTTAACGGCCAGCGCGCTTCATTTGGCGAGTCGGCCCGGATTGGATTGCGCTATTTTTTCCCCTTGCTCGGACTTGGCATTCTTTATGGCCTTGCCATGATGGGCGGGTTCTTGCTGTTAATTGTTCCGGGCATTCTCATCGCGCTGGGGTGGTCAATTGCGGCGCCGATTTTGATTGTCGAAGGAAAATCTATCACGGAGTCCATCTCGCGAAGCTGGCAATTAACTTCGGGCTATAAACGTTGGATATTGTTGCTCTGGATTATCATTACGGTGATATCTAGTATTATAGGGGCAATATTAGGCGCGTTTACGCTTATTGCCGGGGACCCGACAACCGTATTGCTGGAAGGTGGATCGACGGCGTTCCATTTTGCCAATGCTGTTTTTTCTGCGCTGGCGCAGGCTATATCGACAATGATTGGCGCCGCCGGGGTTGCGGCTGTTTATTACGAACTTCGCCAAATCCGCGAAGGTATTGGGGCCGAAAGCCTAGCCGCCGTCTTTGACTAAGCCGCCTCCGCCTTAATCCGGCCTAGCATCGCTCTTAGCCCGTTGGCGCGTTGGGGCGAGATATGTTCTTCTAGTCCCAATTCGGCCAGAATAGCTCCGGCCTCCAAGGCCCGAATCTCTGAGGCTTTACGGCCCGAAAATATTTTAAGCGTGATGGCGACAAGGCCTTTGACGATATGGGCATCGCTATCACCGCGAAAGATGAGGATAGGATCACCGCTCTCGCCGCGCTCCGTGACCAGCCAGACCTGACTGACGCAGCCCTTGACTTTGTTCTCGGGGGACTTTTCATCCGGCGTAAGCGGGGCCAAAGCCTTGCCCATATCAATGACATGCATATAGCGGTCTTCCCAGTCATCTAAGAAGGCGAAATCGTCGATCATGTCCTGTATGTTTTGCGGATAGCTCATGTTTCCCAGATAGAGAGGGGAAGCGGGTTCTGCAAGCGCCAGAATCGGATCATATGGGCTTGGGTGAATAAATGTATTAATTTCCCCTTATGACGGGAAAAGGCTGGCTTTGTGCTAAATCTACTTATCTAATACAATGTTATAGCAACAAGGATTACAGTTTCGATGACACGCACGTCCCATAATGGCCTGATTATGCCGAGCCTGATATGGCTGGCCGCCATAGGCGCGGCCTTCCTCGGCGCTATGGTCAAAGGCGTGGATATGGCGGCGATATGGCCTCTGGCGGCTCTGGCGGCTGTGCCCGCCTGTATCAGTCTTTTACTCTCCCCCGTTATGCGGAGGGAATGGGCGCAATTATTGGTGATCTTTGCTTGGCTGGCTCTGGCCATCGTTGCTTGCGTCTCCATCGCATTTGTCCCGATGGCTGTTTTGTTTCTTTGCGCGCCGGCTGCGGCGGCCTTGTTTGAGAAAGAAAAAGTCGTCGAAGCCATGGTTATGGCCGCGATTTTTGCCGCGCTCCTCTATTATGCTGGCCAGCAAGGCTATATTCCCGAAGCCCTGACCACCAAAACGCAATCACTCTGGGGGCAACAGGCCGGCTTGATTGCCACAATTGGCTTGCTGGTTTCGACGATGTTTGGCGCGGCCAGCTCTAAAAACCCAAAGGCTGTTTCGGCCCCATTGATTGAAGTCGGCAGAGTTTTTGACGCTGTCAGCGGCGGGGTTATGCAATTTGACGAGGCCGACAGATTGGTTACGGCCAATGCTGAGAGCCGAGACATGTTCGGCCTTGCAGAAAAAGCAGGAGGGCTTGTCTTTTCCAATCTCTTTGGTCATGACGCGGAGACGCAATCAGATTTGAGTGATAGGTTAAAACGCGCCCGCGCGAGCCGTGAACGCCAAAGCTTGCGAATCGAGACGCGGTATGAGGGCGATAAGATTACATATATGGATAGTGTGATTACGCCTTTATCCGGCGGCGGGTTCATCTTTCACGCGCAAGATACATCAGAGCAGGAATTTCGTGTTGAAGCCCTGCGCCGCTCCCATGCTATGGCCGAGAAAGAGACGGGCGATAAATCCCTGTTCTTTGCCGGGGTGAGCCACGAATTGCGCACGCCGCTTAACGCGATCATTGGATTTTCAGACATGATGCGTTCGCGGCTCTTCGGGCCATTGCCGGGAAAATATGCCGAATATGCCGACCTTATCCATGATAGCGGCCAGCATATGCTGGATTTGATCGGCGATGTTTTGGATATGTCAAAAATAGAAGCCGGTAAATTCGAACTACAATATAATAGTTTCGATGCTGCCGATGTCGTTCGTAGCACGGTCAAAATGATCCGCCCCATGGCAGATGCCGCCGCCGTGCAAATGGACATCGAAATAACGGATGATGATCCGCTACTGATTGAAGCTGACCGCAAGGCCGTACGCCAAATTTTACTAAACCTGCTCTCCAATGCGATTAAATTTTCGCATAAAGGCGGGCGTGTTGTTATCGCCGCTAAATCGGCGGGCGATACGCTTAACCTCACGGTTAGCGATCACGGTGTGGGTATCAGCGCTGAGGATCTGGAAACTTTGGGCGAACCTTATAACCAAGCCGCCAGCGCGCGGATGGTGGAGGAGCGCGGCACGGGGCTCGGCCTTAACCTCGTAAAATCCCTGACCGAGCTGCATGGCGGGCGCTTCGCCATTGCCAGCCAGCCGGACGCAGGAACAACGGTCGATATCTTCCTACCGCTTAGCCGCGTCCAATAGGTTCCAGCCATATTAATCTGTCATTCCGGGGCTGCGCAGCAGAACCCGGAAGTTCGCGAGGTTGTGTGTTGAACGAAAAGCGAGCTCCCAGAGGTTCGACCTTCCGGGTTCCCTCCGGGCCCCGGAATGACAGGAGAGTTAGGGCCCCTTATCAGTGCCGTCCGCCGAGGCGGGATGTCGGACCGGATAATCCCATTAGCAAAAATATTGCGCCAAAGACCAAAATTAACAACATGGCCGGGATGCTCATATTCTTTTCGCTCCAAGCCACAGTCTGGGTTGCCGGATTGGTTGTGCGGCTGAAAAATCTTTTGATCTTATTTCCCATCGGCCGCGCTTTGCCTTGGAGGTCGCGCACGGAAGATTTTAGATCCAGATTATTCCATTTATCGCGGATAGAGCCCGAAGTAGCGCTCACCCAAAGCTTGGTTTGCGCGACTCTATCGGCGGTTGATGTCTGTGTTCGAGCGGGTTTCGGCGCGTCATAGCGCCCGCGCAGGGCCGGGATAGCGGGTTTAGCCGCCGTCTTTTTTGCTGCTTTAGAGGCTTTGGGCCTTTGCACAGTTTCGACAAAGCTAGGAGTGGCTTTCGTTTGGATTGTTTGCGCTTTTGGCGCTACGGATTTCCCGGATTTATTCATGCTGGTTAGACCTGCCAGGCCGTCGCGGGCCTCGCTGAAGATGTTTTTCGCCCACGACATATCAATCTCGCCAAATTCGAAAGCCTCAAATTCTGGCAGGGTAAATTCGGGCATGTTAAAGCTCTTCGGCCCGTTAGAAGCACTCTTCGGCCCCATAAAACCAGGCATATGAACCGCTGTTTGCGCCATCAGAACATTAGAGCTGTTCCAGCGGGCAATGCTGCCTTCAAGTTTGTTCCAATGCCGTGTTTCGGTCATCAGCGCGGCGCTATTGGAAAAAGACATGCCCGCGCCATTGGTGATGACGCCCATGACTTTACTGCCAGATTTTGACGGGTAGAGCGCGGCCACGCCGCCGCTACGGATACGGCTATTTTGCAATTGACGGGCGGCATAGAGCTGCATTGTTGCCGCCGTGTCTGCACTTGCAAAACGCTCGATTTCTGCCGTGAAGCGGCTATTGCCGTCCAATGTCTGGCCTTTAATCGCCGCTGTAAGCGCCTTAGGCGCGGATTGGCGCAGAGCCGAACCAAGGTTATTATTCGCCCCGATGACGAGCACATTTTTGCCGGCCGTAATGTTTTTGGAAGACCGCGTAAAATTGGCGTTTGTCCAGCCGGAACCGGAAGATTGGGCTAGTTTTGCCAGTACTTTTAAGGAGGCAGCGTAATCCTTGGAAGACGTGCTTGGCAGAATAACAACAGTGCCTTCGCCTTCATTGATAGAAAACGGCGCGCCTGTCGCGGTAAAGCGGCTAAGCTCTGTCACGGGAGAGGCGCTATCAGCCTTGATTTTAATCTTGGAACCATCACCCAGATAAAACCCGGGCAGATTTTCGGTGAACTGGCAGCCTGAGGCTTTCGCCGGATTTAGCTCCGGGCTTAACGTCAATATATTATCTGTGCCTTGCAACATGCCTTCCGGAATGTTGAAAGCGACAGATTTGCGGGCTTTATCAAGCTTTGCAAACCCCAGAGATTGGCCGTTCAAATTTACCGAAAGACGGGAATGGCCAGCAACATTTTTGTTACTGGCAATACGCAGCAGGATTTCGCCGTGGCTCGCCGCCGGGTCGTTAACATCGAATTTTACGACCTTGGGCGCCGGGCCCCAGCCTTCGCCAAAATAAATGCCGCCAATCTCGCTGATTTTTTTTGTGCCGTCGATGAGAGGTTTGTTTTGCGCAAAGGAAGATTGCATATTCATTTCGCCGAGGCTGGTTTTTGCGCGCCGGGCAATGGGCAGCTTATGGGCAGCGAAGGATTGCGCCGTTGCCATGACTTCGGCGTCTGTATCGCCGGTGATGACAAGCCGCATCGGGCGGCCTTCATGTACGAAAACACGTGGGCCTTCGCCGTTTAGAATGGCGTTATCGGTCACAAGGCCATAAAGATTTGCGCGCGTGCCGAGCACGACCTCAAAATCAGAACGGCCTTGCGTGACTTTAAATTCCGGCAGTTTGGCCATGCGCAGACCAATGCCTTGCGCCGCCATGGCTTGAAGTTTGGCCGTATTCGGCCCGCGCGCCAGCAGACTGACAGTTTTGGGCGCTATCGCGCCGTTAGCGAGGCGGCTTTCAATCTCGCGAAGCTGGTAATTACGGGATTTGGCGCGCGCCTTAACAACGATAAAGCTGTCTTTGAAATTCAGCTGCCATCCGCCTTGTTGCGGGGTTAGGCACTGCGCGCCTGCGGGGGCTTTATAGGTGAAAGTTACCTTATTGCGGCGCGGGCGAATACGGGACGTATCAAGCTTGATACGGGCATCAAAGCCTTGGCCGCGCGTATAAATAGGGGTCGGTTTGCCGTTGTTAAATTGCACCATGATGGGCGATGACGAATTGACCTTTCCGAGCGGGTCTGCGCTGAGTAAAAGCTCAAGACTATCCGTCCAGTCATTATCTGCGATGTCAAAGGTGAATTCTATGCTCGGATTGCGCCAATCCAGTACCCGCGCGGACACATCCTCAACATCGTTAAACGAGGCTTTATAGGTCACAGATTGGCGCACCGGGTATTTTAAGTCGGTATAGCTCGCGGCGTGAGCCATTGTGGGGGCTACAGCACATAAAACCAACGCGGAAAGGGTGGTCGTGAAAGCAAAATTTTTAAAATGGAACATAGTCCGTAGCCTCATGATTAATATGAGGCTAACGGAGCAAGAAAAGTGCCAGAGCGGTGGTGCAAGGCGAATTTTCTTGCTTTTTTCTCTCATTAAGAGAGTTAGGAACTATGAATGCGAATTTAAAAACCGAAATCTGGGCCGCCGCCCTCATTCGCCGCGCTGAAATTGGCGGAGCTTTTGCCGCAGTGATCCGTAAAGGCGACGGCGATGCAGGGGCTTGTCTTGTTAAAGTGCGCTACCGGGACGGAATGTCGGTTTTATACCGCCCCATGCGCAATATGGCGGGCGAGCGTATTTGGCTCCCTAAGGGACCGGATGAGGAGGTAAAAATAGATTATTATCTCAACCGGCGTTTGGATGATGATCCTGACCTCTGGATTATTGAAATTGAGGATCGGGATGGGCGTCATTTTTTAACGGAGCTTGTTGACGAGAAACTATAATAGGCTGCATAATGTCGCGCACGCGAGTTAATGTTTGAAATTGCGTCTATAAAGTGTAGTGTAAATTTTGTAATTTGCAGATTAATCTGCTAAGGATAACGGGCTGTTATGAATAACGATAATATATATGTGGCTGATATTATTTCGACAATATCGCATATAAGCACGAGCGAAACACTCGAAGATATATTATCGCATCTATCCGGTTTCTCAAAACAGTTGGGCTTTACGCATGCCGGTATTGGTCAAATCATTAACCCTACAGTCTTGGGCCAGCCTATCTGCAATTTTGGCATTGCTGACTTCCCCGACGATTTTCAGGAACAGTGGTTTAAAAAGGGTTATATTATGCATGACCCGGTTTTGCGCTACGCTCTAAGTTGCCGCTGTGCGTTCACATGGCGCGAGGCCTATGAATATGCTACGCGTTACGGTCAAAAAATTATTGATGAAGCTAGTGAATATGGATTGCAAGATGGTGTTGCTATTCCGGTGATGGTAGGGCGCTATCCAATGGGATTGATTTCTCTCGTTCATCCAAAGCCTTTATTTGCCAATGAAGATTTGGCGAAAATTGAGCTGGTTTGCATTCATAGCTACACCCAAATGCTACGCGTGTTAAATGCTAAGGAAGAGGATCGTACAATTGCCCTAAGTGTAAGGGAGATAGATGTTCTTCATTATGTTGCCGCAGGTAAAACCAATTGGGAAGTTGGTAAAATTCTTGGCATCACCGAAGATGCCATAAAAATGCATATGAAAAGCATTTCGCGTAAACTCGATGCTGCCAATAGGGCTCATTCAGTCTCTATTGGTATTCGGATGGGGCAGATTCTACCCTAACTTTTCAAGCTCTCCCGCAAGGGGCCTTCTTGCGGCATGCCGATGGCGTGGAAGCCGCCGTCGACATGGTGGGTTTCGCCTGTGCAGGACAGGCCGAGATCCGAGAGCAGGTAAAGCGCGGCGCCGGCCACCCCGACCGGGTCGGTATTATCCTGCAGGGCGCTGGCAGCTTTGTTAAAGCGGAACATATGGCGGCCCGAACCGATACCGGCGGCGGCGAGGGTTTTGATCGGACCTGCGGAAATGGCGTTAACGCGGATTTGGCGCGGGCCGAGATCGGCGGCCATGTAGCGGGTGCTAGCTTCGAGGGCCGCCTTGGCCACGCCCATGACATTATAATTGGGAATGACGCGCTCTGACCCGAGATAGGTCAGCGTCACCATCGCCCCGCCATCATTCATAATTTCTGCGGCGCGGCGGCCTGCGTCGACAAAGCTGTAAGCGGAAATATCGAGCGCGGATTTAAAGCCTTCGCGCGTTGTGTTATCGATGAAACTGCCCGCGAGTTGGTCTTTGCCGGCAAAGGCAATAGCGTGGACGAGAAAGTCGATTGTGCCCCATTCTTCCTTTAACGTATGAAAAGTGGACTCCATTTGCTGGTCATTTGTAACATCACAATCACATAAAATAGGAAGGCCATTAGAGCCTTTTGGCATAACTGATTCTGCCAGAGGTTTAACCCGGCGCAATATTTTTTCGCCTTGATAAGTGAAGGCCAGCTCTGCGCCCTGCGCGGCGAGCTGGCGCGCAATCGCCCAAGCGATGGAGTTTTTATTGGCCACGCCCATAATCAGGCCGCGCTTACCAGCCATCAGATTGCCTTGCGGAAAAATTTGCTCTGCCATAACCCTGTCCTGTTCCATGTTTAGCCCAGATTTACGGCAGTTTATGCGGCTTGGCTAGGGCGCATGGAGGAAATTTAAGCGCGACTGTAATTTTACGTGTTTTACCGATTTATCTACTTTGAGTTTAGCTTGGGCTGCGTTAAGGCCAATAGAATTGGAAATTGCAAAACCACGGGGGGAGTGGGATGCTATCGGGATATAAAGGTCTCCTTATCGGGATTGAGGCTATCGGCGGTGCCGATACGCCTGAGAAGGTATTTGACGCGCTTGTCAAATATACGGATCATCATGGTTTCAACTTGCATTTTGCAGGGCGTTTGGGCGGACAGATTTCAGCGCATGGCGGCACTGTGAAGTTCTCTTTTGCCAAGGGCCCGCGCGATTGGCGTCAGGTTTATGCCGATAAAGCCTATGCGCATATTGATCCGGTTGCGCAAATGGGGGTGCGAATTACGCGGCCATTCCGCTGGGCCGAATGCCATGCAAACCTGACTCCGGCTCAACAGGCTTTTGTCGCCCATGCACAGGCTTATGGCCTGAATTACGGCATATCTTTCCCAATGAAACATGGCAAAGCTATGCCCGGGACAGTTTCTTTTGGCGCAGAGCAGGATTTTAAACTCACGTCAGAGCAAAAAATAGATCTCGAAATATTGAGCCGTCATGCTTTTGAACATATTGAAGAGCTGATGGGAACGTCGGCAGAAATAGCGAATATCACACTGTCTGAGCGCGAGCGCGATATTCTAACGCTGGTAGCGCAAGGTAAAACCAATTGGGAAATCGGGGCTATTTTGAATTTAAGTGAATATTCCGTGCGAGATTATCTTAAACATATTTCAAAGCGAATGCAGACCAGTAACCGCACGCACACCGTGACTCGGGCCATACAATTAGGCCTTATTCTACCTTAAGGGATTTCTTTTTCAAGCGCCCCTATGGAGATTGTCGAAATGTAGGGTATATTTTTCTCGCAAAACCCACGAGTCTGCCGCTGTCACGTAATTTGCCCCGCCTAGTGTATTTTGCGTAAATGCAGACTCAAAAAATGGGCTTTCTTCGCCCAATTTTTGAGATTCTTCGCATTTCGTTAAACGCAAATTACACTAGGCGTTGGCATTGTCTTCAGTGCCCCGAAGACGATGCCTTGGTGTAGGTTGCGTGACACTTTTCTGTTTAGATTTTGGTGAAGATCACACTACCATTCGTGCCGCCAAAGCCGAAACTATTGGACATGATAGAGGTCAAATCAGTTTCGACCATTTCTCGCGCGATATTGAGCTTGGGCAATTCGGGATCGAGGTCGAAAATATTGATACTCGGCGCGATAAATCCACGGTCCATCATAATCAGGCTATAGATCGCTTCTTGCACGCCTGCGGCGCCAAGGCTGTGGCCCGTCAGGCATTTGGTTGCTGAAATATAAGGCCCACCCTCGCCAAAGATACGGTGAATAGCGCCCGTTTCGGCGACATCGCCGACCGGGGTCGAAGTGGCATGAGGATTGATATAATCCACGCCTGATACGCCGCGCGTTGCGGCGTCTGCGAGCGCCATGCGCATGGCCCGCTCTGCGCCTTCGCCGTTGGGCGCGACCATATCATAGCCGTCAGATGTCGCGGCATAGCCCGTGACTTCGCCGTAGATTTTCGCTCCGCGCGCTTTGGCGTGCTCGTATTCTTCCAGCACCACCATGCCGGCCCCGCCGGCAATGACGAAGCCGTCACGGTTAGTATCGAAGGCACGGCTGGCGGTCTCCGGGGCGTCGTTATATTTGCTGCTCATCGCGCCCATGGCGTCAAAGAGCGAGGACATCGCCCATTCGACTTCTTCGCCGCCGCCCGCAAACATGATATCCTGTTTGCCCCATTGGATCTGTTCCGTCGCCGCGCCGATACAGTGCAGCGAGGTGGTGCAGGCCGAAGTGATAGAAAAATTCACGCCCTTGATTTTAAAATGCGTTGCGAGTGTTGCCGAGACGGTCGAGGACATGGCTTTGGGCACAGCAAAGGGCCCGATACGTTTGGGCGACATATTCTTGCGGGTAATATCGGCCGCGCGCACAATCTCGATTGCGCTCGGCCCGCCCGAGCCTGCGATAATGCCGGTGCGCGGATCCGAGACGTGTTCTTCGGTTAGGCCTGAATCGTCAATTGCTTGCTGCATGGAGACGGCGCTCCAGCCCGCAGCATCGCCCATAAACCGCATAGAGCGTTTGGGGATATGTTCTTTGGCAACCAGTGTCGGGCGGCCGGAGATTTGCGAGCGAAAGCCGAGCTCGGTCATTTTGTCGTCTTTGGTAATGCCGCAGCGCCCCGCTTTCAGGCTATCGGCGACCTCATCAACATCATTGCCAATACAGGAGACAATTCCCAATCCGGTAATTACGACGCGGCGCATATTATTCTCCGTCTTCTTGGGTGTCATTCGAAGCGTCTTGCGGGATATAGACCCCAACGCGCAGACCTTTGGCTTTGTAGAAAACCTGACCATCAGCGGAAAGTGTGCCGTCCGCGATGCCCATGGCGAGTTTACCGCCCTTGCGCACACGCTTCAAATCAATGCGGTAAGTCACTTTTTTGACGTCTTGGGTGACTTGGCCGGTAAATTTAAGCTCACCAACGCCGAGCGCACGGCCATGACCGGGTGCGCCGCCCCAACCAAGGAAGAACCCGACAAGCTGCCACATAGCGTCAAGGCCCAAACAGCCCGGCATGACAGGATCGCCGATAAAGTGGCAATCAAAGAACCAAAGGTCGGGCTTAACGTCTAGCTCGGCAATGATTAGGCCTTTGCCATATTCTCCGCCCTCGTCGCTAATATGAGTGATGCGATCAAACATCAGCATAGGCGGGGCAGGCAGTTTGGCATTGCCCGGCCCGAATAGGCTGTGCCTACCACTTTCGATCAAATCATCATAATCATAAGAGGGCTGTATTTTTTTCATGATGTTGGGTTCACCTATTCTGCTTTGGGGGCAAGATAGAGGAAGGGGCTATAAACTCAAGCCCAATGCAACATTGGTAACGCGCTAATTTGTGCGCGCAGATGAGGTCACCACGTAATTATCCAGCGCTTTGAGCGCGGCAGGCCATTCGGGTTTCAAGACTAAAGCCTGTTTCAGGTCTTTATAGGCGCTTTTATAATTCTCCATCCGGTCATAGGCCATGGCGCGGTTAAACAGAGCTTCGGGCATTTTTTTGGTGTTCAGATCAATCGCGGTGTTTAGCGCGGCCAGAGCTTCGCTGTAATCCCCCGTATAAATCAGGCTGGCGCCGTGATTGATATAGGCCTCGGAGAGCTTGGGCCGCATCTCAATGGCGCGGCTATAACTGGCCTGTGCCAGACTATAATCGCCCTTGCGCATATAGAGCACGCCGATATTGACATGGGTCGCAGCTTCGTCCCTGTGCGGCAGTGTCATTTCGGTCAAAGCGTCTTCGCAAAAGCGGATTGTACTGGCCTTGCCGGGATCGCCGGTTTTGACCTTCATATAGCAATCGCGCGCCGCGCCGGAGCCTTGAATAACCATCTGCGCGGAGGCGGTAGCCGTGAAGCCAAATGAGAAGAAAGTAGCGAGGAAAAGTCTGGATAATGTTTTCATGACCCCGTCATAGCACAGTTAAGCTGCTTTGTCACCTACGCCGCAGGTAAGCGGCATAGGCGGTTAAAACAGAGCCTGGTTTTAGCTCTTATCATACTCGGTTAGCACCGCGTTATCGCCTTTGACTTCGAGGGCTGATTTTATATCGCCTGCCTCTTCTTCAAGGAGCTTCGTGCGAAACATTAGTCCTGCGAGGACGGCGCCGATGGCCGGGGCTGCGAAGAACAGCCATAATTGGCCCATGCCGGTGAATAATGCCGGGCCGAAGCTGCGGGCGGGATTGACCGAAACGCCGGTGACCTGAATGCCGAGCAGATGAATGACCCAAAGTGTCAGGCCGATGGCGATGCCGGCAAAGGCGGTTGGCGCGGCTTTTTGCGTGGAGCCGAGAATGACGGTAACGAAGAGGAATGTGGCGACGACTTCGAAGATCAACGCCGCTTGCATTGAATATTCGCCGAGATAGTCCGGCCCCCAGCCATTCTGGCCGAGCCCGTTATCAGCGAGAGAATACTCCGCTTTGCCGCTGGCGATGAGGTAAACCAGCGCCGCGCCAATCGCCGCGCCGATAAATTGCGCAATCCAATATTTGACCATATCCTTGGCGCTCATCCGGCCCGAAACAAAAGCGCCGAGCGAGACGGCGGGGTTAACATGGCAGCCCGATATCGGCCCAATGCCGTAAGCCATGGCGACAATGGCGAGGCCGAAAGCGGCGGCAATGCCGGCTTGCCCGACCTCTGCGCCCGCGAGCACAGCTGTGCCGCAGCCAAATAAAACCAGCGCCGCAGTGCCGATAAGTTCTGCCAAAAATATTTTCATTATGTCCTCCCCAGGATTATATTTGGAAACAGTAGCGCAAAGCTCGGTCAATGTAAAATGCCTGAGGATATTCATATGACCATCTGATTAAGCCTGTGTAAGGTGCCTTAAATCCGCCTGAATTGCTCACGAGTCTGTGAAACTTGTTTGATTGGCAAAAGGCGACGCGTCCTGCCAGTCTCACTTTATTATTGGGGCGAACCATTCCGGTTCGCAAAAGGAGAGTTAAAATGACACTATTAAAAACCACATTTATCGCGGCGGCCTTGTTGGTCACGCCGGCCGCTTTCGCGCAAGATGCCATGACGGATAAGGCCAAAGACATGGCCGTCGATGTCGCCAAAGATAAAGCCAAAGACATGGCGGCCGATAAAATGGGCGATACAGGCGCTATGGCTGCTGATAAAGCCATCGATGTCGGCGCGGATATGGCCAAAGGCAAATCAATGGGCGATGCCGCAATGGGCGCAGCGGCGGATATGGGTAAAGACAAAGCCCAAAGCCATATGATGGAAGACGGCACGATGATGGACGGTGCCAAGATGGGCACCAAGATGGACGGGCATGACGCGATGACTGCAGGCAAAGTCATGGCCAAAGGCGGCTCTATGCAAGACGCCGGGGCGGCGGTCGCTAAGGACAAGATGAAAGATCATATGATGGATAAAGCCAAACATATGATGAAGTCCAGCGAAGGCAAAACGGCGCAAGAGGGCGTAACCTATCAACAGGAAGGCACAAGCCATCAAGGCACGATCAAAACGCCGCCGCCTGTCATGAACACAATGCCCGTGCCGGCCCAAGCGACGATGGCGATTAACTGTCCCTACGGCACAACAGCCCAGCCAAACGGCACCTGCATGATTACGGGTGATTACAAACCCCGCGGCTAAAAGTGAGGGATTGAGCGGCAAGCCGCTCAATTAGGGCGTTAAAAACGCCCTCCCGAACTTCTTCGACACATTTGCCAAAGCAAATGCGCCGAAGCCAAGTTTCAAAATAATGGTGGCCCCTAGGGGCAGTGACCAGAGCGGCCAAGCCCTATAGGCGTGGCCGCTCTGGTTTTCTTTTGAGGGGCGTAGGTCGGGTAGAACGCAGTGAAACCTGACATTCCGAAATAGCCGAAAGAACGGAATTGTCGGATTTCGCGGGCGCTCTATCCGACCTACCAACCATGGGCTTACGGCCCGGGGGCTTGCTAAACCCCCGAAGTGAGTCCAGTCTCTGGTTATGATGCCTCCGATTTGCAGTTTTTGTCATGCCCGGTTTGACCCTTTTAAAAGTAAAGGCGAATTGCTGTGTTTCAAGATCAGCGATGAAGATAAAGCCTCAAACCAGCGCATGAGAGATAAGCGAATGGTAGGCCACCCCATAGGCGCACATTGGTTTTGCGAAGATCATGTTGATGCGGCGCGGGAGCTAACGCATTTGGGGATAGGTGACGCGCTGGCGAAAATGCGGTCGCGCAAATTCGGGTGGGGATGGCTAAGGGCTCTAATCGGTAGACCGTCTCAACCTAACTAACCGTTCATCTCCCCCCTTCACTGTTCACCCTCAACCCCTCATCCCCATCACTCCCGCGGAGGCGGGAGCCTAGTTTTAACTTGAGCTTATACTGGGTCCCCGCCGTAGTTTATCTTCACGAAGATGGGGGCGGGGATGAATGGTAAGTTGAGGCGGGGAATGATGGATTAAGGGTTAAGATTATCCGTTCTTCGCCATCTCGACTTCAAGGCGCAGGCTTTCGAGCAGGGTGTCCGCTGCATTTTGTTTTATCGCAGCCTTATGCGCCGCAATCTCGTCCTCAATCCGGGGTTTGGCAATGCCTTTCAGAAACGCTTTGTCCATATCAATGCCGATGAAGCGCCGCCCGTGGCGGATGGCGACTGCGCCCGTTGTGCCGGAGCCGCAAAACGGGTCGAGTATGGTGTCGCCTGCGTTAGTTGAGGATAATACCACGCGCTCCAGCAGGGCTTCGGGTTTTTGTGTTGGATGTTTGCCGTGGCGCTTTTCGCTCTTTTTGGTCAGGGGAATGCTCCACACCGAGCGCATTTGTTTGTCTTCTTTTTTAAGGACATCGCCCTCGTGATAATCGCTGTGCTTCATATCTTTGTAATTAAAGACATGTTTGTCCTTTTTCGAGGTGCGCGCCCAAATCAGGCTCTCATGGCTGGCCGTGAACATGCGGCAGGACAGGTTGGGCGAGGCATTGGGCTTAAACCACGTAATATCATTGAGCACATGCCAGCCGCCAAGTTGCAGCGCCACCCCGCATTGATAGATGGAATGGTAAGTGCCCGAAATCCAAATCGTGCCGCCGGGCTTAAGTTTACGATGACAGGCCGCAATCCAAGCGCGGTGAAACTCAAAATCAGCCTCCGGCCCGCGCGAGCGGTCCCACGCGCCTTTATTGACCGAAACCATGCGCCCGCCCTGACAGGTAAAGCCGTCATTGGAGAGATTATAAGGCGGGTCGGCGAATATCATATCGATGGAGTGATCGGCTACGTGTCCGTCGTCATATAAAATGGCACAGATTTAAGCCTGTGCTAAGAGAGAGTTTGCTCACCTATTGTTGATTGATGTTAAGCTATGGCCTTGCGGTATTGCAAGCGCCGATGTTCGATTGTTTGTTTTTTGATCCTTTCCCTTTTGTTTAAAATTGATTGTGCTCGCCCGAAGTAGGCGTCAGTGTCTGACGTCAGCGCCTATGGCACAGATTTAAGTCTGGGCTAAGAGAGAGTTTGCTCACCTATTGTTGATTGATGTTAAGCTATGGCCTTGCGGTATTGCAAGCGCCGATGTTCGATTGTTTGTTTTTTGATCCTTTCCCTTTTGTTTAAAATTGATTGTGCTCGCCCGAAGTAGGCGTCAGCAGGTGTGACGTTTTTAAGGCTTTCGTGGTAACGCTCGTGATTATAATACTCCACGAAGTTTTCGATTTGCCGCTCAAGGTCTCCGGGCAAGAAGTAGTGCTCCAGCAATATCCTGTTTTTGAGCGTCTGATGCCAGCGTTCTATTTTGCCCTGTGTTTGCGGATGATAAGGCGCTCCGCGTACATGGCTCATGCCTTGGTCTTTGATGTAATCTGCCAGTTCGCCAGAGACGTAACTTGCACCGTTGTCAGACAGCAAGCGCGGCTTGTGAACCACATGCACTTGGTCACAGCCAGACGCTTGCAAAGCCATATCTAGAGTTTCTGTCACGTCCGATGTCTTCATGGTCGTGCACAGTTTCCAGCTGATGATGTAGCGCGAGTAATCATCAAGGATTGTTGATAGATACATCCAGCCCCAACCGATGATCTTTAAATAGGTAAAATCGGTCTGCCACATTTGGTTTATTGCCGTCGTCTTATCCTTGAACTCACTGGCTGCCTTCATAACGATAAAGGCAGGACTGGTGATGAGGTCGTGGGCCTTTAACAGCCTATATACCGAGCTTTCTGATACAAAATAGCCTTTGGTATCGGTGAACGTCACCGCTAACTCTCGCGGACTTAGCTCTGGCCGCTCAAGGGCTAGGCTCACCAGTTTGTCTCGAACTCCATCTGGAATGCGGTTCCAAACATGAGCGGGCATAGGCGCTGACGTCAGACAATCTAAGGTTTGCTTAGCGGGTAGGTGTGAGCGTTCAACTATGCGGATAATCTCTAACTTCTCTGTTGCTGGGTATCTCATACGTCTTCGCCCCCATCCCCGATCATGCTTTTTTTAAGAAGTCTGAGTTCAAGGGTTTGCTCGGCCACGACCTCTTTTAGCACGCGGGCTTCTTTGCGTAGATGCGTGACTTCGCCGGTGTTGGCTTGGCGAATAATATCGCCCGCAAGCCGCTTCTTGCCAGCCTCCATAAAGTCTTTCGACCATTTGTAATATATGCCCTGCGAGATGCCTTCACGGCGGCATAGCTCGGCAATGCTATCCTCGCCGCGTAAGCCGTCTAGCACGATGCGTATCTTCTCCTCCGCGCTATATTGGCGGCGGGTTTTACGTTTGATGTCTTTAATGATGCGCTCCGAGGAACGCCCTGTTTGTTTCTGTCTCATCATTTACTCCTAAGATGATGATGAACAAAAACTCTCTCTTAGCCCAGACTTAAATCTGTGCCATAGGCGCTGACGTCAGACAGTTTCGATGAAGGCGGGGAGTTGGAAATCAATAATCGGAATTTGACCAACTTCATCCAAATCAATTTCAAAGAAAGGAGATGTTTTTGCAATTCGGTAGAGACCGTTTCTAATGGCTAAGATTGACAAACCATTATCTTTGAACGGCTTCGCAACGGATTGTTTGAAATCCATTTTGCACATCAATCGTGGTTCGCGGACAGTTTTTATTTGGTCAGCAGTGATGTCGAAATAGCCGTGAGTATTGACGGCTTCGACGATGCGGTGTCGTTCAAACAAGATTTGCCATTTAATATCATTGATTGCCATAGGTTATTGGTATCCGTATTTTAAAAATGTTCAACTAAATATATATAATTCCACCCCACTCACCGTTCATCCCCGCGTAGGCGGGGACCCAGTATTAGCTTGAGTTAAAACTAGGCTCCCGCCTTCGCGGGAGTGAACGGGAAATGGAGGGAATGAACGGTAGTAAAAAACAATTTATCAGCGCGGTAGAGCATGTTCGCGGATTATCTTTTGCCGCAACTCTGCAAATATCGGTTTATCGGGGAGGGGCCAGAGCGGGGTTTCGGTGAGGTCAAGCCAGTGCGGGTTGCTGTCTTCGATTAAGCGTAGTTTCCAACCTCGGTTCCATTTTTTCATGGAGCGTTCGCGCTTGAAAGCCTCGCCGCGCGTTTCAAAAGCCTCAAGCCAGACGAGGTGATGGCAATTCCATTTATGGGCAAAGCCTTTGATGAGGCCGTATTTATGTTGCTCCATGCGCGAGCCGAGGTCGCTGGTTTGGCCGATATAGAGGGTTCCGTTGCGCCGATTGGTTACAATATATGTGTAGAACATATGGGGAACGTATTTGAGTGTGGGGTTTGGGGCAAGGGGTTATTTTTATTTTTTTAATTCAGTTCATCACCCCACACACCGTTCATCTCTTTTTTTAATACCGTTCACTCCCGCGCAGGCGGGAGCCCAGTATTAGCTGTGGTTAAAACTGGGTTCCCGCCTACGCGGGAATGAACGGGGGAGGGGAGGGGATGAACGGTAAGTGGGGTGATAAACGGTGGGGCGCACATAAAAAAAGCGGCTCCCTAAGGAACCGCCCATATTCACGATACTGAAAGTTCAGTTTGTGAGGGGAGGCTTCGGCAAATCGGCTTAGCCGATTTCCGAAGAAGTTCGGGAGGGCGCAATGCGCCCTAATGAGGTTCGCTGGCGAACCTCATCCTTAATGGAATTTTCCGATTTTCGCCGCTCTCGAACCGATGGCGGGCGGCGAATCTCGGAAAATGCTTTGCGGCATGATGTAATACCGCGCAGCGGTATTACATCATGCCGCCCATTCCCATTCCGCCCATGTCTGGCATGGCTGGGGCTGCGCTGTCTTTCTTTGGCGCTTCTACTATGGCGACTTCTGTTGTTAGGATTAATCCGGCTACAGAGGCGGCGTCTAGTAGGGCTGTGCGCACGACTTTGACGGGGTCGACAATGCCTTTTTTGACCATGTCGCCATATTTATTATTTTGGGCGTCATAGCCGTAATTGGCTTTGTTTTCGGCGATGATATTACCGACAATGACCGCGCCTTCGACGCCGGCATTATCCGCGATTTGGCGGGCTGGATATTGTAGCGCCGCTTTGATGATCTCGATGCCGGATTGCTCGTCATCATTGGCGCCTTTGGCGTTGATGAAACGGGAGGCCCGTAAAAGAGCCGTGCCGCCGCCGGGGACGATGCCTTCTTCGACGGCTGCGCGGGTGGCGTTAAGCGCGTCGTCAACGCGGTCTTTGCGCTCTTTGACTTCGATCTCGGTAGAGCCGCCGACTTTGATAACGGCCACGCCGCCGGCCAATTTGGCGAGGCGCTCTTGCAGCTTTTCTTTGTCATATTCGGACGAAGAGGCTTCGGCTTGTTGGCGGATTTGCTCAACGCGGGCATTGATGTCTTTTTTCTTGCCGGAACCGTCAACAATCACCGTGTCGTCTTTGGTGATGTGGACATGTTTGGCGCGGCCCAAATCTTTGAGCGAGACATTTTCCAGCTTGATGCCGAGGTCTTCGGAAATCACCATGCCGCCTGTCAGGATAGCAATATCCTGGAGCATAGCTTTGCGGCGATCGCCAAATCCGGGCGCTTTAACAGCCGCGATTTTGAGGCCGCCGCGCAGTTTATTGACCACGAGAGTTGCGAGCGCTTCGCCTTCAATATCTTCGGCAATGATCAAAAGAGGTTTGCTGGTCTGCACCACAGCTTCGAGGATCGGGAGCATGTCTTGCAGGTTGGAGAGTTTGCCTTCATTGAGAAGAATATAAGGGTCTTCCAGCTCGGCGCGCATTTTTTCGGCGTCTGTGATGAAGTAAGGCGACAGGTAACCGCGGTCAAACTGCATGCCTTCGACGACGTCCAGCTCGGTTTCGGCGGTTTTGCCTTCTTCGACGGTGATAACGCCTTCATTACCGACTTTGCCCATGGCGTCGGCGATCATTTTGCCGATATCCGCCGCGCCGTTGGCTGAAATAGTGCCGACTTGGGCGATTTCAGAGGCTTTGCTGATTTTCTTGGCTTTCTTGAGCAGATCTTCGGCGACTTCTTTGGCCGCTTTGTCGATGCCGCGTTTGAGGTCCATCGGGTTCATACCGGCGGCAACGCGTTTGAGGCCTTCGCGGACGATGGCTTGGGCGAGGACTGTCGCGGTTGTCGTGCCGTCGCCGGCCTTGTCATTGGTCTTGGCCGCAACTTCGCGCAGCATCATAGCGCCAAGATTTTGGTAGCGGTCTTCAAGTTCGATTTCCTTGGCCACTGTCACGCCGTCTTTGGTCGTGCGCGGCGCGCCGAAGGATTTTTCGATAACCACATTGCGGCCTTTGGGGCCGAGGGTTGTTTTGACTGCATTAGCGAGGATATCCACGCCTTCCAGCATTTTAGCCCGTGCGTCCGAGCCGAATTTGACGTCTTTTGCCGCCATAATAAAATCTCCTTAGAGAGGTGTTGGTTTAAGTTGATAGAGGCCCCGCTCATCGCGGGGCGTGGATTAAGCGATAACGCCCATAATATCGGATTCTTTCATGATCAGCAGGTCTTTGCCATCAATCTTGACTTCGGTGCCGCCCCATTTGCCAAATAATACGCGGTCGCCTTTTTTGACGTCCAGCTTGGTCAGTTTGCCATCATCGCCGCGCGTGCCGGGGCCAACAGCAACAACTTTGCCTTCGGAGGGTTTCTCGGTCGCGGTATCAGGAATAATAATCCCGCCGGCCGTCTTGGTATCTTCTGCAACGCGCTGAACAACAACGCGGTCATGGAGAGGACGAAATTTCATAGCTCTGTCTCTTAGGTTAGAGGTTGATTGTGATTTAGCACTCAGGGTTACCAAGTGCTAACAGAGGGCATGTAGGGATATAGGCACGGACTCGCAAGAGGAGTCTGAGTCTTTTTGCTGAATTTTTTAAGGAATTTTTTCGACCTCCTCATCTGGCGTAGCAGATCAATGCGCTTTCATGCGCAAGGCCTGATAGGCCGCACGGCTGCGCTCCTTATTCCATTACGCGAAGTCTTATATCGCATCCCGATCCGACATCGCCAGCGATGTCGGCGCTACGTTGTCATTGATGCATCGCATCAATGACGGCCACTTCGCGTTCTCCTCGACCGGCCGAATGTCCCCAGTCGAGGGGGAGACAGCACGCGGTCGGCTGGCCGGACTTGCCGCGCGTGACCACGACAAACCTACACCACAAACATCCTCTTCTCCCCAGCGGTCACAACCGCCTGTCCTTGGGAGAAGAACAGAGCCAATATGAGGGGTATTGCAGAGGGCGGGGATAGAGTTTTAAAAAAGCGCGGCGAGGCGAAGGATTTATGGGGATTTGTGTTGGATAAAGGGTAGAAGGAGATCAGTCAGGCACTTATGCAATCTCGGTTTACGCGAATTGGCGTATTACCTTTGTTCATAATGCGGTGGACATTACGATCCATATTCTGAACTACGAGGATTAACACTAGCCTCAAGTCAAATAGAGGCCCTTATGGCAATAGAAATAAAAATGCCCCCAAGTCACCCCGGTTCTGTTATCAGGGAACTAATATTACCGCCTGAAATGACTTTGAAGATAGAGGCTTTTCGGCGGGAAGGCTTATATGTTACTGAAGCTACAAGCGCATTACGATCTTTACCGCACCCAAAAGAATGCTCCTGTCATTATTAAAGGGCTGGTTACGCACGAAACGCACCCTTCAATGAAGCGGTCTGCGTAAATTTGTAACAATCTACCCCGCCGTCTCCGCCGGGATCCAGTCAACCACCACCTTGTCCAATATCCCCAGCGGCATGGCGCCGTCTTTTAGGATCATTTCGTTGAATTGGCGCAGGTTGAATGTATCGCCGAGCGCTGTTTCCGCCCTCGCGCGCATACCCAATATGGCGAGCTGTCCTGTCTTATAGGCGATGGCGGGTTACAGCACCAGAGGCACAATAATGCTGGCGATGAGGGTGATGAGCACAATCCCCAGCAGGTTAAGTTTAAACCCGGCCTTGGCCATTTCTGCCATAGTGATATGCCCGCTGCCGAAAATCACGGCGTTGGGGCCGGTCGCCATAGGCAGCATAAAGGCGCAACTGGCGGCCATAGCGATGGGGATGGCGAGCGCGGCAGGGTCTGTACCGGTTTCCAGAGCAATGGCGGCGACAATCGGCATTAGGGCGGCGGTCGTGGCGGTATTGGAGGTTAGCTCTGTAAAGAACAATACGAATGTGACCAAAACCAAAGTCATTAAGACGGGGTGCAGCGCCGTGATAAAACTCATCTCTCCGCCGAGCCAAATCGACAGGCCTGTGACTTTGATCATCGCCGCCAATGACATGCCGCCGCCAAAGAGCAATAAAATATCCCACGGGATAGAGGCGGCGGTAGGCCAATCCAGCAGCCTTGTGCCCGGCTCGCGGGTTGATCCTGACGGGATAGCGAAGAGCGCCAATACGCCGGCGATGGCAATGGTTGTATCATTAAGCCCCGCCAGCGGCTTATGGCCGAACAGGCTTAAGTCCTGCAAGAATGCGCGGCGGAAAATCCAGCAAAAGGCAATGGCGAGAAAGACGAGGGCAACGCGTTTTTCCGGCACGCGCATTTTTCCAAGCGCGGCGAGCTTGCCGACAAAGAAGCCGTCCGGGGCCTGCGCCTTATCCGAGATTTTCGGCCCCCATTTGATCAAGACAAAAAACGCGGCCAGACCCATAATGATAACCACCGGAATGCCGAAGCTCATCCATTTTAGAAATGTAAAGCGGGTATCTCCGGCGTCTTCGAGAAAGCCGATAATAATAAGATTAGGCGGCGTGCCGACAGGCGTGCCCAGCCCGCCAATAGAGGCCGCCCAAGCTGTGCCGAGCAGGGCGGCGAGGGTGAAGTTTTTCTTATCCTGACCCTCAAACGGCGTTCGCGCAGCTACAGAGAGGACAATAGGGAGCAGCATAATCACGGTCGCTGAATTGGAAATCCACATCGACAGCAATGCCGCCGTTAGCATAAAACCGCCAATGAGCGCAGACGGGCTTGAGCCGATCTTTGATAAAATTCCCAGCGCAATCCGTTCATGTAAATCCCAGCGCTCAATCGATTTTCCGATAATAAATCCGCCCATGAGCAGGAAAATTATCGGATGAGCAAAAGGCGCTGCCGCCGCGGATAATGTACTAATGCCGAGCAAGGGAACCGCGACGAGGGGCAGGAGCGAGGTGATCCCGATGGGCAGCGCTTCGCTCACCCACCAACACACCATCAAAGCTAAAAGCGCCAAAGTCAGCCAGCCTTCATGGGAGAGATTAGCGGGCGCCGGGAGCAGGCATAAAAGCGTAAAAACAAAAACCCCAAGCCAGAAGCCAATACGTTTGCCAGTCATAACTTATCCTAAATCTACCATCAGTTTTGTAACCGAATGGGTAAAGCTGTTGGGGGCTATTTCTTGTTCACCCGTCCATGTGATATTCGGGAAACGGGCTAATATCTGCCGATAAGCGGCATCTAATTGCATGTTGGCGACCCTTTGCCCGAGGCAGACATGCGGGCCGATGCCGAAGGCAAGATGGTCCCGTGCATTTTTGCGGTGGATATCGAAGACGTCCGGATTTTCGAAGACTTTCGGATCGCGATTGGCCGCGCCGTAAAACATCACCACTTTTTCGCCTTCCGCTATGGTTTGGCCGCGCAGGGTCACCTCTTCGCTCGTTGTTCGCCGCATGTAAATAACCGGGCTGACCATGCGGATAGCTTCGTGAACCATATCGGGGATCAATTCGGGACTGGCAATTAATTCCGCTTTGGCCTTGGGGAATTCGGTGAGCAGGCGCAATGTGCCGGAGATTGAATTGCGCGTCGTATCATTGCCGGCAAAAATAATTATAAGCCATGCCCCGTCGAGATATTCATCCGGCAAAGGCGCGCCTTCAATTTCAATATTGGCAATGGCCGAGAGTAGGTCTTCTTTGGGCTCTGCGCGGCGTTTTTTTAAAATACTCTGCCCGTAATCAAACAAAGCCTGTACTTCAGTTAGGAACATCATGATTTGGGCGGGGTCGATATTCCCCAGCTCTTCTTGTTCCATCGTATATTGCGCTAATTCAAGCATATCCATCCACGCCGCAATCTTGGGGCGGTCAACCTCGGGAATGCCAAGGATTTCGCAGAGGGTAAAGAGCGGTAATTGCGACGAAAAAGGCTCAACCAAATCTGTTATCGGGCCATGTTTGGCGAGATTATCCAGCAGGCGGGAGACTTCGGCTTCGACCTTGACCCGTAGGCGATTGGCAAAACCGGGGGTAAAAAATGCCATATGCTCGCGGCGAAGTTGGAGATGATGCGGCGGATCAAGACAGATTATCGTATCCAGACTGGCGCGGTGGAGTAGTGGGTGGCGGCGGGCCTCATCCATATAGGCTTGCAAGATACCGCCTTTGCGCGAAGAAAACCGTTTGGGGTCATTATTGACGCTGCGAATATCGGCATAATCAGTTAGCGCCCAGAAGCCTTCGAGATTATCCATCGGGTGCCACATCACCGGGGCCTGCTCGCGCATTTGTTTATAGACCTCCCAAGGGTGTCCGCCCATCAGGCTGGTCGAGCGGGATAAATCCAGCGGCAGGGTGAAGGGATAGATAGGCGCTGTTTCGGGCGCAAGCGGGCCGCGGTCTTCGGCGTAGTTTTGGCTGACAAGCGGTAGAGCCATAGGAAGAACTTTTCTTTATACAGAGCTATCTCTTATGCGAAATGCTTCCCGATAGGCAAGCGCTTCCATATCCAAGCTCTCCCTTGCGGAGTTTGCGGCACCGGCTTATGATAGTATCGAAATGGGGGAGTGAGCATGACAGGGCAGGGCGGGCAGACGCAAAAATATGCGGGTTTTATGTCCTATGCTCATGATGATGAAGACATGGCCGGGCGGCTGCATAAGGCGCTGGAAACCTATAAGCTTCCCAAGGCTTTCCGAACGCTCGAAGGCCATCCGCTCAAACCGATTTTTCGCGATGTCGCAGAGCTTAGCGCCCATCACAGCCTCTCTGATAAAATCCAAGATGCGGTCAAGGGATCGCGCTTCATGATCGTGCTCTGCTCTCCGGCGGCCAAAAATTCGCATTGGGTCAATGTCGAAATCCGTTATTTCCGCGAATTACACGGCGATGATAATATCCTCAGTGTTATGGCCTCAGGCACGCCGGAGACGGCCTTCCCCGAAGCGCTGACTGAGGGCGGACGGGAGCCTCTCGCGGCAGATATCTCGGGCGGCAAAGCGGGATTCAGATTAGGCGTCACCCAGATCGCCGCCGCCATGCTCGGGACGGGGCTGGATGATCTGGTGCGGCGGGACGAGAAGCGGCGGACAAGGCGGTTTCAGACGGGGATGCTGGCGTCCTTGGTTTTTTCCGGCGCGATGGCGGCGGCAACGCTTACGGCTGTGGATGCAAAGAAGGAAGCAGAAGCGAGCCGCAATGACGCGGAAGGCTTGGTTGAGTATATGATCACAGATTTGAAGGCCAAGTTGGAACCTGTCGGGCGGCTGGATATTTTGGACGGGGTCGGGGAACGGGCTGTGGCTTATTATGACCGCCAAGATATCAAAGATCTGCCCGATGAAAGCCTCACCCGCCAAGCCCGCGCTCGCCATGTATTGGGCCAAGTCGCGCTGGATGCCAAGCATATGCAGGATGCAAAGCGTCAAATAGAAGCAGCAACTCGGTTGACCGAAGAAGTGCTTGCTCGGAACCCGCATGACACAGAGGTTATTTTCGCCCATGCGCAAAGTGAATTTTGGGTTGGGAAAATAGCATTTGACAGTGACGATATGCAAAAAGCCAGAGAGCACTGGCAATATTACAGAGATATGACTGCGCAACTCCATGCGATTGATAAAGCTAATTTTGACTGGATTATCGAAGCGGCGTCCGGTGAAAATAATTTGGGAAGCATTGACATAATGGAAAGAAATCATGTTGATGCTTTAGGTCGTTTTGAAAAATCGCTGGAACTTTTCAACCTTGCGCATGTCATATTCCCGAAAAATAAACGTGTCAGCCGCAGTATGGCGAATGTGTTTGCCGGAGCCGCCAGAGCGTCACTTTATGTCGAGAGCGCGGAAACAAGCCTGAGCTTCAGGCAAAAACAGATTGAGATTTACGAACAGCTTACCCAGGACAAACGCGCTGATTACTGGCTGATGCATAAATTATTAAAAGCGAAACGGGAAGTTATAAATGTATATATGAGCGATAAATCTCTTCCATCAAAGGCCTTATTGTTTGAAATGAGAGAGCTCTCAAGTCATGACCCCTTAAATATAAGATGGAAAGAAACTTATTTTCATCAACTTTTATCTGAGTTAAATAAATTATATTTTACAGTACAATATGAAGACTTTATGGCCTTAAAAAAAGAATATGATACGGCGCTGGGGAGTTATCGGAAATTAGAGCCGAGCCTAAGTGAATATGAATTGTTTATGGGTTCAGTTATTGATATTCATACACAGCGCATTTCGGGTAATGAGGAGGTTGCAAAAAATACACTTGAGACATTAAATAAAAAGTTCTACTCGAAAAACTCTGATAAAACCTTTGGTCTACAAGTCGATATTGTTTTAACGTGCATGAATGATGCATTTGGACAATCTAAACCTGCCGAATATTTTGCAGGTAAATATTTACAATATGAATGGGTGAAATCTGATATTAATTCACCGACGATTTTACAGCGTAAAATTTTGGCTTTTAACATCTCGAGCAACGTTGAGAAAGCCGCGAAACTTGTCGATTTGTTAAAGTCTCGCGGATTTTACATTAAAGATAAATACCAAGGGTGTTACTTATAATGATAGTGTCCTCAACTGAGACTTAAGGCATAACTATCCCCCTCCATCCGGATCATTGTCTTGCATGGGGTCAATTATAATATCAGTCCGATATAGACGGCGTGCTTCTCTTTGTGAGATAGTGATATGTAAATTATATTTTAAACTCTTAGGGCTGCTCCGACAACGGTTGGATATTAAAACTGCATTATTATTATCCAAAGTGCAAATTTTTTCAAAGTTACGCATCATATCATCCGGATCATTTTCAACGCTATATTGTTTATTCTTTGAAAATTTCCAGTTTTTCCGAGGTAAGTTAAATAGATTCCAAACGGGGCGGTTAACCGTTAAATCCAATGGAGACGCCGGTCGCGGCCCTTCGACGCCATCAATCGGCGAAAAATATTCAACATAGTCTTTAAAGACATCACCAGGGTTAGCGCAAGCGAAATGAGCCTTTGTCATCCAAGCGGGAAACTCTTTGCGGCTCGCCTTATAGAGTTTTTTGACGTCTCCGGCCGTCATGCGGTGCCGTGCGATTTCGCCTTTTTCATTAATGTCGATATGGATGGGTAAAAGTATGGGGGTATAACCATATCTATCTACGCCGCGTTCCGCCTGATAGTCATCCCAGCTTTTGAGATATTCTTGATTCTTTGCCATGTCAGCCTCCTTGTTAATGGCGTTTTAGATAGTCCCACATATTTCTTCTGTGACCTAGGTCACGCATTTTCGATAATCTTTGCAACGTCTTCGGCCAGCATGTCGCCCGCTATGGCGAAATTTGTGGCTTCTTCCCAGTCATAGGCCGTGTCAAAGCCAAAATGCAACGCCACGAGGTCGCCTGTTTTTTTGCAGATAACAGCCGAGCCGGAACTGCCGCCCAATGTCGACGCATTATGGCAGATGGCGCGCAGTGTTCGCGCCGGATTTATAATTTCGGAGACTGCCGCCTCGACCCCGTAAGGCGTGTCGATGTCGGTCGAGTGGCGAAAGATTTTGCCTTCGGAATAGCGCTTAACGCCAAAGATCGGATTGTCCTCGGTTACAGCCGCGATATCCGGCGTCATCCTATGGGCTTGCGGATAGCCGACAACGACGACCTCCAAATCATTGAGCTGCTTTATCGGGCGCGGCGCGAAGGTAACGGGCGCGCGGGCTTCGGGTTTCCGACTTAGGGTAAAAATCGCCGCGTCTTGTCCGTGAATGCAAACCGGCTCCGCCCCGTCAAATGCGATAAAATCGGTTTTGTCTTTATCTTTTTCGGCGTGAAATTCAATGCCCGCGCCCTGATCGCCCGCCAGCCTATCCCGGAACATTTCCCAGACATGACGGTTGGTTAGCACATGGATATCAGAGATTAAAATCCCGGTGCCAAAGGCTTCTTCTTCGCCGGTCGGCTTGCCTTTTTGCGCAAATCCGATGCGCCCGACGGCGTCATAGACGGGCTTAATGGCGGCAAGGCTCATCGGCAAGCCGCCCAAAGCCATGGGCGAGGCGGCAAAGGCCATGCCTTTCTTGAGGTTGCTTAAATCAGACCCGTCTTTGGGCTCTTTCTCCTCCTCGTCTTCTTTTTTCAGCGGGGGGAGATGTAAATCGCAGGTCTTATTATGGCGGCGGCGGCCAATCATAAGGCCCGCTAAAGCGCCGAGTCCAAGGCCGCCAAGCCCGCCTGCGATTAAAGCGGCTTTGGACAGGGGTTTGGCGCTGTTTTTTAAATTCTGAATGTCGGCTTCCATAGCTTCGATCTGTTCGGCATTTTTGGCGGTTTTAGTATTCAACGTTGTTATGGTTTCAGCTTGGCGGGCGATGATTTCATTTTTGGGGGCTAATAATTCCGGCACGCTGGCGATGCCGTTTTGCGCCCTGTTGAGCTGCGTTTGCAAACCGCTAATGAGACTTTCTCGCTTTTTCAGCATTTCAGTCTGGCTTCTAATGACCTTTTCCATGACGGAATTTTGATCCCGCAGCTGATCCCGATCCGCAATGATATCCGGGTTTTCTACATATTGCGTAATAATTTTGGGCGGAGGCGGTGGCGGCAGGCTAATCACGGGAGAGGTCGTTGTTTGTGTATCAGCGGGTGGGTCAGCAATGACGACAGGATCAACGGTTGCCACCGGATCCGAAGACGCTTGCGCCGTGGCGGTATCTGTGGGCGCGTCTTTGTCTTTATCCTTTTTGCCAAAAAGTGATCCCAGAAGCCCGCCCACATCAACCGAGACATTGACCCCGCCCGAATTCCCGCCGGATGATGTTGACCCGCTCGATGTAACAGGGTCTGCTTTTTCCTCAGGCGGGTTAAATAAAGCGGAATAAGGAATGCGAAAAACAACATAGCTGCCATTATCCGGCGAGACAGCCGGATTGCCCCAAATGGCATGTGCCGCCGTTCCTGACATTTGCGCCCGCGCTGCCGCAGAAAAATTAATATGGTCTGTTAGTGTTTTCGTCTGGCTGTAGGTGGATTGGTAGCTGCCGCCCAGTTCTCTTTTAATCAACTCATCAATCACGGCGATATTTGGAAGCGCTGTAGAGTCATAAGAGCTACTCAGGACTTTAATGCGGCTATCGCCTGTAATGATGGTTTTACTTCCCGATAAAACACCTGCGATTAAGGGAGCCGCGCCGTCATTGGGCGTGCTCGCCGCGATAATATAAAGATTGCGGCTTGCGAGATTGTTTTTTGTGAAGCTTAGATTGAAATTAACCGGGCCCGGAGACATCCAATGAGATGGCGGGGCGCTTTGTTGCAAAATAACAGGCGCCCCGGTTTCGGTAGAGACAATCATATACCAATCAGCGGCAGATAGATATCCGGCGACAGTCTCAGCGTAAGCCGTATTGCCAAATGTCATCAGCAAACCTGCTGTAAAAACAGTGCTTGCGACTTGTCTTGAAATCCTATTGGCAGACCCCGGCATAACCTTCCCCCGTTGACTATTTTGCTATAAACCCGAACAATAAGCAAGGGCTGTGACATGGGTCACATCTTTGAGTATTCTGAGTTGTTACGCGGGAGAATGACACGTTTAGCCATGATTAATTCGGACACATCTCCGGCCCATGCCGCTATCAATGTCAATTTACGGCATGGTAATTATTACCGCGCTTTTGATCAGGTCATGATGGCCCTGCAGGATTATCCGGACGATACCGGCCTAAAATATACCGCCGTTTTATGCTTATTGCGCGGCGGGGCTTTGTCATCTGCAGAAGCCGTATTTGCCAAAATGAACCTCGGCGCTGAAACCCATGAAGATATTCTTGCGCTTTCGGGCCGACTGATCAAAGCTCGAATTGATGGCAGCGGCAGCGCCGCAACTCCTCAATTATTTACTCAGGCAGCCGCACAATATGAGCAGGCTTTTGACCAAACGGGCGGAGGTTATAGCGGGATTAATGCTGCTTCAATGCACTGGATGGCAGGGGATAAAGGCAAGGCGAAAGCGATCGCGCAAAAGATATTGACGGAAATCGCCGCGCCGAAAACCGGTAATCCGCAAGCGCTTTATTATTTCCATGCGACGCAAGCAGAATGTTATTTTTTGCTTAGCGATATGGACAGCGTTAAAGATATGCTGGAGAGCGCCATTCATGCCGACCCGGATAATTACGCCGCGAGAGCGAGCACCGTGCAGCAGTTTCAAATGCTGTCAGGCGGCCAAACCCCGGACTGGCTCGTGCCATTTCTGGCCCCGCCTTGTTTGCATTATGTCGGCCATATGTTTCGCATTGGCGATCCGGGACAAGACCGCAGTCTTGGCCGCGCAGACTATGAAAATCTCAGCCGCAGGATTGACGAAATCATAGAGGCTAACCCTGCCAGCGCTGTTTTCGGAAGCCTTGCGGCGGGCGCAGATATCTTATTTGCCGAAAGTTATCTTGCGCAGAATACGGAACTTCATATCGTGCTACCCGTACCGCCCGATGATTTTTGCCGTTATTCTGTTGCCCCGATGGGCGAGGGTTGGGTGCGGCGCTTTAAAGCCGTAATAGCCAAGGCGAAATCCTTGCGGGTTGTACTGGAAGAGCCGGGCGGTTTTGATCTGATGGATTTAAAAATGGCCAGCCTGATCGCGATGGGGCTAACGCGCCTTCATGCAAAGCGTCTTCATACGGACACATTCCAATTAAGCCTACTCGATACTGCGTCCAAGGGGACGCAGACTCATGAAGATCAACTTGCATGGGAGCGTGCTGACGGGCGCGTTATCAATATCCCGTGGCCGGGAGAGGCAGGAGGCCGCCCTATTGCGCCATTGCCTGAACTTGAAAGCCGCGCTTTTCGGGCCATGCTCTTTACTGATTTGAAAGGCTATGGCCGCCTGCCGGATCGCTCCATTCCTGATATCGTCACAGAGGTCTTTGCGCCGATGGCAAAGGCTTGCCAGGGTTTGAGCACCCCGCCTTTGATGGTGAAAAGCTGGGGTGATGGCTTGTTTGTGGTGTTTGAAGATGTCGCGGCCGCGGCAAATGCCGCCTTTGTTCTGATGCAATGTTTTAATGACCGCGTGGCGGAATTAGGCGAAGATTTAGCCCTGCGTATAGGCGGGCATTTTGGCCCCGTTTGGGAACGCGCAGACCCGTTTACGCAAAGTGATAATCTTTATGGCCGCCATGTCGCCATTGCCGCCCGCCTTGAAGCTATGGCGATGCCGGGCTCGATCTATGTCAGCGAAACCTTCGCGGCGATCCTCGCCATGCAAAGACAAGAGGAGCGCGTTAATCAGATCATGTGTGATTATGTCGGGCAGGTGCAGTCCGAAAAAGAAGAGGCCAGTTTCCCGATCTATAGTTTGCGGCCTTCAGAGCAATAGGGCTAATAATCCTCGAATTTCGGGCGTAAAATTTCCCAGTGTTTTTTCTGTTTCTTGACCAGCCCTTGTTTGGTCAGCCGCGCTACAGCGCGCGAAGCGGATTCGCGGCTGACATTGAGTATTTCCGAGAGTTGGGTCACAGAAGGGGCGGGTGATAAATGATAAAGTTCTTTGCTTACAGAATCCTGTTCAGAGCGGCGCAGCAATTCTTCATAAATACGTTGCGGCATTGTAAAGGACAGGCCTTCAAACATAGCCCGCGACGTATATTGCAAACGCTGCGCCATCAGGCGCATCATATAGATACTAAATTCGGGAAAGCGGCGGAGTAGTTCTGTGAAATCAGCCGCGCTAATTACATCGACAGCACAATCCGAGGCCGCGATAACATTTGACGTGCGCGCCGTATCCAATAGGGCGGCCATTTCGCCAAAGCTGGTTCCGGCTGTAAATTCAGCGAGCCAGATTTCATGGCCTTCTTCGGAATAGATCACCACCTTGGCTTTACCTTTGCGCAAGAGAAATATCTCTCTACCGGGATCGTCTTGCCCAATAATGCTCTGGCCTTTCTTAAAGGTGCGCCTATGGCAAACGGCGCTAAAGGCTGCGTCCAGCTCTGCATTTTCCGACATGAATGCCGCGAAATCCAGTGATGACTTAAAATCCCCCATAGAGCCTCGCTAAAGCAAAACCGCTGATTTTGAAAGTAAAATCAAAGATGGGCAGAATATGAGAAGCCATAAGATATAAATCTGTGACTCAAATCACATCAACTGTGAATAAATAATAACCCGAAAATGATCAGGGCTGCACCTATGACATATTTCAGATTTACGGTTTCCCCCAGCCAGAACCACGCAAAGACTGGCACAATGACAAAGGTCAGGGCCATGAATGAATAAGCATAGGCAAGCGGCACCACCTTTAAGACATACATCCAGAGTATGGTTGCTGCGCCGTAAAGCGCCAAAGCACCAATAAACACCGGGTCAAAGAGAAGCTGGACTATATTGTGTCCGGGTGTCGTCATTTTTTTACTCGCCTGTTTGAACATGACTTGTCCAACGGCAATCAAAAATGGTTGAGCAATCATCAACCCGTAAACCGGTAGTGGAATTGTGGCCAAAGCGGGGTCTCTTAAGCGCGGTCGGCGCGTAGTTGAGTGTTACCGTCGATATTTTTACCCCGCCGTTCATGCAGGCGCTGCGCGGCGTTCGTGTAGTTTTCACCGCGCGAAGGGGAGAAAGACAGATAGTGAATGCGCTTTTGCTCATTACGGCCGCGCGCGACAGAATCGAGAATAACGCCTGCCATAAAGACCATCATACTGGCGAGTAGCATGGTCATGGACAGCACCCATGTCGGCATGCGCTCGACAAGGCCTGTTGTGAAATATTCGACCAGAACAGGCGCTGCGGTGAGCATGCTCAGGCCGACGAGCCCGACCGAGATATAGCTGAAAAAGAGAAAAGGCCGCGTTTCCTTCATCAAGGAGCCCATCATGCGCAGGATTTTAAAGCCGTCGCGAAATGAGTTAAGCTTACTGACAGAGCCTTCCTGGCGGCGGCCATATTCACATTCAACTTCGATAATAGGCAGGCGCAGCACAGAGGCGTGAACGGACATCTCGGTCTCGATCTCGAAACCGGGCGACATGGCCGGGAAGCTTTTGGCAAAACGGCGTGTAAACACACGGTAGCCTGAGAAAATATCGGTGAAGTCTTTGCCAAATATTGCCTGATAGACGGTATTGAAAATTTTGTTACCAAAAGCATGGCCCTTGCGGCCTGCATCAATGGTCACGTCCCGGCGGGTGCCGACGACCATATCGACACGTTCGGTGATCAGTGTTTCGATTAAATCCGGCGCGGCCTTTGTGTCGTAAGTTCCGTCGCCATCGGCCATGATATAGATATCGGCGTCAATATCGGCAAACATCTGGCGCACAACATTGCCCTTGCCTTGTCGGCGGCAAGGAACAACTGTCGCTCCGGCCCGGGCGGCTTGTTCGGATGTGTTATCGCTGGAATTATTATCATAAACGAAAATACGCGTTCCGGGCAGAGCGCGGCGGAAATCCAAAACCACCTGCGCGATAGCCGCGCCCTCATTATAACACGGCAAAAGCACGGCGATATTTAAGTCTTCAAATCGGCTGACACCCATAACTCGATCCTTCATCATTCTTCCCAATTCTTTCTGGGCATTTTAGGTAATCTTAAGGAGTTAAGGTTACGTTTTTGCTAATGAAAACAGGCCTTTTTCAAGGCCGCATCTACGGGATATGGGGATGACCAAGCCAGAAGGACAATCGGTACGTTCTAAAGATATCAAACTCCCTTTTGATTTTAGCCGCATAAAACACCCTGTCTTTTGGGTCGGCGTGCTGATTTTAATTGCAGCGATTATGAGAAGTGTCTTAGCGGGCGATTTTGGACAAATCGGCGAGGATGCAGATGATGTCATGCGGTTGGTACAGATCAAAGACTATTTAGCCGGGCAAAGCTGGTTTCACACGGACCAATATAGGCTCGGCCTTGCCGGTGGGACAGATATGCATTGGTCGCGCATCCCCGATATTCCGGTTATTCTGCTCACAAAATTCTTCGATATATTTATGGCGCAAGACACAGCGCTGATATGGGCTATTTCAATCTGGCCGCCTATTACGGCGGGGCTGTTTATATACGCGATGATACAGGCCGCACGGTTTTGGGGCGGGTCAAAAACACAGGCCTTCATGCTCGTACTTCTGGCGCTTTTCATCTACAGATTTCAGCGTTTTGCGCCGGGCGGGATTGACCATCATAATATCCAAATCGCTTTAATCGCGATTTCTATGGGGTTTGCGCTGGATCCCAAAATGCGGAAACGCTCTTATATTATCTCTGGTTTCGCTGCCGCGGCATTGGTAGCCATAGGTGCGGATGTTTATCTTTTTGTCGCCGCCATCAGTCTTTTTGCCGCGATAAATTGGGCTGTTATGGGAGCTTCGGCTAGGCCGGCGGCGCAGGCTTACGGACTGGCTATGTCGGGCGGATTAATTCTTGCCTTTTTGGGCACAATTGCGCCTTCGGAATACGGCCTGATTTATTGCGACGCCTTATCCTTGGCGACAGTATCAGCAGGCGTTGCCGGAGCCTTGGGATTAGCGGTTGCGGCAAGGGTTTTCTCTAAAAAATCTATGCTTTTACGCTTTTCGTGCCTTGCCGCGATAGGCGCGATTTGTCTTGTTATAATCGGATTACAAGCGCCGCAATGTCTGGCCAATCCGCTCGATGCTTTGCCGCCTGATGTCGTCAACCTATGGCTTAATGATATTCAAGAAGCCAAACCGCTATTTAGTGAAAACAGGGATGTTTTGAGCGAAGTGCCCTTTATGATTGGCGCGCCTGTTTTAGCTTTAATTGTGCTGATTTTTTCTCTTGTAAAAACGCGTGAATGGAGCTCGAAATATCTGGTTTTGTTGCTTCTGATCACCGCCCTTGGTTTGACATTTTATCAAATACGGTTCCATTCCTTTGCCTATATTTTTGCGCTCCTCCCGCTCGCTGCATGGATAGGGAAAGTTTATGAGGCGGGACGTAAATCAGGCCAAAATAACCTTCTTTATTTGGTTTGTTTGGTGGTTTCGATTCCTGTAATATGGGGAACGCCCGGACTGTTTTTCGAGGGTGCCGACAAAGCCAAAACCGAACTGGAGACCTCCGGGACATCAGGCCTATGTTATTCTCAAGACGTTATGGGTCTCCTTAATACGCTTCCGGCAGGGCTTATTTCTGCGGGCAGCAACGGGGCCGGTGATATTCTAAACCAAACACAGCACCGGACACTGAGCGGTAATTATCACCGCAATTGGGAGGGTATTTTAGCGCAAGTTTACATTGCGACATCACCGCCCGATGGCGCATTTGCTTTGCTTAGCCAACACCGCGTGAATTACATTCATTATTGCGCAGGGGGTTCGGGCACGAAGAGCTATGTCAATGACTATAAAAATAGTCTCTATGCTAATATTAAGGCAGGAACACTGCCGGATTATCTGGAGCCCGTTTCAGGTAATCTTGAAAATGGCGATGTCAAAATTTTTAGAGTTAAATTGCCGGATTAACCGGGTCGTCCGATAACCCATTTATAGGCTTTGACCCTAACAGAGCCTGTCAGCCCCGCCGCCTTATAGGGATCGCCCGCCAACCAGTCCAAGACGGTTTGTTTATCCGTCGCCTCGACAATCAACAGGCTGCCGCGCATCACGCCCGCATCATCCAGCCACGGGCCTGCGGTGAGTAATTTGACATCTGATGGCGCTTTCAGCCATGCCAAATGGTCTTCCCGCGCGGCTTGGCGGATATGCAGACTGTCAGGCCTGTCTTCTGCATAGATAATAAAGTCCATCATGTTTCCATTTTGTGTTCGCGTGAGAGCAATTGAACGATCGCCTTGTCCACATCCAGCTCGCCGGAGAGAATATCGGCCATAGCTGTGCAGATCGGCATATCGACGCCGAGGCCCGCAGCCATCTCTTTCAAGGCCGGCGCGGTGGCCACGCCCTCGGTGACGGAATTTCGCGCCGCCATGATATCTTCCAGCGATTGCCCGCGCCCGAGCGCGAGGCCGCAAGACATATTGCGCGATTGCTCGGACGAGCAGGTCAGCACTAAATCGCCGAGGCCGCAAAGTCCCGTCAGAGTTTCGGGATTACAGCCCAGCGCTTTGCCAAGCCGCGTCATCTCTGCATAACCCCGCGCGATAATTGCGGCATGGGCCGAGCGGCCGAGCTCTTTGCCCAGCACGATGCCGCAGACAAGGGCGAGCACATTTTTGACAGCGCCGCCAATTTCCGCGCCGAGGACATCTGAGGCCAAATAAGGACGGAAAGTTGGCGCAGCGATGGCCTTAACCAAGGCCTGTCCGATAGCCTGATCCTCGCAGGCCAAAGTCACCGCTGTCGGTAGTCCTTTGGCGACATCAATGGCGAAACTTGGCCCCGAGAGCACAGCAGGTACGGCCTTGGGCGCGACTTCGCCGAGCACATCGGACATGAATTTACGGCTCGAAATTTCTATGCCCTTTGAGCATAGCATGATCGGCATGCCGTCTTTCATATGCGGCGCAAAGCCCTCTAAAATCTTGCGCGTATGCTGGGCGGGCACGACGGAGAGGACAGCGTCCATCTCGCCAAGTTGCGCAATTTCGCTTGTCGCTCGGATGCGCTGATTAAGCTTTATGCCCGGCAGGAACAGCGTATTTTCGCGGTGATCATTAATCGCCCAAATGCAATCATTTTCAAAGGCCCAGAGCGTAACATCACGGCCTGCGACGGCAAGAGTTTGCGCCAGCGCCGTACCCCAAGCTCCGCCGCCAATAACTCCTATTTTCTGATAATCACTCATGCCAAGACCATGCCTTATTTAGATAATTTATAATAGGTGATAATAATTTGGAGACCGGCGAGAATTAATAACGGCCAGATTTTACCAATACTATCAATGACGCTTATACCGTCCTTGATGGATAAACCGACAAGAAACAAAAATAAAGCAATCAAAACCCAGCTTCCCTGAACTGATTTTCGTATTTTGAGCCATGTCATATAATTCATGATTGCCTCTTCACGACTTAGGGCCCTTTTTGCCAAACCCGCTAGCGGGATTTTGATCCGCTGCGATAGCGTCAAGCGGCCAGCGCGGACGGGCGCGCGCGTCCATATCGCTAAATTGCCCGCGTATATAGTGCTCGGCTCCGGCCAGCGCGATCATGGCGGCATTGTCTGTGCAATATTTAAGCGGCGGGGCGAGGAGGGAGAAGTCATTCTCAGCGCAAAGTGTTTCAAGGGTAGTGCGGATTTGGGCATTCGCCGCGACGCCGCCCGCTACGACAAATCTCTGCGGCCCGTCTCCGATATTTTTGCGAAACATGCCCATTGCTTTGGCGGTGCGCTCGGTCAAGACATCGCAGACCGCTTGCTGAAAACTTGCGGCGATGTCGGCTTTGGCGGTATCGGTTTTATCGCTGGCCTCATAAGCGCGGGCGACCGCTGTTTTAAGACCCGCGAAAGAAAAATCCGCATGATCTTTACCTTTAAACGGACGGGGCAGGGCGATAGCTTTGGCATCGCCCGTCTTGGCCCAACGCTCCACATTCGGCCCGCCCGGAAACCCAAGCCCCATGACTTTGGCGGTTTTATCAAAAGCCTCGCCGGCCGCGTCGTCGACCGTGCTGCCAAGGCGCTGATAATCGCCGAGGTCTTTAACGGAGAGCAGCTGGGTATGACCTCCCGAAATTAAAAGTAGGAGATAGGGAAAGCGGCAGTCGCTGGTAAGGCGCGGGGAGAGCGCATGGCCTTCCAAATGATTGACCGCGATGAGCGGAATGTCCAGCGCCATCGCAAGGCCCTTGGCGCTCATCAATCCGGCTATGACTCCGCCAATCAAGCCCGGGCCAGCGGTAGCGGCAATGGCGGAAATATCGGTATAATCAATGCCTGCCTCCGTGACCGCCTTGTCGATAATGAGGTCCAATTTTTGCATATGTGCACGGGCAGCAATCTCGGGCACCACCCCGCCAAAAGGCGCGTGCTCCGCGTCTTGGCTGGCAATGATAGAGGATAGAATTTCAACAGAGCCGTCACCATTGCGCCGCAAGACAGAAGCAGCCGTCTCGTCGCAACTGGATTCGATGCCGAGTATCAGTGTGCGTCCTTTTTCACCATCTTTGGCTTGGACAGGTGTTTTTAAAGCCGTTATTGCCATGAGTCTCACATAAGGAGACTCACCGCGTGATGCAACGCAAGCTTATCATTGGAACCCGCGGCTCGCCGCTGGCGCTCTATCAGGCGCATCTGGTGCAGAGCTTACTTGCGCGTGACTCCGAGGTCAAAATCCTGAAAACATCAGGCGATACCCTTAAAGGCGATTTGAAAGAGTTTGGCGGCAAGGGGTTGTTTACTAAGGAACTCGAAGAGGCGCTTTTAGAGGGCCGTATCGACATGGCCGTGCATTCGATGAAAGATGTTCCGACGGCTGGGCAAGATAGCCTTAAAATTGGAGCAGTGCTAAAGCGCGCGGATCCGCGAGATGCTTTTATTTCAGGTAAAGTGTCAAACCTAAAAGATCTGCCGCAAGGCGCTGTCGTTGGTTCGGCCTCTATTCGCCGCCGGGCCCAGCTCGCTGTGATGCGGCCGGATATCACATTCACGCTTCTGCGCGGCAATGTCGGGACACGGCTTAAGAAATTAAAATCTGGGGAGTGCGACGCGACGTTTCTCGCCTGCGCGGGCCTTAAGCGCTTGGGGCAAGAGGCCGTTATTACCGAAATTATCGAACCCGACATTATGCTCTCCGCGCCCGCGCAAGGCGCGATCGGTATTGAAATTCGCAAAAATGATAACGAGGTTCAAGACGCTATAGCGCCGCTCAATCACCGAGGGACAGAGCTGGCGATCACAGCGGAACGTGCTTTCCTGCGGGCGCTGGACGGCTCCTGCCGCACGCCGATTGCGGCTCTAGCAGAGCTGGAAGGCCCTGCGCTCAGTTTTCGCGGCGAGGTCATCGCGCAGGACGGCTCAATGCGTTTTACCCGCGAGAGCCGGATCATTTGCGATAGCCTTGAAGACGCTTACGCGCTTGGGTTTACGCTGGGGCATGATATTCGCGCGGAAATCGGGAACAGGATAATTTGGGATGAATAAGCCAACCCTTTGGATAACCCGGACGGTTCCCGCAGCTTTCAAAAGCGCGGAGCAATGGGCGCTGGCGGGGTGCGCCGCAGCGGTCGCCCCATTATTAAAGATAAGCCCGCCCGCCCATATGCCGCCTTTGCCTCGGAAAAATGCTGTTCTGATCTTCACATCAGGAAACGGAATTGAGGCCTTTAAAACCCTCACGGATAAACGAGATTGGCCCGTTATCACTGTGGGCGGCGAAACGGCGCGGCTGGCGCGGGACGCGGGGTTTAAGACAGTCAGTTCCGCCAAAGGCACATCGGTAGATGTGACCCAGCTTATAACGGCTAAATTACCAAAGACCTGTCCGATCATTCATTGCGCCGGACAGCATGTGCGCGGCGCGATTGCCGAAGATTTAAGCCGCGCGGGTTATACTGCCCGCCGGGATATTTACTATCAATCCACGCCCGTTGACGCTTTGCCCAAAATTGATGTGGGGGCGCTTAATTATATCGCGCTTTATTCGCCCCTTGCCGCGCAGACTTTGGCGTCATTTAAACCCGATCTTTCATATACCGCCACACTCTCTATCAGCGCGGCGACAGATGCGGCGCTGGACGGGCTAAATGTTCAATCCCGCCTCATCGCCAAACATCCAAACGAGACTGCCATGCTGGCCTTGCTTGACGGGGGCCCTGCGGGTTAAGATGACCTATGAGTGATGAGCCTGAATACGAAATCCTTCCGCCCGAAGAGGTGGCCGAGAGTGAACCTTCTCCAAGCCGCGCTGTCGGGTTTAAGACATTGGGCGCAGCGACAATTATCGCCGCGCTGTTAGGGGCAGGGGGCGGAGCGGGGTTTTCTGTGATCACCGAAAACCCAACGGCCGATATTGCGCCTCTGCGAGCTGATCTCAATCAAGCGGAAACAGCCAATAAAAACCTCAAAGTCCAAATCGCCCGTCTGCAGCGCGATATCAAAGCTATCCCCGCGCCAAAATCTGTTGACGTATCCGGTATTCGCGCTCGCCTCAAAGCTTTGGAAACGGCCCAAGCCCCCATTATTGACCCCGATCTTGTCACCCGTCTGGAGGCCTTGAAAAGCGAAGGCGGCGAAATTATGGATTTGGCGGATATTTATGCCCGCTTGGTCGCGCTTGAAAATCAGCCTGTTACGGCTATTCAAGCCGCTCCCCCTTCTACGGCTCCTCTAACAGCAAAAGCGGATATACCTCCCTTTCCCAAGGACGCGATCCTCGCTGTATTGAATGAACAGGATAAAACGAAAAGCTGGATAAAAAGAAAAATAAGCCAGAATGTAATTGTCCATTCTGATGATAATCCAAGATTTCTAATTAAACGCATCACAGAAAATATTTCCAGCGGTGATATGGTCATGGCGGTGCACAATTTTGACAAATTACCTTCTGATATACAGGCGGCGGGTAAAACGTGGAGAAACGCTTTTTCTCCCGATATAGTTTCACAAGAGGTCAAGTGATGACAAAATATGTAATTGCCGTTCTGATATTCCTTGCAGCCCTTGCGGCAGTATTGCTCTATATTGGCAGTGCGTCCACATTGACGATTAGCTCATCAGTCGAATCCGGCCTTCTAAGTTTTGAACAGCGCACGATTCCGTGGCAATGGATCATTGGCTTTCTCACCGCAGCGGTCGTCGCTTTGATTGCCCTTTGGTCACTGCTGGGCTGGCTTTGGCGTTTGCCGGGCCGGGTTAAATCCGGCGCCGGCCTGCGCCGCCGCAATCAGGCTTTGGACGCGATGGAAGAGGCGCTCATTGCCGGAGCCGAGGGCGATATTTCCAAGGCCCGTAAAAAAGCGGAACGGGCGCGGGCGTTGATCGGCTCTGAAGATTTAGGCCGTATGGTTAGCGCCCAAGCGGCAGAGGCCTGCGGCGATAATGAAGAAGCTATCATTCATTACAAAGCCATGTTGGCCTCTGAAAAAACCCTTGCTACGGGGCAGCGCGGTCTGGCGCAACAGCTGCTCGGCGCGGGCGATTTGCCCGGCGCGATTGAGCAGGCGCAGCGCGCTTACGGCGAGAATAAAAAGGCGCGCTGGGCGTTTGATGTTCTCTTTCAGGCGCAGGTTGCGGACGGGCAGTGGAACGCCGCCGTAGAGACGTTGCAGACCGGGGAGAAACGCAAACATATCGACAAAGATGCCGCCCGCCGCCGCCGCGCGGTTTTGCTCACCGCCGAAGCTGACCGGTTAAACGATGCCGGGCAGAGCGATGCGGCGCTGGATATGGCGGTTAGCGCCGCGCAAAATACACCGGAATTTGCGCCGGCTACAGGGCTGGCGGCCAAGCTACTCGGCGTGGCCGGCGGGACGAAAAAAGCGGCGTCACTGATTGAGAAAGCTTGGGCGAAATCGCCCCATCCGGCCTTGTCTCTGGCCTATCGCGATTTATTCGAAAACGCTTCGCAAAAGAGCCGCGCCAAACATATCCGCAACTTGGTCAAAACCAATCCGGCCCACCGCGAATCTGTTTTGCTTGAAATTGAAGAAGCTTTGGCCGCCGGGGACGCCGTGACAGCGTGGTCGGCGCTTTCGCCCATGGTCGCGGATGGGATGCCAAGCGCGAGGCTGTGTACTCTTGCCGCTCAGGCCGAGACCATGCTGAAAAATCCGCAAGATGCGCGCACTTGGATGCAGCGCGCAGCCACCGCCCCGGCCGAACCGGATTGGTCTGACCTTGATCCCGAAGGCGAGGCTTTTGATTATAGCGATCAGGACTGGCGGCGTTTGGTGTTTTCCTATGGCGAAAAAGGCGAGCTTATCCACCCGCGCTATGAACGCGGCGCGGCAAGGCGGGCGGCGCTTGATTTGCCGCAAAAAGATACGGCCCTTGAGGCCAATGATCTGCAGGCCAATGATCTGCGCGACCTTGAGGTTGTGCGCCAACCCGACGACCCCGGAGCCGGTAAAATCATCGACACAGATGATCTTGCAGACAGGCTGGATAGCCTACTGGATAAACCCAAAAGCTAGCACATTGCCGCCGGCAGTAATGTGCAGTCTGTACATAGTTTACAGAGAACAATTTCATTTCGAACGGACTATAATAACGACGATAGAAATACTTTCCCTTTTGCATTTCATGAAAATTCCTCTACTCTTATATAAAACAGGGGAAGATTATGAGCGGCGAAATACAGGCCAAAAAAAAGAGCGGACGCTCCTATTGGAAATCCAATCTAAAACTCATGGCTGTCTTGATGTCGATCTGGGCGCTCGTGTCATTTGGGTTTGGGATTTTCTTGCGGCCCCTGCTGGATCAGGTCTCTATCGGCGGCGCCCCGCTTGGCTTTTGGTTTGCCCAGCAAGGCTCAATCATCACCTTTGTGATTTTAATCTTCGTCTATAGTCATTTTATGAAAAAGCTCGATGCAAAATACCTTGCCTCTGATGCGGAGCCAAAATCATGAACGATGTCAAGCTTTGGACTTGGATATTTGTTGGGCTAACCTTCTCGCTCTATATCGGGATTGCCATTTGGTCGCGCGCTAAAACTACGGGCGATTTTTATGTCGCCGATAAACATGTTCATCCCGTCTTAAACGGCATGGCCACAGCGGCGGACTGGATGAGCGCTGCGTCGTTTATTTCTATGGCGGGCATCATTGCCTTTGCGGGATATGATGGGTCGGTCTATCTTATGGGCTGGACGGGCGGCTATGTGCTGCTCGCGCTATTGCTGGCACCTTACCTACGTAAATTTGGCAAATTCACCGTGCCCGATTTTATTGGTGACCGCTATTATTCCGATGCGGCCAGATTGGTCGCCGTGTTTTGCGCCATCTTCGTCTCCTTCACCTATATCGCCGGCCAGATGCAAGGCGTGGGAATAGTGTTTTCGCGGTTTCTTGAAGTGGACGTTAAATGGGGCGTGGTCATCGGTATGGTGATTGTGTTTTTCTACGCGGTTATGGGCGGTATGAAAGGCATTACCTATACGCAGATCGCGCAATATTGCGTGTTGATGTTTGCTTATCTGGTGCCTGTTATTTTCATTTCATTGCAGCTCACCGGCACGGCCATTCCGCAGCTTGGCTTTATCGGTAATTCAGGCGGAGAACCGCTGCTGCAAAAACTGAACGGCTTGACAGGCGAACTTGGTTTTACGCCCTATCTTGAGGGTTCAAAATCCGTCTTTGATGTCGCCGCAATTACTTTGGCGCTTATGGTCGGCACGGCAGGTCTGCCCCATGTCATCATCCGGTTTTTTACCGTGCCCAAAGTGGCCGACGCGCGCAAATCAGCAGGCTGGGCTTTGCTGTTTATTTCTATTCTATACCTGACCGCGCCCGCTGTCGGGGCTTTCTCTCGTATTAATTTCATCGAGACGGTCAATGGCTCGGTTTACGAAACAGCGCAGGTGCAAGAGGGACAGAAAGCTACGCCGGAGTGGTTTAAAACTTGGGAAAAGACCAACCTGATTGACTGGGAGGATAAAAACAATAACGGCGCGCTTGATTACAAAGCGGGGCCGGAGAACGAAGTCACTGTCAATCGTGATATCATGGTGTTGGCCAATCCTGAAATTGCGGGCCTTCCTGCTTGGGTGATTGCGCTTGTGGCTGCTGGCGGATTAGCCGCCGCTCTCTCGACAGCGGCGGGACTTCTCCTCGTGATTTCGGCCTCAGTCAGTCACGATCTCCTCAAGCGCGTATTCATGAAAGACCTATCAGAAAAAGGCGAGCTGCGCGCCGCGCGCTTAGCGGCTGCGGGCGCCATTGTCGCTGCTGGTTATCTGGGGATAAACCCGCCCGGATTTGTCGCCCAAGTGGTCGCCTTTGCCTTTGGGCTGGCCGCTGCCAGTTTCTTCCCGGCAATCGTCCTTGGCATCTTCTGGACGCGCACCACCAAGCAAGGCGCAATTGCCGGTATGTTGGCGGGTATTGGCTTTACCGCCGCCTATATTATTTATTTCAAATTCGTCAATCCGGCTGCCAATACTGCGGATAATTGGTGGTTTGGCATTTCGCCGGAAGGCATTGGCACAATCGGCATGATAATAAATTTTGCGATCACCATCATCGTCACCAAACTCACCGTTGCTCCGCCTAAGGACGTGCAAAACATGGTGCTGGCCCTGCGCGAACCGGGGGAAGGCGTTAACGGTTAGGCCCTATTACCCGGCTTGATACACCCGTACAAAATCAACTTCCATACGGGTTGGAAACGCGGCCGGATCAACGCCCTGTTGTCCGCCGAGATTTCCGCCTATGGCGAGATTTAAAATCATGTAAAACCGTTTATCAAACGGATAATCCGGCGCGCCTTTGCCTGTATTTTTAAAGGTAAAATACATCTCATCATCGACAAAAAACTCTATTTTTTCGGGCGTCCAATTAATACCGTAAGTATGAAACGCCTCTTCACTGCCAAGGAAAGGATGATGGACTCCCTTATGGGTTTGGATCATGTGGTTAAAGCTCTCAGTATGGACGGTGCCGCTGACCACATCAGGTTCATAGCCGACATGTTCCATAATATCGATCTCGCCGCTTTTGGGCCAATTTCCATAGTCCATATCCGTCGGCATCATCCAGATGGCGGGCCATGTCCCCCGGCCAGACGGCATTTTAGCGCGGATTTCAAACCGCCCATAAAGCCAGTCGCCTTTATAGCGAGAGTTCAGGCGCGCAGAACTATATTCGGCTTTCTCTATTTTTTCATTATGCGCCTCGATGATAAGTTTACCATTTTCAATACGCGCATTTTTGGGTTCGGCATCGGTGTACCATTGCCATTCTCCATTGCCAAAACCGCAAAGTTTTGGACAGCCATCCCCAGTGCGGTAATTCCATTTTTTAGGGTCGGGCATCGTGCCCGTATTAAATTCGTCTGACCAAACTAGTTTGTAATTATTTGCCAGAGTTACCGTGCGCATCTCTGTAAATTTTGCAGCATAACGCATGCCAAGTTCCCGCGCAGATGTGGTATCGAAATGCACACCGTCGCCGCCGTGGGACAATCCGCTCGCAGAGACAAACCCTGTATTGGGGATATAGAACGGTGCGCCTTTCAAAATCGCCGTAACGGCACGCGCCTCCGGTTTTTTATCCGTATGGAAATCCCCCAGCCCCCCGACAATAAAGGGCACATTCGGCGCGTCCAAGTCGCGGCGTAGGTTTTCAACAAGGGTGATAAGCGCGTCTTGATAGAGCGGGACTTTGCCGGCATGGGAGTCCGATTCGCCCTGATGCCACAATATGCCTTTTAGCGTTCCGTCTTTCAAGGCAAGGCGCGCCCGCCTAATGGCATCGTCATAGGGGTGGGTTTTGGTATCTGCGTGATAGCCTCCGGGCGTCCAAGCCGCAATGGCAGAGCCGCCCACTGCCGCGGGGATAAGGCCAATGCGGCGGGTTTTATCCTGCGCCGCCATGGCTTTGCCAAAGGACAGTCCTGGCCCGACGCCGACATAGTCCGGCTTATCAAAGTGCAGGGGATCACTAGCAGGCATCCAGAGTCCGTCTTCTGTCAGCATGGAAATATTTTCATCAGGCGCGCCGAGATCGTCCACGGCCCCGCGCCCGGCCATATTGGACTGACCTATGAGCAGATAGAGATCATATTGAGCCGCAATTTCAGTATCTTTAGAGCCGCATGCGGTTAAAAAAAACGCTATCACAAAACAGGCTATTATCTTTAAACGCATCTCAATCCTTGTTTTCTAATATAGCGCCGGGGGTCATCAACACTTTGGCCGCTAATTCATGGCCGCGCATTATGGCCTGCTTAATACCCGCGCCGGACAGCCGCGCCGCTAGATAAGCGCCGTTAAAACTATCGCCCGCCCCCGTGGTATCGACTGGCTTAATCACGTTCGGCGGCGGCACCCAGCCTGTCTCTTGATAATAAGCCCCGCGCGGCCCGGCTTTGACAATCACTTCGCTTGCGCCCGCCTGATGCCAACGCGCCGCGCAAGCCTCGGGCGTCTCGTCGCCAAATAAGTCCCGCTCATCTTCCCATGTGACCAGCGCGGTTGAGACATAAGGGATGAGCGCATTGACCGCCCGCTGCGCCGCCTCTGGGCTCTGCCATCCACGCGGTCGGTAATTCGTGTCAAATACCACTTGTCCGCCCGCATCTTTGATAGAGCGCGCAATATCTATGATTTTACCGCGGTCTTTTGCGCCGAATATGGAGAGGGTAATCCCGGATAAATAAAGCGTTTCGGCACGCTTCATATGCTTAATAATAGACATAGATTCAGGTCTATCGAAAAACTGTTTCGCCGCACTGTTAGAGCGCCAATAGGTAAAACTGCGCTCGCCTTCATCATCGACATCAATCGCGTATAGGCCCGGTGCCATGCCCGGAATAATAACACAGCCGCTTGTAAATATGTCTTCGCCGCGTAGCGCCGATAGGATGCGCAGGCTAAAGTTATCATCCCCCAAAGCGGTAACGTAACGGGACTTAACGCCGCTGCGCGATAGATAGACCGCCGTGTTAAATGTATCCCCCGCTACGCCGAGGCGGGCGGTATCACCGTCCACGCCTGACAGCTCTATCATGGCTTCGCCGAAAACATAAACAGGCTGGCGCGGCGTGGGCATATTACGGGGCGCAAACTTGGTCAGGTTCGGGCAGACCTTTGATGACAATGCCGCTCAGGCCAAAACTGAGCGGAGCGTCGGAGACTATCACAAAAGGGGCCGTGACAGAGGCCCATTTAGAGGTTTTGGCCGATAGGCATTTCAGCGGCACGGATATTGTCGTCCACTCACCAATCGGCGCTGCGCGCAGGGCATCGCCAATTTCAACCGCGCCGACCATATCATTCGACCCTTCCGCCGATAGCATCACCGAACCGGCTGGAACTGCGTCCACACGCAAAGACATGACGAAGCCAGCATCAGGCATAAACAGATGGTTCATATCAGCCGCTTCGCCCTCAAAGGCCACTACCCCCCCTCTTTGCCACGTAAATTGCACGGCATCTTCTTGGGCAAAGCGGTCAAAGTTTGACATCACAACACTGTCGTCATCACCGCGCAAGTCGAGCGACCACGGCGCAACCGCGCGACCCGCCTTAAAGATAGTGTTGCTTAGGCTAGGGCCAGAGACCGCCAAAGTTTCGCCGAGCGCGGCTAGCGTGTTGCTAGAGGTTTTATCCAAGCCGAAACCGTAAGCGAATAGCGGGTCATAATAATCTAAGTCGCCAACATTCAATACCGCTTGGTCGCTTTTCTTGGGCCAAGAGAAGGATAACTTGCCAGTAAAATCGTAAGCTTTTCCGCTTGCAGATTTGGCAAACATCACATCGGCAATACCGCCTGCTTCTGTGCCCGGCAACCACGCCGCGACAAATGCGTCGGAGGCATTAAGTTCTGGGTTTACCCACATTGGACGGCCCGATAAAAATACAGATACGGTCGGAATACCCGCCGCTTTAAACGCGCGTAATTGCGCCAAATGGCTTTCGTCTTCGGCCTTAAAGTCGACGTCCTTAAGGTCGCCTTTAAATTCAGCGTAAGGGGTTTCTCCGTAAACCACGACGGCAACATCGGGTTTTGTGTCGTAGTTCCCGTCGGCTGAATAGCTGACATTTTTACCCGCCTGCTTAAAGCCTTCGATAATAGTTTGCGCTTTGGGGAAATCGGCATGGGTTGTATCTGTGCCCTGCCAAGAAATCGTCCAGCCGCCTGTCTGTTGGCTCATGCTATTCGCGCCGCCGCCGATCACCAAAATATTGGCATCGTTTGATAAAGGTAAAACATTGCCATTATTTTTCAAAAGCACGAGCGACTCGCGCACGGCTTCGCGCGCGATCGCGCGGTGAGCATCAGAGCCCATTATCTCGGCATGGCCCGCCAAAGGACGGGTTGAGGGTTTGCCTTTTTCAAACAAGCCTGCCTGTAATTTCACGCGCAATATCCGCGCAACGCCCTCGTCAAGACGCGCCTCAGATATATCGCCGGATTTTACAGCTGCCAGCGCGGTTGTGTAAATGCCCTTCCAGCTATCTGGCGCCATATAAATATCAACTCCGGCTTTGAACGCGGCGGGGCAATTATCATTGGTGCAGCCGTCCAATTTTCCGTGGCCGTTCCAGTCGCCAACCACGAGGCCATCAAAGCCAAGGCGGCCAAATAAAACGTCATTGAGCAGCGCTCGATTGCCGTGCATTTTCTGGCCGCGCCAACTTGAAAATGAAGCCATGGCGGTTTGCGCGCCTGCGTCGATGGCGGAAAGATAGCCTTGGGCGTGAATATCGCGCAATTCCAGTTCCGAAATGATAGCGTCGCCTTGGTCCTTGCCGCCTATCGTGCCGCCGTCAGCTAGGAAATGTTTGGCCGTTGCAATGACATGATCCCCGTCTAGAAATTCTTTACTGCCCGCCTTTCCCTGTATGCCGCGCACCATAGCGCCGGCATAGGCTTTGACAATTTTAGGGTCTTCTGAATAGCTCTCATAAGTACGGCCCCAGCGGTCATCACGGACAACGGCAAGCGTCGGCGCAAATGTCCAGTCAATACCTGTCGCCGCCACTTCTTTGGCTGTGGCCGCGCCGATACGTTCAATCAGGGCTGGGTCATTGGCCGCGCCAAGCCCGATATTATGCGGGAAAATAGTCGCGCCAACCACATTGGAATGTCCATGCACGGCGTCAATGCCCCACATGATTGGGATCGGCGTGCTAACGCCTTCGCTCATAGAGGCCTCCCAAAACTCATCTGCGAGCCTGACCCATTCGGACGGCGCGGCGCGGTCATCACCATAAGGCCCGGAAGAGCCGCCATTGAGAATAGATCCAAGGCGGTATTTTTTAATGTCACCGGGCGTTACAGAGCCGATATCAGCCTGAACCAATTGCCCGACTTTTTGCTCAATTGTCATTTTAGACAATAGTTTCACAATACGCGCTTCTATGGCCGCATCGCGCACCACGCCGCTCTTGCCTTGCGGCCATAGCGCCGGATGAATAATATCTGGCTCAGCGGCAACACGCGCGGCTTCGTCTATTTTTGGCTGTTGATTACCGCCGCATCCCGCGAGCAAGGCAATGATGCTGACGGCGCTAGCTATAAGCATTAAATTTGATTTAATTGACATATCCTGTCCCTTTACCAATTCCACATCGCGCCGTCTTCAAGGCGGTTTACCGGCAAATAAGCCCGCTTGTAGGGATATTTCGCCGCTAGTTTTTCGTCAATATCAACGCCGTGACCCGGCGTGTCCCCTGGGTGTAAATAGCCATCTTTAAATGAATAAGCATGCGGGAACACTGCGTCAGTTTCCTCGGTGTGGCGCATATATTCCTGAATGCCAAAATTCGGCACCCACATATCAAAATTTAGGGCGCAGCCCATGCTAACGGGCGAGAGATCAGTCGCGCCGTGGCAGCCTGTGCGGACATGGTTCATGCCGGCAAAATCTGCAATGCGCCGAAGGTGAGTAATGCCGCCTGCGTGAGTGACGGTGGCGCGGATATAATCAATCAACTGCTCGCCTATCAAAATATTACCGTCCCAAACCGTGCTGAAAATCTCGCCTATGGCCAGCGGCGTAGTGGTATGCTGTCGAATGATCCGGTAGCTTTCCTGATTCTCCGCCGCAACCGCATCTTCGAGCCAGAACAGATGATAAGGCTCCAGCATTTTGCCAAGCCGCGCCGCTTCGATCGGCGTAAGGCGGTGATGGGCATCATGTAAAAGCTCAATATCATGGCCGAATTTATCCCGCAGAGTGTCAAACAGCTTTGGTACATGATTGAGATATTTACTGGTCGACCAGACATTTTCGGTTGGCATATCCGCATCTGCCGGCTCGTAATAAAGCTTGTCGCCTGAGACGCCATATGTACCTGCCAAGCCCGGAATGCCGCATTGCGCGCGAATGGCTTTATAACCCATCTCGACATAGCGCGCGACCTCGTCCACCGTCTCTTCGATGTTGCCGCCATTGGCGTGACCGTAAACCAAAACCTTGTCGCGAGAGGCCCCGCCAAGCAATTGATAAACCGGCATATTGGCCGCTTTGCCTTTAATATCCCAAAGCGCCATATCGACGGCGGCGATCGCCGTCATATTAACCGCGCCTTTGCGCCAGTAAACGCCGCGATAGAGATATTGCCAGATATCTTCAATGCGGCTGGCATCGCGCCCGATCAGGCACGGAATAACGTGGTCAGTTAGGAACGACGCGACAGCCAACTCACGGCCATTTAAGGTCGCATCGCCAATACCGTATATGCCCTCATCGGTTTCTATTTTGATCGTGACGAAATTGCGCCCGGGGCATGTCACAATTACTTTTGCGGATTTAATTATCATGGGTCACCATTTTGTTTCATTTGCGCCAAAGCGTAAGCCACACCGCCATGGCTAAGCCAATCATAAGCCATTATGATTTCGTCCCGTATTTTACGCTCATTGCCTGTCAGTTGCGGGAAAATTTCCCTAAGCGCCAACAATCTATCGACATCATCCTGCGCCGTTCCTGAACTCGTTGCAGCAATATCACGAATCGTGTCTTTCAAAGGATCGTTTAATACGGCCCGCCTGCGCACAGTATCCAAAACATAAAACATCCACGCTGCAATAGCTAGAGTGATACAATCAGTGGCTCGCTCGTCTTGAAAATTTAAGGCCAGAGGCGGAAGGAATCTTTGCGGCAATTTTGCCGATCCATCAGTTGCGATTTGGAAGAGCTCATGATGGATGGAATCATTGGCAAAACGCGCCGCAATACGGTTGCTGTAATTCGGCAAATCAATGAGCGGGTTTTCGCCCAATGACGGGATTAATTCTTGTCGGCTCAAACGGTGAAAGTAATCCGCCAGTTTGTCATCTGCCATGGCTTGCGCGACGGTTTCGTGGCCGGATAGCAAACCCAAATATGTCAGGGCTGAATGCGGTGCATTGACGAGGCGCAATTTCGTCATCTCGTAAGGGGTTACGTCCTGCGTAAATACGGCGCCTGCCTTTTCCCAATCCGGCCTTGGGCCTTCAAACTCTTCAATAACCCAATCTGTAAATCTTTCCCTGTGCACGGGCGCAGTGTCTGTCATGCCAATCGCTGCTGCGACGTCCTCAATCAGGCCTTCACCGCTCGCGGGAGTGATGCTGTCCACCATGGTATTGGGGAAATTTACATTTGCCCCTATCCAGCCCGCCAAAGCCGGGTCTTTACGCTGCGCAAACGCCAGCATAGCTGCGCGTAATTTATGTCCATTGCCAGAAATATTATCGCAGGAGATTATGGTTAGGCCCGGCATCTGGTTTTTAAAACGAAGGGCCAGAGCCGCCGCCAAAATACCCAACGCTGTTACGGGCGCGCCGCCGCCTGCCAAATCTGCCGCAATGCCCTTATGGGCAAAATCAAGTGTGCCGTCGGCGCGCAGCGCATAGCCTTTCTCGGTAATGGTCAATGTAACGATGCGAATATCAGAGCTTGCGATACGGGCTATTACTGCCGCGCGGTCTTGCGGCCCGGCGAGGATTTCTTTTACAGAGCCAATGACGTGGTAGCTCGCAGGCTCGTTCATTATTTTTAGCGTATAAAGACCATCTTGCGGCCCAAGCGTCTCTTTAGCGGCAGTGCTATTCAGCGACACGGCGCAAATGCCCCAATTGCCGCCGGAATGTGCCAATGCCGTATCCGTATAAACGGCTTGGTGGGCTTTGAAAAATGCGCCCGCGCCTAAATGCACAATGCCGACGCCCGTATTATCTCTGTCATAATCGGGTGTTTTCACGCCTGATTTGACATCCTTTAGCGTTTTATTTGACAGCCGGTTCATGACGCCGCGCCGCCCAGATTATAAGCTTTTTTAGCCAAATTATAGGTAAGGTCTGCGGCCAAGACTTGCGCTTCGTTCTCGCCCAATCTGTGCTGAGCCACAAGCTCGGCCAGAAAGCGGCAATCCATCCGCCGGGCCACGTCGTGGCGCGCCGGGATCGAGAGGAATGCACGCGTATCATCATTAAAGCCCGCCGTGTTATAAAATCCGGCTGTTTCCGTAACTTGGCGACGATAGCGCAGCATGCCCTCGGGACTGTCATGGAACCACCAAGCCGGGCCAAGTTTGAGACACGGATAATGCCCGGCCAGCGGCGCGAGTTCGCGGGCATAAGTGCTTTCGTCCAGCGTAAACACAATCAGCGACAGCCGCGGATTATTGCCGTATTTATTCAGAAGCGGTTTCAGTCCATTTACATAATCCGCGCGCATGGGAATATCGCCGCCGAGGTCGGGGCCAAATTTCGCAAATAGCGCGGTATTATGATTACGGTGCGAGCCGGGATGTAGCTGCATGACAAGCCCGTCCTCAAGGCTCATCCCCGCCATCTCGGTCAGCATTTGCGCGCCAAATAATGCGCGCTCATCACGGCTGGCCTTGCCGCTTAGGCATTTTGCAAACAGCGTTTCGCATTCAGCGGCCGAGAGGTCAGCAGTCTGCGCGCTGGCCGGGCCGTGATCTGTGGCGGTTGCGCCTTGCGCCATGAAATCAGCGCGGCGTTTTCGTAAAGCTTGTAAATAACTCTGCCAAGCGCCTGTGTCTTCGCCCGTCATCTCGCCAAGCGCTTTGATATTAGCCGTAAAATCAGGCCGGAAAGCATCGGTAACATCATCAGGGCGGAATGTAGTAATCACCCGCTTTGACCATTTTGCGTCCAAATTTTTATGGTGCATCAGTGAGTCTAGTGCGCCCTCAGTGGTGGCGATTAATTCGATGTTAAAACGATCCATGAGCGCGCGGGGGCGATATGCCTCTGTAGCCAGCGCTTCGCCAATACAGTCAAAATATTCGTCCGCATTGTCGGCGCAAAGGCGGTCTTCAAATCCAAAAACCTTAGAGAACACATGGTCAAGCCATAGGCGCGATGGGGTGCCTGCGAAGAGATAATAATGCTGTGCAAATATGCGCCAGATTTCGCGGGCATCCTTTTTCCCGCCGCCAACACCAAGGTCTTCAAGCGCTACGCCTTGGCTATAAAGCATGCGCATAACATAATGATCAGGCGTGACGAGAAGGCTGGCCGCATCACTAAAGTTTTCATTAAGCGCAAACCAAGCCGGGTCGGTATGGCCGTGCGGGCTAATGATCGGCAGACCCTTGACGGACTCGTATAATCTACGGGCAATGCCGCGCTCTGGCTCTGTGGAGACAAACAGCCTGTCCTTTGATAAATTTATTTTTTGCATCGCCATTGGGCCTATTTTTTACCTAGATCGATGAGTTCTGAGCGAATACTATAGACACGTTTATTCACGGCCCGCGCACGATTTTCGAGCGGCATATAGGGGTGGTAATCGACGTCGTAAAACCCCTTATTGGAATCGCGATTGCTCCAATCCACCAAATGCGCAGCGTCGACATTATTGTCGCGGTAGCGAAACCAATGGAAACCAACGACGCTCGGGTCGTCCAGTAGGCCGAGCGAGAATGTCTCGTAATATTTCCCGCGCTCTTCTTGGGTGGCGACTATCCAGCCTGCGCCTGTATCGTTCTCCATGCCCGTATCCAGCCCCTTGGCGTACCATTCGGTAATCATTACAGGTTTACCCGACCAGCGGGCCCAATTGCTAATATCGCTATTCTCATTCGGGTTCCAAACATGGTACCAATTATAGCTAAAGACGTCGATATAAGGCGCGGCTACTTGCCAGATCAGCGGGTTATCTTGCTGGTCATAATTGAGGCGGTCACCGATAATCATATGGTTGGGGTCAGCGGCCCGCACGGCTTTGCTGACAATTTCATAATACGTCTGCACATGATATTTATAAAAAGCCGCACGGTCAGCTTGCGTGATTGAAAAACCGCCATCCGTATTGGCTTTGACGCCGCGTTCTGCGGCGAGCCACGCCGCGATTTTTACGCGCACAGGGTCAGAGGCAGGAAGCTTCAAAAATCGGTCAAGTTGATTAACCCGGTGGCCCAGCTCATTATCGGTAAAATAACCAAGCAGATAAGGATCGTCCTTGGTGCGCGGCGCGACTGTCGCCATTTTTTTGGCGCAATATTCGGCAAATTCTGGATCAAATATATAATACAGCATCCATTGCAATTTTTCGCCCTCACCAAGACGCTCTTTCTTATCGCGCCAGACATAATGTGCCAGCAAATGTAGCTGCTCCGTATAGGGTGTTTGCGCGCGCTTGCCGTCATTAAGCGCCTTCCAGTCTGACCAAGAGCCGAGCGTATTAAAGCCCGTATCGCCGAGCCAAATTTGCGCTTTATCAGCCCAATTCTCAACGGACTCATAAGCCCCAAAAAATCTGTCTTTTAGTTTGTTCTCATCCGATGCCGCTTCAACACCCGGCTCTACCGAATTAAGACCGACACTAAAAAAGGCATAGCCTTCTGGGTCAACCAACCACCAGACTCCGTCTTGCTTCTCAGTGCGAAAAAACCCGCTCGCCTCAAAGTGCTTCCCCGTCCAGCCGCCATATTTAGACAGGCCATCTTCGGGCAAAGCCGCAAGGGCCGGAAAATCCTCCAGCACAGGCGTCTCGCGCGGCGTCCAGAAATGATCGTCGGTTTTCTTCTTGACGAGGATGGATTGGTGGACGGTAGGTTGAGCCTGCTCCTTTGCGTTCATATGTTGTGACGCAGAAGGCTCTACGCATCCACTTATAAGCGCCACCGCAATAATGGCAAAGGCCAGCACATAATAGCGCCATATCTTTGCGGGCTCACCCATCAACAGTCCCCCTAATCATCATGCCCTTCAAAGAAAAAACAAATGCCGCCCAAAAAGGGCGACATATGTACAACTAGCATATTTTAAAAAGGCTTGCTACGACGAAGAAGGAAACTGCCGCAAGCAAGCCATAGTGTAAAGTTTATCCGCTAAAAGAAGTTGTAGGACAGAGACATTGTCATCGTCCGTCCCTCAGAAAACAGATTCCGGTAACGCCCTTCAACACCTTGGTATTCATACCGATCAGTATTGAAAATGTTGATGACTTCAGCGCCGAGCTTAAGACGATCCGTGACATTATATGAGCCGGAGAGGTCCCACTGGAACCGGTCATCAACGATCCGGCCAGCACCCAAGAAACCACCTAAGCTTCTTCCATCAACAAAGTGTGAGCGGAAGTTACCCGCAAGACGAATGCCAAATTTATCCGTTTCATAATACGGGATCACATTGAATGAATGCGGCGACAGGCTGAGTTGGTCAAGAACGGTCGTGTTGCCAATAAAGGCACCAGTTGTATCAAATCTATTTGTAGGGTCAGTTTGAACAGGTTTGTGCTTTTTAAGATAGGTATAGTTCGCTGTGATCCCAAAATTAGCCCAAAATCCATCTAGGAAATCTAGATTTTGCGTAAAGCCAAATTCTGCACCGGACACACGGAATGTATCTTCGGTGTTAAACCGTCTTGTTAATCTAAAGATTGTACCGGCATCATCGACACAATTGCCCCGCCCACTATTGGCAGTGCCTTGTCCGTCAAACCGCGTTGTACCCACAATAAATGGCGCTATACCAGGAACAGTTGCCGCATCAGTACAAATAGATTGAATGACAACGGAATTTTCAATATTTTTTGTAAACAAGGCGCCGTGAATAGTACTACCCGCCCGGTTATACCATTCTGCGGCAATATCAAAAGATTCGGCCGTATTTGGCAAGAGCCTGGACTGATCGGAACCCCGAGACACGTCCGCTTCCCCATTTCTCAATCGCGCCCGCACATTACTACCCGCTTGAACCGCCGTCGGGCTGAGATCATTCAGCGTTTTAGACCACGACCCCCGCACAGTGAAGTTATCTGTAATGTCCAAGATAATATTGGCTTGCGGCAGGAAGTGGTCGAAGTCTACGCCGCCCGATACGTCGACGCGCTCTCTGACATCCGCTATTCCCGGAAAGTCCGTTACCCTTCTTTCAGCTGACGTTTCAGAAAGACGCGATGTGTCAACATAGCGGAAGCCAAAATTACCACGAAGATTAATGCCAAGCGTTGGAATTTCCTCGTTAAAGTTGGCGCTTGCATAGAAGGCCAAAGTATCTTTGGAAACGTCATAAATACCGGTACCTAAAGCGTTAAAAACCAGACCGGTTTCCGGATCAATTTGATCCAGAGTAAGTCCATTATCGACAAGCGCGCCTTGGTTGACAACCAAGGCGTTTAGAGCGGCCCGTGCATTTGGCACTTGTAAACCAGGGAAAGCTACGCGGCCACGAAAGAAACCAGCCCCATCATCCAGAAAGCTATCGACAAATAAGGAATCATTCCAAGCACTGATATCATAATAATTGGCACCATTATTATTGAAAAGACTACGGAAACTCTTGCGTCGGTTAGATTGCTTTCTAGATTTAAATTTTGCGCCAAAATCAACAGATTCGATCAAAGAGAAATTCAGATCGCGATTCACATCTACCTGAAAAGCAATTTGATCCTGTTCGCGGTCATAATTGTTTGTTGATCCCGTGAATATCCCTGCAAACAGATGATCTCTATTATTGACAACACCTGTAACCGGATCAACCGCATTGGTTGTGCTCCAACCAAATGTACCGACATCACTGAACGGCCTGTTTAATGTAAACTGGCCACCATAACGATTATTAGGATCAAATGACAATTCGGCTACAAGGCCATTATCGAGAAACCTATTACTACTTTCAGAGCTACGGTTTTCTATCCGGGAAACGATCTGGTGTTGGGATTGCTGGGTTTCGCCAGCGGTATAGTGAACAGCGCCATGAACATTCCACGGACCTTTTTCCCAATCACCATCTAAAGTTAGCGCATAAGTCTGGAAATCTCGGTCGCGGATACGATCTTGCACTTGCATTTGAGGGCTATGAATACGGATACTCGTCGCTGTAGTGCCAAATTGGCCTTCATTCACCGTATCAAGAACATCGAAAAGAAATCCACGCGTACCGAAAGTCATTAGAGATATTGTATTCAGCGGCTGTTCGCTCTTATCCTGCGAAAAGATACCTGTTAAATTGAAGTGTAGGTCATCGCTGGCCTGCCATTCCGCGCCACCAGCAATTGAAATACGGTCACCTGTTGTGCCGCGCGATGTATAACGCGCCCTTTTCGGGACAAAGGTGACATCCGAGAAATCACCATTCAGAGCCGCGAGTTCACCGCTATTTAGATTGCTAAAATTTGGGGAGCTCCCAAATGCATCAGGAACGAAATTACTATCAATGGCCGTATACTCGGTAATTTTAAACGAATCAGAGCGGAAATCTTTTTCTTGATAGCCTACTGCCACATAGGCCCCAAAATTACCCGCGTCATTTTTAAAGCCAGCAGAGAGGCCAAGATCAGGTATAATCGCCTGATTAAGGCCCTCATACTGCCCCTTGACGCTCAGATGCAAATGGCGGTTATCTTCAAAATCAAGGGCCTTGCGGGTTTTTAAATTAACAACCCCTGCAATGCCGCCCGTATCCATTCGAACATGAGGAGTTTTCATAACGTCAACGCCGCCCAAAATACTGGACTCGATAATACTGTAAACAAATGCGCCGCCAAAATTCGGAGCGGCAAGATCTTGACCATTAACTTGTGTTTTTGAAAAACCGCTAAGGCCGCGAATGGCAACATTACCACTTCTGAAGTCATCACGAATAATTTGCACGCCAGAAATGCGCTGCAAGCTTTCAGCCAAGTTCAAATCCGGGAAACGGCCAATGCCTTCGGCGGAAATCCCGTCAAGAATATTATCAGCATTGCGTTTGACTTCGATGGCCTTTTCCAAACTAGACCGGATACCGGTTACGACGATAACGTCATCATCTGCATCTTCGGCGGCTCTTCTGGCCGCTGCGGCAGCTTCTGCGCGGCGGGCGGCGGCTTGCTCTGCGGTTTCGCCTGCGACTTGTGCCATGAGCACTGTACCGTTGTTGTTTGCATTTGTTGCGATAGGGGCATCGCTGTCAACTGGCGTTCCGGCGGCAAATGCCGCGCTACTCAGCATCAGCACACTCACTGCCGCGGCTGAAGCTGAACCCAGAACTTTCGAACGAAGCGTCATTCCGCCTCGTAAATGATTAACATGTTTCGTCATTGCTTTCCCCTTTAGAAAACTACAAACCCGCCAATATGGTGAGCCCGCATACCAAAAATTACTTATTTATGGGTGTTTTAATACCGCTAATGACCAGCGCTGTCAATATGCAGGCAACCTAATGCTGTTTTAACGAAAACTCTGTTGCAGATTGGCAACAGAGTCCCGTTTTCAAAACGTTGACATCAGAAGGGCGAAACATGTTATTCGCCGTAAAGCGCCATAAGATGCGGCGCGATGATGTCGGTCCAAGCCGCATAACCATCTGCGTTTAGGTGCAATTTATCCCCAATGAACAAGTCTTCATTAGGAACGCCGTCTTTTAGCAGGGTCGTGGCCGTATCTATATAGAACAAATGCGGATCACGCTCTGTCAGCGCCTTAACCCGCTTGTTTGCCTCAACGATTTGCGAATAAGCGGCCCAGCGCGCCCGCGTAGGGCTAATGGAAATCCAGTGAATATCTATATCCGGAAATTGCGCCCGCGTCTCGGCAACAAAATCAATGAAACCCTGCTCGACCTTGGCGGGGGCGCCGGGTGTCGGCTGCACAATATCATTAGTGCCAGAGAACATCACGATGGCTTTGGGCTTATAAGGGTGCACTATTTTATCGGCGTAATAAACCGAATGATAAATCTTAGAGCCGCCAAACCCGCGCTGAATCACAGGCAAGGGGGCCATGTCTTCATGCAGCGTTTTCCAAAACACAATGCTGGAGCTGCCGATGAACAAGATACTATCAGGCGCAGGCGGGTTGATTTTATCGCTTTGCACAAAGGCATCGATGGCGTCGGCCCAAATAGCCACCTCGCCATTAGGGCGCGTGGCGGGGTCGCTGGCTTCCCAAACCGGGGAGGTTTGCGAGCGTGGTTTGGGGCCTTGTTCGCAGCCCGAAAGCGCCGGCATGACCATGAGCAAGATAGCTACGAGAAGCATTTTCATGGACTGAAATGACATAATAGTCTCCAAATGATAGCGCTGGACATTTATCCGCTTTGGCGTCATGCTTTAAGTGAAAACTGGCAGGCTGACTAGAGCGAAAAATTAATAAATACTCGAAGCGGGCTGTACAAAAAGAGATTTTACAAGGGGAAGTTCGTGTTTTTATCAGGACTGGATATTGGCGTCGTTGTTGTATACGCCGTTTTGCTTATGGGCATTGCGCTATGGATTTCGCGAGAGCCTAAGGGACACACTAAAAGCACAGAGGACTACTTCCTCGCCGGCAAGTCTTTGCCGTGGTGGGCTATCGGCGCGTCTTTGATTGCAGCCAATATATCGGCTGAGCAAATCATCGGCATGTCAGGCCAAGGCTATGCCGTCGGGCTCGCCATTGCTGCCTATGAATGGCAAGCGGCGATTGTGCTGATTATTGTAGCCAAATACTTCCTGCCAATATTCCTCAAACGCGGCATTTATACTATGCCGCAGTTTTTGGATCAGCGTTATGGCAGCGGCGTGAAAACCGTTATGTCCGGCTATTGGATATTCCTTTATACCGCCGTGAACCTGACCACCGTTCTCTGGCTCGGCGCTTTGGCTGTTAATGCCCTTACTGGCGTATCCGTCTTTATGGGCATGGCCAGCCTTGCCGCCTTTGCTATCGCTTACTCTATGTATGGCGGCCTGAAAGCCGTGGCCTTAACCGACATCATACAAGTCGTGATTTTGGTCATGGGCGGGCTTATCATTGCGTGGTTGACCATGGGCATGATTGGCGGCGACAGCGGCGTGACGGGCGGCTTTAAACGCCTTTACACAGAGCTTCCCGGCAAATTTGATATGATATTTGACAAAGGTCATCCCGCTTATGGCGACCTGCCGGGGATTTGGACTTTACTGGGCGGTCTTTGGGTTTTGCACTTTAACTATTGGGGCTTTAACCAATATATCATCCAGCGCGCACTTGGCGCTAAAGACGTGAAAGAAGCGCAAAAAGGCCTCGTCTTTGCGGCGGGTCTTAAGCTGCTTATGCCGGTTATCATCGTGCTGCCCGGCATTGCCGCCATCATGCTGGCCACGCCCGAATTTGGTATGGTCGACGGCGCGGCCTTGGCGGAAAAATCAGATCGCGCCTATCCCGAAGTGATGAAGATCATGCCAAGCGGCCTACGCGGGCTTATCTTTGCGGCGCTGATTGCGGCGATTATTTCCTCGCTTGCCTCGATGATGAACTCGATCTCGACCATCTTCACTATGGACATCTATAAGGACAAATTAAAACCCGGCCTCACCGACAAGCATTATGTTACCGTTGGCCGTATCACCGCCTTTGTTGCCATGGTGCTGGCTTTGTTCCTCGCCCAGCCACTTCTCGGCGGCATGGAAAGCGCCTTCCAAACCATCCAAGAATATACCGGCTTTATTGCGCCGGGCGTGGTGGCCGTGTTCCTACTCGGCATGTTCTGGAAACGCACCAATTCGCAAGGCGCAATTGCCATGCTTGTTGGGTCTATTGCCTTCTCGCTCTTGCTGAAATTCGGCGCGGCTTACCTTCCTGCCGCTATCAGCCCGTTTGTTATCCGCATCTGGATTATCTTCCTCGCTTGTATGGCGCTGGGTATGGTCGTCTCCATAATGACCGCAGAACCACGCGCAGGGCAGCCGGTCGCCCTAGGCGATATAGAGTTCGGCACGACAAGAAGCTTCAACATCTGGACGGTAATTATCGCCATCTCCCTGATCGCGATCTACGCTATCTTCTGGTAGAGAAATTATAGCGCCTAAACAAAAGGCCCGCCCCTGATCACAAGGGCGGGCTTTTTATTATTTGATATTTTATTGAGCCCCGCCTACTCCTCATACTCCGCTTCGATTTCGTCATACCAAGCCCTTAGCGTATTAAAGGCGGGTTTGTGCTCTCCGGTTTCGCTCATCAGGCCTTTGCGGTTCCAGAACTCTTGGTATTCGCTATGGAAACGGCGGGGGGATTTGAAGTCTTTAAGCACCCAAGGGGAGGAGCCCCGCAGAAACGGAATTTCTTTGGCCATGGCGATGGTCGCTTCATAAAGATCTTCTTGATACTCAACAGAGAACTTTCTTGTCGTCTCGGGATCGCGGAAATCAATATAGGCCCCCGCACCAAATTCGGAAAACAACATCGGTTTTTTGGCCACGCGCTCCCATTTCACAGCCGGTATGGTTGGAAGTTTTTGCCCGCCATACCAGCCGCCATAATAATTGACCGAGAGAATATCGACAAGCGGGGCGAGCGGATCGTCGATCACCACCGCGCCTTTTTTATGGCGGCTTTGGTTAGAGGCCTGACTGACAAGGCGGGTGCTGTCCATGGCGCGCACATCTTCGATCATGGTGGTCAAAAATGCATTGCGGCTCTCGCGAATCGGGGTTTCATTGGCGACGCTCCAAATGATGATCGAAGCGCGGTTACAGTCGCGGCGGATATTATCGCGCAACATGGTACGGGCATTGCGTAGCACGTCCATATTCTCGAACGCCACATCCCAATAGACCGGCACTTCGCTCCACACTAATATACCCATTTCGTCGGCGACGCGCAGAGTTTCTTCGGAATGGGGATAATGAGCCAAGCGGACAAAATTGCCGTTCAGGCCGTCTTTGATTTCGGAGAGAAGTTCGCGCGCTCCGTCTGTGCCGAGATAGCGGTCAGCAATCTCGCCCAGTTTTTCCTCATGCATGGAAATGCCGCGCAGGAAGATGGATTTTCCATTGAGCAAAATATCATCGCCGACAACTTTGATAGTGCGAAAGCCGATACGGTCAGTTAGGATTTGTCCGTCAAAGCTGACCTTAACATCGTAAAGTTTCGGGCTTTTTGGTGACCATTTTTTAAGGCCCGAATTGGCGGCTATATAGCCGTGTGCCGCGCCGTTCGCGTCAGTAGTTAGCGTTTGAGTAATGCCAAGATCAGCAATCGAAACCTCAACTTTTCGCCCCGCAGCCTGTACTCCGTCAAGGGTAACGTCTACTGCGATGCGGCCATCATCTTCAAGCCGTAGCCAGTAATTACGCACGAGAGTCGGTGCGCTCTCGACCAAAAGAACCGGGCGGGTTATGCCGCCATAATTCCACCAATCGGTACGGGCAGGCGGAATAGAGGTTTCGCCATGCTCGCTATCCACGCCAACGACAAGAGAGTTTTCCCCGTTCTTAAGCTTGCCCGTCACGTCAAATACAAACGGCGTAAAGCCGCCTTGGTGAACGCCGATTTTCTCGCCGTTCAAATACACTGTGGCTTCGTAATTGGCTGCGCCAAAATGTAAAAAATAGCGCTTGCCTGCTTTGGGCTGTGCGTCGAATCTGCGGCGTAACCAGACCAAGTTTTCATACCATGAAAGCTCCGGCACTTGCGCCGTCCAGCTCCCTGGGACTTGCAAGGCCGGAGCGGTGGCCCAATCATATTCTTTAAGCGTGCCTGGTTTGGTATCCGCGTCATAGATATCTTTGAACATGGTATATTGGCCGATAACTTTGTTGCGCAGACCTTCGCGAAACGGGTCAGGGAGATATTTCCACGCACCGGACAAATCAGTAAAACTGCGTCCGCGTGGATTCATTAAATCAAAGGCGGGCAAAGGCTGAGAGCGCTCAGCAACGGTACCCTCAATAACCGCCTTGGTAATTTTCAGAGGCGCGTCGGCTGCTGTGTCTCCGACCGTGTCACTTGTCTGCGTTGGGCTGCACGCCGCAAACAACACTATGCTCGCAAATAAAAGTCCTATCCCAAAATATTTCATCATTACCTCCAGTCGCGCAGTGCTCTTTAATTGACACCGCTGTCATTTACACATTACGTTAGGTAAGTATAATGGTCAACGGTGCAAAACCATAAGGAAATTGGAAACGCGTTATGAAATCTTTTTTCACATGGCCCGTGGCCCTCACGCTTGCTCTTGCATTGGGTCTTAGTGCCTGCGATTCCAGCCCGCAGCAAAGCGCGCCCGCGCCTCAATCAAAAACGACTATGGCCAAAACCTTTGGCATGGCAGGCGTGTTCACAGACCATATGGTTTTGCAGCGCGGTAGGCTCATCACTATTTGGGGCGTCGCGCCTGAAGGCGCAGAAGCCACAGTGAGCTTTGATGGCGTGGAACGCAGCGGAACAGCAGATAAATCGGGAGCTTGGCGCGTAGAATTTCCGGCCATGACCGAAGGCGGACCTTACGTGATCAAACTAAACAGCGGCGGTAAATCTCAAACCATCACGGATGTTCTGATCGGCGATGTGTTTTTATGTTCCGGCCAATCCAATATGGAAATGAAGGTCAAAAATGCGTTCAAGGCATCAGCCGAGATGAAGCGCAAACACAATCCTACCATCCGCCAATTCCACCCCCGTTATAAAATCAGCCCTACGCCTCTGCGTGAGTTTAATGAGCCGCAGCAATGGGTCGTGGCAAGCAGTGACACTGTCGGCGAATTTTCGGGGGCATGTTATTTTTTCGTCAAAGAGCTACAAAAAACCAACGATATTCCTATCGGGATGTTGCACTCATCTTGGGGCGGCGCACAAATTCAGGCTTGGATGCGCCAAGAAGACTTACGCCCTTTTGAAGGTATGGAGGAAAGCCTCGATGTTCTCAATATATATGCCAACGACAAAGTGGCTGGCAGAGCGGCGCTGGGGGCGCAATGGGAAAATTGGTATAAACGCGAGAGCGGCGGCATGGCCCCGTGGGACGCTCCGCGACCTGACAAAAGCACGGGTTGGAAATCCATCCCCGACTTTAAAAATTGGAAGCATTACGGCGACAAAGACTTGGCTAATTATGACGGGCTTGTCTGGTATAAAAACAGCTTCTCTCTCACCGAAGAAGAGGCAAAGAAAGCTGTAAAAATTGACCTTGGAAAACTCTCCAAAGGCGACATCACATGGGTCAACGGAAAATTTATTGGCCGCACGGTAAGCTGGGAACCGCACGGTTACACAGCGAGTTCTGATCTGCTGCATGCGGGCAAAAATCATATTTTGATCAATGTGCGCTCTATGTGGGGCGCGGGCGGCATGATGGGCCCCGCCGAGAAAATCGGCTATACGGTGGAGGGCGCAGATATGAAACCTTTGAGCGAGGGCTGGACCTATAAGAAGGAACCGATGGGCCTTAAAATGGCCCCGCTCATCCCGTGGCAGACCATGACGGGATATACGGGCATGCACAATGCCATGATTGCGCCCTTGGAGGGTCTGCAGTTTAAAGGCGCGGTCTGGTATCAGGGCGAGTCCAACACAAGGCGCGACGCAGAATATGACGAAATGCTGGCCAGCATGATCGCCAATTGGCGGCGCATGTTTGGCAAAGACATGCCTGTGGTTATTGTGCAGCTTCCCGGCTTTGGCAAAATTGCGACCATGCCCGAAGAAGTCACATGGTCCAACCTGCGCGAAGCCCAGCGCATCGCCGCTTTGCGTGATGATAATATCGGCCTAGCCGTGACGATGGGGCTTGGTAATCCCGCAGATATTCACCCGACCAATAAACAAGATGTGGGCAAGCGCATTGCCAAAACTTACCGCGGCCTCATCGGCGAGACGGATTATAATACGCTGGGCCATTCACCATTGCGTGTATCGCGGCGCGGCGATACGGTGCGAGTTGAATTGCCCAAGACCGAAGGCGGTTATGTCACGCGCAGTGACAACCATCCCATAGCGTTCCAGCTATGCGCAAACCCGAACCCGCAAACTAAAATAGAGCAAGGCGATTCGCTAAATTGTGCTTACGCAACAGCGAGTATGGAGCGCAATACGGTGGTGCTCACCAGCGGCAAAATCGCGGCCCCAACCCATGTGCGCTATTGCTGGGGCATGGCGCCGACCTGTAATTTATACGCGGCGGAAGGCACACCCGTCGGTCCGTTCCAAATAGCTGTTGAGTAGTGATGAAGCGCTGGTTTGGCATATTCGCAGCTGCGCTACTGCTGAGCTGCGCGCCCTCTACGCCAGATAAACCCAACGCAAAAATAGGCGCGCAAAGCGATATAGGCCCAGCGGGTCATAAACTAGTTGACGACCTCATCGCCCAAATGACGCTTGAGGAAAAAATCGGGCAGATGACTTTGTTCACGGCCAATTGGGCGGTGACGGGCGCGGTTAGTCAAGAAAACTACCAAGCGCATTTAAAGGCAGGCCGCGTCGGCGCAATCTTTAGCATTTACACTTCCGAGAGAACCCGCGAGCTACAGCGCATAGCCGTCGAGGAAACACGCCTCGGCATCCCTCTCTTGTTTGGTATGGACGTGATCCATGGCCACCGCACCACTTTCCCTATTCCGCTTGGCGAAGCGGCGTCTTGGGATTTGCAGGCCATTGAGCTGAGCGCCCGCATCGCCGCGCGCGAAGCTGCCGCCGAAGGCCTGCACTGGACATTTGCGCCTATGGTCGATATTGCCCGCGACCCGCGCTGGGGGCGCATCGCAGAAGGCGCCGGGGAAGACGTCTATTTGGGCTCGCAAATCGCCCGCGCTCGGGTGCGCGGCTTTCAAGGGGATGATCTATCGCGCACAGATACCATTCTGGCCACCGCCAAACATTTCGCCGCCTACGGCGCGGCGCAGGCGGGACGTGATTACCATACCACCGATATGTCAGACCGTGAGCTTCGGTCCACTTATTTACCGCCATTCGAGGCGGCGCTGGGTGCAGGCGCAGCAACGGTGATGACAAGCTTTAACGCGCTGAACGGCGTACCGGCTACGGGCAATCATTATTTGCTAACAGATATTTTAAGGGGCGAATGGGGCTATGAAGGGTTCGTTGTCACCGATTATACGTCGATTAATGAAATGGTGCCTCACGGCTTTGCGCGCGGCAATAAACACGCGGGTGAGCTGTCCTTAAATGCGGGCGTAGATATGGATATGCAGGGCGCAGTGTTTATGGAGCATTTAGCGCAATCCGTAAAAGACGGTATTGCAACAGAGCCGCAAGTGGACACAGCCGTGCGCCGTATTTTAGAAATGAAATTTCGTCTCGGCCTGTTTGAAGACCCTTATAGATATAGCGACGCCGCGCGCGAAAAGGCTGAAATCTATAGCGCCGAAAACATAGCCTCGGCGCGCGATATGGCGCGCAAATCTATCGTGCTTCTAAAAAACGAAAACAGCACATTGCCTATAGCGGAGACCATAAAATCTATCGCCGTTATCGGCCCGCTCGCCGATAGTAAAACCGATATGCTCGGCAGTTGGATTTCTGCTGGTGACCGCAAAGAAAGACCTGTCACCGCGCTGGAAGGCCTGCGGGCTCGCTATGGAAAAGATGTAGATATCAAGTACGCCAAGGGCGCACACTATAGGCCAAAAGAAAAATACAGTGCCGAGGAGATTAGGCGTGCCGTGGCGCTGGCCAACGAATCTGACATCATTATCGCTGTGCTCGGCGAACGTTGGAGTTATACAGGCGAAGCCGCCAGCCGCACGGATTTACAGCTCCCCGGCAATCAACAAGCCCTGCTCGAAGCCTTGCACGCGACAGGCAAACCCATCGTGCTGGTTCTAATGAATGGCCGCCCACTAGCGCTTGAATGGGCTGACCAAAATGTGGGCGCGATTGTCGAGGCTTGGTATCCGGGGGTTCAGGGCGGCCATGCTATCGCTGATATTCTGTCCGGCAATTATAACCCGTCCGGCAAATTACCTCTGACCATTCCGCGCAATGTCGGGCAAATCCCGCTCTATTATAATATGCTCAATACGGGCCGTCCGCAAAATCCCGAAGATTTGGGCAGCAAATTTGTATCGCGTTATTTAGCGGCGCCCAATACTCCGCTCTATGCTTTTGGGCATGGGCTTAGTTATACAGAGTTCAAATATTCGGATATCACATTAAGCAACGACGAGATGGCTATGGGTGGCAACTTAACAGCCTCCGTCACCATAACAAATACGGGCAAATACGCAGGCACCGAAACCGTGCAGCTCTACATCCAAGATCTTGTCGGCTCCGTCGCCCGTCCGGTCAAAGAGCTAAAGGGGTTTAAACAAATCACACTTGCGCCAGGAGAACCACGCGCCGTAAACTTTACTATCACCCCCAAAGAACTCGCTTTTTACCGCCTTGATATGAGTTACAGTGCGGAACCTGGCGCATTCAAAATCTATATTGGCGGCGCGTCTGATGATGTAAAAATGGCAGCGTTTACACTCGTCGAATAATTATAGGTCGTTAACCGCTTGGCGCGCACTTGCTTCTATTTTCTTAAAGTCCCCTGCAGTTAATGCTGTTTTGTCAACCATCCATGAGCCGCCAACGGCGATGACATTTGGCAAGGCCAGATAATTCGGGGCGCTTTGACCGTTAATGCCGCCTGTGGGCATAAAGGTAATTTGCGGCAACGGGCCTGCCATGGATTTGAGGGCGGGGATACCGCCATTACTTTCCGCCGGAAAGAACTTCACATATTCAAAGCCTTGCTCATATAATTCTAGCGCTTCGCTAGGCGTCGCCGTGCCGGGGAAGACAGGCTTGGCACAGGCCTTGATGGCGGCAAGCAATTTTGTACTCACTGCAGGCGTGACAATAAAATCACTGCCGGCTTTAAGGGCTGCGTCTAAGTCTTTGCGCGAAAGAATAGTGCCAGCGCCTATGAACAGTTCTGGCGCGGCATCCTTCATGGCGCGGATAGCGCCGAGAGCAGCGGGCGTACGCAAGGTAATTTCTGCGGTCGTTAAGCCCGCAGCGCTAAGCGCTTTAGCAAGAGGCGCGGCGCTTTGAGCGTCATTAATGGTCAGTACCGGCACAATTGGGCAGGCTTTGAGAGCGCTTATGAGTTTGGCAACATCATCTGTCATTGTCTTGGTCCAAGCTCAGCGCCGCGACGCCATAAAGCGCGGTCGCTGGTTTTTGCAATAATTTCACTGGAATGTTTTTCACATAGGCCCGGCGCGGGCCTCTGTTGTAATAGCGCTCCATAGCGGTCGGCGTGTCGATAAATTCCAAAAGCCGTTTCGCCACGCCGCCTGCCAAGACCACCCCGCCGCGCGCGCCCGTTGCCAAGGCCATGTCGCCCATGACGCCCATAATAGCGTTGGCGCGGATTTCGCACACATCAAGACAGGCGCGGTCCCCCGCAACAGCCAAGTCGCGAATGGCCATAGGCGTTAACAGCTTGTAAGGCTGCCCAAGCCGTTCGCAAACAGCCTTATGTACAGCGTCCATACCGTGTCCGGAGCTAACAAGTTCGAGGGAAACAAAATCGGTATCTTTTTGTAAAATATGCAGGACTTCTGTCTCAAGACGAGTTTGCGGCGCGTAAGCTTGGTGACCGCCTTCACTGCTAAGCACCTGCCACCCACCATTTTTTGGAACTAATATGGCCATGCCAAACCCGGTGCCGGGCCCCGCGACCAATACGGGCGCGTCAGGGTCAGGTGCGCCTTGATTTAAAACCGTGAAGTCATCTTCATTACATTCGGGCACAGAGCGGGCCATCGCGGAGAAATCATTGTAAAGGCGCACATTATTAAAGCCAAAGGTTTGGCTCAGGTCTTTTTGGCACACCGTCCAGCCTCTATTAGTTAGCGTCACGCAACCATTCTCAACGGGGCCTGCGAGGGCCAAAGCGGTGCGTTTAGGAACGAAATTCAGCGCGTCCAAATACTGCGAAATGGCGGCGTTCAGATTATTGTAATTATCACCCGGCAGCTTGTGAATTTGCTCTATGGACAGCGTACCGTCCATGCCGCGAGCGGCCATACCAAGGCGCACATTGGTGCCTCCCACATCGCCAACTAATATTTTCTCTGTTGTCTGGATCATGAATGGGTCTCGCTAGAAGCGTTTGAAAAACTGCAGGCGCCCGTTTCTGCAGACGAGGTCGTGGTGCGGAACATGGAAAATAAATTGCGGCCAAAATCATGGGTGGCTGCATTGGGTTTGTAACATGCTGCGGGGCGTTGATCAAATTCTGCGGCGTCCACTGCAATAGAAAGCGTCCCCGTCTTGGCGTCGAGCGTGATGATATCGCCATCAATGACGCGGGCCAGCGGGCCGCCTTTGGCGGCTTCGGGGCTGACATGAATAGCTGCAGGAATTTTACCGGACGCACCCGACATGCGCCCGTCCGTGACCAACGCGACTTTATAGCCTTTGTCTTGCAAAACACCCAAAGCAGGGGTGAGCTTGTGCAGCTCTGGCATGCCGTTGGCGCTTGGCCCTTGAAAGCGCAGTACAGCCACAAAATCACAATTGAGATCGCCGGCTTCGAAGGCTCCGTAGAGGGCGTCTTGACTGTCAAAGACTTTGGCCGGAGCCGTGATATTTTGATGCTCCGGCTTCACCGCAGAAATTTTGATCACGCTGCGTCCGAGCTTGCCGTCCAACAGACGCAAACCACCTTCGGCATTAAAGGGGCGGGAGACCGGGCGAATGATCTCGTCATTACCGCTTTGCTCTGGCGCGTCTCGCCACACAAGTTTGTCGCCGTCGAGCCCCGGTTCTTGGCAATAGCGCGCAAGCCCTTGGCCCACTACAGTTTTTACGTCTTCGTGCAACAAACCAGCGCCGAGCAATTCGCGCATCAGATAGCCCATACCGCCTGCGGCGTGAAAATGGTTCACATCTGCATTGCCATTGGGATAGATGCGGGCCAGTTGCGGGGTGATTTTTGATAAATTAGAAAAATCATCCCAGCGAATATTTATGCCGGCAGCGCGGGCGATGGCGGGAATGTGTAAAGTGAGGTTGGTAGAGCCGCCCGTCGCCATCAGGCCGACTATAGCGTTGACGATTGATTTCTCGCATACGACTTCGCCGATGGGGGTGTAGGTCTCTTTGTCAGGCGTTATATCGAGCGCGCGCTGGGCCGCGCCTATGGTCAAGGCTTCGCGCAAAGGCGTGCCCGGATTAACAAACGCTGCGCCCGGCAGGTGTAACCCCATCACTTCCATCAGCATTTGATTTGAATTGGCTGTGCCGTAAAATGTGCATGTCCCGGGGCTGTGATAACTTTCAGATTCGGCTTTAAGAAGTTCGTCACGGCCGATTTTACCTTGGGCAAATTCTTGGCGGATGCGGGCTTTTTCAGAATTGGGCAAGCCGGACGGCATAGGGCCAGCGGGAATAAAAATGCCCGGTATATGCCCGAACTGCAGCGCGCCAATGAGAAGCCCCGGCACGATTTTATCGCAAATGCCAAGGTATAAAGCCGCGTCAAATACATCATGAGACAGCGAAATTGCTGTGGCCATAGCAATGACATCACGGGAAAATAGGGATAACTCCATACCGTCTTGGCCTTGGGTGACGCCGTCGCACATAGCGGGCACGCCGCCCGCAACTTGCGCCGTCGCGCCTGCCTCTCTTGCGGCTTTGCGGATTACCTCAGGATAAGTCTCAAAGGGTTTGTGGGCTGACAGCATGTCATTATAAGCGGTGACAATGCCGATATTAGGCCAGCTTGCGCCAAGAAGAGCTTGCTTGTCATGTAGGGCGCAGCCAGCAAAGGCATGGGCTTGATTACCAGCGCTAAGCCGTTTGCGGGCGAGACCATTTGGTCTGCGCACATAAAGATTATCCAAGTAGGCACGGCGGCTATCTACGGAGCGGCGCTTGATGCGCGCTGTGATGTCCTCTAAAATTGGGTGTGTTTTATTGCTCATGTCAACCTACGGCGCCCATAACACTATGAGGCGGTCGCCTAAAGCATCTAACGCAGCACGAACGGGTAAATTAGGCTGCTTCGTTAACGCCATTTGGAAAACGTCATATTTTTCCATGCCCGTGATTAACAATAAAACAAGTTTGCATTTGTTGAGTGCTGAGCGGGTTATACTCATGCGTTCTAGATATGCACCTGTCACGTCACTAGGGTTTGCAGTGATAGCTTGAACAATTTTTTTATTGCTGGGGCTAAGAGCTAATTCCAAACCACCCGCTTGCGGAAACCACGAGGCTGTGTGGCCATCCGCGCCCATGCCCAGCACGGCTGCGCTATAAGGTTGCGGTATTTTTTGGTAGAGTTTTTCGACTGTAGCTTGCCCTGCAATTGCGCTTTTATGTGGCGTTTTCATAGAGATGAAATCAGCCTTTGCTGCAAGTCCCTGAAGTAAAGTTCTACGAATAAAGGCTGCATTTGAGCCTGTATCTTTCTCGCCCACCCAGCGTTCATCCACCAGCCCAACTTTTACTTTATCCCAGGGCATGGCGGTCTCTGCGAGTTTTCCATAGACGGGGCCAGGGGTGGAGCCGCCGGAGACCAATAAGCTGGCTGTGCCGGCAATATTGATGTCATCTTGCAGGCGGCTAGCAATAATTGTCGCGGCGAGGTCAACTAGATCGGTTTTGTTTTTTAATGTTCTAAGATTCAGCGGCATCATACCTCGCCCCCCCGCCAAGCTCGGCCGTCTCTGTCCATCAATACGGCCGACCCCATTGGGCCTTGCGTGCCTGCTGCATATGTTTCCATAGGTTGATCACCCTCCCGCCAGCTTGCTAGAAGATTATCAACCCAAGTCCACGCCGCTTCGACTTCGTCGCGGCGCATAAATAGCGCCAGATTGCCCCTAACGATATCCATCAATAATCTTTCATAGGCATCGGGGTAACGAATGGAAAAGTTTTCGGCATAGGACAGGTTGAGCGGCAGAGATTTAATCCGCAAACCTCCGGGCCCCGGTTCCTTGATTTGCATAAACAGGCGCACGCCTTCATCGGGCTGCAAGCGAATAACAAGGCGGTTGGCTTCATTATTAGACGCGCCAAATAAATTATGCGGCGTTGGTTTGAACTGGATGATAATCTCGCTATGGCGGTTCGCCATACGTTTGCCCGTACGCAAATAAAACGGAACCCCGGCCCAGCGCCAGTTTTCTATCTCCGTTTTTATGGCCACGAAGGTTTCTGTGCTGCTGGCTTTTACGCCGCTGGCCAATGTATCCAGATATGATTTGACAGGCTCGTCCCCGTCCATGCCAGCGATATATTGCGCGCGCACCGTATTTGATTTTACTGTTTGCGCCTCAAACCCCTTCAGGGCTTTGAGAACCTTAATTTTTTCGGTGCGCACATCATCACCGTCCAAAGAATTTGGCGGCTCCATAGCCGTAAGACAGAGTAGCTGCAGAATGTGATTTTGAACCATATCCCTAACGGCTCCAGAGCGGTCATAATAATCGGCACGTCCCTCAAGGCCTATGCTTTCAGCAACCGTGATTTGCACATGATCAACATTGTGGTGCGACCATAAGGGCTCAAACAAAGTATTGCCAAATCTGAGCACCATTAGGTTTTGCACGGTCTCTTTCCCCAAATAATGGTCAATACGAAAAATAGAGTTTTCCGGAAATACGGCGCCAACACCGTCATTGATAGCGCGAGCAGATTGTAGGTCGGTTCCGATAGGTTTTTCAAGTACAAGCCGGGCGTTTGCCGTGTTAAGCCCCGCGCGGCCTAAAGCCTGGCACGTCGCCACATAGATAAGCGGAGTCGTCGCCATATAATAAATTACGGGAAGATTGTCGGTGTTTAACAAGGCTTTCAACTCAGCCCAATTTGCATCCATGGCTGTTGTGTCTATTGAAATATAGTAAAGCAATTTGGCGAATGATTTCCACTTGGCCTCTTGCCAGTCTTCGGAAGCCTCAAAACAGGCTTTCTTAGCTATTTTTATAAAACCTTCTTGATCCATTTTAGAGCGCGCCGCACCAATAATGCGCGCCGTATCTGCGATCTGTCCGTCTAAGAACCGGTGGAACAAGGCGGGCAACAACTTGCGCCGCGACAAGTCACCTGTGCCGCCAAAAATGACAATGTCAAACGGCTGCACTGGAATAAACTTTGCCATACCGTCCCTTTAATCACTCATCTTTCGATGTGACTAATGTGTTTTCATTTATATTTTTGCTAATATAACATGATTGACAACGCTGTCAATAAGTGTGGGTCAGGCCTTGAACTCAGCGCTGGAAGCACGGCTGATTAAACTTACAGGTAATTGCTCGCTTGTGATAGCCGTATCGGGCTGCCGGATATGCTTGAGAAGCAATTCTGTTGCCTTTTCGGCTAGCCCGCGAATAGGCTGGCGGATAGTGGTAAGGGCAGGCCACATGATTTCTCCAACCCTTGAGCCGTCATAGCCGACAATTGAAATGTCGCCCGGAATATCAAGGCCCGCCTTGAGCGCCGCCACCATGGCGCCCGCAGCCATATCATCATTTGCGGCAAATATAGCGCTGGGACGACGTTTAAGTTTCATCAACTTCTCGCTGGCTTTATATCCGCTGTGAAAGGAAAAATCCCCTTGTACAATCGGGCAAGTTTTTGGATTAATTTTAGCGTTCTTTAAGGCCTGCAAAAACCCGTTGCGCCTGGCTTTGGACGCACCGTGATGAGGATGTCCTAAAATGAAGGCAATTTTATTATGTCCTAAATCGATCAAATGCTGGGTCATTAGGCCTGCTGCTTTTTTATCGTCTACAAATGTGTGTGATGAATGTTTCGGTTTGTAATATGGCGACACGCGCACATAAGGTATATTGCTATCATCAAGGCTGGCAATCAGAGCCTTATCATCGCTCAAAGGCGGGGTGAGGAGAATACCGTCAATGGCAAATTCTATGATATAATCTTGAACTTGGCTCGCATAACTGGCTTTTGAAGCGGGAAGCGGTTCCATCACAGCAAAATAGCCATTGGCGCGGCAAACTTTATGAAAACCTTGATGAACGCGCCCAAGGTAGTCCGGGTTCGGATTGTCATGAAAATGTACGATCACAAAAGACTTGTTGGACGCAAGACCCCGCGCCGCCACATTAGGACGGTAATTCATCTCTTTGGCAGCGGCCCGCACTCTATCACGCGTGACATCACGTACATTAGGTTCATGGTTGAACACCCGCGAGACCGTTTTTATAGAAACGCCTGCCGCCTTTGCAATGTCTTCAATCGTTGCTTTTTTCATATTTATGTTATCGTTCATAATATTTTTTATTTGTGAATGGAATTACTTAGCGCCTAGGTCAAGAGGAAGTGTGTAAAAGGCAGTTCTTATGCAAAAAAAACAACACTGTGAAATCCACAAGAATTTTGCTAAATCAACCATAGAACTCCCATTCTCGCGGGTATAGATGCATAAGCATAATTGACAGCGCTGTCATATGATCTATAACAACACAGTGAAATAATAATGAGGGCTGTTATGCCAATAAAAGTAGCGATAAACGGGTTTGGGCGCATTGGCCGGTTGGTCCTGCGCGCAGCAATCGAACATAATGACACGGACATAGAAATAGTCGCGATTAACGATCTCGCGCGCGCAGACCGCCTCGCACATTTGTTAAAATACGATAGTGTCCACGGCACATTTGCTGCTGATATTTCGTCCGGGGATGAGAGCATTATTATCAATGGCCAATCCATTCCTACTTATAAAGAACGTGACCCGGAAAACCTGCCGTGGAAAGAATTAGACATCGACATTGTAATGGAATGCACCGGTTTTTTTCTGTCGCGAGAACTTGGCGGCAAACATTTAACCGCCGGGGCGAAGCGGATTCTACTTTCTGCTCCGGCTAAAGACGATACAAAAACCATCGTTTACGGTATCAATCATGATGAAATCACTGCTGATGATTATGTGGTATCCAATGCCTCGTGTACCACTAATGCCTTAGCGCCGCTGGTCTATACTTTGGACAAAGCTTTCGGCATTAAAAGCGGCATTATGACAACTATACACGCCTATACGGGCGGGCAAAACTTAGTGGACGGGATCCACAAAGATGCCTATCGCGGCCGCACTGCCGCCATGTCTATGATCCCAACAACGACAGGCGCCGCCAAAGCTATCGGCAAGGTTATGCCGCACCTTAAAGGCAAACTCGACGGGATGAGCCTGCGTGTACCAACACCAAATGTCTCGGCTGTTGACTTGACCGTTTCTGTTGAAACAGCCGCAAGCGCGGATGAAGTGCGGCGTGCATTTAAGATCATGGCCGACGGGCCGCTCAAGGGGGTTATGGCCTATGTGGAAGATAAAGTCGTCTCGATCGATATCAACCATAACCCGCATTCGACGTCATTTGTACCCGAGCAAGTATTTGTCACCCCGGATAATATGATCCGGGTGTTTTCATGGTATGATAATGAGTGGGGCTTCTCCTGCCGTATGATCGACACCGCCAAGGTGATGAATACATTTAATTAGGCCGCAATCTTTTAAGAGGTATAAGTGACAAATTATCACACTATAGCAGGCCTCTTGGTAACAGCCTTCGCATTTGTTTTTGCGGTTTCGGCTTGTCGGTCAAGCGCGCCTCAAACAGCGCCCTCCGTGCAAAGCTCCGCGCTGGACACGCCGCAAAATTATGGCCAAGCCGTTGCGGCTTGGCAGCTTGCTGCCTTTGACGATCTTTCCTATTTGCCAACATTTCGCAGCGATAGCGAATATACGCGCGGCTGGATCAAAGCCTCATTTTACATTGGCCTAGACCGCTTCGCCCGGGCGACAAATGATCAAGACCTATTTGCAGAACTAGAGCGTATGTCGCGCGGCAATGGCTTTGATCTGGGGCGCCAGTCTTGGCACGCAGATGACCAAGCCATTGCCGCCGTATATGGCCGCGCCGCAGGCCGTATTGGCGACCCGAGATTGCTGCGTCATGTTTTGAAAGACTTTGATGCCATTCTTGAAAACCGCGCTGATAACAGTCTTGAATTTGTACAAGGTTCGATTTCAGAAGGGGGATGTCAGCGGCGTTGGTGCTGGGCTGATGCGCTGTTTATGGGCCCGCCGGCCTGGGCCGAAATGAGCCGGATGAGCGGTGATAAAAAATACATCAATTACGCGGCAGAAGAGGCCAAAGCGACGATTGATTATTTATTCGATCCGGAAACCCATTTGTTTTTCCGCGATAGCCGCTATTTTGACAAGCGCACGCATAGCGGCAAAAAAGTGTTTTGGAGCCGAGGTAATGGCTGGGTTTTTGCCGGGCTGGCGCGTTTCATCGAAGCTCTGCCCGCAAATCATCCGCAGAGGGGCTATTTTCTCGACATATTTGAAGACATGGCCGCCGCGCTCATCGCTGTGCAACGCGAAGACGGCTATTGGCCGACCTCGCTGCACGATCCGGAACTCTTCACAAACCCCGAAACTAGCGGCACCGGCCTTATCGGATTTGGCCTTGCTTGGGGATTAAATAATAATGCTTTGCACGGGACAGACTATGAAGCCGCTACGGCAAAGGTATGGGCCGCAATGACAGATGCGGTTGATGCTGATGGTAAGCTTGGCTGGATACAGCAGGTCGGCAAAGACCCAAAATCAACCGCGCGGGAAGACTCGCAAATTTACGGCGCGGGTGCGTTCCTGCTGATGGCGTCTGAAATGATTGAGAAAGGCGAACATGCCCCGTAATCTTCGCATATTATTCATCGGGTTTTTAGTCTTTCTTACGGCGTGTCAAAACCAATCAGATTTTTCAGTCATGACCTATAATATCCGCCTTGATATTGCGGTTGACGGCGATAATGCATGGCCGCACCGCAAGGACTTATTGAGCGCGCAGTTACAAGACCACGCGCCCGATATATTTGGCGTGCAAGAGGCCATGCCCGGCCAGATGGATTTTATCGCTAAAAAAATGCAGGGCCATAACTATATCGGCCATGGTAGAGACGGCGGTCATAGCGGCGAATATAGCGCTATTTTTTATAACCGCGCCATATTCTCAGTTGCGCATGACCATACGTTTTGGCTCTCAAAAACACCGGATGAAAAGTCAATGAGCTGGGACGCCGCTTTTCCGCGAATTTGTACCTATGGCCTGTTCACCCATATAAAAACCGGCCAAAAAATATGGGTGTTTAATACCCATCTGGATCATATTGGCGAGTTGGCACGCCGCAACGGGATTGTCATGATTGTAAATAAAATCGAAGAGATAAACACGGGCAGTATTCCGGTTATATTTATGGGCGATTTTAATGTCGAACCCGATGACCCTTTGATAACAAAACTAAAAGAAAAAATGGATGATAGCGAAGATATATCAATAGAGGCCCCAAACGGCCCCAAAGCTACATTCAATGCTTTTCAGCCAATCGATCATGCCAGCCGCAGAATTGACTATATTATGCTATCAAAATCATCAGGTTTCACAGTAAAAACTCACAACACGCTCTATGATGAAACAGCCCCGCAATATCCCTCAGATCACTTTCCGGTTTTAGCCGAACTGAGTTTGAAGTGATGATTTAGGCAGCTCTCCAATAGACTTACCCGTATTTTTATATAACTTACGCCCTACGCCTCATTACAAGGATCTAAATATCATCATGGAAATGCGTTATTCAGCCGACATTGTTCGCTATAAAACAATGACCAATTCAGAACTTAAAGACAGCTTCGCACTGACAAATCTTTTTGAACCAGACGCCGTGCCTTTGACCTATTCGGATATTGACCGCGGCGTGGTCGGCTCTGCGGTTCCGGTTAGCAAGGTTTTGGCTCTGCCGACACATAAAGAACTGGCCTGTGATTATTTCGCCCAGCGCCGCGAAATCGGCGTGATTAATATTGGCGGGGCAGGCACAATCACCGTTGATGGCAACGCAATGAAACTGGCAAAATTTGACAGTCTTTATATCGGGCGCGGCAGCAAGGATGTTGCCTTTGCCAGCGATGATAAAGCTAATCCGGCAAAATATTATTTCGTCAGCTACCCGGCCCACAAAGCCTACCCCACGACTTTGATTCCAAAAGATAAAGCTAATCAACTTAAGATGGGCGACACTAAAACCAGCAATAAACGGGTTATTTATCAACCCATTCGTCCGGGCATTGTTGAGACCTGCCAGATCGTCATGGGCTTCACCATGCTCGAAGAGGGTAATGTCTGGAATACATTTCCGCCGCACACTCATAAACGCCGCTCGGAATATTATCTTTATTTCGACATGCCGGAAGACGCGCGCGTATTTCACTTTATGGGCGAAGCCGATAATATGCGCCCTATAGTCTTGCGCAATGAAGAGGCCGCATTGTCCCCGACATGGTCGATGCATTGCGGCGCGGGAACATCTGCTTATACATTTATCTGGTGCATGGGCGGCGAAAATCAAGAATTTGACGACATGGACCATCTAGGGCCGGACGATTTGGGCTAACCCAAGTTAAGGGTCATTTATGAAAACCGCCATTATCTTTGTCGCCATTTGTCTCTTCATGCAACTCGGAGCATGCCGTAATGACGGGCAGACGCAGGCCCCGAATGCGCAGGAACCATCAGCCATGATTGATCTGCGTATCCGCAAAGACAACGCGGCGCCTTATCTTGAGGTTCAAGGCTTAACCGTTCCGCAAACCCACAAAATCCATGACGGTATATTTCCCTATGAAGGCATTGGCTGGGAAAATGACTATGTCGGCTACCGCCTGTTTCTGGACGGGCGCACAGCCATTGATATGTTTGGCAAACAACAGCCCGCACCCGCCCTTACAAATATTGATGAGACCAGCGGTTCTTATCATAAGCTCGCGCCTTGGGGCATGGATATACTGCATGTCGGTCCCAGCCGCGGTATTGGCGGCATTGGTCTATTACAAGATGGTGCGCCCGTGGAGCTTGGCAAGGTGGACGCTATGCGGGTCAGTATAAACGAGTCAAAATCAAACTCTGTTAATCCCCGCAAGCCCAGCGCGTCCGGCTTTACAGTTATTTATGAAGGCGTGTCTTATGAAACCGCCTTGGCAAACCTTAGCGTCAATTATTCAATGGCGGCGGGAAGCCCGCTGACCAGCGTTCATGTTAGAACAATGACGGGAGCGCTGCCTCTCACGACTGGCATCGTTGCGCATAAAGAGGTGCCATTATTGCGCTCCAGTTCCGGCCCGTGGCGTTATATCGCCAGCTATGGACGACAAAGCGAGAATAAGGACAATCTCGGTTTGGCTTTGTTTTACCGCGACGAACATGCCCGTTTTGGCGGCACAGAAAATGAAACCCATTTCGTCAACTTTAACACGCCGGAATTTGACTATAAATTTCTAGGCGTTTGGGAAAAAGATAAATCCGGTATCAAGACCAAAACTGAATTTACGGCCTATCTGGATAATCTACTTGTTAAAATGAACACGGCTCTACAGCCATAAATTAGCGTGCCATCCAGCCGCCATCGACCAGTAAAACATGCCCGTTGATATAATTGGCCGCATCTGATGATAAAAATATGGCCGCGCCTGCGAGGTCTTCCGGTGCGCCCCAATGCCCAGCCGGTATCCGCGCTTTTATCGAAGCATTGCGTTCTTTATCAGCCTGCAGAGCCGCCGTGTTATCCGTCTTGAAATATCCCGGCGCAATGGCATTGACCTGCAGGCCGTGCGCCGCCCATTCATTGGCTAGCGCTTTGGTCAGCTGCGCGACGCCGCCTTTACTAGCAGCGTAGGCCGGCACGGTAATGCCGCCTTGAAAGCTTAGAAGCGAAGCGATGTTGACAATCTTGCCCGAACCGCGCGCGAGCATATGTTTGCCAACGCCCCTGCAAAACCGAAACACGCCGTTTAGATTTGTTTCAATGACAGCGTCCCAATCCTCGTCGGTTGTTTCGGCGGCAGGCGCGCGCCTGATCGTGCCGGCATTATTGATGAGAATATCTATCTGCCCAGCGGCGGACAGTGCTTCGGTGATGGCCGTGTCAATCGCGGCGGCTGATGATTGATCACAGCCTACTGCCCAAGCTTTACGTCCCAATTTTTCTACAGCTTTCACTGTTGCCCCTGCATTGTCTTTGCAAGAGGCGACCGCAATAATATCCGCGCCTGCGCCTGCCAGACCGAGGGCGATAGCTTGGCCGAGCCCCCGGCTGGCCCCGGTCACGAGCGCCGTTTTTCCTGCCAGAGTAAACATATCAAGTGATGACATGGTCTATCCTATCAGGCCAAAGGCGCGCGGTAGCGCTTCGGAGATAAAGGGCACAAATGTCACGAGGAGCAGCGCCGCAATCAGCGCCGTATAAAGAACCAGCAAGGGCCGCACGAGCTGTTGTATGGTCGTGCCGCCCACGGCAGAGCCGACAAATAACACCGAGCCAACCGGCGGCGTACAGAGTCCAATCGATAAATTTAGCACCAACATGATCCCGAAATGCAATGGCGTCATGCCAAGGTCTATGGCCACGGGCAAAAAGATCGGCGTGAAAATCAGAATGGCCGGCGTGATATCGAGAAAGGCGCCGACAAAAAGCAAGATGAGGTTAATCAAGAGCAGGATAATAATCGGATTATCGCTTATCGTCAGCATGGCTGCGGCTACGGCTCCGGGAATATCGCCAAAGGCCAGCACCCAGGCCATGCCCGTTGATACGCCGATCAGCAAAAGCACCATGGCGCTGGTTTCAATAGATTTGAGCAGCAGGCCCGGAAGCTCCTTGACGGGAATTTCGCGGTAAACAACTACCGATAAAATCAGGGCATATATCACGGCTATAGCGCTCGCCTCTGTCGCCGTAAATATGCCCGCAATAATGCCGCCAACGACGATCAAGATCATCATAAAGCTTGGCACCGCTTGCCATAATGCCTTGCCGCTTTCGCGCCAAGACAAACGCGGCGAGGTTGGGTATTTATGTTTGCGCGCATAACCAGCGGCCACGACCATCAAAGCAATACCCGCTAAAATTCCCGGCAAATACCCGCCAACGAACAAAGCCGCAATCGACACGCTTCCCGCAGCTACGGCGTAAACGATCAACACATTGGAGGGCGGAATGAGAAGCCCGAGAATAGACCCTGTCACCGTCACCGCCGTGGCGTAATTTCGGTCATAACCGTCTTTTTCCATCGTCGGGATCATGAAAGTGCCAATCGCCGATGTCGCGGCAACGGCCGAGCCGGAAATCGAGCCAAATAACATGCAGGACAAAATATTGACCAGCGCCAGCCCGCCCGGCACCGCGCCAATAACGGCCTTAGCCGCGTCGATTAAGCGGCGCGCTATCCCGCCTTGGCCCATGAGATAACCCGAAATGACAAATAGCGGAATAGCCAGTAGCGTAAAACTATCCAGCCCCCCTGCCAGCCTTTGCGCGACTGTAGTAACCGCCGGGTCGAATGGCAGCGCCGTCAGCAACGCCGCGACGGTGGCAAGACCGATACTAAACGCAATCGGCACGTCTAGCATCACCAGCAGAAAAAACACACCCAATAATATCAATCCGGTTATCATGTCTCGCCGCCTTCTTTTAAATGCGCCCCGCGTCCGGCCAGCGTTTCGCGGATAAAATGAAGTGCGTAAATCACGATAAGAATGCCGCTAACGGGAATGATGGCATAGACATAGGCCATAGGCACGCCCAAAGCGGCAGAGGTTTGACTGAGCGTAAAAGTAAGCGCCACAAGGCGTATGCCGCCATAGACCAAAATCAAGCTGGCAAATACAATGCTTGCGCTGAGAGAAAATAATTCTAGCGCCAAGCGCTTGCGGCCACTAAATTTTGCCACCAGCGTATCAATACTGACATGCATGTGGTTTCGAAACGTATAGACCGCGCCGCCAAGACCAAGCCAGATCAGCTGAAAACGCGCGATTTCCTCCGTCAGCGAGCTCGGCGCGCGCAATACATAACGGGAGAAAACCTGCCACGTCACAGTTAAAATCATAGAGACCGCGAGCAGCACCAAAAAAGCCTTCAGCATTTTATCCAGCGCGGCAATCACGGCGCAGCCTCCGGGTCAACGGTTTCGGGGGCCTCGGCGGCAATGCGCTCCAAGAGCCCGCCAATGCGCGTTCCGTCGTGGCTGGCCTTAAGCTCTGCCACAGCGTCCTGAAACGGTTTTTTATCAGGATAAATCACCTCGACCCCGGCGGCGGTTACTTTCTCAAGCGCATCTTTTGACGCCTCAGTCCAAAGCTTGCGTTGATAAAGCGTCGACTCGGCCATGGCCTGTTTAAGCCAGGTCTGTTCCTCGGCGCTAAGACTGTCCCAGACCCGCGTGCTGATGATGAGTAAATCAGGAACCGATGTATGCTCATCAAGGGTATAAAATTTCGACGTCTCGTAATGTTTGGAGAGATAATAAGACGGCGGATTATTTTCTGCCCCGTCGACTACGCCTTGCTGTAGAGCCGTGTAAAGCTCGCCCCATGAAATCGGCGTCGCCGAGCCGCCAAGCGCCTTGACCATATCAATCGAAGCCCGGCTCGGCAAAACCCGTACTTTCTTGCCGGCTAAGTCGGTGGGCGTTCTTATGGGGCCGTCCGTCATGTAAAAACTGCGGCTGCCCGCATCATAATAGCCAAGCCCCTTAAGCAAAACCGGCGACAAGCTATCGAGGAGATCTTGCCCCACAGCGCCATTTAACACCCGCCAATAATGAGCATTATCTTCAAAAATATAGGGCACGCTAAAGACCCGCATATCGTCTGCAAAGCCTTCCATGGAAATGGTCGAAACTTTGGTCATGGCAATGGCGCCGACTTGCAACAGCTCGATCACCTCACGCTCGCTGCCAAGCTGGCCGCCCGAATAAATCACCATCGACATTTCACCGCCCGACAGCTCGCCAAGGCGCTTCGCCATATGCTCCATAGCCTCATGCACGGGGTGATCCTGATTAAGACCGTGGGCCAAGCGCAGCACTTGCCGATCAGGCCCGGCAGAGCAAGACGCAAGCAAAATACCAAGGCCCAGTAACAGGCAATAGCCGATAGATTTATTCAGTATTTTACCCATAATAACGTGCAAAAATTCCCCAATCCAAGCTATGTTTTCTTTTATATTTTACGCAGGCATAGGGATTGTCAATCGCTTTATATAGTTTTCCCCGAACACCGAGTAAATGGAATTTTATTGCCGCTATGAGAATGGCGTTGCTACGGCGGCACCCTGCGTCCATCAAGATGAGAAGGTCAGTCCAGTATCGACAAGAAGACCTAGAAACATTTATGTCTGATGGAGCTGCGACTTCAACATCTAGCTATTAAAGATAAATATGAATGTCTAAGTCGAGCGCTTTAGTGACGCTGAGGGCCGTCGCTTTAATCGTGAGCGGCCTTTTTGATTCGGTCTATTCAAGGGTGAGGACGTGTATTCGCATACTTATTCGCGAAAATAATTTATTGGATTCAAACCATTTTAAATTCCAATTTCTTTAGCCCCGTATTTCGCAGGTAAAAAAACCGTGCTTACTATGTGCTTACTAGGAAAATTTTCGTAATTTGTGAAAATTACAAAACCCGTTAAATCATTGATAATAAAGAGAAAAATGGTGCCCCCACACGGACTCGAACCGCGGACCCCCTGATTACAAACGACCCCTAGAGGTTATCCCGCTACATCCCAATAGCTCCCAGCTTTCCCCTATGGTACTGTATTCATTGGGTTATTCGTGTGTTAAACTAACCGTAGAAGTCCCGCTATATCCCGGGATTTCCCTTACACTTGGTGCCTATGTGGTGCCTAAAACGGGAGGCCGCAAATGAGTGATGTTAAAATTTCCGTGCGTAGTGTCGCCGCGTTCACAGGAAATGACGATAAAGATTCGTGGCTTTGGGATAGCACGATTAAAGGCTTTGGCATTAAAGTTTCTAAAGCGGGGCGCAAAACATTTGTGTATAAGTTTCGTTCGGAAGATGGTCGTCAGCGCAAACGCAAAATTGGTGACGTTGGTTCCATGACACCAGAGCAAGCCCGCAAGGAAGCCCAGAGGTTATCCGCGAGCCTTGCTTTTGGAAAAGACATTGTGAAAACCAAGCCAACCGAAACCGATATGATGTTGGTAAGCGCGTTTTGCGATATGTACCTTAGCGATTATGCGCGCCTACATAAAAAACCCAAAAGCGTTGAAGATGATGAGCGCATGATCCGCCTTGTGGTGAAGCCGAAATTAGGATGGTTATTGCTCAAAGATGTTCAGCGCCGTGACGTTGCCGCCTTGCACCGTAATTATCATGCCACGCCTTATAAAGCCAATCGGCTCGTTGGCCTGCTATCAAAAATGTTCAATCTCGCAGAAGAGTGGGATTACAGGCAAGACGGAAGCAATCCCTGCCGCCATATTCATAAGTACAAAGAAATACCAAGAGAGCGCTTTTTGTCCGAAGACGAAATTAGGCATTTAAGTAAAATCATCGACAAAGCGGAATATGAGCGTTTTGTTTCGCAAAGCGTTATCAATGCCATTCGGCTCTTGATGATGACAGGGTGCCGTCTCTCCGAAATCACCACTCTTAAATGGGAATACATTGATTTTCAAAAATCGTGCATAAAACTACCCGATTCAAAATCGGGCAAGAAAACAGTTTGGCTTGGCAAGAACGCTTTGGAATATATTGAGGGCATAGAGCGAAAGCCAAACAACCCATATGTCATTACAGGCCAGAGAAAAGGCTCGTACCTTATCAATATACAAAAACCATGGCGTGCGCTAAGGGGCTTGGCGGGGCTAGATGATGTACGCATCCATGATTTGCGCCACACCTTTGCTAGCCTTGCCGTGTCGCAAAACCTATCGCTAACAATCGTGGGCGCATTGCTTGGCCACAAGAGCAGTAAATCCACCGAACGCTACGCGCATTTATACACCGATGTGATGGAACAAGCTGCCGCCCTCACGGCGAGCAAGATGGAAGAAATAACGATGGGAAGTTAAACCATCCCGAACGGGGTTATTTTAGCTTTGGGCCTGAAAATAAGCTTAAATAAACCCGTTCGGGATTATTGGTTGTAATTTAATGCAATTTATGTTAAAGCGTCCCGAAAGGGTTGATTTATGAGTAAGATAACCGACACAAACGAAATTGGCGAAATGGTGAGAGCCGCTCGCAAAGCGCAAGGCCTTACGCAGGTGCAGTTATCTGCTGCTTGCGGGGTTGGCGTTCGGTTCATTCGTGAACTCGAACACGGCAAGCCGTCCTGCCATATCGGCAAGGCGCTACAAGTCATGTCCATGTTAGGGCTAGATGTGTTCATAGAGGGGCGTAGCGCGCCATGAGCCGTGTTTTAGATGTTTACCTGCACGATGTGCTTGCGGGGCAATTAGTGCAGGGCAAGGGCGGCGCATTATCATTTGCCTATGACGGGCAGTATGTTGAGGGCGGTAATCCCGCGCTTTCTATTTCCATGCCACTGCAAGAGCAAAGCTATGATGGCACAGAAGTGCGAGCGTTCTTCTCTGGGCTACTGCCAGACGATATTGTGCGGCACCGCTTGGCCAAGTATTTGGGCGTGTCTGAGAAAAACCCGTTCTCGCTGCTCGAAATCATTGGCGGCGAGTGTGCGGGCGCTTTGTCACTTTATCCCGAGGGTGATAAGCCAAGTAGCGGCACCGATGCAGATATTGAGGTTTTGGACGATAAGAATCTCAAAGAGATTCTGGACTTGCTCAGGCGGCGACCGCTCTTGGCGGGTGATGATGGTTTACGCTTATCGCTTGCGGGCGCACAAGACAAAATCGCCGTTGGTATGAAAGACGGGGAAATTGCGCTTGTCAAAGGTCACACCCCAACCACTCATATTTTAAAACCGCTTATCGAAGACATAAAAGACAGCGTTCACAACGAAGTGTTCTGTATGCGCCTCGCCGCCATGATGGGCATTGACGTGCCGAGCGTTGAAATTCGCTGGCTTGGCGACACGCCGTATTTTCTCATAGAGCGATATGACCGTATAAAAACGGATGCGGGAAAAGTGCAGCGCCTACACCAAGAAGATTTTTGCCAAGCGATGGGCATCATGCCCGATATAAAATATGAGCGCGAGGGCGGGCCAAGCGTAGCTAATTGCCAAACCGTTTTGCGTGAAAACTCCACGCAACCCGCCGCCGATAATTTGCGGTTTTTGGAGCGTGTAATTTTTAATTATCTCATTGGTAATGCAGACGCGCACGGCAAGAATTATTCCTTACTTTACAAAAATGCCAAGCCGCAACTCGCGCCCGCTTATGATTTACTATGCACAAAAGTTTACCCTGAATTATCAATTCGCATGGCCATGAAAATCGGGAGAAAATACAAGCCAGATGATGTATTTATTCGGCACTGGAATCGCTTGGTTCCTGATACAAAAGCAGCACATAAAAACCTTGGTAATCAGCTTACAAAAATGGCTGATAATTGCGTGGAAAAATCCGAAAAATTACACTCAAAATTTGAAGACCAAGGCGTGAAATCTGAAATATTTGGCGACATAATCGCGGTGATTAAAAGCCGCGCAAATCACATAAAAGGCGAGTTTTAACAAATTACGCATTTCCCTGAAAAGCCGTGAAAATAGGGTAGTTTTTAGAAGAAATGTGTAGGGCAAGATAAAGGGGTGGGCCCAAACAGGGCTAACCCATTGTCTGCACATCGTTTTTTAGAGTCCACGCACCAAAGTGCAGAGTCCACGCTTTTCGCGCCATCCCCCATAGCACCGCACAAAAACGAGAGTCCACGTCCCGCTAGTTCCCGCTATATCCCGCTAAAATTACGAAAATGGGGTGTTTTGACCATAGGTCACCGTTTGATTGTTTTTAGGTAAGTCTACAAAAATTTTAACTATTTGTCCGTCTTCATATAAAATGAGACAGATTTAAGCCTGAGCTAAGCGAGAGTTTGCTCACCTCTGTTGATTTATATTAGGCGACGGCTTTGCGGTATTGCAAGCGTCGATGTTCGATAGTTTGTTTTTTGATCCTTTCCCTTTTGTTTAAAATTGATTGCGCTCGCCCGAAGTAGGCATCAGCAGGTGTGACGTTTTTCAGGCTTTCGTGGTAACGTTCATGATTATAGTACTCCACAAAGTTTTCGATTTGCCGCTCAAGGTCTCCGGGTAAAAAGTAGTGCTCCAGCAATATCCTGTTCTTGAGCGTCTGATGCCAGCGTTCTATTTTGCCTTGGGTTTGCGGATGATAGGGTGCTCCGCGCACATGGCTCATGCCCTGGTCTTTGATGTAATTTGCCAACTCACCAGAGATGTAACTGGCGCCATTATCGGATAGCAAGCGTGGTTTGTGTACGACATTGACTTGATCACAGCCCGAAGCTTCAAGCGCCATATTTAGCGTGTCTGTCACATCAGAAGTCTTCATCGTGCTGCACAGCTTCCAACTGATGATGTAACGCGAGTAGTCATCAAGGATAGTCGATAGGTACATCCAGCCCCAACCAATGATCTTAAAGTAGGTGAAGTCGGTCTGCCACATCTGGTTTATCGCCGTTGTCTTGTCTTTGAACTCACTGGCCGCTTTCATGACAATGAAGGCAGGGCTAGAGATCAGGTCGTGAGCCTTTAGAAGGCGGTATACCGAGCTTTCTGATACAAAATAGCCTTTGGTATCGGTAAATCGCACAGCCAGTTCACGCGGACTCAGCTCTGTTTCGTCAAGCGCCATATCCAGTAGTTCGCAGCGTATCTTGTCAGGAATACGGTTCCATACCAGGCGTGGCAGTGGCGCGCGGTCCACAAGTCCGTCTTCGCCATGTTCCAGATACCGATCGTACCACCGATAAAAGGTTGGCCTTGGAACGCCCAACTTATCCAGCGTCCACTTGGCAGGGCGCTGTGAGCGCTCCACCAAACGGATGATCTCAAGCTTCTCTGATGCAGGATATCTCATGCGTCGTCGCCCCCATCCCCTATCATGCTTTTTTTAAGCAAGCGGAGCTCAAGTGTTTGCTCGGCGATAACTTCCTTCATGTTACGGGCTTCTGAACGTAAATCTTTGACTTCAGAGGTGTTGGCTTGGCGAACAATATCACCTGCCAGACGTTTTTTGCCAGCTTCCATAAAGTCCTTTGACCATTTGTAGTACAAGCCTTGGGCGATGCCTTCTTGGCGGCATAGTTCGGCAATACTCTCCTCGCCGCGAAGGCCATCCAGCACGATGCGGATCTTCTCCTCAGCCGAATACTGCTTACGGGTTTTACGTTTGATGTCTTTTACAATCCGCTCACCGGCTGATTGCTTACTCGTTCTTGTATGTCTCATCTGTCTCTCCGTGAGATACAAGATGAACAAAAACTCTCGCTTAGCCCAGACTTAAATCTGTCTCATAAGCGTTGACGTCAGACAGCTCTCACAACAAACCTTACCAGTTTGTAATAATTCCCACACGCATTAACCCATATCAACATCTGGTGCCTATGTGGTGCCTAGCGTGAAAGTGGGGGTTTTGGGATTTTTTGAAACCCGCTAAACCATTGAAAATAAAGTGAAAAATGGTGCCCCCACACGGACTCGAACCGCGGACCCCCTGATTACAAATCAGGTGCTCTACCAGCTGAGCTATAGGGGCACTGGTATTGCCTCAAAACATATCATGAGGCGAGCGGGGTTTAGCCTCGCATAGACGCTCTGGCAAGCCAGAACTTGCTATATATATGCAAAAATTCGGGGCGGCGAATGCCGCCCCGAATGAGGGTGTTAGCCTTCGCCGATCTCTATGGCGTCTTTGCCGCGAAAGAAACTGATGACAGCCCCCACCAGAGCATAACCGATCAAGATATGGGCAAAGTCCAGCGCCACAGCCTGATGGGAGGCCCCTGCATAGATATGGGCGTACATTAACAAGGGCAGGGCAATCAGCACTGCAATAATGGCGCAAATCTTGACGCAGGTTCCGAGCAATGACGCGCTGGCATGGTTTAAAATGTAAGCCAGACCAAGCACTTGCAAGAGCGTTATAAGAATGCCGCCAATCCACATCATCACGCCCATTTTGTCTGCGTGAGCTTCAGCGGCAGCCTCGGTAATACCGCTAGCCTCCATCCACATGTCAGAAAACACGGCGCCGTACCATAGTGCGCCAAGTAGGTAAAAAACAAGCGTTGCGAGCAGAATACCAACTAAGCTGGTTCCGAAAAATTTGGGCATATATGCCTCCCCTTAATGATTTGGCCTTATGGCTCTGCCGTAGCCATAGCAAAAATCCACTCTTGTGGCAATCAGCGCTTGCGTGCATCTTTCGGTGCGCTAGAAACGGGTCATGGCTCGTATCCTGATAACCTCCGCCCTGCCTTATATTAACGGCGTCAAACATCTTGGCAATCTGGCCGGCTCGATGTTGCCTGCCGATGTCTATGCCCGGGCGATGCGGCTTTTGGGCCATGAGGTGCTCTATATCTGCGCCACGGATGAACACGGCACGCCGGCGGAGCTTGCGGCTCAGGCGGCGGATATGGATGTCGCCGAATATTGCGAAAAAATGCACGCGGCGCAGGCCGAAGCGGGAGCGCAGTTCAAGCTCTCTTATGATTATTTCGGGCGCTCTTCCGCGCTGAGCAATCATGCCCTAACCCAACATTTCGCTCATGTGCTGGAAGATAACGGCTTGATAGAAGAGCGTATCTCGCAGCAAGTCTATTCCAATGCCGATGGACGTTTTCTGCCCGACCGCTATGTCGAAGGCACATGCCCGAATTGCGAGTTTGAGAAAGCGCGCGGAGACCAATGTGATAATTGCGGCAAGCTGCTTGATCCTATTGATTTGATTGATCCCTATTCAGCCGTGTCGGGCAGCAAAGATGTTGAGCTGCGCGAGACCAACCATCTCTATCTGAAACAATCGAATATGGCCGATAAGCTCCGCGCTTGGGTGAATAAGGCTGAAGGCTGGCCGCCGCTGGCGACCTCGATAGCGCTAAAATGGCTGGATGAGGGTCTGCGCGACCGCTCTATTACGCGCGATCTGAAATGGGGCATTCCTGTTACAGGTAAAGACGGGACTATCCGCGAAGGGTTTGACGGCAAGGTCTTCTATGTCTGGTTTGACGCCCCGATTGAATATATTGCGGCGACGCAGGATTGGGCGGCAGAAAATGACAAAGACTGGGAGTCATGGTGGCGCACTGATAAAGGCGCAGACGCGGTGCAATATGTGCAATTTATGGGCAAGGATAATGTCGCCTTCCATGCGCTGTCTTTTCCGACAACCATCTTGGGCCAAAATCCTGAAAAAATGGGGGAGCCGTGGAAACTGGTCGATCAGCTCAAAGCCTTTAACTGGGTGACCTGGTATGGCGGCAAGTTCTCGACATCCGAAAAACGCGGCGTGTTTATGGATCAAGCGCTGGATATTGCCCCGAGCGATTATTGGCGTTGGCACTTAATTGCGAACGCGCCCGAAGGCTCGGATGCTGCTTTCACATGGGAAGAGTTCCAAAACTCGGTCAATTCCGATCTTGCCAATGTGCTGGGGAATTTCGTCAATAGGATTACTAAATATTGCGCCGGGAAGTTTGACGGTAAGGTTCCTGATGGCGGCACGCACGGCGAGGCGGAAGACTGGATCGTTCAAGAATTGCAAGCCCGCATTCCGGCGCTGGTAGCTTATTACGAAGCCCGCGAATTTCGCAAAGCCATGGCCGAGACGCGGGCGATTTGGGCGGCGGGCAATGAATATCTCACCAAAGCCGCGCCGTGGACACATTATAAGACTGATGTGGATCAAGCCGCCATCGGCGTGCGCGTCGGCCTAAACCTTGTCGCGCTTTTCGGAATATTGGCGCAGCCTATTATTCCTGATGCGGCGGATAAAATTTTGGACGCGATGAATATTCCGCAAAAGAACCGAACATGGAATTTCGGCGATTTCAGCGAAGTTCCGGCCCTGATTGACGCGCTGCCTATCGGGCTTCCCATTGCATCCCCTGACGTATTGTTTGCCAAGATAGAAGATAGCGACATCGCGGATTGGACTCAGCGCTTTGGAGGCGAATAAAATATATCGGCAATAGAGTCCGAAACAAAAACAAACTTTTACTTGCCCCGTAAAATCAAATGACTAGCTTATGGCTCTCTAACGGGGAGAATATTATGACAGATTTTGTCGACGCAGTTAAGTCAGCCTATAAAAATTACGCCAATTTCAATGGACGCGCCTCACGGTCGGATTATTGGTGGGTCTATCTATTTTTTATCATTATCGTTTTTGCGCTTTTGTTCCTCGCGGGCCTTATGGGGAGAGCCGGAGGTATAATCAGCATTTTGCTGATTATATTCTATATAGGCTCCATCGTGCCGATGATCGCGCTGGCATGCCGCCGTATGCATGACAGTGATAAGTGTCCGTCGTCATATAAAATGGCACAGATTTAAGCCTGTGCTAAGAGAGAGTTTGCTCACCTATTGTTGATTGATGTTAAGCTATGGCCTTGCGGTATTGCAAGCGCCGATGTTCGATTGTTTGTTTTTTGATCCTTTCCCTTTTGTTTAAAATTGATTGTGCTCGCCCGAAGTAGGCGTCAGTGTCTGACGTCAGCGCCTATGGCACAGATTTAAGTCTGGGCTAAGAGAGAGTTTGCTCACCTATTGTTGATTGATGTTAAGCTATGGCCTTGCGGTATTGCAAGCGCCGATGTTCGATTGTTTGTTTTTTGATCCTTTCCCTTTTGTTTAAAATTGATTGTGCTCGCCCGAAGTAGGCGTCAGCAGGTGTGACGTTTTTAAGGCTTTCGTGGTAACGCTCGTGATTATAATACTCCACGAAGTTTTCGATTTGCCGCTCAAGGTCTCCGGGCAAGAAGTAGTGCTCCAGCAATATCCTGTTTTTGAGCGTCTGATGCCAGCGTTCTATTTTGCCCTGTGTTTGCGGATGATAAGGCGCTCCGCGTACATGGCTCATGCCTTGGTCTTTGATGTAATCTGCCAGTTCGCCAGAGACGTAACTTGCACCGTTGTCAGACAGCAAGCGCGGCTTGTGAACCACATGCACTTGGTCACAGCCAGACGCTTGCAAAGCCATATCTAGAGTTTCTGTCACGTCCGATGTCTTCATGGTCGTGCACAGTTTCCAGCTGATGATGTAGCGCGAGTAATCATCAAGGATTGTTGATAGATACATCCAGCCCCAACCGATGATCTTTAAATAGGTAAAATCGGTCTGCCACATTTGGTTTATTGCCGTCGTCTTATCCTTGAACTCACTGGCTGCCTTCATAACGATAAAGGCAGGACTGGTGATGAGGTCGTGGGCCTTTAACAGCCTATATACCGAGCTTTCTGATACAAAATAGCCTTTGGTATCGGTGAACGTCACCGCTAACTCTCGCGGACTTAGCTCTGGCCGCTCAAGGGCTAGGCTCACCAGTTTGTCTCGAACTCCATCTGGAATGCGGTTCCAAACATGAGCGGGCATAGGCGCTGACGTCAGACAATCTAAGGTTTGCTTAGCGGGTAGGTGTGAGCGTTCAACTATGCGGATAATCTCTAACTTCTCTGTTGCTGGGTATCTCATACGTCTTCGCCCCCATCCCCGATCATGCTTTTTTTAAGAAGTCTGAGTTCAAGGGTTTGCTCGGCCACGACCTCTTTTAGCACGCGGGCTTCTTTGCGTAGATGCGTGACTTCGCCGGTGTTGGCTTGGCGAATAATATCGCCCGCAAGCCGCTTCTTGCCAGCCTCCATAAAGTCTTTCGACCATTTGTAATATATGCCCTGCGAGATGCCTTCACGGCGGCATAGCTCGGCAATGCTATCCTCGCCGCGTAAGCCGTCTAGCACGATGCGTATCTTCTCCTCCGCGCTATATTGGCGGCGGGTTTTACGTTTGATGTCTTTAATGATGCGCTCCGAGGAACGCCCTGTTTGTTTCTGTCTCATCATTTACTCCTAAGATGATGATGAACAAAAACTCTCTCTTAGCCCAGACTTAAATCTGTGCCATAGGCGCTGACGTCAGACAGTGATAAGTCGGGATGGTTTCAGCTTATTCCATTTTACAATCTCTATCTGGCGATTATTAAAGGCACGGACGGGCCAAACCGCTTTGGCGAAGACCCCCTTGGCGGCACGGGCGATACGTTTAGCTAAAGCGTTTTCAATCTTGCAATAAGCGCCCGGATACACGCGCGTATCCGGGCTTTTTTGTGACGGGATAGCTCAATTTCAGCAAGACATCTCTAAGCGCGTTTGTATATTTTTTATAATCTTTGCATTTTGTCACGACTCTGACCGCATTTTCGTGCTAGGCTGAGCCATCACAAGAAAGAGGACCTCCATGCAAATCCAAATTGTCTCCAAAGGTATTGATGTTTCACCCGCGCTACGTGAGCGCATTTCAGCCCGATTAGACGAAATGATGGATAAATATATACACCGGGAGGGAGAGGCGCAGGTCTCGGTGAGCAAGGAAGGGACGGGATTTAAAACGGTTTGTTCCATACATTTGCCCTCCGGCGCAACAATGGAAGGCCAAGGTCGGGCCCATGATGCTTACGGCGCATCGGATGAATCACTTGAACATATTGAAAAACGCCTGCGCCGCTATAAGCGCCGCCTGAAAGATCATAGCCAAAAAGCCAAAGCCAAAAGCGGGGCTATGTATATCCTCGAAAATCCGGTTAGCGAAGACGACGCGGAAGACAAAGATGACGGGGGTGTTGGCGAGCCAATGGTAATTGCTGAAAAAGCAAGTAAAATTAGAACTTTAACCCCCGGCATGGCGGCTCTGGAAGTGGGCCTTGCTGATACCGGGGTAGTGGTTTTTTACAATGCTAAACATGGCGGCATTAATGTCGTGTTTAAGCGCTCTGATGGCCATATAGGCTGGATTGACCCCGCCAACGGAACCTAACACAAAAATGCGATGAAACTGTGCGTTGACCCCCGCAGCCTTAGACGCTAAGGGAGCGGCGAATTTTAAAAAGCGCCCCTTCATTGGGGTGTTTGCGCCCCAAAACGAAGATTAACATGAACCCTGATACACTTTTCCGCGCTGATAGCGTGCTGTGTGATTTACATGTCAGTAGCAAGAAGCAGCTCTTTCAAGAGATGGCCGCTAACTTACTGAAATCGCAAGCCTTGAAAGATGTGGATATTGCTTGCCGCGATATCGTATCTGCGGCCATGGAACGCGAACGGCTGGGCTCGACAGGGGTCGGCACCGGCGTCGCTCTGCCTCATGCGCGTTTGCAAGGTCTTGATGATGTCTATGTGGCCTTTGCACGGCTCGATGCGCCGCTGGATTACGACGCGATTGATGAACGTCCGGTTGACCTTATCGCGCTCTTAATCGCGCCTGAAGATGCGGGCGGAATACATTTGCGGGCCTTAGCAAAGGTCTCCCGCACGCTTCGCCGTCAGGATATGCGCCAACGCCTGAGGGCCGCGCCCAATGCGGAAAGCCTCTTCACCATTCTAACCGAAGACCGCAAAGCGTCTGCTGCTTAGAGGCCGCATAAGAGACTTAACAGGCCATTGCCCGCGCCTACCGCCTCTGTCATAACGCCATAATGAAAGCAGATAGTCTCAAACGGTATTTTAACCGCGAATTATCTTGGCTGTTTTTTAACAGCCGCGTGCTCGAAGAAGCACAAAATCCGGATGTTCCGCTATTGGAACGTGTGCGCTTTCTCTCGATTTCCGCTTCTAATCTGGATGAGTTTTATATGGTGCGCGTAGCGGGCCTGCGCACGCAAGTTCTGGCGGGGATGAGCACGCCGAGTTTTGATGGCTATACGCCGGCGCGCCAGCTTGAGAAAATTGCCAAACGGGCCGGAAAAATTTCCAAGACGCAAGGGAAATGCTGGCAAGAACTGCGCAGTGCCTTAGCCGATAATAATATCCGCGTGCGCAAAATTAGCGGCTTATCAGGCCCCGAAATTACGCAGCTTACCGCAAACTATGAATCCATGGTGCTACCACTCTTATCACCGCTTGCCGTTGACCCGGCCCATCCCTTTCCGTTCATTCCTAATCTTGGTTTCGGCATGGTTTTAGGACTAAAACGCAAGGGCCGCAAAGAACCGCTTTATGCGATGATCCCAGTGCCAATCCATGTGCCGCGCTTCATGCCGCTAGGCCGTAAGGGCCGCGATTTTATTTTGATCGAAGATGTGCTTGAATATTTTGCCGCCGGGCTGTTTCCTGATTTTACCATCACAGGGCAGGGCATGTTCCGTATCACGCGCGACAGCGATATCGCCGTAGATGAAGAGGCGGAAGACCTTGTCCAGCATTTCGAGTTTTTGCTGAAAAAGCGCCGCCGAGGGCGGGTGATCCGGCTGGAAATGAACGCGGCTATTCCCGAAGACCTTAAAGACTTTCTGGTCGAGAGTTTTGAATGTTGGGATGAAGATATTCAGGAAACTGGCGCCATTCTTGGTATGAGCGATCTTGCGCAGCTTGTGAAGCGCGGCCCCGCTGATCTTTTATTCCCGCCCTTTACCGCCCGCTTCCCTGAACGTATCCGCGAATTTGACGGTAATTGTTTTGCCGCCATCGCCGCCAAAGATATTCTGGTGCATCATCCTTACGAAGAATTTGATGTTGTTGTGCAGTTTCTTGAACAAGCTGCGCTTGACCCGGATGTGGTGGCGATAAAGCAGACACTCTACCGTACTTCCGAAGACAGTCCGATTGTCAAAGCGCTGATTGAAGCGGCTGAACGCGGCAAGACGGTCACAGCCCTCGTCGAACTTAAGGCCCGTTTTGACGAAGAAACCAATCTGCGTTGGGCGCGGGATCTGGAGCGGGCCGGCGCGCATGTGGTTTACGGCTTCATTGATTATAAAACCCATGCCAAAGTCTCTCTAATTGTGCGCAGAGAGGGATCAAAACTTAGAACTTATACCCATTTTGGCACCGGCAATTACCATTCCCAGAACGCTAAAATTTATACCGACCTCGCCCTTTTCACAGCTAGTCCTGCAATGGGCCGGGACGCGGGTAAATTATTTAATTATGTCACCAGCTATTCCGAGCCTCGCGATTTGGAAAAGCTAATCCTCGCCCCGATAAGTTTACGCAGCGAAATTATCGCCCATATCGAGGCCGAAATCGGGGTCGCCAAAAAGGGCGGCAATGGCGCGATTTGGTTGAAATTAAATGCTTTGGTTGATGCCGGTATTATTGACAAGCTTTATGAAGCCTCGCAAGCGGGCGTTCAGATTGACATGATTGTGCGCGGCATATGCTGCCTGCGGCCCGGCGTGGAAGGCCTATCAGATAATATCCGCGTCAAATCCATCGTTGGGAGGTTTTTGGAACATTCCCGCATAGTGTGTTTCGGAAATGGCGAGGCTCTGCCAAACCGAAAAGCAAAAATTTATTTCTCCAGCGCTGACTGGATGCCGCGCAATTTAAACCGCCGCGTGGAGACTTTAATTCCGGTTGAAGCGACAACGGTGCGAAACCAGATTATGAACCAGATCATGGTGGCCAACCTGATTGATAATACCAATAGCTGGGATTTGCTGCCAACAGGTAAATATGTACGCCGCAAAATTTTGAAGGGCCAAGCCCGTTTTTCCGCACATGAATATTTCATGAAAAACCCGTCGCTTTCAGGGCGAGGGCGAGCCTTGAAAATCAATGCACCGGGCGAGTTAAGTGCGCCCAAGCCCAGACATAAAGCCCCGCGAAAGTCAGCCAATGACGGCTGATGCGACCTTAAAGCTTAAGCGGATCGGCGTGCTCGATATTGGCTCCAATTCGGTCAGGCTGGTTCTCTATGAAATGTTCGGCGCACATTTTTCGCCCGTTTATAACGAGAAAATTCTGGCCGGCCTTGGCCGCGATTTGCATGAAACGGGTTGTCTTTCGCAAGATGGCAAGGGGCTCACGTTACAGGCTTTACATCGTTTCAAAGCGATTGCGAAAGCGCAAGGCTTAGGCGAATTAGTGATTGGGGCTACCGCGGCCATGCGCGTGGCCAAAGATGCGCCGGGCTTTATTGCGCAGGTTAAAGCCGAGACGGGGTTGGATATAAGTCCGATCAGCGGCGAGGAAGAGGCCCGCCTTTCTGCCATGGGTCTTATCGCGGCCGAGCCGCGTGCTGAGGGCTTGGCAGCAGATTTGGGCGGGGCCAGTCTTGAGCTTATCAGCGTTTCGAACAGGCAAGCGGGGCTGGGTCTTAGCTTGCCGCTCGGGCCGTTTGAAGTCATTGGTGATGATCTCGGCGCGTCCGAATTTTACCGAACCAAGAGGCTGCGCGCACATATCACCAAAGATATTACCAAAGCCATTGACGCATATGACCCTTTGACCCGCAAAGACCAAACACTGTATCTGATAGGCGGCGCGTGGCGCAATTTGGCCAGTGTCTATCAGCAGCGCACTGATTATCCGATGCGGACACTGCAAAACTTTGACCTCACCTTAGAAGCCGCGCGGGATATGGCGCGCTGGGCATTTCAGGAAGGCCGCGAAAAAGTTCTGAAATGGCCGGGGATGCGCAAACGGCGAGCGGAAACCCTGCCCTATAGTGGTCTGCTCCTGGATATTTTGCTGGAGATATTTCGCCCGTCCCATATTGTTATCTCGTCAACGGGTTTGCGCGAAGGGCTGATTTATGACGCCATGCCGGACGCGCTGAAAGTTCGCGATGCTTTGCTCGATGGGTGCCGCGATTTGGCGCGCGGTAATTTACAGGCCGTGGATTTTGGCGAACCACTTTACGAATTTATCGCGCCTGTAGCGGCGTATTTTCCGGGTTGTTTTGAGCAGGAAAACGAGATTCGCTTGCAACGCGCAGCGTGTTATCTCGCAGGGGTGGGTAAGGGATTACATCCCGATTATCGGGCTAATTTAGTGTTTTCTGAGGTGCTCTACGCCCCGCTTGCTGGCCTGACCCATAAAGAGCGCGCTTATCTGGCCAGTATTTTATTTGCATCTTATACGTCTAGCCGAATTCATCCGAATATGGCTGCAACCAACCACCTTTTGACGGCAGAAGAACAAGAAGCCGCCCGCATTTATGGCTCAGCTATGCGCCTTGGTATTGTCGCCTCGGGCCGCACCGCCTCTCTTCTTCCGGCATTTAATTTATCGGTCGAGGATGGGGTTTTGATTTTATCGGTTGAGCGTAAATATGCACAGCTTGCCTCAGGCCGCGTGACCTACCGCCTTAAAAAACTCGGCCAGCAACTGAGCTGGGCCATCGAGATGAGGATACATTAGCTAGGCTCAGGACCTATCATCCTTGATTTTGCAACCCCGATGCTCATTGCGTCCTGATTACCGGTCTTGGCCCGCGCTTTTTTCAGGCGCTCGGTATATTTCTGGTCGTCCTTAAATTTCAGCGGGTCTTTGGCGACATCGGGAATACCCACCGCGCTATAGTCGGCATTATCAAAGATATAATCCATGTGCATTCCCGGCCCGATACGCAGGTGATGCCCGGCGGGGGTGACATGGAGCAGCCCCGGCAAATCCGCCGAAAATACCATCTCGCCGGATTTCGGACATTTCAGCCAAAGATTATCCGGAGAATCCTTCTTAGAGAAAATATCTTTAACCCCGGACGGGGTGAGTTTGGAAAGCCAGTTCATAAGGGAGGTTTTGCCCGATAAGAGCGGGAGGGGTAATAGGGGAGGTGAGTTAGGTTTGATTTTTCAAAGTGGGGGCTTTGCAGGTATTCACGTGCATATATTTCTCTAAAAATTATTGCTTATTGCATCGGCTTCAAGGGCTGGACAGGCTGAAAACCTTTGGTGCGTTTGAAATGCATAACGTAATTGAAATTAGCAAGTGAATCAGAAGGGTCGATATTCTCCAAGTTCAATCTTTTAAATGTTTCTTTCACGGCATGAACAGAGAGAATGGGTGTCAATTCTTGATGCCCTGTCTTTGTGTTTAGCATTGACGTTACACATGTCACATAAACCTCAGTCATCGGCAAAATATGAAACAAATCGCCCGCCACTTTTAAAGCAACACTTGCAACATAATCTTGGTAGAGTTCATTAAAGTCGCCGATTGGCATTTTAGTTTGCGAAAGATTGCCGCTGGCTAACTGTTTGCGTCGAAAGTTTGGTACGATGTCATCGCCGTGTACTTCAGGCATAGCATGGATAAAGTCTTCCGTTATCCGAAAAGAAATAGCAGCCCCTATCAAATCTTGTTTGCTTAAGGTTTGTATTTCTTCAATTACTTCTTTAACGGCTGCTATATCGCCTGCGATAAGCCGCTTCGCTAATTGAGTGTCTTGTTCCCATTCAATAACATCTGCAGTGTGCTGGTTTTTGGCAACGTCAAATTCGCTTTTATCTTTCTTGGTCGCCTCCTCGGCCTTTACAATAAGGCTTTGCTTTTTCTTATCAGAACCGCCGCTTAAAAAATCAAAAAAGCCAGGCTTGAATTTTTCAAGCGCTAATTGTACGTTTTTGGCATGAGTATCTTGTAGCCTAGGTGTGCTAGGTTTTTTCTTACTTGCCATTTGTTCCCAATCAATAGAATCGGCCAAATCGACATGGACTGAAATCAGATTTGCAATGTAACCTTCCCATTCTTCAACAGCCTGTGCAGCATCATCTATTTGTTGCTGCTTCATAGTGGCTTTATGACATCGTTCGGCTTCACGGTTAGCCGCTTTTGCCGCCGCATTGATAGAACGAACTGTTCCCTTCCACCCCACAACCACCTCCTTAATTTGTAATGGTTTACGGCGTTACCTTAGAGTGTAAGTAAGGAATGGGCAATGCGCCAACAAAAATAACGCTCAAGTGCAGCAAATTGTACATATGAGTTTTTGAAATACCTTAAAATTTAGTTTGCCTTGTCCTACAGACATACCTCGGAACTGGCTATGATAATGTGTGTGCTTCTAACGCCCACAATGGAAATGAATACCCCTCCCTCAGTACCCATCTCCAACAAATCCCCAGAAAAAGGCACCTCTCCCTTAAAAAGCGCTTGCACTCCGCTCGCTACTACATATTGTGGGCTTAGCAAATCAGTAACCCATATGTGGTTATTTTTACTTACAGATCGATTTTATAGGCCGCAGAAGGCCAAGCGAGGGGACTATCATGGCAACAACAGGCATTATCACACCGTCAACGCCGGGTCTTATGATTCCAAGTCGGGGCTATAAGCCGTTTCGTTATCCTTGGGCTTACGATTTTTGGAAGAAGCAACAGCAAGTCCACTGGATGCCCGAAGAAGTGCCTCTGGGCGAGGATTGCAAAGATTGGGCGACTAATCTGACTGATTCCGAGCGTAATCTGCTGACTCAGATTTTCCGGTTCTTCACCCAAGGCGACATTGAGGTCAATGATAATTACATGGAGCATTATGCCCGCGTGTTTAAGCCCGTTGAGCTAAAAATGATGATCGCGGCTTTCTCTAATATGGAGACCGTCCATATTGCGGCTTATGCTTTGCTGATCGAAACCATCGGCATGCCGGATTCGGAATTCTCGGCGTTTCTGGATTATGAATCCATGGCGGCGAAACATAATTACATGCAGGAATTTGGCACGGATACGCATGAGGATATTGCGCGCTCCATCGCCATGTTTGGCGGCTTCACCGAAGGGCTGCAGCTTTTTGCCAGTTTCGCTATGTTGATGAATTTCCCGCGCCTGAATAAGATGAAAGGCATGGGCCAGATCGTGACCTGGTCAATCCGCGACGAGAGCCTGCATTGCGAGGGCATGATTAAGCTTTATCATACCTTTGCCAAGGAGACGGGCTGCGTCACCAAATCGGTCGAAGATGATATTATTGATTGCTGTAAAACGGTTGTCGGCCTTGAAGATAAATTCATTGACCTCGCCTTTGAAATGGGCCCTGTCGAAGGCATGACCAGTGAGGACATCAAGCGCTATATTCGCTATATCGCCGATTGGCGTCTCGGGCAGCTCGGCTTGCCAAAAGTTTACGGGATTGAGCATCACCCATTGCCGTGGCTGACGGAAATCTTAAACGGGGTTGAACATGCCAACTTCTTTGAAGCGCGCTCTACGGAATATTCCAAAGGCGCAACGCAAGGCAAATGGCACGGCGATGACGGTGTTTGGGGCAAGTTCGAGCAAATACAGACCCGCAAGGACGGTGACGAGATTTTGAACTAGCCCTGAGCCTAAGATCTGTTCTTGATTTAGGTTTTCTGATTTAAGTTTTCACGGGAAAAAACCTGCTATAGGCGCGTCATGGATAACCGTATCAAAGATTTTAAAACCGTACTCAATTTTCGGGACTTTGGCGGCTATGCGGCGGCTGATGGGGGTAGGGTTCGGCCAGATATGCTGTTTCGGTCTGCCCATCTAAATAATGCTAATGCGCAAGAGCAGCAGCGCTTGGCGGATATGAATATCGGATTGATCGTCGATTTGCGCCACGCGCCCGAACGGGAGCGTCAACCGAGTAGGCTTTTGCAAGGCCATGCGCCGCGGGTCTTGACCTATCCTGATCCGGAAGACGGCGAGAGCGGTAAAGTTGCTCCGCATGAGGCCTTTATGCAGCATGACCTCCATAAGCCCGAAGATGCCCGAAATTATATGCTCGGGTCTTATAGTTCGCGGCCAGACGATCCCGGTTTTCGGCAAATTTTTGGGGATACATTGCGCCATATGGCGGCGAGCGGCGAGCCTATCCTTGTGCATTGCGCGGCGGGTAAAGACCGTACCGGAACACTTTGCGCCATTATCAAGGGGGCGCTGGGCGTGGCGCAAGAGGACATTATGGCAGATTTCATGCTGACCCTGAAGGCGGTCGATATTGACAATTTTCTGGTTCCAGCCGCGCAAATGTTTACACGGCGCTATGACCGCGAGATCGGCCCCGAAGCTTTGCGCCCGATGTTCGGTGTTGAACCTGCTTATCTTGAGAGTTCTTTAGCGACGATAGGGGATATGCCGCGCTATATTCGCGATGATCTAGGGATTACAGCAAATGAGATGTCGGCCTTGAGAGCCGCCTATACCGAGACTTAATTTAAGAGGCTGTGCAGGATGCCGTCGTGCCGGTCAGCGAGCAGGTATAAGTTGTCTGGCCCGTACCGTCATCAATGGCGACATTCGCAGATTTGCGCGGTTTTAAGAAAAATGTTTCGCGCAATTCGAAATCTGAGTCGAAATATTGGAGCTTAAACGGCTCATAATTATAAGATACGCGGGCGACGACGATCCCCGATGTTTGGCTCAATATACGTTGATCCAGCGTGCTGGGGTCAAAAACAGGCGATACCGGAAAGGGGCCGTTCAAAGTGGCTCGGCCTTCGAGAACCGGAACATCATTACTATCGCGCGAATAGCTGGAAATTTCCATTCTGACTTCGCCAAGCTTACTGGAGGGAAGCGACATAACTTTAATCGTCGCGGACATGATTTCAGCCATATCGTTAGGCGTAACGCTAGCCGATTGCGTGGCGAGGTCGCCGGCGACATTCGCAGAATGGGCGATTTTGCGATCCGTTGATATGGCAGAGGCCATTTCGACCAAGCCAAAATACATAAATATCATAATAGGCGCGATAAAGGCGAATTCGATAGCCGCAACACCGTCGCGGTTTTTTAAAAACCGTGTTGTCAAAGATGATTCTGAACACAGTTTTTGTCTAGTTTTAAAGAGTATAGGCATAAAATCTCTTCATGAATTAGGGGCAAGCGCCCGGCGTTGGAAAGGGCTCGTTTTGGAACGCCGTAATACTTTCGAGCATCCGAACATTTGTGCCTGGAATATTTTCAAGCCGTGTCAGCTCTGTTGGCAGTGCCAGCTTGTGATAATATTGGGCCCGAACGACAACCGGCGCTCCGGCGCCTGTGTTGGCATAGACATTTGCTGAGGGATCCGGATCATTTGGGTCCGGTGCTGGCAGGGTGATGGCAGAAAATGACGCGCCGCTGATAACATCTATCCGAAGCCGGGTATCGCAGCTGCCAATACCGGACATATTCGTGCAGACGAGATCCCGGAAATTATCTGCAGAGCCGCAGGCTTGGAAATTTCCGGTTCTGATTTGTCGTCCCGCTTCGCTGAGGGCGTGTGCCATCGTTGATGATATAAAGAAGACGATGGCGAGTTCTAATATAGCGAATATCAGAGAGAAAAAGGGTATGGCCAATATCGCAAATTCAATCGCTGTCGCGCCGTCCCGGTTTTTTCGGTAGCGCCGTGCCGTCTTTAGGCAAAATTTTGTTAGGCCGAACATAAGCTAATCCCGCTTCCACATTTGGGAAAACTTAAGATAAAAGTGTTAAGTTTCGCGTAAAGAAAACCCTTAACAAACAGTTAATTTAAGTCCGTGGTTTTATGGAAGAGAGCCGGAAATTAGTATTGAGGCGAGCTATAGCTTTGAGGTGGGCCGCCCGCAGGGTCGGAACTGGGGTTCCCGGCATATGAATTTGTCACCGGCGCTGTTGAGACAGTACTGTTGATGGGTTCGCTTTCCTTGGTATTATCGTTTAGGAAGTCCCCATCATCTCCCAATATTGGGGCGGGCTGACAATATGGTGTACAGCTATAACTCTGCCGAGCCGCGGCATTATAAAGCCTTACGCCATTTGCGGGCAATGTGTGAGTGACTTGAACATCTGCATTCATGATTGTTTGGCCTGCTGAATTCAGGACGATCAGATTGGTCTCGCCATAGCCGCGGCCAACGACAAAAATTGTATTTGAGGAATGAATAGAGACATCGGCTATTTCCGGATTGCCAATCACGACAGCACTTGCAGCTTGCGGGAGATAGACAATTTCAGTTTTATTAAGTTCGACACTATAATGCCCGCTTTGTGTGCCGGCATTTGCGGCTGAAGACGTGAAACTTGCAACGCCAAGCGCCAAAATGATTTTCAAAACTGCAGACCGCATGTGGAAATCCTCCAAATAATAGTGTTTTCATATCGTGATGTAGTGAATGAAGGGTTTACAAATGGAGCAGATAAAGGGGTTTATGGGTCATTCGGCATCATTATATATATAGGAGATTAAAAACGGCGTATTTCGCCCCGTTTGCCCGTGAAAATTTTACCTTAAATTTACCACGTTGCTTAAACCGATGGTAATCCGGCATCCCTATAAGCCTTCATAACAGGGATGACCCTGTATTGAGGATTATCCTCTCCAGACTAGCATACGTGGGAGTCAGTTATGCAAAATCTTATGTCTCGTTTTATTAAAGACGAATCTGGTGCTACGGCTATTGAATATGGTCTTATCGCCGCACTTATCTCTGTAGCTCTAATCTTAGGCGCTACTTCACTGGGTACCGCACTTAATACTAAGTTCGACGGTATTGCTAAAAACGTTTCTACTGGTATCTAATCAGCATTACGGTTTTATGATATAAATAGACCGCTTCGGCGGTCTATTTTTTCACCCTCTTATAACCTCAACACGTAGGCTATATGATATTGAAGGGTGCATGATTTCCTCTGAGTTGGCGGGCAAAATGATGAAAGTATTATTTTTAAATTACCTTGGCGACGAAACCGGCGCGACCGCCATTGAATACGCTCTACTTGCGGGCCTTATTGCGGTTGGTATAATTATTGGCGCTACGGCTATTGGCACTGCCATTAACTCATTATTTACAGGTGTAGATAGCGATATTGACGCTGCTTTAACGTCATAGCTCTTCAGCACTCACGGTTTTAGCGTGAGGCATAAAGTGTGATATTTCATCCTTCATAATTTTTTCTGGAAACACTGCGTTAAGATTAATGTCTTAGCTTGGCTTAAATTAAGCTGGGTGAACCACATGATAATTGCATTTTTCCTTTTTCTCATTTTTTCAATCTGCATGGCTATGGCGGCCTATAAAGACGCTACCACTATGACGATCCCGAATTGGATCAGCTTGGCTTTGATTGCTGGCTTTTGCCTCACGATACCCTTTGTCTGGCAAGGATTTCCAATATTGGGGGAACATCTATTAGTGGGCTTGGCCTTTTTTGCAGCTGGTTTTGCCTTTTTCGCTTTTGGGTGGCTCGGCGGTGGTGATGCCAAGCTTATGGCTGCGACGGCCTTATGGTGGCAATGGCCCGATACGATATACTATATTTTTTATACAACATTGATAGGCGCGGCCCTTGCTATTTTCCTTTTGCTTGGACGTAAATTTGTGCCTGTTAGTGTATTGACCTCAAGTTGGGCTTACCAGATGTTCAAAGACGAAAAAAAGATGCCTTATGGGCTGGCTTTGGCGGCTGGCGCTTTGCTGACATTGCCGCAAAGTGCGATTTTTAAAGCGGCTTGGGGGCTTTAGCGCCTTTAAACTCTATTAACGGCAAAATTTAACACTTTTTTGCTATTCATTTCTAGAAATTAACCATGCTTTATCAAATCATCCCTTAATTTGGGCGAGATGAACGACTCTGTGAGGGGATAATGGATACAAAACGTATAATATTGGCAGCCGGACTTGGACTTGCCGCAATCGTTGTCTTTACGCAAGTTCGTAAGATGGGCACGCCTGCGCCTGTCAAAACGGAGGTCGCGGCCCCGATTATACAACAAGTTGAATATGTCGATGTTCTTGTGGCGGCAAAAAGCCTGCCATTAGGCGGACGGATTACAGATTCTGCCTTGAAATGGAAGAAGTGGCCCGCAGAAGCACTGACGCCGGCCTTTATTTCAAATGACACAAGACCCCAAGCTATGGTTGAGCTCAACAATGCTATTGTTCGTTCACCGATCGTTGAAGGCGAACCTATTAGCGAGAATAAATTGGTTAAAGTCGGCGATTCCGGTGTTATGGCGGCTTTGCTCAAGCCGGGTATGCGCGCGGTTACAACCCGTATTTCGGTTGATACGGCGGCGGGCGGGTTTATCCAGCCCGGAGACCATGTTGATGTTATTTTGACCCGCTCTATTCAGCAGAGCAGGCTAGGCTCTTCAGGGACGCAAACCAACGAACGTATTTTTATTGCAGACACAATCTTTGAAAATGTGCTTGTTTTGGCGATTGATCAGACGTTCTCTTCTTCAGAAAAATCAGGCGCAACGGTCATAGGATCAACGGCAACATTCGAAATGTCGCCGCAAGATGCCGAGCTGCTGCAACAATCCGTAGCCAAAGGCGATCTGAGTCTGACATTACGCGGGATTATTAATAGCCGTGCGAGAGTGCGCAGTACAGCGACTCTCATCAAAGACACAGAAGATACGCAATCCACATTAGTAGTGTACCGCGGTGGGCAACCGCAACAAGTTGCGATTAGGGGGCAGTAATATGTCGTTGAAACTCATTCCAGCGCTTTTACTGAGCGCGGCATCATCAGTTTTATTATCGAGTGTTTTAAGCTCTGATGCCGCTGCCGGAACACGATCTTACAGCCATATCCAATCGAGCGCTAATCAAGGGATAGTCATTCAGACTCCCGGACAAAGCTCAACCTCGCGTTCCGTCGTTTTGCCTTATTCCAAATCGACGGTTGTCGAGTTGCCGCAAGAAATGATGGACGTCATTGTCTCCAATCCGGATATTGTTGAAGCTATTGTGCATACATCACACAGAACGGTTCTGATTGGCAAAGCGCCGGGGCAAACCAATGCTTATTTTTACGGGCATGATGGGCAGGAATTGTTGAATTTGGATATACGCGTCGAGCGGGATATTACAGGTTTAAAAGCTTTGATTGCGCAGCATGTTTCCAGTGACGACATCGAAGTCCAAGCGCTTAATAACAATATTCTTCTGACGGGCTCCATCAAAAATGCCGCCATGGCCAACAAGGTCGAAAAGCTGGCCAATATGTGGCTTGATGAAACCACAACTGGGGGCGAGGCAGGCGAGATTGTCAATCTGATGTCTGTTTTGGGCAAAGATCAAGTCATGCTGAAAGTCCGTATTGTCGAGATGCAGCGCTCTGTAACCAAACAAATGGGCATCAGCTTAAATACAATCGGTCAGCTCGGTGACTCGACTGTCAGCTTGCTCAGCAATACGGCTCTGAATCCGGGTTCAGGATTTGACGGCTCTTTTAACTTAGCAAATACGGGCGGAGGGGCGCTGTCGAGTTTGGGCGGAACCCTGCAGGCTTTGGAACGTGTTGGTCTTATCCGCACTTTGGCGGAACCGACATTGACAGCTATTTCGGGCGAAACAGCCAATTTTCTCTCCGGCGGTGAATTCCCATTATTAACAGGTGTGTTTTTTGATCAACAAGGTCGTTTGCAAAGAGAGTTTGAATTCAAGCCTTTCGGGGTTTCGCTCGGCTTTACGCCCGTGGTATTAAGCGAAGGACGTATTGTCCTTAATATTTCAACTGAGGTCTCGGAGCCAACCACAGAAGGCGCGTTTGAGACCGGCGGTGGTAATTCTGATATTCTTGGGCTGCGGGTGCGTCGCGCCAATTCCGTTGTCGAGCTTCCTGCGGGCGCAAGCATTGTCATTGCGGGCCTTATACGCGAGGAAAGTCGCCAATCTTCCGATGGCACGCCGGGGCTAAAAGATATACCGGGCCTGGGCGCCCTCTTCAGAAACCGTGATGATCTGAATACACAAACGGAACTGGTTATTATGGTGACGCCTTATTTGGTTGACCCAACACATCCGGACAAGTTGCAAACACCGCTTGATGGTTTTGTTGATGCCTCTGACACCGAGAACGCATTTTTAGGACGTATTAACAAAGTTTACGCGGCCAATGGCCAGCCAAAAATTTCATCAGGGGCGCTAAGCGGCCCGTTTGGTCATGTGGTAGATTAGGGGGTGGATATGAAAATTTTCAAAACCAGCATTTTATTAAGTGTCTTAGGCATAAGCTTGGCGGGGTGTTCATCTTCAGCGCCTCTACGCTCGCCGACAATATTTAGGAATAGTATCCAGGTCGCCGAATCGATTGAGCGTTTGGAACTTTATACACGCTCCAACGGGCTAGAGCTTTCCGCTCGGGACCAGGTCGCTGTTTCACAATTTCTTCAAAATTATGGTCAGCGCGGCGACGGGCCTGTTTACATTAATATACCGAGCAATTCGGCGTCAGGCCTTGGGGTGCAACAGGCTCAAAATATCATTCGCCAAAACCTTTCTCGCCTGGGTTTGGCGAGCGCAGCCGTGCAAACGGGTGAATATCAATCAGCTTACGGCGCTCCGGCACCTGTGATTGTGTCCTACAGAACATTAAAGACGATTCCACAAGATTGCCGACATCTGGGAAATCTAAATTCTACCCATATGAATGAACCATATGATGGGTTTGGATGTTTCCAATCGGCCAATTTGGCGGCCATGATTGACGACCCGCGTCAACTTATTGCCCCTTATTCAATGGGCCCGCCAGACTCTCAGCGCAGGCAAACAATTTACGACAAATACATCAAGGGTGAAAACCCGGCTTCGGATCATCCTGACAGGCAGGAAGTTTCCGTAGACGACAAGTAACTTCAATTTATCACGGACACAAGCGGATGAACGCTATGACACAGACACCATCTCAACTCAGCTCTCCTGTTCCGGGACCGCCTCAAGCGATGCCTCAAATGGCCGCCCCGCAGCCTCAAGCTCTGCCGAGCCCAATGTCATCTTTGCAACAGGCCGCCCCGCAGCCTCAAGCCATGCCGATGGCCCAGCCGACACTGACTCCTGCGCAAATACCGCCTGCGCCAATGCCAATGCCGCCCATGCCGCAAATACAGGCTGCGCCTATAGCTAATGTTGCTGTTCAGCCTATTCAGATATTAAGGCAGGACGAAGTTGAGTTAGCGCATGAGGGCGGCGAGAAGGCGCTTCCGACAATCTCAATTAATGCCTTTTGTGACCGTCAGGAAACAGCAGGTATTATCAATGAAACCACCCGTGATTGGCGGATGAAGCGGACAAATGTTAAAATTTATATGGGCGGCCTTTCGGCGGCGATTGAATATTATCACAAGGAAAATACGCCGAGCCTAATTCTTATTGAATCCGGCATGCGGGGCCCGGAACTGTTTGCACAGCTTGAGCAATTAGCCTCTGTTTGCGATGCCGGGACGAAAGTGATGATGATTGGTGCCGTCAATGATATTCGGCTTTATCGCAAGCTTATGGAAAAAGGCGTGAGTGATTATATTGTTCCGCCTTTTCATCCCATAAATCTAATACGATCTATGTCTGAACTCTATTCTGACCCTGATAAACCCTTTATCGGACGTGTTGCTGCATTTTTTGGAGCCAAGGGCGGCGTTGGATCCTCGACGCTTGCGCATAATATTGCGTGGTGCTTGTCCGAAAAAATAGAGCAAGAAACTGCGCTCGTAGATCTGGACGCCTCTTGGGGAACAACGGGGTTGGATTTTGCTTATGATAGCAGTCAGGGCTTGGAAGAAGCGCTTGCCGAGCCGGATCGTTTGGACGAGACTTTACTTGACCGGATTATGATCCGCCACACGGCAAAACTGTCTATCCTACCGACAGCTGGTTCTTTGAACCAAAAGCCGATTATGAGCTCAGAAGCCTATGAAGCCGTTGTTAATGGGGTGCGCGGTATCAGCCCTTTAACAATTTTGGATATGCCGCATTTTTGGACGGATTGGACAACAAATATTCTGACCAATACGGATGATGTTGTTATCACAGCCACGCCCGATCTGGCCAATTTGCGAAATACAAAAAACCTGATTGATTTTCTTAAAGCGCAACGCCCAAATGATGCAGATCCAATTCTGATTCTGAATAAAACCGGGATGAGTAAAAATTCTGAAATTTCGGTCAAAGACTTTGCCGCAGCGGTAAATTTAGAACCTGCCTTGGTATTGGGTTTTGATCCCGACAGCTTCTTTGAGGCTGCCACTGAAGGCAAGATGCTGACAGATGTTAAATCAGCCGGACAGGCGGTTAACGGAATGATGTATATCGCCCAGCGCCTTAAAACAGGGAAATTTGGCGATCCCATTGGCACCTCCAGCAAAAAAACCATGGCCCGCAAGTTTAAAAAGGGTGGCAATGATGGATCAGGGGCAGAGGGCGGAAAGTCGTTATTCTCCTTTAGGAAAAAAGGGAAGTAGGCAGGTATGTTTGGTAAACGTTCCGAAACAAGTGCGGCGCTAAAGGCGCCGCCAAGTGCGGCTGTGGAACCGCCCAAACCTGTTGAGGCTGAGGCCGCGTCTATGCAGGCGACGCAAGCTCCTGGCAATGCGGGTCGGACTGAACCTTCTGAAGAATATTACGAAACCAAAGCGACGATTTTTAACGCGCTTTTCGAAACTATTGATGTCTCCGCTCTGGCGGGCATGCAGCCGGATAAAGCCCGAGAAGAAATCCGTACCATTGTTGACGAAATTATCGCCATTCGCAATGTTCGCCTTTCGGTGGCAGAGCAAAATCAATTAATTACAGAAATCTGCGACGATATTCTGGGGTATGGGCCCTTAGAGCCTTTATTGATGCGTGATGATATTGCCGATATCATGGTCAATGGCGCTAAACATGTTTTCATTGAAACCAATGGCAAGATGCAGAAGACGAATATTCGTTTCCGTGACAATCAACAACTTATGAATATTTGCCAGCGCATCGTCTCTCAAGTCGGTCGCCGTGTTGATGAGGCCAGTCCAATTTGTGATGCGCGTTTGCTTGACGGCTCGCGGGTAAATGTGATTGCGCCGCCGCTTTCAATTGATGGGCCGGCGCTCACTATACGGAAGTTTAAAAAGGACAAGCTCCTGCTTTCCGATCTGGTGGATTTCGGGTCGATTTCACCGGCCGGGGCAAAAGTTTTGGAAATCATCGGGGCTTGCCAGTGTAATATTGTCATTTCCGGCGGTACCGGTTCTGGCAAGACCACCCTGCTGAATTGCCTGACCGGATTTATTCATCCTGATGAGCGGATTATTACCTGCGAAGATGCGGCAGAACTACAGCTTCAGCAGCCCCATGTTGTGCGTCTTGAAACACGCCCGCCCAATCTTGAGGGTAAGGGCAAGATTACTATGGCGGATCTCGTAAAAAATTGCCTACGGATGCGCCCCGAGCGGATTATCGTGGGCGAGGTGCGGGGCCCCGAAGCGTTTGATCTCTTACAGGCTATGAATACAGGCCATGATGGCTCAATGGGAACGCTCCATGCTAACTCCCCGCGAGAAGCTCTCTCCCGTCTTGAATCTATGATTACAATGGGCGGTTTCTCGTTACCTGCCAAAACCATCCGCGAAATGATTGTGGGCTCAGTTGATGTTATTGTGCAGGCTGCACGATTGCGCGATGGCTCGCGCCGTATCACCAAAATCACCGAAGTTATCGGGATGGAAGGCGATGTTATTGTGACGCAGGATTTGCTCGTTTACGAGATGGACGGCGAAGATGCGCAGGGCAATATCATTGGCGAGCATAAATCAACAGGCATTGCCCGCCCGGCCTTTTGGGATCGTGCGCGGTATTTCAATCTTGAGAAGGATTTGGCCGAAGCTCTGGATGCGGCAGGTAGTTAGGCCGTGGAACCCAATACACTCATAGCACTTGCGGCAGCAGGCGGAATACTCTGCCTCGGCCTGATGTTTATGGGCGGCGGGGGGTCGTCCAAAGGCAATGCCCGTATCCGGGCGATGTCCGGAAAAACCTCGGTCGGGGGAAAATTAATTTCGAAACTCAAGGTCGAAGATCAAGGCAGTCGGCGCAAGCAAATCGAAGATTCGCTTGGCAAAATCGAAGAGCGCCAGAAACAGAAAAAGAAAAAAACCAAATCCTTACCGGCGCGTCTTATTCAGGCCGATTGGTCAATGAAGACGCAAACATTTATCATAATATCCATAATATTAGCAGTGGTCGCAGGCGGGCTTCCTTTCATTTTGGGCCTTAATCCGTTATTTTGCCTAGGGCTAGCTGTTGGTGTCGGATTTGGTATTCCCCGTTTTATTCTGAACTGGTCTATTGGTCGGCGCCAGAAGAAATTCACTATGCATTTCGCAGATGCGATGGATATTATTGTTCGTGGTGTGCGCACCGGGCTTCCGCTTGGTGATTGTCTAAAAATTATTGCGCATGAATCCCCTGATCCTTTGGGAACAGAATTTCGCCGAGTTGTTGAAGGAGAAGGTTTAGGTATTCCCATAGAGGTCTGTCTGGAACAGATGTATGAACGGATGCCGATTTCAGAAGTTAATTTCTTTTCTACCGTTTTAAATATTCAAAAAACAACAGGTGGTAATCTCGGCGAAAGTCTTGCAAATTTGGCCGGCGTATTGCGCGGCAGGAAACTTCTACGCGAAAAAATAAAAGCCCTTTCTGCCGAAGCCAAAATGTCAGCAATAATCATTGGTGCTCTGCCGATCGTTGTGATGTTGCTCGTCACGCTCGCCTCGCCGGAATATATGTCTGAACTTTATACGACGCCAACCGGGCATCGAAATATGATGATCGGGGCCGGAATGATGGTTCTGGGGACGCTGATGATGCGTAAAATGATTAACTTTAAGTTCTAGGAGGCCGATATGGGTGCTGAATCAATCGCATTATTCCAAAACGCGGCTTATATTGTTGTCACGCTTTTGGTTGTCGCGACACTCTATACGATCCTAAGTCCTATCCTTGAAGGCGACAAGCTTAAAAAACGCATGGAGTCCGTGGCTACGGCTCGGGAAGGCATGCGCAAGGAGCGTATGAATCAGCTAACCCAAGACGCAGGCCTTCGGACGGAAAACAAGGGCTTTGTTAAAGACATGGTTGATAAATTCAGCCTCGATAAAGTGCTGGAAGCTTCGGATTTGAAAGATAAATTGGCACAAGCCGGTATGCGCGGGCAAAGACCCATATATACTTTTTATATTTTCCGTTTGGCGCTTCCTATTGCCGGACTAGTTCTCGGTCTTATAGTCCTTGTCGGGCTGAATGTTCCCGATTGGAAGATGATGCAACGTGTTGCCATGACTGTAGGGTTGACAGCCTTTGGCTATTACCTCCCCGGCATCTATGTCAAAAATGTCGCGGGCAAGCGATTGGCCCAGATTGTTCCGGTTTTCCCTGATGCGCTGGATTTGCTTTTGATTTGTGTTGAATCCGGCATGTCCGTCGAGCTTGCTTTTGGGCGTGTGGCCCAGGAAATGGCCGATACTTCCGTTGAAATGGCTGAAGAGTTTTCACTGACAACAGCAGAGCTTTCGTTTCTGACCAGTCGGCGCATGGCTTATGAAAATTTAGCTCGCCGAAATAATCATATTGGCATTCGCGCTGTCGCGACGGCGCTTATTCAAGCTGAGCGCTACGGCACGCCATTAGGCGATACACTTCGGACAATGGCACATGAAAACCGCCAAATGCGTGTCTTGCAGGCTGAAAAAAAGGCGGCTTCGCTTCCGGCAAAACTCACCGTGCCGATGATCCTGTTCTTCCTGCCGGTTCTGTTTATCGTTATCCTGACACCTGCGGTGATGCGGGTCGGTACAGCGCTCTCTTAAATCATAATAAAAGGGATGCCAAAACGACATCCCGTATGATTCCAACCTTATTATTAAAGTCTTAGCGGCGTGCCCGAGCGGGTTGCCTGTGTTGTGGGGCGTTTGCCAGCGCGCCTCCTGCCAATGGAGGATAAGTTTGCTGTGCTACCCAAGGCGGCGCCGGATAAAAACCTGTATTTGCTTTGTGTTGAGGCGGTATGGGTTGCCCCTGAGGCATGGCTTGCGGCCTTCGCTGTGGCATATGTTGGCCCATATTTGCTTGGCTCGATTTCGGGCCCAGCCGTCCGGCTATCTGGTTTAAAACAGCGGTCTGTTCATCTGTCCGTTCCGCGGCGGGGGTGACTATGCGTTTGGGGTGCGTTGACCGGGCTGCGGCGCGCGCGGCATCAGATGCAGAGCGAAAATTTCTCTGACCAGAACTTATTATTTTTGTAGCCGGCGTCGCGAGGTTGGCTTGCGGCCGATTTGAAGGCTGAGCGAGCGCTCTGGGTTGATAGGATTGCGGTGGATAGCTTGGCGGCGCCGAAGAATTGTGCGCGCCTTTCATCGGCGAAGCTTGCCGAAGCGGGGGAACTGACTGCAATTTGGCGTGTTGGGCCCGTCCCATATATTTTTCGGCTTCCTCGTTTTTCCCTTGTAATTGCAACACCAAGGCCAGGTTTTGGCGTATAGCCTGACTTGCTCCGGGTATTGAGACTGCGCGGCGGAGCCAGCCCTCTGCAGTTTGCGGATCGCCGGATAGCGCAAAACTAAGACCGACATTAGTCATGACATTCGGATCGTTAGGCGTGATTTCCAGCGCCCGGGCATAATATTTGCGGGCCAGATCATAATCTTCCTGCTGATCCAGCGCGGCCCCTTTCAAAGACCAAAGTCGGGCCAAACCGGGGGCATAGCGCAACGCTTCATCGAGTGGAGTTATGGCTTCTAAGGCGCGTTCTGCGGCAATCAGTCCTGCTGCATATTCCGCCGTCAGATAAGGATCGCGCGGATAGAGCGCCCGCGTTGTCTGGGCGATTTCAACGGCGCGATTGGCATTGCCGAGTTTGCGCACGGCGGCAGAGAGTTTAATCGCGCTCTCAAGATCGCCGGGGTTAAGTTCATATTCATGTGACCAGAATGCCGCTTGAGCAAAGAGTTCTTGCGTTTCAATACTATCGCGCATCATGCGGGTTGCAGGTTGAAACTTAGACCCCGTTAAGGTCTGGGTCATTTCCATTTCAGCATCGGTCATCTGCGGCGCTACTGCGCAGGCGGCAAGAATTATAGCGGAGATCGCACTGAGGACCGATAGGCGCAAGACTGGTGTTTTAGACATAATAAACTCTCCGGACGGCGAAACTGCATATTGCGCTGTGATAGGATTTCGTTAACAAACGTAAACAAAGACAGTTAACGAGACGTTATCAAAGCGCCCGCTCGAGGATAGAATGTCAGCTATATTTGCCACGTTGAATGACGTTACCGCCAGTGCATCCGTTGTGCCGATCCATATTGTCAGGCCCGAGGGGTGGGCGGATGTCAAAAACACGCTATCACCAGCTCAGCAGATATTTGCAGCCGCGCATAAATTTTCAGGCGTTAGAGGCCAGAAACTGCTTTTGCCGGATGAGGGCGGCGATATTTCTATCGTGCTTTATGGTGTAGGCGTTTCGGATCATGACACGCTTGGAGCGGTGCGGGCTGGCGGTTTATCCGGCACATTGCCGCCCGGATATTACCGGTTTCAGACATTGCCTGAAGATTGGCGGCCTATATTGGCGATGACCGGCTGGGGCTTGGGGGCTTATAAATTTGACCAATATTTGCCGGAGTCCGCAAGCTTTCCGACATTGGTAGTAGAGGATATGGCGCGTCTTTCAGAAATTAAATCTCTTGCCGAGTCTACAGCGCTGGGCCGCGACCTGATCAATACGCCTGCAAGCGATATGGGGCCTGCGGCTTTGCAGCAGGCCGCACAAGATGTTGCCGGTGATTACGGCGCTGAGCTGCGCGTCACGGCGGGCGATCAACTGCTCGAAGATAACCTGCCGATGATTCATGCGGTGGGCCGCGCCGCGCATGAAGCGCCGCGTTTGGTTGAATTCGAATGGGGAGACCCCTCCCACCCCCGCCTTGCCCTTATCGGCAAGGGCATCACTTTTGATACGGGAGGGCTGAACATCAAAAGCGCGGCGGGCGCGCGGATCATGAAAAAAGATATGGGCGGGGCGGCCCATGCTTTGGCGCTGGCCAAAATGATCATGGCCAATGATTTACCGATCCGCCTGCATTGCTTGCTCGCGGTAGCGGAAAATGCGATTTCGGCAGGGGCTTACCGCCCCGGCGATATCTTGACCTCGCGCGAAGGTTTGACAATCGAGATTGATAATACCGACGCTGAAGGCCGCCTTGTTTTGGCTGATGCACTGACCAAAGCTGCTGAAGCCGAGCCTGCGCTGATGATTGATTTCGCGACATTAACAGGCGCGGCGCGGGTGGCATTGGGGCCGACCTTGCCGCCTTGCTTTTCCAATCGGGAAGCCCCGATCAAAGACCTATTAGCGCAGGCCGAGCGGCAAAAAGACCCGGTCTGGCGCCTGCCGCTTTGGCAGCCTTATAAGTCTATGCTGAGCTCACCCATTGCCGATATGAAGAATGCAGGCGGGAGTTTTGCCGGCTCTGTCACGGCCGCTTTATTTCTGGAATGCTTCGTCAAAAACCGCCCTTGGATGCATTTTGATGTCTATGGCTGGAACCCGGCCTCGGGGCCAGGACATCCAAAAGGCGGAGAGCTATTTGCTGTCCGCGCCGTTTATCACTGGCTGAAAGCGGGCGGATTAAATGGCGATTTTTCGGCGTAGGGCGGTTGCGGCCCAGCGGTTGATATGACCTGAAATTGCGGTATGAGCGAGGGCGGCAATCCCCATAGAAAAAGCGAGCGAGGTCAGAATCATCGGCCAGCCGTAAAAATCAGGATAGACCAGCACAAGAAGTTGCGAGACGGCCCAATTGCCGAGATAAAGACCGAGAACAATATTGGGCCAATTATTCATCCAGGCTGTTGCCCGCAGCGGCGTCTGGATGATGACAATGGCCAGATAAGTCCAAAACATAGTGCCGGCGATTTCAATAATAGGCGTCCAAGGCAGAAGCAGGTAATTGATCATGGCCGTGCCCATCAATGCTGCCAATGTCGCTATCTTGCCCTTGCCGGTTTTGGGTAATTTGTCTTGCCAACCATAAAGGGCTGCCCCGCATATAAAGGCATAGCCGAGGCGCAGCCCTGCAAATCCTACGATAGGTTCGGTGAGCCCGTTGCGAATGCCCCAATTATGTAGCAGCGCATAGCCCGTTGTCGTCAATATGGCTGCGGCGAGCAGGACATGTTTGGATTTCAAAATGCCAATACGCCAGCCCATAGCCATAGTGATATGCGCCAGTGCGCCCCAACGCAAAGTCCAGACTGCGCCTTGTATGATGCACATATATTTCGCCTCATCCATCAGGCCAGGCAGGGGCGCGCCGGGGTTTATCAAGGATACGGTTTTGAAGAAATAACGTGTCAGCTTGGCTATTTCCTGCGTCAGAGCCGCATCGGGTTTGCAAAATATCGGGTAAATCACGGTTACAGTCGCCAGCGTATAGGCGATTAAGAGGGGGCCGTTGCGCAATATCCGCGATGCCAGATACCGCAAAGACGAGCCGTGACGCGAGAGGCTACGAACGGCGAGATACCCTGAGAGACAGAAGAGAATTTGCAGTCCAAACCAACTGGGATCATAGCCAAGATGGCGCAAAACTTCTTCGCTTCCTGCATGGGGCGACATAGTTGAAGCATAGCCAATGGCAATGAAAGCCACTACAAATGTCCGCACAGCATTAAGCCGTGTCAGGGGCATTTGCGCCAGTTTTTCTGTATCCAGTGATTTCATGGCCGTTTTTTTACCTAGTTTCGTCCATTTTCTATCGTAAAACCCTTAAAAATTTACTGGTATTTGAATCACTTAGACTCCTGCAATTCTGTAGCCAAGTTTTGACCCTTGACTGCAGAATCCTCTCTATGCGAATCATGGGGCGCAAGTGATTTGTTTTAGATGCGGAGATCAGAGCAAGAATGAGGACAGGAACGGTTAAACCTCGCATGAACCGCAGCGACTCTCTGTCGCTCTGGCACCGCGTGACGCTTGAAACTGTTATGTCCAACGGCCCGGATCTTTCCGCCCGTCAACTCGCAATATTGATGACGGTTTATCTGGATGGCCGGTCTCATACGGTGCGGTCTCTGGCGGCGAAACTAAATGTGACCAAAGCTGTCATTTCCCGCGCGCTGGATACGCTCACGCGTTACGGGTTTGTTGAGCGCGCTCCGGATCCGCGCGATAAACGCTCGGTGATTGTCAACCGCACACCCGGGGGTATCCGTTATCTTCAGCGCTTTGCTGATATTATCCACGCCGAGACGCGGGCCCATAAAATCAGCCTCGTTGCGGCTTAGGCCCTAATGCCCGCCGATCCGCGCATTCATATACCGCGAAGCAAAGGCCCCCGGCTGGCCATCTATAGCGTGAATGTTCCGATGGCCCCATTGCAGGGCCGCGCAAGCCGCCGCGCGGGGCTGGAGACACAGCTTCTTTATGGTCAGCATTTTGATGTTTACGCGCTCAAAAAAGGTTGGGCGTGGGGGCAGGCGCGCTCACCCGTAAAAGCCTCGCGCCAAAAAGGCTATGTCGGGTTTGTTTCGGCCAAATGTCTGGCGGATGAAAAGCGCGCGGCGAGCCATGTGGTTACCGCTCTCAAAGCCCCAATATTTTCGAAAGCAGATATTAAAAGCCCTGTCACGATGATTTTGCCGATGGGCGCGATTATCAAAGGCAGCGGGCGCGATAAATTATTCCTACGAGGCGCGGGCGGCTTTATCCATCGCCGTCATATCCGTAAACTCAGCGAAACACCGCTGATCACTGATTTTGCCGAGATTGCCGAACGCCATCTGGGCCTGCCCTATATCTGGGGCGGGATTAGCAGCGACGGGCTGGATTGTTCGGGCTTGGTGCTTTCGTCATTACGGGCAACAGGTAAAGACGCGCCGCGCGATGCGGATATGCAGCAAACGGCACTCGGCAAAAATATCGCCATCCGCCAAAGCGGGCTCAAACGCGGTGATCTGGTGTTTTGGAAAGGCCATGTTGGGATTATGCAAAACGCCTCGCGGCTGATCCACGCCAATGCATTTCACATGAAAGTTGCAAGCGAGCCTCTAAAACAGACTGCCTCCCGCATCAAGACGCAGGGCGGCGGCGCTATCACCGCCATTAAAAGGCTTTAAAGGCGCGCTCCTTTTGTCATCCCGCACGAGCCGCTTAGCGGCTCGTGCGGGATGACAGAGGGGGAGTCTAATGACCGCCAGTTTCTTTTGGCGCTTGAGGTGTTTCGGCGGGCATTTCTTCCAATGGTGTTTCTTCCATTGGCATTTCAGCCGGAGCTTCCATCGGCGCTTCAACGCTCATCTCTTCCATCAGTTCTTCCAGCGCCGCTTCCGGAGCGGCGGCAGCGGCAGGTTGATCCAGCGGAGCTTCGGACGCTAGGCGCAAATATTCAATCACTGCGGCGCGGTCGGCTTCTTTTTTCACGCCGATGAAATTCATCGCTGTGCCGGAGAGGTACTTCGTGGGCTTAGTCAGGTAATCATTCAGGGTTTCGTAATCCCATGTCAGGCCCGCATTTTTCATAGCGGCGGAATATTTAAAGCCCTCTCTCTGCGCGGAAGCTTTGCCGACAATGCCCCAAAGATTAGGGCCGGTGCTATTGCCGCCGCCATTCTCGGCATTATGGCAGGAGGTGCATTTCTTAAAGACTTTCGCGCCTCTTGTGGCGTCCATGGCAGCAATCCAGTTAGCTTGCGGAAACGGCAGAGGCTCTGCTGCCTCATTGCCCGTCTCGACGGCGATAGCGCCGACGGAATAGGCAGGCGTCTCGGGCATGTCCGTATGCATGAGCTTATGCGGCGCCTCGCGCAGAAACATCACGCCTAATCCAGTGACCAGCACAGCGGCGGCAATTTTGTTAAACCCAAGCTCGTCCATCAGCTTTTTCCTTTAGTCTGCGGTTAACGACTCTCTTGGCCGTCAGCCCTGTGCGTCTTTTATAAACATATCTGCCAAAAGCAAACTGAAAACCGCTTGCGGCGAAGGGTCGCAAAGGGTTTAAGAGCGTCTAAATTTTGAGGACTGGTATATTATGAGCGATGTTATCGTTTATCAGGGTGAACCGGGCGCTTATTCGCATTTGGCGTGCCAAGACGGCTTTGCGGATATGGCGTCCAAGCCTTGCGTTAGCTTTGCGCAGGCCTTTGCAGCTGTCAGTTCCGGCGCGGCAAAACTGGCCATGATTCCGGTTGAGAATACCGTCGCGGGGCGGGTCTCCGATATTTACCACCTTTTGCCCGAGGGCGGTCTGTCGATCATTGGCGAGCAATATCTACCTGTCCATCACCAATTACTGGCGGTCAAAGGGGCGAAGCTAGCGGATATCAAAACCGCCCGCTCTCATCCCATGGCTTTGGGGCAAGTGCGCAAACGGCTCGGCGATATGGGAATTACGCCCGTAGCCGATGTTGATACGGCGGGCGCGGCGCGGGCCGTGGCCGCGCTTGGCGATACATCCGTGGCCGCCATTGCGTCGAGCCTGGCGGGGGAGATTTATGGCTTGGAGGCACTAGCCAAAGACATTGAAGACGCCGCCCATAATACAACGCGGTTTCTTATCCTCGCCGCTAAGCCGTTAAAACTCCCCGCGAGTAATGGCCCCGTCGTCACCAGCTTTGTTTTCAAACTCCGCTCTGTGCCCTCCGCGCTTTATAAAGCCCTTGGCGGTTTTGCCAGTAACGGCATTAATATGACCAAGCTGGAGAGCTATATGGTCGGCGGGTCATTTAAGGCCGCGCAATTCTACGCCGATGTTGAAGGCCATCCGGATGACGAGGCGATGCGGCATGCATTCGAAGAACTGGCGTTTTTTACCGAGAGCGTGACAATGCTCGGCACCTATCCGGCGCATCCGCTCCGTTCACAAAAGGGTTAGGCTGCGTGATTTGTGCTGCCGGGCAAAAACGTCTATATAAGCGCTTATGAAAATTGTTATTTTATCTCTGGTACTGATCTTTTCAGGCCTGTCCACGACTCCCGCTTTTGCCGCCAAAGACGCGGTCTATACGCCGTGGAATAATAATCTCGCCGTGGGCGGCTATGATACAGTCAGTTTCTTTTCCGGCAAACCGCAAGAAGGCAAGGCGGAACACAGCCTTGAATTTGCAGGCGCAAAATGGCGCTTTTCCACGCAAGGTAATCTCGACCTGTTCAAGACCAACCCGGAGGCCTTCATGCCGCAATATGGCGGCTATTGCGCTTGGGCGCTTGCGAAAGACAAACTTGCCAAAGGCTCGCCCAAATATTGGCATGTCGAGGACGGCAAGCTGTATCTCAATTTCAACGCCCGGATTAAACGCCGCTGGGATAAGGATATTGCGGGCTTTGTCACGGCGGCTGATGGTCTGTGGCCGGATATTTTAGAAGACTAAAGAGGTCGTTATGGACAAGGTTAAAAAATTTCTACCGGCCGTGCTGGCGCTGATGTGTTCAGCCGTTTTCCTGAGCAGTCTTCGCTATAAATTCACCGACCATCCCGATACGCAGGAAATCTTCGGGCGGCTCAATGATTGGGCAGCAGGGTTTGGCGCGGACGGCCTTTTCGCCCATACGGGCCTGTTCTCGCAATATACGATTGGCACGGCGGAGCTTCTGGTGTCTATTGCTCTGCTCCTCGGCATATTGCCCCGCTTTCGCCGACTGCAAGCCTTCGGCGCGGCTCTGGGCCTAGCGGTAATGACAGGTGCGATATCGTTCCACCTCTTCACCCCGCTAACCACAGACCCCAATAATGACGGCGGAGGCCTGTTCATAATGGCCTGCGTCGTGTGGGCCTCTTGCGCGGCGTTGTTATTTATACGGCGCAAAGAGCTAACCTATGGATTAGGCCGGGTTGGTGCCGCGCTTTTTGGAAAAGGAGTGGATTAGCGCCAGAAGACATCCCTGATAGCGGGCATCTTATCCCTCCATTTCCATTCATCCCGACGAAGGTCGGGATCCATCTCCCGGTCTTGCAATAATGGATAATTTGGGAGATGGCCCCCGTTTTTCAACGGGGTGAATGGAAATGGGGAGGGGAGCGTCTAAAGTTTCTTCTTGCTACGATAGTGTTAAAAAACTCCGAAAATGGAAAAGTTGAAACTTTCGTTATTAGAGTAAAATACTGAAAACCAAGACTAAATCTATCCGTGCGGACTCATAGATGCATCAGAATTGATATGTTGGAAAACTGGCTACCCCCTCGGATAAAAATTCTAAATTCTCTCCTATGAGGCGGAAATATTTCGGGCAGGGGCTAAAGTGGAGTTTTTCAACACTATCGCTACCAAGCCCGTCATTACCTGGCGCGTCTCGGTAATCCATCGCTAGGATTTTCGGCGAGTGCTCTATTGGGAGATGGGCTACCGCCTTGGCCGCACTTACAGGGAGAGAGGTTATTACGTCCTTTTGCTAATGCCCGTCTTGCCGAAATTACGCCTTCAAACCCGAATTAGTGTCATCTTTTCAATCCGGTTGCACCACCTTGATAGACCTTTACCCAATTAGTCGATTTTTCTTTCTTGGTGGTTATACTTGACGCAATGTTTGGTTTACTTTGCAAAACAGAGCGCGCTTTATGTTTTTCTTTTCGGCTACCGTTTTCAATGAGCTGCTTTAACCGAAGGATTTCCTTATTCAGTTTATCAATCTCTGAAGCTAGAGGCGTTGATTTTATTTCTCTTTCATATTGCGCGATAAGTTTATGCACGTTAATTGAGTCTATATGTTTGCGTATAGTACGCCGTTGTCTCTTGTTAGGTCGAGTTCTTTTTACCATGACTTTTGCCAATTTAGATTACTCGGATCACAATTTTCTACTTTTATTAGCCAAGTCACAAATTCGTCCGCAGGCACTAGGCCCGTTTGAGTAATGAAATCAGATACATGAGTAGATTTGCCATCAATCATAGACCCACACCAACCTTGTTTAACACAAATATCATGCATAAGGCCCCCTCAAGCTTTGTTGGTTTTGCCAAAGAAAATCACTCTATTTTGATAGGTAGTGCATTCATACATTGTTTGTTCAATTAAAAGCAATTGATAATTTGACAGCAATGCGATCATATATCTAAACGTCCCCCCTCCTACCCCCATCGGGACATTGGCTTAGCTTATGCCTCCAGCCAATGGCGCAATAAATGATGGGCTATTGTAAACCTTGGGAGGCGCATGAAGGCCTCGCCCGTCTTGCCAAATACCGCGCGCACTTCGTCTTTGCTGTACCATTTGGCGTCTTCTAGCTCGGCTTCATTTAATGTTATCTCTTCGCTCTCTGCCTCGCAGATGACGCCGATCATTAGCTGGCTGGGGAAGGGCCAGGGTTGGCTGAAGATATAGCGGGTGTTTTTGACTTTGATGCCGACTTCCTCGAAGGTCTCGCGGGCGGCGGCTTCTTCCAGCGTTTCGCCCGGCGAGATAAATCCGGCAAGGGCCGACATCGCGCCTTCGGGCCAGCCGGGGCCGCGCCCGAGCAAGACTTTGTCGCCTGACAAGATCAGCATAATCACCACCGGATTAACGCGCGGAAAATGCTCGGTCTCGCAAGAGGGGCATTTGCGTTTCATCCCGCCCATATCGGGCTGGCTGACCTGTCCGCATTTGGCGCAGAAACGATGGTCGAGATGCCAGTCGAGCAGAGACTTTGCGCGCCCCGCCAGCGCTAAGTCTTCGGGGCTTAGATGATTGGCAATGGCGCGCAAATTTTGGAAGGCGTCTTCCGGCGCGACTTTTTCGGGATCCGCGACAGAGGCCGCAAATAACGGCGTGTCTTTTTCCAGCCCCAGTTCCAAGCCGAGAAATATCGGCCCGGGATCCATCAGGTTGCGGCCAATGAGTTCGGACGGATGAATGCGTTTTAAGCCGCCATCCGGGGCCAGCGCAGGGGCGCCTTTGTGAAGCATGATGCAGCGTGCGTTTGGCTTAGCGAGAAAGGCTTGCAGTTCGGCAGCGCTGCGCTGCGTTTCAACGGGGTCAACCGCGCCGCCCGCAAAGGGCATGGTAAAATTATCTGTCATGGGGAGCTTATTAACGGGTTTAAGCGGCTCTGCCTAGCGCTCAAATAGACAACAATGTTACAGAAAGTTTCCAATGATTACAGAGAGATAATAAACTGTTGCATAATTGCACCGCTGCAACTTAATGCACAGCCTTTGCCGCTATTTAGTGTTGTTTTCTTTACCTTTGATGGCGATATCGGGGCGTCTTTAAATCACGAAAGGTAAGACAATGAAATTTTTGAAAATCGTTTTAGCAACAACGGCTATGGCCGGCTTTGCATCCACTGCGGCAGCTCAAGACAGCAATGCCTATATCAATATTGGCGTTGATGCTATTGAGTTTGATGCCTATACACTTAGCGGAAAACTTGGCTATAAATTCTCCCAAAACTTCGCTATCGAAGCCCAAGCTGGTTTTGGTATTGCGGATCAAAGCGTTGGCGGTTTTGATGTCGGCGTTGATAATACATTTGGCGCTTTTGCCGTGGCTTCACTCCCGGCTGGCGAAAACTTTGAGCTTTTCGCGCGTGCAGGTTATCACTTCACAACATTTGGTGTGAGCGGCGGAAATATCAATGCCGACCTTAGCTCAGACGGTTTTGCTGTCGGCGCCGGCGGCCAATATTTCTTCACTCAGCAAGACGGTATTCGGGCTGAATATACTTATCTTGACGTGAATACGAACGCGGCTGGAAATCTCGGCGGCGGCAATGTGTTCTCCGTATCTTATGTCCGTAATTTCTAAGCTTTAAAGCTTGGTTTTATGTGAGCGCCCCGGCCATCGGCCGGGGTGTTTTTGTTTGCGCTATCCTCTTGCGCAAAGGCCCGCTTTTCCCTATTGACCCGCTCGGAAGGCTGGCTTGGACGGCACTCTTGTTAACCCGGTCAGGTCGGGAACGAAGCAGCCGAATATGAGTCTTTGCCGGGTCAGGTTCAGTCTTCCACTCTTTATATTTGCGGGTTGCCGCCCACCAACCCAACCCGCATTCGGATATTTGCGGTTTGCCGCCCACCAACCCAACCCGCGTAACGCTCAAAATCGATTATCAATCGATTTTAGTGAAGCGCCTCAATCGCTAGCGATTGAGGTTAACGGTCTTTTCTACTTCCCGCCATAGCCCGCAGCTCCCATCAAATTGGGACAAGACAAGAGTCCGGGCCTGTGTTATTTAAATAAAAAAATTCGGGGACGCGCAATGAACTCTCTTTTTTCCGAACTCAAACGCAGGAATATATTCCGGGTGGCGGGGGTGTATGCTGTTGTGGGATGGATATTGATGCAGGTAACGGCGGTGATGACGCCGGCGCTGAACTTGCCCGACTGGGTCGATAGTTTCTTTGCAGTGGCGCTGCTTATTGGTTTTCCTATTGCGCTATTGCTCGCATGGGCATTCGAGATGACGCCGGAGGGGGTGAAGCGGACTGAGCATGTTGCGGACGGGGAGAGTGTTACTGATAAGACGGGTCGTAAGCTGGACTTTGCTATCATTGGCGGGCTGGTGCTTGTTGGGGCATTGATTGTTGGTAGTCGTTTTTTACCGCAGAAAACGTCTGCGCCGGAGGTAACCGTACAGACGGAAACTCTTGAGGCAGGTAAAGCGGGCGAAAAAGACGAGCGGCCTTCTATTGCCGTTCTCGCATTTGCAGACTTGAGCGAAGGCGGCGATCAGGAATATTTCTCTGACGGCATGGCCGAGGAAATTTTAAATGCGCTGGTCAAGGTACCGGGCCTGCGGGTTGCCGGGCGCACTTCGTCATTTTCGTTCAAAGGCAAGAATGAGGATTTAACTACCATTGGCCAAACCTTGCATGTGGCGCATATCCTCGAAGGATCAGTCCGCAAACAAGGCGAGAAAGTGCGCATCACCGCACAATTGATCAAAGCCGATGACGGATTTCATATCTGGTCGGAGACTTATGACGGCACGCTGGACGATATTTTTGACCTTCAGGAGAAAATTGCCCGCGCCATCGCTGGTGAGTTACAGGTTTTACTCAATGTTGGCGAAGATACACGGCTGGCCGATACGAGGACAGATAACAAACAGGCCTATGATCTTTATTTGCAAGGCCGAGCTTTAAGCCGGCAAGGTTTTAGCGAGGATGGCTTGGCCAAAGCCGTGACCCTACTTGAGGGCGCGGTGGCACTGGATCCACAATTTGCCGACGCCTGGGCGGCACTGGCCTTTACCCATTATACTACGCCTGAATTCACCACCGTGAAAGATCTGGGAGGCTTTAATGCCAAGGCGCAAATCTATGCCGGCAAAGCGCTCGAAATCAACCCTTCGCACACGGGCGGACAATTGGTGCTTCTGTCTTTGCTCAGGCGGAACAAGGAATTTGCCAAAGCCCGCGCAGGCCTCGACCGGCTCACCTCCCTTACTGTACAAAATAGCGGTATTGCTTTTACTGAAGGTATTTCAAGAACCACCATGGGACAAACCAAAGCGGCGATTCCTTACTTGGAAAAAGCTGTTAATCTTGACCCCACCAATGGTGGTGTGAGGCACAGTTTGGGATTGGCTTTGTTTAATTCTGGCGATCTTGATGGCGCAAAAGTGCATCTGCAAAAGAGCCTTGATTTGGGATTTGTTGCCGCTTCTACCGACTTGGCAAATATTGCATTCATGCAAGGCGATTCCGAGACGGCCATAAATCATCTCCTAAGTTTATATGACATTATCGGGCAATATTATGCCACTCAATTTCAAGATCGTTCCTTGTGGGAAATAGCAGCGAAGGGGTATTATAGCGGCAAGGAAACCGACCGGTTAAAGTTAGTGGCGCTTCTTAACGCTTATATGCAATCCCCAGACCCCATCGTGGATTGGACTATTATGGGGTCTTACCTGCGTGCCGGCGAAGCCAAAGCCTTTATGGATGCGTTTGAGGCGCACCCGATCTCCAATACCGGATTTGCATTGTCAAACCTCTGGGGCGAGCAGGAAGCCAGCCGCAAAGTGCGCCAGCATCCGGGCTTTCAAGGCTTCGCCAAACGCAATGGTCTGCTGGAATACTGGCAGACATATGGCTGGCCAGACAAATGCCGCCCCGTAAAAGGCGGCGTCCCTGATGATTTTACCTGTGATTAGAGATGTGAGTGATGATGAATAATTTATTTTCCGAACTTAAACGCAGTAATATATTCTGGGTGGCCGCACACCAACCCAACTCGCGCAGACTGTCCACTGAATACTCGCCCTAGCCCTTCCCCCGCCGTAGAATCGCGCCTATAAAGTCCGAATGAGCGAGTCTCCAAATCAGAATTATCAAGTCCTAGCGCGTAAATACCGCCCCGCGACCTTTGAGGATATGATCGGCCAGCAGGCTATGGTCACGACGCTGCAAAATGCGTTTAAGGCCGGGCGCGTCGCCCATGCCTTTATGCTGACGGGCGTGCGCGGTATCGGCAAGACGACGACGGCAAGACTGCTGGCGCGGGCGCTGAATTATGAAAGCGCCCAAACAACAAAGAGAAGCGTTGACGGGCCTTCCGTTGATCTGTCAAAATTGGGCAAACATTGCGAAGCGATCATGGCCTCGTCTCATATGGACGTGCTGGAAATGGACGCGGCGTCGCGCACGGGCGTTGAGAATATGCGCGAAATGCTGGACAGTGTGCGCTACGCCCCGGCCACAGCGCGCTATAAAGTCTATATCATTGACGAGGTGCATATGCTCTCGGCGGGGGCGTTTAATGCACTGCTCAAGACCCTCGAAGAGCCGCCCGATCATGCCAAATTCATCTTCGCCACCACCGAAATTCGCAAAGTCCCGATTACCGTGCTCTCGCGCTGTCAGCGTTTTGACCTGCGCCGCGTCGAGGCCGGGGCGCTCAAAGATCACCTCGCCAATATTTGCGAGAAAGAAGGCGCGAAAGTCTCTGGTGACGGGCTGGCCTTAATCGCCCGCGCCGCCGAAGGCTCTGTCCGCGATAGCCTCTCACTGCTCGACCAAGCCATTGTTCAAGCCGGGCTGGACGGCGGCGAAGTCACGGGGCAGCAAGTGCGCAGCATGCTCGGCCTCGCCGACCGCGTCCGCATTCTCGATTTATTTGCGCTTGCCGCGACGGGGGACGGCAAAGGCGCACTCACCGAAATGCGCGCGCAATATGACGACGGGGCGGCCCCTGAAATTGTCATGCGCGATATGCTCGATATTTGCCACGAGGTCAGCCGCGCGAAGACTTTGGGGGCCGAGGCCGAATTTGACGCCGCGCCCGACCAGATCAAACGCTTGCAGGATTTGGCGGAGGCGCTCTCGCTCGGACAGCTCACCCGTATCTGGCAGATGCTCTTGAAAGCCCATAATGATGTGCGCATGGCCCCCGCGCCGCTCGCTGCCGCCGAAATGGCATTGCTTAAACTCTCCGTCGCGGGGCAAATGCCGCCGCCCGAACTGGCCGCGCAGATTATCGAGCAGATGAAAGCGGGCGGGGTGACGGCTCCGGCTATAACTGAACCCGCGCCGACGTCGCCGTCTGCGCCAAAGAGCGCAATGTCGTCATCGGGTAGCGGAGTAAGCACTGCGCCCGCGCCCGTGACAGCTCCGCAAACGGCAGCGGCCCCTGCGCCGACAGCCGTGCTCAACACTCTCGAAGATCTCGTAGATGCTCTCCCCAGATCGCAAATCCAGCTAAAATCCGACATCAAGCGCTATGTCCGCCCGATACGTTTCAAACAAGGCTCGATTAGCTTTCAGCCCGCCGAGGGCGCGCCTGTTTCGCTAACCGGAAAAATAGTCTCGGCGCTGCAAACGCTGACGGGCGAGCTTTGGATTGTCTCGCCGGAAACGGATGGCGGCGGCGCGACGATTAACGAGGTGTCCAAAAATGCCAAGGCCGAGCAAGAGAGCAAAGACCGCTCCCATCCCGCCTTTAGTCATCCGCTGCTCGCCACTGCAAAACTCATTGAAATCCGCGATACAGCCCCCACATCTGAAACAAGCAACGTTATTGATGCCAAATTCGGAGACGACTGATGAAAGACTTAATGGGCCTGATGAAACAGGCCAAAGAGATGCAAAAAAAGATGGAAGAGGCTCAAGCCCTCGTCGCGGATATTGTGGTAGAGGGCCGCTCGGGCGGCGGCTTGGTGAGTATAGAACTGGCCGGGGGCGGCAATATGAAAAGCCTTAAAATAGACCCTTCACTTTTTGGCTCAGCCGAGCAAGACGACATGGAAATGGCCGAAGATTTAATCGTCGCCGCCTATCAGGACGCCAAAATAAAACTCGACGAAGCCCAAGCCAAAACCATGAAAGAGGCCATGGGCGATATCCCCCTACCGCCGGGTATGAACCTACCCATGTAATCTGCCCATGTAATTTAACCATTGTATTAATTAACCTATTGGTTTAATGACGTGAGTCATGAGCGACGCTTCCACCCTAAATGACACCTTTGCCGCTTTGGCTAATCCCACGCGGCGCGCTATCCTGGCCCGCTTGGCGGAGGGGGATGCCACGGTTAATGAACTGGCCGCGCCATTTGACATGAGCCTGCCGGCAGTCTCCAAACATATTAAAGTACTCGAACGGGCAGGATTGATCCTTCAGGGCCAGCAAGCGCAATACCGGCCCTGCACATTAAACACCGTGCCGCTCGAAGCCTTAGCTTCGTGGACAGAACAATATCGCCACATATGGGAGGCGCGGTTTGACCGCATGGATAATTGCCTAAAACAATTTGGAGGGCCTAAAAATGAACAGTGAAAATGACTGGGTTATGATCGAGCGCGTCTTTAACGCGCCTATTGAAACCGTCTGGAAGATGTGGACGGATCCGGCTCTTTTTGGGCAATGGTATGGCCCAAATGGCATGAAAGTGCCTGTGGTAGAAATGGATGTTGTCATTGGCGGGACGCGTAAAATTTGCATGCAAATGGAACGGCCTGACCGGACGATGACCATGTGGTTTACGGGTGAATATAAAGAAGTCCATAAACCAACACGGCTCGTTTATACGGAAAGCATGTGTGACCAAGACGGCAATATCATCTCGCCACAAGCTATGGGAATGCCTGAAGGCCATCCGGCGGTCACTGAAGTCATTATTGAACTGTCGGAAGAAGGCGGAAAGACGCGGATGAAAATGGTTCATATCGGTGTTCCGGCCGGTTCAGGCGGCGCAGGCGGATGGACACAAGCCATCGACAAATTGGCGGCTTTGTTGGGCGGTTCTTCCGGATAAGCCCGTAATTCCAAATGCGTTTGCGAGGCTTCTATGCTGCTTTGCGGGCGAGATAGACGGTTTGGGTGAAGGGTTTGTTTTGTAGCGGATTGTCGAAAGTGACAGGTTCCGCCCATGCCGCCTCAAAAACAGTTTTAAGGCGCTGGGTGAAATTGCCGTCTTCTACCGCGTCCGACCAGAGACCCATAATACCGCCGGGGCGAAGATGCGCGGCGAGCTTTTCCAGCCCGGCTTGACTGTAAAAGCTGCCGCTACGGGCGTCCAAGAGCCAGTCCGGCGTGTGGTCTATATCTATCAATATGGCATCAAATTTTCGCCCGGGCGCGGCAGGGTCAAAGCCGCCTTCCGACTCGGCCATCGCGAAAAAATCGCCTTTGATCACCCGGCAGCGCGGATCAGCGCCCAACGGCGGCTCAAGGGGGAGATAGCCGGCGGCGTGCCAATCAATCACCGCTTCCAGCATTTCAACCACGATTAACGACCCCACACGCGCATCTTCCAGCGCCGCCCCCGCCGTATAGCCAAGCCCGAGCCCGCCGACGACAATGTCCAAATTCTCGCCGCCGAGTTTCGCCAATCCCAATGTGGCCAAAGCGATTTCTGAAGCCGTAAAAAGACTCGACATCAAGTGCTCATCGCCCAAGATAATCTCGAAGATATCAACATTCAAAGACATCAAACGCCGCCGGCGCAAACTAATCGGCCCAATAGGCGTCTCGCGGTAATCAATTTCTTCAAATAAACGGCTCATGAGAAAACCATATCGAGGAGAAGCCATCCTGCATAGTTATAATCAAGTACGGCCAGCACGTCATTCCTTGTAATAATCTTTGATCATGAGTAGCGTTGGACTATAGGGAATGTTTTACCGGATATAAAACTATGAAACGGCTTAATGAAAATTATACTAGAATAATAATCAATATTTTGGCCTGTATAGGGGTGATATCCTTGGGTTTTATGGTGTGGGGCTCAATGCATGAAAAACAGTCTCAACACAAAAAACATAAAGACCAAAGCGCCATTCATTCTCAATATGCCGGACAAGAAGACAGAGGGATAAAAGCTTTATCACAAGATGATATTAAGAGTTTGTTGAAAGGCGCGGGCACCCCTTTTGGAGGCATGGCCAAGCCGGCTGAATTAAACGGGTATCCCGGACCCCGTCATGTTTTGGATGCATTTATAGCCGGAGAATTTACCCTAACACATGAACAGAAAAACGAAATTGAAATCGTTTATGAAGACATGAAATCCAAGGCGATTGTGCTTGGAAAACAGATAATTGATATTGAAAAAAATATTGACGAAGCTTTTGTGAATTCAATAATAACTGAAAACCACTTGTCTGAACAAACATCAAGAAGTGCTGATTTATATGGTCAATTAAGGCTTGTTCACCTTAAATCACATTTATCTATGGTAGAAATTTTAAGCCCCAAACAAGTAAATCAGTATAATGAATTAAGGGGATATAGCTCGGACAATCCCTGTAAAAATGTTCCGGCCGGGCATGACCCGGAATTATGGAAATTGCATAATAGTTGCCAATAAAAAGAATTTTTGAAAGTTAGTAAGTTATTTTACTGCCGTTTTTTAACGATTGAAAGCCGCGGTTTAAAAATTTCTACAAACAAGCGGCTCATAATTGACCTTATCAGGGAGAAGCCGCGCCGTATGGTTATAATGTCCTTCGAGACGCCGCCTGCGGCGGCTCCTCAGGATGAGGAGAGGGGTGGTTTGTGGGTCTATCTCGGCCTTGCCAGAGACGTCCCGAAGGAAGGAGACCGTCCAAAAACGCCTGTTCCCGGAAAGCCCTAAGGCTTATCCGGGACCTCCCTGCGTAAATGCGCAGCGCTCCAACTCAGGGAGGTCCCCGCTCAAGGCGGGGAACACTATAGGGGAGAGATGGGCCGTCTACCCTCATCCTGAGGAGCCAGCCTTTGGCTGGCGTCTCGAAGGGCTTATCCCCGCTTTTGTGTCTCTAAACCCCTGTTTCCTCAGCGCTTTTACCTATCTCATCCCCCGCGTCCATAGCCGTGATAGAGTGCGCCTCTAAGTCATTCACAGGAGCTTCCCCACAGACCCACCCTCTTTTCCATATCCTCCCTTATGTCGCCGTTTTATTCGGGCGGGCAGGCCTGTTACCTGTTTCGAAAGCGGCGTGATGTTTGTCGTTGGGGCTTTGTGTTTAACGCCGCAAAGCCTGGGCGGCCTGCCGCGTGCTATCTGTCCCTCGACTGGACACTGATGGCCGGTAGCGGAGAAAGACATCACCGCATGTTCACGGAGCACGAAAACCCCCCTTTAGCTACCGGTTCCCCCGGTGCTCTTCTCTGAACATGCGGACATCCCGTTTCTCCCCAAAATAAAGAGGCCTCACAAAGATTGATATGCCTAGCAAAACACTGTCATTCCGGGGCTGCATAGCAGAACCCGGAAGGCCGAGAGGGTGTAGGCTATTTTGAGATGGCATTTCATCTCTCGAACTTCCGCGTCAAGCGCGGAATGACAGGGGAGGGATTCGTACATCTTCATGGAGCGGCACTCCCGCATGGAAATTTCAGCTTTCCCCTTTTGCTAAATTGCGGCAAGCTGGCCGAAAGAAAGAGGTCTTTATGTTGCGTTTTACTTTTAGCCTTGCCGCCGTGCTCTCATTAGCGGCTCTTGCGCCTGCTAGCTTTGCAAAAGACACAGCCAAGGAGACAGCGGGGGCCAAGGCTTTGATGAGCTACGGCGCTATCCATCATCCTGTGCTGGCCAAAAATGGCATGGTGTCGGCACAGGACAGGATCGCCGCCGAAGTCGGGCGGGATATTTTGGCGCGGGGCGGTAATGCTGTGGACGCGGCTGTGGCGACGGGCTTCGCGCTGGCCGTGACCCATCCGCAAGCGGGCAATTTGGGCGGCGGCGGTTTTATGCTGGTGCATGTGGCGGAGACCAGTGAAGTGGTCGCGATTGATTTTCGAGAAATGGCCCCTGCGGCGGCCACGCGCGATATGTATCTCGGCGCAGACGGCGAAGTTGATAATCAGCGCGCGCAATATTCCCATCTTTCAGCGGGCGTGCCCGGCACCGTGATGGGATTGCTGGGCGCATTAGAGGCTTACGGCACCATGACCCGGCGGCAGGTTATGGGCCCGGCGGTTAAGCTGGCCTCACTAGGGTTTCCGCTGAACTTTGCCATGGCCGAAAGTCTTGAAGGCGCCCGCGAGCAACTTTCCGTGGACGCAAGTTCGGCTCACTATTTCCTTGGCCACAAAGCGGGAGAGCGTTTTGTGCAGGCTGATCTTGCGGCGACATTACGGCGGATTATGCGCAAAGGCGCAAAGGGGTTTTACGCCGGAAAAACCGCAGATTTAATTATCGCCGAAATGCAAGAAGGCGGCGGGGTAATGACCAAGGAGGATTTATCTAATTATAAAGTCGTGACCCGCGCCCCCGTTAACGGGACGTATAAAGGCTATGATATTTTTGCCATGAGCCCGCCCTCTTCGGGCGGCGTGCATGTCGTGCAGATGCTAAATATTTTGGAAGGCTATGATCTTCAGGCCGATGGCCATAATTCAGCCGATTATCTGCATAAGCTGATCGAATCCATGCGCCGGGCCTATGCTGACCGCTCCAAATATCTCGGCGATCCTGATTTTTTTGATGTGCCGATCGCGGAACTTACGGCGAAATCTTATGCCGATTTATTGCGGGATAATATTGATTTAACCAAAGCCTCGCTCTCCTCCGATATCGAGCCGGGGGCGCAGCTGCCTTACGAGAGCGTCAACACTACGCATTATTCGGTCATCGACAAAGACGGCAATGCAGCCAGCGTCACCTATACGCTGAATTTTTCCTATGGCAGCGGCTATAGCGTCGATGGGGCCGGATTTATCCTCAATAATGAAATGGATGATTTTTCTGCCAAGCCGGGCTCGCCCAATGGCTACGGCTTGATCGGCGGGGAGGCCAATAAGATCGAGCCGCGCAAACGCCCGCTCTCCTCGATGACGCCGCTTATGGTCAAAAAAGACGGCGAGGTTGTTCTGGTCACGGGCAGCCCCGGAGGCTCGACCATTATCACCTCAGTGCTGCAAGTCGCGCTTAATGTCATGGAGTGGGAAATGAACCTCGGCGAAGCCGCGCACCGCGCGCGTATCCATCATCAATGGCTGCCCGATATCGTCATCACCGAGCCGGGGATCAGCGTTGATACGCTAAAGGCGCTCTCCTCTATGGGTCATAATTTGCCCAAAGACGAAAACGGCGCTTATGCGAGCACGGTTTTGGGCCGGGTTAGTTCAGTCGGCGAAAAGGGCGATTATGTCGTCGGATCCGCCGATCCGCGCGGGCCAAAATCAGCCGCGGTGGGCTATTAGCGCTGCTTTAAGAGGCGGCCATCCAGGGCTAGTAATCCGGCCCCGATTAAGCCCATGCCGAGGGCTTGAAGCGGCGTAAATGTTTCGCCCAAAATTAAAACGCCCAGCAAAATAGCCGACACAGGAATAAGGAAGGTCACCAAAGCTGCATTGGTTGCGCCCGCCGAGGCAATAAGCCGGAAATATAAAATATAAGCCACGACCGTGCTAAGCAAAGCCAGACCGATCACCGCGCCAATGACCGGAAGCGCCGGAACGGGTAAAGTCCAAGGTTGGTCAACCATCAATGCCAAGGGAACTAACATGATGGCTGCCGTCGTGACTTGCCCGGTTGCGACCATGAGCGGGGATATGCCCCAGTCTTTAAACCGGCGCGCAAAAACTCCGGCAAGCGCATAGGACACAGCCGCGACAATAACGGCGATTTGGCCCAAAGCCGACCCCGTGATGCCGCCCAAAGCCTCCGGCCCTATCAGGATAATGGCTCCGGCGATTCCGATTAAACTACCGACAAGTTTTTGGCCCGTGATTTTTTCGTCCACGAGCAACGCCCCTGCCAAAAGCACAGTGAAGAACGGCATTGTCGCATTGAGAATAGAGGCCAGACCTGAATTAATCTGGGTCTGCCCCCAAGCGATCAAAGTAAAGGGCAAGGCATTATTGAGAAAGCCAACAACGAAAAGGGCCGTCCAATGTTTTAGGGTGCGCGGCACCGGATATCGCCGCACTAAAATAATCCCCCAAAACACAAAGGCGGCAAGGCCGACCCGTAGGGCGACAATGGTTAAAGGCGGGAGATGGTCAACTAGGACTTCGACAAAGAAAAAGGATCCGCCCCATAAAATGGACAGCGCAATCAGTATGGCCCAGTCGAGGCCGCTCATTTGCTGATTGATGTGATTCGTCATGCCAAAGACTTAGCGGGTTTTCAAATTCATATCGCCGAAATTCGGGCATCACATTAGCAAAGACGGCAGGGCCGCCCGCTCTATTTGATCAAATGCATGTCAACTTTGACGGAGCTAAGGACGTCGAGGAATGCCAGTTCCAGATCGGCATTGTTTCGGATCACCATATAATGGTCGGCGTCAGTTGCGCAGGACTGCATATAGCTCTCGGAGTGATGGTTGCCCGAAACGCGGAAAGCATAGATTTCGATATCGTCATCTTTCATTTCGTCGCAGACATGAACCATATGTTCAAACCCAACCTCGGAGCCTTGGTTCCAGCCCCAATCGCGTTCTTGGCTCAGCTCATGGCTATAGGCTTCAGTGCGGCCATCGGTAACAAAGATAGCGATTTTGCGGCGCTCGCCCGATACTGCCGGATAATCGGCCGGCCCCCAAAGGCCTGCCCAGTCTTCGGATAATAGACGCCACGTCCAAGCTATGGCATCATCAAAGCGGCCGGTGCCGCCTGTCGTCATAGAATTGGCCGCCGCGACAATAGAGGCAACATCAGAGGTCGGTCCGGTAAGAGCAACGCTAGGGCAAGACGGCCCATTGCCGAACACACCGGCTAGTCCGCCCGTTACGCCGGGGATTGAGGCGGTAAAGGGTTCATCACCGGGCGTATCGGCATCTGATGACCACTGAAATCCTCCTTCATTTTCTTCGCGGGGCTCAACACAGCCGTTCCAATTTACCGGCGCTACGCCGCCGACAAGCCAGTCCGCTTTATCCGTCCCAATCTGTACCCGGTCCGAGAACGGCACCAACGAGACATAGAAGCCTTCTTGTCCGGCATAGTTTTCAATTTTTGTCAGGACATCTTGTAAAGTATCCGTGGCATTTTGCCAGCTATTGCCAAATCCCATAGAGGCGGTGGTGTCAAAGGCGATGGCGATTTCGATACCGATGTCTGATTTCGCGATAGCGCCGGATTCGGCTGCAACATCCATATTTGGGAAGCCGCCAAGCTGCATAAACATGGTGTCAAGCGAGCCTTCCGCGTCAAGCATGAAAGACCCGTCTTCTTGTACCGTGACAACAAAGTCAGAAAGTTCAAAATTAATATCTTCAAGATTGGCCTCAAAAACAGCTTCTGCTTTCGCTTCCAGATCTTCTTGGCTGTCATAGACAAGATTTGCCGAATAGATAGCCGCCGTATCCAGCGCGTCTTGCAATTTTGTCATAGCTTGAGTTTGGCGGCTGATATCAACAGCCATGCCTACGCCGATTAACAATGGCATCAACATTATAGCAAAGACAGTTCCGAAATTACCGTCAATATTATCCCGAAAACCTGCTAAAAAACGAGGTTTTCTACACCGAATTTGTTTTAGTTTGCATCCCACAATACGCTCCTATTTTGCGGAATAATAACCAACAAATATTGAGGGTGACTTACGGAACATTCTTAATGCTGCGTTAAATTAATGGCCATGCCGCACGGGTTTTGGAACGCAAGGGTTTGGCGGGTGCGTGGCTATAGGCTAGGCTCGCGGCGAATCAAAGGTGACCCATGGCGTCTAATGTCAGTCCTGAAATTGAACGGCTTATCAGTCTATTGGCGAAATTGCCGGGATTGGGGCCGCGCTCTGCTCGGCGGGCGGCGCTGCATTTGATTAAGAAACGCGAGCAGTTGATGCGGCCTTTGGCGGCGATCATGGCTGAGGCGGCGGATAAAATCTCGACTTGCGGAATTTGCGGTAATGTCGACGCGCAACAGCCCTGCCATATCTGCGCCGCGCCGGGGCGGGACAAGACCGTGATTTGCGTTGTGCAGGATGTCGGCGACCTTTGGGCGATGGAGCGGGCTGCGGCCTTTCGCGGGCAATATCATGTTCTCGGCGGGACATTGTCTGCGCTGGACGGTATTCGCCCCGAAGATTTGAACATTGCGGGATTGATCGCGCGGGCGCAATCGGGCGAGGTTAAAGAAGTCATCCTCGCGATGAATGCCACGGTTGATGGCCAGACCACGGCGCATTATATCACCGACCATCTCGAAGGCGCGGAGGTTACCGTCTCGCGCCTCGCCCACGGCGTGCCTGTCGGCGGCGAGCTGGATTATCTCGACGACGGCACCATCACGGCGGCGATGAAAAGCCGGCGGCCATTTTAATGTCAGTTAGAGGCATCATTGCGCAGATTGAATGGACGCCGGCCGTTTATGCTTTGATTGTCATGAATATGATACCTATCGCCGGGGTTATATTTCTGGGCTGGAATGCGGGTATTATTATATTTCTGTATTGGCTCGAAAATGTCGTTATTGGCGTGCTCAACATTCCCAAATTACTTACGGCGCAAGGCACGGATAATGCGGCTCAATCCTCAAAAGGCGTTTTCCGCTTGGCAGGCAGTCTGTTCCTGGCCGCCTTTTTTTCTGTACATTACGGTATGTTTTGTTTCGGGCATTACGTCTTTCTGAAAGCTAGCTTTGAGCAAGTGCCTTCATTTACTGAAATATTCAATCACGGGGACATCTTGATTGCACTGGGCGGATTAGCGATGAGCCACATCATTTCGATGTTTGTGAATTTCTATGGGAAAGGCGAATATAAGCGGCGGTCGCCCAATACGCAGATGTTCCTGCCCTATAGCCGGATTGTGATTTTGCATGTCGTCATTATCTTTGGCGGTTTTTTTACGATGGTGTCTGGTAGCGGGCTGATTTCGCTTATTCTTCTCGTCGCGCTCAAAACTGCCGTTGATCTGGCGGCCCATATTGCTGAGCATAAATTTGCGGCCAAAGAGGTGACGACTTAAGACCCTGTATCTTTAAGAGAGGGCTTGCGGAAATCCGTGATATTGGAATCAGCTTTAGGCTCGCTGACATCGAGATTTTCGATCTTATCGGCGCGTTTAGTAATCTTCTCCGTGCTGATCCGGATTTTGCGGATGTCGTCACTGGATTGATTGAAATGGCTTTGCAATTTGGCCACGCGGTCATCGAGCAAGGTCACATCTTTGGCTATCATCCCGACTTCGCGCTGGATAATATGGGCCTGTTCGCGCATGGCCGCGTCTTTCATGACGGCCCGCATGGTGTGGAGCGTTGCCATAAAAGTCGTCGGCGAGACGATCATGACTTTTTTCGCAAAGCTTTTTTCGATCACTTGCGGGAAGTGGGTATGAAGCTCGGCATAGATGGCTTCGCTTGGCAGGAAGAGCAGAGCGATGTCGTGGGTCTCGCCAAAGATAAGATATTTCGAGGCGATGTCGTTTATATGCTTGGCGAAATCGCGCACCAGCTCGCGTCCCGCTTGCTGCGCTTCGGGCGTGTTATCGGCTTCGGTAAATCGCCGCCACGCTTCCATCGGGAATTTACTGTCAATGGCGACATCGCCCTGATCATTGGGCAGATGGATAAGCGCATCGACGCGGGATTTATTGGAGAGCGTGGCCTGAAATGTATAGGCGTTGGGCGGTAGGTAATTTTCAATCAAATCCTGCATTTGTTTCTCGCCAAAAGCGCCGCGCGATTGCTTATTGGAGAGCAGGCTTTGCAGTCCCGAAACTTCGCCCGAGAGGGTTTCAATATTCTTTTGCGCGCGGTCAATTAGGGCAAGCCGCTCATGGAGCTGTTTCAGGCTTTCTGAATTTCGCGTTTGTGTCTGCTCAATGGATTGACCAACCCGTTCGGACACTTTGGAGAGCCGTGTATCCAGACTTTCGCGCAGCAAGGTCTCGCGGCTTGCGCTGTCCTCGGCCATCTGCGCCAGCCGGCCTTGAAGCTCTGTCTGACGTTCCGTCATTTGGGAGAGGTGGCCTTCAAGCTGCCCATTACCGCGCCGGGAGAAGATAACCGCTATGATGGCGCCGAGCAGCAAGAGCGCCGCTCCAAGGATTATTTCGACAAGGGTTAATTCCAAATCGCCATATGACAGCAAAGGTTCCATATTTGTTCTATGCCATGATTCACGCCCTCTGTGAAGGCATTAACGCGTTAAGCCGGAAGCGGCGCGGCGGGGCCGGCGAGGCCGGGTGTTTTCGCGCCGGAGCCGCGATTGTCTTTGTCTTTCACCGGGCAAAAGGTCAGCACCGTTGTCCCAGATGCGCGGGATTCCTGCCCGGGCTGGATGAAATCGAGGGCGCCGTCGCTTTTTTTGGCCAAAATTAAGTCCATATCATCGCCGCGGTCTTTATAGAAATCATCCAGCGTATAGGTGTCGGATAATGTCGTTGAGCGGAAGCGCCAACCGCCCCACCAATCACGGGTCAGGGCGTCAAAGCTGCGCCCGCGAGAGGTCAGCGTGCGTCCGCGCGAGGTAAAGGCAATGCCGTCCGCCTCATCATCTTCATGCTCGGAAGAGGTGACTTGAAACACGCGGTGGCGGCCCAGTTCGGGCGCAAATTCAACGCAGACAAGCGCGTTATAAGCATCATTAGGTGTCGCTGCAATCAGGTGGTTAAAGGCAGAATGGTCAAGCCGGAAATCCGCATTTTCGGACAGGACTTCGCCGTAAAACGTTGCGTGGCCTTCCAGCCTTGCGCCGCGCAGACGCCGCCAATTGGTATCCGCGACCAGAACTTTAACATCCATTTCTTTAAGGGCTTTGGCCAAACCTAATGACCAAGGGTTGGCTCCGACAATCATCACCCCGTCCCCGCCGCCTGAGGCCAAACCCAGAGCTTTGGAAATAGGGCTGATAAAGAAGCCGGCAAAAAGCACGCTGGCAAAGACAAGCGCGAAAGCGAGCGGCACAAAAAGCGCGCCTTCGGGGCGGCCAAGAGCTGTGAGTTCGGCGGCAAAGAGACCGGCCACGGCCACGGCCACAACACCGCGCGGGGCGATGAAACTAATCAGCAGGCTCTCGCGCCAGTTTAGCCCTGACCAGAGCGTTGAAATCATCACGGCAACCGGGCGCACAATAATCATCATGGCGAGAACGAATGCGAGCACGCGCCATTCCGTCAGGAAGGCTTTGAGCACATCGGGCGTTAGTGTGGCGGTTAGAATAACGAAAATACCCGAAACCAATATGATGGCGATATTTTCTTTAAAGCGCCGCATTTCGACCATAGCCGCAAATTTTGTATTGGCCATGGTCATGCCCAGCGCTGTGACCGCCAAAAGCCCTGTTTCACTCGCGGCCGTATTGGCGAGCACATAAATAGCCAGCACCCAAGCCAAGACAACAGGGGCTTTGAGATATTCGGGTATATGGCCGCCGCGAAAGGCCCAAGCGAGGCCAAAGCCCGAGATAATCCCGACAACTGCGCCTAAAATAGCCGCAAAAGCGAGCTTGCCGAAGACGAAATACATTGAGGCTTCGGATTGGGCAAAGCGGATAAATTCATAACCGCCAACCGCGAATAGCGCGCCAAGCGGGTCGTTCACAATCCCTTCCCATTTCAGGATATTAGCCGGGCGGGATTTTAGGTGGGCTTGCCGCAGCAAGGGCATAATCACCGTTGGCCCCGTCACAATAAAGAGCCCGCCGACCATGGCCGAAATATCGAGGGGAAGACCGACAATATAATGCGCCGCGCCGGTGCCAAGGAGCCACGCAACCGGGGCCGCGATAAACACCATACGCCCGACAGCATGGGAGGCGTCGCCTAAATCTTTGAACCGTAAATTCAGCCCGCCTTCAAACAGGATAATAGCCACGGCGATTCCGATCATCGGGCGATAGAGGTTTTGAAAATCATTGACCGGGTCCAAGCGGAACATATCGACAAAATGCTGGACATTATTGGGCAGTCCCAAAGTCATGACCCAGCCGAGCAGGGGGCCAAAGATTAGCCCGGCAATGGCCATCAGCACAATCGCCGGACGTTGCAGTTTCCAGGCCAGCCATTGCGCGCCAATACCCAAAGTTCCGATCAAGGCGATCTTGAACGGCAACATATTAACGGCGTGATGGACGAGGTCTTCAGCCATATTACTTCCCCCGCCCCAAATTTGAATCTAACAGCACCTGCAACATCTAGCCATCCACGCGCAGAATATCAAATCCGATATCATTACTGCCGTAATCGCCATTGTCATATTGATCGACCCGCGTGTTAAACCAGCTTAGAAGATGTTCATAAATTGATTCAAAGAAGCGAGTCATTTCGGCTTTGTCCAGCGGCAGAGACAATACCGCCTCGCGGCCTTCCTCAATATGGATAAACATTTTAGTGCCTTCCTTGCGGCACGTCAGGATAATCCGCATATAATCGCCCTCACCGGAAATATTCACCGCCAGGCCAAAACTGATCGGTTCGAGCGGCAGGAACCCTTTGCCGGCGACCGAGAAGGCAGCAGAGCGGTAATTTTGCGCCGTAAACGGGCCTTGTGGCGGAACCAGAAAAACACATTGTTTCTCGCTATCCAGCCAAGCGCAGAGCCCGTCGCGAAGGGCTTCGGCGGCTGAGCGGATTTGCGCGTAATTGCTAAAGCTGCGCTCGCCATAAGCCGTTGCCGCTTCGGTGAGTTTTCTCAAGCGCGCGGGCTTGGATGGGGCGGGCTTAGATGTCTTTTTGGGCATGAAAGTCTCTTATGTGAACGCCCTTATAACCGCGAGTTGCAGTGCTGACCAAGCCCAAATTGCCACATATCCCCAACTCATGGCACAAGCTTTGCGTCGCTCTCCCTGAAATATGAATTTGGAGGGGAATATGACCCATATTATTGCAAAAACGGCCCTTATTGTCGGATTATCCGTCTCATTATCGGGCTGCGCCCAAATTGGGTCATTTGGTAAATCTATGTGGGGGCATACAAAATATGCCGCTAATTATGTCGCCAGTCCGGTTGTGAACCTACTGCGCTCGACCCCGAGGCAGGATTATGTCTTTGAGGGCACGCCGGATTCGCAAATGGCCGCTAAGACGGCTTTTGCGGGTGACGGCAGGGCGCAAAAGCGCCGCGGCCTGATTGTGCCGGATTTGGCCCGCTTGCCGGAACCGCAAACGCCCCATTATAAAGCGCGGGATTATCAACAATCCTATCTGGCCGCGCCTGAATATGCCCCAGCATATGCCCCAGAATACGCCCCAGAATACGCCCCTGAATACACCCCTGAATATGCGCCCACGCAAATGGCCGAAGCCGCGCCCCAAACCCCCGCGCAACGCCCGACGGATGATATTTCCTTCGTCAAAATCGGCGGCGGGTCGAATATGAATGATTGGCTCACTTGCGAAGCGCAGGCGGGCGGATTTATCCGGGTTACGCAAAGCGGTTATCTGGTCGATCCGGGGTTTGAGAGCTGTATGCGGGCCAAAGGCTATAAGCCGGAAAGCGAAGCGGCGGCAGAACTGAATTTATAGACCTATCGTCCAATAATGCCGTTCGGCATTTCGCGTAATCCCCGCCCATTCGCTGTTTTTCATGCGGCTTTGATGGCGGGTGAATGCCGCCCGCGAGGCGAAGGTTTCGAAAACATGGAAGCGTGTTGGCTTGTCTTCGTCCTGCCAGACACGGAAATCCCCGCAATCCGGTTCTTGGCGGGTGAGGCGAATATGGCTTGGCAAAGCCAGTTTGACTGACTTTAGGCTGCTCTTGGCAACGTCAATATACCCCGAGAGATAGACGGCATCAGGATGGCCGTTTTCTGATTTCAGGATAGACATCAACCCTTCGCGGTAATGGCGATATTGCGGTTGCCAGCCCAATCTCTCTTTAGCTCTATTATTACTGACACGTTTGCACTCGGCGTAAAATGTGCGCGCTATATCGGAGATGTCGGCGGCGTCATGACTCAAGCGCCGCGGGCGGGAGGCGTTAATCAGGTCAGCCGCACAATTCAGCACATCTTGCGGCGGAGCAGGGTGGCCATCGGCCAGATTATAAATCATTACCGGGTCGGGGGCGGCGATCGACGCCATGAGGGCAGAGGCTATATCCTCGACGTGGATACGGTTGACGACATGACCGTCTTTAATCACGGCGCGGGCTTTGCCTGCTTTTAATCTTGCAAAGGGATTACGCTCCAGCCCGCCAATTTCGGGGCCGTAAATCCCCGCCAGCCGGAAAATATGTACGGGCGCGCCGCTCTCCAGCCATTCAAGTTCCGCCTCGACACGGCGTTTCCCGCGCATCGTAACAGGACAGGGCGGCTCATCCTCAAAACACCATTGGCCCTGACGGTCACCATAAACACTGGTCGCCGACAGATAGCCGGCCCATTTGGCGCGGGTTGGGAAATCATGGCCAATGGCCCGCAAAAACGGGTCGCCGCGATCATCAGGCGGGATAGAGGAGAGGATAATATCGGCTTGGCCCAAAGCAGTTTTTAGGGTGGTTTTCAAAGAGGGATTAAGCGAGCCGTCAAATATCAGCGGCACGCATCCCATAGCTTTGAGCGCGGTGTGGTCATCTTTTTTTCGGGTCGTGGCAAAGACTTGATAGCCCTGCGCCAGCAAATGCGGGATCAGCGCCCGCGCACAATACCCGGCCCCTAGCAAAACAGCCGTTTTATCTCGTAAAAGCACTCTTTTATCTAACTGTGATTTAATGCGCCTCGCCATTGCCGCCCGCTATCCCCTTATATACAGAGCCCCTATGAAACTTACCGCGTCAGTCCTATTGAGTTTGCCTTTGATTGCAATGGCCTTTCTTGGGAGCGCCTCGGCGGCAGACCTGACGGCGGAGTTTGATGCCAAGCACAAAGCCTGTCTGGAACGTATTGCCCAAGATAACGAACTGGCTTTCGAAGAAGCCATGATCTGGCGCGATGAAGGCGGAGGGCGCCGCGCCAAACATTGCGAAGCCATGGCGCTCTATGCGCTCAGCCACGAAGATGAAGCGGCGAAACGATTGGACGACCTTGCGGTGGCCTCTGATGGCGGCACCAAATTAATGCGCGCAGATTTCCTCGCCGAAGCGGCCAATTTCTGGCTCGTCGCGGGCGAGGCCGAACGGGCCTATAAATCAGCCGCAGACGGGCTGAAACTGCGCACAGATCATATTGATCTGCGCATTGCCCGCGCGCGGGCCTATGCCCTGCTGGGACGTTATGATTATGCCGAGACCGATCTGAAAAGCGCGCTTGTCTATCAGCCGGGCCACGCGGGCGCGCTGCGCTATCTCGCCGATGCCAAGTTTAATCAAGGGCGGCTGAGTGAAGCTAAATCCGATATTGAAAAATCACTGCGAGCCGACCCGAGCCAAGTCGAAACGGCGCTTTTGCGCGGACAGATTAACGAAGCTATACGTTTGGGCCAATTACCTAAGACGTCATCACTGCCCGAATAGGGCCTATTCAGTTTTATGGCTTTCGCGGGCGCTACGGTTTCGTTAAGTTATGCCAACTCAAGGAGATCCCCATGATTGCCTATACAACTGTCGGAACTAATGATCTTAAAAAAGCAGTCGCCTTTTACGATGCGCTATTTGGCGAAATCGGTGTTGGCCAGCTCTGGTCGGATGATAATTTCGTCGGCTATGGCCCGGCCATGGACAAGCCAATGTTCGCGGTCTGTAATCCGCACGATAAAAACCCGGCAACGGCCGGCAACGGCACCATGATTGCGCTCGCCTGCCCCGATAAAGAGACGGTGCATAAAATCTACGACAAGGCCATGGCGCTCGGCGCGCAAGATGAAGGCCCCGCCGGCGCGCGCGGCGATACAGGATTTTACTGCGGCTATTTTCGCGACCCCGACGGCAATAAAATCAACGCGTTTGCGATGGTGCCGCCTGCGGGATAGGCCGCCTTTAAGCCGGTTCATAACGCTGTGACCTTCATCACAGATATTCTTTAAAGATGTAATCATAGTCACTTTACCGCAAGGGTTTGGCGTCGCCATCGCGACGGGCTCTTGAGGGTAGAGGGCTGCATCATGATAAAACGATTAATAACATCACCGCTTATTCTTTTGGGTGTGCTTATGCCGCTGAACGCGCAAGCGCAAATCGAACTGGGAGAGTCTTATGTCACGTGTTTTCCGGGAGTGGATAATGGAAAAATAGATATTTCCAAAGGATCAGGCGGTATTATTGATACCCGTAATCCGGGGGTAGCTCCAAATATTAGTAACTGGGCGGCGGCTATGCGCAATAAAATGACGCCGGATAAAGTTGGGCTGGTTTTTGGCATTGCAATTGACCACGATCCCGTTCCAAATATCTATATTGCCAATAGTGCAGCCTTTGGCATGAATATTGTTGATGCCGGAGGAATGACTATATCCAACGGCCAGCCGGGCGCTCAATGGATGCCGGGTCAATTTGGGGCTGGGAGTGTTACGGGTTCAAGTCCGCAAGGGGAGCCTGCAATTTATAAAATCGACTCAGCGACAAATACCGCTATCCGCTTCGGGACGCTGACAAATGACGGGCCGGGTTTTGGTAACATTGCGTTTAATACCTACACTGCTCAGAATAATTTTTATGTTTCGGATCTGTCCAACGGAAAGATTTATCACCTTGATCAAACAGGCGGAATTGTAAATTCAAGTACGTTTGATCACGGGTTATTAATGTTGGCATTGTCAGATAATGGCGCTCAAGCTGATATCGCAAATGCAGCTTTTAGTTCAAATTCCTCTGGACTTGCGAACTCTCAGAGCAAATGGGGTGTTACCCAATCAGAGCGTTTAGTGTGGGGGGTCGGAGTGCATAAGCTTCCGTCAGACCCTATGCCTCGTCTTTTTTATAATGTTGATGTGGGGGTAAATACCAAAATTTTTTCGGTAGCGCTTGATAGCTCCGGGAACATAAGTACGAATTCTTCTGATATCCGAAATGAGAATGTTGACCTGTCAGGTATTGCTGGAAATAATATTATTTCCGACATTGCATTTTCGAGTAATGATGAAATGTTGACTGCGGAAAGGGGCGGGTTGAAAGGCCAGATGCTGATGTCATCCAATCTTAGCTACTATCAACCGCATAATTCTCGAGTTCAAAAACATAAATGGAGTGCAGGCACTTGGACGCTTTCGCCTTCGCCGTTTTATGATATAGGCTCATATGGCTCCCATAAAAATAGTACGGGCGGTGTGGATTTTACATATGGATTAACCCCTAAAAACAGGACTGATCTTAATCAATGTGACGCGAGATTTATTGCGATGGGGGATGCATTGCGTTTCCCAACTCCGCGGATTTATGGATTGCAACATAGCCCGGTTTCCCCTTTACCCAATGTCATTAATCAGAGCTATTACATTGATGTTGATGGACTGATTAACAACACTGATAAAACCCAAAATGGGGATGTTGAAGTTTACCGTGAATCTTGCCGCGATCCGGGGTCTGACGGGCTCTGCAACATCGAGGTCTCCGGCCCGGTTTGCCGCGCAGATGGCAAAAATGTTGTCACCGTGACCATGACCAACACTTCCGGCTATACGGCGACAGGGATGACGCTTGATCTTCCCGGCGCGCCTGCGGGGACGACATATTCGACGAGCATTTCGGGTAATAGCTATACATCGACTATTGTGCTGGACGGGACGTATTCCGGGCCATTGACTATCGGGGCCAAATTGACAGGCGACCCTGACGAATCCGGGATGTTCATTTGCTGTGAACGGGAAATTATAATTGACGTTGAGGCCTGCGACCAACCCTGCTTGAATGTGACCGGGCGTTGGGTAAGAGAAGGCCGAGGGTGGCGCTATGAATTTACTGTCATGGCAGGCACTGGGGACCCTAATTACAATCCGACCGACGTAACGGTTTCTGTTTCGCCCAATGGCGCAACGGTTTTCCCTTCACCAACACTGAACTTCACAGGCGGGAATGCGTCCGGGGCAATTAGATTTAACCCCCAGCCGCGGCGTGGACAGACATTTACGCTGACATTTAATTCCAAAGGCGGCGATGTGTGCTGTGAAAAAACCGTTGTCATCCGGTATCCGCGCCGTATCGGCTGGCCTGGGCAGCTTGGGGGTCAAACCGGGTCTGCAATTGACCCCGGTAAGGTCGAAATCGGCGTTACAGAAAATGGCGGAGGCTAAGTCCTGTGCGTAGCAGCGGCTAATGATTTCACCAGCGCCAGCGCGGCCTTCGGGCCGTTCTCGCGCAGTTCCGCCACAATCGCCGTGCCGACCACAACACCGTCGGCGTCTTGCGCGACTTCGGCGGCGCGCTGGGGGGTTTTGACGCCGAAGCCGACGACGACAGGCAGGCCTGATGCTTTGCGAATTTTGGCGACTTGGTCTTTGACCGATGCGTTTTGGCTAAAGGCCGCACCTGTTACTCCGGTCATTGAAACATAATAGACAAAGCCCTTAGTGCCTTCCACAACACGGGGCAGGCGGGCTTCATCTGTGGTCGGGGTGGCCAATCGTATAAGCGCGAGATCATGTTCCTCAAAAGCCGCGCGAAGCTCCGCGTCTTCTTCGGGCGGCATATCAACGATGATCGCGCCGTCCACGCCTGCCGCTTTGGCGCGCTTAGCGAATTCGGCATAACCGATATGATGCACAGGATTGGCATAGCCCATGACAATGATCGGGGTTGTGTCATTGGTTTTACGAAATTCGGCGGCCATATCGAGGATAGTGGTCAGGGTCGTGCCCGCCTTGAGGCTCCGCAATCCCGCAGCCTCAATCACCGGCCCGTCAGCCGCAGGATCGGTAAAAGGCATGCCAAGCTCAATAATATCAACGCCCGCAGAGGGCAGGGCATTAAGTACGGCTTGAGAGGTAGCCAAGTCAGGATCGCCGCCCATGATGTAAGCGACAAAGGCGGTGGAGTTAGCGGCGCGAAGGGCGGCGAAGGTTTGGGATATGCGGTGGGTCATATTTCCACTCCCATAAGCCCAGCAATCGTATTCACATCCTTATCGCCGCGTCCTGACAAGTTCAAAATTATAAGGCCGTTCTCGCCGAGTTCCTTTGCCAAATCAATCGCGCGGGGGATGGCGTGGGCGCTCTCTAGGGCGGGGATGATGCCTTCTAGTTTTGTGCAGAGTTGGAACGCTTCCACCGCTTCGTCATCCGTGCAGCTCACATATTCGGCGCGTCCGCTCTCGTGCAGGTAAGAGTGTTCGGGGCCGATGCCGGGATAGTCGAGGCCTGCGGAAATGGAATGCGCGTCATTGACCTGGCCGTGTTCGTCTTGCAACAGATAAGTGCGGTTGCCGTGGAGGATGCCCGGCGTGCCGCCCGTGAGGCTGGCGGCGTGAAGGCCTGTCTCGACCCCGCGCCCCGCCGCTTCGACGCCGATCAGGCGCACATCATCATCGCCGATAAAATCATGAAAAAGGCCCATAGCGTTGGAGCCGCCGCCGATACAGGCGACCAGCGCATCGGGGAGCCGTCCTTCGGCTTCCAGGATTTGCGCTTTGGCTTCGCGGCCAATGATGCTTTGAAATTCGCGCACCATTTCGGGGTAAGGATGCGGGCCTGCGACCGTGCCGATGCAGTAAAATGTGTCCTCGACATGGGTAACCCAATCGCGCAAAGCTTCGTTCATGGCGTCTTTGAGAGTCGAGGTGCCGGAGGTCACTTCGCGCACTTCCGCGCCGAGTAATTTCATCCGAAACACATTGGGCTTTTGCCGCTCAATATCGACCGCGCCCATAAAGACAATACACGCCATGCCCAGACGCGCCGCCATAGTCGCCGTGGCGACGCCGTGCTGACCCGCGCCTGTCTCGGCAATGATGCGGCTTTTACCCATGCGTTTGGCGAGGAGTAATTGCCCAAGCACATTGTTGATTTTATGAGCGCCAGTATGGTTGAGGTCTTCGCGCTTGAAATAAATTCTTGCGGCATTGCCATTGTTGTCTTGGCGGCAATGCGCAGTTAGCCGCTCGGCAAAATAAAGCGGGGAGGGGCGGCCAACATAATGTTTGGCAAAACTATCAAATTCCTTTTGAAATTCCGGATCATTGCGCGCCTCTTGATAGGCCGCCTCAAGCGCCAAAATAGGCGGCATCAGAGTCTCGGCAACATAACGCCCGCCAAACGTGCCAAAGCGTCCATTTTCGTCGGGGTAATTACTCATGATGTGACGGCGTCCATAAAAGCTCTAATTTTGAGCGCGTCTTTTAGGCGCGGTCCCGCTTCAACGCCAGAGCTAACGTCTAGGATAGGCGCATTTGTCCGGCGCATGGCTTCTGCGGCGTTTTCAGGCGTAAGCCCGCCCGCCAGCGCCCATATTTTTGGCCGCGGTGCGGCTTTGAGGATATTCCAGTCAAAAGACTGGCCATGCCCGCCGCGGACATTTGCGCCTTTTGGCGGTTTGGCATCATAGAGAATGAAGTCGCATGCCCCGCTATAGGCCTCAGCGGTTTTCATATCGGAGCTATTGGATATAGCCACGGCTTTGATGGTTTTGACGTCATATTTTTGCGCAATTTCGGCCACGCGTTCAGGGGGTTCATCGCCGTGGCACTGGATATAATCGGGGGACATATATTTGCGCAGCGCATAGAGCAATTGGTCATCCGCGTTCACCGTTACCGCCACGCGCGGGATAATCCCCATGGCAGGCGCGGCCAAAAGAGCCGCTTCAAGCAGGCTGAGTTTGCGCGGGCTATTCGCTTCGACGATAAAGCCGAGATAAGACGCGCCATAAGCGATTGCCGCTTCAACATCCTGATCCCGCGTCAGGCCGCATATTTTGACTTGGGGTGTCATGTGGTGCGGGTAGCAGAGTCACAAGATTTATGGGAGTCTAAATGTTAGAACGCAGCCTGTATTTTTAACGGCATGTTCGGGTGAGGCATTCACCGGTTTCTTCACTATAGACCGATGAATGTCCGGGACTGCCGTTTGGCAAGGGGACGCCCTTGCCTAGGATAAATTTTACGCTATGCCCGCCATTGAGACCCGCAGGAAAACGCGCAATCGGTTTTATGATTCTGAAGCTATTTCTTTCTAATGCCTCCAACTTTCCGGCCTCCACGAGTTGCACAAGACCAGCTTGCTGGGGATACACATCGTAAGGCTCAATAGGTTCGGGCGCGATAACAGATTTCGGGTCGACAACGATTAATCCATCAACCGTATATCTATAGAGGCCAAAGCTGTTCCCACTTTTTGGCGGCTCTTGAATACGAATGGAACTATTATCCCAAACCAATTCAACCGTATTCTCTTGTCTTTTGTCAATAATTGTCAAACCGCGATTATTTTTGGGTTTGTTAATTCCGGACGGTAATTGCAAAGCATTTATGGTGTAATTTCCAAAAATGTTGTCGGGCTTTTGTTCAATAAGGTTTCCCCATTGCGCTCTCGATAAAATGGCTTTGGAGTCTTTGTTATTGGAAAAATAAGACAGGCAGCCACGTCCCAAAAACTCAACATTGTTTTTCGTGAGGCCAACAACGCCGGCTCCAGCCCCTTTCGAATAGGAATTACGGCCGACGACAAATTTTTCTATCCGCTCAGTATGGCCTTCGATGGACCAAATGAGTGGGGTGTGGCTAGAGGCCATAATGTAAAGCGGCGTTTTACCGTCTTCGATAAATATGCGCGCGACTTCGGTCTCGCGGTTCAGGCCTGTCAAGGCCACAGATGACAGACCACTGCCTTCATAGCCGGACACAAAAATGACCTTCGTGTCCGATGTCGGCGGAGTAGGTTTGCAAGCGGGCGGCGGAGACTGCATTAATGATGAAGGATGCGATGTTTTCGTGTTAAAACCCTTCTTCTGCTCTGCTTTATGATCTGAGTAGAGGAGAGCTTCTAACTCTAAGTCCAATTCCGAACGAGTAAGAGTGCCATCTTTATCCGTATCGAATAAGCTGAGGGTTATTTCATAAGATTGATGGGCTTGAGGTGCATTTGTCGCGTACTTTCGCGCAAATAGAAAGTTTTCTTTCAGGCTGATAATATTGTCATCATTCACGTTTGCTTCGCTATAGGGCAAGTATGATTGGTCATTACGCCGCCATTTTGAAATTTGAGTAGCGCTCACGGATAGCATCTCTTTAGCAGATATGTCGCTATCACCATTCGTGTCCAAGCTTAGCAAGCCGATGACAATTTGCGCCCGTGCAATCGCTGTTTGGGAATTGGCATAATCTTGAATTTTTTCTATGCTTACGGTCTCATTTACAGCGATTTTTTTAAAAGCCCTCACAAATGATTTTTCTGCGCTTGCTGGGTTATTGTGAATTCTCAGCAATGTGCGCTCGGAAATTTGCACGGGCAGAGGCGTATTTTCGGTCGGAGGAATTTTGGTATCGGGGGCTTTATGTTCTGTGCATCCGAATATCAAAATGAGGCATGACGCCATTAAGAATAACGGTTTTAAATCTCGCATAATCAACTCCATAAAGCGTAAAATACTACACGATAAAGTTTAAAGATTGTTCAAACTATGGTGGTAAAATGTCTGTTAAGTCAGGTGTACGTAATAGAAAACGTGCAAGCAAAAATCATGCCGCAAACTATATTTTAAAGATTTTAATCTAAACCATCTCCTAACGAACCGGAAAACCGGCCTTAACGTGATGGTGAATGATATGGCGATGGCGCCTAAATTACAGATGAAACAGGGCCAGTCCCTTGTTATGACGCCGCAATTGCAGCAGGCGATCAAGCTATTACAGTTGTCCAATATTGAACTTGCCGCCTTTGTCGAAGAGCAGCTTGAGAGCAATCCTTTGCTGGAGCGCGGGACGGGGGATGAGAACCGCCGCGGGGAGGGCGATGCGCCGTCCGAAACTATAGCTTTAGAAGCTGTCAGCACGGAAACCCCTGCCGCAACCAGTGCCGATATGGACGCGCCCGCTCACGCGATGGACGCAGACGCAAGCGCCGCTGATGTTGGCGTCGATGTCGGCGGATCCGTCGATTGGTCAAAAGCGGGCACGGGCGGCTCATTTAACGGCAGCGGCGATTATGACGTTGTGGCTAATACCGCCGCCGAGAAGAGCCTATGGGAGCACCTGACCGAGCAACTCGCCATGTTGGGCTTGGGCGATACAGACCGCCTGATCGCGCAGCACCTGATCGATCATGTCGACGAGAACGGTTATTTACGGGCTTCGCTTGTGGAGATAGCCGATAATCTTGGCGTGACCGAGATGCGGGTGATGTCGCTGGTGACGCAGCTTCAAACTTTTGAACCTACGGGCGTTTTTGCCCGCAATTTGCAGGAATGCCTCGCGCTACAACTCCGCGATGCCGACGCGCTGGACACGGCCATGCAGGCGCTGCTGGAAAATCTCGAACTCCTCGCCAAACATGATTTGTCCAAGCTGATGAAGCTTTGCGATGTTGATAAAGAAGAACTCATGGACTGCGTAAAGCGCCTCAAAGCCCTCGCGCCCAAACCGGGCCTCGCTTATGGCGGCGAAATGGCGGCGGTGGTCGAGCCGGATGTCTTTATCCGCGAAACCCCGCAAGGCGGCTGGGCGGTGGAGCTAAACTCCGATACGCTGCCTCGGGTTTTGGTCGATAACCGCTATTATAACGAAATTTCAGCATTGGGCGGCGATGAGCAGACCAAGAGTTTCATGTCTGAATGCCATGCCAATGCCAATTGGCTGGTCAAATCCCTCGATCAACGCGCCCGCACCATTTTGAAAGTCTCCAGCGAGATTGTGAAACAGCAAGACGGATTCTTTGCTTATGGCGTCGATCATATGCGTCCGCTTAATCTTAAAACTGTCGCGGAGGCTATCGAGATGCACGAAAGCACGGTCAGCCGCGTGACCTCTAATAAATTTATGTCCACGCCGCGCGGTATGTTCGAGCTTAAATATTTCTTCACGGCGTCCATTCCCTCCATTGGCGGGGGCGAAGCCCATAGCGCCGAAGCCGTGCGCCACAAGATCAAAATCCTGATCAGCGAGGAGATTGAGGGCGACGTAAAATCCGATGATAAACTCGTCAATTTGCTACGGGCGCAGGGGATAGATATTGCTCGGCGGACGGTGGCGAAATATCGCGAATCTATGGGCATTCCCAGCAGCGTCGAACGCCGCCGGGTGTTTAAACACGCCAGCTAATAACCTGACGTCGCCGCCCGCCCTTCCCTCCTGTCATTCCGGGGCCCGGAGGGAACCCGGAAGGTCGAGCCTTTGAGAGTTATCTCTCGTTCTCTGCGCAACCTCTCGGCCTTCCGGGTTCTGCTGCGCAGCCCCGGAATGACAGATTAAATTATCCCCACCGCGCTTCATACAGCGCAATCTTGGCCGCGTCTTATAGAGTGCAACGTGACTTGCCTAAATACCGTATTTGCAATCCGAAAACAGCTCATCTAAGGCGATGACATGAATTTTCTTGAATCCTTGCGCATTTGTTTTACCAAATATGCCGTTTTTAATGGCCGCGCTCACAGGTTGGAGTTTTGGTGGTTCCAGCTTTTTGTTATATTCTTGCTATTTTTAGCAAGTGGAATTGACACAGGCTATTTGGGATATGACGAAACATCCATCGGAACACCGACGAGAGTCGCCGTCGCTCTTTTAACGGTTTTCCCTATGGCGGCAGTGACTTCTAGGCGGTTTCACGACATAGGTAAGTCCGGATGGTTCCAGCTACCCTTCCTCTTAGGATACCTGATGTATTTACCACAACACAAATTAGACGCTGTGCCCTATTCACATGCTTTAGTCATAATTTTTACTGCGATAATGTTTTACAGTATTTTTGCATTTGCTGTTTGGCTGAAAAGGGAGGGCGACCAAGGAAGCAATCATTATGGTCTCAGTCCAAAAGTATGAACCGTGCTTTCGATTAATTATATCCCTAATTCCGCCGCGCTTCATACAGCGCTATCGCCGCCGCCGTTGCCACGTTCAGGCTTTCTGCCTGCCCCGGAACGGCTTCGCTCATCATCGGGATTTTGGCGAGTTGATCGCAGGTTTTGCGCACGCGCTCGCGCAGGCCGGGGCCTTCTGCGCCCATGACGATGATTTGCTTTCCGCCGCCCGCTAGCGCTTGCGAGAGTTCCATATCGGTTTCGCCCGCTAATCCCGTGACCATCCAGCCAATACGTTGCAGATTTTGCAGGCTATTGGCAATATTGGTAACAAGACAGACGGGAACGGTTTCAAGACAGCCGACAGCGACTTTGGTCAAAGCGCCCGAAAGCGGCGGCGCTTTGCGGGTCTGCATGACCAGCGCCCGCACGCCGAAGGCCGAGCACAGCCGCAACATCGCCCCGACATTATGCGGGTCGGTTATCTGGTCGAGCACGAGGATAAGGCCATCGCCCGCTTCATCTGCGATGACTTCGAGGTCTGGCCACTCCAAAGGGGCCGCTTTTATGGCGATGCCTTGATGTACGGCTTCGCGCGGGACGGCTTTATCCAGCACATTGGGCAGCACGATTTTAGGCGGCACGGCCTTATGCGAGAGTTTATAGCGCATCGCCGAGTGTTCGGTCAGCAGGATTTCATGGATCGTGCGGCGCGGGTTGGCGAGGACGGCTTGGCAGGCGTGAGCGCCCCAAATCCAGCCGCTTCCGCCTTCATGGCCTGAACCTTGCCGTTTCTCTGATTTTCTGCCGCCTGATTTTGGGGATTTCGGGCGGCTTGTGGCCCCGTGAGAGCGCATGCCATAGGCTCTTTTTCGCGAGTCATCCTGACCTCCACCTTTAAGACTCGAAGATTCACCTGATTTTAAGGTCTTTTTGCCTGTTTTTCTTTGAAATCCGCTATTGCGTGAGTTCTTTGACATCTCTATATACCCGCTTGAATTTAAGACACAGTCTCTGTTCGTTGCGCCGCTAACACGTTAGCGGGCTGACTTACAGAGCCTTTTTTGTTGGAGGCAACACAATACGGGTTTTGGTGCAGGCCAGTACTGAGATCTTTGAGTGGAGAGGTGGCCGAGTGGTTAAAGGCGTCAGACTGTAAATCTGATCACTATGTGTACGTTGGTTCGAATCCAACCCTCTCCACCACTTACATATAGGAGCGGCGGGCGTTGTGTAGTGGTAAGACCTCAGCCTTCCAAGCTGATGACGCGAGTTCGATTCTCGCCGCCCGCTCCAAAATTCCTCTTAAATGAGGGCAAAAGTTTAAACCCCGGCCAGCAGATGTTAGAATCTGAGGCCACAACATGTGAGAAGTAGACATGGCAAAAGAGAAGTTCGAGCGCAATAAGCCTCACGCCAATATCGGCACGATTGGTCATGTTGACCATGGCAAGACGACGCTAACGGCGGCGATCACGAAGTATTTTGGTGAGTTCCAAGCCTATGACGAGATTGACGGCGCGCCCGAAGAAAAAGCGCGCGGTATCACCATTTCAACAGCGCATGTGGAATACGAGACCGACGCGCGTCATTACGCTCATGTCGATTGTCCGGGCCATGCCGATTATGTCAAGAACATGATCACCGGCGCGGCGCAAATGGACGGCGGCATTTTGGTGGTTAACGCGGCTGACGGCCCGATGCCCCAGACGCGCGAACATATCCTGCTTGCCCGCCAAGTCGGCGTTCCGGCTTTGGTTGTCTATATGAACAAGGTTGACCAGGTTGATGATGATGAGCTTTTGGAGCTGGTCGAGATGGAAATCCGCGAACTTCTTTCAAGCTATGATTATCCGGGCGACGATATCCCGATCATCATGGGTTCGGCTCTGGCCGCTATGGAAGGCAAAAATCCTGAGATTGGCGAGAATTCTATCCGCGAGCTGATGAAAGCTGTTGATGAATATATCCCGCAGCCCGAGCGCGCTATTGACGGCGCTTTCCTGCTGCCGATCGAGGATGTGTTCTCTATCTCTGGTCGCGGCACGGTTGTGACCGGCCGGGTTGAGCGCGGCTCTGTTAATGTTGGCGACGAGATTGAAATCGTCGGCATCAAAGAAACGCAAAAAACCACCTGCACCGGTGTCGAGATGTTCCGTAAATTGCTTGACCGCGGAGAAGCGGGCGACAATATTGGCGCGCTAATCCGGGGTATTGACCGCGAGAAGGTTGAGCGCGGACAAGTTCTGTGTAAGCCGGGCTCTGTGACACCGCATAAGAAATTTATCGGTGAAGCCTATATCCTGACCAAGGATGAGGGCGGACGCCATACGCCGTTCTTTGATAATTACCGCCCGCAATTTTACTTCCGGACAACGGACGTGACCGGTGTTGTGACCTTGCCAAAAGGCACAGAGATGGTCATGCCGGGCGATAATGTCGAGATCAATGTCGAGCTGATTGTGCCCATCGCGATGGAAGAGAAGCTCCGCTTCGCCATCCGCGAAGGCGGAAGAACCGTCGGCGCCGGCGTCGTTGCAAAGATTATTGAGTAGTAGGGAATAACATAGCAGGCCCGAAAAACGGGTCTGCCGCCTAATAAGGACTTTTATAGGGGTGTAGCTCAGTTGGTAGAGCATCGGTCTCCAAAACCGAGGGTCGTGGGTTCGAGTCCCTCCGCCCCTGCCACTTAAAAAGGCCCTCTAAATAGAGAGCCCCTTTAAAGTCCGAGATGAAGGCACAATATAATGACGCGAGCCGAAGCTTTTTCGGGATCGCGTTTTGGAGTTTAGGTAAATGGCTGAAACCAAGCCTGCAAAAGATAAAGTCGGCCCCGTCAAATATGTCGGGCAAGTCCGTCAGGAAGCCCGCAAGGTTGTCTGGCCGACATCGCGCGAGACCATCACGACCACAATTCTGGTCATGATTATGGTTGTGCTGATGGGCATCTTTTTCTTTATTGTGGATTGGGCTTTAGCCAGCATCATTAAACTTATTCTGGCTCTTGGAGTGTCTTAATGGCCGCTAAATGGTATATCGTACAAGCCTATTCAAACTTTGAGCACCGGGTGAAGGAAAGCTTGGAGCGCGACGCGCTGGCAAAAGGTCTGGATCATCTCTTTGAGGAAATCCTCGTGCCGACCGAGACTGTTGTCGAAGTGCGCAAGGGCCGCAAGGTCGAGAGCAATCGCAAATTCTTTCCCGGCTATGTGCTGGTTAAGGTCGATTTGACGGACGCCGCCTATCACTTGGTCAAGAACACACCGAAAGTTACGGGTTTCCTCGGGAATTCCAATAAGCCTTTGCCGGTATCTGACGCCGAAATCGCGCGCATAGTCGGCCAGATTCAAGAAGGCGTGGATAGTCCGCGCCCTATGATTACTTTTGAAATTGGCGAGACGGTCAAAGTGATTGACGGGCCGTTTCAAAGCTTTAACGGCACGGTTGAAAGCGTCGATGAAGAGGCCGCGCGCCTTAAGGTGCTGATTAATATTTTTGGGCAGGGCACACCTGTCGAACTGAATTACATTCAAGTCGAAAAGCAAAGTTAGTTTTGGACCTGATGTAAAATCGTTTGTGGGAGGCGGCGCTAAGTCCAGCGTTTGGCCCCACCACGAACACCACAATTGTTAGCGCCAAGAGGGCGGTAGCGTAATTTAACCGAGGCCTGATGGCCTCACATGGAGTGGAACATGGCAAAGAAGATTAGCGGCTATATCAAGCTGATGATTCCGGCCGGCGCAGCAAATCCATCACCGCCTCTCGGGCCTGCATTGGGTCAGCGCGGTGTGAATATTATGGAATTCGCCAAAGCCTTTAATGCAAAAACAGAAGCCCTAGAAAAAGGCGTTCCGACACCGACTGTGATTACAGTTTATGCGGATAAGTCTTTTACTTTTATCACCAAGACGGCTCCGGCCTCTTATTACCTCAAAAAGATGGCAAATAAGGATTCCGGCGCTAACCATCCTGGCCGCGAAGTTGGCGGCACTGTGACAATGGCGCAATGCCGCGAAATTGCCGAGATCAAGCTGGCAGACCTGTCAGCCAATGATGTCGATCAAGGCGCGCTCATCATCGCCGGGTCTGCCCGCTCGATGGGCTATGAAGTTACGGGAGCTTAGATCATGGCGAAGAAACGTATGAAAGCCGCAATTGCGAGCTACGACAAAACGGTTACTCACAGTGTTGCTGACGCCGTAAAAATCGTCAAAGGCAATGCAAAAGTGAAATTTGACGAGACCATTGAAGTTGCGATTAATCTGGCGGTTGATCCGCGCCATGCTGACCAAATGGTTCGCGGCGTGTGTAACCTGCCAAATGGCACCGGACGTTCTGTCCGTGTGGCTGTTTTTGCCAAAGACGCGAAAGCGGAAGAAGCGAAAAAAGCCGGCGCTGATATTGTCGGTACTGATGATCTTGCCGCGCAAATTCAAGCCGGCGATATGCCGTTTGACCGCGTCATTGCCACCCCGGATATGATGCCGCTTGTCGGACGTCTGGGTAAGGTTCTTGGCCCTAAAGGCATGATGCCCAACCCGAAGGTTGGCACCGTTACAATGGATGTGGCCAAAGCCGTTCAGGACGCCAAAGGCGGCGCCGTTGAATTTCGTGTTGAAAAAGCCGGTATCATCCACGCAGGTGTGGGTAAAGCCAGCTTTACGCAAGATAAACTTGCTGAAAATGTATCCGCATTTTTAAGCGCGATTGCCAAGGCCCGCCCATCAGGCGCCAAAGGCAAATTTATGAAGAAGATCACTCTGAGCTCGACAATGGGCCCCGGCGTGAAAATCGATACGTCTGAGGCTCAGGCCTAAGATGCAAAGAATTTGAGGCCAGGAAACTGGCCTCATTTACCGGGTGGCCGTGAGGCCCTTCGGGCTGTCCAAGACCACCGGTGTTACCAATTGGGGTAACTTAATCGCCGGTACAGACAGAGCAAGACTGATTATCCTCACGCGTTATGTGTGAGCAGATCGGTTCGGCCCTGGGACAGGACACCGCTTGCGGCCCTTATCAGGGGCGTGAGCACTGGAAGAGCTGCGCATGGGGTGTGGCTCATAACAGGGAGACCGCAAATGGATCGTACTCAAAAAGAGGAACAGGTCAAAGAGATCACTGAGATCTTTGATGGTTCCGGATCCGTGGTTATGGCTGAATATTCAGGCATGACCGTTGCGGAAATGAACGAATTGCGCACCAAGCTCAGAGAGCATGGCGCAACAGTTCGTGTTGTTAAAAACCGTCTGGCGAAAATTGCCATGAAAGGGAAATCTTTCGAGGCAGCCGGTGACATGTTTAAGGGCCCCGTAGCAATTGCTTACGCCGAAGACATGATTAGCGCGCCAAAAGTGGCTGTTGAATTTGCCAAGGATAGTAAATCATTTTCTATCATTGGCGGCTTCATGGGCGAAGAAATCTTTGATGTCTCTGGCATCGAAGCTCTGTCCAAACTGCCATCACGCGAAGAGCTTATTGGAATGGCTGCTGCCCGTCTTATCGGTCAAGCCTCCGAAGCGGCTCAGCGTCTGATGTCACCAGGTTCCGCCCTCGCAGGCGCAATCAAAGTGATCGAAGAACAAGCGGCGGCGTAATTAACAACATTCATTCTCGCAAAATCGAACTGATAGTAACTAAAGGAAACTAAAATGGCTGATGTAGCTAAACTCGCGAAAGAGCTGATGGGTCTTACCATCCTCGAAGCAAAAGAACTAAACGACATTCTCGAAGAAAACGGCATCAAAGCCGCTGCAGCTGTTGCTGTGGCTGGCCCTGCTGGCGGCGGCGAAGCTGCTGCTGAAGAGAAGACTGACTTTGATGTTGTTATGACATCATTTGGCGGAAACAAAATTTCTGTCATCAAAGAAGTCCGCGCTATTACAGGTCTTGGCCTGAAAGAAGCTAAAGACCTCGTCGAAGCTGCGCCTAAAGCCGTCAAAGAAGGCGTGCCTGAGGCAGAAGCTAACGACATTAAAGAGAAACTCGAAGCGGCTGGCGCCACTGTCGAGCTTAAGTAGTCTCGTTTGGTCAGGCGGGGTTATTGACTCCGCCTGACATCCTCTCTTGCGCCGAGGTAAAAGGCGTAAACTGGCGGGGGCCAGCCTAATCCATCCCACTGAATTTTAAGGACAGCCGGGACTGCAGCCCAATTGTCCAAACTTAAAAGGTGTCACAGATGTCGCTGACGTTCACGAGTAAAAAACGTATTCGCAAAAGTTTTGGCCGGATTCCAGAAGTGATCCGTATGCCAAATCTCATCGAAGTTCAAAAGAGCTCCTATAATCAGTTCTTGCAAAAGAACATTCCGCATGAGGATCGGGGCCAAGCGGGGATGAATGGCGTCTTTCTTTCTGTCTTCCCTGTACGCGATTTCTCTGACCGTGCCGTGCTGGAATATGTCTCTTTTATCTTTGAACCGCCAAAGTTTGACGAAGAAGAGTGCCAACAGCGCGATATTACTTATGCTGCGCCGCTGAAAGTGAAAATGCGGCTTGTTGTCTTTGATGTTGACGATGATACGGGCGCGCGCTCTGTCAAAGATATCAAAGAACAGGATGTCTATATGGGCGATATTCCGCTCATGACAGAAAAAGGCACGTTTATTGTTAATGGCACCGAACGCGTTATCGTCTCGCAAATGCACCGCTCACCGGGTGTATTCTTTGACCATGATAAAGGCAAGGGTCACAGCTCGGGCAAGTTTTTGTTCTCGGCGCGTATCATACCCTATCGCGGCTCGTGGCTCGATTTTGAATTTGATGCCAAAGACATTCTGTATGCGCGTATTGACCGCCGCCGTAAATTGCCGGCGACCTCTATTCTCTATGCCCTCCCATCATCTGATGACAGGGCTAGATTTATTGCTTTACTTGAAAAAGAACGTAAATCGGCAAGTGAAGACGGGAAAAAGGAAATCAAAGAGGCTATTGCCGCTATCAAAAATGGTGCCCTGCTAAGCCTTCTCGCTGAGAAAAAGGGCCTGATTGCGGGCATATATCACAAGAGTGATTTTAAAATCAATGGTATGACCAAGGAAGATATCCTTGAGCATTATTACAAAGCGATTAATTATAAGCGGGATAAGAAAAAAGATGGCTGGACACGCCCTTTTAATCTGAATGATTATCGCGGGTCTAAATTGCTACGCGATCTTGTTGATGCCAAAACGGGCGAAGTTGTTGCCCCTGCGGGCCGCAAGTTGACCAAGCGCGGGGCCAAGAAACTCGCTGATGATGGGTTGAAGATTGTCCTGATTTCAAATGAGGAAATGTCCGAACGCTTTGTCGCCGAAGATATTGTCAATACCACAACAGGCCAAATCTATGCTGAGGCCGGTGATGAGCTTTCCGAAGAGGCGATGGAATTGATTATTGAAGCCGGGATTACAGAACTTTCCGTGCTAAATATTGATTTCGTCAATGTCGGGCCTTATATCCGCAATACTTTGGCGGCCGATAAGAATGATGGCCGCAACGGGGCGCTGGTTGATATTTACCGGGTCATGCGTCCGGGCGAGCCGCCGACAACCGAAGCGGCAGAAGATCTCTTTCAAAGCTTGTTTTTTGATAAAGAACGCTATGATCTCTCCGATGTTGGCCGGGTGAAGATGAACCTGCGCATGGAACTGGAGTGTCCGAATGATGTCCGCGTTTTGCGGCCTGAGGATATGTTCGCTGTTGTCGATACGCTGGTTAAACTCAAAGACGGTATCGGCCAAGTTGACGATATTGACAATCTTGGCAATCGCCGTGTTCGCTCTGTTGGTGAATTGATGCAAAACCAATACCGTATTGGTCTTTTGCGCATGGAACGCGCGATTAAAGAGCGTATGCAGTCTGTCGACATTGAAACGGTTATGCCGCATGATCTTATTAATGCCAAACCGGCCGCCGCTGTTGTGCGCGAGTTTTTTGGTTCCTCACAGCTCTCGCAATTTATGGACCAAACCAATCCGCTCTCCGAGATTACGCATAAGCGTCGTCTCTCCGCGCTTGGCCCCGGCGGCTTGACCCGCGAACGTGCTGGCTTTGAAGTCCGCGATGTGCATCCGACCCATTATGGCCGTATCTGCCCGATTGAAACGCCGGAAGGGCCGAATATCGGCCTGATTAACTCGCTGGCGACACATGCCCGCGTGAATAGATATGGCTTCATCGAGAGTCCTTATCGCAAGATTGTCAATGGCAAGCTAAAAGACGAAGTTATCTATCTCTCGGCTATGGAAGAGGCGCGTTATTCTATTGCGCAAGCCAACGCCGAGATCACGGATAAAGGCGAATTGGCCCAGGACTTCATTACGTGCCGCGTCAACGGCGACGTGACCTTAGTGGCCAAAGAGAATATAGATTTCATTGACGTTTCTCCCAAGCAGCTTGTCTCTGTTGCGGCCGCGCTTATCCCTTTCCTTGAAAATGATGATGCCAACCGCGCCTTGATGGGTTCCAATATGATGCGGCAAGCTGTGCCGCTTCTCATCGCCGAGGCTCCGCTTGTCGGTACGGGTATGGAAGCTGTTGTGGCGCTCGATTCGGGCGCGACCGTAGCGGCCAAGCGCGAAGGTGTTGTCGAGCAAGTCGATGCCAAGCGTATTGTTGTTCGCGCGACCAAGGAAACGGATCTCAAACGCTCCGGCGTTGATATCTATAATCTGCTAAAATTTCAGCGCTCGAACCAGTCTACCTGCATCAACCAGCGTCCGCTGGTCAAAGTCGGAGATGATGTGAAACTCGGCGACATTATCGCCGATGGCCCGTCAACCGATCTCGGTGAATTGGCCTTGGGTAAAAACGTGCTCGTCGCCTTCATGCCGTGGCATGGCTATAACTTCGAAGACTCGATCCTGATTTCCGAACGCATCGTGCGCGATGATGTCTATACATCGCTGCATATCGAAGAGTTCTCCGTCATGGCCCGCGATACTAAGCTCGGCCCAGAAGAGATCACGCGCGATATTCCCAATGTCGGCGAAGAAGCTCTGCGTAACCTCGACGAAGCCGGTATTGTTGCCGTCGGCGCCGAAGTTCATGCCAGCGATATTCTTGTCGGCAAAGTCACGCCAAAAGGCGAGAGCCCGATGACGCCGGAAGAAAAACTTCTGCGCGCTATCTTTGGCGAAAAAGCCTCCGATGTTCGCGATACATCTCTGAAACTGCCTCCGGGAGCGTCTGGAACTGTTGTCGAAGTGCGCGTCTTTAACCGCCACGGCGTAGAAAAAGATGAACGGGCGATGCAAATCGAACGCGAAGAAATCGAGTTTCTCGGCAAAGACCGTGACGATGAGCTTACGATCCTTGAGCGCTCTATTTATAACTCTGTGAAGAAAACATTGATGGGCAAGACGGCTGTTTCCGGTCCGCGTGGTTTCCGCAAGGGCCCTGTGAGCGACGAAACGCTGGAAGAAATTCCGCGTTCCGATTGGTGGCGTATCGGAGTTAATGACGAAAAAGCCATTGGCGAGCTTGAAGCTTTGAAAGAGCAATATGACACCTCTAAAGCGCGCCTTGATGACCGTTTTGAAGATAAGGTTGATAAACTCCAGCGCGGTGATGAGCTTGCGCCGGGCGTCATGAAAATGGTCAAGGTCTTTGTCGCGGTGAAGCGTAAGCTACAACCGGGCGACAAAATGGCTGGACGTCACGGCAATAAAGGCGTGATTTCCAAGATCAATCCTCTCGAAGATATGCCGTATCTGGAAACAGGCCAGCCTGTTGATATTGTGCTTAACCCTCTCGGTGTTCCGTCGCGGATGAATGTCGGACAAATCCTTGAAACCCATCTGGGTTGGGCTTGCGCCGGCATTGGCAAATTGATCGACGACGCGCTCGAAACTTACCGCGCCGAAGGCGATATGGCGCCGCTCAAAGCCAGCCTTGTTCACGCTTACGGCGAAGATGAGCAGCTTCCGCGCAGAAATGACGAGCTTATCGAGCTTGCCGGAAACCTGACCGGCGGCGTGCCGATTGCAACGCCTGTCTTTGACGGGGCTCGCGAGCCCGATATTGTGACCATGCTTGAAAAAGCAGGACTGCATAGTTCAGGCCAAATGGTACTTAACGATGGCCGCACAGGCGAGAAATTCGTCCGGCCCGTGACTGTGGGTTATAAATATCTGCTCAAGCTTCACCATTTGGTTGATGATAAAATCCATGCCCGTTCGATCGGTCCATACTCTCTCGTCACGCAGCAACCTCTTGGCGGTAAAGCCCAATTTGGTGGCCAGCGCTTCGGGGAAATGGAAGTCTGGGCGCTCGAAGCTTACGGCGCCGCTTATACATTGCAGGAAATGCTTACGGTTAAGTCAGACGACGTGGCCGGCCGGACGAAAGTTTACGAGTCGATTGTTCGCGGCGATGATGCTTTCGAAGCCGGTATTCCGGAGAGCTTTAACGTTCTGATCAAAGAGATCCGCTCTCTGGGTCTGAGCATTGAGCTGACCAACGGCTAGTAATCAAAAACAGGGCTGCCCGCAGCCCTGTTACAGTGTAGATGAATTTTAACGAGGTGATGGACGCATCCCCTCACATTTGAGGAAAAAGTTATGAACCAAGAGGTCATGAACATTTTCAATCCCGCGCAAGAAGGCCCGACCTTTGACCGTATCCGTATTTCTCTGGCCAGCCCCGAGAAAATCCATAGCTGGTCATTTGGCGAAATCCGCAAGCCGGAAACCATAAATTATCGCACCTTCAAGCCGGAAAAAGACGGCCTGTTTTGCGCCCGTATCTTTGGTCCTGTCAAAGATTACGAATGTCTCTGCGGCAAATATAAGCGCATGAAATATAAAGGCGTTGTGTGCGAGAAATGCGGCGTTGAAGTCACCGTTACCCGCGTGCGCCGCGAGCGTATGGGTCATATCGAATTGGCCGCGCCTGTCGCCCATATCTGGTTTTTGAAATCGCTGCCCTCGCGGATTTCAACCATGCTCAATATGACGCTTAAAGAAGTTGAGCGCGTGCTCTATTTTGAAAGCTATATCGTTACCGAGCCGGGCCTGACATCTTTGGCTGAACGCCAAATCCTGTCCGAGGAAGAATATCTCGACGCCCAAGCTGAATTTGGCGAAGACAGCTTTACCGCCGGTATTGGCGCCGAAGCTGTGCGCGAAATGCTGATCAATCTTGACCTCGAAGCCGAAGTTGAGCGCACCCGTTTCGATATGACTGAAACGGGATCAGAGCTGAAGCTGAAAAAGTTTTCTAAGCGTCTTAAATTGCTCGAAGCCTTTATCACGTCCGGTAACCGTCCCGAATGGATGGTGCTGACGGTTGTTCCTGTGATTCCGCCGGAACTTCGTCCGCTGGTGCCGCTCGATGGTGGCCGTTTCGCGACCTCTGATCTCAACGATCTTTATCGCCGCGTTATCAACCGTAATAACCGCCTTAAGCGTCTTATCGAATTGCGCGCGCCGGATATTATCATCCGAAATGAAAAACGGATGTTGCAGGAATCCGTTGATGCGCTGTTTGACAATGGCCGCCGTGGCCGCGTGATTACAGGCGCCAATAAGCGCCCGCTGAAATCCATGTCAGATATGCTCAAAGGTAAGCAAGGCCGTTTCCGTCAGAACCTGCTCGGAAAGCGCGTTGACTATTCCGGCCGTTCCGTAATCGTGGTTGGCCCTGAGCTGAAACTGCATGAATGTGGTCTGCCCAAGAAAATGGCGCTGGAGCTGTTTAAGCCGTTTATCTATGCGCGTCTTGACGCCAAAGGTCTTTCAGGAACCGTAAAGCAATCCAAGAAACTGGTTGAAAAAGAACGCCCCGAAGTCTGGGATATTCTCGACGAAGTTATTCGCGAACATCCTGTGCTGCTTAACCGCGCCCCGACTCTTCATAGACTTGGTATTCAGGCGTTCGAGCCTAAGCTGACAGAAGGTAAGGCGATCCGTCTTCACCCGCTTGTGTGTGCGGCTTTCAATGCTGATTTTGACGGCGACCAAATGGCCGTTCACGTTCCGCTCTCTATTGAAGCGCAACTCGAAGCCCGCGTCTTGATGATGTCGACCAATAACATTCTGTCGCCCGCCAATGGTAAACCGATTATTGTGCCGTCTCAGGATATCGTTCTCGGCCTTTATTATATGTCGCTAATGCGCGACGGCGAGAAAGGCGAAGGCATGATGTTCGCTGATATTTGCGAACTCGAAGCGGCGCTGGATAATAAGATCATTACTATCCACTCCAAAGTGAAGGGCCGTTTCCCGGTCACTGCCGAGGACGGAACTGTCACTTATGAAGTGGCCGAAACCTGTCCGGGCCGGCTTAAGCTGGCTGAATATCTGCCGCGTCATCACCTCGTCAAATATGATATTATCAACAAGACGCTGACCAAGAAAGAGATCGGGAAAGTGATCGACACGGTCTATCGCCACGCCGGACAAAAGGCGACGGTGATCTTTGCCGATAAGATGATGGCTCTTGGTTTTCGCGAAGCCTGTCATGCCGGTATTTCTTTCGGTAAGGACGACATGGTTATTCCTGCGAAAAAATATACGCTGGTGAATGAGACACAAGATCTCGTCTCTGACTTTGAGCAGCAATATGCTGACGGTCTTATCACGCGCGGCGAGAAATATAACAAAGTCGTTGATGCGTGGTCAAAATGTACTGACAAAGTAGCGGACGCTATGATGGACGAAGCGGCCAAGCCGCGTAAGGTCATCAATTCGATCTTCATGATGGCCGATTCCGGCGCTCGTGGGTCTAAGAACCAGATGAAACAATTGGCGGGTATGCGCGGTCTTATGGCCAAGCCGTCCGGCGAGATTATCGAAACCCCGATTACGGCTAACTTTAAAGAAGGCCTGACCGTGATGGATTACTTTAACTCGACCCATGGGGCGCGTAAGGGTCTGGCCGATACGGCTTTGAAAACTGCGAACTCGGGTTACCTCACACGCCGCCTCGTTGACGTTGCGCAAGACTGTATCGTGACCGAGCAGGATTGCGGCACGACGAACGGCATTGAGTTGAAACCTGTTGTCGATTCAGGCGAAGTGGTTGTTTCCCTCGGTGAACGGACATTGGGCCGTACATTGGCTGAAGACATTCATGATCCGCGTAATGGCGAGTTGCTGTATCCCGCCAATACTTATGTTGACGAAGATATCGCGGCCGAAATTGATGCCTCCGGCCTACAAAATTTGCGCACGCGCAGCCCGCTGACATGCGAAACCGTGACCGGAATTTGCGCGACCTGTTATGGCCGCGATCTGGCGCGCGGGACGAAAGTTAATATGGGCGAAGCGGTCGGTGTTATCGCGGCGCAGTCTATTGGCGAACCCGGCACGCAGCTGACCATGCGAACGTTCCATATTGGCGGCACGGCCTCAGTGTCTGATAAATCTGGTACGGAAAGTTCTAATGAAGGTAAGATCGAATATGATGCGGGCGACGTCATTAAAATGGATACCGGCTTTATTGTTAAATCCCGCAAGCTCGAATTCTCTATCGTCGATAAGGACGGCAAAGAGCTCGAGACTCATAAGGTCGATTACGGCTCCATCATGGCCGTTAAATCGGGCGCAAAAGTCAAGCGCGGCGATCGCCTCGCGGATTGGGACCCTTATTCAACGCCTATCCTGACCGACGTTGGCGGTACGGTTCGCTTGCTCGACATTGTTGACGGTGTTTCGGCCAAGGAAGAGACCGATGAAGAAACCGGCATTTCGTCCAAAGTCATTGTTGACTGGCGGGCCTCGTCCAAATCCGGTGATATCCAGCCTGTGGCCGTGATTGAAGATGATAAGGGCGAACCCGTCAAACTCAAAAATGGTAATATTGCCCGCTATATGCTGGCTGTTGGCGCGATCCTCTCTGTTCAAGATGGAGACAAGGTTAAGCCCGGCGCAGCGCTTGCGCGTATTGCCAAAGGCGGCGCTACGCAGCGCGATATTACCGGTGGCCTGCCGCGAGTGGCCGAGCTTTTCGAAGCCCGCCGTCCGAAAGACGATGCGGTAATCGCGGATATTGACGGCAAAATAGAATTTACGCGTGATTATAAAAACAAGCGCAAAATTCAAATCTTGCCCGAAGACGAGTCTGCAGACCCGTCTTCCTATCTCATTGCCAAAGGCAAACATATGCTCGTCTCTGAGGGCGATTCTGTGAAGAAGGGTGACTTCATTATTGACGGTAATCCGGCTCCGCATGACATCCTCGCAATTATGGGCGTCGAAGCCTTGGCCGAATATCTTGTCGATGAAGTCCAAGGTGTTTACCGTCTGCAAGGCGTGCCGATTAATGACAAGCATATCGAAGTCATCGTGCGCCAAATGCTGCAAAAGGTCGAGATTACTGACCCCGGCGATACGACCTTGCTTAGGAAGGAACAATTGGACCGTATTGAATTTAATCAGGTCAATGAAGCCCTGTTTGAGCGCAATAAAAAAGCGGCTCCTGCGGTGGGCAAACCTGTTTTGCTAGGCATCACCAAAGCCTCACTACAGACTCGTTCGTTCATCTCGGCGGCGTCTTTCCAAGAGACAACACGCGTCCTCACGGAAGCCTCTGTTCAGGGCAAGGAAGACATGCTCGAAGGCCTGAAAGAGAATGTCATTGTTGGCCGCCTCATCCCGGCGGGCACGGGTGCAAATCTGCGCAAATACCAAAAACTCGCCAATGATCGCGACGAGAAAGTTCTCGAAGAACGCGCGGCCAACGCGCCGCAGCTCGAAGAATTTCCAAGCGAAATTGAAGGCGACGCAGCGGAATAGGCCCGCGCAAAGCAAAAATTAAAGAGCCGTCCTTCGGGGCGGCTTTTTTATGCTTTGCAATTGTTAGCGTCTCGACTGCTAAGTAAACCGGGTGATTAATTAATTTGCGTTATAAATCGCAAATTTCGTCAAAGCGTTCGATTTCAACGTTTCCGGTGGCGGCGCCGCCATTGCCATCAGAGACCGTAAATTCTGCAAAAGTTAAATCGCAAGGCAGGGTGGAAAAATATAACTGGGTAGGCGTATTTACAGTGACATTTGCGCCCGTGCCGAAGGTAATTTCGGCTGCAGTTATTATTAATGTGTCGCCATCAGGGTCGCTACATTGGCCCAAAGGCGACACAAAGGCATAATTTACATTAAATGTGATCGTAACATAGGGCGCGGGGCATGTCGGGGATGAATTTGTGCCTCCGCCTCCTGCGCCAACCGTTCGGTCAATGAGGTTCCCCGCATCGTCATAATCATAGGTGATGTCGCCAATGACGCTGTCATCTACGGCGGTTAGGCGGCCTTGTGTGTCATAGCTGTAAGTCGTTGTCGTTTGCGCGAAAGACGGCGTTGATATCAACAAAGCGAGTGCAAAAACTCCCGCGCCTAGTCTTGCAATATGGCCCATTTTACACTCCCCTTTTGCGGGTTAATTTTTAATATTCTATTAGTGACTTTACATTTTCTCCTATAGGTGTAAGTCAGGTGTGTCAATATGCGAACGGGTGAGGGTAGCAATGCTGATACATAAAACGACTAAAATATATTCACACATTTTGCAATATTGTCTCAGTCTGTTTTTTGGCCTTGCCTGCCTAACCCTCCCGTCATTAGCCGCCGCCCAAAACGGCCCCGGCTCCGCGCCTAATGTGCGCACTTATGTTGATGGGAATAATGTTGACTTGCTGACCGGCGAGCGCATTTATGGTTATCATCTCATCAGTATCGGCACCGGGGGTGATGGTCTTTCCGCCTCTGTCACGACGACGCGGCGCGGGGGTTACAATATTGAGAGCCATAATTATTGGGGCGCGATTAATTATTATGCCTCGCGCGGTTATGTTGTCAGCATGGGCAATAGCGCCGAAGAGTTCACGCTAAGCGGCGGGCTTTATACAGCCAAAACCCAAAGCGGCTCGACCCTGATATTATCCGGCAATATCTACACCTATACAACAGCGGGCGGCGCAGTCTCTTTGTTTGATAACCAGATCACTTCGGCCGCGCCAATGGAAGCCAATCTGGCCATGCTGACATCCGTAACAGCGGCGAACGGGGCGAAACTCTATTATGATTATGACCAGCAGACAGTCTCGGGACAAAACCATGTCTATCTGCGCTCCGTGCGTAATAATTTCAGTTATCAGTTAAAGTTTGAAAATCAGGAAAATAAAATCAAGGCGATCAATAACCGCGTTGAATATTGCGACCCGGCCGCAGCGGCCTGCAATGTCGGTAGCCAGTGGGGCGAGACCACATATGACCGCCTGCCGGAGAATGCCGGCGGCGGCGGCGCGCAGAATTCGATGGATATGGCGCGGGATAATTGGACCAATTTCAGCGGCGGCGGCAATGATATCAATACTTCTGCTGATGAGGATTTGAACTATAGCTATTATAGCAATGGCAGGGTCAGTTCGGTCGTGACCGGGGGCGGCACATGGAGCTATTATTATTCCGATAGCGGCGGGAGCCGCACGACGACAATCACCGACCCATTGGGTAAATCCCGTATTGTTGTCTCTAAAATCACGGACAAGACAGTGACGTCGGACGCGGACGCGCTCGGGCGCACGGCCTCATATAGCTATGACAGTTTTAACCGGGTCAAGACCGTGGTCCGGCCAAATGGCGATTCCACTGAATATACATACGATACACGCGGCAATGTGACGGAAACAAAATGGACTGACAAAAATAACAGCCTTATTCCGATCGTCACAACGGCAGGCTATCTGGCGAGTTGTTCCAACCCCAAGACCTGTAACAAACCGCTTTGGACACGCGATGCGCGCGGCAAACAAACGGATTATACCTATTACGCGGCCCATGGCGGCATTGCCACCGTGACCGGCCCGGCGCCGAGCACGGGCTTGGCCCGCCCAAAAGTGACTTATATTTACGCGCAAAAAAGGGCCAAGATCAAAACCAGCGCGGGCGGTTTTGTCGACGGCGATCCGGTCTGGAGACTGACGGCCATTCGCGCCTGCCCGACGGCGACAAGCTGTAATAATAGCGCCAATGAAACAGTCATTACGCAATCCTACAGGGTCACTAAAAACCTATTCTTATATTCCCGCACGGTGCGGGCGGGCAATAGCTCTATCATCTCGACGACCGCGTCCGATATAGATAACTTTGGCAATGTTAAATGGGTCGACGGCCCGATAGCCGGTTCTGTTGACCGCTCTTACGCCTTCTATGAGGGGGCCGAGCAGCGCGTTATTGGCTCTATCGGGCCCGACCCTGACGGCGGCGGGGCGCTTAAACGCCGAGCGGTTCGCAATGTCTATGACAGTTCGGGGTTTCTGGAGCGCACCGAGTCCGGCACGGCGACGAGCACGGGGCTGTCCGCGCTGAACGCCATGACGGTGCAGCAGCAAGCCCTCTACCAATACGATACTTACGGCCGCCGCGTCCGCGTGACCTCCAAAGACGGGGCCGTCTACACCTCCGCCTCACAGGTTGAATATGATACCAAGGGCCGCATATTGTGCCGCGCCTCTCGGATCAACAAGAACGACCTTATCAACATGCCGAGTGCCTGCGCGCTGGACGATCCCGCTGACCGGATTACAAAATACCTCTACAACGCTACGGATCAGGTGACAAAAACCTACACAGCTTACGGCACGGCGGAGCAGAGCTCGGAGAGCCGCTATTATTATCCCAATGGTAATCTGCGCCATATCAAAGACGGCAAAGGCAACCGCACGGAATACCGCTTTGACGGCTTTAACCGCCATTATATCACCTATTTTCCGCATAAAACCTCAGTCGGGTCTTATGATACCGGAAACTATCAGCGCAGCTACCGCGATAGTTACGGCCGGGTTTACCGCCGCCGGATGCGCGACGGTACATTGGTCTATTTTACTCATGATGATCTTGGCCGGATTACCAATGCTAATGCGCCGGGCACGGTCGATGACAGTTCCTATACTTACGATCTCTTTGGCCGCATTCTGTCCACCACCAAGAACGGGACGACCCTGACCAACACTTACGACGCCCTCTCGCGGCTGACCTCCGAGAGCAACGCCTTTGGCACGGTGAGTTACGGCTGGAACGCGGCGGGGCGCAATAGCCATATCACCTATCCGGGAACAGGATTGTTCGTCAATTATGACTACGATATTCTGGGCCGGGTCAAGAAAATCCGCGAGAACGGGGCGACGTCAGGCGCAGGCGTGCTGGCGCAGATCCTCTATAACGATAAAGGCGCGCGCACGCACCTCATTCGCGGCAATGGCCATATCACGACCTACGCGCAGGACGGATTAACCGCGAGCTTAAATCACGACGCGGCGGGCACAGCGGATGATCTCAACCTGTCCTTTGAGTTTAACCCCGCCGGGCAGATGACGAGCAAGACGCGCTCTAACACCAGCTATGATTGGGACATCAGCACTTTAGAGGCGAGCAGCTTCATGATTAACGGGCTTAACCAAGCCATTGATATGTATAGCGGCCCGGTGAGCTATGACGCGCGCGGCAATTTGACAGCCCATAGCGGCAAGAGCTATGATTATGATATCTTTAACAATCTCACATCCGTCTCCGGCACGGGGATTAGCGTAGCGCTGGATTACGACGCCAAGGGCAGATTGGCCGAGGAGAACAGCGCCAACGGCATCGTGCAGTTCGCCTATGCCGGCACCGCCCTCATCGCGGAATATGATAGCAGCAACACCCTCCTACGCAGATATGTCCACGGCCCGGGGAGCGACGAACCTATCGCGGTTTATGAGGGTTCCGGAACAGCTTCGAAATTCTACATGATGGCCGATCACCAAGGCTCCATCATCGGCTATACCGACAGCGCAGGCACGGTCACCGACAAAAACAGCTACAGCCCCGAAGGCGTCCCGGACGCCGCCAATGTCGGCAGGTTCGGCTACACAGGCCAGATGTGGCTGGCAGAGGCGGAGCTCTATCACTACAAGGCAAGGGCCTATGATCCGCAATTAGGACGGTTCCTACAGGCTGACCCGATAGGATACGGGGATGGCCTGAATATGTATGCCTATGTTGGCGGGGATGCGGTGAATAATACGGATCCGAGCGGGACGGATCAGCAAAGGGTCGAAGATGAAGTCATCGTGACAGCACAACGGCAGCGCAGAAGAAGATACGTCCCCCTCAACCCCTACGGCCTCTGGTCAGGCCGGGATATCGTCGCCAATGCTAATCGGGGGGCGGATTTTGGAGGTTTCGGTGATGCGTCTGGTCTTTCAATAGACTTAGATATAGATTTTGACGATATCGCCGTTAAGGCGGCTTGCGCAGTTGGTAGAGCCATTGTTGCCGCCGCTTCATTTGCTCAACAGATTCAATTTGGATATTCCACACAATCATTGGGAGGGACTACCCTTGTAGGATTAAATGGTGGGATTAGGGCTGGAGACAGGAACTTTGGTGGTTTTGGATCATTAATCTATGCACAATCAGTGGAAGGAGCTGTTGTCGGGCAATCAGGGTCAGCTAGCCATAGTGATTCTGGCCAAGGGCGAAGTAGATTGGGTGCATCAGCTTTTGGATCAGTTTCAGTGGGCGGAACTTCGGCACCCCTTCAAACTTTCGTGGATGGTCAAGGTTTTGGCGTTGGTAGAGCCTTTAAAGGATTTATAGGCATTTCAGGTGGCCTTATATTCGACTCTGATGGGGCAATATACCCGCTACTTAACATAGAAGTCGGAATTGGCACGGCACAGGAGTTTTCTGTAGGTGCATATTCGTCTTTTCGATCGTGCTGAGTAAAGGAGTGAAATGAAAATATTACACACTCTGCTAACAATATTACTAGCTGGTCTATTTTTTATTGTAATGGCGCGCCCGTCCATTTTTCAAATGTCAAAAAGTCTGGTGCTGTTAACCGTTTTTGCCATATCCTCAGTATTGATGCTATTGGCACACAGAATTCAGAACAGAAATGAAAACACCAACAAGTTCACCACTGACGCTAATACTCGGTTTGCTACCTATGCATTTCCAATTGTGATGACCGTCGTTTTCAATATTATGCTAAATCGATGAATGACGCTTTCGGCTATCTCGGGCCGAATCGAGCACGACCCTATCTGCGCTTAATGCGATGACCGTGCAGCAGCAAGCCCTCTACCAATACGACACTTACGGCCGGCGCGTCCGCGTGACCTCCAAGGACGGCTCCGTCTACACCTCGGCTTCACAGATCGAATATGACCTTAAAGGCCGCATATTGTGCCGCGCCTCGCGGATTAATAAGAACGATCTTATCAACATGCCCGCCGCCTGCACATTGGACTCCCCCGCTGACCGGATTACAAAATATCTCTACAACCATACGGATCAGGTGACCAAAACCTACACAGCATACGGCACCTCCGAACAAAGCTCGGAGAGCCGCTATTATTACCCCAATGGCAATCTGCGCCATATTAAAGACGGCAAAGGCAACCGCACGGAATACCGCTTTGACGGCTTTAACCGCCATTATATCACCTATTTTCCGCATAAGACCTCAGTCGGGTCTTATGATACCGGTAATTATCAGCGCAGCTACCGCGATAGTTACGGGCGGGTTTACCGCCGCCGGATGCGCGACGGCACATTGGTCTATTTTACTCATGATGATCTTGGCCGGATTACCAACGCTAATGCGCCGGGCACGGCCAATGACAGTTCCTATACTTACGATCTCTTTGGCCGCATCACCAGCACGACCAAAAACGGCCAAACCCTGACCAATACATACGACGCCCTCTCGCGCCTGACCTCCGAGAGCAATGCCTTTGGCACGGTCAGTTACGGCTGGAACGCGGCGGGGCGTAATAGCCATATCACCTATCCGGGGCCCCAAGGAAATGGCAATGGTCTGTTCGTCAATTATGACTACGATATTCTCGGCCGGGTTAAGAAGATCCGCGAGAACGGGGCGACGTCGGGCGCGGGCGTCTTGGCGCAGATACTCTATAACGATAAAGGCTTGGAGCCGCCGCGCGAAGCGATAAGAGGCAAAGCCGCGGAGCTTTCGGTCCGAACCCTTCAGGTTCGGTGCTCCACTGCATTTGATTCACAGGATCAAATGCGGACGTTCCGCACGCATCTCATACGCGGCAATGGCCATATCACGACCTACGCGCAGGACGGATTAACCGCGAGCCTTAATCACGACGCGGCCGGGACAGCGGATGACCTCAACCTCGCCTTCACCTTCAACCCGGCCGGGCAGATGACCAGCAAGACGCGGAGCAATACCAGCTATGACTGGGACATCAGCACTTTAGAGGCGAGCAGCTTCGCGATAAACGGCCTCAACCAAGCTATCGCCATGTATTCCGGCCCGGTGACTTATGACGCGCGCGGTAATTTGACAGCCCATAGCGGGAAGTCCTATGATTATGACATCTTTAACAACCTCACATCGGTGAGCGGGAGCGGGATTAGCGTGAGCCTCGATTACGACGCAAAGGGCCGCCTCTCGGAGGAGAACAGCGCCAACGGTATCGTGCAGTTCGCCTATGCCGGAAGCGCGTTAATCGCAGAATATGACAGCAGCAACACCCTCCTACGCAGATATGTCCACGGCCCGGGCAGCGACGAACCTATCGCGGTTTACGAAGGTTCCGGCACAGCTTCGAAGTTCTACATGATGGCCGACCACCAAGGCTCGATCATCGGCTATACTGACAGCGCAGGCACGGTGACGGACAAAAACAGCTACAGCCCCGAAGGCGTACCGGACGCCGCCAATGTCGGCAGGTTCGGCTATACCGGCCAGATGTGGCTGGCCGAGGCGGAACTGTATCACTACAAAGCAAGGGCGTATGATCCGCAGCTAGGCAGGTTCCTACAGGCTGATCCGATCGGATACGGAGATGGCCTGAACATGTATGCCTATGTCGGGGGTGATGCTGTGAACTCGCGCGATCCGAGTGGGTTGGCGCGAACATGCACAACGACAGCGATAAAGGACTCCAATGGCAATTGGGTTCCGGGCAGTGATATTACGACCTGCACAGGCAGTGACAGCCGAGGCGGGGTAAGAGTGGTCTGGGGAACAAGTGGGGGCCCCGTAGATTATGGCGGCGTTCCGTCGGGAGGTATTTTTGGGCATAATGGCGGAAGTGTACCAACGGAAGAGGATGAGATTATTGTTACGGGGACTCGCCGAAATACAAACAGGTCTACGTCAATATCTGCTTATGGCAATCTAGTAGATACAAATAATCAGCCAATATGGACAGGAAGAGGCCCTGGCATATCGCCAAGATCAGTCGAAGACTATAATCGAGTAGATCCAGATTCCGAACTATGTCAATCGGCATTGGACGCACGAGATGCTACAAACAGCCAAATGCGAGGAGCAGTGATACCGTCGCCAAGAGGCACAAGAAGGCTTGGCCTAATTGGCATTTTAACGATACTTGATGGCGCTATGGATATTGGCAATATCAATAATGAAGTGAGTTTGCATTGCGGCCCGGGACGTTAGCAAGCTTTTTGCTTAGAGCTGTGGTGTTTAAATTGATAATTCGCATATTTAGGAAATTCGTATAATGAAAAGGGCATTGATGATAATTATTGTGTTGTTTCTTACATGTTGCAAAAAGGAAGACCTTATAATCAAAAGTGAAATCAATGGTAATTTTCTTGCCAAGTTGGAAAGGAAAAATGCTCCCGGAAAAAGAATTATCATTTCTTCAGGTGGCGGAAGCACTAAAGTGGCTTTTGAGGCCGCAAGGAATATTATACGTAACGAAAATACAGTGATAGTTCAGGGTGTTTGCTTGTCTGCTTGTGCTGAAGACATATTACCATCGGCAAAAACTATAAAATTTCTAGATAATCCAATGATTGGATTTCACTGGAATTCATTTATGAATAGATCGCAATTTATTAGATATGGAGGTGACGTTACCTACTGTAGTTCTGTAAGTATTGATAACCAAAAATACCTTTATGGTCTCGCCCAACTGAATCAGGACTTTTGGAAAGAGACTGAGAAACGCCTCGTGCTGGAACACTATGAAATTTTTCCTGTTACAGGGGCGTGCCCACTTAAGATACGTAGATTTAAAAATTATATGTGGTTGCCCACGTCCAAGCAATTAAAAAAATTATGGGGATTGGAGTTTTCAGGAAGGGTGTGCTCAGACAATATTAGAGCTTGTGTAAGAAAAGTTGATCGCCGATGGGAAAAGGGGACGCGTATTGTTATTGGTGATAAAGTCTATATCTCCAAAGGATGGTAATACGATGAGTTCGCAATATCTATGACAGCTCCGGTTTTCTGGAGCGCACCGAATCCGGCACGGCGACGAGCACGACCCTGTCCGCGCTGAACGCCATGACCGTGCAGCAGCAAGCCCTCTACCAATACGATACTTACGGCCGCCGCGTCCGCGTGACCTCCAAAGACGGGGCCGTCTACACCTCCGCCTCACAGGTTGAATATGATACCAAAGGCCGCATATTGTGCCGCGCCTCGCGGATTAACAAGAACGATCTTATCAACATGCCGAGTGCCTGCGCGCTGGACGATCCGGGTGACCGGATTACAAAATACCTCTACAACGCTACGGATCAGGTGACAAAAACTTACACAGCTTACGGCACCTCCGAACAAAGCTCGGAGAGCCGCTATTATTATCCCAATGGTAATCTGCGCCATATCAAAGACGGTAAGGGCAACCGCACGGAATACCGCTTTGACGGCTTTAACCGCCATTATATCACCTATTTTCCGCATAAAACCTCAGTCGGGTCTTATGATACCGGGAATTATCAGCGCAGCTACCGCGATAGTTACGGGCGGGTTTACCGCCGCCGGATGAGGGACGGCACATTGGTCTATTTTACTTATGATGATCTCGGCCGGATTACCCATGCTAATGCGCCGGGCACGGCCGATGACAGTTCCTATACTTATGATCTCTTTGGCCGTATTCTGTCCACGACCAAGAACGGGACGACCCTGACCAACACTTACGACGCCCTCTCGCGGCTGACCTCCGAGAGCAACGCCTTTGGCACGGTGAGTTACGGCTGGAACGCGGCGGGGCGCAATAGCCATATCACCTATCCGGGAACAGGATTGTTCGTCAATTATGACTACGATATTCTGGGCCGGGTCAAGAAAATCCGCGAGAACGGGGCGACGTCAGGCGCAGGCGTGCTGGCGCAGATCCTCTATAACGATAAAGGCGCGCGCACGCACCTCATTCGCGGCAATGGCCATATCACGACCTACGCGCAGGACGGATTAACCGCGAGCTTAAATCACGACGCGGCGGGCACAGCGGATGACCTCAACCTGTCCTTTGAGTTTAACCCCGCCGGGCAGATGACGAGCAAGACGCGGAGCAATACCAGCTATGATTGGGACATCAGCACATTGGAGGCGAGCAGCTTCATGATAAACGGCCTTAACCAAGCCATTGATATGTATTCCGGCCCGGTGACTTATGACGCGCGCGGCAATTTGACAGCCCATAGCGGGAAGAGCTATGATTATGACATCTTTAACAATTTAACATCCGTCTCCGGCACGGGGATTAGCGTAGCGCTGGATTACGACGCCAAGGGCAGATTGGCCGAGGAGAACAGCGCCAACGGCATCGTGCAATTCGCCTATGCCGGGAGCGCCTTAATCGCCGAATATGATAGCAGCAACACCCTCCTGCGCCGCTACGTCCACGGCCCGGGCAGCGACGAACCTATCGCTGTTTATGAGGGTTCCGGAACAGCTTCGAAATTCTACATGATGGCCGATCACCAAGGCTCCATCATCGGCTATACCGACAGCGCAGGCACGGTGACCGACAAAAACAGCTACAGCCCCGAAGGCGTCCCGGACGCCGCCAATGTCGGCAGGTTCGGCTACACAGGCCAGATGTGGCTCGCCGAAGCGGAGCTCTATCACTACAAGGCAAGGGCCTATGATCCGCAGCTAGGAAGGTTCCTACAGGCGGATCCGATAGGATACGGGGATGGCCTGAACATGTATGCTTATGTCGGGGGCGACGCGGTGAACTCGCGCGACCCGAGTGGGCTGTCGCGCATCAGGCGGGTAAGGCCTATAGACTGTCCGCCGGGATCAGGCGCAGATGCTTGCGGCCAGAGGACAGGCGGGGGCGGGGGCGGCTGGACAAGTTATAGGCCAACATTGGGCTCGTGGTCACCTATAAGCTATGGCCCCGGCGGCACGGGTCTGCTGGGCGGTAGTGGGCCGGGGGTTATACAAGTGGCCGATGCGGGGGATGGAGAAGAGGACAGTGAGGGTGATAATGAAACTAAAGAAGAGCAGTGTAGGACTGACAACCCTTTTAAGGATCCAGACGATTTTAATGATGCGCCGTTAGTGCAAGATGGGAATGTCCGTTTTGGTGGTGTGAATCTAATTGGACCTAGTGTCGGTAGGTCGCGCCAATATGCTTTCGATAGAAATGGTAACGGTATAAACCCAGACGGAGTAATTGATAATATTCCTTTTTATGATGGGCCAGATAGGTCTGGCAATGGGATTCCTGATCATTTAGAGGGTGGCCATATTGATCTTCGTATTGGGGGGCGAAGAGTGTCTCTGTTTAGCCGTCGTACAACGCCCGAACAAAATCATAGGTTCGCAATAACGGTTTCCTGCACACTAATGTCTTAGTAAAAAATTACTAGGTAATGATGAAAGTTATGTATATATCACGGTATGCGATGCTTAGCCCTTATAATATTGATAATAATATTATTCACGAACATTTCATGTGTTAGAAATGTGGGCCTTCCAGTTAAAGATAGCCTACCCATAAAGAATGAAACCGTTAAACAATGCTCTTCATATTTGTTAGACGCCACTCCCCGATATTCCATTTCACCAAATGGAAATTATTTGTTGAATTATTTAGGTCATGAAACGAATGAGCAGGGCCGTTATGTAACGGATGGCGCGTCTTATAATGGGCGAAAAAAATTCCAGATATTTGAACTTAACCAAAATCTAGATGTAACAAATTCACCAAAATTAATATTCGAAACCAATAGCTATAAATACGAAGTTGGTTTTGCTTGGGGGTTAAATAAGAATGTATACTTTAAACCTTTAAAATTTCCTGCGGAGTTTCTATCTCTGAATATAAAGAATGGTGTTGAAAAAGAGATTCCCTTCAATGAGATTGATAGCGGCTTATATTTAGATGGGCAAAACTCAACATCTGCAAACACATTACTCTCATTACAACGTGACTTAAATTATCAAGGGTGGCGGCCTAATGTATTCGGACAAAAAACGTTTCGTCAACTTAAAAAAAACGACACAAAACCCTTTATAGAGCTCCAAGCCTATCTATACCCTGTCGAAAAGTCACTTAAGGGTACTGCTTCGAAGGACATTAAAAATGAAACGATTATCTCATTCAATCCATTGGTTGATACAGTTGAGTTATTTCCCTCACAAAACTTTCGAAACTCGGACAATATATTAAGAATGAAGCTTAAAAATAAAAACTATGTTTCGTATTTTTATTTCAAAGGGAATACGGAAACAAATTTTACCGCTTTATTCAAAGTAGAAGATATTGGTGGTAGATTAATAAAAGAAAAAATATTTGAACCGAAGGATGCAGATATTTCATCTGTTAGTTTTAACAGAAATGGATCTGTACCATATTGGGCAATAGTTGAATCTACTCTCCCTAAATACTACTTTCTACACCCTGAGGGTAAAAGTATGTTTGATCAAATTAACCTAAATGTAGCTCACCGTTCTAAGATCGTTAGTATGGATAATCTTGGAGTACGAAAGATCGTCCAAAGAGAAAGCATGCGTCATGGTATAGAATACATTTTATTAGATAATCAAAGTAAAGAAACCGTGATATTATCGCAATGTTGGAGTGATGAATTCAATCCATGGGCAACGGTAGAAGGGCTAAATTTCATGGCATCAGATGGGGCGCAAATAAGAGGGTATATTTACTTACCTACTAATATTAAAGGTCCGTTTCCGACAATTGTTTATGCCCATGGCGGGCCTTCTAGTAAGGAGAGTTTTTCTTGGAGTAATCTTTATTTCAAGTCATTAGTTGATCGAGGATATGCAGTCGTTGTGCCAAATTATCGGGGATCCACTGGGTATGGCAGAAAGTTCAGAGAATCTGGTTGGCAAAACTTTGAAAGGCCCCGCCTTGACCTAATAGAAGCTGCCGAACATGTCGCTAAGTTAAAATTCATTGACAGAAAACGGATGGCAATTATGGGAAATAGTTACGGAGGTTACCTTTCTCTATCAACGGCCACTTTAGAAAAACATCCTTTTAAGGCCGCTATTTCCCGGAACGGGATAACAAACTTAATAGAGCTTTTGGAGAAGCCATATAAAATAGTTAATGGTCGTGAATACAGGTATAATCAAGAAAGTAAGGTTTTCGGAGATATTAGCGAGCAAGAAAATAGAAGCTATTTAACAAGAAATTCACCCTCTTTGGCAGTTAATAATATTAATACCCCGCTTTTTATAGCACACGCAAAAGGAGATACAAGAATCCCTCTTGACCAAAGCAAGAAATTTACTGAGGTTGTATTAAATAAAAACCCGAAAGCGAACATAAAATACTTTGAAATACCGGGAGACCATTACGCCACTAGTCTCAATACTATAGAAGCCTATATTTCGCAAGTTGATAGCTTCCTGAACTCTATTTTTGATGACAATTTAGAATAAATCAGGTTGTCCACAAGATGAACAAAAACGACCTTATCTCTATGCCCAATGCCTGCACATTGGACTCCCCCGCTGACTGGATTACAAAATATCTGTATCCCCCAAGGGGACTTCCTCGCGGGCGTGCCGCCCACTCACAGCGTAACCATACGGATCAGGTGACAAAAACTTACACAGCTTACGGCACCTCCGAACAAAGCTCGGAGAGCCGCTATTATTATCCCAATGGTAATCTGCGCCATATCAAAGACGGTAAGGGCAACCGCACGGAATACCGCTTTGACGGCTTTAACCGCCATTATATCACCTATTTTCCGCATAAAACCTCAGTCGGGTCTTATGATACCGGGAATTATCAGCGCAGCTACCGCGATAGTTACGGGCGGGTTTACCGCCGCCGGATGAGGGACGGCACATTGGTCTATTTTACTTATGATGATCTCGGCCGGATTACCCATGCTAATGCGCCGGGCACGGCCGATGACAGTTCCTATACTTATGATCTCTTTGGCCGTATTCTGTCCACGACCAAGAACGGGACGACCCTGACCAACACTTACGACGCCCTCTCGCGGCTGACCACCGAGAGCAATGCCTTTGGCACGGTCAGTTACGGCTGGAACGCGGCGGGGCGCAATAGCCATATCACCTATCCGGGAACCGGATTGTTCGTCAATTATGACTACGATATTTTGGGCCGGGTCAAGAAAATCCGCGAGAACGGGGCGACGTCGGGCGCAGGCGTGCTGGCGCAGATACTCTATAATGATAAAGGCGCGCGCACGCATTTGATCCGCGGCAATGGCCATATCACGACCTACGCGCAGGACGGATTAACCGCGAGCCTTAATCACGACGCGGCCGGGACAGCGGATGATCTCAACCTGTCCTTTGAGTTTAACCCCGCCGGGCAGATGACGAGCAAGACGCGGAGCAATACCAGCTATGATTGGGACATCAGCACATTGGAGGCGAGCAGCTTCATGATTAACGGCCTTAACCAAGCCATTGATATGTATTCCGGCCCGGTGAGCTATGACGCGCGCGGCAATTTGACAGCCCATAGCGGGAAGTCCTATGATTATGATATCTTTAACAATTTAACATCCGTCTCCGGCACGGGGATTAGCGTAGCGCTCGATTACGACGCCAAGGGCAGATTGGCCGAAGAGAACAGCGCCAACGGCATCGTGCAGTTTGCCTATGCCGGCTCCGCCCTCATCGCGGAATATGATAGCAGCAACACCCTCCTGCGCCGCTACGTCCACGGCCCGGGCAGCGACGAACCTATCGCTGTTTATGAGGGTTCCGGCACAGCTTCGAAATTCTACATGATGGCCGATCACCAAGGCTCCATCATCGGCTATACCGACAGCGCAGGCACGGTCACCGACAAAAACAGCTACAGCCCCGAAGGCGTCCCGGACGCCGCCAATGTCGGCAGGTTCGGCTACACAGGCCAAATGTGGCTCGCCGAAGCCGAGCTCTATCACTACAAGGCAAGGGCCTATGATCCGCAGCTAGGAAGGTTCCTACAGGCGGATCCGATAGGATACGGGGATGGCCTGAACATGTATGCTTATGTCGGGGGCGACGCGGTGAATAGGGTTGATCCTAGCGGGACGGAGGATGAAATCATTGTGACGGGCACGCGCAGGCGCCGTAGCCGTCCAAGTTACCCAATCTATACCCCGACATGGTCACCCACCGATTTCGGAGGTTTCGGTGATGCGTCTGGTATTTCAATAGACTTAGATATAGATTATGGTGACATCGCCATTAAGGTAGCATGCGGCGTGGCAAGAGGTATCTTGGCAGCAGTAAATAATTCTGCGTTTAAAACTCCGTTTGGCTCAGTTAGCCCGATTCAATATTTTGGCGGCACCCAATTGCTTACAGCCAGTGTTGGCGCTAGAATAACAGTCTTGCAATATACAGGAACATTAGTTTATGCTGAGTCACTTGAAGGCTCAGCAATAGGCATAGTGAGCATGGCTGGCATTGGCAGAGGCCCAGCATCGCCCGGAATGTCATCTAGAGCGTTATTTAACTCATTTGGAGTAGGCTCTTACGGCAGTGTTGGAACAGGAGTAACCAATGCCAGTATAGCTGCATTCACAGACCCTCAGTCAGTCTCATTTGGTGGAGCTAGGGGGCTGTTTAGAGCAGTTGGTGCATCCGGCGGCATAATACGTTCTGGAGGGGATAAATTTTATTATGGGAATTTAGAAATTGGCGTAGGATTAGCATTGGACTTCAATAAATCACATAAAGGTAATTTTTTCTCATGCCAAGGCAGGTAAATAAAAATTTTAAATTTTTTATATATCTATTATTAATTGCAATTGACTGCCTTCTTATATTGCTTTGGCTGAATTTGTGGAGTGGAATTAGTGGTCACTTTCAAAACGAAAAATCGACTAATTTTTTGTTTCTTGGATCCATATGTACCTATGTGCTTCATTTGCTCATTGTTATTTTGCTTAGACAGTCTTTTCATCATTTGAACATATTTGGCAAGCAGGATATATTCTTCGTTGGGTTTCGCCTCATTCCACTCATGTTGTTAGCGAATGCGGGATAAAATGCCTTCTTACAAAAAACCATCGTATATAGAAGTATTTTCAATTTTTATTTGTTTGATTTCACTCTTTGCTATTTTAATCTCAGCTATGTTTGGTTTGTTACCTGATACAGTAAAGCTACCTGCATTAATATCATCTATTATATTTGGAATTTTTGGGCTCGGGGTGATCGAGAAAAAGTTGATTTATTCATCCAAGCCTACCTTGACTTATGTTTTTAGTTTAAGCTTTGCGAAGCTAATTCTGATAGTGACAATTGTTAGTTTTGGATTTATTTTTCTGACTTGAGATCATTTTTTGACACCAACACTTACGACGCCCTCTCGCGGCTGACCACCGAGAGCAATGCCTTTGGCACGGTCAGTTACGGCTGGAACGCGGCGGGGCGCAATAGCCATATCACCTATCCGGGAACCGGATTGTTCGTCAATTATGACTACGATATTCTGGGCCGGGTCAAGAAAATCCGCGAGAACGGGGCGACGTCGGGCGCGGGCGTGCTGGCGCAGATCCTCTATAATGATAAAGGCGCGCGCACGCATTTGATCCGCGGCAATGGCCATATCACGACCTACGCGCAGGACGGATTAACCGCGAGCCTTAATCACGACGCGGCCGGGACAGCGGATGATCTCAACCTGTCCTTTGAGTTTAACCCCGCCGGGCAGATGACGAGCAAGACGCGGAGCAATACCAGCTATGATTGGGACATCAGCACATTGGAGGCGAGCAGCTTCATGATTAACGGCCTTAACCAAGCCATTGATATGTATTCCGGCCCGGTGAGCTATGACGCGCGCGGCAATTTGACAGCCCATAGCGGGAAGTCCTATGATTATGATATCTTTAACAATTTAACATCCGTCTCCGGCACGGGGATTAGCGTAGCGCTCGATTACGACGCCAAGGGCAGATTGGCCGAAGAGAACAGCGCCAACGGCATCGTGCAGTTTGCCTATGCCGGCTCCGCCCTCATCGCGGAATATGATAGCAGCAACACCCTCCTGCGCCGCTACGTCCACGGCCCGGGCAGCGACGAACCTATCGCTGTTTATGAGGGTTCCGGAACAGCTTCGAAATTCTACATGATGGCCGATCACCAAGGCTCCATCATCGGCTATACCGACAGCGCAGGCACGGTGACCGACAAAAACAGCTACAGCCCCGAAGGCGTCCCGGACGCCGCCAATGTCGGCAGGTTCGGCTACACAGGCCAGATGTGGCTCGCCGAAGCGGAGCTCTATCACTACAAGGCAAGGGCCTATGATCCGCAGCTAGGAAGGTTCCTACAGGCGGATCCGATAGGATACGGGGATGGCCTGAACATGTATGCTTATGTCGGGGGCGACGCGGTGAACTCGCGCGACCCGAGTGGGCTGTCGCGCATCAGGCGGGTAAGGCCTATAGACTGTCCGCCGGGATCAGGCGCAGATGCTTGCGGCCAGAGGACAGGCGGGGGCGGGGGCGGCTGGACAAGTTATAGGCCAACATTGGGCTCGTGGTCACCTATAAGCTATGGCCCCGGCGGCACGGGTCTGCTGGGCGGTAGTGGGCCGGGGGTTATACAAGTGGCCGATGCGGGGGATGGAGAAGAGGACAGTGAGGGTGATAATGAAACTAAAGAAGAGCAGTGTAGGACTGACAACCCTTTTAAGGATCCAGACGATTTTAATGATGCGCCGTTAGTGCAAGATGGGAATGTCCGTTTTGGTGGTGTGAATCTAATTGGACCTAGTGTCGGTAGGTCGCGCCAATATGCTTTCGATAGAAATGGTAACGGTATAAACCCAGACGGAGTAATTGATAATATTCCTTTTTATGATGGGCCAGATAGGTCTGGCAATGGGATTCCTGATCATTTAGAGGGTGGCCATATTGATCTTCGTATTGGGGGGCGAAGAGTGTCTCTGTTTAGCCGTCGTACAACGCCCGAACAAAATCATAGGTTCGCAATAACGGTTTCCTGCACACTAATGTCTTAGTAAAAAATTACTAGGTAATGATGAAAGTTATGTATATATCACGGTATGCGATGCTTAGCCCTTATAATATTGATAATAATATTATTCACGAACATTTCATGTGTTAGAAATGTGGGCCTTCCAGTTAAAGATAGCCTACCCATAAAGAATGAAACCGTTAAACAATGCTCTTCATATTTGTTAGACGCCACTCCCCGATATTCCATTTCACCAAATGGAAATTATTTGTTGAATTATTTAGGTCATGAAACGAATGAGCAGGGCCGTTATGTAACGGATGGCGCGTCTTATAATGGGCGAAAAAAATTCCAGATATTTGAACTTAACCAAAATCTAGATGTAACAAATTCACCAAAATTAATATTCGAAACCAATAGCTATAAATACGAAGTTGGTTTTGCTTGGGGGTTAAATAAGAATGTATACTTTAAACCTTTAAAATTTCCTGCGGAGTTTCTATCTCTGAATATAAAGAATGGTGTTGAAAAAGAGATTCCCTTCAATGAGATTGATAGCGGCTTATATTTAGATGGGCAAAACTCAACATCTGCAAACACATTACTCTCATTACAACGTGACTTAAATTATCAAGGGTGGCGGCCTAATGTATTCGGACAAAAAACGTTTCGTCAACTTAAAAAAAACGACACAAAACCCTTTATAGAGCTCCAAGCCTATCTATACCCTGTCGAAAAGTCACTTAAGGGTACTGCTTCGAAGGACATTAAAAATGAAACGATTATCTCATTCAATCCATTGGTTGATACAGTTGAGTTATTTCCCTCACAAAACTTTCGAAACTCGGACAATATATTAAGAATGAAGCTTAAAAATAAAAACTATGTTTCGTATTTTTATTTCAAAGGGAATACGGAAACAAATTTTACCGCTTTATTCAAAGTAGAAGATATTGGTGGTAGATTAATAAAAGAAAAAATATTTGAACCGAAGGATGCAGATATTTCATCTGTTAGTTTTAACAGAAATGGATCTGTACCATATTGGGCAATAGTTGAATCTACTCTCCCTAAATACTACTTTCTACACCCTGAGGGTAAAAGTATGTTTGATCAAATTAACCTAAATGTAGCTCACCGTTCTAAGATCGTTAGTATGGATAATCTTGGAGTACGAAAGATCGTCCAAAGAGAAAGCATGCGTCATGGTATAGAATACATTTTATTAGATAATCAAAGTAAAGAAACCGTGATATTATCGCAATGTTGGAGTGATGAATTCAATCCATGGGCAACGGTAGAAGGGCTAAATTTCATGGCATCAGATGGGGCGCAAATAAGAGGGTATATTTACTTACCTACTAATATTAAAGGTCCGTTTCCGACAATTGTTTATGCCCATGGCGGGCCTTCTAGTAAGGAGAGTTTTTCTTGGAGTAATCTTTATTTCAAGTCATTAGTTGATCGAGGATATGCAGTCGTTGTGCCAAATTATCGGGGATCCACTGGGTATGGCAGAAAGTTCAGAGAATCTGGTTGGCAAAACTTTGAAAGGCCCCGCCTTGACCTAATAGAAGCTGCCGAACATGTCGCTAAGTTAAAATTCATTGACAGAAAACGGATGGCAATTATGGGAAATAGTTACGGAGGTTACCTTTCTCTATCAACGGCCACTTTAGAAAAACATCCTTTTAAGGCCGCTATTTCCCGGAACGGGATAACAAACTTAATAGAGCTTTTGGAGAAGCCATATAAAATAGTTAATGGTCGTGAATACAGGTATAATCAAGAAAGTAAGGTTTTCGGAGATATTAGCGAGCAAGAAAATAGAAGCTATTTAACAAGAAATTCACCCTCTTTGGCAGTTAATAATATTAATACCCCGCTTTTTATAGCACACGCAAAAGGAGATACAAGAATCCCTCTTGACCAAAGCAAGAAATTTACTGAGGTTGTATTAAATAAAAACCCGAAAGCGAACATAAAATACTTTGAAATACCGGGAGACCATTACGCCACTAGTCTCAATACTATAGAAGCCTATATTTCGCAAGTTGATAGCTTCCTGAACTCTATTTTTGATGACAATTTAGAATAAATCAGGTTGTCCACAAGATGAACAAAAACGACCTTATCTCTATGCCCAATGCCTGCACATTGGACTCCCCCGCTGACTGGATTACAAAATATCTGTATCCCCCAAGGGGACTTCCTCGCGGGCGTGCCGCCCACTCACAGCGTAACCATACGGATCAGGTGACAAAAACTTACACAGCTTACGGCACCTCCGAACAAAGCTCGGAGAGCCGCTATTATTATCCCAATGGTAATCTGCGCCATATCAAAGACGGTAAGGGCAACCGCACGGAATACCGCTTTGACGGCTTTAACCGCCATTATATCACCTATTTTCCGCATAAAACCTCAGTCGGGTCTTATGATACCGGGAATTATCAGCGCAGCTACCGCGATAGTTACGGGCGGGTTTACCGCCGCCGGATGAGGGACGGCACATTGGTCTATTTTACTTATGATGATCTCGGCCGGATTACCCATGCTAATGCGCCGGGCACGGCCGATGACAGTTCCTATACTTATGATCTCTTTGGCCGTATTCTGTCCACGACCAAGAACGGGACGACCCTGACCAACACTTACGACGCCCTCTCGCGGCTGACCACCGAGAGCAATGCCTTTGGCACGGTCAGTTACGGCTGGAACGCGGCGGGGCGCAATAGCCATATCACCTATCCGGGAACCGGATTGTTCGTCAATTATGACTACGATATTTTGGGCCGGGTCAAGAAAATCCGCGAGAACGGGGCGACGTCGGGCGCAGGCGTGCTGGCGCAGATACTCTATAATGATAAAGGCGCGCGCACGCATTTGATCCGCGGCAATGGCCATATCACGACCTACGCGCAGGACGGATTAACCGCGAGCCTTAATCACGACGCGGCCGGGACAGCGGATGATCTCAACCTGTCCTTTGAGTTTAACCCCGCCGGGCAGATGACGAGCAAGACGCGGAGCAATACCAGCTATGATTGGGACATCAGCACATTGGAGGCGAGCAGCTTCATGATTAACGGCCTTAACCAAGCCATTGATATGTATTCCGGCCCGGTGAGCTATGACGCGCGCGGCAATTTGACAGCCCATAGCGGGAAGTCCTATGATTATGATATCTTTAACAATTTAACATCCGTCTCCGGCACGGGGATTAGCGTAGCGCTCGATTACGACGCCAAGGGCAGATTGGCCGAAGAGAACAGCGCCAACGGCATCGTGCAGTTTGCCTATGCCGGCTCCGCCCTCATCGCGGAATATGATAGCAGCAACACCCTCCTACGCAGATATGTCCACGGCCCGGGGAGCGACGAACCTATCGCGGTTTATGAGGGTTCCGGAACAGCTTCGAAATTCTACATGATGGCCGATCACCAAGGCTCCATCATCGGCTATACCGACAGCGCAGGCACGGTCACCGACAAAAACAGCTACAGCCCCGAAGGCGTCCCGGACGCCGCCAATGTCGGCAGGTTCGGCTATACCGGCCAAATGTGGCTGGCAGAGGCGGAACTGTATCACTACAAAGCAAGGGCGTATGATCCGCAACTCGGAAGGTTCCTACAGGCGGATCCGATAGGATATGGCGACGGCTTGAATATGTATGCTTATGTTGGGGGCGACGCGGTGAATAGGACCGATCCGAGCGGAATGGATAAAGTCTGCACGGGTTCAAGAATCAGGAGAGCGGATAGCTATAATTGCGGTAACACTGGTGCAACGTGTTACGGAAACTGTGGCAGCTTCTATGGCGGTGGTAGCGGCGGCGGGGGCGGTAGTGGAGGGGGTTATGGCCCTAATAGTACAACACGCGGGTCATGTAGCGGCGGTATTAACAATACAGGCTGTACGATAACGGGAAATCGCGTGCGAACGTCGTCCGGCAGTAGTGGACTTAACTTTGGCTTCAACGTATATAGAATAATTTCTACAACGCATTTTTTACTAAGAGTTCCACCAATCATTTCTGTTTTGGATCCTGAAGCTATAGCGTGCATTGTCGCTTCGGCCATCCCAGCACCCAGACGAGGGAATAGAGGGGTTTCTGTTTCTGGTGCTGTTACTGGCGGTGCGTTTGACGGCGCATCAGGAGTAAGGTTTTTTAGAAATTCTGATGGTAGTGCAGGATTTTCTCGATCGGCGCTTGTTGGAGCAAGAACTGAATTGGGGCAAGCTACGATATCACTCACTTACGGACAAGGCCCGACTCAAGAATCTGGTTTGTCAACATCAGCTATTGGCAATGCCACGGCAGGCTTACCTTTGGCAGGATTAACAGCTTCCACTGATTTTGAGGGCGCTTGGCAAGCAGGTGTATATGTTGGCCCTAGTGTGGTTCCGGTCGATGTAGCAATTGGGATTGAAACAACAGAAACTACTATATGTGGTCAATGATAGATAATGATTAGATTACGCTAAACATCATGAACGTAACTTTGACACGCGAACCAATTTTTACGGATCATCTATATGGACTGAAAGTCTATGTAGATGGAAAGAAAGTTGGAAGAATATATGGCGGTGAAACAAAGAGTTTTACAGTGCCAAAAGATAGCAAAACTATTTACGGGAAACTGTATTGGGCAAAAACACGGTCTTTCAATTTAAAGAATATAGATTATGATCTGCACTTAACTTTCAAGCAGTATAAGACTTCAAATCCATTAATCATACTTGGAATTATAGCTTATCCTCTTGAGCTTTTACAAGCTGAATGATCCTCATCACACTAACAACGCATTTATCAGTTTAGTGGAGTCTTCGTAGAGGTAGTGAGAGTAATGAGGACATCTCCAGTGATATAAACGTAATTAGCAATCGGACCTCCTCAGAACAGTAACTTATTCATGTCAAACTCGCATTCACCTTCAACCCCGCAGGGCAGATAACCAGCAAAACCCGCTCTAACACCAGCTAAGATTGCGGACACGGAGCCGCCGCGCGAAGCGATAAGAGGCGGCGGAGTGCAAGCCTTGAGCGCCAGCGCTCAAGGTGCTTCACTGCATTTGATTCACAGGATCAAATGCGAGCAGCTTCGCCATTAACGGCCTTAACCAAGCCATCGCTATGTATAGCGGCCCGGTGAGCTATGACGCGCGCGGCAATTTGACAGCCCATAGCGGGAAGAGCTATAATTATGATATCTATAATAATTTAACATCGGTGACGGGCACAGGCATCAGCGTCTCGCTCGATTACGACGCCAAGGGCCGCCTCGCGGAGGAGAACAGCGCCAACGGCATCGTGCAATTCGCCTATGCAGGCTCGGCGCTCATAGCTGAATATGATAGCAGCAACACCCTCCTGCGCAGATATGTTCACGGCCCGGGCAGCGACGAACCTATCGCGGTTTACGAAGGTTCCGGCACTAGCCAGAAGTTCTACATGATGGCCGACCACCAAGGCAGCATCATCGGCTATACTGACAGCGCAGGCACGGTCACCGACAAAAACAGCTACAGCCCCGAAGGCGTGCCGGACGCCGCCAATGTCGGCAGGTTCGGCTACGCTGTGAGCCGTCCAAAGGACGGCGAGGAAGTCCTCTTGGGGGGCACAGGCCAAATGTGGCTGGCAGAGGCCGAGCTCTATCACTACAAAGCAAGGGCCTATGATCCGCAGCTAGGAAGGTTCCTACAGGCCGACCCGATAGGCTATGGCGACGGCCTGAATATGTATGCTTATGTCGGCGGCGACGCGGTGAACTCGCGCGACCCGAGCGGGCTTGCGGGGTGTTATTGGGAAACAACTTGGGAGCGTTGGCGCGATGGTGAGCTTATAGAGGTAGGCGTAACCGTCCAGCCTGTTGCCTGTCCCGGAACTGGCGGCGGAGGGTTTGGAAGGTTTGGCGGTGGAGGCTCCGTTGATTATGGCGGCGTTCCGTCGGGAGGTATTTTTGGGCATTATGGCGGAAGTGTAGCGACGGAGGAGGAAGGTGCGGAGGAGGATAAGGAAGATTGTGATAACACGCCAACTCGGCAAATCCCTAATACAAACGGTACATTTGTTTCCAGCGCGGGTGATAGTTTTTCTTTTACAGGCGGACCAAGGGTTAATGTCGTTGTGACAAACCCTTTTTCAATACCATTGAGTAATGATAGACGCATTCTAACAAGTGCTGCAGTTCAACTTATTGGTAATGTTTCCTATTCTGTTCCTGGTTATGGAATCAATAATGTTCCATTCACAGGTGGTGGAATTGCTGTGTTTACTCAAAGGACAATTTCTTTACGATCTCCAATTACTGATGCTGATGGGAGGACAAATTTCTTTATTTCTACATCGTCAATAGATAGAACAGGTAATACGGGGCGCTCCGCACAAGTGGACGTTTTTGTGAGTGAGCCGTGCAATTAAGATTTAGATTTATTTTATACTTTTTGATGTTTACTTGCGTGTCTTGCACCATGGAAAACAATGGGGGAAAGTCATCGGTTTTAACGCCTAATGTAGATGAGAGTTGCTATTATAGAATAGATATTACATGGGAACTCCAAAAGAAAGATGAGAGTCTTGAACAGAAAGTGTTTTGGGCAATGAATGATACCGCAAGCGAACTTAATTCAAAGCCAACGTTTAACTGGGCCGAATATGCTAATGCAAAAGGTGACCATATTCTTTTATCACATATAAGCTCCTGCACGAATGACAGTCGGCAAGATGCAGTGGAGTTTGTCAAAAAGTTTGAACATAGGGTTGTTGTTGAAAACTTACCTATAGTTAAAATAAGTCATCCAAAAGTCGTAAGTGAAAGCACTTTTAATGACCTGTATAAAAATTGACAGCCCATAGTGAGAAGAGCTGAGGTGGCCCTGCTAAATCGGACAGTTTGTTAAGGTGTGTTTTTTACCCTTTGAGGAGGAGAACGACATGAGTAAACGAAGACGATGTACGGATGATTTCAAGGCTTAAACGGATGCATCTGTTTTGGCAACTATGGACAAGCGCAGGCCCGACGCGCTTAAAACTTTGGTGAGTGTGTTCAGTCTGGGATTGCCGCTTTTGGAGAGTGATTTATAAAGGCTCTCCCGACTAAGTTCGGTTTTTCGGGCAAGGCTTGTCATGCCGCCCAGCCTGACATCGGTAACATTTTTAAGTGCAAATTTGAAAAGTGCAATATCGCCACTGGCCAAGCATTCCTCCAGATACATGGCCGCATAGTCAGGACATTTTAGCAATTCTTTGCGTGTTTTATTAAATGAACGGCTTGGTTTATGTGTCATTATTTTGTCGCCTTTTATAATCATCGAGATAGCTTTTGGCTTTGCTGATTGCCTTTTGTTGATCTTTTTTAGTTGAGCCTATTAACAGCAGAACGATTTTTCTGCCAATCACGGAGTAGAAGATGCGATAACCCGGCCCATAGTGCTCACGCATCTCAAATATCCCTTTCGCGCCCTTGATGTCTTTCCAGTCACCAAAATTTCCAAGGGATGCCCTGTCTATTCGGGCGTGTATCTTAGCAAGGGCTCTTTTATCCTTAAGCTTGAAAAGCCAGTCCCTGAAAGGAACAACGCCGCGTTTAGTTTGATATTCCTCTATGTCATAGACGATTTTCACAAGCAATATGTAGTATATAAGATACAGTCTGTCAAGGACGGTAACGGCCATATCACGACCTACGCGCAGGACGGCCTAACCGCGAGCCTAAACCACGACGCGGCCGGGACAGCGGATGACCTCAACCTGTCTTTCGAGTTTAACCCCGCAGGCCAGATGACCAGCAAGACGCGGAGCAATACCAGCTATGATTGGGACACGGAGCTGCCGCGCGAAGCGATGAGAGGCGGCGGAGTGCAAGCCTTGAGCGCCAGCGCTCAAGGTGCTTCACTGCAATCGATTCACAGGATCGATTGTGGGCGTTACGCGCGCGGCAATTTGACAGCCCCCAAATCCGCCCAATAAAAAACCCCGCTCATTGGCGGGGTCAGTTTGACTAGCTTAATCGTGGGAGGTGATTAAGCGCTCATTTTTTCTTTGGCCGGGTCGCGCAGAACATAGCCGCGTCCCCAGACGGTTTCGATGTAATGTTCGCCATGTGTGGCCGAGGCCAATTTCTTGCGAAGCTTACAGATGAACACGTCGATGATTTTCAGCTCCGGCTCGTCCATGCCGCCGTAAAGATGGTTGAGGAACATTTCTTTGGTCAGGGTCGTGCCTTTGCGCAGAGAGAGCAGTTCGAGCATTTGATATTCTTTACCGGTCAGGTGAACGCGGTGATCGCCGACTTCTACGGTTTTGGCGTCTAGGTTCACTTTAATGTCGCCTGTCGTGATAATCGACTGGCTGTGGCCTTTTGAGCGGCGAACAACGGCGTGGATACGCGCGACAAGCTCGTCCTTGTGGAACGGCTTGGTCATATAGTCATCCGCGCCTGTGCTGAGGCCGCGCACTTTCGTGTCGATATCGGATGTCCCCGAGAGAATAAAGACCGGCGTATTGACCTTGGCCATGCGTAGGGTCTTGAGAACCTCGAAACCGGGCATATCCGGCAGGTTCAAATCCAGCAATATGATATCATAATCATAAAGCTTGCCTAAATCGACGCCTTCTTCACCGAGATCGGTGGTATAGACGTTAAATCCTTCAGACTTGAGCATCAATTCGATGCCTTGTGCTGTAGCAGCATCGTCTTCAATTAGAAGAACACGCATAAACTCCCCTCCCAGGCGAATCAAAATTCCGGTATCACGGAATATAGTTAACGGAACCCAACTGTTATGGGAATCCCGTAAATCAAAAGTTAACGACATTAATCAAATTACCATAAAATGCAGAAAATCTAGGAAAACAGTCCTAAAACCCTGATTTTTTGTTAAAATGGGGGTCAGACTTCCTTTACCTTGTCTCTTTACGCGACCTTCAGCCTATTCTGCTAAACCTATCCAATAATAAGAGCCAAAAGGCTCACTGGTGAGGTCCCCGTAAGGGGAAATGTTGGGTTAGGTGAGACTATGACACACTCTATGGAGAAGAATGTCCGTAAAACGCGCTTTGCGATTGCGGATTTGCAAAAGCGTATTGCGGTGCTTGAGGCGACAAGAGAAGATCTTGAGCGTCAAATCCGTAAGCTAAATGACAGCGTGCCGGAAGATGACGTTGATGCGGGCGCGCAGCGCGAAGGCTTTGTCGCTTATGGCTCTTATGCGAAATCTGTGATTATTCGCAAAGAGAATCTGCGCGATTCCTTAGAAGATATTGGCGTGCAAGCCTCTGATTTGGCCGCTGATTTGCGTGTGGCTTTGGATGCGCTGGACAGTTTTGAACGTGTTCGGGCGCGCCAAATGGCGGCTAAGGCTGAAAAAGCTATGGCGCGCAGGGCGGGTTAAGTTTTCGGGGCGGCGGTTTCGCTGCTCTCCTCTACCCACTCATATATATCCTGAAACCCAAGATCGAGAGCCGCTTCCTGCCAAGCTTCAGCTTCAGGCTGGCCTCCAATGCCCGTTACTTGCAGCGCCGCAAACCCAATCGCGCAGACTGCGATTAGACTGGCCGCTAGAGGCATATAGCGTTTTGCGAAAGAGCGCCGGGGAGCGGAGACCTCGCCAGCCGCTTTCAGAATACGGGCTTTGAGCAGATCGCTGGGCGCAGGGGCTTGGTAGTTATCCAGAACAGCGCCTAGTTTTTTATCGCTTAATTGGGTCATTTAACCCTCCATCACAGTCGTTAAGGTATCGGCCTCATTGGCTAATGTCGTCTTTAAGGTCTTGCGGGCGCGGGCGAGCAAGCTTTCATAGGCGCTTTCGGAGACGTCCAATATGGCCGACCCCTCTTTTTGGGACAGGCCTTGATAATATGACATAATCATCGCGGCCCGTTGATTATCGGGCAATGCGCCAAGTGCGGCCTTTACCCGATTTGCCTGTTCGGTCTTAGCCAAAGCTTGAAACGGCGTATCGGCGTCATCAGATATATCCGGCACAATATCTGTATAGATTGGTTTTTTCTTTTTAAGCGCATCCAGACAGGCATTGGTCGCCACGCGCCGCATCCAGGTGAGGAGCTTGGCCTTGCCGGGTTGCCAGTCTTTCGCATGTGTCCAGGTTTTTAAAAACACTGTCTGGGTGATATCTTCGGCCATCATTTGGTCGCCGAGCATATAAAAGGCGAGGCTGTGTATTTTGCTCATATGGCGATCCATCAACAGGCCCAATGCACGCTCATCCCCGGCTTTAAGACCGGGGAGGAGGTCTGTATCGGAGTCCACCACTCCGGTAGGCGTATTTTGCACGAGTTGGAGCAAATCTATCTGCCTCTGCGCTTACCGCGCTTACCGCGTTTTCCGCGCTTATGGCCTTCGCCTTGGGTCAAAACGCCGTCGCCATTTGCGTCCATGCGCAGAAAGAGAGCCTCGGAGGCATTATCATATTCGGCGCGGGAAATTACGCCGTCACCATTGGCATCGCGCTTGTGCCCGCGCATGCCGCGCTTCTTCCCGCGTTTGCTTTTATGCTCTGCGCGTTTTTCTTGCCGTTGGGCTTTCGCGGCCTCACGTTCAGCGGCGTCGATTGTGCCATTGCCGTTCATATCCAACCGCTCCAAGCGGCGTGCTTCATGTTTGGCTTTGCGGGCGTCTTTGGCGGCGTCGATTTCCGCGCGGGTTAGCGCGCCATCGCCATTGGCATCCGTTGCTGCAAAGCGCTTATCCTCACGTTCAGCCCGTTTCTGCGCGTGCAGCGCTTTCATTTCGTCCTTGGTCAACTGGCCGTCGAAATTGGTATCGGCGGCAGTAAATTTGGCATTGGCTTCGGCTTGAAATTCAGCTCGCGTGATTTGGCCGTCTTGGTTCAGATCCGCCTTAGGGGCCGCCAGAGCGGCGCTTGTAATTGTAAAAACTGCCGCGGCACTCAGCAGAAAGGGTTTGGTAAAACGTGACATGGAGACTCCTTTTATGTCGTTCATAGGCCTAAACGAACGAAAAAGGAAATTCCTGCGCAAATGCGCGGTTTTATTTCAGTTTTAAGCGACCTTGCTGCGCCGTGTCTCGTCGCGCATGCGCTCGATGAGGCGTTCTGCGATGGGGCCATCTTCGGCATGGCCTGCATAAGGCGGCGGAGCGCCGAGATGTTCGCGCACTGTGTCGGTTAACATCAGCGCGGTTTCGACGGCATCTGCGCGCTCGCCCATAGACAGGATGAGCGGGTCGAATTTGGGCGCGCGGCGGCGCACGGCTTCGATTAGCCAATAGGCGCGCATGAAATTATCGCCTGCCGTATCATAGGCCAGCAGGCTGATATCAGAAGCGGCGGCGAGGCGGACATGGGCGGGCGTGCAGCCTGCGGGCGGTACGACAAAAACCCAGTCATAAGAGAGCGAAAGCGCGGCAAGGCTTCCTAATGCCATATCCAGATCAGCCGCGCCGGCTGCGGCGGCTGTGAAATGCTCATTTGAAGTTACATATGTCACGTCGCGCAGATCAGCATCATGATAGAGCGCGTCATAGATCGTTTTATTATAGATAACCCCGGCCTTATCCATCATTGCGCCATCGTTGCAATCCAGCATCAAAACCGTCTCGCCATAAGAGGCGGCTTTGCGGCCGAGCGCCAGCGCCAGTTCAATCTGATTTTCGATCTCGGTTGCTGCCAGAACGGGGACGAGGCGTCCGGCCGGCCTGTATATATCTGTCTGTAAGTCACTCGTCTGAGCCACATCGCCACCTATTCACCTAATACCACCGGGCCGGTTTTCCGGTCTCCATGAAGAAGCTTTTAGGGCAGGGGTCTTAAATAAGCGCCAAGAAGCAAGGTAAACGGATGTAAACACAGCCTAACCCTTCCTAAAGATTATCTGCTAATGATGCGGGTATGATTCGTTTTTTCTCAATCTGTAGCGTCTTAGTGTTGGGGGGCTGTATGTCCCAAGGTGCGGGCTATCCGAATTATCCGGCCTATCAGCCTGCGCCGGGGCAGGGGCAATATGTGCGGCCTGCTTATCTTAACCCGCAGCCGACGCCGAGAGTGCCGCCTGTAGATGCCTGCCGCTCGCAGCTTTATGCCGGGCTTGTCGGGCGCCATGAAGGCGCAATTTATATTCCGGGCCTACCGGGACGTAAACGGGTGTTAAAGCCGGCTTTTCTTGAAGATTTTAACAACAACCCCATCCAAGGCCTTGACCCCGAGCCGCCTTTTTTGGAGGTGCGGGACTATCTGCCCGATCAAGTGCTCTACGCGCCGTCTATCCGCACTGTGGCAGACCGCATTCAGCTTGGCCCCGTCGACGAATCCCGCCTGACCATAGAGCTTGACCGCGAAGGTTATGTCCAACAGGTGCTTTGCCGTTAGCATGGGCCGTTAGGCATAAACCGCATAGCTGCGGTTTTCAAAACTATCGCGAGATGGATTGGCCAGCATACGCATGAGTTTAATTTCCGGCTTGTAGTTTTGTATTTGTTTGCAGGCGGGCCGGATTTTTTTGCGAAATGGTTTGCTCATCAATGTGCCGTAAGTTGCGATGATCTGCTCGGTTGTCTGTTTGCGCGAGAGCAAGACCAGGCTACTCGAAAAGGCAAGTGTGTTATTGATAATCCGCAGCGGCACCGCTTGCGTATCTTCTTCGCGAGTCAGATAATAGGATATAGCGTCCGGCAGGGCCGCTAGAATAAAACCTTGGCCCATATAGGCCGCTGCCGTTAGGGTGAGAATGCCGGACATGAGCGGGCTGACTCCCTGTTCGGGCGCAAAATTCATCAGGCGAATTTCGGCAAGTTTCAAGATAATTCGCGCGGCGAAATAGCCCGGCTCCTCGCAATGGCGGGGGTCGTAATGAATGACAGGACGACCATAGCCGTCAACATAATAAGGCTCTTTACTGCCCATATTCCACTCTTGGGCAAAGAGCATATGTTTGCTTTGCACAGGTTCATCCGCGCAGGGCGCAATTTGTATGGACCAACTTTCCATATCACAAGCGATCTTGATATATGCGAATGTATCCTCGGCCCAGTTAAAGACTGTGCGCGTATCAGTCTCATGCCAGCACATATCGAAAAGCTGTTCGGTTTTGTGAATAGGGGAAGGGACTTTAGGGGCATTGGGCGGGCCATAGCGATTGATGAGCCACGCCATCAACTCAAATTGCAAAAAGGCGTCTTCGTCCCGCATTAATCGGCTATTAAACATGGCTCTTCATCCCACTATATGCGCACCAGCCACGCGCAGTAAATTACACCCCTAATAATCCAGATCCTCAATGGTTTGGGCGGCTTCATAGCGTTCCATCGCCGTAAGCCAGTCATCCTCAAGGGTCTTGATCAACCGTATTAACGCTACTCGATTTTGGCCGAGCTTTACAGCTAACTCTGGGTTTGTGGTAAACAGATCGGAAACGGAAAGCCGGGCGTCGACAGCCTTTAAGTCGATTTGGCATTTGCCAATGTCTGCATCCAGTTTTTCATAGGCCTTCTTTAAGGGCGCTATGCGTTTGCGGGCTTCGGCGGCGTCTTTACGGGATTGTTTTTTCTCGTTTACAGGCTTAGGGCCGTGCTTTTTTGGGGGTTTATTTTTTTCGAGTTGGAGTTGGCGGTAATCTTCCAGCGAGCCGTCATAGGTGCTGACTGTTGCTTTATCGACGAGCCAGAGACGGTCGACAACCGTTTCGAGCAGGCGCCTATCATGGGAAATAATGATGACCGCGCCCTCATAAACATTGAGCGATTGGATGAGCTGTGCGCGGCTATCAATATCCAAATGATTGGCAGGTTCGTCCAGCACCAATAGATGGGGTTTATGAAATCCGACAAGCGAGAACAGCAGCCGCGCTTTTTCTCCGCCTGATAAATCCCCGGCTGGAGTTTCTGCATTTTTAACGCCTAGGCCGAAACGTGCCAGCCTTGCGCGGCGCTGCGCTTCGGTTGCGTCGGGCATAAGGGTGGCGACATGATCATAGGCGGAAGCTTTGGGATTTAGCGCGTCAATCTGGTGCTGGGCAAAATAACCAATACGAAGTTTTTTGTGCCGCTTGATAAACCCCTCTTGCGGCGCGAGTTCGCCCATCACGGCTTTGGCAAAAGTTGATTTACCTTCGCCGTTTCTGCCCAAAATGCCAATACGGTCATCCGGATCAATACGCAGATTAAGGCGGCGCAGCACGGCGATGTCTTCGCTATATCCCAGCCTAACTCATCAAAACGGATGATTGGCGGGCTGAGTTGGCGCTCGGGGCTGGGCAGATCAATGGGCGCAATCGGGTCGCTGATGATGGTGGCGACAGGCTGCATTTTTTCCAGCCGCTTGATGCGCGACTGCGCCTGTTTGGCCTTACTCGGCTTGGCTTTATAGCGCGTGACAAAGTCTTCGAGTTTGCGGCGTTCATCCTCCTGCTTGCCGAGCAGGGCCATATTGAGGCGGTTTTGTTCGGCTAATACGCTCTCGAATTTATCATATCCGCCAGCATAGAAGAACAGCTTACCCTCCCGCAAATGGGCAATATGGGTAACGGCTCGATTTAAAAAATCTCTGTCATGGGAGATGATAAAGCGGTGCCGGAATAGGTGCGGATATGCGCTTCGAGCCAGACCGCGCCTTCAATATCAAGATAGTTGGTCGGCTCGTCCAGCAGCAGCATATCAGGTTTGGCAAAGAGCATAGCGGCTAAGGCCACACGCATGCGCCACCCGCCGGAAAAGTCTGAACAAGGGCGCTGTTGATCTTCGCCGGAAAAACCGAGCCCGGACAAAATTGCCCCCGCCCGCGCTTCGGCGGAATAGGCTTCGATATCGGCCAGCCTTGTATGAATGGCGGCGATACGGTTTGGCTCTTTGGCCGTCTCGGCTTCGGCTAATAAGTCTGTGCGCTCAATATCAGCCGCCAGCACCGTTGCCATCAGGCTTTGCGGGCCGCTGGGGACTTCTTGATCGACGCAGCCCAGCCGCATGTTTTTGCGCAGGTTAATATCGCCGTCATCGGGCGATAGATCGCCTTTGATGAGGTTAAACAACGTTGATTTTCCTGTGCCGTTGCGGCCGACAAGACCGACCTTTTGGCCTTGGCGAATAGCTAATGTCGCTTGGGTGAAGAGCGGCCGGCCTTCGATACGATATGTCAGATCATTTATATGTAACACTTTGGCTGACTATCACCACTTTACTTATAGTCAAAGGCCCGTTATCGGGTGCCAAAATTAGATTAAATAGGAGCTTTCCATGGCTGTTCAACGTACATTCTCAATTATCAAGCCTGACGCGACGGCGCGTAACATTACGGGCAAAGTTAATGCCAAAATCGAAGAGGCGGGTCTTCGCATCATCGCCCAGAAACGGGTGAGCCTGTCAAAAGAGCAAGCCGGCGGTTTCTACGCCGTTCATAAAGAACGCCCTTTCTATAACGACCTTGTCGCTTTCATGATGTCCGGCCCGGTGGTTGTTCAGGTTCTCGAAGGCGAAAACGCGATTGCGACATACCGCAAAGTGATGGGCGCAACCAATCCGGCCGAAGCCGATGCCGGCACAATCCGCGCCGAATTTGCGCAAAGCATTGACGCCAATACCGTTCACGGCTCAGACGCCCCCGAAACAGCGGCAGAAGAAATCAAGTTCTTCTTTAGCGACGACGAAATCGTTGGTTAAGTAACTGCCCATACAGAATCAAAAAGGCCGGGTATGACCCGGCCTTTTTTAATGCGTGAACGAAAGTCGTTTAAGATTTGATACGGATCAACTCTTCAACGATCGCGTTTTGAATTTCATCGAACGCCGCTTCCAAATCTTCGGCATTTTCCGCCTTGATGAAATTTTCGGGTTTTGAGGCGCAGGATTGTAGCAGGGTGTAGGCCGTCGTACTCATGCCATGTGAGACATTTCGCGCTCTACTGTTACCATTTCCGGAATAGTTATTCTCATTATAGGCTCCAACTTCTAAAGAGTAGCCGATGGTGAAGATTTTTACGCCGTCGTTTTTCATTTCCTGACAGCGCGCAATGGTCACTCGGTCTGTATCCAGTTGTAGTGTACCCTCTACGAAATCTCGATATGGACCTCTTGTATAGTACCAGCTACCATCTATAGTCCCGTACCAGTAGCTGGTCGTGCCAGGTAATACTTCATAATTACCGGCAGTATTTTGACCATCGGTCATGAAAATAACGAATTTCAACGACTCTTTATAGAATTCATTATGAGCCTCAGCTTCTGCCTCGTGAAAAGCCTCTTCTCCATCCAGCCACGTTTTGGCTTGAGCCATTGGGGGGTTGGAGTTGGTCGCGCCGTTGGGCGTCATAGTATTGACTTTATTCGTTGGGATATAGCCCCAACTCATCGGATGTTCACCAGAAGATATAATAGATGAATTATATGGGATCATGCCCATGCGAATTGTTCGCTGGCCACCATCAGTTTCAGTCCCCAATCGGCTTTGTAGCTCTGAATTAAAAGTGTTCACCGTTGTTTTAAGGCCTGAAATGCGGGGAATGGCGTCGTTCGGAGAATCTCCATGCCAGTGGCCATTATGCGCATATGGGTCCTCCGCCAGCTTGTCATCCCAAGACATCGACCCTGAATTATCTAGAACCAGAGTAATACTGGCGGGGAATTTCTCGTCAACGTCCAGATAACTTACGATGGATTGCGCCTTAAAAGCTAGAGATTCATAACCCATAACCTGCATCAGCATTGGCGTTGTATCGCCCGAGACGGTTACGGTGGCTTCCTTGGCATTATCATCATAATCAACTTGGATTGTAACGCCGAGGTCGCCATTTTTGACCCAGCCTTTATATTCATAGCCGAGGGCTTCCGCCGTATAAGGGACGCCGTCAACATATCCATCGGCGGAATTTGCGGGGGGCATGCCGTGATTTTTTACATAAATCGCCGCGGCTAGGGCCGTTGTATCTGCAATTGATTGTGATTGGCTATCTGCATTGCTGAGCATAGCAAAGTCGACGGCTGCGCCCATAGCGCCAAGCATAACTGTCAGGCTGAGCGCCCATGTCAGCGCCATAGTGCCGCCTTCATCGCGTTTATAGCGCTTTAACAGGCTTTGAGTTTTGTTCAAAAAGGCCATCATTTCAATCCCACGTTACCGGAGACATTCCGGCTATTAACATCTGGGTTTTACGGGAAACAGGCTTCGATAGGCTTACGAAATAATATTAACAAAGAGCTAAAATGCAGTTCTTGCCGTCAGAGTTAATATCGGCTTAATTAAAACCCGTGAAGTCTTCGGCGACTTTTTTAAGGGCTTTGGGATAAAGGGCTTGCTCTATCGGCAAAATCCGGGCGGCTAAAGTTTCCGCCGTATCGCCGGGCTTAATATCAATCTCTTGCTGTAAGATAATACCGCCGCCATCGAGTTCTTCAGTGACATAATGGACGGTGCATCCATGGCGTTTATCGCCCGCGTCTAAGGCGCGTTGATGGGTGTGCAGTCCTTTGTATTTTGGCAAAAGAGAAGGGTGTATATTAAGAAGCTTGCCGGCCCAACGCTCGACAAACCACGGGGTGAGCACGCGCATAAAGCCGGCGCAGCAGATCAATTCGATTTGGGCTTCGGACAGAACGGCGTCCAGCGCCGCTTCAAATTTTTGTCGAGACAGAAATTTTGTGTGGTCAATCGCCATCGCCGTTACGCCAAGCTTTTGGGCTTTTTCAAGGCCTGCCGCATCCGCTACATTTGAAATGACGAGAACGATTTCTGCGGGATAGTCCGGCCTTTGGGCGGCTCGCGTAATAGCGGCCATGTTTGAACCGCGTCCCGATATCAGGATAGCGGTTCGGACTTTACGCATTTTCGAGTTGGCCAATAACCCAAGCTTGCTCGCTCCCCGCCTCAAGACGTTCGAGTACCGTGTTCATCTGCTCAGGCTTTACCGCCAGCACCATACCGATGCCGCAATTAAAAGCGCGTTGCATCTCGGCTTCCGCAACGCCGCCTGTTTCCTGTAGCCAGCTAAACACGGCCGGGCGAGGCCAAGCCGCCATATCAATCTCGGCTTTTAGGGTTTTGGGTAACATGCGCGGCGTATTCTCGGTCAAGCCGCCGCCCGTGATGTGAGCGAGACCTGTAACAAGGTTGTCTTTAAGCAACGGCAATACCGTTTTCACATATAGCTTGGTCGGCGTGATGAGAGCCTCGCCCAAAGTCTGCCCCTTAGAGAAGGGCGAGGGGGCAGACCATGACAGGCCGGATATTTCGACAATCTTGCGAATAAGAGAATAGCCATTGGAATGCGGGCCGGAGGAGGCGATGCCGATAAGGACGTCACCTTCGGCCATATCTTTATGGCGCGGGAGCAGAGCTTCGCGCTCTACCGCGCCGACAACAAAGCCTGCCAAATCAAAATCCCCGGCCTCATACATGCCGGGCATCTCCGCCGTCTCGCCGCCGATCAGGGCGCAGCCTGATTGCTTGCAGCCTTCGGCAATGCCGGAGACAACTTCGGCGGCTTTATCTGTCTCCAAATGACCTGTGGCGAAATAATCGAGAAAGAAGAGGGGTTCGGCGCCGTTAGCCAAAACATCATTGACGCACATAGCGACGAGATCAATTCCGACCGTATTCAAAATCCCTGTATCAATGGCGATGCGTAATTTTGTTCCGACCCCGTCCGTACCTGAAATCAGCACAGGGTCTATAAAACCAGCGGCTTTGAGATCAAAAGCTCCGCCAAATCCGCCGATAGAGCCGTCCGCGCCGGCCCGCTGCGTGGCTTTGACCATCGGCTTGATCCGGTCAATCAACCGCTCGCCCTCGTCAATATTGACGCCCGTATCGGCATAGGTCAGGCCGTTCTTGATCATAGTCGAATCTTTCATTTCTTTACGCGGTTAGAACCTTAAAACGGTCATAGTTTCAAGCAGAGTCTGCAATATGTCTGTCATTGGGGAGCTTATAGGTCTTTGCAAAAGACATAAAGCGGGTTATCGCGAGACTATGAAATATATTTTAGCGACTCTTATCAGCTTTGTCCTTTTTATGGTTACGGGCCTCGCCCATGCCGCCGACCCATTTACCGTTGTCGGCGTTCCTGTTGACGCGACGGGAAGCAACGCCATTGAGGCGCAAATCCTCGCGATTCAAGACGGTCAACTCCGCGCAGCTGAAGCCGTGATTAACCGCCTGACATTGGCGGCAGAACGCCAGGCCAAAACATTGCCGCCACTCGACATGGCCACTGTGGAGAAAATGATACGCGCTCTCGAAATCGCCAATGAGAAGCGTTCGGCGGATCGTTATCTCGGCGATATCACTGTCGCCTTTAATCCCAGCCAGATTCAGAGCTATCTGAAAGCCAATGGGCTGAATATGATCTCGACACAGGCCCGCACGCGGTTGGTGCTTCCCATTTTGGACGGCTATCCGCTGTGGGAGATGAACCCATGGTCAATGGTTTGGCAGGATGGGCGTTACAGCCATGCGCTAACCCCCATAAAAGTCGCGCCATTGGGAGAGGGCGATGACAGCCTGATGAATAGCGCCGAGGCCGCCGCGTTGGATATGGACGCGCTGAAACGCTTGGGTCAACGATTTGGCGCGGATCAGATTTTAGTCGTGCGCAGCGCTTCGGGGGTAAGTGCTGAGGTTACGGATATTGCCCTTGATACAGGATTGAAACGTAATATCGGATATGTGTCGGGGGAGGATTATAGCGCTCTAGCCGCCGCGATTGTCAGCGAGCTGGAGAGCGGCTGGAAACAGGCCTCTGTCAGTCTTGCCGAGAATGCGGTGGTGATGACTGTGTCTGTGCTCTACGATACTCATAATGAATGGCTGGGCCTCAAAGACGCGATTAACGGCTCAGCCCAGATACAGGACGCCCGGCTTGATGCGCTCTCGAAAGACGGTGCCTTGATGACCTTGACATATGGCGGCGATATGGGCCGCTTGCGTAATGAGCTGTCCTTTAAAGGTGTGGATGTGCGCAATGATTCCAAAATAGGGGTCGTTCTCTCCCGTTCAGGCCGTTTTTAAGGCGCGTGAGCACAACGCCGCAAATCCCTCTTGATCTCTCGCCTAATCCCGCGAGTAGCTTTTCCAATTTCCTGATAAGTGACTGTAACGCAGCCGTTGTGAAAGCTATCAGGGCGTGGCCGGATTGGCCAGCGCCTACCTTTCTGCTGATTGGCCCCAAAGGCACAGGCAAGACCCATATCGGCCGGGCTTGGGCGGTAGATACAGGCGAAACCTTCATTGATGATGCCGATAGGCAAGACGAGGCTGCGCTTTTTGCTGTCATGAACCGGGCGCTGAACGGCGACATTGACGGATTGCTTCTAGCGTCCCGCAAAGCCCCCTGTGACTGGGATATCCAAATGTCGGATCTTCGCTCCCGCCTGCTCAATACGCCGTTAGCGACGCTGGAAGAACATGATGATGATATATTAGAGCCCGTTATTCGCCGGCTATTTGAAGATAAAGGCCGCGTGGTCTCGCAAGACTTGATTGCCTATCTGCTCAAATATCAGGAGCGCACAATCGCCGCCCAACGCGAAATCGCCGCAGAATTGGAACTCGCCGCGCAGTCGAAAAAAGCGGATTTGACCAAGGCCTTTGCGGCGAAATATCTGAAAGCGCGTTAAGGGCGGGGACAGGCACTTGTCAAAAAGGACACGGGCTTTCAAGCTCAATCCACTCACCGCCAGTGGGTTTGCGTAATCTAAGCTTATGGGCGTGGAGCTGCAAACGCGGCGCGGCGTTAAAGGCGTCATCAGGGGCGTAGAGCCTGTCGCCTAAAACTGGATGGCCGATCGCTAGCATATGGACGCGGAGTTGGTGCGAGCGCCCTGTAAGAGGATAGAGGGCAAGACGCGTTGCGGTCTCTTCGCGTTCAAGAACCTTCCAATCCGTAACTGACGCTTTGCCGTTTTCATGACAAACCATTTGCCGGGGCCGGTTAGGCCAATCTGTGATCAGGGGCAGGTCTATGGTGCCGTTGTTTTTTTCAGGCCTTCCCCAAACGCGGGCAATATAGAGCTTCTCCGTCATACGTTTTTCAAATTGTAGTCCGAGATGGCGCTGGGCCTTGGCATTTCGGGCAAAGACCATCACGCCGGAAGTCGCCATATCAAGACGGTGAACGGTCAGGCTTTCAGGATAGTCTTTGCGGATGCGGGCTTCAAGACAATCGGGTTCAGTTTTGCCCGGGACGCTGAGCAGACCGCTCGGTTTTTCAACAATAATTAGGTCATTATCGGTATAAATATAAGTGAGGGGGCCGGGCGGCGGCTGATAGGAAAAGGCACGTTTCACGAAATATCTTTTGCCACGACCTCACGCCCTTCGAGCCTAAGCCCAATCTTTCCGGCCAGCATTTTTAGAGCGTCTTCGCCGAAAATGTCCCGCCGCCAACCTTTTAACGCCGCGACCTCGGCTTTTCCTCCAAAGGCGGCAAGTTTCTCGATATCGGCATTATTGGCGACAAGACGCGGCGCAATACCCTCATATTCGGTGCGCAGCCGCAAGAGCGTTTTCAGCATTTCGATGGTCGGCCCCAGATTGGGCGGCATATGTTGTACTTTGGGAAGTTTTGGTGCGTAATCCTCGGCATTATCAATGGCGGCATTGATCGCTTCGACCAGAACTTTAGCGCCGCGTGATTTCTCAAAACCGCGCGGAACACCACGCAGGCGAGCCAAAGCGGCAATATCTTTGGGCTTTTGTTGCGCAAGGTCATAAAGCGCGTCGTCTTTTAAGACGCGGCGGCGGGGGATATTCCTCGCAATGGCTTCGCGCTCGCGCCACGCGGCCGAAGCTTTTAGGGCGGCGAGATAATGTTTCTTGGGGTTGCGGACTTTCAGCCGCTCCCATGCGGATTCCGGCTCGAACGTATAGAGTTTTTCTTGCATTTGCGGCGCCATTTCCTCAATCACCCAGCCCATACGGCCTTTCTCTTCAAGCTCCGCTACAAGGCCGGGGTAAAGATCGCGCAGATGGGTGACATCAGCGAGGGCGTAAGTAAGCTGTTTGCTTGACAAAGGCCGGCGTGACCAATCGGTAAAGCGCGCGCCCTTGTCCAGATGAATATCCAGTCGCCCTTTGACCAGCGCGCCGTAACCGACGGAATCACCGAAGCCCAAAGCCATAGCCGCGATTTGACTATCGAAGATGTTTTTTGGAACCGCGCCACACATCGTATAAAAGATTTCCATATCCTGCCGCGCCGCGTGCAGAACTTTGACAATCTTGGCCTCCATCAAAAGCGCATTAAACGGCGCTAAATCCAGCCCGTCCACGAGCGGGTCAATGACAGCTTCATCCTCATCTGTTGCCGCCTGTATCAGGCACAGAATAGAGTAAAATGTGCTTTCGCGCATAAATTCTGTATCGACGCAAATAAAGGGGCGTTTGACGGCGGCGGCGCAAAAAGAATCAAGCGCGGCCTGAGTGGTAATAACATTCATGGGCGCGGGCTTAGCAGGGCAGGGAAGCGGACGCAATCGGGCAGATTGCCAGCGGGTAGCTTGAGCTTCAACCTTTGGAAGACCCTGATAATGTAAATAAGCGCCGCGCGGCTATGAATATGGACACAGTCGAAGCGAGGCTGGAAAAAATGGCGCGCGGTGTGTGCCGCTAGGCCTTACCCCACACCATGTTGTCCAAAAATCTCGTGCAGCAGTTCCAGCGCTCCCGTCCAAGCCCGTCTTTCGCTATCGGGATTATACATCAGCCCATTGGTTTTATCATTCGCGCCCGGCACCATAAAGGCGTGGCTGGTCTTGCCGAAGGCGAGGAGTTGCCAATCGCATTTTGCGGTGGTTAGTTCCTCCCCTAGCGCCGTAACATGTTCCGGCGGGGCCATGGGGTCGTCCCAACCATGGGCGATCAGGACTTTCGCCTTGATCTTTTTCTTGGGCAAATCCGGCGCGTCCAGCAGGCCGTGAAAACTGATCGCAGCTTTGATATCCGCGCCCGAGCGGGCTATATCCAGCGTACAAAGCCCGCCAAAACAAAACCCCATCATGGCGATGTGGCTCTCGTCCACTTCCGGCAAGGCCTTAGCCGCTTTGAGGCCCGCTTTGAGACGTTTAAGCAGAGCTTTACGGTCATTTTTTAAGGGCCCCATCAGCGCCATTTTGTCCTCAACACTTTCGGGCAAGGCACCGTCTCCGTAATTATCCAGCGCGAAACCGACATAACCCATGGCGGCCATTTGGATGGCTTTGTCCTCGGCAAAACTATCGCGCCCGCCCCAGGCATGGCTGACAATCACGCAAGGCTTAGGATCGGCATAAGTCTCATCCCAAGCCAGATATCCAATACATTCTTGCGAGCCGTCTTTATAAGGAACAGGTTTGGTTCTGATGTTCATGATGTCTCCAAAATTTATACTACAGATAATAAACCGCTTATTGCGGTATTTTTACCTTGTTTTCAATGCGTTGTTTTGAGTATTCATAGTTACATTGGGAGAGAACACATGAATATATCAATATTAGTACGCATAATTTCTATGACGGCTTTTGCGGCCATTTCCATATCAGGATTAGGTCTTACAACGCAAAGCGATGTGGCGCAGGCGAGCCCGCCCATTGATGTTTATGCGCAACTGCCTAGGTCGGCTTCTGTTCGAATTTCGCCGGATGGAAAACATGTGGCGATGCTCGCTCCTTTTCAGGCGTCTAAAGCGGTTTTCGTGTACAATCTCGAAAACCCAGAGGCCAATACAATTATAATCCCTACACCGGATAATTCCATTGTAAAAACCATCGATTGGGCAAGTAATAAACATGTGATAATGCTGGCGCGTTTGCGCGGTAAAGGCCAAGGCAAAATGAAGCGTTATAGTGTGCTTGGCTGCCTTCATAACGATAAAGGCAGGACTGGTGATGAGGTCGTGGGCCTTTAACAGCCTATATACCGAGCTTTCTGATACAAAATAGCCTTTGGTATCGGTGAACGTCACCGTAACTCTCGCGGACTTAGCTCTGGCCGCTCAAGGGCGGCTCACCAGTTTGTCTCGAACTCCATCTGGAATGCGGTTCCAAACATGAGCGGGCATAGGCGCTTTGTCTTTGAGCGCCTGATCGCCGCCAACTCGGTACCGGTCATACCAACGGTAAAATGTACGTCGTGGCACGCCGAGCATATCTAAGGTTTGCTTAGCGGGTAGGTGTGAGCGTTCAACTATGCGGATAATCTCTAACTTCTCTGTTGCTGGGTATCTCATACGTCTTCGCCCCCATCCCCGATCATGCAAACCTCTTTTAGCACGCGGGCTTCTTTGCGTAGATGCGTGACTTCGCCGGTGTTGGCTTGGCGAATAATATCGCCCGTTCTGATGGATGATAAGATTAAAGATAGGCCGTACATGATGAACTCCGTATGGCGGAAGTTATCTTCATGACCTTCCCAATGATCCGAACCATATTTTCCTAATGAGTTCTTTCTGAAACGTCAGACATGGCGGAAGTTATCTTCATGACCTTCCCAATGATCCGAACCATATTTTAATGAGTTTTTCTGAAAACGCAGGTAAATTTGTTACGAGGCATTTTAAGGTTCATCTTGATACCGGCAAAGAAAGTTTGCAAAAAACACTCACATATAAAACTGGGCGAGTTATACGCTCTTCTGACGGCACAAAAATTCTTGCGCGAGAAGAATATGACAGTCGCAGCGGAAAGTATAAAATTATCTACGGCGAAGGCGACAATGAAAAAATCATTTACTCGGAGAAATTTGATACAGATAAGAACAGAACAACGTATCTTTACACAGTAATAGACGAAAAAGTACTGCTTCAGGAGACGGAAAAAAGCGGTCTCTCGCTTTTTTCAATTGATCCCAGAACAAAAGCGCGCGCAACATTCTCGCTAAATGCTAATGTGCCTTCTGGGTATGAATATGGGCCGTTATTTGATAATTTTACCAATGAGCTCATCGGCATTGGATATACGGATGATCTTTTTAAAGAGGTTTATTCTGCAGAGCCCTATAAGAGTTGGCATGCGAAGGCTAAAAAGGCCTTGAGAGGAAAGAACGTAACAATTCTTTCGCGAACTCGTGACAATTCAATGGTGACATTATTTGCAGAAGGACCCACAACCGCTGGCGCGTTTTATCTGTTTGAGCCGAAGGTCAACAAAATTTCTTCGCTGGGCGGGATGTATCCGGAGCTAAAACCGTCGGAAATCGGAAAAACGATACGTGTGGATTATACAGCGCGTGACGGGTTAAAGATTCCAGCTTACTTAACCCTTCCTCCCGGTAAATCCAAGTCAAGTGGGCCGATGTCAATGGTGGTCATGCCTCATGGCGGGCCGATTGCCCGTGATGATGCAAGTTTTGATTTTTGGGCTCAATATTTGGCATCTAAAGGCTATGTGGTCTTCAAACCGCAATTTCGGGGTTCCTCAGGCTTTGGATATAGCTACGAGAAAAAAGGCTTTGGTGAGTTTGGGGCTGGTATGCTCGAAGATACTGTTGATGGCGTGAAGCATCTGATAAAAATTGGTGTAGTTAACCCCGATAAAATTTGCGTTACTGGAGCAAGTTATGGAGGATATCAGGCTTTGGCTTTGCCTATGATTGAGCCCGATATGTTCAAATGCGCTATTTCCGTCAATGGTGTGTCGGATATTCCCGATATGCTCAAATTCGTCGCTGCCATTAACGGTAATGATGGTAGCTCTATGAAGTTTTGGACGAAGGTTATTGGGAACAGATATGAAGATAAAGACATGATGATTGCTCAATCGCCGGCTGATAATGCTGATAAAATAAAAGCGGAAATACTGTTAGTCCATGGTACGGATGATATGACGGTTCCTCTTCAGCAATCGGAAGCAATGGCAAAGGCATTGAAGAAAACGGGCCGATCTAAGAAAATTATCGAGCTGCCCAATGACGATCATAATTTATCTCTCGCTCAATCGCGTAAAAAATTACTAGAAGAGAGTGAAAAGTTTTTTTCAAAACACCTAGACTAACTATTGCGCCAATCTAATGATGGGTATGAAGTCTGTCATGCTATGCTAACAGTCAAATTACATACCTTGAAATTAAGGAAAAATTAGCCATATTTTCGTTAGTATGGCCCCTCATTTATGCCTATGAGGTTTACTATGTCTGTTCGTCTTGCTGTGATGATTACTGCATCTGCTGCTGTGCTTTCTGCTTGCGCTACGCCGCAGGAAAACCCGAATTACAAATATTCGACCAAATATAAGGCCTCTGTACCGGCGCAGATGGCCCGGACTGTGCCTGTGGGCTACGAGACTTCATCGGCAAATCAGGCTCAGGCAAATACGGCGGATATCCACCGTAATTTTACCAATGAGGAGCAGAGCCTTGCGGCGAATACTGAAATACAAACCGGTGCGCGAATCATTGAATCTTCGCAACACCAACAAATCCCGACCTATACGCGGGTCAATCATGAATGCCTTAGCAATGATCCGGGGGTGTCCGGGGGCGCTATTAATTGCGATCCTATTTCGGTGCTTGCCGCGAAGACGCAGCCCGTTATTAGCCAAGCCTACCGCTCACCAACAGATACAGAATTTCAAACAATTTCAGATGAAGGCACGCCCGGATATCAAGTGATGCAGGCACAAGTGGTGGACTATGATTATTCCGATAATATTATTGGCGCGCCAACGCCTGTAGGGGTCGAGATAACTCCTCCCTTAGAGGCAACACAGATTATGCGGGTTCCGGCAGCCCCAATAATGTCAGCATCTGGCGCAGGGCAAAGCCATATCGTTAAGCCCGGCGATACAGTCTATTCGCTTTCGCGCAGGCTTTGTATTGATCTGGGCGATATCCAATCGCTGAACGGGATTGATGATAGCTACGCCATAAGCATCGGCCAGATATTGACATTACCGGCGCCGCGTTGCCAGCCATAGGCCATATGTTTGCTTGTAAAATAAAACGTGCAAGGGCTTTGAAATCTCTTTAACTTGACCGGATAATACGGGCCTTCGAAACAATGAGCGGTCTGTAAGAAAGTGGTTTCATGCGTAACAGATCAGCCAAAATCCTTGCGACAGTCGGCCCGGCCAGCGCCGCCCCCGATACGCTTCGCCTGCTGCATGATGTCGGCGTGGATGCTTTTCGCCTGAACTTTTCCCACGGCACACACGAAGATCACGCCCGTTCGGCTAAGGCCATACGCGCGATTGAAAAAGAGACGGGCAACGCCATTACAATCATTGCCGATATGCAAGGCCCGAAACTGCGCTGCGGCGAGTTTGAAGGCGGGCAGATTGAACTCCGTTACGGCGAGACTGTCATCATCAAAAAAAGCACTAAGCCCGGCAAAGACGGCCTCATTCATATGCCGCATCAGGAATTGATGGAGGCGATGCAGCCGGGCCATATTCTAAAATTTGATGATGGTAAACTGATGGTCACCATCCTGTCCAATGACGGCAAGACCATGACTGCGCGTGTCGATGTCCCCGGTATTCTGAAAAATAAAAAAGGTATCAATGTCATAGGGGCGGTTCTGCCGCTCTCCGCCATGACGCCCAAAGACGAAAAAGACATGGTTTTCGCCCTGACGCTGGAGGTTGATTATATAGCGCTGTCTTTCGTTCAGACTGCGCAGGATGTGATGGATGCGCGCAAAATTATCGGCGATAAGGCGGGCATTATTGTTAAAATCGAGAAGCCTTCTGCTGTTGAGGATCTGGATTCTATTCTTATGATGGCCGATGCCGTGATGGTCGCGCGGGGCGACCTCGGCGTAGAGCTTCCGCTTGAACAAGTCCCTGTTGTCCAGCGCCAGATCATTCGTAAGGCCCGCGCCCTTGGCAAACCTGTAATCGTCGCGACTCATATGCTGGAATCCATGATCGACGCGTCTACGCCGACCCGCGCCGAAGCCTCGGATGTTGCCACAGCGATTTATCAAGGCGCGGATGCGGTGATGCTCTCGGCAGAAACAGCGGTTGGCCGCCATCCAGCGACAGCCGTCGCCATCATGGACCGCATCATAAGCGCGGCCGAGGCCGATCCCGAATTTCATAAATATTTCCGCCAAGTCGAATTGCCCCATGAAGCCACGGCTGAAGATGCGATCAGCCGCTCTGTGCACGGCATTGTCGAGACTCTGGGCTGCAAAGCCGTGCTCGGCTACACTATGAGCGGCTCGACAGTGCAGCGTATTTCGCGCGAGCGCCCGCCCTGCCGGATTATCTGCTTAACGCCGCGTGAGCGCACAGCGAGTAAGCTCGCGCTGAGCTGGGGCGTGCTGCCTATTGTCATGAAAGACCCGGTCAATTTCGACGATATGCTCGGCAGCGTGCAGGACCTTGCCGTCAATCAGCTTGGGTTGAAAAAAGGCGATACAATCATGATCAGCGCCGGCATCCCCTTTGGCCATCCGGGGACGACGAATACACTAAAAATCGCGACGATTGATTAGAGCGCCTGATTAGAGGCCAGATTAGAGTGTGAGGGCTCCGTAGCCCGCCATCGCGGAAACCAACAGGAACCCAATCCAAGCTTTGTGCCGCCCTTTACTAAACCAGAGAGCGATTATACCGCTGGCTAGGAAAACCCCGCAGCACATCCAAAGAAAAACCAGCGCTGCATGGCTTTGCGAAAATTGCAAATAGGCGAGCATGCCTGCCATCCCCCACCAACTGAGCGATGTAATATGCCATGCAAATCGCAATGTGGCTTTTGTCGCCTCTACGCTCCCCAAAATAACAGGCAAATCATCCCGCCTCAGCAAACGCCGAATTAAATATTTTTCCCCAAGATAAGAATGGACGAGACCAAGCCCCGTGAGAATAATGGCTGCAAGGAGGAGCATGATCAAGCTTTCTCTAAAGTTGAGCTTACGGGCATCTCACCCATCCTTAAACATCACGCGCTGGTCGAGGAGTTTGCCGAGCCATTTATGCTTGAGTTCCAGACTAAATTCGAACCAGCCATCACCGTGGTCAGCGTGGCCGACACGAAGCTGAAGCGTTCTTAGCCATTTCGGGAAATAGAGGCGGCGGCCTAAGAGGCTGATGAAATAGCGGCCACTGTAAAAGACGAGGGCTTCATCTTCGACCGCGAGCCGGAGCGTCATACCGATGCCGTAACCGATATATTCTTCCAGCCCTGTCGGGCCGCTAAATTGTTTGCTGCTTTGGATAATCTGCGGGAAGCCGGTTTTGCTGCCATATTGACGGCTCCAGAATTGGCCGTGGCTATCTGCGTTCTCTGTCACAGTGACGATGGCAGGCGCATCAACATTATCGCCGTCCAGCGGAAGGGGCGCGCCGATGACGCGTAGGATATTGGCGAAGAGGCGGCCTGCCGCGCTCATTTCAGTTTTGACGATATAACCGCGATAGACTGTGCTGTCTCCGCCGTTAACGCGTTTACTAAAACGGGCGCGGATGGTTGCGGGGAGGGCGTTCCATTTTTCGCGGCCTAAAAGCTGGCGAAAACGAGTATCACCCAGTGCATTGTCATTATAAACGGGACGCCCGCCATAATCCTGATGTTTAAATTTAAACTCAACCATTATCCCCTCCTAGTGGGGCGTTATTTCTTTCGTCCGATATTCAGCAATCCAACCACGCGGTCACCCATGCTAATTAATTTCGTTAGCGTTCCTGTCGGCAGAGTCTGCATCTGTCCGTACCAACGGTCCATTGTTGCTGTGAAATCGGCCATATCTTGCAGCCGTTTTCGTTGTTCCGCAGAGACGCGCCTGTCGCCATCAGCCGCTTTTAGGCAATAAGTCAAAGTCTCCAGCGCCGGGTCAATTTCGCGGGCCTTACGCACGGCGGCGATACGTTTGGCCACTTCCCAGACATCAGTCTCGGCGGTGAAATAATCACGGCGATCTCCGGCAACGGGAACGCGGCGAATGGTTTTAAAGCCTAAAAGCTCCTTGAGCGAATTGGACACATTGGAACGCGCCACACCTAAAATAACCGTAATTTGCTCGGCATTAAGGGGCTGCTCCATAATGAACAAAAGCGCATGGATTTGCGCGACAGTCCGGTTCACCCCCCAAGTGCTGCCCATATCGCCCCAATGCAAAATGAAGCGCTGGATAGCCTCGGGCAGTGCGCTCAGAGCAGGTATGTCTTTTATTTTAGTAATTTCTGTCATAACAGAAATATAGGAAAGAAATATAATTTAATCAAGAGGTAAATGTTAGGAGAGGGATCAACGCAAAGGGTTTTGCATTAAGCGCGGGCTGACTCTAACGGCAGGCTTGGTACAGAAGTGCGTGGGAGAGGGTGTTTGAGATTTAAGGTTTTCATCTGACACTTATGTCTATGCGGGCGAATCTAGGCAGTCCCGTACGGATTTTAACTCGTCAAGGACATAAACAAGCGTGGTAATTTCTCGGGGAGGCGCTCTACCCGATCAATAATGGTGTAATTATTGGCTCCAAAAATGCGTTCCACATATTTATCAGCTTCGGGGTCCAGTGTCAGGCAATAGCTTAAAACTCCGGTTTTTTTCAATTCATGCACCGCTTTCTGAGTGTCCATACGTAAATATTGTGGATCGCGTTCGTCAATGTCAGCGGGTGCGCCATCGGTGACGATCAACAGTAATTTGTGCTTTTCATTGCGTTGCGTCAAATGATGCCCAGCATGGCGCATGGCTGTGCCCATACGGGTGGAAAGGCCGCCCTTCATACCTGCCAAGCGGCTTTTTACATCATCATCGAGCCGCTGGCTAAAATCCTTGAAACGGTAATATTGCACATCCATCCGTCCGTCCGAAGCAAAGCCATGGATCGCAAAGGGGTCGCCAATACCGTCAATCGCTGTTGCGACCAACGCTGAGGCTTCGCGAGTTAAATCAAGCACCGTTTTGTCGGAATCGCGCACCATTTCATTGGTGGATTCCGACAAATCCAATAATATCACAACCGCTAAATCGCGGTGATTGATGACATTACGCATATTGATACGTGTATCGGGTTGCAAGCCACCCCGGATCATGACCATGGCCTCGACCGCAGCATTAATATCAAGCTCATCGCCATCCTCCAGCCGCCGCTCGCGCGAGATACCTTGCGGGCGCAAGCGATCGATAATCTGCCGGATGCGGTGGCTAACGCCCTTATGGTCGGTTAAAACCTTATTGATAATTTCAGGATCGCCCCGGCCTTGGCGGCGTTCAAAAACAGTCGACCAACTCGGACGGTGCAATTGCACGCGGTAATCCCATTCGGGATAATGGAACGGATCGGAAACCGGTTCCTTGCCTTCCATTTGATTATAGGAAATGCCATCGTCCTCATAGGGGAATAGTTCGGTGGATAGAACCCATATTTCTTGGGCGTCATCACCGGCATATTCGACCTCGACCTCGTTGACCATTTCCATGACATTGACGTTGCGGCGCACCTGCCCATGCCTTTCGGGAAGATAGGCCGCATTTGCGCTCCAGTCTATGCCGTCCATGTCCCAGATATAGCGATTATCATCGCGGTAAGGGATGGCCAAGCTTTCGAGGATGCGCAGGCTAGGCACATCACGGCGCGCAGATAGTAGGTTGAACAACTCCAGACCCATGCCCCAACTAAAGGCGCTATTTCTCTGGTTTTGGTCGATATTTGCGTGAAAGCGTGTGACTAAAGCATCAATCTCGGTATCGCCGCTTGTCTGCCCCGGATCCAAAAGACCGCGCGCAGTCTTTTCCAATAGACCCATAGTGGGGTGTTCATAACTGTCTTTAGGACTGTTAGGCATTAGCGACAGCCACATATTGCGAAAGCCGGGAAACTCGCGGATAGCGCAATGTTCTACGCGCGCATCTTCAAAGAAAGCAATAAAAAACAACTGCGCCGGAGCCAGCGCTTCAGCCGAAGGCGCTTCGTCCGTATAGCAGATATGCGCTGCCATATGAGCACACATTGCACGGTAAAAATCCAGCCCCGCCATTCCTTCCCTATCATCGACCGCATCGGGCAGATGCATTGCCCCCCCTTCTATAAAGGGACGAAAACCGAGATAATCACTGGCACTGGGGCGCAGGAAGAAATCCCGAGCCCAAAAGGCACGAAGGTAAAAATTCAACCGGCGCTGGCTGTCAATAAACAAAGTTCCCCGGCGTTCTTGTTTGAGCACTGCGCGGGAATCTTCGCTTTTCAAGCCGAAATAATCAGCCTGTTTAGGCAGATCCAAACGGTACGCCTCGGCCCCGAAATCAGCCCAACGGTGCAGGCCTGTAAGCGTGAGCTTAGCTAAAAGCTCATCCATCACATTGAACATAGGGCGCAGTCCACGCGGGGCGCGTGCCGATAATCGGTGCAGTAAAGACAAATAGCTGCGCAGTAAATCAGGGTCGCCCAAGCGGTTGGCCACACCCGGGAGGGTGGAGAGCATGCGGATCAGGACGACACCGGACGTCATGGAGGAGAGTTTCAGAACTGCGCCGACAATATCACGGATAACATCCTCGCCGCATTCTTTAGCTACTTGAGGAATCTCGTCCAGATAAACCGCCACCAGTTCGGGGCTTTTGCCCAGATCAACCATACCCTTGGCTCCATCCAGATAATCTTTAAGCCCGGTTGGAGACATGACCCTCGCGGCTTCATGAAAGGTATTTTCCAGCGTGTCTTCAAGTTGCGGCGCCGCGCCAATCAAGTCTTTGCGGTAGTCATCAAGATTAAGGCTCATGAGGCACTCCTTAAGGGCATCAGCCGGCGGGAGGTGGTGACGAATAGGAGGAAATTAGGCAAAGAATGTACTTACCGCCGCCTCTAGCGTATCGCGCATATCCGGATCGTCTGTCAATGGCTCGACTAGCGCCATTTGGCAGGCCGCTGATGCGGGGATGCCTTTGACAATTAACTGTCCTGCATAAATCAATAGCCGGGTTGACATGCCCTCATCCAGCCCGTGGCCTTTAAGATTGCGCGAGCGCTGTGCCACCTGCACCAGTTTTTCGGCGGTGGCTGCATCTATACCGGCTTCATGGCTAACGATTTCGACTTCAATCTCAGTTGGCGGGAAATCAAAGGTCATGGCCCCAAAGCGCTGCTTGGTTGATTGCTTCAGGTCTTTCATCATCGACTGATAACCGGGGTTGTAAGAAATAACGATCTGGAAATCCGGATGGGCATCAATCTGTTCACCCTTTTTCTCTAGTGGGAGTTGCCGTCTGTGATCGGTCAGCGGATGGATCACAACTGTCGTATCTTGGCGCGCTTCAACGACTTCGTCGAGATAGCAGATAGCGCCTAAACGCGCCGCCCTGGTAAGCGGGCCATCCTGCCAAACTGTACCCTTTGCATCCAGCAAGTAGCGCCCGACAAGATCTGAGGCCGTCATGTCTTCATTACAAGCCACTGTGATGAGCGGGCGTTTCAGCTTCCAAGCCATATATTCGACAAAGCGAGATTTCCCGCAGCCCGTGGGGCCTTTCAACATTACCGGCATGCGAACGTCATAAGCCGCAATATAGCGTTCTACTTCATCAGCCACAGGACGATAATAGGGTTCCTTGGTGACCATATATTGTTTTGTATCACTTTTGCTCATGGCAAGTTCCTCGCCCGGGAGTGCGGTATGGGGTTGCGCTCAATTCAGGCATTTCAATTCGGGGACGATGTGAGGGCCGTTGAGACGGCCCTCATTAGACTTATAGTTTGATGGCTGCGCGGTGTACCATAAAGGCTGTGCCTTGGGTCTGTTTGTAACGGTCATATCCAACCACGCGAATGTGGTTATTTGGGTTGGCTTTTTTACACAGGGCAACTTCAGCAATAACCGTATCAATATCAGTTTCGCCGAACATCGGTAGCTTCCACATATACCAATAATTGTCAGATGCATTCTCTGGCTCTGTGTGCTCAATCGCAGGGCTCCAGCCCTGGCCCACGATATATTCCATCTGTTTACGCAATTCATCCTTGGTCAATTGCGGAATGTAAGAAAAGGTGCCCATTTTGCGGCTGTCTGGGTCGGACAATCGGGAGGCATAGTCTTGTACATCACTCATGATCTGTTTCCTTAATCTCTAAGTTCTTCGTTTGTGAGTTTATGTCCGCCCAATAATAATATTCCGAGCGAACATTTATGTTAAAGGTTTCTACTTATGTGAAATATCTAATTTATCCACGGTATCGAATTCAAATTTTATTTCTTTCCACGTTTCCATCGCAATTTTTAGCTCCGGGCTGTGTTTGGCGGCTTCGGTCAGAATGTCCTTGCCTTCTTTCTCCAACTCGCGGCCCTCATTGCGGGCCTTAACACAAGCTTCAAGGGAGACGCGGTTCGCCGCCGCACCCGCTGCGTTGCCCCAGGGATGACCCAAGGTGCCGCCGCCGAATTGCAGACAGGAATCGTCGCCGAAAATATTCACCAGCGCCGGCATGTGCCACACGTGAATGCCGCCCGAAGCCACCGGCATTACACCCGGCATTTGACCCCAGTCCTGATCAAAGAAAATACCGCGTGCGCGATCTTCTTTGATGTAACGATCACGCATTAAATCTACCCAGCCAAGGGTCGCCGCGCGGTCACCTTCCAACTTGCCCACAACCGTACCCGAATGCAGGTGGTCGCCGCCCATAAGGCGCAGCATTTTGGTTAATACGCGGAAATTGATGCCATGTTTTGGGCTGCGGTCAATGACCCCATGCATGGCGCGATGAACGTGTAATAAAATACCGTTATCACGGCACCATTTGGACAGGCTCTGATGGGCTGCCCAGCCGACTGTCAGATAATCACTCATGATGATTGGCGCGCCTATTTCCTTGGCGAATTCAGCCCGTTTGAACATTTCTTCAACATCGGGCGCGGTCACGTTCAGATAATGACCTTTGCGCTCACCGGTTTCTGCCTCGGCCTTTTCAATAGCTTCCTGGCAGAATTCAAAACGGTCACGCCAGCGCATGAAGGGTTGAGAATTGACGTTTTCATCATCCTTGGTGAAGTCCAAGCCACCGCGAAGCGCCTCATAACACGCCCGGCCATAGTTTTTCGCGGACAGGCCCAATTTGGGTTTAATCGTACAGCCCAAAAGCGGGCGGCCATATTTGTTCAGCTTGTCGCGTTCGACCTGAATGCCGTGGGGCGGGCCGGGGCACGTCGTGACAAACCACAGCGGAAAGCGGATATCTTCGAGACGCAGGGCCCGCACGGCCTTAAAGCCGAATACATTGCCGACCAACGAGGTCATGACATTGACCACAGAGCCCTCTTCAAACAGACCCATCGGGTAGGCGATGAAAGCATAATAGGACTCGTCATCCCCGGGCACGTCTTCGATCGCATAGGCGCGGCCTTTATAATAATCCAGATCGGTCAGCAGATCCGTCCAAACCGTTGTCCATGTGCCCGTTGAGGATTCTGCGGCCACGGCAGCGGCAACTTCTTCGCGCGGCAAGCCCGGTTGTGGGGTGATTTTGAAGCAAGCGAGAATATCGCTGTCTTTGGGAGTATAGTTGGGTTCCCAATAAGTATCCCTGTAATCCTGCACACCCGCTTTATACGATTTGGCCATAAAAGGTTCTCCTCATTCGGTTTTAATAATGACCAAGTCATCACGCTATAGACTATAAGCGGCAATCGCACTATAAAGAAAATCAATTGTTTCTATAGAATGTATAGAGGTTAGTATATGGAACACCCAAGCCGCAATGCCCTTGTTAGAAATCTTACATTACGCCAAATGCAAATTTTTGAAACAGTTGTCAGACTTGGCGGCTTCACACTCGCAGCCGAAGAGCTAAACCTGTCGCAGCCCACCGTATCGATGCAGGTTAAGAAATTCAGCCAATCCCTTGGCTTGCCTTTGCTTGAACAGGTGGGACGAACATCGTATCCGACTAGTGCAGGGCGCGAAGTCTATACGACCATTTGCAAAATTTTGGGCCAAATTGCCGCCCTTGATGACCTGACCAACACGCTTAGGGGTGAGGTTAAGGGCGAGTTGCGCATCGCGGTCATCACCACTGCCAAATACTTTATGCCGCACCTTTTGGGGGCTTTCATCGCTCAATACCCCGAAGTTCAGCCCCGGTTAACCGTCACCAACAGGGATAAAGTGTTGAAGCGGTTGAAGTCAAATTGGGATGATTTATTGATTATGGGGCAAGTACCGTCTGAATTGCCTGTTAAGGCTTATCCAATTATGAACAATGAAATGATTGTGGTGGCACACCCCCAACACCCGCTAGTGGGGCAGCAAGATTTGTCGCTCAAGCAGCTTGCAGGCGAACGCTTTCTTGTGCGCGAAGCCGGATCCGGCACAAGGCAGGCCGTGGAACGCCTATTTCGAAAACAAGGAACCAGCATCACGCCTTATATGGAATTAGGCAGCTCAGAGGCGATAAAACAAGGTGTCATGGCCGGGCTTGGAATATCAGTTCTGGCCCGCCGCAATCTCAGCCTGGAATTAGCCGGCAACCACATAGCGATACTGGATGTTAAAGGCTTCCCTTTGATTCGGAGCTGGTATGCGGTGCATTTGAATGGCAAGAAATTATCTCTGGCCGCACATACTTTCCTTGCGTTCATTCTCGCCGAAACTAAACGAACCTCAGGCGAATAATTATTTTGTATCGCCATATATGGCTTACAAGCCCGGCACGAACACATATAATAGATAGATCAAAAGAGCTTCAAGGCCGCGCAACCCTTTTTCACCCTGCCTTTGGTGAGGGATGCTGCCATATCTTTTAATATCCGAAAGTTTTTGGTTTTGGTCAACCCATCACATCGGCGAGGCGGCGGCCAAGGTTTTTGAAAGAGTCTGCGCAATTCGCCGAAAGGATTTTACCTGCTCGCGCAGACTTAGCGACAAGACCGGCATGCAGGTTTTGTTGACATCAACGACATAAAGACGTCCGTCATGCTTATCGCGAAGCACATCGACAGCGCCAAAATCCAATCCCATTTTTTTGCAAAACCTTATAAGCAAGTCCAATTCACCCTTAGAAAAAACATCGGAAGCCGTTTTAACATCAACGCGCGCATAATCCGTCCCAAAGCGCTTACTGATCTTTATGTGCTTATGCGATACAACAGGAATATCGCCCAGAACATAGGCAATGCGCAGATCCTCGCAAGTCGTGCCGTTAAATGTACTGTCGATCAGTTTCTGGTAAACGCAGTCATCACGAATAGTGAGCGGGTCTATCGGGCAAGTAATGATCTCGCCATCATGAGTGCCATTGGCGTTGGATTTGCGAACGGCAGGGCCATGATGCGTCAAGGGATCAATGTCCACACTATAGCCGAATATATCTTTAAAAACCTCGCTGACATGGCGTTTGGAAATATCGCTTATACGATGATTGATGGCCTTGTTGCTAAGCTCTGCGCTTAAACGCTCTCCGGCAGAGGAATACGTAGCATCATCAAAGATAAAAATATAATCAGCTTGATAGGGATCAGAAATGATTTTCAACCCTGCCATATGCGCGGCAATCCAGGCATTATACCAAGGCCCGGCGGGCTGCGGATAAAAGGCGATGGTTTTGCCCCTGCCTCGCCCCGTCGCAAATCGCGCAAACCGCGAAACCAATACATAGCTATTGAGTTTTATGACAGCGGCAGCGCTTTTGAAAAAGGCTCTGTCTAATGCAATTTTTGTTCCCGTATAGGGCAACAAAACGGTTCTGTGGTGGATCTTAACACCGCGAAAGTAACTAAAAATGCTCACTGTTTGTCATTATGACAACAGACAATTTATATAACAAGGGATAAAGGTCTATCTATCTATCTTGCTTCGGCGCGATTGCGGGCGCGGCTGAGCACATTCGGATCAACATTGGCTTCGAGACGTTTTTTAAGCTCATTGCGGTCTTTGTCATAATCATCGACGCTGCTTTGGCCGGATTTTAACAGCCAATAATAGGCCTCTTCAAAGTTTTGCGCCACGCCTTCGCCCTTGGCGAGGGTGAAGGCATAGAGAAACTGACCTTCTTTGTCGCCGGCCATTGCTGACTTTTTAAACCAGTCAGCCGCTTCGCTGTCGGATTTTGTCGCTCCATAACCTTGATAAACCAAGAGGCCGTAATCGGCCTGAGCGGCTGCGTGTCCGCCTTTAGCCGCTTGCTTCAGCAGCGCGGCGGATTTCGTTGAATTGGGACGAATATTATAATTTTCCGCATACATCACGCCGGCAATATAGGCGGCCTTGATATTGCCCGCCTCGGCGGCCTGTTCGTAATATTTCAGCGCTTGCTTGGGGTCGCTCTCAAAATACTGATCTCCGAGTTTTTTGGCTGCGTCTTTGTCAAAGCTTTGCGAGGCTTTGAGCAGCCAGCGTTTGGACTCGTCACTATTTTGCACCGTGCCTTGTCCTGTGCGGTGTAAATCGGCCAGCGCTTTCATCGCGTCTGTGCGCCCCATATCCGAGGCGCGGGTCAGGTAATTGATGGCGTCGGCATGGGTCAGGCCGGCCTCGTTTTTAATCGCCATATCGCCAAGCGCGACCATAGCGTCGGGATGGCCTTTCAGGGCGGCTTTCTGGAACCAGTCGCGGGCTTCAATCAAGTTGATGGTTCCCGCCTCGCCTTTGCGCAGGATATGACCGACCAAGACCTGCGCATCGGAATTACCCATCAGGCCCAGAGCGCGGGCCTCATAGAGCGCAGAGACTTTATCGCCGCGTTTATAGGTGGCCAGCGTTTGCTCAAAAGTGGTCATCGGGCCGTCCGGGCCGGCTAGAGAGGGGCTGGCATAAGACGGGGCTACGAGCGCGAATGTTCCAAGCAGAGCTGATGTAATTGCGAGACTGCGCAGGCCGGCCCGTCCGGATGCGCCCAGACGCCCGAGGAGACCGCGATGAAATCCGCGCCCGCCTGTATTACTTTCGCGGCGTTGGCTGGATTTATCCCGCCAATCGCGACGCTCGGTATTTCGACAGCTTCGTGCCACCATTCTAAAATCTCCAATTCAGCGCGGGCTTTAGCCTTTTTGGTTTGCGTCTCGAAAAACGCGCCAAAAGCGACATAATCCGCGCCGGCATTTGCGGCCTTAAAGGCCAGTTCTTTGGAATTATGACAGGTAACGCCGATAATGGCATCCCCGCCGAGCAGTTCTCGGCATGAAAAATAGTCCATGTCGTTTTGTCCGATATGGCAACCATCTGCATTACATTCCTTAGCTAATTCGGGATTATCATTGATAATTACCAAGGTCCCGAATTCGTGACATATCGGCGTTATGGCAGATGCCGCCTGAACAATGGCTGAATTTGGCATTTTGTCGCCATTCACCTCTTTGAGGCGGATTTGCAGGCAGGCGACAGGCGCAGCCGACAGGGCCGCGCGTAAATCTACGCAAAATGCTACCATATCCGTAATTTGCGGCGGCGTAATCAGGTAAATCTGACAAGGGGCAATATCGGTTTTGCTCATAGGGGCTATATGGCGGCATTGTGCTTTTGCGTCCAGTGCGTAAAAGGCGGTATGAATATCTGGCCTATGAAGACTTGGATTGCCTTGCTCCGCGGCGTCAATGTTGGCGGCAATAATAAATTGCCCATGGCGGAATTGCGCGCGGCTTTGACGGCTGCGGGATTTGAGCAGGTTAAAACCTATATCCAGAGCGGCAATGTTGTTTTGACGGCGAAAGACAATTTGAGCGCTGACGATGTTTCGGATGTGGTGAAAGCCGTATTGGACGATAAATTCGATATTCAGGCCAATGTCATGGTTTTGTCGGGGGATGCGTTGGAAGACGCTGCAAATCGCAATCCTTTCGGGCAAAAATTTGACTCCCCGAATTGGATGTTTCTGTCTTTCCTCAGCGAGGTGCCGGAAAGCCCTGATAGAGACACGTTAAACCAGCTCGCAACAGAGAATGAAAAATGGGATATCATTGACCGTGTTTTCTATTTTTATGCGGGGGACGGGGCTGCGCGCTCTAAAATTATGACAAAAGCTGAAAAATTATTAGGCGTTTCGGCGACAGGGCGAAATTGGAACACGGTGCAAAAACTTCTTCACATGACCGGAGGCGAAAATGCCTAAACATTCAGGCGGATGTCATTGCGGCGCAGTCAGTTTTGAATTTGAAGCGCCGGGCGCGGTCAGCGTGACCCTGTGTAATTGCTCTATCTGCAATAAGACGGGGTTTGAGCACGTTTTTATCCCGCATGAGGATTTAGTTTTTTTGAGCGGCGAAGATCACATGACCCCCTACACATTCGGCTCGCGCACGGCCAAACACACCTTCTGCCCGACTTGCGGGGTCAAGCCGCTCTATCAGCCGCGCTCCCATCCCGATAAATACAGCGTCAATTTACGTTGTGTTGAGGGCGAAACATTGGCTATATCCAAGACTATCGAATTTGACGGGCAGAATTGGGAACAGAATATTTCTGATCTGCATGACAAGACTTAGGCGACGGGGTTTAGGGGATGATTAATATGCGCATTTTTCTGACAGTAATTTTGGCGATTTTGCTCGCGTCTTGTGCGCCCACGTCTAGTAAGTCTGACCCTCTGGCAGGGCTAGATCACCGCGCAGGATTTATTGATCTTTATGTCAATAAGGCCGAAAATAAGGTGCTGATAAAACTTCCTAAAGCGGGAGAGGACGGCGTGTCTTTGCGGCTTATCCATACGGCGCGGCTCACAGCCGGGCTTGGCTCTAATCCTGTCGGGCTTGACCGGGGGTGGGGCGATAGCGGTAAGATTATCGTCTTTCGCAAGCTGGGCAATAAAGTCATCATCGAAGCGGAAAATCTGCAATATCGCGCTAATCCCAATAATCCTTTGGAAGAGCGGGCAGTGCGGGAAAGCTTTGCGCGGTCATTCCTGGCCAGCGCTGATGTGGCGAAAGGTTCAGACGGATTGGTCATTGACCTGACGGATTTCCTCACCAGTGATGTGCTCAACCTCGTACAATATCTTAAAGATAGTGAGCAAGGCAGCTTTTCCCTCGCCAAAGACCGTACTCTTGTGGATACGGCCAATGTCTATGCTTTCCCTGATAATGTAGAGATGGATGTGTTTTTTACGCTCTCCTCTGCTAAACCGGGACGGGAGTTTTCAACCACTGCCGCTAATGGCCTTGATGCCACCCTCATACAGCATCATTCTTTCGCAAGGCTCCCCGAAGCTGGCTACGCGCCGCTGAAATCCGATCCGCGCGCGGGCGTGATTGAAGACGTGCATTATGATTACAGCGCGGCTTTATCAGCGCCAATCGAAACCCGGCTTGCACGGCGTTATCGCCTCCAGAAAAACGCGGCGGGCGAGACGATAAACCCTATCGTGTTTTACATTGATAGCGGCGCGCCGGAGCCTATCCGCCAAGCTCTGATTGACGGGGCAAGCTGGTGGAAGGACGCCTTTGCGGCGGCGGGCTATGCTGACGGTTTCCGCGTCGAAGTCCTGCCGGAAGATGTTCATCCGCTCGATATTCGCTATAATGTGGTGCAATGGGTACACCGCCAAACGCGGGGCTGGTCTTATGGCGGCGGCGTGTCGGATCCGCGCACGGGCGAAATGCTCAAAGGCCATGTCAATCTTGGCTCCTTGCGCGTTCGCCAAGACCGGATGATTTTTGAAGGGCTGGCAGGGACAGCGAAAACCGATAGCGGCACAGATGACGACCCTGTCGAATTGGCGCTGGATCGTATCCGCCAACTTGCCGCCCATGAAGTCGGCCATTCGCTTGGTTTTGCCCATAATTTCGCGGCCAGCACTTACGGCAAAGGCTCGGTCATGGATTATCCCGCGCCGGATGTGCGGGTCACCAATGGCAAGATGGATTTCAGCCAGACTTACGGCGTTGGCGTTGGCGAATGGGATAAGTTCTCGGCGGCTTGGCTTTACGGCGATAAGACAGATGCGCAGAGAAATGCGCTGGTGCAAGACGCCCTCAAACGCGGCCTCGCCTATGTCGCGGATAGTGATACGCGCAGCATTGGCACAGCTCATCCGCTGGGTAATATCTGGGATAACGGTGCCGACCCTGTCGCGGCGCTGGATCAGGTCATGGCTGTGCGTAAGCTGGCGCTGGATAATTTTGGCGCTGACCGTATTCAGCAAGGGCAGCCTGTCTCAGATCTGAATAAAGTTATTGTCCCGATCTATCTTTATCACCGCTACCAGACCGCTGCGGCGGCAAAAGTCATCGGCGGGATGGAATTTAATTATGGTCTGAACGGAGATGGTCAGCCTGCGGCGAAAATTGTACCTGCCGTCCGTCAGCGCGCCGCTCTAAATGCCGTTTTGCGAACGCTTAATCCCAAAGCGCTCGATATTAAAGACGAGACTTTGGCCCTGCTCACGCCCAATCTTGTGAGCTATTCCATTGCCGATAGTGACCGCGAGCTTTTCCGCCGTACCGCCTATCCGGCTTTTGACGTCTCGGCGGCGGCGGACACTGCGGCAGACCTAACCTTTGATGTGCTGCTCGACAAACGCCGCGCGGCAAGGCTCGTAGAATTTAAACGCCGCGACTCCCGTAATCTGGGCCTGATGGATATGTTGAATACAACGCGCGAATATGTCATGCGCCGCCCGTCTGCGGGCCGCACAGGCGAAATCGCCAAAGCTGTGCAGGCGCGTTTTGTTTTCGCTTTGATGGATTTGGCCGAGAGCGACGCGGCGCCTGGCGTCAAGGCCAGAGCGGATAGAATGCTGCGGCTTCTTCGCGGGGATTTACGGGCCAAGGGCTCAGGCCATGGATCATGGCTGGTCAGCTTGATTGACGCGTATCTTGAGCGCCCCGCTAAGGCTAAAGACACGGCTGTAAAACCAAAGCCCCTCCCTCCCGGCGGCCCTATTGGGCAGAATAATTATACGATAGGCCAAATGGAAACCTGCTGGCATTGTGAGCCGCTGGATTAAGGGCAGGATTAACCCATGACAGATTTCAAATCCCTCTCCGGCCTCGGGCAAATCGCCGATGATTATGATGCCGTGCTTTGCGATATTTGGGGCGTTATTCATAATGGCCGCGATGTTTTCAGCGAGGCTTGTGAGGCTTTGGAACGCTTTCGCGGCGACCAGGGCACTGTTATTCTGATATCAAATTCGCCCAAGCCTTCCGTCTCCATTCCCGAAGCCTTTGCCGAAATTGGCGTGCCCGGCGAGTTCTGGGACGCGGTTGTGACGTCGGGGGACGCGACAATTGACGAGCTTGCCCGCCGCGCGCCTGGCCCGGCCTTTAAGCTCGGCCCTCCGCGCGATGATGTGCTTTACGAGACACTGGAAATGGACTTCGCGGATATTGACGACGCTGAATTTATCACCTGTACAGGACTGTTCCATGACCACGAAACGCCCGATGATTATACCGAGCTTCTGACAACGGCGCGCGATAATGGTTTGCCATTTATTTGTGCCAATCCAGATATTCGCGTGCGTATTGGCGGCAAGATTGTCTATTGCGGCGGGGCTTTGGCTCAGCTCTATGAACGGCTTGGCGGCGAGGTGATTTATGCAGGTAAGCCGCATGAGCCGATTTACCGTTTGGCGCGTGCCTGGATGGGCGAAGTTTTGGGCTATGTGCCAACCGCTGACCGCGTGCTTTGTATTGGCGACAATATTTTCACCGATGTTTTAGGGGCGCAGCAACAAGATTATGATTGCCTGTTTGTTCAGGACGGGCTTTACGGCGAGACAGAAGAAAAATTCAAGGCGCTCTTACAAGAACACCGAATTACGGCGCGTTATATGGCGCCTAATTTGTCTTGGTAAGGCGCCTGCAATTTGCTAGGGAACCCTCATGACTGAAAATGTAAAATACTATCTCGAAGACATGAAAATCGGCATGAAGGCGACCACCACTGCCACCATCACGGCGGAGATGATTGACACTTTCGCCGAGATTACGGGCGATAATAACCCCATTCATGTTGATGCCGAATATGCGGCGACGACCCAGTTTGGTCAGCGCATTGCCCACGGCGCGTTGACGGCGTCATTCGTCTCTTCAATCGTTGGCAATGATTTGCCGGGACCGGGGTCTGTATTTGTAGAATTGAACTTGCGTTTTCGCAAACCGGTTTTCATCGGCGACGAGGTTTTGGCGGTGGCTGAGGTTGTCGAAATTAATGAGCGGACGGGCCGCGTGAAGATGAAATGTCACTGCGAAGTGAACGGCGTAAAAATCTGCCGCGGTGATGCAGGTGTCTTTGTGCAAAAGCGCCCTGCCGATTAGGCCGTGAAAACGCTTCAAACCTACAAAGATCTACAAAAGTCTGACAAAGGCGCTGTTATTGCGTTGGGCAATTTTGACGGCCTGCACCGAGGGCATCAGGCGGTCATCGCCGAAGCGAAATTAATAGCTGACGGGCTGTCTGCACCTTTGGGCATAGGGCTGTTTCGCCCGCACCCTTACCGCTATTTTAAACCGGATGCCTCGCCTTTTCGGCTGATGAGTCCTGAAGTCCGCGCCTCTATCATGCCGAGTCTTGGCGTGGATAGGCTTTATGAAATTCCCTTTGATGATAATTTGAGGGAAATGGATGATACGCAATTTGTCGAAAGCGTCCTTTATCAGGGCTTGGGTATTCGGCATGTTGTGGTCGGGGAAGATTACGGCTTTGGTAAAAACCGCTGCGGCGATGTCGAAAGTCTGGCGCGGTTTTGCGCCGAGCGCGGGATTGGCATCACGGCGATGAAGCCTGTCGGCCTGCATAAGCTTTACGGTAAATATGGCAGCACTGAAATTCGCAAAGCTTTGCAGCAAGGCGATGTTTTTCACGCCGCCCATATGCTTTCGCGGCCTTGGATTGTGGACGGCATTGTGCAGCAGGGTGCGCAGCGAGGGCGCACGATAAATTTCCCCACGGCCAATCTTGATTTTGGCGAATTGGTACGGCCTAAATTTGGTGTTTACTGTGTTGAGGCATGCTTGCCGGACTCGGAGACTTGGTTGCCAGCCATCGCTAATACAGGTGTTCGCCCCACGGTCGGCGGCGAAGAGGCTCGATTAGAGGTTCATATTTTTGATTTTGATCGCGATATATATGGGCAAAGGATAAATGTTAGGTTTCGCAGCTTTATTCGAGCTGAGCAGAAGTTTGAAAGCTTTGAGGCTCTGAAAATACAAATAAAAGCTGATGCTTTAGGGGCGAGGACATTATTTGGGATTTAGGAAAAAGGTGGCGGCTCATATGCGAAAAGCGTTTTAGTTTATATTGCGACGCGTATATGATAATAGCCATTCATTAGGAGGGGTCATGAGACATATTACACTGCCATTGGTTTTTTTAGCGGGCTTAGGGCTTCCTTGCTTCGCAATAGCGCAGATTTCACCTTTTGTGACAGCGCAAGTGGAGGCCGCTGTTACGCCGTGTTCTGATGCGGCCGGGAAAATAAGTGGCCTGCCAGATGCAGACGCCAAAGCGATGGCTCAAGTGGCGCTACCGCTTTGCTATGAGGCCTTGAATAAACTTGATGCGTTTGAGATTCAAAATCTTGCCGGACTCACAATGATTGAGCGTAGCTATCTTTATTATATGGGCGGAAATACCATCTGGCTAACGGCAGGGGCCGAAAGTTTACGTAATAATGGTATCATCACCCCGACAATATGCACGCAGGTTAATGCTGCGCAGAAGGCTTGGAGTAATGTCAGAGTTAAACCTGATTCAGAAATAGATATGCTGATGCGGACAAATGATTTGAAAAATATTCTGGTTCCGGCCTGTCAGGCTTTACCGTAAACTCTAATCGGCGCTCTTATAAACCACGCCGCCTTTCATCACGAAATCGACATCTAAAAGCTCTTTGATATCTTTGAGCGGATTACCGTCCACTGCAATAAGGTCAGCCTGTTTGCCAGCTTCGAGCGTGCCGATCATGCCGTCCATTTCGATGTGTTTTGACGCTGTAACGGTTGCGGCTCTGATCGCTTCCATCTCGCTCATTCCGGCTTTGACCATATAGATAAATTCCTGCGCATTATCGCCGTGTTTGGATACGCCGGTATCGGTGCCAAAGGCTATAGTCACGCCGTTTTCATAGGCAATGGACAACATCTCCTGCATTTGCGGGCCAACTTCGAGCGCTTTTTTTGCTGAATTTGGCGGCAGGAAATTATGGTTTTCAGCCCAGTCCACAACCGTCATGCCGGCCAGAACAGTTGGGATTAGCGTGGCGTCATATTTCTTGAATAGTTTGGCCGTATCGGCGTCCAAATAAGTCCCGTGTTCAATCGATTTTACGCCCGCTTTCAGGGCGCTTTCAATGCCGTCTTTACCATGGGCATGGGCGGTGACTTTACGGCCCATTTTTGTTGCCGCTTCGACAATCGCTGCCAGTTCGTCATCAAAAAACTGCTGACCCGTGCCCGCATTGGTGTTGGAGAGAACGCCGCCCGTTGCGGTGATTTTAATAACGTCTGCGCCGGATTTTACGGCGGCGCGGACAGCGCGGCGGCAATCATCCGGCCCGTTGCATATGGTTTTTGAAGGGGAGATATCCAGAATATCCTCGCGGTAGCCATGCCTGTCGCCATGCCCCCCCGTTATCGAGACAGACGGGCCGGAGGCCCGGATATGCGGCCCGGGAATTTTGCCCGCATTAATCGCGCGGCGCAGCGCAAAGATGGATTTGGGGCCGCCGACATCTTGCACGGCAGTAAAGCCTGCCATCAGCGTGGTTTTGGCATTAACCGCCGCGTCATAGGCCACGTCAGCATCTTCTTTGGTTACGCCGTCGAGCCGGACGCTGGGGCTCCATTCGCCGCGCAGATGCACATGGCTATCGATCAGTCCCGGCAAAATGAACATGTTTTTCATGTCCAATATCTCGGCCTCGTCATCATCAATATAGCCCGCCTCAATCCCGACAATCTTGCCGTCATGGATGATAATCGTTTGCTTGGATTTAGGAGCCTTGCCCGGCACAGCCAGAACTTTGCCCGCATGGATTAGGGTGAAGTCTTTGTGGCTGTCATGGGTATCGTCATGCGCGGCGGCGGAAGCGGCTAGAGCGAGTGCGGCGGTTGCTAAAAGAAAATGTTTCATCATCGAATATCCCATCATTTATTCTCCGTAAGCGCGTGGTGCGCGATATCACGGCGGCAAAAGCCTTCCGGCCAATCTATCGCTTCGTCGATGGCTTTATACGCTTTTGCGACGGCCTCTTCCAGAGAACTCGCCTGTGCGGTGATATTTAAAACCCGTCCACCTGCCGCGCAGATTTTGCCGTCGCCTAGCTTGGTGCCGGCGTGAAAGACGACCACGCCGTCCATTGCATTGGCTTTATCAATCCCTTTAATCTCGGAGCCTTTTTTATATGAACCGGGATAGCCTTTGGCCGCCAGCACGACATTGACCGTGGGGTCATCAAACCAGGCAGGGGCTTTGAGTTTGCCTAGCTTACCCGCCTCGGCGGCGATAAATATTTCCATCAGGTCGGATTGCAGGCGGCGCATCAGCACTTGGCATTCCGGGTCGCCGAAACGGGCATTATATTCGATCAGTTTCGGGCCTTCCTTTGTCATCATCAGCCCGGCAAAAAGCACACCAACAAAAGGATGGCCGTCTTTTGCCATGCCGTAAATCGTCGGCTGGATGATTTTTTCCATCACGGTTTTTAGCGCCGCGTCGTCAAAAACAGGGGCGGGAGAATAAGCCCCCATGCCGCCCGTATTAGGCCCTTTATCGCCGTCAAAAGCGCGTTTGTGGTCTTGCGCGGCCCTAAAGGGCAAGGCCGTTTTGCCGTCGGATATGGCGAAGAAACTGACTTCCTGACCCGTCATAAATTCTTCAATCACGACTTTGGCTGAGGCTTCGCCGAATTTACCCGAGAAAAATTCTGCAAGCTCTTTTTCGGCCTCTTTGCGCGTTTCGGGCAGGACAACGCCCTTACCAGCCGCAAGGCCGTCAGCTTTGAGTACATAAGGTGGCTTCATGGTTTTGAGAAAAGCTTTGGCTTTTTTGAGGTCAGTGAAAACGCCGTAGCTGGCCGTCGGGATATTATAGCGCGTGCACAGGTCTTTGGTGAAGGATTTGGAGCTCTCGAGCTGCGCGGCGGCCTGGCTCGGGCCAAAGGTTTTGACGCCGATATCCTGCAAGGCATCGACGAGGCCCAGTGCCAGAGGTTGCTCTGGGCCGACGACGACGAAATCATATTCATCGCGCTGTACGAGGCCAAGAATGCCAATTATATCATCGGCAGCGACAGGCACGATTGAAGCAACTTCGGCAATGCCCGCATTACCCGGTGCGCAGACCAACTCCGTGACGAGCGGGCTTTGTGCCAATTTCCACGCCAGCGCATGTTCGCGCCCGCCTGAGCCTATAAGAAGAACTTTCATTTTAATCTCCAAATCCCTCTCCCTGAGGGAGAGGGTGCCCGAAGGGCGGGTGAGGGTCAGAAACATAAAATACGATAAGGTAACCGCATATTATTTTTCGTCGCCCCTCATCCGCCGCTACGCGGCACCTTCTCCCTCGGGGAGAAGGAGAAATAATGTTATTTTATAAACCTGCTAATAAGCTATAAGACCTCTTAAATCCAAGGAAGAATCGCTTGTCTGACACACAAACCAATACCCCCGAATACACAGTCTCTGAATTGGCCTTTTCGCTTAAGAAAACGGTCGAGGAGACCTTTGGCCATGTCCGCGTGCGCGGCGAGCTTGGCCGCGTTACCATTGCCAAATCCGGCCATTGTTATCTTGATATCAAAGACGATAAGGCGGTGATCAATTCTATTGTCTGGAAGGGCGTGATGGGGCGGCTGTCTATGCAGCCCGAAGAGGGCATGGAAGTTATCTGCGAGGGCAAATTATCCACCTATCCGGGGCGGTCAAATTATCAGCTTATCATTGACAAGATGGAACTGGCAGGCGCGGGCGCGCTCATGGCTTTGTTTGAAAAGCGCAAGAAAATGCTCGGCGCAGAAGGCCTGTTTGACGCGGCACGCAAGGTTGATTTGCCCTTTATGCCCAAGACCATTGGCGTGGTCACATCGCCGACAGGTTCTGTCATTCGCGATATTTTGCACCGTATCGAAGACCGTTTTCCGAGCCATGTGCTGGTTTGGCCTGTGCTGGTGCAGGGCGATAAGGCGGCGGAGCAGATTGCGGCGGCGATTACAGGCTTTAATCACGGGGAAGGTTTTCCAAGGCCGGATGTGCTTATTGTGGCGCGCGGCGGCGGCTCGATGGAAGACCTCTGGTGTTTTAACGAGGAAGCCGTTATCCGCGCGGCGGCCAATTCCAAAATCCCGCTGATCTCGGCTGTAGGTCATGAAACCGATTGGACGTTGATTGATTATGCCGCCGATTACCGCGCCCCGACCCCGACAGGGGCCGCCGAAGTCGCCGTGCCTGTGCGTGAGGATTATCTGGAAACGGTCGCCGATTACGGGCTGCGGCTCTCGCGCGGCCTGCGCCGTAATGTCAACGAGAAAAAGACCGCGCTTTCGGCGGCGCGGTTGCCAAGGCTGGACGGCGTGCTTGCGGCGCCGCAACAAAGGCTGGATTTGGCGGTCGCAAGATTGCCAAGGCCTTTACGATTGTTTGAACCCTTGCGGCAGAAATTAGCTCTTGCGGCGGCGCGCCTACGGCCCGAGCAGATAAAACGGCAAGCAGACCGCGAAGGTGAGCGCTTGATAGGCCTCTCGCGCGCGGCCAAACACGCCATTGAGCGCAGATTGGAACACCAGCAAGATCGGTTGGCGCGGGCAGGCAAGCTGCTAGATGCTTACAGCTATCAAGGCGTACTGGAGCGCGGCTATGCCTTGGTGCAGACGGGCGCAGGCGACGTTGTGCGGAGCAAAGACAAGCTCAAAGCGGGCGAGGGCGTGACGCTGACATTTGCCGACGGATCGCGCAAAGCGGTGATTGACGGGAAGACGGCGAAGAAGAAGGCCAAGCCAGCGAGAGCCAAGTCAAAACCAGCGACGCCGCAAGGTGATTTGTTTTAAATTCTAACTGTCATTCCGGGGCAAGCACAGCTTGAACCCGGAAGGCCGAGAGGTTATGGACAGCAATAGCAATGGCTTACAAATTCTCGAACTTCCGGGTTCTTCTGCGAAGCCCCGGAATGACAGGTAAATAGAATGAACTCATTTTTTCAAGGCACGGGCGAAGCTATCATCCATTACGGCGCTTCCGATTACACCATTATGGAAGGCGGGGCCTATGTGACCTGCGCCGCCACAGGCGATAAAATCCCGCTCGAAATGCTGCGCTATTGGAATGAAGATCGCCAAGAAGCCTATAAGGACGCAGCGGCAAGTCTCGTGGCCTTTAAAAAGGCGAATGTATGATGCGGTGGGTTGCCGGAGCTTTGCTGGCGCTTACCTTGCCGCTCTCGGCCTGCGCTCAGGACACACAAACCGTGCAAACAGATGTTGAAATATCATTAGACACATCGGCCCCTGTTGATGAGGACATGATTACATTGCAGCCTCATATTCGCATTCCGTCGCCCGCTACAGGCCCGGTTCCTATTTCCTGCACAGGCGTAACCCAACAAGGCGGCGCGGTTTTGTGCCAAACGACCCCAAACGCCAAAGTTAAAGTCGCGCGGTCGGAGAAAGATTTTTACTTTGAGAGCGCAGATGAAAGCGGGCGTATTATTATCGGCTTTGACCGCGACGAAACACAGAACTTTGTCGAAGTTGCAGGTGATCGCGTTAGTTTTGATATAAAGCCTCGCGAATATGCCGTTTCGCGCATTGACGGCCTGCCGCCTTCGCAAGTCTCGACCTTTACCCCTGCCCAGCTTAAACATATCCGGGCTTCATCTGCGCGCAAGAAGACCGGCTTTGCCTCTCGCGCTACGGATATGGGCTTTAAAGACGGTTTTACCTATCCGCTCAAGACATTCAAAAAGACCTCGCCATTTGGGGCGCAGCGTATTCTCAACGGCGAAGCTAAACGCCCGCATTACGGCGTTGATATTGCCGCGCCTATTGGCACCCCGATCTATGCGCCCGCTGACGGGATTATCAGCCTTGCTGATGATGATCTTTATTTTGAGGGCGCGATGGTGTTGCTCGATCACGGGCAGGGCTTGATTTCGATGTATCTACATACAGACAGCATTTTGGCGGAGCCGGGACAGCACGTAAAACGCGGAGATCAGATCGCCACGGTTGGGTCAAAAGGCCGCTCTACTGGGCCGCATTTGTGCTGGCGTTTGAAATGGCGCAACCGTAACCTTGACCCTGAATTACTGACGGAGTGGCCAAGTGCCGATAGACCCGAATAAATGCAAGACTATGGCAGATGTCCGCGAAGGCGTGGACGCGCTTGACCGTGAACTGGTTGCGCTTTTGGTGCGCCGCCAAGCTTATATGACAGCTGCGGCGCGTATCAAAGGCAGCCGCGAAGCCGTGCATGATGAGGCCCGTATCGAAGAGGTCGTGGCCAAAGTGCTCGCCGAAGCGCGCAAACAAGGCCTGTCTGAAAACATAGCCGAGCCTGTCTGGCGAAAGCTGATAGAGCGCTGCATCGCCTTTGAATTTGGTGAATGGGACGGCCAGCGCGCGGCCAATAAAAAAAGCGCTTAGCTATTTTTGTTCAGGGTAATACCAGACTCGCCGGATAAGTCCGTCTTCAAGTTCATAAATCGACAAAGAGCTTTGTGACTTTGTCTGCCCGTCTTTGCCGTGCCATGACGAAGTTTCGGTGACGCCGATATATTTTCCGCTCTGTGTCCAATTCGCCAGCGCACTGGCTGATGTTGGTTTGCTTGCGAAATAACCTGTCAGTTCATCCACCAGAGCCTGTTTGCCGTCAGTCACAATGCTGATCTCCGCGCCGTTAATGCTTAGCCATTGGATATTCGGATGCATCAATGCCTCCATAGCGCCCAAATTCCTTGCATTGAAGGCGGCGGCATAATCGGAAATGAGGGGGTTAGCTTTAAAGTGATCCGTTTTTGCGGGTTGGCAAGCCGCCAAGACCATAAAACTCAATAAAATAATAATGCGGTTAGTCATCTGATTTATCCTTCTCATAAACCTCATTTGGCCACCTTCTATGCACCCAAAACCACTGCGCAGGGTTTTCGCGGATGCGGTCTTCGATAAACTTTGTAACTTGGGTCACCCCCTCGCGCACATCTATGTCGCGATCTCCGGTTTTCTCCAGTTTAATAGGTTCATAAAATGTTGCCGTAAAATGAGGCCCATTTCGGGTGACGCTCATCGGCAAAAGCGGACGGCCTGTTTTTAGGGCCAGCCGCGTTGCGCCTTGTGCCGTCATGGCATTGTGGCCAAAAAACGGGATAGACAGCCCTGTCCCGAATTTTTGATCGTTCATAATACCAATGCTCTCGCCATTTCTCAGGGCTTCAAATAATTCGCGGCCGCCGCGGTGAGTAGATTTTTGTACAAGAAATTTTGTGCCATAAGCCTCGCGTTCTTCCCGCACACGGGCGTCAATATAAGGGTTGTTAATCCGGCGATAGGTAATCCGAAACGGCGTGGTTGACTGGGTAAGGGTGAGCCCCAAAACCTCCCAATTTGCAAAATGCCCCCCGACCAAAATGGCCGGGGCATTGGCTTCCAAAAGCTCTAATCCTTTAATGGTTATACGCGAATTATCCTCAAAAGCCTTGAGGCGGTGCATGATCGGAAATTCGGCAAAGGTGCGTCCGAGATTGTCCCACATGTCTTTGAGGAGCTGATTGATCTCGGCGTCAGATTTTTCGGGAAAGGCGAGGGTCATGCCTGCGCGCGCGACTTTATGTTTGCTCGTCATCGGGCCGATAAGGCGTAAAACCTTGCTGCCAAAGCCCGATATCCAGTCAAATGGGAACAGGCGCATAAACCCGCAAATGAGATCATAGGCGAGGGCTTCCAGCCGCCATACAATTTTCTTTCTAGTGCTGTTCACGATGTCTTGGTGCGCTCAATAATCGGGTGGAGCAAGCGGCGTAGGGTCAATTCGTCTTCGAACATCACGGAGACGGGCCAAGCATGCACGCCCTTGCGGTAACCTTTAGGCAGGCGAACATAATCTTTTTCAGTCGTAATCAGGCTGGCCTCATATTCTCCGGCAAGCATGAACAGGCTCTCAATATCCTCGTCTTTATATTTATAATGGTCGGCATAAGGCACTTCTTCGACAATATCCCCGCCGTGGCGGCGCAGGCTATCGAAGAATTTATTCGGGCGGCCAATCCCGGCAAAAGCATAAAGCTTGCCCTTGGGCGGAGGGTTGCTCGGTGCAAGATAGGCGGGGATAACTATTTTCCCTTTTAGCTGTTCAGCCAAATGCTCATCTATTTCATAATCGGGCGAGGGTTTCATCAAGATAATCGCATCGGCGCGGTCAAGCGAGGGGGCTAGTTTTTCGCGGAGTGGCCCTGCCGGGAAAACGCAGCCATTGCCAAATCCGGTTTCGGCGTCGACAACGAGCAATGATAATGTTTTTTCAAGCTGCGGGTTTTGATGCCCGTCATCCATGACGATGACTGTGGCCCCGTGACTACGGGCGGCGCGGGCGCCATCATCGCGGCCTGCGCTGACCCAAACGGGTGCGTGACGGGCGAGGAGTAAGGGTTCATCTCCAACATCTACCGCCGTATGTTTCTTCTGCACGGGCATCGGGCCTTTCTCAAGACCGCCATAGCCGCGGGTCAGGCCAACAGCTTCAATCCCCAAACGCCGAAAGCTTTTAAGCAGGTAAATCGCGACAGGCGTTTTGCCCGTCCCGCCCATCGTGGCGTTGCCCACGCAAATCACCGGAATGCCAACATCATAGCTCTGCGTGGTTTTGATCCGCCGCGCTGTGGCCCAGCCGTAAATCCAGCTTAAGGGTGATAATATCGTGCGTATCATCGGAGCTGCGTCCCGGCCGTGACGGTGGTTCCAAAATTCGGGCGGTCTCATGAGTTCACCTCGGGTAGGACAGGGGCAAGCTTATCCCAAACGAAATCCAGTACCGCATCCCGGCTTTGCGCAAAATCGTAGGCACGCTTCTGAGCGTTCGCCAAGTCTTCAGGATTTGAGAATAAATCACTCACCGCTTGTCCCACTTTCGTTGGGGACAGAATACGCTGTGCGGCGTCAAAGGCAATCATTGACATGTAGCTATCGGCAAAGCTTGAAATATGCGCCCCTGTCAGTACGGCATTGCGCAGGCGGGCTGGTTCTAACGGATTATGCCCCATTAATCCTTCGACGAGCGAGCCGCAAACAAAGGTGATATCCGAGAGACTATGGGCGAGGCCCATCTCGCCGATTGTATCAAACAGGAATATAGAGGTGCCGGATGTCAGGGGCTGCCGGCTTGACCGGGTGACAAAAATCTCGCCAGCTAACATCGGTAAAACCTCATTGCGCCGTTCGGGATGACGCAAGGCGAGAATAAGCAGCGCTTTGGGATGGTGGGCGCAGACCACTTTATGGGCCGCCAGAATAATCTCTTCCTCGCCTTTATGTGTGCTGGCGGCGCACCAAACGGGGCGGTGTCTGATTTGGGTGTTGAGCGCCGAGATTTCCTCTGAATTGACCGGTAGAGCCGAGGCTGCATCTTTGAGGTTACCCGAATTTACGATATCTTTGCCGAGCAGCCAAGATAAGCCGTTGGCTGTATCTTCATTGGCTGCAAGAATGGTGTCGAAACAGCCAAATAGCGCCAGTGCCGATTTCTTACGTTTGCTCCAACCTTGAATGGATTTATTGCTCATTCGGGCATTGATCAGCGCCATGGGGGTGCCGCGGGCTTTGGTCTGCGTAATCAGATTGGGCCAGATTTCGGACTCGGCCCACAGCGCCATATCTGGCTGCCAGTGATCCAGAAACCCGTTAACGGCTTTGGGCGTGTCCAGCGGGATATATTGGTGTAGGGCGCGTTCAGGCAGGCGTTTTTGCAAGAGATTCGCCGAAGTCACCGTGCCGCTTGTCACCAAAATATAGGCTTTGGGATATTCGGCCAGTATCTTGTCAATCAAAGGCAGGAGCATCGTCACTTCGCCGACACTAGCCCCGTGCATCCAGAAAAGTTGCCCATCCGGACGCGGCATAGACGCCTGTCCGAAACGCTCGCCTTGACGGGCGGCATCTTCTTTGCCTTTAAGCGCGCGGCGTTTCAGCCATATTGGCAGGACCGGGGCGAGCAATCGCGTGAACCCTGAATAGGCGCGTATCAATCCTGTTTCGCTCATTTTTCTGCGGGCTCCACAATATCATGTCCCATGGCGCGGTCTGCATCGGCGAGGAAAATATTCATCTCGCTTTCTATACGGCTGCGGATATGTTCGAGTGTGCGCTCATCAGCATCCGCCGGAACAGTGACCGGCGTGCCCCATATGATTCTACCTTTCCCAAATGGAAGCGGCAGGACGAAACGGTCCCATGATTTGAATTGCTTGCGGTTTCGCACTGCAAAAAGGCAGGGCAGGATGGGGGCGCCTGTTAGCTTGGCCAAACGCAAAGGGCCAGCGCCCAAGCGTTGGCGCGGCCCGCGCGGCCCGTCCGGCGTGATGACAATACAGCCGCCATTTTCAATAGCTGTAATCACTTCAAGCCCTGCTTTGGTGCCGCCTTTGGCAAAAGCGTTTTCTACTTTTCGCGTGGAGCCGCGAATGGTTTTTAACCCTAGAAAATGTGCAGTATGCGCGACAATCGCGCCGTCTCGTGAGCGCGAAATCAGCACATGGGGCAATTGCCACCGTTTTTTCCAGGCCGATGTCAGCATCATAAAGCGGGAATGCCAGGTCAAAGCGATAAACCCTTTATCATTGCCGATATACGGCTTGGCCAGATCGAAGCGCTCGCTGTCCCACCGCGTTGTATATTTCACCAAAGTCATGTAAGCGGCGACGAGCCATCCAACGGTAATTTGCACGGCATGTGACCGCATGAAGCGTTTGAACACTTGCGGCCTCCCTGTTATGTGTTGCCGAACACAATAGGACATAAGACACATGGGCTTAGACCTCAACAACCCAGCTGATAGAAAACAGGCTTATCGTGATCTCACTTGGGGGGACCATGGCTTCCTTCGTGTCTGGTTTGCCAATCACCACCATATTGGCGGCGGTATGCACCGCGAGAACCAGCCTTCGCCCAAACGTATCGCCGAATGGGCCAAGATGGGGATAAAGACGAATATAAATTTGCGCTCCGAAAGCCCGAAGGGATTTTACCATTTGGAGAAAGAAGCTTGCGAACAGCACGGCATAAAATTGGTCAATTTTCGTATGTATAGCCGCGATGTCCATGTGCCGGAGAAATTCCGCGCGGCTAAGGAGTTATTTGAATCCATCGAATACCCCGCCGTAATGCACTGTAAATCCGGCGCTGACCGCACGGGGATTATGGGCGTTCTCTATCGTCATTTCCATATGGGCGATACGATTGAACAGGCGCTGGAACAATTGCGGTTCAAATACCTTCACGTCAAACACGGCAAGACGGGGATGCTCGGTTTCTTTTTCAACGACTATCTAACCTATGCCAAGGAACACGACATAGACTTCATAGACTGGGTCGAAACTGTCTATGACCCGGAAGACGTCAAAAGCCGTTTCATGGGGACATGGACAGGCAATGCGCTGACAGAGATGATTTTGCGGCGGGAATGACCCCGCGTATTTTAGTAAGGAATTATTTACCATAAAATTGTATGCCGCTATGCGGAGGATTATATGGGGCTTCCTGGCTCGTCAAAGATTGCGAAAGATTACGGGGATATCTCGACTCCCGTTTCGGGCATGCGTGATCGTTTGCATTATTCGGCCCGGATACTCACACAGCGAAAAATGACAAACCGTAAGTTGCTATTAACAGCCGCTTCATTGCTGTTGGGCCTTTTCCTTTGTTATGCCGCGCTGTTTTATCTTCCGGCCTATAGTTCAAAAACACGCATCTTAAGAATCGCCACGCAAGACTTTGCCCTGTTGGAGGCTGACCCTGTTCCCGAAAATTCAATTATTGAACCCTATTTTGATTTTCTGGTGACCAATCGCGGTTATGTTCGCGCGGGTCAGGAAATCACGGCAAGTTATCGCCTTGGCGAGGGAACACATCTACAATTGATCATGGAGCAATGTCGCGGCTTGGTAATTGTTGAAATTTTTTCTTGCAAAACGACAAATCAAGAATTTTCAAATATTGGGGAAAGACCCGTAGGCGAAATTGGTTTCATTGTTGAGGAAAACGGGTTTTACAAGTTCAAAGAAGTGATCTTGCAAAAGACAACACCACCGCCAAGTTTCTCGGTGCAGTGGACCCGTAATTAGTGAAGTTGTAAATTGTGTAACTTGGCGTAAACGCCGCCTTTTTTCTTGCTCAGTACCTTATGTGTTCCGCTTTCTACGACTTCGCCGTTTTCCAGCACGTAAATTCTGTCTGCCTTTTGCACAGTGCTGAGTCTATGCGCGATGACGATCGTGGTGCGGCCATTTGAGAGGCGCTCCAGCGCGGCTTGGACTTTGGACTCGCTCTCGGCATCAAGCGCAGAGGTGGCTTCATCAAGCAAGAGAATAGGGGCGTCGCGCAATATCGCGCGGGCGATGGCTAGGCGCTGTTTCTGGCCGCCAGAGAGCGTGTCGCCGTCTTCGCCGAGTATGGTGTCATAGCCGTGGGGCAGGCCTATAATAAAGTCATGCGCGTCGGCGGCCTGGGCGGCGCTGATGATATCGTCCCGGCTCGCGCTTTGATCGCCAAAGCCGATATTGGCGGCGACACTATCATCAAAGAGTGTCACGTCCTGCGAGACAAGGGCCATCGCGCCGCGCAGGCTGGCCAGTCCCAGATGCCGTACATCCGTGCCGTCAATACTGACCTGTCCCGCACTGACATCATAAAGCCTCGGGATGAGATTGATGATAGTGGATTTCCCTCCGCCGGACGCTCCGACGAGGGCGATGGTTTGCCCTGGCTTGGCTTCGAGGCTCACCCCGCGCAGGGCCTCCGTGCCGCCGCTATAAGAGAAGCAAGCGTTTTTGAGTTTCACATGACCTTTGGCATCCGTGAGCCTAATCGCTTTGGCGGCGTCTGTGATAGCGGGTGTCTCGTCAATCACGCCAAATATCCGAGTCAGGGCGGCGAGGCCTTCCTGCACGACATTGTTGAGCGTGCCCAGCGCCCGCAGGCGCGGGGCTAATATCATCACCCCTGTTAGGATTGCCACGATAGTTTCGGGTTGTGTCCGCTCGTCCACGACCTGCCAGACGCCGAAGGTAATAACGCCGGCAATGACAAGGCCGCCCAGCACGGTCAGGATAGGTTCGACCCAAGCTTGCTGCGTGACGAGCCGCAGAAACAACCTTATGCGCGTATCGAATTCAGTTCCGAGGCGTTTATCCTCATAGCTTTCTAGGCCGTAAGCTTTGATCATTCGCGCCCCTGAAAAACTCTCTTTGAGATCAGATGTGAGCTTGCCTGTATGGGCTTGAACCTCGGCGGCGCTGCCGCGCAATTTTTTGGACAATTCGATAATCGGCCAGAGCGCTAATATAAATATGAGAAGCACGAGGGTGAGTTGCCAATTGACATAGAGCATATAGCCGACGGTAAAGATGACCGTCAGCACATCTTTGATAAGGTTGGATAAAACTCGGATGAGGGCGTCCGAGACCACTTTGACGTCAAAGGTGAATTTGGACATGAGATTGCCAGAGCTTTCTCTGGCGAATAGCGCAAGGTCTGCGCGGTGAGCAGCGCGCAGCATTTGTTTCTGCATTTTCGCCACCGAATTCAGAGCGAGAGCGTTGGATAAAATCCGTTGAAAGAAATCAGCAAATCCGGAGATGAAGGCAACGCCTAATAAGACCGGTAATATCGTATAGGCATAGCGCCGGGTTTTCTCAATCGCGTCGCCCCCGCCGAGATTTTCTGCCGCGCCGACGAGCAGGCTGAAAGCATACATATAGGCGGCTGTTGAGGCGGCAAACAGCGCCATAAAGAGAAGCGCTAATAAAAACCGTCCCTTTTGCGGCCAGATATAATTACGCCAGAGGCGGGATATCCTCTGGCGGTCTGTTATGAGGAGGGAGGGCTCTTTCATGACTGAATGTAAAAACAGGGAGCTGAGTGTTCAGTTTTAGGAGAATACACGAAGGCGTATGTCAATACGGCGAGGATATTCGACGCGAAAATGGACATTCAGCTATCCAATGACGCCGTCTTTATCGGGGTCGATCAGCTCATGGGCGTGGAGAATGAAATAGCGCATATGGGCGTTATCAACCGTGCGCTGGGCCGCGCTTTTCCAAGCTGCATGGGCGTCTTTAAAATTGGCATAAGCGCCGACAAAATCGACCTCTTTCAGGTTTTTGAAATTGGTTTTAAGCGGATCAACAAGTTCGCCGCCAAAGACGAGATGCAGTAACTGTATATCTTCGCGGTCTGACATAGTCGTCCCCATAAATCCAAAGTCTTTAGCCTTGTCGCCGCTTTTCTCAAACTGCGCGATGACAGGTGTCACGCGGGCTAATAACAAAGCATGCAAGGTCTTGCCAGCACAAATCACGCCTAATCCGCTGGTTGTCGGGCCGTCAAAGCTGGGTACTTGGCCGCGTAAATTGGTGACTAGCGCTCCGGCTTCTGTTGCGATGAGCTGCGCGGCGGCGATATCCCAATCCGATTTCGGCGTAAAAGCGAGCGCGGCATCGGCCTGTCCGCTCGCGACGAGTGCCATGCGGTAAGCCATGGAATTGGCAATTCGGCACGTCATGTCAGGCCAGCCCAAGCGGCGAAATTTACGCGGATAGCCAACCATGCGGATGCCGTCGATTTTATCGCTGTCAGGGGCGGTGATGGGCTCGCCGTTCAAAAAAGCCCCTCCGCCGAGACAGGCGGTAAACATTTCGCCCGTCAGCGGATTATAGAGCGCGCCTGCAATAGAAACGCCGCCTTCAATGACCGCAACGGATACGGTGAAATTCGGGGTGCGGTCGATGAAGGCGCGTGTGCCGTCAATCGGGTCGACAACAAAACTACGCGGACAGGCATGGCGGGAATGGTCGTCTTTGGTTTCCTCGGACAGCCATCCATAACCGGGGCGGGCGGCGAGCAAGACCTTTACGAGATAATCATTGACCGCAATATCGGCGTCAGTGACGGGGTGGCCTTTTTCCTTATCCCAGACTTTGGAATCATTATCGTCATAAGCCTGTTTGGCGATCTTGCCCGCTTCGCGAACAGCCTTTTTAATCAGGGCAAGGTCATCCTCGTAACTAACGCAGGTATTGCTAACTTCCGGCAACGGTCAGCCCTTCGGTGAGAATACTTGGCGCAACGGTGGCCCCATCAAAAATAAGATCGCTCGCGGGGATGAGCGTTTTATACATCTCCAGCAAATTTCCCGCGATGGTGATTTCGCTGACGGGGTAGGCGCGAGCGCCATCTTCAATTTTGAACCCTGCCACGCCGACTGAATAATCGCCTGTGTTGGAATTTAGCGACGGGCCGAACATTTCGGTGATGAACAGGCCTTCGCCGATATCGGCCATAAGCGCATCCGGCGTCTTCACCCCCGCCGCCAGATATGTATTGGTCGCCGAGACTCCGGGCGGAGAGCCGATACCGCGCGCGGCATGGCCTGTTGTTGTTAAGCCCAGTTGTTTGGCTGAGGCGGTATTGAGCAGCCATGTCGTCAACTTGCCGTCTTGAATAAGCCTGCGTTTTTCAGTGATAACGCCTTCGCCGTCCCAAGGCCGCGAGCCATGACCGCGCAGCATGAACGGATCGTCAATGATCTGAATATCGGGGGTAAAAAGCGTCTCGCCCATTTTGTCTTTCAGAAAGGAAATACCGCGCGTAATGGCCGGGCCGGAGATGGCGCCGAGCAATGCGGCGATGAGCGAGCCTGAAACCCGTTGATCAAAGATAACAGGCATAGCGCCGGAGGCTATTTGCCGGCTGCCAAGCCGGGCTATCGTGCGCTTTCCTGCCTCGCGGCCAATCTCTTCCGCCGTTTTCAGATCTGCCAGCCAGCGCGAACCGTCCACATCATAATCACGCTCCATCGCGCCGTCTTTTTCCGCGATAGCCGAAACCGACATGCCGTGGCGGGAAGAGCGCCAACCGGCGCTAAATCCGTGGCTGGTCATAAAATAGAAAGCCGATGTTGCCCAATGGGCATTCGCGCCTTCGGCCTGCATCACGCCTTTGACGGAGAGCGCTGCTTTTTCGACCTCCAACGCCCGCAATTTAAGCTCATGCGGCGTCATCTGCGTATCGTCATAAAGCTCAAGGTCGAGATCGGTTGTGCCCAGAATGCCTTCCGGGGCCAGCCCGCAATACGGATCTTCCGGAGCCAGCCGGGCCATGGCTACAGCGCGCTGGGCCAGTTGATCCAAAGATAAATCCGAGAGGTCAGAACTGGAGACGCAGGCTTGGCGCTGCCCGACCATCACCCGCAGCCCGATATCGCGGCCTTCGCTATTATCAACATCCTCAAGCTCGCCTTGGCGCACAATAATGCCGAGCGAACGGCCATGCGTGGCCACGGCGTCAGCTTGGGTTGCGCCGTGTTTTTTGGCATGGCCGAGCAGTTTTTCCAGCGTCGGCGCGAGGGCCGTATCGCTAATCGGATCGTGTAGAGCCATTAGGTGATCGAGAAGGTAAAGACGAGAAAGAGTAAGTAAAGCGCTTCGCCCAGAAAAACCAGCGCCGTTAATAACATACCTAGGCTGCGGCCTTTCCCAAGGGCGTCTTTTTGGTTCATACCGTGGGCGTGGAGAATGCGGCCAATGAAGAAACCGGCGCCAAAAACATGTAGCGCAATCGGATGCGCGTTCATCATCGCCAAAGCCATAAGACCGATAATGGCAAAAGGGGCAGTTTCGGTGAAATTACCATGGGCGCGGACACGCGCCAGCAAGTCCGGGTCGCCGCCATCGCCAAGGCTGACCTTGCTGGCCCCGCGCTGGTTGCCCACTCGCATAGCCAGTGCAAGCAAGAGCAATAGGTGAAGCGCCACATAAAGGGCGATGATTTGAAAGCTTGTCATAATATTTCCTAAGTGGGTTCAGTCGGTAATTTCGCGGCCTGTTCCAAGGCTTTGATATGGGCCAGGGCAGGCTGTGCCCCTTGTAGGGCGAATTGTCCATTATAAATAAAGGTGGGCACGCTCGAAACGCCGAGCTTCTGGAAATAGGCAACTTCCTCCAGCACCTTATCTTTATCATCCTCTTGAGATAAAAGGGTGGCCACCAATTCCCCGTCCATACCGATGTCGGACGCAATCCGCGCCAGCACCGCCGGATCGCCGACATCTTTGTGATCGGTGAAAAAGGCTTGAAACAGGGCCTCTGCGGCGGCGCTGCTTAAACCCTGTCCTTGCGCCCAGCGCAACAGCCGGTGCGCGTCCAGCGTATTGGGCCGCATCGGGATATCGTCAAATTTGAAATCAATACCAAGGCCGGGGCCGGCGGCTTCCAGCGCCTCGCGCATAGCCTTAAATCTATCGGAAGGCCCGCCGCCAAATTTGGCCTTCATATAGTCATGATAAGGCACGCCGCCTACGGGAACATCTGGATCCAGCATAAAGGGCCGCCAACTGAGCGATATATCCTGTTTGGATTGCTTGGCGGCCTTTTGAAAATAACGCACTCCAAGCCAACACCATGGGCAGACAATATCAGAGACAATGTCGACTTGGATCAAGGCTTTGGGGGACTTTGATTTTGCTTGGGCCATAGAGGCCGTTTAGCGGAGTGTCGGCTCTCTGTCTAACCTTCAGGCGTGTTATCCGGCAGATTGGGCAAAATAACTCGCTGCCATTGCGCAACGGTCTTTAAAACCGGCTTTCTCAGACAAGCGGCGGTGCATCATGTCGATGGATAGGATTTCGTCGCCGCTATAACCCTGCGCTTTCAGGCTCATCCGCGCAGCAGATAACGCCGTTGGTTCGTTGCTTCTTATGCCGCTATAGAGAGCGACAGCCGCGCGGTATTCGCGGAGCGTCATTTCGTGTTTGAAAATATTGGTGACGCAGACGCAATGCGCTTTTTTTTCGCCGGATTCGACGCAGCTATTGGTCAAGTTGATATCATCGCGCGAGGTTGCGGCGTCGCGGGCGGGCATGGTGTCCGCAATCGGAGTCGAGGCTTGCGCTTGGGCGTCGGCGCGGTCAAAAGTGCCGCCGCTACCCATAACGCAGAGCAAGACGCTAGCCGGTAAAATAAGTTTTAAAAATGACATTTGCGCCTCTAACTCACGATTTTCTGATCAGCCCATATGGCCTTGAGTTATAGATTAGTAACATTTGGAGAGGCGCGAGTCTTGTCACTTTTGGGTGAAAGGCTTGTCACTTTTGGCCAAAATTGTCGAAATTTGTCACTTTTTACCCTTTTGAGTGGCAGATATGTTGTCAGTCGCGATTGAGAGGAATTTTAACACCGCTGCGACGTCTGATTCGGACAGGCCTTTAATCAATCGGTCATTAAAGTCGCGAAAGTCATTCATCACCTGCTCGCGCGTGGCCCAGCCTGCATCGGTAAGGGCGACGGCCTTGGCGCGGCGATCCGAGGGCAGAGAGAGGCGCTCCACCAATCCGCTCTGCTCCATACGGGTCACAAGGCCTGTAATTGCGGCATTATTGCGTCCCGTACCTTCGGCCAGATCGGTCAGGCGGCAGCGGTCATGATAGCCGAGATATATGAGGACAGCGGCTTGCGACGTGCTGACGCCGGAGCTTTTGGAGAGGTAGTTATCCGCCTCTTTGGCCAGTTTTGTATGGGTGCGATCGAAGAGAAAAAACAAGCGGCGGTCAACGGGGCGGGCAATGGCCATAATAATGTTCCTTTGCGGGCGATGTTACGCATGTGAAAGAGTTTGTCCAGATACAACAAAGGCCGCTTGACGGTATCATGCGGCCAGCGCGTCAACGACGCGCAATCACAAAAAAAGCCCTTTGACGGTATCAAAGGGCTCTCTTCTGAAGTTTGGGTCTCGCCAAGCGCCTTGCTTGGTTTCAAGATAGATCGTCTTTACCCAATTTCGTGTTTACGAAAGGGCTGATTTAACAGCTTAGGGCAGACCCCTCAAAATAGATAAACAAAATCAACCTCCTTTCATAATGCGGCCTCGGGATGAGACGGCGTTCGATATAATAAATGTAAGCGCTTTTGCGGCGCTGGCAAGAGAGAAGTTCTATGAAATTTGGAGCGGTGTTTACTCCGCTTTAACCGACTCAAAAGAGGTTATGCGCCTTTCACAAAATCAAGCGCGACGCCGTTATTGCAATAGCGTAGGCCTGTGGGTTTTGGGCCGTCTTTGAAGATATGGCCCTGATGGCCGCCGCATCTTGAGCAGTGATATTCGGTGCGGGCCATGAATAGCTTGCGGTCAGTCTTGGTGCCGACTGCGCCGTCAATAACGTCATAAAAGCTTGGCCATCCCGTGCCGGAGTCAAATTTTTGCTCGGATTTAAACAATGGCAATTCGCAGCCGGCGCAGACATAAGTGCCTTTGGCTTTGTTATCATTCAGCGCACTGGTAAAGGGCCGCTCTGTGCCTTCCTTGCGCAGGACATTGAACTCCATAGCGTTGAGCCGGGTTTTCCAGTCTTGCTGGCTAAGGTTTGCCCAATCTGTATCGCTCATTATTTTCTCTCCGGTCATCTCTGTCGCTTGGGCTGTGCTACCTGTTTTGGCGCAAGCCGTCAAAGCTATCGCCGCCGCGCCTAAGCCTAATTTTCGTCTGGTCAACATGAGGGTCTCCTGTTCTGTATGCACTATATAGGGAGGAAGGGCGTAACAGACCAATGAAGTTGCGTTCACGAAGGGGTGAGGACTAAGTGACAGAAATGCCTAGGGCTATAATATCGTGTATTTGCGCAAGCTGCCAAGCGTTGATAAGTATTGCGCCAATCATAAAGCCCAACGCCCAAATATTTGCTTTAAATCGCCGTAAAGCATTGACTCCATCTTCAGATTTCAAGGTTAATACCTGCCAAGTCAGATGAAAAATAAATGGAAGGAAGGAGCCAAAATACCAGAAAGGGTTACCAATGGCGAAGTAGGTGTCATGTAATAAAATATTTGATATTAGTGAGCTAATTTCATGGAGTACTGCGCTAATCGTCAAAAGAGTAGCAAGGAGGTAACAAATTCCAACACCCAACTTCACTCGTTTCCCAAATCTCCGAGCCGTGCTTTTCACGCCGATCTTCATGTCATCTTCAATATCCTGACAGGCGTAAATCGTATCATAGCCGACCGTCCAGAAAATCAGCCCGGCATAGAGGATGAGCACAGGCAGGCTTATCGTCTCCGTCTTTGCCGCATAAGCCACCAGCACCGCCCAATTAAACGTAAGCCCGAGCCAGATTTGCGGCCACCAGGTTATGCGCTTCATAAAGGGATAGGCGGCGACGAGCGGGATTGAGCCTAGCGCGATCATCTGCGCCAGCCTTGGCAAGCAGAGTAGCACGATCAGCCCGATAAAACATTGCGCGAGCAGCCAGAGCCAAGCTTGCCGCGTTGTGACCGTGCCAGCGGGCAGCGGGCGCAGGGCTGTGCGCTCGACTTGCGCGTCTAAATCCTGATCGACAATATCATTATAGGTGCAGCCCGCTCCGCGCATGGCGATGGCGCCAATGAGAATAAGCGCCGCCCATTTCAGATCGGTACTCGCAAAGCCGTGGGAGAGCGTGGCAAAGGCCAGCCCTATCCAGCCCGGCAAAGCCAAAAGCCAATAGCCGACAGGGCGGTCAAGCCGCGAGAGCTGCAAATAGGGACGAATGGCAAGGGGTGAGCGGTTGACCCAATGGGATTTATCGGAATCTTTTACGGGGTCACTCATTTTCTATACCGTAGATTTTAGTTTTCACACCGTTCATGCTTGATTCTTACACCGTTCATTCTCGTATTCACACCGTTCATTCTCGTTTTTTATACCGTTCATCCCCATTTTTTCTTTCCGTTCATTCCCGCGAAGGCGGGAACCTAGTTTAAACCGTTGCTAAAACTGGGTCCCCGCCTGCGCGGGGATGAACGGTATAAAAACCGAGAATGAACAGTATGAAAAATAAGGATCTATGGAAAGAAAAACCAAACATATCCCGTGATTATCCCGCCCGCGCCCTCTATAGCAAATCATTATGCGTGAAAATTATACACTTCCCCGGCTTTATATCGACGCCGCTTTGGCGCGGGGCGCGGTGATTGAACTGTCCCAAGCGCAGAGCCATTATCTATTTGCCGTTTTGCGCAAACGGCTCGGCGATTCTGTGCGGGTGTTTAATGGGCCGGGCGGAGAGTGGCGCGCGCAGATTAGCGTGTCTGAAAAACGCCATGTGGCTTTGCGCCTTATCGTGCAAATACGCGCGCCCAAGGCCTGTCCCGATATCTGGCTTTGCTTTGCGCTGGTTAAAAAACAGCGCAATAGTTTTATCGTCGAGAAAGCTACTGAGCTGGGCGCGGCGGTCTTGCAGCCCGTCATCACGGCGCGCACGCAATTTCCCAAGCTCAATCTGGAAAAACTAGGCACGCAAATCATCGAAGCGGCCGAGCAGACCGAGCGGCTGGACATTCCCGAACTTAAGGAGCGTGTTAGCTTGGCAGATATGCTCGGCGAGTGGGACGCGGCCCGTCCGCTTATCTTTGCCGATGAGGCGGGAGATGCGCCGCCCGCGCTAGTAGCTTTGCAAGCCCTGCCGGCTGGCCGCGCCGCTATCCTCATCGGCCCCGAAGGCGGCTTTACTGAGGCCGAGCGCGAGATGCTGCGAGCCCATAAATTTGTCACGCCTATTAGCCTCGGCCCGCGTATCCTCCGCGCGGATACGGCGGCTTTGTCGCTGCTGACGCTGTGGCAAGCCGCGCAGGGGGATTGGAAGAGTGAACAGTAAGCAGTGAGCAGTGAACAGAATAACTAACTGCTCACCGTTCACTGCTTACTAAAAACGTCATTCATATTTGACTCTGCGTCAAATAATTTCCTCTCTTGCCGCTCTATGCAATTTCTTGCATATGACCTGTATGAGCGCACCGAACATATATGACATGGTGATTATCGGGGCCGGGCTGTCCGGTGTTGGCGCGGCTTGCCGTTTTCGTACTAAATTTCCGGGTGACAGTTTGGCCGTCATCGAGAGCCGCGACGCTATTGGCGGGACGTGGGATTTGTTTCGTTATCCGGGCATACGCTCGGATTCGGATATGCTGACATTAGGCTATGATTTTCGCCCTTGGGTGGGCGGTAAGACCTTGGCGGACGGTGCCAGCATCCGTAATTATGTCCGCGATACGGCGGCGGAATATGGCGTTACGCCCTATATCCAATTTGGCTCCAAAGTCACCGCGATGGATTTTTCTTCGGAAAATGATGCCTGGACGATTACGATCACCGATATCAAGACGAAGACAACCCGCCAGATTAAAGCGCGTTTTATAACAGCCGCGGCGGGTTATTATAAATATGAGCAGGGCCATACGCCCGACTTTAAAGGCCGCGAAGGTTTCAAAGGCGCAATCATTCATCCGCAGCACTGGCCGGAAGGTTTTGACTATGCGGGCAAAAAGATCATTGTCATCGGCTCGGGCGCGACAGCGGTGACGCTTGTGCCTGAACTGGCGAAAACCGCCGGGCATGTCACGATGCTCCAGCGCTCGCCGAGCTATGTCGCCTCCATACCTGCGACAGACACTATCGGGAATTTCTTTCGGCGGATACTTCCGGCCAAAACGGCTTTCAAGATTAACCGCGCCAAGAATATCTGGATCGCGCGGACCATGTATAAGCGCGCCCGTAAAAACCCGGAAAAGACCAAAGAGTGGTTTCGCAAGAAAACACAAAAAGCCCTCGGGCCTGACTATCCCGTCGATAAACACTTTAACCCCGATTATAACCCGTGGGATCAGCGTGTTTGCTTGGTGCCGGATGAGGATATGTTTATCGCTATCCGCGAAGGCCGCGCGAGCGTCGTCACTGATTATATTGATCATTTCACCAAAGACGGGATAAAGCTAAAGTCCGGCGAGGCGTTGACGGCGGATATTATCATCACGGCTACGGGGCTTAATGTTGTGTTTAACGGCGAGGCGGAATTGTCGATTGACGGCAAAGAGGTGCAGCCCTCGGGTTGTTACGGCTATAAAGGCATGATGTATTCCGGCGTTCCTAATCTTGTCACCGTCTTTGGCTATACCAATGCCTCATGGACATTGCGGGCTGACCTCATTTCCCAATTTGCGGTGCGGCTGGTCTCTCATATGAAGGCGGGCGGGTTTAGCCGCGCCGTGCCTGTCGCTCCTGAAAACATGCCGCGCTATCCGTGGATTGATTTTCAGGCCGGCTATCTCCAGCGGGTTATGGATAAATTGCCGAGCCAAGGCGACCGGCACCCTTGGCTGAATTTACAAGATTATAAGACGGATCAAAAATTAATGCTCGAAGATCCAATTGACGATGGGGCTTTGGTCTTTTCAAAGGCCTACCCGGAAAGAATGGCGGCGGAATAATGGATGTTTTTAAAGATAAAGTCTGTGTGGTTACAGGCGCGGCGTCGGGTATTGGGCGGGCCCTCACGACAGCTTTGGCCAAGAGCGGGGCGAAACTTGCCATAAGCGATATAAATGCGCAGGGCCTTGCGGAGACTGTGGATATGGTGGGCGGCTCCAACCGCGTGATGAGCGATGTCTTTGATATGGCCGACGCGCAGGCGATTGCGGATTATGCGGGCCGCGTTGAAACAACCCTAGGCCCTGCGGATTATGTTTTTAACGTTGCGGGCTTGACCCGCGTTGGAAATTTCCTCGACACGCCTTTGGACTCGATGGAAAAAGTCATGGATGTCAATTATTGGGGCGTGGTGCGCATGTCCAAAGCCTTCATTGACCAAATCATCGCGCGCAAGGGGACATTGGTCAATATTTCCAGCGTGTTCGGCCTCATCGGCTATGCGGGGCAAACCCATTATTGCGCCTCTAAATTTGCTGTGCGCGGTTTTACCGAGACATTAGCGCAAGAGCTGAAAGGCACAGGCGTCGGCATATGCTGTGTCCATCCCGGAGGCATCGCGACCAATGTCGCCCGTAATGCAGTTGTCGATAAGCTTCCGGATAAAGCTGCCTCGCGCGAAGAGATGAATGCGGCTTTTGATAAGGTGGCGATTACCTCTCCCGAAAAAGCGGCCGAGGTTATTTTAAAAGGCGCGGCCAAGAAAAAACGCCGCATCCTGATCGGCGGCGATGCCCGCTTAGTCTCCTTTGTCTCGCGATTATTCCCGGTAACATATTCCAAGGTATTAGAAAAATATTCGGGCGAAAACGTCATCGCGCAAACCAAGAGCTAGGTTCTGGGCCTAGGCGCCAATATTCTTGCATAGCGGCTCTGCAATCACATTTTCGTTTGTGGCTTGCCCGCAAGCGCGTTCCTGCTTAAAGGCGGGTTATGGCTAAACTCTCTCCGATAATCGAACATAAATCCCAGATGGTTAAGCACTTGGCCGCCGGGGCAAAACCCAAAGCCGAGTGGCGCATTGGCACCGAGCATGAGAAGATCGGCTTTTGCCTCGATAAGCTCACGCCGATTCCTTATGAGGGCGGTATAAAATCCATTCTCGAAGGCCTGCAGCGTTTTGATTGGGAACCGGTTCTGGAGGGTGATTACCTCATTGCCCTTATGCGCAATGGCGCTTCTGTGTCATTAGAACCGGGCGGGCAGTTAGAGCTCTCCGGCGCGCCGCTGGTACATGTCCATCAAACCTGCGCGGAAGTCACGCGGCATTTGCGCGAAGTGCGCGAAGTGGCGGACGAAATCGGCGCGGGCTTTATCTCGCTCGGTTTTCGCCCCGATACCCGCCTCGAAGATGTGCCGATCATGCCCAAGGGCCGTTACAAGATCATGCGCGATTATATGCAAAAGGTCGGCACTCATGGCCGCGAGATGATGTTTCGCACCTGTACTGTTCAGACCAATCTCGATTTTAGCTCCGAAGCTGATATGGTCAAAAAATTCCGGGTTAGCTTGGGGCTACAGCCGATCGCCACGGCGCTCTTTGCCAATTCACCTTTCATGCACGGCAAGCTTAACGGCTATAAATCCTACCGCTCGCGGGTCTGGCTCGATACAGACCCCGACCGCACGGGGATGCTGCCTTTCGTTTTTGAGGAAGGTTTCGGATTTGAGCAGTATATAGATTACGCGCTCGATGTGCCGATGTATTTTGTCTATCGCGGCGGGGAATATCTCGATGCGTCGGGTAAGTCTTTCCGCGATTTCTTGGACGGCAATCTTGACGTTGTGCCGGGCGAGAAACCCACGCTTTCTGATTTTGACGATCATATCTCGACTATTTTTCCCGAAGTGCGGCTTAAGACATTTCTCGAAATGCGCGGCGCGGATACCGGGCCGTGGGGCGAATTATGCGCCATGCCTGCCTTTTGGGTGGGATTGCTCTATGACCAAGCGGCGCTGGATACGGCCTGGGATTTGGTCAAGGATTGGACCGAAGAAGAGCGTGATCAACTTCGCCGCGATGTGCCTAAAATGGGATTGCAAACCCCGTTTCGGGGTAAGACCATCCGCGAATTGGCTATCGCGGCACTGGAAATCTCGCGCGGGGGGCTGAATACGCGCGGCTATTTAAACGGCCACGGCGAGAACGAGACTGTGTTTCTGCAAGAGCTGGATGAATTTGTAAAAACCGGCAAAAGCAATGCCGATCTATTGATTGATAAATTCAACGGCGAATGGGGCGGAGATATTTTGCGCGCCTATAAAGACTGCCGTTACTAAAGCAAATTGCATTAAATCAAATTCAATAAATCTCAGAAAACGGGCAAACTTCGCCCGATTTCTGAATCTACTGAAATGCAAATTGCTAAAACGTATCGGAAATTATCAGGCTGACCCGCGCCCCGCGTTTGCGGCTGACAAATTCGCGGCGTAACAGATCGCCATTACGGTCTGGCGTAAACACTAGCCTCTCGCGGTTTAGCGTCCAGTTCGGAGCATTTTGCAGTTCGAGTCTGACTTTAAGTCCGAAAACATCCTTATGGGTGATGAAATATTCTGTAAACGGTATGTCAAACTCGCTCTGAGCGCTTTGGTTTAAGCGGAAAAACGGGCTTTGCCGGAAATGTTCGAAATTTACACCCCACGCCCAAGGCGTATCGGGGATGTCATGGCGAAAATTGAAATTATAATTCCACAAAGTCGTATTATTAAGCCGCCGCGCTAGGCCCGTCACCGGATCGTCAATAGAGCTGTCGCTAACGCCGCCGCCAATTTCAGCGCGCATCCCTTTAAGACCATAACTATCGAGTAACCAAGTCGCATTGCCTGAAACGCCGTATTCCCACGCACTGTCCAGATTGCCCGGCCCCTCACTACCATCGGGAAACAGGATGCGGTCAACCGGGTCTTGGATGTAATTGGCAAAAAGCGTGACCGTGCCCGAAAGGATTTTGTCGTCTTTGCGTTCTAATTCGATTTCGCCGTTCCAGGACTGTGTCGGGACGATGTCGACATTGCCGCTATTCGCCGTCCCGTCGGTCAGGCTGCGAGAGTTTCTGAAATCTGTGAAATCAAGTTGTCCGACCTTGCGTGCAATTTTGGCTCGCCACGTAAAACGCGGGTTTGCGTCATAGCTCAGGGCGAGAAAGCCTTTGGGACGGAAATACCCGGTTGCAGGAGCGGTATTTGTGGCGACAAGGATTTCAGAATATTCTGCGCCAAGCGAGGCTTGAAGGTTAAGTTTACCTGAGAGTTTTCGGCTATGGGTGAGGTTGGCCTCCGTGCGCTGCTCCTCGACGCGGACATTATCCGGGTCGATGAAGACGCGGTTTATGCCAAATTCAGTTGTGCTATCCAGATAATTAAACGCGCCCTCCCAAGAAAGTTGCCAGTCATGGGCTTGCCTTGATTTCCAGCTATATTCGGCCCGTCCGATAAATTCGCCCTCTTTGTCCAGCGTGTTAAAGTCCTGTCGAAACGGCGCGTTGCCGAAGACATTAATGTCAAACCCAGTATTAAAATCGCTATTTTCATAACGGTGAAGACCTATGAGCTTCAATGATCCGCCGCTGATAGGGAAGGTATAATCCCCGCCAATTTCATAGCTATATTCATCCTCGCCCGAGTCAAAGAAACTTTGTCCGGTTTGCCCGGCTGTTGTAATGGCGGTGAAATCTTCTACGGCTCCAAAATTTTGGTTTCGCCCGCCGCCTGACAGGTTCAAATTGGCGATATTCCCGTTGGCCGCCGTATAGGTCAGGTTAAGATCAGCCGTCGGGCGCGTTAGTTCAAACCCTGCATCTTCGCGGCGGTCTTCAATGAGGGAGCCGTCGCCATCAAAAAACTGTTCATCGCCCAATTCTGAGAAAGTGAACATTTGATGATTGATACTGGCCACATATTCGAAACTTCCCGCCGTGTTGGAGCCGCTGACAGATATGCCGCCCTCCAGTAATTGAGGCTCGGTTCGCTCTTCAAAGCGCGCGGCATAGTTCCAGCTTCCTGACAGGCTGCCCGTGCTGGTCACAATATTGGCGACTTGGCCCGAGAGCCCCGGAATATCCAGCGAGGCCCCGTCCAAAATTTCGATGCGCTCGACTTTATCCGCAGGGATGCGGCTTAGGATTTCATCCGCCCCGGAGGATTTGGAGGACGGACGCCGCCCGTTGATTAGAATGTTCAGATTGGCTTGCCCGAAGCCGCGCTCATTATTATCGCCGCCCTGCAAGGTAAAGCCGGGGATGCGGTTGACCATATCACGGGCGGTATTAGGCTGGAACTGCGCGAAGAAGGCCGGTTCATAGGCGGGGTTGGTATTTGAGATTGCAGAGTTATCTTGCGCCATAGCCGTGCTGGCGGTTGCCATGCACAATAACAAGGCGCCCCCCTTCATGATGTAATCACGCAATCTATCATCCTTATATTAGGGCCTTACGACCTGAAATAGTGCAATTTGCAAATTTCGCAACATGTACTTTATAATACCGCACGATTGGTTAACAGAAAAAAACCCTTGTACGCAGAGGACGGGCAGGGCAAGTATACGGAAATATAAAATATAAACACTCAGGGGAGTGACCGCATGGCAATGCTTGACTACACACCTAACACAATTTCTGCAAAAGAATTTTCGTCACTCCTTATTGGCGTGGTTATTGGGGCGCTTGCTTTGGTATGGGGCGCAACGGTTCTAAACGTTACAAAACTTGAATGGGTCATGTTGGTGGTTATCCTCATTGGCGTATTTATGGCGCTTGTGCAAATGCGCGGCCATGAAAAAGGTCTCTTTATCCTGTTTTTTACGGAGATGTGGGAGAGATTTTCCTATTACGGCATGCGTGCCATTCTCATCTTTTACCTTACAAAACACTTTCTATTTGACAGAGACGTTGCCTACGGAATTTACGGAGCGTATGTCGCTTTCGTGTATATTACTCCAGTGATTGGCGGTGTTCTGGCTGACAGATATTTGGGGTATAGAAAGGCGATCGCTTTTGGTGCGCTTCTTCTCGTCTTAGGTCATTTGGGTATGGCCTTTGAAGGCGAGCCTGTTTCCGACCCGAATGCCCGTGACCCATTTGTGATGAATATCTTTTATCTCTCGCTGGCCCTGATTATTGCGGGGGTTGGCTTTTTGAAAGCCAATATCTCGGCGGTCGTCGGCGAGCTTTATCCGAAACTAGACCCGCGAAGAGATTCAGGTTTCACATTATTTTATGTTGGTATTAATCTCGGCGCGGCTTTGGGCGCTATTGTTGCCGCACGTCTCGGTGAATCACTCGGATGGAATTGGGGCTTCGGTGCTGCTGGAGTGGGTATGCTTTTTGGCTTGTTTATGTTTACTATAGGAAAAGGCTGGCTTAACGGTGCGGGCGAACCGCCAAACCCAACGGCGTTAAAAGCCAAACGGTTTGCGGGCCTGTCGCAGGAATGGCTGATCTATCTATCAACATTTGTTGGTGTGGCGGCAATATGGCAACTCGTGAGGTCGCAAGATGTCGTCAACTGGATTTTGATTATTTTCGGTCTGATTGTTGTTGGGTATATTTTATATGTTTGCGCCACCAGGCTTAATAAGCGCGAGTTCCAACGGATTATTGCGGCACTATTTCTTATTAGCCTGAACGTTTTATTCTGGGCCTTATTTGAACAGGCAGGTTCTTCACTTAATATTTACACGGATGAGCATGTTAATAGAACGGTTCTGGGCGAAGAAGTTCCCGCTGCAACCTTTCAATCTTTGAATGCGATGTATATCGTGTTCCTCGGGCCGATTTTTGCTTGGGTTTGGGCTTGGCTTGCACAGCGTGGTAAGGATCCTTCGGCGCCATTCAAATTTGGACTCGGCGTTATTCAATTAGGTCTTGGATACCTTGTTTTTGTATGGGGCGCGAATAACGGCATGGACTTAACTCCTGTCATGTTCGTATTCCTTATTTATCTTCTTCATACCACCGGTGAGCTTTGCCTCTCCCCAGTTGGCTTATCGGCAATGACGCGCCTGTCTCCACCCATTATGGTGGGTCTTATTATGGGTGCTTGGTTCTTGGCGTCAGCTGGCGGTAATGCCGTTTCGGCCCTCATTGCGCAGGCAACCATTGGAAGCGGCGAAATTGAAGCAGGTGATAAGGCGCAAGTGTTGGCTGTATATTGGAAATATGGACTGGTAACTGTTTTTATCGGTATAGGTTTGGTTCTTGTCTCCCCTTTTATTAAGCGCTTAATGCATCTTGATACACTTGGGGAAGATATGGCGAAATGGGAAAAAACCCGCGATGGCGATCTAGCCGCCTCTGATCACTATGATGACATGGCCGGAGAGCGTATGTCGCCGGGTGGAGATCCGGACGAGTAGTCATTCGACTAAACCCCAATAAAAAAGCCCGCTCAAATCGAGCGGGCTTTTTTATTGCGGTGAAGTTAGTGCTAGCGCTTATTCATCGCCATGCGCAAAACATCATCCATGATTGAGCCGTCGCCGTCTGCGTCGAGCATTTTGCCGATAATGCCCATGCCGTTTTGATGGGCTTGTTGCTGGCGCTGTTGCACTTGGCGTTGCTGTTTGGCTTTACCGCCCATGACAGCTTGAAGGATGCTGCCCAGACCCGAAGATTTCTGGCCGCCGCCGCCCATGAGGTGCTGAATGGCCATGCCGGTTAGGGCTGACTGCATACTCGGCTGCCTCGTTTGCTTGGACAGGCTACCCATCGCCATGGACGCGACAAGCGGGAGCATTTTCTTTAGCACATCTGCGCCGATGCCGGTTTGCTTGGCGGCGTGTCCGGCGACAGCGCGCGAGACTTCTTTTGAGCCAAATAAATGCCCAAGAATGGCGTTACCGTCAGTGACCGTTTGCGGCTGTCCCATCACTTGCGGGTTTTCCAGATATTGCCCGTGCTGGCCGCCTTGCAGCGCGCCGAGAAGCCCGGCGAGGCCTTGCGGGCTTTGTGTATTTTGTTTCAGCGCCGAAGAAATCGCGGGCAAAAGCGCGGCGATTGCGGATTGCACTTGTTTCTGAGGCAGTCCCGTGCTTTTCGCGGCTTGCTGCGCTGTTGCGCCGTTTTGGGCGCTCATAATCATTTCGAGTAAGTTCATAGCCATTAATATGGTCCTTCCATTCAATTTGGAGGACTTTATAGGGGGCAGAGCTGAAATACGAAAGGGTAAAATCCAGTTGGGTTATCCACACCGGCAGACTCGCCAAAACCCTTTTGAGTCCCTACATAGACTCCATGCGTTTCGGTGAAAATTTCCTCGAAGAGATAAAGCAGCGCGTTCGGCCATCGGACGTGATTGGGCGGCATGTCAAATTAAAGCGTCAGGGTCGCGAATTTGCCGGGCTTTCGCCCTTTACCAATGAGAAGACGCCGAGCTTTTTTGTCAATGACGAGAAAGGGTTTTACCATTGCTTTTCCTCCGGCAAACATGGCGACGCGATTTCTTTCCTGATGGAAGTCGAAGGTTTGTCCTTTCCCGAAGCGGTTGAGAAATTGGCGGGATTGGCGGGGATGGAGATGCCCAAAGAAGACCCGCAGGCCGAAGCCCGCGCCGCGCGCAACAAAAAAACCATAAGCTGGATGGAGCAGGCGCAGATATTCTTTGAAAAATCACTTTACCGCGAAATGGGGGCCGGTGCGCGGGATTATCTTACCAATCGCGGCCTGTCGAAAACGGCGGCGCAGAATTTCGGCATGGGCTTTGCGCCCAATCATTTCTCGGCCTTAAAAGAGGAATTGATGCAGCAAGGCGCTTCGGCCAAAATGCTGATCGAAGCTGGGCTTTTGGTTGAGCCCGAAGACCAAAGCCGTGACCCGTGGGACAGGTTTCGCAACCGGATTATGTTTCCTATTCATGATAGCCGGGGGCGACTTGTCGCCTTTGGCGGCCGGGCGATGGAGAAAGACGCCAAAGCAAAATACCTCAACTCGCCGGAAACGCCGATCTTCCAGAAAGGTCATTTGCTCTATAATTACCACCGCGCCCGCAAAGCCATTGCTTCGCCGCAAAACGGGGCGCGCGGCATGATCGTTGCCGAAGGCTATATGGATGTTATCGCGCTGTCGCGCGCCGGGTTTGAACATGCCGTCGCCCCGATGGGCACGGCTTTGACCGAAGATCAATTGGGCTTGCTATGGCGAGCCGGGCCGGAGCCTATTCTCTGTTTTGACGGCGATAAGGCGGGGCAGCGCGCGGCGTTTCGGTCTGTGGAGCGGGCTTTGCCGCTGATACGTCCGGGCCAGACGCTACGTTTTGCCATGCTGCCCGAGGGGCAAGACCCGGATGATCTCATTCGCGCCAAGGGTAAAACGGCGATGCAAGACGTTTTGGAGCGGGCTATTCCTTTGGTTGATATGCTCTGGCAGCGCGAAGTGCAGGCCGAGCCTCTCAATTCTCCCGAAGCTAAGGCAGGGCTGAAATCGCGGATATTTGCAGCGCTAAAAGAGATCACCCATGAGGATGTGCGTGCGCAATACCAAACGGCCTTGCTTGAGCGCTTTGACGCCGAATTCGGACGGCAGAAGAAGAATTATGGCGGAACATGGAACGGCAAAGCACCAATTCGCAAAGCCTCGCCCGCCCTCAAAGCGAGAATGCAGTCCGGGGCTATCGAAGCGGCCCGCGAAAAGCGCTTAATCGGCGCTATTTTGGAATGGCCGGAGCTGCTGCCGCATGTGGATGAGGCTTTGTTTGAGCTTTCATTCAAAACACCTGCCGCCGCGCAAATGCAGGCCTGCCTGTTAAATTACTGGCGAACAACAAAAGCGGTTGAAAAAACTGCGCTGAATGCCCATATAGCGTCCGAAGGATTGCAACATCTTCACCGCGACTACGCGCAGGGCCGCCTATTGATCAGGGCGGCCATGGGCGGGACTGATGCAGATTTGGTAACACGCACGGCCCTCTGGCAAGACGAGGCCGACGCCCTGACCGGGCACAACCAAACGGGCGACAGCAGCGATGAGGTCCGATCCCTGATGGCAGATGCCATACGAACAGATAATAGTGACGCGCTTAAGCGTCGTATGCGGGCCTCTCGGCAGGCGCGCGATTGAGGATTTAGGCCTTCTAGCCACACCGGAAATTTTCGGCGTGGATAGCGGGCTAAACGTATTTTAAAGGGCGGGCTGTAAGCCGCGCTCTTTTGACCGGAGTGATATACATGGCCAAAGCTGCCACGAAGACGACGCCTGCCAAAAAACCAGCCGCGAAGAAACCGCCTGCGAAAAAAGAACCTGCGGCTAAGCCTGTAGTCGCAAAAAAAGCGCCTGTAAAAAAGGCTCCCGCGAAGAAAGCGCCTGTGAAGAAAAAGGTTGTTGCGAAAAAAACCACCCGGAAAAAACCCGTTGCAAAGCCTGAGGCCGAAACAGAAATCGCCGAAGTTGTTGCGCCTCTAATCCCCGGCAAGCGTCTGGATTTGAACCATATCGAAACCAAGCGCATGATTGCCATTGCCAGAAAATCCGGCTTGATCACGACAACTGAACTCAACAAACATATCAAGCTTGATGGTATCACCACCGAGGAAATCGAAGTCGTGCTTGCTGAATTATCCGATCTGGGCATTTCCGTCATTGATGAACGTATTGAGAAAACCCTCGGCTCCAAGACTTTGGCCCGCACCCATACAACGGCGGTCAAAGGCGGTAATTCCAAGGAAGAACTTGATCGTACTGACGACCCTGTTCGCATGTATTTGCGCGAAATGGGCGTGGTTGAGCTGCTCTCCCGCGAGGGAGAAATTGCGATTGCCAAACGTATCGAGGCCGGCCGCGATACGATGATCAAAGGATTGTGCGAAAGCGCCCTGACCTTTGAAGCGATCATGATATGGCGCGAAGAGCTTGAAGAAGGCCGTATCTTGCTGCGCGATATTATCGATCTGGACACGACCTATAACCGCGCTATCGGTAATATTCAGGAAGACCGTTCGGGCCTTGCTGTACGCCGCGAAAAAATAGAAAAAGGCGAGCTCGAAGCGACCGAGGAAGATCTCAACGCCAAATTTGATAACGGCAAAGCCAAAATTGATATTAACCGCGATTATGAAGAAGGCCAAAAGCCGATTGATGATGATGAGGAAGAGGAAGAAGATAAAACTAATCTCTCCATGGCCAATATGGAAGCCGCGCTTCGCGAAGAGATCATGGCTAAGCTCGACCGGATTTCGCAAGATTTTGGACGCTTTCAAAAACTCCAGCAAATGCTCATTCGCGCGCGGCTCTCCGGCAAGAAAATGCGCAAGCCGCAGCATGATGAATATGAGCAAATCCAGAAAGAGATTATTGAAGAGATCAAGTCCTTACAGCTTAATAATGCGCGGATTGACGCGCTTATTGATCAGCTTTACGCGATTAATAAGCGCTTTATCAGCCTTGAAGGCCGCTTGATGCGCCTTGCCGATGGTAACGGCGTGCCGCGTCAGGAGTTTTTGAAATCCTATCTAGGCTCCGAGCTTAAACCGACATGGCTTGAAGATATGATCGCAACGTCTGACGCTTGGGCGCGTTTTGCCAAACGCGAGCGCATTTCGATTGAGAAAATCCGCGACGAAATCGGCGAACTGGCTCAAGAAACAGGCGTCCCCGTTGATGAGTTTCGCCGTATCGTCCAGACCGTGCAAAAGGGTGAGCGCGAAGCCCGCCAAGCCAAGAAAGAAATGGTCGAAGCCAATCTCCGTCTCGTTATCTCGATTGCTAAGAAATACACTAATCGTGGTTTGCAATTCCTCGACCTTATCCAAGAGGGCAATATTGGCTTGATGAAAGCCGTCGATAAATTCGAATATCGCCGCGGTTATAAATTCTCGACCTATGCGACATGGTGGATCCGTCAGGCGATCACCCGCTCTATTGCCGACCAAGCGCGCACCATTCGTATTCCGGTGCATATGATCGAGACCATCAATAAGATTGTCAGAACCTCACGCCAGATATTGCACGAGATTGGCCGCGAACCGACTCCCGAAGAACTCGCCGCGAAACTCTCTATGCCGCTTGAAAAAGTGCGCAAGGTGATGAAAATTGCCAAAGAGCCAATTTCATTAGAAACGCCCATTGGCGATGAGGCCGATAGCCAGCTCGGTGATTTCATCGAAGATAGCAACGCCATCCTACCGATTGACGCGGCGATCCAGAGCAACCTACGCGAAACCACAACCCGCGTTTTAGCCAGCCTAACCCCGCGCGAAGAACGTGTCCTGCGCATGCGTTTCGGTATCGGTATGAACACCGACCATACGCTCGAAGAAGTCGGCCAGCAGTTCAGCGTGACACGCGAACGGATCAGGCAGATTGAGGCGAAAGCGCTAAGGAAGTTGAAACATCCGAGCCGGAGTAGGAAACTGCGAAGCTTCTTGGATCAGTAAGTTTGGTTAGTTGCGGAAAACTCGTTGAAGAGTTATATTCAGCCATTGAGCGGGAATACGCTATTGGTAAATATAATTTGGGATGGCGGTTATTAACTTGTCCTGTCGCCAATATTCAATCCTCTGAAATATGTTTCATAGGGTTGAACCCTGCAGGTAAATCACCCGACAAAAAAAATGATGGTTTCAGTTCCGAGCGAGGAAGCAGTTATAAAATTGAGGAGTGGGGTATTTACCCACCCGGCGAAGCTCCATTACAAAGACAAGTCTGCGCGTTGTTTGAGTTTATTGAAGTTCCTCCAAATCAAATACTTTCTGGAAATTTGATTCCCTTCCGTTCCCCTAGAATTTTCGATTTACCTAACAAAGCCCGGGCAATAAATTTCAGTGAAAATATCTGGAGAAAAATGCTAAAAACTTCAAATGTTAAACTTGTCATAACTATGGGGAATGATGTTACGCGTTCATTGAGTAAAATACTAAAAATACCTCATCTTGAAAAATTCCCGTCTGGATGGGGAAATGTTTCGTTATATGCTGGAAAGCATGATAATATTACGTTGGTGGGATTGCCACATCTGTCAACTTTCAAACTCCTCAGCCGTTCTGTATGTAGCGAATGCCTTAGAGCAGTTTTTAAGTCTAATTGGTCTTGAATATGTGTACGTGATTGCGGGAAGGCGGGGGGCATATGGGCTTGAGTAGGCCCTCGATGTTGATACGGATATGCTGACATAGGCGCATATCTTCTCTGCTCTTGCAAAACGGCCCCGTGCTTGACCTGCTCTAAAAAACACGGCACCTTTTGGTTTGGAGGACGTTATGACGAAACACTATCTTTTGCCGGTTTTGACTTTCGCGCTGCTCTCCGTTTCATGCAGCCCAAAAACCGAAACTGCGCCATCGGATACCGCCTATCAAGACATTCTCCTCGCCCAGCTTATTGATGCCAAGCCCGACGATATTATCACTATTCCCGCAGGCAAGTTTTCTTTTGACCGTAGTCTCAGCTTGACTGTGGACGGGGTGACGATACGCGGGGCGGGGATGGATAAATCCATCCTCAGTTTCAAAGGGCAGGTTTCGGGCGCGGAAGGTCTTCTTGTGACGGCGTCGGATTTTACCATTGAAGACCTCGCCTTTGAAGACACGGTCGGCGACGCGGTCAAGGTGACTGACGGCGATAATATCATCTTTCGTAATGTGCGCACCGAATGGACAAATGGGCCGAGCACGAAAAACGGCGCTTATGGGCTTTATCCTGTACAGACCACCAATGTGCTGATTGACGGCTGCGTGGCGATTGCGGCGGCGGACGCCGGGATTTATGTCGGCCAGTCCAAAAATGTCATTATCCGTAATAGCCGCGCGGAATATAATGTCGCCGGTATCGAGATTGAAAATACGCAAAATGCTGATGTTTATAATAATGTCGCGGCCTATAATACGGGCGGTATTTTGGTGTTTAATATGCCGAACCTGACGCAATATGGCTCCGATGTTCGTGTCTATAATAATGAGGTTTACGAGAATAACACCAAGAATTTCGGCCATAAAGGCACGCCCGTGGCCAGCATTCCGGCGGGTACGGGCTTGATGGTCAATTCCCATGACCGGATTGAATTTTTTGGCAATAAGGTGCGAGATCATAAAACCGCGAACCTGATTATCTCGTCTATTTTCTCAGCGGAATACAGCAAAGACGGGATGGAAGAGGGCTTTGATCCCTATCCGCAAGAAATCAGCGTGCATGATAATGTGTTTTCCGGCGGCGGGGATAAGCCCGACGGCATGGATTTGAAAGCGCTAAAACTTATGATGTTCGGCCTTAAAGGCCGGCTGCCTGATGTGCTCTGGGACGGTTATGTTAACGGCGACATCAAAGACGCGAAAATCTGTATCGACCAAGACGGTGTTGAGGTGCTCAATGCCGATCTGCCTAACGGCGTAAAAAACCCGCATATTGAAGCGGCGGCTTTTGCTTGCACTTTGGAGCCGTTAAAGCCTGTTATTCTCGCCTCAGCTGAATGAAATATTGGGGTCTAGCGTTTATATTTATAGTGGCGGGATGCAGCGCTGAGCGCGTTGCCGCTCCGGTTTTCCATGCCGAAGACAATCCCGAAACCCTCAGCGCATGGGGCATAGTAACAGCGCAAAATGATGCGTTGAAACTTGGCGATGGCGTGCTGCCTTTTGCGCTCAACACGCCGCTCTTTACTGATTATGCCCATAAATTGCGCACGGTGTGGATGCCGGGTGGCAAGACGGCCAAATACCGCGAAGGTGATGTGCTGGAATTTCCCGTTGGCACGGTGTTGTCCAAGACGTTTTATTATCCGCGCGGCCAAGACGGGGCGGTATTGAAGCAAGAAGACCGCCAGCCCGTGACCGAAGCGCGCGGATTAAATTTGATCCAGAACAGGCTGATCGAAACCCGCCTTCTTGTGCGGCGCAAGGCGGAGTGGGAGCCTTTATCCTATATCTGGAACGCGGAACAAAGCGAAGCCAAGCTGACCCGCATTGGCGCGATTGTGAATTTAAAACTTCAGGACGGCGATACAAAAACACCGTTTTCTTATGTTGTGCCTAATATCAATCAATGCGGCGGATGTCATGAGCCTAATAATACCACGCGCGTTATAATGCCGATTGGCCCCAAGCCGCGCCATTTAAACCGCGGCTATAATTATGCAGCCGGGCCGATGAATCAGCTCGATAAATTGTCCTCTATTGGGTTTCTAGACTCCGCGCCAAAATCTACCCCGCAAAGCGCCGTTTGGGATGATCCTACTCAATCTCTGGGCGCCCGCGCCCGCGCCTATCTCGATGTCAATTGCGCTCATTGCCATAATCCGGCGGGGCCGGCCGATACATCCGGCCTGCATCTTAATCCCGAAAACCAGAGCCAACCGCATTTGGGCGTTTGCAAAAATGCGGTCGCGGCGGGCGGAGGGACAGGCGGCCGGAAATACGATATCACGCCCGGCGACCCCGACAATTCGATCATGATCTACCGTATGGAAACGCGCGATCCCGGCGCCATGATGCCCGAACTTGGCCGTAGCCTCGCGCATGACGAAGCGGTTGATTTAATGGCGGAATGGATAATGGCTATGGAAAAGAGCTGCGATTGATGTGACCTTGTAAAATTTTCAGGACTTGGTATAAAGAGTTGAAAGCCACTTTCGGCTTTTTCTAACGGGGCAAAATCATGATATTTTCTAAACCACTAATTTCCGCTTCTTTGGCGGCATTCGTTCTGGCGGGTAGCTATTCGACTCCGGCTTTTGCCGCTGACAGCTACCGCGATATGTGCACCAAATTTGTTCACAAAGCTACGGGCAAGGGCAAAGACGCGACAGTCGAGAAACCTGCCAAAGACCTCGGTAATATCATCTCGCGGCTAGAGCAGGGCGACGTTATCTGCATTGCTGAGGGCGAATATGTTGGGCGCGGAAAGCGCGGCGTTGATGATATTAATATGGCGGTTAGCGTAATTGGCGGCTTTAGTTCCGATTTCAAATCGCGCGATCCTTGGGGCGCGCATAAGACAATTTTTACAGGCTTGCATAATAGCAAGAATTTTGAAACCCAGACGCGGCTCTCGATTGACAGCACCAAGACCGCGACACGGCTTATGGAAGCGCGCAATGAACCCACCGCCCATACCGTCATTGTCGATGGACTGATTTTCGATAACGGCCCGCGCAATTATTATAAGACCGAAAAACAGGCGCTGATTGTGCGCAAAGGTTCGCCGACCGAGACGCCAACGCCCGAAAGCGGGGCGCTCTCTATTTCAACGGGCGTAAATAGCAAAGTGATTGTCAGAAACAATATCGCAGTCAATTTCGCCCCGACCGAGGGCGTGTTCAGCCTGTTTGGTGGTAAGGGCGCAAAAGTCACGGTCGAAAATAATGTTGCCGTCAATAATACGGGCTCAGGTTTCCGCATCGGGACAAGCTTCACCGGTGAGGATATTCCAAGTTACACTGTTAGAAATAATATCTCCATCTTTAACCAAAAACACACCGCCTTTGGCACATTTGGCGGTAGCGGTATTATGCTGGAGAGCAGCACGGCGGTAGAAGTGAGTAATAATGTCTTTGCCTTTAATGATAATTACGGCGTCGATAATACCAAGCGCTCCAAGGGCCTTGTGCTTAACGAGAATATCATCGCCCGCAATGCCAAGGCTGATTTTGTCGAATTTGATATCGAAATCGCCTTGGAGGATATCGAAGACGAAGCGGATTTAGTCGATGAAGCCAGTGATAATTCAGACGCCGCGCCGACATTTAAAATCTCGAAAGACTGGGGCGCGTTTTATGCCTCGCGTAATGTCATTGACCGCAACGCCGCCGAGGCCGAAGTGAAAGTCGTCGAACACTGGGCTAATGATGTGCGCTCGATGTTTGGTTGGAACCTCATCGGCACGGATTTAAATGTCGATAGCCCCGTCTGGCTCCCGCGCATGTCGCTCGAAGACGCTATGGCAACCGCGAAATATTACGAAGATATGGCCGGAGTTAAACAGCCGGCAGCAGAGACCTATTAGGAGTTTAGTCTTCGTGCATTTATTGTAACCTCGATTATCCGTTGCCCGCGAAGCGCGAATGCGGTTAGGGTCGACCTCTAAAGAGGAGGCTGTATCGTGATTTGGGGATTGATAGGTATCGCGATTGCTGGGGCCATCCTGATAGGCTCGATTATGGGCCTGACCTCTCATGGACGCATCCAGCGGCTGGAACAGCAAGTTAGCGAGTTGCGCCGCCGCCTTGATGCGGCGGGACTTCTGCCGGATGAAAGCCGGAGTGCGTTGCGCGAAGCCGCCATGCGCAGAACGCGGGATGACAGATCACAAGATATTGTAAGCTCTCGGAAAACGCCTGAACCCAAAGCCGTAGAACCCAAAGCCGCTGAATTCAAACCTGTCAAAGCAGCGGCATTGGCCACGCCCAAAGCGCCGGTAAAGGCCAAGCCCATAAAGTCCAAGCGAAAACCGCCTAGCCGCGCCCGGCGGTCTTTCGAGGAAGAACTTGGCGCGCGCTGGGCGGTTTGGGTTGGCGGCTTTGCTCTGCTTTTAGGGGCTGTATTTTTACTGCGCTATTCGATTGAGGCGGGTTTCTTTTCTCCAGCGATGCGGGTCGGCATGGCCGCTGTGATGGGCGCGGTGATGCTGGCGGGCGGGGAATATCTGCGCCGTCATGATATTAAATTTACCCTCGAAACCGAGCTCACCAAATCCCTGTCGGAAAATGCCTATATTCCCGGCATCCTGACGGCGGTGGGAATATTTGCGCTGCTCGGCGCGGTCTATGCGGCCTATGCGCTTTACAGTTTTGTCAGTCCCGAATTTGCCTTTGTGCTTTTAGGGATTATCTCGTTGGGGGCTATGGCGCTAGGATTAATCCATGGCCCGAAACTGGCCGCATTGGGTTTAGTCGCGGCTTTGGCCACGCCGTTACTCGTCCAGACCGAGGTCCCCAAAGCCTATTTGCTCTTTGGCTACCTAACCATTGTCAGCTTGGCGGCTTTAGCTCTCGCCAAGAAACGCCATTGGGGCTGGCTTAATCTTGCAGCTTTATTTGGCGGCTTGCTTTGGCTCTATATTGCGCTGGACGCCACCAGAGAGACCGGCAGTTATATCGTCTGGCTTGGCTTTATGGCGCTGGCCTTTGCGGCGAGCACTTATATCGCGGCGACATCAAAACCCGCCGAGAAACCATCCGCCACTTTCGTTCATGACTCCATGGCAGCGTCGCTTTGGGCGGCAGGGGCTGCCTTCGCTTTATTGCTGGCCTATTCCGTAAATGGTTTTGCGTGGGTTCACTATCGCGCCGGATTGGTAGCCGTGGCTATTTTGCTCGGCGTAGCGTGGCTGCGGCCTCGCCAAAGCGCACATATCTTGACGGCGGCAGGGTTGGGCGCAGCGCTTTTGATGATAGCTGGAAACCACGGTCAAAGCTGGCAGACAGGGATTGTCACCGCGTCTATTTTGAGCGTGGTCATAGCCTTAATGGCGCATTCACGTCTGTCTCTGACATTTAACAAGCTGAAAGACGATGACCGCGATCTGCTTTGGGCCGGATTTGGCGCGGCGTTCCCGATTGTATTGATGTGCATGATAGACCTTCTACATACACCGATTGGGGCCACGCTTATGGGCTTATTATTACTAGGCGCGGCCGTTTTAAATGCGGGGCTGGCTTACCGTATCTGGCATTATGACCGCGAGCGAACATTGGCGATTTCTATTTACGCCATTGGCGCGGCGATAGCTTTCACACTGGCCGTAATGATCGGGTTTTCTGGCATGGGCCAAAGTCTCGGCCTGATGCTTGGTATCGTTCTGGCAGCGCTGGCGGCATGGAAAATGCCTATAGTGATTAACCGGGTTATCACTGTGGGGTTTGCAGGCCTTACCGCCGCCCATGTCATCTTGTTGCAAATCCCTCTAGCGAACTCGGTGAGCGATGTCTTCATCTTCAATCAACTTTGGATTTATCTTGCTCTGCCAGCGGTTATCAGCGCCGGCGCGGCTTGGATAGTCTCGCGCGTTAAAGATGATATCTGGTCGGAGGGACTGAAAGCTTTTGCTCTGAGCTTTGCGGCATTATTTGTCATTTTCCAAATCCGTCATGCCATGAACGGCGGTGATGTTCTGGCTGAGCGCTTCTCGCTCGATGAACTGGCCCTGCAGGTTTTAGTCGGCCTGAGCTTCACATTAGGCGGCGCGCTTTTGGGTTATCGTCGATCGCCGGATAAAAAGCCCTCAGGCCATGAAGCCTTGATTCCCAATCTCGCTATGGGCGTCTCTTTAGTGACTTTGCTGGCCTTCGCCGCAGGTCTGTGTCTGTTCAAAGCGCCGCTGTTAAATGGGGCCTCTCACATCTCCGGAAATGCGCTATTTAATTCCCTGATATTAGCCTATCTCCTGCCTGCTATTTTATTGGGCGGGATTGCGGGATTGTCGCAGAAAAGCCGCCCCAAAGCTTATGTGCGGGCCGTGGCGGGCCTTTCATTATTGGCCGTGATGTTTTATGTTACCTCAATGATCCGGCGCATGTTTACAGGCCCTGAAATATCCATATTTAAAAATTTCCCAGACGGGATTGAGCTTTACGCCATCAGCGCCATTTGGCTCCTGCTCGGTATAGGGCTTCTGGCGCTGGGGCTGAAAACTAAGCGGCAGGATATCCGTATGGCGTCTGCGGGGATTATCACTCTAACCGTTTTAAAAGCCTTCTTGATTGATATGGCCGGGCTGGAAGGCGTCTTGCGCGCCTTGTCTTTTGTTGTCCTCGGACTTGTTTTGATAGTGATTGGCCGCGTCTATCAGCGGCTTTTGTTTTCACAAAAAGCGAAGTCTAGATCTGATTGACAGGCTTCGGCTTTGACGTTTTGCGCCCGCGCCACCAGCGGCGGAGGAGCCATAATCCCGGCAGGATGACGAAGATAAGCCACGGTAGGATATTAGCGAAAAAGCCGATGACGCTGGAGAGGCCGTAAGCGAATTGCCCGATGAAATTTTTCAGGGCGCGGCCAATGGGCGAGATAGCGCTTTGGCTGACAGCGACGGATTGGCTTTGATAATTAATATCGACCACCGACATGGAGACGCGTTTACGCAATACGGCAAGGGTCGTTGTTGCGCTCTCGATTTGGCCTTGCACGCGGGCCAGTTCTCGTTCCAGCGCGAGCAGGTCTTTCAGCTCGGCATTGCGCGTGGCGAGCAGGCTTTGCAGGCGGTCGCGCAGAGTGGTTTGGGCTTTGAGCCGGGCGTCTGTGTCAAGGATTTGGCGGGTTAGGTCTTGGGCGCTAACGCCTGAATTTGTCATCTTGCCTTTGGCGGCTTCGACAGAGCTTTGCATCTCGGTCTTAAAAATCTCCAGCCATGCCGGCTGGGCACGCAGGGAGAGATTGGCGCTGACATTATCTTCATTATGAGCGGAGGTTGAAGAATTTAACACTTGGCATTTTGCCGGGCCGGCCTTTAAGCAAATATCAGCGTGGGATTTGGATGTTGCTGCGACTGATTTCGCCGGCAGGGAGAAGCCGTAATTATAGCGGTAAGCGAGAAAGCTTTGGGAGGTGGGGTTATCAACTGAATTGCCATTTGGCGGCGGGGCAGGGGCGGCCTGTTTCATCTCCATCATCCTGCCCATATCGGCGTCGGTCACAGCCATAGGTGCGGATTGGCTTTCAAACCTTTCATTATATGATGAACCGCTACCGCCCTCATTACAGGCTGTGAGTGTCAACGCGGCCGCTATGATGAGATATCGTTTCATTTTATTCCCCGCTCAGCATAATGGGATCGCCGTAGCCCAAATCTTTTAGCCCTTCGGCTTGGCTCTCCGCGTCGCCGACAATTAAATAATTCATGGCGTCGGGGCGGAGATATTTCGCCGCGAGCGCTTTGAAGTCTTCCAGAGTCATGGCTTCAACAGCCTTGGCATTTTGGGCACGGAAATCATCGGCATAGCCATAGCCGCTCATCTCGTTGAGCATGCCGAGCTTATCGCCAAGGGTTTCGTTTTTAAGCGCTTGGCCGCGCAAAAGCGCGCCTTTCATGATATCAAGTTCGTCTTGCGTGAAATCCTTGCCGTAATTACCGACAATACCTCGAATAATCTCGATCGAGTCTTTGGTGACATTACTGCGCACGGAAGAGCGCACACCAAATGTACCGCGATCTTCGCGCCCGTTAAAGCCGGATCCGATACCGTAAGTATAGCCTTTTTCAACGCGGAGAGTGGTATTTAATTTCGAGGTATAAATCCCGCCCAGCGGAAAGTTGATGGCCTCAGCGAGGGGGTAATCTTTGTCCCCGGCGGCAAGAGAGGGGCGGCCAATACGAAGCACAGATTGCTTGGCGCCCGGCACGTCATAGAAATAGACTTTGGATTGGGTGATGGGATTAGCTTGCCCGGGCAGGGCAGGCCGAACATCATCGCGCCGAACAGCAGGGCCGCTGCCGAATGCCGCTTTCACATCGTTCGGAGAATAATCCCCGACAATACGGAGTTTGGCCGTGGAGAGATTGTAGAAATTACCGTGAAAGGCTTTCAAATCCGCCAGCGTCACGGCTTCCAATTTTTCTTTCGGGCCGTAGCTGGTATAATGATAGATATTATCCGCCGGATAGCTGAGCTTGGCATTCTCGCGGGCGGAAATCGAATTGGGATCTCCTTCTGCCTGCGTAATCTCTTGCAGAGTTTTGGACTTTAGCAGCGCAAATTCCTCGGCGTCCCAGCGCGGCTCAGTCAGCATTTCCATGACAAGGGCGGTGGTCTTGCCGAAATTGCGTTTCAGCGTTGTGCCGGAGATAAATGTTCCGGTATCGCCATTGGCGATGGAGATAGAGGAGCCGAGGGATTTAACCGCGTCTTCCAGTTCCGCTGTGGTTTTATTGGCTGTGCCTTTTTCCAAAAGGTCGGCGGTCAGGGCCGCGACGCCCGGCTTGTCAGTCGAGCTAAATTGGCGGCCCGCATCAAGACGTAGCGAGAAATTAATTAACGGCGTTTCGTCAGACTGAATGCCGAAGACTTGCAGGCCGTTACCAAAAGTGTCGCGCCAAACTTGCGCTGATGTCAGGTCATAACTCGCGCCAAAACCGGGCTCGACTTTGCGGTCAAAGGCGGAGGGCGTCGGATTTTCAATCACGCGGGCGGCTGGGTCGAAATCGGGCGCGCCGCCTTCGCCGGCTACAATTATTTCCTCGGCAATGACGGCCAAGGTAGAGCCTTCAAGCGCCAGATCAATCTCGCCTTTGGGAACAAAGCTAGTATGAAGATGCGGCTTGCCTTTGATATAGGTCTTGTAAACCCGCATGACATCCGCCGGGCTTACCGCTTGAATATTGGCGATGTCTTTTTCGTAAAATCCGGGATCGCCCTTAAACACATTATATTCGCCAAGCTGAATGGCCTTGCCCAGAGCGCTTTGCACCTCGCCGTAAAACCCGACTTCAATACCGGCTTTAATCCGGTCCAAATCGGCCTGCGAAATACCATTGGTTTCAAACCGGGCCATAGCTGTGCGGTAAGCAGGGATAAGCCCGTCAATATCTTCGTCTTCATTGGGGCTGATAATCAGGTAAAACTCGCCCGCAATTTCCTTGGTGTAATGAAAAGCGGAAACATCGGAGGTTAGTTTTTCCTCGTCAATGAAAACCTCATTAAATGGCGCGCGTTTGCCGACCGTCAAATATTCGGCCAGAATATCAAGCGCGTAAGAATCGGCATGATATTCCTCGACAGTGGGCCAGACCACTGTGAGCTGCGGCACGGTTGCGAAATTATCTTCGTGATAAATCGAGAGGGTTTCTGTCATCACGCCGGGGCGGGCGGCATAAGGCTCTATGTCCTCGCCGCGCGGAATTTCGCCGAAATATTTTTCGGCTAAGCTCTTGGCTTCGGCCATATCAAAATCGCCAGAAATGGTGACGGTGACGTTATTAGGCACATACCAGCGCGCGTAAAAATCTTTTACATCGTCAAGTCCGGCCGCGTCGAGATCGGCGAGCGAGCCAATGACCTGCCAATTATAGGGATGATCTTCGGGATAGATGGCTTTATTGACGAGATAGAGATTATGGCCGTAGGGCTGATTATCGACACGTTGGCGCTTTTCGTTTTTGACCACTTGTTTTTCATTATCAACCACGTCTTGGGACACGGTCTCGATGAACCAGCCGAGCTTATCAGCCTCGGCCCAGATGATTTTTTCCAGCGCGTCTTTGGGCACGGCTTGGAAATATTGCGTCATATCATGGGTGGTAAAGCCGTTCGTGCCGTCCCCGCCAATACGCGTATTCATCTCGTCCAGCCCGCCATAGCCAAGATTTTCGGAATCCAGAAATAAGAGATGCTCAAAAAGATGAGCAAAACCGGTGCGTCCCGGCGTCTCCCGCGCCGAACCGACATGGGCCGCTAGGTCAATGGCAACAACGGGATCGGAGCGGTCAATATGGAAAATAACATCCAGCCCGTTCTCCAGCGTGATTTTCTCGTAATTCAAGGTCAGGCCGGATTCGGCGGCAGGGGGCGTGACCGTCCCTTCGGTACAAGCGGCAATGGCCAAGCCGCTAACGGCGAGGGTAAGGTTGCGTATTAAGTGAGTCATAGTGGCACCTATCTGTTTATGTGCTGCGCAATTTAAACAGATAGAGCCGTTTGTCTATGGGGAAGGACTAATCCGCGAATTTGACCATCAGGAGCGGGACAACGGCCAGTAGGTAGAAGATAAAGTTAAAAACGACATTAGACGGCGCGCCTGCCGCGATAGAGCCCGCGCCGTCGACGATGAACCAAGCCGTGAGCGAAATGATGACGCCCTTGCGCGTAACCCTGGCCGCCGCGCCGCCTGTCCGCAGAAGCGGAGCGAAGATAAAGACGAACATCAGGCCAATTCCGACGGTCAGCCCCGCGCCAATGCCGCCCATCCAGCGGGCTTCCATAGAGGGGTCAGAGGGCAGGCCGTTAACAGGCCAATGCAGAAGATCAATCAAGAAACGCCCGGGGCCGTCCATCCCTGCAAAAGCGGTAGTAACCCAGATAAGGCCAAAGAGGACAAAGCCCCAGCCGTTGAGCATTATCAGTTTGGCGCAAAGCTTTTGTGTCACAATAATCTCCATTCGTTTTACGTTGCATAGCAGGTCTCATGGGCAAAACAATTACCTCCTAGGTAAGTGCATTCCGCCTGTTTTGATGTATAATCCAGTTATGACTATATCTTTTGGAGATTTAATTAGGCAATGGCGGGACATCCGCCGCTTCAGCCAACTCGCGCTGAGCGCCGAATCAGGCATTTCCAGCCGACATATCAGTTTCCTGGAAACAGGACGGTCTAATCCAAGCCGGGGTAGTGTGCTAACCCTCGCCCGTGTCCTCGATATGCCCCGCTCCGCCGTGAATGAAGCGCTTCTCGCAGCAGGATTCGCACCGGAATATCAAGCGCTTGATATGACGCATGCCGATCTGGCTCCGGCCATGAGCGCGATTATGACGATTTTAGAAAACCATACCCCCATGCCGGCCATTGTCATTGATGCGGGCTGGAATATAGTCGGCGGTAATGCGCCCGCGCAGCATATGATGAAATTCCTGCCAATGAACGGCTCGCTTTGTATTGTCGATGCGTTGCTCAATGATGATCCGAATAACCCGTGTTTTCTGAATTGGCCCGTCATGGCGGCATGGACTTTGCTGCGCCTTCAAGCGGAGATAGTCCGCGCGGGCGGAGAGAGTCCGGCCTTGCCATCTTATCAAAAGCTCGCCCGCGATGCGCGGACACAGGCGGTGGATATGGCGTCATTATCCGGACATGGCCCGATTTTGACAATGCGGCTCCGGGCTGATGGCCATGAGCTTAACTTGCTCACCATGCTGGCCGAGTTCAGCACGGTGCAAGACATCACAATGAGCGAGCGCAGGGCCGAGCTTTTCTTTGCCGCCGATGAGGCAACGAAGAGCTATTTTGAACGGCTCCAGAAGGGGTAAAGAACTTGCTGTATGAGTGCACTACCTAGTTCCGGTTCTCTTAAGAATTTCCGTAGCCATCTCAGGCCGATCTTTGAAAGCCTCTTTCATGCGCGTAATATCCTTCTTGATTTGCCTGTCTTGCCCCAGAACTTTTCTCGCGCGTAACAAACTTACCCATCCTTCTGCATCTTCGGGATTGTCTTTGAGCTTTGCGGCGAGGCCTTCGACCATGCTCAAGATCATTTGCGCACGCTCTTCGGCGCTCATAGCCTCTGCGGCGCGAATTTGTTCTGCGCTTGGGCCTTTTGGCGGGGCATAGGCTTGTAGGGCGTTCGGTTTTAGCAGGTCAGGGCGGCCTATCATGGCGTAGGTGGTGATGGCCAAGATGGTAAAGCCAGCAAAGAATAGCGACAGACCGATGGGCGATATCCGTTTGTCTGTTTTTCCAGCGAGGGGCGCCGAAAGAAACAGCACGGTCGCCAATGCCAGAATGATGAGGAGTAGCCAGATCATGTTTCGCCCTTGGCTCTCTTTCGGGTGAAGAACCAGAAAAATGCGCCCAGCAGTAAGAGAAACGGCGCGAACCAGAGTAGGTAAGTATTGCTTTGCAAAGGCGGTTTCAGGAGGACATAATCGCCATAACGCTCCTGCATATAGCCAATGACTTCAGCATTGCTATCGCCTGCTTTAAGGCGCGTGCGCACTAATTTTCGCATATCCTCCGCAAGCGGGGCGTTTGAATCTTCGATGGATTGATTCTGGCAGACGACACAGCGCAGGGCGCGCCCGACCTCTTTTGCGCGAAGCTCGATATCGCTATCTGCCATTTGCGCAAGGGCTCCGAATGCCGCCGAGAGAATAATAAATATATAAACAATCATTTTGTATTTATTGCGGCGCATCATTCAACCTGTAAGGATTTAATTATAGGACGTAACTCTTTTTGCCAGATTTCGGGCGTAATCACTCCCGTATATTTATAGCGGATATGTCCGGCCTTATCGGTGATAAAGCTCTCTGGCGCGCCGGTGACGCCGAGTTTAATCGCGAGCACGCTTTCATCATCAAAAATCACTTGGGCATAGGGATTGCCGCGCTGTGCGAGCCAGCTTTTGGCTTTGATCCGCTCATCGCGCCAGTCCATGCCGATAAGAACGGCCTCTCCGCTTTTGGCAATGTCCATAAGCATGGGATGCTCGACATTACAGCTCACGCACCATGACCCGAAGACATTGATCAGCGAGACTCGGCCTTTAAACATCTCTTCGGTCAAAATCTCCGCCTCGTCATAAAGCGCGGTCAGTTCAAATTCCGGGAAGGGGCGATCAATCATCTCGGAAGGCAGATTGCGCGGGTCTTTGGTCAGGCCGACGGCGAAAGCGAGGCCGATGAGCAGGAACAGACCGAGGGGGAGGAGGGCGCGCAGCATTATTGAGCCGCCTCTGCAGCTAGCGGAATTTCCGTATCTTTGGGCGCGCGCAGGCGCCTATCCGCCAGCGAGATGAAACCGCCCAGCGCCATAAATAATGCGCCGAGCCAAATCCAGACGACGAAGGGATGGTAATTGGCGCGGATAATCCAGCCGTCTCGCGGATTGCCTTCGCTGATGGCGGCAAAGAGTGTCGGGCCAAGCGTGAAGTGAAACCCCGCCTCTGTCGTGAACATTTCGCGCACGGGGTAAAAGCGCTGTTCGGTCTGAAGCGTTTTGACGGGCGCGCCTTTATGCGTCACGCCGATTTCAGCGGCGAGATATTGGTAATTCTCCCGCTTACCCGGCGCTACGGTTTTCAAGGTAAATTCATAGTCCGCCACGTTCAAGCTCTCGCCGACTTTAAGCCGCCCAATATCATCCTGGGCCCAGACCGACATGGCCACCGCGCCCGCCGTAAAGGCGGCAATCCCCAAATGCGCCATGACAAAGCCGTAAGTCGCTGCAGGTTGGGCGCGCCAAGTTTTGAAATTTTGTGTCTTGCGGGCAAAGGCCAGAACGGTGCCGATGGCGAGATAGGCGGCTATGGCAAGGCCGAGGCCACCCAAAACGGATTTACCCCAAATCGCGGCGGCCATGAGGATAAGAGCCATAGGCGGGATGGCGATGAGGGCTAAGTGTTTTAGGCTGTTCCAGCTCCCCTCTTTCCATTTCAGCAGTGGGGCCGCGCCCATAAACAAGATCAGCACAAGCATGATGGGGGCGAAGGCCAAATCAAAATAGGGCTTGCCGACACTGATTTTATCCCCCGTCATGGCGTCCATAAATAGCGGATAAAATGTACCGAGAAAGACGGTTGCGCAGGCCGTGGCGAGGAGCAGGTTATTTAATATCAATCCGCCTTCGCGCGACAGAGGCTCAAATCCGCCGGGGCCTTTGAGGGTCTTGGCCCTCAAAGCATAAAGGCCCAGCGCTACGCCGGTTGCTATCATCAGCAGAGCGAGAATGAAAACGCCGCGCGCGGGGTCAACGGCGAAAGCATGGACGGAGACGAGTACGCCGGAGCGCACAACGAAAGTCCCGATCAGGCTAAGCGAGAAGGCACTAATCCCGAGCAGAACCGTCCAATTGGCCAATTTGTGCCGCGTGCCTAAAACCATGATCGAATGTAGCAAAGCTGTGCCTGCGAGCCACGGCATGAAACTGACATTCTCGACAGGGTCCCACATCCACCAGCCGCCCCAGCCCAGTTCGTAATAGGCCCAGAGCGAGCCGAGCATAATGCCGAGCGTGAGGAAACTCCACGCGGTTAGCACCCAAGGCCGGAGCCATCTCGCCCAAAGCGCGTCAACGCGGCCTTCAATGAGAGCTGCCACTGATAAGGAAAAGGCCACCGAGAATCCGACATAACCCATATATAAAAACGGTGGATGGATGGCGAGGCCGGGGTCTTGCAGGAGCGGGTTTAGTCCGAGCCCGTGAAGCGGCACGGGATTAAGCCGTTCAAATGGGTTGGAGGTAAACAGAATAAAGGCGAGAAAGCCAAAAGCCAGCAGGCCTTGCACGGCAAGGGCGCGGGCTTTGAGGGTGGCCGGCAGATTTTTACCAAAGACAGGAATCAGCGCCCCGTAAAGCGCAAGCATCAGAGTCCACAGCAGGATTGAGCCTTCATGATTGCCCCAGACGCCGGAAATTTTATAGAGAAAGGGTTTCATCGTATGGGAATGAGAGGCGGCAAGCCTGACGCTAAAATCAGACTGGATAAAGACGGCTGTTAGGGCGGCAAAGGACAGCGCGATCAAGATAAAGAGCAGCTTCGCCGCGCGGTCGCCAAATTCCATGAACCGGGCATCACCCCGCTGCGCCCCGACCATGGGCAGAACACCTTGGGCGAGCGCCGTAAGCAGCGCCAATATAAGCGCAAAATGTCCAAGCTCTGCAATCATGACAGGGCTATAGGGGGCTTTGAAGGGGGTAGCAATCTATCAACTGTCGCAGGTGCAGATCCGGCGCTCTATCAAGCCTGCGCTTGCGCCTTGTTCCAGATGCGTTAGAAGGCCCTATGACACGTAAAGGCATCATTCTTGCGGGCGGGGCCGGCACGCGGCTACACCCTTCAACGATTGCGACTTCTAAACAGTTAATGCCTGTCTATGACAAGCCGATGATCTATTACCCTCTCTGTGTATTGATGGAAGCCGGTATTCGAGAGATCATGGTGATAACCACGCCGCATGATCAAGCGGCGTTCCAGACCTTATTGCAAGATGGTTCGCAATGGGGATTGTCGCTGAGTTATGCAGTTCAGGACGCCCCGCGCGGTATCGCCGAAGCGCTATTGATTGCTGAGGATTTTTTGGCAGACGGGCCGAGTGTTTTCGTGCTTGGCGATAATCTGTTTTTTGGCGAAACTTTCTCGCAGGGCCTGAAAGCCGCTATGGCGCGTGAGGACGGGGCGAGCGTCTTTGGCTATCACGTAAATGATCCCAAACGTTATGGTGTTGTTGACTTTGACGCAGATGGGAACGTTCTTTCGATTGAAGAAAAACCGGAAATTCCGAAATCCAGCTATGCTGTGACCGGACTGTATTTCTATGATAAATATGCTTCGGGCTATGCGCGGCAAATCAAGCCCTCAGCACGGCAGGAATTAGAAATTACGGCGCTCAATCAGATTTATCTGGCAAAAGGACAGCTTCATGTTGAATTGCTCGGTGGCGGGACGACATGGCTGGATACGGGGACGCATCGCTCGTTGTTCGAAGCGGCACAATTTGTCAATGTACTGCAATCCCGTCAAGGCATTCGGATTTGTTGCCCTGAAGTGCTGGCCTATCAAAAGGGCTGGATCAGCCGTGAGGCTTTGATTGAACAGGCCCAAGGGCTAGAAGCCAGCGGTTACGGTAAATATCTATTGGATGTTGCCGGCTTGATTTAAAGCCGGCCCTAGGTTGACCTTACCCCAATAACTGCCAGATGCTTCCGCCCCAGCGGAAGAGGGATTGTAGCCAGCTTAAGAGTAGCAGCGCCGCGATGGGGGAGAGATCGAGCCCGCCTATGGCCGGAATGATTTTGCGAAAAGGTTCCAGCAGAGGCTTTGATATCGTGCGCACGATCTGGTAAATCTGGTTCATTATCGGGTTGCGCAGATTGACGACATTAAAAGCGATCAGCCAGCTAAAGATGACTTCCACAAAAATGATCAAAATCAGAAAGCCCAAGATCGGCGCGATCAGGTGATGGGAAATGGATTGTAAAAAACTCATAGTCGTCTCCGTTCATGGGCTATGTAAGCACTCTTGCCCTGCTCGGCAACGCATTTAGCCTGAAATAAGGCAGGTTTTCGTCAAAGCCTTGCCACAATGCCCCTCTAAAGCTCTTTCATATCACATGTAGCAAAGGGTTGAGGATATGCATACAATGAGCTTAGTAAAAGACAGAACCTATTCACCGCGCCGGGCTGGAGAGCGTAAAATGGCAAAAATTTACCTAGTTGATGATGACGAGAATATTCTGACATCCGTTTCTATGTTTCTTGAAAATGAAGGCTATGAAGTGCGTAAATTCCACGACGGGGTCTCCGCGCTGGAAGCGCTGAAAGCCTCGCCGCCCGATTTGGCCGTGCTTGATGTCAAGATGCCGCGTATGGACGGGCTGGAACTCCTCCGCCGTTTGCGCCAATCCTCGAACCTGCCGGTGATTTTCTTAACCTCCAAAGATGATGAATTTGACGAAGCTATCGGCTTTAATATGGGCGCGGATGATTATATCACCAAGCCGTTTTCGCAAAGGCTGCTCGGCGAGCGTATCAAGGCCGTGCTGCGCCGCGCCTCGCTGACCTCTATCGAAATGCCGGTGCCGCAAGAAGGCGATGACAAGGTTATCCGCCGCGGCAAGCTTGTGCTCGACCCCAACCGCCATGCCTGTTCATGGGATGGGGAGCCGGTGCGCCTGACGGTGACGGAGTTTTTGATTCTAGAAAGTCTGGCCAAACGGCCCGGATATGTGAAATCGCGCGATCAATTGATGGACGCGGCCTATGATGACCAAGTCTATGTCGATGACCGCACAATCGATTCTCACATCAAACGACTTCGCAAAAAGTTCCGCAAGACGGATAAGAGCTTCGATGGTATAGAGACGCTCTATGGCGTCGGATATAAATACAGAGAAGTCTAATTCAGCTGTGAAAGCTAAGAGCGGGCGAGTCAAAATCAGAGACCGGCGGGCCGGGCCTCGCCGTTCGCTTCTGACCTCACGCCTGACTCGCAATATCTTTCTGTCCAATCTTATTGGCTTGATCATTCTGGTTGCCGGCTCGCTGGCGATGAACCGGTTTCAGGATGGGCTTATTCAGGCTAAGCTGGAAAACTTACGCACATTGGCCTCGACCATCACCACCGTCATGGGCGATGATGCGACGGGTTACGGCTCTGCGGCCAAGCTCGATGTCGAGAATGCGCGGCAAGTTCTACGAGGCGTCAATGTGCCCGAGCGCTGGCGTGTGCGCCTGCATGACCGTTCGGGGCAATTGATCGCCGATACGGACAGCCTTGATGATACCATCTCGGTAAGCTCGCTGGATCCGATTATTACAGACATCCCCGAACCCTCCGCCGGAGAGGTTTGGCGCGAGCGGATTAAATCCTGGGCGTCAAAAACGGCGCATAATCTACCGTGGCGGCAAAAACGGCGGAACTCTCTGCGCCGTGATTTGAAGGGTGATATCCGCAAAGCCTTAGAAGGCGATGATATGCTCGGTCAGCGCTATGACGATAAAGACGAGTTGATTGTGACCGTTAGCTTGCCGGTTCAGCGAGTCCAGCAAGTGCTCGGCGTTGTCACTGTCGAGAGCAGCGATGTTGACGATATTGTCAATGCTGAGCGCAAAGCCTTAGCCCCGATTATCGGGCTGGCCTTTTTAGCGGCGCTGTTATCCTCGCTGGCCTTGACATTATTTATTACGCTGCCGATGCGCAGACTTGCGCGCGCAGCGGAAATTGTCACCCGTTCCAGCCGTAAGCGTGATGCTATCCCGGATTTATCCAACCGCCGGGACGAGATCGGGGATTTATCCTCTGTGATGCGGGACATGACCCAAGGGCTGTATTCGCGTATTGATGACATTGCTAATTTCGCCGCTGATGTGGCGCACGAAATAAAAAACCCGTTGACCTCCCTGCGCTCAGCCTCTGATACATTACGCGCGGCTAAGAATGATGAACAGCGCGAGAAATTGATCACTATCATACAACAAGACGTCTCGCGTATGGACCGGCTTATTACGGATATTTCCAAAGCCTCCAAGGTCGATGCTAATCTTGCTCGCGACACGGCGCAGACTTTGGATGTTGCCGAAATTGTTAATAATATTGCAGAGTTCTACGCTCAAACGCGCAGCGGCGAGGGCGCATCTGTGCGCAATGTAACGGAACTTGAGAGTGTGGACCCAGTCTTTATCCGCGCCTTTGAGACGCCCTTTGCTCAAGTTTTGCGCAACTTGATTGACAATGCGCTTACGTTTTCGTCCGTGGACGGCGAGGTGCGGATTAATGTGCAGCTTGAGGATATGGACGCGGGGGAGCGCGTGATTATTACCGTCGATGATGACGGGCCCGGCATTCCTTCCGATAATCTTGAAACCGTGTTTGAGCGGTTTTACACCCAGCGCCCTAAGGGGACGCAATTTGGCTCCCATTCTGGTTTAGGTCTTGCGATCTGCCGCCAGATTATTATGGCCCATAAAGGCAGGATTTGGGCCGAGAACCGCCGCTCTGCAGCTAATAAAGAGGTTGAGGGTGCGCGTTTTATTGTGAATATCCCGCGCCAAACCCAAGGCGGGGGGCCGCAAATGTCCAAGCGCAAACAAAAGCGCCAAGATGCGAAAAAAGACGGGACGAAAAAGGCCGCATAAAAGGCTTCCCAACAGCCTCAATTCTTGTTTTACTGCTGTTTCGGATTTATGTCCTGTACAGATAAAGGTGTCCAATGATTGGACTTGTAATCGTTACGCACGGCAAATTGGCCATAGAGCTGCAGCGCGCGGCGGAACATGTCGTCGGGCCGCAGGAAAAACTGGAAACCGTTTGCATTGGGCCTGATGATGATATGGAACGCCGCCGCGATGATATCCGCAAGGCTGTGAAACGGGTAGATTCTGATAAAGGCGTTATTTTGCTCACCGATATGTTTGGCGGTACGCCGTCCAATCTCGCTATTTCTATGCTGAGCGAGGGTAAGGTTGAAGTCCTTGCGGGCGTTAATCTGCCGATGCTGATAAAGCTTGCCGAAGCCCGCCGGAGCGCGAATCTAGACGAGGCGGCTGAAAAAGCCAAAGAGGCAGGGCAGCGCTATATTGCCATCGCCTCTAAAATCCTCGCAGGGCAAACTTGATTTCCACGGCGGGCATGGCGACGGCGACGGTCAGGCTTGTCAATAAGCGCGGCCTGCATGCGCGCGCCTCCCATAAATTCATGAAATGCGTCATGCAATATAAGTCAGATGTCGAAGTGCGCAGTCATAATGATGTCTGCGCCGAGAGCGTTGTCGCAGATTCGGTCATGGAATTGCTGTTGCTCGGTTCGGCCTGCGGCGAGGATATTACCATCTCGGCCAAAGGCGAAGATGCTAAAGAGGCCGTTACGGCGCTTGCCGCGCTTGTGCAAAGTAAATTCGGAGAAGGCGAATGAGAACGGTTTTGCTAATACTGACATTATGCCTTGGCTCTTGGGGCTTAGCCTCTTGCGCCACAAAAGACACATTTCGACCCAAGAGCCAATATCCGCCCGACCCTTGGGTCAAAGGGTATTCCAATCCGGATGATTGTCTGGGCGGAGAAAAACTGGCGGCGCGTAATTTCGCGCTTCCTGATTATCCGAGGCGGGCTTTTAATTCCGGGCGTCAGGGCTGGGTGATTATGCGGCTGGACGTTAATGCCGATGGACGGGCTGAAAATGTCGAGGTTGAACGCTCATTGCCTGAGGGCCTGTTTGAAGGGGCCTCGCGAAGCGCTATTAAAGCTTGGGCCTTCGAGCCGCCTATTGGCGGGGCGTTGCAAAATTGCCGTGTTTTATTGCGCTATAGATTTGGCGAAGTGTCTTTAGGCTCGTAATCGCGTCAAACTGCATTAAGCGCCGAGTTTAACGCCCTTTAAAGAGATAATGTGGTAGCCTTTACTTATGATGCGTGAGGTCAGAATAATTCCCGTGATAATGTCGGGCGGAGCCGGAAGTCGCCTCTGGCCGGCGTCGCGCCGCGCTATGCCAAAACAGCTTTTGCCGCTGGTGAGCGAACAGACCATGGTGCAGGAGACAGCGGCGCGGTTTTCGGGCGATATGTTTCATGCCCCGGTCTTCATCTGTAACGCTGCTCACGCCGCGCCGATACGGGCGCAAATGCAAGAGGCCGGCTTACCGGTCGGCGCAATTATTGTAGAACCGATGGGCCGAAATACTGCCCCTTGCGCCGTAGTCGCCGCGCTTCATGCCCAGATCAGAGATCCTGAGGCGCTTATCCTGCTCGCGCCCGCCGATCACCATGTCACCAAGCCGGAGGCTTTCCGCCGCGCAATAGCCGCCGCTATGCCAACCGCGCAAAGTGGTCATCTGGTGACATTCGGCATCACGCCTCATGCGCCGGAAACAGGCTATGGTTATATTCAGCGCGGCGAGCAAATAGGGCCGGGCTCATTTGAGGTGACAGCCTTTAAGGAAAAGCCCGACATGCAGACCGCGCAAAGCTATCTCGATACAGGTGATTATTTGTGGAATGCGGGAATTTTTCTGTTCTCGCCGGAAGTCTTGCTCGAAGAGATGACCCGGTTTCATCCTGAAATTACGGCTCAGGCTAGTCTGGCTTATGAGAAAGCTACATTCAAATCAGGCCAGATTGATTTGGAAGATGAGGCCTTTGCAGCGTGTCCGCCTGAGTCTATTGATTATGCGGTTATGGAACCCACCGATAAAGCCGCCGTCGTCCCCGCCCAAATGGGGTGGAATGATATCGGATCCTTTGCTTCGCTCCACGCGCTCAAAAAGGGCGAGAACGGCAATGCGGTCACAGGCGATGTTGTCATCACGGATACGCAAAACTGCCTGATTGAAACCGACGGGCCTTTGGTCGCCGCTGTCGGGCTTGAAGGTCTGGCCGTCATTGTCAAAGATAATATGGTGCTCGTTACGCGCCTCGACCAAGCTCAGGATGTGAAGACAATTGTCGAGCAACTTAAAGAGAGCGGGCGCGAAGATAAACTCTAAATCTAAGGCGCGCCGCTCGATAATTGCCGGCGGGCTAGCTCGGCTTTGATCTGGGCGTTGGTGTTAAAGCTACGGGCGATATTGAGCAATTCGCCTTGTATATTAACATCAAAGAGGAAGGGCTGCCCGCCCAGCACATCTTTATTTTTTCCGCCAAATGTCAGGCCGACATCAATCGAGCCGTCGAGCGGGCCGTCAACTTTGACATAAAGTTTCTGGTAGCGGAAATCCTTTAAGGCATTAAAGGCCATTTCGGCATATTCACTGGACGCGCCTGCGGCATTGGTCTGCGGGCTTTGGTAGCGAATAGTGCCGCCGTCTTTGACTTCAAGTACGCCGCCTTCAACTTTGACATCAATACCCGCCAACGTAATCGGCAATGCGCCGGAAATATTGCCCGTTGCTTCCAATGCGCCGTCGCCAATATTGTTGAGGAACTCGCCCAGCGAGACATTCTCTATTCGCATAACAACTTTGTTTTGAGGCGCAGTATAAAGCCAGTCAAAAGGATCGAGCGAGAAAAACCCATCGCCCAAAGGCCAGCGCGCGGAATAGACTTTGACCCCGTCGGGGATGAGCGCAAATTCAATGACGCCGTCTTCTAAAGGGAAACCCGGGTCAAAATGTTTGACCGTCAGGCGTTGGCGGCCTTGGCTTTGCAGAGGCAGCATAGAGGTAAACTCCATTTCCGATGTCACGCCTTCGAGCGGGCCGGGAAGCGTGCCGAAATTCATATCGGTAAATTTAACACTGCCGGAGGATTGCAGCGGCTGACCTGCGGCAAAGGCGAGCTTGATCTTGGCGCTGACCAAGCCTTCGACATCGGCGATCTTGCCTTTAAGCGCCGAGACGAGATATTGAGGTTGCAGGCCTTTGGGAGAAAAAACAAGCTGCGGGATATTCACATCCGCCGTCCCCGAACCGTCTTTGAAGCGGTAGTCGATATCAATCGGGGTATCGGTGGTTAGGGGCAGTTGCGTGCGGGCGGCTCCAACAAAGGCCCGGTCATTATAGGTCACTTGTCCCGTCATCGGCAGAGGCGGCAGGGCGTCGCCGGTGAATTTTACGAGGCTACCCGCTGCGCCGGGCCGATAATGCAGCGTGTAATGTTGCGGCGTGCCGGAGATTTCAACGGCGAGATTATTGGCATAGACCAGCTGTGTTTTAGCCGTGGCATCAAGGCTGCTCATATTAAAGCGAATGCCGTCCTCTTCGCGCAACACAGATAAACGGGCGCGGGGCATACGGATATCTGTGCCGGGGCCGGGCATGTCTTCGGAGCATATTTTCGCAGCTTCCGCCTCGATGTCCCAATTCTGGCGAGCCTCAGTTAGCGTGCCGTCGACATCTAGCGTTTCGAATGTCATGCCGAGATTGCGGCTATCCGTGTTGTCAATCGCGATCAGGGCAGTGTCTTTAAACTGCCCCGTGATGCGGGCTTTATCACCTTTGCGCCTATATATCGGCGTATCCGACACAAGCGTGGTCGTGATATCTTCTCCGCGCCAATCTGTGTCCGTGTCAAAGCGCGTGATTTTAATTGGCGCGGCATTATCGGGGCGGTAGGTCACTGAGAGCTTAGGAACAGAGAATTTGGGGCCGGACAAGTTCATATTCATTTGGCCCTTTGTCACCAGACCCGTCACAAATCCGCCCGGAAGCGGGCCGTCATAATCGACATTGCCGTGTAAACCCAATTGGCGGCTCGCGGCCTCGACTTTATAATTGGTTTTGGCAAAGAACGGCGAGAGCCGAACGGAGCGGCCTTGGGCATCTTTACTGCGCCACGTCTCTTGGGTGCGGATATCGGCGCTAAAGCTATCAATGGCTGTGATCCGCCAACCATTTTCCGAGGTTGCTAACATCTTGGCATTGCGAAAGGCTAATCCCGCAGGCCGAGTTAACTCTGCATTGAAATTGAGCGCAATCGCGCCTTCGTCGCGGCTATAGCGGTAAAGCGGGGCGGTATTATTCCGGCTGAGCGTAAGCTGCGAGCCGGACGTGCCCATATGCATATCGTCATCAATCTCAATGATTAGGCCTGCACTATTTAAATCAACATCTCCGCTGCCGCTGACATCGCTGAGCCGGAGCATATTTGTCATCGCGTCGGTAAGCTCGGCGCTGAAATTTTCAGCTATCGGGGTTTTCAGGAGTGCATCGGCGAGGCTAAGCGTATGGGCAAGTTCGCGCCGCCGCGCGGGGTCGGGTATTGCCGCCGAGTTGACATCCAGCTGCCATCTGCCTTTTGCGCCCAAGGGGTGTTGTTTGCGGATATCCTGCGTGATGCGCCCGTCCCAGCTGACGCCGCCGCTGCCGGTTTCGACCTGCGCCATTAGGATCGAGTCAAATGTAATGTCTAATTTGCCCTCAATTGCGCGAATGTTTTGTCCCAATTTCGGCGTAAAGCCGCCTTTAAGGGTTAGGCCTTTCGTATCTATAACCGGGTGTGAAAGGGAGGTTAGCCGGGCGTCAATCCGGATATCCGGACTATCCCCTTGCAGGGTAATGTCGAGCTTGCCGCCGCCGTCAAATTTGTAATCCTTATAAGAAAATTGCGCCGGCGCGATGTCGAGTTTGGCGGTAAAATTATCCCGCGCCAGAATATTGGCCTCTATCAGCACGGCGAGATTACCGTAAGGGCTGGTGATAGAAAACGCTCCGTCTTCAATATGCAGGCCTTGCGGCGGCAAAGCAAAGCCGCCGCCGTTATCGGCTGAAGTCGGCGGGAGCCAGCCGTCGATGATTTGGCCTTTACCATCAATGCTCAGCCGGGCTTTGGGCGCGGTAAAGACCAGCTTTTGCATCTGTCCTTTGACCGCCTCGCGCCAGCTATAATCAGCCGTTATTTTTTTCGCGCTGAAAAATGCCTCGCCCTCACTGGAGAGCGCGATATCTTTGAGCACAGCATGGGTTTTTGTGACGCTCGCAATAGAAAGCTCGGCCTCAATGCCCTGCTTTGCCAGCGCGTCTTTGGCCATATCTTCCATCAGCGCGTAGCGGTTGACCCATATAATCGCGGCCAAGATTGCGGCGACCAAGAGGATGAAGAGCAATATGCCAAGCGCCCAGCGCCAAACGCGCCGCTTTTTGGGCGGTTTGATTTTGGCAGTAGTGACATCAACTGACATTGTAATTTGCGTCATTCCTTTGGCTTTGCTTAAATATCAATAGGGGGGCTGGCATGAATGCACCATAAATTTTGTTAACTTTGCATATGAGATAAGTGTGTGTTAACCATTGATAAGGGATAAAACGGGCAAATGATGGGCTGCGCGTTGGCTGTAATATAGACTATTCAAGTTGAGATGAACATGAGCGGAAACAATTCTGCCCGCAAGGCGGCGATAAAACAGGCTTTGTTCGAACGGGCAGAGGCTTTTTTCACGATGGATAATACACAGGTTTTACGCGGTCGGCGCTTTGGCTTTTTGGCGGCGGGTAGCGTTGCCGTCCTTCTCGCGGTGTTTGCCCTGCCTAAAGGCGCTGCTGAAATTGTTATCCCTGTGGCCGAGGCCTCTGTTCCCCAAATGGACTTGTCTCGATATGATATGGCGTTGGAAGAAGGCATTCCAGTACAAACCCTCAAGACACTTAAAGTCAAATCCGGCGACAGCCTTGGCCCGCTTCTGCAGAAAAACGGCTTGTCAGGCGGGCAAGCCTATAAGGTCACTCAAGCTTTTTCGGCCGTTTATAAGCCTCGCAATGTTCGCGCCGGGCAGGAGTTTAATCTCCACTTTACGGGCGAAACACTCGAACATTTAACATATAAACCGAGCGTCGAGAAAACCGTTTTTGTTGACCTTAAAGGCGAGGATTATATTGCCCGCGAAATCGCCGCTGAATTTAAATATGAGACATTGACGGTTTCCTCTACGATTTCCAATTCGCTCTATGTTGATTCAACCCGTCTCGGCGCGCCGGATCGGGTTGTTCAGCAATTTGCCAATATCTATGAATATTCCGTCGATTTTCAGCGCGACATCCAGCCGGGCGATGCCTTTGAGATGTTTTTTGAAGTCGCGCGTGACCGTAACGGCAAAATTATTAAATCCGGCGATCTGCTTTACACGTCTTTCAGCCCGCGCGGGAAAAAGACGGATTACTATCTTTATAAAGACACTAAAGGCCGCGAGAATTTTTATGATGCAAAAGGCAAAACCGCCAAACGTAAGCTCCGCGCCACGCCGGTTAACGGTGCGCGCCTGTCTTCCAGTTTTGGTCGCCGCAGACATCCGATTTTGGGCTACCGCAAAATGCATACGGGCGTGGATTTTGCCGCCCCGCGCGGCACGCCGATTTTAGCGGCGGGCTCAGGCACGGTAGAACGCGCAAACCGCTATGGCGGTTACGGCAATTATATCCGCATTCGCCATACCGATGGTTATAAGACCGCCTATGCCCATTTGAAATCTTTTGCCCGAGGCGTTCGCTCCGGCAAATATGTCAAGCAAGACCAAGTCATTGGCTATGTCGGGACAACGGGCCGCTCAACCGGGCCGCATCTACATTATGAAGTCATGCTGCACGGCAAGAAAATCAACCCGCGCCGCCTCTCGCAACTTTCGGGTAAGCCATTGGCCAAAGCGCAAATGGCGGCTTTTGCGCGGCGCCGCACAGAGATTGATAATTTGCGAAAGGCTTCCGAAATAATTACAGCTAAACCCGCAACAGCTGTAATGACCGCCTCGGCGCCAAAATAACCAATTTTAAATAATCACAATCCTCTAAATAACTTGCAACGCTTGATGAAGCGGGGTTATAGCTATGCTAATTAATAATAAAGGCGACACTCATGTCTAATCTCATAAATTTCTTTTTTTCCTTTGATAAATTAATGAAGGAAAAACTCGTTATCGCCTTTTTCTGGTTGGCGCTCATCGTTGCGGGTTTAAAATATATCAGCACAGCTTTAAGCACTGTCAGGCTCGGCCCATTAGCTTCAGTTATTGATTTTATTATCTTCTTTGGCTCTATTTTACTGACGCTGGTGAGTCTGCGTTTGGCCTGCGAGCTTGCAGTCGCGCTGTTCAGAATTAATGACAATCTGTCGCCTGATGGCGGTAAATCCGAAACCGCTAATATTGATCCCATCGTTGAAGCCCGCAAAGCCGCCGAAGCGGCAGCCCACCGCGCCCGCGACCTCACCAAAACGGCCGGCGAGAAAGCCAGTGCAGCATCGCGCTCCGTCCGCGATTCTGCTGAAGATTTAGCCGATAGCGCCGCGGCGAAAGCCAAATCAGCCAGAACGCCAAAGAAACGCGGGCGCCCGGCAGGCTCAACCAATAAACCCAAAGCTAGCACAGCTAAAAAGCCAGCGGCAAAATTAACGGGCGCGCCTAAAAAACGTGGCCGCCCCGCCGGATCCAAAAATAAAGGATCAAAAAATAAAACGGCTAAAGCCAAAACACCTAAAGCTAAACGCGCCTCAACAGGCAAGCGCAAACCCGGCCCAAGACCCGGCACTAAGGCGAAGCGCGACGCCCAGGGCCGTTTGCTGAAAAAAGACGGCACACTCCGCGGCAAGCCAGGGCCGAAGAAAAAGTAAGTAAGGGAATTTAATCCGCAACGCGGATTAAATTAGGGCGATTGATAATCGCCCTCGCGCCCTTCTTCGGAAATCGGCCTAACCGATTTGCCGAAGCCTATCGTTAAATACAGAAACCCAATAAAAAACCCGGCTTAACTGGCCTGGTTTTTATTTTGGCTTAGAATGGATGATGTTGGAGGTATGAGCTTTGATAAAAACTAAGTATTTTATTTTAAAGTAGAATGCCTATTTTCAAATCGTAATACGTGTGTTATGCGAATGGAATGTTAGGCAGGGACGCATGGCTGATAAAGACATTAAAAAACGAAAAACTGACCCGAAGCCCTCTATTAAACCAGCGGCAGAAAAGCCACAATTGGATCGGGGAACTTGGAATCTTGTCAATCGTACAGCTATCGGTATCACCTTCGCATTTGCGATCATTGCGGGCTTTCTCACATGGCAACTCCATCATCTGTTGAATGGCCTAAACGCAATTGCTGACGCGCCGGGGTTTGGTCAAATAATTAGTCAAAAGCTTCTGCAACATGCAGATGTCTCGCCTGAAACAGCCATGTCAGTTGCATTGGAACATGACTTCTAATCCGGGCGTTCTGGCTTGCTCCGGTCTTTGATTGCCTCCCGTTTATACCTACAAGCGGCCTCTCTTCTCGCGGGTATGGGATTGATGGTCATGGGTGGAGCCTTGATTCTTGCGCGAATTCGCGAAGCGACCCAAGGTACATTTAAACTGGATGTACAAAGTGATCAAAATCGCAAGGGGACGTTGGAACTGGCCACGACTTACCCCGGCGTTACATTGGCCATGCTAGGGGCTTTGACTATTTCTGTCACAATGATATCCAGCGTGTTTAATAAAATAGAGAGTGTAGATGCGCCTCTTTATTTTAACCCTGCGGCGACTATTTCGGCGTCTGCATCGCAACCCTCAAACCTATCTGCACCGCAGGTCGATACTACGGTAGACGGTAATGACGATACGGTGGAGGAATTTCTCAAAGATATTGTAAAAGAGGACTAAACATGAAGTATTTGATGCCGCTAATATTTGTAAGTCTTTCAAGTGTTATGACTGCTTACGCAGAAGACGTAGATTCTGAGAAAGTAAAAAAAGAATATAGTAGTTGCATGAAAGGCTTGAGTGAAGAAACTTTAAACGATCAAAATAAGAAACTATGCCAAGTTTACAAAAGAGCGTATGAGGGCGGGCATACTATCGGGCATACTATCGGATTTGAAGAGGGCAAATCTGAGGGTTTAGGCTGGAGGGGTATGACTGACCTTACACAAAGAATTCTAGTGAGACGTCCTAGCGTGTCAGGACATGAAGGAATCGAATATATGATCGTGCCTCAAAACGTAACTAACTCCGAAACCACCACTGTAGGGCTTAAAGATATAATGATTGATCAAAGTGCTCTAGGCGCAGCAAACTTGACAATTAAGCAGTTGCCCTCAGGAAATTATGTTCTCACAAACGAATAGGACTTGAATACAACTTATTTCCCGTTTTCATCGGGAACAAAAAACGAGTGCGGGAGTTTGCGCTCAAAAAAAACAGCCAATTCAATTGGGTTTTCTTATTTTATCCCAACGCAACCTAATACCCAGCCTTCTCAAGTTCAGCTTCAAACTCCGGTAGCGCCTTGAATAAATCTGCGACCAGCCCGTAATCTGCGACTTGGAAAATCGGCGCGTCTTCGTCTTTATTTATGGCGACGATGACTTTGCTGTCTTTCATACCGGCCAAATGCTGGATCGCGCCGGAGATGCCGACGGCGATATAGAGATCGGGCGCGACGGCTTTACCTGTTTGGCCGACTTGCCAGTCATTGGGCACAAAGCCGGCATCGACAGCGGCGCGCGAGGCGCCCATGGCCGCGCCTAATTTATCGGCAATGCCTTCGATGAGTTTGAAATTCTCGCCGCTGCCCATGCCGCGTCCGCCGGAGATCACGACCTTAGCGGCAGTTAGTTCCGGGCGGTCGGATTTGGACAATTCCTCGCCGACATATTCGGCTTTGAACGGGCCTTTGGGATCGGCAATGGTTTCGACCGAGGCCGAGCCGCCATCGCCCGCAGGAGCAAAAGCGGTGGTGCGCACGGTGATGCATTTTTTAGCATCTGTGCTTTGCACGGTTGCCATGGCGTTACCTGCATAGATCGGGCGCACAAATGTGTCCGCGCTTTCAACGCCTGTAATGGAGCTGATTTGCTGTACGTCGAGTTTGGCAGCGACGCGCGGCATATAGTTTTTATGCGTCGTTGTATCGGGCGCGAGCACGGCGTCATAGCTAGCCATGAGCGGAACCAGAACCTCTTCCATAGATTCGGCAAGTTGGCGGGTCAGGCTGACATGATCGCAGGCCAATACTTTGCGAACGCCTGCGATTTTCGCGGCCTGCGCCGACACATCTTTGACGCCCTTGCCAGCGACCAACACATCGACATCTCCGCCCATAGCGATGGCGGCTGTGACGGTTTTATGCGTCGCGTCTTTGAGGTTTTCATTATCGTGTTCTGCAACAACAAGAATAGCCATTAGATCACTCCCGCTTCGTTTTTGAGTTTATCGACGAGTTCGGCGGCGTCGGCGACTTTAATACCGGCCTTGCGCGCGGCGGGCTCGGTCACTTTTAGCGTCTTGAGGCGCGGGGCCGTATCGACGCCGTAATCACCAGGGGTCTTGGCCTGAATTTCTTTTCTCTTCGCCTTCATGATATTGGGCAGGCTCGCATAGCGCGGTTCGTTGAGGCGTAGATCCGTTGTTACCACAGCGGGTAACTCGGTTTTCACGGTTTGTAATCCGCCGTCAACTTCGCGCACGATTTTCAGGCCCGCGCCGTCTGTCTCGATGGCATTGGCGAAAGTGCCTTGCGGCCAGCCGAGCAGGGCGGCAAGCATAGAGCCGGTCGCGCCGTAATCATTATCAATTGCCTGTTTGCCCAAAATCACAAGCTGGGGCTCTTCGGCGTCGCAAATGGCTTTAAGGATTTTAGCCACGGCGAGGGGTTCCAAATCTTCATCGGTTTGCACATGCACGCCGCGGTCAATACCCATGGCAAGCGCCGTTCGGATGGTTTCTTGCGCTTTGGCCGGGCCGATAGAGACGACGATGGTTTCGGTGGCGGTTCCGGCTTCCTGCATACGCACGGCCTGCTCGACGGAAATCTCGTCAAACGGGTTCATGCTCATTTTGACATTAGAGAGATCAACGCCGGACTGGTCGGATTTGACACGGGCCTTCACGTTGTAATCAAGCACGCGCTTGACAGGGACAAGGACTTTCATTTCAGGCTCCGAATTTTAGGGAGGATATAATCTAGGGATTTTATATGACCCGAATAAGCGCAGAAAACAAGGATGGCCTTAAAGAATATTATATCCTTATTACGCACCGGATGTCTTTCTCCGCGAAGGGGCCCCGTAAAGGTGACATCGGTAATATTTATTGACCTCACCGCTAAGCTTCCCCTAATTGGGGCTATGACGCCGAAACTTGCAAATGCTTTCAATGCTGAAATGACGGCAATGCTTGCTGCTTATGCCGTAAAAAACTTGAATGTTGCATTTCATCATCTGGAGCGCGCGCATATTTTAGGGCAGCTTAATTTCAAAACCCATCTGCGAACACATCTGTGGATGCTTAAGATAGGTGTTTTGCGGCGGGATGGCCGAGAGATTATCGGGCAAATCATCCGAACTTTAGCCGTCTTTCCGGCGAGTTTATTTGGCTGGGTTCCGCTTGGGAATACCGGAGGCTCCAATGTCTCGGCGCTAAAACCAATGGCCATTCCTGATGATTTGCAGGCTTATTTAGACAATTAAAATGTGCCGAATTACGCTTCGGGTGCCACTTTATCCTGCGTCTTGGTCTTGAAATCATTCGCGTCGTGGCGTTCTAGGAGCTGCCCTTCAGGATTTCCCCAAGCGCGGTTGACTATGACTCCGCGTTTCACTGCGGGGCGCTTGCCAATTTCTTCTGTCCAGCGGTTCATGTGCTTATAAGACTTCGTATCGAGGAATTCTGCCGCCTCATAGACTTTGTTAGCGACAAGCGCGCCGTACCACGGCCAGATCGCCATATCGGCAATGGTGTAATCATCGCCGGCCATATAGCAGTTATTCGCAAGGTGACGGTCGAGCACGTCGAGTTGGCGTTTAACCTCCATGGCAAAACGGTCGATACAATATTCGATTTTAAATGGGGCATAGGCATAGAAATGGCCAAAGCCGCCGCCGAGATAAGGCGCGCTGCCCATCTGCCAGAACAGCCATGACAGGCATTCTGTGCGGGCGGCAGGGTCGGTAGGCAGGAAGGCTTTGAATTTTTCGGCGAGATAAAGCAGCATCGCGCCGGATTCGAAAATGCGCTGCGGAGTTTTGCCGCTGCGGTCCACCCCGCTATAATCCATGAGCGCCGGGATTTTGGAATTGGGATTGACCTCAACAAAGCCGCTGCCAAATTGGTGGCCTTCCTGAATATCAATAATCCAGGCATCATATTCGGCCGCTTTATGCCCCGCCGCGAGCAGTTCTTCGAACATAATGGTGACCTTAACGCCGTTAGGCGTGCCGAGCGAATAAAGCTGAAACGGATGCTTGCCAACAGGCAGTTCTTTATCATGGGTCGGCCCTGCGACGGGGCGGTTGATATTGGCAAATTTTCCGCCGCTCTCCTTGTCCCATGTCCAAACCTTAGGCGGGATATAGTCTTTGGTCTTGGCCATAAGAGCCTCCTAATCATTTGTTTCCGGCATCGGGTATTTGCGGTTTCCGAGGACGGCTACCAACCCCGTAAAGGCCAATATAAATCCGGCAAATCCATTCATCGGCGTGAAATAAGCTAAGGCCCCCATTGTGGCAGAGAGTAAAGCTACGCCGCCATGATAATAAAGCGATCTATGCGTGATCGCCATTTCCGAGTCCGTCAGTTCAAGCAGCTTATGCTTTTTGATGACGTGCTGGTACATAAAGGCATAAAGAAGGTGGATGATCATAAAGCCGAGGCCGAAAAACCCTAAAATATTACCGGAGCGATCAAAGGTCATTTCCATAGTTTGACTACGCTCATAATCGCCCATTATAGCCATGATAAAGGCGAAGAAACTATCCAAGGCGAAGCGCAGCGGATAAGCGAGATAGAGCACAACGAAAAGCAGGATAGCATTTAAAAAAATGATTTTCTTATCGGCGACGCCGTAGCGCCTGAAAAAGGTAAAATGCGCGTGCCAAATGCCGAGCAATACAGCAAAGGCGGCTGTAGCCGGAATAATCGAAACGAGGTAACGGCTGAGATCATCGAAGGTTTGCGGCACAAAAGCGGCCGAGATCAACATGCCCAAGGCCAGCGCGAAGACAATATCGGACAGGTTTTCTATTCGCGTAACCGCCTGGCCGCGCCAGCGGAAATTGGGGTCGTGGTCTAAACCCTTAGCGATTTCCCCGCGCAGCATATGGGCTATTCCACCCGCGCCGAGAAACCGAGCTCTTCCATTGTTATGTCACTGCGTTTGAGATTGGAGAGCTCACTTGCCGAAATCGGCGTTTTGGGGTCAAGCACAATGGAGAGCGTGCCGCCATCATCGATAAATTTACCAAAGGCTTTACCGGCTTCGCCGATCATGTCGCGTTCAAGATCAGACCCGGCTGCGAAAGGCGCAAGCGCCAGAGCAACCTTGATTTCTTTTCTGACTTGGCTGGGCGAGGCGCCGCGAAACTCAGCCGCGAGTTTGAGGCCGCGCTCGACAATGGATTTATCCTCCAACCGCATTTGAAATCCGCTGAGTTTCAGATCGCTCATGGCGGCGTCTATCTCCGCTTTACCGCGCCGTGACTTTCGGCCCGCCCGGTCTATCTGCGCGATTTGATCCGTCATCGCTTTTAGGCCTGAGGCGCTGTAATTATAATCCAGCGCAAAACCGTCCTTCATTGAAAGCCGCCCGTCTTTCACAGAGATCGTGTCTTTATGACTGTCTAGTACAGTGGTCTGGCTCGTTTGCAGGACAATCTCATCAAAATCGAGAGATTTGATCATATCATAAGCGCGTTTGGCCTCGCGGTCTTTGGGTTCTTCTTTAAGTTTGATGATGAAAGGCTGCCCGACTGAACGCATGGTGGTCACGCCGTTTTTCTCGGTAGCCTTGCCGGCGAAGCCTTTGGAACGGATTGAGACGACGCGGCTATCAATGTCCAGATCGTCCATTTTGATCGTGTCGTAAGTTTGGGCCAGCGGGTTAAAGCCGCCAATAAGCTTGCCCGGATTTCGTTCATCCTGTGTCAGCCCTTTGAACATATTTGTTTTAAGTCCAGCGGCGGAAAGCTCGCCGAGCGACCCTGTGATAGGGTCATCATCTTCTTTTTCCTGAATATGGAAATTAACATCGGCGAGCCGGAAATCGGATAGGCCTGTTTCTTCGTCCTCACCCCAGATAAATTGCCCGGTTGTGATATTGGCTTCATCAGACACGATTTTCACGCCGTTAACTGCAATCGCGCCAAAGCCGAGATCGATGTCTTTGGCATGGATTTCCAAATCATCCATATCTTTGGCATGTTTGAGCGATTCCATAACCGCCTTGGCCATATCCGGGGTCGGGCGGGCGACAGAGAGGCTATCTATCGTGATCGTGACGTCGTCCTTTTCGTCGTAAATCTTGATGCCGGAGAAATCAGCGCGATCAAATGTGGCGACATCATCTTCCATATGCACGCCAAAAAGCTCGGCGCGGTCTACCGTCAATTCGCCCTCATCGGAAGTCGTGGTCAGGCTTTTATAGACATAATTGCCGTTTTTCCCCGATGACTTGGCCCAGCTTAACTCTGTACCGGATTTTTCCAGTAGTTTTAACTCGCCCAAAGCTTCTTTGGCTTCGGATTCCGAGACTTTACGTTTTGGCACGTCAAAATGGCGGGCAAAGACTTTATCTGACGGGCCTTTCAGGCTCAGCACTGCGGCAGGTGCAGATTTTTGCGCAGACGCCCCCTTGTCCTTTGGGCTGCAGGCCCCCATCACTAGGGGGAAACAGAGAATCAACGCAGTCGAGGTCGTACGAAGCAAAGTCATGGGTGGTTTCCTTTCAAATTTGGCACGCAAGTCCTCTAGCACGCCTGCGCCAGAGGCTAAAGCGCTTTTCCCGCATCGCGACGTCGATGATCCGCGTATTGTTTACCGGCTGTCCGAGCGCGCACGGCGGATATCGCTGAAAGTCAATATGGCTGACCGCGAAGTCAGCGTTGTCGTGCCGGGGATTCGCGCTTTTAACAAAGCCAAAAAATTTGCCCGTGACCAGCAAGACTGGATTGAAGTGCAGCTTGAAAGCCTGCCGCCGCCCCAGCCCTTCATGCCGGGCGGCCATGTGCTGGTGCGCGGCGAATTATATGAACTTGTCAGCCCGCCGGGCCGGGGCCGCCCCAAGATCAACCATGAGCGACGAGTGATGCATGTGCCCTCGCCAGACGCCGAGAGTTTTGCTGGCCGTGTGCGGCGGTTCCTTATCCGCGAAGCGCGAGAAGAGCTTGAAGCCGCCAGCCATTTCTACGCTGATAAGCTCGGCAAGCGTATCGGCAAAATCTCCGTCCGCGATACTAGCTCCAGATGGGGCTCTTGCATCACGCGGAAAGGCGAAGGCCATATCAGTTATAGCTGGCGCTTAATCTCCGCCCCGCCATTCGTGCTCGACTACGTCGCCGCCCATGAATGCGCCCATATGGTCGAAGATAATCACAGCGCCGCGTTTTGGGCGGTCTGCGGGAGCATTAATGACGATGTGAAACGGGCGAAAGCATGGCTAAGAAAGAACGGCGCGTTTTTACATGCTGTGGGCGCGGAGTATTAGGCTAAACTGGGACTAACCTGATATCGTAGCGTTTAAAGATACTATCTGTCGTCATAACAGGCATGTCCAATTCTTGCGCTTGCGCGATAAGTAATCGGTCAAACGGGTCGCGGTGATGAAGAGGAAGGCCGCCAACCTTTGCGGCGAGCTCGGGTGTGATATCCAGCATTATATAGCCGTTAGCATTGCATTCCTTCAGAATTTCCAAGGGTTCAATCTGAAAGTCGGCCCGGTTGAGAGCGCGTTTAATAGCAATTTCCCAGATGCTGACGGCGCTAACAAATATTCTGATATCAGTTTTCATGAGTTTCGCCTGCCAAGGCTTTGGCAATCGGCTTGGAACAACTGCAAAGTCTATGAGCGCATTGGTATCCAGCAGAATTGACAAGACTAATCGATATCCTCGGCGCGGCCTTCCATGAGGGCTAATATGTCATCAGGAAGAGAAAAATTTACAGCTTGTTCTGGCTTATATTTATGAGCCAAGCCGCCCAATCGGCGCTTTGGTTTTTTCTCTTCCAAGGGCACAAGCTTGGCTACCGGCTTACCGCCGCGCGCGATAATCGTTGTCTTGCCTTCAGAGGCCGCTTTCACCAATTTGGAGAAATGCGTCTTGGCTTCATGTATATTAACTTGGTTCATCTGGACTAACTTAGTCCATTTTGGCTGAAATTGCAAGGGGGCTCATTAACTCCCTGCGAGTTCTCATATGTTGAGTGCTTACCGCCCCGCCGGCGCGGAGGAAAGCGCGGCTTAAAGCTCTAACGCGACCACCGGGCGGAAACTTTACCGCCAAATTCTCTTCCGGCCAAAGCGGACCCTGCCGAGAAGCTCCAATTATCATTGCCGCGTATGGTGATGGCAGCGCCGAAACCAACTTCTCCGTCAAAAGTCCCCAGACCGCCGGCAATGGACAGGCTTTCCGATTTGTCAAGATAAGCATCCGGCACGGACATGGACATGGCCACGCCTTTGGTGAGTTTGTCGATGCGTTGGGCATTATCCAGTATCAGGCCGTAATTGCGCCCAATGAGGTTTTGATTGGCGACAATCAACTGATTATTACCCAGAATAGCCGTGGCATTTTCCGTGATGCGCGTAGCATTCTGATTGATCGCAATAGCCTGTGCATCATTGCGGACGACCTCGGCATCAATCGCGGTGCTGTTCACCTCGATAGCCTCTTCATTCGCAGCAATATCCATATCCTGCCAGTCATTGGTGGCAGCATTTTCTGCAACACCTTGGGCATTGGCCGCAATATCCATATCCTGCCAGTCATTCGTTTCTTCATTGGCCGTGACCCGGTCCGTCAGGTCGGTCACATCCGTACCGATGCCTGCAATCGCTGTCGTATTGGCATCAATGTCGGTGCGGTTATCCCCGATCGCCGTGGTGTTGGCATCAATGTCGGTACGATTATCACCAATCGCTATCGTATTGGCATCAATGTCGGTGCGGTTATCCCCGACGACCAAGGCAAGCTGGTCAACATCGTCCCCTGTATTATTGATAACTGTGGTCACATTATCAATCGCCGAAGTATTGGCGTCAATATCAGTCCGATTATCGTCGATGGCTGTTGTATTGGCGTCAATATCAGTCCGATTATCGTCGATAGCTGTTGTATTGGCGTCAATATCAGTCCGGTTATCATCGATAGCTGTTGTATTAGCATCAATATCAGTCCGGTTATCATCGACTTGTACGGCGACTGCGTTGAGTTGATGTCCGTTCACGGCATCAGACGAACCCGCAGCAACGCGTCCATCGGCGACGCCCGTCAAAAGACGGCTCCCGATATTCATCTCTCCGCCCGTGGCATCTGTCCCTTCGGTTATGGTGAAATTTGACAGCGCCAAGCCGGTCCAAGCCGACTGTGCCCCCGCAACGTCCATGGTCGAGGCTGATCCATATCCAATGGCAACACTACCGCCGAAATTGGCGCTCGCAGTGTCCCCTAATGCCGTGGCTTGGTCGCCCGTTGCAGAGGCCCTGTCGCCGCAGAGATGAGATTCGACACCTGTGCCGTCACCGCAATCACTTGACCCGCCGCCAGCAGCGCTCACCGCTTCAAAAAGTTGATGACCATTGACCGCATCGTTTGAGCCGGTCGCTACGCGTCCGTCCGCCACGCCCGTCAAAAGACGATTGCCGATATTGAACTCTCCGCCCGTAGCGTCTGTACCTTCAGTGAACGTCGCGGAACCAATAACGCCGCCCGCCCAAGCTGCTTGCGCGGAGGCGACATCAAGTGTTGCGGCAGCGCCGGAACCGATGGCTACAGCATCATCAATAATAGAGCTCGCGCCCGCGCCCAGCACGATATTATTATTGCCGATTACGCTCGGTCCTGAAGTCTCGTTACCACCAGCCAAAAAATTGCCTGTGCCTTCGACAGTTCCGTTATGGGACGCAAGGGTATTAAATGATGACATGGCTCCATTCACCACATTGAACGAACCCAGTACCATGACGGATTCCAGAGGGACGAAAAAACTGGTCCCCGAAGCAAGCATGTTTTCTTCACCAAATACAAAACTGTTATAAATATTATCACCAACAGTATTATTAAACCCTCCAATATGCGACTGAAAGAGAGTCTGACCGCTTGTGTTACTCAAGCCAGAAATGAGATTGAAATAGCTACCATTTCCCAAATCATTCCCGCTACCGCTTACGGCATTATTACGGCCGCCTTCTCTGATGGTATTAGCCGAACCCGACAACAAATTCATGTTGCTAAAGCGTTCCATGGTATTGCTGCGACCAAATATAGCGCTATCAAGCGTTCCATTTCCGACAGTATTACCGGAGCCAACGACTATATGTCCATCACCGCTGACAGTATTGTTGACACCGCTAACAAGTAAGGCTGTGCCTGTAAGGGCATTTCCACGTCCGTTGACAAAATTATAAAGGTTAAAATCACCTAATGTATTATCCCTGCCTTGAACGAGATTGAAGAAATTATTACCGCCCTGAGAATTATTCAGGCCGCCCACGATATTGTGATCATTATTATTTCCAAGCGTATTGTTCTGCCCAAAGACGAGGTTGTTATCTGTGCCCGATCCGAGATTATTATTGCGACCCGTCACCACGTTGTTAAGTGTGTTGACGCCCAGATTATGAAAGACGCCAGATATAACATTGTCCGCCGTATTATCGCCAAGGCAGTGAGCGCTGCCGCCAATCTGATTGCCTTCACGGCCATTCGATGCTGGTCCTGCCACAACCGTTGACGCGCATCCCGCCCGCAGCGTCCCGTCATAAGCATCGACATCATTATCCTGCGCGAAGGCGGATTGAGCTGTGCATAATATGCTCAGCGCTGATGTTGTGACGGCGAGATATTTTAGTGTGTTGGTTTGAAAGTTAGTCATTGTGCAGCTCCTTTTTTTTGCCTTGTTAGGGCGCGAGAGAGCTGCTCGCTGTGACCAAAGTCACAGTTTAATTAAATTAGACAATAGCTATAGTGGCAAGAAGGAAGACTTTATGGTAAAGCATCCTCGATATCATTTAACAGAACATCAAGCATTTGTTCTTGTTGACGCCAGACCGGTTTGGTCGAAGCTGGGAGCTTTGCCATTGGCATGGTCTGTAACGCAAAGGTCATATAATCTTTCCAGATTTTTGCGGGGATAGACCCGCCTGTGACCCGTTTCATCGGGGCGTAATCATCTGCCCCAACCCAGACGCCTGTAACAATATCCGGAGCATAGCCAATAAACCATGCGTCGCGAAAATCATTGGTCGTGCCGGTCTTGCCTGCGACTTGCCGTCCCTGCACTTGCGCGCGCCGACCTGTGCCCTGCCCAACGGTATGAGTCATCAACAGGTTCATATGGCCGAGATGTTCGGCGGAGATCACGCGCGGCATTTCGGGCGCGATGCGATCATAAAGTGGCGTACCATTTGCCGTGGAGATCGAGAGAATACCGTAGGGGGTCGCCCGCTTGCCCCAATTCGAGAAGGGCAAATAGCTTGCGGTGAGCTTTAGCGGTGTGGTGGCCTGAGCGCCGAGAGAGAGGCTGCGGAGCGCGGTTAGGCCGGAGAGGCCAAAATCCTCAGCGGTTTGGATGACGGCGCCCCGCCCCGCTTCCTCACCGAGGGTAACGGCGACGGTATTAATGGATTGCGCGAAAGCGTCTTCAAGTGTCATTTTGCCTTTGAATTTCTGAGTGAAATTCTTCGGAGCCCAGTCACCAATGACGATAGCTTTATCCTCGCGCGTGTCCCACGGGGTGAGCCCTGCCCGAAAGGCGGCGAGATAGACGAAAGGTTTGAAGGCTGAACCGGGTTGACGCTCAGCCTGCACCGCGCGGTTAAACTGGCTGTCAGTATAACTTACCCCGCCGATCATGGCGAGCACGCCGCCGGTTCCGTCCATCGAGACGAGGGCGGCTTGATTGGCATTTCGTTTTGGATTGAGATGTGCGCTCACGGCCTGATTGGCAACAAGTTGTGCGTCGAAGTCGAGCGTGGTTTGGACAACGATATCTTGCGTGGGTGTACCGATGGCATGTTCCAATTCCGTCCAAATCCAATCGACGAAATATTGTGCGCTATTATCTGATTGCGGCCTACGAATATTGATCGGCACCGTCAAAGCCTCCAGATGCTCCCAGCGGTCAATGATATCTTGCCTTGCCATAATATTAAGTACGGTTGCAGTGCGCACCGCCGCGCGATCTGCATCACGGATCGGATTGTCGCGCGATGGGGCTTGCAGCATTCCGGCCATCATCGCAGCTTCGCTAAGGGTAAGCTGTTCCGCCGATTTTCCGAGATAACGTTGGCTCGCGGCCTCCAGTCCCCAAGCGCCATTGCCGAAATAAACACGCGAGAGATACATCTCCAAAATTTCGTCTTTGGTGAATGCCTGTTCCAGCCAAATGGCCAGCATCATTTCCTGCGCTTTTCTTTTCAGCGTTTTGTCAGGCGTAAGAAAGACATTCTTGGAGAGTTGCTGCGTCAAGGTTGATCCACCCTGAGCATAGCGGCCTTGTTTGAGATTGACGGTCATGGCACGCGCCAAGCCGATGGGGTCAATTCCGATATGGGCTTGGAAGCGGCGGTCTTCGACAGCTAATACCGCGGCGGGGACATGGATGGGCAGTGTTGCGAGCCTGACCTTTGGCGCGCTCGAAGCGCCGCGCACGAGGACATCGCGGCCATAGCGATCCACAATCTGAACGCTTATCGGGCGGTTTGATGCCCAGAGTGTCTGCGCGGACGGCATGTTTTTTGAAGCCAGAGCGGCCCCGCACAAGAGAGCCATGCCAAAGCCATATCCGATGATAGCTGCCGCCAAGCTAAATTGGCGTGCAGGTCTTTTCAGTGATTTCAAGGCGTCTAATCTCATGAGCCACATCAGGGTTAATCGGATTTAACTCTTGCGCTAATAAGATTAAGCAGGCGTGAATCGTAGATTAAAACGAAGCCATAATCCTAGGCGCCTTGGCTGAGCCGCATATTGACAATTTCGAGCACTTCGAGCACAGCTTCGGGGATATTTGTACCCGGCGGGAAGACTGCCTTTGCGCCCATATCTTTGAGCGTCTCTATATCTTCTGGCGGGACGACGCCGCCGACAATAATCATGATGTCGCCTCTGTCATTGTCTTTCAGGGCTTTACGCAATTCGGGGATGAGGGTGAGGTGACCTGCGGCCAAGCTGCTCGCTGCAATAACATCGACGTCGTTCTCTATACCCATTTTTGCTGACTCTTCGGGTGTTTGAAATAATGGGCCGATGACCACGTCAAAGCCGATATCCTTGAACGCCGTGGCAACGACTTTTTGGCCGCGGTCATGGCCGTCTTGGCCCATTTTCGCGATCATGACTTTGGGGGCGCGGCCCTCAAGTTCGGCGAAAGCTTTGATGCGGCGGACAGCTTCGGCATAGCTTGGATTACGGTGATCAAAGGCGCTGGAATAGACCCCCGTCACGCCCGAAGCTTTGGCGGCGTAACGGCCATAGATTTTTTCGAGCGCCGAGGAGATTTCGCCTACCGTGGCTTTTTTACGCGCCGCATCGACGGCGAGAGCGAGGAGGTTTCCGTCTCCTGTATCAGCGGATTTGGTGAGGGCGTCGAGCGCGGCCATGGCGGCGTCCGTATCGCGGCCCGCCTTTAATTGTTCCAGCCGCACGATTTGGCCTTGCCGCACTTTATCATTATCAACGCGCAGGATTGGAATATCGTCTTTTTCCGATGAGAGATATTTATTCACCCCGACCACAGTCTGCGCGCCGCTATCAATACGCGCCTGAATGCGGGCGGCGCTTTCCTCAATGCGCAGTTTCGGAATACCCGCTTCAATCGCGGCGGCCATGCCGCCCAAAGCTTCAACTTCTTCAATATGGGCGAGGGCGCGGGCGGCGAGATCATGGGTCAAGCGTTCGACATAATAGCTGCCGCCCCAAGGATCTATCTGGTCGCAATGCTTGCCTTCGGTCTGCAGAAATATCTGTGTATTGCGAGCGATCCGGGCGGAAAAATCTGTCGGTAGCGCCAGTGCTTCGTCGAGCGAATTGGTATGCAGGCTTTGCGTATGACCATCCACCGCCGCCATGGCTTCGATATGCGTGCGCCCGACATTGTTAAATAAATCCTGCGCGGTCAGTGACCAACCCGAGGTCTGGCAATGGGTGCGCAGCATGGCGGATTTCGGGTTTTTTGGATTAAACGGCGTCATCAATTGCGACCATAACAGCCGCGCCGCGCGTAATTTGGCGACTTCCATGAAGTAATTCATGCCGATGCCCCAAAAGAAGGAGAGCCTCGGCGCGAATGTGTCGATATCCATGCCCGCCGCAAGGCCTGTGCGCACATATTCGAGGCCGTCCGCCAGCGTATAGCCAAGCTCGATATCGGCGGAGGCGCCCGCTTCCTGCATATGGTAGCCGGAGATTGAAATGGAATTAAATTTCGGCATATGGGCGGCGGTGTGTTTGAAAATATCCTCGACAATGCGCAGGCTCGGCTTTGGCGGATAGATATAAGTATTGCGCACCATAAATTCTTTGAGGATATCATTCTGGATCGTCCCCGCGAGCTGCGCTTGCCGGGCGCCCTGCTCTTCGGCGGCGGCGATATAAAGCGCGAGCACGGGCAACACCGCGCCGTTCATGGTCATCGAGACAGACATTTTATCCAGCGGGATTTGATCAAATAATATCCGCATATCATAGAGACTATCAATCGCTACGCCGGCCATACCGACATCGCCTTTTACGCGCGGATGGTCTGAATCATAACCCCGATGCGTGGCCAAATCGAAAGCCACGGAGAGCCCTTTTTGCCCGGCTGCAAGATTGCGGCGGTAAAAGGCGTTTGAGTCTTCCGCGGTGGAGAATCCCGCATATTGACGGATGGTCCAAGGGCGCTGGGCATACATGGTCGGATATGGCCCGCGCATATAGGGCGCGAGGCCGGGAAAAGTGTTGAGGTTGTCCAATCCGGCAAGGTCTTCAGCACCGTAAGCAGCTTTGATGTCGATGCCTTCGGGAGCGGGCCAAGCGGCGCCGGAGCGGTCTGCTGAAGACGGAGACCCAAGGCCAATCTTTGTGAAATCAGGAGAGGTCATTATACTAAAACTCTCGACATATTATCCTTCTCCCCGAGGGAGAAGGTCGTCGAAGACGCGTCCTTTGGACGGCAAAGCGGCGGATGAGGGGCATACGGCGTAAAAGGAATGAATTCGGCGTTTGCCGCCGTATACCCTCACCCACCCTTCGGGCACCCTCTCCCTCGGGGAGAGGGCTAAAGACAATAAGTTCGCTCCACTCTCTCATGTTTCAACCCTCCGCAGTTTGGCTTCTCTGAGGTCGTCTTTGGGATGGAGCGTGACGCCGAGGATAGGCTCTGCCGCCTCTTCCCGCGCCTTCGCTGCGGCTTTCACGCGCGCTTTAAACGGTTCGATATTGTCAATGCCGCCATCGGCTTCAATCTGCTGAAATTCGGCCCATGCGGCTTTGGCTAAGCTATCCGTCATCCGTTCATGAAAATAACTGCCGTAAGCCGCGTCTTTGACCTGTCCGAGATGGGACTCGTCCATCATTAGCAGCTGCATATTGCGGGCCGTGCGGTGGCCAAAATTTGTCGCGTGGCCCATAGCGTCGGTGAAGGGCCTCGTTGTAATGAAATCGGCTCCGCCAATGATGGCGCCAAATCCGGCGCTCATAATGCGGAGCATATTCGTCCATGGGTCAATGCTTTGCATCATGCGTTTCGAGGTGATGACGGAGAGCGAGAGCGGGGCGTCGTCAGCGCCAAAGCTCTCGGTGATTTTGGCATAAATCCGCCGCGCGGCGCGGAGCTTGGCAATCGACAAATGTGCGTCTTGGTTTGTGGTCAGTTCTGCGCCCATATGCCGGGCCGCGTTTTTGCCAAGAACCCGGAAACCATGGGCGGCGCTGGCGGCGAAATAGGCGAGTTCCTGCGCCTCTGTTCCGCCCGTATCATGCACGCGCACGGCATTTATCGTTATGAGCCGCCAATTCTCCGGTATGGTTTTGGCGAGCTTTGCCAAGCCCGGTGTTTTAGGGCCGAGCCCAAGGCACACCCTAGCGTCTTTTAAATCTGCCAGAATATCGGCGTTTCCGATATCGTTATTTGGCGCAATCATGATAGGGATCAGGTCTGTGTAGACTTGGTCCAGTAGCCGTTTCATATCATTACTATTTTTTACAGGGACGCCTTTTGGGCCAAGCGTGATGCGCAAAGCACTTGCCCCACCATTCAAGTCTTTCAGGGCTTGCTGATTGGCATAAGCAATATCGGGATCGCGCAGAGGCGCTGTAATGTGCCAAGGCCTCCCGGCAAGTAGCGGCGCGCCCGTGCGGGGCAGAGCGGCAATATCTTTAGGCAGGTTATTCGCAGTTGATAGCGGCCCGCGTTCCAGACCGTCATCCGTGTGTTTGGCCAAAGTCTCAAATGCCGCGCCGCGCAGCCCGGCTTTAACCAAGGCGAGCCAATCCTCATACGAGGCAGGAGACTTATCTGTGATATCTAAATCAGGCATATAGGGTTTATATAGGATATTGAAATTGACCGCTATAGGCCTTATGTCGCCTGCATCGTTAATAAGGCCTTCTCAATGACCGCTATCAACCCGAACGCTCCGACCGAAGAAACAGTCCTTGATGTTGAGCATTATACAGATCGCCTGTTTTCATTTGATATTACGCGGCCAGCGAGTTTTCGTTTCCGGTCGGGCGAATTTATTATGATTGGCCTGCCCAAGACCGAAGACCAGAAACGCCCCCTCATGCGGGCCTATTCCATTGCCAGCCCGTCTTGGGACGACAAACTCGAATTTTTCTCGATCAAAGTCCCGGACGGGCCGCTAACATCGCGCCTGCAAAAGATCAAAAAAGGCGATATTGTTTTGCTGGGAAAGAAACCTGTCGGGACATTGGTGCTCGACGCGCTGCTGCCCGGAAAGCGGCTCTATATGTTTTCCACCGGCACAGGCATCGCGCCTTTTGCCAGCCTCATCCGCGATCCGGAGACTTATGAGCGATATGACGAGGTTATCCTCACCCATACTTGCCGCCAGAGGGCCGAACTCTCCTATGGCCAGCGCCTTGTTGAAAGCTTGAAAGACGATCCTCTCGTGGGCGATATGATCGGCGATAAGCTGTTGCATATAACATCGCTGACGCGGGAGGACTATCCGCTCAAGGGCCGTATCACGACGCTGATAGAGTCGGGTGATTTGTTTAAAAATGCAGACACGCCGCCGCTCAATCCGGCGGAAGATCGCGTGATGATTTGCGGCTCTATGGAAATGATAAATGACACAAAGGCGCTGGTCGAAGGTTTTGGCCTGAGCGAAGGCTCAAACTCCAATCCGGCGGAATTTGTGGTTGAAAAGTCCTTCGTCGGATAAATCTTGAGCTTGGCTATTCCGGCTTAAAATCCCCAAGCGTTAAGAGCGAGATACGTATGCCGAAGCCCGTACTGTCGCGGATTACATCACTGTCAAAATTGTTCCGATTATAAACAAATTCGATAAGGGTACAATCATCTTGGAATATGAGGCCAAGTTCTTGGCGCCGCGTTAAATTCGCGTCAAGATCGTGGTTTGCGGCATAGCGCACGCTCCATTTATCTGTGAGTTTGAGTTTGACACGGCCCGAAATTTCTTCGGGTGGAGCATTGGGATCAAGGCTGAGGAGGCGTGTCACCGTATCGAGTTTGTAATAACGCGCTTGCGCACGGATACGGTCAGTGGTGTAGGAAACCCCGGTATCAATCCGGCGGAACTTATTGTCATCATCGTCATAGCGAACCCGCGTCGACCAACTGAGTTGATTGTTTAAATCCAACTCAAACAAACCGACGAAATCCGACTTATTGCCGGCAAGCCCAGAACCGAGGGCGTAGTTTACATCTGTATTTCTGGAAAAGCTTTGGCCGAGGAAGAGATGTGCGCGGCTTGTTTTCCAATCGGCGATAAAAGACGCGCCGACATCAGCGCGGACACCTTTTTGCCAAAAGTCATACCCTGTCGCTTTGTTGGTTTCCCAAAATAGAGCCTGATCGAAATCGACATTCACCCCGTCCTGAAAGAGAGAAAGATCGTTGCCGGTTGTGTCAGTAATTGTAAAACGATCAGTTTTTCCGTCACCAAAGCTTTGTGTGATTTGTGCTCTGGGCTCGATGATAAAATCAACGTTCTTTGTGCTTTTGATGAATGGATAACGTACATCCACACCGATTTGGCCAAGCGTGCGGCTAAAATCAACCTTGTCATAAGCTAAGTTGTTATCTGCGGCTGTAACTCGGTCTTCCGGCTTGATGTTGAAATAATCATAACGGGCATTCCCGAAGGGTTTAATTTCGATCCCGCCCGGCGTGATGACAGTTTTGCTGTAATCCAGCCCGCCGCTAATGCGCGTATAATCAGTGCCGATGTCTCGGGTCAGGATTACGGCATCGCTTGAGGCTTTCAGTCGCCCGCCTATGACGGGGTCTGTCCAATATTTTTCCAATTCAATTTTTGGGGCTATGATCGGTAATTCACGGTCATTGAGGCCGCTCACGCGGATCAGGCCCGTGCGCGTATCCTCGCGAAAGGTGGTGCGAAGATCCTGATAGCCAAAAGCCGATGTTGTAAACCGAAAACTGTCATCCTGCCCAATCAGGAAGATTTGCGAAATATTCCGGCGACTTTCCGCCTCATAAAGACCAAACCGTTCGGGGGCTTCATCTTGGTCGTAGCGGTTAATATAATTGTCATCCGTGGAGAGTTGCACGCCAAAACCATAAGTCCAAGTCTCGCTGGGTTCAAAAAGCGCTTTGGCATAGATATGAGAGCGTAGTTTTTTGCCAAGCGGAGCTTGGGTCGGATCTAGAAAATCTGCGGGATCAAAAACATCCCCATCCCTGTCAAAAAAGCTACCATAGGTAAAGCTTCCCGCGACATCGAGGTAGCCTGAATGAAACTTACGTTCCAGATGATATTCCATCACGGGATTGACCTTCTGGAACACATGGGGCGTCAACGTCAGGCCTGTATAATCGTCGATTGCCCAATAATACGGCAGGCGGGCATTAAAGCCTTTACTGGAGGATAAGCCGACAAAGGGCGTCAATAAACCGCTGGCCCGTCCCGCACTGGGATCAGGATGGGCCAAATAAGGTGTCCAGAACAGCGGAACGCCTAAAAATTCAAAAATCGCATCATTATAGCGAATGGTATTGGTGCTTTTGTCCTGCCGGACTTTGCGGGCCTTGATTCGCCATGTCGGCTTTTTCGTGCGGCCGTCTTCGCGGCACGGTTCGCAGGCCGTATAATAGGCGTTGTAAAGCTCGATTTCTTCGTTGGATGTACGCGTGGCAAAAGCTGCGGCTGTTATGCCTTGTCCCGGCAAGCGGGCCGTAAAATTAGCGGCGGTCCCTGCTTCTAGCTCGTTAGAGAGTTCCAGCTTATCGGCATATTGCACGCCGCCATTGGAATCTATCAGCACTACATTGCCCGACGCGATGACAAGGCCCGTTTCCAGATTATAGACCACGCGGTCTGCGCGCAGCGTTCTGTCCTGATAGCGGCCTTCGACTTCGCCTTGAGCGGTTAAGACCTTAGGGCGTTCATTGTTAATTAGCTCATCAGCTTCCAGATAGATGATATCAGGGTCACGAAATGGGCTGTCGGCGGCAAGGGTCAGCGCACGGTTAGTGCCTGCGGCTGTTTGGGTGGGCACAATCTGGGCATGGGCAGGAGCGGGAATAAACGAAAAGGTCAATACCGAGAGTAAAAGCGTGCGTTTAAAGATCGATGTCGACAATGATTCCACCTTCTGATTTCCTCCGCTTATGTAACGGATTTGCCAAGCCATACCCAATGCAGGATTACAGGTCTATGGTAAAGGGCGCGATTCTTGCAATAATCTGATGAAAAATCAGTTAGATAGTGGCGACAGAGATGGCTAGTAATGTCATTCTCTATCGTTTAGGGACGCAGATGAAAGGCCGGTAAGAGCTGGTAACCAGTCTAGGGGCGGATAAAAGGGTATGACGTTGGCGTCACAATCTTCAAATAAAGCTGACAATACAGGCATGCGCTCGGCCGTCGGTCGGGCGTTGATTTCGGCTCGTAAAGCCTTTTTGGGTGTGGGTATATTTAGTGTGTTCGTTAATATGCTGATGTTGACCGGCCCGATCTATATGTTGCAGGTCTATGACCGCGTACTGGCGAGCCGTTCGATTTCTACATTAGTGGCGATTTCCATTTTGATGGCAGCGCTTTATGCCTTTATGGGTTTTCTCGATTTCTGCCGTTCACGGGTGCTGATACGGCTGGCCAATCAATTTGAGGAAAGTCTGGGCGAGAGAACTTACCGGATTTGGCTAAAACAAGGCCTGATGGGCCGCGCCGCCGCGCGCCATGCGCCGCTCAATGATTTGAGCACCCTACGTCAGTTCCTATCAGGCAATGCGCCCGGTACATTTTTCGACATTCCTTGGGTGCCGCTCTTTATTATTGTTATTTTTTTCCTGCATTGGACATTGGGCGTGTTGGCTATATTTGGAGGGATTGTTATCTTTTTCGCGGCCATGATGAATGAATGGGGGACAAGGAAACCTCTGGTAGAGTCGATGAAACTGCGCCGGATGGAGCAAGCTTTCGCCCAGCAAACCCACCGTAATGCCGATACAATTGAAGCCATGGGTATGGGCGATAATATGCGCCGGCGATGGCAGTCTATAAGCCGCCAAAGCGCTAAGGAAAGCCAAATAGCGAGTGACCGTTCGGGAAGCTCCACGGCCTTCTCCAAAGCTTTCCGTATGTTTATCCAGTCTGCGATTCTTGGCCTTGGCGGCGCGCTCGCCGTGAAGCAAATCATTACGCCCGGCGCGATGATTGCGGGTTCCATTATTATGGGACGTGCGCTTGCGCCAATCCAGATGGCGATCGGACAATGGCGCGGTTTTAACGCTGCCCGCGATGCCTATTCGCGTCTCAATGCCTTTTATGAGATCGTCCCTGAAGATGGCGATAACCTACAGCTGCCGGCGCCTACGGGGCATCTGAGAGTTGAGAATCTGACGGCAGGGCCGCCGGGGGCGCAATCGGCTATACTGGCCGGGCTGCATTTCGATCTTAAACCCGGCCAAGGCCTTGGCGTTATTGGGCCGAGCGCCGCTGGGAAATCGACATTGGCGCGGTTATTGGTCGGGATATGGCTTCCGCAAAAGGGTGCAGTCCGGCTCGATGGAGCAACTTTTGACCAATGGAGCCATGATGAAATTGGTAAATATATCGGCTATCTGCCCCAAGAGGTGGAGCTTTTTGACGGTACGGTCGGCGAGAATATCTCCCGGTTTAACGGTGGCGCAACGCCTGAAGCCATTGTCGCAGCCGCCCGATGGGCTGGAGTGCATGAGCTTATCCTGCGCTTGCCGGAAGGTTATGATACAAAAATTGGCGAAGGCGGGGCGGTTCTCTCCGGCGGCCAGACCCAGCGCGTGGCGCTGGCGCGTGCGCTTTATGGCGACCCTGTTTTAATCGTTTTAGATGAGCCTAATGCCAGCCTTGATGCCGAAGGTGATGCAGCCCTTAGCCGTGCTATTGCTGAGGCCCGCAAGCGTAATAAGACTGTGGTCGTTATGGCCCACCGCCCGAGCGCAATAGCCGCAGTAGATCAACTCTTAATGCTAAAAGACGGCCGCCAAACCGCCTTTGGCCCTAAGGAAGAAGTGCTAAAAGAACTCAGAGCGCAAAACCCTCAAGCGCAACCCTCTAAGCCGCAAACCAAGCCTGCGGCCAAACCCTTTACGATTTCGCCGAATTAGGGGTTTTAGATGAATATACCTATCCAAAACCTGCAAATGGCTTCACCCAGCGCGCCTGAAAAGAAGAAAAAAGAACCTTATGACCGTTATCTGCTGATTGGTTATCTCAGTATTGCCGCGCTGGTGCTGATGACGATTATCTGGTCTCTCGCGCCGATCAAGGGCGCGGTAATCGCTTCCGGCGTTGTTGTGGTCGAGGGCAAGCCCAAAACCCTGCAACATTTGGACGGCGGTATTGTTGGCGAAATTCTGGTCAAAGAAGGCCAAAGTGTCGAGAAAGGCGATATCGTCATGCGGCTTGACCCGACCATGCTCGAAGCCAATCAGGTCATTGTCCAAACGCGGTTATATGAAACCATGGCCCGCGTCTCGCGCCTTCAAGCCGAGCGCGACAGTAAATCCCGTATCGATTGGCCTGAGAGCCTGATGGCGGCACGGGAGACAAATGCGTCGGTAGACACTGCCATGACCGGGCAAGAAAAGCTCTTCAAAGCTCGCCGCGCTGCCGATCTGGGGCAAGTTGAGCAGCTTACCCAGCGTATTGCCCAATTTAACGATCAGATCGCGGGTCTAAAGTCACTTATCCTTTCCAAAGAAAACCAAGCTCTAAAAATCCGCGAAGAAGCTGATTCTAAGCAGATTTTGGTCGATAAGGGTTGGCTTGCCAAGCCTGTCATTCTGGCGCTGGAGCGCGAAGAATTGCGCTTGAAAGGCGATATCGCTAATCACCGCTCGGAAATTTCGCGCTTGCGTAATTCGATCAACGAGACCCGGGTGCAGATCTCTCAAATACGCCGTGAATTACAGGCCGAAGTTCTTGCCGAATTGCGCGTCGCTGATACCGAAGCCAGTGATCTCCGCGAGCAATTAACAACGGCGTCGGATCAGCGCCGCCGTATTGATGTGACCACGCCCGTAAGCGGCAAAATTCACAATATGACTGTGACGACGATTGGCGGCGTTGTCGCGCCGGGCCAAGAGTTGATGCAGATTATTCCGCAAGATGTGCGCCTGATCATCGACGCTCAAGTCCAGCCCGCCGATATTGACCAAATCTATCCGGGACAGCCGACAACCATCCGTCTCTCGGCCTTTAATATGCGCACAACACCGGAGCTTAACGGACTTGTCATTAAAGCCTCGCCCGACCGTATCATCGATCCCGTCACGGGCTTTCCCTATTACTCGGTCAAGATCGAAATTCCGCCCGAAGAACTCGCCCGCCTGCCCAAAACCCTGACGCTGCTCCCCGGCATGCCCGCGGATGCCTTTATGCAAACGCAGTCAAGATCAGTGCTTAGCTATTTGCTAAAACCCGCCAGCGACGCCATGAGCCGAGCCGGACGGGAAGAATAGAAAAGTTAGGTTTCGCTTTCTAATGGTTTGGGTTAAGCTTATTTTCTATCATAAGGGGATATTGTGTTTAATCGATCAAAAACCGTAAAAGCGCCATCACCCCTCTTGCTTTTGCTTGAAGGCCGCGCCTTTTATGAAATGGGAGCTTATGTTGCCACGCGGCCTTTGTTTAAACATCTGGCCAAAGGCGATGGTCATCCGGTTTTAGTGCTGCCGGGGCTGGCGGCGTCCGACCGTTCTACCCGCCCGATGCGGCACTTTCTCAAAAAGCAGAATTATGTGCCTTATGGCTGGGAGCAAGGCAGAAATCTCGGCCTGCGCGATCAGGTGCTGGAGCGTATGTTGGCCAAAGTGGACGAAATATTTGCAAGCCATAAACAAAAACTCAGCATCATCGGCTGGAGCCTTGGCGGAATTTTTGCTCGCGAATTGGCGAAATTGCGCCCCGAAAAAATCCGCTTCGTTATTTCCCTTGGCAGTCCGCATTCCGGCAATCCCCGCGCCTCTCATGCGCACCGGTTTTACGAATATGTTGCCGGGCACCCGGTTGATAATCCGCCGATAAAATCACGGCTCGACAAAGCCCCTCCGGTGCCGACGACGTCTATCTACACAAAAACCGACGGTATTGTGGCGTGGCAAAATTGCCATCAACGCAGACCCGTCAGTGATAAAAAGGCCCGCCAAACTGAAAATATCCGCGTCGAAAGCAGCCATTGCGGGCTGGGCATAAATCCTAGCGTTCTTTACGTGATTGCCGACCGTCTCGCGCAAGACGAAGATAGCTGGACGCCTTTCGTCAATAAGGGCGCTAGAAAAGCATTTTTCCGCACGCCGGATTTTGAAGCCGTCGCGATAAGTTAGGCCGCGCAAGCAAGGGAATTAAAAATGCAGAAACTTTCAGGCATAGACGCGACATTTCTCTATATGGAGACGCCGGAAACGCCGATGCATATTTCCAGCCTGATGTTGCTCGAACCCGTGGCCAAGGGCGAAAACCCGTTTGAAGCTATGAAAGCGCAAATTGCGGCGCGCCTGCATGAAATCCCGGCCTTTCACCGCAAGCTTAAACACACGCCGTTTAAAATCGATCATCCGGTCTGGGTAGAGGCCGATAAGGTCGATATGGACTATCATGTCAAACATGCCCATTTGCCAAAGCCGGGCAATCTTGAGCAATTGCGCCTTGTCGTGCAGGGCCTGCATACGGTGCCGCTCGACAGGGATCGCCCGCTCTGGCAATTCTACGTCATTGAAGGCCTCGAAGACCCGGCCTTTAACCTGCCCAAAGGCAGCTTCGCGCTCTACACCAAAGCCCACCATGCCAGTATTGACGGCGGCGGCGGGATTAATGTCATGGATATCTTGTCTGACCGCGAACCCACGCCGCGCCCGCCTCTGCCCAAAAGCGAAATATTCCTCAATACAGAAAACCCCGGTTTTTATGAACTCCTCGGCAGCGCTTACGGCAAATTTGCGCAATACCAAGCGGACACATTAATGGCCGCGCCGAAATATGTAAAAGCCTTTGGCAATATCATGAGAAATGCCGCCGAGAACAGCCGGCATTTATTCAAAGACAACCGCCCCGCACCGAAAACCCGGTTTAATGTCCGCATCCAAAAACAACGCGCCTTTGGGGCGCAGTCTATCCCGATTAAACAGGTTATCGCCGTGGCCAAGCAAACCAAGACCACGCTGAATGATGTTGTCCTCTCAATCTGCGGCGGGGCTTTGCGGAATTATTTGGATGGTCATAACGAACTGCCCAAACGCAGCCTGGTCGCCACCGTGCCGGTCTCTCTGCGCGAGGTCGGAGATACGTCTAATTCCAATCAGGTCTTTGCCATTAATTGCGCCATTGGAACCCATATTGAAGAGCCTTTTGAAAGGCTCATGGCAGTTAATGAAAATTCTAAACGCGCCAAGAAACAGCTGGCCGCAATCAAAGACGTGATCCCAAAGGATTATTCATTTTTTGGCGCGCCGCTTATGGTCACAGCCATGGCCCAATCCATGGGCCGGTCAAGCCTGATTAATTACATGCCTTCGCCAATGAATGTGGCCATCTCTAATGTCCCCGGCCCGCGCCGACATGTCTATTTTGCCGGCAGTAAAGTCATCGCCAATTTCCCCGTCTCCATCGCCACCCATGGCTGCGCGCTAAACATCACGCTGCATAGCTATGTCGACCGCCTAGATTTCGGCCTCGTCGCCTGCAAAGACGCCGTCCCGGACGTGCAAGACATCGCCGATTATATCACGGCCGAGTTTAAAGCCCTGCAAAAGTCTGTGAAGGCCGCCAGTAAAGCCGCTTAAAATCGGGCAAGTGAGGGAAGGGCGTTGCGCAACATCTTGCAATAGAGCAATGGCATGTATCCAGAAGAGGTAATTAAAAAACTCCTCAAGCAGTATTCGGGGTTGGTTCTGAGTGAGAGTTGGGGCGAAACAGGGTTGTTTTATAACCCCGAAGGCAAGCTAAAAAGAGGCGTGTATTTTTTAACCGTCAAGGAAAAGGACGGCGCCAATGACAGCGCCTCAAATCTGGACAGAGATGAAATTTACCGCATAAATATCGGTATAACAAAAGAGACATTTCAAAAACTATTCACAACAATTCCTGCGCGCCCAAAGGCAGGCGGTATCGTCGATATGGATTTTGATTTTTCTATAAAGGATACAATTATGCCCCACCCCGTATATGGGTGGATGCGGTGGGTATGTGTTTTAAATCCAAGCCGGAAAACATTTCAAAACCTACACCCCTTGCTTGATGAGAGTTATGAGCTGGTTTTGCAAAAATATGCTCGTAAAAAATTATAGCGGGACTAGTGTTGGGTAACGCTTCTTTTCAGTGTCCGCTTATTGTGTTTGATCATTCGGATTTGCGGCAGGAGCAGGCGTTAGGCGTTCCCCTCCCCATTTCCGTTCACCCTTCCGCTCTTCCCCGCGCAGGCGGGGATAAAAACGGGGCCCATCTCCCAAATTCCTCATTATTACGAGACCGGGAGATGGTTCCCGACTTTCGTTGGAATGAATGGGAATGGAAGGATGGAATGCCTCTTTTGAAGATTTTCCTGCCGTAAAAATTGCACCTCAATCCCCGCTTTGGAGTAGTTTGTTGATTTGACTTAGAAAGTGTCTGAGCGTGACTCCTGTCACAGACGAGATTGAATAAGAGTTTCAATATAGGAATGCTTAAAGGAGTAGGCCATGAAAATTAAAATTAACACAGTAAACAATCCCGTGAAAAGCTATGGCGAGAGAATCCAGTGCCAAGCACAAAAGGAAGTTGAGGTTATAATAAACGCCAAAGATATTGACTATGCGAGGGTTATTATCAAGAAACACTTTTCTAAACAGGTCGGGATAGAACTGGATCGGCAATTGGAGTTTGCCCAAAAAGGTGCGAAAGACTATTTCAAGAAACTATTTGTCAAGGTCGATAAACCAATACAAATGGAGTCTTGGGTTTACGGTTGTTTTTCTATACTTGGGGGTGGCTTGATTTGCGGTGATTACAACTGGCAAACAGGAGAGTTTGTTTGGGACAGAACTTTGGTAGTTTAAACGAGCTAAAAAAGGCCCGAATGCCGAGCTATCCGTCTCCCCTTCTTCGTCTTTACCGCCTTTATGGCGGTAACCCATCTCCGGCAGTTTCAATTACCCAAAGCGCTCATGATAGATTACTGGGACACGCCCGGTAATGGCGGGAATGGGGGCAAAAGGGGACATTGGGATACTTAATGCCACTTAATTCAAACTTGTACTGGCTATCAAAAAATGAGAAACTGTAAGCATGTCATTTATTAGATCATTATTTGGGAAAACGATTACTAAACGGAAAACTGTCTCCGCCAAAAATAGAAAAAAATGCACTATATGTGCGTACAGATTTTTATCGGTGCAAATTTAACCATACAGAAATGTGGCCATATTCATTTCATGAATGTCGGTTTTTTAATTGTGAATTTGAGCTTCGTAAAAAAGGCTTGGTTCATAGATATCCAAACTGTGGTTTTGAAAACTGTGTTTTTACATTTATAAGTGCATCACGGATTATGTTTAATTCGGGTCAAGAATTTAGAAATTGCGCGTTTAAAGGCACGCTAAAAGATTCTGTGTTCGCCCTGAACCCAAATGGAGAGTATTCGAAGGGATGCTTGCATGATTGTAATTTTGAACAATTGAAGTTTGACCTTCTAGATTTTCGCGGGGACAGTTTGTCGGAGGACATCTCTTTTTCAGGTTGGCCTATTGTATGTTTTCATCGTGGTCCAACAGCATCCAAAGACTTTGATAAAGACTATATCCCCGTAGAGTTGAAACATTTTGACCTTGGCTATAGGCGGCGTGATAGCGGATTTATGGCTATTAATGTAGAAAAAATGTTAACCGTTGATTCAGAAAAATTATGGGCTGCGCTTTACGATGCACCGTTCTTAAAGTTTTCTAATATTTCAGAAAAGGCTTTACCTGACCCTGATTTGACGAAAAAAGTGAGAGCATTCAACAAAAGAAGTAATGAAATTATTCGTAAATATCAGGACGTATTTCAGCGTCTCATGTTGGAGAAAGTTTCAATTCAAAAAATAGTGAAAAGAAATAACGATCTGGTTCTTTCAATTGCCGGAACGAATTTAGATGAGGAGGAAACAAAATATAATGCAGATATTATTCTTATGAATTATACGAAAGCAATATTTATAGGCTGCCAAAATGATGGGTATGCTATAGGGTATGACGGTAAATTTTCCTTAAGGGGTATAGACATAGATCATGAAAATGACGCTGTAACTTTGAGTGGCCCTCGTAAGTCTATGGGGAAATTACATCTCACTTTTTCTGAGTCCGTTATGGAGAAACTCTAACGGCTCCTTTGTAGGATATTCCTGTCGTTAGGATTGCACCCTCAATCCCCGCTTTTGCTATGGCGCGATGACGTCTAAGTCTTTGAAAAATAAGCTCTGTTAAAAAACTTCACATATCTCATCCCCGCCTTTGGTTTCGGGGGTATATTACGGCTATGAGTTTTGACTTACAGCCCTGTCGACCCGCCTCTAGCCCCGCTCCTTTCAGCGGAGCAATGCGCGCTTTTCTGGCGGCGCTTCGGCTTTGGCTGTCCTGTGTTTATCCGTCTTTGCGGGGGCCGATAAGTGAGGCCTCATCCGCCGTTCCTTATATCCGTAATCGTCATCAGGTTCATATGGCTTCGCGCGGGGGAAGGCGTGCCTTTCCGGTCTCGCGTAATACCAGCGCTCTGCGGGCCTTTCTGCCGCGCGGGCTTTCGCATACGCAATTTTTAGAGCGGGCCAGCAAGCTCTCTTTTATGGGGCGATTTCAGGTTTATGATTTCCTCTATTACCGGTGGGAATTTTGGAAAGCCGGGGCGCTTAAAGCGCGTAATATCCGACGCCAAAATATACCGCCTGGCTGGCATGTATGCCGCGCGCCTTTATGGCCGAATTAATAATGGCCTGAAATAACAAAATTTGTAGGAGCGCTCTAACGCCTCCTTTGAGGATTTAACCGCCGTCTGCTTTGGCTGCGTGGCCAACACCTGCCATCTCTTTGCGGATAGCGGGATAGTAAAATGCCAATGTCGCTGCGCGGGATATATAATAAATTAAGAAAGCTATCCAGATGCCATGGCTGCCAAATCTCGGTTCTAATAAATAATGCACTCCAATATATATCGCGACGGCGGCGATGCCGGCATTTCGCATTTCTCGGGTCTTGGTGGTGCCGATAAAGATACCATCTAATTGCCATGCGGCAAAGCCGGCAATCGGGGCGAGGGCGCAATAGGGTAGGTATGTGAGGGCGCTTTCAATCACCATAGGGTCTTTGGTCAATAGCGGGATGAAGTAGGGCCCGCCAAAGAAAATTAGAAGGCCTATCAAGATCGCAAAAATACACGAAAACTCGGTTGTCAGGCGCACGGCTTTATTGAAGCGTTTGCGGTCTTTGGCCCCGAAGGCTGCGCCCGTCACGGCCTCAGCGGTATGGGCAAAAGCATCAAGCACAAGCGCGGTCATGGTGATGAATTGCATTAGGATATGATAGCCCGCGAGGAAGATGACGCCTTGCGCGGCGGCGGCATTACCGAAGAAGCTAAAGCCTATAGTGAGCGCCACTGTGCGGATGAAAATATTACTATTGGTGATGCCGAGTTTTGCCAAAGCCGCCGGATTGAGCAGCGCGGTTTTCGTGAGCGCCTTTTTGCGCAGGCCGCCGCGCCGCTTGATTTCAGACCAAGCCAGCCACAACCCGGCGGCCAAGCCAAACCATTCGGCAATGGCCGAGGCGATACCCACGCCCCATAGGCCCCAGCCGAAGTTAATCACAAAAAGCGGCGAGAGGATTATATTGACAGCGTTCAAGACAATCTGCATTTGCAGCGCCAGCTTTGAGCGGCTTATCCCGACAAACCAGCCCATCAGGGCGATAGAGGCGAGGGTGGCGGGCAGGCCCCAGAGGCGGGCGCTGATATAGGCCCAAGCCGCGCTTTCCACGGGCGGCGTGCCTGTGAAAATTTTAAACGCGCCCGCCAGAAGCGGTAATTGAGCCGCAAAAATGAGAAGGCCGATTAAAAGCCCCAGCGGCACAGCCCTAGCTAAATGCGCTTGTACTTCGCCTTGGTTATTGGCTCCGTCGGATTGCGCGGCGAGGCCCGCCGTGCTCATGCGCAGAAAGCCAAATCCCCAATAGGCGATGGCATAAATCACCGCGCCGAGGCCGATGCCTGCCAAAGCCGCCGTTGTCGCGAACCGCCCAATGACAAATGTATCGACTAATCCGACCACGGGCGCGGCCGCATTGGCCAGCATAATCGGCCAGCTTTGCGCGAAGACGTTACGGCGCGTGAGGGTCATGCCGCTGGCTTGGCCTCCCGCAGATGACATTACGCGTCTTCAGCTTTAGCGGTCATATAATGGCCGTGCATGGTCGCGATAGGTTTATCATAATCACCCTGCCAGGCCCGGACATGGACATTGGCAACCCGGTTTCCGGCCTTAAAGACCACGGCCCGCGCATAGGTGTCCTGTGGTCGCCCGCGCCGTAAATAATCGACATTAATACCGATAGGCTTGGGCAGGCCGGGCTTGGCCTGCTCAATAGCCAATTGGGCAATGGCCGCAATCTCCATCAATCCGCTGACGCTACCGCCGTGCAAGGCGGGCAGGGCCGGGTTGCCGATATTATCATCGCTGTAAGGCATGATGAGGGTGAATTTTCCTTCGGCGAAAAGCGGTTTGACGCCGAGCATCTGCGCATAAGGAATGCGGGCAAGAGCTTTTATGATTGTTCCGTGATCCATCAGCTCATCCCTTGGGTTTTGGGATTTTACCCGTGGCCATAAAGGTAGCCTGACACGTAGCCACAGGGTCGGTCTCGTCGCCGTCATGGGCCACGGCCCGCAGAAAGGCGACATGCCGCGTGGTTTTATAACAATGGGCCTGCGCGATGACGGTCTCGCCGGGCTTGGCCGCCCGCATATAATCAATCGACAGGTTCAGGGTCGCGACGGTTTGGGGCGTGTCAAAACCGGCAATCGCCGCAAGGCCGCAAGCTTGGTCGATTAATGTGCTGACCGCTCCGCCGTGCAAAACCCGCGTTTCAGGATCGCCGATAAGTTCTGTATTATAAGGCAGGCTCATGGTGGCGCGGCCTTTATCCACGGCGACAAATTTTATGCCGAGTCTTTTGGAATGCGGCGCGCCATTGGTCATCACCGGGCCGATCTCCCAAAGTCTTTGTATGAAATCGTTGTTAGTCATCACTTTTCCTTAAAGGCAATCGTAAAGCGCGTCTATGATACGGCGGGGCCGTTTATCACCCAGTAGAGTATTTTCTTGGCGATTCATGACGTAAGCTCCGTGAAGACCGGTAGCAGGATCGGCAAAGAGGCAAGACCCGCCCCAGCCGCTATGGCCGACAGTTTCGGCATTGGGACCGTAGAAGAAATTTGGTTCATTGACCATCACGCCCGCTGCAAAAGTGATATCAAAGGGTAGGACAAGATTGGGGCCGGAGATACGCGGTTTTCTGAGCATCTGCGTAATGTCTTCCGACAGGATTTGAGCGCCGCCGAGTTTGCCGTCAATCGCCATTTGCATCAGCCGGGCGAGGCCTTGGGCTGTGGCCTGACAATTCGTGCCGGCAAATTCGGCTTTGCGCCATTCAGATATATCCCGCCCGCCGGGGTTGCCGTTTCGGTTAAGAAACGCGGCCCGGGTCGCGGCGTTTATGTCGCCCAGATCAGACGCAGTTTTGGGTTTGAACATGGCCGAGCAGCGGTGATGCTCGGCTTCCGGCAAGCCAATCCAGACATCAATATCGTTTAAGTCGCAAAATTCCTGCCGCAGAATAGTGCCGAGTGTGCGCTCACCATCATCCACGCGGCGGGCAATCTCTCCGGCGAGAAAGCCGTAAGTCACGGGATGGTAGCCGCTGGCGGAGCCGGGGGGGAAGATAGGCTCTTGCGCGGCCAGTTCTGCGCAGGTCTTATCCCAATCATAGAAATCCTCGGCCTGCCAATCGGGATTGGTGATGCCGGACAGCCCGGCTTGGTGGGATAGCACCTGCGCCACGGTAAGCTCGCCTTTGCCCTTTTGGGCAAAACCCGGCCAGATCGTCGAAACAGGTTGATCATAGCCGAGCTTGTCCTCTTCGGCGAGAAAAGCGATGACAAGCGCGGCGACAGCTTTGCCGGATGAGAAGACTGAAAATAGCGTATCATCTTTAACGGCCTCGGTCTTTTGGCGATCCGCCCAGCCGCCTTTCAGATCAATCAGTAATTCACCGTTCCTATAGGCGCAAAATTGCGCGCCATGTTCCAAGTCGTCTTCTTCGTGGCCGTCCTCGAAATTGGCTTTGAAAGCCTCGGCAACAGGCTGCAATCCGCTTTGGACGAAAATATCGAAGGGTGTATCAGTCATCAAAAATGTCTTTAACATGGAGGGGCAAGCTATCGAGCTGATTTTGCATAGGGATCAAGGGGAGTTCTTTAGCGCCGTGTTTATCCGCCTCGGTCATAATATTAAAGACTGCAGAAACAGCTTTTGACATCGCCATAACCGGCTCTTGCCCTGACAAAAGATGAGCGAGGAAAATTGCGGCCAGCGCGTCGCCGCCGCCATGGGGAACAGTCTCGAATTTTGGGTGGCTGACCTGAATAGCGCGCGCTTCGTCCATATAGGCCGCGCCAATCATATTGCGGCTATGCAGAACAGAGGTCACCAGCAGGGCCGGTTTGATCTTGGCGGCAGCTTGGGCCAGCCCGCCTCCATCGGCCAGATAAGATAACTCCCATCTGTTCGGCGTGATGATATCGGCCAAGGGCACAAGATCGTGCTTAACCGCTTCGGCGCGCGCTTTCGGGATATATAATGTGCCCGCATCGCCCATGACAGGATCAACGAGGATGATAGCCTTTTCATTATGTTGACGCACATGGGCAATGATCTCGGCCGTTAGCGCGATATGGTCGGTGTCGCCCATATAGCCGGATAACACGGCGTCTATTTTAATGCCTTGGGCTTTGACCGCTTGCCACATCCGGCGCAGGGCCTGCCCGTCAACTGCCTCTCCGCCGGGATCGCCCCATCCCGGATGCCGCCCCATCAAGGTCGTCGGCAGAATAATCGCTTCATGGCCAAGTCTGCGCAGGCAAAAGGCGCTAACGCCCGCCCCGACATGGCTGGCGGCAACAAATGAGGATATCACGAGAACGGTTTTCATGTTATAGGGTCTGGGGTAAGTTCATACTCTAGTATGGACTATAATGCCGCTGTAAAATCAACCGGAGTTTCTCATGAGCCTGACGATTTATCATAATTCGCGCTGTTCCAAGTCGCGCGAGACTTTAAAGCTCATCGAAGAGGCGGGCGAAGATGTGGAAATGATTTACTATCTGGAGACGCCTCTGACCGAGCTTGAAATCGCAAAGCTTCAATCAAAGCTGCGCTTTCGGAGTCCTCGGCAAATGATGCGCACGGGCGAAGCCATATATAAAGAGCTTGGCCTCAAAAATATCGATAACCAAGCGGCGCTTATCAAAGCTATGGCGGCGCATCCGAAGCTGATTGAACGCCCTATCGTGGTTAAGGGCGACCGCGCCGTTCTGGGCCGTCCGCCGGAAAATGTGCTCAAACTTCTTAAATTGTAAAAAAAATCACCGTTTAAACGCCTTGTTAAGCAAAACAGGGCAAGTCCTTCATTAACCATAGTGCGCCTCGCTCTGAGCCGCATTGTTTTGGAGGGACGACATGCGCTTAGCTGTGTGCACTTTATCGGCGGTTTTATTATCGGGCTGTTCTTGGCTTGGTGGCCTAACAGGGGGCGGCGGACATCATAGCCCGCAGGCGAAATCTGCCAATTATGAATATGGCGGACGTTATACGTCTAATCAACAAAGAAGCGCCCAGAATTACGGCGCTCAGCATAACCCATGCCAGATTTACAGTCCCCAACAACCTGTCCCGCGCGGATGTGACCCGGCAAGCGTAACGCTGGGAACACAAGGCGGGCAATATGGCGGCTATCCGCAGCAGCCAAATTTTGGCGGCGGGCAATATACCAATCAAGGTTACGGCTCTCATGCGGGCGTCGCGGGTCAACAAGCTGCGAATTATAATCCGCGCAAACAGATTCGCAAACCGCACTGGCGCGGGTCCATGTCACTGGGCGTTGAGAAAAGCTTTACGGGCAGCCTTTTAGAGTTTGCCAAGGTTCCGACATTAGACCCGGTGGCAGGTTATAATCCGCAGGTATATAATGAGGGGCGTGCCGAAGGCACTCCTACCGACGGATTAATAACAAATTATATCTGGACTGCAAATGACCAAATACCCATTCCTTTTGGCGGCTTGTCTCTTACCGATATTTTGGCGCCAAATTCATATGAACAGGCGATAAAGCCGGATGTATCATTTGATGATATTTACACGACACCGCTTCGGGTTGCGGTCGGTGGAGAATATATTTTCAGTCCTAAAACAACATTATTTGCAAATCTGGGATACACCTCGGCAGAAGGTAAGGCAGGAGACGTTGCAACAATTGACGGCACATTATATGAGTATTCAAGCGCACAGGCCTATATAAATAACCTACCGGTAGGCGCAGCAGTCGTTAATATTGGTTACTTGCCAAATCAGCAAATTGCCAGATTTTCTTACGATTTCACAGATATGAAGCGTGTGGATTTGGAAGTTGGCGGTAGGCATTACTTGAATCCTATAGTCAAAGACCAAGGGTTCAAAACACTCACGCCGTTTGTAGGGGCTTCTGTCGGGGCCTCACACTATAATGGAGTGTCGTTTGTGACGTCACAATCACAGTTGCATTATGAGCAAGCCTTTTCATCTAACGGCGAGGACTTAGAGTTTTTTGACCCTGCTGGCCCATCTGCCCGCGTTGATCTTTATGACAGCCAGTGGATTCCATCCGGCCAGCTTAATGCCGGTGTTGAATGGCAATTAACGCCGAAAACGGCAATGGCTTTTGAAACGGGTGTCCGCATTGAGGGCGCGCGCGAATATTCCAACGGAACAAAAGGCAGTACAAATGTCGCTGTTCCACTGACAATCAGAGGAAGTTACAATTTTTAGCTAAATAGTTGAAAACTTAAGGTTTTGTTTCCTATTTAAAAACCTTTTCTTAAACATACCGTGTCTACAAAGGAAACAGTTAGACATTAACTTAAACAAGGGAGGCCGATATGCGGCTTGCAGTTTGCGCATTATCAGCGGTTTTATTGTCAGGATGTTCCTGGCTAGGGATGGGCGGTCACAACGCTGGCTACGGCCAAGCGGGGGGCGCTTACGGAGTTAATTGCGGCCAAGCTGGCGGCGGCCATTGGCAGCAAAGTCAATATGCAGGCGGCGCTTGCGGCGCAGGCGGCAGTTACGGCGTTGCCGGTAACGGATATGGCGGCGCGGGAGCCGGATATGGAATGCAAGGTGCCGGATACGGCATGCAAGGCGCAGGTTACGGCGCAGGCGGAGCTGGATACGGTATGCAAGGCGCAGGATATGGCGCTAGCGGTGTCGGATATGGCATGCAAGGCGCAGCAGGATATGGCGCCGGAGCCGGTATGGTCGGAGCAGGCCTGGCAGCTAACGGTGTTGGCGGCGGAATGTACGGCGCTAACGGAGGCGTTAACGGATTTAACGGCGCTTACGGCGCAGGCGGCGGCGTAACAACACTCGGCGCAAATGCTGGTTACGGGTCTGCCGTTTACGGCGGTAATGTCGTCGGAACACAATATGCCAATGGCCAATATGTCCAAGGCGCAGGTGTTCAAACCATCCAAGGCGCGCCTTATTATGTGCGCCAACCTTATCCGGCTTATTACGGCGTCCCGCAGCTTCGCGGCGTAGGCGCAGCCATGCCATGGGGTTTTGAAGCAGGCATCGGCACAGAATTCGGTATTGGCGGTGATTTAGCGACAGCCAAACCAGCGGGGCCAGCTTTGGGTAGCGCAACACTAGGTGTGTCTGCAACAGATGCTATTGCCTATAAAGATGCCTTTAAAAATGGCATGAATTATGATCTCGCAACGACTTATGATCTCACCCGCGACACGACTTTAATCGGCCGTGTCGGGTATAGTAAAGCCGATGGTGAACGTATGCAAATTGGTACGATTAATGATATCCCAGGCGGCGGTACACTGACAGAAGACCTCTATGCAGAGTTCAGTGATCTGGAGCAAATTACGCTCGAAGGTGGCCTGCGCAAATATATGGGCGGCGGATATGGCGGGGCGTTCCGTCCTTATGTCGGCGCAACAGCTGGCTTTACGCACACTGATGCTGTGTTGCTCTCTCAAGATAGCGCAACCTTAATGCCTGTCGGCTCAAATGTTCAAGAATATGTTGACGGCGGATGGACGCCGACAGCTGCTGCTACGATTGGCGCGGAAATGGCTGTAGGGCCACGTTCGGCCCTTGGCGTCGAAGCCGGTATTCGCTGGCGCGATAAATTAGATACGATTGCCCCATCGGAAGACCGTTGGTCTGTCCCGGTCTCGGTTCGCGGACGGGTTGCCTTTTAATTAACCCAATAATAACTATGAATTCAAAAACCCGGCTCTCAAGGCCGGGTTTTTTTCTGTTTGTTTAATAATTTACCTTAACAGGCATTTTCATAATTAACGGGTTGGCCTTTTCTTTGCACCGCAACACTTCACAATCTGAAGTTCGCGGCAATTGTGCCAGTTCGGAACAACAGGGAATGGGAATATGCGTAATATTATTTTGGCCAGTACGGCTATCGCACTGTCAGGGTGCTCTTGGCTCGGTTTAGGAAACGGTCATCACGACTATAACAACTCTGGCTATAACAGCCATGGCAGCTATGGCCACCACGCGCCAAAGGTCGCGCCTAAATCATGCAATAGCCAGCAATGCCTTAGCCGCTGGAACCTTGAAGGGGCAATCGGGCCGTCATTCGCCGTTGGCGGAACCGCTATCACGGGCGACATGATTAATGCCTCCGCCGGGACAGCTATCAATACTGTCAAAATGAAAGATGCTTATGATATGGGATACCGCGCGGAATTGGGCGGCTCTTATGCGCTAAGCCCGAACCGCAAAATCACCGGTAATGTGTTTATGGAAGAAGCCAATAGCGCCGGCGCTCTTGACTGGGGGACTGTCGGCGGACAAGCTCTGACGGGCGCTTTATCTGATTATAGATCTTACGGGGCTGAAATCGGGGTGCGTCAATATTTTGCGCCTCGCCGCGGCCTTATCCTCAATTCAATTCGTCCTTATGTCGAAGCTAAACTCGGCGCGGCGCATCTGGATGCTGTTCGTATTGAAAATTCACAACTTGGCGGCGCGGCTTTCTCTGCCACTGACATTCCATTCTATCAAAACGGATGGGTAGGTTCAGCAGCCGGTATGATCGGCGTTGAAACACCGATTGCCCGTCATGCCACGCTCGCTCTGGAAACAGGCGTGCGCTATACGCAGTCACCCAAAACGGACACCTCTATATTGGACCCCGGCTTTTCAATCGCCGGATCTAATAATGGCGGTAGCCGGACATCTATTCCGGTCATGCTGCGCGGTCGTTATCGCTTCTAGGCTCTGAGCCTTACTCTACCAAACATTCTGCTTTGGCGGGGGTGAATTGGCCACCAAGCCCTGATAGTTTGCGCTATCAGGGCTTGTTTGTGCTTGAGTGAAAATCACAGTTGCGGATATATCTCTTGCAGGGCCAAATCCAGCCCTACCTCCCAAGCCTCTAAAGGGTAGCTGAAATCCCGTTCAAAATCTGATATATCAAGCACGGAATTGGTAGGCCGTTTGGCTGAGCGCGTGAAATGCTTTGCAGTAAGTAGCGTAATATCGGGGCTTAATTTCGCGCGAGTGAAAATTGTTTTTGCATATTCCGCCCAGCTTATGGCGGTTCCGCTATTGGTTACATGATAAATCTTCGGAGTCTTGGGCACCCTGTCCAATGTCCGTAAACAGGCCTCTGCCAAATGCCCTGCATAGGTCGGGCGTCCGAATTGGTTAGTCACAAGACTGACTTTGGAGCTTCGCCCAAGCCGTAACATTGTGGTTAGAAAATTTTGCCCGGTTCCATCATAGAGCCAGCTTGTTCGCAAGATTAAACTTTGTCCGCCTGCTTCCATAACCGCCCGTTCTCCCGCCGCTTTGCTATGGCCATAGGCATTAAGTGGATTTCGTTTGTCGCCGGGACGGTAAGGGCCTGATTTCTGGCCATCAAAGACATAATCAGTCGAAATGTGAATAAAGGCTATCTCCGCAGCCTTACAGGTTTTGGCCATAATTTCAGGGACTGTGTGGTTAAGAATATTGGCTTTGGTTCTATGGATTTCTGCGCCGTCAACATCGGTGAAAGCGCAGGCATTGATGACGGTTCTGGGCTTTTCCTTTTGAATGATTGTGGCGGCATTTTTAGGATAGGCAATGAGGTCGATGTCATCGCGGCCATAGCAAGTGAAATCTTGACCACGCGCGGTTAGTGAGCGAGCCAGTGCTCGGGCCAGCTGTCCGTTTTTTCCGAAAACCAGGACGCTCATAGGAGGCCAAGCCGTTTGCCGACGCCGCTACGGATTAAGAGCGGTTGCCACCAGTCCCGATTGTCCAAATACCAACGCACGGTTATTTCAAGGCCGTCATTGGCGTTTACCAATGGCTGCCAACCCGTTTCAGGCGTAATCTTACTGGCATTAATTGCATATCGTTGGTCATGGCCGGGGCGGTCGGCTACGAACGTAATCAGATTGGCATAAGGTCCATTATTTTGCGGTTTTATTTTGTCCATAATGGAGCAAAGTGTTTGCACGAGATCAATATTGCGGCGTTCATTATTCCCGCCGATATTATAGGTCTCCCCTAAGGTGCCTTTTTCAAGAACACTCAGCAAAGCCCGCGAATGATCTTCAACAAAGAGCCAATCACGGATATTTTCACCTTTGCCGTAAACGGGGATGGGCTGGCCCGCAAGGCAGGATAGAATGACGACCGGAATAAGTTTCTCCGGGAATTGGTAGGGGCCGTAATTATTCGAGCAATTCGTTATCAGGATGGGTAGATCATAAGTTCGCCCCCACGCGCGCACAAGATGGTCACTTGCCGCTTTGGACGCGGCATAGGGCGAGCTCGGTGCATAGGCTGTGGTTTCTGTAAAAGCGTTACTATTTGTATCCAAATCACCATAAACCTCATCCGTTGAGACATGGAGAAACTTTGCACCTACTGCGCGCGCGCATTCTAGCACGTTAAATGTGCCGTTAATATTGGTGCTGATAAAATCATCGGGGCTATCAATAGATCGATCAACGTGAGATTCAGCGGCTAGGTGAATAATGGCTTCGGGTTTATAGCGATCAAAGGTTTTTTTAAGGGCGGCTTTGTCTCGAATATCAAGCTGTTCGAATGTGTAGTTAGTCTTGTTATCAATAGATGCGAGATTTGCGGAATTGGCAGCATAGGTCAGAGCGTCAATATTGACGACATCGCGCCCCTGATTGACCGCGCGCCGCACGACTTCTGAGCCGATAAACCCGCAGCCGCCTGTAATCAGCAGGGTCATTTATAAGGACTTTCAAATTGCGCGAAGGGCAAGGCGAATTCATCGCGCTCAGAGATGATAGGGCTGTTCACACCCCAATCTATGCCGAGATCAATATCATTCCAGAGTATGGTGCTTTCGTATTTCGGAGCATAGTAATCCGTGACTTTATAATACACCTCGCAATTATCTTCGCGCGTAACATAGCCATGCAGGAAAGCCGGCGGCACCCAAAGCTGGGCGTGTGTTTTAGCTGAAAGCTCCACCGCAATATGCTGACCGAAGGTGTTCGAGGTTTTACGAATATCGACAATCACATCTGTAATCCGCCCGCGTTTACAGGAAACTAATTTGCCTTGGGAATGAGGCGGGGTTTGGATATGAAGTCCGCGCAGCGTCCCCGCTTTGTTTGACATTGAGAGATTGTCTTGCACGAATGTGGCTTTAGCCCCTGTAGCGGCTTCGAAATCAGCGGCGCGGAAGGTTTCTATAAAATAGCCGCGTTCGTCCTCATGCCGCTTAGGCGTAAAGAGTATAGGCCCCTTAATCGATAATGTTTCGGTTTTCATAGAGCGCTTTTGCCGCGAATATTTGCATCAAGCAAGGCGGCATTAGACAAAATTTATAAAGACAATCATGGGCTTGTGTCTTAAGCTCTCCCAATGTTGAAGCGGGCTGCACAGATGATCGATATGAAACCGGCTATCAAGTTTGGGTTAATGATCATGTTTGCCGTTTTAAGTTTAAGTATGGTCGCGCCCGTATCGGCGCAAACTAATGGCGGACAGCGCATTGAGCCGCCGGATTTCAATACAACGTCTGTTGAGGCGAGTATAAAGGCGCTAGGCGAGAATGAACAGCTTACTGAAGAGCAAAAAACACAAGCTAAGGGGTTTCTTGAAATAGCGGCTGTGTCTCTGGCTAGCGCGGCCAAAAATTTGGAGAGCGGCGCGCGTTATCGCGGCGAGCTTGAGAACGCTTCCAAAGCGATAGCTGCATTGCGCAAAGACACCGACAAGATCCAAACCGCGCTCTTCGAAAGCTCAACCATCAGCGATGAACCCATGCGCGAAGAGGCGCTTATTCAGCTTGAGCAAGACTTAATCATCAAAGAGGGTGTGCTGCGTAGTTTGCGCTCCGAAATTGAAGGCTATGATACGGGGCTGCAAAATCTGGCGACTCGGCAAGTGACCGCGCCGAAGGATCTAAATGAAGCTCGAACTAATCTTGGCGAGATCACATCCCAAATCACAGAGCTTGGCGAGGGCGAACTTGACGCGGTTGGCGAGGCTCGCCGCATGGGTTTGCACGCACGTAATTATTCCCTCCGGACTCAAATTGCAGCTCTGGAGCAGGAAATTGCAGGCCAATCCAAACGTCAGGACCTTGTCACCGCGCGGCGTAATCTGGCCAATTTAAAATTGGAACGGCTTGCGGCCGAAGTGCAGTATCTACAAGAAAAGACAGGGCAAAGACGGCTCAATGAAGCTGCGCAAATCAAAGCGGATGCACAAGATTTGAAAGCGGCTTACGAAGAGGCGCAAGCGCACCCGATCGCGCTCGCTATGGCGCAAGACAACATTCAACTAGCGCAGCAAATTGTTGATCTTGCGTCTGGCGCAGACGAGATTTCCAAGCGAACGGCCAATACTCTTAGCCGCCTGGATATTGTGAACGGTGATTTGCGCGTTGCGCAGGATTTCATTGAAGCGGGCAATCTGGACCGGCGGGCCGGAACCACTTTGCGCAGGCTCTCCAACCAACTCCAATCACCACAGGCCATAAAGATACAAATCAATGAAAGCCAACAATCCCGAACAAGCGTGACCCAGCAAAGACTAATCGCTCAGGAAAACCTGCGCGGCACGGCACTGGGACGGTTTGACGTGGTGGCGGCTTTGAGCGCGGCGAGGCAGCAAGACCCTGAACTTGCAGAGCTTGGCGATGAGGACATATCGGCCATGCAGGGCTTGCACCGCAGTCACCGCGATTTACTCACGCGCATAATAAATGCCGCTTCGGCCCGGATTAACGAGACTGTTGAGCTGCAAAACCAGCAAGGCGAATTGCTGCGTAAGACCAAAGAATTGAAAGATTTGCTCGACGAAAAATTGCTTTGGGTGCCAAGCGTGCCGGCTATTAATCTAGCTTGGCCTGCCAAAGTCCTGCGCGGAGCCTACGAAATTATTTCTCCCGAACATCTGACCTTAACAGCACGGGTCTTTCTAAGGCAAATTCAAAATCTGTGGTTTGTTGTGCTGATATTTATCGGCCTTATTGGCACCTGTTTATCGGCGCGGCGCGGCATTTGGGCAGATATTGTAAGCCGCTCAAAGCTTATTGGCCGTGTTCAGGATGACAATTATTGGCATACGCCTGCCGTTATCATCGGCTGTGTTTTAATCGCTCTGCCAATCCCGTTATTTTTCCTGATGTTGTCGATCTTATTTGAAGTCAGCCCTTCGCTTGACCCGTTAATTGCAAGACTTGCAGAGACTTTTCGGTATCTGAGCTTATTTACTCTTTTATTTCTGACATGGCGGGCTTGGGACAGGGATAGATCTCTGTTTGGGGCCCATTATAAATTGCCGAAAACATTACGAAAGAGCGTTAATCGTCATTTGCGCTGGTTTATTCCTGTTGCAGGCGTCTCGACATCCATTATCGGTTTGACCGGTGATAGCCCCAACCCTGATGTCTATGAGGGTTTTAGCCTCTTTGCTTTTATTCTGACGGCACTGGCGCTCTTACTCTTTGCCTATAAAGTTCTTTGGGCGCGGCGCAAAGCTTTGAACGCTAACTTTCGCGCCGATAGTGCTTTTTCAAAATATCGCGGTGTTGTGGCTTTGGTCGCTATCGGCCTACCCTTCATTGCGGCTATAATGGCGGCCTTCGGTTATTATGATACGGCCAATGAACTTTTAGGCCGGCTGTTTCTTTCGGGCTGGCTGTTCCTCTTGACCTATGTGATTTACGGTTTGATCAAACGCACTATTTTGGTCGCGCAGCGCCGTCTTGCGCTCACGCAAGCGACGGAAAAACGAGATGCTGCAATTCGTGCGCGCGAGGAAAAGCTAGCCGCAGAAGAACGCGGCGAGGAAGTTTCGCACCCGCCCCTTGATACCAGCGAGATTGATATTAAGGCGATGAGCCGCCAGTCTGCACAGCTTCTCAACACGCTTATTGTGCTCGGCTTTGCCGCCTTGATGTGGATGATATGGTCAAGCCTTCTGCCAGCGCTTTCCGTCTTTAATGAAGTCGAAATCGGACATTATATGGGCCAAATTGCTGATGAAACCGGCGCGACAATATCTGCCGAAATTCCGGTTACCTTATGGAATCTTATGCAGTCGATTGTAATATTGGGACTGACTTTCATTGCCGCGAAAAACCTGCCGGGCTTCCTTGAGATTTTTGTCCTTAACCGCGCTGGCGTGGATACAGGCACACGCTATGCGGTGACGACGATACTCGGCTATGTCATCATTGCAGTGGGCGTTATTATCGGTTTTGACAAGCTCGGCCTGCAATGGTCACAGCTTAAATGGATTGCCACAGGTCTTTCAGTCGGTATTGGTTTCGGCTTGCAAAAAATTATCGCCAATTTTATCTCCGGCCTGATTATCCTGTTTGAACGTCCCGTGCGTATTGGCGATTATGTCACGATTGGTGACCAAAGCGGAATCGTGTCCCGGATTCAAATTCGAGCGACGACGCTGACCGATCTGGATAACCGAGAAATCCTGATTCCGAATGAAGCCCTGATTTCAGAGCGCGTTACCAATTGGACATTGTCTAATTCTGTAACCCGTATGATTGTGCCTGTCGGCATTGCTTATGGGTCTGATACGGATAAAGCCCGCGATATTATATTGGACGCGTTAAAAGCAAATCCGAAAATACTGGAAACCCCCGCGCCTCAGGTTTTATTTACCGGCTTTGGCGATAGTTCTCTGGATTTTGAATTACGCGTCTTTTTGAAAAATTTCGATGAGCGCTGGCCCGTGACCCACACCATCCATACGGATGTCAACAAGGCCCTTGAAAAAGCAGGCTTTACCATTCCCTTCCCGCAGCGCGATCTCAATATTGTTTCGCAGGGTGTGCCGCTGCAATTTGTCAGCAATGTGTCTCCGAAGAAAAAGAAGACATCTCCGAAAAAGAGCTAAGTCAGATAAACTGGTTTTATGACAACACTTTTGATCATTGGCGGCTATGGGTTTTTTGGCAGACAGCTTGCCGAATTATTGCAAGATGAAACGGGATTGACCGTTTTGATAGCCGGGCGCAATGCGGGCAAAGCCCAAAGCCTTTGCGATGCGCTTAAGGGACAGGCGGCGCGGTTTTTACCTCTACGGCTTGACCGTAGCCAAGATTTAAAAGCGCAGATCAACGTGCCCCCCGATATTATTATTGATGTGTCAGGCTCGTTTCAAAATTATGGAGCCGAGCCTTACCGCGTTGTCGATTATGCTTTGGCGGGAAGGTGTGATTATCTCGATATTGCCGACGGAGCTGAGTTTGTAGCCGGGATTGCGCAATTTGACGTCCGCGCCAGAAAAGCGGGGCGGGTCGTTTTATCGGGTGTTTCGACTTATCCGGCACTGACCTCTTGTGTGGTGGGTCGGCTGCGCGAAGGGCTGGATACGGTCACGCATATACGCGCAGGCATCGCGCCGTCTCCGCATAATGATATGGGCCGCAGCGTGGTGGACGCCATCGCGTCTTATGCCGGTAAAAGATTTCCGGTCTTGAAAGACGGGCAGATGGGCGAGGCCTACGGCCTGACGGAAGGGCTTTCGCGCACAATCGCCGCGCCGGGGGTTGAACCATTGGATCATCTTCTCTTTTCCAATGTCGATGTCCCGGACGGGCGTATATTTGGAGAGCATTATAAAGGCTTGGAAAATATCTGGAACGGAGCGGGGCCAAAGCCCGTAATCCTGCACCGCGTTTTGATGGGTTTAGCGCGCGGTGTGCGTTCGCGGTTGATGCCCGGCCTGCTTTGGCTTTCGCCGATTTTCCATTTTTGTATGAAACATATTTCCGGCGGCGCGCATCGCGGCGGGATGTTTGTCGAAATTGACGGGCTTAAAAACGGGCAGGCTGTTAGCCGCTCTTGGCACCTTATCGGCGAGGGCGATGACGGCCCGCTTATTCCCGTTCTGCCGCTGGCAATTTTGGCGCGTAAATTAGTCCGCGGCGAGCGGCCCAAGCCCGGCGCTCGGGCCTGCCTTCAAGATATCACCTTGGCGGATTATGAGGCAGAATTTGCCAAATACCGGATTTACACAGGCACCTATGACGATAGCGACAAAGCGCTCTCGCTCTATGAAAAAACCTTAGGCTCGGCTTATCGGGATTTGGCCCGCCCAATCCAAGAGCTGCATATTATCGGCGAAGGCCGCAGTTTTACGGGCCGCTGCAAAGTCACGCGCGGACGTAATCCTGCCGGCCAAATGATTGCCAATCTCTTTGGCATGCCCAAAGCCAGCCCAGATATTCCCGTGCGCGTGGTCATGACCTTGAAGGATGGCGTCGAGACTTGGGAGCGTTATTTTGATGGCCGCCGTATGGTCAGCACGCAAGAAGCGGGGAAGGGCCGCCATGCGCGGTTAGTGACCGAGCGTTTCGGCCCTGTCGCTATTCATATGGCCGTGCTGGCACAAGAGGGAAGATTGGTTTTGAAAACCAAATCTTGGTCAATGTTCGGAGTGCCCCTGCCGCGCTTTCTCGCGCCAAGCGGCGATATCTATGAACACGGCGCAAAGGGCCGTTTTAATTTTCATGTCGATATAAAGGCGCCATTATTAGGCCGCCTTGTCAAATATGAAGGCTGGCTGGAACCTAAAGCGGAATAAGCGAGCGTTTGCGGGTGTAGCTGGTATAGCCGATATTGGCCCCGAGGCGCAGGCCGACGCCTGTGCGTATGGGGGCGAGGGTGACGCCGTTAGCGCGCTGATAATTGACGGCCATGCCGGCGACGAGAAACGCGCTGCCATCCGCGCCCGGGAAACGCTGAAAGATGTAATTGGGATCATTTAGCCCGTAAACGAGGGTGAAGACTTTGCTGGCATCAGCGCCGACATCAAAGCCGATGGTCGGGCCTTGCCAATAGACTTTTTGCGTGCGCCCGTCTTTCATCCAAAGCGTGCCCTTGCCGTAACGCACGCCGACTGTGAAAGCGCCGCCGCCTTCTTCGCCGGTAATATAGCCGACCGGGCGGCCCCGGTCTTTAAACAGGCGCTCAATCGTTGTCGCGGCGGATTCGGATGTCACGCCCAAATGGGTCGAAATAGCTGAGACTAACTCGCTTTCATTATAGGCTTGGGCGCGTGATTGGCCCTCTGCTTGCGCTTTGCGGATGTCCTGATGTTGGGCCGGGTTATTGCCCGGAGTCGCGCAGCCGGTAAGGGCCAAGACAGAAGCGCAGGCCAAAGCGAGGCCAAAGGCAAAAAAGGAATGGCGGTTAATCGTCTTTATATTCATATCGGGCATGGTTTATCCTTTGGCGTTTCCGGGGGCGTTTCCCAGCCCGTCAACTCTGCTAAAATAGGGTTAATAAAAGACGAAAATATGGCGAATTAGACTGCGATTAACGGTGTTTAATGAAGCCGATAATCCCGCCAATGAGGAAGATAAGCGCTGTGATCATCCCCGGAATAAAGGCCGCAAATTTCGCGGCGGTCATGAGGCCGGCAATCGTCCCAAGCGCCTGCGACCCCGTTGCGAGCGTCAGCGCGATAAAGCTATCCTCGGCAAAATCAGTGAGTAAAAAGGCTATAGGGAGGATAAATAGCAGATTCCATTTCGGGTTTTTCAGCCGCATATTGCGAATCCCGAAGGCAATAAAGCCTTCAAAGACCAGCGCCTGCAAGATCATATAAGGCACATCGAAAATCAAGGCGAGATATTTGAGCTTTTGTCCCGCTGCGCCGAGTGCGCCTAGGGTCTCAACGGCCGTCGCCCCGTTGTAAAAGCCCATTTCCTGCAAAGACGAATATCCCGGAATAGAACTCATCTGCCCGAAAAACCCCGGCCCCGTATACCACAATGTATAGGCCAGAAAGACGGCAAATAAAGCGAGTAAGCGCCAGCCCTGAAAGCGGTGAAAGGGGGATGTCGTGTAATCAGGCATTCGCCGACAATAACCGAAAAATAATAAAAGTAAATTACCGGCCATCGCAGGGGCGCTAGCGATGGCCGGATGTAGAATACGCATATGCTGTGGGGCAACGCATTCGACAATAGGGTTATTATGGGTCTTGAATAATAGGAGGCGTGCATATATGTAAAATCGATTGTTTCTATCGACTCTATTGGTTTTATCTATGAGGCTTCTTTTGTGAATTTTCGCGACCTTGACTATATTTGCGCCGTTGCAGAGCATAGGCATTTCGGGCGGGCGGCGGAAGCCTGTCATGTCAGCCAGCCGACATTGTCCGGCCAGATTAAAAAACTGGAAGCCCGGCTTGGCGTCACTTTGTTTGAGCGCAGCCATAAGGGCATCCGCGTCACCGATATTGGCAAGGAGATTATCTTAATTGCGCGCGAAGCCCGTGATGCCGCGCGGCGGATAAGATCTGTTGCGGCCTCCGCGCAAGACCCGCTCGCCGGCAATCTCTCGCTCGGGCTTATCCCGACCATTGCGCCTTATCTGATCCCGCTCTTTGTCGGGCGGCTGCAAAGTGATTTGCCTAAGCTTTCAGTCACTTACCGTGAGGATATTACCGAAAGGCTGACCGAGGATTTACTCGCCGGTGAGCTTGATGTCGCCTTGCTCGCAACCCCGCCGGAGGAAGACGCCCTCGCGGCGATAGAGCTTTATTCTGAGCCGTTCTGGCTGCTCTTTCCGGAGGGTCACGAATTGCAAAGACTGGAACAGGCGAGCATGGCTGATGTTCGGCAAGATGATGTATTGCTCTTAACCGAAGGCCATTGTTTTCGCGACCAAGCGCTCTCGATTTGTCGCCCCGCCCATAAACGCCGCCGCCAAAGCCTGCGCGCGACCAGTCTTGAAACGCTGATCAATCTCGTGGCGTCCGGGCAGGGGGTTACCCTCGTTCCGGCTCTCGCCATGCGCGGCGGCTGGAGCGCAGAACTTGGCCTCTTATCCCGCGAACTCACCGATAAAGGCGCGGCGCGGACAATTTACCTGACTTACCGCAAACGCCTCCCCCGCCAAGCGCTGATCAAAGCCTTAGCAGGGCTGATACAGGACGGCCTGCCCAAGACGGTGACATTGAATCCTTAATACACATATCCCCCCCTTGCATTCGCGCCCATCTCTTATAGAGACACGGCTGATATGACGAACCAAAAAAATATCCGTAATTTCTCTATCGTGGCGCATATTGACCACGGGAAATCGACGCTGGCCGATCGGCTGATATCCTTTACCGGCGGACTGTCTGACCGCGAGATGTCCGAGCAAGTGCTGGACAATATGGATATTGAAAAAGAGCGCGGCATTACCATTAAAGCCCAGACCGTGCGGCTCGACTATACGGCTAAAAACGGCGAGGATTATATCCTCAACCTGATGGATACGCCGGGCCATGTCGATTTCGCCTATGAAGTTTCGCGCAGTTTATCGGCTTGTGAAGGCTCGATTTTGGTGGTCGATGCCAGCCAAGGCGTCGAAGCGCAGACGCTCGCCAATGTTTACCAAGCGATTGAGCATGACCATGAGGTTGTGCCTGTGCTTAACAAGATCGACTTGCCCGCCGCCGAACCTGAACGTGTCCGCGCGCAAATCGAAGACGTTATCGGTATTGACGCCAGCGAAGCGATTGAGTGTTCCGCCAAATCCGGTATTGGCATTGAAGAGGTGCTCGAAGCGATTTGCCATCGCTTGCCTGCGCCGACGGAAGCAGACCCTAACGCGCCGCTAAAAGCCATGCTCGTCGATGCTTGGTATGACACTTATATGGGCGTGGTCGTGCTGTTTCGCGTCATCGAAGGCACGGTCAAAAAAGGCCTGCGTATCCGAACCATGAATACGGGCGCGAGCTATACCGTTGACAAAGTCGGCGTATTTTTGCCTAAGCCTACGGATGTCGCGAGCATTGGCCCCGGCGAGATCGGCTTTCTCACGGCGAGCATTAAAGAAGTCGCAGACGCTGCTGTCGGCGATACGATTACCGAAGACAAGCGCCCGACAGAAACGCCGCTGGAAGGCTTTAAGCCTGCCCAGCCAGTTGTCTTTTGCGGGATATTCCCGGTGGACGCCGCTGATTTCGAAGATTTGCGCGCCGCGATGGGGCGCTTGCGCCTCAACGATGCGAGTTTCAGCTACGAGATGGAAACCAGCGCCGCGCTTGGTTTCGGCTTTCGCTGCGGCTTCCTCGGTCTGCTGCATTTGGAAATTATCCAAGAGCGGCTAGAGCGCGAATTTGATCTCGACCTGATTACTACTGCGCCCAGCGTGGTCTATACACTGCAAATGCGCGACGACTCTGATATCGTTCTGCACAATCCGGCGGATATGCCTGATGTGATGAAAATCCTCCATATCGAAGAGCCGTGGATTAAAGCCACGATCATGACGCCCGATGATTATCTCGGCGGTATCTTAAAGCTCTGCCAAGATCGCCGCGGCATCCAGACCAACCTGTCTTATGTCGGCTCCCGCGCTATGGTCGAATATGAACTGCCGCTCAATGAAGTCGTGTTTGATTTCTACGACCGCCTCAAATCCGTCTCCAAAGGCTATGCCAGTTTTGATTATCAGGCGATTGGCCTGCGCGAAGGCGACCTCGTAAAAATGAGCATTCTCGTTAACGCCGAACCCGTCGACGCGCTCTCCATGTTGGTGCACCGCAATAATGCCGAAGCCCGGGGCCGCATGATGTGCGAACGCCTCAAAGACCTCATCCCAAGACACCTGTTTAAAATCCCGATACAAGCCGCAATAGGCGGACGGATAATAGCCCGCGAAACCATCGCCGCCATGCGCAAAGACGTAACCGCAAAATGTTACGGCGGCGACGCGAGCCGGAAGCGAAAACTGCTCGACAAGCAGAAAAAGGGCAAGAAAAAGATGCGCCAATTCGGGCGGGTAGAAATACCGCAGGAAGCGTTTATTGCGGCGCTTAAGATGGACGACTCCTGATCCGAGGGAATTTTTGATCCTGTGAATCAAAAATAACGAGTCGCCGAAGCGGCTATGCCGCGTAGGGTAGTGCTGAATTGCTTAAAGCCTACCTCGCTTGTCAATTGTAACACCATCCGACAAGTAAGCTGGTTCACCATCGCCGCCAACCGAGAACTCGTCGTAAATATTCCCTAAACTCTCCGCTTTATTCCCCTCTCCCATAGGGAGAGGGTGCCCCGAAGGGGTGGGTGAGGGGTCAGATGCTTAAGGCTTGATAGATAGCCTCCACGACGGCATCAATGTCGTCATAAACATCTACATTCGCGCAACGAATGACCCGTAGCCCTGCATTTCCAGATGTTTTGTGCGGGCTTCATCATAATGCTCACGCCCGTCATGTGATAACCCATCAATTTCGACGATGAGCTTTTTTGCGATGCAGAGGAAATCTACGACATAATTATCGATACGGGCTTGGCGGCGGAATTTATAACCACCGCAACGCCGCGCACGTAGTTTCTCCCAGATTAATACCTCAGCAGGGGCTTGATTATGCCGGAGATATTTGGCGAAGTCTTGTGTGTCCATTTTAAATCTGACCCCTCATCCGAGGCCTACGGCCCCACCTTCTCCCTATGGGAGAAGGACATGCTTAGATTAGGTTCTTAGCTGCCCGCCAACTTTCATCACGCTCGCGATGATTTTATCGCTGACAGCCTCAATTTCTTTGTCGGTTAGTGTGGCGTCTTTCGGGCTTAGCGTGACGTCAATGGCGAGGGATTTATGGCCGTCTTCGACGCCTTTACCTTGATAAATATCGAACAAGGTAACATCGGTGATAAGCTGTTTATCCGCGCCTTGGGCGGCTTTGAGGATTGTGCCTGCCGGGATATCTTCCGCGACGACAAAGGCGAAATCGCGGTGGACGGGCATGAAGCCCGACAGGTTAAGGGCAGATTTGGACTTGCTCGCGTTCTTCTTTCGTGGTGCAGGGATATTTTCCGGCCAGACTTCAAAAGCGGCAATGCGGCCCTCTATGCCGAGCGCTTTCAGGGCGCGGGGGTGAAGCTCGCCAAAATCGGCGAGGATATTTTTGGGCCCCATTTGCAAGCGGCCTGAACGTCCGGTGTGCCAGTAATCCCCCGTGGGTTTTGAGAGCTGTAGATTGGACACGTTCGCGCCCATGGCTTCCAGCGCTGCGAGGGCGTCGGCTTTGGCGGTGAGGGCGTCAATCATGTCTTCCCCCGCCCAATCGCGCCTTGTTTCCGCGCGGCGCATACCGGCAATTGTCAGCGCTTGTTCGTCAGGCTGGATGCCGCGGTAAACAGGGCCAAGTTCAAACAAAGCCGCGCGGGGATAGCCTTTATCGGCATTGCGCTGCCCGGCGAGCAGCATGTGAATGAGGGCGCTGGGGCGCATGCAATTTAGGTCGGAACTGATCGGATTATCCAGCCGCATTTTATCCTCGCCGCCGCCAAAGACTTTGGCATGGTCTTGCAAGACGAATGACCATGTCACGGCTTCGGACAGGCCGCGCCCGGCGAGGGCGCGTCTTGCGAGGCGTGTGCGGTTCTGCGTTAGGGTCGCTGTCGGTTCGCGCCGTCCGGGCAAAGGCGGCAGGCTGACAGCCTCCAGATTATGATAGCCATGAATACGCGCGATGTCTTCGACAAGGTCGGCGCCAAGCGCGCAGTCACGGCGATGGCTCGGCACACCCACTTTCCATGTTTTTCCTGTTTTGACGCTAAAGCCAAGGTCTTGTAGAATCTTGACCATGGCCTTTTCCGGCAGATTAAGTCCCGTCAGGCGCTCGGTTAAGCCGGGGTCAAATTCGACCGCTGACGGGGCGGCGGGTATCTCGCCTACAAGAGTGATTTCGCTGGCTTCGCCGCCGCAAATATCGAGCACCATTTGCGCGGCCATATCCATGCCGCCAAGTACAAAGCCCGTATCGACGCCGCGTTCAAAACGGTATTTGGCATCGGAATTAACCCCGAGCCGTTTGGCGGTTTTGCGAATGGTGAGAGGGTCGAAATAAGCGCATTCGATTAAGATGTCGGTGGTGGTTTCATCGCAGCCTGTACTCACCCCGCCGACAATACCGCCGAGGCCGAGAATGCCGCTATCATCGCATATCGCGACATCGCCCGCGCCTGCAGTATAAGATTTATCATCCAGCGCCTCAAATGTTTCGTCTTGTCCGAAGCGCACTGTGATGCCGCCTTTAAGCTTGGCCAGATCGTAAAAATGCAAAGGCCGCGCGCGGTCATAAGTGATGAAATTGGTGATATCGACTAGCGCCGAGATGGGCCGCAGCCCAATCGCTTTAATCTGGTCTTGCAGCCATTGTGGCGACGGCCCGTTTTTGACGCCGCGGACAACTCGTCCGGCGAAAGCAGGGCAAGCCTCAGGCACATCAGTTTTAATCGCCACAGGGCAGGGGAAGCCGCCTTTGACGGGCTTAATTTCCGGCGTAATTAATGTGCCGAGGCCAACCGCCGCTAGGTCGCGCGCGATATTATCGACGCCGAGCCAATCAGGGCGGTTGGGCGTGACTTCAAAATCAATGACGGGGTCGTTGAGGCCCAGCGCATCGGCCAGCGGCATGCCCATCTTAAGGCCATCATCTAAATCCAAAATCCCGTCCGCATCTTCGCCGAGTTCGAGTTCCTTGCTCGAACACATCATGCCGGAGGACTCGACCCCGCGAATTTTGCGCGGTTTCTTATCAAGGCTAAAATCTGCGCCGGGGATATAGGCCCCCATAGGGGCGTAGGCGACCGTCATATCGGCCCGCGCATTCGGCGCGCCGCAGACAATGGTTTTCACGCCGTCGCGGGTCTCGACCGTGCAGACTTTCAGCTTATCGGCATCGGGATGTTTCTCGGCGGTTAGGACTTTGCCGATAGAAAAAGCGGCCAGTTTTTCGGCCGGGTTTTCCACGCCTTCGACTTCAAGTCCCGCAAGCGTCATCGCGCGGGTAACCTCGTCAATCGTAGCCTCCGTTTCCAGATGGGTTTTCAGCCATGAGAGTGTGAATTTCATTATTTATCTTGTCTCTGTTTTGCGTTTAATTATTCTACGTTTAATTTTTCGGCAGCTTTTTTCGTTATCGCCCGCGCAAAGAAATCCTCTTGAGTATCATCGTGGCTACAGGAGTTTACGGGCTTAGGTTTAGCCAGATTAGACGCCGTGGTCGTCCAGCAATCCTCAAAAATAGAGCAATAGCAAACTTCAATATCGACGCCTTCCATTGGCGGGCCAAATTGGCCGCGCAGATAAGCTTCAATTTCCCCGCGTCCGTTTAGGCTGCTGCCCCAACTATATGACCACGGGGTGATGCTCTCTCCGGCGGGCAGAAATCCCGTTGCCGGCATTTCCGTCAGCACCGCATTTGAGCGCATTCGGCCATTCATCACGGCGTCTTGCAAGACTTTATATTCGTCCACTGGTTTGCCATTAATCAGTGCGCGCACATTTTGCACATAGGCAATGCCAACGCCTGAGTTGATGAGCGTAATCTCGAAGACCGCAGGGCTTTTTTTATACTGGTAGCCAATATCCACTTGAATAATCGGCAAGATGGCGGCTTTCTGGGTTTCCTGCGCCATGCGCGTTTGCGCCATCGATGTCAGCAGCGCCAGAAAGGCAACCAAAACGGCGACCGCCCCAGTGGCCAAGCCAATATCAATGCGTTTTAATATCGCCTTGGCAGGCTGCATAAAAGCTGTGCGTGCAGGGTCCGTCATCAGCTTTTGTTTTCGCTTTGCTCAATCATTTTTTCATCACCCCTTCCGGCCCAAACCTCCAGCTTGGCCCACCTTCCCCCTCGAGGGGAAGGAATACGTTGAGTAGCTTTTTCATAAATGGCGTCAACAACGCTGCCTATATCTTCGTGTAACTCTCCGTTCCAAAAGCGGAGAACCATATACCCCTCGCGCTCAAGCCGCTCATCACGTAACTTATCTTTTTGGGCGTGCTGTTCCTCACCGTGTTGTGATCCGTCTAGCTCGATGACAGTTTTGGAGCGGTGACAGGCAAAATCAACGATGAATGATCCTAACACAACTTGCCGCCTGAACCTTAATCCATGGTGTTTCAAATTGCGCAATTCCGCCCACATCCAACGCTCATGTTCTGTTGCATTTTTACGCAGAGTCTTAGCTATGCGCGATAATTGCTCCCCCTTGAGGGGGGAGCTGTCCCGAAGGGACTGAGGGGGTGCGGCGCGCAGGGCCATCTATGACAACCCCGTCGCCAAATTAGCCTGCAATAGCGAAGAAAACCCGTAATGCGCTAACCATCTTGTATCGCTTGCGAACATGTCGCGTAGATCGGGCATGCCGTATTTTAGCATGGCAAGCCTATCCACGCCCATGCCGAAGGCGAAGCCTTGATATTCATCCGGGTCAATGCCGCAATTTCGTAGCACATTGGGATGCACCATGCCGCAGCCGAGGATTTCCATCCATTTTTTACCTTGCCCAATTTTGATGGCGCTGCCGACCCGCTCATAGCGCACATCCATTTCGGCGGAGGGCTCGGTGAAAGGGAAGTGATGGGGGCGGAATTGCACATCGACATCGGTCTCGAAAAAGGCGCTCATGAAATCCATCAGGCAGCCTTTGAGGTGGCCCATATGGATATTCTTATCAATCACCAGACCTTCGACCTGATGAAACATCGGCGTGTGGGTTTGGTCACTGTCGCAGCGATAAGTACGCCCTGGGGCGATGATGCGGATGGGCGGTTTCTCGTTAATCATGGTGCGGATTTGCACGGGCGAGGTATGGGTTCGCAGAACCTTTTGTTCGCCGTCCGCATCCGGCGTCATGAAGAAAGTATCATGCATGTCGCGCGCGGGATGTCCGGGCGGGAAGTTCAGCGCCGTGAAATTATGAAAATCATCTTCGATGTCCGGGCCTTCAGCGACCGAGAAACCCATACCGGAAAAGATAACGGCCATTTCTTCCATCACTTGCCCAACGGGGTGCAGCGTGCCTTGCGGCGCGCCAACGGGGAGGGACATATCCATGGTTTCACTGGCGAGCGCCGTATCAAGCGCGGCATTTTCAAGCGCGGCTTTTTTGGCTTCTACCAAGGCCGCAATGTCGTTTTTCAGCCCGTTTAGCGCTGGCCCCATGACTTTCTTCTCGTCAATCGACATCTTGCCAAGGCCCTGCATCATTGCGCCGATTTCGCCCTTTTTGCCAAGGGCGGCCACGCGGATATCATCCAGCGCGCGCAGGTCGCCCGCGCCCTCGATAAGGGCAGCATATTTGTCTTTAATGTCAGCGATGTCGCGCATTGAAACTTCCGTGTAAATTTTGAGTCTTTTACGCTTTACACAGATAGCGTCAACAGGGCGAAGGGGAGATTAACCCGTTTTGGCTTCGTTCATTTCGACGATGTCTTTCATGCGGCGTTTGGCTTTTTCGAAAGTTTTTTTGTCGGTGGGTCTTTTTATATTGGGGTCTATCTCTTCGATGATTTCGATTTTTTCTTCATGTTTGCGGAAGATGCCCTTGTGGCGGGCGAGCGTATCGAAGCCGTAATTAATATGGTTGAGCGTCTCGTCTGTGCCGAGCATGAGGTAGCCGAGTGGTTTGACCAATGTCGAGAGGCCGCGCAGCACGCGCACTTGCGCCGGCGAGGAATAATGCGGCAGAGCATTGCGAAATAGCACAATATGAAAATCGCTTAGCGCGTCAAGACCGGCCAATAAGTGAGTTTCCTTAAAAGTCACTTGTTTGCGAATATGATTCTTAATCACCCAATCTTCGGCGCTGCGGTCAAAATAGGTAATGAGGTCACGAATAGGTAGGCCTCGCTGGACATCAAAATGGGTGTAACGCCCCGTCTTGGCACGATCGAGTGCAGCAGAAGGGTAATCCACGCCGATAATTTCAAATTTTATATCCGGAAATTTACCCCGGCATTTATCCAGCATCATAGCGATACAATAAGGTTCCTGGCCACTGGAACACCCAAAGGATATGATGCGGATCGTCCCGCCTTTATGAATGGAATAAAGCGCGGGCAGGACAACGCTCTCAAGGCGATCAAAACTGGCGTGATCATAATAGAAATGGGTGTCGCGTTCGAGCAAGCTGGAGACGACCTGAACCGCAAGGCGGGATTGTCCAGTACTGAACAATTCCTCAATCATACAATCAAGACTGTTAAACCCCTCTTGGCGCGCCAAGACTGCCAGCCGTGTCTCGATAAGAAAGGCGTGATCGGCTCCGAGCTTGACACCCGCAAGTTCAAGCGTCAGCTGTTTTAGGGCTTCATAATAGGTTGAATTTAGAGACAGAGCTCCGCGCATTAGATGAGACCAGCTTGGTGGAATTTTGACTCAATAATGTCGGAATCAAAAGGTTTCATGATATATTCATCGGCCCCCGCATCGAGCGCTTGTGCGATTTTTATGACATCACGTTCGGCGGTGCAGAAAATCACAGTTGGCGTGTCACCTTTGGGTTCTTGGCGGAGGGCTTTAAGGAAATCCAAACCGTCCATGACAGGCATATTCCAGTCAAGTAAAATGGCGTCCGGCATTTCGATACGGCAGTGATCAATCGCGTCCTGACCGTTTTCCGCTTCCTCGGTTTTGAATTTCAGTTCTTTGAGGATACGGCCGGCGACGCGGCGGATCATGCGGGAATCATCGACAACAAGACACGTTTTCATGCGCTGAGCTCCCCTAAGAATTCTTCTGCAAGATCGGCCGCGCCGCCGGATATGGGCTGTGGTTGAGGCGGCTCCGTTTTGCAAAATAGCGGCACGGATTTACCGTCGCAGGCCACCAAAATATCCAGGCCATTGGGCCCGTTTTTGGCCGTAATATCAATATAGCCGTTGCGCGACAGACCTTTGGCCGCGCGCCGCTCGGGGGTCTCGATATGGGTTTTGACCAAATGCTCAACGGTGCTTTCCAATTGCGCGCGAATACCTTCGGCCTGATGGTTTCGCACAGACAGGTCATCGGCTGCGTATGACAGGCTGACGGATTTGCCGTGGGCACGGGCCGTTCGCAGGGCGGTATTGGTGACGTCGGGCATCAGGCTTTCAAAACTCACATCAGGACCGGAGAGGGCTTGAGGCGCAGTTGCCATATCTGCAAGAGTCGTATCCGCAAGATATTGCAGGGCCGGAGCTGTCTTGCCCGCAAAGGGCAAAAGCGGAATAAGAATTTCGCGCGCCGTATCAAAGCGGGTTTGCATGTCCGCGCCCGGCAAGGCCGCATCACTATCATCGCCAACCATTGAGTCGGCAGGCGCGATTTCGTCGAGACCTTCGCCATATTGCACCGTCAATTTATATAGCGCCATGAGGCGGCCATCGATTTTGGCTTGCGGCATAGAGCGCTCATAGGCTTCGAGCACGGTTTGCCCGGCGCGGTAAATGCCCCGGGCCTGCAGGGATTTGGCGGCGGATTGCACACGGCGCAGCGCGGCTTGGGCCAAATCCGACTCCATCCGGGCCTCGGAGAGCAATATATCCATATCGCCCATGGCAGCGGTTACAAATCTGCGGGCCTGTTTAAGGTCATCACCCATTGATGTTCGAATCCTTTTTACGTTCCAATAAAGTGACGAAAAAGGGTTAAGAGGGAATAAATTCTATGGGATTTTGTGAAGGTTTAAGCGTTTTCAGATATTGGGAGATTAGCCGCGAAGCTTATCGTGTCGCCCTCGACAGATGTCGTGATTTGGCCCTTCATTTCGCGGGCCATTAGGCCCGTATAAAAGGGTTGAATTGTGCGTCCGTCAAACCCCTCTTCAGGGGCTTTGCCATTCAGGGCCGCCTCAATGGCAGCATCTAGACGGGATTTTGGGCCCGTCGCCTTTAGCGAAATTACCGCCGCGCCGCCTGTTTCGGAGGCTGAAATCGTTATATCCCCTCCGCGCGGCACGGATTGCACGGCGAGCATGGTGAGGTTGAGTAATAATCGCGCGCTGTTTTTCTCAAGCCCGTCCAATACGCTGTCCCAGTGAAGGGCCGCTTTCCCCTCGCCGTACATGCCGCCGATAAGCGATTTAATCTCGTCCATGGCAATAATGCCGGGGGCTGATCCGCCTGCGCCAAATGCCAGCCGCAAAAACCGCAGTTTCGCCCCCGCCTGGCGCGAGGAGAGCCGCACCAAATCGAGCGCGTCTTCGTGCATATCCGCATTGCTCTCATCGTCCAGCACTTCAATTGCCGTGCCGAGCGCGCCGACAGGGCTGATAAGATCATGGCAGATACGGGCGCAAAGAAGAGCGGCAAGGCCGGAGGGCGTGAGTTTAGCGGCGGCAGTGGACATAGGCTTCTTTCCTGATTTACCCTTTACTAGCGTGATTTGCTAGTAAGCCCAAACCCAAAAAGAGAAAACCCCGCCCGGTTTTCTCAGGCAGGTGAATTTTCAAACTTTAGACGCGGTTTATTTCTTGCGCCAGCCGCTGGCCTCTTTGACCATGGCGCCGGGGCGGGCCTTGGCGATTTGTTTTTCGCCAAAGATGGCGGCAACCACCTCGACTGAGATGTTTTCGTCGCGGGCCTTGCGGGTATAAAGCGCTTTGCGGCCAATATTAATCTCGTTCATGGCGTTACGCTCGGCGGCGTTTTCCGTGCCGGTGCCGTCAAGATAGCCGCCCGAAGTCTCGCCAATAGCGCCGCGCGCAATGGCGCCGTCAACCACAGTTTTCGCAGATTGGCTCTGGGCTTGGGCAGTATTTTCGCCTGTTTGGGCGGCGATATATGAACCACCTGCCAAAAGCGCCAGAGACGCAAAAGCGCCGAGGAGTTTTGTTTTCAATGTCATGTTCTTCTCCTTAGAAAAGGTCCGGGTTATTGGCGATCAAGTCCTCAACATCCTTATCCAGACGGACGCGGATTTCCTGATCAATTTTCACATTCAGATTGATAATAATCGGTTTATCCGACGGCTCAATCTTCACAGTCGGCGTACAGGCCAGTATCAATAAAGGCGCAAAACCAACGGCTATTCGTTTCAATTTCATAGACATATATAGTCCTTTCATCCTGAACCTGCCATTAACAAGGCGTTTATTCAAGCGACAGCTATTGCCTAAGGCCATTTCACTACGGGCGGCATGGAGCTTAGGATGGTTTTTATATTGCCGCCTGTTTTGAGGCCGAATGTTGTGCCGCGATCCCAGAGCAGGTTGAACTCGACATAGCGGCCGCGGGTGATGAGCTGTTCTTCGCGGTCGGCTTCTGTCCAAGGCTCGTCCATGCGCCCGCGCACAATGGCGGCGTAGGTTTTGAGGAAATGCCGCCCGACGTCTTGGGTGAAGGCGAAGTCTGCGTTCCAGTTTCCGCTATTATGGCGGTCATAGAAAATGCCGCCAATGCCGCGCGGCTCGTCTCTATGGCGTAAGTGGAAATAGTCATCGCACCATTTTTTCAGCTTGGGGTAATCGGCCACGGCGTGTGCGTCGCAAGCCGCTTTCATGCCGGCGTGAAAATCAACCGCATCGGGCGAAGTTTGCACGCGGTCGGCCGCCTGTGTCGGGGTCAGGTCTGCGCCGCCGCCAAACCAATCCTGCGTGGTCACAATATAGCGCGTATTCATATGCACGGCCGGAATGTGAGGATTGCGCATATGGGCGATGAGCGAAATCCCCGCCGCCCAGAAACGCGGATCATCTTTCGCGCCCGGAACCGCCCCTCGCATCTCGCCTTCAAATTCGCCTTTGACGACAGAGACATGCACGCCGCATTTCTCAAACAAACGCCCGCGCAGCATGCCGCCCGTGCCGCCGCCAAAGTCTTCAGAAACGCCATCTTTTACTGTGCGCTGCCAGTCTTCAAAAACGAACTTGCCGGGCTTTCCGGGATAAAGACTATCCGGCGCTTCTATTTCCAAGACTTCAAACTCAGCGCAAATTTCATCACGCAAGGATTTAAACCAAGCGGCAGCTTTTTGTTGTTTCTCTTCAAACATCTATATTTTCCTGTCATTCTGGGGCTTTCATAGAAAGAACCCGGAAGGTCGAGAGGGTGTCGGCTATTTCGAGATGGCATTCCACCTCTCGGCCTTCCGCGTCAAGCGCGGAATGACAGAATTACTGCGGCAAGCCGCACGTCTGCCGCAAGGCGTCATAAAGTCCTATGGCGACTGAGGTGGCGAGATTGAAGGAGCGGGCGGTTTTGGCGATGGGGATGAAGACGCGGGCATCTGCGGCTTTGTGCACAGCCTGCGGCACGCCTGCACTCTCGCGGCCAAAGAGCAGGCGGTCATCGGCGCGAAATTTGAAATCGGGCAGGGGGGATGCCGCTTTTGTCGTGAACAGAATAAGACGGCCCGATTCGGGCGTTTTGGCGAAAGAGTCCCAACTGGCATGACGTTTAAGGCTCTCCGGCGCGGCGTAATCCATGGCGGCTTGGCGCAAAGCTTTGGCCGTCAACGGAAAGCCGCAAGGCTCAATTATCTCCAATTCTACGCCAAAACAGGCGCAAGAGCGCATAACCGCGCCCAAATTGCCTGCTATATCGGGTTGAAACAAGATAATCTTCATAATCTTAGCGGCCTAAATTTTTTGCGGCGTTGCGGCGTTCTGCCGCGAATAAACGGTGGATATTGACACCGCTTATACGTTAGAACCGCGCAGGGAAGATATGACTTTTTGTAAGGAGAGGGCAGACCATGTCCGAAACGCTTAATACAGACGCTCACGGCGAACATATTGACGAAGACAAGCGCGATTTTATTTATATCGCCACGGGCGCCGTTGCGGCGGCGGGCGCGGCCTCTGTTGGCTGGCCTCTCGTTGCGCAAATGGGCAAGGCCGCGGATACGCTGGCAGCAGGCTCTATCGAGATTGACCTGAGCAAAGTGGTCGAGGGCCAGCAGCTTAAAATGCTCTGGCGCGGTAAGCCCGTTTTTGTGCGCCACCGCACAGCCAAGGAAATTGCCGCCGCCGAAGCGGTAGAGATGGCTGATCTTAAAGACCCGGCGACAGACGGTTCGCGCCTCATTGCCGGGCCGGGCGGGAAGGTCGATCCGAAATATCTGGTTATGATCGGCGTTTGCACACATTTCGGCTGTATCCCAGTCGGCGAATCCGGTGATTTTGACGGCTGGTATTGCCCTTGCCACGGCAGCCATTACGATACGTCAGGCCGTATCCGTAAGGGGCCAGCGCCGAAAAACTTGGTAATTCCCGATTATGAATATATTTCCGATACAGTGATCAAGGTAGGTTAGATAATATGTCCGGACCCTCTACTTACGAACCCAAATACGCCGCCACTAAATGGATGGATCAGCGTTTGCCGATCATCCGTATGGGCGCGGATTTCATGACTTATCCGTCGCCGCGCAACCTCAATTATTGGTATGCCTTTGGCGCCATCCTGACCATGTGTCTTATGGTTCAAATCATTTCCGGCATTATTCTGGCTATGCATTATGTGCCTCATGTCGATATGGCTTTTGATTCCGTGCAGCGTATCAAGCGCGATGTGCCTTATGGCTGGCTGATCCAGCCGATGCATGCTGTCGGCGCGTCGATGTTCTTCTTTGCCGTCTATGTGCATATGTTCCGGGGACTTTATTATGGCTCTTATAAAGCGCCGCGCGAAATGATCTGGATTATTGGCTGCATGATTTATCTGGCCATGATGGCGACAGGCTTTTTGGGCTATACGTTGCCTTGGGGGCAAATGTCGTTTTGGGGCGCGACCGTGATTACCGGCTTTTTCGGCGCTGTGCCGGTTGTCGGCGAGTCCCTTCAGCAATGGCTGCTCGGCGGTTATGCCGTGGATAATGCGACGCTGAACCGTTTCTTTGCTCTGCATTACCTTCTGCCATTCGTGATTGCCGCTTTGGTAGGGCTTCATGTTTGGGCCATGCATCACGCAGGCCAGAATAATCCGATTGGGATCGAGCCTAAATCCAAGAAAGATACGCTCGCCTTCCATCCTTATTACACCGTCAAAGACGGTTTCGCGGTGGCTCTATTCATGATGATCTTTGCCTTCTTCATGTTCTATCAGCCGGACGCGCTGGGCCATGCCGATAATTATATCCAAGCCGATCCAATGAAAACGCCACCCCATATCGTGCCTGAATGGTATTTCCTACCATTTTATGCGATTCTAAGAGCGGTGCCTGATAAGCTAGCGGGTATCTTGCTGATGCTCGGCGCGATTGTTGTGCTCTTTATATTGCCGTGGCTGGATACGTCCAAAGTGCGTTCGACGCGCTTTCGTCCTGTCGCTAAATGGTTTTTCTGGATTTTCATCTTCTTCTGTTTCATCCTTGGATGGTGCGGCGCAGAAACACCGGATAATATCGCTATTCCCTTTGGCACGGATGCTGCTGGCCATGCGCGCGGCATGAATTTTACGTGGCTATCACGCATAGCGACGCTCTATTATTTCGCTTACTTCCTGCTTATCCTGCCCATCTTGGGCCTCGTAGAAAAGCCGAAAGACAGGCCGGATTCGATCACCAAAGCTGTGCTGGGCGATAAGGCCCATGCCGCGCTAAGCCCTGCTGAATAGGAGCGTCCAAAATGACAAGAAAAATTATGGCGTTTAATATCAAAACAGCAGTCTTAATCGGCGCGGTAACCATTGCTGCCGCGATTTCGGGCCTTGCCTTTGCCTCCGGCAGCGGTACGGGCGATTACGAAATGGAGCATAAACATTGGCACTTTAACGGCGCGTTTGGCACGTATGACCGCGCGGCGATGCAGCGCGGCTATCAGGTTTACCGCGAAGTCTGTTCCTCTTGTCACCAACTTAAACATCTGTCCTTCCGCCACCTCGGCGACAAAGGCGCGCCGTTTTATAACGAAGCCTATAAAAACCCGAATGATAACCCGCTGATCAAAAATTTCGCAGCCGATTGGCAGATCGAGGATATTGACAGCGAAACCGGAGATATCATCGAGCGCACAGGTATTCCCGCAGACGCATTTCCGGCGATTTACCCGAATGAAGCGGCTGCACGCGCCAGTAATGGCGGCGGCCTGCCGCCTGATCTTTCAATCATTACCAAAGCCCGGAATAACGGCCCGGATTATGTTTATAATCTGCTGACCGCTTATACCGCCGAAATGCCGCACGATATGCAAATGGGGCCGGGCCTGTATTATAACCCGGTCATGGACGGCGGCGCGATTGCAATGGCCCCGCCGCTTTCCGAAGACCAAGTTGAATATGCCGACGGAACTCCGGCAACGGTCGAGCAAATGGCGGCGGATGTCACCGAATTTCTCGCATGGTCAGCCGACCCGAAAATGGAGCAGCGCAAATCAGCAGGCCTGATGACGATGCTCTATTTGGCCATTTTATCGATATTGCTCTGGCTGTCTTATAAACGCGTCTGGCGCAATGTTGAGCATTAGGCGAAGATAACTCTATGAGTCCTCCACTGCGCTAGCGGGGGAGGTGGCCCCCGAATGGGGGTCGGAGGGGGCAACCCAATTTCCAACATGTGCAGAGTTTCTATCGGCGGCGCGGACGCGCCGCACCCCCTCCGCCTTCGCTGACGCTCCGGCACCTCCCCCGCGTTGCGGTGGAGGACAAAGCTGGGCATAAGACAAATAGCTAATGGAGGCATCAATGACAGATTGGACACTCGGAATTATCGGGGGCTCAGGCCTTTACGACATTGAAGGCCTCGAAAACCCGGAATGGATATCCATCAAAACGCCTTGGGGGATGCCGTCTGACGATATTCTCTTTGCTGAATTAGGCGGGATAAAACTGCGGTTTCTGCCGCGCCATGGGCGGGGCCATGTGCTGAGCCCTTCCGATGTTAATTACCGCGCCAATATCGACGCCATGAAACGGGCAGGGTGCACGGATATCTTGTCGCTCTCTGCCGTTGGCTCCCTGAAAGAAGACTATCTGCCGGGCGATTTCGTTATCGTCGATCAATTCATTGACCGCACTTTCAAACGCGAAAAATCCTTCTTTGGCAAAGGCATGGTCGCCCATGTCTCGGTGGCTGACCCTGTTTGCGGGCGGCTCGCGGGCCTTGCTGCCAAAGCTGCCAAAGCCGCAGGCGCGAATGTGCATCAAGGCGGCACTTACCTCGCGATGGAAGGCCCGCAATTTTCGACCAAAGCCGAAAGCCATATGTATCGCAGCTGGGGCTGCGATGTTATCGGCATGACCAATATGCCCGAAGCCAAACTCGCCCGCGAAGCCGAATTGCCTTACGCGACAGTGGCCATGGTCACGGATTTTGATTGCTGGCACGAAGGCCACGGCAATGTCGATGTCGCGGCCGTGATTGCGGTGCTGATGAAAAATGCGAAGAAAGCCTCAGATACAGTGCGCGAGATGGCGAAACTGTTAAAGGCAGCAGGCCCGCGCCAGAACGGCCCCCAAGGCATAGAAACCAATCTTGATGTGGCGTTGATAACGGCGCTTGATGCGAGGGATTCGAAACTATTAGCTAAATTAGATGCAGTCGCCGGGAGAGTGCTGAAGGGCTAAAGTGGACATTCTTAAACTTTTTAGAGTAATTCTTAATGCCGAAACAACCACAAACACAGTTACTTCTGATCGGAGAATCGTTTTCTCCTTGGACGAAAAAGGCCCGTTGGGCCCTAGAGTATTGTGGACTGACCTATGACTATAAGGAATATACTCCCACATTGAGCGAACCTGGATTACGTTGGCGCTTGCGGCAATGGTCCGGCACGGTATCTGTTCCTGTGCTCTTTACCCACAATCAAGTATATCGCGGCTCGTGGGAGATTGCGGGCTATGCAAATGACATGGCGGGTGATGAACGCTTAGGAAACTTTGAACACATCATGGCTTGGAACGAATTGAGCGAAGCTGCCCTCGCCGAAGGTAGGACTCAACTTGTCCGCCGTATCCTTGCCAATAACCAGGCCCTTGAAGAGAGCCTTCCTTCTTTCGTTCCCGGACTGTTACGCCGCCCCTTACGCTTCATGGCCCTTGACGCCGTGAGGCGGTTGGACCGCAAATATGCCCATTTAGCGAAGCCCGGCGTTTTACGACGGGCTTTGATGCAAACACGCGAAAGCTTAGCGCAATCCGATACGGATTATTTGCTTGGCCGTTTTACCTATGCCGACATAGCTATGGCTGTGGTATTGGAAGTTATCGCGCCCATTGCCAAGACCGAACCGCCACTTGGGCCGGCAACGCTGCTGTGTTGGAACAATGCGGCACTGGCCAGTGAATTTGAAGACCTGCTGGATTGGCGTGGGCGTTTGGCGGCAACCACTGCAACTTCTTACTCGCAATTTTGCTCAAATCTCACATAATAATCGCACGTTGAACTGTGTAATTTAACTACAGACATACTTCCAAAAAATGAAAATAGTTCATTCATCAATTTCAAAGTCTCTAACCGTCCGCATTTGCAGCCTTTGCAGTCAGTGAACGTCTGGTCGTCTAATAACTGGATTGGAGATAAATTCCGATTTTCAAAATGCGGCGGGATGTTCCCTTCAAACCCGGCAGCCTAATAAAGCTGTTGCGCCCTCCAGATACTGTATCTTGGAGCACAGCCTTTCATCCTTTTTCGCGCAGAATATGATCATCAATGACGCGGCCCAAGACTGTCATAGGGACACTCCCGCCTAGAACGACGGCATCGTTAAAGCGGCGGAAATCAAATCTGTCTCCCAGCTCTGTTTTCGCTTTTGCTCGTAATTTGTTAATCGCCGTATGCCCGACTTTATAGCCGCAAGCCTGACCCGGCCAGGCGCAATAGCGGTCGACTTCGCCGCGCACTTCTTCGGGGTTAGATCCGTTATTGGTCACGAACCATATATTGGCTTCCTCGCGTGTCCAGCGTTTGGCGTGAAGCCCGGTGTCCACCACCAGGCGGCAGGCGCGAAACGCCAGCGCTTGTAGATAGCCGAGACGGCCCACGGGGAAATCATCATAAACCCCGAGCTCATCTGCGAGCTGCTGGGCATAAAGCGCCCAGCCTTCGGAATAGGCATTAAAGGCCAGAAGCGAGCGTATCAGCGGTTGTTTAAAGGTATATTCGCCCTGCCAGACATGACCTGGAATGGATTCGTGATAAGCGAGATCGGCGAGATTGAACTTATTATGCAAATCAGTCGAGCGCAGGTTAATCCAGAAATGCCCCGGTTTTGTGCCGTCTATAGAGCCGGCTCCGCCATAAGCCCCCGGCGCGCCCGCCTCTACTTCGGGGGCGATGCGCGTGACTTCGAGAAAGCCCGGCACGAGGGTCTCGAAGGCCTGCGGCATGCGCCCGCGAATATCGTCGACGGCGTCATTGATGAAAGCCATGATTTCGGCGCGGCCGGGATCGCCTTCTTTGAACAGGTATTTTTTATCCTTGCCGAGCGCGGTCATACGGTCGCCGACGGAGCCTTGCGTATAGCCGATAGATTGCAGGATTGGCTCCATTCGTCCTTGCAGGCTGGCCAGTTCTTCAAGCCCCATTTGGTGCACTTCGTCAGGCGACATCGTCGTTGTCGTGCCCGCTTGTAGCGCCCAATCATAATAGGCGTCGCCGCCGGGCTTGGCCCAAACCCCCGCATCAGATGTGGCTTTCGGGGCGAGGGCCTCGTGGACGGTGATTTGGCGGTCTATGGCAGGGCCGATCTTTTCCTCGGCAATAGTTTTGGCTTGCTCCGCATATTTCCCGCCCAACTTAGCGGCCAGAGTCGTTACAATACCCCAGCTTTCCGGTTGGCGTGCACGGGCGCCCCGTAATTGTCCCAGGGTTTTCTCCATCAGGAAATCAGGCAGGATAACGCCTTGCCCGCCGGCCAATCGGGTGCGCTCGGTTTCGCCGTCCAACTGCCCCGCATAAGCCTCCATACGGGCGAGATAGGCCTCGGCATCTTCTGCCGTGTCTATGGAGTGAGACGAGTCCAGAAAGCTTGGAATTTCAACAAAGGCGCCTGTGTTCTGGGCCACCGCATAGGGGCTGTTGCGATAAGACCAATTGGAATTAAGCAATGCGGTATCGCCGTAAGGCAGATCAAATCCCTTTGCTGTCATATCAAAAACACTGCGCACGACGTCTAGATTGAGGGCTGCGTCGGCGGGCAGGGCGGCTGTATTCACCTTATTTAATTTTACCAGCATGGCCCGGACGTCGCGCTCAATATTGGCCTGCCCTTCAGGAGAGCGGTCGGTCAGCCGGGATTTATGGCCTGTATATTTTCCTGTATCAATCCCCGCGCTGGAGGTGCTTTCCGGATAGGCATTTAATATCAGATCTGTGGCCTGATGAAGGAGGTCGCTTGCGGCATTTATGGCATCAGGCGGGGCGGACTGCGGCGTCTTATCTGCGCAGCCCGTGACCGACAGTGCCGTCGTCGCTGCCGCGGCAGCGGATGACTGGAGAAGCGTGCGGCGGCTGACATGCATAGCTATAGTCCTTCACAAGATAAGGTGACAGATATGTGCCATGAGAGGCGGCTTAAAGCAAATGTAGAGAGTCAGAGCCTTTGAGAATGCCTAATAAAGCTGTTGCGCGCCCCATAATTTATATCTTGGCGCCCAGCCTTTCAGGCCATTATCCGAGCGCACTTGGCACCAGCCATTGTCATTGCACTCGCCGAGTTTCATCAGGGCATTTTTATCGGCTTGTGCGGTGATTTTTGCGCTCTCGCGCGGCTTGGCATGAAGGAATGTGTCCTCCAAAACGAAAATACGTCTTTCGCCTGAAAGCGCTGGTTTGTGAATCCATGACTCGTCTCCGTGTATATCGCGTACTTTGCGCCACATATCGGTTTCAGCGACGATAATTAACGGCAGACCTTTACGGCGATATTGCCACATCACCGCATGTTGGCGGGACGGGCCTGCGCGGCCATTGACCTTGCCGACTTTGAGGCTGACATAGCGCGGCACCGGAAAGCCGGACGGCGTCTTGGCCGCCGAGACGCGGTAGAGATTTTCAATGGGAGGAATATCTTCGCGGATGACTTTGCGGGCGCTGTCTTGCGCCGTAGCGGGCGCGGCCCCGATGACCATAAACCCGGTGACCATAAATACGGCTAAGCCCACGCATGAAGTAAAGATCATTTTAACCATAGGGGCCGTTCATGCGCCAACTCCCTAAAGCAAAGGTAAATTTTGCGTCATTTTGCTGCCTTTGGGCTTGTAAATTACCGCTCAAAAGCGTTTATTTCCGCCATGGCCGCTGCATCTCATTCAAAACCCCGCATTATCGTCACCCGCCGTCTGCCGCGCGAAGTTGAGGTTCGGATGACGGATTTGTTTGAGGCCGTATTACGCACGGACGATACCCCGATGAGCGCGGCTGAATTGAAAGCCGCGATAGCGAATTGCGATGTTTTTGTTCCGACGGTTACCGATGATATCAATGGCGAGATCATTGCGGCGGCGTCCTCTGATTTGAAACTTATTGCTAATTTTGGCGCGGGTACGGATCATATAGATGTCGCCGCTGCCTATGCGCGGGGTATACGCGTGAGCAATACGCCCGGCGTTTTGACCGAAGATACGGCTGATTTAACCATGGCATTGATATTGGCGGTTCCGCGCCGCCTTGTCGAAGGGGATCGCCGCACCCGCGCCGGCGGATTTGCCGGATGGAGTCCAACTCATATGCTGGGGCGCCGCGTTCGCGGCAAAAAGCTCGGCATTATCGGTATGGGCCGTATTGGTCAGGCTGTGGCCCGCCGGGCTCATGCCTTTGGTCTTGAAGTGCATTATCATAATCGCCGCCGCCTGCCTGCCGGGATTGAAGGCGCATTGGACGCGACCTATTGGCCGGATTTGGACGCGATGTTACCCGCCATTGATATTGTCTCGGTAAATTGTCCCAACACCCCGCAAACCCATCATATGATTAATGCAGAGCGCTTAAGCCTGATGTCGCCGGAGAGCTATATCGTCAACACCTCGCGCGGTGAGGTAATTGATGAGGCCGCGCTTGCAAAGGCTCTCTCCAGAGGCGAGCTTGGCGGGGCAGGACTTGATGTTTATGAGCATGAGCCCGAAGTACATCCGGATTTGATGAATTTGGACAATGTCATCCTCGCGCCCCATATCGGCTCGGCAACCCATGAATCGCGCCGCGAAATGGGCGAGAAAGTGATGATTAATATACGCGCCCTGATGGACGGTCATGCTTGTCCAGACCGCGTTCTGCCGCCGGGAGCCGGTTTTTCAAAAGCCTCCTAATAGGAGAGAGATATGTTTAAAAAATTACTGATGAGTGGGGCTGTTCTGGGCCTCATGGGTTGCGGCGCAGACACGGGCGCAGCAGAAAAAACCGCTGAGACGCCAGCTGCGCAGACACCCGCAGAGCAAACAAACGAGCCCGCACAAGCGGCTCCTAAACAGGACATCACGACGCAAGACCTCGGAAATGGCTTCTATATCCTGCTCGGCCCGGGCGGGAATACCGGCGTTTCTGTCGGCGAAGACGGTGTTTTCGTGATTGATGATAAATTTGCGCGGTTTGGCGACCAGATTATCAGCCAGATTAAAGCCATAACCGATCAGCCCATTCGCTATGTCCTCAATACCCATTATCACGGCGACCATACCGGCGCGAATATCGAAATGAAGGCTGTTGGCGCTGTGGTTATGGCCCATGATAATGTGCGCAAGCGCATGGGCATGACCTTTGAGAACAAAGTTTTTGGCGGGACAACAAAGCCCACTGACCCGGATTTATGGCCGGTTCTGACCTATTCGGACACGGCGACACTGCATTTTAATGGCCAGACGATAGAGGCCGTGCATATACCGGCCGGGCATACGGACGGGGATAGTTTCGTTTATTTCAAAGAGGCGAATATCCTGCATATGGGCGATAATTTCTTCAACGGATTCTTTCCCTATATAGATGTTGACGGCGGCGGGAGTCTTGCGGGGATGATTGCGTCGCATGATATAGCTTTAGTTATGATTAACGATAAGACCAAAATTATCCCCGGGCACGGACCTCTGGCTGTAAAAGCCGACTTAATTAAAACCCAAGAGGTGTTGAAAACGATTCAAAGCCGTGTTAAATTAGAAATAGAAAAGGGCGCAACCCTCGAAAATATAGTGGCAAAAGACATATTGAGTGATCTTGGTGCCTATGCCGCCTTTATTGATAAGGACAATATGGTTAAAATTGCACACCGGTCTATCACCCTGAAATTACGGGCGAGATAATTCGGGCGCAACGAAGCGAGCGTAAGCAGGGTGATGCCCTCCCCCAATTGGGGTCACCGGGCTTACAATCGACGGCCCTCCTTCGGCGAAAACTGGGGGAGGGCTGTTCCTTTTGAGTATTACAAACAGCTCTCTTCCCGAAACCTGACGCAAAACTCGCCTGAGGCGGGCAGAGTATGGATTTTGGCACCAATTCTGTTATATTGGATGGAAATGGAGTTCACTATGCGTAAAACGGGCATCACACTCGCAGCTATAATACTTATAACGCCGGCGGCCGCCATGGCCTGTCCATCTGCCTCCACCAGCTCTATCAGCGTGACCTGCGAGCAGGGCGTGAAAGTTTACCGCCCTGCGCCGCTGGCTTACCGTCCTACGCCTATAAGGGTTAAGCCCGCTCCGAAAGCTGATCTCTCTGCGCAGTTTTTTGCTCTGCAAAATACCCGCCTCGCTGCGCAATCCGAGCGGATTGATAGTTTGCAAGCACAGCTCGACGCCGCCAATAAGCGGAAAAGACGCGCCCGTTACGGCACAACGTATTATGGGTCGCCCTTCCTCTTCGGCAATAACAGAAGCTTCGGCAGAAGGTCTAATTTCGGCTCAGCTCGTCAGGGCCATGCGCGGCATCGCCCCTAGCTACAGGCCTTACATTTTGGGTCGCGCGGAAGCGTAACCGTCCGTGCCTCGGCCCGAAGCCCGTCAAAAATCCAGACTTTTCCATAGAGAGGTTCGCCTGCATTTGTGATAAGTTTGATTGTTTCAAGTGCCATCATCGAGCCGATAACGCCCGCCAAAGCTCCGACCACCCCGACCTGCGAACAGGTCTCGGCTTCGGGCGGAATATCGGGCACGAGGCAGCGATAGCAGGGGCCTGTGCGGCTAGATGCAAAAGCGCTGACGTGTCCGTCAAACCGCCCTAATGCGCCTGACACTAAGGGAATCCCCAACGCCAATGCGGCTTCGTTAATGGCATAGCGCGAAGCAAAATCATCGACGCCATCGAGAATGATATCGTGACCTTTCAGCAGGTTTTGCGCATTGTCAGCCGTGAGCCGCCCGATATGGGCCTTGGCTTTTACATCGGGGTTTAGATCATCCAGCGTATCGGCCATGACCACGGCTTTTTCCATGCCGATATCTGTGGTCACAAATTGGACTTGGCGCTGAAGGTTTGAGGCCTCTACGACATCGTCATCAATAATCGTAATATGCCCGATGCCGGCCGCCGCCAGATAGAGCCCGGCAGGCCCGCCGAGCCCGCCCGCGCCGACAATCGCGACCTTGGCGGCCAGTAGAGCCTGCTGACCCGGCCCGCCAATTTCCTTAAGCACAAGATGACGGGCATAACGCTCAATAAAACTAGGGGTCATCCTAACACACCATCCCTGTCCCCCGCCTTGAGCGGGGATCTCGTCCAATTCAGCACTCCCGCGCAAGGAGACCCCCGCTCAGGGCGGGGGACACTGAATGGAGGAATGCGATGCATCCTAATCAAAGAGCGGTGTTGACAAATACCGCTCGGCGAAGCTTGGGATGATGGTGACGATACGTTTGCCTTTCATTTCGGGCCTTGCGCCGACGATAAGGCTGGCCGCAATGGCTGCGCCGGAGGAGATGCCGACCGGAACGCCGTCCTCGCTGGCCGCCCTTTTGGCGGCGGCAAAGGCGCTCTTATTGTCAACCGTAATGACGCTATCGACCAAATCCATATCCAGTATTTCGGGGATAAAGCCAGCGCCGATGCCCTGTAGTTTATGCGGGCCTTTTTCGCCCTTTGACATCATCGGGCTTCCGGTCGGTTCCACCGCAATGATCTGGCAATCGGGGTTTTTCTCTTTGAGAAACCGCCCGGTGCCTGTCAGCGTGCCGCCCGTGCCGACGCCTGCGATAAAGGCGTCAACCTTGCCCGCGCAGTCATTCCAGATTTCGGGGCCGGTGGTTTTATAATGGATCGCCGGATTGGCGGGATTACTGAACTGTCCAGCCTGCACAGCGCCGGGGGTGGCTTCGCAAATCTCCGCCGCTTTGGCCATAGCCGCCGGAATGCCGCCTGCCGCGTCGCTGAGCACAAGCTCCGCGCCGAGCAGTTTCATCATTTTGCGCCGCTCGATAGACATTTGCTCCGGCATGACAAGAACCGCCTTATAGCCCTTGGCGGCGGCGGCAAAAGCCAGCGCAATGCCGGTATTGCCCGAAGTCGGCTCGACAATTGTCCCGCCGGGTTTGAGCTTTCCCGAAGCTTCCATATCTTCGATCATGGCAACGCCGATGCGGTCTTTGACCGAGGCGATAGGATTAAAAAACTCCAGCTTGTAGCAAAGGTCAGCAGGCGCGCCTTTGGTGACACGCGGAAATCGCACCAAGGGCGTATTGCCCATAGTCTGCGTGATAGTGTCGTAAATCTTACCGCGAAGAAGGTCAGGCATGTGGGCTCCTTTTATAGTTCTGTCCTAATGTCCCATAATTCAGGGAATAATACTACGTCGAGCATGGCTTTGAGGTAATTGACGCCCGAAGTGCCGCCGCTACCGCGCTTAAAACCAATGACGCGCTCGACTGTGGTGACGTGATTAAAGCGCCAGCGGCGGAAATAATCTTCAAAATCCACCAATTTTTCGGCCAATTCATAGAGATCCCAATGCGCTTTCGGGTTCTTGTAGATCGACAGCCATGCCGCGCGGACTGAATCGTCAGCGCTATATTTTTGCGTCATATTTCGGCCTAGATGCTTAGGGTCGATTTCAAAACCGCGCCGGGCGAGCAGGCACTGGACTTCATCATAAATACTGGGCGCTTCTAGAGTGGTTTTCAGCCGCGCTTGCGCGGGATGATCTTGATGGGTTTTTAAATGCCGCTCTGATTTGTTGCCGACGAGAAATTCGATCTCGCGATATTGCCAAGACTGGAAGCCAGATCCCGCGCCAAAAGCATCGCGAAAAGCGGTATATTCATCGGGGGTGAGGGTGCGCAGCACATCCCAAGCAGAATTTAACTGCTCGAAAATCCGCGAAATCCGCGCCAGCATTTTCATTGCGGGCGGTAGATCATCAGCTTTTATCGCCGCGCAAGCTGATGTCATTTCGTGTATTGCCAATTTCATCCAAAGCTCGGATGTCTGGTGCTGAACGATAAACAACATCTCGTCATGTTTATCCGTCAGAGGCCGCTGGGCTTCAAGCAGGGCGTCCAAGCGCAAATAACGACCATAAGTAAATGTAGAATCATCGCTCATATTATATCCTTACCCAATTATTTTGGATGTGGCTCTAGATAAATATCGCGTTTTCCTGCCCAGTCTCCGGTGGCCGAGCGCCGGAGTTGCACAATTCCGTCGCCGCCGCGAAGCGACATGCGGGCTTTGTAAGCTTTGGTCACGCCAAATTCTCCTGCAAAAACAATATCGTCTATCCAATAAGGCGGCTTTCCGGGTTCCAATATGGTCGGGTGAATATGGGCCGGCATGGCGGCATTAGGATAGGGCGCAGGCTTTATCGTGCGGATTTCATAATGGCCGTTTTTGTCTGTTTTCAGCCAGCCTCGAATACGGCCATGACGGCGACTCCACTGTGTTTCAGAAGAGCCATTGGCATAAATCCCCTCATGATTAGTCTGGTAAAAATAAAGAATAACCCCGGCCGCAGGCGTTATGCGGTCAACCTTAAAGACCTGTCCGCGAATGACCAACCTTTCTCCGGGTTCAGTTTTGCTGGCCATTTCAGTAGTTGCGGTCAGGTTCTCGGATTCACGCTCATAAACCCCCGCGCAGCCCTCGCAATCATATAAATCTGCGCGCACGGTCGTCTCTTGAGCGCAGGCAGACAGGCTTAATGTGGCAGGTAAAATCAGAACGGCTGCATATAAAAGCGCTTGGCGTAAAAATACCAACATCAGTTTAGTCTCCTTTGCCTACTACTATAGCATATTTAGGCAAAACGGGAATTGCCGCAATAGCGATATGCTATAAGGTGCCTTATGTCTTATAAACACCTGTTTTCAAAATCTTTAAGCGCCGCGCCGGAGCGTCTGCATATGGCGGCGCATAGCCATCACCTGTGGCCGGACGCGGCCTATGACGGGCAGATGCAGGCCTTCGCGGATGCCGCCCGTTTTGCTGATGATAAATGGGATCATATCTTTGCTAGCGTCTATCCCGAAGCGCAAAACCATGTTGCGGCGGAATTAGGCCTGCCGGGTGCGGCCAATATCGTTTTTGCGCCTAATACCCATAGCCTGATGACGGTGTTGTTTTCGGCATGGGAGGCAAATTCCATCCGTCTGCTGACCACGGACGGGGAATTTCATTCGCTCTCGCGGCAAAAACAGCGCTGGGTCGAGAGTGGGCGCGTAGTGTGCGAGACCATCCCCGTTCACCCTGCCGAAACATTTGACGCCCGCTTTATCGCGGCGGCGCAAAACGGGGATTATGATATTATTTTTACCAGCCATGTTTTCTTTAATAGTGGCCATATATTTGATGGATTTGCAGAATTGGCGGCGCTGGCAAAACCCAGCGGGCCTTGGGTGGTTATCGACGGTTATCACGGTTTTATGGCTGTGCCGACAGATTTATCCGGCGTTGCTGACAAGCTATTCTATCTTGGCGGCGGCTATAAATATGCTATGGTCGGCGAGGGCTGCGCCTTCATGCACGCGCCGCCGCATTATGCCCCGCGCCCGGAAATTACGGGCTGGTATGCCGCTTTTGGTGATTTGGTAGCCCCGCCCAAAGGCGGGGTTGGGTTTTCGCGCGATGCGGGGCGGTTTCTCGGCGCGACTTTCGACCCGTCCGGGCTTTACAGATTTAACGCCGTCAGGGCGATGCTGGCAGAGCAGGGCCTCACGACTGCCAGCATGAGCGCCTATGTCGGAGGTCTTCAAACCGCGCTCGTGGAGGCAATTAAGGATGGCCAAGCTGGAGCCTTAGGTGAGGCCCGAATGCTCAATGATGTGACACAGGCAAGCTCCGCCCGTTTCCTAGCGCTCGAACATGCGCAGGCCCAAGATTGGAAAGCCGCACTGCACGAGAGAAACATCATCACAGATGTGCGCGGCAATGTCCTGCGGATAGGGTTGGGGCTGTATCACGACGAGGCGGATATTGACGCCTTATGCAATATAGCGGATAAGTGTTTGCGATAAAAAAGTGGGGAATGATGATGAGCGACTTGGGGCGTCTGAAAAAGGTTGAATTAAGAAATATTTGGAAGACAGAAGCGTCTGACTTTACACCTTGGCTCGCGCAAGAAGAAAATCTAGCCGTTCTGTCTGAAACGCTTGGATTTGACCTAGAGTTGGAAGCGCAAGAAAAGTCTGTTGGCCGTTTTCGCGCCGACTTACTTTGTAAAGATATTGGCCGCGATTCTTGGGTCTTGATTGAAAACCAATTGGAGCGTACCGACCATACTCATCTTGGGCAGATATTAACCTATGCGGCAGGATTGGATGCGGTCACAATTGTTTGGATTGCCGCGCGTTTTACGGAAGAACATCGTGCCACGTTAGATTGGCTTAACAAAATTACAGATGAAAGCTTCAGGTTTTTTGGCCTAGAAGTAGAATTATGGTGCATAGGCGAATCTTCTGCAGCGCCAAAATTCAACATTATTTCCAAGCCTAATAATTGGTCTAAATCCGTGGCAAAAGCTGCGCGCGAAATTGATGCTTCGGAGTTATCAGAAACCCGCTTGATGCAAGTGCAATATTGGGATGGTTTACACGAAAAACTAAATGCTGCGAAAGGGTCAATATCCGGCAACAGAAAGGCCCAACCTCAGTCTTGGATGAACTATAGTATTGGCCGCAGTAAATTTTCCGTAGGCTCGGCCCTCAACCAATTTAAAAACCGATTATCGGCAGAAATATATATTACGGGTGCTGATGCTAAGGCATTTTTTCATCTTTTACATGCTCAAAGAGAAGATATTGAAGCGGAATTAGGGTTTGAGCTAACATGGGATGTTCTGCCAGAAGGTCAAGATACGCGAATCGCTTTATATAAATATAATGTTGACCCAAACGATAAGTCCGACTGGGATAAGCAACACATTTGGTTCACATCAAAGTTGAACGCACTTCACAAAGCTTTTGCTGCGCGTATTCGGAGCCTAGACGCACGGGATTGGAGTTACGAAAATCTTGTATAATGACCTTACTCCACGCCCGTACTGCCAAAGCCGCCTGCGCCGCGTGCGGTTTCGCTGAGCTCTTCCACCCGTTCAAATTCGGGCTGCGTTATGGGCGCTATTACCATTTGCGCGATGCGTTCGCCGCGATTGATGGTGAAGGCGGTATCGCCGTGATTGACCAGAAGCACTTTAACCTCGCCGCGATAATCGGCGTCGATGGTGCCGGGCGTGTTCAGGCAGGTTATGCCGTGTTTATAGGCAAGGCCCGAACGTGGGCGGATTTGAGCTTCATAGCCTGCGGGCAGGGCCATGGCGAAACCTGTCGGGATGAGTGCGCGGGCGCCGGGTTCCAAAACTATCGGCGCATGTTCGGGAACAGCGGCGCGAAGATCAGCGCCTGCGGCGAGGACGGTTTCATATTTGGGGAGTTCGAGATCGCCAAAATGGGCGAGCGGTTTCATTTCAACGATAAGGGACATGTAGCAGCCTATTCCAGTTCTTTGACTTGCTCTTCCGTTGGTTTTTTTGGCGTTAGCTTTTCAGGAGCCAGCTTGTCTATACCGTCTTTCGGAGCTTCATCTTCGTTGGCAGATTCGGCGCCGGAGTCATCACCTAGTTCTGTTTCTTCTGTGGATGATGTCTCTTGCGGTTCATCTGCGGCGTCTGTTTCGCCTTCATCCGTTTCGGCGGCATCAGCCATTTCAGTTTCATCGACTGCGTCGATTTCATCTTCTATGGCTTCATCATCTTTTTCAGCTTCAGCTTTTTCCAGCATCGCGGTTTCTTTTTCGGCGAGGTTGTGGGGTTGGAGATTAAAGACCTTGATACGGTCAATCAGTTCGGCTTCAGTTTCGCTGTCCAGATCAGGGCCCTTATAGCTATGGTGGAATTCGCCATCTTTGAAATAGACTGTGGTCAGGCCGCTCTTTGCGCTGTCAAAGTTCTGCGAAATCATGAAAGGCGTGCCTGTGGCGACAATCGGGAAATCGCGCAGGCTCGGAATAATACTCTGGCGTTTGCACATGATGGCGCGGATAGGCAGGCCGTCTATCTCGCGCAGGACTTCGCTCTCCTCATCATAGATGCTGGCGATAAAATCCTCAGCCGGGCGGAAGCTCGCCACTTCGGCGCTGCCCTCAAGGCCTTCCTGTTCGATACGCTCCATCAATATGACTTCGCAGCCCGCAATATTATCGGCAAAAGCGGGCGCAGAAACAGAGAGCAGCAGCGCGGCTAGAAAATATTTCATTTAAAATGCTCCGCAATTTTATGCGCCAATTTTTTGGCCGCATCCGCCTTGGTCAGCCGGGGCCAAGTCTCATGACCGGCCTCTGTGACGAGGATCATTTCATTATGATCTCCGCCCATGACGTCTCCTGATACATCATTGGCCACGATCCAGTCACATGTTTTGCGCAGACGTTTTGCAGTAGCGTGTTTGATGACGTCATTGGTCTCTGCGGCGAAGCCTATGACAAGTTTGGGGCGTTTTTTACTCGATGAAAGCGTTTTTAAAATATCAGGGTTTTCTTCCAATTTGAGCGGCGCGGCGGCTTTGCCGTCTTTCTTGATCTTCTTGCCCGATGTATCTGCGGGCCGCCAATCGGCGACGGCGGCGACCGCGACGAAGATATCGGAGGGGAGGGTCGCCTCGCAAGCCGCCAGCATTTCGTTTGCGGTTTCGACTTTAACAAGGGTCACATTGGGCGGCGCTGAAATACTAACAGGCCCGGAAACAAGCGTGACATCCGCGCCCAAAGCCGTAAGCGCGGCCGCAATGGCGTAGCCTTGTTTGCCGGAGCTATGATTGGAGAGATACCGCACAGGGTCAATCGGCTCGCGCGTTGGGCCTGCCGTGACAAGGGCTTTCTTACCCTTAAGGGGCTTTGGTCTTTTCAAGCCGTCCAATGTTGTGTCGCCTTTCAGCGCGGCTTCAATGGCGTCCGCTATGGCTTCGGGCTCGCTCATCCGGCCTTCGCCAAATTCGCCGCAAGCCATATCGCCTTCGTCCGGCCCAATGAACAGCGCGCCGTCTTTTTTGAGGCTAGCGACATTGCGTTGCGTCGCCGCCGCCTCCCACATCCGCACATTCATCGCGGGGGCATAGAGCACGCGTTTATCCGTCGCCAAAAGCGTTGTCGTGGCTAGATCATTGGCAACACCGTGAGCGGCTTTGGCCAGAATATCGGCAGTCGCGGGGGCGACGACGACAAGGCCGGCGCTGCGGGACAGCTCGATATGCCCCATTTCGGCTTCATCGGTTAAGTCCCAAAGATCGGAATAGACGTTTTCGCCGGACAGAGCGCCGGCCGATAATGGCGTAACAAATTCGGCCCCGCCCCTCGTCAGGATAACCTGCGCAGCAATCCCGCGCCGGGCCAGCACCCGGATCAGAAAGAGCGATTTATAAGCCGCAATCCCGCCAGCGATTATGAGTAAAATACGTTTGTCCATCAGGGGAGTTTAGCGTTTATTTTTGCGGTAAGCCAGCGGCTTTGCGCAAAGCCGCATTGGCGCGAGTCTGCCAACCTTTACCGGTTTTTTTGAAATGCTCAATCACGTCTTGGTCAAGCATGATGGTGACACGTTTCTTTCGGGCAGATTCTGAGAGCGCTGGCCGACCACGCGCGGGCGGCGTAATACCAAGCTCTGCCAAAACCTCGAGTGATGGCCGTGCTTTTTTGAACATGTCTTCGGTCCATTCGGGATTTATCCGAGCTTCCCATTCGTCAAAGCTCTCTCCCGGTAAAAAATCCTCAGAGACCAAAGCGTTGAGCTTCTTTTTTTCTGGCGCGTCTGACACTTATAATCCTTATCTTGTTGTTGCGCAGGGTAAAACATACGCAATAATAGGCTGAACCTTCTTTGAAAAATGACAAGAAACGATCTTCGCCATAATCAAATCGATCATCTTTGATTGTTTGCGCTTTTTCCCAATCGAGTTCGTAAACAATCTCAAAGCCAATATTACGCATTTTGCGGTTCAAATCGCTTTTGGCTTCGTTCCATTCGAATATCATTATTTAATATGCATATGTTTAATGTCAAGTCTAAAGCTGCGCCATCGCCCAGACGCTGCCCAGAGCTATTACCGCGCCTGTGCCTAGATAGGCAATAGGTTTCCATAGTGTGCGTTTTGTCACTTGCGCGGCTTTTGGCGGGCCTTTGGAGAGGTCAATCTCGCCGTCGGCCCAGGCTTGGGCGAGGGCGGCGATGTTTTCCGTGGCGTCGGGCAGGCGTTCCAGCGTGCGGCGGGCTTTGTTTAGGCCCGTCAGCAAATCATTGACCCGGCCTTCGACTCCTAATTCGCGGCGCATAGAAGCTTCGACAATCGGGCGGCTGATTTCCCACATATCAAAATTGGGGTCGAGGCGGCGGCAGACGCCTTCGGTTTGCATCATGGTTTTTTGCAGCATGATCAGTTGCGGCTGCATTTCCATATCGAAGATTTCGGTGATTTCGAAAAGCTGTAACAGCACTTTAGTCATGGCGACATTTTCCGCTGTCTGGCCAAATATAGGTTCGCCGACTGATCTTAAAGCTGATGCAAAGTCTTCAATCGTGTGATGGGCGGGGACATAGCCGGCCTCGAAATGGACTTCGGCGATACGTTGATAATCGCGCATAAGAAAACCGTAAAGAATCTCGGCGTGAAAGCGTTGTTCCTTGGGCGCGAGCCGGCCCAAAATTCCGAAATCAATAAGCCATAATGTGCCGTCTTCCGCGATAATCATATTGCCCTCATGCATATCGGCGTGGAAGACGCCGTAATCGAAGGAACAGGCGAGGAAGCTTTGCATGACTTTGCGGGCGATCTCTTGGCGGTCAAATTTCGGATCGGTCAGTATGGCCTCATCCGACAAAGCTGTGCCGTCTATCCACTGCGTGACCAACACAGTCTTGCCGCCGAGTTCCCAATGGATGGCAGGGACTTTGTAGAGTCCTGTCTCGATTGCGGGCTCGGACAGCTCGGAACAGGCGGCGGCTTCGAGGCGCAAATCCAGTTCCAGCATCACGGCGCGGTCAGCGGTTTGGACGAATTTTTTGGGACCGAGGCGTTTGGTATCGGGCACGAAAAACTCGGCCAGACTTGCCACCATATCCAGCACCGCCATATCATTGCGCATACGGCGGTGGATGTCAGGCCGCAGAATTTTCACGGCCACCGTTTCGCCGGATTTTGTCACGCCTTTATGTACTTGCGCGACAGAGGCGGCGGCGATGGGCCCGGATAGGCTGGCCAGTTTGTCCTGCCACGGCATACCCCATTCGGCGCGCAGCATGTCTTCTGCCGTTTTCATAGGGAAGGGCGGGACTTTGTCTTTGAGGCGGGCGAGCCCGCGCACGAAAACGGGATCAAGCATGTCGCCGCGCGTCGATAATATCTGCCCGAATTTAATATAAGCCGGGCCGAGCTTTTCCAGCGCATTGGCAAAACGCTCGCCAGGATTATTGGCGCGGTCGCGTATAGCAAATATCCGCGATACCCCGCCCAGCAGGCGTACGGGCAAAGGCACAGCCCCGACATATTCACGCGGCACCAGCGCGTCATGGCGCGCCAGCACCCAGCCGGTGCGCATCATCCGCAAAAATGTAGAAACTCGTTTAAACATCAAGTCAGGCTTATAAGGGCATAAGGTTTAAGAATATATGGGGTTTTTGTCGCGGCTATAACTCCAGAACTGCCTAGCCATAAAACGATAGAATAATAGGGCCTAATCCCTAGAATATGATAGGAGAGACGTTATGAAATGGATTAAACGCATTTTTACTCTGGTCTTGATTCTGTTTGTGGTCGTTTTCCTGAGTTATTTTCTGCCGTCGCGGGATATTGTTCAAATTGTCGGTACCGATGTTAAACGTATGGATATTAAAGATGGCGACTGGTTTTGGGATAAACCTGATGCCGGAACGCAGGCAAAAGAAACGCGCGATGTTCGCTTTATCAATGCAACCCGGCCAAATGGTAAAGCCCGAGTCTATCGCAATGAAGATACAAATTGGTCTTTTCCGCCTTATTTTAAATTCGACAGTAGTGACCTTAATGCGGCGGCTCAAGATTTGGCCAAGCAAGATGACATCTGGGTTGCGGTGAGCCATTATGGCTGGCGAGTAAAATTATTCTCGGCCTATCCAAATGCCTATAAAGTTAAGCGCGTCGCCGGGCCGAAGACTTTATTGATTCCTTGGTTTAACATCGTATTTTTAACGATCTTGTTCTTAATTTTACTGCGCATCTATAGGTGGCTGCGTAGGTTAAAGCATAAACATGTTGATCCTGTTGCGGATAAAATTGGTGATGAAATCAGCGATGCAGCGCAAACTATCAGCGATCATGCCGAGACCGCGCAGGAGCATATTACAAAGCAAGGTAATGCGATTAGCCGATTTTTTAAAGGTCGGTTCGGGGCATCGAAATAGAATGATGGCGCAGGGGAAGGTGGCTATATCGTCGTTTGCATGTGAAACCCCGGCGCATAAGCGAGCCTCACGGCGGTTATGGCCTCGGGGCCGTTCCAGGTGATACGGTTGACGATAAAAATCGCATCTCCGGGCTCGCAGTTTAATAGTTTGGCTTCAGTATCAGATGCATTTGCGGCCGAAAAAGTGATGTCTCCTGTTGTGAACAGCGCATTTTGAACCAGCCATTCATTGGCATTTATGGCTTTAAAATCAATGTGCAGCGCATCGGGAACCGTTTCAGTATTGACCCAACGGTCTTCATAGAGAAACGGGCGGTCATCCGCCATATGTAAGGCGCGCAGATGAAGGAGTTTGGCGGTTCTGGCTAGCTGCATTTGGCTTTGAATTATGGCGGGAGAAGAGCTTAGCCGCCTTTCCAATAATATATGCGTATATATAGCGCCGCGTTGTTCGACCTCGCGGCGGGTTATTGAAATATCAAGCGTCGCCTTGCGCACGGGGTGCAGAGCGACCCGTGTTCCCACCTTGCGGCGGCGATCAAGAATGCCGGCCTCGGCTAATTGACGCAAAGCCCGGTTGACCGTCGCGCGGGCGCAGCCAAATTCAGCGGCGAGGTCAACTTCGCCAGGGATCAATTCGCCCGGGCGCCAAATCCGCTGTGAAATCCGGCGGGTAACTTCGGCCTGAATGCTTTGCCATGTCGGTGAGACGGGCGGCCTCATAGACGCGCTTTCAGCGAGGCGATACAGGTTTGGTAATTCGATGTAATATCACCTCGTTTTTTGTGTCTTCCGTCTTTGACCAAATGCCGCCCAGCGGCCCAGACATCGGTAATCATGGATTTATCTCCCGCGAAGATAAAACTATCGAGTAGCATATCCCCCTGCCGTCCCGCGAGGTCCGTAGCATTGGCGTCCAGCGCCATAAGGTCGGCCAAACGGCCCATTTCAATCGCGCCGCTATTGCGCCCAGCTGCCTGCGCTCCGCCCTTGGCCGCGCCTTCAAACAACACACGTCCTGTTGAGGCGTCTTCCGTGGCCAGAACCGCGCGGGCTTTATGGCGCAAGCGCTGCGAATATTCGAGCAGCCGCAATTCTTCACATAAAGAGATACGAATATTGGAATCCGAACCCATGCCGAAACGCCCGCCATGGTTTAAATAGCGAACGCCGTCGAAAATACCGTCGCCGAGATTGGCTTCGGTCATCGGACATAAACCTGCCACAGCTTTGGATGTAGCCACCATTTCTGTTTCATGGGGCTGCATTTGGGTGGCGTGGATCAGGCACCAGCGTTCATCAACGCTATGATTGTCGTAAAGCCATTTGACGGGCCGCGCGCCATAAGCCGTCATCACTTCGTCCACCTCGCCAATTTGTTCGGCGATATGAATATGGAAGGGGCTTTCAGGTGCGAACTTTTCTAGCTGCCTAAGGCTTTCCCGGCTTACGGCGCGCAGAGAATGCGGCGCTACCCCTATAGTGGCATCATCCGGTAATTGCGTAATTTTCGCCTTAGCCCCGCCATAGAGTTTGGCATAGGCGTCAATATCATTACCAAACCTCACTTGCCCGGCTGCTAAGCCTCGCCCGTCGCAGCCGCCTTGTTCATAATGCACGGGCAGCAAAGTCAGGCCGATACCGCTTTGCTGGGCCGCCGCTACTATACGCGCCGATAACTCGGCGATGTCGTCATAGGGCGCGCCGCCCGTTTGGTGATGCAGGTAATGAAATTCGGCGCTGGCGGCATAGCCCGCTTCGAGCATCTCCATCTGCACAAAGGCCGTGATGGCTTCGATATCATCCGGGGTAAGTTGATCGAGAAAACGGTACATCAATTTCCGCCACGCCCAGAAATTATCGGCCGGGTCAGCGCCGCGCCGCTCGGTCATACCGGCCATAGCCCGCTGAAACCCATGGCTATGCACATTGGCGGGGGCAGGAAGCAAAATGCCGATGCGCTCCCCTATCGGCTTGGCGTTTGCGGTGATGTCAGAAATGACCCCGTCATCACCAATCGTAAGCGCAACATCTTTTTGCCAACCCCTTGCTGTCAAAGCCTGCTTTGCCCAAAGTGTCTGCATTCCCAATGTCCGCCTTGACAGATTATTATGTGCAGACATAATAAGTGTGCGCATATTAAAATCAAGAACGGATCGCGACTTGCAAAACAGGCTTCTTACTCATGCCGCTTTGGCAACTATGGTTCCCGGTGGAGAGCCATATGGCCTGATCGCGAATGGAGCTTTGGTCCTATCGAATGGTAATATTGCTTGGTGCGGATCGATGGATCACTTGCCAGCTAAGTATAAAGATTGGCCCGCGGACAACATGGGCGGTAGGCTCATCACCCCTGCTTTGATAGATTGCCACAGCCATATCGTTCACGGCGGCAACCGCGCCCGCGAATTTGAAATGCGGCTTGAAGGCGCGAGCTATGCCGACATCGCGCGGGCGGGAGGCGGCATCGTCTCGACCGTCAAAGCTACGCGCGAGGCCGATGAAGAGAGTCTGCTTGCGAGCGCTCTGAAACGGGTGGACGCGCTCATCGCCGAAGGCGTGACCACACTCGAAATTAAATCGGGCTATGGGCTCGATGAAGCGAACGAACTTAAAATGCTCCGCGTCGCCCGCCGCATCGGCGAAAAACGCTCGATTAGAATTCGCACGACATATCTCGGCGCTCACGCATTGCCTGCTGAATATAAAGACGATGCGGACGCTTATATTGACGAGGTCTGCATCCCGGTTTTAAACGCCGCCCACGCCGAAGGTTTAGTCGATGCCGTTGACGGGTTCTGCGAAACAATAGGCTTTACTACAGTCCAAATCACGCGGGTCTTTGACGCCGCTAAAGCACTCGGACTCCCTGTAAAACTCCATGCCGAACAGCTCTCAAATATGGGCGGCGCAAAACTGGCGGCGGGTTATGGCGCTCTATCCGCCGACCATCTCGAATTTTTGGATATGGCCGGCGTGACCGCCATGGCGGAGTTAGGAACCGTTGCCGTGATGCTCCCCGGAGCGTTTTATGCACTGAGTGAAACACAGTTGCCGCCGATTGAGGCTTTCCGAAAAGCCGGTGTGCCCATGGCAGTAGCGACGGATTGCAATCCGGGCACATCGCCGCTAACCTCGATTTTGCTGGCCATGAATATGGGGTGCACGCTCTTTCGCTTAACCCCTGAAGAGGCTCTGGTAGGCACAACCCGTAATGCCGCACAAGCTTTGGGACTAACGGATTGCGGCACTCTGGCCAAAGACATGCGGGCCGATATTGCTATCTGGGATGCCGAACACCCCGCCGAACTCTCCTATCGCATGGGGCTTAATCCCTTATATAAGCGTATCTTTGGAGGCGCAGAATGACTCATATTATTCTTAAGCCGGGCCACGTCACCCTAAGCGAGCTTGAAACGCTCTACCGTTCGGGGCGGCCTGCGAAACTCGACCGCGCTGCCAAGCCAGCCGTCGAGGCGGCCGCCGCGCAAATCAGCGCCGCGGTTAAACAAGGCGACCCTGTTTACGGCGTCAATACGGGATTTGGAAAACTGGCTAGCGTCCAAATCGCCGCCAAGGATACAGCTAAATTGCAGCGCAATCTGATCTTGTCCCATTGCTGCGGCGTTGGAATGGCAACCGAAACAGAGATTACGCGCCTGATGATGGCCTTAAAACTCCTCTCCTTGGGGCGCGGGGCTTCCGGTGTGCGCTGGGACCTCATTAAGCTGATCGAAGACATGCTAGAGAAAGGCGTCACCCCGCTTGTGCCTGCCCAAGGCTCGGTCGGCGCGTCCGGCGATCTTGCCCCGCTTGCCCATATGGCTGCCGCTATGATCGGCGAAGGAGAGGCTGAATATCAGGGCAAAACTATGCCGGCGGCGCAAGCCTTAAAACGCGCGGGGCTCACCCCGATTACGCTGGGCGCGAAAGAAGGTTTGGCGCTTATCAACGGCACGCAATTTTCGACCGCTTACGCTTTAGCCGCTTTATTTGGTGCTTGGCGTAATGCCGAAGCCGCGATTGTCACCTCTGCGCTTTCGACCGACGCCATTATGGGCTCGACCGCGCCGCTGCTTGCGGAAATTCACAGTCTGCGCGGCCATCGTGGGCAGATTGAAACTGCCGCCGCCATGCGCGGTTTACTCGACGGTTCTGAAATTCGCGATAGCCACCGCGAAGACGACACGCGGGTGCAAGACCCCTATTGTATCCGCTGCCAACCGCAAGTCACCGGGGCCTGTATTGACCTTCTGCGCATGGCCTCAAAAACGCTGGTTATCGAAGCCAATGCCGTGACCGATAATCCTTTAGTGCTCAGCGAGACCAATAGTATTGTTTCCGGCGGTAATTTCCACGCTGAGCCTGTGGCCTTCGCCGCTGACCAGATGGCCCTCGCTATTGCCGAGATCGGCTCTATCGCGCAGCGCCGCGTTGCGCTCATGGTTGATCCAACACTTAGCTTTGATCTGCCGCCCTTCCTGACCCCTGATCCGGGGCTGAATTCCGGTTATATGATCGCCGAAGTGACAACGGCGGCACTCATGAGCGAGAATAAGCATCTCGCCAATCCCTGCTCGACAGATTCCACCCCGACCAGCGCCAATCAGGAAGATCATGTCTCTATGGCGGCGCATGGGGCAAGGCGGTTATGGCGGATGAATGCTAACCTCTCCGGCATTCTCGGTGTTGAGCTTCTTTGCGCCGCTCAAGGCGTGGAGTTTCGCACGCCGCTTAAAACCAGTAAGGTATTACAAGACGTTATCTCCCGCCTGCGCCAAGATGTGCCTCGATTGGAAGAAGACCGTTTCCTTGCGCCTGATCTGGCTATTGCTACGCAGTTAATTAAATCTCGCGCCATTGTTGAGGCTGGCGGCGGCCTGCCTGACTTTCGGCTTTCAGCTAAATGAACCTCGTAGAAATATCACAAGGCGATAGTCCGCTCATCCTCGCTATGCCGCATACGGGATTATTCGTGCCGGAAGATATTTTCCTAGGCCTGAATGATAGAGGCCGCGCGCTTGCCGATACGGATTGGCATGTGCATCGACTTTATGAAGGTTTGATCGATAATGCGACAATCGTGAGAGCGGCCTATCACCGCTATGTCATTGACGCTAATCGCGACCCATCAGGGCAAAGCCTCTATCCGGGGCAAAACACAACGAGCCTGTGCCCGTTGATAGATTTTGATAATCAGCCGATCTATAAAAAAGATTGTGAACCCAATACGGCTGAAATTGAACGCCGAAGACTAAAATTTCATGCGCCCTATCACGCCGCGCTTGAGGCGGAAATTGCGCGGGTGCGCGCAAGGCACGGCACCGCCTTGCTCTATGACTGCCATTCGATCAAAGCCGAAGCGCCTTTTCTTTTTGAAGGCACACTCCCTGATTTTAACATCGGCACAAATGACGGTAAGAGCTGCGGCTCTGCCTTTGAGCAAGCCGCCGCTAATATCTGCAAAGTGGCTGAAGGATATAGCTGCGTCGTCAATGGCCGTTTTAAAGGCGGCTGGACAACGCGGCATTATGGCCAGCCTGAAAACGGCATTCACGCCATCCAGATGGAGCTGACCCAATCCACCTATATAGACGGCGCCCCGCCGTGGAATTACGATTCGGCAAGAGCCGCCCATATTCGGCCCCATCTTCAAACCATTCTCAAGACCTTAGAAGAGATTGCATATGACAAAGTCTCGTAAAAACAGCCGCGATATTTACCCTGCTACAGGCTCCGAGATCACGGCCAAGTCTTGGTTGACCGAAGCACCGATGCGGATGTTGATGAATAATCTTCATCCCGATGTGGCCGAGAACCCGCATGAGCTAGTCGTCTATGGCGGCATTGGCCGGGCCGCGCGGACATGGGAAGATTTTGACAAAATCGTTGCCAGTTTAAAAACCTTGGAAGAAGACGAAACCTTGTTGGTGCAATCCGGCAAACCGGTCGGGGTCTTTCGTACCCATACAGACGCCCCGCGCGTGTTAATCGCCAATTCCAATTTGGTGCCCGCTTGGGCCAATTGGGATCATTTTAACGAACTCGATAAAAAGGGCCTGATGATGTATGGCCAGATGACGGCGGGGTCGTGGATTTATATCGGCACGCAAGGTATTGTGCAGGGCACATATGAAACTTTTGTCGAAGCTGGGCGGCAGCATTATGACGGTAATCTGAAAGGCCGCTGGATTCTCACAGCCGGGCTTGGCGGCATGGGCGGAGCGCAGCCTTTGGCGGCGGTTATGGCCGGGGCCTGCTGCCTTGCCGTCGAATGCGACCCGACCCGAATAGATTTCCGGCTGCGCACAGGTTATGTCGATGCCAAGGCCGAAACATTGGACGAAGCGCTTGCCTTGATCGAAAAATGGACGGCGGCAGGCGAAGCTAAATCGGTCGGGTTGTTAGGTAATGCCGCTGATATATTTCCCGAAATTCTGCGGCGCGGCGTCAAACCCGATATGGTCACCGACCAGACTTCGGCCCATGATCCGCTTAATGGTTATCTCCCGCAAGGCTGGACAATGAGCCAGTGGCAGGCGGCGAGGGAGACAGACCCAAAATCCGTTGAAAAGGCCGCGCGAGCCTCAATGAAAACCCAAGTCGCGGCCATGGTGGCGTTCTGGGAACAGGGCATTCCAACACTGGATTACGGTAATAACATTCGCCAAGTCGCCAAAGATGCAGGGCTGGAAAACGCCTTTGCTTTCCCCGGTTTTGTTCCCGCCTATATCCGTCCGCTCTTTTGCCGGGGGATCGGCCCGTTTCGCTGGGTGGCGCTTTCGGGCGATCCCGAAGATATTTATAAGACAGATGCCAAGGTTAAAGAGCTTATCCCTGATGACGAACATCTCCACCACTGGCTCGATATGGCGCGCGAGCGTATTGCCTTCCAAGGCCTGCCTGCCCGTATCTGCTGGGTAGGATTGGGTCAGCGCCATAAATTGGGCCTCGCTTTCAACGAAATGGTGCGCAGCGGGGAGCTTAGCGCGCCCGTCGTCATAGGCCGCGACCATCTCGACTCGGGCTCTGTCGCCTCGCCCAACCGCGAAACAGAATCGATGAAAGACGGCTCGGACGCGGTCTCCGACTGGCCGCTGCTCAATGCTCTGCTCAATACAGCCTCCGGCGCGACATGGGTGTCGCTGCATCACGGCGGCGGTGTCGGTATGGGCTATTCGCAGCATTCCGGCATGGTCATCTGCGCCGACGGCACAGACGACGCCGCGCGGCGCATTGAGCGCGTGCTCTGGAACGACCCGGCAACAGGGGTCATGCGCCACGCCGATGCCGGTTATGATATAGCGGTGGATTGCGCCAAGGACAGTGGCCTCAACCTGCCCGGAATATTAGACGTTGATGACGCTTTGGCGTAATATTCATATCTGCTTCCCCGTCATGGGCGCAAACATATTCAGGCCGGTGTAAAATGTCCCTGTTTGACAGGGGCATTACAGGCCAAATTATTTTGGTAGCAGGAAATGACATCTAAGCTGCAAAACAATTCAAAAGCTATAGGGATGGGTTGCTTTAGCCGTTATTGGCAGCGATGATATCCATCATGTTGAAAGTATTAAAAAAATCGATTCTATGCTTAATCTGTATTTGCGTGAGTGCCTGTAGCCTAAATGTTCAAGATGTAATTGTTGCGCAAGCACCTGACGTAAATACGATAATAGTTGGCAAGACCATACCACAAGTGGGCGCATCCCAGTATGACGCTTACCTTCCGCGTTTAAAGGATAAAAAGGTCGCGGTTGTTGCCAATGCGACATCCATGATTGGCGGACAACATTTGATTGACGTCTTACTCGACAGAAATGTGGACGTTATCAAAGTGTTTGCCCCGGAGCATGGGTTTCGAGGCCAAAAAGATGCTGGAGAGATTGTAAACGATGAAGTCGATGCGCAAACCGGGCTAGCCATCATTTCTCTTTACGGTAAGAATAAAAAACCGTCTCCACAAAGCCTGCAAAATATAGATGTACTGGTTTTTGATATTCAGGATGTCGGCGTTAGGTTCTATACTTATCTCTCCACACTGCATTATGTCATGGAGGCCTGTGCAGAAAATTCTGTTCCAATGATCTTACTAGATCGGCCTAACCCCAATGGGTTTTATATTGATGGCCCTGTACTAAAATCCGGCTATGAATCTTTCATTGGCCTGCATCCAGTACCTTTGGTTTACGGCATGACGATTGGTGAATACGGGCAGATGATTAATGGTGAAGGATGGCTTAAAAATGGCGTCAAATGCGATCTTAGTGTTGTGAAAATTAAAGGGTACGCACACGAAACGAGATATAATCTACCCATAAAGCCATCGCCCAACCTTCCTAATATGACCTCGATTTATCTCTATCCTTCATTGGCCTTATTTGAGGGTACTGTTGTAAGCGTGGGGCGAGGAACAGAGTTTCCGTTTCAAGCCATAGGTCATCCAAATTATTTGCAAGGAGATTTTCAGTTTACACCATTAGCCAATGTGGGCGCGAAAACACCAAAACTGAATGGCCAATCGTGCAATGGGCTCGATCTGCGCGATGTTATGTCTAATACATCACGGCCAACAAAACAAATATCCCTAACTTGGCTGATGAACTTTTATGAAGTTTTGCCCGATCAGGAAAATTTCTTTCTCAAAAATAATTTTTTTAATAAGTTGGCGGGCAATGATTTGTTGATGGGGCAAATTAAACAAGGTCAGAGCCAAGACGAAATCAGGGCTAGCTGGCGTGACGACTTAAAGGCGTTTGGGCAGGTAAGGGAGCGCTATCTTATATATGATTGATAAATGTGGCGCGCGAGTTATATGCGGTTTAAACACTATGAGGTACTTAATTGGTATCTTTTTTATTACCATTTTTAGGTGGTTTTATATTAAATACAGGAGTACACATAAATTAATATGTAAATAGGTGTGGTCAGAGTGGCGTTTTGAAAACAACCTATCAAAAGCTTTGCGGAAATTCAAATGACTGAAGGTGTGTCTCAGAGGTTCGTTGATTTTGACCAATGGTCATCTCACGATGCCATTGAGGCCATGTATGAAGGTCAGCTTGTGGCGATGGCCGCTATCAAGCCAGCCATTCAAGATATTGCTAATGCTGCGGATCAGGCCGCCCGGAGATTGGGTCATGCCGGCAGGTTAATTTATGTGGGCGCGGGCACTTCGGGACGCCTTGCTATACAAGATGGTGCAGAATTAGGGCCTACATTTGGGTGGACACAGGACCGTATTGTATTTTGCATTGCTGGCGGTTTACAGGCCCTGACTGTGAGCGCTGAAGGGGCTGAAGATATTTCAGAGGATGGTAAAACTCAAATACGCACTGCGAAAGCCGATAAAAACGATGTTGTTATTGGTGTTGCCGCCAGTGGCAAAACACCTTTCACGCTGGGCGCACTACAACAGGCCAATGCAATGGGGGCTATGACGATTGGTATTACGAACACCCCCAATGCCCCCATCCTAAAAAATGTTGACCATGCCATTCTTGCCGATACGGGCAATGAGCTGATTGCCGGATCAACAAGAATGAAAGCTGGCACAGCCCAAAAGGCCGTCTTGAATATGCTATCAACCACAATTATGACTCGGCTCGGGCACGTCTATAATGGGTTTATGGTCGATATGATGGTTTCCAATAATAAGCTTGAAGGCCGTGCCATAAATATGATTTGCAAAATCACGAATTGTACAAAGGAAACTGCCATCAATTCGCTCAACCAAGCCAATAAAAACATTAAGACCGCTGTCTTAATGGCGTCAGGACAAGATGCAAATAGTGCAGAGAGGGCTTTAAATCGAGCAAAAGGAAATCTACGTCATGCTCTCGCTTTAATCATGACAAAGCCTGGTTAAGACAGCACATTGTTATGCCCCGTATTAAATATCAGGGTCATTCTATGGTATTGGCCTTGAAAAAACACTCTTGATCCCGGCAAAATACTAAATGCAGGCATTGTTGTTGATTAACGCGTATTTAAGGCAATTCGTGAGGTAAAAGCACGTATTAGCTAAGTGTTTTATTTTTACATCTATTGTCATTTTCATATATAAAATATGGAAAAGGATTGCCAAATAGGTGTTTGGGTAAAGCTAACATATAACCGCATATTAATGGACAGGTAAGCCATGATGAAGTTGAACAAAATTAATCGAGACAAGAGTTCAACGATGCCTCATTATATGCAAATTGCGAAGAATATACGCACCTATCTTTCTGAAAACAATGTGGATGTGGGTGATGCCTTGCCGTCCGAGCGTGAGCTATGCCTTATGACCGGAGCGTCACGCGTGACAATTCGAAAGGCTTTAAATATTCTTGCTGAAGAAAAGGTCGTTGAACGCAAACATGGAGCCGGTACATTTGTTCTTCCCCCGTTTGCACATCTTGGATCTGGCCTGCGCGGCTTTACCAGTAATATGCAGACCCACGGCCACAACCCGCAGGCAATCTGGATTATGAAAGCTTATGGCACGCCAACTGCAGAAGAAGCCGAAATTTTAAATATCCGCCAATCTGATAAAGTCGTCCGGCTTGGACGGGTTCGTTTGTCCGATGGGCAACCATTGGCAATCGAACATGCTGTCGTGCCGGCGTCCATGTTGCCTGACCTCTCTGAAATAACAGAATCCCTTTATCAGGCACTTGAAACACAAGGAAATAAGCCGTCCAAAGGAACACAAAAAGTCCGCGCCTCATTAGCCAACCCAACGGAAGCCGGCCTTTTGTCCATTCAAGAAAATAGCCAGATATTGCGTATTGAGCGCAGGTCGATGCTCCAAGATGGAACGCCTGTTGAACTGACCCGGTCAGCCTACCGTGGTGATTGCTATGACATAGTTATGAATTTGGAAAACGACCACTTAGAATAAGGGCATATTAAAGCGCAGCTTTTCCTTTTATCCAGCTTTCCAACACTTCTAGCTTTTGAGAAACAAGAACAAAATTGGCTTGATGCCCAACGCGTATCTCGCCAATTTGGTCATGCATATTTATAAACCGCGCCGGCAAAATGCTCGCCATACGCACGGCTTGCGCAATGTCTATATCCAGCATAGCAACTGCATTTCGAACCGCACCAATCATGTCCAGATCTGATCCGGCAAGTGTGCCATTCTCTGTGATACATTTCCCGCCTGTAACCTTTATTTTCATGTTGCCTAGAGAGAAAGGTTTGTGAGAGGCGCCAACGCTTGGCATCGCATCTGTGACAAGGAAAACCTGATTATCTCTTTTGGCGCGTATGGCTAATTTTAACATGGCCGGATGTACATGGTGACCATCCGCAATGATGCTGCACCAACTGCGCGAATCCACTAAAGCGGCCGCAATTACCCCGGGGTCACGACTTTGCAAAGGCTTCATTGCGTTGAACAAATGGGTGAACCCTGTCAGCCCCGCATCCAATGCCAAAAGCGTGTCTTCATAAGACGCTTGCGTATGGCCGGCGCAGATAATTACCCCAAGTTTATTCAGGTTTTTGATTGTGTTTGGTGTGGTTTTTTCAGGGGCGAGTGTCACGATCGTTTTGCCGTTTTTAAGACTCGACATTAGCGCCAATTCATCCTCGCCAATTGTCTTGAATTTTGAGGCGTCATGCACACCTTGTTTTTCCGTGTTAAGAAATGGCCCTTCAAGATGAATACCAAGAACGCCTTGAACACCTTGCGTAATTGCCACATTAACGGCCTTGATAGCGCGCGCCATGACATCCAAATCATCACTGATTAAGGTGGGAAAAAATCCAGTCGTTCCAAACTTGCGGTGGGCCGCGCCAATGGCTCTGATTCCTTCAACGCTTGGGTGCTGGTTAAACAAAACGCCGCCGCCGCCATTGACCTGTATGTCAATAAATCCGGGCAATAACACCAACCCGTCAAGGTCACGCTCGACCACGGCGTCTACCGGTCGATCTTTGTCATTGCATATGTGTGTAATTATACCGCCTTCATACAGTACGGATTGTTTGTCCTTAAAACCCTCCGGTGTCAGGATACGCGCATTTATGAGAGCCTTCATGCTCATAGAGTTTCCGTAATTTTGTTTAAATAACGTGGCTTATCAGGGTTATACCCCCGCAGAATAGAAAGGGCATTTGCAAATTTATAAAATGACTGGATAAAAACAATAGGGCGCAATGCGGCAGGGCCGCAATACGTCATGTTCAAATTAACGGCTTTGTCATAAGCTTTTCCAACCGAGAGGATTTGTGCTTTTCGCGTGATGAACGCTAAAGTGATGTCGTCAATACTGCGCTGTGTCTGATCTTGAAGAGAAAACACTATTACCGGAAAACCATTTTGCACGATAGTCATTGGGCCATGTTTAACTTCTGCTGCGCTAAAGGCTTCCGCGTGTAGTCCGCAAGTTTCTTTGAGTTTTAGCGCTGCCTCTTGGACGGCGCCAAGGCCCAAACCTCTACTCACAACAAAGAGATTATTGGCGGATTTTAATCTATCTAAACCTTGGGGCCAATCTTGGTCAAAAGCAGTATTAAGTTCATGTGGCAATGCGTTAAGTTCAGCCATCAATTTATGGTTTTTCTGCCACGCAGCAACCAAATGCGCGATTACACTGAGACTACAAATAAATGATTTTGTGGCCGCAACACTTTTTTCCAAGCCTGAATGTAGAGGTATGACTATATCAGATATGTCCGCTAAAGCGGATGTGGTATTGTTTACAAGAGATACAACAAACGCTCCGCCATCTTTGGCCGCCTGTGTTGCGCTTAAAATATCAGGGCTTTGGCCCGATTGCGAGATTGCCAGAAATAATACCCGCTCCATTTTTTTTCGCGCAGCAAAAACGGAATGAATAGACGGGGCTGAGGACATCGTTGGTATACCCATATGGGTTTCAATTAAGTATTGTGCATATGTGGCTGCGTGATCTGAGCTACCGCGCGCGCACGTCATGATAAGCGAAGGGGGGTTTTGGCGTAAATATTTGCTCAGTGTTTCAACGAGAATTTTATTAGCGGTCAGCTGCTTGGCAACCAGTTCAGGTGTCGTTTGCGCTTCCTGATACATAAAACTCTGTTGTTTTTTGTCGTGTTTCATCTTCGTATATCTTAGCGGCTTGAAACCCAATAGGACAGCGTTATAGTATTCTTTTTAAAGGCTGTTTTATGTACTATTTAGGCATTGATGCCGGCGGTACGAGTTGTCGCGCACGATTAACCAATGCGGCTGGGCACATTATTGGTCAGGGCTTATCGGGGCCAGCAAATGCGAGCATTGGAATTTTAAATGTCTTTGCCGCTATTCAAGAGGCGTACCAGCAAGCGACCGCAGAAGCGAAACTTAGCGCTAAGGATGTTGCTAGTGTTCACGCGGGTATGGGTGTTGCCGGTATTAGCCGCGAAGGGGCAAAGGAAGACTTGCAAGCCCAAGCGTTTCCGTTCCGCTCGACCTGTATTCACAATGATGCTTTTATTGCTAATATGGGCGCGCATTCAGGACAGGATGGAGGCATTGTTATTGTCGGCACCGGCAGTATCGCCATTGGCCGCGTAAAGGGCAAGGATGTCCGCGCCGGCGGATATGGATTCCCTGTCTCTGATGAAGGGAGCGGCGCTTATATCGGCTTGCAAGCGATCCGCATCACATTGCGGACATCGGATGGACGCATAAGTCATTCCGAGCTGACACAGCATTTATTTAAAAAATATAATAATCAAACCCATGAAATTGTCCGCTGGATGGATAAGGCCACAGCCGCCGACTATGCCGCATTAGCGCCTATAGTCTTGGAAGCCGCCGAGAGCGGCGACAGGCATGGGCGCTTGATTACGCGGCATTCGGCCAATCATATAGATTCCATGGTGCGTAGCCTTTTTAATGCCGGCGTGCCGCGCTGCGCTTTATTGGGCGGTTTAGCGGCCAGTATTGAACCTTGGCTTGCCCCGGATATCCGCGCGGAAATTGTTAAGCCCGAAGGCGACGCGCTTGATGGTGCGCTTCTGCTCGCCCGCCAAGCTAAGCCCGGCTAACCTTACAGATGACCCCGTTAACATTCACATCGGGCATGGCCCTTCTTAGGTCAAAGAACTATGAGGCCGTTTACGCGCAATCCATCGAGGCCTTGAGGCGGGATGAAAAAAACCCGCTTGCCTTTTTTCTCTTGGGCGTATTGGCCTCGGATACCGGCAGCCATGACAAAGCCTTGGAGTTTTTCGCAAAAGCTTCGGAACATGGGCCAAAAAATGTGCATTACCAAACCTATTATGCCAAAGCGCTGGGTGGATTCGGCCATAATGAACAAGCCAAAATACATGCGGATAAGGCGGCCGCTATAGGAACGAATGAGGCTTTATTGGCCGATATGATTGGCGTGGTTTATAGCCGTGCGGGGTATCATGAATTAGCCATTCCCTTTTTTGAGCAAGCGACAAAACGCAATCCCCGATGGGCTAAATTCCAATTTAACCTCGGCGCCTCGGCTGAGTTTATCGGTGATTTTAAGACGGCGAAAACGGCCTATAAAAAGACCTTGTCGATTGATCCAAAATTCTACCTCGCTTGGTTTTCATTGATAGCCCTCGAAAAACAAAGCCCAGACAATAATAAGCTTGAAAAACTGACATCGCTTTTTGAAGGCGCGGTAGGCGATGCGGATGCGCAATTACTGCTGGGGCATGCCGCCGCCAAAACGCTTGAAGATTTGGGGCGATATGAGGAGAGCTTTGATTGGCTTAAAAAGGCGAAGACGCTCAAAAGAGAGCATATTCGATATAGCCGCCAAGAGGTGGCGAAGGTTTTTGAAGCCGCGAAAACATGCGTAAACATAGATATGAGACCAAACCGCTCGGCTCTTGGCCCAGCTTCGAATGCCGCCCCCATATTCGTGGTCGGCTTGCCGCGCACCGGAACCACACTTATTGACCGAATTTTATCATCACATCCCCAAGTGCGGTCTGCGGGCGAACTGAATGTTTTCCCAGAGCTGATAAAACGCGCAACGGGAATGCCTTTAAATATGGAATTTCAGGCTGAGGATTTTCTGGCGGCTGGCAAGATTGATCTGTCACATGTGGGCGAGACTTACATCGCTAAAACCAAGGGCCTAGCGCAGGGGGCGGCGCAGCTGATTGATAAGTTACCATTTAACTTTTTCTATGCGGGTTTGATACACCGCGCCCTGCCCAATGCCAAAATCATCGCGCTTCGGCGCGGGGCTATGGATAGTTGCTTGTCCAATTACCGGCAGCTTTTCGCCTTCCACAATCATAATCACGGCTATAACCTCGACATTGAAGACACGGCCGCTTTCTACCGCGGGTTTGATGGCTTAATGGCGCATTGGCGAAGCACTTTACCTTCTAGCCGGTTCATGGAAGTGGCCTATGAAGACATAATATCTGACCAAGAAAACCAAACCCGCAAATTGCTGTCATTTTGCGGGTTGGAATGGGACGCGGCCTGTCTGCGCTTTCATGAAAACACCGCCCCGGTAGACACCGCCAGCGCCGTGCAAGTGCGCCAACCGCTACATTCCGAATCCATCGGGCGCTGGAAAAAATATGGCGATAAGCTTGACGGGCTAAAAACGGCTTTGGGCGTGCTGGTAGATTAACTGCTAGCCATAAAAAAACCGCCCCAAAAGGGACGGTTTTAATTATCTTAAATTGTTTAGACTTTACCTAAAAACTTGCCTTGGCCGTGAGCCGTAGGCGGCGCGGATCGATAAAGCTTCGCGGCAATCCAAAACTGCCTTGCCCTAACTCCTGTATTGTTCTGCCCCTAGCCTTGCTGTCTATGTTATACCCTGTCTGGCTATTAAATACGTTAAACAGATCGGCGCTTAACTGGATATTATACCCATTCATAACTTCAAAGTTTTGAGTATAATTCAAATCAACCCGGAACTGGCTGTCGGCGCGGCGCGATCCGGCGGCTTCACCAAAACGTATTGTGTCGCTACCACTGCCTGTTAAAGAACGATAAACGCCCACATCCCAGACTTCCCAAGGCTGACCGGATTGGTAATTCGCAAATCCGCCAACTTTTGCGTTCCAAGGCAGATTATAATACCCATAGACCTTGAATTGATGGGTGCGGTCACCTCTTAAGATGCCTTCTTTATTATCCCAGAGCTGACGCCCCGCGCCATCGGCAAGTAAAGAAGAACCGATAAACACATTGGCATCATTAGCTGTTGTTGCATTATCCTGGTCAAAATTCCCTGTATATCGTGACCACGTATAAGACCCTGTCAGAAAGAAATTATCGCGATTATAATCGGCTTCAAGACTGACCTCATAATATTCCGTATGGGCTGTATCGAGTTGAGCGATAACATAGGAAGAGCCAAAAATTGGGTTTGGCCCGCCAAAACGAATATCATTCAGATTGGGAATATAATCTCCCAGAGCGGCAATTTCGGGCGGAGCGTTAAAACGCGTCCGTGCATTGTTATTGGTATCTTCCCAGAAATTTGTTCCGGCGCGATGGCGGGCATGAACGCGCACGTCGAGTTCGTCGCTCACATCTTTGTTCCAACCAATAATATATTCTTTGATCTGGCGAGGTTTTAAACCATCATCAAAATACTTACCGGAAGATGAACCTCTTGGCCTACTGGCAATAAAGTCACCATTTGCATCGTAATAAAGTCGGGTTTCACGCGCCAAATTCCGATCCCAAGATGCGGCCCGCGCCAAGGATGAAGCAGCGGGTGTGTAGCGCGCAAAATTAGCGTAAACAGAGGCACTATCTGAATAATCCCAATTGACGCCAAAGCGCGGCTGGATCATATCTTTCCAATCAACCTCATACATTTTGTAGCGCTCGCCGGGAGCCAGTTCAAACCCTGAAATCGAGTTTGCATTTACGCGTAAACCTTGGCCGAATAAGGTGTCATTACTGACCAAGACCCCGAAATTATATGTCCAGTCTCCGCGCTCAACCGTGTCGTTAAATTCTAAACTTTGTAGTTCAGAGCGTGAATTGATTGTCCGCGGCCCAGTGGGGTTACCGCTTGCGTCAACAAGACCCGTCCGAAAGACATTAGCCTGAAAGAATATCGGCACAGCTGCCCCAATTGCACTTCCATCTGGTAGAAGGTCGCCGGTTCGCGTTGAGGCACGACCGCCAATAACATTAATATTACCAAATCCATTGGTTATACGCGTCAAATCCTCTTCGATGGCCATATATTGGTAACCGATATGAACGTCATGCGTGGTTTCCCCATGCTCAAATCTACGATCATAGCCAACTTCAAAGACCTGACGTGAGAAGTCTTGACCGTTGATGAAACTATCGCCGCCAACTCTGCCGCCGCCTGTTTGCACACCGTTCTCAGAAAAACCATATTGATTGATAAAGGGCTGAATGAAGGTGTTAAAAGCAGCATCTCCAGTAATCGGCGTCGGCACATGAAACTCGCCCACTGTGTCAAGCGCGCCAATATTTAACGACCCGCCAAGCGACACTGGGACATTAAAAAGCGTATCCGGCCGCGATGTGAAACCACTCTTAAAATCCGTGAATTTGAAATTTAATGAGCTTTTGTCATTAATAACCCACGAACCCTCAGCAATAATAATGTCTTGGCTATCCTCTGATCCTGTCGACAGAGATGATGCGTCAAATGATTCTATTCCGAAACCACGGGACGAACTGTCTGAGGTCCTATAACTAGCGTCTAAAAGAATGTTCTCAGTCGGCGCAAATGTTAGTTTACCAAAATACTCATTGCGCTCAGTCGTTTTAGGAGGCTGGGCCCCTCTAACATTGCTTCTAGTGTCCTGCGTCACCGTCGGGCGGTAGTAAGAGGCATATCCAAACAATTTGTCTTTAATGATGGGCCCGCCAAGATTTGCGGTAATCCAGCGCTTATTTTCTTCAAAGTCAACAACCGTAGCGGCCTGTTTGCGAGCCGCCGTAAGGCTGGGTGTCTCAGCCTTATAGCTGATTTCGCCGTGATATTCATTGGTGCCGCGTTTACTGATCGTGTTAATGGTAAAGCCGCCAGAGCGGTTAAACCCAATTCCGGTCGCGCCGCCGCGAATTATAGACACCTGAGCAATATCATGGGTTGAAGGACCCGCAGATAACGTGCCAAATAAAGGCAAGGATACGTCAACACCGTCAAATTGATAGACATTGTCTTGGCCGTTACCGCCCGCGCTAGGCCCGCGCACCGTGTCTTCAGTATATTGAACGCCCGGAATCAATTTTTGAATGTCGCGATATTCCTGCCCAACCGGAATGCCTTCAATTATGTCTGCCCCAAGAGTGTTTTTCAATGCCGCATGACCCGTATCGACATACATTCTTTGCCCGGTCACAACAATTTCGTCGCTGCCTTCAAAGGCAACGTCAACTTTGATTCTTTGCTGCAAAAGCACGGCTGTTGAGCGCTCTATCACCCGGCCGTCGCTATTTCTGAAGGTTAGCACATATTGACCCGGCGGCAGGAGCGGGAGTTGATAACGGCCATTTGCCGACGAGGTCGCCGTTCTGATGCCCGGCAAGACCGGGCTGGTCGCTTCAACGGTGACGCCAGAGAGCGCTGAGCCATCATTTGCCGTGATACGGCCATTAACTGTGCCTGATTGCTGGGCCGCTGCCGGAGTGCTGATAAAAGCAAGACTTGCCGCTAATATAGCGCCTGTCAGGATTTTATTATAATTTAGGTGGAATTTTCTCGATTTGTGCGAAATTTTTGTCATGTATTTCCCCTTTGTTTGATTTCTGCCCTGTGTAACCAGAGATTTCTGATATTGAATCACAATACCGTCATAAAATCTGCAAAGTCAAATACCATTTTAAACTTATAAGGCTGTTTTAGCGTTTATTTGGCTGTTAATACCTACAATACTAATACCAATTTAACACCATTTTGTATTTCCGGTCTGATTTCCCTTGTTTTATTAGAGAGTATTGATAAATCTGGAGCAGATGAAACAAGAGTTGCTACCTTAAAATACAAAACATTTAAAACCGAAATTAGACCTTTATATGACTGTATTCTCTACTTTTCCACGATTTACAGGCGCTTTAGCGGCCCGTTTAGCCCGCCGCATGGCTGTCATGGCCGCAGGGCTCAGCGTGTCAGCCTGCACCACCCTAGGCAAAACAAACGCTTTACCATCCGTAAATTATAATAGCCGCGTCAGTATTATTGTCATTCATCATACCTCAGCCAATTTTGAGGAATCGGTAAATATTTTGACCAAAGCTTCGTCCAGACCCGTGAGCTCGCACTATCTTGTCCCCGATCCCAGTGATAAGAGTTATACCAAGGACAAGCTGGAGATATATGAGCTTGTCCCCGAATCAGAGCGGGCATGGCATGCGGGGCGCAGTTATTGGGCCGGGAAGAGCGGTTTAAACGATCAATCCATTGGCATAGAGGTTGTCAATCAAACCTATTGCAAAACCTCCACTGCCAAGACTAACAAACCCCCGCGATTATGTTTTTACCCGGATTTTGCCGAATCCCAGATGAAGATATTGATCACGTTACTGGATGAAATTCTAGAACGGCATCCTGACATCAAACCTGTTAATATCATCGGCCATTCCGATATCGCGCCGAGCCGCAAAATAGATCCCGGCCCCCGGTTTCCGTGGCAAAGGCTCTATAAGCTCGGCATTGGGGCGTGGTTTGACGATGATACGGTTGTAAAATATTGGGAACAATTTGCCGCTAAGCCGATGCCGATCATCAATGTACAGAGAGCGCTGGGCACCTATGGCTACAAAATTGAACCTACCGGCATTATGGACGAGCAGACCCGTAATGCCCTGCGCGCGTTCCAACTCCATTTCAGGCCGTCCGAAGTCACGGGCCAGCCGACACTAGAAAGCACAGCTATCTTATTTGCATTAATAGAGAAATACCGCCCCAAGAGGTTAGACGAACTTTTAGCAATTGACGCGCGGTATTAATCGACCATTAGATGAATGCCCAATTAAGGAGGCTCGTTTTGTATCATAGTAAAACCAAATACACTGCTGTTTTACCCGCACTTATCCTTGTACTTAGTGCCTGTTCTGTACAGGAGCCTCCTACAAGCTTTTCTTCTTCAGAAAGGGTGGAGTCCATACATGAAAATGCTCTTGTCCTCGATAGCCATATTGATTTGGAGCTTGAGCTGATTGCGGAAGATATGGATCCGTGGTCTAGCGGAAAGAGCCGCGCCAATTTGGACAGCATGGAAGCCGGCGGCATGGACGGGGCCTTCCTGATCGTGTTTACCCCGCAAGGCGAGCTTAACAAAGCGGGCGTCGGCGAAGCGCTAGCCATTGCAGAAACACGCTATAATGCGATTATGCGGCTAGCGGAAAAACATAATGACCGCATTGCATTGGCGCTTACAGCCAACGATGCGCGGCGTATCCATAAGAACGGAAAACGTATAGCCTTTATCGGGATTGAAAATGCATATTCGCTCGGCAATTCTGTTGATGATGTGGCAAATTGGGCCGGACTCGGCGTGCGCTATATGGGCATCACGCATGTTGGCCATAATCAATTCGGCGATAGCTCAAACCCAAGCTATAATAAAGGCGAAAGCGAGAGCTTGCACGGCGGCCTATCCCCGCTCGGAAAGCAGCTTGTCGCCGCGCTCAATCAGGCAGGCATTATGGTCGATGTTTCCCATGCCAGCAAAGAGACAATGCTTCAAGCCGTTGCTCTATCCAAAGTGCCCGTTATCGCCTCCCATTCCGGCGCGTCGGGCATATCCAATAACCTCCGCAATCTGGACGATGAGCAATTACGCGCTTTGGCCAAAGCCGGAGGCGTGGTGCAAATTGTGGCCTATGGCCCCTATCTAAAAGACCTCACCCCGGAGCAGGAGGCTCTCAAAAAACAAGTGCGCGCCGAAATGGGGCTGGAAGACGATTTTGCTTTTATGTCCATGGATGAAGATACGGAAAAACTCTACGATGAAAAAATGCAGGCGTCTAAGAAACTCGCGCCCCCCGCCAATGTATCTGATCTGGTTGACCATATTGACCATGTCGTGAAAACCGTAGGCATTGATTATGTCGGCATTTCTTCTGATTTTGACGGCGGCGGTAAAATTGACGGCTGGATGGACGCCACAGAAACTTTGAATATCACCAAGGAACTTGTGAAACGCGGCTATAGCGCCGAAGACATCAGCAAAATATGGGGCGAAAACCTGCTCCGTGTTTTGGATGCGGCTCAAGTCTATGCGAACAAATAAGTCCTTATTTTTCAAAGTCATTTGATGAATCATTTTCAGCAAAAACATAGGCAATTATACGCGGAAGATATTCCGCTTTCCGTAATTGCTAAAGATGTCGGCACCCCGGTTTATGTCTATAGCGCCGCCACTTTTACGCGGCACTACACAGCCTTTTCTTCTGCCGCCCAAGACCTTGATCATTTGATTGCTTATTCGGTCAAAGCCAATTCCAACCTCGCTATACTTTCGCTTTTAGCTAAATTGGGCGCAGGCGCGGATGTTGTCAGCGGCGGCGAACTTGAGCGGGCTTTGCGCGCGGGTATTGCGCCCCAAAAAATCGTGTTCTCGGGCGTGGGCAAATCCAAAGACGAAATGCGCGCCGCGCTTGGCGCCAATCAGGGCGCAGGCATTTATCAATTCAACGTCGAATCTGTGTCAGAGCTTATGGCGCTGAGCGAAGTTGCCGTGTCTATGGGCACAACAGCACCTGTAGCTTTGCGCATTAATCCTGACGTCAATGCAGGCGGGCATGAAAAAATATCCACGGGCAATGCGGAAAATAAATTTGGCATAGACATTACGCTGGCCAGAGCCGCTTACATTAAAATCCGCGAGCTTCCCGGCCTGAAGGTGACCGGCGTTGATATGCATATCGGCAGCCAGATCACAGACTTAGCGCCGTTTGAAAAAGCCATGGATAAAATCTTATATCTTGTCAAAACCTTGCGCAGCGACGGGCATGATATTAAAACTTACGACCTTGGCGGCGGCCTCGGTATTAATTATAGTGAAGATCAAAACGAGCCTCCATTGCCTGCCGCTTATGTTGCAATGGTGGGGCGCAAAATTAAAAACCATGACTTAAAAATTATCTTTGAACCCGGACGCTCTATTGCCGGCAATGCCGGAATATTGCTCTCTGAAGTCAAATATATCAAATCGGGCGGGGCACGAAATTTCCTGATATTAGACGCCGCGATGAATGATTTGATCCGTCCGGCCCTTTATGGCGCGCACCATATCGTTGAACCTGTAAAGGCGGAAAATATTTCAAATGATAGAATTAAATATGATATAGTTGGCCCGGTTTGCGAAACCGGAGATACATTTGCTGAGCTGCGCGACATGCCAAAAATGCAGGAAGGCGATCTTGTTGCAATCCGGTCAGCCGGCGCCTACGGCGCTGTGCAGTCCAGCGAATATAATACTCGCCCGCTCGTCCCGGAAGTTCTGGTCAGCGGCGATAAATATGCCGTCATAAGAAAGCGGCCGAGCCTTGAAGATATATTGGACAGAGAAGATGTGCCAGATTGGATTTAAAATGAACGAGGCAAAATTATGATCACGGGCGGGTTTGCATATATAGCTGTTTTATTTATGATTTGCGGGGCTTTAAGCCTGCTTGAATCCACGGAGAAATACCGGATTTTCAAAATCATTCCCGGCATTGTTATCTTGTATTTTGTTGTCATGCTGCTCTCGACCTTCGGGTTTTGGACCAAAACCGACAGCGTCAACACAGCTTACAGTGTGCTCAAAGGCAATCTGCTTCCCTCTATGATTTTTCTGCTTTTACTCAAAGGGGATATTCGGCAGATTGCGGCCCTTGGCCCTAAAATGCTCCTCGCTTTTATTACGGCGAGCTTGAGTATTGGCATCGGATTTATCCTCACATTTCTAGCCTTTAAAACATGGCTGCCCGAAGATGCGTGGATGACATTTGCCGCGCTAAGCGGAAGCTGGATGGGCGGGACGGGCAATATGGTGGCCGTGCAGGGCGCTCTGAATATTCCCGATGCCAGTATGGGCTATACGCTGCTAATGGATTCTATTGATTACGCGATTTGGGTTGTCTTACTTTTGGCCTTCGTTCCGCTCGCCCCGCAATTTAACAAATGGACGAAAAGCAATACCCAGCTGATTGATGATATCAGCGCGAAAATTGAAGCGAAATCTCAAAATAGTGATGCGTCCATGACAACATCCTCGCTGCTGTTTCTTATTGGGTTGGGACTCGCGGCCTCTGCCGTCGCGCAATATCTTGCGGGATTTTTGCCCGTCACAGAGTTCTTCTCAAAGACCACTTGGACGGTTTTGATTGTGACTATATTTGGCGCGGGTGGCGCCATGACAAAACTTGGACGTATTGCCGGCTCAAGCGAGCTTGGTAATATTCTGCTATACGGCATTATCGCCTTAATTGCGTCGCGGGCTAATTTTGCAGAGCTCGGCCAAGCGCCAATATTTATTGCGGCGGGCTTTATGATCTTAATCATCCACGGCATTATTATGCTGATCGCGGCAAAACTATTTAAGCTCGATTTATTTTCTTGTGGCGTGGCATCGTTAGCCAATATTGGCGGCGTGGCTTCGGCCCCTATTCTGGCCGCCGCTTATTCGCGCGCGCTTATTCCTATTGGCGTTTTAATGGCTATGCTCGGCTATATTATTGGCACAGGCGGCGGGCTGCTGATCGGTAAAATATTATCGTCATTTACGTGAGATTATTATGAACCCTAAAGCACATCTTTTTTGTTTTGCTATCGCCGTTTTTGGCGCTAGCTGCGGTGAGAATACAAATGCTCCGAAAACAAACCTTGGCTTTGAAGATGAATTTGTCTCGGACGTTATCGGCGTTTCCGAAAAGCATCTCTCGCCGGAGCATTGGATAAAACCGGGCATGGATAAAATAGTGATGAGCCCCAAGCAAATCGCGGCCTTTAATACCCGAAGCGTGACCAATGACCCGACGCTTTATGATCTTGGAAATATCCCGCCGGCATTGTCCAAAGACGAGTTGACAGCCCGCCTGCGCTCCATCTCCAAAATCCCTACATATAAACGTATCTATACGGACGGAACGCTTTTGGGCGCGCCTGATTTTGCCCGCCTTGAAGCCCTGCTGAATTTGGACGCGGTAGCCGATAATAATCCAGTGCGTTATGCCCTTACGGTTAAGCGCACAGATATTCGCACTTACCCCACCGACGACCTTCTCTTTAGCCATGATGCGGGCGACCGCGATATTGAACGGTTTCAGGAAAGCGTCCTTTTCCCCGGCGACCCAGCCGTTGTTCTGCACGAGAGCACGGACGGGAAATGGGCCTTGGTGCAGTCCTATAATTATATCGCTTGGGCGCCTTTGAGCGCATTGGCGATTGGCAGTTTTGACGACGTATGGGACTATGCTCATCCGGAAAAATTTCTCGTTGTGACCGGCGATAAGGTCTCCACGGTTTATAACCCGGTAGAGTCGGGCGTGTCGGAATTACAGCTTGATATGGGCGTTTGCCTCCCTCTGTCTCGGCCCAAAGATTTGGCGCATAATCTCTATGGCCAAAATCCCTATCTTAGCCATATGGTGCTTTTGCCCGTTCGTAATGACGACGGAAGCCTTAGTTTCAAACACGCTCTGATCCAGCGCAAAGAGGATGTCAGCATAGGCTATCTGCCGTTCACGCAGGAAAATATCATCAAGCAATCTTTCAAGTTTTTGGGCGAACGTTATGGCTGGGGCCACAGATTTAATGGCCGAGACTGCACGGGCTTTGTGTCTGAAATTTACAAGAGTTTTGGCATTATATTGCCGCGCAATAGCGGCGACCAAGGGCGCAGTGATATTGGAATTAATTCGCGCTATGATGAGGACGCGCCCAATACGGTAGAAATGCGTGCCGATAAAATCGAGAGATTAAAACAAGGCCAGCCCGGCGATCTCATATATATTCCCGGCCATGTGCTGATGCTGCTCGGGCAATCAGGTGGCCAGCCCTTTGTCATTCACGATGTTCACGGGCTTGGGTATATGAAGGAAGACGGCACGCTTTATAAAGGCACGCTTAACGGCGTCTCGGTCACGCCTATGTTGCCTTTACAATCCAATCCTGAGCGTAGTTATCTCGACCGCGCAACCACGATAAAAACCATCAAATGAAAATATTTATCCAGATATTAGCAGGCCTTGCCCTGTTTATCCTCGTAGGTTGCGGTGGTGCTGCCGGGCCCGATTACGCGCTTGATTATGATCTTCATATCGCAGGCGGCACCATAGTTGACGGTACGGGCGAAGCGCCGATTAAGGGAGGTGTTCTGACTATGGGCGACCGGATTGTCTATGTTGGTAAAGTTGACAGCCATAAAATACAAGCTGCTAAAACCATAGACGCGAGCGGCAAAATCGTCACGCCCGGATTTATCGACGCCCATTCCCACGGCAATCCTTTGGCGAACAATAATGATTATCTGCGTAGTTTTCTGCGCCAAGGCGTGACCACTGTCATCCTTGGCCAAGATGGGTCCAGCCCCAATGGGAGGCTGCCTTTTAAAGAGTGGATTAAGGATATCAATAAGCGCGGCTCCGGCCCCAATATCGCCGCGCTTATCGGGCACGGTTCTCTCCGCGCGATTTCCGGCGGCGGGGAAAAAGACAAAGTAAGCCCGGCCGAGCAAGCCAAAATGGAAGCGCTCCTAACCGAAGGTTTCGAACAAGGCATTTACGGCATGAGCACAGGGCTTGAATATCTGCCGGGACGCTATGCCGGCGCCGAAGAGCTTAACGGGCTGGCCAAAGTGGTCGGCAAATATGACGGGCTTATCTCGTCCCATATCCGCAATGAGGATGACGACAAGGTTATGGAGGCCGTGAACGAGGTTATCGCGCAAGGCAAATATGCCAAGGTCAATGTCACCCATATCAAGGTCGTCTACGGCAAAACCCGCGCGCAAGGGGATGCCGTTCTGGCGCAAATCAGAGACGCCCGGGCGCAAGGCATGACAATCACCGCCGATGTTTATCCCTATCTGGCCAGCTATGGCAGCATGATCTATCTCTACCCCGAATGGGCCAAGCGTAAGAGCGAGTTTGAGGACGCCGCCCAAAACCGCCGCGAAGAATTTGAAGCGTTCCTACGCGCCAAAATAGAGCGCAGAAACGGCGCGGGCGCGATCCTGATTTCTAAAGGGGATTACGCGGGCAAGACGTTGCAAGAAGTGGCCGACATGACGAGTAAACGCCCTGAACAAGTCATTATAGATTTCGGCCATAGCGGCCCGTCAACGGCGCATTTCATCATGACCAAAGACACACAAGACGCCTTCATCACCGCGCCCGATGTGTCTATATCCTCGGACGGCAGTCCAACAATGCGCCACCCGCGATCCTTTGGATCATTTCCTAAAGTGCTTGAGGACTATGTCGTGCGCGACAAACTGATGTCTGTTGAACGGGCCGTGCATAAAATGAGCGGCCTGACAGCGCAAACATTTGGCTTAAAATCGCGGGGCATTTTGAAACCGGGATTGGCCGCCGACATATTGGTGATTGATCTGGAGCATATAAAAGCCGGCACAGGCTGGAGCGATATAAAGGCTAAGCCAAGCGGCTTTGACGCCGTGATCGTCAACGGAAAAGTTACCGATACAGAGGAAAATTCCGAAGCGCCTGTTTACGGACGCATCTTGCGCAAAACCGATGGTGACTAATCTTCAAGACGCGTAAACCCCAAATCCTGAAAATCAAAACTCCAATCGGCCCGGAATATTAGACGTTTATGACGCTTTGGCGTAATATTCAGATCTGCGCTGTTCATCCACCATTTTAGCAAAGGTTTCATGGTCCAGTTTTTGGCCGTCATACAAGACATGGTCTGCGGGGCCGTTGCCGGGATAAAGTTTATCAAGATAAGAAATCATGCGGCACAAAGTTCTTTTGTTTCCATCCTGAACATTGGTAGGGCGAGCGTGCAGGGTGATGTTTTGATCCATAAACATTATCTCGCCGTCTTCCCAGTCATGGGTGTAAACATATTCAGGCCGGTGTAAAATTTCCCACAGATGATCTTTATAGCGCTGGCTTTCGGCGGTGGACATGCCTTTGAAATGGCTAAAGCAATGGCTTGGGAAGCGAATGCCTTTGATCCCTGTCGCCGTTTGATCAACAAGCGCGCACTCCATATCAGAATAAGGGATAATATTATAATGAACAATTTCTCTTTGGGAGGGTATAAGATCGGGTGCCATTTTTCCGCCGTCCCAATTCCAAACCGTGACAAGTTCATCAACCATAGACTTGTCTTCATGATTTAATTTTGCATAAGGCTTTGCTGTGCAAAGAAATGAAGTTTGGCTGTTTTTTGTGCCCCAGAGACTCATCAGGCTAACGACGCGGTGATTATCATGATAGGCTTGTTGATCGCTGTGCCAATCCAGCTCGCCATTGGTAAAATTACCTGTGGGCTTACCCCGTTTGTTTTTTTCAAAACTCACCCGGGACATCCCTGATTTATTGGCGAAATGATCAACCGCTGTTGACGCATAGCCAAGATTTAAAAGTAGGTTGCGCCAATGCCGCCCAGTGAGTCGCCGCTCGCTCACATAGCGGTGAATGATCGCGAAGCTTGGCTGCCCCCAAAGCGAATGAATATCATATAGCCGTTTTTCAGACACGCTATCCTTGACAAGCAAGACACATTCATCGGCCAAAATATGACCAAGCTCTATGCAGTCCTCATCTTTCTCAAGATCGCATCCCGTAACCTGCACGGCATTATTGAGGTGTGTGATATCCATTTCGGCCCCAGCTTTATAGTCCCCAGAAATTAGCCCCTCTTTTTAGGCTTGTCTATAGTTTATAGACAATATACTTAAAGGTTTAGAGCGAATAAGTGATCCAACAATGATTTCCCCTAGCATCGTATAAATTTATGTCATTTGCGACATATGATTTTTTATTTTATTTTTTGCCGCTTGCACTGGCTCTGCTTGTTGCCGCTTCTGCTTTTAAGCAAAAACAGTTGTTTCTCCCGGCGATCTTAATAACCTCCATAATCTTTTACGGCCTTGGTTCGATCCCTCATTTGCTGCTGTTGCTAGCCCTAATTGTCATGAGCTGGTGCATGGCCTATTTGTACGAGCGGTTTAAATCAAAAACACATTCGCCTTTGTTTTTATGGATTGCTATCGGTCTTAATCTTTCGGCATTGGCCATTTGGAAATATGGAGCCTCTATCATTGATTTGTGGAATAGCTATGGCTGGATACAAGCCAAGCAGCCCGGCCTGCTTATACCGCTCGGAATTTCCTTTTATATTTTTCAGCAAATCGGATATTTACTGGACTTAAGGCGCGGGCGCGCGTCAGTGACATCACTGATCAGTTATGCCGGGTTCATTATGTTTTTTCCTCAGCTTTTGGCAGGGCCCATCGTCACGCACAAACGGATGACACGAGAATTTGCCCGCATTCTAAGCGGGATTACTTTGGAGGCCCGTCTGAATATGGCGTGTCAGGGTATAGGCTGGTTTTCCTTAGGGCTGTTTAAAAAAGTGGTGCTCGCTGACAGCCTTGGGCGTATTGCCACGCCGCTCATGTCAAAAGCGGCTTTTGGTGATTTAACCATAGTCGAGGCTTGGCAGCTTGCCCTTATCGCACCGCCGCGTGTGTATTTTGATTTTTGCGGTTATAGCGAGATGGCGGTCGGGATTGGTCTGCTCATCGGCTTGCGTCTGCCTGCTAATTTTAACGCACCTTTCCGGGCTAATTCACTCAGGCAGTTTTGGACGCGCTGGCATATTACATTTCATCATTTTGTCAGGGATCATATATATGCGCCGCTCAGGCGCCTGACGGATAAATGGCCGATGGGCGCTGGAATATCCATGTTTTTTGCAATCACAATTTCTAGCTTGTGGCACGGCAATAATATTCAATTTTTCTTTTGGGGTATCCTTGTATGGATGTCGATGTTTGTGACAACTCGCCTATTTTCAATTTTTAGCCCGGCCGGCAGAACTTTTTTTACAGTCTTGCTGAGCCTGTCTTTCTTTATGATTATGGGAGTTATTTTCACAGCGCCTGATTTTTATGTGGCCAAGGTAATTTTAAGAAAGCTGGTGTCTGTCTCTTCCTTAGCTGAAGGCATAGTGGGGTTATCTTTGCAGGGCTGGGTCAATATTATTTTTATTGTTTTTATGATTATCTGTTTGCGAATTGAAATTTCAACGCAGGTTTTATTGTCCGGCGGCTCGGCGCATCGTGATCGGCATATTTTGGGTCACAGGCCGCCTCTGTGGCAAGCCAATTATGGCTGGCTGATTTTCTTTTGCCTTTTATTCATGGCCTCATTTTATTTTGCCGGCCTCAGTACGCCATTTGTTTATTTTCAGTTTTAAAGCAAGGAGAGAGATTTGAGAAACCCTAAACCGTTATTCTTTATTCTGGTTATAATACTGATCATTTGGCCGATGAATTACCTCATTCACGGAATGCAGAGACCTGATCCCCATGCCAAAAGATTAAGCCAAATTGTGCAAGAAGATGAATTTTTAATGGGGCTGCACAGTAAAGCTGCAGAGGGTTGTGTTGCCTTAAAACACGGCCAAAATATCGATATAGTTATTATTGGTAGCTCCCATGCCTATGCCGCAATTGATCTCTATGTTCTTAAAAGCACACTTGGTAAAAAGCGTGTTGCTATATGCGCTCTCCCAACATGGAATACAGATTTCTTACATCCATTTATGACGTTCCTCGCTAAAGAAAACCTGTCGCCAAAGCGTTTGATTTGGGTGGCAGATGCGGGCGTGCCACTAAAGCTTGGACAGCATGACAAACGTCTTGACTATGCGCGGGCAATTTTATCAGATTCAAATATGCAAAAAAAAATCAGTGATGCTTGGATTGAAAATATAGAGGCAGGCTTGCCGCCACTCAAGCTCAGTAAAGAATTATATCAAAAACAACGGCGGCTTCACCACGATAAAATAACATCACTCTCTTTAGCACAGGTGAAACAGCGGTTAGAGGCTTTCCCAATGGTTAGTGAAAGCAATCTGGCCCCCGTTTTAAATACGGCAAAAATCAATCCACAAAACAAAAATAATTTGCGCCGCTTTTGCACGGATTTAAAACTTCGGGGGATGGAACTGGATATTATTATTGCGCCCGTCCCGGAAATAACATCAAAATTGATTGCAAAATACAACCCCGGTGCTGACTATGCGGATCTATCCGAATTTCTCGAAGCGAATGTCACCTGCGCGCAAAGCGTGATTTCGCCTACGCTAAATGATTGGGGGCTTGATGAGCGTTATTTTATGAATCGTTTTCTCAAGGAGGGTTATGCCTATGATATTTGGGAGAACCCAGAAGACTTAGGCCTTTTTTACGCAAACTTACCACGGCGCTCACAGATCAATTTTTATAATCCTGACCACATGAACCCGGTAGGCGCTGTTGTTTTCTCTCAAAAAGTGGGTGAACTTTTTCGAGACTAGCCAACCCGTATTCAGAGGCTGACAGGTGAACCGATCCGCAGGAGAATATGAAGTGGGGGTGTGGAGCCTTAAGGGAGTCGAACTCTTGACCTCTTCGCTGCCAGCGAAGCGCTCTACCAGCTGGGCTAAGGCCCCCTAAACGTGAGCGCTGTGTAGTCAATTCACAGCGCCTGTTTATGGCCGTATCTTGCGCAAAACCGGTGGTGACTAATCTTCAACCCGCGTAAACCCCAAGTCCTGAAAATCGAAACTCCAATCGGCTCCGGGGTCGACGCGTGTCATTTTTAGGCCGTTGATTTTGCCGTTGGGGCCTGCTTCAAACTTAGCGAAGGCGTCAGCATTGAAGCCTCTATTGTCCCAGCGGACTATGAAGATGTTGCCGTTAAAGGGTTCCAGCGTTCCGCTTAAGTTAACCGATTTGCGGGCGGTGAAGCGCAAGGCGTTACCGTTCATTTTTATGTCGACGATGCCAAACCATGGGTCTTTATAGCTGGCCGCATATGACGATAGTGGACGGGCAAGCGTGCCGGTTCCGCCGCTCTCATAGTTGGTGGCCGGACTTTTACCTTCGGCTGCCGCCTTGTCTTGCAGGCCTTTATAATGCCCGACCCAATCGGTTTTGGGTTGTCCCATATAAGCTTTGACAATGCTTTGCATGACCGATGTGCGCGCCCCGTAATTGGAGCCGTTATTGAGGATAGTGATACCTAAATCCAGTTCCGGCACCAAAACTACATAGGCCTGAAATCCCGACAGCGTTCCGGTGTGGGAAATGACCTCCAGCCCGTGCATGTCTTCCTTGCGCCAACCCAGAGCGTAAGTTTTGAAATGGGTGTTGTCATTGGCTCGTTCGGATTTGGAGACCCGCAAAATGGTCTGTGATGTCCACATTTCATCGCGTTGTTTTTCACTAAAAATGCGTTGACCATTGGATCCGACACCGCCGCCGAGTTGCGCTAACATCCAGTTGCTCATGCCCTTTGCATTACAAGCCAGCCCGCCCGCCGGGTGTGAAGCCGTAATTTTTCCTGTGACTTTATTGCGGGGAATGGCCTGTATTTTGCCTTCGATAAATCCGTAAGGGATAGCGACATTGTCCAGATCCTGTTTGGCAATCCTGCCGCCAAAACAGTCCATATCGAGGGTGTCCATTATCCGTTTTTGGACAAATTCCTCATAGGGAACACCGCTGGCCTTGGTTACCACATCACCGGCTACAATATAGAGAAGGTTATCATAGGCATAGCGTGAGCGAAAACTTGACGTAGATTTGAGGTAGCGTAAATTATGGATAATTTCATCGCGGGTAAAACCGGACGGCTCCGGCCATAGCATCAAATCCCCGGCTCCAATACCAAGTCCGCTGCGGTGCACCAGTAAATCGCGCACGGTAAATTCGCGCGTCACCCACGCGTCCATCATGCGGAAATTGGGCAAAACGGATATGACTGTTTGATCCCAGTCCAGCTTGCCCTCATCCACCAATATAGCGAGCGCAGCAGAGGTGAAAGCTTTACTGGTGGAGGCAATACGAAACAAAGTGTCTCCGTCTACGCCCGCCTTGCTGTCCATATCGCGAATACCGAACCCGCCTGTGAATATAGTCTTGCCGTCTTTAACAACCCCCACAGACATGCCGGGGGTTTTAAAGGCTAGCAAGGCCCGCTCAGCGATTTGCGTGATTTCGCTATCGCTAAGAGGGGCCGAGCTTTGGGCGCGCTCTATGGTCTGCGGCTTTAGCTGTTGCGCGTTCGTGCTCGCACATGAAACGCACAACAAAGCGCCCAATAATGCTGTCCCTGTAAGAAAGTTTTTCACGCCGTCTTCGCTTTTAAATTATTATCATTACCGGCTACGCAGACCAAAAATGCTATCAATGTGCCGATACATAATTTCCATGAGAAGGCGAGGTTTTTCACGGCTTTCCAGCTTTCCGGTATGGGCAGGTTATCAAGGATAAAGGCCTGCATAAACAGGGTGACTAAAAACCCGATGGCTAGGGCCCATAATACGGAAGCATGCGAGCCCCGTTTGGTGAACAAGACCGTGAAATAAACACCTAGTAGCCCCGAATATGAAAACACCATCACCGAGAGCGCGAAATCGAGCAGCGGCATATCCGTATAGCGTTGCCAGTAAAAACACAAAACCGACATCAAGAATAATGCAATACCGACCACCCCCATAGAGACCTGGCCGGCGCGGACAAAATGCATTTCAGAGGCTTTTGCGCGCCTATTTTTCATTGATCTATTTTTCCAGGGTCGGTAAAAATCCTCGACGATCACGGAGGACATCGAATTAAGCCCGGAGTTAATGGTTGATACGGCGGCGGCAATGACGCCCACAGTGACAAGCCCGCGCATACCTGCCGGGAGTTCGCCTAAAATATAGTGCATGAAAATAGTTATTTTCTCGCCGCTAAATTCGCGCTCCGCTGCGCTGGTTATGCCCGCTCCCATCAAGTCAGGCCGCTCGTAAAACACATGCAATAATTGCCCGATAGAGACAAACACCCAGACCACCGGGATACTAATAACCGCCGCAATGATAAGCGCCCGCGCGCCGTCTTTTTCATTTTTGCAGGTCAGCACACGCTGGGTCATATCCTGATCCATACCAAAACTCGCCGTCGCCAAGAGAGTCATTCCCGTCAGAACAGAGATCATGGCAAAGGGTTTTGTAAAGTCGAAGCTAAAGTCGAAGAATTTCAATTTGTTTTCTATGTCGCCATCATCCGTGGGGGCGTTTTTAAGGCCTTCAATAATCTCGGCGCCGCCTGCCGGAATAGCTTTCCAGAGGATAAATAAAACCGCGATCGCCGCGCCCCAATAAATGAGAAACTGGATAAGGTCGCTCCAGATCACAGATTTAATCCCGCCTAAAAACGTGATAGAAAAGCCTAAGACCATCATCAAAAAAGCAGAGATAATAATACTGCCCGCATCTATATTGGAAAATAAAATCATCGCCACAGCGATGGCGGCGAGAAAAAGCCGGGAGCCGCTGGCGAAGACCCGCCCGACGAGATACATGCCGCCCGCAGCCCGCATCGTATTGTCGTTAAACCGGTTAGCCAGCAATTCATAAACGGTGGTAACTTTGAGAGCATAGAATTTAGGGATCAGAACTTTAGCAACAAATATAGCGGCTATAATCGTGCCGATATTTGTTGCCAGATAGGTGTAGTTGCCGCGGTAGCCTTGATCGGGCCCGCCCAGAAATGTGGCGGCGGATTGCGACGTTGCCAAAATTGATATTGCAACAACCCAAAACGGCATGGTGTTGCCGCCTAAAAAATAGTCCTTGGCATTTTCAGATTTTCGCCGCGCAAAAGCCAAGAACAAAAAGCAAGACTCTCCAGCCAAGAACAAAAAGCAAGACTATATAACCGCCAATTACTACCCAATCGAGTCCTGTAAAACTCTCAGCCATTGCCTAAACCCTCTACCATTGTTTTTGTTTATGGTAATTTGACTTGTATATATACCAATTCAAATTGGTATTGCAATAAACCGCTTCCCATATAGCAATCTTCAAAGGCAGCGGCCTACTGAAAGGTTTCCTGCTTTGGGTCAACCTTCAGTCGCTCATAAAATGAGCATGTTTGGCTATCAGGGTTCAGCGCGAACAAAGTTCCTAGCAAGCGAGGGGTGGTGGAGCCTAGGGGAGTCGAACCCCTGACCTCTTCGCTGCCAGCGAAGCGCTCTACCAGCTGAGCTAAGGCCCCCTAAAGGTGAGCGCTGTGTAGTCAATTCACAGCGCCCAAGTCAATCGAGAAAATGGTCAATCAAGAAAATGGTCAAGAAACCAAACGCGCTTTAGCTGAATTCAACCAAGACATTAGATTTCGACTTCTTCCACATCCTCGTCATCTTTTGCATCGTCGGGCGGCGGCATGACATTTTCGTCATCATCATTTACCAATGCGGCGTCTTGGTCCTCTTCATCATCGGTACTAAATCCGTCAAATTCAGGCTTATCATCCTCATCATCGTCACTTCCGCCGCCAATGACAGCGGCATCGTCACCGTCAAGTTCCAGCTCTTTGGCGGCGGCTTCATCTTCGTCGACATCGTCCTCACCCGTTTCGGTTTTTTCTTTGGAGTCATCGTCTTCGTCTGCATCGGTTTCAGGCGCCAACGGAGCGAGAGGCAAAATTGTCTGGGGCTCAAGGTCCGCCGGGTTGAAACTATGTTGGCACATAGGACAGGTTGCCGGATTTTTTTTCAAATCGTAAAATTTGGCTTCACATTCAGGACATGTCTGTTTTTCACCGAGATCAACCTTCGCCATGGCACTACTTTCCTAAAAGCGCGCAAATATGAAAAGCACTTGCGCTGATATTACGGGGCTGTAAAACCTGCCTATACGGGCAGGACAAGCGCGTCTTAGCGAACCCGTTTGTCCTGTCAACAGACAATATCTGCGGAAAGAGCCTCCATGGTTGAAACAAACAATCCCGCGCCGCAAAACGGCGAAGATGCAACAGCCGTAACGGCGCAAGCTGCGAGTAGCCGGGTTTCTATTAATCTGCACGGCACGGTGCGGGCTCCGGGCGATAAATCCATTTCCCACCGCGCTCTGATTTTGGGGGCTATGGCCGAAGGTACGACCATGGTTACAGGCTTATTAGAAGGCGCGGATATTCTCTCCACAGCTATTGCCATGCGGGATTTTGGCGCGCAGGTCTCGCGAAAAAATGACGGTACGTGGCAGATTATCGGTTGCGGCGCTGAAGGCTTCAAATCCCCTGATGGCCCGGTTGATTGCGGCAATGCCGGGACGGGAGTGCGCCTGATCATGGGCGCTGCGGCGGGGTATAGACTGAGCGTAACCTTCATCGGCGATATCTCGCTGTCGCGCCGCCCGATGGGACGTATCCTCAAGCCCTTATCCGAGATGGGAATCCGTTATGAAGCTCAAGATGGGGGCCGTCTGCCTGTCACTTTGCAGTCTGACGGAGAACTAGCCCCTTTAGATTATATCCCGCCGCAAGCCAGCGCTCAGGTCAAATCCGCCATATTGCTGGCAGGGCTGAATACAGATGGCATGACGACGGTTTTGGAGCCGACCCTCTCGCGCGATCATACTGAAAATATGCTGAAAGCTTTCGGCGCAAATATTATGGTTCTGCCCATGGGGACAGGACAGAAAATCAGCGTTAAAGGCCCGGTTGTCCTCAAAGCCGCAAATGTCACTGTGCCGGGCGACCCTTCTTCGGCGGCGTTTCTTATCGTTGCTGGTTTGATTACTCCGGGTTCGGATATCATTATTGAAAATATTATGATGAACCCGACGCGCACCGGCCTGTTCGAAACTTTGTCAGAGATGGGCGGTTTTTTGCGTGCGGATAATTTCCGAACGTCAAGCGGAGAAATCATTGCTGATATACATGTCAAATATTCCAAGCTGCACGGCGTAACCATTCCGCCCGCCCGCGCGCCATCGATGATTGATGAATATCCTGTACTCGCCGTGGCCGCTGCCTATGCGTCGGGGACAACGATGATGCGCGGGGTTGAAGAATTGCGGGTTAAGGAAAGTGACCGTATTTCTGCGGTGGTGACCTTGCTTGCAGATAACGGCGTTGACGTTACAGAATATGATGACGGGCTTAGCGTCAAAGGCGGCACGGTTACAGGCGGAGCGACCGTGGCGACACATCATGACCACCGCATCGCCATGTCAGCGCTGGTACTTGGCCTAAACGCAGAGACGGCGATTACGATAGATGATAGCGCGACAATCGCGACGAGCTTTCCGGCTTTTTTCGATGTGATGGCGCGCCTCGGGGCAGATATATCGCGGGCTGAAATCACATGACAATTATCGCCATAGACGGCACATTTGCGAGCGGGAAAGGGACACTCGGCAAGCGATTGGCCGCGCATTACGGGTTTGGCTATCTCGATACAGGCAAGCTTTATCGAGCTGTCGCTTATGCTGTGATGCAATCTGGCGGTGATGTGACACGGGCTACGCATGGAGCCAAAGCCGCCCGCGCCATAGACGCTGGGGATGTGGCTGATCCCGCCCTTAAAAGTGGCCCTGTTGGCGTTGCCGCGTCAAAAGTGGCGGTGCATGTTGAGGTGCGCACGGCGCTGCTTAAATTGCAGCGTGATTTTGCAGATAATAACCCTCTTGGAGGCGCGGTGCTTGACGGAAGAGATATCGGTACTGTTATCTGCCCGGATGCAGATGTTAAACTCTATGTTGATGCTATCCCTGAAATACGGGCCAAGCGCCGCCATACTGAACTGGTGGGTTATGGCGAAGACATCAGCTATGGGGCCGTTCTTGCTCAACTCATCGCGCGTGATACCCGCGATAAAAACCGCGCCGAAGCGCCGCTAAAGCCCGCAAATGACGCGCATCTGATCGACACTAGCACAATGGGTATTGATGAGGTGTTTGAAGTGGCGGCGCGGATTGTAGATGCTATGCTGGCCGCAGCACAGTCAAAGACGGAATAGATGAAGTCTAGGTAAACCGCACCGTGATACGCTGTAGGCCTTCTATGCCGCCTGAAAGCTCGTCGCCAACACTGACCGGGCCGACGCCTTCGGGCGTTCCTGTGTAGATGAGGTCTCCGGCTTGTAGATCCATGTCTTTTTGCAGGTAGGTGGTGATTTCTTTTATTGACCAGATCATTTTAGACAGCGCCGAATGCTGCACGATATCGCCGTTCTTGCGCAGCACAATATGGGCATTGGAGAGATCAACCTTATCTGCGGGCGTGAGGGCAGAGCAGGGGGCCGAGAGGTGGAAATTTTTGGCCCGCGCCCAAGGCCCGCCTTTTTTCTTGGCCGCAGCTTGAATATCGCGGCGGGTCATATCAATGCCGACGCCATAGCCAAATACCCCATCTGGCCCTATGGCGACGACTAATTCGACTTCATGATGCAGCTCTGCCGTATTGGGCGGATAGGGGATATCGGCCCCGCTCTGGACAATCGTCTCGGCGGCTTTGGTAAAAAAGACGGGCTCGGAGCGGGCCGCATCGCCGCCCATTTCCTTGACGTGGTCGGCGTAATTTTTACCGACGCAATATATCCTGCGAACAGGAAATCGTGCTTCGCTGCCTACAATCTGGAGGCTGACCGGGTCTGCTGGCGGAAAGGCGAATTCCATAATATCCTCTTTACCGGGAAAGGGCTTGAGGGCTAGTCTAGCGCAAAAGATGGAGGAACGCCAATGCGCATTGTCGATGTGCCGCTAGATAAGATTTACGTCACGGCTGCCAAGAAAAGAACGCTGGATGAGGACAAGGTCATGGCGCTGGCCGAGGATATTCTGGAAAACGGCCAGCAAAGCCCGATCTATGTCCGGCTCGGTAAGGACCGTTATGTGTTGCAAGAGGGTCTGCACCGGGTCGAGGCCGTGCGGTTGCTCGGATCAAAAACGATTGATGGTCATATTATTCAAGCCAAGAAAGCCTAAAATCACTACGGTATAAAAAAGCCTCGCTCGAAGGCAGGGTTTTCAAATTTTTGCCTTTTATTGCCAACTTTGCCCGTGCTCACGCCAATAAGGCGTTCATGCCAACGGCCATATTTGACTGCCAGTTGCAGTAAGATAACAACCACAGGCTCCAAATAGGCGAACATCAAATACGTGGTTTCATTATTTTGGCTTTTATTGTTTTTCCACCTTCGGTGAGTGATGCGCGTTTGAAAACAGAACAGCGCACAGCGTAAAAAACGCAATAAAGCATAAATTAATCCAACCACCAATAATCACACTCCCCGCCGGATATGGGATAAACGGCGCAATCGGCCCATTCAGCAATGTCCAAAATGTCGGTGTAAATATTATAATCCATTTTGGAAATACGGTTTTATAGCGCAGTACCATATAGATAAATAGAAACGATGCAGTTTCTCCGATCTAGTCCAATAACGAAACTTACGCGCTGCAGGGCATTAATAAGAGCGCTGATCTTATCGCTGATTTCACTAAGATCGTTTGCCGGTACGAATCCGTAAGTCGTATAAATACTATGATATGCCCCGCCAACCACAAACATAATGACAAATAATGCCGCCGTAATGCGCGCCAAGCGTTTGTCAAAATCTCTAAATGCAACATAAAATATCATGGCACCTAGAGCGTATAATAATCCGGCCAATGGTCCGGCTACGCCGCCAATGATAAGGCGCTGTGTTGACATGCTGGCCATCACAGGCGTGTTGATAAAATCTTCTCCGCTAATTGCGGTCATGTAAAAACACAAATCTCCAAACAACATGAGAACGCCGCCCATAATGCCAAAGATAGCAAGTCTTTGTAAAAGCCTGTTGTCCATGCTCATCCCTCATGATTGCGTGATGTCGCAATTATAGCGCAATAACGCCAAGCTGTCGAAATATATAAATCAATGAAGGCGATTGCACTCTGCTTAATCCAGACTTAAATCTGCCTCATAAGCGCTGATTTCAGACAAAAGCCCCGCTCATTGACGGGGCTTTTGCATTTGGTATCGAAGAGTGACTACTCTTCTTCGCCTTTAGCTTTGGTAGACGTTTCGGCTTCGGCTTCATCAGCCTCTTTCGGCGCGATGAACTCGTCCGGGGCGTCGCCTTCGAACATCGAGACGGCGACAGCTGCCCGTTCGGCATTGGCTTCGTTCGTATCGGCGCGCTCTTCAGCTTGCTGCGTAGCGATAACGTCTTCGCCTTTGGCTTGACGTTCGGCTTCATCTTTGGTGCGGGCGACATTGACCGTAATCATGATCGAGACTTCGGGATGAAGTTTGACTTTCACCTCGTGTAGGCCGAGTTTTTTGATCGGTTGTTCGAGCACGACCATATTACGCTTGATGCCTTTGTCTTTTAAATCTTCAGCAATATCACGGGCAGAGACAGAGCCGTAAAGCTGGCCTGTATCCCCGGCATTGCGGATGATGATAACGTTAGTGCCGTCCAGTTTCTTGCCGCCTTCTTCCGCATTTTCGCGGTTTTCAGCATTGCGCGCTTCAAGATAGTCGCGCTGGGCTTCGAAACGGGCCAGATTGGCCGTGGTTGCGCGCAGAGCTTTTTCCTGCGGCAGCAGGAAGTTACGGGCAAAGCCGGGCTTGACGTTAACAACGTCGCCCATGGCGCCGAGTTTCTCAATACGTTCTAAAAGTATGATTTCCATGACGGTTCCTTACTTCACTTCATAAGGCAGCAGGCCAAGAAAGCGTGCGCGTTTGATGGCTTGGGCCAATTTACGTTGCTTCTTATGCGAAACTGCGGTGATGCGGGATGGCGCGATTTTGCCTTTTTCAGACATATAACGGGCCAGCATTTTCGGATCTTTATAATCAATCGCAATGCCGTTATCGCCGGAGAAAGGACAGACCTTGCGGCGACGGCGAAAGCTCGTGCGGCTTGGCAGGTTTTCGATCTTGATTTTGGTTTTTACGGCCATGGTCTAATCCCTCTTATTGAAGTCGCGGCGCTGTTTGCGCTCTTCACGTTTTTTCAAAATAGGTGACGGGTCTTCGGAAAACTCGTCAACACGAACGCTCATATAGCGAAGAATATCTTCATTAATACGGTGTTGGCGCTCGATTTCGTGAATCGTGTCGGAATTGGAGTTGATTTTCAGCAGGCTGTAATGGGCTTTGCGGTTTTTCTGCATCCGGTAAGCCAGATTGCGCAAACCCCAATATTCGGCGCCTTCGACAGTGCCGCCCATATTTTCAATTTTGGTGGCTAGGTTTTGGGTGAATTCTTCGACTTGCGCCGTTGAAACATCCGGACGTGTAATAACCACGTGCTCGTAGAGAGACATAATAGTCCTTCATTTTAATGGACGCGGCGCTTAGGCCCATGAAGGTGGGCTTTCGGCGATGGCTCTGAGGGCTATTTGGCACCACGCCAAAGGAAACAATCAGACCGCATCCGGTGAAGTCGCGGCTTATATAGAGAGATATACAGCTTGCAAGCGGTTTTCGGCTCTAAACAATATCTTTTCGCAGGCCAAGTTTGTAATCCATGATTCGGTCTTCGATATCTGTATCTGACAGGCCGTCATAGTCCCGGCTGAAGGTTTCGCTGTGCGGGTGGATGTCGGGCGTTTCCGCCGTGCCTTCGGCGGAGCGGCGAGTTTGCGCCATGGAGAGGGCGGCGGCGACATCTTTATAACGTTGGTCAAGTTCGCTGGTATCATGTTTGGAACGCAGCAGTTCATCTTCAGCGGTTTTAAGCTGGTAAGTCTGGGTTTCGATCAGCTTTTCAAGGCGTTTGCGTCCTTCATCTTGTTTCTGGTTCATTTGGCGGAGGTCGGTTACATCACGCGCAGCATTTTGCACGATTTCAGTTTTAATCTGAAGGTCTTTGGTCAGCTCGCCGATCTTGGCTTCGAGGGCGGCGACAGGGCTGCTGTTTTGCAGGGTTTCCATCTGTCCCGCCTGTGTTTGCAGTCTGGCATTTAATTGTTCGCCGTCTATCTCAAGACGGCGTATCTCGCGGCGTAGATCTTCGTTTTCGCGGCTGCTCTGGTTGGCCATCTCTCCGCGTTGATCGAGCTCCGCTTGTAATCCTGCAACGTCATTTTGTAGCGCGGAAAGCTTATGCGCGGACTTTTCGCCGGACAGGCGGGTAACGTCCTGTACTTCAGCTATGCTCGCTTGCAGTTGTTTTTCAAGGCGGTCGCGTTCGATATCCTGCTGATTGCGAACCTGTCTTAGCCGGGCCGCGTCCTCGCTGGCCTGACGGGCGACCTCTTCCTTGGCGTCAACTTCTTTAGCGAGGAATGCAAGCTGGGATTCCAAGTCCGTAACTTGGTCTTCGCGGTTGATAACGTTAAACTCATATTGGGTTTTAAAGTTTTTGATATCTTCATGAAGCGACAGCATTTCGCCCTTCATCGCGTTATTCTGTTTTTTGGCGGCAGAGAGCGCGATACGCAAATCATTAACCTCGGCGCGCAAAGTATCGGCCTGATCGCGATAATCCCCGCAATCGGTTTTCAGGCTCTCGGCCATTTTCTTGGCTTCGAGGTAATCGGCTTGGCGGGTTTGCAAAGCTTCGGAAATTTCGGAGAGTTTCTCGCGCAGGATTTTATTCTCGCGGGCCTCGACGCTCAAAGCTGTTTTTTGCCGTTCAACCGCCAGAACATAACGCTCGGCCTCGGATTTGGTTTTCTTTAAATCCCGCTCATATTCCTGCAAAGATTTTGTGGTAACCGTTAGCCGCTCGCGCGCGGTTTCATATTGCGCGGTTTTTTCGGCGAGGCGATCCTGATGATCTTCCAGATCCGCCATAACCACAGAGAGCTTGTTCTTTTTTGCTTCAATATCGCCTTGAACAGTCCGCAAGCGGGCTTTCAGTCGGCGGTTTTCTGGTTCCAGCCGGTTGAGGACAGAAAAATCAATCTCGGCTTTTTCGACAAGCCCCATAAGGCCTTCAACACGCTGTAGGGCACGGCGGTATAATTCTTCTCCGCTCTGGATATCGGCGCTGATTTTAGCGACGTCCGTGCGCATCACGCCAATGTCCAGCCGGCCCGGGCTTGCGAGGGAAGGGTCGGGTATAAAGGCCGGGGGTAAGTCGTCCGGTGTTTGGGCCTGCGGCACGTGCGCGCTCGCCGGGCTGACCATTTGCCGGGATTCGCTGATAAGCTTATCAATATGGTCATCTTTAGGCGTGACGTCGATATTGCCCGCCGCATTTGCAAGGCTGGCGGAAAATGACGGGGGAACGAAATCAGCAAGGCTGTCTTTGACAAAACTAACGCCGCCAATACCGGGGGATGTTTCTGCTGCGCCTTCGTCTATAATTGGTTTTGACGCGAGGGCTTCTGCGGTCACAGGCCTATCAGGGTCGATATTGAGTTTTGCTGTGAGCTCTTCGAGTTGTTGGTCAAGATTCAAATCTTGATTCATGGCCGCGATTTCGCGTTCCAGCGTAGTTTGATCTGGTTTCGGCGGAATTTTAGCCTTTTTCGATTTTGATTTATTTTTCTTAAAAAAAGACACGCATATCCCCGATGTAATGGCCCATCCCGAACCGTATCCTGTGCTACGAAAACAGAGTTAATGACATCTTAAATTGCGTCATTATTTGCCCGATAAAATTGGGCTTGACGGCGGCGGCCCTATATCTATTCACAAGCCATATTTTCGGGTAAAGGACATTTATGACACTCGCATTCACATTTCCCGGTCAGGGTAGCCAATCCGTTGGCATGGGCCAAGACCTTGCTGAGGCCTTCCCAAGTGCAAAAGCTGTCTTTGCCGAAGTCGATGATGCGCTTAGCCAAAACCTCTCAAAGCTGATGTGGAACGGCCCGATAGAAGACTTGACTCTGACAGCCAATACCCAGCCCGCCTTGATGGCGGCGTCACTGGCCGCGATGGCGGCGCTGAAAGCTGAATTTGATATAGATGTGACAGCGGCTAAATATGTTGCGGGGCATTCTCTGGGCGAATATTCGGCGCTATGCGCCGCCGGCTCGATTGCGCTGGCCGATACGGCGCGGCTTCTGCGTATTCGCGGCGACGCTATGCAGGCCGCTGTTCCCATCGGGGCGGGCGCGATGGCGGCTTTATTGGGCGCCTCTGTTGAAGACGCTGAAGCTGCGGCCAAGGCGGGGCAGAAAATTGGCATTTGCCAAATTGCCAATGATAATGCCGTCGGCCAGATTGTGCTCTCCGGCGAAAAAGCGGCTGTTGAGGCCGCCTGCAAAGCCGCGACAGAGTTGGGCGTGAAAAAGGCGATGATGCTCAATGTCTCCGCCCCGTTTCATTGCGATATGATGGCCCCTGCGGCGGACGCGATGCGGGACGCTCTGGCCGATGCGGTGATTTTGGCACCGAAAGTCCCCGTCATCAATAATGTGCAGGCCATGCCCGTCACTGACCCGGATCAATTGCGCAATGATTTGGTCGCGCAGATTACGGGCCGTGTGCGCTGGCGCGAATCTGTTAATATGATGCATAAGAACGGCGTTGAAACACTGGCCGAGCCGGGCTGCGGCAAAGTTTTGACCGTTATGCTCCGGCGCATCGTTAAAGGCCTGAACGGCGCGGCTTTGAATACACCCGAAAGTCTCGAAGCTTTCGCAAATGAATTAAAGGGATAGACATGTTTAATCTAGGCGGAAAACGGGCGCTGGTGACAGGCGCAACAGGCGGACTTGGCGGCGAAATTGCCAGACTGCTCCATGCGCAGGGCGCAAGCGTAGCCTTGTCAGGTACGCGGGCTGAGAAGCTGGAAGCTTTGGCGGCAGAATTAGGCGCTCGCGCCTTTGTTGTGCCCTGTAACTTGTCGGACGGTGAGGCCGTGGACGCGCTCCCCAAAGCGGCAGGCGAGGCCATGGGCGGAGCTGTCGATATTCTGATTGCCAATGCCGGGATTACGCGCGACGGCCTGCTTATGCGGATGAAACAGGAAGATTGGGATATTGTTCAAAAGGTCAATCTTGAAGCCTATTTCCGCCTCTCCAAAGCCTGTTTGCGGCCGATGATGAAGGCGCGTTGGGGGCGGATTATCGGGATTACCTCTGTGGTCGGCGTCACTGGCAATCCGGGCCAGGCCAATTACGCCGCCTCCAAAGCGGGAATGATCGGATTTTCCAAGTCATTGGCTCAAGAAGTTGCCTCGCGCGGGGTGACGGTGAACTGTATCGCCCCCGGATTTATCGCCTCGCCGATGACGGACGGGCTAACGGACGCGCAAAAAGAAGCGATTCTCACTAAAATACCCGCCGGAGCCCTCGGGACGGGCGCGGATATTGCCGCTACTGCGCTCTATTTAGCCTCGAATGAGGCCGGTTATGTGACGGGGCAGACCCTGCATGTAAATGGCGGTATGGCCATGATTTAAAGGGGTTTTGTGCCCTAGCTACTGTAATTCATCTGTGCTATTCCTTGGTGAATCGCAAAAAAGGGTTGTTTTTCAAAGAACACCGCTTACTTACGCCCTGCAATCGCCGTAAACACTGCGGCACTATATAAGGAAAAACCTATGTCAGACGTATTAGCTCGCGTTACAAAGATGGTCGTTGAGCATCTTGATGTGGAAGAAGAAAAAGTCACAGCCAGCGCGCATTTCATTGATGACCTTGGCGCAGACAGCCTCGATACTGTCGAGCTGGTCATGGCATTTGAAGAAGAATTCGATATCGAAATTCCTGATGATGCTGCCGAACACATTCAAACTGTCGGCGCGGCTGTCAAATTTATCTCTGAAAAAGTTTAATCAGCTTTGATATGCGGCGGGTCGTTGTTACAGGTCTAGGCCTCGTTACGCCCGTCGGATGCGGTGTTGAAACCGCATGGAAAAACATTCTCTCCGGTAAGTCCGGAGCCTCCAAAATAGACCATTTTGACGTCAGCGATATTGCTTGCAAAATCGCGGCTGTCATACCGCGCGTCGATGGACGTGCGGGCGGCGCTCCTGACATGGAAGGGGTTTTTGACCCAGATTCTGTTATGAGCCGGCGCGATGCCAAGCGCATTGATGATTTTATCCTCTATTCCATTGCTGCCAGCGATGAAGCTTTGAAACATTCGGGCTGGAACCCGCTTGAAGAGAGCGCAGAGGCGCAGGAGCGCACGGGCGTTATGTTCGGCTGCGGCGTTGGCGGGCTACAGACAACTTATGATGCCTCGATCACGCTGCATGAAAAAGGCCCGCGCAGGATAAGTCCCTTTGTCCTGCCGGCTCTGCTCATTAATCTGGCCTCGGGTCATATTTCCATGCGCCACGGCCTCAAAGGCCCCAACCATTCCGTTGCCACCGCCTGCGCAACCGGCGCCCACACCATTGGCGACGCCGCGCGGTTGATCCAATATGGCGACGCTGATGTTATGGTTGCGGGCGGCGGAGAAGCCGCGATTTGCCGTTTGGGACTGGCGGGGTTTGTCGCCTGCCGGGCGATGACCACGGGGTATAACGAGACGCCGGAAAAAGCCTCGCGGCCCTATGATACTGGCCGCGACGGGTTCTTGATGGGCGAAGGGGCTGGCGCTGTTGTTTTGGAAGAGTATGAGCATGCTATTGCGCGCGGCGCGACCATCTATGCAGAGTTAAGCGGTTACGGCCTTTCGGGCGATGCTTATCATATTACCAGCCCGGCGCCGGACGGGGACGGCGGATACCGGGCCATGAAAGGCGCGCTCAAACACTCCGGTTTGGACGTGAGCGATATTGGCTATATCAACGCCCACGGCACCTCGACACCTGTCGGAGACGAAGTTGAAGTCAAAGCGGTTGAGCGTCTGCTGGGGGGGCACGCGAAAAATGTCAAAATGTCTTCGACAAAATCCAGTACGGGGCATCTCTTGGGCGGGGCAGGCGCAATAGAGGCTGTGTTCTCTATTCTGGCCTTGCGCGACCAAATCGCGCCGCCAACACTTAATCTTGAAAACCCGTCAATTGAGACTCCGCTGGATCTTGTGCCCTTAAAAGCCAAGCCGTTTGCGGCAAAGGCTGTCATGTCTAATAGTTTCGGATTTGGCGGAACCAATGCGGCGCTGATCTTCACCGGCCCGCCGCAAGACTGATGGCCCGGCAAAAAAAGCCGCAACAGGCTGTCATCCAAAACCCTGAAGAGCCGCCTAAAATAAATGGGGCTAAAATAGCCAAGCGCGAAAAACGTACCCTTGGCATTATCGCATTTTTTGGCCTGCTAACGCTTATGATCGGCGTTGTTTTCGCGGGATATTCCTTCGTTAATTACCGTTATGAGACCGTGCCGAAAGTGGACGTAAGCGAAACCGTTTTCAAAGTCCCGAAAGGGAGCGGCTTATCGGTGATTGCTACGCGGCTGGAGACAGCCGGATTAATCGACAGGGCTTTCATCTTCAAACTTGTGACCAAATTACGCGGCAATGAGGCCAATTTCAAAGCCGGCGAATTTTTGATCACGCAACCAACATCGATGCGAAAAATCTATGACACGCTCGCCGAAGGCAAGGCCATTCTCTATCCTTTCACGGCGCCGGAAGGCTTAACCAGCGCGCAGATTATGCGCGCAATGGGCGGCGTTGAGACATTGGTTGATGACAGTCCCGAGGTGCCCGCAGAAGGCACGCTTCTGCCCGAGACCTATATGACGCCGCGCGGGATGAGCCGCTCGGCTTTGGTCAAGAAGATGCAAGACGCGCAGACCGCCTTGCTGGATGAAATTTGGGAGAAACGCCAAGAGGGCTTACCGATCAAGACCAAAGAAGAGGCGATTATTCTGGCCTCTGTCGTGGAGAAAGAAACCGGCATAGGCAGTGAGCGCGATAGGGTGGCGGGGGTTTTTATCAACCGCCTGCGTAAAAATATGCGCCTACAATCCGACCCGACGATTATTTACGGCGTGTCCAAAGGCGAGCCGCTGTTTAACCGCAAGGGACAACGGCGGACTTTGTACCGCTCGGAAATTGACCGCAAGACGGCGTGGAATACTTACCAGATTGACGGCCTGCCCGCGACGCCGATTTGCAATCCCGGCGCGCGCGCGCTCAAAGCCGTCTTGCAACCGGCCAAGACAGATTACCTGTTTTTTGTTGCGGATGGGTCAGGCGGGCATGTATTTGCCAAGACTAATCGAGAGCACACGAATAACGTCATTAAATGGCGGAAAATAGAGCGCCAAAGACAAAAAAATCAAAGACAGCGGGAACAAAGATGAACACTCTGAGCGGCATGACAGGATTTGCCCGCACGAGCGGGGAGCATGCGGGCGTGAGCTGGAGCTGGGAAGTGCGCTCGGTCAACGGTAAATCGCTGGATGTGCGCTTGCGCCTGCCGCATGGTTTTTCGGCGCTTGACGGGCCTGTCCGCAAGAAATTAGCGCGAAATTTCTCGCGCGGAAATCTGCAAGTCAACCTAACGCTTCAAAGCGGCGCGGACGGGAAGATATATCGTATTAATGACGCCCTGCTGGATACGCTTGAAAAAAAAGGCGCAAAAGATATTTCCGTTTTGATGACCATCCCGGGCGTAGTAGAAGAGGTAGGGGATAATCTTGCGGAAGAAAGCCAAGCTGCATTAGAATCTGTATTGCTCAAAAGTTTTGGCGAATTGGCGGTGAACTTAAAGGCCGCGCGAGAAGAAGAGGGTAAGGCTCTAACGCCTATTTTATTGGGAAATGTGTCTGATATTGAAAGCCATGTAAAAACGGCGAGCGCGCTGGCGGCAGTCCAGCCCGAAGCTATCAAATCCCGCTTGCAGGGAAAACTCACAGAGCTTCTCGGCGATAGTCTGCCCGAAGACCGTCTTATCCAAGAAGCCGCTATATTGGCCTTAAAGGCGGATGTGCGCGAGGAATTGGACCGTCTCCGGGCGCATTGCGTGCAGGCGCGAAAGTTGATCGCGCAAGGCTCGCCTATAGGCCGCAAACTCGATTTCCTGTCGCAGGAATTTAACCGCGAAACAAATACGTTGTGTTCAAAATCCGCCGACATAGACTTGACGCAGACGGGGCTTGCTCTGAAAAGCGTGATAGAACAATTTCGGGAGCAAGCCGCAAATGTCGAGTAAATTAGGTCCATCACCTTTAGACGAAATGAAGGCGCAGCGGCGCGGGATTATGGTTGTCCTGTCCTCGCCCTCCGGCGCGGGCAAGACAACATTGACCCGTAAATTACTGCGCGAAAATCCGGATATGGCGATGTCGGTTTCGGCCACGACCCGCAAGGCCCGCCCCGGCGAGATTGACGGCGAGGATTATTATTTCATCAGCAAAAATAAATTTGCCGAGATGGCGGACGGCGATGAATTTCTTGAACATGCCAAGGTTTTTGATAATTTCTACGGGACGCCCCGCGCGCCGGTTGAGCAGGCGCTCGGCGATGGCCGCGATGTTGTTTTCGATATTGACTGGCAGGGCGCGCAGCAACTCACCCAAGCTGCGGCCGATGATTTGGTCAAGATTTTTATCCTCCCGCCCAATATGCGCGAGCTGGAAAAACGCCTGCACGAACGGGCTCAGGATAGCGACGCTGTGATTGCCAAACGGATGTCAAAATCCGAGGCCGAGATCAGCCATTGGGCCGAATATGACTATGTCATCGTCAATGAAAATATTGAAATGGCGCTGCAAGAGTTGCGTACAATCGTTGCCTCGGAACGCATCCGCAGACGCCGACAACCGTGGCTGGGCGGCTTCATCAAATCGCTGACATCAGGTGGTTAGGGCTTTAAGGGGTTGGCTACTTTGGAATTTTAATAAATTCAGCGTGTACAGGATAGTCTTCAAGCGTTTCAATTATAGCTGTCTGTTTAACTCTATCACGTAATTCAGCTTTGGTGCCGAACACTTGAAGTATTAAATTGCTATCAGAGTACGCTTCTGAATAACTTTTCATTTGCCCATGTAGTCGATCAAATTCACTTTTTTTATAAAGTGATTTTGCCATTTTTATTTCGATTCCAACGCGTTCTCGTCCGATATCAAAGTCAATTTGTTTTGCGTGAACACCGCCAATTGGCTTCTGACTTTGTACATGGTAAAATCTATCTTGAAGGAATTTCAGAAGTTGTTTATGAATATCGCTTTCCCGAAAGCTTGAACCATCAGATTTACGTTTAACCTTAAATTCTCTTAAAACTCCAAGAACTTTTTCACGCGTTACAGCAGCATCTGGTAACCTTCCTTCAGAGTCTGGCCGTTTTTTCTGCCAGGTAAAAAAAGCCAGAGCGATCACTCCGAAAATTACGACCTGTTCTGCAGTGATGTTTTCCATATTGTTCCCCAACCATAATGCATCTATTGATAGCGGAAATTTTATACATTGTCACCCCACTAGGCAGGGCGGGGTTTCATTGCGTTATGTTTGATGTCCCAGATGGCGAGTAAATATAAAACCCTGTCATCCCGCAGAAGAGCGAAGCCCGCACATGCGGGACCTAAAGGCGGACATCGTATTGGGGGTTAGGTCCGCATCTCCGCTTCGCTATGTGCGGGATAACAGGGTTTGGAGATATTTAGCCAGAGCTTGAAACTCACCCACGCTTAAAGTTTCCGGCCTTTTTTGCGGGTCTATGCCGCAGGCCTCACACCATGCTTGAGGCGTTGTTCCGTATTTCTTAGCGATGGATTTGAGCGAGCCGCGCAGCATTTTTCGTCTTTGCCCGAAGGCAGCTTGTGTGACCTCACCAAGTAATTTCAAATCGGCAAAGCGCTGCTTTTCCGCAAGCGGGTCTAGAACCACAACAGCGCTGTCGACTTTTGGCGGCGGGGTAAAAGCGCGGGCCGGGATTTCAAAGCCTATCCGCGCGGCGCAGACACTTTGCGTCAGAATGGCGAGCCGCCCATAAGCGCTTTCGCCGGGAGCGGCGACAACACGCTGCGCCACTTCTTTTTGAAACATGAGCACGGCTTGCGACCAAAAAAGCGGGGCGGCGGTCAGCCAATTAATTAGCAATTTTGTGCCGACATTATAGGGGAGATTAGCGATTATTTTTATCTCGCCTGAGAGTTCCTTGCCTGACAATTCCTTGCCGATATCGACTTTTCGCGCGTCGCCGTGAATGATGCGGAGCTTGCCGCCTGTTGCCGCGCCGATATCGGCCAGCGGCACCAAAAACCGCTCATCCATTTCAATGGCCAGCACATGCGCCGCGCCGTTAGCCAGCAAAGCCCGCGTCAGCCCGCCCGGGCCGGGGCCGATTTCTGCGACAGAGATGTTTTCCAGAGGCGCTGCCAGCCGCGCAATTCTATCCGTGATCGTCATGTCCAGCAGGAAATGTTGGCCAAGGGATTTATTCGCGCGAAGCCCGTGAATGGCTAGGGTCTCCGGGAGGGTGGGGAGCTTATCAAGGGGCATATTTTGCCCGGTTATTGGCGAGGCTTCGCGCCGTTTTTATGGCCGCAATCAGGCTGTCGGGCCGGGCTTTATTCTGCCCGGCAATATTGAAAGCCGTGCCGTGATCGGGCGAGGTGCGCACAATCGGCAGGCCGAGCGTAATATTCACGCCGCCGTGAAAATCCAGCGTTTTAACCGGGATAAGCCCTTGGTCGTGATACATGGCGAGGACGGCGTCATAGGCCTCGCGGGCCTCAGCGTGGAACAATGTATCGGCGGGCTGGGCGTCGGTGATGTCCAGCCCTTCAGCGCGCAGGGCCCGCGCTGCTGGATTGATAATGTCGATTTCCTCGCGGCCCAAGGCTCCGCCTTCCCCGGCATGGGGATTTAGTCCGGCCAAGCTGATACGCGGATTTTCAATGCCAAAATCACACTTTAGAGCGCCGTTTATGACGCGGGCATTTCGCAAGATCGCGTCTGCGTTTAAGGCTTTGGCGGCGTCTTTCAGGGATAGATGCACGGTGGCAAGACCGACCCGCAGTCCGCCGCCAACCAGCATCATGACGGGGCCGCGGGCATAAGGCGGGACGGCTGATTTTGTCAGCTCGCCAAGATATTCGGTATGGCCGGGAAATTTGAATCCGGCTTGATAGAGGATATCTTTAGAAATCGGATTGGTTACTACGCCCGCGGCTTCGCCGGACAAGGCCAGCCCGACGGCCCGTTCGATAGACCGGGTAATCGTCATGGCATGATCTTGGGACGGTTTGCCCGGCTTGGCGACGCGGCCTTCGAGCGGGAGAACGGGAACGGAGTTCTGAAAAACATCCACGGCATCAGACAGATTGGATATTATTTTGACCCGCCCGCCTGCGTGTTCAATCACGCGCGGCGGAGCCATAACGGCAAAGGCGTATTCGGGTTGCGACTTGAGGGCTTCCCGCGCTTTTACGATGATTTCGGGGCCGATCCCGGCGGGATCGCCCATTGTCAAAACCAACGGGGTTAAAACGAGGGGAGCTTGGGCCACACCCTAACGCAGGACAACGGTAGCCTTGCGGCGTAAATCCCGTAAGTGTCGTTTGGAGGCTTGTGCGAGTTGTTGATCCATTAGGCGGTTTTCAATCTCGTCGCGGGTTGGAATATCGGAGCCGGAGGCTTCGCGCGAACACACCATGATCGAGGTGGCACCGTGGGGGCGCTCAATCGGATCGCTGAGGCCGCCAATATCAGTGGCAGATAAAACGGCTAAAATATCTTCGTTCAAGTCACTGCTTTTCAGCTCGCCCATATCATTGGTGCTGATGCCGTCCAACTCTTTGACATCCGCCGAGAGGGTGTCGCAAGATTTTAGCGTGTCTCTAAGCTCAATCAATGTGGCTTTGGCTGCCTCGATATCCTCATTCTCAATGCTGATGTTTTTAAGCTTATAAAGCGTGTCGGCTTCGGAAATTTTCTTGTCCAGCAGCGCGACGACATAGACACCGCCCGGCACCTGAATGGGTTTGGACAGATTGCCCTTTGTCATTTGCTGAATGACCTGATCAATTTCGGGGCGCAGTTCGCCTTCGCGCACCCAGCCGATATCCCCGCCTTTGGCGGCGGTCGGGGCGCTTGAGAATTGTTGGGCTAATAGCGGGAAAGGGGCCCCGTCAGCGATTTGGGCAACCATCGCCTCAGCGCCTTTCATCGCGCCTTCCATGCCGCCAATATCCGGCGTCGCTTCGATATAAATTTCGGCCACGCGGTAATTCGGCTTGGACGCATTGGCAGACAGGCGGTTTAAAGTCTCGTCTATCTGGGCATCGCTGATACGAATACGCGAGCCATAAAGTCCGTTGACGATGCGCTGCCAAGCAATTTCAGAGCGCACTTGATCGCGCAGGGTTTCAATCGAAACGCCTGCGGAGGCCAGCCGTTCAACCACTTCATTGGGATCCAGACCATTACGGCCAATTAAGCGGGCCACGGATTGATTGACTTCATCATCAGCAATTGTCTGGTCGTATTTCTCGCTCTCTTGAATCTGGATATGTTCATCAACCAAATTACGTAGAGCTTGTTGCTGAACACGGGCAAGGCTTTCTTCGTCGCGTTTGACGCCGGTGGTCGCGACCATGAACAAGACCCGCTGGCGCAAATCATGGGTGGTAACAATATCATCATTAACCACAGCCGCAATACCGTGGCTAGTTTGGGCGGCGGCTGCACCGCTCATCAAAACCAGGGCGGAGGCCGAAAGAAAAATATATTTTATCATAGTCGGGTCTTTTTCTAATATTCTTTAGGCGTGTTATAAAACTAAATCTAGCATGTGCAATCAAGCTTAACGTCTTTATTACAGTGATTTTAGGATTGGTTTCATTAATTTTCAGTCAGGACGCAGACGCATCAATGGAGATTACCCATCCTCTATATGCGCCAGATAGCTCAGCCCCATAAACAGGACGAAAATCGGTATTGACCAAGCGGCGAGCATAATCGGGAGAACAGAGGCCTCGCCAAAGGCGCTAACAATGCTATCGGCAAAATAAACAGCAAACCCAAGAGCGCCGCCAAAGATCAAAAGCCGCAATGCCCCGCCCTCGCGGGTAAGATGCATAGAAACGCCCGCCGCGATTACCGTCATAGCAATGAGCATAACCGGCAAGGCCAAGAGCTTATTAAGCTGCATCCGTAGACCGACGGCGGAAAACCCGGCCTGTTCGGTTTTTGAAATGGCTGCAGGAATATCCCAGAATGGGGGTAGGGCGCTATTTCGGGCCTTGTTGCGAATATCTTCGATGGTGATGCGGGTCGGCAGAGAAATAGCGGTTTGAATTAAGGGTAACTCGCCCGCAATATTTTCAATCACATTACGAAGTTGCCAATAGCCTTGCGTGACAAGCTCGGCTTCTTCGGCGTCAAGGCGGCGTTCAAAAACGGCAACGCCGTCCTTATTAATGGTGAAAATATAAAAAGTCGTATCGAATAATTTGCGCTGCAAAATATCCGCGCGCGCGGCATAAATGACGGTTTGGCCAATATCATTGCCTTCGCGTAGCCAGATATGGTCGGTATCGGCGATATCAGCCTGCCCCGTTACCTCTTCGGCCAGATTCTCATAAGCGTTCATAGAAATGGAGGCGAGGGGATTAAATAATGCCGCCCAGACGAGGCCGAGCGTGGCAGTGACCATAATTGCGGGAGACAAAAACCGCCACGCGGAGAGGCCCGAGGCCCGCATCACAATCAATTCACTACGGCGGTTTAAGCTGTAAAGCGCGCCCATAACGCCAAATAACACAACAAAAGGGATGGTTTGTTCTATCAGGCGCGGCGCTTTTAGCAGGGTCATCAGGAATAATGTCCCCGTGCCGATATCTCCATCGCCGCCAATATTGCGCGTACCTTCAACAAAGTCGACGAGCATGATGATGCCGGTCACGATCAGGAAAGCGAGCAAAATACTGCGAAAAATGCGCAGGGCTATATAACGGTTGAGCAGAGAGAACATCAGGTCGGAGTGAAGCGTGCGCGTTTCGCAGATATGCGCTTGGGTTTCAACATATAGGATAATTTGCGGATGCGGCGTTTGCGGAGCAAATACCAGCCAGAGGCCACACAGACTGAGAGAGGCACGGCATATTGCACAATATTCAGCCCCGGATCGCTCTCGGCGGCGGATTCGAGTGCAAAGCCGGAGAGGCGAATGACAAAACCGAGAACGGCGCAGATCGCAATCCGGCGTCCATAGCCCATGCGCTGAAATTCTCCGCGGATCATGAAACACAGCGCCAGCATGACCAGCGCCATATTATAAATCGGCGTGGCCAGACGGGAGTGGCCTTCAGCCGCCAGTGTGCGCCGGAATTTGCGATTGGCATATTCGCGCTGATCGGGCCGCAAGAGTTCATGTAAATAACGGTCAGAGGTCTTTAGCCGTAAAACAGAATCCATCGCCATAACATCGGACAAATCAATCTGGTAATTGTCAAAGGCTACCAGATCGAGCGTGCCGTCTTCAAGTAGAGTTTGGACATTCCCATTTTCCAAAATAAGCCGAGCGCTATCAGTGCCTCGGGTCAGATAGCCGGATCTGGCCGTGTGCATCGTGCCGTCCCCCTCGTCGCGCACATCGTAAATTAGCACGTCTTTCATGGCCCCATCCCCGCCGATCTCTCGGGCATAGACGGTTAAGCCTGCTGTTGGACTGACAAATTCGCCGGCACGTACCATTTGTGAGGCAATATCCGTTCGCACTTTCAGGATTTCGCCGCGCATCTGCCTGAATGACAGGGGCTGGAGGACAAGATTGATAATCAAATGTGCGATCAGGGCATACATGCCCAGCCGCAGAACGGGGCTGGCGATTTGCCACGGCGAGAACCCTGAAGCTTTGGCGACGACAAGCTCGCTATCCACATTTAAACGATTAAGCGCGTAAAGTGTGGCCATAAACACTGCGAGCGGCATGATAATCGCGATGAGCTGCGGCAGAGCAAGTATGGTAATATAGAAAAATGTTAGGGCCGATTGCCGGTTTTCAACAATAAGATCGAGCGTTTGCAGACTTTGAGTCAGCAAAGCTAGCGCGGCCAATGCAGCCAGTGACAGCAACAAGGGCCATAGCGCCTGTGTCCAAAAATATCGCTGCAACAAAGTCACGTTTAGCCCACATCCTTTAATTTTGCTCAAGGCGGTTTTTGCGCTTCTATTACGCTTGTCCATGGTTTACCACACCGAAGATATGAAATAGTGACAAGAAAATTGCCGCTAAAATAATATCCTATTAGGAGCCATACGTATGAAAGTCAGTTTCGTCGCCGATAAACCCGCCGCATCAGGATGCGCGGTCATCCCCGTTAAGAAATCCCTTAAAATAGGGGGTGGTGCTTCGGATTATGTGCAGGCCTCTAAGGGCCAATTCAAAGCGGCGGCCAAAGCGGCCAAGTTTAACGGCGAGGCCGGCAAGCGGTTTAGCATTTACGCGCCGACGGGATCGGATATTTCGCGGCTTGTGGCGATTGGTATAGGCGACGGTAAAAAATTCGAGTCCGAGCTTTTTGGCGCAAAAATCACTAAGGCCTTGATGATGGTCGAGAGCACAATTACGCTTCATCTCGGCGGTATGGATATCTCGCCTGACGCGGCGGCAAGGGCGGCTGTGGGCATGCGGTTGGCGGCATATAGGTTTGATCATTACCGCACGAAATTGCCTGCGAGTAAGAAACCGGTTCTAAAAACAATCAAAATCGCTTGCGACGAACCGGCCAAGGCCCGAGCGTCTTATAATAAATATCACGGCCCTGTTTGCGACGGCACAATTTTGGCCCGTGACCTCGTAAATGAGCCGCCTAATGTGGTCTATCCCAAGGCCTATGCGGCGCGGATTAAAAAACTCGAAAAGCTGGGCCTGAAAGTCCAAATATTGGGCGAAAAGCGGATGAAGGCTTTGGGTATGAATAGCTTACTCTGCGTCGGCCAAGGTTCTGTTCGCGAGTCGCAAATGGTGATTATGACATGGCTTGGCGGCAAGAAAGGCGATAAACCTGCCTGTCTTATCGGCAAAGGCGTGACCTTTGATACCGGCGGCATTTCGCTCAAACCCGGCGCCAATATGTGGGATATGAAGGGCGATATGGGCGGCTCTGCGGCGGTTGTCGGCGCGATGGCGGGGCTTGCCGCGCGTAAGGCCAAAGCCAATGTTGTCGGAATCGTTGGCCTTGTCGAGAATATGCCGGACGGAAACGCCGTGCTTCCCGGTGATATTATCACCTCTATGTCAGGCCAGACCATCGAAGTACAAAATACCGACGCCGAGGGCCGTTTGGTTCTGGCCGATTGCCTGCATTATGCCTCGGTTAAAATTAAACCCAAAGCGATGATAAATCTGGCGACATTAACAGGCGCGATCATCATCGCGCTCGGGAGTGAACATGCAGGCGTTTTCTCAAATGATGATGATCTGGCGGGGCAAATCGCGCAGGCTTCGGAAACAACGGCCGAGAAAACATGGCGTCTGCCTATGGGCGACGCCTATGACAGGCTGATTGATAGCCCCAATGCGGATATGAAAAATATCGGCGGACGCGGGGCCGGCTCGATTACCGCCGCGCAATTCTTGCAGCGTTTTGTCGGTAAGGGCATCCCTTGGGCGCATATTGATGTTGCGGGCACGGCGATGAAACCGTCAGGCCGCCACGACCCGCGCGAGACGACATTCGGGACAGGCTTTGGCGCGAGACTTCTAAACCGCTGGGTTGCAGATAACTTCGAAGGCTAATGGAGTATTGGTTTTATCATCTTGAAGCCTCCACGATTGAGGGCGTCTTGCCCGGACTGCTGGAAAAGACTTTGCAAAAGGGCTGGCGGGCTTTGGTGAAGCTGCCGCCTGAACAAGTCAAAGAGATGGATGACTATCTCTGGACTTACCGCGATGACAGTTTCCTGCCCCATGGCAGAGATGACGAACCGATGGCAGAGCAGCAACCGATAACTCTGACCGGAGCGGCGCAGGATGCGAGCGGCTATCAGGCCGTCTTCCTCATCGGCGGAGCCGAGATTGACAATATGGACGGCGTCGAGCGCTGTATGGTCATGATCAATGGCCGCTCGAAAGACGATATCCAGCGCGCACGGGGCCAGTGGAAAGCGCTGAAAGATACAGACGCAAAGCTGTCCTATTACCAGCAAAATGACCGCGGGGCCTGGGAAAAGAAGGCTTAGAATAGCCTGTTATTTCTGAACCTCACCTCATTCTGTTCCCGGCCTTGAGCCGGGACCTCCATCAATTTGGCACGAAACGCGGGAGATCCCGGCTCAAGGCCGGGAACAGAGAGAGGGGAAGAGAGGGAAATGCTCTAAAAATCCATCACCTCAGGCGTACCCCAGCCGCGTCTTTTACAGGCGGCTATGACTGTATTTCTGAGTAGGCAAGCAATCGTCATGGGGCCGACGCCTCCGGGGACGGGGGTGACGGCTCCGGCGATAGCGCGCACCGCTTTGTAATCGACATCTCCGACAAGCCGCGTTTTGCCGGGGCGTTTCAAGCTTGGCACGCGGTTGATGCCGACATCAATGACGCAGGCCCCGGGCTTAATCCAATTACCTTTGACCATTTGCGGGCGGCCCACGGCTGCGACTAAAATATCAGCGCCCCGGCAAACATCTTCCAAATCTTTCGTGCGAGAATGGGCGATGGTGACGGTGCAGTTTTGTTCCAAGAATAAAAGCGCGGCGGGTTTGCCGACCAGAATGGAGCGGCCCAGAACCACGCAATGTTTGCCGGATAAATCGCCGAGTTGGTCTTTGGCCAGCATAACGCAGCCTGTCGGCGTGCAGGGGCGCAGGCCCGGCTTGCCCAGAGAAAGACGTCCGACGGAGCTTTCGGTCAAGCCGTCAACATCTTTATCGGGGTCGATTTCTGCGATGACGCGGTCAGAATTGAGGCCCTTGGGGAGAGGGAGTTGCACTAAAATACCGTCAACTTCAGGGTCTTCATTGAGCTTTCGCACGAGCGCAACAACATCATCTTCGGCGGCGCTTGCCGGTAATTTATGTTCCAGAGAGCGCATTCCGCATTCGGCGGTAAATTTGGCCTTACTGGCGACATAAACCTGACTGGCAGGGTCTTCGCCGACAAGCACAACGGCAAGTGTGGGTTGGGACGGGAGCACGGCTACGGCTTCAAGGACGCGTTCGCGCAGACCCTCTGCATAGGCTCTACCATCAATTTTCTTTGCGTTCATATTGGCCTCACTTTAGCTTGGCTCTATCGCGCGTGCAAAAAAATGCAAGTCTCCGTGCTGGCGGCTTTATCATTAGGGGCTTTGCTTATCAGGATTTATAGGCTTTACTTGATGGCCTGTAATAAATGATCAAATCATAATGATAGGGGAATAGTAATGGGAATATATAGTTTGAGGTTTTTGGCGGCTCCGGCGTCCGTGCTCATTTTAGCAGGCTGTTCGCAGGCGCCTACACAAGAAAGCCCGGCCACGGCTCGGAAAAGCTATACCGTCGATACAATGACTGTGGCTAAAGCCTCTGCCCAAATGGAAAAAGGGACACTCTCGTCCCTCGATCTTGTCGAGCGCTCACTCGCCAGCATAGAGGCGATCGACACTCATGGCCCCAAGCTACAAAGCGTGTTGTCGATAAACCCCGATGCCAAATCTATTGCGCGGGCTTTGGATATGGCGCGCAAAGAGGGGCAGGCGCGCGGGCCGTTTCACGGCATACCTGTGCTGATCAAAGACAATATCGAGACCTTGGATAATCTGCCGACGACAGCGGGTAGTCTGGCTTTGCTTGAGAATAAAAACGACCGCGATGCGCCGATTATTGCAAAGCTTCGTGCTTCAGGTGCCGTGATTTTAGGCAAGGCCAATCTTTCGCAATGGGCCAATTTTCGTTCCGAAGGCTCAGTCAGCGGCTGGAGTGCCGTAAGGGGTCAGGTGCGTAACCCCCATGCGCTAAACCGGTCGCCTTGTGGTTCCAGTTCGGGCAGCGGCGCGGCTGTTGCGGCGGGGATAGTTATGGCGGCGATTGGCACGGAAACCAATGGCTCGATCATATGCCCGGCCTCAATGAACGGCATTGTCGGCTTTAAACCGACGGTCGGTGTGCTTTCGCAGCAATATATCGTGCCGATTTCCTCAACTCAGGACACGGCAGGCCCGATGACCCGCACGGTGATGGACGCGGCTTTGATGATGGACGCGATGACCGAGAATAACGGGGCCTATGCCGCTACGTTGGGGGCCGCAAAGGCGCAAAATATCCGCATTGGCGTGTTAAACTTTGCGCAAGGAGACAATGCGGGCGTTAAGGCGAATTTCGAGGCCGCGCTCGATACATTAAAGGAACAAGGCTTTACTCTTGTCGAGATTGAAGAGTGGGAGCCGCCGGAAGGTTTCGGAAAAGCCTCTTACGATGTGCTGAAATATGAGTTCAAGGCAACACTCAATGACTATCTCGCCTCGACAAACCCCAAGGTTAAAACCCGTACACTGGCGGAGCTTATAGCGTTCAACGAAGAGAATGCAGTCCGCGAATTGGCGGTATTCGATCAATCTATTTTTGAGGTGTCGGAGGCTTTGGGTGATTTGAAAACCAAGGAATATACGGATGGTTTGGCGATGGTTTTAAAAGCCACTCGGGCAGACGGGATTGATAAATTACTGGCAGATAACAAAGTCGATATTCTGCTCGCGCCTAGCACGGCCCCGACTTTTCTGATCGATCATGTCTATGGCGATAGCTATCCGGGCGGGACAGGCGCGGGATGGATTGCGGCGATAGCGGGTTATCCGCATATTACAGTGCCCATGGGCGCGGTGAAGGGCCTGCCGATAGGGCTGTCTTTCATGGGCAAGGCCGGGGACGATAAACAGGTCATGGCGGCAGGCTATATTTATGAACAGGCGAGCCAAAAACGCGTGACTCCAACATTCATGCCTTCGCTGGAAATGCGCACGGACGGCGAAATGTTGCGGGCTAAATAAGGCTATGATTACGGTAAAGACATTATTAGACTACCGCATCTTTATGTTACACTTCTGCGAGTATTGAGGACGTAATTTATGGCGAAAGCCCAGACTGCAATTGGCTTATCAGGGGTGATCCGTTTTATCGGGTTATGCTTGCTTGCAGTGCTGGGCTATTTACTGTTTCGGATTGTGATGACGTTCACTAACCCTGAAAGCGCTTGGCAACAACCGGTCATGGGGACAGCCCAAGCCGGAGCGGTCTCGGCGTATTCAAATCAATCTTTTAATTTCGCAAGTGATCCGTTTAATCGCTCAGCAGCAGAAATAGCCCAAGTCATAGTTGAGATAGGCGAAGATGCGCCCGAGACAACATTGAATCTAAAACTAACAGGATTGATTACGGGCGAAAACGGCAATGCCAATCTGCGAACGCCAGACAATAAAGAAGCCGGTTACCGCATTGGCGACCAGATTATTTCCGGCGTCACGCTGCAGGCGATCTATAAAGATTACATCGTCATATCCGTGGACGGACAGATACAGCGCCTGACATTTATTCGCGGCGAAGACTCTGCTCTGGCGCCCAAAACCGCTAATGTTCAAACGGCTATGCAATCTGCAATAACCAGATCAGTGCGAAGTCCCATACAGCCTGCATCATCAAATTCGCCCGCTGTTACGCCCGCAAAAAAAGATGCCTTAACCCTGTTTCAGGATATCAGCCTGCGCCGCGTTGTGCGCAAAGGGCAGGTTAAAGGCTATGGTATAAGGCCCAATCGCCCGGGCGTGGATTTAAGCGAATATGGATTTGAAGACGGCGATATTGTTACTCGGATCGGACGCACGGATATTACGCAAGGACGCCCCGACTTTCTAGCTCTTTTAGCGCAAGCCCAATCGCAAGGCGGGGTTGATCTTGTTGTTCTTCGCAATGGTCAGGAACAAAAAATTAGGGTAGGAGCCCGATGATGGGAATGAAGCAGACATTTTTAAGCGCTGGTTTTGCACTGGCAACGGCGCTGACAGTGATGCCAATGACCGCCCATGCGGCAGGTGATCACCAGATAACCATGCAAGAAGCCGATATCCGCGCCTTCATCACGGATGTGTCTATGGTGACAGGCAAAACTTTTATTGTGGATCCGCGCGTACAGGGCAAAGTCACGATTTCTTCCGAACAATCCCTGTCAAAAGGCGAAGTTTTTGAAGTCTTCAAAGATGTCATGCGCGTGCATGGCTATACGATTGTAAGAACAGCTACAGGCGAATACCGCGTGACGCTGATCCAGGGCGCAGCGCAGGACGCGCCTTTTACTGATGGTAATGGCTATAATGGACGGTTTGCGACCACGGTTATTAAGCTCAGTAACACTGATGCTGCCGAAGCGGCGCGGCTGATCAAACCTGTCATGCACAGCCAAGGGCAGCTTACGGCTAATCCCGGCGGCAATGTTCTGGTGATTACGGATTTCCCGGAAAACCTGCGCAAAGCCCGCGAGATTATCAAAGCTATGGATGTAAATGACACGGTTGTCGAAACTGTGCGCTTGACGAATATCACGGCGATTGACGCCGAAGAAGCCTTGCGGGCTTTGGGCGGGCCTAAACCCGCTTACCGCGTTGTGGCTATTCCCGGCAGTAATAGCCTCATCATGGAAGGGTCTGCGGCAGAAATCGCTAAATTACGGCCTATTTTGTCGAGCATGGATATTGGCGGGGCCAGCCCGCGCGGCGCGGTCAGTGTTGTGCCGCTCCGCTTTGCCGACGGGGCGTCTATTATCGAGCTTTTGACAACGCTTCTACCGGCCTATGCCCGGGATGGTCAGCCCAACCCAACCGTGGCTTACGAGCCCGGCAGCAATACGCTGGTGATAAGCGCTACAGGCGAAACGCAGGAAGCGCTGGAGCAAATCATCCGCCGCCTTGATGTGCGCCGTCCGCAAGTCTTAGTTGAAGCGATTATTGTGGAAATATCCGACACTGCGGCCAAAGAGCTTGGTGTTGAATTTGCGCTGGCCGGGCTGAACGGGAGTAATGTGCCGCTGCTTTCGACCAATTTCTCCCGCGCCGCGCCAAATATTCTGTCGCTTGCCGGGATTGCTGTGGGCGCGCAAGATGGATTGACCCCCGAGGAACAAGCCGCTCTTGTCGGCAGTCTTGTCGGTTTGGACGGCGGTATTGCGGGTATTGCGGGCGTTGATAATGACACGCTTTACACCGTCATTGTGAATGCGCTGCAAACCGATAAGGATTCCAATGTCCTGTCCATGCCATTTGTTACCACGCTGGATAATGTTCCTGCGACCTTTCTGGTCGGGCAAGAAATTCCGATTACGACAGGCGAAAGCCTAGGGCTGGGAGGCGGCACAGTTAACCCGTTCCGCACCTTTGAGCGCAAGGAAGTTGGCATCAAGCTCGAAGTTTTGCCCCAGATTAGCGAAGGTGATGTTATCCGCCTTGAGATCAAGCAGGAAGTCTCGTCCATCGCAGGCGCGATTACATCTCTGTCGTCGGATTTTGTCACCAATAAGCGCCAAATTGAAACCACCGTTCTGGCCAATGACGGCGAGATTATCGTGCTCGGCGGATTGCTTCAGGATGATGAGCAGATTGATGTTTCCAAAGTGCCGATTTTGGGCGATGTGCCTATCGTTGGACGGTTGTTTCGTTCGGAGGGTAAATCGCGCAAGAAAACTAATTTGATGGTGTTTCTGCGCCCGACAATTATCCGCAACGCTTCTGATGCGAGGCCTTTGACGCAACAACGTCTAAACCGCATGCGCTATGAGGATATGCAGCAATCAGGGCGCGAATTTTCCAAGATCGATAATTATATCTCCCCGGCCCAGCCTTCTCAGTAAGAGTGATGAGAAAACGATTTATCGTTGTTGCATCGTTTTTAGGCGGCGGTATTGCCCTGCTAACGCAGCTACCGTTGGTCTGGATCGCGCCGCATTTTATACCTGAAAATATGGGCGCAGATATTCGCTATTCCGGCACAATCTGGGATGGGCGCGCGGCAGGGCTTAATGATATCGGCGCGGTGAGTTTTAAATTATCTCCCAAAGCCTTGATTTCGAGCCAACTCCCGCTGACATTCCAAACGCGGTCTCCGGCCATGCAGATGTCGGGAAAAGCTTCACCAGGCCGCCTTAAGGATTTTCGCTTTTCAGGAACGCTCGGACAATTGCCTCTTCGTGATGGGCGGCTGATAGAGCTGCGGGGGCAGGTGGAATTCACAATAGCGGATATGAAAATAGGGGAAGGCTGTGTTTCGGTAACAGGACAAGCCGCGACGGACTTCCTCACCCGTAATGAAGCGAGATGGCGTTGGCGCGGGCCGAAATTGGCGGGGCCTATTAGCTGCGAGGGGGGGGATTTGAAAGTTGAAATGTCCGGTTCTGAGAACGGCCAGACTATTCAAGCCGATTTTCGCTTGTTGAAAGATGGTAACTATCGCGCCGATGTCAGTGTCAAAACAAATCAGCCCGAAGCGGGGGTGGTCTTGCCGCTTTACGGCTTTGATAAACAGCCAAACGGTGATTTCAAGCTGACAGAGCAGGGGCAATGGCGCTAAGATAATTTATGCGGTTTTTATTACTCATGTTTGTTTTTATGCTGAGCGGTTGCGCAGCTTTAGATATTGCCAAGACAGCGCCGGAGGCCGAGCCATCCGGCTTATCAGCCCGCACCCTATTGGCAGGAGAGTGCGGTCTCTTTGTTTGGACAGCCGACCGGGCAAAGACATTCACGCTATTTGCCAGCGAGGCCGAGGCAGCGCTCTATAAAGAGGGGACAGAGCATGGCTTGACGGAAAAGAACCCGGCGCTTCCTCCTGCCGCCAGCCGTGAATTTATAGATGTTTCCGGCGCTGCCTATACTCTAACGCTGTTATCGCCGCAGAAAATCGATGGCGGGACGCGCTATAAAACGGGGCGTCTTGTCAGTCTGGATGATGAAGGCTGGGAGCGCGTGATCCCGATTGTTGGTCTTTATGCCTGTCAGCCGAGGATTTGAAGATAGGCCGAGGCCGCCCAGACCGTAAAAATTCCAAAAGCTAAAAACGGGCCAAAAGGGATACGTCCCTCTGTGAGAGAATTTCGCAATGACGGCATGAGGGCGGCTATCAACCCGGTTCCGCTCGCGATCAACACTATAAAAGGCAATCCCGCCCAGCCGCACCAAGCCCCGCCCGCCGCGAGGAGTTTGGCATCGCCCCGGCCCAGCCCGTCCTTCCCGCGCAGGGCTTTAAAGGCGTATTCAATGGCGACGAATATAACGTAGCCGATAATCGCCCCGATGACCCCAGCCTTCCAATCCTCCGTCAGAAGATAGCCCTGCAAAATACCGAGCGGAATAAGCGGCAGAGTTAGTGTGTCGGGCAGGCGGTATGTTTTGGCATCTTTCCACGACAGCGCGGTAAGAAACGCCAGCAGCGTCCCGCCGAAGATAAATATGTAAACAGTCCCATTCATATTTATTTGCTAAACCTTTCCTCTTCTATTTGCGAGCACTTCCGGCCATAAGGCGAAGCAGGCTTATCAAATAGAGGAGGGCGTTATGGACGAGACAAATAAAGCTCTCTCCCCGGTCGATATCGACATAGATGAAAACCTGATCGCCAAAGCGCTTTTGGGCGCTGCGCAGAAAGCGCTGCGCACGGATTTGACGGATATTCATCCCGCAGATTTTTCAGATCAGTTTGAACAGCTGACAACAGATCAGCGCGAGGATTTGATTGAGCGCGCGCCTGACCTGATTACCGCCGATGTTCTCGCCGAGCTTGAAGATGAGGTCGTGGAAGATATTCTCCCGCTTTTGCCGTCCGGGCAGCTCACTGAAGCGATTACCGAGCTTGATAATGATGACGCTACGCAAATCGTCGAAGAGATGGATGATGCCCAGCGCGAGCAGATCATGGAGGCGCTGGGGCCTGAAGATCGCGCCGCGCTGGAAGCGTCGCTCGAATTTGATGACGAAACCGTTGGCAGGCTCATGCAGCGCGAATTCGTCGCCGCGCCGCTGTTCTGGACTGTGGGGGACGCTATAGATCATATGCGGGCGACGGGCGAAGATTTGCCGGATTTATTTTTCAATATCTGGGTGGTGGATACCGCTTTTAAGCCTGTCGGCCATGTACCTCTATCCACCATCATGCGCGCTAATCTCAACAGTTCTTTGCAAGATATCATGGAGAACATGCTGGTCACGATTGATCAGGGTATGGACCAAGAAGACGCCGCCTATTTATTCGAGAAATACAATCTCATTTCTGCGGCTGTTGTCGATAGCGCAGGCCGGTTGACTGGAATGATGACCGTCGACGATATCATCGAAATCATCCAAGATGAGAATAAGGAAGATATTCTGGCCTTGGCCGGGGTGTCCGAAGCCGGCCTGACCGATACGGCGCTGGATACGGTCAAAGCCCGCGCGCCGTGGCTTTTCATAAATTTGCTAACCTCAATTCTGGCCTCTATCGTGATTGCGCAATTTGATTACGCCATTACCGAGATTGTTGCTTTGGCCATTCTCATGCCGATTGTGGCCTCAATGGGCGGAAATGCAGGGACGCAAGCGCTCACAGTGGCGGTGCGCAATCTGACGGAAAAAGACCTCACCCGCCAGACCGCATGGCGGGCTGTAAGGCGGGAAGTTTTGGCTGCCGCGATTATCGGCCTAATCTTTGCGGTAGCCTTAGCGCTCATTGCTTATGTCTGGTTCCGAGACCCGCAATTGGCGCTCGTCGCTTTTATCGCCATGCTGATTAATCATATCTTCGCAGGATTGGCCGGGATTTTAGTGCCGTTAGGGCTAAACCGCTTCGGCGCCGACCCGGCGGTGGCCTCATCGGTTTTTGTCACGACTGTCACCGATATTATAGGCTTCTTCGCCTTTCTCGGCTTTGCGGTTTTGATATTGCTTTAGTACAGCGCTCTCATTTACGGCGTTCCCAAACCAACAAGATGCCAATTGAATTTAGCGGCAAAGGCGTTGTCGCTGGAAATCCCCCATTAACTCTATTCCAATAAGCTTGGCGCGAATCCGTATTAAAAGATATGCCATGATGAAATTATTTCGCTTATTTCTCATACTGCCCATTTTTTTGGCGTTGTTCCCTGTGCCGGCTTATGGGCAGGCTACAGCGGAAAAAGCTAAAGACCGACCGAGCATTGGCCTTGTTTTGGGCGGAGGCGGGGCGAGAGGGTTAGCACATGTCGGCGTGATTAAAGTCTTGGAGGATAATCAAATCCCCATAGACGTAATCGCGGGTACGTCTATGGGCGCAATTGTCGGTTCGCTCTACGCCTCCGGTTATAGTGCCGATGAGCTTGTCAATATCACCACAGAGATGGATTGGCACGGTGTTTTCAATGATAAAACTGCGCGAAGCCGTTCTACCTTTCGCCGTAAGGCCGATGAATTTGGCTTTTTGACCGATTATAAAATCACCTTCAAGGACGGTAAAATCGTTCTGCCGCAAGGCATTATTCAGGGACAAAATCTGTTTCTTGAGCTTTCCAATCTTTTGGCAAAAACCCGCTCTGTCGGGAAATTTGAAGACCTTCCCATCCCTTTTCGCCTTGTGGCCACCGATCTCAGCACAGGCAAGCCCGTTGTCATGAAAGACGGTGATCTGGCCACCGCTGTATTCGCTTCTATGGCGATACCGGGTCTAATCCCGCCCGTGGAACGCAACGGTAAATATTTGATCGATGGCGGGCTGGTCAATAATGTGCCGGTGAATTTGGCTCGCGAACTCGGCGCGGATATTGTCATTGTAGTCAATGTTGGCACTGACCCGAAATCTGCCGACGATATCAATAACTTTATAGAAGTCTTGCGGCAAACTCAAATTATCCTGACCCATGAAAATACCCGTGCTCAAATTGCTACTTTGAACACGGATGATATTTTAATTACGCCGTCCCTAGAGGGAGTTAGCGCCGCCAGTTTTGACCAAGCGGAAACTATGGCCGAGATAGGCGCGGAGGCGATGCGGGGGGCTTTGCCCCAACTCGCCAAGCTACGTATGAGTAATAATGCCTGGCTTAGGCATTTGAAGGCCAGGCTTCCTGAACAGCCGTTGAGGGCCGTGGTTGATAGGGTGGATGTGGCGCAGGATTCAAATCTTACCGATGATATTTTACGGGCGGGTATATCAATTAAACCTGGTGAGGCCTTTGATGCTGTCCGCCTTAACCGCGATATTGACCGACTTTACGGCAACGGTATTTATAACCGGATTACGTATGAAATTGAGGAAGAAGACGAGATAACGGTTCTGAAAATTGATGGTAAGGTTAAAGAATCCAGTGAGGGTTATTTTAAATATGGCGTATCCTTGGATTCAAACCTTGAGGATGCATCCTCTTTTAAGCTCGGCGTTTCTTATACCAAACCGCAAGCCAATAAATGGGGCGGTGAGTGGCGCAGTGAACTTAATATTGGAGATACGCTGGAGGGGATTGCCGAATTTTATCAACCCATAGGAGTTAAGCAGCGCTTCTTCGTCGAACCGTCTTTGTTTTTTGAGCGTGATAAAGGCGCGTTTTTTGATGATGAGGGCCGCCGTCGCGGCGATATTAAAACATTAGCGGGCGGCGGCTCCGTACAAGGCGGAGTGTTATTTGGCCGTTGGGGAGAACTGCGCGGCGGATTGACAAAAGCCAAGATTAAAGTCAGCCTGACGGATCAATCACTTGGTCTGAGTTCCTTTAAGATTGATGACAGTTTTTTCCTAGCCCGCGGCACTGTGGACACGCTTGATAGCCTGTCTTTCCCAACAAAAGGTGGATTGATCATTGCTGAATACCAAGTCCATGACGACTTTATTGGCGGTGATACCAAATTCACGCAGTCAAGCCTGAATGCCTTTCTACCCCTTACAACCGGGCGGCATACATTTGGCTTTGGGACACGCTTGTCGGGATCTTCGGGCCGGGATGCAAATCTTCTCGGCACGTCTGAACTTGGTGGGTTTTTATCGCTTTCTGGCTTTAGCGAGGGTGAATTAGACGGCCAATATGCGGCGATGATATTGGGCACCTATTATTACCGCCTTAATGACCAAGGCACATTATTTGACTTGCCCCTTTATGTTGGCGCTTCGCTTGAAGCTGGCAATGTATATCCATCCTTTGAGGCTATTCATCCTGATGATGCGATATATGCTAGTAGCCTGTTTGCCGGTATGAAGTCACCGCTTGGCCCGGTATTCATGGGCATTGGTTATAATGACAAAGGCAATACATCGTTTTATTTCTCTATTGGCAGTTTCTTTTAGCGGACCACCCTAGTAATTGCCTTTTCTGCGGCGGCGGTTTCTGTCAATTTGATCAAATCCGTCGATGCGTTTGCGGGCTTCGTCAAAGACGGGCCGGGACGGGATTTCGAATACATGGACGAGTTCCGAGAATTCAATCCTGCCGTCTTTATCTTTATCTGCGCTTTTGAAGACAAACTCCAAAGCAGCGTCAAATTCTTCGCGGGTCACGCGCTGATTATAATCTTTATCAAAGGCCAGATTGCCCGGCGCGGCATCCAGTGAACCTAGCGCTTTTTCGCGCCAGTCTTCCAGTTCGAACATGCCAATAATGCCGCTATTATCCGTATCGGCCTGCTTGAAGGCCTGCGCCCGGCCCGCCGCGAATTCAGCTTGCGTTATTTCGTAATCGGAGTTTTTATCAAAACTTGCCAGCAAAAGACCAGCTTTATGCAGGGATGTTATTGGCCCGCGCATATGCTTGCCCACGCGCTGCAGCTTTTTAGACGGGACTTTTTCTATGCCCTCTATCATGTCTATGGTCTCCATATCGTCTTGCGCATGAGCGATGTTCGCGCCTGATAAGAGCAGGGTAAAAGCGAGCGCGGTTCTGAATAATGGCATAATGGGTCTTTCGTTTCGGCAAACCTATCTGAAGGGGCCGCGCTTGAAAAGAAAGTTAAACATTGGATAGCAGTGGGTTAAACTTTGGAAAATTTCCATTGCAATGTTTCCCCGGCATGGAACGGAATGATGTCAGTATCATTAGCCGTCAATGCTGCTGGAACTTCTGTAGCTTTGCGCTCCAGAACGACTTCCCCTTCATTTAGCGGCAGGCCATAAAAGCGCGGGCCGTGTTCGGAGGCAAAGCCTTCCAATTTACCGATTGCGCTTTCTTCGTCAAAGGTCTTGGCATAACTCTCCAGCGCATAAGGCGCGTTGAAAATTCCGGCGCATCCACAAGCGGTTTCTTTCGCGCCGACGCTATGCGGGGCGGTATCCGTGCCGAGGAAAAATTTGGGCGAGCCGGAGGTCGCCGCCTTGCGCAGGGCAAGCCGATGTTTTTCGCGTTTGGCGATGGGCAAGCAATAATAATGCGGACGGATGCCGCCTTGGAATATGGCGTTGCGATTAAAATCCAGATGATGCGGCGTGATGGTTGCGGCGATGTTCGGCCCGCTTTCCATGACAAAATCAGCGGCGTCTTGGGTCGTGATATGTTCAAAAACGACCTTTAAATTTGGGAAATCATCAATAACATTAGTGAGAACCTGCTCAATAAAAACGGCCTCACGGTCAAAGATATCAACCGCTTTGTCCGTAACTTCGCCGTGCACCAAAAGCGGCATATTGATGCGCTGCATCATTTCCAAGACGGGATAGATATTTTTAATATCCGTGACGCCGTGGGCCGAATTTGTTGTGGCATTGGCGGGGTATAATTTGCAGGCGGTAAAAACGCCCTCGGCAAAGCCGCGCTCTATCTCGCCGGCGTCAATTGTGTCGGTCAAGTAACAGGTCATGAGCGGCGTGAAATCAAGCCCGGGCTCTACCGCCTCGACAATGCGTTTTCGGTAAGCCTTGGCTGCGGCAATACTTGTAATGGGCGGGGCGAGATTTGGCATCACAATCGCCCGCCCGAATTGCCGCGCTGTATAATTGACAACATCTTTCAGCATAGCGCCATCGCGCAAATGCACATGCCAATCATCAGGGCGGCGGAGTATGAGGCGGTTGGTCATAGGGAGGGCCTAGCACCGATATTTCTTTACATGCAACACAACTTTCGACACACTTCATAGCGGTATGAGAAGTACATTCACAAGGCCGTTGCATACAGGTGATGTGACACGTTTGGAGCAGGGCCGTCCGATACGGGTTATAACCAAACCCTTTGAATATCACATAGGAGTTTTTGGCTCTAAAAACAGGGTGATTGTGCCGCTGGGTTATTGTTCAAACGGAGCCAGTGTTCCGCGCCCCCTGCGGTGGTTTTTAGAGCCCTGGGGTAAATATGCCCAAGCGGCTATTGTGCATGATTTTCTCTACAGTACATGGCAGCGCCCCCGCAAAGAGGCTGACAAAATATTTAGAGAAGCCATCAAGATTATCACGGAGGATGTTGATAATGATGGCGTAAACTCATATGAGAGCCCCAATTATACATTTCGAGGGCATGTTGTTGCTAATATGGCTTATTGGGGGGTGCGTTTAGGTGGGAAATTTGGATATAGCAACGGACGTAAAAATTACCGAAAACGAGCCGTGCGAGCCTTAAATAAAGTCGAGAGCCGGGATGATTTTCTCTTTAGAATCATTATTGAAACGCCTGAGCGTTTGTTGCGCGAGGCTCAGCAAACGGCTTTTACAGAAGAATAGCGAACGCCTAATCCCAATCGCGGCGGCGCATGGAGAGGGCGACGCGTCCGGCTTCATTGATCAGGTTGATTTCCAGATGCGAGGCTTCGAAACTGCGCGCGCTTTGCAGGGCGGCGAGGAACGCGCCTTCGGAGCCCATGACGCCGTCGCACATTTTCTTGGTCGTAATCAGCGGGCCGAGGGTTAGGGTTTCGCCGTCTTGCTCATAGGTGCCGAAGAAATTGTTGCAGCCGGCAAAACCGGCGAGGTCGCCGCCGCTCATAAACAACACGAATTGATCCATGCCGTTTTCGGGGCCCCATTCGGAGCCTTCGAGCGTGGTCAAAGGCTCTTGGCCTTTCAGGTCAGCGATTTGGGCTTTGGATATTTTGGCGAGCGCCAGAGTGCCGAGCGTGACGGCAAGAATTGCAAAAATACGGAACATTTTATCTCTCTCTATAGGGGTCGCCGAGCATGACGGAGATGTGGCGTCCGTTCTCGGCGAGGGCGGCAGCGTCGACGCTGACTTGGTTGGTACATTGGGCGTGGCGGCCTTCTTCTTGGTAATAACCGGCGTTAAAGGCGCGGATCAGTTGGCGGCGGTGGGTGCCGTCTCCGGAAGTTTCATGGTTCATCAGGCGGTTGGCATAATCGCGCCATTTCTGGTCTCCCTCGCCAAAGCATAATGTGCGCAGATAATGCATCTGGCCGAGATTTTTGGACAGGGCTTCGACGAGGCTGCTCATGGTGACCATATCCGCCTCGACGCGCAGTTCCGCTTCTTTGCGGGCTTTAATCGCGGCAGATTTGGCAGCGGCGGCTTTCTCGCGCGCAGTCATAGCGTCCTGCGCATAGGCTTGTCCTGCCCAGCTTGCGCTTAAAAAGATAAATGTGATCAGCCATTTCATAGGCGCAACATATGACGAATTCAGATGAATGAACATTGAATTTTACATCTCGCCGCTTAAAGAGCTTCGCGCGGTTTTTATGACGTCCAAAGTCTGCGCCCAGATATTAAGCGCGGCAAGCTCTTGCGGCGCAAAGAAGCGCGCATCGACGGCGTCATCACCACATTGCGGCTCGCCCGAAATCCAGCGCGCGGCATAATCATGGAGCCGGTAGTTAAAACCCTCAAATTGCGCGTCAATGGTTGCAACTTTGGACTCGAGGGCGGCGATAATGCCGGTTTCTTCATGTAACTCCCGAATAGCAGCTTCGCGCTCGGTCTCGCCCGTCTCAATGCGCCCGCCCGGAATAGACCAATCGCCCCTGCGCGGAGCTTTGCCGCGCTTAATCAGCAAAACATCCTCGCCGCGAAAGCAGATAACACCGACACAGTCTATAGGTTTTGGCATAACCGCTTCCATAATCATCATTCCCCTTTATACCAAGCCTCATGTGCGGACGATATACATTGGCGAAATACCTGGCCGAAATTGCGGCTTATTTTGGGGCCAAATCAGGGCAGGGGGGCGAGGATGGATCTCCGCTGTGGGACTGGGAACCCAATTACAATATCTCGCCGGGCCGTGTTGTTCCGGTAATCGCCTTTGATGGCCGCAAGCAGCGCAAAGTCGTGCCGATGCGCTGGGGGCTGCATCCACATTGGAAGAAACACCCGCCCGAAGGCCGGCCGATGTTTAATGCGCGGGTCGAAACAGCGGCGGAAAAGCCGAGTTTTAGAACACCAATGCGCCGCCGCCGCGCCCTCATTCCCGCAACAGGCTGGTATGAATGGGAAGGGGTAGAGCAGCCAAAAACGCCTTATTACATTCATGAAGAGGAGGCGGAACTCTTTGCCTTTGCCGGATTATGGGATCAATGGCGGGTGGATGAAGGGATTACTCTGCTCACTTGCACTATACTAACGACATCTGCGGTCGGCCCGGCCAAACATCTCCATCACCGCATGCCGGTACGCCTGCCAAAATCACACTGGGATGATTGGCTGGATTGGGATGCCAAGCCGGATGCTGTACTGAGCACGAGGCTCGGGAGTGATGATCTGGATTATTATGATGTTGATACGCAGGTCAATTCAGGCCGCGCGCAGGGGCCGGAGCTTATTCAGCCGCCCGGGACAGGCACATAAAAGCGGCGCCGCATAACGGCGCCGCTCTCATAAGTCTATAGGCTTTGAGCCTAGTTATTGAACGACCCGAACGGCCGCGCCGTGAATGTCGCTGTGCTCGGTGCCTGCATAAGGAATGCCTCCGGGAGCCGAGACCGGCGCTGTGTCAATGGTGTTGGTTGACCGCAGGACGGCCACCAGCTTACCTGATGTTCCGCCGTTCTGAATCTCGATAATACCCACGCCCGGGCAACTGCCTTGGGCAGAATGGGTCACGGAGACAGGATTTGGCCCGCGTAGCGCTACGACAAAATATTTGCCGTTCGGCTCTGCGCCCATCAAGTCAGGCGCCGGATCATTACCGGGAAGAGCGGGATCATCTGTCACTGAAGCTGCCGCGCAAGGGCCTGTACCGCCGCCTACGCCGTCGGCTGATGTCAGGTCATAAGTTGTCCGCATCATATTGGCCGCATTGAAGACTTCGACATTGTTTTGAATACGGTCAACATTGTGAACATAATCATCAGCGATCGTTGTCACCGCGCCGTGGGCATCTCGGCGCGTTGTCGTGCCGGGAACCTGTCCGGTATCATTGGTAGCCGGGCCGGTTAAATTGCCGATTGTCGCCGTATTTCCCGGGTCTTTAAACACTTCGACCGGAGCGGGCGAGTTTTCCAAGAATGAAGTATTCGTGAAAATATCATCAATCGTATACATGGTATAAGTTGACTGGTTAAAGCCGCTACCTGCAGCAGACACGCCGGCATTAAGCCATACCTGCGAGCCCGTCTGAACGCCGCCGCAGCCTGCGCCATTGATAACTTCGCGGCCATATTCACCGACGAGTGTCATCGGCGTTGCTTTCGTATCTGCGACGAGCAAGCCGCCCGCGCCAAATGTGATATAGGCATTGTCATTGTCAGACACGATGGGGCAGACAATGACATTTGTCGGGCGTCCGCCGGCTGAGCCATCAGGGCCTGTCGTGCAGCCATTTTCCTTACATTTGCCATTCGGCGTTAAGTCGGAAAGCGCGGCCGCAACATAAGCGCCCGAAACCGTCGAAACCAATGGATTGCCATGCTCATTATTGCCGGTAAAGGCCGTTGCAGGGCTGGTGATAGACATGCTTTTGCCGACACCCAGAGACGCCGTCAGGTTAAAGTCTGCACCTGTAATATTACCGGCAGCATCGCGAGTGACATCAATGCGCTCTAAAACCCGGCCATGTAGATTGGCGAGCAGCAAAGCCGAGCCATCACTATTCCAGAAAGACATATGGAGAGAGCGGCCTGCAGATGTTCCCGAAACCCGGAACAAGGCAATAGCTTCCTTGGTGCGGCCATCAACAATACCGACATAACCGCCCGTCGGCGCAAACATATTCATGTTCATATAGAGATTTTGCGGGTCGGGCAGCATGCCGTGCAAGCGGCCAAAACGCGGAAGCGTTGCTAAAGTCGCCCCGGTTGGGCCTGCCGTGCTTTCTTCAACCAGCGCGGAAGGAAAGACATCTAAAATATCGCAAGGGCCTGCGCCGCCAGCCGGGCTGCAGCCAATCGGCGCAGCGGCGGCTCCGCCTGCGATTTGCGTGTCAATGGCGTCGCTTTCCCAAATCCACATGAAACTACCATTTACGCCGCGAGAGGTTTCGCCGGCCACAGAGTTGGACTGGTCAGCGCCCCAAACTTCATATTTTGCCGGCGGCGGCGGCGGAGGCGGGGGCGGAGGAGGCGGGGGCGGAGGGGGTGTTGTCGACCCAGTTCCGCTGAAAATTCCGCTACCAGTCGTTGGGCTGTTACAGCCCTGCATTAACAAGACAGCAGCCAAACCGGTGACCGCAATGCGTGCATATTTATTCCATGAATCTGTTGGCATAGTGTATTCCCCTAACAATGTTTTTTTATTTCGATACGGTCAGAGGTAACATAAATGTGATATGTTTGGCAATGCTAATGTAGAATATTATAATGTTCTAATATCTAGGGTAGTTTGCGGGGATTAGTCCTGACAAAAATCGGCCATGGCCGCGCCGCGCTGGCCAAGAGGGCGGTCGGGGCCGCGGGTTGTATCCACTGTGGTATGGCGTTCCATTTCGGCGTTGAGTTCCGCGCCGACAATAACGGTATAGGCTGTAAGCCAAAACCAGATTAACAGGATAATCACCGCTGACAGACCGCCGTAAATCGCATTGTAATTGCCAAAGGCGGCTACAAATTTTGAAAAGCCGAAAGACAGTCCTAGCCATGCTAGCGTGGTAAAAACCATTCCCGGAAACACCCAGCGTTTTTTGGCCGGGCGGCGGCTGGGGCCGAAGCGGTAGAGCACGCCGCTGGAAAAAGCGAAAATCGAGATCAGAATAAGCCAAGGCAGGGTACGGCTAAACCCCACCGTTAAGCCCTCTAATTTCATCACCGCCAGAAAAGCAGGCACGCCAATAATCACGGCGAGCGAGGCCCAGACGAAAATAATCACGGCTAGCGTCATAGAACTGGCGAGCGCGTAAAACGTCGCGAGATTGCGGGTCTCGCGCTCTCCATAAGCGATGTTCATCGCCCGCATCATGGCGCGAATGCCGGAGCCCGCCGACCAGAGCGCAATCAATAGACCTATAGCGATGCCCAGTCCCAAATTTGCATTGGGCGCAGTAATGACAGCGGAAATTTGCGCGTTTAAAATTGCCCAAGCTTCTTGCGGCAAGACGCTATTGACGCTGGATAAAAGCCCCTGAACCTGGCCCGGATCTGCGAATAGGCCGTAGAGCGAAAGGCAGGCCGTAATCAGCGGGAAGATCGCCAGCAATGTAAAAAAAGCGACCCCCGCCGCAATAATGGCGACATGGTCGGCGTGGATTTCGTGCCATGTATTTTTGAGAATAGTCCCCCAATCGCGCAAGGAAAATTGCAGTGGGCTACGGGCGCAACAGGGTTGGTTAGCTTTATCTTTCACGTATCAGCCGTTTTTCGGGGGCGGCTGTTTACGGGTAAAGACAAATACGGCCTCCGTTGAAGCTTTGGAATCCAGCTTATAGCCGCCCAGATTAAAGTCCTTGAGCCCGACCGCGCGGTCAATACGGTTTTGCATAATCCAGCGCGCCATCAATCCCCGGCCATATTTGGCATAATACATCAGGTTACGGGTGTTGCCGTCTTTTATATTGAGAAATTTAGCTGTGATAACCGGGCTGCTAATCGCGGTTTTATCAACGGCTTTGAAATATTCATTGGAAGCGAGATTGACGATGGTTTTATCGGCATCATTTTTGAGGTCGTTATTGAGGGTCTCGGCTATCGCGCGGCCCCAAAATTCATAAAGCGATTTACCGCGCTTGGTTTTTAGCTTCGTGCCCATTTCAAGCCGGTAGGGCTGTATCGCGTCGAGCGGACGCAGCACGCCGTAAAGGCCGGAGAGAATGCGCAAATGATCCTGCGCAAAAGCGAGATCATCGTCGGAGAGTGTTTTGGCCTCCAGCCCCCAATAAACATCGCCGTCAAAGGCAAGCCCCGCAGACTTGGCCGAATTGCTTTTACCTTCAAGATTAAAGGCCTTGAAGCGTTCTGCGTTAAACTTGGCCAGATTATCGCTGATATGCATCAGCTTCTTTAAGTCATTGGCGGATTGTTTTTTGGCGACTTTGGCAAGTTCTAAAGTATCAGATGCCAAGAGGGGCGCTGTGGGCGCAAGCGCCGTTAAGGCCGGATCCATATTCAGTTTTTTGGCAGGGGAGAGTAGGGTGAGCATAATCTTATCCTTTCCTCATAACATCGGGGCAGGATATCCGCCTCTGTATGCGTGGGTTCATGATGAGGTCAGCTTAAGCGCCGGGTTTTAGATTGCAAGGCAGAATTGGCGCGGGATTTGCACGGCTCTCCCTCTAAGCAGAATGTGGAGGCTTAAATGTATAGTGGACAGACTTTAGCCGTCTTAAAACGTAAATCGGTAACGGGAATGAGCGCGCAAGCCTTTCAGCGCGAAAAGCGCATGGGCGATATGGCGTGGCAGATGAATTTTACGGCGCAGAAGCTCAAAAATTACCGGGGCTGTGACCCTTCCGCTAAAAAGAATTTGAAAAAGCTTCATATAGAGGCCAAGCAAAAATATGACCGCCTACAGGCCGAAATTGAGATCGAAGCCGCAGCGGATGAGTTCAGCATTTTTCTGGGGTAAAACTATCGTCATCCCACCCGACTCCTTCACTCTGTCATTCCGGGGCTGCGAAGCAGAACCCGTAAGATCGAGAGATTGCGGGCTAAACGAAAGAGAGCATCCAAAGGCTCGATCTTCCGGGTTCCCTCCGGGCCCCGGAATGACAGGATTGTGCGCATCCCAAATGTCATCCCGGCCTTTCCGTTCATGCCCGCGCAGGCGGGTAACCGGGGCCCATTGTCTTATCCTGAAAATGCAGAGTACAAGTTCAGTCCATGTGGGCGCCATTATTTTGAATTTATACTGAGCCCTTTTTGCCGCTCCAAAGGTCCCGGCGCGGGGGCCGGGATGACAATGGGGTGTTAAATCATAACTCTCGGGTTCATGATATTTTGCGGATCCAAGGTCTGTTTGATTGATTTCAGCAAAGCCAGCTTTACCGGGTCGGCGCGCTTGGCGAGGTCGGCTTTTTTCATTGTGCCGATGCCGTGTTCGGCCGAAATAGACCCGCCGAGCCTATCGACAATATCAAAGACGGTTTCGGATATGGCGTCCCACTGCGCGAGGAACTCTGCCTTGTCCGCGCCTATCGGCTGGGCGACATTGTAATGGATATTACCGTCGCCGAAATGGCCAAAACCTACGGGGCGGCAATTGGGGATTTGTTTTTCCATTGCCGCATCTGCAACCTTGAAAAACTCGGCAATGCTGCCAAGCGGTATGGTGACGTCAAATTTAATCGAGCCGCCAAGGAATTTTTGCCCGGCTGACATATGTTCGCGCAGGCTCAGTATTTGCGCGGCTTGGGTTTCGCTCTGCGCAATAACGCCGTCGCGGATAAGGTCTTTGTCAAACGCGGTTTCCAACAGATTTTCCGCGAGGGCCGTGCCTTCGGATTCGGTGGCCACATCCCAGTCAATCACCACATACCATGGATGTTTAGCGTTAAAGGGATCGCGCTGGTTTGGAATATTATCCACCACGGCGCCCAGCCCGATTTGGGGAATAACCTCAAACATGGAGAGCCTGCCCCCCGCGCGGCAATGGCTGAGCAAAGCCAGCGCTTTGGCAGGGTTAGTGACAGCGGTCATGACGCGCTGGGTATGCCCGGCCTTGGGAAAAAGCTTGAGGCTCGCCGCTGTGATAATGCCGAGTGTGCCTTCCGCGCCCAAAAAAAGCCGCGAGAGATCATAGCCGGTATTATCTTTGCGCAGACTGGTCAGGCCGTTGTAAATATCGCCGCTCGCGAGCACAGCTTCGACGCCGAAAACGAGATCTTTTGTCGTGCCGTATTTGAGCACATGATTGCCGCCGGCATTGGTCGAGAGATTGCCGCCAATGGTGCAAGAGCCTTGCGAGGCGAGAAAGAGCGGGAATTTGCGGTTGGCGTTCTCCGCCGCGCCGTGCACCGATTGCAAGCTCGCGCCCGCCTCGGCGATGAGGGCATTGGCGAGAGGGTCTACACCCCGAATGCCCGTCATTTTTTTAAGCGAGAGCAACACTTCGCCCATCGGCGTTTGTCCGCCGACGAGGCCAGTATTGCCGCCTTGCGGGACAATTTTTAGATCGTGCGCCGCGCAGATTTTCACAGCTTGCGAGACTTCGGCGGTGGAGCGCGGCGTTAACATGAGCGGCGTATGGCCCTGATATTTATCGCGCCATTCTACCAGATGCGGCGCGATAAGGGCCTGATCTTCCGTCCAGCTTTTCGCGGGCAGAGTATTTTTAAGGTCTGTAAGTCCGCCGCTCATTCTTGCCAGCCTATATCAAATTCGGCGAAATGCTCAGCGTTTATTGCGCCTGCGCGAAGCAAGTCAACCGTCTTGCCTCTCACCGATAAAACCGTCGAGGGGATACCGCCTGTGCTCGGCCCATTATCCAAGACCGCATCAACCTCTAGGCCTGTATTGGCGGTTACGGAGGGCGGCTTACCGGAGCGGTTAGCGCTGGTCAGAGCGAGCGGCGTCTTGGCCAAGGTCTTGCGCCAGTCACTATCGGGGCAGCGCAGGGCAATGGTTTGCCCGTGATAACACCGCGCGTCCAAGCGCTTATGCCGGGCAGGCAGAACCAATGTCAGCGGCCCGGGCCAAAATTTCGCCGCGAGAGCTTTGGCCAACGGGCTGAAAACCGCCAGCGTTTCGGCCTGAGAAATATTGCCGACACAGACGGCAAGCGGCTTATCAAAGTCCCGCCCTTTAACCGCATAGATACGGTCAATCGCGGCGCTGTTATCGGCGCGGGCGGCAATGCCGTAAACCGTTTCAGTCGGCAGAACCGCGATGCCGCCGCCCTTCAAAACGGCTTTAATTTCAGAGAGTGTCTGCGTCATTTCGTTTGGTTAAACTCGGTTTCAATGCGCAGGCTGACTTCATCCCCAATCCCGAACGCGACAAGATGACCGATATTAAAATCCGAACGCTTAAAGGAGGTCTGGGCGGAAAACCCCAGCGTTTTACCGGGATGGCCAAAGGATTTCCCAGCGCCGTTAAAAGTGACATCAAGCGTCACCGGTTTGGTCACCCCTTTGAGAGTGAGGGTTCCCGTTATCAGCCCGCTATTTTCGCCCGTGAGAGTTATGCTCTCCGAGACAAAGCGGATTTCAGGATAGGTCTTGGCGTCTAAATATTTTCCGCTTGTTGCGATCTCGGTATCAAATGCCGCAAGGCCCGTATTCACTGAGTTCGGATCTATGCGGATATCAACCGTGCTGTTTTCCGGGCTATCCGGATCAAAGTTCAGAGCGCCGGAGATTGTGTCAAACCGCGCTGTAAAATTGGAAAGCCCTGCATGGGAGAGAGACCATGTGACGCTCGCATGTTTGGGGTCGAGCTTGTAATTCCCCGCAGGGGCGGCGCTTGGGCTTAGCGTAGGCGGAGTCGCGCAGGCCGCTAGAAAAGCAAAGGCGAATATCAATATCAGTTGGCGAGCCATGCACCCACTATAGTTACAGCACTTTCAGAATGAAACACTTGATAATCCCCGCGCATCACGGCATTGGCGGGATATGAAAAGTGAAACGTCCGCATCTGCAAAAGATACTGAAGAGGAAAAGCTGCCTCTCGGCGCGCGGATTATGTCCGAGGTGAAGTTTTTCGCAGGGCTGGCCGTCTTCATGCTGACCTTTCTGACTTTTATTTGGGGCCATTATAAAATCCCGAGCGAGAGCATGCTCCCGACCCTCGAAGTGGGCGATCATATCTATGTGGCGAAATATGCTTATGGCTATTCGCGCCATTCCGCGCCTTTTGGTCTGCATAAATTGCCGTTTCTCAAAGACGGTAAGATATTTAGTAAATTGCCGGTTCGCGGTGATGTTGCGGTGTTCCGTAATCCGAAATCATCGATTGTCATGATTAAGCGGGTTGTCGGTTTGCCGGGGGATAAAATCCGTACTCATAGGGGCAGATTATATATCAATAATGTGTTGGTTGAGCGCGAGACCATCGGCAATTATCTCTACCGCGAACATAAAGGCCGCGTTGTCGGCGTCGATGTTTACAGCGAACATTGGGCGGAGGAGAAAACCTCGCACAGGATTTATGAGCAAACCGATCTCGGCCCGCTGGATAATACCGAAGAGTTCATCATCCCCGAAGGCCATGTCTTTTTCATGGGCGATAACCGCGATAATTCCACCGATAGCCGCGCGGCGTTAGGCCCGGGCATGGTGCCGCTGGATCACCTTATCGGGCGCGCCGATTTGATGATGTTTTCCTTTAAGCGCTGCAAGACAGAAGAAGGCCTGCGCTGCCCGCCCTTCAGGGCGATGAAGAAGCTTTAGTCTTTTGACAGCCGTCTGGTATCGACCGGGCCGAGTTGGCTGCTGCGGCCTTTGCCTTCAATCACCCATGTGATGAAATGCTCACAATTATTGTGCAGCACATTATAACGTTGGCCTTTGCGCGAGCGGGCGCGGACGACAATCTCGCTGCCATTAGCGACTTGCTGCACGATTTGGGGACGGCGGCCATGGCAGAAGGTTTCGAAATCGGATTCTTCTACGCGGCCAAAACGCCGGGAGGCATGGATGACGGTGCCATATCCCGTGCAGATGCCGTAATGTTTGATCGTGCCAAAAACACGGATCATAACGACGGTGCCTGCGGCGTGAACGGGATGTCCGCTCTCAAAGGGATAGTTAGCCATGAGGCGAATATAGTCATATTATTGTGAAAATAAACCCTATAGACTCAGCCCATGAATTGAGGGCAAAAGCGGCGTAAATGAGCACAGATATCATCATAATTGCCCGCCACGGGAAACCGGCCCTGTCCCGCAGGCAGCGTATGGATTGGCGCGGTTATCGGGATTGGTGGAAACGCTATGACGAGGGCGGTTTGGCGGACACTCAAAAAATCCCTGAAAAACTTAAAGCCTTGGCTCAGGAGGCGGATATTGTAATTTCCAGCTCTCTTCGCCGCGCCATTGAATCTGCGAAACGCGCATCGGGCCGTGCGCCTGATTTCAAATATGATACTCTTACAGAAGCCGCCTTGCCGCCGCCGCATTTAGGTGGGCTGAAATTGCGGCCAAAAAGTTGGGGAACTTGGTCGCGTATATTTTGGTATTTCGGCTGGTCTGACGATATGGAAACCCATGGCCAAGCCCGCGCCCGCGCCAATGCCATGTGCGATGTGCTGGCAGATCATGCCAAAGGCGGAAAACAGGTTTACGTCTCCGCTCATGGCTGGTTTAACCGTATGCTGAAAGGCTCGCTTAAAAATCGCGGCTGGAAATGCGTGTCGCAAAACGGCGATCTACATTGGAGCCATCGCCGCTTTGAGAGACCAACAGGATTTGGAGAGATAAATGGCTGAGACAGCTATAAAAGATATGAATTTTGAAGATGCGCTGCAAGAGCTTGAAGGCATTGTTGCTAAGCTCGAACGCGGTGAGGCCCCGCTGGAAGAAAGTATTTCGGTCTATGAACGCGGCGCAAAGCTAAAGGCCCATTGCGAAGGCAAGCTCAAAGCCGCCCAGCTAAAAGTCGAAAAAATCGTACTGGACGGGCAAGGCAAAGCCGGCACAGAGCCGTTTGACGCTGAGTAAACCCCTTATGGAAAAGCAAGCTGACTTTCCCGCGCGCCTTGCCTTTGTTGCGGCTGAGATGGAAGCCACTCTAAATCACCTTTTGCCGGAAGCTTCCGGCCATCAATCTGTGATTATGGAGGCTATGCGTTATGCCGCGCTTGGCGGGGGCAAACGTTTACGCCCGTTTTTGCTGATCGAGACGGCGCGTATGCTTGGCTATGAGGATAAGGGGGTTTTTATCGCTGCTGCCGCGCTGGAATGCGTCCATGTTTATTCCTTAGTGCATGACGATCTGCCTTCTATGGATGATGATGATATGCGGCGCGGAAAACCGGCCGTTCATAAAGCCTATGATGAAGCCATAGCGGTTTTGACGGGCGACGCGCTGCTTACTTATGCTTTTGGATTTCTGGCCCACCCATCGGTTCATCCTGAACCCGATATCCGCCTTGCGCTCATTGCCGATCTTGCCAAAGCCGGCGGAACGCACGGCATGATCGGGGGACAGGTGATTGATATGACGGCGCCGGAATCGGGCCGCGACGAAGCATTGATTACTGAGCTGCAATCCTTGAAAACCGGGGCTTTGATAGAATTTGCCTGTAGTGCAGGCGCAAAACTTGCCGGAGCAGATGATAAAACCCTTCAGCTTTTGCAGGCTTATGCCAGCGATCTCGGCCTTATTTTCCAAATCACAGACGACATTCTTGATGTTGAAGGCGACGCTAAGGCCCTCGGCAAAGCGGTGGGGAAGGATAAAAACCTTGGGAAAGCCACATTTGTGTCAATTCTCGGCCTTGAAGGGGCGCGTAAAAAGGCCGCTGATTTAGGCGAGAGGGCAAAAGGTCGCCTTGTGCCCTTTGGAGAAAAGGCCCAAACTCTGCGGGATACAGTAGACTTTGTGCTGAGCCGCGCCCATTAAGCGCGAAACGTGAGAGCGAAACGTGAGCGCGAAAACAGAAAGATAGATGATGGTGGATACGCCTCTATTGGACACGGTGAAATATCCAGCGGATACGCGGGAATTCACGCGCGACCAGATCAAACAACTCGCAGGTGAAGTTCGGGCCGAAGTGATCGACGCCGTTTCCGTCACAGGCGGACATTTGGGGGCGGGGCTGGGCGTTGTTGAATTGACCGTGGCCATCCACCATGTTTTTAACACGCCCGAAGACAAACTGATCTGGGATGTCGGCCACCAATGCTATCCGCATAAGGTTTTAACGGGGCGCAGGGACCGCATCCGCACTTTACGCCAAGGCGGCGGATTGTCAGGTTTTACCAAACGCGCCGAGTCCGAATATGATCCTTTCGGCGCGGCCCATAGTTCGACCTCGATTTCGGCCGGTATGGGCTTTGCCACGGCGCGGGATTTAGATGGCCGCGAGGGCCACGTCATTTCCGTTATCGGCGACGGCGCACTGACGGCCGGCATGGCCTATGAGGCGATGAATAATGCCGGCGCGACGGATAGCCGCCAGATCGTGATTTTAAACGATAATGATATGTCTATCGCTCCGCCTGTCGGCGCAATGAGCGCGGTGCTGGCGCGAATGGTCAGTTCCGGCGGCTATCAAAAACTGCGCGGCGTTGCCAAAGCTGTGGTCAAAGACGCGCCTCGCCCAATTAAATCCTCGGCTAAAAAGGCTGAAGAATATACGCGCGGCTGGTTTACCGGCGGAACCTGGTTTGAGGAGCTTGGATTTTATTATGTCGGTCCCGTTGACGGGCATGATCTTGACCATTTGATACCCGTGCTGGAAAACGTCAGAAATATGAAAAACGGCCCTGTACTGGTGCATGTCGTGACGCAAAAGGGCAAGGGCTATGCGCCTGCCGAAAACTCTGCCGATAAATATCACGGCGTCTCGAAATTTAACGTCGTCACCGGCGAGCAAAGCAAGTCCATTCCCAATGCGCCGAGCTATACCAGTGTTTTTGGCAAGGCTCTGGTTAAGGCGGCGGAAAAAGACGATAAGATTGTCGGTATTACGGCGGCCATGCCGGACGGAACCGGTATGGATATTTTTGGCGAGCGTTTCCCAGACCGTATGTTTGATGTCGGTATTGCCGAGCAACATGCCGTGACATTTGCCGCAGGATTGGCGGCGGACGGGTTTAAACCCTTTACCGCGATATATTCGACCTTCCTTCAGCGCGGATATGACCAAGTTGTCCATGATGTTGCGATTCAAAACCTGCCCGTGCGCTTTGCCATTGACCGCGCCGGGCTTGTCGGCGCGGACGGCCCGACCCATGCGGGGGCTTTCGATATTGCCTATCTTGGCTGCCTGCCTAATTTTGTATTGATGGCGGCGGCGGACGAAGCCGAATTAGCCCGTATGGTGGCCACTGCTGTTGCCCGCAATGACGGTCCGACCGCTTTTCGTTATGCCCGCGGCGAAGCGGCTGGTATTGAAATTCCCGAAGACCCACAACCGCTCGAAATCGGCAAAGGCCGGATTTTACGTGAAGGCACGCGGATTGCTTTACTCTCTTACGGCACGCGCCTTGGCGAAGCCATGCAAGCGGCTCAGCAGCTTGACGGTTTAGGCCTCTCCGCAACGGTAGCAGATGCCCGCTTTGCCAAGCCATTGGACACAGAGCTTGTCCGCCGCCTCGCGGATGAACACGAAGTTCTGATTACCATAGAAGAAGGCTCTGTTGGCGGGTTCGGAGCTTTCGTTCTGCATGACCTCGCGCAATCCGGGCGTTTGGACCGCGGCCTGAAAATCCGCACCATGACCTTACCGGACAGCTTCATTGATCAGGACACTCCGGCGGCTATGTATAAACAAGCCGGGCTGGACGCTGATGCTATTGTCGAAACCGTTTTCAAAGCTCTAGGCCAAGAACTCGCAACGCAGGCTTCCTTGGCGTAACGTGAAACGCGCTGATATTGTCTTAACCGAGCAGGGGTTTTATGAAAGCCGCGCACGCGCACAAGCGGCGATAAAGGCGGGCCTCGTCACGGTTGACGGTAAGCGGCTTAAAAAGCCTTCCGATAAAATCAGCCATGCCGCCGAGATAAAAGCAGGGGATGAGCATCCATGGGTTTCTCGCGGCGGAATGAAACTGGCCCATGGGCTGGATTATTTCGGTGTTTCAGCAAAGGGCAAAACCTGCCTTGATGTCGGGGCTTCGACGGGCGGGTTTTCTGAAGTGCTTTTGTCCAATGGCGCGGCAAAAATCTACGCTGTTGATGTCGGTCATGGCCAGCTTCATCCGAGGCTTAAAGCCGTGCCTGAAATCATCTCGATGGAGAGCCGGGATGCGCGTAATTTGGCGGCAGAGGATTTTACAGCCTCGCCGCAACTCATTGTCTGCGATGCCAGTTTCATATCTGCGATGAAAGTTTTGGAAACGCCCCTAACATTGGCGGCGGATCAGGCTGACCTCATCACCCTTGTCAAACCGCAATTTGAAGTTGGGAAAGCGGGTATCGGTAAGGGCGGGCTGGTAAAGTCCGAAAATCTGGCCTTACAAGCTTTAGAAAATGTTGCGGATTGGGTGCGGGTTCAGGGTTGGACAGTTGTTGCGACCACCATCTCGCCGATCACAGGCGGTTCGGGAAATGCCGAATATCTGCTTCACGCCAAAAAACCATAATCCATAAAAAACCCTGCCAATTCGCATATTGCTTATTCGACCTGCATCCATTGATCTGTCATTCCGGGGCCCGAAGGGAACCCGGAAGGTCGAGAGGGTGTTAGCTGATGGAGAGTGTGTTCACAACCTCTCGACCTTCCGCGTCAAGCGCGGAATGATAGGGAGGGCCGGAATGATAGGAGGAATGAAAGGTCAGAAATGAGGTTTAAAAAAAGCCCCGCCGAAGCGAGGCTTGAAAATTCTAGTGACGACAATGCCGCGTATGGCGGTGATGATGCCGTGTGCGGCGATAGCGCGGGCGGGAATATTGATGTCCGCCGCCGTAATATCCGGAGCCGCCATAATAGCCGCCGGAGCCGATATTGATGCTCACGCTCGAGCGCGGACGGGCGTAATAATTGCTGTTATAAGAGGGCTGCGAGTAATAGCTGCTGCCGCCATAATAGGGCTGGCTATAGCTCGTGGTTGTATAGGTTCGCGACGGGTAAGAATTATAGTAACCGCCATTATTGCCATAGCCGCTATTGCTGTAACCGCTATTATAACCGCCATAATATCCTGTATTGGAATTATAATAGCCGTTTCCGCCGCCGTACTGACGGCCATTATGTTGACCGCCATTATAATAACGGCGATTGCTATTGCCGTCGCCTGCGATAGCTGCGCCTGCAACGCCGCCGACAAGCGCGCCGATGACAGAGCCTTCTGTGCGCGCGCCGCTGCCCGAAACTTGTGAGCCGATCACGGCTCCGAGGCCAGCGCCGATGAGGCCGCCGACGAGCTGGTTGTCGCCATTATTGCTGCTACTGCCCTGATGGTAATGTTGATAGCCATTATCATGGGCGCTGGCGATAGGAGCCGCCGCCACAGTTACGATTGCCGCGAGGGCAAAGCCGAGTTTGAATGTCATTAAAGACTCCCGTTTAAAAGCGCACCTTCACCCGGTGCTGTAATCTCTCTTAGTGCATCCTAGCTGAACAGGGGATGAAACGCAAAGAAGCGAGTCAGTTGCGGTTTTTCCACAAAAAAACGGCCCCCGAAAGGAGCCGCTTTCCCCATTGCCCCCGTTAAGGGCTTCATTAATGGTGGCGACAATGCTCGCTGTGACGGGATTTAATCTCGTTACCGAGACTGTCATAGCGTTTGCCGCTACCGGTATAGCAATATTCGTCCTGCGCCCGAACAATCGTGTCAGGCACATGATAGCTTGGCGCGGGCGCGGTATAAGCCGTTGATGAGCTATAGCTGGTCACGGAGGATGACAGGCAAGTGCCGTCAGCTTGCTTGCTTGTGCCCGCCGGACAACTCACAGGCGCGGCCATTCTGTAAGACAGGGTTGATACATGTGTATCGGGCAATGTCACTCTATAGCTTGAGGAGGGTAAACTATGAGACGATGTGCCATAGCTACGTTCCAGACAGGTGCCATCAGATTGTTTAGTCGTCCCAGCCGGGCAATTCGCCATTTGCGGCGGGTTATAGGGCTGCGAAATCACAGGCGGCGTATAACGCGGCGCGGGTGTGTATGCCGGGGCAGGTGTATATGTTGGCGCAGCTGTATATGTCCGTTCCAGACATGTCCCGTCTGATTGCGGCGTTGTTCCTGCAGGGCAATCGGCCATGACAGGGTCGACATAGCGTTCGGCGCGGGCGATCGGCATATGCTGAGTTCTCACCGTATGGCGCACAACTGTCGAGCGAATTGGAGGCCCTGCCAGACGCACATTTGGCGCGGCATATGTAATCCCGGAGTAAACAGGCGCCGTGAAAACTGTGCGAGGTTGGGACAGTATTGTTACGGGCCGGGGCGCGGGCTGTATGTAACGCGTCACGGGGATAACCGGGCCGGAAATATACTGGCCGGAATGGACAAAGCTTGGGCCGCTCATAACAGGGCCGGGAACAAATCCGCCGCCATTAAATCCGCCGCCATTAAATCCGCCATTGCCATATCCGCTGTGTGAATAGCCGCCGTGGCCGTATCCACTATGGGAATAGCCGCCGCCGTAACGTGACGCTCCGCCGTAACCATATCCGCCATTATAACCATATCCGCTACTGCCGTAACGTGATGCGTGGCTGCGATTGGCGATAGCGTAACCTGCTGCGCCGCCCAAGACAGCGCCGATAGCGGAGCCTTCTGTGCGCGCGCCGCTTCCGGCGAGTTGTGATCCCAAAACGCCGCCTGCGACAGCCCCGACGCCAGCGCCGATCCATGGATTGCTATTGCCGCCGTGATACTGGGCATTTGCGGTTGCCGGCACGAAGGCCAAGGCCGCGATTGCGGCGCTGCTCATAAGAAATTTCATTTTTGGCTCCTCTATGCCGATTTCATTGATCGTAAACGATCCACCCCACCACAGGGTATGACGATGTCTGCGTTTTCATTGCAAACTTCACGCCGAATGCAGGGTTTCTAACATAAGAGTTCCAAAAGACCAAAATGGCTCGCCTTAGGCGCGAGTCGCGCATATTCGCAAGCGCTATAGAAAAAGACCCGGAGCGAACTCCGGGCCTCGTTTAAAATGTGGGGGCCTAGTGCGTGCTATAGCAGACATTTGAACCGTGATAGTGGCTGTTACGGCGGGGTATTTGATTGCGCTTGACATATCTGCGCGTCCGCTTCAGCTCGGCAAGTTTGTAAGCGATGTCGTCGAGCCTACGTTGCGTCCAGCGATCATAACCATTGTGCTGGTCATATTTTAGGCGCTCGCGTTCAGCGCGCAGATCGGCAATCCGGCGGTCAATGCTTGCCAAGCGGCGGTAACCTACATCGGGATAGCTATTATGTGATCTGTGACTACGGCGGTTATACCCACGATCACGGCGGTTATATCCACGGTCGTTGCGATATCCGCGATCATTGCGGTATCCACGGTTATTTTGGTAGCCGCGATCATAACCGTAGTCGCGATTGCGAGTATAACCGACGGTTTGAACCCGGTTGTTATATCTGTTAGAGGTCGAGCGGCGTTGACGCAGCTTGTCGCAATCATTACTTCCGTCTGCGATGGCCGCGCCGGCCGCGCCGCCAAGAACCGCGCCGAGGACAGAGCCTTCTGAGCGCGCACCGTTGCCGGAGACTTGTGAGCCGAGGACACCGCCGAGAACAGCGCCGAGAACACCGGCGACGACTTGGTCTTCGGTATTTGAGCGGCAATCATTATTATAGCTATTGGCGGGATAATATTCCGCCGCATGAGAGAGAGCGGGGGCGGTGAATGTGGCCGCAGCCAGAGCTACGGCAGCGAGAGTTTTTTTAGTGTTGAACCTTTTCATGGGTCTTCTCCTGTCTGCTCGGCGCTGGGACCATCCCGACCGATAAAACAGGTCTAGCGGATCGCGCCTGAACTCTCTCTGATATCAATCTTCATTTTCGGTTCAGGTTAGCGGCCGCTATTTGCCAACGCCGTGTGCCTTGAAGAAAACCCCGATTTTCTCCAGCGCGTCATGGGATTCTTTGAGGTAATCATCGAAGATTTGCCAGACATGGGGCAGGCTATCATGCGGCTTGGCTGACCATGTTTCCAGCGTCACGGGCGATCCTGCGGCCTTTGCTTTGGCGGCATAACGGGTAGAATCATTATACAGCATCTCGTCGGCGCTGGCCTGAAGCAGTGTCGGGGGCAGGCCGGATAAATCGGCAAAGACAGGCGAGACTTCGGGCGAAGACGGGGAATAGCCATAGGCTTTTTTCATGCCCCACAAGAGCAAAGCCCTCGGCGCTTTTAAGATTGGCCGTAATAAAGGCTCCAGCATAATGTCATTATCCAGATTACCTGTCATGCTCGGGCTGCCCAGCGTTGAGTCGGTTCCGGGGGACAGGGCGACAACGGCATCCGGGGCCCGGCGCTTTGTATCTCGCGCCCAATGGCTAACCATCAAAGACAGATTGCCGCCGGCAGAATCGCCTGAGACGCCAATGGCTTTGGCTTTGGCCGGGCCATCCGGGCCGTTTTCCAAAATCCAGTCATAGGCGGCGCGGCTGTCATCTATAGTGGCTTTGCGCGTATGTTCAGGCATGAGGCGGTAATTGGGTGCGAAGACGGCGCAGCCGGTGAGGCGGGCCAGGTGATAAGTTAGCGGACGATGGCTGAGCGCACTGCCGACACTAAAGGCCCCGCCGTGGATATAAAGAATTCGCTTATCCGGATCGGCGCCTTTGACTAAAGTCCAGTCGCCGGTGATTGTGCGGCCATCTAGGTCTATAGTATCGCTACGAAATTCACAGTCAAAGTCCCGCGCCGTACCGGCCGCGTCAAACCGTTCGCGCTTATCGGCCCAGCCCGAACTGGCATTTGCGGCTTGGGCGGGCATTCTAAAGCTCTCAATCAAATAGGCATTGAGCCGCTTCATCTGCGCGGCGTCGGGGCGGGATAGGTTATCGGGCTGAATATCGCGGTCATATTTGGACAGGTTTTCTCCGCCCAAACCAAAATGCGTATAAAGCCCAAGCCCGACAATTAGCGCGGCAAGGATGAGAAAGACATAAAGCATAAGAAATCCTGAATTTGGTGCCCGAATTTGATCATGGGGTATGCCTTGCGCGGGCGGCAATGGGAAGAGCCAATGTGGCTGATATGTGAATAGCGCGCAGGGGCGAGCGCCGAGGTATTGAATTCTGTGTAGGCGTTTATAGCTATTAAGGCGGCGGGTGGATATGATCGGCACCACGGTTCCTACTCCCGGTGTCACGGCACATACGATTGTCATCCCGGGCTTGACCCGGGACCATTGGCGTCTCGGCAGGTAATTTGTAAGCGGTCTGGCCCGGTGGTTGCCGCCGTGGCTTGCTTGTACTCTGTCCGTGCGGCAAATTTGATGGTCCCGCCCCCCGTTTTTCAACGGGGTGAACGGGGGAGTGCGGGATGACAGGGTTAGGCGGGGCAGATTTGGTTTCATAAACCATATCACGCGCTTTTCCCTTTCCTGTTCCCGGGCTTGACCCGGGATCTCCTGCGTTTGGCACTCTGTTGCGGGAGGTCCCCGCTCAGGGCGGGGAACAGGGGGAGGGGTAATTCCCTGCGCCGCTCTAAACTCTATGGGCCAGAGCGGGATGGGGTTTATTTTGGTGTATGTGATGGATTTAGCGTAGGTTTTGGGCGGGGTTGGGTTTGGCGCAGCCTGCGCTTTGACCGTGATCTTCTGCCTCATTATCGGGGCTAATCTGAACTGTCCTTCCATATCGACTCGGACCCGGTCAAAGACGATATTGGGGTGATAATCATTCCCGGCTTTGCGTTTAGGGCCGGATTTGAAAAGCTTGTCACGATTGGCGGCCTTGGCCTTTTCCAGATTGGCCGCCCGCGCCCGTCTTTGCGCCGGGCTGGCATCCGGCTTTAAGATATCTCTCGGTTTTCTCCAGCGGCCCGTGAGCCGCTCCCAGCGGGTAAGGGCTGTCTCCCCGCCCAAATCCCGCAGCACCCGCGCCCGCCAATTCGCGTTCATCAGCATATCGGCTTTGGTCTTAACCCGCCCATTATGCTCTTCGGCCTTAATCAATTGCTTAACAATGCGGGCAAGCTGATTTGACATCCGCAAAGCCTCCCGCCCGCCATTGATCAAGGCGTCCACCGCGCAGATAAGCCGGCACAGCGCAGCGCAGGCGGCCTCCAGCGGGCCGGTGTCTATAATTTTGAAGCTAGGGGGAGGCGAAGATAAAGAGGTCATGGGCCAAATTACCATGGCCCGCAAAACCGGGGATTGGTTTTATGGGGTGAGGGTTTTATGTAAAATATACTTTACATTTTATTTTGCTTCTTGTATGTAAAAAATAGTTTACATCACGTAGGAGGCGAGCATGACAAAAATTGAGGATATGAGCGAGCCGGAGCGGCAGAGCTGGATTACATTTATGGCCGACGGGGCCGTGTTTATTTATTTTTGGCAAAAGATGACGCAGGGTTTTGGCTTTCAGGCGCAGCATTTCGAACCGGCGCAGATTGGCAGTATTTTTGCGCGGGTGGTTATCATTACCATCATTTTACACGTCATTATTTCGCTGATTTTCGAGGCGCGTAAACGCAAAGAACCTTACGAAAAAGACGAACGTGATTTGAACATCGCCCGCAAGGGTGACCGCAATGGCTATTGGTTGATGCAGGCCGGGATTGGCACCATCATCGTCACGTTCCTGTTTCAATATCTGATCGGGTCTGATTATAAACCGCCGATTTCAGTGAAAGACCCTGTGGATATGCTGTTTGCGCTTATGGTTGTCAGCTATGTCGCCGACCTCGCCAAACACGGCACTATGCTGCTCGCCTATCGGCGGTCATAATGGGCGGTAAGAAAAGCAAAATTACCAATCATATCAAGCGTATTCGTCTGGCGCGGACGGAGTTGACCCAGGCCGCTCTCGCGGCAAAGGTCGGCGCGACGCGGCAGACCATCATCGCCATTGAAGCGGAAAAATACGCTCCGTCACTGGAACTCGCCTTCCGAATAGCGCATATTTTGGGGGAGAGTGTTGATGAGCTTTTTCAATTTGACGGCACAGGCTGGGGTTAGATTAAAGCTTATGCAGTGATGGCAGCGGGACGTTCATCCTCGGCTTATGTTTGATAATATCAGGTCGCCTGACACAGACACCCTATCCGATAGTGACGACCTTAAGGCGCTTGAGAGTTTTAAGGTTTTGGGGATGCTTGGGTCTCTTTAGCCGCATCTGCATTGACCTTTGCCGCAATCATCCCAATGGTCTTATCAATCAAGCGCATATCAGAGCCCTTGCCATGTCCGGGAACAATAGTTTGAGTTTCGGGATAGGTCGCCTTGACCCAGTTCAGGCTCTCCGGCCAAGCTTTTAAATCTGCATCTTCGACATTACCCATTGTTGTGCTCTCCGCGCCTTTAATAGCGCACCCCCCGAAAAGAATTTTCTGCGCCGGAATATAAACGACAAGGTTTTCCTCCGCATGCGCCGCGCCGGGATAAGCGACTTCAACGCTGCCGACTTTGGTGCGTGATTTTGGATTTTTGAGCGCGGCGACTGAGGTATTGGGCACCGGGAAGCCCGATTCGAGCGCTTTAATAGGCGTCAACGGATGGGTGAAAACCTCAGCGCCATAAGCTTCCATCACATCGACGCCCGCCAAGCGGTCAGGATGATGATGGGTGATAACAACTTTTGTGACAGGCTTACCGATGTCAGACTTAATCGTGTCGAGCAGCGATTGCGTGAGCATTTCGCCCCAAGCGGTGTCGACCATAATAAGGCTGTCGCCATCGGCCACGATAAGTCCGTTAGAGGAAATAGGCGGCCGTCCGGGGACAGTATAATTTGACGTATGCACCCAGACACCCTCAGCAATTTCAGAGAGCGTCACAGGGAATTTTTTCTGAATATCAGTTTTGGTATCAGCGGGCGTCGCAACTTTACTGTCGCAGGCCGTCAAGCTCATCATAGCAATGATCGCGATAGAAAAAATGGTTTTCATATCAATCCCCAAATTGGTTTGCGGTTCTATAGGGCGGGTAAAAGCCGAGAGCAAGAACGCTATTGCCTGATTACGGCTTTCCCTTAATAGTCACTTTTTAGGCCACACGAAATTATCCCTATGCAGACTGACCGCTTTGCTGCGTTTCGCCATAGTTCTTTTTCCCGATATTTCGCGGCGCGGTTTTGCACGTCTTTTGCCACGCAGATTGTTTCGGTTGCTGTGGGCTGGCAGATTTACGATATGACAGGCAATGCCGCCTTGCTCGGCTGGATCGGCCTCGTGCAGTTTTTGCCTGCCGTTTTACTGGTTCTGATAACGGGTTTGGCCTCTGATAAATTTGGCCGCCGATTAGTCATGGGACTATCTATCCTCGCGGAGATGATCTGCGCCGCCGCGATTTTATATCTGGCTGTTTCGGGACAGTTTAGGCCTGTTCCCGTGCTCGCCGTGCTGACAGTGTTCGGTATAGCGCGGGCGTTCCATACACCGGCCTCGTCCTCGCTCGTCGTCAATGTTGTGCCCAAAGAAGATTTCGCCAATGCGATTGGCTGGATTACTTCGTCATGGCAACTCGCCTCGATTTTCGGGCCTGTCGCGGGCGGCTTGCTCTACGGGATTTCGGGGTCGCTAGCTTACACGGTCGCGACGATTATTTTCGCGGGCGCTGCCATCTTGATATTCTCGCTGGCAAAACCCGCGCAAATTCTCGAAACCTCGACGACGACCTTCAAGACGATAATGGGCGGGTTTAGCTATATCTGGAAGCAAAAGATCGTCATGGGCGCAATTTCGCTGGATCTCTTTGCCGTATTGCTCGGCGGGGCGGTGGCTTTAATGCCGGTCTATGCCAAAGATATATTAGACCTCGGCCCAACGGGGTTGGGGCTACTGCGCGCCGCGCCGGGCATAGGGGCCGTGATGATGATCGGCTGGCTGACGGCCTTTCCGGTGCGCGATCATGCCGGGATTATCCTGTTCGTCAGCGTCGCGATGTTCGGCTTGGCAACGGCTGTCTTCGGCGTCTCGAATATCGCATGGCTCTCTATTTTAGCGCTTATGCTGGTTGGGGCGTTCGATATGATCTCTGTCTATATTCGCGAGGTTTTACTCCAGCTCTGGACGCCCGACCATGTGCGCGGGCGGGTCAATGCCGTCAACTCTATCTTCCTCGGCGCGTCCAACGAGCTCGGTGAATTCCGCGCAGGCTTCATGGCCGCCGCTTACGGCGCAGTCTTCACGGTAACGGCGGGCGGCATAGCCGCAGTGGGCGTCGCGGCGATCTGGGCGAAGGCGTTCCCGAGCCTGCGAAAGGCGAGGCATCTCGAAGCGCCGGACGAGATTTAGGGGGTGAGCGGCGACTTTAAGCCGATGGTTAATGTTCACTATGGCGGCAAAAGAAGACGTTAATTTAACGCCTTACGTACGCCTGGCATTACCCTACGGCTGACAGGAACTAAGTCACCATTTGTTAGGGTCAGTGTGCCTGTGCCGGACGGATCCCGGCTCAAGCTTTCGACAAAGTCCGTGTTGGCGATATGGGAGCGGTGCACTCGTAAAAACTGCGGAGGTAGCTCTGTTTCAAGCTCTACTAAAGTCTGAGTGTGCAGGTAAGTCTTCCCGGTCTCCAGCACAATATTTGAGTAATCTCCGGCCCCGTCAATATGCACGATTTCACGTACATTGATGGACCGGATATGTCCTGCGTTTGTAATGCTAATCGAAAGGGCTTTGGCCTCAGCGCCCTTTTTGTCGAGCGCCATCTGCAAGCGCTTTGACCGTTCCGCCTCGATGATATGAAGGTCTTGTTCTCGGGCAAAAGCTGCCGCCTGCTGCGCAAATAAGAACAACAAAAGCGCCAGCACGACATAGTAAAAATACAGATCCAAAAACTTCCCGGTTGTGAAAACGTTAAGCCCTGCAAAGACTATCAACGCCGCTGCAAACCCCAACGCGCCTTTGTCACCTTTTGCGCCTTTGTAAAAGCACAGACCCGCAGAATATATTGCGGGAAGCAAGAACGCCAAAGATGCTTTGATGTCCATTCCTTCAGCCGTCACTGATAGCGTAACTAGACCAATAGCGATGATGGTGAGCCAAGCTTTTTGCAAAAATTGAATGCGGTGAATAATGAAAGCGGCAAGACTAATGCCAAATATTGCGGCGCAAACCCATATACCAATAAGCCGCAAATCCTGAACCGGGTAGGCATAGGCAAACAGGCCGCGGCTGACTTCGATAAAGAGTTGCGCGGCGGCCGCGAATGACATCAACGACAATAATGCTGTGAGGCGTGATTGCCGCCCGCGAAATGCCATCACGATGAAATACAGCCCGCCTAAAATCAAAGCCCCAAAGGGTAAAAGGGTTGGCCAATAATTGCGAAGTGCGAAATCTTGAATATTATGGTTTTGGGCGATGGCGATCATATGAATAGGCGTCTGCAATTTCAAATAACCTTGATGAGAAGACATCCGCAAAACTATCTGGTTTTCGCCTGCTTTAATCAGCGCGTCAGGGATAGGAATACTGATATCCATTTTCCCAGCAACCTCTCGTGATTTTTCATCAGAGGGCATTCCATTCTCTATCAACTTATATCCGTTTAAATAAACGACACTCGATCCTTTGACTAAGACAAACAGACTTAGCGGCGCTTGCTCATGAATATCTGGCTTCAAAGTCGTGACAATTTTCACCCAGATATGGCGGCCTTGCGGATCGATCTTATGAAACGGAACTGACTCGCAGTCCTGGCCGGTAAAATCTGGCGGCGAGATGTCGCCGTCACTGGCTGGACAGATAACGGCTTGTTTTGGCCAAGGCGCTAGCGGGGCTTGCCCATGAGCGGGCACGTTCATCAGGCAAAGCACGATAATCACAATGATCGCAGTGAAATACTTCATACGTCTCGATAGCATAGACCTCGAATTTGTCAGCTACCATTCGCCGTTTATTCACCCCCGCTCACAGATTACCGCGTGACTGATGGCCTGCACGCCATAAATTGGATGCAGAAAAGGAGACAAATATGAAACACCATTTATTGACCGCAGTTTTTATGGGCATCGCGCTAGTGGCTTGCAGCAATTCAGCGATAAATATGCCGAGAGCAAATGCCGCTATGGAGATCGCTGAAAATCCTATCACCTTTAAAGATGTGAAGGGCAATAAAACCGAAGCTTATCGCGGGCATTTCATAGTCCCCGAAAATCGTAGCAATCCAAATAGCCGAAAAATTCGCCTTGAGTATGTTCGTTTCCCAGCCACCACTGATACACCCGGCGCGCCTATTGTTTACCTTGCTGGCGGCCCCGGCGGCTCAGGGATTAATACGGCTAAGGGCCCGCGCTTTTCGCTGTTTATGGCTATGCGCCAATTCGGTGATGTTATCGCCTTTGATCAACGCGGCACTGGCGCATCAGGTAATGACTTGCCTCGTTGCAAAAGCGGCATCATCATTACGGATAAGATATCCGTTTCCGATACTGAATTTGGCGATATGCACAAAAAGGCCGCCGATATTTGCCTAGAGTTCTGGGCGAATAAAAACGTCGACTTACTGGGCTACACGACACAAGAAAGCGTGCACGACTTGGACGCTTTGCGTCAGCATCTGGGTGCCTCTAAAATTTCACTTTGGGGTATTTCATATGGCAGCCACCTCAGCCTTGCCGCGCTTAAAACCATGGACGGTAGAATTGATCGGGTGGTTTTGGCCAGCGTTGAAGGTCTAGACCAAACCGTAAAGTCGCCAGCGGAAACCGATAAGTATTTTTCCCGCGTTCAAGAGGCCTTCAATACAGTGCCCGCGCTAAAAAGCGCCTACCCCGACCTCGTTCCAATGATGCGCCGCGTGCAAGCACGGCTTGAGGCCAATCCCATGCGGATGACTATACCCTTCAAAAAAGCGGGCTCTTATGAATATGTGCTCGATAAAAATGACCTTCAGATGATGGGCAGCGGAATGATCTCTGATCCGAAATGGGTGCTTTACCTTGCGGAGATTTACGCGGGGCTTGATAAGGGCGACACGGGGCCATTGATTGGAATATTATCAGAGTTTTTCGAACCGGATGAAAACATTAGTTTCCGCCCGATGACCTTTGCGATGGATATCGCCTCTGGGATTACAGATGCGCGCCTTAAGCGAGTTAACCGCGAGGCAAAAACTGGCCTTATTGGGTCACATTTAAACTTCCCTATGCCTCTTCTCAATAAATATGTTCCAAACTTGGACTTAGGAGATGAGTTTCGCAAGAAGCCCACATCCAAAGTTCCAACTTTGGTTTTGTCGGGCACGCTAGACGGGCGCACTTATGTTGGAAGCCAAACAGAAGCTGTGTCAGGCATGCACAATGTTGAGCAGGTGATCATCAAAAATGCAGGTCATAATCTATTTATGACATCACCAGATGTGACAGCCCGTATTGAAGTATTCATGCGCGGGGAAAAGTCTGACGTCACAGAAATCATCGTCCCCTTCCCACCGCTCAAGGAATAGTGTCGATGCGGCGTTATACGAGACAATAAACGTTTTGATTTTCCGCATTACCGAACGGCTTATTTTGGGCGTTTTAAGAGGCTCGTTTAGCGTCTCCTTCTGCCTCCCAAAGCAGACCTATCCCAAACGCTCCCTCAGCGCCAATAAATCGCGCCACGCGTCTTTCTTGAGCGCGGGTTGTTTTAGCAGAAACGCTGGGTGGTAGATGGGCAGGGCGGGGATATCGCCGCCCCCGACATTTATCACCTGCCATTGGCCCCGGTTTTTCATGATGCCGGTTAGGCCTGTCATCGCCGTCATAGAAACACCGCCGACGATGAGGATGATTTTGGGGGCCATGAGCTCTATGTGCCGATTTAAGAACGGGCGGCACATTTCGATTTCTTCGGGTTTGGGATTGCGGTTTTTGGGCGTGCGCCAATTGACGACATTGGTGATGTAAAACTCATCTTCAGTCAGCCCGATTGCGGCCATCATTTTATCGAGGAGTTGCCCGGCTTGTCCAATAAAGGGCTTACCGGCAATGTCTTCATCGCGCCCCGGCGCTTCGCCGATAATCATAAGATCGGCCTCAGGGTTGCCGCGCGAGAACACACATTGCCGCGCATTATCGGATAATGCCCCGGCGTAGAACTTATCCATGACGGCTTTAAGCTCAGGCAAGGTTTTTGCGGCGGCCGCAAGGGGAGCGGCGTCTTGCGCGGGCGGCGGCGCGTCGCGCCTTGGCGCGGAAGGGGAAGGGGTTTTGTTTTGAGGGGTAGGCCGCTGCGCTTGGCGTTTCGGCGCTGTGCGTTTGGCCGGGGTTGCCGCAATTTCGGGCACGTCCACTCCGGCGGCGTCCCACCATTCAAGCACGGATTTTAGCGCCTTATCCATTTTTAGCCTCGCTCACCATGCGCTCTATATAGCGAATAATATGGCCGGCGATATCCTCTCCTGTCGCTTTTTCTATGCCTTGCAAGCCGGGGGAGGAATTGACTTCGAGGAGTTTTGGCCCGCTTACGCTTTGCAGGATATCCACCCCCGCCACATCAAGTTTGAGTATGCGGGCGGCTTTGACCGCCATTTCGCGTTCTGCTACGGTCAGTTCGATTTTCTCGCCATTGCCGCCGGCATGGATATTAGCGCGAAAATCCCCCTTGGCGGCTGTGCGTTTCATCGCGGCAACGACTTTATCGCCGACCACAAAACAGCGCAGGTCAGAGCCTTTGGACTCCTTGATATATTCTTGGATCAAAAACGGATGATGTTTGCGGATATATTTGCCGAGTTTGCGGTGGGCTTTGTCCGCGTCATTAATCAGGTGCACATCATTGCCTTGTGTGCCTTTGAGTTTTTTCAAAATGAAAGGATAGCCGCCTACAGCTTTAATCGCAGTCTCTATTGAGTGGGGACTGGCAAAAGTCATGGTTTTGGGCACGTCTATGCCTTGCGCGGCGAGGATTTGTCCTGCGAGGAATTTGTCGCGCGAATGGAGCAGGCCAAAGGCCGAAATCACGGAATAAACCCCCGCAGCTTCAAATCCCGTAATCAGGCACTGCCCGAAGCCGGAGAGGCCGACACCGATGCGCGGGATAACAGCGCCGGGACGCGGGGACAGGCTGGCCACATAGGCGCGGCTATCCACATCCAGCTTTTGTTCCAGTGTTGGCAAGGCATAGACATTATGGCCGCGCTTTCGCCCGGCCTCCATCATCCGGCGGTTGGAATAATTGGCGGGGTCGGCCGTCAAAATGGCGATATTGAGTTTATCAACGATGTTTAGGGCCTAGGGAACATGGGTTTACAGTAAAGCGAATGCTTGTTTCGTCGTCTAAATCTGTTTATTCCCTAGGAAAATTATTAGGGTAAAGCGAGTCATATGATGAGTGAGACTGTTGAACGCGAGAGCATGGACTATGACGTGGTTATTGTCGGAGCAGGCCCAGCGGGGCTAGCCGCCGCGATACGGCTGAAACAACTGGGCGGAGATGATATTACGGTTGTGGTGCTGGAAAAAGGCTCCGAAGTCGGGGCGCATATCCTCTCCGGCGCGGTGCTCGACCCTTCTGGCCTAAGCGCCCTTATCCCGGATTGGGAGACCCAAGCCTCGCCGGTTAAGACCAAAGTTAAATCTGACAAATTGCTCATGCTCGGGCCGTCGGGGTCTTTTCGTATCCCCAATTTTATCATGCCGCCTTTGATGAAAAATCACGGCAATTATATTGTCTCTATGGGCAATGTCTGCCGCTGGATGGCGGAACAGGCCGAAGCCTTGGGCGCTGAAGTCTTCCCCGGCATGTCTTGTTCAGAGCTGGTTTATGGCGCGAATGGTGAAGTCAATGGCGTCGTCGCCGGTGAATTTGGCTACCAAAAAGATGGCAGCAAGGGCGAAGGCTATGAGCCCGGTATGGAACTGCGCGGTAAATATGTTTTGCTGGCGGAAGGCGCGCGCGGCTCGCTGTCCAAAACCGCTATTGCCAAATACGAACTCGATAAAGACTGCGACGTGTCCAAATTCGGCCTCGGCATGAAAGAGATTTGGGACATCACCCCCGAAAACCACGACGAGGGCGCAGTTGTGCATACGGCGGGCTGGCCTCTGGGCTGGAAAAATGGCGGCGGTAGCTTCCTGTACCACGCCGAGAACAACCAAGTCTTTCTCGGCTATATCGTCGATTTGAATTATAAAAACCCGCATCTTTATCCCTATGCCGAAATGCAGCGCTGGAAACATCATCCTGATATCGCCAAGGTTCTCGAAGGCGGTAAACGCGTCGCTTACGGGGCGCGGGTTGTCACCAAAGGCGGTTTTCAATCCATCCCCAAAGCCTGTTTCCCGGGCGGGGCGCTTATTGGCTGCACGGCGGGGCTCGTCAATTTGCCGCGTATCAAAGGCAATCATAATGCCATGCATTCAGGTCGGCAGGCGGCAGAGGCCGCTTTTGCCGCGATTAAGGCGGGGCGCTCCGGCGATGAGCTGACCGATTATAACGAAAATCTGCGCTCTGGCCCTGTCGGTAAAGACCTTAAGCCCGTGCGTAATGTCGCGCCGCTCAATGCCCGTTTTGGCCCGCTGCTCGGCGGTATGCTACTGGGCGGGATTGATATGTGGACGGCGACTCTGGCGCGGTTTAACCCGCTGCGCACGCTTAAGCACGGTAAGGATGACGCGCAGTCAACGGGGCTGGACAGCGATTATAAGCCGATTGACTATCCCAAGCCCGACGGCGTGCTCTCCTTTGACCGCCTAACCAATGTTAGCTTTTCGGCGACCAATCACGGCGAAGACCAGCCAAGCCATTTAAAACTCATCGACACGTCGGTGCCGATTGCGATCAATCTGCCCAAATATGACGAACCGGCGCAGCGCTATTGTCCTGCAGGGGTTTACGAGGTGCTGGCGGATGATGACGGCTCAAACCCGCGCTTTAATGTCAATTCGCAAAATTGCGTGCATTGCAAGACCTGCGATATTAAAGACCCGAGTAAGAATATTGTCTGGGCGGTGCCTGAAGGCGGCGGTGGCCCTAACTATCCGAATATGTAATAATGGCGCATTGAGCAAAGAGATATTGATGAAACTACGTTCCACATTTACGGCCCTTGCCGCTGTTCTGCTCGCCGCTTGCCAGACGGCGGGCATGTCCGCCTATAGCGGCGATGACAGTACTGCCGAGGGCAAGCTGTTCGGTGAATATCTCGCGGGGAGCTATGCCAATTACCTTGAGGATTCGCAGGCGCGTTCAGCCTATTATTCCCGCGCTTTTGCTCGTAATGACAATAATATTGCCCTTGGCCGCCGCGCTATGACATCGGCGCTGACGGCCGGGGATATGGGCCTCGCCCGAACGCTCGCCATCGAAATTCACGCTAAAGACAAAAAAGAACCGCTCGCTTTGACATTGCTCGGCGCTAAGGCTTTTTCGCAAGGCCGCCATAAACAGGCGCAAGACCTCTTCAATCCCGATACGGGTGATTTGACCATGGGTATCCTGATGGGCTTGATGCAGGGGTGGAGCGAAGTGGCGAGCGATGATATGGAAGCCGCGCGCAAGACTTTTAAATCTATTGGCGGCGGCGCTTATTTTCAAGCCCTCGGTGATTTGCAAATTGCTAATGCTGAAGCCTTAAAAGGCAATGCTGAAGCGGCCAAAGCGGCCTTCAAACTCATTGAGGAAAGCGGCCAATCGAATATCGAAACCGCTTTGTCCAAAGCCCGTTTTCAATATTCCATTGGCGAAAAAGAGGCGGCGTTGAAAGAACTCACTGAGTTTTCAGCCAAGAATGGCTCTTTCGAATCCGGCCCTGTTCGCGCCTATATTGACGCGATGCGAGCAGGCGAGGCCATATCCGGGCCGCTTTCGCCAAAGCAGCAAGCTGCGCGGGCCTTAACCGAACCGGCCTATGGGTTTTTCGTCGCCAACCGGGCGCGTGATGCGGGCGAAGTTTTCCTGCGCATGGCGCTTAGTCTCGATCCCAAACATGACAAAGCCACACTCTGGCTGGGGGCGCTTTTGGAAAACACCGAACGCGAAGATGAAGCTTTGGCGATGTATAAAGCCATCCCTGAAAGCTCGCATTATATTGTCTCCACCCGCCTGTCCGAAGCCAATATTTATTTCTCCAAAGAGGATGATGACAAGGCGCTGAAGGTTTTGGAAGCTGCCAATAAGTCCTATCCGTCTTTCGTGACGCGCGAGGCTCTGGGCCGGGCGCGTCTTATCCGCGAGAATTACGCCGAAGCGCTGCCAATTTATGACGCGCTGGTCAATAGCCTGACCGAGGCGGAGTTAAAACAGGATACGCAGCCACTTTATTTTCGCGGCATTTGCTATGAGCGCGAAAAACAATGGGCTAAGGCCGAGGCGGATTTCAAACGCGTGCTCGACATCGAGCCGGATAATGCGGACGCGCTCAATTATCTTGGCTATACATGGGTAGACCGGGGCGAGAACCTGACCGAAGCCTTTAACATGATCCGCAAGGCGATGAAACTTGAGCCCAATAGCGGCGCGATTGTTGATAGTCTTGGCTGGGCGCATTACAAACTCGGCCAATATAGTGACGCGAAAACCAAGCTCGAAGATGCGGTGGAATTGTCGCCGTCTTCCGCCACCATCATCGACCATTTGGGCGATGTTTACTGGAAACTCGGACGCAAACGCGAGGCGGGCTATCAATGGGAGCGGGCGCTGGAATTTGATCCTACGGACGAAGAACGCGCCGTGATACGCGTCAAGCTGAAAGGCGGTCTTGAGGCTGTTAAGGCGCTCCCATAACTACAGAAGATACACCGCAAACTCGCACGGATATCGCCAAGGGGATTGCGCGGGCTAAAATCAATCTCACCCTGCATGTTGGCCGCATTATCAAAGATCCGGCTGACCCGTTTTTCGGCTATCATCCCGTCGATAGCCTCGTCGTCTTTGCCGATATTGGCGATGTTATCGAGATGTTTCCGGCAGATAAAACCACATTGTCGATTGGCGGGCCTTTTGGGGCGGGGCTGACAGTCGGCGATGACAATTTGATCCTGCGCGCCATTCATGCCGCCAATCTGCCGCCCGAATATATCACGCTGGAGAAAAACCTGCCCGTCTCGGCGGGAATTGGAGGCGGTAGCGCGGATGCCGCCGCGATATTGCGGATGAGCGGTGTGGATGATCTGCATATTGCTGTGGGGTTAGGTTCAGATGTGCCGGTCTGCCTAAGGTCTGAAACCGCTCATATGACGGGGATTGGCGAAGATGTGACGCCGTGGCCGGGGATGGGGCGGCTCTACGGCCTACTGGTAAACCCCGGCATTGGCGTCTCAACAGCCGAGATTTTCCAAGCCTATGATAATGCGGATAAAATTCGCGAAACCCCGCGTCCGCAAAAAAATGACGGCGACCTGCTCAGCCATGCTCTGGACGGGCGTAATGATCTGGAGCCGGTTGCGGTGTCATTGCTGCCGGTGATCGGAGATGTGCTGCGCAGCCTTGCCTCGCAGCCGGGTTGCCAGCTAGCCCGCATGTCAGGTTCGGGCGCGACTTGTTTTGGCATTTTTGAGACCGATACGGCGCTGCGTAAAGCGGAAGCCGCGATCAAGGCGCAAAGCCCGGACTGGTGGGTAGTTACGGCGCTGCTGGGTGACGGCTAAGTGATCGAAGCCTTCATGCCGTTTCTTCATATAGGCGCGATGGCTTTTGCTGTCTCGCTCGCTTTTTGCGGATTTATGGTTCATGCAGGCGTTGGCGATATTCCGAACGCGCGTTCCAACCATGATAGCGCAACTCCCACATCGGGCGGCGCCGGGTTAGTGGCGGCTTTGGGCATGATGGCGCTGGGCGCAGCTTTGTTTTATCCGCAACTAAACCTTACGCCGGAATTACCCGTTCTGTTGGGTTTGGCCTTTGCGGTCGCCGCGATAGGTTTGTTTGATGATGTGTTTACGGGCCGCACAGCGATAAAATTCGCCCTTATCATAGGTCTTGCAACAATAGCCGTCAGATATATCGGCCCGCCGGAAGCTCTCCCGTTCGGGGTAAGCGATATCGGGCTCCCTTATTGGCTATCCTTCGTTGGCTGCGTTCTCTGGATTTTCGTTTGCGTGAACGGGATAAATTTCATGGACGGGGCGAACGGCTTGATGGCCAGTTTCATGTTTATTGCCTCGCTCGCCCTGATGATGTTGGCGGCGCAGATGGGCGCGATGACGGCGGCGATTTTGGCGGGCGCGTTGACCTTTGGCCTGCTCGGCTTCCTGCCCTATAATTTCAAGAAAAAGGCGCAGATTTTCTGCGGTGATGTCGGGTCATTATTGGCCGGTTTTATCTTTGCGGTGGCCAGCCTGTTGCTCGTCCAAGAGGCCCCCGATTTTCGCCCGCTCTATCTAGGCCCGCTTCTTTTGCTGCCTTTTTTGGCCGATATTTTGATGACCATGGCAACGCGATTACGGGCGAAAGAAAACCTCCTCGCCCCGCATAGCTCCCATCTTTACCAAAGGTTCATAAGGCGCGGCTGGAGCCACGCGAAGGTCTCATGGACATACGCCGCCGCCGGAGTCATCTGCGCCAATATCGCCATGGTCGCCGTCTTTTCAGGGCTGATTACGTCGCTCTGGGGATTGCTGATGCTGGCGGTGATTGCGGGGATGGTAAAAGCTGGCGTCCAAAACCGTATGAGTAATTAAGTATATTTATGTTAAAAATCACTTTTATACACCCAATACTGTTATTTATTCTTTGGTGTTTATTTCTTACGTTTACCGCGTTGTTGCTATCTGTTGGAACGATCTATTGGCCCAGCCCGGCTGGGTTTATATTTAGTTATTTAGGTAATTTCTTTGCGTTGATATTGTTCATTTCTTGGCCACTTGCAGTGTATAAATATATATCCGGACAACCTGAAACTATACCAAGTCGGAATCCCAAAAAGTTTGATAAGACTTTAATTGCAACATTTTTCTTAGTACCAGCTATTCTGGTACTAGCTGCAGTGATCGAGCATAGTCAATTTTCCCAGCTATTTGATGTATTTTTAAATGTTATCTTAATGGTTGTAATTCTTGGTCTCTACGTACCAATAATTCGATTAGTTTGGGCATCTGCAAAGATGCTAAAGGGAGGTATTGGCTGGTTTATTGTGATTCTCTATTGGCCCTTGACTGGGGTTTTTGTACAAGGGCGAATAAGAAAATTATATCCGTTGCGTTCCCTTAATTAATCCGCTCCACCACGTAATCGGCTAGGTCTTCCAGCGTTTCGCGCCAGGGGCTTATCGGGAACAGGCTTAGCGCTTCGCGGGCCTCTTTGGCATATTGCCGGGCGAGGTCCATGGTGCTGTCGAGGGCGCCGGCTTTGCGGATAAGAGAAATGGCGGTTTCAAAATCGACATCAGTCTGGTCGCGCTCAACAATAACGCGGTGCCAGAATTCTGCATCCTTAGCATTTGCGGCCTGTACGGCGCGGATAACGGGCAAGGTCATTTTGCCTTCGCGGAAATCATCGCCGATAGATTTGCCGAGCGCGCTTTCGAACCCGCCATAATCCAGCGCGTCATCGACAAGCTGGAAGGCGAGGCCGAGTTTAAGGCCGTAATCGCGCAATGCGGCGCGTTCAGCCGCAGGGCGGCCCGCAATCACCGGCGCAACTTCGGTGGCCGCCGCAAATAAAGCGGCCGTCTTGGCCGAGATGACCTGCATATAGGCGGCCTCGCTCATATTGACGTCGCGCAAAGCGGCGAGTTGTTGCACTTCGCCTTCGGCAATAACGGAGGAGGCATTTGACAAAATGCCGAGCGCTTCCATAGAGCCGGTTTCGACCATGAGGTTAAAGGCCCGGGCAAAGAGGAAATCGCCGACGAGGATGCTGGCGCTATTGCCCCAGACGAGATTGGCGGGTTTTGTCCCGCGCCGCAATTGGCTCGCATCGACGACATCATCATGGAGCAGCGTGGCGGAGTGGATAAATTCAACGGCGGCGGCGAGCTTATGATGGGCCTCGCCCTGATAACCGCACATCAAAGAGGTCGCGACCGTCAGCAAAGGGCGAAGCCGTTTTCCGCCCGCCCCGACGAGATGTTGCGCCAGATTAGGGATCAAGCCGACAGGGCTTTCCATGCGCGCCAAAATCAGGGCGTCAACCGCTGCCATATCACCCGACGCCATAGACCACAGCCGTTCAGCCGGGCTCGCCGTTTCGTCTTTGCGTATTTGCGCCGGAGCGTTCACCTAACTTCACCTTCCATCTTGACCTTAACCTAATGCTCCCTATCTCATGCGGCAAGAGCCAATGATGCCGCACATGGCAGCATTGGCGAAAATGGAGATGTATGTGATTTGCCTGATCAGAACGATGAACCTTGCCACATTGAGCTTCGCGCAGGCCTTGCTTAAAGATGCTGAAATTGAATATTTCCTGTTTGATATGAACAGTTCTGTCATGGACGGGTATACGGGGGCCATTCGCCGCCGCCTCATGGTGATTGACGATGACGCCAAAGATGCGCACGAAGTGCTGACTGCGGGCGGCTTGGGGGATGAACTCCTTGGTATATAGCTCTGACCGATGCCGGGCTCGGGAAAGAGTTGGAGCGGGTTTAGTGCCATTTCATCATATTAAGCGCTCCCTGCCTTGAGCGGGGATCTCCCTCAATTAGAGTGCAGTCTTTGACGCAGGGAGGCCCCCGCTCAAGGCGGGGGACACAAAATTATTTTGACAATGCTATAGGCGTAAGGAAAAGCTTGAAATCCGCACCGTTCCTTGTAGCTTCGCGGCAAATCGTAAAAGGCCGATATTTTTATGGCAAAAGCCGCCAAAAAACCGCTCTCCTTTCAGGGTCTTATCCTGACGCTTCAGGCTTATTGGGCCGAGCAGGGCTGCGTGATTTTACAGCCCTTTGATACCGAAGTCGGGGCCGGGACGTTGCATCCGGCGACGGTGCTCCGCTCGCTGGGGCCAAAACCGTGGAATGTGGCCTATGTTCAGCCTTCGCGCCGCCCTGCCGATGGCCGCTACGGTGAAAACCCCAACCGTTTGCAGCATTATTACCAGTTTCAGGTGATCATGAAGCCCAATCCGAAAAACTTCCAAGAGCTTTACCTCGGCAGTCTCGACGCCATCGGCATTGACCGCGATTTGCACGATATCCGCTTTGTCGAGGATGATTGGGAAAATCCGACCGTCGGCGCTTGGGGTCTCGGCTGGGAAGTTTGGTGCGACGGCATGGAAGTGTCGCAATATACCTATTTCCAACAGGTCGGCGGGCTTGACCTAGACCTCGTCTCCGGCGAGCTGACTTACGGGCTGGAGCGCCTCGCCATGTATGTGCAGGGCGTGGATAGTGTCTATGATCTGGTGTTTACCGAGGCCAATGCCGCCAACGGTACGCCCGAAGTACTTTACGGTGATGTCTTTCACCAAAACGAGGTTCAGCAATCGACCTATAATTTTGAACATGCTGATGTCGAGAAGATAAGAGAGAAATTTGCCTTTGCCGAGGCGGAGTGCAAAGACCTTCTGGCGCTTGATAATCCGCTGCCGCTCCCTGCCTATGAACATGCGCTAAAGGCCAGTCATTTATTTAACCTGCTCGACGCCCGCGGCGTCGTCTCCCCGACTCAAAGACAGGATTATATCAAGCGCGTAAGAGACCTCACCAAAGCCTGCGCGCAGGCGCATGTGGCGCAGGACGCCAAAGTCAAAGACAAGGCGTGGGCATGACGAAAAACAATACCTTCACTCCCGTGTTCCCGGCCTTGAGCCGGGACCCCCATCAATCGAGTGCCATAGGGCAGGAGATCCCGGATCAAGCCCGGGAACATGAGAGAGACGATGGCTGAGCTTTTATTTGAAATTTTCTGCGAAGAAATCCCGGCGCGAATGCAGGTTCGGGCCGGGGCGGATTTGGCTAAAGCTTTGACGGAGGGGCTAAGCAAAGCCGGACTTACAGTTGACAATGCCCAGAGTTTTACAGGGCCTCGGCGGCTTGTTTTTGCCGCCGATATTCCGCTACGCTCGCCGGATATTTCGGAAGAGCGAAAAGGGCCGCGTGTTGGCTCGCCCGAACAGGCTTTGGCAGGGTTTCTGCGCGGCGCGGGGTTGAGTGATATTTCCGAAGCCGAAGTGCGCACTGACCCCAAGAAGGGTGAGTATTATGTCGCCGTGATTGAGAAAGCCGGGGCAGAGTCTACAGATATTATTGCGGCGTTAATTCCCGCCGTGATGAATAATTTTCCTTGGCCAAAATCAATGAAATCGGGCAGCTCGTCTTTCCGGTGGGTGCGGCCTTTGCAGTCAATGATCTGCTTGCTCGGCGGGAAAGTCGTGCCTTTTACGGTGGGCGGCGTGGCGACAGGCGACAGCACAGAAGGTCATAGACGCCATGGTAAAGGGCCTTTTAAAATCAAAGACTTAGAAGATTATGTTAAAACATTAGAGTCCAAAGCCCATGTCATTTTATCGGCAGATACGCGCAAGGATTTAATTATTACCCAAGCCCGCAAAGCTTGCACCGATAAAGGCTTGGAACTGGTCGAAGATGAAGGGCTTTTAAACGAAGTTGCAGGCCTCGCCGAATGGCCTGTTGTCATTCTCGGCGATATGGACCCGTCATTTTTGGAACTTCCGGGCGAGGTTATTCGCCTGTCCATGCGCACGCACCAGAAATATTTCGCGGTGCGCAATCCGAAGACAGGAAAACTCGCACCGAACTTTATTGTGGTCGCTAATCAGGCCGCGCCGGATGGCGGCAAAGAGATCGCCAAAGGCAATTCAAAAGTGCTCTCGGCAAGGCTCGCTGATGCGCAGTTTTTCCAATCCGAAGACGCCAAGAAAAAGCTGATCGACTATTACGATAAATTGGACACTGTGGTGTTCCATAAGAAGCTCGGCAGCATCCGCGATAAGGCCGAACGGGTCGCGGCATTGGCCCGCGAATTAGCGCCCAAGGTTGGCGCTGACCCTGACGTCGCCGCGCAGGCGGCCAAGCTCGCTAAATGCGATTTGGTCACAAATATGGTGGTCGAGTTCACAAGCCTACAAGGCCAAATCGGGCGGGACATGTATGAGGTTGAAAACACCCCTCTCCCTGAGGGAGAGGGTGCCCGAAGGGCGGGTGAGGGTCAGGACACTAAAGCCGCGCCTAACGCGTCTCCGGATAACGCGGCCCCTCATCCGCCGCTTCGCGGCACCTTCTCCCCCGGGGAGAAGGACAGTATCGCCGCCGCCATTGAAGACCATTACAAACCGCAAGGCCCGAGCGATACTGTCCCGACCAACCCCGTTGCCGTGGCCGTCGCGCTCGCCGATAAGCTCGACACCCTCGTCGGTTTCTGGGCCATAGACGAAAAACCCACAGGCTCCAAAGACCCTTACGCGCTAAGACGCGCGGCACTCGGCCTAGTGCGGATTATTCTGGAGAATGGGGTTCGGTTAGACTTGTCTGCTGAATTGCTGAAAGGTTGGGCCGTTCTCGAAATGGAGAATATGCAAGACCCTGAAACAACAGGGCGATTATCTGATGGCGTTATTAGCGGAGATGAGAGAACGACACTGCAAAACCTCCTCGCCTTCATCGCCGACCGCCTCAAAATCCATCTCCGAGACAAAGGCATCCGTCATGACCTCATCGACGCTGTTTTTGCGCCCCAAGAAAATGGCAATGCCGAGGACGACCTCGTCGCTATCGTTAACCGCGCCAATGCTCTCCAATCCTTTCTCTCCACTGACGCTGGCGAAAATCTGCTCGCGGGCTATAAACGGGCCGCGAATATCCTTAAAGCCGAGGCTAAAAAGGGCGATCTTCCCGAAGGCGCGCCTGACAAACCGCCGCAGGCCGAGGCAGTGGCGCTTTATACGGCGCTGCAAAAAGCGGCGGGCGATATTGAGGCGGCTTTGGCTAAAGAGGCTTATTCTAAGGCTATGACAGCCTTGTCGAAATTGCGCGCACCGATTGACGGATTTTTCGACAATGTCATGGTGGTCGCGGAGGATAAGGAAACGCGCGAAAACAACCTTAGACTCTTGGGGCTGATACGTGATACGGCGCGGCAGATTGTGGATTTTGACCGCATAAGTGGATAATAACCTTGTCCCTCTCCCCGAGGGAGAGGGTGCCCGAAGGGCGGGTGAGGGGCCACGCTTTGGGTTTGGCATCGCCTCTGGCGATGACTTTATTTGCCCCTCATCCGGGCTTCGCCCACCTTCTCCCGACGGGAGAAGGAGATTTACGGAGTTTTAATTGAATGACAAAATGGGTTTATAATTTCGGCGGCGGCAGTGCAGAGGGCGATACGTCCATGAAGAACTTGCTCGGCGGTAAGGGCGCGAACTTGGCCGAGATGGCCAGCCTCGACCTGCCTGTCCCGCCTGGTTTCACTTTAACAGCAGATGTTTGCACCCATTATTATGATAATGACGAGACCTATCCCGCCGCGCTGGACGCGCAGACTGAAACCGGACTGGCCCAAATCGAAGCCCTGACCGGCAAGACATTCGGCGATAATACTAATCCGCTGCTCGTCTCTGTGCGTTCCGGCGCGCGCGCCTCTATGCCGGGGATGATGGATACAGTGCTAAATCTCGGCCTCAATGACGAAACCGTGGACGGCCTTGCTAAGCTTTCCGGCGACCGGCGCTTTGCGCTCGACAGCTATCGGCGTTTTATTACTATGTATTCCGATGTCGTACTGGGCGTGCATCACCACACATTTGAGGATATTTTAGAGCGCCATAAGGACGACCAAGGCTATACGCTCGACACCGAGATGACGGCAGAGGATTGGACGGCGGTCATCGAAAAATACAAAGCCGCCGTGAGCCGGGCGCTGGGCAAAGACTTCCCGCAAGACCCGCGCGAACAGCTTCAAGGCGCGATTGACGCTGTCTTTGGCTCTTGGATGAATGAGCGGGCAAAAGTCTATCGCCGCCTTAACGATATCCCCGCCGCTTGGGGCACTGCGGTTAATATTCAGGCTATGGTCTTTGGCAATATGGGCGATACCTCGGCAACAGGCGTAGCTTTTACCCGCGACCCCTCAACGGGCGAGAACACTTATTACGGCGAGTTTTTGATCAATGCCCAAGGCGAAGATGTCGTCGCCGGTATTCGCACGCCGCAAACGCTCACCAAAAAAGCCCGCCTCGAAATGGGAGAAGACGCGCCGTCTATGGAAGAGGCCATGCCCGAGGTTTACGGGCAGCTCGCGGGTGTTTTTGCCAAGCTCGAAGCCCATTATTGCGATATGCAGGACATTGAATTTACCGTCGAGCAAGGCCAGCTTTGGATGCTGCAAACCCGCACGGGCAAGCGCACGGCTAAAGCCGCGCTGAAAATCGCGGTTGATATGGCCGAAGCCGGGCAAATTACGCGAGATGAGGCCCTGATGCGGGTTGACCCGCTCTCGCTCGACCAACTTCTCCACCCGACACTCAACCCCGACGCGCCGCGCGACGTTATTGCCATGGGCCTGCCGGCCTCTCCCGGCGCGGCGATTGGCGAGGTGGTGTTTAGTTCAGACGAAGCCGAGGAATTGAAAAAATCAGGGCATAAGGTCATTCTGGTGCGCACGGAAACATCGCCTGAAGACATTCACGGCATGCACGCCGCCGAAGCCATTGTCACGGCGCGGGGCGGCATGACCTCTCACGCCGCCGTGGTGGCGCGCGGCATGGGCAAGCCTTGTGTTTCGGGCGCGGGCAATGTGCGCATTGATTACGAGGCGCAGCAATTTTCAGTGGCAGGACGGGTGATTAAAAAAGGCGAGATTGTCACGGTGGACGGCGCGACGGGGCAGGTTTTTCTCGGCGCGGTCGATATGGTACAGCCTGAGCTTTCCGGCGACTTTGCCAAAGTCATGGACTGGGCGGACGGTGCCCGCACGCTCGGCATTCGCGCCAATGCCGAAACGCCGCTGGACGTACAAACCGCAAAAGATTTTGGGGCTGAAGGCATTGGCCTTTGCCGCACAGAACATATGTTTTTTGAAACAGATCGATTAGGCTATTTCCGCGAAATGATTTTGGCGCAGAGTAAGTCGGGCCGGGAGGAGGCTCTCGCTAAAATCCTGCCCGTGCAGCGCGAAGATTTTGCCGCGATTTTCCGCATTATGAAAGATCGGCCCTGCACCATCCGCTTACTCGATCCGCCTTTGCATGAGTTTTTGCCCCATACAGAAGCTGATATTCAGTCCGTTGCTGATACGCTCGGCTTGCCGGCGAAAGAGTTGATGGCGCGGGCGAGGGAACTTGCCGAAACCAATCCTATGCTCGGGCATAGAGGCTGCCGCCTTGGTATTTCTTTTCCGGAGATTTACGAAATGCAGGCGCGGGCGATATTTGAAGCGCAAAAATTGGTCGCGGATGAAACCGGACGTATTCCGGTTGTCGAAATTATGATCCCGCTTGTGTCTTCGGCCAAAGAGCTTGAAATTCTGAAAGGCGTGATTGATAAAGTGGCCGCTGATGTCGGCGCGCCCGCTTATTCTGTCGGCACAATGATCGAGCTTCCTCGCGCGGCATTGCGGGCCGGGGATATTGCTGAATTTGCCGAGTTTTTTAGCTTTGGCACAAATGATCTGACGCAAACCACCTTTGGTCTCTCGCGCGACGATGCCGGGAAATTTTTGCCCGATTATGTCCGCGCCGGGATTATGGAAAAAGATCCCTTTGTGACGCTTGACCAAGAGGGCGTAGGAGACCTTATCCAAATTGCTGTAGACCGCGGCAAAGCTACGCGCGCTGATATCAAATTGGGCATTTGCGGGGAACATGGCGGCGACCCGGCGTCGATTACATTCTGCCACATTGCGGGACTGGATTATGTCTCCTGCTCGCCATACCGCGTGCCGATTGCCAAATTGGCCGCCGCGCAAGCTTCTATTGCGGCGAAATCGACTTAAAGCACACTTTTGTCCCCTGTTCCCCGCCTTGAGCGGGGATCTCCCTCAATGGAGTACCGTTATTGTTGCGGGAGACCCCCGCTACCCGCCTGCGCGGGCATGAACGGGAAGGCGGGGGACACATAGAAACCTAGGCGGCATTTCAGCCGTAAAACTGCGAATTAGGGTGTGAATTCTAATTTTCGTGCCTATCTAGGGCTCGAATAGGCGTTATCTGAACGCTGTAGCTGTAATGAGTTGAAATACATTGGCTAAACTTAACCCCCAATTAACTATGAATCAGCAATCTGTGTCCTTGGGGCCACAGTTTGCATGATTCTTTCATGGAAAGTGGCATGGACAGTTGTAAGAATCGGGCGCAAGGCTTAGGCCCCGCCCCCATGGTAGATTATATGAGACCAAAGCGTTATATCTTCGCGGGCTGGGCAGTCGCTCTAACGGCTATTGCCGGCGCAGCATGGGCGTTTCCCGCTATTGCGGATAAAGCGGCCGGCCAGCGCGAATCCGCCGTCTGGCAAGCCCGCGCCGAAGCGTTTCAAGGTGTGGATCTATCCTCTATCGAAATTTCCGGCCACGCACAGGCTTTGACGGATTGGCATACCCGTGCGGCCATGACTAATCCGCTTATGCGCGATATGGCCATGACCGATGACCTGCTTGGCGTCGATGCGGGGATATTTGACGCCGCCAAATTCAACGCGCAGGAATATCGCTGCCTGTCCGAAGCGGTTTATTACGAAGCCCGTTCGGAGACGAAATCCGGGCAAAAGGCTGTCGCCGAAGTGGTGATCAACCGCGTAAAATCAAAACATTACCCCAATACAGTTTGCGGCGTGGTCTATCAAGGCGCGCAGCGCACCACAGGCTGTCAGTTCAGTTTCACCTGTGATGGATCAACGATGAAAGAGCCGCGCGGCAAATATTGGACACGTTCAAAGGACATTGCGGCGCTAACGCTGACAGGCGGGGTAAAACCCCTCACTGACCGCGCGACCCATTATCATACGGTCAATGTCAACCCGATATGGTCTGGCAATCTGCGCTATGACAAGCAGATCGGCTCTCATAAATTCTACCGCTTTAAATTTCGCGAACGCCCGGTTTCAAGCGCTAGCCTTTCCGTAGCTCCGCCGAGTTAGGGCTAATCTTCCAAAATTTCTAAACGCATCTCTTCAAAGTTATTGAAAGGAATGCCGCCTGATGTATCAGTTGATTTTATTGGGGTTGTGAGCAGACCATATTTCAAAACTTCATCTGTGCTCATCCAATGGATGGCATCCGCAGGCGCTTCATAAATGGTGAACCAGTAGAAATCCGCCGGGACATCCATATCGATAATATAATTGAGGTTGAGCGCATGTTCCTCTGAATCGCGCGGATAATCCGCCGCCTCTTTGGAACCATCCGACCAGCTATGAACGCCGAGCTGTGCGCCAGCTTCCATCGTGCGTTGTGAACCCGACAGGAAGAGGTCCACAGCGCCTGAGGCTATGACAGTTTTAGCAGTCAAATGGGTATTTAGTTTTTTAGCCCGCAGCCAGCGCCCCATCTCGAATGTTACCTCATCATCAATTGAGCCAGGCATAGCCGTGAAGACGAGCGTATCGATTTGGGGGTTGGCCGTGATGGTTTTTTGCATTTGGCCAAAGGTTTTCGAGTTGAGTAAACCCATGATGAAAAGCTTGTCGCCTTCAACAGTTATAGAGGTTTGCTCGGTGCTATTTAAGACTAACATAGCAGCGGTCTCGCAGGCGGTGAGGCTTGCTGCGAAGGTGACAATCGCCAGATTTCTAACCCCAATCTTTATAAAAGAGTGTTTCATCATGATCTCCTACTATCCGACAACTCTATGACCGCGTCCGGTCATACAGTTTAGCACGATGGATTTCCGCTCTTGGCGGGTTTCAAGTGCGCGCTCACCGCCGCCAAAGAGCGCGCCGATAATCGCGCCGCCAATAAAGTCTTCGACATTGGCATCATCGGCGTCGGCAAGGCCAATCAAGCCTCCCAGTCCGGCCCCAATCAGAGCGCTTGTCCGCGTGTCGCTGTTAAGATAATCTCGGCTTTCCGCGACTTGGCGGCACTGGCCAAGGTCTGCGGAATATTGTGCGTTCATTGGCCCGTCCACAATGGGGCGGTAAGCGGCCCCGCCGGACGCGCAAGCGCTAAGAGGTAATGCCGCGCCTATCAGGGCGAGGACGCTGATACGCAGAGGGCTGCGGCGTGAGTTGATTGTATGTGTCATGGTCTTTTCCTTTCATAGTGACCAAATTAAAGGCGCAAACCCGTCCCCAAGCTTGCTTAATTTTTGCAATAAGGGTATAAAATTATAGTATCAAGATAAAATATTATTATAAAACAGTAATAATTTGCCATTTAGGGATAAATATGATGAAGAAAACTGGAATTTGGCGATTTGCAGGGCCATTGCGGATCATCGCAATATTATTAGCGGCTCTATACGGAGTTCTTTTTCTCATAATTTGGGGCGTAGCTTTGGCGGGTTCAACTGAGTTGGTGTTTGATTTGATTGATTTGGAGCGCGACGATCCGCTGGAGTGGTGGCAGTTTTTGGGCGGGTTTATCTGCTCTGGTATTGCCATCCTCGCCATTATTTTGATTGCTATAACGGTGAACCGCCTGCTGAAACGCACCAAAAAGGACGGGTTTTTCGAGGCCGGCGTGGCCGAGACTTTACGCCGCCTCGGTTGGGCGATGATATTATTTTGGTTGGGGCTTTATCTCGTTGATAGCATCATGCCGTGGTTACTCACGCTGAAACTGGAACCTGCGGCGCGCATCGAGCTTGACGGGTTTCCGCTCGATGACGGCGTGATTGCTTTGCTGGTTGGATTTGTTTTGTTGCTTGTCTCCCAGGCCATGCATGAAGCCCGCGAAATAGATGCTGATAATAAGCAGATTATCTGATGGTTGAGGACGTGAAAAAAGGCGAAATCATTGTCACGCTTGATGTCATGCTGGCGCGGCGTAAGGTGAAGTCCAAAACCTTGGCGGCTTATATAGGCATTACCGAGGCGAACCTCTCGCAACTAAAATCGGGCAAGGTGAAGGGGGTGCGGTTTGAAACGCTGGCAAGAATATGCGAATATCTGGATTGCAAGCCCGGAGATATTTTGAACTTCGAAAGTTTGGAGTAGGTTTTATTTACTGTCGGGCAGTGCGCCGAACGGGGCACGGCGGTGCTGTGTTGCCTGTTCATAGGCATAGCTTAATTTATAGAGCGTGGCTTCACTATAAGGCCCGCCTAAAAACTGCAGCCCCGCAGGCAAGTCACCTGTGGTAAATCCCATGGGCACGGTGAGCGCGGGCAGGCCGGTTGGCGGGGCGAGGCTTTGCGAATTATCGCCTTTATAATCTTCTTCAGCCCGATATAGAGAGGCAGGCGGGTAGCGCCAGCTTGGGTAGATTAGCGCGTCCAGATTTTGCGCTTCCATGGCGTCCAAAATATCGCGCCGAATGTTCTGGCGCATGTCGTCTTTTTCTAGGTCGCCGCAAATTGTGCCGTCTTTTTTGCGGGCAACGTCAATGTCTCCGTCTTTGAACCAGTTCCATGCGCCCTTGGTGTAATCGCCGTAGACCCCGGCTTCAAAGGCTTCATAAGGATCGCTGATTGGCGCGTTCATACCGGGTTGGGTTAGATATTCATGCACGTCTTTGCGAAAGGAGAGGCAGCTCCAAGACGCGCCGAGATGGGCGGCGATGTCTTTGATCTCGGCAGTTTCCAGCACGGTTGCGCCTGCGGCCCGAAGGTCAGTGATTGCGGCTTTGAAAAGCGCGGCAATTTCGGGGTTCATATCGTCTGGCGGGGCGAGGGGCGCAATGACGGCGATGCGGGCGCCTTTCAGCCCATCTTTGTCTAGCGCCGAGAGGTAATGGGCTGACTTATCAGGCAAGCTATGCGGCATAGCCGATAGCAGCGCCGCATTATCGGCGACTGAGCGCGTCATGGGCCCGACAACATCGGCGGAGAGCACCAGCGGCACAATCCCGTCCAGACTAATCAGCCCGTGGGTGGAGCGCATCCCGACCAAGGCTAAATGCGAGGACGGCCCGCGCACGGAATTGCCTGTATCTGTGCCAAGCCCGGCTAGCGCAAAACTCGCCGCGACGCCCGAGGCCGTACCGCCGGATGAGCCTGCCGGAACATGCGCCAAATTATAGGTATTTTTAGTCACGCCCGCGCTGGTGCTTTTCGTGCGGCGCGGGCTAAAGGCCCATTCCGCCATATTGGTTTTGGCCAGAATGATCGCGCCATTGTCTTTGAGAGTTTTGATAATGAGCGCGTCGTCCGGCGGGATGTTTTCCAGCATCGCCTTTGATCCTGCCGTAGTGGGAAACCCCGCGACATCCATATTGTCTTTGGCCAGAATTGGCACGCAGTGCAGGGCGGGCAGGGGGGCTTTGGCCGTAATAGCGATGTCCACCAAATTGGCTTGTTCCCGCGCTTGCTCGTAATTTTTGTAAGTAATGGCGTTCAGTTCGCTTGGCTGGTCATAGGTTTCAATGCGCTCGATATAGGCATTAACGACATTCAGGCAGCTCATTTTTCCCGCCGCGAGGTCGGATTGGATAGAGACGATACTGGCTTCAATAACAGCATGGCTGGCATAATCCGCGTCGTTTTCGGAGCTTGACTCAACTGGAGGTGTTGGCCCGCAGGCAACGATAAAACTGGCGAGGGCTAAGCTGTAATATATTTTTCTCATGAGCTATCCATACCTATATCGAAATTGGGAGCGCTATGGGTTAGCGCGCCGATAGAAATAACATTCACTCCGCTCTCCGCAAGACCGCGCACGGTCTCTAGATTGACTCCGCCCGACGCTTCGAGCGTTGGGCGCGGGGCCCCCTTATCGTGAGTATAGGCGTCCACAATAGCGGCGGCTTTAGCCAGCATGGCGGCGTTCATATTATCCAGTAGTACGACATGGGGCGAATATTTCAGCACTTTTTTAAGCTGGGTGAGTGTGTCCACTTCGACGCTGATCCGCGCCATGTGATCGGCGTTTTTGGTGATAGCTTTGAGCGCTTTATCGACCCCGCCCGCCAGCGCGATATGGTTGTCTTTAATCATGATAGCAGCAGAGAGGCTCTCGCGATGGGTGAAGCCACCGCCAGCGAGAACCGCTTGTTTTTCAATCGCGCGCAGGCCCGGCGTGGTTTTACGTGTTGCGGCAATGCGGGTATTTGTGCCTTTGACAAGGGCTACATATTGCGCGGTCAGCGTGGCAATGCCGGACATCCGCCCGAGAAAGTTCAGCGCCGTTCGTTCGGCGGATAAAAGCGAGCGGGACGGGCCTTCGACAACAGCAATGACATCGCCTTTTTTGACTTTGGAGCCATCGCCTTTCTTGACCGTAAATTTCACGCGCGGATCAACCATGGCGTAAGTCATCCGGGCGGCCTGCATCCCGGCAATCACTCCTCGCCCGCGCGCTTTCATATAGAGCTTACCCTTGGCACGCGCGGGGATGAGCAAGTTAGCAGTAATATCGCCGCTATTGCCAAAATCCTCATCCAGCGCACGGCGCACCATAGGCTCGATTATTGTGGGCGGAAGGGGCGGGAGATGGGTCATAAAAAATTACGCTGTAAATAAGTGGAGAACATAGGCACGGTAAAGTCTACATCACCACGCTCGGGGCTGTAAATCATGCCTTTATGAATAATTTTAGCGCGTCGGGGCCCAAGGGTATTGAGACTTTCCTCTAATTCATCAGCAATGTCTGCGGATCTGTATGGCCCTTCACCAAGCTTAGCCATTGCCAGCACATATTCACGTTCTTTTGGCGTCAAGCGATCATAGCGCACTCTAAAGAACCCTTCGTCGAGGCGCTTTAAAGCCGCGCTAGACGCTTGGCCAACATCTTTAGCGGTGAAAGGAGATGCCTGCGCAATATTCCAAACTTGATACCCCCATTCCTGAAGGAAATAGGGGTAGCCTTCTGTCATCTTGACGATGTCCCGAATGGCTGCGTCTGTAATGCTTTCGCCTTCATCCTCGATTGGAAGGCGTATGGCAGCGGAGGCGGCCTTCTCGTCCAAAGCCCCGATTTTCGGAAATAGAAACAATCGCTCTGCATAAGACTTAGCTTCGCCGCTAAGGGCTGCAATTTGCGGCAAGCCAGCCCCAAAAAACAAGATGGGTAATTCCTTCTGGTTTGTGCGGTGAATGGCGACAATCAAAGCTGACAGCTCTTTTTTAGACAGATATTGAACTTCGTCAATCAAGAGCGTCCAAGCGCGGCCTGCTGCTTGCGCCGCCTCGCCTACTGCGAAAAACAAGTCGATTAAATCATCTGCCAATATTCCGCTATCGGCAGAGCCGGGTTGGGGGTCAACCGAAATCGAAACATCACCAACCGTTAGCTTAAAGGCCGAAGCAAAACTGCGTAATACGCGCATGGCGGTGTGGGCTTTAGTCTTGGCGTTGTCCAAAAAGGAGGCCTTGCGCAAAACCTGATGGATTTTCGGATAGAGCAAGGCTGCGAGGTTGCGGTCTTCCGGCGCTTCGATGAATGAGGTAAAATGCTCATGTTTTTGCGCCACATTTTCGATATGATTTAGCAGAACCGTTTTGCCTGTACCGCGAAGTCCCAGCAATATTTGGGGCCGGCCATGCCGACCTAGCAAGATGCGCTGAATAGCTATTTCGGCGGAGCGGATGACGTCGTCCCGGCCTGCAAGTTCCGGCGGTTTGGATCCCGCACTCGGCGCGAAAGGGTTTCTGACTTCATCCATACTATAAATATAGGGCTTTTACCCGAGTATATCAAGAACTATGTATACTAGGGTAATATCGCTATAACTCGCCTCAATCCAGCATGTCGTAAGTAATGTAGCTTGAGACGGCTTTGGTTTTTTCTGCGGGGAAATCGTCGCGGTAGTGACCGCCTCGGGACTCCTCGCGGGCTAATGCTGCCGAGGCGATGATGCGCGAAGCAATCAAAGGGTTGGCGCGGCCGACCTGCTCGATCAAGCCGTCAATATGGCCGATCAGCATGTTAAGCTTGGCAGCATTGCGCCGCACCCCGCAATGGGCGGTCATGGCCGTGCGCAGGGAATGGCTGACCTCTTTGCCCATAGCGAGCCAAGGCTGGGGACGAATGGTTCCGGCTTTTTTCTCGGCCCAGTCGCAGCCATTGATATAGTCGGCGGCGCGTCCGCCAAAAACGGTGGCCTCCAAAAGTGAATTACTGGCGAGGCGGTTAGCGCCGTGAACACCGACGGCGCTGCATTCTCCGACCGCTAACAGACCGTCCAAATTGCTCTGGCCATGACTATCCGTGGAGATGCCGCCCATATGATAATGCACGGCGGGGGCGATGGGAATTAATTGCGTGCGCGGGTCGATATTGGCGCTCATACAGCTTTCAAATACGGTCGGAAACTCTTCGGGGAAATGCGCGCCGACAGCTTTGCGGCAATCGAGATAAGGCTGCCGCCCGGCTTCGATCTCGGCAAATATAGCGCGGGCGACATCATCGCGCGGGGCCAGCTCGCCCTGTTCGTGGTAGCGCGGCATGAAGCGCACGCCGTCTGAATTGGTCAAAACCGCGCCGTCCCCGCGCAAGGCTTCTGTGGCCAGAGGCGCCGGGTCGCGGCCTATATCAATGGCGGTAGGGTGAAACTGCACAAATTCCATATCGCGCAGCCGCGCGCCGACAACTGCTGCCATGCCGAGCGCGTCGCCGCGCGCTGTGCGAGGATTGGTGGTGACCGCGAACAAGCCGCCGACGCCGCCCGTGGCCATGACGGTGATATCGGCCTCAATGCCCAGCAAGCCGCCATCATCATTTCGCGCCAAAGCGCCGGCAATGCCGCCATTGCCGTCTTGCAGTAGGCTTTCCGCGCGCCATCCGATCAAGCCGGTAATATGCTCGGCGGCTTGCGAATGTTTGACCATAATTTTAATGATCTCCGCCCCCGCCGTATCGCCCTTGACCCGCGCGACACGCGGCAGGGAATGAGCGGCTTCGAGCGAGAGGTAAAGCTCGCCTTGGTCATTGCGGTCAAACGGCACGCCGAGCGCGGCCAGATCATGCACGCGGGCCGGGCCCTCGGATGCGAGAATATGCGCGATCTCGGGATCAACAAGCCCGTCCCCGGCGGCAATCGTGTCGCGGGCATGGGACGCAGCGCTATCATCAGAGGACAGCGCCGCCGCAATCCCGCCCTGCGCCCAAGCCGAAGCCGCGCCAACAGAAGAGCGCCGAGAGGTCAGCACATAGCATTTACGCGGCGCAAGCTTAAGCGCAAGATAAAGCCCGGCAAGGCCCGCGCCAACCACAAGAACAGCGCCTGCTGGCAGGCGTTTAGTGTGGAGTGAGCCTACAGCCATGAAATTTCCATTAAGTGAAAGCGTTTCCTATCAGGGCATGGGGAGAGGGGCAAATGGAATTGGGTGCAAGGCGAATCCTAAATTTGGGCACGACCTCAATCAACTTTGTTTTATATTTACGCCATCTCTTACCTTTCTTTCTGTTGTGACCTCTTTGTTTTGGTGGGAGAAACGGGATGTCCGCATGTTCAGAGAAGAGCGCCGGGGGAACCGGTAGCTAGGGTGGGTTTTCGCGCTCCGTGAACATGCGGTGATGTCTTTCTCCGCTACCGGCCATCAGTGTCCAGTCGAGGGACAGATAGCACGCGGCAGGCCGCCCAGGCTTTGCGGCGTTAAACACAAAGCCCCAACGACAAACATCACGCCGCTTTCGAGACAGGTAACAGGCCTGCCCGCCCGAATAAAACGGCGACATAAGGGAGGATATGGAAAAGAGGGTGGTCTGTGTGTTTGGCTCCTGTGAATGACTTAGAAGCGCACTCTATCACGGCTTTGAAGGTGGGGGATAAGATAGTCAAAAATGAAGAGCAAACAAAGGCTTAACAGCGTCAAAAACGCGGATAAGCCCTTCGAGACGCCGCCTGCGGCGGCTCCTCAGGATGAGGCGGATGGATAGCCTCTTCCTGTCATCTCGGCCAAGCGTAGCGCAGACCCCGTGGGGCGTCCGTAGGACGGGGACCTTTGCCCTCGCAATAGGGGCAGAGTAAGAGCAAGGCATAAAATCCCTCCAAGACCCAAACAAATACTCTGCCTCTACAGATAAACCAAAGGTCCCGGCGCGTAGGCCGGGATGACAATGTGAATGGGGTGTGGCTTATTTATCCTGTGGTTTCAAAACTATTAAAATTGTTCACAATCAAAAATCCGTTCATTCCCGCGAAGGCGGGAACCCAGTTGGCGCTGTGTTAAAACTGGGTTCCCGCCTTCGCGGGAATGATTGGAGTTAGCAGGGGTGAGCACAGGCCTAAATCACCTTCACATCGGCTTCGGGCCGTTCCGGATCGAAATGGCCTTTCACAGGGTCGAATTTTACGTTGATCATATCCATGACGGCTTTTTTGGCTTTGACGCGAATATCTTCGGGGACGGTGACTTCAAATTTCTCGTCGCGCAAAGACTCGTAAATATTTTGCAGGGTTACGCGCTTCATATGCGGGCAGAGATTACAGGGCCGGACGAAATCTGTATCAGGATTAGCCATGGCGACATTGTCGGACATGGAGCATTCGGTCAGAAGGATGACGTTTTTAGGCTTATGATTGCCGACATAATCGCTCATCGCTTTGGTTGAGCCAGTGAAATCGGACTCGGCGACGACGTCGGGCGGGCATTCGGGATGGGCGAGCACGACAACGCCGGGATGGGCGCCGCGCATCTCGCGCACATCTTGGGCCGAGAACCGGGCATGGACTTCGCAGCGGCCATGCCAAGCGATAACTTCGATATCGGTCTGTTTGGCGACATTCTTGGCGAGAAATTCATCGGGCAGCATGATGACTTTGTTGACGCCCCACTGCGCGCAAATATGTTCGACAATCGCCACCGCATTTGAACTGGTGCAGCAAATATCGCTCTCGGCTTTTACGTCTGCCGAGGTGTTGACATAGGTGACAATGGGAATGCCGGGGTAGCGCTGTTTGATCAGCTTGATATCTTCGCCCGTGATGGAGGAGGCGAGGGAGCATCCCGCCCGCAGGGACGGAATAAAGACTTTTTTATCGGGGCAAAGGATTTTGCTCGTCTCTGCCATAAAATGCACCCCGCCCTGAATGATGATATCGGCGCCCGTCTTAGTTGCTTCAATGGCAAGGCCGAGGCTGTCGCCGGTGTAATCCCCGACAAGGCTAAAAATATCCGGCGTCATATAATTATGCGCGAGGATAACGGCGTTTTTCTGTTTTTTCAGCGTGTTTATGGCGTGGACAAACGGGGCGTAAGCGGGCCATTCAAATTTGGGGATGAAGTCTGAGACTTCAGCGTAAAGATGGTCGGTCGCGGCTTTGACCTCGTCATCATATTCAAGGCTACCCGCAGGCGTTCCGGACCCATTGCCGGGTACTGCACAAACGCCGTTCTCAACCTCAAGGGTCTGGCCAATCCAGCGGCCATTTTCCCAATTGATCAGTTCCTTGCCCATGCGCGTCTTCTCCAAAGCTGGCCTAAGGACTATATAGGGAGGCAGAATGGACAGCGCCAATGGTTTTACCGAAAAATTATTCAAAACACCACACCGAGGATATTCTTGGGGGTCGTGAATTCCGCTGTTGAACCGCGCGGCCTGCGGGGCTACACTGGGGCTAGATAAAAGGACAAGACTATGGCTCTCGGACCCTGGCAGATTATTATTATTCTCGTGATTGCGGTGCTCGTTTTTGGCGGGCGCGGCAAGATATCCTCTATCATGGGCGATATGGGCAAGGGCATTACCAGTTTTAAAAAAGGCCTGAAAGAAGGCGCCGAAGACGTTAAAGACGCTGCCGAAGACGCGCTCGATGTCACCCCTCCCAAAGACGAGAAGAAATAATCTTCTAAGGGCCGGAGTTTAGACCCTGTTATGATCCCACAATTTGGTTTTGCCGAAATGATTGTACTGGCTCTGCTGGCGATAATCGTTGTTGGCCCTAAAGACCTGCCTAAATTGATGCGGGCCTTTGGCAAATTTATGGCCAAAATCCGCGCCATGGGGCAGGAATTTAAAGACGCTTTTGACGATATGGGCGCGGATGACGAGATTGCCGAAATGCGCCGCGAGATCGAAGAGCTTAAAAATATGGGCAAGCTCGAAAACCTCATGGAGGGAGATCTGGCGGGCGAAATGCGCGACCTCGATACGGAACTGCGCGAGGCTACGGATATGTCGTCCCCCAAAGGCGGCAGCTAATGGGCGAAGCCAAGGACATCAAGGCTAAGCGCATTGAAGTTGAGGCTAGCGCCCCGGATGATGATGTCGATGAGAGCCGCGCGCCGTTGATGAGCCATTTGCTGGAACTGCGCTCGCGGCTGATCAAATGCGTGCTGGCGCTGACCCTCGGCTGTATCGTTTGTATCCCGTTTTTGCGCCAGATTATCGAATTTTTGATGATGCCGTTTGAAACCGCTTTGGTGCGCTATAATGCCGGGCTCACCGAAAAAGGGCTTGAGGTGATTGACCTTGGCCTGATTGCCACCCATCCGCTGGAGACATTTTTCGTCAAGCTGAAAATAGCGCTCTTTGGCGGCTTGATTGTGGCCTTTCCCATCATCGCCTATCAGCTTTACCGCTTTGTTGCGCCGGGGCTTTACAAGAATGAGCGCGGGGCGTTTTTGCCTTACTTGCTTCTCTCGCCGCTACTCTTTGTGCTCGGGGCGTCGCTCGTATTCTTTTATGTCTTTCCTTATGTGATGGAATTTGCGCTCAATCAGCAGACGCTCAGCGACGGCGAAACGGTCGATCTTCTGACCAAAATCAGTGATTATCTAAAACTCTCCATGACCTTGTTTTTGGCTTTTGGCCTGTCTTTTCAGCTTCCGGTTATTCTCAGCCTGCTGGGCCGCGCCGGGATTGTAAACTCAAAGCTTCTGAAAAAAGGGCGTAAATATGCGCTGTTCGGCATTGCCGTTTTTGCCGCTTTCGTTACCCCGCCCGACCCGATTACGCAAATCGTTTTAGGCTCGGCGATTTACCTGCTTTACGAGATTTCGATCCTCTCGGTCAGCCTGATCGAAAAGAAAGACAAAACGGCCAAAAGCTCCGATTCTTAGCAAAACATTAACCATAAGCCATCATTCTTGCCTGTAAAATATACGCGCAAGCAAGGAGATAACCATGGCTGCGAAACTGATACTGACATCCGCAATAGCGGGCCTGATGATAGCGGGCATGGCCTCTGCCCAAGTGCAAACCGAAGATGACCGTTTTGCCCCCCGTATTTATGGCAGCACAGCTGTTACCGGCGTTCAATATGGCACGACGCCTGCGCCCATTACATATATAGGCACGCCAAGGACAGCGACATCGGCTCCGGTTGTGACTTATTCTGAAAGCTCCAATATTGTCCGCGTTGTTGAGCCGGTTACGCAAGATATTCAAACCACGATTTCTGCGCCAATCACTTATAGCGATACGGGCGTTGTTAAAGCCCAGCATTTTAAACAGGGCGATTTGAGCGAGGCGGAATATCAGTCTCTGCTGGACGAAGCCGACCGTATTCGCGCCTATCAGTCTTCGCAAGGGAGCTACACGGGTATCTCTTATGCGGCCACGACGCCGCAAAAGGCTGATACGTCTTATGAAATTGAGTTATTCGAAACCCCTGTTCAGGAAACGGTGACCCAAGTGGCAACAAGAGCTGTCACGACCTTAAATGCGCGAAATATCCATACGCATAAAGTAAGCAAAGGCGATACGCTTTATGGGCTTTCCAAACGTTATGCAATTTCAATCGGGGCGCTACAGGAAATAAATAACATCAAAGGTAGCGACATCAGCCTTGGCGAAATTTTAGTTGTCCCGAGTACCAGCACACAGGTAATTAGCTCAGTAAAGCCTGTCACGATAGCTTCAACTGTGACTTTTGTGCGCAATGTCGAACCTGTCCCTGGGCAAAGCTCCGGCGTCTATGCGGTTTTGCCGAAAGATACGCTTTATTCCATCTCTCGCCGAGCTTGCGTCTCGGTTGGCAAGATTATGATAACCAACAATATCTCCAATCCCAATACCCTCCAGCCGGGCCAGCGCCTGACCATGCCCAAAGGTCATTGTTTGAACTAGGCGGCTATTTGCGGGCTTTGCCCAGATAATTGCGGGCTTTGCCCGTTGCATAAGAAAATAACGCCCCTATATAGTCCCGTAACAAGGCCCGTATAGGGGCGTCATTTTATCGGGGATACGATAATGTTCAATCTGATTATGCAAGCCGCGTCGGGTAGCGGTATAGCGTCGCAAATTGGCGGCCTTATGCCTCTCGTTCTCATCGGCGTTATCTTTTACTTCCTGCTCATCCGTCCGCAAAACCAGCGCATGAAGGCGCACAGGGCACTCCTCTCCGAGATCGCGCGCGGCGACACTATCGTCACAAATGGCGGGCTTGTCGGCAAAGTCAAAAAGATCAATGACGAAGAACTGACCGTCGATTTTGGCGGTACAACGGTTCAGGTCGTGCGCTCGATGATCGCCGATGTGCGTAACAAGACTCAACCGGCCAATGATACCGGCAAGAAGAAATAAACTCTCCCTTTTAACCTAGCGGAACCCGCGCCATGCTGTTTTTCTCCAAATGGAAAATCTTTTTTATCCTCGGCGCGGTCGTTATGGGGATACTCTTTGCCCTGCCCAATGCGCTGCCAAGTGATGTTCGCGATAAGCTCCCAAGCCCGTTTCAACGCACGCTAAATCTCGGCCTCGATTTGCAGGGCGGGGCGCATATGCTCCTCGAAGTCGATATTGCCAGCGTTTTGGGAAAAGCGCTGGATAATGAGCGCGAGACTATCCGGCAAGAATTTCGCAAGAATGGCCGCTTGCGCACCGAATTTATACGAGTTGAGGGCAATGAAGTTGTCGGGCGGCTGCGCGACGCCGCTGATATGGACAAAGCTATGGGTTTGCTACGCGGCCTTGCCAAACCCATTGATCCGCAAAGCCTGTCGCAAGATAAAACCATTAAGGTCGAGCAGATGGGCGATAAGGGCTTTAAAGTCACGGTCACCGAGGCCAATATTGATGATATCCGGAAACGCACGATCGCGCAGTCTATCGAAGTTCTGCGCAAGCGGATTGACCCGACGGGCACAACAGAAATGACCCTCGCCCGCGAAGGCGATGAGCGCATTCTTTTACAAGTTCCGGGGGCCAAAAATGTCGACGAAATCAAGAGCCGGATTAACAAAACCGCAAATCTCGCCTTTCATATGGTCAAAAAGGAAAGCTCAAATGCGGCGGCGATGAAACTGGCGGCTGATGGCAAGCTTCCGCCCGGCGCTATTTTTGTTCTACACCAAGACGGCTCTGGTGGACTTATCCTTGAAAAGCGGACGAAAATTACAGGCGAGTGTCTAAAGTCCGCTAGTGAAGGTCTGCATCCGCAAAATAATTATCCGATTGTAAATTTTGGTTTCAATATCAAATGCGCCAAAATCTTTGGCGAGCTGACGTCTAAAAATATGGGTCAGCGTTTTGCTGTTGTGCTCGATGACGAGATTATCACGGCCCCGCGTATTAACGGCGCGATTACTGGCGGCTCCGGCTTTATCGAAGGTAGTTTTACGATTGAAAGCGCGAGGGAATTATCGCTGCTGCTCAATGCGGGCGCATTGCCGGCCAAACTGATCATCGTTGAAGAACGCACGGTGTCTGCCGAACTTGGCAACGATTCAATCAATGCCGGCAAGATTGCCTCCGTTATTGGACTGGCGGGCGTGGCTCTGTTTATGTGGCTGTCCTACGGCCTTCGCTTCGGGACGATTGCCAATGTTGCGCTCGGCACCAATATTATTCTGATCGCCGGCGCTTTGTCGCTCTTCGGAGCGACACTGACCTTGCCGGGTATTGCCGGGATTATCCTGACCATCGGTATGGCGGTGGATGCCAATGTGCTGATTTTTGAGCGTATTCGCGAGGAAGCGCATAAGGGTAGGCCGCCTGTTAACGCGATTGAGACGGGCTACCGCCTCTCGCTTGCGCCCATTCTGGATGCTAATATCACCACGCTGATTGCGGCTGTAACGCTTTATTTTGTTGGTTCCGGCCCCATTCGCGGCTTTGCCGTAACCTTGGCGATCGGGATTATCATGTCTGTGTTCACGGCTGTTGTCGTGGCCCGCCTGATAACCGCGACATGGCTGCGCAAACGCCGCCCTAAAACTTTACCGATATAGGAGGGGTAGATCCATGAAAGATATTTCTCTCGTCAAGTTTCTGCCCAAAGAACCGCGCGTTCCGTTTGTTAATATGCGGATGATTGCGGCGGCTTTGTCAGTGCTGGCTATTATCGCTTCAATATTCCTGTTTTCGACCAAAGGTTTGAATTACGGTATTGATTTCACGGGCGGCGTTGTCGCCGAGATGGATTTTAAGGAGCAACCGCCTTTGGATATTCGCAAAACGGTTAACGAGATTGGTTTGTCCGGGGCAACCGTTCAGAACATTAATGCGCCTGCGGGTGTCGAGATTGGCTATCAATATGTGCGTATCGGATTGCCGCTTCAAACCGCAGATGATGCCAGTAAAGAAGCCGCCCAAGATGCACAGCAAAAATCTTTGAAACAATTAACGGATGGTCTTACAGCGAAATATGGCGATCAGGTTGAGCTTCGCGGGCAGGAAACGGTCAGCGGTAAAGTCTCAGGCGAGCTTCGCAAGAAAGGGACGCTCGCCATCCTTCTCGCTCTTGGTATGGTGCTGCTCTATATCTGGTTTCGCTTTGAGTGGCAGTTCGGAATGGGGGCTGTGATAGCTCTGTTCCATGATGTTATCCTCACCATTGGCGTGTTCTCGTTGACCCAGATCGAGTTTAACCTCTCGATTATCGCGGCGATCCTGACCATTGTCGGCTATTCGCTTAATGATACGGTGATCGTCTATGACCGCATTCGGGAAAACCTACGAAAGTTCAAAAAAATGCCATTACCCGAAGTCTTGAACCTGTCGATCAATGACACATTGAGCCGGACAATCCTGACCTCCTTAACGACCTTGCTAGCCCTAACGGCGCTCTATGTGCTCGGCGGGCAAGGGCTTCGCGGGTTCTCATTCGCGATGATCTGGGGCGTCTTTGTAGGGACCTATTCTTCGATCTTCGTCGCCTCGCCTTTGCTGATGGCGCTAAAACTCAAACGCGGCGTGAATACGGGTAATAAGGCCGAGGCTTAACACTTCCTGATGCCGGATTTTCCGATTACGAGGAGAACCTGCCCCACCACGCGGTTCTCTTCGACAGCGCCTATAACCGCGCTCGGCGTTGAGGCCGGATTGTCACCTAAAAAGAAACAGCGATCATGTTTGGTGCTGCCAAGACGCTTTATAATCCTGCCAAGATCGCTGTGATTGATGACATAAATAAGCCCCGGAGTTAACCTCCGAGGCTTTTTTGTCAGAACATAATCGCCGTCATTAAGCGCGGGCGACATGGAGTCCCCCGTAATTTTGACGAGTTTAAACACGCCTAGAGGTCAGGAATAACCACATCGACATTTGGCGCATAGGGGCAGGGGGCAGTCTTGGTCTTGATGCCTTTCATGTCCCAGAACATTTCCGAGAATTCGTTACACAGCGCGACGAGGGTCTCGCCGTCCTCGCGGTGTAAATCCTGTTTACAGGCTGACCCGGCCATCATGATCTTATGGGCAAGTTCATGCGCGCCGGGATGTTTTTCCAGATGCGCGCCTTTCATAAAGTCGCCCCAAATGATGCGCACTTCATGCTTGGTCAGCTCGGCTTGTTTTTCTTTCTCGGCGGTATTGCGCGCGACCTGCATGGCGAAACTTGTTTCGGATAGGCCTTTATCTTTCAAGCCGAGTAGGATGTCGATTTGGCGCAGGGCCGAGACCGCATGATACATCACCGTGCGGGCGTCATAAATACCGCAAGGGATATCGCAATGGGCGGAAGCTTCGTCGATGGAGCCGTCATATTTTGATAAGAGTGCATGTAACATAATCTTAGGCCTTCTTTTTCATGGCTTTGATGATCACGGCTACAATAATTGCGCTGACCAATACAGCGCCGCCAATGAGCAAGGCAGATCCGTTTGGAGATGCCGTGAATGTCGCCTCATGGTGGGCGAAGGCAGGGGCGGAGACAGCCAAAGCCGCCAGGACGCCCACTATAGTTTTGGAAATTGTCATCATAAAGTCCTCTCTAGTGATGGGGCGTAACTTAGCGAAAGGCTAGGCTTGCGCAAGCGGGCGCACTCTATAATACGGGGATAGACACAAAAACTTGTTATAATTTATGCTATCGCACCCGATACTCGCCCAACTTAAATCTGTTGACCCTGACCGATGCCGCGCGGCGGTGTTTGCAGATAAAGCCGGGCGGGAACGGCTGATGCTACTCTACGCCTTTCATTATGAGCTCGCTAAAGTGCCGGAAATGGTGAGCGAGCCGATGATTGGGCAGATCCGCTATCAATGGTGGCGCGAGGTGATCGCCGAGATTTACGAAGGCAAGTCTGTCCGCAAACATGAAATCGCTACACCATTGGCGGGGATGATGCATACATATGATGTGCCGCGTATTTGGCTTGACCGCCTGATTGACGGTCGCGAACGTGATCTCGACCCGCGGCCCTTTGCCAATATTGACGCGGCGAAAGATTACTGCCGAGAAACGTCCGGCCTATTGATGCAAATAGCGGCGAAGCTCTTAGGCACGGAGCCGGGCGAAGCGGTAGTATCTGCCGGCGAAGCTTGGGGCCTAACGGGACTGGCTCGTGCTTATGGCTATTACAAAGACGGGATGTTGAGCAGCGTTGCTTATGAGGATATTTGCGAGGCGGCAGAGGCCCGCTATGCAGTCGCCGCTCAAGGATTGAAAGCTCTGCCAAGCTGCGCCTTTCCAGCCGTGGTCTATGCGGCGCTTATCCCGAAATATATCACGCGGCTGACACATCCCAGTCATGACCCCGCCGCAATGCTCGTCTCCTACGGGCCTCTGGCAAAGCAGTTCCGTTTGCTTACAGCCGTTTTGAAGGGTAAGGTGTAGCTATGAAATCGAATCTCAAACGCTGGGTAGGCCGCGTCCCGGATATGAGCGCCGTGATGTCCCGCTTCCCGGTCGCTGTGGCCCTCATGGCAATTTTTACGCTGATTATCATAATCGAGAACCATGTCTCCAACAGAGAACCGCTAGGGCGGATGCTGGTGGGGTTGATTATTGCGGCTTATTTAAGCTTTTCCATTACGGTGGCCCGCGAAGCCAAAGGCCAATCGCGGCTAATTCCGGTTCAAATCCTCATGGCTATCGCTGTGGCGGCATTGGCGTGGTTTTCCAAAGAGCTGCGCATAAATCTGGTTATGGCGATGGGAGCGGCCTTGCTTTTGCTGGGCAATGTCGTGATTTGGCGCAAATCCCGGGACGATTTACACGTCTGGGACTTTACCCACAAAATCTGGACCGGGGCCGTCTTTGCGATCGTCGGGTCGATTATTTTTACCGTCGGTATTTTTTCCATCCAATTTGCGCTGAAATCGCTCTTCGGCCTTAGCATGAATGAGCTGACAGAACGCTTATTGCTCCCAATCGGGCTTGGGTTTTTGGCCCCGCTTTACTGGCTCTCGACGGTTCCCAAGACGGATGAAAGCTATCAAGAACTTTACGACAATCCCGGTTTTGTCTCCAAGGCTGTTGCCTTTCTCGGGACGTGGATATTATCGCCGCTGACGCTGATCTACGCGCTTATTCTGCTGGCTTACGGCGTTAAAATTATACTGGCTGGCAGCCTGCCTAAAGGCGAAATTGCGGCGCTGACGACGCCGTTTCTTTTGGTTGGGGCGCTGACATGGCTAGTACTGGAGCCGCCCTTTATCAAAGATAAAGCCCTAGCTAAATTATTCAGAAAGCTCTGGTTTCCGCTTTCTATTCCTGCCGCGCTATTGCTTGCAGTTTCTGTCTGGGTGCGAATTGGCGAATACGGATTTACGCCCGAGCGTATCGCCTTGATGATGGCGGTCATATGGGCCTTGGGCTTGGGCCTGTGGTTTACTATCGGCCCCAAGGCCAAGCGCGATATCAGGCTTGTCCCCGGCAGTGCGGCGGCATTGCTGTTGCTCGGCGCATTTGGCGCGGAAATTCTCTCAATAAAAAACCAGAAGATGCGGGCTGTTTCGGGGCTGAAAGCGGCGGGCATCATATCTGCGCAGGGCGTAATCAAGCCGCTCAGCGACATAAAGATAACGGATATGGACGCGGCACGTAGGGTCAAAGGCGCGCTGGCTTATCTGGCAAAAAAGAACGAAGTCAAAACCCTCGGCAAGATTTTCGAGGGCGCTGAAGACGTGCCAGACTTTGACGACTATTATAATTCCGTATTGTATAAACGCCTTGCCTTACAGAATGTGGAATTGCGCAATGACAGAGGTCGGCAATTTGCTGTCAGCTATAATAGTCCGGTAACAGGGATAGATATTGCCGGATATGATAAGCTTTACGGTAGCTACCACTATTTTCCGTCTTCCAATAATGTGCAAAGTTTTGTCACCGATGGGGATTTTGTGATCAAAGCCAAGGCCGGACATATTCTATTCGTCGATGGCAAGGAAGAGCTTGCCGATTTTGATATTGCTGAGTGGGTAAAAGCTCTGCCGATATCGAACAATGTTTATAGTGTCGATGAGGCGCCGATTATTGTTTTGGGTGACGGCTCCCGCCGCATCGCGATTAAAGTCCGGTCAATGAATAGTTGGAAAATGGGCGAGCCGGAAGATGACGACGTTAATGTCACGATTGACTTCTTTGTCTTGACCACAGGGCTCTAAGCTCGCGGCCAATTAATTTTTGGTGTCCCTTTTCTCGGTTCTTCCTCTCGACCTTCCGGGTTCTGCTCCGCAGCCCGGAATGACAGGTTAGAGGGAAGTATCTGAACCTAAACCCAGCTTTCAATATCTCGCAGGGCGCGTTCGGCAAAGTGCCGTTTTCTGAAACGGGTCTTGTTTTTGCCCCGAATATTCTTTCCATCTTCGTCCTTATAGACCAGCCCTTCGATAGGGGGGAACAATCCGAAATTGACATTCATCGGCTGGAACTTGGCTTTTGGCCCGGTCATATAGCCGCCCGTGACATGTTCGGTCAGTGACCCCATCGCTGTGGTCAAAGGCGGGACGGGATAGCTATTTCCCATCGCCTGCGCCGCCGCCATACGCCCCGTGATAAGACCGAGCGCGGCGCTTTCGACATAGCCTTCAACGCCCATAATTTGCCCCGCAAAGCGGATATCCGGGCGCTGTTTTAGCTGCATCTGATTATTTAAAAGTTTCGGTGAATTGATAAATGTATTGCGGTGTATGCCGCCAAGCCGGGCAAAGACGGCATTTTCTAATCCCGGAATGGCTTTGAAAACCTCGGCCTGCGCACCATATTTCATCTTGGTCTGAAACCCGACCATATTATAGAGCGTGCCAAGGGCATTGTCCTGCCGAAGTTGAATAATGGCATGGGCTTTGACGGTGGGGTTATGCCGATTGGTCAGGCCGACAGGTTTCATGGGCCCCCAGCGCAAAGTCTCGGCTCCGCGCGCGGCCATGACTTCAATCGGCAGGCAGCTTTCAAAATAAGGCGTGTCTTTCTCGAAATCTTTAAATTCGGTTTGATCGGACGCGACCAAGGCCTCGATAAAGGTCTCATATTGATCCTTATCCAGCGGGCAATTGATATAATCTGCCCCGTCTCCGCCGGGGCCTTTTTTGTCATAACGTGATTGCATCCAAGCTTTGGAAAAATCGATAGAGTCTTTATAGACAATTGGCGCAATGGCGTCGAAAAAAGCGAGGCTGTCTTCGCCTGTTAATTCAAGAATTGATTTTGCCAGCGACGGCGCGGTGAGGGGGCCTGTGGCGATAATCGTATTGCCCCAGGCCATAGGCGGCAGGCCTTTAACTTCGCCATATTCAATAGTGACGAGGGGGTGTTGTTTCAGGATTGTCGTAACCGCATCGGAAAACGCATTGCGGTCAACGGCGAGCGCCCCGCCTGCGGGCAGTTTCGTCATATCGCCCATACCCATTATGAGGCTATCAGCCTTGCGCATTTCCTCATGCAAAACGCCGACGGCATTGCCCGTCTTGTCATCTGAGCGAAATGAATTGGAGCAAACCAGCTCGGCAAACCCGCCGCTCTGGTGGGCGTCAGTCATCCGCGATGGCCGCATTTCGTGCAGCACTACAGCCACGCCCCTACGCGCGCATTGCCAAGCCGCTTCCGAACCCGCAAGGCCGGCGCCGATGATATGGACGGGTTTAGTCATGACTGCCCATTTAGGTTAGGCGTAGCAAATGTAAAGCGTTGACATGAGATTATTCCGGGGCTTATCGATGGGGCGGGAGGACGCATCATGGAATATGTTCCGCAAGATACACAGTTTAATATCAACACGGCTATTTCGCAGCCATTTCGGATGCCCGGCGGGAAACGGTTTTTAATCAAATTACTGTTATGGACGGCGGGGCTGCTCATCCTGATCTACGGGGTTTTTGGCAAACAATTCATCTCAGCCTATTTTGAGATTTTTCAAAATATTATCGCATTGGAAAAAAGTGGAGCCCTGGAGGAGGATGACGCGGCGGCGATAGGCGCCATAATGGGGCCGATGATGTCGATTATGGGGCTAGCCAGCCTAATATGGATGTTAAGTTTGGTGGTAGTGATCTCAGCGGAAACGGCGTTCCATAAGAATATTTTTCGCGGCACGGATCACAAAATATTCCCGTTGCGGTTTGGCAAGGATGAACTTCGGGTCTTACTGGCGCGGTTTATCGTCGGGATTATTTGTTATGGCGTTTTCTTTGCGGCTTATATCGTTGCAATCGCCCTATTTGTTATGGGGGCAACAATGGGAGAAGCGCCAGGTGGAGGGGCTGCCGCGCTGTTCGGCCTTGTCGGGTTTCTAGCATTCTTAGCGATGATGGGCTTTACCTTATTCATTCTTGTAAGGTTTTCTCCGGCCGCAGCGCTGTCTGTCCGTGATGATGATATCCGCACCATTGAAGGCTGGAAGGTCACCAAAAACAAATTTTGGCCGATGATTGCTTGCTACCTTATCGTTGGGTTTGCCGGATATATCATTATGAGTATGATTTCGATGATAGGCTTCTTTGCCATTATCGCAGACGGATCCCTTATAGAGCTGTTGAGCGGTATAGACGAAACGGAAGACCCGTTAGTTATATTTGACAAAATAGGGGATGTTTTCAAGCAACCGACTGTTTGGATTCCGTTGATGATTGTCTCCATTCTTTATATGATCGGGATTGTGCTGTGGTATTTTTGTTTTTGGGGTATTCCAAGTTATGCCGCGCAATTAGATGCGCTCGAAACAGGACGTGATTTATGATACAGCCTATTAAGCCAAATTCCGCTTTTGATTTTAACGCCGCCGCCGGAGGTGTGTTTATGACATCCGGCGGCAAGGCCTTTGTTTTGCGGCTCTGGTTTTGGATGTCGGCGGCATTGTCGATTGGCTTCATTATCTCTATGCCGCTTTTGCTGCGCCATTACGGGGCCATCCTCGAATTTAATTGGCTCAATGTGAAATCCGTATTTGGCGGCGGGCCGCCTCCCGAGCCGGAGATGATGCTGTCAGCCTTTGGAAAAATTCTGCCGGGCTACGCTTTATTTATGGCGGCCATGTGGGGCGTATCGGCGGCAGGAGAAACGGCTTTTTACAAGAAATATTTTCACGGTTCGGAAGCCCCGAGACAGCCCCTGCGCTTTGGCCGCGCGGAGTTGCGAACAATGTTGGTTCAGCTGGGCGTCTGGGCCACTGTTCTTGGCGTCTATTTTTTCGGCGCTATGGCCGTTGGTATTGTGGCCATTATTTTAGGTTTCATATCCCCTATCTTAGCCGGGATTGCAGTCTTTATCGGCATATTTGCCATATTGGCGCTCTTGATTGCCATTCCCATACGGCTGGCTCCCGCTGCGGCCTTGTCAGTTTATCGGGATAAAACCCATGTCTTTGCCGCCAATAAAGTGACCAAGTTCAGATTTTGGAATCTTTTTATCGCCTATCTGGTGACCTATATTGGCGGCTATATTGCCGTCTATATTATCTATTTTATCGCGATAATAATCGCCACTGGGGATCCCGGCTTTTTAACAGCTTTGTCGGGTTTGGGCGAAGAGAATCCCCGCATTCTTTTTGAAGCGGCCTCTGAGCGCTTCAAAAACCCGGTTTTCATGTTTCTGGGCATTATTGCCATGATTATCATAGCCTCGGCCATGGCGGCGTGGATGCTATTGGTCGCGGGCGTCAATGCCTATGCCGTGCGCTGGTGGCATGACGATAACCCGGGCCCGAATTTCGAGTAGTGTGGCTACGCCTTGCAAATTTGACGGGCTTTGCTAGGTTTAACTCTCGGAGGGTCTATCATGAAGAAGCTATTATTAACTTTGGGGCTAGCGCTGATGATGTCAGGCATAGCCCAAGCCAAGATACCGCCGGAAGTTATGGAGCCGTATAAGGCTTATCAGGCGGCCTTTAAAAAGGGGGATGCTCAGTTAGCACGTAAACATGCTTTAGCGGCGTGGCAAGCAGCGGAAACCCATTTGGGAGATTCGAAGACAACAGGCGACTTGGCGCAAAATTTTGCGCTTCTTATTTCGAAGGATCGTAAATCTTATAAGAAAATCAAAGCCGCCCACCTTCGCAGTATTCAGCTTAGCACTTATCATGACAACCCCGTCATAACTCGCCTCGAACGTGAGGTTAACTTTCTTAATTATGCTACGCTTAAAGGGAAATTATCCGGCCTAAGTAAACGGACAAAGAAGGCTATAGAATTTGCCGAGGCCAATGGGGCCGAAAATTCGACATTTGTAGGTGAACTTTATACCTACAGAGCCCAATTTGCCGTTAAAAGCGGCAATCATGAAAAGACGGCAGACTATGCGGGGAAAGCCCTGGATATTTTCGATAATGCGGATGACGGCTACGCGACCTATCAGCCAATATTAGCCCGTCTGTATTCAGGTTACGGGAAAGAGGGGCAGGATGATTTAATCCCGGCGGCGCTGGATTATCAAGAGGTTATGCAAAATCTTGAAAATAAATTGCCGCGCGACCACCCGCTTTTAATGCGGTCTTTGGGGCGCTGGATGACGATGCGTAATCGCATTTCGCGCGCACACAAGCTTGAAGAGGCGGAAGCTGCCGGGCTTTGCCAGTGTTGGCCTTTTGACAAGAAACGTAATGAGTCTGTGCAGCCGTTTAAACGCATACCGCCCATGATGCCGCGCAAAGCGTATCAATCCGGCTTTTCAATCGTTGAATTTGATTTGAAGGATGATGGTTCCACAACAAATATTCGGATATTGGAGAGTTGGCCTAAGGATATCTTTGATAAATCGTCCCAAAAGTCTGTGGCCCAATGGGAATATAACCCCCGAACGGCCTCTGAGACCGAGGCTGATAGAAAAGATATTATCACCACAGTTCGCTATATCCTAACAGACCGATCAGGCAACGTTCTCGAATAAATTTCGGCCGTCTAGCTCTTTTTCCGCGCCTTATCCCGCGCAAGCATTGGCTTGAGATATCGCCCTGTCCAACTGGCTTTGACCTTTGCCACGCTTTCCGGCGTCCCCACAGCGACGATCTCTCCGCCTTCGGGGCTGAAGCTTGAGTAGTGTGGCTACGTCTTGCAAATCTTACGTGTTTTGTTATGTTTAACTCTCGGAGGGTCTATCATGAAGAAGCTATTATTATCTCTGGGACTGGCGCTGATGATGTCAGGCATAGTCCAAGCCAAGATACCGCCGGAAGTCATGGAGCCCTATAAGGCTTATCAGGCGGCACTAGAGCAAAAAGACACTAAATCAGCAGGAAAACACGCGCTTATTGCGTGGCAGAAAGCTGAAGAACTCCTTGGTGAGAGTAAGACTACAGCGGATTTAGCTCAAAACTATGCTGATGTCATAAGACCATCAGATCGAAAATCATCTAGGAAAGCATTACGCCGCGCTATTGATTTGACGGATATCTCTCTACCCAGAGGGCATGTCAGCAAAACGGAAAAATTAATCAGTCTTGGGATATTAGAAATAATGGAGGATAACCCTAAAGCTGTAATTAAAGTTGCGGCGGAACTTAAGTCATATGTCACTGACTCTAAGCTTTCCGGCGGGACATATGAAGCTGATTACCATGTGCTCAACGGGTGGGGGAAGCTCAGGAAAAGGAAGCCGCGAGCGGAAAATGATATTAAGCGAGCAATAGAAATTTATGAAAGCCCAAGTCATAATTATTCGAGTGCATTAGAGTATATCGCTTACGTTTATAACGGCGATATTTTAATTAACGAAGATAAGTACATAGACGCAGCCCTTTCATATCAAAAGGTAATGCAGTCGCTAGAAAACTACGTTGATTCGAAAAATGCTACGGTTCAGAGAGCGTTTTCGGGGTGGATGTTTGCTCTTTCACTCTTAGCTGATGATGGAAAATTTGCAGAAGCTGAACAGGCTGGCGTTTGCAAATGCTGGCCCTATGACGAGATGAAAGACAATGATGACTTGCCGGTTCTTAGGATTGCTCCTGTTATGCCCTCGAGAGCAGAACGATCAGGCCGGGTAATTGTTCGTTTTGATGTCAATGAAGACGGAAAGCCAATAAACATAAAAGCCATACAGGCGACAGAGAGAGTTTTCGTAAAACCTGCCGTGAAATCCGTTCAATATTGGCAGTTTGACCCTTTTGAGAATGGAGGAGACAGCGAGTTAAGAACAGGAATTGTTAAAACTATTACATTTAGACTCTATGACGGTTCAGGGAAGGTGATAGGGGAGCGAAAGCTAAAATCTATCACGCAATAAGTCCTTACTATTTCTTCCGCGCCTTATCCCGCGCCAGCATTGGCTTGAGATATCGCCCTGTCCAACTGGCCTTGACCTTTGCCACTGTCTCCGGCGTTCCCACCGCGACGATTTCTCCGCCGCCGTCTCCGCCTTCGGGGCCGAGATCTATGATCCAGTCGGCGGTTTTTATGACGTCGAGATTATGCTCGATAATCACCATTGTATTACCGCTTTCGACGAGTTCATTGAGTACGGTGAGCAGCTTGCTAACATCTTCAAAATGCAGACCTGTTGTCGGCTCATCGAGAATATAGAGCGTGCGGCCCGTGGCGCGTTTGGCCAGTTCCTTGGCCAGTTTAATCCGCTGCGCCTCCCCGCCGGAGAGCGTCGTCGCCTGCTGCCCGACTTTCAGGTAAGTCAGGCCAACGCGCTGCAATGTCACCATTTTATCACGGATACTCGGCACGGCTTTGAAAAAATCCGCCGCCTCGTCAATGGTCATGTCGAGAATATCGGCAATGGATTTACCTTTGAATTTTATCTCTAAAGTTTCGCGGTTATAGCGCGCGCCTTTGCAGATATCGCAGGTGACATAGACATCGGGCAGGAAGTGCATTTCGATCTTGATAACGCCGCCGCCTTGGCAGGCCTCGCAGCGCCCGCCTTTGACATTAAAGCTAAACCTTCCCGGCTTATAGCCGCGCAGTTTCGCTTCGGGCAGACCCGCGAACCAATCGCGGATCGGCGTGAACGCGCCGGTATAAGTCGCAGGGTTAGAGCGCGGCGTGCGGCCAATCGGGCTTTGGTTGATATCAATGACTTTATCGAGATGTTCCAGCCCTTCAACGCTGTCATGGGGCATAGGCTGGATGGTGGATTTGTTCAGCCGCCGGGCTACGGCCTTGTAGAGCGTCTCGATGGTCAGCGTTGATTTGCCGCCGCCCGACACGCCCGTGACGCATGTCATCAAGCCCAGCGGGATTTCGGCGGTGATATTTTTAAGATTATTGCCGCGCGCGCCTTTGATGGTGAGTTTTTTATGCGGCTGAATTTCGCGGCGCTGCACCGGAATGGCGATTTCCTTTTTACCAGATAAATATTGCCCGGTCAGAGATTTGGCTTTTTTGATCTTAGCGGGCGTGCCTTCGGCGACAATCTCTCCGCCGTGGACACCGGCCAACGGGCCCATATCGACAACATAATCCGCCGTTAGGATGGCTTCTTCATCATGCTCGACGACAAGGACACTATTGCCGAGGTCGCGCAGATTTTGCAGGGTTTCCAAGAGCCGGGCATTATCCCTTTGGTGCAAGCCGATAGAGGGCTCGTCCAGCACATAGAGTACGCCCGTCAGGCCGGAGCCAATTTGGCTGGCGAGGCGGATACGCTGGCTCTCGCCGCCGGATAAAGACCCCGAACCCCGCCCAATGGTGAGATAATCCAGACCGACAGCATTGAGAAACTTCAAGCGGTCGCGAATTTCTTTGAGGATACGCTCCGCGATCTCCATCTCTTTCTTGGACAGGTCTTTGCCCAGTTTTTCAAACCGCGCCAGCGCGTCCTTGATCGACATTTCCTGCGTGACGGAAATATCCATATCTCCAACGCGGACAGAAAGCGCTTCGGGCTTGAGGCGTTTGCCGCGGCAGGTCTCGCAGCGCGCATCTGACATATATTTGCCGAGCTCTTCGCGCATCCATGTCGACTCGGTTTCGCGGTAGCGGCGCTGTAAATTGGGGATGACGCCTTCAAAAGGCTTGGTCGTCTCGTAGCGGCGGCCTTCATCCTGATAGACGAATTTTATCTTCGCGCCCTTTGTGCCGTAAAGCACGACATCTTTGGCTCCGTCCGGCAAATTATCGAAAGGCATATCGGTCTTAAAGCCGTAATGTTTGGATAGCGCTCCAATGGTTTGCATATAAAGCCCGCTGGCTTTATTCGGCCAAGCCGCAATCGCGCCGCCCGCTATGGAGCGGGTGCCGTCCGGGACAACAAGATTGGGATCAAAGCGCAGCTCTTTGCCAAGCCCGTCGCAAATCGGGCAGGCCCCATGCGGGCTGTTAAAAGAAAACAGCCGGGGCTCGATTTCTGAAATCGTAAAGCCGGAAACAGGACAGGCGAATTTTTCGCTAAATAACATCCGTGCTTCTGCGTCATCGGCCTGTTCGGCTACGGCGAGGCCGTCGGCGAGGCGCAAAGCGGTTTCGATGCTTTCGGCGAGGCGCGCTTCCAATCCTTCGCGCACGACGACGCGGTCAACAACAACGTCAATGTTTTGTTTGAATTTCTTGTCGAGCTCAGGCGCGTCTTCAATACGGTAAAATTCGCCGTTGATTTTGGCCCGCTGAAAGCCGTCCTTCATCAACTGTGCCAGCTCTTTGCGGTATTCGCCTTTGCGGCCGCGCACAATCGGGGCGAGGATATAGAGTTTAGTGTCTTTGGGCAGGGTCATCACCCGGTCGACCATCATGCTCACCGTCTGGCTGGTAATGGGCAGGCCCGTGGCGGGGGAATAGGGAATGCCGACCCGCGCCCAAAGCAGGCGCATATAATCGTAAATTTCGGTGACAGTGCCGACCGTCGAGCGCGGATTGCGCGAGGTGGTTTTCTGTTCAATCGAAATAGCGGGCGAGAGGCCTTCTATGCTGTCCACATCAGGTTTGCCTTGCAGTTCCAGAAATTGCCGGGCGTAAGCCGACAGGCTCTCGACATAGCGGCGCTGGCCTTCGGCATAGATGGTGTCAAAGGCGAGGGAGGATTTGCCAGACCCCGAAAGCCCCGTAATCACAATCAGCTTATCGCGCGGCAAATCAACATTGACGTTTTTAAGATTATGCTCCCGCGCGCCGCGAACTTTGATGAATTTATGTGTGGTCATAAGGTTGTGGAAAAGACTTTCTTTTCGAATGTGAAGTGATGGACTTAAGGGCGCGAAAACCTCAAAACAAGTGCAGTTGTAAGCGCACTTGTAAATTAGATGTGAGTCGTTTAGAACATAATAAGAACAAAATATATGGCAACGTCAAGAGGTGAATTATGGCCGGGTCAGTCAATAAAGTAATATTAGTCGGCAATGTCGGGAGCGATCCTGAAATCCGCTCCTTTAATAATGGCGGTAAGGTCGCCAATTTCTCGCTCGCGACGTCGGAGAGCTGGCGCGACAAGCAATCCGGCGAGAAACGCGAAAAGACGGAATGGCACCGTATCGCGATTTTCCAAGAGGGCCTTGTCGGGGTTGTTGAGCGCTATGTTAAAAAGGGCAGTAAGCTCTATATTGAAGGCAAGCTGCAAACCCGTAAATGGACGGATAAAGACGGCAATGATAAATATTCAACCGAAGTCGTGCTGCAAGGCTTTGGCGGTAATCTAACCATGCTTGATAGCGCGGGTAGCCAAGGCGGCGGAAATCGCGGCGGCGGCGGGTATAACCAAGACAGCGTCGCATACGGCAATCAAGGCCAAGGCGGGGGCGAGGGCGGCCAACGCTCAGCCTCAGCCCAAGAAGGCCCAAAAGAAAACTTCGACCTAGACGACGAAATCCCGTTCTAGGTAAAATGAATCGCGGCTATAGCCGCGATGCTCATTCCCACATCGTGTTCCCGGCTTTAAGCCGGGAACAGGGGGAAGAATATTAGTGCTGTTTGGCGCTTTCCCCCAACCTTACCAATTTATAACCTAAATTACTGTATCTGCCATTTTTCCGCCTCACTTATTTGTGTTATAGTTACATAATAACAAAAGGGTGAGGATTTGCAGGGCATTTCTCTTGATACGCGAAAATTAAGCGGGATTTGGGCGGCGCTGCTGCGCGACCCGCGCAATTACCAGATTGGTGTTCTCTCCTCTCTCATACTGCTCGGCGTGTTTCACTTCGCCTTTGCTCTGCCGTGGTGGCATGTTGTGGCCTGTGTCGGGTCTGCGCTCGGTACGCAAGCGGTCGCCAGTAAGATAATTGGTCATAAGTTTGATGCACGCAGCCCGCTAATCTCGGCGCTCTCTTTGACGCTTCTCTTGCGCACAGGTTCAATCACGCTCTCCATCGCCGCTGGCATTCTCGCGATCAGTTCCAAATATATTCTGCGCTGGCGCGGTAAGCATATTTTCAACCCGGCTAATTTTGGTCTTGTTGTTCTTTCGCTGCTGTTTACAGGCGCGTGGATTTCGCCGGGGCAGTGGGGCACGGCGCCGATCTTTGCGCTCTTCCTGCTGGGCATGGGCGGTATTGTCACCGGCAAGGCCAAGCGTTGGGATGTCAGTCTTACATTGCTGGGCAGCTATGCCGCATTGATATTTGCCCGCGCGCTCTGGCTCGGCGATCCGCTGACAATCCCGGTTCACCAAATGCAGAGCGGGGCCTTGCTCATATTCGCCTTCTTTATGATCTCCGATCCTAAAACTACGCCTGACGCCCGGCTCGGACGGGTGCTCTATGCGGTGCTGGTGGCGGCGATAGGCTTTACCATACAATTTGCATTTTATAACGCCGCAGGCATTATCCTTGCGCTTATCCTGACCGCGCCGCTTGTACCTCTTATGGACAAAATTTTTCCCGCAGGCCGTTATCAATGGCCGTCATTACAAATCCCTCAAACTGGAGTCTCCCATGAAACTGTCCAAATACCTGCTGAGTAGCGCGCTCGCGATAACCACTTTGGCGGCAGCCTCCTCGGCTTCGGCTTTTTGCGGCTTTTATGTCGCCAAGGCGGATACCGATCTTTTCAATCAAAGTTCGAAAGTTGCGCTGGTGCGGGATGGCGACCGTACCGTCATCACCATGGCCAATGATTATCAAGGCGACCCGACAGAATTTGCTATGGTCATCCCGGTGCCGACCGTGATTACCAAAGAACAGGTGCATATTTCCAATGCGGCATTGCTGGATCATCTCGATGCCTATACCGCGCCGCGTCTGGTTGAATATTTCGATCAAAATCCATGCGACAGGGCTAGGTATGAGAGCAGGATGCGCAAAAATAGTGTTGGAATGGCGCCCCAGGTCAGCGCTGTCATGGAAGATGAGGCAAGCTTAGGCGTCACCATCGAAGAGAGTTTCTCGGTTGGGGAATATGACATTCTTATTCTGTCAGCTACGGAGAGCGACGGCTTGCAAATCTGGCTCGAATCCAATGGCTATCAAATTCCCAAAGGCGCACGGCGTATTCTCGGCAGCTATATCAAACAGGATATGAAATTCTTCGTCGCCAAGGTCAATTTGGAGGAAAAAGCCAAACAAGGCGGCGAGATGCTGCGCCCGATTGCTGTGGCTTACGAGAGCCCGAAATTCATGCTGCCCATCCGTCTTGGCACACTCAATTCTAACGGCGATCAAGACCTGTTTGTCTATACACTAACTAAAAACGGCAAGGTCGAGACGACTAATTATAGGACGCAGAAAATTCCGTCCGATAAAGAGCTTCCCATTTTCATTAAAGATGACTTTGGCGATTTCTATAAAGATATGTACGCAACATCGGCGCGGCGCGAAGGCGGGCATGGCGTGTTTATGGAATATGCTTGGGATATGAATTGGTGCGACCCCTGCGCCGCCGACCCGCTCTCAGATGATGAGCTTAAGGAACTCGGCGTATTTTGGCTGGGCGGGAATAGTGATGACAGGCCCGTGCCGATGCAAAAACGCCGTGTCATGCCGCAACGCGCCAAGAATGTTTACGTTACGCGGCTGCATGTACGGTATAATGCCGACAGTTTCCCCGAAGATCTGAAATTCAAGATGACAGGCGATAAGAAAAATTTCCAAGGCCGCTACATTCTGCGCCACGCTTTTGACGGCGAGATGGATTGCCCTGAGGCCGAGGCCTATAAAAAACAGGTCAATGCCCGCAAAGAAACCGAGATCAAGACGCTGGCCAATATGACCGGCTGGGAGACCAGCTATATTCGCCGTAAAATCAAAACTTCAGGCAAAGGTGATTTCTTCCCCGAAACCAAGCCGAAGCCGAAGGTCGATTGGTGGAATAATATCTGGCCGAGCGATAAATAGGCAGGATAATTAGCGCGTAATTGCCGCGCAAGCGATGCGCGCGCCGGCTCCGCCAATGGGCTGGGTGATTTGGTCATCGGGGCTGATATGCATAATCAGCGCCGAGCCGTTATCGTCGAGCAGGGCAGGGCTATCGGTTTCGCCGCGCAAAGATACCCGCATATTGACTAGATCGACGCTGACATGACCTTTCGCATCGGCGAGGGCGTTTGGCATATCGGCATTATCGGGGCCATCAGGGTTTTTAAGCCCGTGCTTGGCTTTCATCGGATTGATATGGCCGCCGGCGCTTTTAAAGTCCGCTGAAGAGCAATCGCCTTTTTCATGCAAATGCATACCGTGAGCGCCTTCGGGGATGCCTGAGGCGGTGACCTGAACCCGCACGCCTCCGCCTTTTGCCGGGGTCAGCGTAACCGTTCCGATCGTGTCGCCCGCATTATTTTGTAGAGTCGCAATGTGGCTTTTCGGAGCGTCATTTGCGGCTTGGCACGCCGTCATAAAAAGGACGGTTACCAGAGTTGTAGCTAAGGACAGAGTTTTCGTCATATCAATCTCCATTTTGCCTACCATACCGCATTATTAAAGCTATTGCGAGAGGGTAAAAAATGCGCTGTTTTGTTTGCTCCAACGCCTCTCAAATGCTACAAAAATATGGCAAAAGCCGCGCGATTCGAGCGGCTTAATTCTTATAGGAATATGGGCGCTAAAATTATCTTATGAGCGACGATAACGACACCCCCGGCGACGACGAAGAAGACACGCCGCAAGGCCTGCCTGACGGCGTATCGCCGATCACAATCGAAGAGGAGATGAAGCGCTCCTATCTCGATTATGCTATGTCCGTTATCGTCTCGCGCGCCATTCCCGATGTTCGCGACGGCCTTAAACCCGTTCATCGCCGTATTCTCTATTCGATGCATGAAAACGGATTTACGCGCGAAAAAGCCTATAAAAAATCCGCCCGTGTTGTCGGCGATGTTATCGGTAAATACCATCCTCACGGCGATAGCGCAGTTTACGACGCGCTTGTCCGTATGGCGCAGGATTTCTCGATGCGCCTGCCGCTGCTTGACGGTCAGGGCAATTTTGGCTCTGTCGACGGCGACCCGCCTGCCGCGATGCGTTACACCGAAGTGCGCATGGACAGGCCGGCGGCAAGCCTATTGGCGGATATCGAAAAGAACACTGTCAATTTCCAAGAAAACTATGACGCGTCGGAAACAGAGCCTGTGGTTTTGCCCTCGCGTTTTCCCAATATTCTCGTCAATGGGGCGAGCGGTATTGCCGTCGGCATGGCGACCAATATCCCGCCGCATAATCTCGGCGAAGTCATTGATGCGACTTTGGCGCTTATGGACAATGGGGCTCTGACAGATGAGGAACTCCTCGAAATCATTCCCGGCCCTGATTTCCCAACAGGGGCTCAAATCCTAGGACGTAGCGGGGCGAAATTAGGCGTGTTGACGGGCAAGGGCTCTGTCACTTTGCGCGCCGTGACCAATATCGAAGAAATCCGCAAAGACCGCTTCGCGATTATCGCGACGGAGCTGCCTTTTCAGGTCAATAAAGCCAATATGATCAAGAAGATTGTGGCTATGGTCAACGAGAAACGTATTGAAGGCGTTTCGGCTGTGCGCGACGAATCCGATCGTGTGGGTATGCGGGTGGTGATCGAGCTTAAGCGCGACGCGGTTCCGGAAGTCGTGCTGAACCAGCTCTTCCGTTTCTCGGCCATGCAGCAGAATTTTTCTTCCAATATGCTGGCGCTGAACGGCGGCAAGCCGGAGCAGATGAATGTGCGCCGTATGCTCGAAGCGTTTTTGGATTTCCGCGAAGAAGTCATTGCGCGGCGCACGAAATTTGATCTCGCCAAAGCCCGTGACCGCGCGCATATTTTGGTTGGCCTCGCGACAGCCGTGGCCAATATTGACGAGATTATCAAAATCATCCGAAGCTCGGCCAACCCCAAAGATGCGCGTGAGAATCTGCTAAACCGCACATGGGATGCCCGCGCCATGGGAGCCTTGATCAAGTTAATTGCTGATCCGCGCTCCAAGCTGATGGATGACGGCACCATCCAGCTGACCGAAGAACAGGCCAAAGCCATTCTCGATCTGCGCCTGCTCAAACTTACCGCTTTGGGCATGGACGAAATCACAGCCGAAGCCGAAAAACTGGCTGCGAGCATTACTGACCTTCTCGACATCCTGCGCTCGCGCGAGCGTGTGCAGACCATCATCCGCGAAGAATTGACTGAGGTCAGAGAAAAATTCGCTACGCCTCGCCGCTCCGAATTTGTCGAAGGCGGCATGGATTTCGAAGATGAAGACTTAATCCAGGTCGAAGATATGGTCGTGACGGTAACGGCGGCAGGCTATGTGAAGCGCACGGCGCTGGATACTTACCGGGCGCAGAGACGCGGCGGCAAAGGCCGGGCGGGCATGTCGATGAAGGATGAGGACTACGTCACCACCGTTTTCGTCGCGACGACCCATACGCCTGTGCTGTTCTTCTCCTCAAGCGGCATGGCCTATAAGCTAAAAGTCTGGAAGCTGCCGCTCGGCGGGCCGGCCACGCGCGGCAAGGCGCTGGTTAACCTGCTGCCGCTTGACCAAGGCGAAACAATTAATTCGATCATGGCGCTCCCCGAAGACGAGGAAAGCTGGAAAGATTTAGATATCATGTTCGCGGCTCGCTCAGGCGGCGTGCGCCGTAACTCGCTGGCTGATTTCACCAAGGTCAACCGCAACGGCAAGATCGCGATGAAACCGGGCGAAGGCGACGGCATTGTCGATGTCCGCGTTGTCAGCGAAGAGGATGATATTCTCCTGACAACGGCGATGGGCAAGGTGATCCGTTTCAAAGTCACAGATGCGCGCCGCTTTAATTCGCGGGCCTCAACCGGGGTGCGCGGCATCCGCCTCGCCAATTTTGGTGAAGAGGGCAGCGACGAAGTTATCTCTATGGCCGTGCTCCGCCATATTGATGTTGAACAAGATGAGCGTATGGCCTTTCTCAAACGCTCAGGCGCAGAGCGCCGCGCTCTTGGCGATGATGTTGTTATCGAGGCTCCTGATGAAGAAACGGATACGGTGCTGACGGATGAGCGCTATGCCTTCCTCTCGGCCAATGAACAATTTGTGCTCACTATCGCCGATGACGGGCTTGGCAAACGCACATCCTCCTTCCGTTATGCTTGTAAGAACCGGGGCGGAAAAGGCATGGTCGCGCAAATTCTCGACCGCGGCAAAAAGCAAGAGAGAGCCAAGCTCGTGCGCAGTTTCACCGTAGAAGATAATGACCAGATCATGCTGGTGACTGATGGCGGACAGCTGATTAGAACGCCCGTGCGCAATATCTCGATAAGCCAACGCTCCGCGAAGGGTGTGTGGGTACTAAGGACGAAAGAAGACGAACGCGTCGTGAGCGTGGGCCGGATTGAGGATAGCGATGATGAAGGCGAAGATGATGAGGGTGGGGAGTGATATACCCTAGTTTATAGACCTTGTTATGCAAAAGCGGAAACAGAATACCTGTAAGAGAGAGCCTTTTGAAGTTTAAAGATGGATTGCCTAAAAATATAGTACAAGAAAGCATTGAACTGGACGGACATGAGCTTATAGGCCGAATCTATGATTTATCGGTCGTGTCAATGTATTTTGAATCATACGAAGAATTGTCAAAATTTCCAGATTGCAAATACGTAATTGATGTGAACGAATCTTTGACCATGTTGGTGGAGCGAGTTCGCTCTATAAACCTTTCTGGTGATATGCTTTGGCTCAATCCGAAAACCGATCAATTTTTTGATTTACCCATTGCGGAGTATGATTGGCTTATGGTGATTAAAGATGTCTTCCTTATGCGCTATATCTCTGTTTTCGATTGCGCTTTAATTCTAGCAAATGATGTATTCGAATTAAATCAACCACCTAATAAATGCATAAAATCACGCCTAATAAAGCTAGGGCTTCCAGAAAAAGCACTGGAATTTCTAGATCGAATTGAAAGAAATCAAGAGATATTGCGGAACGAAAGAAATGTACGGTTCCATCATGGCTGTGAAAAACATATGAGTTCTGATGACGGCACTTTCCGTATGGCATCACTATTCGCTAAGCGAGGGTCTGGCATCCAAGGGCAGGACAGAAACGGCAATGACATTGATCTTATGAGATTCTATCATGAGGCCGCTGAAGAAATGCGAAAAGATTTCAACCTATCTTTAACGAAACTCCAGCAAGATTTGAATGATTTCCTTGATCACTTAAGAGAAGAGTTTGAAGTCAGGTTTAAACCAAAGTTTCGAGATAGTGACTTTCTTGCAGGCGGATGAGGGGTTCGGAGTTATCAATGGCTCTCGGTCAAACGCTAGGGGCTATCGACTGCGGCAGTAAAGCCCTAAGGCAAAGCATCTTCAATATCGTTCAAGAGCGCATCCAGTACTTGTTCTTGCTTGCGTCAAGCTGGCTCGGTGGAGACGGGCAGGGCGCTTTGCGGCATATCCTTCAGCGCGGCTTCCATATAATCATGCCAGATTTTTGCGGGGATGGAGCCGCCTGTCACTTTGGTCATAGGGGTGAAATCATCGGCGCCGACCCAGACGCCTGTGGTGATGTCGGGGGCGTAGCCGACAAACCAAGCATCGCAGAAATCATCGGTTAATGATGCCTAACCCTAGCTTGGCCATGCAGAATTTCTGGACACAAAAAAGGGATGGCTAAGCCATCCCCTTCTTCCCCCAAAGCTTAAGCTTTTACGGCTCTACGCGCGTCCATTTTTCAGATTTACACATCAGGCCGCCCAGCAAACAACCAGACATCTTGACCCGGCCGTCTTTGCGTATTTTGACCTTGCCTTTATAAGTGCCGCCGCCTTTGGGATCATACATTACGCCGACCCATTTAGATCCGTCCGCGGATTTGTCCATATCGAAGAGCATTTTGACGCCAACCACGGGGCCGCCCGTCAATTTATCGACGCCTTCTCCGGAGATCACAGTCCCGCAAAGCTTATCGGCATTGTCTTCACACATCGCGAATTTTACGTGCCAGCCCTGTTTAGGCCGCAGCCATGTGCCGAGTGCATCGTCCGCTTTATCGGCGAATGCTATGCCTGACGCGCCCATGGCGGTCATTGCCAGCGCCGCAGTGCTTAGCATTATTTTGTTGATTTTGATCATCATAATCCCCTTATTTTTTTTGTATATCGGTTTTGATATCTTCATTGATGCCTTACTGTAGCATATTCTAATATTCTAATGTATAGTTTTATCAGGAAAAAAGCAGGTCATATAATGCAGCTCATAAACTATCTGAAATCAGTGATTGATGGAGATGCAGGCTATGTGCAAATCCATCTGGCCAAAGAAGACTTGGACCGCGTTAAACAATTACGCGCATTAGCCAACGAACATGATGATCTGAAAGCCATGCAAAAAGCGGGGCTTTATATTGGCTGGACAAAAGGTGATTTCCGCACCCATGAATTAGCCGAGCCGCTTAACGCCCTTATGGCCGCGATTTTCGATTATGAGGGTATAAACCCCGCTGACCGCAAAGCTCTTGATAGCCGGATCATGGACATATGGGCGAGCTTTCACACCCTGCGCTTAAATACACTTATTCACTGTTTGTAATCTACCGTCGGAGCTAGGCCGACATTTTGCAGTCTTCCGTCTCCGGCGCGCAATACAGCTCATAGAGCGTTCCGATAATGGCGCGGGCTTCTTCGCTGGCGAGGGAATATTTCCGAAATTGCGATTCTCGCCGCGTGGCGACAATATTCTCGCGGCGCAGCATACTCAGATGTTGGGATAAAGCTGATTGGGAGAGCGGTATAGTTTCCAATAACTCGCCCACCGTCATTTCGCCCTCGGAAAGCTGGCATAAAATCATCAGCCGCGATTCATTGGCCATAGCCTTCAAAAGACCGCACGCTTTGGAAGCATTTTCTCCCATCTGTTCCATTGGCATATCCACAGCTTGCCCCTTAATACCCTTTAGGCGTCACAACCGGCAAAACCGTCGGCATCCATCTTGGCTTCATATTTAGCCGCAACATCCGCGCCAAGTATCAATTGCCCTTTAACGCCGTCCCAATCATCGGGGGCAATGACCACCATCCAATTGGCGTAGGGATCCTCATTGACCAATTTGGGGTTATCCGCCAAGGCCGTATTGACCTCGATCACTTCGCCGCCGGCCACGGATTTCGCCGGGCCAACCCATTTCCCGCTCTCGACTGTGGCGCAGGATTTTCCGGGGCGCACTTTGCGTCCGACTTTCTTGGGCGTAAAGGCTACTAATTCGCCCGCCAGCGCGGTTGCAATCGCTGTCATGCCCATGCGAACATTTCCGTCGCCAACTTCTGAAAACCAGGTATGGTTTTCAACATCAAAAAGCAGCTCATCGGGAAGATGGCATCCACGTACATCAGCCATGATTGGCTCCTATTTCAGATTCTAATACATCATTGTCTAGCCGCAAAGACTTGGAAGAGCAACAAAACTCGCCAAGTCCGGCAACTTGTAATTTGCCGCCGACAAAAAGTACAAGATGCTTGGCCACCATCTCGGTCATTTTCAGGCGCGTAGCGACATCTTTATGGCCGGGTTCCAAGGTCACGAGGTTATAATGATAAACAAGTTCGCGGGCCGTTTCGCGGCAAGCATTAAAGCTCGGATCGCCCTTAGAGCCTTGTCTTTGCAGGGCCAGAATACGAAAGCCCTCTTTCTTGTCCCCGGTCGGAACCCCGTCATGGGCGATGACCCAATGCTCTAAAATTTCCTCGCCGGCTTTTAGATAATCAGCAGCCCGCTCCGGCGCAGATGCTGCGGGGGCAGGCGCATCAAAAAAATCTTCAAGCTCGGCTATCGTTCTCATAATCTTAGGCGATACCTTTTTCTTTTACGAATTTCATCGAATCAGAGATATTGGCATTCAGCCCGACTTTGCGCGGGGATAACCCCATCGCCATGCCAAGCAATTGCGTGAAATAGATCACTTTAACATTGGTCTCTTTGGAGAGGCGTTTAAGCGCCCTGATCTGGTGCATTTCCAGTCCTGAATGACAGGTCGGGCATTCGGTTGCGATGACTTCCGCTCCGGCAGCTTCTGCCGCTTGCAAAATATTGAGCACGAGCTTGGTCGACATATCCGAGTCTGATAGAGTATGCGCGCCGCCGCAACAGGCTGTTTTTAAAGGAAATTCAACATTTTCGGCGCCGGCAATAGCCAAAAGGTCATCCATATAATGTGGCTTGGACGTGGACTCGCTATCTCCGCCCTGATCCTTTTCCGGGAAAATATGGCGCGGGCGCGTATACATACAGCCGTAATAATTGGCGACTTTGAGGCCTTTCAACCCGCCTTTGATTTTTGCCTTCAGTTCCTCTTCGCCAAAACCAAATTTGATCCAATCCAGCGCATGGATAGTTTCAATCTCGCCTTCTTGGTAAGCCTTATGGCCCGCTTTGGCCGAAATTTTCTCGACAACAGCCTTGGATTTTTCTTTGTGGGTAATGTCGTATTCGGCTTTTTTGAGGTTATGATAACAGCCATTACACGGCGCCATGACAACATCTTGTTGGGTTTCGTTGACGGCCTTGGACATCACCCGCGAGGATAAATAGGTCTGGATTTCAGGGTCAACATTTTTGACTTCCATTGCCCCGCAACAGTTCCAGTCTTTCACATCGACCAGTTCTAATCCTAATTCTTTGCCAACGGCGCGCGTAGATTTATCGTAGGACGTCGCCGAGCCTTCCAGCGCGCATCCGGGATAATAGGCGACCTTTTTGTATTTTTTCTTGCGGTCAACCGTGTTGATAAGTTCTGCCATGATATCCTCTATTCAGCAACGTCAAGGCCAAGAGCCTTACGCTGCGCCGCATGTTCCTCGGCAATATGTTCGTTAATCGCATCCCGCGCCGAGGCCCAGCCTTTGGTCTTGGGATGAAACAGGGTTGACCACCCCATTTTCGTCAACATACCAAGCGGCAGGCCTTTGACCATCTGTTTGACCATTTGCACAATCCAGTCTTGGATGAGCGGCTGGCCGGATTTTTTCATAAAGTCCTTCAAGACTTCGCCGTCTTCGATCTTGCCGTGTTTAATCACCTGTTCGGTGAAAACATCGTCAAAAATAGTCGAATTGGAAGGTTTAGTATGGCCTTTAAGCTCAAGCCAATGGCCGGTCGCTTTCATCACCGCTTCGGGCACGACATCACGCGGGCAAGCGGAGGTGCATTTATTACAGGAGACACATTGCCAGATTATATCTTTATCGCGCAGCAACTCGCTCTCCATGCCCATGCGGATCAGATAAATCCAGTAACGTGGATTAAAATCGGGGTTCTCGGCATTGACCGTGCAGCTATTGGTGCAAGACCCGCACTGCCAACAGCGGTGAATATATTCTCCGCCCGGAAGCGCCGCAATTTCTTCTTCCAGCGCCTCATTATAATCGGAAACAACCCGAGTATGGATAAAGGTTGACCAGTCCCCGGAGACATCAACACCGTCAATCACCAGATTTTCACGGGAGGTAATATTTTCCGGCCGGATCAGGCTTTTTTCATGAATTGCCATGCCTATGCTCTCCCATTGGCGCTATCGGCCAGACGCAGGATGGATTGAACCGATGAGCTCTCTCCATCAATATAACCGGATGACATATCCCGGTCGGCTTTAGCTTTGACGCCGTCCAGCCCTAAAAGTCTGCGCGTAAAAATTATCGGGTCTTGCTTGGCGGCGAAATCCGCTTTTAGAAATGCCCCGCCCTGAGAGGCGATATATCCGGCATAAACCTGCGCGCAAAGCAGATCGACATAGACCAAAACATCGGCAAAAATACCGTTGGATGTCAGATAGCCCGAAAGCTCCTCGCGGAGTTTTAAGAAAACTTCGTAATCATCCTCGATATCCAGTCTTTGGTCATCAACATTACCGTGCCAAATTTCGCGCAAGACGCCGGAATTAGCTTTAATATCCCACACCCAGCGGGTCATCATCGGGTAGAGTTCAGGGTGGGTATTATGCAAAATTTCAGAAGCGAGATCGCGCACCCAACGGTGTTTTTTATCGCGCGGAAATCTATTTTGGAAGGCTTCTATACGGGCGTTAATTTCCCCGGGTGCTAAAAGCGCTTTTATGGCGGCATAGGTTTCGGGATATTTTTCATCGGTGACATAATCGCCAATACGGCGGCGAACGGTTGGCATAAACATGCAAAGCTTTAGAAAGTTTTCCGGCGTTAGGGATTTCCCTTCGCCCTCTTCCGAAATCCCAAAAGCCTCCTGAAACAGATCGTTTTTGAATTTCACGGCTTGCACATAGCGTTCTATGCCGCCGTCTTCCTCGCAAGAATTTAACAGGGCTTGCAGGGCCGCCGTCAGTGCTGGGCCGCTCAAATCAAGCGAGACTTCGCGAGGAATCGGTAAAACCGGTGCCTTCTGTCCGCCAAATTTTGAGAAGAACGAGGCCATATTTCCTATTCCGCAGCCTGCGCCGGGGCCAGCAAGGCCAAGGCCGACATGGCCGCAGCCGTGCCCTGCGCGATGGAATCGTCAATGGTTTCAGGCCCGGTGGCCGCGCCGGCGACAAAAACGCCCTCGCGTGAGGTCGCGCCCATAACGCCGTAAGTATTCTTTTGCGCCAGATAGCCCCAATGATGCAAATCAATACCAAAAATGCTGGAGATCAGCATATTATCGACATTGGGATCCATCCCGATAGCATGAACTACCAGATCAAAGGGGATTGTGATCGGGCGTTTAACGAGCGTGTCTTCGCCTTTGACAATGACTTTATCGCCGTCCGATGTGACTTCCGCGATACGGGCCTTGATATATTTGACTTTATGCTCTTCCTGCGATTTCCAGTAGACTTCCTCGTAAAGGCCGAAGGTGCGGATATCCATATAATAGATATAGACATGGCAATCGGGCAGTTCTTCGCGAATTTCCATGCCCATTTTGGCGGAGACGGAACAGCAGATTTTGGAGCACCATTCGCGCCCGATTTGGCGATCGCGTGAGCCGACGCAAAGCAAAATAGCCACGCGTTTGGGTTTTTCGCCATTGGACGGCCTGCGCACGCCTTGGCCCGACGAAATCATCTGCTCGACTTGGGTTGTTGTCACCACATCCGGGTAAGTCCCGAAGCCCCATTCGGGTTTGTTAACGCTATCAAAATGGGTAAAGCCCGTACAAAGGATTGTCGCTCCGGCTGAGACAGATTTCCCGCTGGATAATTTGGCTTTGAAATTTCCGGGTTTGCCTGAAAATTCTTTGACTGAAGCCTCTTTATGGATGGTGATAAGTTTGTTGCCTTCAACGCGGTCAACCATGGAGCCAATGGCATCCTTGGCCCATTCGCCGCTCGGCACGAGCTTGGAATAACCCGACAGGATAGGCGCGCCGCCGAGGCGGTCTTCTTTCTCGACCAATATAACTTTCTGGCCCACCGAAGCGAGTGAATGTGCTGCAGCCAGACCGGAGGGCCCGCCGCCAACAACTAAAATAGGCTTACTCATTATTGCATTCCCAATCTTGCGCGTTCTTCGGGTTTAATAAATCCGGGGCCGCCCGTAATACGGCGGCGTGGATCATAGAGGTTTTCTTGATGGCCTTGCTCAACGAGTTTGAGATAGTCCTCAAATTCTGCTTTTGCTTTGCGCCAGTCAATACCCATTTTATCAAATAGCATTTCCATCGGCGAGGCATGCCAATGCGATTGAATGATTTTGAACGGGTCAGCGCCGCAGGCCAGCGCCGCGAATTGAATATCGGCAATCACGGGCAAGTCGTAATTCTTGCCGTCATTGCGCTCGTCAGCCTTGGCAATCCACTGGTTCTTATCAAGCGTCGTGATACAGCCGGTATCATGGCCGATCATGACATCGGAATTGGCCTCATCGACGGCGATTTTAATCTTGCGGTCAATGGCGAAGCTGCGCGTAAATTCGCGCTCGGAAATAATGTGCCGGAAACCAAAACCGCAGCAATCATACCATGTTGAATAGTCAATGATTTGCGTGCCGAGGGATTGCATAATGCCGGTTGAAACCGCGACGCGGTTGCCGTCCAGAACATCGTCATCATAGATAACATCTTGCGGCACCATTTTATAAACATGGCAGGCCGGATGAATGGTCGCGCGGATATTGGAGACATCAATAGTCTGGCGATTGGCAATGTCTTGGCGCATAATATGCACCCATTCGGAATAATGCACGACCTCTTCGGGGATGAGGAGCTTGCCATCAACAAGACGGTCTAGCTTGCCCAGTATTTTCTTCACCTTATCGCGCAGTTCAGCCGAGAGAAGAAGATATTCGCGCACTTCTTTGTAATTCCCGAATGAAGTGCCGCAATGCACAAGCGGGTAATAATAACCTTCGGGCTTGCCTTCAGCTTTGGCCGAAACATAGGCCTGATGGAAATTGCGCAGGAAAACAGCGGCGAGGCTTTCAAGATTGCCAATGCCTGAGCCGTGATAGTTCCAAGCCGTGCAAGAGGTCTGGTCAGTTTCGTCAAGATAGGGAATATCCATCTCGTTCATCATCCAGAGAAGCGAGGTCGGATAGCCGGGAATATTACCGCATTGGCCGCAGGATTTATGATGCCAAAGCTGGCGCGTCGGGATTTTCTTATCCCAGCCATAGAGCGTCTTGGCCATGCGCGGGGCGTGTTGTTCCTCAACACGGTGGACTTTGATCTCGCCTTCTTTTTCGAGCTGCCACATAACATCGCGAATATCGTGAACCCGGTCTTTATTGGTCAGCATAGAGCGCTTATCGATCTTGGCCTCGACCCAGCTTGTTGCCTTCAGGGCATCTTCTTGGCTGAGGTTGGAATCGCGCCATTCAGAGCCGTGACCTGTAAAGCGTTCGCCGCCATCATTATTTTGCGCTGTCATCAGTCTTCTCCTTAATAGTCTTCTTCGTCGAGGAAATCTTCCCAGTCATCGCGTTTTTCGTCCATGATATCGATGATGACGTCGAATAGATTTTCATCAATGGTTTCAAGTTGATCGAGCACGCCTGTCTCTTCCCAAATCGTGTAGAGCTCAATCGAGGTCTTGAGATTGGTTTCCCATGCGGTCTTAATCGTATTCAGCGTTGGCATCGGAATGGCTTTACGCAGCAAGGTCAAAGGCGCGTCAATTTTGGAAATATTCGGGCCCCAATCGGCAAAATGCTCCGGGTTAATCATATCCGGCGATAATTGGTTGCCGGTCGAAATCAGCTTAAGCATAACCCGCGAGAATGGCCGCAGCACGCTTTTGGCGCTTTCCATGCCGTGTTTAATCGCAGTTTCGCGCATGAGCATGATAAGCCCGCCGGGCGAATTTCCGAAAGGACAGCGCGCCGCGCAAGTGTAACACTGGGCGCAAGACCAGATTTTTTCCTGCATAGCGTCGTGTATGCCTTCGAGATTTTCTGTCCAGAGAAGCTGGACAATCTCGCGCGGGCTGAAATCATAATAATGCGCGGCAGGGCATGTCGCCGTGCAAATACCGCAATTCAGACACCCGCTAAGCTCATGATCATAGCGCAAGTCGCTTTGAATATCTTTGAAAACTTCTTCAAGGACCTCGCGGCTAACCTCTTCGCTACCCTCATAAGGGTCGCCAATATGTTTCTCAACCCGTGTCGATGTTGAATGGTGTCCCATGCTTGTTCCTTAGTAGGTCATCACGCGGACGTTATCATCTTCCATAATTTCTTCGATGAGGTAAGCCCCGCCGACAATATCAGTGCATTCGGGGATAAGCTGATCTTTGGTCATATCGAATAAGTCGAGATTGGGTGAGCAGCAGGAAAATTTCACGCCGGCCTCATGCGCGTCTTTGATAAAATCATAGACGGTTTTATCTGATCCCTCTTTGACCACCAAGCCTTCGGCAAATCCCTTTTTCATCAAGATGCCCGACGTCGCGGTGCAGATAACTTCGACTTCATAATCCATGACGGCGGCGACAGTGGCCTGAAAGAGCGGTGCGCCCAATTCCTCGCCATTTCGCGGGTCTGTATTTGCCATAACAATGATGAGTTTTTCGGCCATAGGAGCAGTCTCTCTTTCACAAAAACGGGGAAACCCGCTGATTTAGAATCCCTGCGCCTCTTCAGGGGGCGCTTTCTTAGATATACTCTATATTAGTATTTGCTAATTTAAGCAACAGGTTTTCACGACTATTTCGCCATCAAATTCGTCATTTGAACGAGTCCGGTCATAATGGGCACAAGAGCATCTGAAATCGCATGTTTTTGTGCGCCCAAATCATCCAAAACCGTGCCCGGTGATACGGGCGATTCCTCAAACTCCATAATCAAATCTTCTGCCATCGCCCGTTTAAATCCCGGATGACCGACAAAGCCGAACATATTACTGCCTATCTGGAACGCGGCCGGGCGGCCTTCTGCATCAACGGAGAGGATTTTGGCATAATCGGGCGGCACGGGTCTGTCGCGCATATAGACAAAATGGGGATAGGTCTCGGGCATGAAGCCGTTAAGCGCATCATCTGCGGTGCGCCGGGCCATGCCGCCGCTAAATGTCAGCGGGGCTTGTTCGACGCTACCGTCTGCTGCGAGCGCTAATATTTGCGCCCCTAAGCCAATGCCTATAATCGGCAATCCTTGCATGAAACAGGCGCGGGCTAGTGCAATTTCTTCTTTCAACGACGGAACATCGCGCGCCCCGGCACTGCCCGCCCCGGCACTGCCCCAAGGGCCGCCGCCGAGCAAAACCAGGCCATCGCCAACTTCTGAAAAAGGCGGAACTTTACCGCTTTCGGTAAACGGGCGGTGATAGTTAAAGCGGATACGCCGCCCCTCCAAATGATCTTCCATCAAGCCTAAATAACCTGCCGATGTATGTTGAATGACAGTTAAATATTTCATTGTGCAGCCTCTAAAATAGCGTCTGAAAACTCCGAGGGTTTCAGGCTCACCATACCGATATTAGCCCTCTCAAAAAAGCTTTGTGTTTTTGCGGCAATGTCAGCCATGTTAGCGCCTCTCAAATAGGCTTCTAAATCCATCACTGTGCGGGGCGGCGTGACAAAAATATCGCCCGTAAATATCACCTCGCGCAGGCGGTTTGAACGCGGCCCCTCAAGCCGGATATAGGCTTTTAGATTGCCGCTTTCATTGCTCCCGATTTTGATATCAGCGGCGCGCTGTGGCGCGTCAATTTCGGCAACAAATTCATCCGTGCCAATCTCTTCGGCGTGATAGGTTTTGGCCATACCTTCAACGGTTTGCGGCAATTCTCCGGCCTCCATCTCAAAGCCTAAATGCTGCTCAAAACCTTTGGTAATTGCAGCTTGAACATCGGCCATAGACGGGGCCTCGCCGAGTAGGGTTTTGAGGCTGGTCACGCGCTGGGCGGCGCTCTCCAAATCGCGCTTTGCCAGCTTATGCGCCGGAACATTGAGCACAGACATCATGATTTCTGGACTTAAATCAATTAACACAGTGCCTTGAAACATAAGGGTATTTCCGTCAAAAAAACCACCCGTTCCGGATATTTTTTGTCCTGCCACCTCAATATCATTTCGCGGCCTGAACTGCGCGTCAATGCCGAGAGTGGATAAGCCAACAGCCGCCGCTGTGCATATTTTTTCCGTAATTTCAGTCAGGTCGCCGCCCACGGTTCTGCGGTCGCAAATCAAGGCCCAGCCGAGCTGCCCTTCATCGAAATATATCGCGCCGCCGCCTGTCACCCGGCGCACGGTCTGAACGCCCCGCCGCGCACATTCCTCAAGCTTTAATTCTTGGGACAATGCCTGATGCCGCCCTATCAAGGCGCAGGGTTTAAAGTGGATAAATTTAAAACTATCGCCAATCAATCCGTCCACATGGGCATCAATCATAGCTTGGTCATGAGCAATGTTTTCGCGCCCCGTGCGAAGCCCGGTATCCATGACTTTTATTTTACGCATTACAGAGCGTCGAATTCTTCGCCTTGCTCATAGCTCTCGCCCGGTTTTTCCATGTCGAGCTGTTGGCGGATTTTGCGCATATGCGCGCCTTCGGGCTTGAACGGATAGCTGGCAATATCGGAGACGGGACTATCGCCGTAAGGGCGGTCGCAAGCGGAGATATCTTCGGCGAATTTACCGGGGCAGCCCGAGGTTCTAAAGGCTAGTCCGGTCTCGACCAACATATCAAGCTCGGCCTTCGGCATGCCGTAATCCTTAACCCGGCCCAGTTCGTCAAATTTCATGTGCTCGACGCGCACGCCCGCATAATCGAGCAAGTAGCGGCCAAGCTGTACGCGCCGCCATTGATCGCGCGGGGTTGCGGGGAGGTGGTCCATCAGCGAGCCTTTTTCCGGGAAGAAGCAGAACATATGGCTATGGCCGCCCATATCGACGATTTTTTGCACGAGGCTAAGCGCTTCATATTCAGTCTCGCCCATACCGATGATGATATGCGCGCCAAATTTCTGCGAGCCGTAAATATCGCGGGCCTCTAGCAAAGTGTCCCAATATTTCTTCCAGCTATGAGGCGATTGCACGCCTTTGCCGCGCGTGCGGTCAAAGATTTCCGGCGTGGCGGCGTCCATAGAAACTGTGAAAATATCCGTGCCCATATCTTTGAGCTTAACCAAGTCATCCCGCACCATAGTCGTCGGGTTGGACAGGATAGAGATCATCACATCATCGGGGCTGACATGATCTGTCCATGTTTTCAGCACCGTAAATGTATCTGCGTCCGATTTTGGATGGGTAATCATAGAGATGCACATGCGGTGGAACGGCGTATCGCCGTCTTCTTTTATCTGCTTGGCAACAATCTCGGCGACCTGCGTCATCGGCACGGCGGGCCAGTCCACGCGGATGAAATTACGGTCAGCATAATCCCGGTCAGCTTCGCGGTGACGGGCCAGGCCGCAATAAGCGCAATTAGCGCGGCAGCCTTCGGGATAAGTCAGCAGCAGATTAAGACAGCGCGTACAGGAACAATTATACATGCTGCCCGGCATCAGGCCGAGGGTAAGCGCGGCGGCGGTGGAAAGCTGCACATATTCCGGCGAGGTCATATTCGGCGTTTGGATATTGTTATTGGGCAGATAAACGCCCTTTGGCGACACGTCATTGGTTTTCACCCGCCCGCCATTGCGCAGCTCTTTTGACGGCTTTAGCGGCGCGCGCGGCTGCATAATCTCCGGCGTATTAATATCCAGCCCTTGCGGGTTTTTCGCCGTCTGGACACCGTCTGTTTTTACGCAACTCATATCGCTCTCCTTATGCGCCCCTAGGCCGCTTGGTCTTTTTTAAGTTTTTCGGGCCGCCAATAATTATCGTAAGCAATCCACGCCCCGCGCATTGCCGCTTTGCTCAGCTCGCCCTCTGCCGCAACAAGGTCTAACAGGTCTTTGCGCCGAGATACAGCCCGGCGCAGGCTTGCGCCAAATAAATCTTCGAGGTCTTCGGCATATATCTCTACCGCTTCGGTGTCTCCGCCGAGATGCGCGGCAATAGCTTCGCCAGCCAAGCGCCCCGACATCACGCCCGCCGCAATACCCGCGCCGGTCACCGGGTTGGTTAGGCCTGCTGCATCACCTGCAAGCAAGACAAGCGCCCCGCCCAACATCCCGTGCGGCGTAATCATGCCGCCAACAGGAATAGCGCCGCCCGTATAGCTTATAATATCGCGGCCAACTTGCCCCGTCTGGGCAATGCGCTCATGCAGCTCTTCGAGCGCAGGTTTGAGCAGCTCTTTTTGATCGGCATAGACTCCAAGCCCGATATTGGCGATATCGCCCTTGGGAAACATCCAGCCATAGCCGCCGGGAATAGTATTCGACAGGTAAATATCAGTCGCCATATGCGGCTTTAATAACGGGGCGCTAAGTTGCCGCGTTTCGACAATATCCGTATTGACGCTGCCAATGGCGGCCCCGACCATAGAGCGCGGGCCGTCTGCGCCAATAATGATCTTAGCCGTTATCACAGTGCCATCAGAAAATGTGAGGGTGCCTTCATCACTGATAGATTTAAGCTTCGCGCCAAAGACGCAATTTACGCTCGCCGCCTTGGCTTTTTCCACAAGGGCCGCATCAAAGGCTTGGCGGTCAATCATATGGCCGGAGAAATTCTTGGTCAGGTCGGGCGCGTCGCCTTCGACAAATGTAATCATTTCGCTGATTTTTTGCACGCTGGTTTCGGAGAGAGCCATATCGCCTGCGTCGAGCATGGCAGGCACGAATTCCGCGCATTGCACGGGGAATCCGGGGGTCGCTTTTTTCTCAAATGCGGCAACTGATAGCCCTGCCTTTGCCGCTTCTATCGCGGCGCTTGCGCCCGCCGGGCCAAGCCCGATTATGACGACATCATAGTCCACTAAGCGGCGCAACTCGCGGAAGCGCTTGCCGCCTTATCAGCGCCGAGCTTGATAGAGCAGCAGGCATGTTCTTGGTAATGTTTGCGGCCAATGGTTTTGCACGCGGCCAGAGCGCCGTCAGCCGGAAAGGCGATGCCGTCCAGCCCGGCCATCACGGCGTAAGCATCGGTAATGCGCTTATGCATGCCGGGCGGGCGGGCGCAGCCGAGCAGGACTTGCTTGTCGGGCAGGCGCGTGCGGGCCTCAAGGAATATCTTGCCGACATCAGATGTGGTCGGCACGGTGAAGGTTCCCGGCTTGGCGTAAAACGGCATGATGACGACAAGCACTAGCGCCTTGATATCATAGCGGGAGCAGATATCGAGCGCATTAGCCTCGCCGAGGAGCTTGCCATAATGCAAGCCAATGACGATATGGGGCGAAATATCCATGCTTGTCGAACACAGCGCCGCCAGAGTAGCTTCAAAATCAGCGACGGGACGATCAAGCTTATAGACTTGCTCTATGGTCTCCTGCGCGCCGATAACATCCATCATCGCCGTATCCACACCCGCCGCTTCCATCCGTTTGGCTGCGGCTTCATCAGTTAAAGCTGTGTGGATGGCGATTTTCAGATGCGGAAAATCATGTTTGAGTTTTTCAACCACCGGGAAATAGCGCTCATATTTAATCTCGTTGCGTTTGTTAGACCCGCCCGAGAGCAGAAAGCCTTGCAAATCTTGGAGCATGATAAGGTCGCGGACTTTCCGGTCGAGTATTTCAGGCTTGGTCGCAGGGATCATCGGCTCCAGAATTTTCTTCTGGCAATGATCGCAATTTAGCGCGCAGCCGCCCGCCGTGATGGAGAAAGCCGGAAAAGAGTTTTTCCCGCAACCGGACAGTTCGCTACTCTCAAATTCTTTAAAGGTCGGCGTCGAGAACCTGATTTCACGGCCGAGTATGTGGCCGGACCTGGCCTGCATTTGCGCGACCAATGCCGGATCAAACTCGGCATCTTCAAGCGCTTCAATCTGTCCAAGTTGGTCAATCCAATTCATAGGCCCGTCCACAGGACACCCCTTATATTAGTTATCTCTAATGTTCATACTGACAGCGGGCCATAATTTTAGCAATATCTTATTACGGAAAGTTCGGTAGTGTCTCAGTTTGAATTTTTTTCTTATAAGGCCCGCGTTTAGTTGGTTTAGGTGCGCGCGCGTCCATTAGTCCAACAATCCATTCTGTGTTGCGTAATTCATTAGATATGCCCGCTTCCATAGCAGGGCTAATTTTCAACGTCTTGTGGATACGGCAAAAGTTGTAGTGAACGAAATACAGTGAAAGCATGTGAATGTGATTGCCAATCTTTTTAGAAAAACCATTTGTGAGCCGTGTAAAGCGGCGCATAGACATTCTCATAGTTAGGTTCTGGCGCTCGACATAAGAAGTTGAAATATAGTTTTCATCAGGATTGCCCTCAATGGGTTTTTTCTTGATACCAGTACACTTGGCAGGGCTATAGCGACCTTTCGCCTTTTCGTCTGATTTACCGTACAGCTTAATAAGTTGAGCATAATCTACATCTGCACCAAAAGCTTCTTCAACTGCTTCTAGGTACGCTTTATGGCCGTCTGTGGTCAATTGAACGCGATTAGCTAGGCGGTCGCGAACATCAAGCATAAATTCCATTGCGTAGTCACCATCACGGCCACCAACAAGATAGGAGATAATCAGCTTGCTATCTGCATCAATTGCAGTCCAAGTCCACACATCACCCGCAAATTCTGGCGCGGACTTAGCCTTTTCAACATTCTTCTTTTTGGCATAACAAAATGACCAAATTACATCACACTGGACTTTATCGACCTTCACATTGCGAACCGCATTATGGTGATATTCAGCGCAGGCGTCGCCAGCTTCAATCAAAAGCTTGGTGACAGTGTTGATTGATACGCCAACGGTGCGAGATATTGCCCGCATGGACATACCTTCGACCATCATGTTCAAAATCATTGTGCGTTTGTATATAGGTAGTTTGTTCATACCTATTTTATACTGAACTTATTGCTCAATAGCAAGCATTATATTCAGTTTGAACTATGTAAGTAGCCCTTGAATTTCATCTGAATATTGTTCAGTCATTATACGGCTAGCGTGAAATTCAGAAACCTCCATCTTTATTGCGATTTCTCTAACGGAGAGACCATTCCCAGCAACAACCTCACTCATATACCGACGCCTATAATGCTCTGGACAAACCACACCTAGAGCCATCCACAGGGCTTTAAATTCAGATGTAACAGCATGTACGTGAGGCATTGCTGAGGTGCCAAAAAATTGACGTACAAAATTATCAAAGCCGAGTTCTGTCGCATTCTGCTCCGCAACATCAGGTCGATAGATTTGCATTAGTTCTTTCATGGCCACAATTTTTTCTTTCAAAGGGTCAAGTCCTTTGCTTGTTATAATAACATAATCAGATGTAATGCCGTGATCTGTGGGGTTGTCGCGACGAAGCATCATGCCACACAGAATATCTGCGTCCAATGCTTCTGTACGAACCATTCTAATAGAATTGACCCAGCCTAAATCTAGCGCATGGTCATAAAACCATTGCAAATTTAAGCTGGGCGCATTTTCTTTTTGTCGAAGGTTATATAGCTCTTGGTAAGGCATAACTTAGTTTCTCAACTATTTTAGGTTGAGAAACTCATAGGAATGTCTTCACAATTTCCCGCGTCGATAGCAGAAATTCCTTTACGTACCTCACGAGCTACGTCTTCAGGAGAAGCCATTTGGTTCCCTGGGTAAAATTTTATATCAGCGACACTATTACTAGGATCACCGTAAAGCTCTTCTTTCAAGAGCGCGAGTTCAGTTTTCATCGATAGCTCCATCTTGCTTCAGCCGCAACTGTTGCAATCCGTTTACGTTCCGCAGCACTTAAGGCCGCTGCTCTAGCCTTTGCTCCGGCTATACCGGAATTCCTACGTCCTGATGTTCGCGTATCCTCGCGCTCACCCGTTGCTATTTGTCCGACCATCACAGCACAGCCAATGGCGTTTGCTGGTCTTTTCTGTCCGTTCGGCCCTTTGGGCATTGAACCTCCATGTTAATCGTTTTCGACTCATTATTCAGAATGAGTCTAGACCCATTCTAACAAAAAAACACAATTTGTCCACCACTTTTTGCGGTTGCGTCTTGACATTATGAATGATTTATGAACGCGCCGGCGAATCAATATGGATTCGTTACTTTAAATTACCACTACAACCACCGCGTGGGCGGTGTCAACATCATCTCGACACTGTCAAGTGTTTATTTTTAAATTGTGCTTTTAATGTTACTATCCATGCTTATCTATAACCTTATCTTTAACATAGATATAAAAACCGTGGATTAAAGTGTGAAAAGCATTAAATTAGAGTTAGCTTGCGGCTACAAATTCAAACTGAGACACTACCGAAAGTTCGTATGTTTAGAGCGCTCAGCAAATTCCAAGCTTAGTAACAAGGGTTTTGATTTCAGATCGGACGCTCCCGCTATTGGGCGGATCGGTAAGCTGGGTTATCCACCTGTTGTCCAGGTCTTCTTCGTCGATCAAATCAGAATCAAAGGCGCGAAGTATCTTCTGCGCGGGCTCCGGCAATATGTCCGGCATGTCAAACCCGGCCAATTGCCCCCAGAGGCCAACCCAGCAGCGCACTGTCGTCCATGGATTATAACCGCCCCCGCCCAAAATAACACAGACATCTGTCATATCGCGCAAACGCGTCACAGCGCGCCATAGGGCAGCATTGCTCAGGCCCATTTTTGATAAGGGGTCATGTTTTAGCCCGTCCGCGCCGCAGGTTATAACAATGGCTTGCGGGCGAAAAGCTTCGCAATAGGGGCGAACACAGCGCTCAAAAATATAGTCAAATTCGCTGTCATTAACGCCCTGCGGCACAGGGATATTGATCTGCCCCGGCGCTTGATCTTGCGCCGTGCCGCTATAGGGCCATCTTTTTTCTTCGTGGATAGATAGCGTGCTGACGCGCGGCTCATTTTGAAAGGCGGCCTCAACCCCGTCGCCGTGATGGGCGTCTATATCGACATAGAGAACGCGCTTCAGCCCCGCGTCCAAGAGTGTGAATATGGAAAAAGCCGGGTCGTTAAAATAGCAAAACCCATGAGCCCTATCGGGCTGGCCATGATGCGTCCCGCCGGAGGGGTGGAAGGCTGTAAACCCTTGCAAGGCTATTTGCGCCGCCAATATTGACCCGCCCACTGTTGTCGCGGCGCGGTTAAACACACCTTTGAAAAGCGGATTTTCCATCGTCCCGAAATTATAGGCGTCTCTATCCGCGATAGTGGCTTTTCCGCGCAGATCGGCGGCTTTAAGCGCTGCGACATAATCCCCCGCGTGATAGCGGGTTAAAGTCTTTATATCTGCTTTTGGGCTTGGCCTGAAAAGCGGGTTGGGCAACCACCCCAAATGTCGACACATATTTAGAACAGAGCCTTGCCGTGCATAAGAAAGCGGGTGATTATGCCCAAAGGCTGACTGTTTATAAATCTCCGAGCCTATATATACGGCTTGTTTTTGAGCCTTCAATTGAGGGCCCCCGCACGGCAGAACATAAATTTGAGAGTGTGTAAATTGGCAATGGACAATAACATAAGAATCTTTTATATTCGCCTTTACTAATAAAGCAATATCTAATGAATGATGCCTTCATCAGCCCCAATTTTGGCGGCAAGCATCATCGGGGAGAGTGAAAGTGACTGATACAGCCATGGAACTAGGCAACGCCAAAAAAATGACCATCATCTGCACCAAAGGCTCATTGGATTGGGCCTATCCGCCGTTCATTCTGGCGACAACAGCCGCAGCCATGGATGTTGAAGTGACGATGTTCTTTACCTTTTACGGGCTGGGATTGCTGGACAAAAACCTAAAATTACAGGTCACGCCGCTGGGTAACCCTGCCATGGCCATGCCAATGGGCGGCATGCATATGGCAATGCCGAATATGGTTGGCATGCTGCCTTTCGTGACCGCAGGCGCATCAACAATGATGAAAAACCTGATCAAGAAAAAAGGCGTTGCCTCAATCGAGGAACTGCGCGAAGCGGCTGTCTTGTCCGATATCCGCATGATCGGCTGCCAAATGACGATTGACCTGTTCGAGAAAAACGCCGATGACTTTATTGACGGTGTTGAACTTGGCGGCGCTGCAACCTGGATGGAAAGTGCGCTAGCCTCCGACATCAATTTATATATGTAACCCAGAAAAAAGGACGAATATTTATGGCTGACGATGTATTAGACGCCAAGGGACTGAACTGCCCGCTCCCGATTTTGAAAGCGAAAAAAGCACTCAACGCCCTCTCCAACGGGCAGGTCCTCGAAATTTTGGCAACAGATCCGGGCGCTATTAATGACTTTGAAGCTTTTTGCCGGGCGACCGGGAATAAACTTCTAAGCTCTGAGCAAGACGGGACTATCTATAAGTTCCTGATTGAAAGAGTCGTATAATCGAATAAAGAAGGCCTCAATTGAGGCCTTCTTTATTATTAAATAACACAATTGGCAAAAATGCCAAAAAACCAAGGGGAAATATCCATGACTACATTCAAACACAAACTCGTTCTCGGACTGGCACTTGCCAGCACAGCAACATTCATCACGGCGGATGCTTTCGCCACAGAAGGCTATTTTCAGAACGGTATTGGGGCCCGTCATAAAGCTATGGCCGGCGCTGGCGTTGCCAATACAGATGATGCAACAGCGATTTCGCTAAACCCGGCAGGGATTGTTGGAGCTGGTCATGAGTTAGATGTTGCCGTGTCACTTTTTGCGCCAGTTCGCCGATTTACAGGCATTGGTGGCCCCGGTTTTACAACAAATGGCGAAGTGATAAGTAGCGAAGAATTATTTGCTATTCCAAATATTGCTTATAGTCGCCCGCTCAGCGATACATCGGCCATAGGATTTTCCGTATCCGGCAATGGCGGTATGAATTCTAATTACCGCAATGTTACCAATCCGGCCTGTGTTTCCCCGCCACTTCCTGCAAATAATGGTGTCTTTTGTGGCGGCACAGCGGGCGTCAACTTAAACCAACTATTTATATCCATTGGCTATGCCAAACAGTTCGATAAGCTAAAAATTGGCATCGCCCCAATTGTTGCCATTCAGCTGTTTGAAGCCACGGGATTATTCGCCTTTGGCGGCGCGACAGTAAATCCAGGGGCTTTGTCCAATAATGGGGCTTCGTCGTCGTCAGGTGTTGGCGGACGCATTGGTCTTGAATATGCTATTTCGGATGGCCTAAAGTTGGGGGCTACATATCAAACAAAAATCAATATGAGCGAATTTGACGGCTATGCTGGCTTGTTTGCTGATGGCGGTGATTTTGATATTCCGTCAAATTTTCAGGTTGGCATTGCGGCTTCAGTCATGGAAAACCTAACGGTCATGTTGGATTATCGCCACATAAAATATTCTGATGCGCCTTCTGTGAGTAATTCCTCGCGCATTCCCTTGCCTTTTGGATCCCCTGGTGGGCCCGGATTTGGCTGGGATAATATGGATGTTTATAAAATCGGCGCAGAATGGCAGGCTAATGATGCATGGAAATTACGTGCGGGCTTTTCCCATAATACCCAACCCATTTCTCCCGATGATGTAACGCTTAATCTTTTAGCGCCGGGCGTTGTTCAAAACCACTTTACAGGCGGCGGTAGTGTTAAAGTTAATGATCGTAACACGATTGAGTTTGGCGTCATGCATGCCCCGACTGACTTTGTCTCGGGAATTGAAGTCACGCCAGGCGGCCTTAATCCCGGTCATCTCATCAAAATTGAAATGAAGCAATTTGAAGCTACAATTGGCTGGAAAATGAAATTCGGCGGTTAATTTATAGACACCTTCCAGACTCGAACCCGCCAAATAATTGGCGGGTTCTTTTTTTTATTTTTACCGTATAAGGGCGACAATCCTTAAGAGTTAAAGATGGCACTTTTCAATCTCAGGCGTCCACGTCTCCGGCTGTCAGGCTCCCGCAATCTCCGCGGCCTGACATTTTATCTGCATGAAAAGCGCTGGCTTCTGGCCGCTTTAATCGTCGGAATATTACTCTATTTCGCCCCCACACCTGAAGGGCTCACGCGCGAGGGGCAAATTGTTCTCGTTATGTCAGCCGTGTCGGTCATTTTATTTGTTACCGAGCCTGTGCCGCTGCCCTCGGTGGCCTTAATGATTGTTGTCGGGCAAGTGCTGTTGTTAAAAGACGTCAATTCGACCGATGTTGCCCGCTCTCTTATGAACGATTCCGTCTTGTTTATCATGGGCTCGCTCATGCTTGCCGTGGCCATCGTCAAGCAAAAGCTTGATAAAAGACTGGCCTATTTAATTGTGCGCATGACGGGCACCAAGACGCGCAATGTCGCCATCGGTATTGCCATGGTCTCCGGCCTTATGGCCTCTGTCATCGGCGAACATACTGTTGCCGCCATGATGCTGCCTGTAGCCGTTATCCTAATTACGCTGACGTCGGAGGACCCCAAAGATGTCAAAGGGCTTGCCGCTGTGCTCCTCTTTTCGATTGCTTACGGCTGTTCTATCGCCGGGATTGGCACGCCCTCCGGCGGGGCCAGAAACGCGATTATGATCGGCTATTGGCAGGAATTTTTCTATAACCCGACCGACCCGGCGACCTATAAATATCTCGTCGATTATGTGAAATGGATTATCGTTTGCTATCCTATATTCTTGGCGCAATTGCCCTTTGTCATCATCATCTTATTCATGACATTCAAACCCGAATATAAATCTCTGACCCGCGCGGTTGTGAAATTACGTGACCAAATTGAAAAAGAAGGCCGGATGAAATCCAGCGACTGGATTACAATCGGTATATTCTTCGCGACATTATTAGGATGGATATTTTTCTCAAGCGAGGTAGGGCTGGGCACGATTGCTTTATTGGGGGCTATCGCCTTCATGGTTTTAGGGCTCGTGCGCTGGGAAGATTTGAACTCCGGCGTTAATTGGGGCGTGGTATTGCTCTATGCCGCTGCGATTTCGCTCGGCGTGCAAATGAAAGACACCGGCGCGGCGCTTTGGGTGGCCAATTCATTCCTCGATGTCTTGCCGGGCGGCATGGATTCCGGACTGGGACTTTATGCTTCGGTATCGCTCCTGACCACATTTGTGACCAATACAATGTCAAACGGCGCCGCCGTCGCCGTCTTGGGGCCTATCTCGCTTAATATGGCCAGCGCTGCCGGGGAAAGCCCTCTGGCGCTGGGTTTTGTCACCGCCATTTCCTCCGCCTTTGCCTATCTCACCGTTATCGGAACGCCCGCCTGCACCATTGTTTATGCCTCGGGATATCTAAAAACCACAGACTTCTTGCGTGTGGGCTATAAAATGGTGATTATGTCGACCATAATCATGCTAATTTTCGCGGCCTTTTACTGGCCATTGCTGGGACTTTAGAGGGAGGGCCTGATGGATAAAACTGATTTACATTTTCATTCTGAAGCTGAACCGAGCTCCAGATTTAACATTCTTCTTAGTATTGACGGCTCTGAAGAATCCAAGCGCGGCCTGAAATATGCGATTAAAATCGGCTCCGGTAACGATGCCGATATTACGGTTTTATATGTTCGCCCTGTTGATAAGGGCCTGACGTCCGGTATTCAGATGGCGCGCCAAAACATGCTCGATTGGGGCGTTGAACTGCCGGGTATGAAGGCCTTAAAAGATGCGCGCGACCAGCTTATAGATCTTGGGTTCTTAGGCGAAGACTGGTCTGAGGAGACAACCCGCAAGCGTGTCTACGGCAATCCCGCAGGCGATACGATGAAAATCTATACCAATAAAAAAGGTTCCCATATTGCCATTAAGCAAATGATTGCGCCCAATGTTGCGTCCGGCATTTTGGATGAATGCGATCTTAATACCTATGATTTGGTGATCATTGCCATGGCCGGGCGAGGCGCGAAAAACGTTGCCGGGAAAATCAATTGGGGCGTGACTAAGTCTGTCGTGACGGAACATCGCGGCACGGTCTTATTAGCCAGAGATATTCAGGAAAATCATGGGCACCTGATCTGCGTCAGCGACGAAAAATCCATTGAAGCGGCGCGAAAAGACGCCATTCTCGCCAGCCGCTGTAATTGCCCGGTGCATCTGTTTTCTGTCGCAAGAACCAAGGCAGATTTGGCAGAGGCAAAAGCTGCGGTCACAAAAGCAAAATCGGCTATCGAAGCGGAAGACGTTACGGTTGTCAGCGCCGAAACCGTTATCGGAAACCCTACCTCTGAAATTATCAAAAAAGGCAAAGATTTTTCCGTCATCGTTATGGCCGATACATCGGTCAAAGGCTTCCGCCGATTTTTCCAAACCAGCATCGCCTATGACGTCCTGCAACACGCCCAAAACTCCGTGATGATTATACGGTAGAATGGCTCAGATCATGCTGCCCAAGACGCTCCTCGTCTCTCGCCTAGCCTGAAACACCCGCTTGTAATTGTGACGTAGCGGCTTGGCGCCCGGACGGCCAAAAACCTGATGCGGACTCTCAATTAATTTGCAGGCTGATCAATATGCAACATTTGTATTGCGCTTTATCAGACTGATGTGCAATAATTTTATTGCAGATTAAGGAGACAATATGGGAAACGGCCACATTACGCGTCAGATCCAGATCAATGCTGACCCGCAGCGCGTCTGGGATGCGCTATCGGACCCGACGGAGTTCGGGGCATGGTTTCGAGTGAAGTTGGATGGACCTTTCGTCATAGGAGAGACAACCACCGGCAAAATGACTTATCCCGGACATGAAGGCGTACCTTGGACATCAATCACAGACGTGATGGAGCCGCCCAAGCGGCTTACCTTTCGCTGGCCGGACATCAAGCAGGGCGAGGACGTCGGCCCCGACACAGTTTGGATGACTGTCGACTTTAGACTACAGCCGCAAGATGACGGCACATTGGTCACTGTCTCGGAGACAGGCTTTGACGCCCTCCCCAAAGAACAAGGGGCTTCACTGTTGCGCGATAATACTGAAGGCTGGGAAATCCAAACCACCAATTTGAAGCGTCATGTCGAAGGTTGATCGTGCGTCTGTGTTTGCGGCTTTGGGTGACCCTGTGAGGTTGGAGTTGCTGGTCAGAATAGGTGATGGCAGCTCAATCACCAAGTTGGCAGCCAACCTGCCAATCACTCGGCAGGCGGTAACGCGTCATCTGCGTGTACTTGAACGAGCTGAGCTAATTGAAGCACGGCAGAGCGGGCGCGAGATGCGGTTTGTTGCCCGCCCCGGCCGTTTGATCGAAGCAAAAAGTTGGCTAGACGATGTGGCCCGGCAATGGGACGGAACTCTTGGGCGACTGAAGATTCTCGTTGAGAGGGAAAAGCCTTAATAGCGGCGCGACACAAGCAAGCTGTTACCGCAGTGTTGCTTATCGTTTCTTAACTAAGACGGCGATAATGAGCATTTCGGTGTCCACTCTACTTCAGCCTGATTAAACATCAGCGTCATGTTCTCGCCCATCTTGGCCCGAGTCTTTTGTTTGCTTTTGAACCCGCAGGATAACCCAGCCTAACCTTGCGGCTATAAATTTCTACCCCCTACCCCCGAATACCATTTGCACTGTCCTTCATTTCTTGGCACAGTCATATTAGACAATTCTGATATAACAAAACACGGTGAGAAACGGGGATCATGGGACTTAATCCATTTGAAACAGTCAAGGAAGATGTGGCCCTGTCCTCTGTAGTCGCTGATGAGGTTAAGACCTCGACCTGCTATATGTGCGCGTGCCGTTGCGGCATTAAAGTCCACCTTAAAGACAATAAAATCCGCTATATTGAGGGTAATCCCGATCACCCGGTCAATAAGGGCGTGCTTTGCGCCAAAGGCTCCTCCGGGATTATGCACCAAAATGCGCCGGCCAAACTAACCAAACCGCTCTTGCGCGTTGGCGAGCGGGGCTCGGGCGAGTTTAAGGAAATTGAATGGGACGAGGCCATGGATTTGGCGACCGAATGGCTCGGCGAAACTCGCGCTAAAGACCCCGGCAAGCTTGCCTTCTTTACCGGCCGCGACCAAAGTCAGAGCCTGACTGGATGGTGGGCGAGCGCCTACGGCACCCATAATTTCGCCGCTCATGGCGGATTTTGCTCGGTCAATATGGCGGCCGGCGGGCTTTATACCATTGGCGGCGCGTTTTGGGAATTTGGCGATCCAGATTTTGACCGCACCAAATATTTCATGATGCTCGGCGTCGCCGATGACCATGATAGCAACCCGATTAAAATCGGCCTTGGCAAAATGAAAACACGCGGCGACGGCAAATTCCTCGTCGTCAATCCTTCGCGCAATGGCTATAATGCCATCGCCGATGAATGGCTTGGCATTCGCCCCGGCACGGACGGGCTTTTCATTTTCGCCATTATGCATGAGCTTCTCAAAGCTGAGAAAATAGACTTTCCTTCGCTGGCGAGATATTCTAATGCGCCGTGGCTGGTCATTCAAAACCCCGGCGGGGCCGATGATGGGCTTTTCTTGCGCGATAAAAAAGGCGCGCCGCTCATCTGGGACCTCAAGACAAAAAAGACGGTCAGCGGCTATGCTAAAAATATCACGCCTGCTTTTGCCGGAGCGCGGAAGATCAAAGACAAAACCGTTGTGCCGAGTTTCGAGCTGCTGGCAAAACGCTATATGGACCCGCAATACAGCCCTGATGCTGTCGCCGAGCGCTGCGGTATAGACGCGGATACTATTCGCCGTATTGCCGCTGAACTCGCCCATGCCGCCTTTGAAGAAGAAGTGGTGATAGACCAGCCTTGGACAGATGCTTGGGGGCGCAAACATGACAAGATGATTGGCCGCCCTGTCGCCATTCACGCCATGCGCGGGATTTCGGCCCATACTAACGGCTTTCATACCTGCCGCGCTATTCATATGCTGCAAGCTTTGCTAGGCTCAATTGATACGCCCGGCGGCTGGCGCTATAAACCACCTTTTCCCAAACCTATTCCGCCCGCGCCAAAACCGACGCCGCCGCATTATAAAGCCAATACGCCGCTTGGCGGAGGCTCCAACGGTTTCCCGACCTCGCCCGATGACCTTGTTGTCGACGATAACGGACAGCCGCTGCGCATTGATAAGGCCTTTAGCTGGGAACATCCCATCAGCCTGCACGGGATGATGCATATGGTATTGCGCAATGCCGCCACCAAAGACCCGTATGATATTGACGTGCTGTTCATGTTTATGGCCAATATGGCGTGGAATTCCTCGATGAATATTCCCGAAACTCTCGGCTTTTTCACGGCCAAGAATGAGGATGGCAGTTACAAAATTCCGAAAATCATTTATTCGGATGCGTTTTATTCCGAAACCGTTCCCTATTGCGATTTGATCTTGCCTGATACGACCTATCTGGAGCGTTATGATTGTATCTCTATCCTAGATCGCCCGATTTCCGCCGCCCACGGCGTCGCCGATTCTATCCGCCAGCCTGTGGTTAAGCTCGACCGCGATGTGCGCACCTTCCAAACTGTCCTGCTGGATCTGGGCGCGCGTCTGGGATTGCCGGGCATGGTCAATAAAGACGGCAGCGCGAAATTCCCAGGCGGTTATCCTGATTATATGGTCAATCATGAGCGCAAACCGGGCGTTGGGCCGCTGGCGGGTTGGCGCGGCAAGAACGGCGAGAAATCCGGCATTGGCGAGCCTAATCCGAAGCAGCTTGAGAAATACATCGAAAATGGCTGTTTCTGGAATGAAGAAATGCCGATGGAGCATCAGTTCTTCAAACATGCCAATCAGGGCTATCTTGATTATGCCAAGAAAATGGGTTGGATTGGCGACGCCACGCCAATTGTCTTCCAGCTTTATAATGAAGATTTGCAAAAATTCCGCCTCGCGGCGCAGGGCCACGGCAAGCGGCAGCCACCGGAGGAACACCGTGAACGTGTCGAGACCTATTTCGATCCTCTGCCGATCTGGTATATGCCTTTTGAGGAAACGGAGATCGACACGAATGAATATCCGCTTCACGCTCTCTCGCAGCGCCCGATGCATATGTATCATAGCTGGGGCTCGCAAAATGCGTGGCTGCGCCAGATTACATCGGCCAATAAGCTGCATATCCACACAGATAAGGCCAAAACCTTAGGCATAGTCGATGATGATTGGGTCTGGATTGAAAGCCGCCACGGCCGCGTCAAAGGGCAGGTCAAGCTGATCACGGGCGTCAATATAGACACGGTCTGGACATGGAACGCCATCGGCAAACGCAAAGGCGCTTGGGGCCTTAAACATGACAGCCCTGAATTTACCAAAGGCTTCCTGCTCAACCACATCATTTCCGATATTTTGGCGGATGGCCATAAGGGCATACATTATTCCAATTCCGACCCGGTGACAGGGCAGGGCTCTTGGTATGATCTGCGCGTGAAAATCACCAAATGCGCCGAGGCTGAATTCGGCGAAACCGAGCCGATGTATGAGGCCTTCAAACAAGGCCCCGTTAGCGATATGGACGTTTTGCGCTATGGTAAGGATTTCAAAGGCAAAGACACGGGCGGCAAGGCGGCAATCAAAGAATATATCGGCCAACGCCACGAAAATGCAGGAGCCATTCCCGGTATAAGAGACGGCCACGGCAATAAGGTTGAGGAGAGCTAGATGACCTGCCTTCCTAAACACCCGCCCAAGAAAAAACTCGGCCTTGTCATTGATTTGGATATCTGCGTCGGCTGCCATGCCTGCGCGGTGAATTGCAAAGAATGGAATACGGGCGGCAAGATGGCGCCCCTAACTGACCTCATGCCTTACGGCGATAAGCCTGACGGCGTCTGGTTTAACCGTATCCATACCTTTGAAACTATGGACGATGTCGGCACCAGCCGCACTGTGCATTTCCCCAAATCCTGCCTGCATTGCGACGACGCGCCTTGCGTCACCGTCTGCCCGACCGGCGCGTCTTATAAGCGCGAGGAAGACGGCATTGTTTTGGTCAATGAGGATATTTGCATTGGCTGCAAATTATGTTCATGGGCCTGTCCTTACGGCGCGCGCGAATTTGACAGCGACGAAGGGGTGATGAAAAAATGCACGCTTTGCGTCGATAAAATCTATAATGAGAACCTGCCTGAAGAGAGCCGCGTTCCGGCCTGTGTCTCGACCTGCCCGACCGGGGCGCGCAGCTTTGGCGATCTTAACGACCCCAATTCCGATGTCTCCAAGCTCTCAGCCGCCCGGGGCGGATTTGCTTTAATGCCGGAACAAGGCACAAACCCTGTTAACCGCTATCTCCCGCCGCGCCCGAAGAAAATGGGATCCTTGCCTACTAGTGGGTCTTCTGGCCAAGATAAAGCCCCCCGTATGCTCGAACATGTTGTTGCCAGTGATGATAGCGCGGGCCTGCTGGCCAGCTGGGTCGACAAAATACTGTCGGCATAGAGAGGAACACCATGCATCCGGCTAAATCCGTTATATATTTCACAACTGCAACAGGCGCAGGCTACGGCTTGTTCATCTGGCTTGCGGTCCTCGCTTTTTGCGGGCTCCTGCCCGCCGCAAGCCTATTTGGTTTTATCAGCATGGCCATATCATTTGGCCTGATCATCACCGGCCTTTTGTCGTCAACGCTGCATCTGGGCCGGCCTGAGCGGGCGTGGCGCGCGATGTCGCAATGGCGCTCAAGCTGGCTGTCGCGCGAAGGCGTTATGGCCATATTGACATTCATTCCAATGAGTATTTTTGCCGTGTCTTGGATTTTTCTGCATAAAAACTCAGGCAGCATTGCCCTTATAGGCCTGCTCGGCGCGGCGATGAGCCTTGTCACCGTCTTTACGACCTCGATGATCTATGCGTCTTTAAAGGCCATACCGGCTTGGCATAATATTTGGACGAAACTGGGTTATCTTATCCTCAGCCTGATGAGCGGCGGTGTGCTGGCCATGGCGCTTTGCTATGTTTTTGGCTTAACCGATGCCGGATATCATATGTTTTTGCCGGTCATCATTCTTCTCTTTGCCGGATTAATTATTAAAGCTCTCTATTGGGCCTTTATCCATTCGGAGAAATCCGTCAGCACCGCCGAAACCGCAACAGGGCTTGGCCAATTTGGTAAAGTCTCCCTTGCCGCCAGCCCGCACGGCGAAGATAATTACCTGCTCAAGGAAATGGGATTTAAGATCGCCCGCAAACATGCGCGCAAGATCAGGGTCATTGCTATCTTGATGGGATTTATTATTCCCGCTCTGCTTATCGCCCTCGCCATGCATCATCTCTCCGGCTCGGTAAAAATAGCTGCCATCGTGCTAAGCGCCTTGTCCTGCATGACCGGGCTGTTATTTGAGCGCTGGCTGTTTTTCGCTGAGGCCAAACATGCCGTCACGCTCTATTATGGTGAAAGCAAGATTTAAATGCTCGGTAAACTCACAGAGAAAAAAATTCGGGATGCTTTGACGACTGTCATTCACCCTAAAACCGGAAAAGATATTGTCAGCTCCGGCGCGATTGACGAGATTATTCTCAACAAGGGCGAGGTCAGTATTACAATGCTGATCGACCCTAAAACTGCCGAGATCATGGAAGGCGTGCGGAAAAGATGCGACGAAGCTGTTGCCAAATTATCAGGCGTTAAATCGGTCAGAACCGTGATGACGGCGCATAAGGAAGGCCCGTCTTTAGAAGGCGGATCGAAATCACAAGGACAACGCCCGCCCGCTCCGCCGCCGCCGGAAGCCATTCCGGGCGTGAAACGCATCCTCGCCATTGCCAGCGGCAAAGGCGGCGTTGGCAAATCCACGACATCGGTCAATCTCGCCTGCGCCTTTAAGCAGCTCGGCTGGAGTGTCGGCGTCATGGATTGCGATATTTACGGCCCCAGTATCCAGCGCATGTTGGGCTCCGGGGATAAACCCGATTTTAATAAAAATGACCGCATAATACCGGTCTCGCGCTTTGGCATGAAAGCGATCTCTATGGGTCATCTTATCCCCGAAGACCGCGCAACCGTTTGGCGCGGGCCTATGGTCATCGGCGCGGTGCAGCAGCTTTTAAACGGCGTGGCTTGGGCTGAGGACGGCGATCTGGATATTTTGGTGATTGACTTGCCGCCCGGAACCGGCGACGCCCAATTAACACTGGTTCAGACGGTGCCTTTAGCAGGCACTGTGATCGTCTCCACCCCCCAAGATATAGCCCTCATCGACGCCCGCAAGGCCTATGATATGTTCGAAAGAACCGGCATCAAAGTCTTAGGCATGATCGAAAATATGAGCACTTTTATCTGCCCAAAATGCGGCGAGCAAACTGATATTTTTGGCCACGGCGGCGCGAAAGAAACGGCCGAAGAAAAAAACATCCCCTTCTTGGGCGAAATACCGCTTCATCTGGATATTCGGACCCATGCCGATAATGGCGACCCGATTGTCTTGGCCAAGCCTGAAAGCGCTCACGCTAAAGCCTATATGAATATCGCGAAAATTCTAATGGAAAAAATGCCTGCTTGACGGTTTGCACCGCCCTTATATTATGTTATGCTAATATAAGAGTTGCTAAGCCGTGCACTCACTCATTCTGGAGAAAGCTTGATGCATATCATTCGCGTAAATGACAGTTTTTCGATAACGAAACAAATTATGCCGACCGACATTAAAGGATTGGCAGAGATGGGCTATAAAGCCATCATCAATAATCGGCCCGACTATGAACAAGTAGGGCAGCCCCTCTCCGAAAGCCTTCAAAAAGCCGCCGATGAGGCGGGCGTAAAATATCACCATATTCCCGTCTCGCCCGGAAAAGCGACACTTGAAGACACGGCAAAGTTCAAAATTGCGCTGGCAGAAAGCCCCGCGCCTGTGCTCGCATTTTGCAAATCGGGAATGCGGGCCAAAGCGCTGCATTCAGCCTGTCAGCCCAACCCTGAGCCGACGCTTCTAAGAATGCTTTATGGCCCAAAATAAGGCGCGGCACGTCTCTCAAATATAGTAATTGTAAATATGAGGCAGGTCTTGGCTCGCCCATTCGCGCATGCCCCCATCCATATGATAGATATGTTTAAAGCCGAGCCGCTCAAAAACGGTTAGCGCAGCTTTGGAGCGATCCCCGGAGTGGCAATGGATAAGATAGTCTGCCGATCGGTCAAGCGCGCCGAGCTGCGCCTCAAATTCTTCGCCCTGAACATCAAAATTCACGGCGCCGCTAATAAACGACATTTCAAATTCTTCATCCGTGCGCACATCAATAATCACAAGCTCCGGCCGTGATTGTAGCAACGCATGGGCTTGCGAAACGTCAAGATGGGTAATCTTCATAATGCAGCAAAAGCCTGTATTGCCGAACAGGTCAACACCAAAAACAGTCCGGCGTATTGTCTGCCGCCATGTCTCGCCGCCGCAAGCTGATGAAGACATAACGCGGCCAAGCGTTCAAGCGAGGGCATAAAATATAAAGAAAAACAGGAGTTTAGTAAATATTGGAAGGACGAAGAGTGGCTCCGCAAGCAGGACTCGAACCTGCGACAAGCTGATTAACAGTCAGCTGCTCTACCAACTGAGCTATTGCGGAATACCAGTTCTTACCGGTCTTGGTAGGGGCGCGTCATAACAGAATATCTGCCCTGCGCACAAGCCTTATATGGCGTCGATATGTGAAAAAACCATGACCATATACAGTCCGCCAGCCTGCACTTAAATCTGCAAGAAAAAAGGGAGCTACAAGAGCTCCCGAAGGTATTAGGTGAATGGTGGGGTGTCTCCTAGAGAAGACATGACTTTTATTAACGATTAGGGTAAATTAAAGGTTAACAAATTAAGTTTATTTGAGGATTGATTCAGACATCTGGATAAAACCTTACAAAAAGGATCATAATATGCGCGAATATACGACATTTTCTGCCTTTTGGCCCTATTACCTGCGCGAACATAGCCGTTCGGCGACGCGGGGTTGGCATTATGTCGGCACGGCTTTGGCGCTCTTAACCTTGTTTTGGGTCATTGTGAGCGGCAAATGGGCCTTTCTCCCTCTTGCTTTTGTTTGTGGATATTTCTTTGCCTGGGTAAGCCACGGCTTTATCGAGAAGAACAAACCCGCGACTTTTACCTATCCGCTTTGGTCGCTCGCCGCTGATTTCAAAATGCTGTTTTGCTTTCTAACCGGGAAAATGGGTAGGGAGCTGGAAAAAGCCGGCGTCACCAAGCTCGCTTAAGGCCTCTCTTCAGGCTTGCCAAATCCCCGACTTCGTGCCACCTCCCGCATCATGAAAAAAACACTCCTTATTTATGCGCTGCTGGTGCCTTTGGTGATCATATTATTTGACCAATGGAGCAAATATGCGGTCATTCAGTCCTTTGGCGTACCGCTAAATATTTGCGAGATAAATCCCGCCCCGGGCTTAAAACACGAGATCACGGGGCTGTTTGATTTTTCCTTGATTTGCAATCAGGGCATCAGTTGGGGGCTATTGCAGGGCGATTCCAATATCAAACGCTGGCTGTTGACGATTTTCGCCCTCGGCATGAGCGGCGTGCTGGTTTACGCCTTAACCCAGAGCAAGGACTGGCTAAACAAGCTCTCTATCGGATTTATTATCGGCGGCGCTTTGGGCAACGGTATTGACCGTTTGCTCTTCGGCGCGGTGACAGACTTTATAGACTTTTCAGACATTGGCTTTCGTTGGGTATTCAATATCGCTGATAGCGCCATAACAGTGGGCGTCATCGGATTGATCGCTGCCAGTTTTCTGATCAAGCCGGGCGATAAAATTAATACCCAACAGCCGTAGTTTTCCACGGAGGAAGGGATAGTCTTATATATCCCATCCCGCCCGCGCCGTCCCTAACTCACAAGCCGGCATATTCCAGCGCATTGGCGTGCCTTCAATCATTAGGGCAGGGCGTAAGCGGTGGGCTGCACCCCAAGGGGTGTGTTCGATCTTATCTGTGAAATCTGGCGGGTTTACCGTCATAATTGACACTTTTGACCGGTCTTGAGATTTCGTTTGAAGATGGGATTTTAACAGCTCGGCTGTACGGGCCAAAGAAAGTTTTGAGTTTTGTATACCCTTGCCTGCTAACATGTTGTCTAGCGCCCGCAGAACGGCCGCTGCCATGAGATAGCCTGTAGCAAAGTCGAGCGCTTGCACCGGCAGGGGTGTTGGCTTATCCGTCCCCGCCCATTTCATCCCTGCATCAGCGATGCCGCAGCTCATTTGCACGAGACTGTCAAAGCCGCGCCGCCCTTGCCATGGCCCCGTCCAGCCATAAGCGTCCAGACAGACCTCGATCAAGCCCGGCGCAATGGCGCGGCGGCGCATGTCCCCATAGCCCAGCTTTTCCAGCGCATCCGGGCGGTAGCCATGTACCAGCACATCCGCGTCTGCCAATAAGTCTTCAAAAACTGCCCGGTCAGAATCAAGCCTAAGGTTTAACCGGGCGCAGCGCTTACCGAGCGTAATATCCGGCACCACAATAGGCTCGTCCCAACCCGGCGGGTCTATACGCAGCACATTTGCCCCAAATCCGGCCAAGGTTCGGGTGGCAACCGGCCCTGCCAGCACGCGGGTAAGGTCTAGAACACGCAGGCCAGCCAACGGACGCTCGCGGCTTGCCTGCTCGGGGTTTTGCCAGTGTCTGGGCGCGGCTTGCCGTGTTTCGCCCCAGGCTATGAGCGGCTCTTTGGCCACGGCCATGCCTTGCGGATGGGCGGCCCACTGCGCGCGCGTGCGCATGGCGGCAGCCACACCGCCTGCTGCAACGATTTCGGTTTCCAGCTTTTCTTTGTCCCAGCCAGCAACGACTTTGGCGACGTCTGATCGTTCTGGCTCGGTGCCGATGACAGACAAAGCCGCCGCGCGGTGATGGGGCAGGTTTGTATGTAGTTTTATCCAGCCATCACGGGTCTGGTAATCTCCGGCAATCGCGTCCCATACGGGCGGCAGCTCCCAGCCTATAGGGAAAATTGAAAACCCGAACCAAAGCGAAGATAGCCGCCTGTCCACAGCCACACTTGGCGCAATACTTGGCGCAATATTGGGCGCACCACTGCTGACAAGCCCCATGCGCTGCACTAGCTCCGCCAGCGCACAACCAACCGCCCCAAACGCAGCAACTGCCAAATCCGTAACCGCAAATGCCGAAGGCAAATACGCGTCGCCATGAACAGTATAATCATCACTGAGGCCGAGCGCGTGTTTGATGTCTTGCATGGGGTAAGGATAGGCAAGAGCGCTGACTGAGTCATTACAATATTATCAGCTATTATTAACTTTCAAAGCCGCGCTGCGAGACAACGGAAAATTAGGGCCTGACTTTAATACAGGATTTCATCAAGATATGCGCCAAATTCATTCAGTTTTAGGAAATGAGATGAAGGCATACGTCCGCATGGCAAAGCTCTTTGACGACAAAATGGATGAATTTGGCATACCCCTTCGGGGCAAAATCGTCTCCGTCTTGATAAATTCCTGTATTAAGTCAGACCCTGAACATATAGTCACTTGGCGAGCGCGCTAAGTTTGGTTAAACAGAACGCGAAATTGGAGAGTCGTATGACCATTCGTATTGTAATTGCTACAACGGCGCTGGCCGCTTTTGGCCTATCGGGCTGCACTACCACCTCAAAAGCCCTTGGCTTGACCAAAAACTCGCCCAATGAGTTTAATATTTTGACCAAAGCGCCGCTTGTCGTGCCGCCGGAATATAATCTGCGTCCACCGAGCATCGGCGAAAGCTCGGCCGAGAATAACTATACCCAGAAAGCGGCCCGCGAAGCCTTGATCGGCGATATCGATTCTGCCGAGCCTACACGCGGCGAAATCGTGCTGATGTCCAAAGCCGGCGTTGGCAGATCCAATCAGGAAATCCGCCTCGAAATTGACGGCGTTAATTCCGTCGAACATAAAACAGATGACTTTACTGACCGGGTTTTGTTCTGGAGAAACGGCAAAGTCGTAAAGCCGGACGGATCCCCGATGGATCCCGAAGTCGAAGCCAAACGCCTAAAATCAATCACTTCGGCCACCGGCGGCGGGCAGGTCGAGATCACCAAACGCCCCGGCGGAGCTAAGCTTCCCGGCCTCTAGATTTTCCTTCTGGGGATTATAGTGTAATCCACAACACATCCGCCGATGAATATAGCCTAATCGCTTCCCTGCGGTTAGGCTTTTTTAATGGATAGTCCTGCCATATCGATTCGGCGGCTCCCGCCGCAGACGGTCAACCGCATTGCGGCGGGCGAAGTTGTCGAGCGCCCGGCCAGCGTCATCAAGGAATTGATCGAAAACGCGGTTGATGCCGGGGCCACGCAAGTGGATATCCGCTATGAGGATGGCGGCCGCACTTTAATCTCGGTCACGGATGACGGCACAGGCATGAGCGCGGCGGAACTGCCCATCGCCATTGAGCGCCATGCCACCTCGAAACTCTCGCCTAACGCAGACGGCGAGTGGGATTTGCTCAATATCGGAACTATGGGATTTCGCGGCGAGGCGCTGCCTTCTATCGGCTCTATCGCGCGGCTGACGATCACCAGCCAAACCGAGAGCGATGACAGCGCGTGGGAGCTTTCCGTTGAAGGCGGAAAAGAAACCCCGCCGCGCCCCGCGCCGCGTTTTGCCATGCACGGCACGCGGGTCGATGTGCGCGATTTATTTTACGCCACGCCCGCAAGGCTGAAATTTCTTAAATCGGAACGCAGCGAAGCTCTCGCTATTTCCGATATCGTTAAACGCCTCGCTATGGCCAATCCAGCCGTGGGCATGACGCTCGGCAATGCTAACCGCACCACCCTGAAACTCGCGCGGCAAAGTGATGACCAAGACGGGCGGTTGGCCCGGCTCGCGGCGATTTTGGGGGCTGATTTTAGCGCCAATGCCATTGCGATTGATACCGAGCGCGAAGGTATCCGCCTGACAGGTTTTGCCGGCCTACCGACCTATTCGCGCGGCAATAGCCAGCATCAATTTCTTTTCGTCAATGGCCGGCCCGTGCGCGACAAACTCCTCTACGGGGCGGTGCGAGGGGCCTATCAGGATTTCCTTGCCCGTGACCGCCATCCTGTCGTCGCGCTCTATCTCGACCTGCCGCAAGATCATGTCGATGTGAATGTCCATCCCGCTAAGACCGAAGTGCGGTTTCGCAATCCGGGGCTGGTGCGCGGGCTGATCGTCTCGGCGCTTCGTCATTCATTGGCCGCTGCGGGACATAGGGCGAGCACAACGGTGAGTGATTATGCGCTCGGGAAAATACAGCCGGGGCAAAATGACCATCTGGCCCAATATGCCTTCCAGCAAAATTATAACCGCCGCCCTTTTTCTGGAGGTGGTGCGGGCGCGTCTTATCGGCATGACCCGGCTTTGCAGCCGTTAGTCGACGGCGTAACGCGCAATGATTACGGCTTTTCGGCCAAGGTTGAAGAAATGGGAGAGGGGTATCAGGCGGAGGGACATGTCCCCGATGCCCATCATCCCGGCGCCCATCATAATGACTACACAGCCAATCCCTTAGGCGCGGCGCGGGCGCAGCTCCACGAGACCTATATCGTCGCGCAAACAGCGGACGGCATTGTTATTGTCGATCAACATGCCGCCCATGAGCGCTTGGTTTATGAACGCATGAAAGACGCCATGGCGCGCCAAAAAGACGGGGGAAACGGCGTCGAGCGTCAAGCCCTGCTCATCCCTGATATTGTCGATCTCGGCGAGACAGACGCCGCCCGCGTGCTCGCCCGCGCCGAGGAGCTTGCGGAAATGGGCCTCATCATCGAGCCCTTCGGCACAGGCGCAGTTGCCGTGCGCGAAACCCCGGCTTTGCTCGGCGAAATGGATGTGCAGGGATTGCTAAGAGACCTCGCCGACGACATCAGCGAATATGACGAAGCGCTGAGCCTGAAAGAGAAATTCGAACATGTCTGCGGCACCATGGCCTGCCACGGCAGCGTGAGGGCCGGACGCAGGCTCAACGGCCCGGAAATGAACGCGCTATTGAGGCAGATGGAAGACACCCCGCATAGCGGGCAATGTAACCACGGCAGGCCGACATATGTGGAGTTGAAACTGGCGGATATAGAGCGGCTATTTGGGCGGCGTTAGGTTTCTTGATTTTAACCGCACTCGCGCTTGTTAGCCTCCATCAAAAAATATAGAGATGAAGCGTGAGCGCATTTTCAAAGAAAAACATTAAGGCGGTTGTGACCGAATATGTGCCGATTTTATTTGGCTTGCGTATTCCGGGTTTCATCAAAATCCATTTTCGCTATATGCGCAGCAACCTTCTCACATGGTTTGTTCTTTTCATTGCGCCTTTCATCATTGGCCTGATGAGCTTATCGATGATGAACCGAGAATGGTCTGAGATTTCGCTGACCGGCTGGCAGCGCTTTTTTATTATACTCTTCTTAATCGCAGCGGCATTTTCCTTCGCAGAACGCTATCGGAAATTCCGCCGTTTCTATGTCATGGCGATTCCGGCCATGGTGATTATAAATGGGCTGTTTCGTTTCGTGATCGTAGGCGGGCCGTCTGTGGGCGGGGTGGTAACATTTTGTATTTTAGCTGGTGTGCCAGCTTGGCTGCTCGGCCGCCTGTCGATGGGCAAAGGCTATCGCTTGTTAAGCGATGGAGCAGACAAAAATTATCGGCCGGGGCGAGACTTGTATATGGAGGAGAAATATGCGGAAGCTTTCGCCCATCTAGAGCCCTCAGCCAAGCGCGGCCATATGAAGAGCCTCTATTTGCTGGGTCATGCCCATGAACACGGACATGGCCGTAAACGCGAACGGGTAAGAGCCGCGCGATTTTACGACAAATCGGCCAAGAAAGGTTATCGTAAGGCACATGCCGCGTTTGAGGAATTATTCGGGACGTTTAGTTCGGAAGAGGTGAAAGCCTTTGAAACGGACCGCACGATCTCAGGCATCAGTGAGTTATTTTGAGGGAGTTAGAACTTATGGCGATTGAAATGAATGCACTTTTGCGACAGATGGAGGACACGCCGCACAGCGGCCAATGCAATCACGGCAGGCCGACATATGTGGAGTTGAAACTGGCCGATATAGAGCGGCTATTTGGGAGAAGGTAATGCTAGGAACTCATGCAACGACTCTTCGATTTGTTTTGGCGTTCAATCAAAGCTTATTTAATGCGGGAGACTTGTCAGAATTTACTCTTGAACAAGTCCTCCCTCCTTCGAATTATTTTACTCGTCTATCTGTCGAACAATTTTCAAGCCTTAAAGATAAGTTTTTTAAGAAAACAAAATATTTAAGCGTGATGGATTGGATTGCGCTGCAATCAAGAAACGTTGAAAATATAAAAGGACTTTCACTACAATTCATTTCTCAAGGTGCTGATGATATCATGATGTCAGGTTTTGCGGGAGGTGGTAAAATTACGTTCCTCCAACAGCACTTTAAAGATGAAGTTTCTTCCTATTTATACAAAGCAAATTTAGCTCGCGAAACATTATCACTCCGGCCAAAAGCTAAGCGAAATAATGAAATCGTTTGGGATGATGCTTTGATGGTTGCTTATCCTTCAACTAGCTCATCAGTTGGCAATGTTCTTTCAATTGATGAGGCGACAAGAAAATTGAATGATGCGCTTGTTGCCATTGAAGCATATGCCTTGGGCGATGATTATACGAAATCTTGGGCTTCGCACTTTGTAAATGCCCGAAACGCTTTAGAGGGACGAAAAGTAGAAACTTCTGAGTATGCTAACTTTTCTGATATATCGATGCATCTTTCACGCGACGCAGAGAAACTTCTACAAGCCAGTTCCAAGTCGTGGGTGTTCGGAGGTATGGGCTCTTGGAATGATGGAATTGGTGGAAGCAATTATCAGAAAGTAACAGACACACTTTTCGATATTATTCATGATTGCTATATGTCTGTATGTGCGCATTCGTTTGAAAAAAGCGTAGCTAGGTAGTTCTAATCATCAGTTTTTATCTCAGGCCGCACCAAGCCCAGCAATCCGTCCAGACTCTCCGCATTCCGCTCATAGCGATATTCGTGCCAATCCTCGATGCTCTTAAACGTATGAGACCGTTTGAGTTGGTCGCGTTCGCTGATAAATTCATAAAACGGGACGCCGTAGCCGCAGCTATCCATGATGCTGGTGAGCTTGATGGTGATGACGGCGCGGGCGCGGTCGAAATCCGGGAACCAAGCGAGCTTTTCGGCAAAGCCCTCATCATGAAAGGCGCAGACCGAGCCTTGGCCGTAAAGCCGCACGATATTGGCTTTACCGGCGTAAGCGCAGAACATGAGGGTAATCCGCTCGTTTTCAACGACATGGGCATGGGTCTCAATGCCCGAGCCGCCATAATCGAGATAAGCCACGGTGGCCTTGTCGATGATTTTAAAACTGTCATAGCCTTTGGGCGAGACATTGACATGACCATTTTTGCTGAGCGGGGCCGTGGCGACAAAGAACATTTTCTGCGCCTTAATAAAGGCGGTGAGTTTGTCGTTGAGTTCAGAATATGTCTTGCTCATAGGCGAAGATTACGCCTGTTCCTTATCGCAAGCAAGAAACAAAACCCGCGCTGCGCCCCATCTTTTATCGGCTAGCACCTCGTAACCGCGTAGCTCTATTTCTTCTTCCGCGCCGGTTTCGAGGATGATGATGCCGCCTTCGGCTATGAGGTCATGCTCGCTCAGTTTGCGCAGGACAGGTCGCCACAGACCTTTTCCATAGGGCGGGTCCATAAATATATGCGTGAAGGGGCCGCGCAGATTTCCGGGCGCTATTTTCAGCTTTGTGGCGTCATGGCGGTGCAGGCGCGAGCAGCCAAACAGCCCCATTTTATCAATGTTTTCGCGGATCGCCCCGCGGGCTTTTGGTTCGGTTTCGACGAAGAGGCAAAACGCCGCTCCGCGCGAAATGGCTTCTAGGCCGAGTGCGCCGGAACCAGCGAAAATATCAGCGGTAATCGCGCCGTCCAGCGGCGGCGCCCACTCTGCATGGGCGAGAATATTGAAAATTGACTCGCGGGTTTGGTCGCTGGTCGGCCGCGTATTGCGCCCTGACGGCGTAGCGATATTGCGGCCGCGGAGTTTGCCGGAGACTATGCGCATGGCACATCCTTCTCCCCGAGGGAGAAGGTCGTCGAAGACGCGTCCTTTGGACGGCGAAGCGGCGGATGAGGGGCATACGGCGTAAAAGCCCCGAATTTTATTTTCAACAGCATGGTTTTCCCCTCACCCGCCCTTCGGGCACCCTCTCCCCAAGGAGAGGGACAATGATGTAAACCAGCGTTTTCATTTCTTTTTCCCAGTGAACTTTGGTTTCCCGCCGCCCTTACTTTTATGCGCAAATTTACCGCGTCCTGTCGGGGCGGGCTTGGCCTCTTTGGCAAACCTCTTGGCGCTGGCATGGGTCCCGCGCTGGGGTTTGCCTGCGCGCTGCCCGGCGGGCTTTGGTACATGTTTGGGAATATCGACCAGATGCCCGACCTGATCTTGCAGGATACGGCCTTTGATTTCTTCAACCTCGCCTTTGGCCATGCCGCCAAGTTGGAACGGGCCAAAAGACGTGCGGATCAGGCGGTTCACTTTAAGACCCAACGTTTCGAGCGCCCGCCGCACCTCGCGGTTTTTGCCTTCGCGAATGGTCACAGAAACCCAAACATTATCGCCTTTTTGGCGGTCAAGCACGGCTTCAATCGGGCCGGACGGAATGCCCTCGATTTTGATGCCGTCTTTGAGCGTATCGAGTTGTTCCTGCGATACTCTCCCATAAGCCCGCGCGCGGTATTTGCGCTGCCAAGCTGTGCTGGGCAGCTCCAATGCGCGCGCAAGTTCGCCGTCATTAGTGAGCAGGAGTAAGCCTTCCGAGGAAATATCAAGCCGCCCGATAGAAATCACGCGGCCAAGCTCTTTTGGCAGCGTGTCAAACACCGTCTCGCGGCCTTTCTCGTCTTTATGGCTGGTCACCAAGCCCGGCGGTTTGTGATAACGCCATAGGCGCGGCGGTTCTTTCTCGGCGATGGGTTTATTATCAAACAACACGGCATCTTTGTCGGTGACTTTGAAAGCCGGGGTCGTCAGGGTTTTGCCGTTCACTTTGATGCGGCCGGCTTCGATCAGCCGTTCGCTCTCGCGGCGCGAAGCCACGCCGGAACGGGCCAAGAATTTTGCAATACGTTCACCGTTTTCGGGAAATTCCATAGTTGACCTTTTCATGCCTGCATATGATGAGAGCACATGACTGATGAAGACTATATGCGCGAGGCGCTATACGAGGCGCAAGCGGCATCTTTGCGCGGCGAAGTGCCTGTCGGCGCGGTGATTGTCAATGCGCGGGGGCAGATTATTGCCCGCACAGGCAATGCGCCCATTGGCATTTGCGATCCGACAGCGCACGCCGAAATCCTTGCCCTGCGCGACGCCGCCTATAAAACTGATAATTACCGCCTGAACGGAGCCACGCTTTATGTAACGCTGGAACCCTGCACCATGTGCGCAGGCGCAATTTCTAATGCCCGTATTGCCCGCGTGGTTTACGGGGCGAGTGATCCCAAAGGCGGGGCGGTGGATCACGGCGTGAAATTCTTCAAGCAGCCCACATGTCATCACCGGCCCGAAGTAACAGGCGGGGTTTTATGGGAACAATGCGCGGCGCTTCTGAAAGCTTTTTTCAAAGCGCGGCGTAAATGACAACTAATCTTCGCGAAATTATCTCTCCGGTTATTACGGGCAAACCCGCCCCTCTGAGCGGGCAGAATTGGGGGTATGTATTTGCCGTGGTCGGGACGATCCTGTTTTCGATGAAAGCCATTTTGGTCAAGTTGATCTATCAACCCACAGCTCATTTGGCTGCGAATGAACTCGACGCGATCACTATCATGGCGATACGGCTTGGGGTCTGCGCCCCATTCTATCTCGGTATCTTCTGGTATATCTCGCGCCGCCGCAAAGCAGAAGGCTTACCGGCGGCCAAATTAGGCGATATATTGCTCGCCGCTATGCTGGGGATGCTCGGTTATTATATCTGCGCTTGGCTTGATATTCAGGGGCTGAAATATATCACCTCACAGCTAGAACGGCTTTTGCTCTTTACTTACCCCATTTTTGTCTTTGTCTTCGGAGCGATGTTTTTTGGTAAGCCGCTTACCAAAGGCGCGCTCATTGCGATCGTATTGGCTTATGCCGGGATTGGCGTGATTTTTACGGGGGGCGACATTGCCATTGGCTCGAATGTACCGCTCGGATCAATTATGATATTAAGCTGCGCGGCTGCCTTTGCTCTGTTTCAATTATTCGCCAAACCGATGATTGAGCGGCTCGGCAGCCCGCTCTTTACCTGCTGCGCCATGCTTGGAGCCGGCGCTATGATCTTTGCGCATTTCCTGACCGAAAATATCGCCGCAGGGCAATTATCCAGTGCGCTCAACCTACCCTCGCGGGTTTGGCTCTTAGGCTTGGCGCTGGCGTTTTTTTCGACCTTACTCCCATCCTTCATGGTCAATATTGCGCTGGCGAGGATCGGCCCTCAGGCGACATCAGCCCTCGGCATGATCTCCCCGATTGCGACAATTATTTTGGCTATTTGGTGGCTGGGTGAGCCGTTCGGGTTAATCGACGCGCTTGGAACCGCGCTCACTTTGCTCGGCATCGGGCTTTATACATGGCTGGATAGGCGCCCTAAATCACGCCCGCTAGAGCCAAACCCCGCCACAGGTAAATAACCCCAACCACGGTTACCAGATATTTCGTAAAACTTTTAAATCCGACATCCGACAGGCGGTGCAAAATACGTGTGCCAATATAGGTTCCTAGCAGAATACAGGGCACGGCGGCGGCGAACACCCAAAGCGGCGGCAATGTAGCGACCCCGACAGCGGTTATCAAAGGCAGCCCAAAATAGACAATCTTGACCAGATGAGAGACGAACATGGTTAGCGCTTTGGTGGCGACGATCTCTTTTCGGGTTAGAGTAGTTCTGACATAAAAGAAATCCAAGGCCGGCCCCGCAACGCCTGCGCTGAGGTTCAATGCCATGACGATAGCGCCGCACAGTATGGCGTGGAGAGGCTTTGCGGCATCGCCTTGGAAGATGGTTTTGGGAAGCCAAAGCAAGGCGGGCAAAAGGCCAAGAACGATAAAGAGCACGGCTTTGTCGGGAACAAAGGCAACCATGGCTAATAATACCGTAACAGGTAGCGCCCCGATCAATTTAAATCCCAAAATATCCCAGCGGATATCGTCCTTTAATAGGTAAGCCCGTGAGGAATTACTCACGCTTTGCACCGCGCCGTGTACGACCATAGCCTCGCTCACGCCCATGACCGAGGCGATAATCCCCATAAAGATCATCCCGCCCGCCATGCCGAATATGCCCGAAATACAGGCCGTGATGGCCGCAGATATCAGAATCAAAAGCGCGAGTTTCATGCCGCCTTGTAGCCATTGCCATGCCGCCGGGGAACGGATAATCATCAGCCATGAGCAAACGTGATTTCTGGAAATATTTGACCCGCGTGCATAAATGGGCGGGGTTGGTGCTGGGCATTCAAATCCTGATCTGGTTTAGCTCAGGCTTTTTCATGAGCTTTTTCGATATTGATCGCGTGCATGGAGATTTCGTCGCGCTGGCCGATGACCCCGCAATGGCCGATATTAGCGCGAATGATTTTCAGGCCATGAGCGCCGCCTATAAAGGCGCTGTTTCAGAAGCGGCCATAAGGATGGTCGGCGGCGAAACGGTCTATGTTGTAAAGGGCAGCGCCGGGACAAAAGTCTATGACCTTCAAAGCAAAGTCTTGCGTCCAATACCTGATAAGGCCGCCATAATAGAGGCCGCGAAGCTCTATCATTTTGGCGATGCTTCTCCCGTTTCTGTCAAGCGCCTGAGTAAAGCGCCGATAGAATACCGCAAAGAGCTGCCCGTTTGGCAGGTGCAATTTGATGATAAAACCAAAACCCGGCTCTATATCAATGCAGATACGGCAGAGCTGATGAATGTGCGCACGCGGCTTTGGCGCGCTTTTGATTTCATGTGGATGCTGCATATCATGGATTATAAGGGCCGCGATGATATCAATAATTGGTGGCTCTGGCTCGCCGCCTTAATGGCCAGTCTTTTTGCTTTGAGCGGGATAGGTCTTGTCGTTCACCGGATAATTTTACGGCCTCGCCGGATCGGGGACAGACCCTAATTAAACGCGCCTTTTCTCCAAAGCTTCCATGCTAAAACGGGCGACCATAAAACGGGGTGCCGTCTCTGGCTCGGGCTTGGGTCTATGGTGACGCCCGAGTGATTTTTTAGCTTACGCAAAACATAATCCAAGCCGCCGTCAAATGTCGCGGCGCTATTGAGCACGCGGATGGCGGTCATGGGTTTACCCAGAAGGCGGCGTAGAGCCCAGCGCATCTTCGCGCCGCTGCGGGGATTATCGGGCAGGTAAATTTGGCCGCGATCGACCTGATATAAAATCACAGATAAACGCTCATAGCGGGGCAGGTAACGCGCGACAATCTCGGCTGAGCGTTCCACCGAGCTTTCAGGGCGGAGTTCCGTGCGGTAGCTTTCATGAAAGGCCCGCGCCCAAAAACTTTGCGGCGAAACGGTAGTCTTAAATAAGGGCGCGGTTTCCGCCGCTATATGGCGGATAGCTGTTTCGCGGGCGGCAATGATACGGGCCGTTATGTCATCTGACTTCGGGCGAAGTAGGGCGCAGGGCTGAGAAAACCGCCCCCATGTTTGCGACAGAAGCGCCTTGGCCGAGCAGCGCTTTTCAAATGCCTTTATCGACATAATAGAATATTTACAGGTGCTGGTGACGCCTTGGTTATTCGTGTGTTCTAGATAATAAACGGCGGGCGGGAACATCGTGTTAAGCAGGGCGCGAACAGGGTTTTTATGGGTTTTGCGATAGCTATCCACTATGACATAGAAATCGAGCATTTTTTCGGGATTATCGACATCGCGCAGGCTGGAACCGTAGTAAATAAATGCCGTGACCCGCCCGGCATGTTTGGCTTCAATAACATCGCAGACTTCGGCCACGCGCGGCGGCAGGTCTATGACTTCTTCGCTGAGGATATCGGCTATCGTTTCAGGCTTTAACATACAAATTCCACGGGCTCTGTCGCGTGAATTTCAAATTGCCCCGAAGGGAATGATAAGGGCTCGCCGTCCAGCACCACAGGGCCGGTATAGGCGTATTTCACACAATTCGCGTTCCAGCTTCTCATACCGATTTCAGTACGGTCTTTGGATTTATTCCCCAGCCCCAGCCCTGACAACCAGAGCCCGGCGATTTGACGATACAGGCCTTTGACGGCCCCGCTGACATAGGTCAGGCGAAGCGGCGCGTCTTGTTGGCCCCAAAAAGGATCCATGCCGAGCATCAATCCGGGCAAGGTTGTGATCATTGTGCCGAGGTGATTTTCATTCAAATCCTGACTATCTATATTAAGCTTAATAGGCGTTGGCCGCATGACATCTTCGCGTTTGCCCAATACCGCTCGCAAGAGCCCGCCGAGAACAGCCAAGGAGCCGCCAATGCCTTTATTGTGTAAATTGTTCTTGGTATAATCCGTGACCATAGGGATGGCCCCGCTGGAGAAAAGAAAGCCATAAATAGGCGGACAGCCTGCGCTTATGACATTTAGCAAGGCCGTTGAGCGCGGCAATGTTGTTTTTGCGAGCAGCTTTTTTATCTCCGCTTTGTTAGCCGATTTCAGCCCAATATTTTTGGCGATTTGATTTGTCATGCCGCCGGGAACGATCGAGAATAGAGGGAAGGTTTCAAAAGCGTCTCTTTGTTTGATAAATTCCGTCAATACGCCCTGCACAGTGCCGTCGCCGCCTTCGATAAAGACATGGCTGGTTTTGTTGCGCGCGGCTCGGGTGACTTCGCTTTTCAGGCCGCCGAACTTACTAAGATGATAAATTGGGATATTTTGGTCTGCGGCTACAGCTTTCAGTACAGAGCCTTTCTTGGCGACTCTCTCGCTTAAGGCATTGACGATAAAAAATGCCGCCATGGATATGCTAATTGCGTTCTGAGCGCAGACAGAGAAAGGCTCCGAATATAGCAAATAAAGCTAGAGGCGCTGCGATTGCCGGAGCAACCGTCATGCCGCCCGAAGCTGCAAAGGTCGCCATAGCGCCGTCTATGATCAGGAAAATAAATCCCATCGTAATGCCCACGATCAGGGCTTTATCGCCTGTATCCTCTCGGCCAGTACGCTGCATCATCGGAACAGCGCACATAAGCAGGATAAAGGCAGCGAGGGGGCGCGTTAGGCGGTGCGCGTGCCAAAAACTATAGGCAAAGCGCGGCTTACTGCCTGAATTGCCGCGCTTACGGAAATTACGCATCTCGGACAGGGACAGATCGCGAGGCTCGGCCGCCAAGCGGGCAATGGTTTTCGGTGTTTGCTTGGTTTCCCAAATACGGGGCGTAGCTTCGCGCAGAGCCAAGCGGGCCTCGCCGTCTGCGCCTTTAACAGGCAAAACCTGAACGCCGTCCAATGACCAATTCGGCCCGATATAGGCGGCGGTCTCGGCCCAAATAACTTCTTCGACAGCGCCGTTTTCAGAGCGGACAAATATTTCCAGCTTCCCCAGCATATCGTAGCTATAGCGTTCGGTTGCGCGAATAATCCGGCCATTATCTTCGAGCCAAAGCGGGTTTTCAGCCGTAATATTTTTGATTTTATATTCGCCGACACCCCAAGCTTGCAGGGATCTTACGGCGGGGGCCATGGCGTAGTCTATAAATGTGATAGAGATAATCGCTGCGCCGACGACAGCGGGCGTTAGCAGCATGACTTGCTTGGGCACTGAAATGCCGAAGCCGAGCAGGGCCACAAGTTCATGCTGGCGGATGAGTTTGACGAAAGTGAGCAGCATCGCTACGACGAGGGTGAAAATAAAAATACGATCAAAAATAACCGGGGCCCTTAAGCCTATATAGCGTATTGTGTTCTTAAAACCCTTGCCATCCACCATTATATCTGCCGCATTGGCGAGGCTGTCCAGCATACCTATGAGAACGAGAAAGCCGAAGACTGTGCCGAGCCAGATAAACAAAAAGGTTTTGGAGAGATATTTAGTAAAATTCCACATTAGCTCTTCTCGGCCCCAAAGCGCTGTAGCGCCACAATCTTCTCGCGTATTTTACTCTGAAAATGGGTGATGTAATGGGCGACCGAGGTCAGTGGAGGCTGGCCCATTTTATAGGCGCTTTTGCGGAAAATATAGCCCGCAAATATGGCCACGGCTGCGATGAGCGGCCATGTTCCGGCCCAAGGGGCTATCGCGCCGCTGGCCCCGAGGCTTTGCCCGAATTCCAATGCTTTTTGTAAAGTGATTAGCAAGACAACACCGATGAAAATCCCGGCTGATGATGGATTGCGTCCGTAATTCAGGCCAAAGGGGACGGCGATGAAGGGCAGCAGGAGAAGTAAAACCACCCGCCCCATTCGAAGATGAAGGGCAGCATTATTGACGGGTTGCGACACAGTAGAGAAAACATCGCCTTTACGGTTTTTGAACAGCTCGACCGAGGTCAGTTCCCGCTCATCCTCGCCCCGGCGCCTGAAGTTTAATAGAGATGCAGTGCCTGCAATTGCACTGCTTTCAAAGCTTAACCCTCCGTCTAATTGACGATTATCGACAATTTGGTGAGTCTGCCCCGCCGCTAATTGAAGAACAGGTTCTTGCGTTTTCTCGCGGATGATGAGCTTACCTTCACTCGCCGTTGTAATGCGAATGCCGGTTTGTTTGCTGTCCGTCATGAGTTTTTCATAGATGAAGATAGGGCCAATGGCCGAACCGGGCAGGTCTGTACCTGCAAAAAATGTGCGGGTGCCGACAGGCGTGAATGTGCCTTCGCGCAGGGTCGCTGCATAGGATTGCTTTTTGATGGAGTTTTCGACCTGGCGGTAATTATAACGGCCCACGGGCTGCATATAGCCTTCGATAAACACGCTCAAGCCGGCCAAAATGAGGGCGAGCAGGATAAAGGGCTTGGTCATATGAAAGAGCGATACGCCCGCGCCCAAAGCCGCCGTCAATTCACTGGTGCGGCTTAATCGGTCTACTGTGATGATGATGCCCAGCAATAAAGCCATTGGCACGGCAATGCCCAAATAATGCGGCAGAAGATTAACAACCATGTTTGAGGCGTCGCTGGCGGGTTTGGACGATGTTGCCACAACTTCAAAAATCCGCAGCAACCGTTCGAGCAACAACACGCAACAGGCAAACACAATCAGGCCGGTAATATTAATGGCCGCTTTTTTCATGATATATTGGTTTAATTGGCCCATATGCTATAGAACTGTAATATCGCCTTTACTAAATTGGGGCAAAAACCCATATGGAATCATAAGGGTGGCCAAATTCCTAAGGTCGCAATATAGAGGCTGAGCCGTGAAAGCAAATTTAGCATACACATTTATTACAGTGCTTTTCATCATGATTTGCCTTGTTATTACATCGCCTGCGGCTTTTGCCGGAGATAAATCGTCTGAGCCCTTATCACAGATTGGTATTGAGCGCGGATTGGAGATTTATAAAAGTGAAAAATCGGACACATGTGTTCCCGGCGCGCTGCAGATTCGTATAAACGTCACAGGTATGACGCGCGAAGGCATGCTAACGCTGGAAATGTTTGGCGAGCACAAATTCATGAAAAAAGAAGGCCGCCTGCGCCGCGCCCGTGTTCCAGCCGAAGACGGCTCGCAAATGGTGTGCTTTAATCTGCCCTATCCCGGGCCGCATGCCATTGTCGGTTATCATGATAAAAACGGCGACAGGAAACTCAAGAAACGCTGGGATTTTAAACCGCTGGAACCTTTTGGATTGTCAAATAACCCCAAAATAAGAGCGCTCCGCTTACCAAAATATTCCGAAACCGGTTTTGATGTTCCGATGGAAGGCGTTGATATTACCATTGAGATGGTTGACCTGACCCAGAAAGATTAGCACAACGGCGCTTGATTTGCGGAGCGAATAGCCGCGCCGCTTCTGGGCTCGGAGGCCGTGTGGCATCACCATTGAACATTGAAGCAGTTGCAAGCCAGGCAGGCGAGAAAGTCTTTCTGGCGCTGCCGAACAAGATATATCAATCCGATCCGGCATGGCGGGCTCAACTTGGCTTTGAGCGGGCAGATCACCTTAATCCCGATAAAAACCCCGGAGCTGCCACCCGCGAAAACCGGCAGCTCTTTCTCGCCCGGCGCGGGGATGAAATTGTCGGGCGCATTGCGGCCTTCATCAATCCGGCGCATCTGGAGCTTCACGGCGATAATGCCGGGTTTTTCGGCTTTTTTGACTGCGAAGCCAATCCTGAAACAGGGCAGGCTTTGTTAAAGGCCGCTGAAGATTGGCTGATCAGCCGCAATTTTGGTAAAATCATCGGCCCGGCGCAATGGAGCGTGAATGAGGAATGCGGCCTGTTGATCGAGGGTTTTGAGACCCCGCCGGTTGTGATGATGCCCCACGGCCGCGCCGATTACCAAGCTTTGATTGAAGCGCAGGGCTTTGAAAAAGCGGTAGATATGTTTGCTTTTCAAGCTGATCTCTATGCCGGTTATCCGCGGCCAAAGATTGATCAATTGATGGTTAAATTGGCCGATAAAAGCCCGGAAATCGTTGTGCGGCCCATGCGCCCCGCGGATTTTAAGGGCGAAGTCTCTATCGTCATGGATATCTTTAACGATGCTTGGTCGGAGAATTGGGGTTTTGTCCCGTTCTCTGATGATCAGGTCAAACATATGGCCAAAGAAATCCGCCCGCTTATGTTCAAAGAAGGGCTCTGGATTGGCGAAATCAAAGGCGAGCCGGTCGCCTATATCTGGATGATACCCGATCTGAACGAAGCTATCCGAGGTCTTGGCGGCAAGCTTTTGCCCTTTGGCTGGGCAAAACTGATTTGGCGGCTTAAGGTCAAAGGCGTGAAACAAGCGCGGATACCGCTCATGGGTCTGCGTAAGGACTGGCATAATACGCGAAAAGGCCTCGCCATAGTCGCCAAGCTTTGTGAAACCGTTTTTGAGGCGGGCCGCCAAAAAGGTTTCACCCATTGCGAACTGTCTTGGATTCTCGAAGATAATGACGGCATGATTAGTATTTGCGAGCAAGCAGACGCCAAAGCTTATAAGACATACCGTATGTATGAGAAAATTCTGTAATGGCAGTTTCCGTTTTAATCTTGGCCGGGCAGCGCGAAGGCGTCGTTGATGTGCTTTGCGCTGAAGCGGGCGTTGAGTGTAAAGCCGTGATCCCGATTAATGGCCGCCCGATGATTGACTACGTGCTCTCGGCCTTGGACAGGGCAGGGCTGAAAACGCCTTATCACGTCAGCGGATTTGACGCGGGATATGATGCCTGTCTGGCCCAATCACCCTCTGCGCCGGGCCCGGCGGGAAGCGCCTTTGCCGCCTTGCAGGCGGGAATAGATTTCCCCTGTCTTATGACGACCTGCGATCATCCGCTTTTAACGCCTGAAATGCTGTCGGTTTTTATTACGGGGGCGCAGGCATCAGGTGCAGATTTCTGCGTTGGCCTTGCTGATAAAGATATTATCCAGCCCGCCTATCCCGATGTGAAACGCACATATTTGAAGTTCTCTGACCGGTCGGTTTCGGGCTGTAATTTATTCTATATCGCCAACAGTAAAGGTCTTGCCGCTATTAGTTTTTGGCAAGACGCTCAGCACCTGCGCAAGCAACCGGTGAAATTAGCGCGTAGTTTGGGGTGGGGTGTCTTATTTAATTACATTTCGGGTAGATTAAGCCTGGCAAGCGCTTTCGGTTATGCCTCTAAGCGGTTGAATATTAAAGCTAAACCTGTTCTTATTCCTATCGCCGAAGCCGCAATTGATGTTGATAAGCCTTCGGATAAAACCTTAGTTGAAGCCATATTGTCCAAGGCTTATGACCCAGCCTGATTTTACCATTACAAGCCAAAAATCTGTTGGTAAACGTATTGCGGCCAATACGGGATTATTGATTGGGGCCAATGCATTATCCGCGCTTTTGGGACTGTTCACGCTTATCATTACCGAACGGGCATTGGATAATCAGGTCGCTTTCGGGACGATCATTTTCCTGCATGCTTATATGCTGTTCTTTGCCGAAGTTGCCACGTTTCAATCTTGGCAATCTCTTATAAGGTTTGGCACGGATGACGTTAAAAATAAAGATGTTACGGGCTTTTCCAAGCTGGTTCGCTTTATGATTTCTCTGGATTTTCTGTCCGCCGTTGCGGCCTTTCTTGCGGCGATCAGTTTGTTTGGCTTGGTTGTCTTTTTGGTGGGCCGGTTCCCTCACATATTTCCGGCGCCTGATACGCTTGATCTTGCGCAGCTGCGCAATCTCGTCTTTGCCTATTGCACTGTCGTCCTCGTGCGCCAGACGGGCGCGGCGACGGGCGTCTTGCGCCTATTTGATAAATTCAAAGGCTTGGCCCTTTGCGCCCTCGCCATGCCGGTGACGCGTCTTATCGGGGCGGTCATCGCCTATAAATCGGGCTGGGGCTTGATCGGTTTTGCAGCTGTTTGGTATATGGGCTCAGTTGCCGGTTATCTGGCGGTGATTTTATTGGGGTTGGCAGAATTGGCGAAGCGGAAATTCATCAGGCCAATCTTGGCCGCTAAATCAGACTTCACCCACCCGCGCAAAGGGCTTTGGCCTTTCGTTTGGAAATCCAATATCGATTCAACACTAGCCGCAGGCACAAGCCATTTACCCGTGCTTTTAGTGATGAGCGTCTTTGGCCCGGCTTTCGTCGCCGTCTACCGTATTGCCGAGGAAGTCGCCAAGCTTCTCTCCGAAGGTGTTAAGCTGCTCGACCAAGTGATTTATCCCGAACTCGCCCGCATCATGTCCGATGGCGGCGCGGATAAAATCTGGCGTTTGGTCACGCGGGCCGGGGCGATGTCTTTGAGCGTTGGGCTTATTCTTTCGATCCTGATGTCGCTGGCCGGGCCATACGTCATTGCCAACACTTTCGGGCCGGAATATGCCGAGACAGTTATTCTGGCAATTTTACTGGTTTTCGGCGCAGCTCTTTTTGCCGCAGTAGCGCCGCTTTACCCCGTCTTTTACGCCGCTGATAAGCCCGAGCGCGCAATCTATGCCCGCGTCGCAGGCTTACTGGTTTATATTGCAGGGTTTTTCATACTGACCAAAGTCCTCGGCGGAGCGGGCGCAGCTTGGGCGGTTATCGCCGGGCATTTGGTGGGATTGATTATTGTGACCTTATTGGTCAAGACAACCTTGAAACAGGCTATTCGTAAGGCCGATCTTAAACCCGTCGACGAGGTGCCGGAATGAGCGCGGCAAAGCTGGCCATATTCGATCTGGATTACACCCTGACCAAGCGCGGGACATGGGGACGGTTGGTGTGGCGCAGTATCCGCTATAAACCGCATCTCTGGCTGCCGCTATTTATCAGCACGGCAATGTTCCAATACCGCTATAAAAGCGGAGGCGTGCCGCGCGGGGATGTCAAGAAAAACATGATGCGCTGGGGTATGACGGGTAAGACGCGGGCGAAGTTAGAAACCATGGCTGAGGCGTTTGCCGCGCGCGAAGTGGCGAGTGGTTTACGGCCTGGAGCGGTTAAAGTTTTGGCCCGGCACCAAGCCAATGGGGACCATATCCTGATTGCCAGCGCCGCTGTTGACCTCATCGTCGCGCCAATCTCTGCCAAATTGGGCGCTGACGGCTATGTCTGCACGCTTTTGGGTTGGTCAAAGGAGGATCTGCTTCTGCCTGATTTCGCCTCGCAAAATTGTTACGGGACTGCGAAACTGAAATCTGTCAAAGCCTATATTGAGAGGCAGGGTCTAAGCGATTTGGACACGGTGTTTTATACGGATAGCCGCGCCGATATCGAGGTTATGCGCTTTGCGGATAAAGCGATTGCGGTTAATCCCGATGGCCGGCTGGAAAAGCTGGCGCTGGACGAAGGATATGATATCCAAGACTGGATGAAGGCCTAAATCGGGCATAGGGAAGGCGCGCATGAAACTTTTAAATAAAATGATGTCCAAATTCGTGAAGGTTGGGCAATTGACAATCATAGATGCGGACGGACATTCGCATGTCCACGGGCCGGGCGGGCAGCCGAGCGCGACTATCCGCTTGACTGATAAGAAGCTCTATCGCCAGCTCTTCCTCAATCCGGAGCTCAAAGCGGGCGAGGCCTATATGGACGGCACGCTGATTTGCGAAGAGGGCGGGCTGAAAGGATTACTGGAAATCTTTGCTTTTAATCGCGAGTCGCTGCGCAGCCAAGGTTCACAAAAAGCGCTCCGGGCATGGCTGAAGAAATTCAAACGCTGGCACCAGCATAATAAGACAGCGAAATCCCGCAAAAATGTTCAACATCATTATGATTTGTCCAATGATCTTTACCGCTATTTCCTTGACGAAGACATGCAATATTCCTGTGCTTACTGGCCGGATTTAGACATATCACTGGAAAAGGCTCAAGACTATAAAAAGGCGCATATAGCGGCGAAGCTAAACCTCAAACCGGGCATGAAAGTACTCGATATTGGCTGCGGCTGGGGCGGTATGGCGATTTATCTGGCCAAAACCTTTGACTGCCATGTGGTTGGGGTGACTTTATCGGATGAGCAATTGGCGCTGGCGCAACAGCGCGTGGCCGAGGCCGGGCTAAGCGATAAAGTTGATATCCGCTTGCAGGATTACCGCCATATTGACGAGAGCTTTGACCGCATCGTATCGGTCGGCATGTTTGAACATGTCGGCATCGCCCATTTTAATGAATATTTTTCAAAAATCAGAGACTTATTAACGGATGACGGAGCGGCGCTTGTGCATTCCATTGGGCGGCGCGGCGTGCCGGGTACAACGGCGGCTTGGGTACGGAAATATATTTTTCCCGGAGCTTATTCTCCCGCATTATCTGAAACATTTGCGGAAATCGAAAAAGCGGATTTATGGGTGACGGATTGCGAGGTTTTGCGCCTGCATTACGCGGAAACGATCAAGCATTGGAATGAACGGTTTCAGAAAAACAGGGGCAAAGTTGCCGAGATGTTTGACGAGCGTTTCTGCCGGATGTGGGAGTTTTACCTCTATATTGTTGAATTCGGGTTTCGATATGGCAAGCAAATGGTTTTTCAAATCCAGCTCTCTAAGACAGTTGGAGCCTTGCCAATCACGCGCGATTATATGATAGACGGCGAACGCAAATTGAATTGAGAAAAATGGCATCGACTGTCGAGAAACCGAAACATCTGAAAAACCCGCGCCGGGCTTTTGTTAAAAAGCTGGGCAAGAAACTCGTGCGCAAAATCGCCAAGTTTCAGGCGGGACAATCCAGAGTGCCGGATACGCCCAAGATTTCCAATGAGCATTTCCCCTTTCTGAAAGCCTTTACAGATAATTGGGAAACCATTCAGGACGAAGCCAGAGTGGTGCTGAAATTTCGAGATGTCATTCCCGGCTTTCACGAAATTTCGCCCGATCAATACCGCCTCTCGACGGAGCAAAACTGGAAGACTTTCGTGTTATATGGTTTTGGCCAGCGGCTTGAAAAAAACGCCTCGCTCGCGCCGACAACCGCTGATATTCTAGCGAAAGTGCCAAACCTGCAATCGGCGATGTTCTCAATCCTTGCCCCCGGCTATCATATTCCGGCGCATAAAGGCGTGACCAAGGGAATCCTGCGATCTCATCTTGGCCTCATCATTCCCAAAGACCGCGAGAAATGCCGTATCCGCGTCGATGAAACCATAACGGCATGGAAAGAGGGCGAAATATTCGTCTTTGACGATACATATGAGCATGAAGTCTGGAACGATACCGACGAAGAGCGGGTTATCCTACTCTATGACTTTGACCGTCCGATGAAATTCTGGGGACGTTTCCTCAATAAAGCTTTCTTGCAAATCATGAAACTCACGGCCTTTTACCAAGACCCGAAAAAAAACCTGCAATCAGCCGAAGACCGCCTCGAAGCCGCCATCCGCCAAGCCGATGCCAATATGGAAGCGATGAGCGATCCGGCGGCTTAGTGGGTGGTGAATGCTGGCCAATTAATGCGGGGTGAGGGAGAAGATCAGGCGCGCCTCCACATCACTGCGGCCTGTAACCGCTTTGAGGAGTGTCGCCGTGTCTTCATTTATGCAAAGAAAAGTGCCAGAATTTTCGGATGAATAATTGCGGGTAAAGGTAAGGATTGTGCCGCCTTTGAACTCGGTTCCTGATTTTGGAGCGAGCAGTGCGAAGACATTATCTGCCTCTACCGTCATAGTAATATAACGTTGCGGACGGGCATCGGAAAATTCTTGGGCGTTTTGGGGCCAGTCATAGACGGGTATATGGCGAATCGGTGTGTTCAGATAGTCATTTACCGGGCCGTGATTGGCCGCGTGCTCTCCTGTAACTAACCAAGCTTGGTCAATTTTTAGGGCTTTGGCGATGCGGGAAAGCGTGGCTTGGCGCGGAATATGTCCGCCGAGCTCCCAGTTTGCTACGGTTGACTGGCCGACGCCGCAGGCTTTTGCGAGCTGTTCTTGCGATAGACCGCAGTCACGGCGGCGGGATTTTATACGGGAATGAAGGCTATGAACCATGAAATCTCTCAAAATATTTGTTTATCAAATAATTATACAAGATTTCACTATAGAATTATGCGTAACATGAAAAGGATTAATATTACAGTTTATCACAGTTAATTACATATAATTCATGTATTAGGGGCGTTACCATACCTTTTCTGAACGAAAGCTGAAACTTCGCCTCACAAGTGTGTTACTAAAAGTTTATTTGAAAAACGAATGATTGTTCTTGAATTTTTATCTGTGATGCTTATTTGAAGCTCAAGGGTGGAAACCACATTCACCGCGGCAAACCCGGGACGGTACGCCGCAAGATTACGAGGATTGCTATGAAAGGCGATTATTGCACACGAGAAGGCGCCGAGCGTCTTAAAGATCAAATCGAAGCCTATTGGGCAGATCGCGGGCACGATGTGCGCGTTAATCTGATCTCCGGCGGCTTCTTGGCCTCTATGAGGTCAGCGCGGACAGATGTTCGCTCGAACTTGATTAACGGCGTACCAACACGGTCGACAGAAAACTTCGCCTAAGGCTCTCGCCTTAGGCATCCCCACTTACATCGATAAGTCTTTTAAGGCTGATGGTATCTCGCGGAAATTTCGCAGGATACGGTCAGCCCCTAATTTTATCACCGGCACAGCCGAATAACCATACCCCATCACGATAGACGGCACTTTGGCATTGCGCGCGGAGAGTACATCTGAGCGGCTATCCCCGACCATGATAATTTTACGGCGCTGACCGCGATGTCCGGCGGCTGCAAATATATGGCCAGCATAGGGTTTATTGCGGGCAACATCATCCCCGCCCACTATTCTGGCAAATAATGATGTCAGGCCCAGCGCCTCGATTAATGGCCGTGCCAGATAACCGGGCTTATTGGTGCAGACCGAAAGCTCTGCGCCCTGATGTTTAAGCTGTTTGAGGGTCTCGACAACGCCCGGAAAGGGGGCGCTAAGGCGGCAGATATCTTCGGCATAGAGCCGCAAGAATAACGTCCGCATTTCGTCAATACGCGTTTCGGGCAAATTACGGCCCGCGCGCGCAAGAGCTTGGGTGATCAAAACGCGAGAGCCATAGCCCACGGCTTGGCGGGCCTTATGATATTCTGTTTCGGGCAGGTTTTCCTCGGCAATGACTGTATTGAGCACCCGGACAAGATCGGGCGCGGTGTCAACCAAAGTCCCGTCGAGGTCGAGACAGACGGATAAATTTCCAAAATTTGTCATGAAAAGACCTAAATAGAATCGTGTACTACAGCCTAGCATCGTTTATGAGCGGGACATGTCAATGCCTGCGAATCAATTGGAGACACGTAAATGACCACTCTTCGCGCCGCTGTCATTCTTGCCGCCGGTAAGTCCACCCGTATGAAATCCTCGCGCTCTAAAGTTTTGCACCCTGTTGGCGGACGGTCTATGCTTGCTTGGACAGCGGCTTTGGCCCGCTCTGTCGGCGCGGAAAAGATTGTCTGCGTTGTAGGCGAGGATAATGCTGATGTGCGCGCCGCCGCCGAAGCCTTGGGACTGGAGATTGCTCTGCAAGAACCGCAACTGGGCACAGGCCATGCGGTATTAGCGGCGAAAGCGGCTTTGCAAGGGTTTAACGGCGTTATGGCGGTGCTCTATGCCGATACGCCCTTCGTCGAAACGGCTACGTTAGAAGCCGTTTTTGATAGTTTAAGCAAGGGCGCTGATGTGGCCGTTGTCGGGTTTGAACCTGACGACCCCGGCGCTTATGGACGGCTCATTACAAAGGACGGAGAGCTCACCGAGATCGTAGAGGCCAAAGAGGCTTCGCCCGCGCAATTAAAAGTCGGGCTGTGTAATAGCGGCGTTATGGCGGCCTCTTGCGCGGATATGTTCTCGGCTTTGGAGCGAGTCGGTAATGATAATGCCAAGGGCGAATATTATCTCACCGATGTTATTTCTATATTGCGCGGGGACGGAAAAACCGCCCGCGTGATTACGGCGGATACCGGCGAAGTTTTGGGCGTCAATTCGCGGCCCGATTTGGCCGAAGCCGAAGCCGTGTTCCAAACTAAAATGCGCAAAGCCGCGATGGAAAACGGTGTAACCTTGCGCGATCCAGAAACCATCTATTTTTCTTACGACACGCAGATACAAGCCGACGCCGAGATTGGCGCCAATGTTGTTTTCGGCCCCGGCGTGACTATCGCCGCCGATGCCGTCATTCATCCCTTTTGCCATCTCGAAGGCGCGGTAATCGGAGAGGGCGCGCAGATTGGCCCCTTTGCCCGCCTGCGTCCCGGAACCGAAATGGGCGCAAATTCCAAGGCTGGCAACTTTGTCGAAACCAAAAAAGCAAAAATAGGAAAAGGCAGTAAAATCAATCATTTATCATATATAGGTGATGCGGTTATCGGGGAGGGGGCCAATATCGGAGCCGGCACAATTACCTGTAATTATGATGGTTATTTCAAACACCAAACCACGATTGGCGATGGCGCTTTTATCGGCACAAACTCTTCCTTGGTTGCCCCTGTTAAAATTGGAGATGGGGCTTATCTGGGGAGCGGCGGCGTCATCACAAAGGACGTCCCGGCCGGCGCACTGGCCGTTGCGCGAGCCGATCAGGTCAATAAAGAAGGTTGGGCTAAGCGCTACCACGCCGCCCAAAAGAAACGGAAAGCGAAGAAATATTAGATGACCCAAGCTAAAGAAAATGCGGCCATGGCGGCGCTCGATTTTGTCGAATCCGGCATGACGCTGGGTCTGGGTTCCGGCTCGACGGCGGAGATATTTATCGAGCGCCTTGGCGAACGTATTGCCGGCGGCCTCAAAGTCCAAGGCATCCCGACCTCGCAGCGCACGGCTGATTGCGCGCTTGAAAACGGTGTACCGCTTATCGAACCCGATAAGGTTGAAAGCATTCAACTGACCATTGACGGGGCCGATGAGGTTGACCCGCAATTTAGCCTGATCAAAGGCGGCGGGGCTTGCTTGCTGCGCGAAAAAATTATCGCCCATGCCTCAGAGCGCATGGTGGTTATTGTTGACCCCTCTAAAATGGTCGAAACTTTGGGGGCTTTCCCTTTGCCTATCGAAGTCGACCCCTTCGCTATGGCCCTTACCGCCGAGCAAATCTATGTCGCCCTCATGGAGAGCGGCTGCGAGGAGGCGCAAACCATTCTGCGCCAGAAAAAAGACGGCTCAGGGCCGCTGATAACTGACGGCGGACATTATATCCTCGATAGCCGCTGCAAGAAAATCCCAAAGCCCGCCGATACAGCGCATCTTCTCGCGAAAATCCCCGGCGTCATGGAACACGGTATATTCATCGACCTCGCAGATGTGATTATCATCGGCGAAGATGACCATGCCAAGGTCATGGAACTGGCGAGAGACTAAGTAAGAGATCAAAATATGAGTAAATACGACTACGACCTTTTCGTCATTGGCGCAGGTTCGGGCGGCGTCAGGGCCGGGCGGATGGCGGCGCAATTAGGCAAACGAGTGGCTGTCGCGGAAGAGAGCAAGCCAGGCGGAACTTGCGTGGTGCGCGGTTGTGTGCCCAAGAAATATCTGGTTTACGGCGCGGAATATGGCGCGGCGATCGAAGGCGCGCAGAAATATGGCTGGTCGGTTGGCAAGGTCAGTTTTAACTGGCCGAAATTGCGCGATTCCATACAGGCCGAAGTCAATCGCCTCTCTGCTATTTATTCCGGCATATTGGAGCGTAACGGCGCGACTTTATTTTCCGAACGTGCGGAATTTGTCGATGCCCATACGGTGCGCTTGACGACGAGCGGGAAAGAGATCACCGCCAAGACCATCTTGATTGCGGTCGGCGGACGCCCTTGGATGCCTGACCTTAAAGGTATTGAACATGCGATTATGTCCGATGATGCTTTTCTTTTGGACGCGCTGCCTGAGAGTATCCTGATTATCGGCGGCGGCTATATTGCCTCTGAATTTGCAGGAATTTTTGCCGGAATGGGCGTCAAGACCGTGCAATCCTACCGCGGCGATAAATTGCTCCGGGGGTTCGATGATGATGTGCGCGAGGCTGCAGGCATTGGGCAGATGCATAACGGCATTGATGTCCGTTTCGGCTCATCCCCGACCGAGATCAAAAAAACCAAAGGCGGCCTGATTGTCAGCTTTGATGACCACACGAAAATCGGCACGGATATGGTCTTTATGGCGACGGGCCGTAAGCCGCATACACCGGGGCTGGGGCTGGAAGAGGCAGGCGTCGAGGTGGATAAAAACGGCGCGGTGATTGTCGATGAATTTTCGCGCTCTAACGTCAAGCACATCTATGCTGTCGGGGACGTGACCAACCGCGTCAACCTAACGCCCGTAGCCATCCGCGAAGGCATGGCCTTTGTCGAGACGGTTTATAAGGACAATCCAACCGCCTATGACCACCGCGATATCGCCAGCGCCGTTTTCACCCGTCCGCCCATTGGCGTTGTCGGCGTGAACGAAGCCGAAGCGCGAGAAGAATTTGGCGATAAGATTACGATCTATACGGCGGCGTTCCGCCCGATGAAAAACATCCTCGCAGACAAGCCGCAAAAATGTTTCATGAAGCTGATTACGGAGGGCAAAAAAGAACGCGTCATAGGCATTCACATTGTCGGCGATGATAGCCCCGAGATTATTCAAGCGCTGGGTATTTGCGTCAAAGCAGGCCTAACCAAAGCCGATTTTGACCGCACCTGCGCCGTACATCCAACTCTGGCCGAAGAGATTGTAACGCTGAAGGCGGGTTAGCCAAATACGACTTTGCCTTTGCAGATTGTTTTGACCGCCCGCCCTGTCATTCTCCGCCCGTCAAACGGTGTGTTTTTCGAGCGGCTGAGGAGTTTATCGCTGTCGCACACCCAAGGCTTGTGCGGGTCTATCAGGATGAGGTCGGCGGGCGCGCCTTCGGTGATGCGCCCACTCTCAAGCCCCAAGAGCGCAGCGGGATTGCAAGTCATCGCCGCCAGCGCCGCCATCAAATCCAGCTTTTCATCTGCGACTTGCGTGAGCGCCGCAGAAAGCAGGATTTCCAGCCCGACGGCCCCGGTTGAGGCTTCGGCGAAGGGCAGGCGTTTTTCGCCTGCAGGCCTCGGGTCATGGGCGGAGACAATGACATCTATGGTGCCGTCATTAATGCCTTCAAGCAGGGCCAAGCGATCTCGTTCCTCGCGCAAGGGCGGGTCAAGCTTGGCGAAAGTTCTGTAATCTCCGATATCAATCTCGTTTAGCGCAAGGTGATTGATGCTGACCGAGCAGGCGATCTCAAGGTCGCGCGATTTGGCGCGGCGCACGACGCTCAAAGCTTCGGAGGAGGAGATCATATCTATGAGTAATCTGCCGCCCGTCAGCTCGGCCAAGGCGACGTCGCGTTCTGCCATGATCCGTTCGGCCGCAGCGGGCGCGCTTGTTAATCCGAGGCGGGAAGAAAGATCGCTTTCGTGGGCCACTGCGCCGCCTCCAAGTGAAGGATCCATAGCCCGGTTGGCAATCAGGGCATTAAAACTTGCTGAGTATGACAGCAAACGCCGCATGGTCAGGGCATCGGCAATCGGGGTGGCTCCGTTGGAGAACAACACGGCCCCGGCCTCGCTCATCAAGCCAATTTCCGTGAGGGTTGTGCCGTCCAGCCCCTTGGTCAAAGCGCCTGCCGCATAGACATTGACCGGCACGTCTTCGGCGCGGCGCATGATAAATTCTACCAACGAAATGTCGTCAATGACCGGATGGGTTTCCGGCATGATAACGATGGAGGTCACCCCGCCTGCCGCCGCCGCTATGGCCGCTGTGGCAATGGTCTCGCGGTGCTCGCGGCCGGGTTCGCCCGTCGAGACCCGCATATCTATAAGTCCGGGGGCGCAGATCAGGCCGCCTGCGTCAATGATCTTGCCAGCGGCGACCACATCAGGTCCAAACTCTGTAATAATCCCATCTTCACAGACAATCGCGCCGCCGCCGTCATAGCCGCTGGCCGGGTCAATGATTCGGGCATTGATGATGGAAAGCATACTCATTTCGTTTTATCTGTTTGTTTATTCTGGGCCTCAGACAAGGCGTGTAATATCCCCATCCGCATGGCAACGCCTGTCTCGACCTGCTGCGTGATAAGAGAAATTTCCGGGTCGTCCGCGACATCAGAGCTAATCTCGACGCCCCTATTCATCGGGCCAGGATGCATGACAAAGGCGCCGGGCTTGGCATATTCGAGCTTGGCCCGGTCGAGACCGTGAAAATGGAAATATTCGCGTTTTGACGGCACGAAAGCCCCGCCCATACGTTCGAGTTGCAGGCGCAGCATCATCACGACATTGCAGCCCTCCAGCCCGGTTTTCATATCATGAAACACATCCGCGCCCCAGCGGTCAGCGTCTGTCGGGATCAGGGTCGGGGGCGCGATAAGGCGGATTTCCGCGCCGAGCATATTCAGGAGTTTGACGTTGGAACGCGCCACCCGCGAATGCATAATATCGCCGCAAATTGCGATGCGCAGGCCGTCAATCTGGCCGTCTCCCCCATCTCTGGCAAAGGCTTGGCGCAAGGTCAAAGCGTCTAATAAAGCCTGCGTCGGATGTTCATGTATCCCGTCGCCTGCATTGATAACTGAGCAGGAGACCTTTTGCGCGAGAAGGGCAGGGGCGCCCGAAGAGCCGTGCCTCACCACCAGTAAATCCGGGTTCATCGCGTTCAGTGTGGCCGCCGTATCGAGCAGAGTTTCGCCTTTTTTGATCGAGCTACTGGCGATCTGCATCGAGATCACATCCGCGCCGAGGCGTTTGCCGGCCAGTTCGAAGCTCTTTTCTGTGCGGGTTGAGTTCTCGAAAAACAGGTTGATAAGCGTCTTGCCTTTCAGGACAGAGCGATCAGGGTTCTTCTGCACATTCAAATCAAGATAATGCTCGCCCAAAGCCAAGAGCGTTTCAACATCCGGACGCTGAAAATCATCTATCGACAGGCAATGCCGCTTTTCGAAAGGATAGCCATAGGATGATGTTGAAGGCTCTTGGGACGGAAAGAAATCATCCGGGGTGAGGTGATGGTCAAATGCTTTGGCGGTCTCAATAATATCAGGCCAGTGTTTTTGCGGAATTGTGCCGGAACTATACCAGCCCTGAATAGTCGTTGCCGACTTGTCCAAAGCCCGCGCCGCCGGGCGAATTCCGCCAAAAATATCGTCAATAATGGATTTTGAATAAGACACGAACGCGTGTGTACGAAAAAATCGTACAGAGTCAATAAAAGAGTTCGTTTTACGGCATAAAATTTCGTTCATAGGAGATATACGTGTTGTTGAGTCTAGGCGGCGGTTTCAATTTCACATGTTTGGCGAGTTAGCTGCAAATTAAGGGTTTTGTAATATTGTCTTCCCTTGATTTAGCTTATGCTTCTCTCAAAGGGTGTGTTATGTATATATTATTGTCCAAACAGCGTATTCTATGGCTGATTTTAGGCGCGAGCGGTTTGGCATTGTCCGCCTGTTCGACGCAAGGACAGAGCGCTCGATATGGCGCCGGAGTGAACAGCCCCGCCTGTTGCGCGCCTCAAAATTGCGCAGGGACTTATCAGCAGCAATGCGGCTATATCGTTGAGCATTATCAGGTGCAGCACCCGCCGATTTTACAGCCCGTGCCGTGTCCGCCAATGGGCTGCCCGCCAATTGAGCCGCCAATTGTGACGCCGCCGCCACCGCCTGTTGCGCCTCCACCGCTGCCGCCATTACCGCCAATTGCGCCGCCCCCGCCATTACCTCCAGTCGTGACGCCTCCACCACCTCCACCACCGCCCGTGGTCACCTGCCCACCCGGAACAATACCGGGCTATAATGGCGGTGAGTGCATCCCGATAGTGGTGCCTCGGAAGTAATAAAAGATCACACCGCTGGAATTCATCTGAATATTCGTCTAAGCTGTCACTTCAGAGAGGATAGCTATGTCGATTGTAGAGAAGTGCTTAAAAAGTAGCGTCGAATGGGGTGTTACAGGGCGAAGCGGGTTTGCCAAATCCGATCTTTACCTACTTCGTCTTTTAACGATCTCGTTTTTGAGTGTCGGATTGTTAGCTTTAACGCTCTCATTTCTATTGCCTGATCTTTCACAGCTCGCAGTTAAACTTCAAGCTTTGCGTGTCGTAATGGCTGTCAGTCTTTGGTTTTGTTTGGTGGGCATTGGTGTGGCCATAGGCACGCATCCAGCAATGCGTAATAGTGGTTTTGCAAAATCGACACTGGAGTTCGAAGGGAGAGATGCAACGCGTACTTCATTTGAAACCTTACACAAATTTTTAATGAAAATTTTTGTGGGTTTGGCTTTCTTCGGGTATATTGGGTTTATGTTTTCGTCTGTGACTCCAATAATTTTAGATTATGTGCAGCCCTTTTTCTTATTTCCGGGCCTTGCACTTATAGCAACGGTTATTGCATTCATCCCGATTTCCTACGCGGCATGGACACTCAAGCCGGATTCTACTGAATACTAGCCCTTGCAAAATAAGCTCTGCCGCCGCATATCGCGCCCTGAAATAAGTTAAGCAAATAATTCCCTGTTCAGGAGCGCCCCGTGGCCCGTCAATTTTGTTATCATATGCAAGGCCTTACGAAGAAATTCGGCAATAAGACCATTCTCGATAATGTGCATCTGTCCTTTTATCCCGATGCCAAAATCGGCCTGATCGGGGTTAACGGCGCGGGTAAATCGACGCTGATGAAGATTATGGCCGGCGTTGATACCGAAGTTGCGGGCGAGCATTGGGCGGCTGAGGGCGTGAAAGTCGGTTATCTGCCGCAGGAACCCAAGCTGGATAATGCAAAGGATGTCTGGGGCAATGTCATTGAGGGCTGCGAGGACAAGAAAATATTCGACGATTATAATGCCTGCGCTATGAAAATGGCCGAAGATTATACGGACGAGCTGATGGAAGAGATGACCAAATTGCAAGATGAGGTCGATGGCCGCGATGCTTGGGATATCGACAGTAAAATCGAGATGGCGATGCAGGCTCTTCGCTGCCCGCCCAAAGACAGTCCTGTCAACAACCTCTCCGGCGGGGAAGCGCGCCGCGTGGCGCTCTGCCGTCTGCTACTCTCCAAACCGGATTTACTTCTCATGGATGAGCCGACCAACCATCTCGACGCCGAGACGGTGAACTGGCTTGAGAATTACCTCGTTCAATATAAAGGCGCGATTATCCTCATTACCCATGACCGTTATTTCCTTAATAATATCACCAATTGGACACTGGAAATCGACCGTGGAAAATCTTATCCGCATGAAGGGAATTACTCTTCATGGCTGGCGGCGAAAGACAAACGTAATGAACAAGAAGGCCGGGAGTCGGATAGTAAATCCAAGGCGCTTAAGCGCGAACTGGAATGGATTCGTTCTAACCCCAAAGCGCGCCAGACGAAATCAAAGGCCCGTATTTCGGCCTATGAAAACCTGCGCGACGCGGCCGAGAGTGAAGTTGTCACCCATGCTGATATCCGTATTCCGATGGGTGAGCGCCTCGGTAATGTCGTTGTTGAGTGCGATAATGTTAGTAAAGGATTTGGCGATAAGCTGTTGATTAAAAACCTTTCTTTTAGATTACCGCGCGGCGGCATCGTCGGCGTTATTGGCCCCAACGGTGCGGGTAAAACGACATTATTTAAAATGATTACGGGTGAAGAAAAACCGGATGAAGGCTCATTTAAAGTCGGCGAAACGGTTGAGCTTGGCTATGTTGATCAAAACCGCGACGCGCTGGATGACAGCCTGAATGTCTGGGAGGCTGTGTCTGACAAACTCGATATTTTGGTGCTGGGCAAACGCGAAGTGCCGTCCCGCGCCTATCTCGGGGCGTTTAATTTTAAAGGCACGGACCAACAGAAAAATGTCGGGCAGCTATCCGGCGGTGAGCGCAACCGCGTCAACTTAGCCAAGATGTTGACACGTCCGGCTAACCTACTTTTGCTCGATGAGCCGACCAATGATTTGGACCGGGAAACGCTCGCCTCGCTCGAAGTTGCGCTGGAAAAATTCCCCGGCTGCGCCGTGGTCATTTCCCATGACCGTTTCTTCCTAGACCGCGTCGCCACACATATCCTCGCCTATGAAGATGATAGCCATGTCGAATGGTTTGAAGGCAATTTCGCCGATTATATCGAAGACAAAAAACGCCGCTTAGGCCCGGATGCCGACATGCCGAAAAAACTGAAATTTGTGAAGTTTGAGCGCTAGGCAATTACAGTCATAGCCCTAGGGAGCTTATTTGCGCTTGTTATCTAAATTTCTGTCTTAATTTCAATAAAATAAACATATAACGTTTTTCTTATATCCTTTCCATTTTTCTCTGCTATAGAGACACTATGGAACGTCATGCCCAGATTTTGAAAGCGCTCGGTCATCCCGAAAGATTGCGGATTCTTGCGCTGCTCTCGCGCGGGGAATTGACAGTTAGCGAGCTTGTGCAAATCCTCGGTCTCTCTCAGCCCCGTATCACGCAATATATCAAATCGCTGGAATCGGCGGGCATAATCGAGCGCCTGAAAGAGGGGAGTTGGGTGTTCTCGCGTATTAAACGCGGTAATGAAGCGGTCACGGCGATTGTCGCAACAACGCTGGCGACCTTGCCGCAGGATGATCTGGCCTTAACCGCCGATTTACGCAGGCTTGAGGATGTTCGGGCCGAACGCTCCAAAGCGGCTGAGGCCTTTTTTGCTGGAGTCGCTAATGACCGCGGGCAGCTCGGCCATGAATATCTCCCGCAGGCTGATATCGAGGCGCGGCTGAAATCACTTGCGGGCAAGGGGCCATTTTCGTTTATGGTTGATCTCGGGACAGGCACAGGCCGGATGCTGGAAGTTTTCTCCGGCGTCATTGAGCGCGGTTCGGGCATTGATAATAATACTGATATGCTGAAAGTAGCGCGTCATAAGCTGGCGGCGCAGGAGCACAGCCATATCACTGTACGCCAGAGTGATCTCCATGCCACGCCATTGGAGGCAGATTGTGCTGATCTGGTGACCTTGCATCAAGTGCTCCATTATCTGGATGATCCGATTGAAGCGATTATTGAAGCGACGCGCCTGTTGGGGGCAGGCGGGCAATTGCTGATAATTGATTTTGAATCCCATGACCGCGAGGATTTTCACAAAGCCTACGCCCATCGCCGCCTCGGTTTTTCCGATGTGCAAATATCAGACTGGCTTGAACAAGCGGGATTGCGCCTTGGCGGTATTGAAACGGTTCAAACCGACGGTGAACAGCCCAATGTCAAAATTTGGCAGGGCATAGCCGCCGCATTTCGCAAACAGGCCTGATAAATGTTTTCACCAAATGATATAGGGCTTAGTTTTGAGTTTTCCCCTCCTAGGGCCCAAAAAAAAGAACGTGATCTCTGGGAGAGCGTCAAAAAACTCGAAGCCTTAAGCCCGGATTTTGTCTCTGTGACCTACGGAGCCGGCGGTTCGACCCGCGAGCGAACGCTCAAGGCTGTGCGGCGTATTTCCGACGAGACGAAACTGACGGCCGCCGCTCATCTGACCTGTGTTGGCGCTCCCAGAGCCGAGATTGACCGTATCGCCAAAGACTATTGGGATAATGGCATTCGCCATATTGTGGCCCTGCGCGGCGATCCGGAAACCGGGATTGACGAAGCTTATTGTCCGCATGATAGCGGCTATGCCTATGGGTCTGACCTTGTCGAAGGGCTGAAAAAAGTCGCGGATTTTGATATCTCCGTTTCAGCCTATCCTGAACGTCATCCTGAAAGTCCGACATGGGACGCCGAGATTGATAATCTGAAACGTAAAGTCGATGCGGGCGCGAACCGCGCAATTACGCAATTTTTTGTTACGCCTAAAGTTTTTTTAGATTTTCGAGACCGCATTAGCGCGGCGGACATTGATATTCCGATCATTCCCGGCATTATGTTGCAGCCCAATTTTGTTGGCTTTAAAAACATGGCCAAGATGTGCGGCGTGCATATCCCTGAAGCTTACGGCGCGCTTTATAATAATTTGGAAGATCATTTCGAGGCGCGTCAATTATTGACGGCGGGGTTGATGACAGAGCTAATTTCTGTTTTGCGCGATGAAGGGGTGCCGCATTTCCATCTCTATACCCTTAATCGCTGGGAATTGCCTTATGCGGTTGCGTCAGTTCTGCGTTCGGAAAGCTCTAAGCTTGCGGGTTAATTTTATAAAAAAAGACCGATCTCGCGCCCCGAGACCGGTCTTTTGATAATAGCACCTTTTGAGGGGTGCTGTGCGCCCTTTGAGTTCACCTAGATGTGCCCCAAGGTTTACCTAGTGTCAGATTAATAGGTAAGAGCAAGTGCGTCTTGACATATTCGGCCTTAAATTTGTTAAACTCGGCCATGAATTATACATATTCGGCCATATTGTCTTGACATATGAGGCTCTGACCCTAGTCAAAATACATGAGAACCGTATCTTCTCCTTATGTGCAGGCCATTTTTAAGAGCTGTGTTCGCCATGGCGCTGAGGCTCCGTTATTGCTGGAATTGATTGAGGGCGGGGCGAGGGCGCTGGAGAATCCGGCGAAACGGTTTGGCAACCATGTCCCGATTGACATCCTAAACCTGGCGGCCAAGCAGACGGGAGATCAGGCTATTGGCGTGAAGGTTGGCTTGGGTCTTCGCCCGTCAACTTTTATGGATGTTGGCTATGCTTTGCCTTTTTGCGAAAATCTGGCAGATGTTCTGGCCACGAATAATAAATATCAGGCTTTAACACAGCAATTGGGGACGACGCAATTAGTGCGGCGGGGAAACACGGCTTGGGTGGAATGGTCACCACTTTACGGGCGCGTGGAAAGGCACCGTTATTTTGTTGAAACTGTTTTTGCGGCCTATGCCACCATCGGGCGCTGGCTGTTATGGGGGGAAGATAATCCCGTTCTCTCTATGCATTTTCGTCATAGTGCACCTGAGGACAAAACTACGCATAATATGGTATTTTCGGACAATATTTTTTTCGACTCCGAGTATGACTGCGTGGAATTTATTGGCGATGTGGTGGAAGTGCCAATGCCAAACCGTAACCCTGAAATGATGGTTTTTTTGCGGGCAAAGCTTGATAAGCAATTGGCGGCGCTGGATAAACCTGTCGGTATTGCGACTGTAGTGCAGCATTGTATTCAGCAAGCCCTGCCCGAGGGCCGTCCGTCGATCGCAGGCGTGGCCGGGATTCTGGGACAAAGCGAGCGTAGCTTGCGGCGTAAACTCAGAGAGGAAAATGAAAGTTTTCGTGCGCTCTTAGAGCGGGCACGCAAAGACTCTTGTGAGGTTTATATGCGAGAGGCAAAACACAGTCAGGCGCAAATAGCGCAAATGCTCGGCTATAATGATCAGAGTGCTTATAGCCGCGCCTTTCGGGCATGGTTTGGTGTGTCTCCACAAAAGTTCAAAGTCCCTATGTTTGATACTCGCTAGAGGTTTGAGGCTCGCTAGCGATGGCGCATAAACGAAAGACCGGATAGCGCGCCCCGCGATCCGGTCTCTCTAATAATCGTTACCCTCCAGAGGATCCGATTAACTGCGCCCCGAAGTCTGTATCGCTTAAGCGCCCCGATACGGCCTCATAAATACTTACTACCTGAATGTAGGGGAGAATAATTGTCGATTTTGGTAAGGCCACTTGTCATTTTTTACCCAATTGGCATTTTTGTGTAGGTTTTCTCAAGAAATAGGCTTCGGGCTTGTCATTTTTGACCAAATGCTATGAGGTGGCCGAAGGTTTTGGCGGGCCGCTAGAATCGTATAGGCAGGAGAACGTAATGAAAAAGGTCTTAGGGATTATAGGCGCTTTGCTTTTGGGTATTGCGATAGGGTGGTTTTCGGCAAATTTCAGCCAAGACGTGGACGAGCCTTTGGATTTCGCCCATAAGATTCCGGCCATTGAAAAGGATATCCGAGACACATTAGCCCGTCAGGATGCGACGTGGAACCGCGGCGACATTGACGGGTTTATGCAGGATTACATGAAAAGCGAAGGTTTGCGCTTTGCCTCGGGCGGCAAAGTCAATCGCGGCTGGCAGGCGACGATTGATGGCTATAAAACCCGTTATCCTGATAAAGCGGCTATGGGGACATTATCATTCACAGATCTGGAAATTGAGGTTTTCTCCGAAAAAGATGCTCTGGTTTTCGGGCGTTGGTCGCTGGAGCGCAAAGCTGACCGCCCCAACGGGCTGTTTACGCTTAATATGCAAAATCAGGATGGGCGCTGGGTGATTGTCAGCGATCATACCTCTTCTGCTGATTGATAGTTTGCCTGATTGATAGTTTGAATGGCTTGGGCTAACCCCGCCTCATGAGTTTATGGCAAACTATATTAGGCGCCGGCGCCCGCATGTTCGGGCCGCCGCAAAGCCCGGACGGAGACGGCACACCCGGCAAGATTGACGAGGCTGGGCTTGTCGCTGCGCTGGTTGCGCTGGGCGCAAAAATGGCAAAAGCTGACGGGCAGGTGAGGCGCGAGGAAGTCGCGGCGTTTAAGCGGGTATTTCAAGCGAATGCTGAAAATGAAGCCGGGATTGCCCGGTTCTTTGATCTCGCGCGCCAGACCACGCTGGGCTATGAGCGCTATGCCCGTATCATCGCCAAACGCTTCCGCGCCCAGCCCGCCGCGCTGGAAGATGTCATGGACGGCTTGTTTCATATCGCGCTGGCCGACGGCATTGTCACCGATGAAGAAATGGCATTCTTGGAACGTGTCGGCGATATTTTCGGCTTTTCCGAGCGCGAATTCAGCCGCATTAAAATCGCTCATATGGGCAGGGCTTCGGATGATCCTTACCTGATTTTGGGAATAGATGAGGATATTTCGGATGCTGATCTGAAACGGGCTTATCGGCGCATGGCGTCGGCGAACCATCCCGATAAGATGATTGCGCGGGGCTTGCCCAAAGAGCTGATGGGACTGGCCAACCATAAGATGGCCATGGTGAACAGGGCTTATAGCGAGATTAGGGGCCACCGTATGAACTCGAAAGAAGATTAAGACGGGGACGATTTTGCCCTGATACTAGGAGAGAAACCGAAGGCATGCGCCCGCATGGCGAGGGTTTTCGACGCGGCAGCGGGGCAAAAGCGTCCCGCCCCTTCGGGGTATGGCCAAATTCATCCATTTCGTTGTCAAAAGAGCTTGCCTTGCGGACGCAAAGCTGCGCTCTTTTTCCTAGAACTGAATGAATTTGGCCCATATCTTAAACCTCTTTCGAGCTCATATGGTGACCCTGCCTTACGGAAAAGTCATGCCCCCGGGTCTTGAAGGGTCTTGACCTTTGAGGGGAAAGCCCCGACATTAGGTCTATGACGAATACTTATAACATATCGGGCGGCGGCGGTAATGTCCTGACCCAAATATTGCGAGGCTTGTTTCTCGCCGTGGCCGCCATTGGCAGCTTGTTCATGGTTGTTTTTCTGGGCGCTTTCGCGGTCTTCGTTGTTGCAGGACTTGTTCTTGTTGGCTTCATCGCCTTTGGATTTCTCTGGGCGCGCGCCAAGCTGTTTGGCAAACCTTTTGGCCCCAAAGCCCAATTCGAAGCCGCGCGTAAAGATATGGAGGCGCAGTTTAAGGCGCAAAGCTCCGGCATTTCAGGCGACGGCCCCATCATAGACGCCCACGAAACCCCCGAAGGGTGGAGCGTCGACGACTAAAATCATTTGACCTTGATGGCCTGCTTGCTAAGCCCGCTTCATGCGGGCTTTTGATTTTGCGATATTGATGTTGTGCTGCCTGTGCTGGGCCGGAAATTTTGTCGTCAGTGCTTGGGCGGTTGGCAGCCATCCCGTGCCGCCCTTTATGCTGGCCTTTCTGCGTAGCGCGATTGTCTTGATCTGCATGTTTCCCTTTCTGTTTATGAAACTCCCCAAGCGTTGGGGTCGGCTTGCGATTGTCTGCGCCTGTGTCGGGCCTATCCATTTGGCCTTTCTTTATACCGGATTGCAGACAGCACCCGCTTCGGGCAGTTCTATTGTCTCGCAAATTCTTATCCCCTTCGCGACCATCCTGTCGATGGTATTTTTGCGCGAAAAAGTCGGATGGGTGAGGGGGCTGGGGATCATCGGCGCTTTTATCGGGACGATGATTATGATCTACGAACCCGGCGCGCTCAGCCTTGATATCGGGCTTATCTATATCGTTGCTGCCTATTTTGCCATCGCCGTCGGCTCTGTCTTGATGAAGAGCGTCGGCGAGGTTGACTGGCGGCAATATGTTGTCTGGATGGCGGCGATGGTATTTGTCGCTATGGGCCCTGCCTCGGGCCTGTTTGAGAGCGGCCATGCCGAGATATGGGCCAGTTCTAAATGGCCCTTATTGATCGCGGCGGGCTATGCCGGAATTGCCGTCACGCTTTTCGCGCATGGCCAATATTTTCAGCTTATCAAAAAGTATGATGTCTCGCTGGTTGTGCCGCTCACGCTGATGGTGCCGGTCTTTGCCTGTATTCTTGGCGTGATGTTCTTGGACGAAACCATATTTTTGCGCTACTATATCGGCGCGGCGCTGATATTGCCTTGTGTCTATATCATTGCAAGACGGCAGAAAATCGCGCCGGTTCAGGAGGACTAAATGGCTCAGGCAAAAAATAAGACTCAACCCGAAGGCTTGAAGGTTTCGGATTATATCGCGCAAATCGAAAAAGATGACCGCCGCGCAGACTGTCAGCGCATTTTGGATACCATGGCCGAGATGACAGGGTGGGAGCCGCGCATTTGGGGAACAAAACTTAAGACCGGCATCGTCGGTTTCGGGGAGTATCATTATAAATATGACAGCGGACGGGAAGGCGATAGCCCCCGCCTTGGCTTTAGCTCGCGCGCGCAGGCCATCTCTATCTATATCATGCCGGGCTATCATGATTTTTCGGGCGAGCTGTCCCGGCTCGGCAAGCATAAAATCGGAAAGTCCTGCCTCTATATCAAACGCCTCTCCGATGTTGATGTGGATGTGCTCAAAGAGATGCTGCAAAAGGGGCTGAATATCATGGCCAAGAAATACCCGCTTTGAAGATTATCCAAAAACCCTCCCCGAATTTCGATGACCGGACATTGCCGATCTCGCGGCTCATCCTGCATTATACGGGGATGGAAACGGGCGCGGCGGCTATTGAGCGCCTATGCGACGGCAATCCGGATCAAGGCGTCAAAGTCAGCGCCCATTATGTGGTCGAGGAAGACGGGCAAGTCTTTCAACTTGTCGACGAGGATAAGCGCGCGTGGCATGCGGGCGTCTCGGAATGGCAAGGCGAGACTAATCTCAATTCCGCCAGTATCGGCATAGAAATCGTCAATGGCGGCCATGATTGGCCGGATAAAGACGGAGGCTTGCCCGGCTATCCCGATGTGCAGATCAAGGCTGTCACCGGGCTGTGCAAAGACATCTTGAAACGCCGCGGCGGGTTAACGGTTCTCGGCCATAGCGACATCGCCCCCGCGCGCAAACAAGACCCGGGCGAGCATTTCCCGTGGGAGTTTCTGGCGGCATACGGAGTCGGAGTCTGGCCGGAAATCGAAACCAATGACCGCCGGATATTATTCGAAGCTGGAAGCCGCGACAGAGGCGTCGCCATCCTCCAGCGCGGCCTAGCCCATATCGGCTACGGCGCAAGAGTGAGCGGCGTGATGGACGCAGAGACAGGGCTGATTATAAAGGCCCTACAACGCCGCTACCGCCCCGAGAAGATTGACGGCGCAGTCGATATTCAGACGATGGAAATTGTGAAGGCTTTGGCGGAACAGAACAGTAATTTAAAGTCGTGAACATCCTAATTGCAGGCGAAACGAGATGTCGAAAATTTTTTGAAAGCGAGTAAAAAACAAATTCACCTCCTCGGATGGTTTTTTGGTTTTAAGCCAAATAGAAATCGCATTGGGTTAAAAGGATAAATCACGAGTATGCAAATTGCTGACGTTGTTAAAAATGTTGTGCCTAATAGCGCAATCCCTTTTATAACTAAACCTACTTGCCATTGTACAATGTAATAAGCAAAAATAACAATGATAGTTTGGTGAAGAATGTAAAAGGGGTAAATAAGTGTATTGGCTTTCATCAGCCACGCAGGTGTTTTCGTCAAAAACCGCTGCGTTAATCCCATAACCGATAGCGCTGCCGCCCATGCAAGTAGGCTACATAGCCCCCACCATATGCTCCACAATGTTTCAGGCGAAGCATAGGTGCTAAAGTCTACGAAGTAATAAAAATAGAAAATAGGAATAAGTCCCACAAAAATTCCTGTGTTTACTTTCCAGTTCTTTCCCAGAGTGCCCCAAAGCTCCTTGCGGTGCATCAACATCATTCCCATGACGAAGTAGAAAAAATAGAATAGAGATGAAGAGAGGTTTTCTACGCCGTGATCATCGCTTGGAAATAACGGCTTTAATGAAGTGCGCAACGCCGCAACGAGTATACCGAGGCTCATAAGTCCCCACCATTTAGTGCTTAAATAAATGATACTATTAATTAGTCGCTCACCTATCGACGATTTTAATCCACGAAATACCGCAATGCCCAATATTGAAAACACTAAAAGATACTCGATAAACCATAAATGTATAGACTCAAACCTAAACGCTATTTTAGGATAGGCGTGCCACAGAGACGTATAATCAGCGGGGTTCTCAAAAAAGAGTTGCGGTGGGTTTATTAAGAGCATTCCAACTAAAAGCGGGATAAAAAGCCGTTTAATTTTATCCCAAGCAAATGCTTTGGCTGTTCGCCTATACAAGAGCAACCTGGTACCAGCGCCCGCAACTAAAAACAATATCGGAAGCCTAAATTGCTCAAAAAACACCATGGTGTCATCTAATAATTTACTGGATGTCTCATTCATGATCAGCCAATCATCACCATTAAATGGCATGCCAACATGGTGCAAGAAAACTGCAAAAACAACAAAAACTCGAACCCAGTCAAGTTCACTAATGCGTTGGAAATTATGTTTAGATTGCATTGTTAATGGGTAAAGTGCAAATGGTGCGTCCGCAATAGCTATTTAAAATTGAAGGCCTCCTCCTGCTCTCATAGCGCACTAAAACTGATCGCTCACTAATCGCCCCAATGTGGCAACTATAGCAATTATTTGAGAGGCTCCCGTTTATCCAGCCAAGTGAAAACGAGTGCGAGCACTGCCGGTAGGGCTTGCGTAAATAATATTGTTGGCTTGGCTGTTACCGCGCCAAAGACACCTGCAACAATAACGCAGAGTAGGAAAAATATTACGATTTCGCGTTTCTTTGCGATTAGCCCCCATATCAGGCCCGCAGCCAGAAAACCGTTATATAGGCCTTGATTGGCGGCTAATACGGCTGAATCTGCTGATACTTGTTCGGTCATATTGAATATCTTGCGCCCTACAGGATGATCCCAGAAGAACATCTCTAATGTAAGAAATCCTAGATGCAGGAGCGCCACGAGCGCTGTTAGTAGAGTGGCTATAGTTTTCATGACATCGTCCTTCCGCCCCGCACTAAACGCCCGGGTCTTGCTTCTGTTACCTCGTCATTGGCTATCACTTGCTCGCCTTTGACGAAAGTGGCTTTATAGCCTTTTACCGGCTGGATCAGTCTTTGGCCGCCTGCGGGGAGGTCTTGGATCATTTCGGGCATGGCGAGGTCGAGCCCGTCATAGTCGATGATGTTGATATCCGCGCGCCCGCCAACTTTAAGCCGCCCGCGATCTGTCAGGCCGAGATAATCTGCCCCGTCCGCCGTAAGCATTTGCACGGCGCGTTTTAGCTCTATCCCCGGCTTGCCTCGGCGCATCCTATCGCGCGTCCAGTGGCTGAGCAGATAGGTCGGGAAGCTAGCATCGCAAATCGTGCCGACATGCGCCCCGCCATCGGACAGGCCCGGCAGCGCTTTGGGGTGCTGCATCATGGTCAGCACATTATCGTAATTCATCTCGTAATAATTATAGACGGGGAAATAGATCAGCGCCTTGCCGCCCTCTTCGAGCAGAAGATCATAGGCTTTATCCCAGACCGAGACGCCGTCCGCTCGGGCCATTCCTGTGATAGAAGTCTCGGAGGTTTGTTCGTAATCGACTTTGCCGTTACGATTAAGCTTGAACAGTTTTTCCGCGATTTGTTCAAAATCCGCGATCATCATATCGACCATGGGCGGGACGGGGCTGCCTTCGCCTGCCAGTTGCACGGGCGTTTCGGAGAGGAGTTGTTTTTTGAAATCTGGATCGCGCAGAATAGCTACGCGCTCGGTTAGGGATTTATCCCGAATGCCGAGATAACTCGGATGGGCCATAATCGGATGAAAGGTGCAGTTCAGTCCGCTAAAGGAGCCAATGGCGCGGGGCGCGACCTGAAAGCTAATATCAAGCCCGTCTGCGTTCATCGCTTCGGTGCGGCGGATGATGTTCTTCCAGTCATCGGGGGCGAAATCGCGCTCCATCAGCGACATAGAGCCGGGGCGGCCATGACCGGCGCGAAAGAAAGCTTCCATCAGGTCAAATTCCGTCTCGAAACTCTCGCCGGGTCTTAGCATGTCAAAATCATTGACCACTTGCAGCACGCCGTGACCTAAGCCTTTAAAGGCATCGGCAATGCCGACAAGTTCGTCTTTTCCGGCTTCGCTGCCCGGTGTCCATTCCCCGTCAGAGGATTTGTGAAAATCGGAGCGCCCCAGAGAAAAGCCAACGGCTCCGGCCTCTATCGCTTCGCGGGTCAAGGCCCGCATTTTGGCAATATCGCCCTTATTAGCAGGCTGATTATAAACAGCGCGGTCACCCATGACATAAACCCGCAGCGGGTCATGCGGCATCATCACGGCGAAATCTATGGTGTGGGGCATGGCGTCAATGGCGTCCATATATTCGGGGAAGGTCTCCCAATTCCATTGCAAGCCCTCATGCAAAGCCGTGCCAGGAATATCCTCAACGCCTTCCATCAAGCGGATGAGTTTATCGCGGTCAGCCTCGCGGCAGGGCGCAAAGCCGACGCCGCAATTACCGAGCACAGCTGTGGTGACGCCGTGATTGACGGAGGGCTTTAATTCCTCGTCCCAGCTAATCTGGCCGTCATAATGGGTGTGCAAATCTATAAAGCCTGGGGTCACAATATGGCCTTGGGCGGACATTGTTTTTGCCGCTTCGCCCGCGCAATCGCCGATCTCGACAATGAGGCCTTCTTTGATTGCGATATTGGTTTTGACGCCGCCTTCGCCATTGCCGTCAAAAACTAATCCGTCTGTTATTTTAAGATCATACATGTCGTTTGTCATTCCATCTAAACAGGGCCGCAAGAATAAGCCCGCCAATTATATGCCATATCCCCCAGAGCCCCGCAACGGCGCCCGCGCCGCCAAGTCCGCCAAGCTGTGTCAGCAGAATAACAATGCCAAGGCCGGAGTTTTGAATGCCGACTTCAAAGGTCAGGGCGCGGCGGATTGATGTCCTCATTGGATGATTATACCAAGCTCACGTTGATGCGAAGAGATAAAGGCGGCAAACGGAGAAAAATATACTCGGGTAATGGTGGAGCAAGCGATTTATAGAAAATAAGATATTATACTAGGTTGGCAGAAAGCCAGGCTGCGAGTATGGGAGATGCAATTTTTAGCGCCGCGCTGTAAAATTCTTTCTGAGCTTGTGTAGTGCTCATCATGCTTGGTATCCACGCAAAGGTGGATTTGCCGCCATCTTTTGCAAGCCTTGTTTTGGTTAAAGGTGCGGCTCGCTCAACTTTTATTTCTTTAGGCAATCGATTCAATAGAATAAGACGAATGGGAATATAATAAGAAGCAATAAATATGCTATAAGTTATTCCAAATAAAATGGCCATACTTTTGACTACAGCCTTAAAGGCTTTTAATTGATCGCCTTTCGGGTCAAAAACAAATGATGGCCACGACATCCACGCTACAACATAAACAATACTGCCAACCATCATAATAGCCGCCAATAACAAATACGAATCTAGTTTCTTAAGTGCAGCAATGTCATCATCAATTTTGGAAGTACTTTTGCCATTTGGTTGAGCCAAACAACTGATAGCACCTACCACTATAGCCCATAACCCCAGGCTGATAATGTAGTTTCCAAGATCATATATCTTATTAAAATTATGAAATGCCCGATCATTGATTATATTAATTGAGTTTTCATAAAAAGGTATTTTTTTTGTGTTTTCATGGCCAACTAAAAAATCCGTAAGCTTTACATTCTCAGCACTGCTCCCAAAAATAATTTGATATTGAGCATTACCTATATTTATATGTATAATATATCCCAACAACACTACACATAAAAGGCTTGCAACAAATGGCCAAAGTCGAGTGACTTTAAAGCTCCGCCAAAGATCAAATAAAGTGTACCCAATAATAAGCGTTGCTGTGATAAAATATACGAACATGACTGAAATCAAGAATAAGCGAAAAGAAACTTCATAAGCCTTACGCATATCCGGCGCGCCCGTATCAAGTGCCTTAATATCCTGAATTGCGAATATCTGCCCAATCTGGCTCAACTGGTCAATGGTCACCACTGATATCAGAGCAACGATTATCGGAAGCACACCCCAAAGTATGTGCATATTATTGAATTTTAAATCTTTCATAACCGCCTCTGTTTTAAGGTTAACAGAGATGTACTGCAATGCCAAATCTCGTTTTAGTGGCGCTCTTTGTTAAGCTAGTCCATCACACCACGGTCAACCCTATCCGTGTCAAGAAATGGCTGCCTTTGGGCAGTTTGCGAGTGGCGCCCAATGCTGTGTTTTGCAAAAGCCATGACCACATGATAGCCGCTGACCGCAGGAAGATGCCGTCTTTTACGGCGACATTGGTTTTGATGCCGTCCCTGCTATTGCCGTCAAAAACTAATCCGTCTGTTATTTTAAGATCATACATGTCGTTTATCATTCCATCTAAACAGGGCCGCAAGCATAAGCCCGCCGATAATATGCCATATTCCCCATAAGCCTGCAACGGCTCCCGCCCCGCCAAGTCCGCCGAGCTGGGTTAGCAGGATAACAATGCCAAGGCCGGAGTTTTGGATGCCGACTTCAAATGTCAAAGCGCGGCGGGAGGGGGTATCGGCTTTGCTGAGCACGCCTGCCAAATGTCCCATCAGAAATGCAAGGCCATTATGGAGGATGACGAGGCCGGCTACGCTAAGGCCGATTGTGAGGAATAGGTCTTTATATTTGTAGCACGCGCCGAGGATAATAATGAGAAGCCCTATCCCCGCGATTATGGCGAGCGGTTTTTGCAAGCGCTCGGCGAGCTTGGGCACATACCGGGCGGCTAACATTCCCAGCACTAAGGGCAAAGCGAGAATGATAAGAGTTTGGGTTAAAAAACTCACCACGTCGAGATTGATATCGGTGAGCAGACTGCGCGTGGGCGGGTAGAGCGAGCTCCAAAACAGGATAGAGATAGGCGTTAGAAAAGCGGCTATAAGGCTTGATGTCGCCGTGAGCGAGACGGATAAAGCTGTATTGGCTTTGCCGAACATGGCCAAGAGGTTGGAAACATTCCCGCCGGGGCAACTGGCAATTAATATCATTCCCAAAGCTATGCTCGGCAGAGGATTGATAAGATAACATAGCGCCAAAGTGAGTAGTGGTAGCCCGATAAGCTGCGCCAACACGCCGGCAAAATAGACCTTGGGGTTGGTCTTAAAAAAGCTGAAATGGGACATACGCAGCCCAAGCGCCACAGCGAACATCATCGCCGCTAGAATAAACGCCATAGCGATTTCCGAACCGCCGCCCAGCTCTAATTGGAAACTATCTATAGTAGCTAGGTTCATGCTTGATATTCATCGATGACGCGCTCGATGTTTGAAAGTTCTCGACTTAATAGGTGATATTTAGAAATTTCGCCATGACGTCTCTGGACCTTTTCGCCTACAGTGAAAAGCCCTGCTATAGAGAGCGCTGTTAAGGCACCTCCCGTAAATGAAAAATCCAAAATCAGAGTGCCCACGCCGCCAATAAACCCTGTCGAACTAATCATTCCGGGAATTCTAAAATCTGGGCCTCGGGCCTCGCTTACAATATCGGCGAGTCTTCTTTTATATTTTCCAATATCGGTGAGGTCTCCTACTTTCGTAACATTGCTGACAGGTGCCAGAGGTCCCGTAGTTCGGGGTTCATAACGAATTTGCCATTCAACTATCTTGAGGCGAATTTCTGCCTTTAGTGCTCTATTGCCATCAAGTGCCATAAATTAGACCAAGCTAACGAATTTCATGGCTTTTAACTGATGATGTCAACTCATCATACACGTCCTGTCTCATTTCCTCCTGTTTCGAATATTTTCGGAAAAAATAAACATTCATTGCTAAGGCAAATAACACAGTTGCGCCAAAAAGGCTGGCTTTAAAGGGGGAGTTTTGGAGTATGCTAAATAATTTCTCAACATATCCGTCAGAGAAAGCTATATATAAGAATATTGACAAAAATGCTGTCGCTATATGCTGGGATGAATTTTCAAGAAAATAATAAGGTCTAAATCGCTTTAAACTCGGTTTAGATAGAGAGACTGAATGTTCAACATTTGCCATGTTGGTAGCTTAAGACATTAGCACGCTTGATGCAAGTCAGTCTAAAGGCGTCGGGTGTCAATGATTCCGATTATTGCACAGGCCGGACATCGCCGCCGAGCACGACGCCCCAGACTTTGATCTCGGGCCAGTCTTCGGGGGCAGTTGTCATCGGGTTGGCTTCGAGAATGGCGAAGTCTGCGCGTTTGCCGGGTTTTATCGAGCCGATTTTATCATCAAGCCCGAGCGACCAAGCCGCGTCCAGCGTAATCGCTTTCAAGGCCTGCTCGCGGGTCAGTCTCTCATTGGCATTGCTGACCCCGCCTTGCCGCGTTTCGCGTGTCATGTGTACGCTGGCCGCTTTTAGCGGTTGCGGCGGCGCGAGCGGCGCGTCGGAGTGGACGGTGGTGTGGAGACCCGCCTTTATGGCGGAGGCGAGGGGAGTGATATAGTCCGTCTTGTCGCCAATGGCTTCGACATAATCTTCGCCCATATATTTGACGTAATGGCTGGCCGCCGAGAGGCCGGCGCCGAGGTCAGCTGCTTTCGCGATTTGGGCCGGCGTCATCAGCCCGCCATGTTCGATGATGAGGCGTTGCCTCGCTTCGCCCGGCTTCATTTTTGAGAAGGCCTCCAGCGTCGAATCCTGCGCGGCGTCGCCATTGGAATGAATATGAATATCAATTCCTGCCTCCCAATAGGGCTGCATCACTCCTGCTAATTCATCAGGCTGCGTCACCCATAATCCGTCCGTACCTTTGGATTGCCCGCCAATATAGCCCGGCGCAGCCATCTTCATGGTTTGCGAATAAAAGGCGGCATCTGTGAACAGTTTGACTTGATTGAGGACGCGCGGGCGGCGGGTTTTATCCGCGCTCATGGCTAGCATTTGATCTACGCTATCTGCGCCGAATTCTTTGGTGAATGCCCGGTGTTCCGGCACGAGATAAAGGCGGTAATTATCATCTTCGCTGTAATAGGCTTGGATATAAACATCCTCAAGGCCGCGCCCGAAAAGACCGTAACCCATCTCGGCAACCGTTGTAACGCCGGAACGTGCGAATATTTTTTCATATCCGCTCCAACCTTTTTCGATATGGGCCGGGGCCAAGAGGATAGGGCCGATAGTTGCGAAAAGCGCGAGGCCTGCATCTTCATAGATGCGCCCGTTAAGCTCGCCATTTTCGTCCAGCCCAACGCCGTGATATTTATCGGCAAGAGAAGGCGTGAGTTTGGCGTGAGCTATCGCTGCGCTGTTGAGATAAAAATCATGCCCCGAGAAGTGCCAGATATAAAGCGGGCGGTCTGTTGTGATTTTATCGAGGTCTTTGCGGGTCAGGTCGCCTTGAACCAGATTGTGATAGCCATAGAGAAATAAGGGGCCTTCGGGGGCGGCTTTTTCAAACTCTGCAATCTTGGCCATCAGTGAGGCCTTGTCGGGCAAGCCTTTGACGGTGCCTTTGGGCGTCTCCATATCCCAAGGCGGAATAAAATCGAGGCCGTACATCATCGATCCCAGCACCATGTGGATATGCGGGTCGATCAAGCCGGGCGTGATGGTTTTACCCGCAAAGCGCGCATCAACTGTTGCGCCTTTATATATTTTCTTCATCGCCGCAAAATCACCGACCTCGACAATCTCTCCGCCCTTATCGACGAGAACCGCCGTAGCCATAGGGCGCTTGCTGTCCACCGTCAGAATTGTCTCGGCGGAATAGAGGGTCATGTCATAGCCGCGATCGGGCTGGCAGCCCATTATAAGCAGCGCGGTTGTGAATAATGCGAGTGTCTTCATGAAGATATGTCCCCTTTTGAAGGAGCATAGCTTGACTCAGGGCCATATTCCAAGCTTAAAGCCGCCCGTCAGAGGGTTGGACGGTCGCGGCAGCAATGTCGAGGAAAGTCCGGGCTCCGTTAAGGTAGGATGCCGGGTAACGCCCGGCCAGATATCCCATTATGGGTAAACTGAGGGACAGTGCCACAGAAAGGAAACTACCTATTGCAATTTCACTTCGTGAAAATGCATGAGGAAAAGCTGAAAGGGTGCGGTAAGAGCGCACCGCCGCGAAGGCAACTAAGCGGGCAAGGTAAACCCCATCCGGAGCAAGACCAAATAGGAACGGCATATGATGAGCCTTTTCATCGCTGTTCGGGTGTGTCGCGCGAGGCGATTGGCAACAATCGTCCCAGAGGAATGATCGTCACTGCTATGGCAGTACAGAACCCGGCTTACAGACCCTCTGACATTTTACTCAGGCACAGGGAAGCCGCGATCTCGCATTAATGGCGCGATGTCGGCGTCTCTTCCTCTGAACGCGCGGTAGGCTTCTGCCGGATCGACGGCGTTGCGCGGTGCAAAGAGATGATCGACGAGCTTCTTGGCCACGCCCGGATCGTAAAATCCGCCGGGGGATTCTTTGAAGGCTTCGGCGGCGTCTGAGGTCAGCACGTCCGCCCACATATAGCCGTAATAGCCTGATGAATAACCTTCGCCGGAGAAGATGTGGCCAAAATGCGGGGAGCGGTGACGCATGACGATTTCGCCTGGCATGCCGAGGTCTTTGAGCGTGTCTTTTTCGAATTGGTCGGGGTCGATATCGGTCGGGTCTGTCGTATGATAGCGCATATCGACAAGGGCGGAGGCGAGATATTCCGTCGTCGAAAATCCTTGGTTAAAGGTTGCTGCGTCTTTGATCTTTTGGCGCAAGGCTGCGGGCATAGGCTCGCCCGTCTCGTGGTGGACGAGATAGGTTTCGACGACCTTGTCAGTCGAGAGCCAGCGCTCCAGAAGCTGCGATTGAAACTCGGTGTAATCGCGCACGCCGCCATTAAGTGTCGGATAGACGGCTTTTGAGGACAGGCTGTGCAGCGCGTGGCCAAATTCATGGAAAAATGTACTGGCATCATCCCAGCTAATCAGGACAGGCTCGCCGGGCGCGCCTTTGATGAAATTGGAATTATTGGAGGAGAGGACATTTTTCTTCCCGTCATAGGTCGTGTGCGAGCGGTAGCTCGTCGCCCAAGCGCCGGAGCGTTTGCCGGGACGGGCAAAGGGGTCGAGATACCAAAGCCCGATATTTTCGCCGCTGGTTTTGTCGGTCACTTCCCAGACTTTGACGTCTTCATGGAAGACGGGGACAGCGCCTTCGGGAACGGGCGAGAAGTTGAAATTAAACAGCTCCCCCGCGACATAGAACATGGCCTCGCGGAGCTTGCCCAGTTGCAGATATTGTTTCACCTCATCACTATCAAGGTCGTATTTATCCTTGCGCACTTTCTCGGCGTAGTAGCGGTAATCCCAAGGTTTGATTTTGATATCCGCGCCTTCTTTATCAGCGACGGCTTGCATATCGGCGACTTCCTCAGCGACGCGGGCAATGGCGGCGGGCCAGACGGCTTCCATCAATTCCAGCGCGCGTTCCGGCGTTTGCGCCATGCGGTTTTCCAGCCGCCACTGCGCGTAATTATCATAACCGAGCAAACCAACCCGCTCATGACGTAGTTTCAAAATCTCTGCGATAACCGCATTGTTATCATGGTCGTCGCCATTGTCGCCGCGCGAATAATAAGTCTCCCAGACTTTTTTGCGCAGGTCCCGCTCATCGGAATAGGTCAGGAATGGCGACATAGAAGAGCGCGTATTGGTGATCGCATATTGCCCGTCTTTGTCGTTCGTCGTGGCCGTAGCTGCGGCGGCTTTGGCGAAACTGTCCGGCAAGCCCGAAAGTTGGTCTTTATTGATATAAAGAATATAGCCTTCCTCATCGGCGAGGACATTATTGCCGAAATCGGTGTGGAGTTTTGACAGGCGCTGATTGATATCGGCATAGCGCTTCTTATCAGCCTCGCCGAGCGTTGCGCCGTTACGGGCAAATCCGTCATAGGTAAGCCGCACGAGGCGCTGTTGATCGGGCCGCATGGTTTTGACGGCATCGCTTTCATAAACCGTCTTCACGCGCTGAAAGAGGGTGTCATTTTGCGTAATCTTGGAGCCAAAGACGGAGAGAATAGGCGCCATCTCGCCTTGAATGGCGCGAAATTCGGGCGAGGATTTATTGGAACTCCAAATACCCCAATAGCTAAAGACATTACCAAGCTCGTCTCCGGATTTTTCTAGTGGCAGGATTGTATTCTCAAATGTCGGCGCGTCTGGATTAGCGACAATGGCGTCAATTTCTTTGAGGTTCTTCTCCATGCCCCATTCGAGGGCAGGTTTGAGCGCTGCGAGGTCAGCCTTATCAAAAGCGGGCGTCCCGCCATAAGGCCCCGTCCACTTTGCGAGCAGGACGTTCTCGATGGCAGGCATTTCAATGTTTGGCATATCGACCTTGAGCGCTTCAATACTTGGGAGCTCGACAGGGGTTTTCGGCTCGGAGCAGGCCCCAAGGGATAGAGTAAGAGAGAGGGCGATGAGGCTGGAGGCGGCAAGAAATACGGGGCGCATGGAGAATCCTTATGGTTATTTGGCTCCCCTATATCCGCAAGCCCGCCAAGATGCCAGCCTCGTTAATGGTTTGTTCCGTTTGCGTTCTTATATTGGCGAAAAAATGGATATTTTACCCTATAAATCGCGCAATTATTCTTAATTTTTTCCTAAATAGGCATTGTATCCCATAAAATCCCATGTTATCCCATTCAAATACGCTATTCAGCTTTGAAAAGCGATTTAATGGCCGTTTTCGGGGATCCGAGGGGGATTTCGATGTTTTTGTCCACCGTGACAAACAGTCTTGATGCGAAGGGGAGGGTCTCTGTACCCGCCGATTTTCGCGCGACTATCGGTGACAGCGGCTCCACTTCTGGCTTTGACGGTATCGTGGTTTGGCCGAGCCTAGACGGAAAATATCTCGAAGGCGGCGGCATTGCCCTGATGGAAGATTATCAGCGCTCTCTTGACCGCGTTGAGCATTACGATGCTGAGCGTTCGGCCATCCAATATATGATTTTCTCCTCAAGTCGGCAGCTAGCCTTTGACAGCGGCGGGCGTGTCTCGTTGCCCAAAGACTTGCACGAATATGCAGAGCTAAACGGTAAGGTGACATTTGTGGGTCTGGGCCGCCGTTTTGAAATCTGGAATCCTGCGGCGCTGGAAATGCGTAAGTCGAATATGCTCGATCTGGCGCGGTCAAGCCGTCATCTGCTTAAGCCCGTGATTGACGGGCCAAATACAGATGGAAATACCTCATGAAGCATTATCCCGTCATGCTCCCCGAAGTGCTGAGCGCGCTTAATCCTCAGGCAGGCGAGACATATGTTGACGGCACATTTGGAAATGGCGGCTATAGCGAAGCGTTTTTAAGGGCTGCGCAGTGTCATGTCATTGGTCTTGACCGCGACCCTAATGTCGCGCCCCGGGCCGTGGAATTTGGAATTAATTACCAAACCCGTTTCCGCCTGATTGAAACGCCGTTCTCGAAAATGGACGATGTTGGCATCGCGCAAGTCGATGCTGTCATTCTCGATATTGGCGTTTCGTCCATGCAATTAGATCAAGCCGAACGCGGATTTTCTTTCATGCGTGCAGGCCCTCTGGATATGCGTATGGGGGCGGATGGGCCGACGGCGGCTGACGCCATAAAATCCTTATCCCACAGTGACTTAATAAGAGTATTTCAAGTCTACGGCGAGGAACGCCGCGCCCGCCGCGCCGCTGATTTTATTATCCGCGCCCGCGACGTGGGCGACATCGTGACGACAGATGATCTGGCGGATATCATTGAAAAAGCTTTGGGGCGGACAGGCAAAAACCATCCCGCAACCCGCGTCTTTCAGGCGCTTCGAATTTATATCAATGACGAATTAGGCGAGCTTTACCGCGGGCTCTGCGCGGCGGAGAAAATCCTAGCGCCGGGCGGGCGGCTCATTGTCGTGACCTTCCATTCGCTCGAAGACCGGATTGTCAAATCATTCCTGCGTCGTCGCTCGGGCGAAATTACGGGCGGCTCGCGCTACGCCCCTGAAGTCAAACATGACGGCCCTGCCGCTAGTTTTTCGCAAGGCAAGCGCTCGGTGATTAAGCCGTCCAAAAGTGAAGTCAGTGAGAACCCGCGTTCGCGCTCGGCCAAACTGCGCTTTGCCATTCGCTCTGATGCGCCGGCCTTTCCTATGGATGACGATCTCTTGCCCAATGTGCCCTCCGTGCACGATCTGAGGGTCACGGCATGAGCGTCTATGTTCCCAGCCATATCCGCGCCGCGCGGCGCATGACGGCGTTTATCCTCTTTGTCATCGGCGTTGGCCTGACCATCGGGCTTTATTATGTCAAAACCAATGCGCAATCCGCCAAGCGGGAACTCGTGCGGTTGGAACGCCAGATCACGGCAGAGGAAACAGCGCTTCGCGTGCTGAAGGCGGAAATCGCCTATCTGGAAAATCCTGCGCGGCTCAAACAATTATCCGAAACGCAATTAGGGCTAGAGCCTGTAAAAAACGACCACGTCATCACCAAGGCCGATATTGAAACCCGTTTCCCGTTACGGGAGCCGGCTGAATGAGTCAGGATAACCTAAGCCCCGAGCTGCCGAACGTGCAGCAGATGACGATTGAGGATGATGAATATATCGCCGTTGCCGAAGGCCGCATCCGCATCCGCATCGGCGCCTTTATCTTTATGTCCGTCTTGATGGTCGTGGTTTTGCGCCTCGCAGAAGTTTCTATATTGGGGCCAAAGACGGGGGCCGGGGCGCTGCCGCAAGCGATTACAACAACGCGGGCAGACATTGTTGACCGCAACGGCGCAGCTCTGGCGACGACATTGCAGACTTACTCTCTCTATGCCGAACCGCGCCGCGTTTGGAACGCCGAAGAAACTGCGCGGGCATTATCCATCGCCCGGCCTGATTTGGACATTCATGTCCTGCGCGCACGTTTGGCCTCCGAGAAATCCTTTGTTTGGATAGAGCGCGGCCTCACGCCTTCCGAGCGGCAGGCTGTCTTTGATTTGGGCCTGCCCGGTTTGGCCTTCCGGCAGGAACCTAAGCGGGTTTACCCGCGCGGACATTTGGCGGCGCATGTTATCGGTTTCACGGATGTTGATCTGAACGGCTCGGCAGGGGCGGAGAAGGCTTTTAATTCTGACCTCGCCGCAGATAACGCCCCGGCTAAAGCCCTCAGCATCGACATGCGGGTGCAATTCGCGCTTATGGATGAGCTGCAAAAAGGCATGGAACGCTTTGCCGCGAAATCCAATGCCGGCGTTGTTCTCAACATCAAAACCGGCGAAATCATTGCTATGGCGAGCCTGCCGAATTTCGACCCCAATGCACCGGGCGCAACATTGCCCGAAACCCGCTTTAATCACGCCTCAATGTCAACTTACGATCTCGGTTCCGTGTTCAAACCCCTGACCATGGCCATGGTTTTGGAAGAGGGGGTGAGTGATTTGAAAGAGCTCTATCCTGTGCAAAAGCCGTTTAAAGTCCGCGACAAATATATCCGCGATGATCACCCGAGCAAGGTTCCGCTCGCTATGCCCGAGATATTATCCCAAAGCTCGAACCGGGGCACAGCCATGCTGGCGCTAAGGTTGGGCGGAGAGGCGCAGCAAAAATACCTCAAAGATTTAGGTCTGTTTGACCGCGTGCCTTTTGAGCTGGCCGAAAGCGCAAAGCCTCAAATCCAAGACCGCTGGATTGATCTGACCACGGTGACGGTGTCCTACGGTCACGGCCTTTCGGTCACGCCTTTGGCGCTGGCGGCGGCCATCGGCACAGTGCTCAATGACGGTAATTATGTCGCCCCGACGCTAAATAAGCGCGACGCGGCGCATCCTGTAAACGCGCGGCGGGTCTTCTCCAGCGAAACCTCACAAACCCTGCGCCATATGATGCGCTATGTCGTGACCCACGGCACGGGCCGCAAAGCCCGCGTTAAGGGCTACAGCGTGATGGGCAAAACCGGAACCGCCGAGAAGCCCGCCATTGGCGGCTATGACCAGAAGCGCCTTGTGACCTCTTTCGTCGCGGCTTTCCCTTACGAAGACCCGACCTATGTCGTGATGATTACCTTTGACGAACCTAAAGCCGCCGAGGGCACTTGGGGCTGGGCGACGGCAGGCTGGAACGCCGCGCCGACAGCCGGAGCGGTGGTTGAACGCATCGCGCCGATGCTGAATGTGCCGCGCCGCTTGCCGATTGCGATGAGTCCTTTCTCCGAAAGGGCCTTGCCATGACCTTGGCCATGACCCTGCGAGACCTCGGCTTTGATAGTGACATCGAAGCCACGGGCCTGACTTGCGATAGCCGCGAGGTGAGGCCCGGTTTTGTCTTTGCCGCGCTTCCCGGCACGGTCACAGACGGGCGCAAATATATTGAAAGCGCGATTGAGAAAGGCGCTGGCGCAATTCTCTCTACACAAGGTCTGGATATACCTGTTCCCTATCTTGGACGCAAAAACCCGCGCCTTGCCTACGCCAAAATGGCGGCGGCCTTATATGCGGGCCAACCTGAAACACTTGTGGCTATGACCGGGACGAACGGCAAAAGTTCAACGGTAGAATTTTTGCGCCAAATCTGGGCCTATGCCGGATTACAGGCCGCTTGTTTCGGAACGTTGGGTGTGCAGGCTCCTTCGGGTTATCGGCCGCTCACTCATACAACGCCGGACGCGGTTGCCTTGCATAAGACATTATCAGAACTTGCGGACGAAGGCGTTACTCATGCCGCTATGGAGGCTTCGTCCCACGGCTTGGATCAGTACCGGCTCGACGCGGTAAAGATTACGGCGGCAGGTTTTTCTAATCTGACGCAAGACCATTTTGATTACCACAGTGACGCCGAGGATTATTTCCAAGCCAAAGCGCGGTTGTTTATGGAATTGACGCCCAAAGATGCGCCTGTCGTTATCAATACCAATGATGATTATGGCCTGCGGCTTGTGGACATGTGCAAGGCGCGCGGTCAAGAGGTGGTGCAGGTCGGCTGGACGGGCCGCGATATTCGCATTGACGAAGTTATGCCCCGCGCGTCGAGCCAGATCATTGATCTGGTTGTCCAAGGCAAACGCCGTAAAGTTGAACTGCCTCTGGCGGGTGAATTTCAAATATTGAACGCAGTTGCGGCTTTGGGCCTAGCAATGGTCACAGGGGTCAAAACCGATACAGCTCTCGAAGCTCTCGAAAACCTCTACGGCGTCGCGGGCCGGATGGAGCGCGCCGGGCAAACGCAAGACGGCGCGCCGATCTTTGTTGATTTCGCCCATACTGAAGACGGGCTTGATAAGCTCCTGCGTTCAGTGCGCCCACATACGATGGGCAAGATCATTCTCGCCTTTGGTTGCGGCGGGGATCGCGACCCTGATAAGCGTCCCAAAATGGGCAAGGTTGCGGCCAAACTGGCTGACGATATTATTGTGACGGATGATAATCCCCGCACAGAAGACGCGGCGGCCATCCGCAAAGCGGTTTTAAAGGGCTGTCCAGAGGCTAGCGAAATTGGCGACCGCGCTGCCGCCATCCGCGCGGGCATTAAGCGCCTCGGCCCCAAAGACTGCCTTGTTATTGCCGGCAAGGGCCATGAACAAGGCCAGATTGTCGGCACTAAAGTTATTCCGTTTTCCGATGTTGAGCAGGTCAAACTAGCCCTCAAGGAGCTTGGCCATGTCTGAGCTTTGGACATCATCTGATATCGCAAAAGCCACAGGCGGCGAGGCGAGCGGCGTGTTTTCCGTGAGCGGTCTGTCCATTGATACGCGCACGATTGAGGTAGGTGATTTGTTTGTGCCGCTCAAAGATGCCCGCGATGGCCACGACTTTATAGCGACGGCTTTAGAGAAAGGGGCAGGCGGTGTTCTGTCTGAAATTCCCGTGTCGAAAGGCAATGCGATTATCGTCAAAGATAGTTTTAAAGCTCTGCAGGATTTAGGAAAAGCAGGGGTTGCGCGCTCTCAAGCATTGCGAATAGCAGTGACAGGCAGCGTTGGTAAAACCAGCGTGAAAGAAGCCTTATCGGTAATGTTTTCTAAATTCGAAAACACTCATAAGTCATTGAAATCATATAATAACCATTGGGGTGTTCCGCTAACCATGGCGCGGATGCCGCAAGACACGCATTACGGTATTTTCGAAATAGGCATGAACCATGCAGGCGAAATATCAGAATTATCTAATTTGCTTCATCCTGATATTGCGCTCATCACAACGGTGGCCGGCGCGCATCTCGCGCAGTTTGGAAATGTCGAAGCCATTGCCGATGCCAAAGCCGAAATTATCAACGGATTGGGTGATGACGCCATATTAATTTTGAACGCGGACAATCCCCATACGCCGCGTATCACACAAAAAGCCAAAGGGAAAAAGATAATTACTTTCGGGCATGGCGATGATTGCGGCGTGACCATCGTCACCTCGCAAACGCATGAACATGGCAGCAACACAAGATTGCGGATCGACAGCCAGCAGATTGACGTCACGCTCCTCGTTCCGGGTGAGCATTGGGTGATGAACGGCGCGGCCTGTATGGCGGTGGCCTATGCGGCCGGGCTTGATCTGCGCAAAGCGGCGAAAGCGTTGCGCGGCGTTCGCGCAGAAAGCGGACGCGGGCGGGCGGACACACTTACCATTGATGATAAAACCATCACTCTGATTGACGAGAGCTATAATGCCAACCCCGCCAGCATGGCGGCGGCAATAAATGTACTCGGCTTAAAGCCGGGCCGCCGCGTCGCTGTGCTTGGCGATATGTTTGAGCTTGGCAAAGACGAAATCGACATGCACGCCGCGCTCGCCGCCCCATTGGAAGATGCGGGCGTGGCGAAGGTTATCATGACGGGCAAATCTATGCGGGCGCTGAAAAGGGCTCTGCCGCCATCTATGCGCGGGGCTTGGGCACAGGATTGGCAATCTGCATTAGGCGCATTGAAAGACGAAATTAAGGACGGGGATGTGGTGCTCGTTAAAGGATCAAATGGCGTGGGACTAGGCAAATTAGTTGCTTCGCTAAAAAGGGAAACGGCCTAATGCTTTACGAAATTCTCTCGCGCTATTCGGAAGACTTCCAGCTCTTCAATCTGTTTAATTACATCACCTTCCGCGTTGGCGGGGCGTTGATGACCTCGATGATAATCGCCTTTATCCTCGGCCCGCGCATGATTAAGATGTTGCGCGCCAAACAGGGCAAGGGACAGCCCATCCGCGAAGACGGGCCCGCAGGGCATATCATCAAAAAGGCCGGCACGCCGACCATGGGTGGGCTTCTAATATTACTCTCAGTGATGATTTCGACATTGCTCTGGGCTGACCTGACGAACCAGTTTTTGTGGATAGTCATGCTGGTCACGGCGGCTTACGGCCTGATCGGGTTTTATGATGATTACCTCAAAGTCTCGCGCCAAAACCCCAAAGGCTTTAGCGGCAAGATCAAGATTGTGCTGGAATTCGGTATAGCTGCGGCGGCCTGTTACGCGCTGATCCAAGTCTTTCCGCAGACCCCTGACGGGTTCGAAACCGGGCTGGCAATTCCGTTTCTGAAAGACTTTACGCTCAATTTGGGCCTCTTCTTTATTCCCTTTGGCTGCCTCGTTATCGTTGGCTCTTCCAATGCTGTGAACCTGACCGATGGTCTTGACGGCCTCGCCATTGTGCCTGTGATGATCGCTTGTATGAGCCTTGCCTTCATTGCTTACCTCGTCGGCAACTCGGTGTTTTCAGAATATCTTGGCGTGCCTTATGTGCCGGGCTCAGCCGAAGTGACGATTTTCCTCGGCGCCATCATTGGCGCGAGTTTGGGCTTTCTTTGGTATAACGCCCCGCCGGCCATGATCTTTATGGGCGATACCGGCTCGTTAGCGCTTGGCGGCGCGCTCGGCTCCACCGCCGTCGCCATCAAACATGAAATTGTCCTCGCCATTATCGGCGGACTGTTTGTGCTCGAAGCGGTTTCTGTGATTGTGCAGGTCGCCTCTTTCAAACTCACAGGCAAGCGCGTCTTTCGCATGGCCCCCATCCATCATCATTTCGAGAAAAAGGGCTGGGCCGAACCCACCATTGTTATTCGTTTCTGGATCATCGCAATCGTCCTTGCGCTGATTGGATTATCAACACTGAAGTTGCGGTAATATTATGATTAAAGCGGCGACATTTAACGGGCAAAACATCGCGGTCTTCGGGCTTGGGCGAACGGGTGTGAGCGCCGCGCTCTCCCTCGCTAAAGGCGGCGCGAGCGTTCACGCTTGGGATGATAGCGAGAGCGCCCGCGATACGGCTGCCGCGCAGGGGGTGACGATATCCGATTTAACCAATGCTGATTGGAATAGCTTTGAGGCTTTGGTATTATCTCCGGGCGTGCCCGATAGGCTCCCAAAACCGCATTGGACAGCGCAGCGCGCTAACGCCGCTCAAGTCCCAATTATCTGCGATATCGAAATCTTCGCCCGCGAAGTGGCTGCGCGCCCTGAACATGAGCGGCCCAAGATTATTGCCATAACTGGCACAAACGGTAAATCCACAACAACGGCTCTGATCGGGCATGTCCTGACCGCTTGCGGGAAAGACGCAGAGATTGGCGGTAATATCGGCCGCGGAGTACTTGATTTGGACAAGATACATGCCGGCAAATATTACGTCATCGAACTCTCATCTTATCAACTTGAACGCTCGCAAAGCCTTCGCGCCAATGCCGCCGTCTTTCTCAATCTCTCGCCGGATCATCTCGAACGGCACGGCGATATGGCAGGCTATGAAGCCGCCAAGAAACGCATTTTCGATAACCAAACGAACGATGACGCCATCGTCATAGGGGTCGATGATGCGGATAGCCGCCGTATTTGCACGGAGCTTACCGCTAAAAATGGCCGCCGCATTCTGCCGATTTCAACGCATAAATGTCTTGGGCGCGGCGCCTCCGTGATGAAGGGCAAGCTCTATTGCAATATGCATAAGAAAAGCTTTGCAGTCTGCGATCTCAACACAGCGCAAGCTTTGGAAGGCCAGCATAATTGGCAAAATGCCGCCGCTGCTTACGCCGCTGTTCAGTCGCTCGGTATTGACGCCAAGGCCATAGGCGAGACTATTTTAAGCTTTCCGGGCCTTGCGCACCGTATGGAATCTATCGGCTCGGCGGGGCCTGTGCGCTTTGTCAATGACAGCAAAGCGACTAATTCCGACGCGGCTCTGCAAGCTTTGAAATCCTATGATAATATTTTTTGGATTGCGGGCGGGCAGGCCAAAGCGGGCGGGATTGACGGCCTGATAGATGTCTTCCCGAATATCGCCAAAGCCTATCTTATCGGTGAAGCGGCCAAAGATTTTCACAAGACATTGAAAAAGAAAAAGGTCGCCACAAAAGTCTCCGGCGATTTGGAGAAGGCTATTCTCTGCGCCACGCGCGATGCCATGGCGTCGGGCAAGCCCAACCCTATCGTCTTGCTCTCGCCGGCTTGCGCAAGTTTTGACCAATTTAAGGATTTCGAAACGCGCGGCGAGGCATTCAGGCAGCATACGCGACGAATCATTGATTTATTCGAGCAAGAGAAAAACAGGATGACAGCTGCATAGGGTCTGACTCCGCTAGGGAATTTATCAAGATATGAGACAAAATCGCATAGTTTTAGGAAAAGAGCCGAAGGCGTGTGTCAACACGGCGAGGCTCTTTGACGCGAAAATAGGCGATTTTGACCATACCGCTTCGCGGCGGGACGATTTTGCCCGAGGACGTCGTCGCAAATGCTCGAAATTGCAGGCAGTTCCTTGCGCTTTGCTCCTAGCCCTCGGGCAAAATCGTCTCCGTCTTGAAAAACCCCTAGCGGACGGCAGACCCTAATGGCCTTCGCAACTACATTTTTACCCTCGCGTACCAACCGCTCCATTCTTGGCGAGTGGTGGCGCAGTGTTGATCATATCACGCTCGGCTTTCTGGTCTGCCTGATTGGCGCAGGATTGATATTGGGCATGGCCGCGTCGCCTGCCGCGAGCGCTAGGATGGGTTTGGATAATCCGTTTTATTTTCTTTATCGTCAGGGTTTGTTTGTCATAGCCGGATTGGCGGGCGCTTTCATTCTTTCGCTCATGACGCCCAGTAATGCACGGCGTATAGGAATATTAGCTTTGATCGGGGCCTTAGGTCTTATGTTGCTATTGCCGTCTATCGGCTATGAAGTGAAAGGCGCGACTCGTTGGTTCCGTATTGGGCCTTTAGGTTTGCAGCCATCAGAATTTGCCAAACCCGCCTTTATTGTCTTTGCCGCCTGGATGTTTTCAGTAAATAAACGTGACCCCAATGTGCCAGCTGTCGCCATTGTTTTTGCCACTTACCTAGTGCTGGTAGCGCTCCTGATAAGCCAGCCTGATTTCGGTCAGTCATTCCTGCTCACGCTCTGCTTTGCCGCTGTATTCTTCTTCGCAGGCCTATCCCTCGGATGGGTGCTCTTCATGTTGAGCATTTCCATCATCGGGGCGGTCGGGGCCTATATGACTTTGCCGCATGTAAGGGCCCGCGTGGAGAAATTCATGAGCCCGGATAGTTCCGATACTTACCAAACAGACAAGGCACTCGAAGCAATTTCCAATGGCGGTTTTTTCGGGCGAGGGCCGGGCGAGGGCTTGGTTAAATATAGTCTCCCCGATGGTCACACTGATTTTATCTTTGCCGTTACTGTGGAAGAATTCGGGTTTCTGATTTCGATGTTTCTTATTATTTTGCTGGCCGGGTTTGTCATTCGCTGCTTTCGCAATGCGCTTAAACTCAATGATTATTTCAGCCAGCTCGCGGTTGCCGGCTTGGCGACGATGATCGGTATGCAGGTCGTCATCAATCTCTTCGTCAACCTCAATATGGCCCCGTCCAAAGGCATGACCTTGCCGTTCATTTCCTATGGCGGCTCTTCTATGCTCGCTTTGTGTTTTACAGCAGGGCTTATCTTGTCTTTCACGCGCAACCGCCCCGGAGCTTACGGCTATGGCGAATAGGCTTTTACTGGCCGCAGGCGGCACGGGCGGCCATATGTTTCCCGCGCAAGCCCTTGCCGAAACCCTGAAAGCCCGGATGATAGAAGGAGAGGGCTGGGACATCGCTATGATGACGGACGCGCGCGGCAAAAAACATGCAGGCCGCATTCCCGCAGATACTATCATCGAAGTGAAAGCGGCGAGCATCACGCCCCGCCGTCCTGTCGCCGCGATTTTAGGCACGTTCAAATTAGCCAAAGGCGTGATGCAAGCGCGCAAATTCATCGCTGAATGGAAGCCCGATGTCGTTGTCGGATTTGGCGGCTATCCGGCTTTCCCCGCTATGCGCGCCGCGCAGGGCATAGGCGTGCCGACCATTATCCATGAACAAAATGCCGTGCTCGGGCGGGTTAACCGCGTCTTTGCCGCCAAGGCTTCGTATGTCGCCTCGGGCTTTGAAGAGCTGCAAAGACTGCCGCAAGGGGCAAGCCATATCTGCACAGGCAATCCTTTGCGGGAGCAGATTATTGCGGCCATTCCTAAAAGCTATTCACCGCCTAAAAAGAACATTCATCTCCTGATCGTGGGCGGCAGTCTTGGCGCAAAAATTATTGGCGAAACCATGCCTGCTGCCATTGCGCTCTTACCCGCCAAAATGCGCAAGCGCCTTAAGGTCGTGCAACAAACCCGCCCCGAATATCAAGGTAAAGCTAAAGCGGTTTATAAAGAGGCGGGCGTGGACGCAATTTGCGAGACTTTCTTCTCAGATATCGAAACCCATCTCGCCAAAGCGCATTATATTGTCGGACGGGCGGGGGCATCTTCCGTCTCTGAAATTGCGGTTATGGGCAAGCCTTCGCTTCTGGTGCCGCTCAAAATTGCCATGGATGACCATCAAACGGTCAATGCTTTGACGCTTGCCCGCCTTGATGCCGCCGATATTTTGCCGGAATCAGAGTTTACGCCAGAGCGTGTGAAAACTACGTTGGAGGCAAGATTAAATGATTCGAACTGGCTTAAAGCCGCGGCCCGACGTGCAAAACAGGCAGGCCGCCCCAACGCCGCAGACGAATTGGCCGAGCTGGTCATTTCAGCTGCTCAACCATGAAGACGGCACTATGCCTCAACCGGACTTAAAACAACGCGCCCAGATGGAACGGGCCATGGCGACCCAAGTGCCTTTTGATACTGGGCCGATACATTTTGTCGGCATTGGCGGTATTGGCATGTCCGGCATTGCCGAAGTCATGCTCAATCTTGGCTATCAGGTGCAAGGCTCTGACGGGCGCGAGAGCGCGATTACCAAGCGCCTCGAAAAATTAGGCGCGACTATCTATCTTGGGCAAAAGGCCGAGCAAGTGCACGGCGCGGGGGCGATTGTCATGTCCTCTGCGATTAAGCCCGATAATCCAGAGCTTGTTGAAGCGCGCGCCCGATCAATTCCGGTTGTGCGCCGCGCCGAAATGCTGGCCGAGTTGATGCGCCTGAAATGGGCAGTGGCTGTTGGCGGCACCCACGGCAAGACGACAACGACGACGATGATCGCGGCGCTGCTTGAAGGCGGCGGGCTCGATCCGACCGTTATCAATGGCGGAATTATCAATGCTTACGGCTCTAACGCTAAGCTCGGTATGGGCAAATGGATGGTGGTCGAAGCGGACGAATCCGATGGTTCATTTCTTAAGTTATTCCCGACTGTGGCGGTGGTCACCAATATCGATCCTGAACATATGGAACATTACGGCGATTTCGATGTGCTGCGCAAAGCCTTCGACACTTTCGTCGAAAACCTGCCCTTTTATGGTTTTGCGGTGCTGTGTATCGACCACCCCGAAGTGCAGGCGCTGGTCGCCCGCGTGACCGACCGCCGCGTCATCACTTACGGCTTTAATCCGCAGGCAGATGTGCGGGCGGAAAATTTAAAACTTGAGCCGACCGGTACGCGCTTTGATGTCGTCTTTCGCGGCGTTGACGGCATTGAAGAGCGTTGGGACGGTTTGTTTCTGCCGATGGCGGGCAAACATAATACCCAAAACGTGCTCTCCGCCATTGCGGTCTCGCGCGAGTTAGGCGTGACCGAAGCTCAAGTCCGAGCCGGGCTGGATAGTTTCGGCGGCGTCAAGCGCCGCTTTACCCATGTCGGAGATTGGAACGGGGTGGCCATTATCGACGATTACGGCCACCATCCTGTCGAAATCGCCGCCGTGCTTCAGGCCGCGCGGCAAGTCTCCAAAGGCAAAGTCCACGCCGTGATGCAGCCGCACCGTTATTCAAGGCTCTCGGATTTGTTTGAAGACTTCTCAACCTGTTTTAATGATGCCGACCATGTCTATATCGCCGATGTTTATGCGGCGGGCGAACCGCCGATAGAGGGTATTAGCGGGCCAAGCCTCGTCGAGAGCCTGACCTCTCACGGCCATAAACAGGCGCAATCTATCACCAAAGACACGCTCGCAGCCACGCTAAAACCAAAGCTCGAAAAGGGTGATGTCGTTGTTTGCTTGGGGGCCGGGGACATCACGTATTGGGCGGCGGATTTGGCGCAGAATTTGGACGAGGCATGAGTCTCGTCCCTAACCTTTCCCCTTTCAGTGTCCTCCGCCTTGAGCGGGGGCCTCCTCCAATTGGAGTGCTGTCACAAAGGCTGGAGACCCCCGCTCAAGGCGGGGGACAGGTAAAAAGGGTGTGCGGAGTAACTGAATGGGGTGAGACGTGAGCCTCATAGACCAACTCCCACCCGTGCGCGGAAAGCTTTCCGCCAATGTCCTGCTCGCGCCTTATACATGGCTGCGGGTTGGCGGGCCTGCGGAGGTTTTATTCATCCCGAAAGACGAGGCGGATTTGGCGCATTTTCTGGCGTCAACCCCAGATGATATTGCGGTGCAGGTGTTGGGCGTGGCCTCGAATACGTTGGTACGGGACGGCGGCGTAAAGGGCGTCGTCGTGCGCCTTGGGCCGAGCTTTGCCAAGATAGAGACTGCGGGCCTAACGCTGCGAGCCGGGACGGCGGCGCTTGACAATAGAGTGGCGAAAGAAGCCGCCAAGGCGGGTATTGCAGGCTTGGAGTTTTACGCCGGTATTCCCGGCACGATTGGCGGCGCCCTTCGCATGAATGCCGGCTGTTACGGCGTTGAAACTAAAGATGTTTTAGTCGAGGCTGTAGCCCTCGACCGCACGGGGCGCAGACAGGTTATGCCGCTAGAAGAATTGGGCTATAGTTACCGCCATAGCGATGCGCCTGATGATCTGATATTTGTTGAAGCCGTTTTTGCCGGAACAGCGGATAGCCCTGACGTGATTAGGTCCCGTATGGACGACATCACAAGCAAGCGCGAGGACAGCCAGCCCATTCGCGAGAAGACCGGCGGCTCGACTTTTAAGAATCCCGACCCGGCGCAATCGGGCGGGCGCGGGGCTTGGCAAGTTATTGACGCCGCGGGCGGGCGGGGGTTTAAAATCGGCGGCGCGCAGATGAGCGAGAAACATTGTAATTTTATGATCAATACAGGCGAAGCTACGGCGGCGGATTTGGAAGCGCTTGGCGAGGCGATGCGGACGAAAGTGAAAGAGACACAGGGTGTAGATTTGGAATGGGAAATCCGGCGGATTGGAGAGCGGTTGTGAATGTTCCCCCCTATAGTGTCCCCCGCCTTGAGCGGGGGCCTCCCTCAATTTGGCACTCCCTCGCAAGGAGACCCCCGCTCAAGGCGGGGGACACTGAAAACTGGGGAGTCCAATCATGAAACGCATAGCAGTCCTCAAAGGCGGCATGTCCCCGGAACGGGATGTTTCCCTTAGCTCCGGCGCGGAATGCGCTAAGGCCCTTCGCGAAGAAGGCTATGTGGTCACCGAAATTGATGTTGCGCCTAATCTGTGGGAGCAACTCCACGAAGCCGACCCGGATGTCGTCTTTAACGCGCTGCACGGGGAATGGGGCGAGGATGGCCGCGTGCAGGGCATTCTCGATCTTTTCGGCGCGCCTTATACCCATAGCGGGGTGATGGCCTCGGCGCTGGCGATGGATAAACACCGCTCCAAAGCCGTGCTCCGCGATGTCGGCATTACTGTGCCGGAAGGCACTTTGGTCTCGCGCCTATCCGCCGCAAAAGATCATCCGATGACCCCGCCTTATGTGGTTAAACCCAATGCCCAAGGCTCCAGCGTCGGGGTCTATATTGTCCATAAAGGGGCGAATAGCCCGCCGCAAGAAATGGCGGCCAATGAAGCGATGGGCGAATTGGTGCTGGCCGAAAAGTTTATCCCGGGGCGCGAGCTTACAGTCGCCGTCATGAACGACAAAGCCCTCGCAGTTACGGAGATCATTCCCAATACAGACTGGTATGATTATGAGGCGAAATATGCCGATGGCGGTTCGTCCCATATTGTCCCCGCCGAAATCCCTGACGAAGTGACCAATCTTTGCAAGACTTGGGCGGTTTTAGCCCACCAAGCGCTCGGATGTCGGGGCATTACCCGCTCTGACTTCAGATTTAATGATATTAATGGGGACTTAAGCGATATCGTAAACAAAATCGTAATGCTTGAACTCAATACTCAACCCGGAATGACGCCGACATCGCTTGCGCCTGAGCAAGCTGCCTATGCCGGTATGGATTTTCGGCAGCTTTGCCGCTGGATTGTTGAGGATGCTTCATGGCCGCGATAAAGAAACGCGCATCTGTCCCCCAAGGCTCACATCGGGTGAGCCCGTTAAAACCCGGACTGCGCGGCGCCCGTAATTGGGCCTCGGCGCAAATGCGCTCGGCCAGCCATACGCGCAAGGGCTTTATTCGCTTTACGCTCTCTATTGTTTTTGTCCTTTTATCCCTCATTTTTGTTGCGCTTTGGCTCGGCGGGTTTCTGCCGCAGGTGAAACAGGCGAGCAGTGATTTTACCCGTGCCCGGATGATGTCGATGGGGTTTGTGATAGACCGCGTGGACGTCATGGGCGAAGGGCGTCTGAATGAGGAAGATGTCCGCACGGCTTTGAATATTACGCCCGGTGATTATCTCTTCGGCATTGATCTTGAAACAGCGCAAGCCCGCGTTGAAAGCCTGTCATGGGTTGACCGCGCCATTGTTCGCCGTCTTTGGCCTGATCGGATTGTTGTGCAAATCATCGAGCGGCAACCTTATGCGCTCTGGCAATATAAGGGCGATATGCAAGTGATCGACGTTAAAGGCACCGCTATTGTCGATGCTGATGCTACTCAATATGCCGCGCTAAAAATCTTTGTAGGCGAAAAAGCAGGCACTCATGCAACAGATTTTGAAAACTTGATCGGGGCTTACCCCGAAATTTCTGCCCGCACCGAAGCCTTTGTGCAAGTCGATAATCGCCGCTGGGACATTGTCATGGCCGCAGGTAAAATGCGTATCAAACTGCCCGAAAGCGATGTGCAGTCTGCGCTGAACCGTCTGCAACAGCTTCATCGAGAGACCCAAATTCTCGACCGCGAAATTGCCGTTATTGATATGCGCCTGACAGACCGTTTAAGCCTTCTCCCGACAGAACAGGACAAGGTGTAACAATCAATGTTCGGAACCGCGGGGCAGAGAAAAGCAGAAACTATTGCCGTTTTGGATATCGGTTCGTCCAAAGTCGTGTGCCTGATCGGTAAACAAGATCCGAATTTCGGCATTCGCCTCGTCGGGTCAGGCTTTGGTGTCTCGTCCGGTATAAAGGCCGGCGCGGTGGTCAATCTGGACGCCGCCGAAGCCGGTATTCGCACGGCGGTGGAAAAAGCCGAACGCGCTGCAGGCGTGACCGTGCAATCGGTGTGTGTTAATGTCGCCGTGCGCTCTTTGCGCTCTCAACATATGAATATGCAGACAGAATTTGCCAGCGGGGAGGTGGCTGACCGTGACCTTAAGCGTGTTTTAAATTCATCATTATCAGAACTCTCCCAGCCTGAAGATGCCATATTACACGCTATTCCTCTCGATTGGAGTGTGGACGGCGAAAACGGCATTCGTGATCCGCTGGGTATGTTTGGCAAACATCTGGGCGTGGATATGCATTTCATTCTCGCCAATGTCGGGCCGCTGCGTAATCTCGCCCATTGTATTGAGCGTTGCCATTTACAAATACGGTCAGTCACAGTCTCGCCCTATGCGGCAGGGCTTGGCGTGTTGACCGAGGATGAGCGCGATCTTGGCGTAACGCTGATTGATATGGGCGGCGGGATCACCTCGTCGGCGATTTTTCGCGATAACAAGCTTGTGCATATAACGGGGCTGGCCGTTGGGAGCATGAATGTCACCAATGATATTGCGCGCGGGTTGACGACGCCAACGGAAGCCGCTGAACGTATCAAGATGATCTATGGTTCAGCCCTGCACGGTATGGATGATGATCAGGTCATGGTGCCGTGTCCGCCAATGGGCGCGCAGGATGAGCTGCACCAAGAGCCGCGTACAATACTCACTTCCATTGTACGCTCCCGTATTGAAGAGACCTTTGAGATTTTACGCGAGCGTATTGACCAATCCGGTTTCGAAAATTACGCCGGACGGCGCATTGTGCTGACAGGCGGGGGGAGCCAGCTTAACGGCGTGCGCGAACTCGCGGAATTTGTGTTTAATAAACGTGTCCGTATTGGCCGCCCCCACGGGATACTTGGCATGCGTGAAGCCATGGCCGGGCCGGACTTTGCGGTGGCCACAGGATTGCTCAAACATGCCTTTATGGAGAGCCAAGAAGCGATCTCCGGCCCGCCTGATTTGTCAGGCCGGCGCTACCGCCAGCGCCGCTATACAGGCAATGGTCTGGGGCGGTCATTGCAATGGCTGAAAGAAAATTTCTAAAATCTGCAAAAATACACGAAATTACCCGTAGAAATGAGGATTGGTTAATCTCTGTTTAAGGCTTTTAGGCGAGTTTGTATTAACTCACTAGTGCAATTTGCGTTTAATTAAACACGAAGAGACTCAAAAAGTGGGCGAAGCCGTGTAATTTGCCTGCAAAATACACTGCCCAGTTTTTGAGTCTCATTATACGCAAAATGCACTAATAACCATAATTGCGGGATTAATTATGCCAATCGCACTTTCTCTACCCAAAACCGTCGAACTCAAACCCCGCATCGTTGTCATCGGCGTCGGCGGCGCCGGAGGAAATGCCGTCAACAACATGATCGCTGCGGGTCTGGACGGTGTAGATTTTGTTGTTGCCAATACGGACGCTCAGGCCTTGGCTTTGTCAAAAGCCGACCGTAAAGTTCAGCTCGGCGGCGGTATCACCCAAGGTTTAGGCGCAGGGATGCGCCCTGAAATCGGCGAGCAATCTGCCGAAGAGAGCCTTGACGAAATTTTAGAGCATCTCGACGGCGCGCATATGTTATTCGTCGCGGCTGGTATGGGCGGCGGAACCGGCACGGGCGCAGCGCCCGTTATTGCCCGCGCCGCCCGAGATCGCGGTATTCTAACCGTCGGCATTGTCACCAAGCCGTTTCAGTTTGAAGGTACACGCCGCATGAAGCTAGCCGAGCAGGGCATTGAAAATCTCTACGGCGCAGTCGACACAATGATCACCATCCCTAACCAGAACCTTTTCCGCGTGGCAACCGAACAGACCACGATGTCAGATGCTTTCGCCATGGCCGACGAAGTGCTGCATAGCGGCGTTCGCGGCGTGACTGACCTGATGGTCGTGCCAGGATTGATAAATCTCGATTTCAACGATGTCCGCACAGTGATGGACGAAATGGGCAAGGCCATGATGGGCACAGGCGAAGCCACGGGCGAGCGCCGCGCCATTGAAGCCGCCGAAGCCGCGATTAATAACCCGCTTCTCGATGATGTTTCTCTCAAAGGCGCCAAAGGCGTACTCATCAACATTACGGGCGGGCGCGACCTAACACTTTACGAAGTCGATGAAGCCGCCAGCCTCATTCGCGGCCAAGTTGATGAAGATGCCAATATTATTGTCGGCTCTGCACTTGATAATGATCTCGACGGTATTGTCCGTGTTTCTGTTGTCGCGACAGGCGTTGAGTCGGAATATCGTATGGAGGCCCCTAGCCCCGCTGTTGCCGAAGAGACCGAAACTATTGTCCCTGAAGATGAATATGAAGAGGATGAGTTCGCGATAGAAGATGAGTATGAAGATGATATCGCGGCCTACACGCCTCAGCCCGAACCTGCCTATGTTGCGCCCAAGCCCTATCCGCCCAAAGTGGCGCGTCCGCAGGCTCAACAACAGCAATATCAGCCGCAACCCGCCCCTATTGCTCAGCCCGAAGCGCAAACTGTGGTCAAAAAACCCTTCGGGTTCTTTGGCTTAAAAAAACCAAAACCTGTCGCGACTCAGCCCGTTCAACAACGTGCGCCGCAGCCATCAGGTGATCTTTTCGGCGATGGAGCCGATGAAGAACTGGAAATCCCGAGCTTTCTGAGGCGTCAGAACCGATAATTCGCCCCGCACGCGAATTTTTGAAAACGCCGTTCGCCTGAGCGGCGTTTTTTTGATTCGAATTGGCTGTAGACCCTAATATAAGTTAATTTTTTGAAACACGCCGTAACGGAGCGTTTATTGCGCGCCGCGTCATCTTTGCTAGTTTATTGTTAAGGAAGACGATAATGAATAATGTTCGCAGACAATCTACGCTTAGCGGGCCTGCTGTTACGGCAGGGATAGAACTGCATGGCGGAAAACATACGCGCATTGCGATGCGCCCGGCGCCTGCCGGAACAGGCCTTGTCTTTATCCGCACTGATATCGCCGACCGTGATAACCGTATTCCCGTTCGTCCCGACGCTGTTACGGGCGTGAAGAATTGCACAACATTGTCCAATGCAGCTGGCGCCAAAGTCGCAACGATTGAGCATTTACTCGCCGCTTTGGCCGCGTCCGGTATTGATAATCTTTACATCGATATTGACGGCGAAGAATTACCCGCGCTGGACGGAAGCGCTGAGCCGTTTTTGAAGTTAATCGAGCAGGTCGGGATTGAGCGCCAAGCCGCGCCGCGCCGTTATATTAAAGTGCTTAAGACCATTAAAGTCGGCAATGGCGATAGTTTTGCCTGTATTGAGCCCTGCGCGCGCCTCGAACTGGACGTTACGATTGATTTTGAGGATGACGCGATTGGCAAACAGCGGGTGCAAATCGTGCCCAATGTCCGCGCCTTCCGCGATCGTTTGGCGTCTGCGCGAACTTTTGCCCGCTTGCACGAAGTTGCGGCCCTGCAAGAGGCAGGACTGTCCAAAGGCGGATCGCTTGACAATGCGGTCGTGGTGGATGGCGATAAAGTGCTCAACCCCGAAGGCTTGCGTTTTGCTGATGAATTTGTGCGTCATAAGGCGCTGGATTTACTTGGCGATCTCTATCTCGGCGGCCCGATTCTGGCCCGGGTCACTACGCTCAAAGGCGGCCATGCTCTCAATCATGACCTGCTTATGGCGCTCTACGCAGACCCGAAAGCTTGGACTTTTGTGTCATTAGCTGTGGCAGAGCCCGAAATGAGCCGTGAATCAATCCCTGCCTAACTGATTTCTCACTTTCGCCCGCCGTTTTTCTCGGTTAGAAGCCTTCAAACATTAACCCGAATGGGAATCGCTATGCGGTCTATGACCTTTATAAAACTGCTGTCAGTGAGTGCCTTTGCACTGACGTTGTCCGCATGCTCCACCTTAGGCATTGGCGGGAATAAGAAAGAAAAGCTAGCCTATATCGAGCGCCCGGCTGAACTCATTTATAATGAGGGCTATAACCGTATGGAGCGTAAGGATTGGGATCGGGCCAAGCTCTATTTTCAGGAAGTCGAGCGCCAGCATCCGTTCTCGAAATGGTCGCGCCGCTCTATGCTGATGCAGGCTTATGCCAATTATCGTAGCACGGATTATGAGGAAAGCATTGCCACGGCGCAGCGCTTTATCGGGCTTCATCCTGGTAATGATAGCACGCCCTATGCTTATTACCTCATCGCGATCAATTATTATGACCAGATTTATGACGTAGGTCGGGATCAGGAAACGACGGTCAATGCCGAGGCGGCTTTGCAACAAGTTGTCCGCCGCTATCCCGATAGTGACTATGCCCGCGATGCGCGGCTAAAGCTTGAACTTACCCATGACCATTTGGCGGGTAAAGAAATGGATGTTGGCCGTTATTACCTCAAAGATCACCAGCATTTAGCGGCGATTGGACGGTTTAAGAATGTGGTAAGGCAATATGAGACGACCTCACAAACCGAGGAGGCGCTCCACCGCCTTGTCGAATCCTATGTTTCGTTGGGCATCATCAATGAGGCCAAGCTTGTCGGTTCTGTTCTGGGCTATAACTATCCGGCGAGTGAGTGGTACGAGGATAGTTATAATCTCCTCGCTGAATATGGCGTGGATTTAGATAGCGAAGTGAAAAAGCCGCGAAAACAGGGCTATTGGAGCCGCCTCAAAGAGCGGCTGTTCTAGGGACGAGACCTCATGCTTACAGGGCTGTCCATTCGTAATGTTGTCCTGATTGAGGCGCTTGATCTTGAATTTGGCGCAGGGCTAACGGCGCTAACGGGCGAGACAGGCGCGGGTAAGTCAATTATTTTAGACGCGCTCGGCATGGCGACGGGCGCGCGTTCGGACCGGGGTCTGCTGCGGGCAGGCACGGAAAAAGCCTTGTGCACCGCCAGTTTCCAGCTTTCCGAAGATCATGCGATTATGCCTATCTTGGAACATAACGATATTGAATTTAGCCCTAGCGAAGACCTCACTCTGCGCCGCTCTATTGGTAAAGACGGACGCAGCAAGGCTTTCATTAATGACCAGCCTGTCGGCGTGAAATTACTTTCGGAAATCGGTACGCTCTTGCTGGAGGTGCATGGTCAGCATGACGGGCGCGGATTGCTCGACCCGGCGACTCATATCGGCTTGCTCGATTTATTTGGCGGCCATCAAATCCTTATAAAGTCCTGCGCAAGCGCCTATGAGACCCGTAGAGAAACTCAGTCTCATGTTGACGCGCTGATAGCTCTGCAAGCTAAAGCCGCTGAAGATAGGGATTTCCTTGAACACGCTATCGCCGAGCTTGACCGCCTCGCGCCCCAAACGGGAGAAGATGCTACGCTCGCCGAAGAGCGGCGGTTTTTACAAGGCGCGGAGGGGGCTTTGGCGGAACTGACGGCAGCCCAAGATGCGCTGGGCGAGGATGATGCTTTTGAACACCGCCTATCCACAGCGCTGGCGGGGATTGAACGGGTACGGGCCAAATTTGGCGAGAGCGATAACAAAGCGGCGAAATCCTTGGATTCCGCCGTGCAAGCTCTGGAACGCGCCATGCTGGAAACACAGGAGGCCCGCGAGGCCGTGAATACGGCGGCGATGAGTTTCGACGTAAAGCCGGGACGTCTGGACGCTACCGAGAAACGGCTCTTTGCCCTGCGGGCGGCGGCACGTAAATATGATTGCGATATAGAACGGCTGATAGAGGCGCGGAGCGGTTTCGCAGGCGAGCTTGCCGCGATAGATAGTGCCGATATGGATTTATTCAATGCCGGGGCGGCGGCGGAAAAGGCCAAAGCGGGGTATTTGAAAGCGGCTGCGGCTTTGACCAAAGCGCGGGCGAAAGCGGCTAAAACACTGGATAAGGCGATAATGACAGAACTGCCGCCACTGAAAATGGAGCGCGCAGAATTTCTTACCCATATCGAAGCCGCTGCGGAATCCGCCCGCGGCATGGATAAGATGCGGTTTCAGGTTTCGACCAATCCCGGCTCGCCTTTAGGCCCGCTGGATAAAATCGCTTCGGGCGGCGAAATGGCCCGCTTTGCGCTGGCGATAAAGGTTGCGCTGGCCGGAAAGAATGACGCCGTTATGGTTTTTGACGAGGTAGACCAAGGCGCAGGCGGGGCCGTAGCCGACGCGGTGGGCAAGCGCTTGGCCCGGCTGTCTAAATCCGCGCAAGTCTTTACGGTCACCCACAGCCCGCAAGTTGCGGCCTGCGCTGACCATCAATACCGCATCGAGAAATCAACAACAGGCTCGACGACGACAACCCATGTCCACCTCGTCTCAGACGAAGCCCGCGAAGAAGAAATCGCACGTATGCTGGCAGGGGAGACGGTGACCCAAGAGGCGAGGGCGGCTGCGCGGCAGTTGATGGCGTCGTGACACCCTCCAAACTGACAGAAGACGAGGTCAAAAAACGGCTCGCATTTCTTGCCCGCGAGATTAAAGCCGCCGATGCACTTTATTATCAAGACGACAATCCGGCTTTAAGCGATGCGGAGTATGATGCGCTGCGCCGCGAAAATACGGAGCTTGAAGAGAAATTCCCGCATCTCACCCGTAAAGACAGTCCTTCTAAGGGCGTCGGCGCAAAGCCGTCCGGTAAGTTTGGTAAGATTACTCATAGCGTGCCGATGCTTTCGCTCGATAATGCTTTTACCGATGAAGATGTTGCGGATTTTACCGCAAGAGTGAAGCGGTTTTTGAATCTGGCGGAAGATGCGCCCATGTCATTTACTGCAGAGCCCAAGATTGATGGGCTGTCTGCCTCTTTGCGATATGAACAGGGCAGGCTTGTGAGAGGAGCGACGCGCGGGGACGGCAAAATCGGCGAGGACATCACTGCCAATCTGGCGACTCTCGAGACTGTTCCAAAGACATTGAAAGGCGGCGACTGGCCCGATGTGCTCGAAGTGCGCGGCGAGGTCTATATCGGTCGTGCAGATTTTGACACAATGAATGCGGCGCAAGTTGCGGCGGGTAAAGAGGCCTATAAAAACCCGCGTAATGCGGCGGCGGGATCTCTGCGCCAGATTGATCCGGGCATTACCGCTTCGCGGCCATTAAAATTATTTGCCTATACATGGGGCGAGGTGAGCGAACCCTTCGCCGCAACTCAAATGGAAGCCGTGCAGAAGTTTGCCGAATGGGGCTTTGCCACAAATCCCGATATGAAACTCCATGATAATGCGAGCGAAATGATCGCCCATTATCACGAGATAGAAGAAAAAAGACCCGACCTTGGCTACGATATTGACGGCGTGGTTTACAAGGTCAACGACTTGGCTTTGCAGGAAAGATTAGGCTTTGTGTCGCGCGCCCCGCGCTGGGCGACCGCGCATAAATTTCCGGCTGAAAAAGCGATTACAAAACTCGAAGCGATTGATATTCAAGTCGGGCGAACGGGGGCTTTGACGCCTGTAGCAAGGCTCACGCCAATCACGGTTGGCGGCGTTGTTGTGTCTAATGCGACGCTACATAATGAAGACGAGATTAAGCGGCTCGGCGTTAAAGCGGGCGACACTGTCGAGATCCAAAGAGCAGGCGATGTCATCCCGCAAGTGCTGCGCGTAACCGTAGACGGAGGAGGTGATGTATTTAATTTGCCGCATCAATGCCCGGTCTGCGGCGCAGAGGCTGTGCGCGATATTGACGAGAAAACGGGCCGTGTTGATGTCGTGCGCCGCTGCACAAATGGGCTTAGCTGTCCGGCGCAAGCCATTGAAGGACTTAAACATTTTGTTTCTCGTAGGGCTTATGACATTGACGGTTTGGGCACGAAACAGATTGAGCTTTTTTATAAGAAAGACTGGGTTCGGCAGCCTGCTGATATTTTTAGGCTCGATTACAATGTCATCTCAAAGCTTGAGGGATTTGGCGAAACATCGGCAAATAACCTTAAAGCGGCCATTGATGCCCGCCGCCAAATCGGCTTTGATAAATTTCTCTATGCCTTCGGCATTCGCCATATCGGGCAAGGTAATGCAAATCTCATCGCGAAACATTACCTGTCTTGGGACGTGTTGGCAGACGCCGTTGCGAACATGGAAAATGAAGAGAGCGCAGCCTATCAGGAACTTCTTTCAATCGACGGCGTCGGCGGCGGGGCGGCGGGGGCTTTGTCTGGATTTCTGCGCGGGGCGCAAAACAAACAGATGGTTGAAAACCTGCTGCAGCACGTCTCTGTCGTCGACGCTATTGCGCCAACATCGGATAGTCCCGTCTCGGGCATGACAGTTGTCTTCACCGGCAAACTCGAACGCCTCTCCCGTGATGAAGCTAAAGCCCGGGCGCAAAGCCTTGGCGCGAAAGTTTCGGGCAGCGTTTCTGCGAAAACGGATATTTTAGTGGCCGGGCCGGGGGCAGGGTCGAAGCTAAAAAAAGCGGCAGAACTTGGCGTAAAAACTCTGACCGAGGATGAATGGCTTGCTTTAATCGGCTAACGGATTTCAACGACCTTTACGCCGATACGGCCTGCATTGTTCTTGAATTCCGGAGAAGCCCCGCCCAAAATATGAAGCTCGGCGCGGTTTTTCTGCTGTCTTGCGGAGCGGGACAGATATCGCGTCATTTGGGCTGTTTCGGGCGTCCATTGCAAATAATCGGCTTTTAGCGGCAGGATAAGAGCGCCGTTGCGGAGCCGTATCATTGTCGAGGGGCCGCTGATAAAGTCCGCGATTTGCCCGGTTTGGGCCAGATGGGCAAAGTATTTATAAATCTCGACTTTGGTCTTTGCGATGTGAGGCGCACTGGCGGCGGCGGCATCTTGTGCAAAATCGGCGGTATAGGCCGAGCGACCAATGCCGTTTATGGCAGATATTAAGGCCGCTCTATCTGTCTTGGTGAAGGCTTGATTGGCATAGAGTGCGTCGATCGTTTGCGCTGGGACGCCCATGACTTTGAGGCTGGCTTTGTCGTGGTTGCGGCTACGGTGAGCATCCTCATACCCGGCGACGAATTCGCTATTATTGTAATACCCAATGCCGCGTTGATAATCACTGACATAATTTAAGCCCATATTCGGGACGCTGAATTTAAAAGCTGTGCCGGAATAGGCCTCGGCGTAAGAGAGCCGGTCAATTTCGCGTTTTAGCGCTTTATTCTGTGTTTCGGGACTGGTGCCCAATGAGGCATGAAGCCTGCGCGAAACGTTATGTTTGCCAGTCAGTGAATTGACGCCCGACCACATATCCTTACCGGCATTGGCGGCACAATTGCCGAAATTGTCACAGCGCGTTCCTGTTGCGCCTTTGGCAATACGCGCGCCCGTAACTGCCATTTCGCCCGCGCCGTTAATCAAGGTGCCGCCGACTTCGCCTATAGTTTGCGGGATAAAAAAAGCGGCATCTTCGAAACTCTCAACTCGGTCCAGACGCCCGCCTATAGATTTGACAGTGCGCAGCGGCGTTGTGACCATATTTGCAGTGCGGTTTTTGATGGATTTTACCACGGCTCCGGTGGTTGATCGTTGGCGCAGCATATGCACGGCATGGATTTCGCGGATAAGGGTGCGGGCTTGGTCTGTGCCGTGGACGGTATAGGCCCGATCCGGTGTTTCAATGATGTAGATATTAGCCGCGCCGTTATTTTGCGCCATAGGCGCAACGCGGTGAATAGGGCTTTGCATCCAGTCCGCGCCAAGAAAATCCTGCGCAGGCACTTGGTAGGGATTTGCCATAGCCGTAAGGCTAGCCCCAAGGCCGAGGGCCAGTCCAATTATGGTTCTTTTCATATCAAGCCGCATTAAATCTCCGCACAGGCCTTTTTGAGCCAGCCTTTCACATCGCCTGCAACGCTTGGGCCAATTCTGTCCCAGATAGCGGCATGGTAATCATTCACATAATCACGCTCTGTTTCTGATAGCATTGTGGTCTCAATAAGACTGCGGTGGATAGGCGCGAGAGTGAGGGTTTCAAAGCCGAGCATTTTACGCTCGCCGCCAGAAACCGCCTTGGCCTCTGTTACATATTGCAGGTTTTCGATGCGGATGCCGTAGCCGCCTTCTTTATAATAGCCCGGCTCGTTCGAGACGATCATGCCGGGCTCAAGCGCGACTTTATTGGGGAGCTTGGAAATCCGCTGCGGGCCTTCGTGTACGCCGAGATAAACCCCGACGCCGTGGCCTGTGCCGTGATCGTAATCCAGCCCGTATTGCCAGAGGGCATGGCGGGCGAGAACGTCAAGATTACTGCCTGTCGTGCCTTCGGGGAAGCGCACGAGGGCGAGGGCGATATGGCCTTTCAAAACGAGGGTAAAGCGCTCGCGCATTTCGTCTGTTGGCTCGCCGATAGGCACAGTGCGGGTAACATCCGTTGTGCCGTCCTGATATTGGCCGCCGCTATCAATCAGAAAGAGCGTGCCTCTTTCTAGCAGCTTTGTCGTGGCTTTGCTGACGCGGTAATGAACAATGGCGCCGTTAGAGCCAGCCCCGGAAATGGACTCAAAACTTAGATCTTTAAGCGCGCCAGTTTGGTGGCGGAAATGCTCCAATTGACCGGCAGCTTCAATCTCGTCGATTTTGCCGGATTGAGCCTGCGTATCCAGCCAGTGCAGGAATTTAATCAAGGGCACGGCATCGCGCTTATGAGCTTCGACTGTGCCGTTGATTTCAGCGCTGTTTTTTCGCGCCTTGGGCAGGGCGGTAGGGTCTTGGGCTTTGATAATAGTTGCGCCCGCGTCTTTCATGGCTTCGAAATACCACGCAGAACTTACAGACGGGTCAGCGATAACAGTCTTGCCTTTCATAGCCTCAAGCCCGCCTGCTAATTCTTCTTCTGTGCGGATGGCGACATCATTGCCCAGGTGGGTGCGGATTGCGTCCGTGATTTTTTCGGGTTTGATAAAGAGGTCAACTTGCCCGTTCTTGCGCAAGAGCACTGTCGAGAGCGGCAGAGGCGTGCACATCACATCTCCGCCGCGCACATTCAGAAGCCAAGCAATCGAGGCCGGCGAGGTGATAAGGGCGGCGTCTGCATTTTTCTCGGTGATGGCCGCGCCGATGCGAAGGCGTTTATCGGCGTGGCTTTCGCCCGCGAGGCCGGGCGGCTGCACGGTTAGCGGCGCGAGTGGTTCTGCCGGGCGGTCATCCCACGCCGCGTCAATCGGATTGATATCCAGAGCTTTGAGACTAGCGCCAGACATCTCTACTGCCTTGCGTAAATTATCCAGAGAGGCGGGGCTATGGAGCTTGGGATCATAGCCTATGGTTTGGCCTTGGACGGTATTGGCTTTTAGCCATGCCGCGACGCCGTCTTCGAGTGTCTCATAAGCAAAAAGGTCGCCGTCTACTTGAGCGCGAACTTGTAGCGTGTAGCGACCATCGGTGAACATTGCGGCTTTGTCTGTCATCACAACCGCCGCGCCTGCCGAACCGGTAAAGCCGCTCGCCCACATTAAGCGTTCATTGCAATCGGGCAGATATTCGTTTTGATATTCGTCCTCATGGGGGATCAAAAAACCGTCCAAACCCGCCTTTTCGAGGGCGCGGCGAAGCATGGGCAAGTTTTTTTGGCCATATTCCGGCCCGCCCTGAACCTCAAAGTTTTGTATCATGTCAAAGTCTTGGCGCATTTCGAGTCCTTTTGGCTTTCTCTAAATGTAGGGCCGATTGGATAAAATCGCCAGAGGAGACTTATAAATCTTATCAAACTGTGTTATGGTTAATATAAGGCCGGGTGGGACAGCCTTGAGGAGCGCACTGTGGGACGTAAATTATTCGGAACGATTTTCGGTCGACGCAAGCCTGTCATGCCTGTGCGGCGCGAGGTCATAAGCGACTTTAAGGTGCTAAAACCTGCGAAAGATATCGCTGAGTTTGAATATCCGCCAGAATCTAGTTTTTACAATTCTGACGAGCCTGAATCGACAAGAGATTAACCAATCCTTACTTAGTTATGCAATTTTGCATAGCTCCTATAGCGACCTTGAGCGTTTAAATTAACCTTTGATCTCCCTATCTTTAGCACATGAAAGAAACACGGAATTCGCCGTGTAAAAGGAGACGAAAATGACGACTCAATTGAACGGAACAGAGTTTGTATCCATCGAAACACGGACATTCCGTCCGACTTTCGAAGGTGCCCAAGCGCGCCGCGACATGCCGACGATGAATATCATCGGCCGCCGCAATGCCCGTCGTGACCGCCGCGCTAACCGCGCATTATAGGCGTTATACTTTCCGGCCTAACAGGCTGGTCCAACCGGATAGAGAGGGCTGGGGAGAAATCTCCAGCCCTTTTTCTATGAAAGTCCGGGCCACGGTTTCGGCTTGTTCGTCCAAAATGCCCGAGAGGATGACTTTGCCTTGCGGGGCGAGGGCGCCGGTAATACCCGGCGCAAGGCCCATAAGCGGGCCCGCCAGAATATTAGCAAAAATCAGGTCAAATTGCCGGTCTTTGAGATATGGACTGTCAAAGCCGTCTGCTTGATAACTTTGGATAAAGTCCCCGACTTTGTTGAGCTTGGCATTTTCCAGCGTCACATCCACCGCATCTTGGTCAATATCGGTTGCTACTACATTTTGCTCCAGCGCCATAGCGGCTGCGATGGCAAGAACGCCCGCGCCGCATCCCAAGTCCAAAACGCGTTTGGGCTTAAGCCCCGCTTTCAGTAACTCGTCAAATATCATTAGGCAGCCCTTGGTCGTGCCGTGATGGCCGGTGCCAAAGGCCAGCCCTGCATTGATCTCTATTGGGTAGGGAACGTTTTTCGGAATATCTTGCGCGTCATGGCTACCATAGAGCCAAAACCGTCCTGCCACGACAGGCGGTAGGCCGGCTTGGCTTTTGCTAACCCAATCCTCATCGGGAAGTTGGGTGATGAAGCTCTCCATATCTGTTGGAATGTTCAGCCCGTCCAGGCAGGCCTCGGCCTCGGCTTCACTCTCAAATAGGGCCTGAACATGCATGGCGTCCGGCCCGTCTTCAAATAGCGAGATGGCAAGGGCCTGCATATCGGAGTCAAAGCCTAGTTGGTCTGAAATTTGGAAGGCGGCCGCTTTGCTGCCCCTGATGAATAAGGCAAAGGGCGGCGATGCTGTCATTTTTTCTGTAATTCAGTGGCCAGGCATTCCTTGTCGTTTAAGGCTCCATTGCGCGCGCCGCAAAGCATATAGAGGATCAGTTCCGGTTCGTCGGCATGGCTGCTATGAGCCTGTTTTGGATCTACAAAGCCGCTGATAATCGGAAAGAGTTTGCCCGCAAATTCAAGGCGCATATCGATCATGTCAAACCCGATACTTTCGATCACTTCTTTACGAATTTTATTTGACATGGGTTCAAGGTTGTTTTGCTCAGGCCGAATTGTGCGTTTCCAAAGTTGCTCATAAAAAGGCACCAATTCATAACTCAGAAAGTCATTGAGTTCTGACATGGCTATGAGTGTTGGGCGGTCAGCGTCCGAGAGTTTCGCGATAGGCCGTTTTTTGCCCTGCGTAAGATTTGTCAGTGATAACAATGCCAATTGATTGGCCAGCATATAGGTCTCGCTGCCCGTAATCATATCATCGAGAATGCTTTCCTTGCCATCAGATAGGGCTTCTTGCATCACGTCAAAGGCGATTTTACTGCCGAGGCTTTCGGTGACGAAAGCAAATTGATTAGTTTTGAACTGGGTATAGCTGGCCGTATTGCAAATGGCTGTATGGCTGACAGTATTGCCTTGGCGCGCAAAATCATAACCAGACGCATCAAGCGCGGCGCTGCACATCGCCCCGCGTATAGCATTGCGGATGTGCTCGCCCGCAGGGCCGAGATACATCACAGCATCGCTAAAACCATAATTGACAAGATCGTCTTTTAATTGGCGGTTATATTTGCGGCGCAAACTGGCGAATTCTTTAGATGAGCCGCGATTGTCATCATGCCCGACATGAGGATATTGGATATTATCCCAGAAGATATTATCCCAGAACACACGGTAAATGACGAATTCGAGATTATCGTCAATGGCCAGAGTTTGCTTATCCATACAGGCGAGTTCATTCAGTTTTAGCTTAGAGCCGGGCAAGGCGGTCTCGAACAGGCGCGGCGAATCGGCTTTGATATAGATATACGGCGTTGGCGCGGCGCCGGCTTCATACGGGGCTTCCCCGCAGAGGGTTGTCTTCAAGCCGTCGCCCGCATCGAGATTATAGGCCTTGGCAATTCCGCCGAGGAAATCACCGGCCAGTTGTTCCTTAGTCCGGTCTTCGGTCCAGCCAATGCCGTGCAGATAGAGAATATTGACGCGGTTTTTAAGCTTTCCGGGAATAGGATCGGCGAGATATTCAAGGCCCTGAAAACTGCCATCATTGGTCTGCATCGAGGCCAGTGAATTGATATGATGCACTTTCAAGGGCGTTTCGTTTATACTCGCGCAGCCCGCCAGAAGCCAAGCAGTTATAAAAATTCCGATTATTCGCCCCATTATACCCGCTCCACAAATCCGCCTAGCACTTTTTTCTCTCCGGCTTTTTCGAAGGCAATTGTCAATTTTGCCCCGTCAGCCGATTTCACTATACCGTAACCGAACTTCTGATGGAAGATACGTTCTCCGATTTTAAATTGGCTGTCTTTGGCCTGCGTGGGGCGTTTTACGGCATGGCCTTCAATCTCTTTGGGGGCGCGGCCGAAACTTTTGCCGCTATGGGCTTTGTAGCGTTGCCAGCCGGGGGAGTTATATTGGCCTCTTTCTGATTCGAAGCTTTCCGTGAACTTCTCGGCGACCTGACCCGCAAATTTATTGCTATCATAATATCCTGTATCCGAGGCCGCTTCGACATGTTCAGGCGGGAGTTCGTCGATAAAACGTGAGGGCAGGGAGGATTGCCACGTGCCGTAGACCTGCCGATTGGCAGCGAAATAGATTTTAGCCTGTTCGCGTGCCCGGGTGATGCCGACATAAGCGAGGCGGCGTTCTTCCTCCAGTCCCGCCATGCCGGACTCGTCCATGGACTTTTGGCTCGGGAACATGCCGTCTTCCCAGCCGGGCAGAAAGACGAGGGGAAATTCAAGCCCTTTGGCGGAGTGGAGCGTCATCAGCGAAATTTCGTCTTCCTGCGGCCCTCTATCGACATCGAGCACAAGACTGACATGTTCGAGATAGGCGTCCAGCGTATCAAATTCGCCCATGGCCTGAATAAGCTCTTTGAGGTTCTCCAAACGCCCCGCTGATTTTGCGTCTTTATTGTCGCGCCACATTTGGGTGTAGCCGGACTCGTCCAAAATACGTTCCATCATTTCCGTATGGCGTATATCTGCCGCCTCGCGCCGCCAGCGGTCAATATCCATGATGAAGGCCCGCAAAGCTGTGCGCGCTCTTCCGCGAATTTCATCGGTTTTAACCAGCTCGCGGGTTGCGGCCTCAAGGCTGATATTCATATGCCGGGCGGCCATTTGCAGCTTTTGAACACTGGTCTGGCCAATGCCGCGCTTGGGCGTATTAACGATGCGTTCAAAGGCGAGGTCATCGGTTTCGGAGCGCAGCACACGTAGATAAGCATGGGCATCGCGGATTTCGAGGCGTTCGAAGAAACGCGGCCCGCCAATGACGCGGTAGGGCAGACCAAGCTGGATAAAGCGCTCTTCGAAGCTTCGCATCTGCCGCGAGGCGCGCACGAGGATAGCGACATCGTTGTAAAACCGGTCTTTGCTTTTCCAGTTCTCGATTTCGTTAGAGATAATCCGCGCCTCGGCAGGCGCGTCCCAGACGCCAGTCACAGTGACTTTGTGGCCGCCGCTTTCCTCCGTCCAAAGCGTCTTGCCGAGGCGGTCTTGATTAGAGGCAATCAGGCCCGAAGCTGCGCCGAGAATATGTTCGGTCGAGCGGTAATTACGCTCTAATTTGACGACTTTTGCGCCGGGGAAATCCTTTTCAAAACGCAGGATATTATCCACCTCCGCCCCGCGCCAGCCATAGATAGACTGGTCATCATCGCCGACAACACAGAGATTTTGCGAGCCTTGGGCGAGCAGTCTCAGCCAGAGATATTGGCAGACATTGGTGTCCTGATACTCGTCCACCAGCAGGTATTTAAACTTGGCATGATAACGCCGCAATATATCGGGATTACCCATGAAAATCGTTAGATTATGCAGCATGAGATCGCCAAAATCACAGGCGTTTAAGGTTTTCAGGCGCGCTTGATAAACTTCGTAAATCCTGCCGCCTTTGCCATCGGCAAATTTGTAAGCTTCGTTTGTGGTGACCTTGTCAGGTGTCCAGCCCTTGTTTTTCCAGCCATCAATCAAGCTCGCCATATACCGGGCCGTCCATCGTTTCTCGTCAATATTCTCGGAGGCAATGACCTGTTTCAATAAGCGGATTTGATCATCTGTATCGAGAATGGTGAAGCTGGATTTCAGCCCGACAAGCTCGGCATGGATACGCAGGATTTTGGCGGCAATAGAATGGAACGTGCCGAGCCATTGCAGACCTTCGACCGCGTCGCCGATAAGCCCGCCAACACGTTCGCGCATTTCCCGCGCGGCTTTATTGGTAAAGGTCACAGAGAGAATTTGCGACGGGTAAGCCAAGCGGTTTTCAAGGATATGAGCAAGGCGGCAAGTGAGTACGCGGGTCTTGCCTGTGCCGGCCCCTGCGAGCACCAAAACCGGGCCTTCGGTCGCGAGAACGGCCTCACGCTGTTCGGGGTTTAGCCCGTCCAGATAAGGCCCCATATTGGCCACGGCGTTTGGCATGGCCTGTTGCGACAGGCTCGGCGTAGGGCGCGGCGGGACAGGCCTAAAAGAATCAGCGGCGGACATGCGCCGGAACATAAAGACAACATGCAGGCTTGGCTATGGCGGAGCACGATAAAATGCGAACAGGCCTTAATTTTGCCTGCGTTTTGTTGTAGGGTAAATATATGACGCGTTTGTTACAGATCACTATTGTTGGATTATTTACTCTCGGGTGTGGCCAAATGGCGTCAAGCCAAACCGCTCCCGAACCCGAAAACAAGCCTGCCGAGACCAAAAGCGAAGACCAAGCGCCCGCGAAAGACAGCGAGACGGCCCAAGACGAATTTGATATTGACGCCATGTTCAAGCGCGGCGAGGAACAAGTCAAAGATGGCCCGACTTGCAAGAAACCGCCTGACCCTATCGCCTAAATATCGGCTTTCTGCACCCGCTCTAAAACCCAAACCCGTAAATATGACGCCAAATTCTGCGCTCCGCCGCTCGCCATGCGCTGATCATCCAAATCCCGAATAAACCGCGCAAAGGATTTTCCGCTTACGGCGACGGCGGCGTCAATCACGACCCAAAATTCAGGCTCAAGCGCAAGCGATGTACGGTGGCCATAAAGAGAAAGAGAGCGTTTTTGCATGGCTAAATGCCAGAGAAAAGACGGTCTAGCGCTTTGGAGAACTCATAATAGTCTTCTGACACATCGGCTACATGATCACCGAAATATCTCCGGTCGAGGGCGCTAAGGCTCTCAACTTCCACAAAATAAGATTCTTCATTTATTGATATGAGCGGATGTAAAACCGAAATCGGATTTGAACCTTTAACGAGGTAAACCGGAGCGGCAATAATCGTCGAGAGGTCATTCATATAATCGCTTTGTATGACACATAATAGCTTAACCGGGCTTCGGCGGTTTTTAGACTTATAGATATTATATTGCTTCACGAAAGATCGTCATCAGCAAAGTCTGGTTTGCCCCACATCCAATCGCTTAAGAGGCCGTTCTTTTTAACGCGTTCATTGCGTTCCGCGATGGCTGTAGCATTCTTCTCGGCCCACTTCTTGATTTTCAAAGCACGTAATTCGCCGCCAATCTTGCGTTCCGTTAGTTCAGACAGGTTAATCTTTAGCTCTTTTGCGGTGTCAATAAGTTCCTCACTCAAGGAGAGATTGACGGCTTTTTTCTTCGGAAATCTTTTATGCGCATAGTTCATGCGCATAAAATAGCACATAAAACTTTAGCTGTCATCCAACTTATGGCTATCCAAATGCGCTTGAAGCTTCTTCGTCAGCGCCGCCGCTTTCTCTTTTTCGGACTTTTTACGTCCGAATTTCACGCGGTTCTCCGCCGCTTTTAAGACTTTCTGATGCCGCGCGGCCTGTTTGCGGGCTTTGTTGAAATTGACGACGTCGCCTGCCATTAGCGCGGCTTTATCATCAATTCAGGGCGCACTACCTTGTCGAATTCTTTCTCGGTGACAAAGCCGAGCCGCACGGCTTCTTCGCGCAATGTCGTGCCGTTTTTATGCGCTGTCTTGGCGACTTTAGTGGCGTTGTCATAGCCTATGGTTGGGGCGAGGGCGGTGACCAGCATGAGCGAGCGGCCCAGCAGCTCGGCAATGCGGTCTTCATTGGCGGTGATGCCGGTCACGCATTTATCGGCAAAGGCCATGCAGCTATCGGAGAGCAACGCGATGGACTGCATCATATTATAAGCCATGACCGGTTTATAGACATTGAGCTCGAAATGGCCTTGGCTCCCGGCGAGGGTGATGGTGGTGTTATTGCCCATGACTTGCGTGCAGACCATGGTTAGCGCTTCGCATTGAGTTGGGTTGACCTTTCCGGGCATGATAGAGCTGCCCGGTTCATTTGCGGGCAGGCTAATCTCGCCGAGGCCGGAGCGCGGGCCGGAAGCCAAAAAGCGAATATCATTGGCGATCTTAAACAGGCTCGCGGCCACGGTATTTAGCGCGCCGTGAGCCGAGACATAAGCGTCATGGGCGGCGAGGGCTTCGAATTTATTGGGCGCAGTCTTAAACGGCAGCCGCGTATAATTCGCGACTTCTGCGGCGCACATTTTTGCAAATTTGGGCTTGGCGTTCAATCCCGTGCCAACGGCTGTGCCGCCTTGAGCGAGGGGCATAAGTTCTTTTAGCCCAGCCTCGACGCGCTTAATGCCGTTTTCAATCTGGGCGGCATAACCCGAAAATTCTTGCCCGAGCGTGACCGGCGTTGCGTCTTGCGTATGGGTGCGGCCAATCTTGATAATCTTGCGAAACCCTTGCGCCTTGTCGTTTAGCGCATTGCGCAGATAACCCAGTGCGGGCAGCAGGCTGTGATGGATTTCCTCCGCCGCCGCGATGTGCATGGCGGTCGGGAAGGTGTCATTGGAGGACTGGCTGCGATTGACATGGTCGTTGGGGTGAACCGGGGTTTTGGAGCCGATCTTCCCGCCGAGCATTTCAATCGCCCGGTTAGAGATAACCTCATTCGTGTTCATATTGGACTGTGTGCCGGAGCCTGTCTGCCAGACCGAGAGCGGAAAATGATCATCAAGCTTGCCTTCAGCGACTTCGCTGGCAGCGCGGATGATGGCCTTGGCCGTAGTGTTATCCAGATTATCCAGTGCCTGATTGGTGATCGCAGCGGAGCGTTTTATAATCCCCAATGCGCGTATCATGGCGGGCGGCATCGTCTCACTGCCAATCGGAAAATTAATCAAGCTCCGCGCCGTTTGCGCGCCGTAATACTTATCCGCAGGAACTTCCAGCGGGCCGAAGCTATCGGTTTCCGTGCGCATTTTTGTCATGAGAATCTCTTGGTTTAGAGGTTATTTCTTACGGAAACTATCAAGGCTAACGACTTTGTTCGCAGGCTCTTTTGTTTCGGTTGTATCAGTAACTTTGGCATCATCCGCCGCCTTTTTACCCGTTTTCACCGTTTTCGGCTTGGGCGCTTTGGCGGGTTTAAGCTTGGCCAGGGTCGGCGCGGCGGGTTCCATTTCTTTGGGCGGTTCAAATTGCAGGGCAAAGCCGACACTTGGGTCATGAAAGCCCGTCAGGGCGTGATAAGGCACTTTCAAATATTTTGGAACGCCGCCGAATTTTAGCGTCACTTCAAATTCATCGGCATGGGCTTGCAAGTCCCAAAACTGGTGCTCGATGACGATTGTGATTTCTTCGGGGTATTTCTTGCCTAGGCTATCGTCGATTTCCACGCCGGGATAGCGGGTCAGAAAGGTGATATAGAAATGATGGGCGCCGGGCAGGCCGTCTTCGCGGATGACGCGGCGAATAGCGTCGCGCACGACTCCTCTTAACGCCAGTTGCGTCATTTGCTCGTAATTCATCAAATCCTGACTCATGACGCTACCCTAAATCACTCACGCGACGGGTCAACAGGCGTTTTGTATCCTGCGGCTAGAAAGCCTCTTCCTTATAAGGTCAATATCTCTATCGTTAAGTCATTGTGATGAAACCTCAAAGCCAGACGCAGCCGGGCTTTTTTTACCCGCCCCATGCGGCCCCTCTTAAAGGCGATGAGAGCTTTCTATATGCAACGTGGAAATTTTTGAAAAACCCGGTCGAGGGCTTCGGCCCTCTAGCCTATAATCAGCCGATAGTCTCAGTGAAAACTATGGGCATGACAGTGCACACCATTACCGACCCAGAGGGCATGAATGATGTTTTAGTCAAAAAAGTCGCGTGTTTTCGTAAATCGCCGCTTAATGACCGGATTATGAAGCCGGCGACCAAAGAGGGGTTGCTGGTTGTTCACGGCGATCAATGGCGAAGGCAAAGGCGCGGCGTTGCCCCGATGTTTGCCCAGCGCCATATGGCCGATATTGCGCCGCTGATCACCGAGGCCCTGCAGGATTTCGAGCGGGCGATAGAGCAGGGCACAGGACATGTTGAGCTGACTGAAGCCATGGCAGATCTGACTTTTGATGTTCTGGCCAAATCCGTTTTGGGTAATCCGCAAGGGATGAACCGCGACAAGCTAAAGCGGGCGATGCAGGTCGCGCTCAAGATTGCCGGTACCATACGGCCCAGCGATATGCTGGCATTACCCGCCTGGGCGCCGCGTCCTATCGGGCCGCGCGGCCTGGTAGCTCTAAAGACCATTCGCGGCGCAGCCGATGATTTACTGGCCAGCCGCGACCCTGAAAATCCCGGGGATGATTTGGTCGGGCTTTTAATCTCGGCGCGCGATCCCAAAACCGGGCAGGGCCTGAGTGCGCGTGAACAGCGCGATAACCTCATCGGGTTTTTCGTCGCGGGCCACGAGACAACGGCGCTCACCCTGACATGGGCGCTCTATATGATTGCCAATCACGGGCCGAGCGAGGCGCGGTTGATTGAGGAAGTGCGCAGCGTTGCGGGCGATGGCCCCATCACATATGAACATATAGCCAAGCTCCCCTTTACCCGCGCGGTCATCGACGAGACTATGCGCTTATTCCCGCCCGCGCCTTTAATGGGGCGTGAAGCGGTTCAGGACACGGAAATTTTGGGGCGCAAAATCTATAAGGGGGATATCATCTTGCTGGCCACTTACGTCATGCACAGAACCGAGCGGCTTTGGGATAATCCAAACGCCTTTGACCCGGACAGATTTATCCGCGAGCCTAGTCTCAATCGCGGCAGGGATAAATTCATGCCCTTCGGCGCAGGCCCGCGCGTTTGCGTCGGCGCGGCCTTCGCCATTATGGAAGCGGTGATGGCGCTAGGCACTTTGGTAAGGGACTACGATATCCAAATCCCAAGCGATTGCTTCCCAAGACCAAAAATGACAATAACGCTAAGACCCGAAGGCGGCGTACCCGCGCGGATGGTGAGGCGTTAGCGGTATATTTGGCGGCGATGACCCACCTCCACGACAAGAATGATCATAATATCAACTTTGAATTCCACTAATATTCTGTAACTGCCCACACGATAACGCCACACATCTTTATATTGCTCGCCTGTCATCGGTTTGCCAAGAAGTCTCGGGTTTTCATATTTGGCAAGTCGCTCGTGCAAGAAGCCTTCTATCCTAATCTTTTCAGTAGAAGATAACCGTTTCAGCGATTTTCGTGTTTTCTTATTATATTCGATTGTCCACGGCATTAGTCGTCGAGCGACTTCCAAAATTCTTCAGCTTCCATAACTTCTAAGGTGCCATTCTTTTTTTCAATAAGATATTCGTCAATAGCTTTCTTATCCTCAACATCATCTAGCGCTTCATTCACAGCGGCATGAATGAAGTTGAAGAGTGAAAGCTCCTGATGAGGCAGCCACTTTTCAAGGCGTTCTGACGTAAAGTCATCAAACTCGAATGTCAGAGTTTTGGCTTTCTTTTTTGCTGTAACAGCCATGTCAATAGTCCTCGAAGGGGAAAAGTGGAGGGCTTCTGTTGCCAGCTGCCCTCCGGAGCCCGCCTAGAGCGCTGAAGCCCTAGGAGTTAAAAGTGCGAATCTATCCGCGCTGCTTACGCTGCGAGGGCAAATTCTTCAGTAGAATTGTCATTTGCAATTACTATTGATAGGCATTTAACGATACCTAACCGGATGAAAGCTAACTTCTTTAGACGTCTGTCGATACTATTTCGGCCCCATCAAAAACACTCACGGTTATGAGTGCTTATGGTGGAGCCGCCGGGTACCGCCCCCGGGTCCAGTCCGCTTATTACAAGCGCGTTTATCATCATAGCTGGCAAGCCAGCCCGCTATATATAGGCGCTATGGATGAATCTTTCAATAAAAAAGACCACCTCCGAGGAGATGGCCTTTTAAAGCTAATGGGAGTCAGCTTTATGTCAGTGCGTTAGCCGCTCCAGCCATTGCGCTTGGCATTGCCTTCGCAATTGTTCAGCGCCGTATAACCTTCTGTGCTACGGCCAACAGGCTCGCCGTTAGAAGCTGTACGTTTCCAGCGATGCTCACTTTTGGCGTCCGTATAAAATTCCCATTTGTCGCCGCCGCCCAGATTGTTCGGGTTGCCGTTATAGCCGTGGCGTTCTGCATTGGCTTTGCTATTATGCTCGGCTGTGTAGCCTTCATGCGCTGCCGCAATGATTTGGCCGTTGCTGGCTGTGCATCTCCAGCGATGTTCGCCGGCTTTATCTGTGTAAAATTCCCAAGTATCAGACATTTTGTTCTCCTTTATAAGTAAATTAAGCGTTTTTAGCCAGAATATGATAAAAAGTTACGCGGCATTTCATCCGGTCACCCTTCATGGTTTCGCATACGGTAGCGCAGGCGGCTCTGGCGGCGGCTTCATCCATGCCCAATTTCTTGGCGCAATAGCCGTTGACCACCCGGTCAATTTCGGTTTGATCTGAACACGACACCAGTGACGCATCCTTGTTCATCAGGGCCACGCCCAAATAATTTACTATGCCTTGCACATCCGCTTCGCTAGCCCCGCTGTCGTAACGCTTTACGTTCTCGATATAATCTGCTGCACTTGCCATATTAGTCCTCCATAATAGTTGATGACAGGCTTTAACGTTGCGTTAACTATAATTGCAAGGGTAAATTTTGAAGTTATGTTAGCTGTGGGCCAGATATTTAACCCGAGACGCTTTGCTGTTAGGGCAAAACGGTTATAACGGACTGTAAGATGGAGGCCCCGATAACAGAGACATTACGATATATGGATGCCCCGTCATGAGTAAGGAGTCTATTCGCGAGACTGTTCTGCGCAGCCTGTCAGCCGTTGGCGCGACGCAGGAAGCCAAGTTTTATGCCGAGCTTTTCGCCGCGCAGGACGCAGAACGTTTCGCCATGATTGTGCTTGATCCGCGCTGTCTAAAAAACCCGTTGCTGGAAGCGCTTATCAGTAATTTGCGCATTCTCTCTGACCTGGGTCTCTCGCCAATATTACTGGTTGGTGCGCTCGATGATGACCGTACCTCGGTGAAATTTCAGGCCGGGCGCTTGGCAAAAGATTTGGAGCAGGCCTCAGTGCAAACAGCCAAGCTGAATACGGCCTCCTATCAGCTTATCTCCGAAGTCAGAGCCAAGGCGCGGCGCGGGCAAATCCCGATATTGGAAATGACAGAACGGCGCGGGAAAATGAACCTCATAAAATTGGTGGCCGAACTTAAGCCAAATAAGGTGATTTTCCTGCAGCCCTCGGGCGGAATCAGCCGGGGCGATAAACGCTTGGCCAATATCAATATCGACCATTTAGGCGAGGCTTTTAATCTTGATGAGCTGACATTAGGCCAATCACGTTTCATAGCTTTGGTACAGGAGTTGGCCAAGGATAAGTCTAATAAGGCCGTCTATGTCATCGCCTCGCCGCTGAATTTGCTGGCCGAATTGTTCACCACTAAAGGCTCCGGCACAATGCTGCGCCGCGCCGCAAAGATTATACACACGCCGACTTTGGCGCGGCTGAACAAAACCAAGCTCAAAACCTCGATAGAAGAGGCCTTTAACAGGCCCATCAAACCGATTTTTATGCGCAGTAAAATCTATAAAGGTTTTGTCGAAACCGATTATCGCGGAGGGGCGATTTTTACACAGCTTGCTGGTCTGCCTTACCTGTCTAAATTTTGGGTATCCAAAGCCGCGCGGGGCGAGGGGATTGCCCGCGATATATGGGATGCGATGTGCGGCGATATCCCCGCTTTTTTCTGGCGCTCGCGTATGGGAAATCCATTTAATGACTGGTATATGGAGACGTGTGACGGTATGCAGATCAGCGGTGATTGGCGCGTGTTTTGGAAGGGGCTTGAAGCCCCTGAAGTGCCCGGCGCAATAATAGCGGCAGCTTCGGCGCCTGACGATTTTATAACGGAATAGATTTTATGACTTTACACATCACATCCGCTTTTGACGGCGGTAACATTATAGTTCGCAGCGCGAAAGATCCGGGTAATATCCGCTTGGCCATTCGCCCCGATAATGCTTCTGATTTTTTCCAGTGGTTTTATTTCCGCGTGACGGGGGCGAAGGGCCAGACTTGCCGTATGGTGATTGATAATGCCAAGGATGCGGCTTTTACAGGCGGCTGGGAGGGCTATCATGCCTGTGCCAGCTATGACCGCGAGACGTGGTTTCGCGTCGAAACAACATCCTATGTCGACGGGCAGCTTATTATTGAGCACGCCCCTGAAAATGACAGTATCTATTACGCCTATTTCGCGCCCTATAGTGCAGAGCGCCACGCCGATGTTATTGCTGAAGCAGCTTTGCATGAGGACGTATCGCTGCGCGTTCTTGGGCAATCTGTTGAAGGGCAAGACTTGGATTGCCTCTCAATCGGGACGGGCGAGAAGGTGATATGGGTCATCGCGCGCCAGCACCCCGGCGAAACCATGGCCGAGTGGTGGATGGAGGGTTTCCTCGCGCGGCTTTTGGATGATGAAGATGATGTGGCTATGGTGCTTAGGGAAAAAGCCACTTTCCATATCGTCCCGAATATGAATCCTGACGGCTCGTTTCGCGGCAATTTGCGCACTAATTATGCCGGCGCAAATCTGAACCGCGAATGGGGCGTCGCAACCATTCAATCCGCGCCCGAAGTTTACCACACGATAGAGGCGATGAACGCCGCCACCCCTGATTTATGCCTTGATGTTCACGGGGATGAAAGTCTGCCCTATAATTTCATCGCCGGCGCAGAAGGCATTCCGGGCTACACCGAAAAACAGGCCGATAATCTCGCCGCATTTCTCTCGGCCTATAAAACCGCCTCGCCGGATTTCCAAACTAAACACGGTTACGGCATTACAGCGCCGGGTAAGGCCAATCTGACCATGTGCACCAATTACACCGCCCACGCCTATGATTGCCTCGCTATGACGCTGGAAATGCCGTTCAAAGACAATGCCGACGCCCCCGACGCCAAATTTGGCTGGAGCCCAGACCGCAGCGCCGATCTCGGCGGGGCAGTGCTGGACGCAATGCTGGCGGTGGTGGAGCAGCTATAAAAAAGACCGCTCCGAAGAGCGGCCTTTTAATCTTTTGTTTTGTGCGCTATTATTGGGCGCGGTTCCAGCAAATGCCATTTGGTTGGTTCCTAATATCAGTCCAAAAACGTTTGCCTTGTGTCCCTACATTCCCATAGGCAGAAAAGGCCCAGCCACTGCTACCCGGATGAGCATCGTGATGCTCTGCGACCCGCCACCCTGGGCCGAACTCTGCAGTACAGGCAGCATTTGCAATCGAGAGCTTATCAGGCGCGGCCATAGGAGAGGTCGTGCCGATAATTCCGCCAGACCATTTATCCCACTTCCCTTCGGAGAGGTTTTGGGGTTTTTGTAGCTTCATTGGATTAATGCAAAGAATGGGGAGTTTTGTGCTACATGTCGTATCACCCTTATAAGGTTCACATTGTCCGCCATTTTTATCGTTACATCCAACATGTGCAACGCCGTTAACTGGCTCGGGTTGTGGATCACGTAGGCCCCAAGTCATGCCTTTCTTTTCGGGGGCTGTACAAACCGAAACTGCGAAATAGTCCACGGAGTGATCGTCCTGCACATAAGCATCGATGATCGTATCACCTGAGCTTTGATAATAGTCTTGTAGGGTTTGACCGTTGAGCAAATTGATGCTGCTAAAATTTGCGGCATAATTAGTGCCGAGCCGTTGCCAAGCTGTCATGCCCCCCCAACCATTATTATAACCATAGGCTGCACGTTGGTTAGCTGAAAGACCAGCAACCCCCAGATTGCCAAGATGAAATCCGTCTGTATTGACTTGCTCACCGATCTCGCGCATTCCAATCATTACTTTCCCGGATTTTACATCCGCAGGCATTGTTATACTGTCAAAGACCTTTCGGTTAACCCGCATATTGTCAAAACTCGCAGCATTACCCTGACTCCAACCGGGGGCAGGGTTGGACGCGACACGCGCCGACTTGTTCAAAGGCTCGCTTCCGCTTGGAGAGAAGTTATCTTCAATTCCATGCACGATTAGGGTTTTCGTTTCGCCTTTGCCACAGCGAACACGGGCATGTTGGCGTTTTATGAATGATCGGTTTACCAGACCCAGACGCCCATCTTGCAGGTGTTTTTTGCTGATACGCGGACGTTCGTCCTGGGCTTGCGCTGCGCCTGCCGGTATAAGACCAACTGATAAGATTGTTGATAAAAGTAATAGATTTAATTTCGACATTTTGTCCTCCATTTACGCCCCGTCGCGAGATTGCGATGGCATGGAGAAACTATATGGAATTGTGCATTTTGCAGTCTGTGACCGAAATCACAGGTCACAGATTTTTCGATGGAGCAGCTTTAAGCGGCCTCGCCTTTGACGAAGTCGTATATGTCGAGGACTTTTTCGAAGTTTTTTTCGCGGGTGCGGTTGCCGATGAGGAAACAATCGACGATTTGCCAGATGCCAAGCCCGCCCAGCGTTAGCAATTTTAAAACGCCGAGGCCGATATCGCCGACGACGAAGCGGTCAACTCCGAAAATACCCAGCCACATATTCCAGCCGAGTAACTCGACCGGGTTTTGCGTTTCTCGCTGGATGATATTAATGAATTTGCCGCGAGCCTCTTCGGGCAGTGACGCCGCCATTTCCATGAGGTTCCTGTCATATACATGTCTGTCCACGAAGTTTCTCCCTTTTTGTTACTTATCGTTTAACAATAATTATGTGGGAGGGCCGAGGGCAAATTTCAAGACCAGAATGTCGTTTTTAGATTTTAAACGTCCGGCTTTTTCCCGCGCCCTATGGCAAGCACAGCGGCCCCGCCGGCGATGCCGCCCGTTATCAGGCTATTCAGATTATCCGGTATGAGACCGTCAATCACCGGGACGGTTTTGAGTAACACCCCGACGACAAGTCCAACGACTAAGCCAGCGGCCATGGCAATTAAGATAGGTTTTCCCATTATATTCTCCTCTTTGACGATCTGATTGTAGTCTAACACTTTAAATCAGGCAAGAATCGGCTAAGACATGCGGCATGCAGCAATATCTCGACCTTCTTTCCCATGTGATGGAAAATGGCTCCGACCGCTCTGACCGGACAGGAACGGGGACGCGCGGCGTGTTTGGCTATCAAATGCGCTTTGATCTCGCAGGCGGGTTTCCGATGGTGACAACCAAGAAGCTGCACAAGAAATCTATCGTGCATGAGCTGATTTGGTTTCTCGCGGGGGATACCAATATCAAATATCTTCAAGATAATGGCGTCAAGATATGGGATGCTTGGGCAGACGCAAACGGCGATCTCGGCCCAGTTTACGGCAAGCAGTGGCGGCGATGGGAAGGGCCGGATGGTTTGGTGATTGATCAAGTTTCCAAGGTTGTTGAAGCTATCAAATCCAATCCCTATTCCCGCCGTCATATTGTTAGCGCGTGGAACCCGGCAGATGTAGACGAGATGGCCCTGCCGCCTTGTCACTGCCTGTTTCAGTTTTTCGTCTCTGAGGGCAAATTATCCTGCCAGCTTTATCAACGCAGCGCCGATATTTTTCTCGGCGTGCCGTTTAATATCGCCAGCTATGCGCTGCTTACCTATATGATGGCGCAAATTTGCGGTCTGGAGGTCGGGGATTTTGTTCATACATTTGGCGACGCGCATATATATAGTAATCATTTCGAGCAGGCCCGCGAACAACTCAGCCGCAAGCCGATGCCGCTGCCGCGTCTTAAATTGAACCCCGATGTGACCAATCTTTATGACTTTACCGCCGATGATGTGAAGATATTAGGCTATAAAGCTCATCCGCATATTGCAGGGAAAGTTGCGGTTTAAGCGCTCCCAGCCTTTAAATTCATATCGCTTTCGTAACGATATTGGCCAAAACAGTCCGTAATAGGGTGATTAGCACCTTGCTTATCGCTTGTTGCAACCCGGCATTTATGTATCGTTAACCTAATTGATTCGCGCGAGTTGGCGTGCGGTCACAGCGTGGACACCTTTCCGGGGGGACTTATGAATATCTTTAAACGTGAAAAATCCAGTTCTGAATTGGCTGGGGGGGTAGTGCCGATCTATGCGCCGTCAACGGCCCTAACCGGGAAAATGGCGAGCAGCGATGACATCAATCAGGCTCGCGAGTCGGTCGAGTTCATCGTAGGCGAGCTTAAAGCCAGTGCGGATCAGCAGCAGATGTCGGCCAAGCGCATGGTCGCTTTAAACAAGACCATCGCCAAAATGGAATCCGGTTTGCGCCATGTTACGCGTTTGGAAGCCCATAATCTTCGCCTCGGCAATGATTTGCAGGGCGTGAAGAAAAAGCTTGAGCAAAAAACAAATTGGGCGTCGGAACAGGAAAACAAACTTGTCAATCTGGAACGCCAGCATAATGACATGCGCCAGCACCTCGAAAATGCCAAAGCCGATATTGCCCAGCGCACAGATCGCGAAGTCGGTGACCGCGAAAAGCTGATCAAACAGAGCCGCGATATCGAAACGCTCTCCGGTCATCTCGGCCAGAAAGACGAGCGTATATCGACCTTGGAAATGAATAACCAGAACCTACAGGACGAAACGGCCCAACAAGCCGGCAGTCTATCGAGCCAAAATCACCGCGTAATGGAGCTTCAAAAAAGCACCGAAGAGCTTTCCTCGCGTCTGGATACCAAAACCAAGGCCAGCGATGTCTCAACGGTCGAACTGAAAAACTTGCGCCTTGATTTTAACGAAATGAAAGCCAAATTCTTCGAAGCCTCCGGCGGGCTGGAAAATGCGAAATATGACCTCAAGACCCAGAAAAATGTCTATGAAGATACGCTAAAACGCCGCGATGACAAAACCTTGGCGCTGAAAAGCCGGATTGAGCAGCTTAATACGCAAGTGCGCATTAAGGATAATATGTCCAAGCATTTTGACGAAGAAATTGTTACCTTGCGCAATGGCCTTGAGACAGAGCGCGAGCGTAATGACCGCAATGAAACACGCTTTCGCGGCAAGGCGGATGAAGTTGAGCGCAATGCACGGGCACTGGCGCGGGCGAAAGTTGAATATGAAAACCTCAATGCCAAATTCACCGCTGCCGTCGAAGATTTGGATACGCTCCGCAAAATCAACATGGTGCAAAAACAAAAGCTCGAGCGTTATGCGGCCATTGGCGGCGTCACCGTCGGCCAATCTATGATCGCTTCGGATGCGGCGCGGTCATCTATAACGGGTCATGCGTCTAAGAAAAGAGACGGCGGTGGGAATCTGCTTCTTAAAGCCGTTAAATAATGCCGTTGGCGATAGTCTTTGAGCTAAAGCCCTTCCAATGCCGCCACTAACCCTGCCATATCCTCCGGCAAAGGCATTTCAAACGACATCATTTCTTTTGTAATCGGGTGTTTGAATCCTAAGCTGGCCGCATGGAGAGCTTGGCGTTTAAAATTGGCCATGGCATCCCGCACGGCTAGCTCTCCGGGGTTTTTTGTGGTTAAGAAGGCGCGCTGTTTGCCGTAAAGTGGATCGCCGAGCAGGGGGCATCCGATATGGGCGAGGTGGACGCGGATTTGGTGGGTGCGGCCGGTTTCTAGGCGGCATTCAATCCGGCTGATCTGCGGCGTGCCCAAGGCTGCGCCCGGTTGCTGGCCATAGCCTTTGATAAATTTGTAATTTGTCACGGCGTGGCGGCCATGTTCTTTCGCCTCCATATCTCCGAATGTGCCGCGTACAACCGCCTGTTTCTTGCGGTCGGCTTCGCTGCGGGCGATACGCGATTCAATCCGGCCTTGGCGCGGTTTCGGGGCGCTGCGGGCGAGGCAGATATAGACGCGCTCGACCGTATGTTTGGCGAATTGCTTGGACAGGTAACGATGGGCGATATCGGTTTTGGCGACGACCAGAAGCCCCGATGTATCTTTGTCAATACGGTGGACAATACCAGGGCGCATGACGCCGCCTATGCCCGAGAGGCTGTCTTTACAGTGATGGAGCAGAGCATTGACCAAAGTCGCCGAGCGCGAGCCGGGGGCCGGATGAACGGTCATGCCCGCAGGTTTGTTGACGATGATAAGCTGGTCATCCTCGAAAACGATATCCAGCGGGATATTTTCGGGCATGGGCGTGTCGTCCACCGGCGGCGGGACAAAGACCGCATATTCGGCGCCTTCGCGGGTTTTAGCGGTGACGCTGCTGATAATATCGCCATCGGCGCGGACTTGCCCGCTTTCGATTAAGACGCGCAGCCGGGCGCGGGATAATTCCGTCCAGCCCGCGAGCCATTTATCCACGCGAATGCCGGCGTCATCTGCTATTGCTGTTTGAGTATGCCAAGTGCCGTCCATGGCTAGCATTTAAGCGGGTTATGCGCTGATGCAAAGGTGTTTTTGGTCTGTGGCCAAAAGGTCACACTTGCCTGAAAACCCGAAAAAGATGGTTATGTTCCTTGATATGCAACTAATTGCACTGTAGCCAATATATATGGAATAGCATTCATTCAAGAATGCATAAAGCTCACTTTAACGACATGGGGACATCATGCTCAAGAAAATCCTTCTACTCGGCTCATCCGCAATTTTAGCAGGCAGCATCGCCGCGCCCGCCTTTGCTCAGGATATCCCTGAAGACGAAATCATCGTGACCGCGACCAAACGGACACAGACATTGCAGGAAACACCTGTTGCTGTGACCGTGACCTCTGCGAATGTTATCGAAAAAGCGCAAATCCACGATATCAATGATTTGCAAGCTGTTGTCCCGTCATTGCGGGTCTCGACTAACCAGAATTCAGCCCAATCGACCTTCACCATTCGCGGTTTTGGTAACGGCGCGAATAATATCGGTATTGAGCCTTCTGTGGGTGTGTTCGTCGACGGTGTTTACCGCTCGCGCGCAGCCTCCCAAATTGGCGATTTGCCAAATCTTGAGCGAGTTGAAGTTCTGCGCGGGCCGCAGTCCACACTATTTGGTAAAAACGCCTCTGCCGGCGTTATCAGCATTGTAACGCGTAAACCGCAATATACATTTGGCGGCAGTGCTTCGGCCTCTTACGGCAATTACAATACCATCATCGGCAAAGCCGACATCACCGGCCCTATCGGCGAAACAGCCGCGTTCAGCCTCTCCGGCGGTTTTAACAAAGCTGACGGTTATGCCGAAGGCGCAGTGGCCGGACAGCCAGATGTCAATGACAGAAACCGGTTTAACCTGCGCGGACAATTATTATTTGAACCCAATGATGTGTTCAGCGCTCGCGTGATTGCAGATTATAGCGAAATTGACGAAATTTGCTGCCACGTTACCAATATTCAAAATGGCCCGACAGCAGGTATCATTCGCGCCGTTGGCGGTCAGCTTGCTGACCCGGCAGATCCTTTTGCTTACAGAGATTTCCGCGATGGGACACCTGAAAATACGGTTCAAGACAAAGGCATCTCGCTGCATATGGATTATGACCTCGGCAATATGTCTTTGGTCTCGATTACATCTTACCGTCAAAACGAATCTGCTAACCGGGGTGATATTGATTTCACATCGGCTCAACTCGTTGTCTCCAATTTTGATAATGATATCAAAACATTCACGCAGGAACTGCGTCTGCAATCCACTGGTGATGGGCCGTTTAGCTGGCTGCTCGGCGGATATTACTTTAACGAGGACGTAGACTCAGTTAATGGGCTGGAATATGAAGCCGGTCTGCGCAGCTATCTCGACATTCTTGCCGGGCAAGGCGTGCCGGGTACATTTGCCAATCTCGAAGCCGGAAGCCAAGGCCTCATCCCGACAGGCGCTATCTTCAATGCCGACACGACAACGGTCGAAAGCTTCACGCAAAAAGACAAAGCCTTTTCGCTCTTTGGTAATTTCGATTATGACGTCACAGAGCGCTTAACGGCGTCCATCGGCCTGAGCTATCTCGAAGACCGCAAAGATGTGACAGGCAGCACCGTCAATGGTGACTTCTTCTCTAATATTGATCTTACCGGCCCAACGGGTATCGCGATCTTAACGACAGGCGGTTTGGCCGCAAACTTTGGCGCTTTCTCGCAAAGCTGTATTGATCCGGGAACAGGAACGCCTTTTGCCAATCCTTTAGCCTTTAGCGCCGCCAATGTTGGTTTAGTCTCAACAACGCAGTGTTTTGTACCATCGCTGGGAATGTTTGTGCCGGGCTCAGCCGCTTTTGGCGGTTTTCAAAGCGCGGTTGCCGCGGGTTCTGCAGCCCTTGCAGCCAGCCCGAATAACCCACTTCTCGGCTTACAAGCTCTGCAATTCCAGCCGCAATTCTTAAGCTTCCCGAATAATGTCGAGGGTGGATCGTCCAAAGATACTAATCTGGATTATACTTTCCGTCTTGGTTATGACGCCGGCGATAAAGTCAATCTCTATGCCAGTTATGCAACGGGCTATAAATCCACGTCTTGGAACCTCAGCCGCGACTCTCGTCCGCTTATTGCTGATGCGCTTGCGCTTCAGGGGGCAGGTTTGTTGCCGAATAACTACACATTTAATACTGTTAACGGCGCGGCGGTTACGCCCGGCGCGGCTAATTTCGGCACGCGCAGGTCTGAACCTGAAGAAGCGACGGTTTATGAATTCGGTATTAAAACCAAATTCGATTGGGGCTTCATTAATGTCGCTGTATTCCAGCAATCAATCGTAAACTTCCAAACCAATAGCTTTATTGGATCAGCTTTCGTCTTTACCAATGCCGAGAAGCAATCGACCAAAGGTATCGAACTTGATTCAGCCATACGGCTTTCGGATAATTTTGGTATGACCTTTGGCGCGACTATTTTGGATCCGGTTTATGATTCTTATGCCAATGCGCCGGGCGGTGACCTGACCGGGCAAACCCCAGCGGGTATTCCAAAAGTTAGCTTTGCAGTGTCCGGAACCTATGATTTCCAAGTTATGGAAAATATTGATGCCTATCTCCGGGCTGATTTCCAACATCAGGGCACGACAAAAATCATCGATCCCTTCGATATCACGCGCCAAGTCAATGAACTCGGCGCGGTTCTCGGCTTCCAGAAGGATAATTACGAGCTTAGCTTTTGGGGCCGTAATTTAACGGGCGATGAGAGTTTCCAAACCATCTTCCCCGGCGTCATCCAGTCCTTTGCCGGACAGGTGCCGACAATCAATGGTTATCCAAACCGCCCGACAACATATGGCGGCACGTTGAAGCTTAACTTCTAGGGCTAGCGCCTCCGAAACGTAATAAGCCGTCCTTCCCGTTTAATTGGGTAGGGCGGTTTTTTTATGGGCGGTTGGTCTCAAACTGCTCCCGGAATTTGCAAAGCAAATATCCGGGATCTCCCTGCGTTGGAGTGCCGGAATGAATATGGGGGGAGGTCCCGGATAAGCCTGCGGCTCTTTCCGTTCATGCCCGCGTAGGCGGGTGCCGGGAACAGGTGTTTATTTGAGCAGCCCGGGATGACAAATTAATGGCTAATGCTTCACAACAAGCCTACCCGTTCAGGGCGGCGTCGCAGAGGAGGAAGGCGCGGCCTCCGTCGCTCTCAAGGCTGGTTCGGATGGCTTCGCGGTTGCCCTCTATCACGCTCATACGGGCCTGATATTCCGCGGCATAGGCCCTTGCATCGGCTTTAAGAGCCGGGTTTTCTTCCATAGCGCGGTGCAGATGCCGCACAGGATCGCCTATGCGCTTGGCCACACTTCGGCTCATTTCAATGGCGCCTTTGGCTTTGCGGGTATTGGCCGCTTCTATGATGCAGCCATCATCAACAACGGCGGCCGGGGTCAGGCCGAGCGCGGCGAGAGACGCAATCATGCGGCTATCTGAGACCTCGCGGGGCGCCGGGGCTGTCAGGGCGTCAATCGCGCTAGTTTCGTCAGGCCGCTCAATCCCGCCCAGCATATCGCGCCAGTGCCAGCCAGATTTATCCTTTTTACGCCCCCGCGAACGCGGCGCCTCTTCCGGCGCGGCGCGGCGTAGAGTGTCAGTTTTGTCGGGACTTATGTCTGCTACCGTTTCGGGCAGGGTCTCTGGCACAATAGCGCGCGTTACCTGGTTATCTGTCAATTCCAGCGTTTCCAGATGGCTCTTTGTTTCCTCAAGAATGTCCGTCGTCGCATTGGGCGCAGGATGTAACTCCGGGGGCTCGATTTCTAATCGCGCAGGCTCAAAACGCGGAGGCTCGACGGGCGGAAAGTCCTCTGCCAGCGGCTTGAACCGTAGCAGGCCGCGCCGTTTTGGCTTGGGCTGTTTGGGATCCTCCAGATCAAGCGGTTGCGGCTTTGACAAGCGCATTTGCAGAGCGGCCATATCGGTTTCAATTCGGGCAATTTCCTTGCGTGTTTGGGCGAGGCTGTCCTGCACACGGCGCGTGGCTTTATCGCTGATGCTTTCGGCTTTCTCGCTGGAGAATTTAACCATATCTTCCATATCGGCAAAGCGCTGCTTAACCGCCGTATCGGTGAGCCGCGTGGCTTCGGCCAAGGCTTCGACGGTCTGGCGTCCGGCTTCGCTGGCTTCGGTCAGGCTCTCGGCGCTGACCTTGGCCGAGAGCGACATGTCGCGCATTTTTGTCAGGCGTTCTTCAAGGGAGTGACCAAGATTTTGCTGCTCGTCGCGCAAGTGTTCGATCATAGAGGTAAGGTCTTGTGCGTGTTTGCGGTAAACTTCGTCGAGTTCTGCCGAGCGCGTGCGGATCATCTCGGCCAGATTTTCAATCTCTTCATGGCTTTGGGTCAGCGTCGTGGCGGCTTCCACCGTATTGCCTCGCACGATTTCCGAGGCCGAGTTGATCTTGGCCGCCGCGCCTTCAACGCTGATGCGGGCTTCTTGAATTTTTTGCTCGGCCATATGCGTTGATTCCGCAAGCTTATCAGAATGATCGGTCAGGGCGGTAGAGAGTGTGGCCATACGGACATCAAATGTGCTGGCAATATTTTCTAGCGCTAATCTTTGTGTCGAGAGGCGCGAGGCAATATCGTCAGCGGTTTGAGCCGAAGCCGCCGTAGCCGCGCTAAGACCTTCGGTTTGTTCAGAGATAACAGATTCGAGCGTGCTCATGCGGGCAATGGCTTGGTCAATACGGGCATCGACGCTATCGACTTCGGTTTTAATCGCGCGCGACATGATTGCGGTTTTGGCGACGGTGCTATCGTCGGGCTGGGTCAGGGCATTGGCGGCGCGGCTGAGCAGATGGGCTTGGCGGGAGAAGCGGGAGAGTTGGCGCAGGGTGTAAAAGAGAAGGCCTAGTAGAACTGCTGGGAAGAGAACCGCCAAGACGAGGCCCGCAATCTGGATAGGGGTGAGGTCTGCCCATTTTCGGCCCAAATCAAAAAATCCATACATATAGGCAAATGACGCGCCGAGCCATAAGATGACAGCGCCAATGCCGACCCATTTCATCCAATGCGTTGACGGGGCCGGGATATCGGCTGTTGGGGCGCCGGCCGTCACGGCTAAGGCTGCGGGGACAAAGCCGCCCGCTCCTTCTGCGGAGGGAATGTCGCTCAATATTTTTTCTTCCAATATATCTTCATATTTTTTCACAGGTGTTTCGCGCGTGATAAAGTCTGGCATGGGGTCATCGTCAATGGGGCCTTGAGGATCGGGGGCACTTGCCGGGCGCAATTTTAACGCCTTCACAGCCTCCCCATCATCGGGCGTCATATCATCGTTTTCGATGCTGGTAATTTTCTTGAAAATATCTGACAACACGCCGTCCCTGTTTGTTTTTAGTCTTATTAACTGAATCTAAGCCGTTTTCCCTTACCATGTCATTAAGTCGGGGAAAAGCTGCGAAGACGGCGATATCCGACATTGGTGAAGTAAAATGGGTGGGCTGGTCAATGAACACAGCAATAAAGTCGCGCGCGGCAAGGTCTAAGACATCTAGGCGTAGCGTAATTTCGGATGCCGAGCGGGCTTATCTCGCCTCCGGCATAAAGCAACCGGGCGGGAAACTGCCTTTATTCGATACTCGCGGTCAGGAAATCAGCGCCTCGCTTATTCAGGCCTGCCTGAAAAAAGGCTATGCCGTGCGCTGGTTCGCCAATCCGTTAAAGCCGGACTGGCTCGTCTGCCGCCTAACCGATAAGGGCCGTAAAGCTATCGGCTAGCTCATGTGTAGCGGTTTTCGCGTCAGATACATGGCCGTCAAAATCGCTGCGAAGGCTATAAATCCAACCGTAATATCGACGGGAAGATTGGGATGGGCTTGAAAGAGTGACGGCGTTGGTATGACCGAGCCGTCATAATTCACGAATATCGCCGCGAATGTATTATTTGCGGCATGAAAGCCAATGGCTGATTCCAACCCGTTATCCATCCAAACCAATAGGCAAGCCGTGAAGCCGAAGGCGAAATAGCTGCTCATGGTCAGGGGTAATGTCCCGGCTTCTGCGCCTGCGGCGGCTTCGGGATTAGCCAAATGCATGGCCATGAACATCAGGCTGGTAATTGTAAAGACCACCCACTTATTTTTTATGAAGTGATGGAAACCCTGATTAAGATAACCGCGAAAGATGATCTCTTCCGTGCCGGATTGCAGGGGCAGGAGTAAAAGCGAGACCACGGCATAGCCGAGAAAACGCCCGCTATCAAAATTTGTATCCACGCGGCTAATACCTGTGAAATGCCCGATAGCCGTTAAACTACCCAGAATTATCCACGTAGCGAGGAAACATTGCAGACCGCGGCCCCAGCGGATTTTACTCGCCGCCGTATGCAGGCTTTTGATGGAGCGTTTGTGTAAAAACTTTTGGCCGAGATAAGGCGCGACCAATGTTCCGGGGAAGGTCAAAAGGATCAGCGCAAAAATCAGCGGGCTGGCGGCGACCATCTGGCCGTTAAGTTCGCTGAGTTCAGGGCTGCTCATCATCGGCATAAGCTTAAACAGGCTAAAAAATGACGCTGCGACGAAGATACCTGTCAAAATCCCGAAGACACGCCGTGTGGTATCTTTTGTCGTCCGGTGGATGAGCCAGAATAGGCCGCCCAAAATCGAGCTTAGAAGAAAAACCCCGCCATATAGCCCCATAATCATCATATTATCGCCGGAGAACATGGCCACACTGGCTTCCAGCATTTTGTTGCTGAGTTCAGGATCAACCTCATCAAGGATAGGGCCTATCGGCCCTGTAAAAACAAATTGCGAGGCAAGCCACCCCAGCACCGTAAACCAAAACACCATGATCCAGCTCCACCAGCGCGAGACGCCGTGCCGGGTTTGTTCAAAATAGGTATCGGGGCGTATGGCCATATCATGAGTCCTGTGTCGTTTTGCGGACTATGGCGTAAAAACCGTAAAGCGGATATTAAAAAACCGCGCCCAAAGGCGCGGTTTAAGGTTAGGAGTAGTCAAAGCCTACCAGCGGCAGTTAATCACCCGCTCGGAGCCTTGGACAATATAAGTGCCGTCCCAAGGGTTGGAGCACTGCTTGACGCTGACCAATTCACTATGGCCATGGTGCCAAGCCTCTACGGTGACCCGGCGGCAGGTCGTGCTGGTCTGGTAATAGCCATAAGAGCCGTAAGTCGGGCGGTAGAAGCTATAGGGGTTTTGAGACCAACGATAGCGGCTATATCCGGGCGTTCCGAAGTTAAAGCTAATGCCGACATTACTGCGGTAAGGCGTGTAATAGCCATTATGCTGGCGGTTATAGTTCCGGTTTACATGGCGGCGATTAGGCCGGTAATGATCCCGGCGGCGGTAATCACGGCGATAATTGCGGTGGCCGCGATCCCGTCTGTAATGACGCCCACGATCAGAGCGGTGCCGATCAGAGCGATATCCGCGATGCCTGTCAGAGCGATGTCGATCACTGCGATGTCTGTCACTGTGATGCCGATCCGAGCGATGACCACGGGAACGATCTCCGCGGTGCTCACGCGATCTGTCAGAACGGCGATCACTATGATCTGCGGTCTTGATATAATTCGGGACCTGTTTCGCCGAATAGAGCTTGTTATCCACTGTCGGGGCGGCGAAAGCGGCGGGAGCTGCGGCGAGTACAGTCAGTGCACAGGCCGCTAACAGAGCTTTGGTGAGTTGATGTCGGGATGTTTTGGTCATGGGGACCTCCTTGGGTTAGCGACAATCCCTGCCTAGCAAAGCCCGGCTGAGCCTATGCTGAAATTCCTGTTCATATTCAGTTAATCCGCTATTCAAGGCTCATGAACACAGATGATTCTGAAACCGAGATCGATTTTGATCATTTAAATCAATATGTTGACGGGGATATCGCCCTGACGGCAGAGGTTTTTGGCCTGTTCCAACATCAGGTCGAGATGTGGGGGCGGATGCTAACCGTTGATGCCGATGACGAGATTTGGGAATCGGTCACCCATTCCTTAAAAGGCACAGCCAAAGCTGTTGGGGCCGTGAAATTGGCTGAATTATGCGAACAGGCTGAAATATTGGTCGGGGAGGGCAACCGCCCCGGAGGCCGCGAAGTCGCTGTGCAGAATATAGAATTCAGAATTTCCCGCACCATCACCGAAATCCAGCGCTGGGAATATCGCCGGAAACTTAACCAGATGCGCTCATAACAAAAAAGGCCACCGGTTTCCCGGCGACCCTTCATGTTCATGCGTGAACGTATTTAATCAAGCGGCCTTACGGAACGAAGATTGTGTAAGTTACGTCGGCTTGCAACGTCCCGATACCCATTGAGAAATCATAGTCTTGGACGCCGGCCGTTGTCGGCTCTGAGTCAAATTCATAAACGCTGTTAAAACGCACAGATTGCTCAACAATACTTCCGAGAGACGCCGCTGTTCGCCGCCCGCCATCAAAAACTTTTGATTGGACAGATATGTCGTCCAGACTATTAATGGCCGGATTTACGCCAACTCCGCCAGCAGAAGGGTCTTGTGCGTTAGCCCCGAATGTGAGGGTTGTGGCACTGAATTGTAAATTATCACTGCCTGTTTGTGTTATTGACAAATCAAAGCTGATATTCGCATCGTCAACGCCGTCGGCTAAAAAGTCACCTGTCACAATGACATTGGAGCTTTGAGCGAAAATGTCGAAAGCCGCGTTAGAAGCAATATAAAAACTGGTGTGATGTGAAGCCGCGAGCCCGCCTGTCGTATTTGTTGCGCCATCAATTCCGAAAGCGGTCAAGGTATCAGAGGCATCTAAAAGCCCGCTTGTTCCGTTATCTGTAAAAACTCCGCCTGAAGCCGCGCCTGATAATGGATTTAATATCCCGTTTCTATCAACGGCTGTCCCGGAACCGGAAATAGGATCCAATGATCCCGTACTGACGGCGTAAACATCCGTACTGATCAAGTCAGCCCCTACGGTTCCTGATGCGGGCGTGAGTAAAACGAAATCTGAAACAACGGGAGCGAAGCCCGGATTTTCAGCAAAATCAGTGTCGCCCCAGACAATCACGACGCCAATGGATTGAAAAAAAAGGTCTGTCTATGACAGATGCGAAAGCGCTCGTTGCGAGCAATCCTGCTAATATACTGGCAGTGATGCCGATTTTCTTAATAGTCATTATTGTTCCCCACAAAATAAGCCCCGAATCAAAACCTGATCCGGGGCGGAAGTTGTTTTTCTATCGCCCTTACGGAACGAAGATTGTGTAAGTCACGTCGGCTTGCAAAGTTCCGACACCCATTGACAGGTCGTAGCCTTGAATACCGGCTGTAACTGTATCGGCATCCAGCGTATAAACACTGTCAAAACGAACAGATTGCGCTGCAAGAGCGCCGATAGAGGCCGCTGTGCGCTGACCACCGTCAAAGACTTTTGTCTGTGTTGACATATCATCAAGCGAATCGATCGCAGCCAGAACGCCTGTGCCGCCTGTTGATGGGTCTTGAGCGTTTCCGCCATAAGCAAGACCGTCATCACCGGAGACATTTACAGACATAGCGTAAGCGATATTCGTATCGTCAACGCCGTCAGCCAAGAAATCACCTGTGGCGACAACATTAGAGCTTTGCGCGAAGATATCAAATGCAGCGTTAGACGCGACATAGAAGCTTGAATTATGCGATCCAACAAGGCCGCCTGAAATATCAGTTGTGGCATCAATACCGAAAGCTGTCAGCGTATCAGCCGCGTCCAGAACACCGGCAGTGCCGTTATCCGCGAATACACCGCCTGAAGTTTCGCCTGTAACAGGATCGAAAACAGCCGTGCTGTCAACAGCAGTGCCGCTGTCAGAAATTGGCGTTAATGAGCCTGTTACGACAGAATAGACATCATTACCTGCGATAAGGTCAGCGCCGGCAGAACCGGAAGCTGGCGTGAGTAGAACGAAGTCGGATACAACAGGTGCTGTACCGCCATTTTCGTCATAGTCAGTGCCGCCCCACACGACAACAACGCCTAAGACTTGGAAGAACGGGCGGTCAATAACTGACGCATAAGCCGTACTTGCCAAGAGCGAAGCGGTAACACCGCCCGCAATTGCGAGTTTTTTAAAAGACATGTTTTAGTTCCCAAAGTTAATCCCGAGCTCATCCCCGGTTACAGACATCATTAAAGGAAACTGATTTCGGCCCTATTGAGAGACGTGGTAAAGATAGGTTCAAAATTCAGGGTTAAGAATTAGCTACCGCCCTCAAACCGTCTTGGCAAAGCCTTCGCTCCGGCATGGTTTTGCCTCACATCCGCCTAGAATCAGTGTAACGAAGCGGCTTATTCTTCTTAAGTTATGTCTGTGAGGGGCCATTATGAACCGCAAATTTTTATTCGCATTGGGAATTATCGGGGCATTTGTGCTCGCATGGTGGGCGGGGTTCCATCTTTATAAAGGTGATAATGGCGCGACATCGCCGTCGACTACGCGATCAAGCCCTGTGCAGGTTCAGCCGCGCGGAAGGCAGGCCGCGCAAGACGTTGAGGCGGCCGTCCAAGAGCGCGGGGCCGATTATGCCCAAACTGACTTGGCCAAGACTTTGCGTTATCTGGGATGGGAAGCGGATACGTCCGGCTCGACCCCCAAGGCCTGTTTTAATTTCTCGCAAAACCTGAAGATAGGCGCGGACGCGGCTTTGCGGGATTATGTTGTTACAACGCCGAAGATACCTGTCACGCTGGATGTAAACGGCTCGCAGCTTTGCGCCTCCGGCTTCGGTTTCGAAAAAGACTATACTGTCACTCTACGCGAGGGCCTGCCTTCCGATGTTGAGGGCGCGGTTTTGGAAGCTGCGCAAAGTGCGGAAATAAGCTTTGGCGATAAGCCGGGCTTTGTCGGCTTTGCCGGGCAGGGCGTAATCCTGCCGCGCGCCAATGCCCAAGGCCTCGCCATTGAAACCGTCAATGTCGAAGCTCTTGCAGTCAAAGTTTACCGCGTCACTGACCGTATCCTCTCCCAGCTCTCCCCTGAACCCGGAGAGTCGGCGCTCGAAGGGGATTATTCTTATGACTATGCCGCCCATGGAAAGCGCGTTGAAGTCTGGTCGGGCGATGTTCCCGTCGAGACAAAACGCAACGAAACCGTGACAACGGTTCTGCCGATGCACAGCCTGATCAAAGATTTACCGCCCGGAGCCTATATTGTGACGGCGCGGGACAAAGCCGAGAAAGACCGCCCTGCCAATGCTTGGCGCTGGATTATGTCCACCGACATGGCGCTGACCAGTTATAGAGGCGCGGACGGGCTTACCGTCTCTGTGCGCTCTATTGATACGGCGAAATTGCAAAGCGGGATCAAGCTGGTTTTGGTCGCGGCTAATAATGATATTCTGGCCGAGAAAACCACGGACGGTACAGGCCGGGTGAAATTTGACGCCCCGCTGCTCAAAGGCAGCGGCGCGTCCTATCCCAAGATGGTCATGGCCTATGGCCGCCAAAATGATTACGCGATTTTGGATTTGATGCGCTCGCCGCTCGATCTGTCCGATTTTGATATTGGCGGGCGGCGCGTCTCGGGCGATGTCGATGTTTACGGCTTTGCCGAACGCGGCGTTTACCGCCCCGGCGAAACGGCGCATCTGACCGTGATGTTGCGCGATGCTAAAATCCGCGCCCTCGAAGATCGCCCGGTGACTCTGGTTGTGCAAAAACCCAATAAAGCCACCGTCTTTAAAAAACGCTTTGAAGACGCGCCCACCGGCGGCGTTGTCACTTGGGATTATGAGGTGCCTCTCTCTGCGCCGCGCGGAATATGGACTGTAGCTATTCAGGCGGAGGGTATCGGCCAAGTCGGCAGTATCGAGTTCTCGGTCGAAGATTTTGTGCCGCAAAAACTCAAATTAGGCATTGAGGTTGACGACGCTCCTTTGCGTTCGGGCGAAATCCGCGATGTCGTTCTGGACGCGCAATTTCTTTATGGCGCTCCGGGTGGAGCGCTGGAAGGCGAAGCCGAGGCCCGTCTGCATATTGATCCTAAACCCTTCAAGGATTTCGCCGAGTATACCTTCGGCCCAATTGCCGATAACTTTCAGGAACGCATCATTGATATGGACGGCGGCGTAACCGACGCTTCCGGCAAGCTCGAACTCGGTCTTGATCTTAAAAATAATAACGTCAAAGCGGGTTTCCCGATGCGGGTGCAAATCACCGGCGGCGTAGCCGAACCGGGCGGGCGCTATGTCCGCGATAGTGTGCGTATTCCCGTCCGCACCGAAAATACCTATCTCGGCGTGCGGCCCGATTTTAATTGGGGCTATGCCAGTTCCAAAAAACCTGTCGGGTTGGATCTGGTTGCGGTGAATTTCAAGGGCGAGCGAGTCAAAGACGCTGTCTCTTGGCGTTTGGTCGAAGAAGATTATGACTGGCACTGGTATCGCGAGCGGGGCCGTTGGCGCTATCGCAGCGATATGCGCGATGTCGATGTCACCAAGGGCGAAACCACGATAGAGGCTGATAAGCCTTTTCGCTGGACGCAGCGCTTGCCGCGCGGCCAATATCGCCTTGATCTGGAAAGCGCGGACGGCGCTATAGCTGAGTACCGCTTTGGCGTCGGCTGGGGCGGCGGTTCTCGCGCCGCGGGCGCGCCCGATAAAATCACCATGGGCGCACCTGAACGCCCGCAAAATCCGGGCGATAATTTTACCCTCGCCATCAAAGCGCCCTATGCCGGGCAGGGCGATCTTGTCATTGCTAATGACGAAATCCGCATCGTGCAATCCATCACGCTGCCCGAAGGCGAGAGCGAAGTGAGCTTGCCTTTTGATAAAAGCTGGGGCGACGGCGTCTATGCCATGCTGACGCTTTACACGCCGCGCGATAAGGCCGGACAGCCTGTCCCGCGCCGCGCTGTCGGCGTGAGCTATGTCGGTCTTGACAGAACAAACCAAACGCTCGAACTAGCAATTAATTCGCCTGAAGTTATTCGCCCGCGCAAACCGCATGTCTTTACGGTTGATGTTAAAAATGCGCGCCGCGGCCAATCCGTCTGGATGAATTTCGCCGCTGTCGATGAAGGTATTTTGCAACTGACAAAATATAAATCGCCTGACAGCAGCGGGCATTTTTTCGGCAAGAAAGCCCTCGGCGTGACTCTGCGCGATGATTATGCCCGTATCCTCAATCCCAATCTCGGCCAGCCGGTCAATGTCCGCACAGGCGGCGATAGTCTTGGCGGCGAAGGCCTGACGGTTGTGCCAACGCGCACGGTGTCGCTGTTTAGCGGGCCTGTTTCGGTTAAAGGCGGCAAAGCGGTTATCACCCTCGATATTCCCGACTTTAACGGCGAGCTTCGCCTCATGGCGACGGCGTGGTCGGAGACGGCGATTGGCAGCGCGTCGAGCGCCGTCAAAGTGCGCGACAAAGTTCCGGCCATTCTCGGATTGCCGCGTTTCCTCGCGCCGGGCGATATAGCTTTTGCCACGGTCTCGTTGGATAATGTCGAAGGCAAAGCCGGCACTTATAAAGCCGTGCTCACCTCCGAAGCCATTATCCGCTCCGGCGGCTCTACGTCTTTCAATCTTGCCCAAGGCAAACGCGAGGAAGATAAGCTCGAAATTTCGGCGGTAGATACCGGCACAGATGTGCTGACGCTCGATGTTAGCGGCCCCGGCGGCTACGGGGTGCAATCGACCTTCCCCATTCAAGTGCGCGCGCCTTATATGGACGAGACGACTTCGGTCACGCGGCCTCTGGCGGCGGGCGAAACCCTGACTCTGACCAAAGCTCTCATCGCGAAATACCTGCCGCGCAGCAGCGATATCACGGTCTCGGTGAGCCAGCTTGCGGGTATAGACCCCGCGCCCTTTATCAAATCTTTGCGCAAATATCCTTATGGCTGCACCGAGCAGACTGTGAGCACGGCCATGCCATTGCTCTATGTCGAAGATTTGGGCGGCTTTACCGATATGGCGGATACGCAAAGACGCCGCGAGATTCAGAAATCAGTCAATAGATTAGTTTCGCGGCAAGGTCTGGACGGCGCTTTTGGGCTCTGGCGAGCCGGAGATAGATACGCCTCGCCGTGGCTCGGCATCTATGCGACCGATTTTCTGCAGCGCGCCGAGAAGCAAGGGGCCTATGTGCCGGAAGACGTTATGGAGCGGGCCTATACAGCCGCCCGCGAGATTACGCAGATGCCGCGCTATACCTCCCTGCGCTATAATTTTGATTATGGCTGGGGGCGCGATAATGAAGCTTGGCGCAAAGCCTATCAGGCGCAAGGGGCCAGCTATGCCCATTATGTCTTGGCGCGCGGTGGCAAGGGCGATCTCTCAAGTCTGCGCTATCATTTTGATAATCACCGCAAGAAAATGAAATCGCCTATTGGTTATGCCTATCTCGGCAAGGCGCTGTTTTTGATGGGCGATAAAGCCCGGGCTACTCAAGCCTTTGAAGACGGCATGGCGATCAAAAATTATGATAATATCTATGATTATTATCAATCGCCTCTGCGCGATACGGCCGGCTTTATTGCGCTGGGCGCGGGCGAGCTGGAGGCCGGGATGATGTCAACTCTGGTCAGTAATTTGCGCCGCCAAATGGGAGCAGAGGCCTATACTAATACCAACCAGAAAGCACATATCATTCTCGCGCTGAAAGCCTTGCTACAATCATCGGGCAAACCCCAAATTGCGGCCAATGGGCTGGCGCTGACGGGAACCGATAAGCGGCCTTCTGTAAGTTTGTTGGCCTCTAATCTGGACGCTTCGCCAAGCCTAACCAATAAGGGCGATAAACCCGTCTGGGTCACAACGACGATTAACGGCATTCCTAAAAAAGCGCCGCAGCCTGCCGCCACGGCTTTCACTATGGCGAAAAGGCTCTACCGTATGGACGGCAAGGCCTTTAAAGGCGGCACGCTTAAACAAGGTGAGCGCTTGATTGTGAAACTCCATTTCACCTCCAAGGTTCGCCAAGCCCGCATGATTGTTATCGCGGATATGCTGCCCGCAGGTTTCGAGATTGAAACCATCTTGCGCCCCGAAGACGGGCTCCTGCGCGACGGCCAGAAAGGGCCTTATCAATGGCTCGGCGAAATTGCGGAATTTGACATTGCTGAAGCTAGGGATGATCGTTTCATTGCCTCCAAGCGCCATTACCGCTGGCACCGTTATGAAAAAGGCGAGACCGCTGCCTATATTGTCCGCGCGGTAACGCCCGGCGAGTTCGCCATGCCCGGCGCGCTGATAGAGGATATGTACCGCCCGCAAGATTTAGCCCGCACGGCGATAGGTAAGATTTCTATCACGGCTGACCCGGCGCTTTGATTATGGCGAGATTACTAATGAGACTTCCGGCCCCCTCATCCGACGCTTCGCGCCACCTTCTCCCTATGGGAGAAGGACAAATTACGCAAAGATATCTGCCCCACATTCCCTTCTCCCATAGGGAGAAGGTCCCCGACAGGGGGGATGAGGGGCCCGGAGATCTCAATGACATTGCACGGTTCACTCCGTGAAACGCATCATCTCATATCCGCGCTGGCTGAAAGCTTCATTGGCGATATTTGTCACCGCCTTTGTTGCGCTCAACCTCCTCTTCCCGCCGCCTTTTGCGGCGGTGCGGGATCATTCGGCTATTGTTACGGATAAGGACGGTCACTGGCTGGCGGGCTTTACGGTGGATGACGGGATTTGGCGTATTCCGGCCAAATTAGATGACATTGATCCGCGCTTTATCGAGGCGTTGATTTCGGTCGAGGACAAACGGTTTTACCGCCATAGCGGCGTTGATCTCCCCGCCATCGGTAGGGCTTTAAAATCATGGCGGCGGGAGGGGCGGCCTGTTTCGGGCGCGTCCACCCTGACCATGCAGCTTGTCCGGCAATATGAGCCGCGCGATCGCGTTTTAAAATCCAAAGTCATTGAAAGTTTCCGCGCTCTGCAATTGGAACTCTTCATGAGCAAGGACGAAATATTAGAGAGCTATCTCACCCGCGTGTCTTACGGCGGCAATCTTGAAGGCATTACGGCGGCCTCGCTTGCTTATTTTGGCAAGCCGCCACTTTACCTGACCGATGCTGAAATCGCGCTTCTCATCGCGCTGCCGCAGGCTCCGGCCTCTCGTAGGCCTGACCTTCATCCCAAAACTGCGGCCAAGGGGCGGGATTACATCTTGGAAAAACTGGTCGAGAACGGGCATCTGGATTTACAGCGAGCGGCGGAAGCGCAATCGGTTGCCGTGAGTTCCAAACGCCGCGACATTCCCGAAATGGCGTGGATTACGGCTTATGGTCTCTCGAAAAAGGGAGAGATCGTTCATACGACAATAGACCGCCATTTGCAGAAACAAGCCGAAAGGCAGGCCGCCGATTTCGTCGCCCCGCTGGATAGCCATGTCAACACGGCAGTGACCATTGTCGATAACCGCACGATGCAAGTCCGCACTCATATCGCCTCGGCAGACCGAAACCGCCCCGGCGGTTGGATTGATATGACAGGCCGGGCGCGCTCTCCCGGCTCGACGCTTAAACCCTTTATCTATGCCCTCGCAATTGATGACGGCGTCGCCTCTATGGGCAGTTTTGTGCAAGACGCGCCGACGCGTTTTGGCAGCTACCAACCTGAAAATTTTAACCGCCGCTATTACGGCGATGTGCGGATATATGAGGCCTTGCGCCATTCGCTCAACGTCCCGGCTGTTACTATGCTCGACCATATTGGCGGGCAGCGTTTTGAAAGCGCGCTTGAAGATGCCGGGGCGGATATTACCCATCTTGGCGGCGGCGGAGAAGGAGCCGGACTCGCCCTTGCGCTTGGCGGAGCCGGGCTTAGCGTTAATGATCTCGCCGTGCTTTATGCGGCGCTTGCCAATGGCGGCACAGCCAAGCCGTTGATCTGGACGGATGAGAGAACGAAGCCAAAAGACTATCAACTTATTTCTGAACGCGCCGCCGCTGAAATCACTCAAGTCCTTCGCCAAGCGCCAACGCCAGCAGGCCGTGTCCCCGCATGGCTGGCTGAGAACGCGCCGCCTATCGCCTATAAGACCGGCACATCTTACGGCTTTCGCGATGCTTGGGCAGCGGGATATACCGATGACTGGACAGTGATTGTCTGGGTCGGGCGGCCCGATGGCGCCCCGCGCACGGGCGAGACGGGACGGCTGGCCGCCGCGCCGCTTCTCTTTGACATTTTCGGGCAACTCCCGCATCAAGGCCGTCATCAGCCCTACCTAAAAGACGACAAAGCCCCGGGCGGATTATCCCGCGTGGCGGCGGTGACAGATAAAGGGCCGCAAATCCTGTTCCCGCCGGACGGGGCCGAAATTCTAGCCAATAGCTTCGGAGATGAGGCGAGAGGCTTTAGCCTGTCGGCTCGCACCGAAAGCGGTCAGCCGCAATTCTATATTGACGGGCAGCCATTAAAGCGCGTTCGAGGCAAAGCCATTTGGCGGCCTGAAACCTCCGGCTTTTACAAAGTCACGGCGGTTGACGGGCTGGGCCGCGAGAGCGTCTCCAAGGTAAAAGTCCTAACCTCCGATGAACTTGCGAACACGTCTTTTTAATTCGGTCAATTCTTCGGCGAACCAATCGTGCCGCTTAATCCAGCCATTATTGCGCCAACTCGGATGTGGCATAGGCATGATATCGGGGCCGTAATCGCGCCAATGTTTGACGGTTTCTGTCAGGTTGCGCTGTGCGCGGTCTCCGAGATATTCCTTAACCGCATACATGCCGACCAGCAAAGTGAGTTCTGCTCCTGTTAACGCTTCGGTCAGCGGGGCCTGCCAGAGCGGGGCGCATTCTTTGCGCGGGGGCAGATCGCCGCCCTTATCGTCCTGCCCCGGAAAGCAAAACCCCATTGGCGTCACGGCAAAATTATCTTCATTATAAAACTCATCTTCGCTGACGCCGAGCCAATCGCGCAATCTTACCCCGGACGGGTCGGTAAAGGGCCGCCCGCTGGCATGGGCGAGCGTGCCGGGGGCTTGGCCGATGATGCGAATTTTGGATTTTGTATTGCCCGTCAAGATCGGATTAGGCGTCACGGGCAGGGGATTGGCCGCCTGCGCGCAGACATCGCAGCGTCGGATTTTCACCTTAAGGGCTTCGATATCGTGCAATGAGGAAATAGTTTTCTCCATAAGGACAAATAACGCATGATTTTTAGCGCCGTTCGGAATAGGCTATAGCATGAGCGAAAAATTTTATCACGATTTGAATAATCAGCTTCAGCGCATCGAGATGGACGGGCTGTATAAACGCGAGCGCCTCATCACGAGTAAACAGGCGGCGGATATCGTCGTGACCGAGAACGGCGAAGCCCGCGAAGTGATCAATTTCTGCGCCAATAATTATCTCGGTCTTGCCGATCATCCCGCGCTTATCAAAGCTTCGGAAGCGGCGGCGAAAGAACATGGTTTCGGCATGGCCTCTGTGCGCTTTATTTGCGGCACGCAGGCGCAGCATAGAGAGCTTGAGCAAAAGATCGCGGAGTGGCTCGGCTATGAAGATAGCATTCTTTACGCCGCCTGTTTTGATGCCAATGGCGGCGTGTTCGAACCTTTGCTAGGGCCGGAAGATGCGATTATCTCCGACGCGCTCAACCATGCCTCGATCATTGACGGTATCCGCCTGTGTAAGGCCAAACGCTACCGCTATAAAACTAGCGATATGAAGGACTTAGAGGCGCAGCTTAAGCAGGCGCGCGCAGACAGGGCGTGGCATATTTTGATTGCTACGGACGGCGTGTTTTCTATGGACGGCACCATTGCAAATCTCAAAGATATCTGCGCGCTCAAAGATAAATACGACGCGCTGCTGATGGTCGATGATTGCCACGCCACAGGATTTGTCGGCGAAGGCGGACGGGGTTCAGCGGCGTTTAACGGGGTTGAGGGTAGGGTCGATATTCTGACAGGCACACTTGGCAAAGCCCTTGGCGGAGCGATGGGCGGCTTTACCTGCGCCAAGCAAAGCGTGGTCGATATGCTGCGCCAACGCTCGCGGCCCTATCTGTTTTCCAATAGCCTTGCGCCGGCGCTGGTTGGAGCGAGTCTAACCGCAATTGATCTGGCGAAAGAGGGTGATGATCTGCGGGAACGTATTTTTGCTAATGCCAAGCAGTTTCGAGATGGCATGACTGAGGCCGGCTTTGATATTCCGGACGGAGAGCATCCGATTATCCCGGTAATGCTCGGCGATGCCGTGATAGCTCAAAAGATGGCAGAAAAACTCCTCGATGAAGGCATTTACGTCATCGGTTTCTTTTTCCCAGTCGTTGCAAAAGGCAAGGCTCGTATCCGCACACAGATGAGCGCGGCCCACACGCCGCAACATATTAAGCGGGCGATTGCCGCCTTTAGCAAGGTTGGCAAAGAATTGGGGGTTATATGATGTTCAGCACACATTATTCCTGTCATTCCGAGGCCGCGTTAGCGGAACCCGGAAGGTTGAGAGGTTGTAAATTTCGACTACAATGGCTCACAAACTCTCGACCTTCCGCATCTGCGCTTCGCTTGTGCGGAATGACAGAAATATTATGAGAGTGGCGCTATGACCCAAACTATGAAAGCGCTCGTTAAGGCCAAGGCCGAGAAAGGTCTTTGGCTGCATGAGGTTCCCGTTCCCGACATCGCGCCCAATGAAGTGCTGATCAAAATCGAGCGCACGGCGATTTGCGGTACGGATATGCATATCTATAAATGGGATGAGTGGGCGGCGAATAATGTGCCGGTGCCGCTGGTTGTTGGCCATGAATATGGCGGCACGATCGCGGCGATTGGCTCGACTGTAACACGGGTCAAAATCGGGGAGCGGGTAACAGGCGAGGGCCATGTTGTTGGCCGCCGCTCGCGTAACGCCCGCGCCGGCAAGTTCCATCTTGACCCTGACACCAAAGGCATTGGCGTCAACCTGCCGGGCGCTTTCGCCGAATATCTTGCTTTGCCTGAATTTAACGTCATCCCGCTGGGCGATGATTTCCCGCTCGACATCGCTGCCATTATGGACCCGCTCGGCAACGCCGTGCATACGGCGCTGGCTTTTGATCTGGTCGGCGAAGACGTGATGATTACGGGAGCAGGGCCTATCGGAATTATGGCGGCGGCGGTAGCGCGCAAATCGGGGGCGCGCCGTATTATGCTGACGGATATAAATGACTGGCGGCTGGAACTTGCCAAAAAAGTCACGCCCGAAATCCGCACGGTCAATGTCACCAAAGAACACCCCCGCGAAGTGATGTACGCTATGGGCATGACCGAAGGTTTTGACGTCGGTATGGAGATGAGCGGACAGCAAAGCGCTTTTGACGGCATGCTCGATTTGATGTTGATGGGCGGCAATATCGCCATGCTCGGTATTCCGGCCAAGCCTTATCCGGTTGACCTCGGCAAGCTCGTCGGTAAGGCGCTTACCCTGAAAGGGATATACGGACGGCAAATGTACGAGACTTGGTATAAGATGCTGGCGCTACTCGATAGCGGCCTGGACATGGCTCCAATGATAACTCACCGCTTCGCCGCAAGAGATTTCCAAAAGGCGTTCGACCTGATGGAGACAGGCAAGGCGGGGAAAGTGGTTCTGGATTGGGCCGAGATTTAGGGGGGGAGCAAATGTCTATACATTCGTTAAAATGTAGCTGCGGCAAGGTCGAAGGCCAAATGCAAGCCAAAGCGGCTAAAATGGGGACACGCATTATTTGCTATTGTAAAGATTGTCAGGCTTTCCCAAAAATTCTAGGCACAGGCGATAAATATCTCGATGAATATGGCGGGACGGATATATTTCAAATTCCCATTTCTCATTTAGAAATTACCGAAGGTCAGGACTATATCCGTTGTCTGCGCCTTACTGAAAAAGGTATGTTTCGCTGGTATACGGAGTGCTGCAAAACACCGATTGGAAACACTCTTTCTGCAAAATGGCCTTTCATCGGCTTGATCCATAGTTTCATGGATGCGGGAGGTGATAGAGACGCAACCCTTGGCCCCGTCTACGCCCATGTAAACAAAACAGCTTTGAGGAAACCTCTTCCCGCTGACCGCAGACAAACAGGATCCTTCATCGTCGTTTTGGTTAAAATATTGGGCTGGAAATTAAAGGGCTTAGGCAAGCCAAACGTCTTTTTTGATGATAAAGAAAACCCTATCGCAGAGCCGAAAATTGCAAGTCAGGCCCGCACAACATAAATTGAGACGGGCATGGTGATTCTGGATTGGAACGAAATATGGAAAACTCTAAAATATCGAATGAAATGTTCACCTATCAAGACGCAAAGCCGCTATTTTTGGTTGATGATTTATCAAAGGCTACACGATTTTATTGTGAGGCGTTAGGCTTTGAAAAAAAATGGGCTTGGGGCGAGCCAGAAGTGCGCGTGGGGATTGGGCCTAAAACTGGAAGCCGCTCACGGCAATTCGAGTTTCATCTTATCAATGATCCTTTGATCGGGCCTTCCGGCACCAGTTTTGTCTATTTTCATGTTACGGACATAGAAAAACTATATGAAAGATGCCTAGCACACGGTGTCGAAATTTATCTCGATTTGGGTGACCGTGATTGGGGTATGAAAGATTTTCGAGTTACAGATCCATTTGGCAACAGGATGGGATTTGGGGAATTGCTGTAATGCGTTCGACATCTCGATAGGAATTTTGCTTCCAAACTGCGCAAAATGGCGAGTATAGTCTCGCCATCTGCAACCGATTCAAGAGAAAGTTATTATGGAACCGATGATTACAAAAGCGCTTTACGACGACAAAGCGTCATTCGTCACTCATCTTGAATGCGCCATGAGTGGAGAGCGTTACGAGGCCAATATCTTGCAGGGATTATCCAAAATCGGCAAACCGCTTGTGGTGCGCTATGATCTCGAAAAACTGGCAAAATCTGTTAGCAAAGAAGAGATTGAAAACCGTGAAGGCGGGTTTTGGAAATACCGTGAATTTTTACCGCTAAATAGCGCAGAGGGCTTGGTAAGTCTCGGCGAAGTTATGACCCCGCTGATCCCGCTGGAGCGATGCGTGCCCGCAGGCTGCAACGTCATTGTCAAAGACGAGGGCCGCTTGCCGACCGGCTCCTTTAAGGCGCGCGGGCTGGCTTTGGCCGTTGCCATGGCCAAAGAGTTAGGCCAAACCCATCTGGCCATGCCGACTAATGGTAATGCGGGCGCGGCGCTGGCGGCTTATGCCAGTATGGGCGGACTTAAAACGACTGTGTTTTGCCCCGACGATACGCCCGAGGTAAATATACGCGAAATCGAATTGCAAGGCGCGCAGGTTTACAAGGTCAATGGCTTGATTACGGATTGCGGTAAAATCGTCGGCGACGGCAAAGATATTATGGGCTGGACGGATATTTCTACCCTAAAAGAACCCTACCGTATTGAAGGTAAAAAGACCATGGGACTAGAGCTTGCCGAACAATTTGGCTGGACGTTGCCGGATGTTATTTTCTACCCGACAGGCGGCGGTACCGGCTTGATCGGCATGTGGAAAGCCTTTGCTGAGCTGGAAGCTATTGGCTGGATTGACAGCAAACGCCCGCGTATGGTGGCCGTGCAGTCCACGGGCTGTGCGCCGATTGTCAAAGCGTTTGAAGACGGGGCGCAGCATGCCGAGTTTTGGCAAGGAGCCTTTACCGAAGCTGCGGGCATTCGCGTGCCGGCGGCAGTCGGCGACTTTATGATTTTACAAGCTGTGCGAGACAGCGGCGGCTATGCCATTGCTGTCACAGACGAGCACATTATGCGCGCCCGCGATGAAGCGGCGCAAAAAGACGGGGTTTTGTTGTGTCCGGAAGGCGCTGCCACATTCGCCGCTTGGCAAAAATCACTGAAGGAAGGTCTTGTGGACAAAAACGATAAAGTCATTTTATTTAACTGCGCCACGGGTTTAAAATACCCCATGCCCGCGACAGACAATCGTCTGGATTGCACCAAGCCCATCGACTACGCGGCCTTTTAAGGCAATGGTAATGGCGAAACACCCAGATTACATACCGCTTACGGGTTATTCCGATATTGACGAGGCCGGGATGCAGGCGCGGGCTGAGGCGGTTCTGACGAGCCTTTCCGCCCGCCGCACTATTCGCGAGTTCTCCGATAAGCCCGTGCCGCGCGCCCTCATCGAGACCTGTATCAAGGCGGCGGGGACAGCGCCTTCCGGGGCCAACCATCAGCCTTGGCATTTTGTGGCGATTTCTGACCCGGATACGAAACACAAAATCTGCCTCGCCGCAGAAGCGGAAGAAAAAGAATTCTACGCCAAACGAGCCTCAAAAGAATGGCTGGAGGCTTTGGCCCCGCTGGGGACTGATGAGAATAAGGAGTTTCTCGAAATCGCGCCGTGGCTGATTGCTGTCTTTGCGCAAAAACGCGGCGGGGAACGGGCCGGGCAGGATAAAAAGAATTATTACGTGACGGAGTCTGTTGGCCTCGCGGCAGGGATGTTAATTACGGCTTTGCATAGTGCAGGCCTTGGCACACTAACCCACACCCCCGCGCCGATGGGCTTTCTGCGCGAGATTTGCGGGCGGCCAATTAGCGAAAAACCCTTTGTCCTGATGGTCGTCGGTTATCCCTCCGAAAATGCGCGGGTTCCGAAACACGCGCTGATTAAAAAGAGTCTGCCCGAGATCAGCACGTTTATCGAATAGAGCGCGTGCCGTTCATTTCTTTTTTAACGGAGAAATTTTGTCAATAAAGCGGGTCGCCGCATTTGGGGGTAATTCCAACAAAATTCGGTCTGCCCGATATTGAATCAACATAAAAAAGAGGCTGACCACGCTCAGCAAAATGAATATCACGATTATAGCTATGTATATGTAAGTGATTCCCATTTTCATCCCTTGAAGTGCGTCAAATATAATGTCTATCTATAGTAGAAACTATTAATATTAAATGGAAGCTCTAAAAGAAATTTAAAAACGGATATAAGACTGAACGGGGCCGCTTTCTCTTCTTGTCATTTCGCGCTTGACGCGAAAGGCCGAGCCTTTGGGAACGCTCTTTCGGTCAGCCAGCAACCTCTCGGCCTTCCGGGTTCCCTAGAGCCCCGGAATGGCAGGGCACAACAGTTTGAGAGGTCTTATGCCGTCAAGCGCCCCTGTTCCGGCTTGCATCATAGACAGCACAGCTTATAGCGGGCGCTCATTTTGGAGTAGGTGTGGACGCATCAACACATAATAAGATCGCTACAGCCGCAGCGCCCAAGCTGCCGATGCCGCTATGGGAATTCGTTTGCATGATGGCGGCGCTTATGGCGCTTAACGCCTTTGCCATTGATGCTATGCTGCCGGCGATGGGGGAGATTGGCGAGCATTATAATTTGGCCAATGAAAACCATCAGCAATGGCTGCTGTTTTCCTATCTTATCGGCTATGGCGCGCCGCAGCTTTTCTTTGGCCCGATCACCGACCGTTTCGGGCGGCGCAATCTTTTGCAGATTTGTATCGCCGCCTATGTCGTCTTTGCCTTTATGTGCATGGCGACGACGTCTTTTATGGTTTTACTCGGCGTGCGTTTCCTGCACGGTATATTCGCCTCCGGCATCCGCGTTATGTCCGTCTCGATCGTGCGGGATGTAACAGTCGGGCGTACCATGGCGCGGATTATGTCGCTGGTGATGACAATCTTTATGATCGTTCCGATTATCGCCCCGGCCATCGGGCAGGGCGTCATGGCGGTTGCCGGATGGCAATGGATATTCGGCGTTCTCGGCGTTGCAGGCATTGTGATGTTTGCCTGGGTGCAATTCCGCCTGCCCGAGACCCTCGCAGAAAAAAACCGGAGGGAGCTCAGCTTTGGCAAAGCTTTTACAGCCTATGGGCAAGTCATCAAAACCCGCGTCACCTTTGGCTATATGGCCGCCAGCGGCGTCATCTTCGGCGCACTGTTTGCGTTCCTCGCCTCCTCAGAACAAGTGTTTGACCAAGTCTTTGGCGAAGGTGAGCGTTTCTATATTTGGTTCGCGGTTATTGCTGGCACCTTAGCCGTGGGCAATTTCGTCAATAGCCGTATTGTCGAGCGTTATGGCATGCGCCGTATCAGCCACGGGGTCATGATAGCCTTCATCATCACGGCCGTGATTAATTATATCGTCATGCAAGTGGCAGGCGAAACCCTCGTCTATTTTATCCCGCTCTTCGCGCTGACCTTTGCCTGTTTTGGCATGATGGGCGCAAATTTCTCGGCTATCGCCATGGAGCCGCAAGGAAAATTAGCAGGCACCGCCAGCGCGCTTTACGGCTTTGCCACCACAACAGTCGCCAGCGGTTTCGGCTATTTCGTCTCCAGCCAATTTAACGGAACCGTCTCGCCCATCCTGCTAGGCTTTGTCGTGCTCGGTGCGCTCTCGCTAGTGATTGTGCTGATCACAGAACGCGGGAAATTGTTTGAGCTTGGCGCGGGGAAGGCTTAGGGGTGGTACACTTGGGGTAGACGAAAGAGATGTCTTAAATTTCCTATTAACCGACCTCAAGTCAGTTGCTTACTTTAAGATACTTGCTTTTGAAGAAACTGAATAAAAAATAACAACGCGGCGAACCAATATGCTCTTCGCGGCCTGTTGCATTGTCCACAAATTTTAAGAAAACGAAAATACTTTATCTTTGAGCTTGCATATAGGAATATTTTTCATAATACTTAATTGTATGCAGTATACAATTAGACCTAGTGAAGCAATTTCAAGTCAAGCCGCGACCATCATTCGCACGATGATTGTCGAGGGTAAAATTTCGGATGGGGAACGGATCAATGAAGTTCACCTTTCGCACCACCTAAATATAAGTAGGACGCCTATCCGAGAAGGTCTTGGACAGCTCGTCGCAGAACAATTTGTTGAAAACATCCCCCGGCGAGGTTTCTTTGCGCGGGAACTGACAGTATCCGAATTCAGTAATCTTTATGATCTGCGCCCAATTTTAGATGTAGAAGCTTTTACCCTTGGCGGCCAACCATCAACGTCCGAAATTGACGCTATAGAAGCGGCTAATCAGGGTTTTAATGAGGCAGAGGCTGGCAGTGCGGCTGTTGACGCTGATGAAGCTTTTCATAGATTGCTTTTGGCACGATGCCCTAACAAGGTACTGATGGAGTTTATCGAAAGTTTAATATTGCGTACACGGCGATATGAATTGGCTTTATTTCGCGAAACAACGCCGATTCAATCCGCCGGTAATCAACATGCACTTATCATTAAAGCGTTACGAGATCTGGACATGGCAACAGCCGCCAAGCGTCTTCGGGATAATCTTACAAGTGGAGAAGCCCCAATCCTTACATGGCTTTCCGTCCGCTAAGTTAAATTTAAGGAACACACATGAAAAAATGTTTGATGTCGGCTGTTGCCGCAATATCTATCGCCGCTTGCACAATTTCGCAGCCTTCAATTCAAGGGCTTTGGGTAGGCTCGTTGGAACCTGATAATGGCCTTCCCGTACCGATAGAGGTTTCTCTTAAGCAAGCGAATGTTAAAACAAACACCGGCACAGGAATGGTAAATGCAGATGAACTGTTGGTAGAGTTAGGTTCAGGAGCAGTTTTCTCTGGAAAAATTACCGATAAAGGCAAACCAATTCATGGGTTTTATATTCAACCAGGCAATCAAATTGGCGGACAGAGACTTGCGCATGCTGTTGACCTAGAACCAACTTCCGACGGTAATTGGAGTGGCATCGCGAAGCCACTCAAACGTCAATTTACCCTCTTCATCAACATCTCAGAAGGTCAGAAAGAGGCCGTTACGGCAACGGTTCTAAACCCAGAGCGGAACATCACCGGCCCGGCTAAAAAATACCTTGTCGTTCATGATGCAGAGCAGAATATATCTTCACTTCGGCTTGCGGCTGATAAGGGAGAGTTTACCTCTATAAAATTTGATGAAGCCAATCAAATTGGGCGGATGGATTTTGGCCCAGTCAAAGGTTTTGAACTAAAACCTGTTCAAGCAAAAAGCCATCTCAGCCAAGGTTTTTTTGGGAAGAAAGGGCGCACTAAGTTAGTCGCTCCGAACTCTGAAGGCTCTTGGAAAATTGGTACAGTGGAGGGAGCGGGATTTAACAGAGATAAACTGTCCAGCCTAGTTCATGAGATCGCGGGCGAGAGCGGTGATGAGGAAAGACCAAAGCTCATTCACAGCCTGCTTGTTGCACGGGGCGGGAAATTGGTGGTTGAGGAGTATTTTCGAAACCACAATGCTGATACCCCTCATGACATTCGTTCGGCGGGCAAGACCTTTGCATCAATTCTGGTTGGCGCTCTCATTCAGGAAGGTCATCCTCTTTTAGCGAACACGCCTATAAACCAGTTCATCTCAATGCCTAATGAAAGTGATGACCTCCCTGTGACACTCGGTCATTTACTGACACACCAAAGCGGCCTTGATTGTTATGATGGTGACAACAATTCCGCAGGCGGCGAAGATGCTATGTGGCAACAAGAAGCCACTCCGAATTTTTGGAAGTTTACATCAGAGCTCGAATTCGTCGCAGAACCGGGAACTCGGCACGCCTATTGTTCGGGAGGCATAAACCTTGTGGGGGCAGCCCTCGCGGGAAGTTCAGAACAATCAGTTCTTTCTCTTTTGCAAACGCGTTTATTTAAACCCCTTGGTTTTAAGAATGCCTATTGGAATGTCATGCCAAATGGAGAAGCCTATTTGGGCGGGGGTGGGCAATTACGAACCCGTGATTTACTCAAAATTGGGCAACTCTATCTTGACGACGGCAAATGGTTAGGACAACAAATCATTGACCCTGAATGGGTTGCAGCATCGATTAAGCCAAAGATAGAAATCACGCCTGCAACAACAGGACTGGATGAAGGTACATTCAGCAACTTCTACTTTGGAGGCATTGATGGTTTTGCATGGCACCTGCATTCCATTACCGTCGATAGGGTAACATACAGGACGTATGAAGCGAGCGGCAATGGAGGGCAAATGGTAGTTATCGTGCCCGAATTAGGCCTTGTCGTTGGTATGACAGGCGGAAATTATATGGAAGGGCGCATTTGGGGTAAATGGCGGCAGGAAATTATAGGAAATGGTATTATAGCTGCCCTAAAACAACCATAAATCGGCGCATGGCCGCTATGCCTGATAAAATATATCGCAATTAAACGATGTCTCATCCTGCGCCAGTAGGTATTGCGCGTCTTCGGGATAGTATTTTGCTTTGGTGGGGTCGTCTCCTGCAAAGGCTTTGATGGCGTCTATCGAGTCCCAAATTGTTACGAGGAGAAAATGGGAAATATCGTCTTCATCGCGCCGCGTGAAATAGAGGTTTATCAGCCCGTTAATTGCGCCGTAATCAGGCGCGGCGCGCTCGCGCATAAAGGTTTCGTAAGCGTCGCCGTCTTCGCGCTTAGTTTGGCCTTGCCACGTTCTTAGAAACATGGATTACCCCGGCTTGGTGTATTGATCCTTATAAATCACCTTAAGCTCGCGCTTCAAAACCTTGCCTGTTGGGCCGATCGGGAGTTCGTCTTGGAAGACGATTTCATCCGGTAGCCACCATTTTGCGCATTTTGCGGTGATGCATTTTTTGATTTCGTCCTTATCCGGTGATTTGCCCGGCACGGGCTGCACGATCAGGAAAGGCCGTTCCTGCCATTTTTCGTGAGTAATGCCGATACAGGCGGCCATGGCGACTTCGGGGTGGTCTGAGGCCGCATTTTCGACGTCGATAGAGCTGACCCATTCGCCGCCGGATTTAATTACGTCTTTGGAGCGGTCGGTGATTTCCATATAGCCTGACGGGTGGAGCTTACTGACATCGCCGGTGGCAAACCAGCCATCCTCGGTAAAGCTGTCCGAGCCCGCGCCTTTGAAATAGCCGCTGGCGACCCAAGGCCCGCGCACTTGCAGATGCCCTTCGGCCTCGCCGTCTTCCGCTAGAATAGCGCCTTCATCGTCAACAATGCGCATATCGACGCCGAAAATACGGCGGCCCGCGAGGAGCTTGTCGCCGACCGTGCTTTCGTAATCGGAGAGGTCAGTATCGGGATGCGGCGCATAGGTCGAGCCGAGCGGCGAGGTTTCGGTCATGCCCCAACCTTGCTGCATCGGGATGCCGAGATCTTGCTCATAGGCGCGCAGCAGGCTTTCGGGCAGGGCCGAGCCGCCAACGAGCGCTTTTTTCACAGTCGGCAGTTTTTCGCCAATAGATTTGAGATGGTTATAAATACCAAGCCAGACGGTCGGCACGCCGGCCATCAAGGTCACGCCTTCTTGTTTAATCATTTTGGTCAGGTTTGCCCCGTCCATCCCCGGGCCGGGCATGACAAGTTTGGCGCCGACCATGGCCCCTGAATAAACAAGGCCCCAAGCGCTGACATGGAACATCGGCACTACGGCCAAAATCGTATCGTTAGAGCCGCCGCCAATAACATCGTTAAAGCACCCTGCCATGGCGTGGAGGATTGTCGAGCGGTGCGAATAGAGCACGCCCTTTGGATCGCCCGTTGTGCCGGAAGTGTAGCAGAGCGTGCAAGCGGTGTTTTCGTCAAAACGCGGCCAGTCTATTACATCCGAGGCGTCTTTGATGAAGCTCTCATAATCCTGCACATCGGTTTTATAATCGGGCATGCCGGCCGCATCGGTCAGGCATATCCATTTTTTCACTGTCGGGCACAGAGCCGAAACCCCGTCAACAATCGGGCCGAAGGTGGTGTCAAACATCAACATGCTATCTTCGGCGTGATTAACCATCCAAGCGATTTGTTCGGGTTTGAGGCGGGGGTTGATGGTATGAATAATCGCGCCAATAGAAGAGACAGCATAGTAAATCTCGATATGGCGGTAATTATTCCAAGCAATCGTTGCGATGCGGTCGCCTTTCTTTACGCCAGCCGCCAATAAGGCATTGGCGAGTTTACGCACGCGCACGGCGCAGTCGGCCCAATTATAGCGGTGCTCGCTCATATCCGTATTGAGGGTGTAGATTTCGCGGTTTCTGTGAACCTTGGCTGCATGTTCGATTAGGTCGCTGATCATCAGATCATGCTTCATCATTAGGCCTTGCATAGGACACTCCCGCTATTTTTCTTATATCTTGCCTTCTTTTTTTCACTTATTGGTTGGGCGGTCAACCAGACTTATGCAAAGAGTTTCATATGACAGCCTTGCCGACTTATCAGGATATCATCACAGCGAGTGAACGTTTGGACGGCCATGCGGCCCGAACACCGCTCATTCGCTCGGATGTTATTGATATTATGACCGGTAAAAAAATCTGGTTTAAGCCAGAATGCTGCCAGAAAGTTGGCGCGTTTAAATATCGCGGGGCCTATAATCGGCTCTCCGCCATGAGCCGAGATGAACGCGCGCGCGGCGTGGTCGCTTATAGCTCAGGCAATCACGCAAGAGGCGTCTCGCGCGCGGCTAAGGAACTGGGCCTATCCGCGATCATCGTCATGCCCGAAGACGCGCCCGCCGTGAAAATTGCCGGCGTTAAAGCGGACGGCGCCGAGATTGTATTTTATGACCGCGGGGCCGAGAGCCGCGAGACTATTGCTGACGACATTGCGGCGCGGGGCGGGCGGATTATCCTGCCGTCTTATGATGATCCTTATATTATCGCGGGGCAGGGCACGATTGGGCTTGAGATTGCTCAAAGCGGGATAGGTTTTGACTCGCTGGTCACGCCGATGGGCGGCGGCGGATTATGCGCCGGGATTAGCCTTGCGCTGAACGAATTATCGCCGAAGACAAAAATCTACGGGGCAGAGCCGCAAGATTATAATGACCACCAACGCTCTTTTGCATCCGGCAAGCGCGAAAGGCTAAGAGCCGCGCCGCCGACCCTGTGCGATGCTTTGATGACGCCGCAACCTGGCGCAATGACATGGGCGATCAATCATAAGTCCTTATCCGGCGTCTTTGATGTTGCCGACAGGGATTGCCTCATGGCCATGGCGATAGCGACCCGCGAATTAGGGGTTCAGCTTGAGCCGGGAGGCGCGGTAGCCATGGCGGCGATTTTGACCGGAGCTTTGGCAGATGAGCCAGAGCTGGAAACGGTCTGCATCATTCTGTCAGGCGGCAATGTTGATCCTGCAATTGCCGCGCGGGCGGATGCGTTATTGGAGTAGCTCTGCAAAGCGCTCCAGAAAGATTTCTTCGGCCTCAACCACTGAGAGCGGCTCTATTTTCAGCTTTATATCGCGCGGCGGGGCGGTGAAGAACTTGTCGGCTTCCACGGGATCAAAGCCCGCGATCTGCGTAGCTTCAAACCACGCGCAATAAAGATCGCATTTTTTGATTTTCTTTTTTAGCGTAGCCGGCATTTTAGCGGGCAGGCCAAAGCGCAGATGAATGGCTTCCTCCAGCCGCGCTTCAAAGGCTTTATAATCAATGCCGAGGGCGGCTTTAAACGGGCTAATCATATCGCCAATAACATATTCCGCCGCGTCGTGGAGCAGGGCGGTCAGGCGCTCTGCGGAGGTGGATTTGGGGTTCAGGGTAGCGAACAGGTGCTCAACGACAACGCTGTGTTCAGCCACGGAGAAAGCATGATCGCCCGAAGTTTGCCCGTTCCAGCGGGCGACACGGGCAAGGCCGCGGGCGATATCTTCGATCTCAACATCAAAAGGCGAAGGGTCGAGCAGATCAAGGCGGCGGCCGGATAACATACGCTGCCAAGCCCTTTTGGGTTTGGCTGAGGGAGGAGGTTTCGCGGTCATCATCCCTCTCCTTGGGGAGAGGGTCCGCGAAGCGGGGGTGAGGGGACGCAAAAGAGCGAAGCGAATGCGTAAGGCTGTCTTAACATTTTATCCCCTCATCCGCCCTTCGGGCACCTTCTCCCCAAGGAGAAGGAGTGATTAGGCCACCTTCCGCACAAATATCGCTCCAGCGCTATAGCCTGCGCCGAAGCTGCAAATCAGGCCGGTATCGCCGTCCTCGAAATCTGCGCTATGTTTATGGAAGGCGATGATGCTGCCTGCCGAACTCGTATTGGCATATTCGTCCAGCACGACGGGGGCTTTGTCCAATTCAACATCCTTGCCGAGGACTTTTTTTGCAATGAGGTGGTTCATCGACAAATTGGCTTGATGTAGCCACATGCGTTTAAGCTCATGCGGGTCAATGCCGTGATTTTCGCATTCCGCCGTGATCATTTTAGCCACCAGCGGCACGACTTCTTTAAACACGCTGCGCCCATTTTGCACAAAGAGCTTATCGGTTAGGCCCTTGCGGCCACGTTCCCCGGCCATGCCGTCATCTTCGGGCGCGCAGTGATTGAGGAAGCCAAAATTATTACGGATATTATTGGAGAACTGCGTCACCAGTTTGGAGCCGATAATGTCCCAATGCTCTGTGGGCGCAATCTCGTCCGACTCGACGAGGATAGCCGTAGCAACATCGCCGAAAATAAAATGCGCGTCGCGGTCTTTGAAATTCAAATGCGCCGTGCAGATTTCCGGGTTGAGCACGAGCACGGATTTCGCTTGCCCGCCTACGATCAATCCGCGCGCGGTTTCAATGCCAAAAGTCGCCGAGGAACAGGCGACATTCATATCAAAGGCAAACCCGCCTGCGCCGAGAATGGACTGCACTTCGACGGCGATGGCCGGATAGCCGCGCTGTAAATTGGAACAGGCAACGATAACGGCGCCGACATCTTCGGGGTTGCGTCCGGCTTTTTTGAGTGCGTCCCGCGCTGCATTAGCCGCAATTTCTGCGAGGATGGACGGCTCGTCATTACTTCGCGCCGGAATATGCGGGGCCATGATTTCGGGGTCGAGGATGGGCGCTTTGGAAATCACAAAACGGGATTTCACGCCGGAGGCTTTTTCGATGAATTCGGCATTGGAATAGGTCAGCGCATCTTTCGCGCCCGCTTCGATATCGGCCGCGTTCTCCGCGTTCCACTTATCGGCATAAGCGTTATAGCTCTCGACCAATTCCGCGTTGGATATCGAGTCGACCGGCGTCCAGAGACCCGTTGAACTAATGACAGCTTTCATGCGTATTCTCGTGTTATTTTAGCCGCCTTCTTAGCGGGGTAGGGGCGAGTCGGCTAGGGCTATTTCATCCCGCTTTCTTGCAAGGTTCATAGGCCAAACAACTGACCTCATGGTCGTTGATCATGCCGACCGCTTGCATGAAGGCGTAGATAATGACCGGGCCGACGAATTTGAAGCCGCGTTTTTTTAAATCTTTGGCCATGGCGATGGATTCTGGGCTGTCCACGGGGACATCTTTTTGCGCGGCCCAGCTATTTTGGATGGGTTTACCATTGACGAAATCCCAAAGGTATTCGCTAAAGTCCAATCCCTCCTCATCGCGCATTTTGATGAAGATTTGTGCATTGGAAATCGCGGCATTGATCTTGAGTTTGCTACGGATAATGCCGGCATTGCCGAGCAGGCGCTCACGGTCAGCATCGGTGTAATGGGCGATAATATCGGGGTCGAGCCCGTCAAAGGCCTGCAAAATCGTTTCGCGCTTGCGCAAAATCGTAATCCAAGCCAGCCCCGCTTGCATCCCGTCCTGTATCAGCTTTGAAAACAGCGCCTTATCGTCCCAAATCGGACGACCCCATTCCGTGTCGTGATAGTCACAATAAAGTTCGTCAGCAGGCGGCACCCAGCCGCAGCGAGAGAGGTCTGGATTATGGCTCATAGATATTTCTCCATGCCGATATTGGCGCGTTGATAGACGGGATGCGGGCCGGTATGGTTGACCGCCCAACCATTGCGTTCATAGAGGCGAAGCGCGGCAGCGTTTTTCGTGTTGGAGAGCAGAAACAGGCGGGTCAGGCCCATCTCGGTTTTGGCGTAAGCCTCCATTGCGGTCATCAAATGTTGCCCGATACCATGCCCGCGAAATTTTACATCGACCGCCATTTTGGTCAGCTCATAATCGCCATTTTCGTGTTTCTTAAGCGCGGCCGCCCCCGCGACTTCGTTATCAATATGGAGGCTAAAGACGTGATTGCCGTTCTGGGTATAAATCTCGGGATGGGCGACCATCTCCTTATCGCTCTCTTCGAGCACATGCAGGTCCTTAATCCACTCGGCATTAAGCGCGGCAAAGCGGGGCAGGGCGGATTTATCATTGCGCCGTATATCGGGCCTAGCCTGATCCATCGGGCGCTCCCATAATCTCAACGGGCTTGTCATTGACTGTCGGCGAAACTTCCGCTGCTTTTAAGCGGTCAAGCCGGATGAGGCTAATGCCCATCCCGCCATGAACCGAGCGGACATCGCCAATCATGCGCTCGCCGACCATAATCTTGTCGCCCGCTTCGGCATTGCCGCCCAAAATCAGCCCGCGCAGGCGTTTCTTGACCGTGGTCATACGCTTCATGCGGCTGACGACTTCTTGGCCGATGAAACAGCCCTTTTTGAAATCGACCCCGTTCATCAGCTCCATATTAGCATCAGCGGGGAAGGTGGTGACCGTGTCAAAATCCCATTCGCTATCAACAATACCGAGCGAGAGGCGGTAGGCATTATAATCTCCGGTGGTTTCAATATCGCCTTTGGTGATGAGCCGCCGCCCAAGCGAGATATGGCGGGGGTCAGCAAGACCTTCCTCGCCTTCGCTCTCGCCGTCGTCCTGCCAGACGGCATAGACATTATGGGTTTCGGAAATATCCGCAATCTCTATCGGGGCGCGGAGCTTATACATGCGCAGGCGCTTAAACAGATCAGCGGAGAATTTACTTGGCGTATCGATCACCACAGCCGCCCCGTCTTTAGTGACAAAGAAATCGGCAATAATTTTACCCTGCGGAGTGAGCAGCGCGGCAAAGCTTATGTCGCCCGCTAGGCTATTGGTGATCAGCCCATCCAGCCAGGCCTCGACGCCGTCGCCGGAGAGGCGAAAAATAGAGCGGTTGAGTTTGGCAATCGGCATGGGGCTTTGATCCTTGATTATCAGCATCATTAAATTAAGTTGGCCAATATACCAACATCTTTAGAGGCCCGCCATGACCGATCCTAAAATCAGGAAACTTCTCATTTTACTGCATCTCTACGGCGCGGCGTTTATGGCTCCGGCCTTTCTGCTGGTGGCGATTTCGGGCGGCAATTACCTGCTTGGCAATAAAGGCCATGTCGCCAGCGCTGCCATGAGCTTGCCAGCCGGCGCTGCGCTTGACTTCAAAAGCCCGACATTAGAGGCCGATGTCCGGGCTTTGCTCAAATCATCCAGTATCGACCATAAATTTGGCTATGTGAAAAATCGCGGCAATCTCATCCAGCTTCGCCCGACCTCGCGCAAATATATCGAATTCGCGCAAACGGATGAAGGTTTGAAGGCTTCTGTGAAGTCCCCCAATTTGGTCGCCTCAATGATGGAACTGCATAAAGGCCACGGCCCGGCATTATTCAAGACCTACCAAAAACTCGTCGCTCTGACCTTGTTTTTCGTGATTTTCGGCGGCGTCATGGTCGGTCTATTGGCCAAAACCTATCGCCGCAAAACACTCACCGCATTGGCGCTCGGTATCATCGCTTTTTTAGGATTGGCCCTGTTCGCCTGATATAGATATTGGAGGTACCACCCGGAATCGAACCGGGGTGGCTGGATTTGCAATCCAGAGCGTAACCACTCCGCCATGGTACCTCGCAAGGAGGGCGGTATAGCCACAGTCCTGGCCTAGGGCAACGCCGAATGTGTTAATACCGCCATTGAATTATGAAGATGTAATATGCGCAAATCGGCATTGCGCGGGGGCAGGGTTGCGGTCTATATCCTGCTCTGGATAGCCTCTGCCTTAACCCATGAGTCCCTTATGTTCGATTATTCCGCCGCACGCCGCTATATGGTTGAAAGCCAAATCCGCATCAATGATGTGACGGATTTAGAGGTGGTACGGGCGTTTAGAGCCGTGCCGCGCGAGGATTTTGTGCCCCAAGCCCAACGATCTTTGGCCTATGCCGATACCCATGTCGATCTTGGCGGCGGGCGATTTATGATCCGTCCGCGCGATTTTTCTAAAATGGTGATGGCCGCCAATGTACTGCCGACTGATGTTATTTTGGATATTGGCTGCGGTCGGGGCTATTCTACGGCCATTCTTGCGCAGCTCGGCGAAACGGTTGTCGGGCTGGAAGAGAGCGACGAGATGGTGAATAAAGCCACGGATAATCTCGTCAAAAACGAAATTACCAATGCGGCTGTGGTCAAAGGCGCTTTAAAGCTCGGCGCATCGGAACACGGGCCATTTAACGTTATTTTTGTTAACGGCGCTGTGTCTTCTGTGCCCAAAAACTGGACTGGCCAATTGGCTAATGACGGACGCCTTGTTTGCGTTGTGCAAAAGGGGGCCGTCGGAAGAGCCTGTGTCTATAGGCGCGCGGGCGATACAATAGGCGAAAGTATTGTGTTTGATGCAAGCCTGCCTTTATTGCCGGGATTTGCCGCCGAGCCGGAATTCGTATTTTAGCGGCTCATTAACTATAAACCTGATAATCACCCTTATCCAATGCCGCGTAGCAGGAGCATGCCATGAATAGACTCGTAAAAACATTACGAGTATCTAGCCTCGCCATTTTGGCGTTAGGCCTGTCTGCGCCCGCTCAGGCCGAGACATTTGAAGAAGCCTTGGTCTCGGTTTATAATTCTAACCCCCGCCTCATGGGCGAACGCGCCCGTGTTCGCGAAGTGGATGAGAACTATATTCAAGCCCGCGCCCAAGGCCGGTTGACGGCAACAGCTTCGGGCAGTTACGGCACAACAACATCGCGCACGCTGTCGACGAGCTTTTTTGGCGGAGCCTCGAATACATATTCTAACGGTGATCCGAAATCTGTGACCGTGCAGGTCATTCAGCCGATTTATCAGGGCGGGCGTGTTAAGGCCCTCAAAAAGCAAGCCAAATCGAGTATTTTGGCGGCCCGTGAAGGCCTGCGAAATGCCGAGCAAAGTATTTTCCTCTCAGCCGCCAATACTTATGTTGATGTGCTTCGCGACGAGGAAACCGCCCGTATTCGCCGCAATAATGTGCGCGTGTTAGCGCGGCAAGAACTCGCGGCCAAAGACCGTTTTGATGTCGGTGAGGGCACCCGCACCGATATCGCCCAAGCGCAAAGCCGTCTGGCTCAGGCTGAGTCAGGTCTCGCCCAAGCCGATGCGCAATTACAATCCAGCCGCGCGGCCTATACAAGGATTATCGGTCACCCGCCCGTCGACCTGAAACCGGTTCCGCGGTTTGAATTACCCCGCGATCTGCCGACCGCTATCTATTTGGCACGAGAGAATAATCCGCAATTACTGGCCGCCTATTTTAATGAAGATGCGGCGGTCGCGGCGATTAATGTGGCCAAAGCTGCCTCGCGCCCGACCATTTCTTTGAACGGTACGGCGGGGGGAACCCGGGATCAAGTTATCGGCATTTCCGAAGCGGACCAGATGTCGATCGCGGCCCAAATCAGTATCCCGATATTTTCAGGCGGGCTGAACAGATCACGCGTGCGTCAAGCTAAACATGCCAAAACACGGCTGGCTTTTGAAGTGCGCGATATCGAACTGGCTGTAGACCAGACTATTCGGCAAGCTTGGGCGCAGCGCGATGCGGCCCAGCGGATTTATCAGTCCAGCCTAAAACAAGTCGAGGCTGCCGAAATTGCTTTTGAAGGCGTTGATCTGGAACAGAAAGTCGGCACGCGGACAACGCTGGATGTTTTGGACGCGGAGCAGGAAGTTTTAAACGCCAAATTGGCGGCGGCTGATTCGCAACGCGGCGTGGATGGGGCGACGTTCCAGCTTTTGACGACCCTCGGCGTGTTTGATGTTGAAGGTATTCAATTGCCTGTTGAGGAATATGACCCCGCTGATAATTTCGAACATGTCAAATATAAGGGCGTCACCGCCATTGTGGATAAATATGTGCCGGAGCTGTTGCAAGATACCGCGCGGGAATTGGGCGAGGTACCCGGCGATGTGAGCGAAATGGTCACCACACTGGTAAAACCCACGGGAATCCCGCAAGTTGTGGGCAAAATTGCCCGCCAAATACCGGATATTCCCAAAGAGCCGCTGATTCTCAAGAAGAAAATAGATGATAAAATCACCTTCTCAAGAGAAGACTATAGCCCTCTGAAAGATGTTCCTCTGCCGGAAATCGACACAGGCTCCAAGAGGCAGCCCCCAATTATGACTTCTCCAGAGAATTGAGTCGCCTACGACCTAGACAAGCAGGGCGTGTTGTCTTAACTCTATCTTAATGGCTTACATGGCTTCGAGGGGGAGCTTGCCGCGACTGTTAAGGGAACAGCTATGTCTGAACAGACACCTGAAGCATCAAATGGCATGAGCGATGGCCAAGAGCCTAGCATGGAAGACATTCTGGCCTCTATCCGTAAAATTATTGCTGATGATGATGTCGGTGCGGCTGAGCTGGCCTCTGCGCAGGCAGATACTCCCGGCTTTGGCGATGTATCTGAAGCAGAGGAGACGCTTGAGCTGGATGTTGTGGCGGAGAGTGAGTCTGCTAATCTGGATATTCCTGATATGATGGCCCCGGTACAAGACTCGCCTGAGTCAGGTTCTGATATCGAGCTTTTACTCAGCGACGAGGGTAAGCCTGAGCTATTGCCTGAAGATAACGCCGAGGTTCTTGATCTGGATATCGTACTTGACGAGCGGGTTGATGACAGCGCTCTCGAAGCGCAGCAGCCGGAAGCCGCGGCGCAGGACGATGAGTTTGAGGATGTGTTGTCTCTGCTTGAAGATGATATGGCTGACATCACTGCCCAAGACGCGCCTGTCACGCCAGATATAGCCGCGCCTACAAGTGAGGATAACGATTTGTCACTGATGCTGGATGATATGCTTGTCGATGATGCCGAGGACATAGCTGCACAGGACACGGATGCTGAGGACATGGATGCTGAGGACATGGTGATAGACCCGGCGATGGAACTCCTCGAAATTGATGAAGCGGAAGACGAAATTACTACCTCCGGGGATGCCGATATTGACCTCGTCAAATCACTCATGGCCGATTTGACCGAAGAGCCTTTGCATGAAGAGCCGATAGATGATGATATGGATGCATCCGGCTTGGAAATTCCTGATATAAACCCTGATATAGATACCGGGCCCTCTGATGTTATGGACGAAATTCTGTCCATGACACTGGATGATGAAATGCAGTTACAGCAAGCGGCTGAACTTGCGGATGCCGCTATTACCCCAGATATTACCCAAGTGGCTTTGGCCCAGGAGACATCGCTCTTGGACATTGCCGCCGAAGCGCGGGCCGATGCTGAAACTATGTCGCCCTCCATGAAGAAGGCCGGCTTGGGCGCGGCAGCTTTAGGCGCGGCGGCCCTTATGGGCGGCGCAGCGGGCCGAAAGGATGTTTCCGAAGAGCCGCTGCAGGTTTCCGCCGATGATGTTGAGACCGATGATGTTGATAGTGTCCTTGATAAACTTGATGCCTTGATTGACGAGGCCGACTCAGCCGAAGATATACAAACCCTAGACCCTGACCCTATAGATGAGGAGACCCCCGAAATGCCCAGAGCTGCAACAAAAGATACAATTATTGACGCCGTCACAGAAACGGCGACCGCCGATGCGTTTTCGTCTTTAAATAAAGTGGTCGAAGAAAAAGCGACGGTTGCTGAACGCGGTGACCGTATTGGCGACCTCGTCATGGAGGCGCTTCGCCCGATGCTCAAAGACTGGCTCGATGCTAATCTGAAAGGCATTGTCGAGCGCGCTGTGACCAAAGAAGTCAAGCGTATCAGCTCCGGCAAATAGCCTCTTTAATTTCCTAGCCTTTCGGGCTAGAGCCATTATGAATGAACCCCGCCCTCTTACCTCTCTCGGGAGTTAGTGGGGGCGGGTTTTTGTATTAGGACGCCGCATGCTGGACAAGAGTTTTAACCCGAAAGAGGCCGAGCCCCGCCTGTATAAGGCGTGGGAGGATAGCGGCGCGTTTCAGCCTAAAATGGATACAGCGCTGGAGCCTTATTCCATTGTTATTCCGCCGCCCAATGTTACGGGCAGTCTGCATATGGGCCATGCGCTTAATGATACGTTGCAAGATATTCTGATCCGCTTTGAACGTATGCGCGGCAAAGACGTGCTGTGGCAGCCCGGCACTGACCATGCCGGCATCGCCACGCAAATGGTGGTTGAGCGCAAAATGGCCGAAGCGGGCCAGCGCGGGCGCAAAGATATGAGCCGCGAGGAGTTTGAGGCCAAGGTCTGGGAGTGGAAAGAGGAAAGCGGAGGAACCATCACGCAGCAGCTTCGCCGCCTCGGCGCGAGTTGCGATTGGTCACGCGAGAAGTTCACTCTGGGAACAGGCGAGCCCGATGACCAAATGGTGCAGGCGGTGACCAAAGTCTTTGTCGAGCTTTATGATGAAGGCCTGATTTACCGCGATAAACGCCTGGTCAATTGGGATCCGCATTTCCAGACCGCAATTTCCGACCTCGAAGTCGAAAACCGCGAAGTTGACGGGCATTTCTGGCATTTCAAATATCCGCTTGCCCTAAAAGAAAATGGAGAACGGGAGACTTATACTTATGTTGAAAAGGATGAGGATGGGAACGTCACGCTACGAGAGATCCGCGATTATATCTCCATCGCCACCACCCGCCCCGAAACCATGCTCGGCGACGGCGCTGTGGCCGTGCATCCCGATGATGAACGCTACAAACCGATTGTCGGCAAGATGGTGCGCCTGCCGCTCGCCAATCGCTTGATCCCGATTATCACCGATGATTATCCCGACCCGGATTTAGGCTCCGGCGCGGTCAAGATCACTGGCGCGCATGATTTCAACGATTACGAAGTCGCCAAACGCAATAACATCCCGATGTATAGCCTGATGGATGAGCGCGCCGCGATGTGCGAGAGCGAGATCATGCCGGAGAAATATGTCGGCATGGATAGGTTCGTCGCCCGCAAAGCCGTGGTTGCCGATATCGACGCCGAAGGGTTGTTGATTAAGGTTGAGGACAAAAAAGTCATGCAGCCTTTCGGCGATAGGTCAGGCGCAGTGATAGAGCCAATGCTAACCGATCAATGGTTCGTCGATGCAGAAAAGCTGGCGGTTGAGGCCATTGCGGCGGTTGATCGGGGACACTCAACTTCCCCTCTCCCTGAGGGAGAGGGTGCCCGAAGGGCGGGTGAGGGTCAGGATAATAAATCTGCGCAAAGCGCGGCCTCAGATAACGCGGCCCCTCATCCGTCGCTGCGCGACACCTTCTCCCCCGGGGAGAAGGGCAAAAACCCGCAGAGCCGAGGCCTAACCGCTACACCTGTCCCCGGCCTTGAGCCGGGGTCTCCCGCAACATCGCGCGAGGCCGAGGGAGGTCCCGGGTCAAGCCCGGGAACACAAGAGTGCGGAAAAGGCTCCACCCGTTTCATCCCCGAAAACTGGAAAAAAACCTATGATAACTGGATGGATAATATCCAGCCTTGGTGTATCTCGCGGCAGTTATGGTGGGGGCATCGGATACCAGCTTGGTATGGGCCGCGTAAAGATTTAGTTCAAAATTTTAATATTCCTGAATTGGACAATGACTCAGTCTTTGTCGCTTTCGACAAAGACCAAGCTTTAAAAATTGCACAAACATACTATGACACTCATAATGGTAAGGGGGCCGTAAAGGTGGTGTTTTTAGATAATCCAACTGAAATTATGAATTACGACAGTTCAAATCCACAAAACAAAAATTTCTCAGTTAAAGCGGCTCACAAAGATATTGATGGGAATATAACTGCATTTATATATCGTGACCCAGACGTCCTAGACACATGGTTCTCTTCCGGCCTGTGGCCATTCTCCACTCTTGGCTGGCCTGAACCAACGCCAGAGCTTGCGCGTTTCTATCCCGGTTCCGTCCTCGTCACCGCCTTTGATATCATCTTCTTCTGGGTGGCGCGGATGATGATGCAAGGTTTGCATTTTATGGGCGAGGTGCCGTTTAAGGATGTTTATATTCACGCGCTGGTGCTGGACGAAAAGGGACAGAAAATGTCTAAGTCTAAGGGCAATGTTGTTGACCCTCTGGAACTAATCGACACTTACGGCGCGGACGCTCTGCGTTTTACCATGGCGGCGATGGCGGCGCAGGGCCGTAACGTAAGGCTTTCGACGCAACGTATTGAAGGTTATAGGAATTTTGGTACTAAGCTTTGGAATGCTGCGCGTTTCGGAGAAATGAATGGCTGTCAATCCGATCCCGGTTTTGATCCGAAATCTTGCACCCAATCGGTCAATCAGTGGATTGTTTCCGAGGCTGTTATTGCCGCCAGAGACGTGACCAAATTTATCGAAGATTACCGTTTTGACGCCGCCGCAGACGCCGCCTATAAATTTGCTTGGGGCACATATTGCGATTGGTATCTGGAACTGATTAAGCCGATTATGGCCGGCGATGACGCAAGCGCTAAATCTGAGACACAAGCGGCGGCGGCGTGGGCGCTCGACCAAATCCTGAAACTGCTTCACCCCTTCATGCCGTTTATCACCGAAGAGCTTTGGGCTAATACGGCAGAGGCCCGCGACACCGATTTGATTTTGGCAGAGTGGCCGGTTCTTGGGGATGACCTGATTAACGCCCAAGCCGCCGATGATATCAATTGGCTCATTCGCCTCGTCACGGCCCTCCGCTCTGTGCGCTCGGAGATGAATGTCCCGCCAAGCAAGAAAGCCCCGCTCTTGATGTTGGCTGATAATGCCGACCCGCGCCTGACTATTTTTGCCGAAGCTTTAGAGCGCATGGCCCGCGTCGAGGCCATCGAGACGGCAAGCGCCGCTCCGCAAGGCGCGCTGCAATGCGTCGTTGACGGCGCGACATATGCCATCCCGATGGAAGGCCTGATTGATCTTGATGCGGAAAAAGCCCGCCTCACTAAAGAGATCAAAAAAACCCAATCCGAGATCGACAAAATTGATAAAAAACTCGGCAATGAAGCTTTCATCTCCAAAGCTCCCGAGAAGGTCGTGACGCTACAAAAAGACCGCCGCGCCGCCTATGTTGAAGAACTTGTAAAGTTGGGTGAAGCCCTCGCAGTCCTTGGTTAAGTTCGACTGACTACGATTATTGTCCTTCTCCCATGGGGAGAAGGTGGCCCGAAGGGTCGGATGAGGGGCTCCATGCCTCGCAATTTGGCACGTCACCTCAACATCAGATCCCCTCACCCACCCTTCGGGCACCCTCTCCCTATGGGAGAGGGACGTAGTACCCTCAATTCAATATTAAATCCTTTCGGTTAAACCCTCTCTATGTTGAAGGTTCAAGATTTCTATCCGCCCAAGGATTTTTCGGCTCAGGTTCAGAGCTTGCGCCAATATATCTATGAGGCTTTGGGCTGGAGCTACCGCGCCGATGTTAAGGCGCCCGGTATTTTGATGGCGCTGCAAGCGGCCTCCATGGTGCGCAGCCCTACGGGTAAGTTTAATTTTCGCGGCGAAGTTTTGGGGCAAGGCTATCAGAGACAAAAATTCGAATTGGTCGATGTGACAGCGGCGCTTCCGTTTGAGGAAAAACCCAGAAGCCGGTTTCATATCGCAAATGAGTCAGAGGATGAGTGGGCGATCTATGACGCGAATAATGCCGATACGCGCGATGGCTATGAAGGCATTGTCCTGTCTATGCCCCATATTGATAATTTCCTCGGCCATACTATTATCCGCCGCGATTTAGGCCGCCTCAACCCGAAAACGGTCAATGGTCTCAAGCGTGTCGGCTTTGCCAGTTCTGCCTTTGAGGGCCTTTTTGAAGTCTATAGCGACGATCAAGTCGAGGCCAGATATTTGCTTACGCCTGATTTTATTGAGCGCCTGACAGCTTTCGCCGATGATTATATGGGCCGTAATGTGCAATGTGTTTTTGCCGGTAACCGCTTTCATGTCGCGCTGGAAATTGATGACCGCTTTGATTTTTCACGCGATTTTCAGGCCTTTGATTATCAGGAAGCGGCGACTTTGATTGTGAATGAAGTCGGCGCGATCTTTTACCTGCTCGAAAAGGTTCATGCCCTGCAAGCTCGTATTGGCCGGCGCGGCGCGGCGGGCGCGGATGCGGCGCGCGGCAAGTTTTATCGCGGCCTATTGCAAAGCCTGATTCCGGCCATTAAGGGGGCGGAAGCCGCCTTTGAAGCGCCGGAAAAATGGAAACAGGAACAGCGCCACGCGCTACCTTATTTCTGCGAGAGCCTGCATGGGCTGCTGAGCCCCCGTTTCTAGGTCGATCATATAATGGCTTTGTAACTGGCCTTCATCGGCTAGGAAATTCGCCAGTGTTTGGCTTGTCACCGTCCAGATTTTATCATCATGGTCGTCCATCACCAAGCGTTCATCGACCAGCGGCCCGATATGGCGGCGAATGAAATTGGCTTTTAGCTCCGAGGGTCGCAGCATCTCTTTAAAGCGTGATTTTATCTCGCTTATATCTTTGGTGTCCCATACCAGCGCGGCTAGGCTATCGAGCATATATTCATTGCAGTTTTGAAAACGCGCATCATAGGGATTGGAGATCAGGGAATAATCGGCCTGATGCACCTCGCCGTATTTTTCCGAAGTGATGTAGTTATAGAGCGCGTCCTGAAATTCCGGCGTTGGAATGATGAGGCCCGCATCGCGCTCCCGCAACAGCCGCAGAAAATCGGCGGGCGTGTCTGTGGCCAGCGAAGACTTCAAGCGGTTTTTCTCGCCGTGATAGAGATTATAGACGGCGTAATTATCTGTCTCCGGCTCATAGAGAAAGAAGGCTGAATGGGTAAACATCACGCCTTCGGGGAGTTTCTCTCGCGGTTGGCCCGAACGCGAAATAATCGCGGCTTTGACATTATTTGCGCGAAGGTCATTGGTGATGGTTTTGCCGTAAGCTTTGAGCACATCGGCTGCAAACAGGGCCGGGCCGACATTGGTCGAAGCGGTGACTTGGCGATAAACCGTGTGAATATGCCAGCCAAAGAGCGAACCAATGATGACTAAAGCGGCGATAGCCCCGATCAGGATTTTAAGCCCCGTTTGCATTACAGATTAAATGTGCCGATAGCGGGCACATGATCTGAAGGCTTAATCCCGTCGCGTTCCATTTTATCGATGCGAAACGCCGTCAAATGATCCGCGGCTTGCGGGGAGAGCAGCAAATGATCGATGCGGATGCCGTGATTATTCTCCCAGCCGCCGCGCTGAAAATCCCAGAATGTATATTGTCCGGCGCGGCCATCGACCTGCTCGAAGCTTTCCGTCAGGCCGAGATTAAGCAGCGCCCGCCAAGCCGCGTGGGTTTCGGGGCGGTAAAGCGCGTCCCCTTGCCAGCCTTCCGGGTCGTAACAATCTTTAGCCTCGGGAATGACATTATAATCTCCGGCTAGGATGAGCGGTTCTTCATAGGTGAGCAGCTCAGCGGCATGGGTTTTTAGCCGCCGCATCCAGTTCATCTTCAGCGCATATTTATCGGTCATGCCGCCGATTTCGGCGGGGGCGGGATTGCCATTTGGCAAGTAAATCGAGGCCACGCGCACGGGGCCGTTTTTCCCTGCAATCACGACTTCCAGATAACGCGCTTGCTCATCATTATCATCGCCCGGCAGACGGGGATTAATCTCTTCAAACGGCGTTTTGGACAGGATTGCCACGCCGTTATAACTCTTCTGGCCGTGCACAGCGACATTATACCCAAGCGCCTCGATCTCCATAAAAGGGAAACCCTCATCTACTGTCTTGGTTTCCTGCAAGCAGACAACATCGGGCTGCGCGGCGGCAAGCCATTTGGTCACGGCGTGCATGCGGGCTTTGATAGAATTGACGTTCCAAGTGGCAATTTGCATAGGCGTGTCGTCGGATAAGAGTGCTGGAGAGTCAAGGTGGTTTGGCGATTATTGCAACCCTATTCCCAGTACGCGCCTAGCTCCGTAGCCTATCGAGCACGCCTTGTAGAATATAGCCTGCCGCGAGTTTATCGACGTTTTGCTTGCGTTTCTTGCGGCTCATATCGGCTTCGAGCAGGGTTCGGGTGACGGCGGCTGTGGACAGGCGCTCGTCCCACATAAAGATGGGCAATTCGCGCAGGCGGAGTAGATTTGTGCAAAAGTCACGCACCGATTGCGCGCGCGGGCCGTGTGTGCCGTTCATATTAACGGGCAGGCCGACGATGAGGGCGCTGGCTTCGTTCTCGTCATAGACCCGGAGGAGATGCTCGGCATCCAAAGTGAATTTTTTGCGGATAATGGTCTCCAGCGGCGTAGCTATAAGCCGCGTGCGGTCACTAATCGCTAAGCCAAAAGTTTTCGTGCCGGGGTCAACGCCCAGTAATGCGCCGGAGGTTTCGCGTAATTCGTCTAATGTGATAATCGCCATGGCCGCGCTTTAACCGTGCGGCCCGTGCGGGACAAGGCGAATTACCACCTGCATCAGGATATATAGCGCTGCCAATATGCCGAGACTGATTTTAACCCAGAGCTTAGGAAAACGCCGCCAGAGCACGATGATAGCGATAAGCGCCATAGCTAATTCGACAAGGCTAACCCAGCCCGCATGGAGACCAGCCTCCCAATAGGAAATCGGCGAATGAAAGCGCCAATCACTCAGTGGCCAGAAATGGCGGTAAGCGTCATGGCCGTGGACGGGCATATCGGTGGCCATATGGGTCAGGGCGGCGAGGGCAAAGAATAAGAGCAGCGCGCCCGATTTGACCTGCCGTTTCATGGCGATATATCCGGCTAATGCGAGCGCGGTATAAATCGGAATCGAATTGAAACAAGCAATCAGAGTCTGCATGGGCGGCTCGAAATAGAGCACATCCCACATATGTTGGCCGTTTTCGCCTTTGACAAAGCTTTGATAGGGCGCCCAGAGATAAATCGCGGCGTCGGGCAGGAGCGAGCCGATAAACACCGCCCAATTGCGCTTAGCCCCTCCGCGCTTGGACAGCAGAGCCAAGGCGAGCAAGCTATGGGTCGGCGAGTTCATTTATTGGTTTTCAGGATTGACCCCCACCCATGTGGCATCGACATAGGTTTTGATCGCTTCATTATCTTTTTTCAAATCTCCGGTGAGGTCAACAAGCCGGTCAAGCACAACACGTTTATTCGGCCCGTCAAAGGCGCAAATAAAGACGGGCACTTTGGCGGCATAGGCGGCGCGAAGATAACCCGTCTTATAGCGTTCCACTTTCGAGCGCGTGCCTTCGGGCGGAAAGCCAATACAGGCTTTGTCGTTTTTTTCGAAATATTCAGTGAGTTGGTCGACGACATTGCTGCCTCTGCCGCGGTCAACAGGGTAAGCGCCAAGCGCGCGGATGGCCGGCCCCACCGGCCAGAAGAACCATTCTTTCTTGACCAGAAATGTATAGCGAAAGCCGACGGCGAGCATGGCAAATGTGGCCGCAAAAGCATCCCAATTAGAAGTATGGGGCACGCCGATAACAATAAATTTAGAAACATTGGGCATTTTGCCGACTAATTTCCATCCGATCAGCTTCAGGCCAAGTGAACCAACCGCGCGGGTAAACCCATTACCCATACGCGGGGAATTGGGGGCCATATGTTCATTATCATATTTCATGCGGGCGTCCTTACTTTGGGCGGGGATAGCGAAATTTTCGAGGAACCGCAATCCATCACTTGCGAGGACTCACTGCCCCTGCTAACTCGCGCATTCAAGAACTTATGGAGACTCGCGTGAGTAATCCCGAAGGCGCGGTAAGCGCCGAAGATGTAAAAAAAATTGCCCGCCTGTCGCGGCTTCATGTTGAGGATGATCGTTTGCAGCCGCTGGCAGATGATTTGAACGGTATTTTGGGCTGGATCGAGCAGCTTGGCGAGGTTGATGTCGAGGGCGTCGAGCCGATGACATCTGCCGTTGATATGGACGCGCCAATGCGGACGGATACTGTCACCGATGGCGGCAAACGCGATGCTGTGCTGCTTAACGCGCCGAAAAAAGATGACGGTTTTTTCGTTGTCCCAAGATCGGTGGAGTAAGCCATGTCTGACCTTACAAAACTCACACTCGAAGGCGCTTTGGACGGCATGGCTAAGGGCGATTTTAGCTCGGAAGAGCTGACCAAAGCCCATATAAACGCCTGTATGGATGGGGCGGATTTGAACGCCTTTATCACCACGACTTTTGAACTGGCGATGGATCAGGCGAAAGCCTCGGATGCTCGCCGCGCAAAGGGCGAGGCCGGATTACTCGAAGGCGCGCCGCTCGGCGTTAAAGACCTGTTTTGCACAGAAGGCGTGAAAACTACTGCGGGCAGTAAAATCCTTGGCGATTTCAAACCGCCATACGAGTCCAGCGTTACCGCCAATATGAAAGCTGACGGCATGGTCATGCTCGGTAAGCTCAATATGGATGAATTCGCTATGGGGTCATCCAACGAGACCTCTTTTTACGGCCCCGTGATTAACCCGTGGCGTAAAGGCGAGGATTTGGTTCCGGGCGGCTCTTCCGGCGGCTCGGCCAGCGCTGTGGCGGCAGATATGTGCCTTGGCGCAACAGCCACGGATACGGGCGGCTCTATCCGCCAGCCCGCCAGCTTTACCGGCACGGTCGGGATTAAACCGACTTACGGCCGCTGCTCGCGCTGGGGCACGGTGGCTTTTGCCAGCTCGCTCGACCAAGCCGGGCCGATAGCCAAGACGGTCAAAGACGCCGCGATTTTGCTGGAGAGCATGGCGGGGCATGACGCGAAAGACAGTACCTCGCTCAATGTTTCCGTGCCGAAATGGAGCGAAAGCTGCGGCAAGTCTGTCAAAGGCCTGCGCATCGGCATCCCCAAAGAATATTCCATTGACGGCATGCCGCCCGAAATTCAGTCGCTCTGGGATCAAGGCATAGAGTGGATGAAAGAGGCTGGCGCAGAGATCGTGCCGATTACCCTGCCGCATACGAAATATGCGCTGCCCGCTTATTATGTCGTCGCCCCGGCGGAAGCCTCGTCGAATTTGGCCCGTTATGACGGTATGCGCTACGGCCTGCGGGTGGACGGGGAAAACTTGACCGACACCTATGACCGCACGCGCACGGAAGGCTTCGGCAAAGAAGTTCGCCGCCGCATCATGATCGGGACTTATGTGCTCTCGGCAGGCTATTACGACGCCTATTACCTGCGCGCGCAAAAAGTCCGAACCCGCATTGTGCAGGATTTTGAAAATGCCTGGCAGACATGCGACGCGATATTAACGCCAACTGCGCCAAGTGCGCCTTTTGCCATCGGGCGCAAGGTCAATGACCCCGTGAAAATGTATCTCAACGATATTTTCACGGTGACGACGAATTTGGCAGGTCTGCCGGGGATTTCCGTGCCGGCAGGACTAGACGCAGACGGCTTGCCGCTGGGTTTGCAGATTATAGGCAAAGCGCTGGACGAAGACACGGTATTTGCGGCGGCAAGTGCACTGGAGAAAGCGGCAGGGTTTGCAGCTAAGCCTGAGAAGTGGTGGGTTTAGCTTGGATATCTTGTCCTTCTCCCTTGGGAGAAGGTGCCCGCAGGGCGGATGAGGGGATATGAATGAAAGAGTAAAATTTGCAAGATATTTGAGACGCAAGCAAACAAGTGCGGAAACCATTTTTTGGAACGAAGTCAGAGGACGAAAGTTTCTGAATTTAAAGTTTAAACGCCAAGTTCCGATCTCAAAGTATTTTGCTGATTTTGTATGTGAAAGTGAAAAATTTGTCGTTGAATTAGATGACGCAAGTCATGAAGATAAAATTGAATATGATCTGGAAAGGTCGATAGTAATAGAGGATCATGGATATCGCATCATTCGCTTTTTGAATGCTGATATTTATGAAGATATTGATGCGGTGATGGAAAGTTTGACTCGGTTTGTGGGTCAGAGTTAATATCCCCTCATCCGCCCTTCGGGCACCTTCTCCCCGAGGAGAAGGAACGAATAAAGAGAGAATACAATGTTCATAGCGCCGCGCGTTGCAGATAAAAAAGACTGGCTCCAAGGCGAGACCGGGGATTGGGAAGTTATTATTGGGCTTGAGGTTCATGCTCAAGTCGCGAGTAATTCCAAATTGTTTTCCGGCGCTGCGACCGCTTATGGCGCGGAGCCGAATTCGCAGGTCAGCCTTGTCGATGCGGGCATGCCGGGCATGCTCCCTGTGGTCAATGAATTTTGCGTTGAGCAGGCCGTGCGCACCGGGCTTGGGCTGAATGCACAGATCAATCTGTTCTCGCGCTTTGACCGCAAGAATTATTTCTATGTCGATCTGCCTCAGGGCTACCAAATCAGCCAGTTTGAGTTTCCGATTGTCGGCGAGGGCGAGATTGATATTCTGCCGATTGATGCGGACGGGAACACCATGGAGCCTGTCGTGGTCGGGATTGAGCGTTTGCATTTGGAGCAAGACGCCGGGAAATCCGTGCATGACCTCTCGCCGGACGAGACTTATGTCGATTTGAACCGCTGCGGCGTTTGCCTGATGGAAATCGTCTCCAAGCCGGATATGCGCAGCCCCGAAGAGGCCTCGGCCTATGTCGAGAAATTGCGCGGTATTGTGCGCGCGCTCGGTACTTGCGACGGCGATATGGAGAAGGGCAATCTGCGCGCTGATGTTAATGTTTCTGTGCGCAAGCCGGGCGGGGAGCTCGGCACGCGCTGCGAGATCAAGAATGTCAACTCGATGCGCTTTATTCGCCAAGCGATCAATTATGAGGCCCGCCGGCACATTGATATAATCGAAGCGGGCGGCACGATTGACCAGGAAACGCGGCTTTTTGACAGCGTGAAGGGCGAGACCCGCACCATGCGTAGCAAAGAAGACGCCCATGATTACCGCTATTTCCCTGACCCGGATTTGCTGCCTCTCAAGTTGGAGCAAAGCTTTGTCGACGGCATTAAAGCCAGCCTGCCGGAACTGCCGGACGCGATCAAAGCGCGGTTTATGGCAGATTATAATCTGTCCGAATATGACGCGCGTATCCTCACGGCGGATAAGAGCAAGAGCGATTTCTACGAGGCCGTGGCGAAAGACCGCGATGCCAAGATTGCCGCGAACTGGATGATGGGCGATTTGTTTGGTGCGCTGAATAAAGCGAGCATCGAGCTTGAAGATAGCCCTGTTTCCGCCGATATGCTCGGTGGGCTGCTGGATAGGATTACGGATAAGACTATTTCAGGCAAAATCGCCAAAGACGTGTTTGAGCGTATGTTTGGCGGCGAAGGCGACGCGGACAGCATCATCGAAAAACAAGGCCTCAAACAAGTCACTGATATGGGCGCGATTGAAGCCATGGTCGATAAAGCTATCGCTGATAATTCTGGACAAGCGGCGGCGGCCAAAGAAAATCCGAAACTGCTCGGGTTTTTTGTCGGGCAGGTGATGAAAGCCAGCCAAGGCAAGGCCAACCCGCAAGCCGTGAACGAGATATTGCGCAAGAAATTGGGGCTTTAATATGGACGACAGCAATCAAAGCCTATTCAACGCGCTCCGTATCGGCGGCCCGATTGTGTTTTTTGTCGTCGTTTTCGCCGTGCTTTATAAATTTGCTGAATTGGGCACCGTCCTCTCGGTCGGCGTTGCCGCGCTCATCGCCATCGCCGATTATATTGTGCTGACATGGCTGATGCGTCGTGTCGGCGATATGGAGTGATGATGAGCGAGGCGAAACAGAGAAAAGAGGAGCCAACTCGGCTTGAGCGAAAAAACCGTAATGCTATGCGCAAACAAGTGTCAAACTGGTTCTTAGCGACATCGCTTGCGTTAACAGGTACCGGCTTGTTGGAAACTTTCACTGACTCGCCGAGATTCTCAGTTTTTGAAGCCGTTTTGTTCATTGTACTTGGTTTTGCTGCGATACTTGTATCTGTGACTATTTTGCGCTATATGGAAGATGAGGATAAAGCTGATGATTGATCGTGAAATTTTAGGGTTTTTGATTTTAATCGCTACATTGGCGGTTACCTATTTTGGTACCATGTACGTCATAAACCATAAGTAACACCCCTTGAAACTCCAAGAAGGTCCCGGATTTGGCGCGCTCATCATTGGGGCGGGCATTGGCTATCTTATGTTTCGGCGTGATGGCCAGCTTCTTCCGGCCTTGGCGATAGGTTTTGGGGTTGCCGTCATTGATTATTTCTTTTTAAGCTGGATTCAGTCTTTTAAGAAAAAGAAATAGCCATGGCGTTGAACACCGATAAATCCGCAAGCGTCACCGAGGCGCTTAATACCCGTATTACCGCGCGCGCTTTTCTTGATAGGCCTGTGCCTGATGAAGTTTTGCGGCGCATCCTGACGACCGCCTTGCGCAGCCCCTCCGGCGGTAATCTCCAGCCGTGGAATGTTCATGTTATGCGCGGAGAGCGGCTCAAAGTCTTTACTAAGGCGGCTACCGCCCGCGCGCAGTCCGGGGCAATGGAAGAACCAACCTACCGCGCCTATCCGTCCCCTCTCTGGGAACCTCAGCGGAGTTGGCGCTATAAATTAGGCGAGGATATGTATGCCAAGCTTGGCATAGAGAAAGATAATAAGCTTGGCCGCATGATGTGGCTTTTGCAGAATATGAAGTTCTTCGAAGCGCCTGTCGGTATTATCATCACAGGAAACAAGAAGCTGGAAATGCCGCAATATATGGATATCGGTATTTTCCTGCAATCGCTCATGCTGCTCGCCCGCGAGGAGGGGCTGCATAGCGCTCCGCAGGGCTGGTGGCGGCAATGGCCGGGGCTTGTCGGGGAATATTTCGATGTTCCCGATGACGAGGAAGTCTTGGTCGGCATGTCGCTGGGATATGGCAATCCAGATGCGCCCGTAAATGAGCTTTATGCTGACCGTGCGAGTTTGGAAGAGGCCGTAAAGTTTTATGATTAGGCTACGAATTTACTGTTCCAGATTGAGAAAAACCGCTACGAAACACCCTTTTTCAAAAAAATATATTTTTTTTGACCGAATCTATACTGCCATAATATTTGCTCTATAACTATTTTATACTTCAGTATTTGAAGTAATAATAGAAAAGTAATCTCATTTTAATCGTGTATAAATTTATAAGTAACTTAAATTTACTTGTTTTAATACAAATAAAACTTGATTAACCTTTATCGTTATTAACCTTATATTTATCTGCCTAGGCCCAAGCTTCAATTAAGCGATGAGAACGGAAAGGAATTTCGTCCTTCGCTTCCTTCGAAGAACAAGTGTTCCCGAAGGTATTAGGTGAACGAAAACATGGGGAGGCAATCATGGCCTTTACTGACGTAGAAGTACAAGAAGCCGAAGCTGCGATAGCGGCGGGGGCTAAACCGGAAGACCTCTTCCGTCTGGGTTTGATCTATTCGACAGATCTTGAAGACCGCGGCCCGGACTTTGTGGAAGCCCACAAATGGTTCAGCCTTGCGGCTATGATGGGCTCAAGCCCGGCTAAATCCTATCGCGAAGAGATAGGGCTCGAAATGAGCAGTGATGATCTAACGTTAGCGCAAAGAGCGGCTCGGGGTTGGTTAACTGAAAACCGCGAATTACTGGCGGCATAAAAAAAGCGGCTTAAGACCTGTGGTCTTTGCCGCTCTTTTATTATGTGATCTGCGCTTTAAGGCGAAACGACTGTTGTGCCGCCGCCGTTCTGCCCAAATTGGTAGGACAGATTAAAGTCAACGGGTAGGGCATTACGGAAGTTTTGCATAAATGTTCCGATTTCCGCGATATTGGACTGCGGCACATAGATGATATCGCCGCGGCGAAGCTGCATATTATCATCATATTCGCGGATATTGAGAATGCCGTTGCGGATATTCACTGTTCGCATCATCATGCCGCCATTGGGCGCGCGGCGCAAAACCGCCACTTGGCGTGATTTTGCTGTTGGACGCATACCGCCCGCCATCAAAATAGCTTCCAAAGCCCCGATACGGCCCGGCATTGTATAAGTGCCCGGCTGTCCGACCTGCCCCCCGACATAAACCTGTTCCGGCGCATAGGCGCGCGGCGTGACCGCGAGGGTGGGATCGCGCAGTTGTTTAGCCAATTCGGCCGATAATTCGCCTTGAACCTGTAAAAATGTCCGGCCTGCCGCCATAATCGGCTTGCTCATCGGCATCACCACGCGGCCATCGGGGCCAACCGTAAGTGTTCGGGAAAGCTCGGGGGCGCTGGAGACAACAATATCAAGCTGGTCACCGGGGTTGAGCGTATATTCAGGTTCCCAATTGACCCATTGCTGAAACATGCCAAGGCCCGGACGCGGAGCGGGGACTTGGTAGGCGATGTGTTTTTCGCCGCGCATACGGGCCATAATTCCGCTGTATTTTCGCGGCGAATTATCCTTAATATAGCGTCCCGGCATCGGGCCGGAAGGCATCCCCGGTGTGATCATTGGACCCATATATCGGGCATTATGCTTAACAGCGGGCGGCTGATATTGATTCGTTCCGCCATATCTGGACTGCGCAAAGGCAGTCGATTCGCCGAGTAGGGCGAGGGCGGATACCCCCATAATTAAGGATATTACGGAAGATTTAGCGTATTTTTTCATAAAATCGGCCTTGGAACACATGTTTTTCGACTTTTTTCAAGTGTTAACAAGAATGGATAAGGAATTGTTAAATTTTAGAATGGCAACATGGTTAACGTAACGAATCCCTCGGGGGAGTTAAAGGGTTAGGCATGGCATTATTTAGTCGTAAGAAAAAAACACCAATAGGCGGAGGGGATGACGGCTTGCCGTCTGCGCATCACCCCGTACAGAATTATGCGCCTCGTGTCGGTGATTTGACCGTCGGCGATTATGCCAATGGCATGCCCAACATCCGTTTGGCTGAAATGTTCAAATCCTTCGGGCGGCAATTGCGCTGGGTTTTGCCGCTTTTATTAATCGGCATCGCTGCAGCTTGGTATCTCACCAAAGACTTTAAGCGGGTTTATTCGGGCGATGGCCGTGTCATGGTTCAGCTTGGCGATGAATATGTCTATCAACCTGTCAGCGGGCAGGGCGGACAGAACGGCATTATGCTAACGGCGGATACGATTACGCTCAATGAAGTCGGGATTATCAAAAGTTCTGACATTATCGAACAGGTTTTTGGCGAGATGACCTCCAGTCCGCAAGATCAAAGGCGTTTCGACCGGGCCGGCTTTGCTAAATATAACAGCGCCCGCACAGAAGCGGATCGAATTGCGGCTAAAATTGAAATGATGCTAACGATGGATAAATCCTTCATCGTCTCGCCGCGTCCGAAGTCTTCTATTATTGATCTTGTTTATAAACATGAAGACGGCGCTATCGCTGTTCGCACGCTTAATGCCTTTATTGATGCTTATATGAGCTATCGCCGGACGATCTTCGTTGAGGGTGCGGGCGATATCATATCCGAGCGCCGCATCGCGACAGATCAGCAGCTTAGTCAAAATGAGCGGGCGATTGCGCGATTGCTCAAGAAAAACGGTGTTTCTGATTTTGTGTCCGAGCAAGGCGGCGTTCGCAAGCGCACTGAAGACTTGCGCGCGGCGCTCAACCTGTTGCGGGCGCAAATGTCCGAAACAGAAACCGCTTTGGCAACGAGTGAAAACCAACTCCGCGGAACGCCGGCAACCATCAATCTTTATATAGACGATAGAGCTTCGGCGCGTATTGCCCAAGCCGAGCTTGAATTAAAACAATTACTCGCCAAATATTTGCCGACGAGTAACCCGGTCAGGCAAAAGCAAACCGAGCTTACCGAGCTTAAGTCTTTGCAAAGCTCTTACGGCGGCAAGGCTGCCGGCGGACGCCGGGTCGGGCCCAATACGGTGCACCAAGCGCTGACAACGCGCCGCAATACATTGCAAGCCACCGCTGATAGCTACCGCGAGAAGGAATATACCCTCCAGCGCCAACTCGACAGCGCCGATGCCAAGGTGCGTCGCCTGACAGCTCTATCGCCTGAATATCAAAATCTGCTGCGCGAACGTGATACGCTCACAGAGCGCCTGAAAGTCTATAATGCCAAAGAGCAGGAAGCTTTGGTCAATCAGCAACAGGCCGAAGCCAATAGCGAAAATATCAAGGTCATCTCCTACGCCAAATACCCGAATAAGGGCCGCAATATGCAGATGATGATGTTTGCTTTGGCGACGATGGGTTGGGGGCTGACACTGTTTATGCTGGCTATGCTGCGGGTGTTCCTTGATCCGCGGCTTTATGCCAGCTCGGGGCCGCGCTATCAGGCGGCTATGCCCGCCATGTCCGCCATGCCTGCCGGGACGCAAATCCCCGAACCTGTGGCGCCGGATTACGCGCCCGAGCCGGCTATGCCCTATCAGGAACCTGCTGCCGCAAGTTACGAGCCGCAAGCCTATGCGCCTGCTGTGTTATCGGGAGGGGCCGAGGCCTATGCGCAGCCTTATGATAGTGGATATTCTATGCCGGCGGTTGATCCCTATACGAGCGGGGCGACGGCGCAATATGACCAAGCTTATGTTGATCCTAATGCCCATGTCCAAGGCCAATATGAGCAAGGCTACACAGATCCAAATGCCTATATGCAGGGTTCAGCGGCTGTGGATATGAATCAAAATCCTTATCTTTCGGGCCAAGTTGTGGCCGGAGCGTTAGGGCAAGCGCCATTAGGACAAGAACCTGCGCAAGCCCCGCAAGTGCAGCAATTCGGCCTGCCGCCGGGAACAAACCCGCCTACCGAACACAGCTAGGCCATTATGGCCGGCACCGTTTTTGATGATAGTAATCTCATGCAGCGTAATTATGCGCTGGGGTCGTTGATACGCGGAATTGAGAACGTCATCATCTTTTTGCTGATTTTACAGTTTTCAACGGCCTTGATCGCGCTGTTTCTGACAGATTTTAATAATTTGGAATATGAAAGCCCGCTAGCGCGGTTTCTCTGGTATCCGGGTTATTTTTTGGTGGCGCTTATGGCGCTGCGCTGTTTGCCGCAGATAATCAGGTTGGCGGTGTTTAATCCCTTTGTTGTCTTATGCGTTTTTATTTGCGGGCTGAGTTGGCTCTGGTCGATTGACCCCGGTGTTACCCTGCGCCGGTCTATAGCGCTTATGGTAACGACTATATTTGGCCTGGTTTTAGCCGCGCGTTATGATTGGAGCGGATTGGTACAAAGACTGGCTTTGGTTTTTGGCTTTCTGGCAATTGCGAGTCTTTTTATTGGACTTGTCATGCCCGAATATGGCGTGATGCAAGAAATTCACGAGGGCGCATGGCGCGGGGCGTGGGTTGAAAAAAACTATATGGGCGGCTTTATGGCCAAGGGCGTCATTGTCATGATGTGCGCCTTTGCCATGCGGCCGGATAGGGGCTGGATTTGGATTCCATTGGGGCTTTTATGTTTCGGTATGGTGTTGCTATCGACATCCAAAACGGCGCTGCTTGTCGCTTTGCTCGGCATCTCCGGGTTTATTGTTATCCGTATCTTTAGGCGGTTTCCGTTTCTGCGAATTCCTTTAATGTATACTGTTATGGCCGGGATCGCTATTTTCACGGCTTTGATGCTGCTCGCCCCAGATTTGATGTTTGACTTGATTGGCAAGGAAAGAACGCTGACGGGCCGGACAGATATCTGGAACGGGTTGATTGATAATATTAAAGCCAAGCCGTGGTTAGGCCACGGATATGGCGTCTATTGGCTCGACCCGTTGGGGCCGTCTTATTATGTGCGTTTAAACCTGCAATGGGGTGTGCCCTCTGCCCATAATGGCTGGCTGGACACATGGCTATCCATCGGCGCTCTGGGCGTTGCTGTTTTTGCGTTCTATTTCTTATTCACGATTATATTGGCATTGGACCGGATTAAAAAAGGCGGCACGGAAACCTATTGGGTTATCCTGTCAACGATGATGTTTTTAATGTTCTCGATGTCGGAGAGCACCATTCTCCAACAGAACGATTTGAGCTGGGTGATGTTCGTCGCGACCTCGGCAAAACTCTTTGCCTTTGAGCGGCCATTTTGGCGAAAGCGGGCCCGCTTGCCCTATTTTTTGACGCGGCAGGTTCCGGTTTAATTTGCCGTGGAATACGTCCCGTAAAGCTTGGGCGAAAAGCCGCTCCACCAAAGCACCTTGCCGAGCGCCTGAGCCGTCTTGGCATGGTAATGGATATATTTCGGCCGGCCCATAATTTTCAGCATGAGATATTGCGGGCTATAAAATACGAATTGAACGGCCCCAATAACCATCCATTTCAAAATTCCAAATATGCCTCTTATGCCCTTATCGGCTTGTTCTTGCGTTGGCCCTTGGCCGAAGGCAAAATTACGTGTCCACATATAGTTCGGCGTGGCGCGAGAGGCGGGAACGATCTCATAGCTTTCGGCTTGAGCTACCCAAGCGACTTTGGCCCCGCGCTGTGTCAGGTGGTAGAAGAGCGCATCATCTTCGCCGCCGGTTTCATTATGGATAGGATCGAAAGCAGGCGAAGGCATGTCGCATAATGATAAGTCCAGCAAGCAGCCGCCTGTGCCGAAATAGTCCTGAATTAAACCCTCAGCCGCATCATGGCTACGCGAAAAAAATGGTTGCATGAAAGGGTTTAGCGGATCTTCTTTATTTGGCATAACAGCGGTAATGGGGCCAAAAGTGATGCCCGCTTTATATTTAATTGCGGCGTTGACAAGCGCCTCTGCCCATCCAGGCCGGGCTTCCATATCATCATCAAGGAAAGCGATGAAGCGCCCCCTTGCGGCGGCCAAAGCGCCATTACGGGCATTGGACACGCCGGGCTGCGGGACATGTTTATAGATAATTTCAATACCAGATGTTTGGGCGAAACGCGTTACAAATTCCTGAGCGCTACCCGCCGGGTCATTATCGGCAACGATAATTTCTATTGCGCGATTCTCAAGGCTCTGCTCCATCAGGCTATTGAGTGCAGTGCGGATGCCGTCGGGCCGTTTATATGTCGGAACAATAATAGAGAGGCCGTCTTTCCAATTAGTCATGCGCTGCCTCCAAATATTTGATGGCATTTGCTATGGGCAGTACCTGCGCCCCACAGTCTTTTACGGCTTTGATAACAGTCTTCATTTGCGCTGGCGTACAGCCAAAGTCACTTGGGTTGTCGCGCACATCATGGGTAAAAATTGTCATCCATCCGGGGGCTTCCGCCAGAGCGGCAATTTGAGGGATAAGCCTATCAAAATCCGCGCCCTTATAAAGACGGTTAGAGCCAATTTGGTTGAGATCAACCTCTGCCTTATGATGACGGCTATTGATCCCGCGCGCGCCTTTGAAACGGCTTTCCAGCGCTTTTTTCAGGGCCGGCGTCGTCCCGCCATATGGATAAGCAAAAGTTTCGCGGGGCGGAAGTCCCAGCCCGTTAAACGCCTCATGATTTTTATCTATATCGGCAAGAAAGGCATCCAGAGGCAGGGCCGAGCCATCGTAATGACTAAAGCTATGATCGCCTATTTCGTGGCCGCTTGCATAAACCGCTTTGACATCATCTGCGCTCATATGCAGGCCAAGATGATTGGTAATCCCGCAGAGGCCCATGGCGATATAGACGGTGGTTTGCCACCCTTCGGCTTCGATAGGTTTTAAGGCATTGCCGATCACGGATTTTGGGCAATCATCAAAGCTGAAACTGACAATCGGGCGTTTGAGCTTTACGGGCAGCAGACGCCGCGCCTGAAACGGTACAAGGCGGCGTTTGATCTTGGCGGGCAGCGACCTATCTGGCTGGTAAATAGCGGTCATGGCGCTATCTTTTTCGAAAAGCTTTCCGCGTACCAGCTAGCGCGCCAAAGCTTGAGGGCCAGCAAGCGTAATTTCATCGGCATCAGGCGTAATTTTACGGCTAATTTCAAGAGCGGACGCATCAGCTTTTGCCCGGGCACGCGGCGTAGTTTTTGCGACATTTGAAATAGGCTGAGACCTTGCGCGATATCGGGATGTTTCTCTGTAAAGCGGACATAATTATGGCCACTATTTTTAAAACGGCGGAGGAGTGTATCCGTGGACTCCAGCCCCAGATGCAGGGCCGGTATATCGGCATGGGTCAAGACGAAACGCTTAGCGGCGCGGGCCGCCCATTCGCTGTCTTCCCAGCCCCACCCGACAAATCCGTCATCAAAGCCTTCGCTTTCCAAGACGGCTTTGCGGACGCATAGATTGGAGGAGGCGACAAATTGCGGCCCTGCGGCCCGGCGCGTCGCAAGCGAGAGACAATCAGAGGCTTCGGAGAGGGCGCGGTGCAGCTCTTGATCCGGCGTTTCGGCCTTTTCGGGAACGGTGAAGCCGCCAAAGATGATATCGCCGATGTCGGCCTTAATGAGCTTTACATATTGGCTTAGAAACATTGGAGATTGCGGCCGCATATCGGCGTCGAGGAACAGAACCCAATCGGCGCGGGCATTTTCTTGCAAAGCGTTGCGCGCTGCTGAACGGCCTTTATTTTTAGGCGCGACCAGTAAGTGCACCGGGCTATGGGCGGATTTAACTACGGCGCAGAGCGGTGCGTTGAGCTTTGCATCGCCCGTACCGTCATCATAGATCAGGATTTCCACGCCGCTTTGCTCGGCTGTTTGCGAGAGCAGGGCATGGAGCAGCGCGGTCGGGTCATCTTTGAAATAAGGGATCAACACCGAGAGAACAGGCTTAGTCCGCGTTTTTTTCAGGCTTTTGATATGGGTGATTTTGGCGCTCATGACGCCGCCTCTCTCAGGCGGTATTTTTCAAGTAATCCCATGATAAATGTGCGCGAGTTCGCGGCATCGATGACCATGCATACCGCGCCGTAAACACTGGCCCCCACGCCGGCTTTAATGGCCAAAGCGATAAGGTCATGTGAATGCGAGATATCTGGAAGAGCAAGCACGGCCCCGGCCATAGCGGCACAGGCGAAAGCGATCTGGCCAAAGGCTTTAAACGGCAATGGCAGCGGGTAATAACGCCGCCCGATGATGATGGATAAGATAAACCCAAGCGCATAAGATATCACCGTCGCATAGACGGCTCCCATTAAACCGTGGATTGGGATCAACCAAATATTAAGCCCTATATTGAGAATTACCGGCGGCACCATGGCCCAGATAAACATGAAGGTTTTCCCCGAGAGCATAAAAGAGCGTTGGGCATAATAGCTAATCAACCCGTTTAGCACTCCGGCAAAGGCAATTAACGGCATGATGGTTATCGCTTCGGCGCGGACGGATTCGCCGAGGATAAAGCCAAATTCAGGGGCGACGAGCGCGATACCCGTTGCGGCGGGCATGGCAATCCAGAGAAGAGAGGCACCGTAATCGCGCATCAGCTCTTTGGAGCGCTCAAGGCCCTCTTTTTCGAGCAGAGTAACAGCGATGGGGGTCGCGGCCATGGAGATCCAGACAAAGAGAATTTCGAGGCTGCGGTTAGCGAGATTATAGCCGGCATTATATTGCCCGGCCGAGGCCTCGCCCATCATCCCGGCTATGAGGTACATATCGGCGGAATTGAGCGTATAAGCGAGCAGAAGCGAGATGCAAATCGGCATGCCGTAATTAAAATAAGTCTTGGCTTTGGCGGGCTGAACCTCGCCGCCTTTCATGCGCTTCCACATAAAGGGCAGGTCGATAGCCATGACCGCAAAGAGGGTCACAATAATGCCGATAAAAGGCGCGACCTCGCGCAGAGGCGTGAGCACGATCAATAAAATGCCAATGGTGAAACTGATCAACATTTGCGCGGAATAGGTAAAGCTATAGCGCTTAATCCTATGCGCGGCCTTATGCGCTTCCATGCCGATATTAAAGAGTATTTGCAGGCAGGTAGAGGCCATGGCAACCACCAGTATGAGCTTCATCGTGCTCGATAAGGGCAATGCGTAGAGCGCAGCCATAATTAAAGCAAATCCCGCAGCGCTCACGGCGGCGGCATAGCTGTAAAGTGTTTTAAGGTGCGACTTTACATCGCCTTCGCGCTCGGCCCGGGCTTGGAACCGGGCCATGGCGGCTTCAAGCCAGGTAAACAGCCCCATATGGGTAAACTGCATGGTAATAACGGCCAGCGCATAGCGCCCGAATTCCTCGCCGTTCAAAAGCCGCGTCAAGACCACAATCGTGCCAAAGCTGACAATGATATTTGCCAGATTGACAGGAATATAGGCCAGCATAGAGCGGCCCATCATGAGACTATCGCCCCGCGATATGAAGGGTTTGCGGGCATCAGCGAATGTTCTCGCTATCGCCCAGAAGCACAGGCAAAGTCTTGAACATGATGATGAGGTCAAAGACCGCATTACTGCGCTGAATATAATCGACATCGAGCTCAACGCGGCGGGCAATATCATCCCCGTCATGGAGCGGCCCGCGCGAGCCGTTAATCTGCGCCCAGCCGGTCATGCCCGGCTTAACTTTGTGGCGATGGGCGTATTCAGCCACCAGTTCCATCGAGTCTTTTCCATTGGTGCGCATGCCGACAGCATGAGGACGCGGCCCGACAAGGGACATCTCGCCCTTAATGACATTGAGGAGTTGCGGCAGTTCATCAATACTGGTTTTGCGAATAAAACGCCCGATTTTAGTCACGCGCGCATCGCCGGCTACGGTTTGCTGCGCGGCTTTCAGGTCAGCCGCGTCATTGCGCATGGAGCGGAATTTATAGACATTAAACACCCGGTTATTAAAACCGTGGCGGGGCTGTTTGAACAAAATAGGGCCGGGACTGTCGAGCTTAATCATGGCGGCGACTATGGCCAGCACAGGCGAGAGGCCGATCAAAGCGAGCGTGCCGATGGTCACGTCCATGAGCCGCTTAATCGCTGTATGATGTCCGCTCTTTGGTGCGCCGGTGACTTCGCGCATGCCAATTTCGGCAATCTGGCTAAGGCGCTGCTGGACATGGTTGAGGTTTTCAAATTCATCGACGACAAAAGCGATGCGGTTGGGCAGGAGTTTGACTTGTTCCAAGAAAGCCTGTTTGCGCGTCTCCGCCATGCCGGGCAGGGTAACGACGATACGGTTGACATAGGGCAGCTGATCCCAGGCGAGCAAATCCTCTATCTTTCCGACAACCGGCACGCCGTGAATATTATGCGGCGCGCGGGCGAGGCGCTCATCAAAGATGGCGAGAATGTTAAGCTCTCGCGTCTTGGCGTTTTCCTCAATCAGGCGGCGGGCGGATTCTGTTGCGCCGAGCATAACAATAGTCGGGGCGAGAGCGCCGCGATTATGCAGGCGCTTGATTTGCGTATGGTAAAGTCCGTGCAGGATAAACAGAACTGCCGAGGCTCCGAGCCCCGCTTTGGCCAAAGCGTCGGGCAGAAATGTATCGGGCTTGGTAATCAAGGCCGCCGTTAGCCACAGGCCGAGCGCAGCAAAGGCGGCAAACATCACCGTTCTCATGTGCTGGCCAAAGCTCTCGGCGGGTGCAAAGCGGTGGGCCTTGTTGATAAAGAGCATAGAAATGAAAATCACTGTGCCTAGGATAGCGGCTGTAAGCGGGGCGAGAATGCCGTGATCATTGATCCCGACATAGCCGTTCCACACGCCGAGGATAATAATCACCGTCACCCAGAAAATATCAGAAGCCCGTAGTGCAAAGCGCAGGGCGCTCATACTGGTCTGTTTTTTGGGAACGGCAATATCCGCCGTGGTTTTGCGCTTGCGGCGGCGGTCAGCCTTAGCGCGTGTTTCCGCCGGGCGGATTTTTTCGGCAAAGGCGTCCAGTGGCGCATTTCGGCGCTGTTTCGAACCGCGCTTTTCATCAGCGCTACGCGCCGTTTTTGCAGTAGCCATTTGGCCTCCAAGCGCCGCGCCGGAGCTGTTTTTCGTTTGTATTGGCATCAATCCCACCTAAATCTTGCACTTTTCTACCCGAAATCCACAAACATCTGGTAAACACAGAGCAAGAAAATATATGCGCGGAGCATGCCATATTTGGGCGGGATGTCTGCTCGCGGGGCAGTGCGGCTAAATCATGATTAATATCAGGTAAATTTACGGCAAAGCCCGCATGTTGGGCCTTATTTTGACTTAGGCGGCTCGCTTTTGCCCCGCAAGATAGGTCTGTGCCAATCCTGTGCCAGCACGGGCCGTATTAAAATCTCTGCAATAGGGCGAGGAATAATGCCTCATCACGTAAAAGAAATTATTGTCCAAGCGCTTTGGGCAAGCGCGGTGCAGTTGGTTATTATCTTTGTCTTTTTGTGTTCCCTATGATTTTGACCCGTCCCAAATATCGAGTCCCCCAGTTTTCCCCCACATGGACTGACATGTTCGCAACCTGTTCTGACATGGACTGACAAGGTGACGCAGTTGATCTATGTGAATTAGGGCTTGCAAACCCCATTGAAATGGGACATTTCCCCGCTCGGAGATGTGGCCGAGTGGTCGAAGGCGCTCCCCTGCTAAGGGAGTATGGGTCAAAAGCCCATCGAGGGTTCGAATCCCTTCATCTCCGCCATCATTTTCGCTATGCGTTAAAGAGTGCGATACCGTAGGCAAATAACTTACGCCATAAGAACAGGTAGGGCTCTTTGTAGGGCCCAGAACACGGCTATGGTGCCAATGGCATAACTGGCGAGCGTCATGGCGCCCCTATGGGTCGGCAGGCGTTTTAGCAGCGGTAGCGATAACAGGCCTATTACCGCACCAATACATAAAATCTGCCCGGCTTCGACGCCGATATTGAAAAACAAAAGCGCAGCGGGAATATCGGTTTGCGGTAGGCCGATAGCTCGCAGCGCTCCGGCAAATCCGAAACCGTGTAACAGACCAAAGCTAAAGGTTACAAGCCACGGATATTCAAGCGTTAGACCTGATTGTCCTCGCCAGCGCCGTGCCGCCTCATAGGCCATAAGCACAATACTCATGGCGATAAGACTTTCGACAAGGCCCGAGTCTAGCCTGATAATATCAAGGCTCGCCAGCGTCAAAGTCACGCTATGGCCAAGCGTGAAGGCCGTGATCGCGAAAAACAGTTTTCTGCCGCCTGTAACTAGAAGCATAACCGCGAGCACAAATAGCAAGTGATCAATGCCGCCAAGGATGTGCTTAGCGCCCAAGAGAAAATAGGTTTTAACGCCGCCGCCTTGGAGTGTGGCTTCGGCAAAATCAAGACGTGTTTTATCGGGCGTTAGGCGCGCCGTAAAATGCTCCCCATCAGCCCAGTGCGTTCTCATCAAGACATCTGTCAGAGTTTTCTCAAGCCCGCCAATGGTCAAGCTTTGCCCGCGCAGGCTTTGCGGGCACGTTAGCGTCCATGTTTCGATGGCAAACTTATTCTCTTCAATACGTCTTTGGCCATTAGATGATATGCAGCTATTTGGAAAATTTGCTTTGAGAGCGAGCTGTTTTTCGCCCAAAGCGGGCGTCTTCCAGAGAATTTTATAATGCGCGTTTTGGGTTTCCGTAATGGATAAAAATGCCGGACGCAATTCATGGGCGCTAGCGGGTTGCGGAAAACTAATGCCGATCAAGAGCATGAAAAGACATAAAAAACACCGTAACATCAAGGAGCGTCTTCTATGATAATACGGTATTGGCTTTTCAAATTATCATAATATTGATGGGCCGCGCTTTCCCTTTGATACTGCGTGTAATCCACTAAAACTTTATTGCGCACTTGTGCAAAAGTAAGCGGCTTTGCCGGTTGCCGTAGGCTGATATTGACGAGGTGAGTGCCAAAGCTAGAATAGATCGGACCCGTCCATTGGCCTGTTTTTGCCGTGCGGATTTGCGCCATAAAATCATCGCCGAATGTATTGGTCACTGAGTTTTCGTTTTCTAATTTCATGGCTATAGGCAAAAGGCTTGAGCGGCTAAGGCTCTGCGGCGAGGTTCCCGCATTTAATAACGTCAAGGCTTTTATAATATCAGGCGCGTCTTCTGCCAATTTTGTGGACGCGATGAGAACTTGCTGAAATGACACAATATAATCCGTCATATATTGATCTTTGCGGCTATTAAAAAAATTCAGCAATCCGGCCTCTCTTGGCGTGGACAGGCTTGATAAATCCTCTTGCATGAATTCAAGCTTCTGCCGCAAGCGGCGGCGCACAATAGTATCATTTTCATCAAGGCCAAGCGCCAAAGCCTCGCGGTAATATATTTCCTCCTTGATATGTTCTTGGGTTAGATTTTTGAGTTCATCTGCATTAGGTTTTCGCTGCCATGTAATTTCGAATAAATCGGCCAAATGTTTTTGCGTTGTTTTAGTGATGACAATCTCATTCTGAGCCGTTTTATGTCCCCCCTTAAGTGAGGCGATAGTAAATAAAAGCCCACCCAAAATTAAAAAATGAATAAGGGGGTCTTTTAAAGCTTTGGATAAAAACGGGTGTGATTTTGACATCGAGGTTTTCTACTTAAGTAGGGTCTATACTTATTGAGGCGTATACCAGATCGGCGAGCTATAAGCGCGTTCCTGTTGTGTCAATATTGCGTCTTTTGGAATGTCTGCGCCAAAGCGCTTGGCATCATAAAGTGGCCAGCGCGGTGTCGGAATTTCCAAAACCCTGACATAATAAAAGGCTGAAAGCGCCGGATCAAAATCCGGATCTGTCCATATGGCCACGAGTTCGGGCGCGCCGATTGAATTATCATAACCGACATCCGTAGTGTTCACGGTGGAGCCTATCCCGGGAAGTTTTCCGTCATCACTAATTGTGCGATCTCCGGCCCAGTGCACATCATAGACTTTTTCATGGGTTTGGCTGTCTGCGCCCAGCCAACCTTTGATGATTTGCACACGGTCAAGATTGGCCCCGTCCGGATCTTTACTGGCAGCAATGATAAAATCCGGACTTTGACCTATTGGCAACTGTAAATCTCCACCCATCGGTACGCCTTTGGCATAGCCTATAGTGGCTATGTCTGCGCTTGCCGCATCGGCAGGGTTAAAGGCTCCGCCAAAAAACCGTACCTTCATGCGCGGCCCCGTTGTGCCGTAAACCTCCTTGCGTTTTAGCGCGTCCCATATTTCTTTGCGCGTATTTTCTTTTGCCCAGACACCTGCATAGCCGCCCGCCAGATATTGCCAGCCATATCGGACAGCCTCTGTCGTGCCCAGCCCAATGGTTTCATTGGCCCGTTCTTTACTGGGTTCTGTAATACCGAATTTGCCAAAGAAATTATTCTCATCTCCGGTGGCGAGCCCGGTATGGCTATCGGTGGCGCCAATGACGCCTAATTTATAAGGGTTGGTTTCGGTGCTATTCTGAAATTCCAGTCCGGTTTTAAGGGCTTCTCGGACATAATCGCCTTGCAGCATTTCAGGTTTTTTAGCGATTTGTAGACTTAAATTACCCAAATCCCAACCGGCATCGCCAAAGCCTGCAAATTCGTCATTGGGCGAGAGAAAAACATGGGATTCGCTATCGCCTTTAAATTGGGTAATCTCGGCGACGGGTTCCCAGCGGGCGCGGGTTTTTGTGTAATCCGCGTCGATTTCGTTACCGCCAAAATCCGTTTTTGCAAACATTAATCCGTTAGACAGATTGCTATTATGCGGAATGGCAAGGACTTGCCCGCCAGTCTTGGCTTCATAGCGTGCCATCCACGCCCAAAGGTCTTCGGGGTTATCACTTTGTAGTGAGGAAAAGGGCAGGATTTTATCTGTCCTGTCTTTGCCGTCGCGAAAGATGACATTACGGTGTAAATTATTACCGCCCGGAGTTGAGGTGTATTCAAAGCCAATCAGGGCTGTGAAAGCGCCGGGGTCGTTAAATTCTTCAGCTATTTTTGTATTGCGCTGCCAGATAGAGCGCATAAGCGGAACAATTTTCCTGAGGTTTGTAATGGGCTCGGGCAGGGTTTTACTGGCGTGGGATGAGATCATCTCTTGGCCAACCTGTGCCGATTGTTCAGGGCCAGCATTAAGCATATCGTGCCAGCGCTTTGCCTTAGCATCGCTCATCAAAACCGGATTTCCTATAAAGAGTTCATAGGAAATTCCCAAAGCTTCGGCGTGGTCAGCCACAACCAGAAAATCAAGCGGACGTTTAAGCTGCGCGATTTGCCCGGAGTTAGACGTAACTTTATCTCCTCGGGCAAATTTATATGCGTCTTCGGGCGTTAACCGCGCGCCAAAAGAAAATGCATCGACAGAGTTCGATGTATGTAAATGCGTGTCGCCCCACAAAAGCTTGTCGGGGTGAGCGGAGAGTGATTTTGCCGGAGTTGTTTTTTGAGCCGCGGCTTGAACCTTTGGAGTTTCTATGTCAGCTTTGGAGGGCTGGCATGCAGGCAGTGTTAAAGCAAAGAGGAGTGTGCTTGCACCTAAAAAGCATGACGATGTTTTCATAGTGTTCTCTTTCATAATCTCGGCGGTTTTACTTTACATAACTTTGTGCTCATGTTCAGAACTTTTTGAGTTTTTTTCCGTATCCGTATAGGGTGGATAAAGCATTTGCAAAATTTTGCGGTTTTGTCGTGCGCATTCTAGCGGCATGTCGCGCGATGGACGGCGGTAAAATTCTCCTTGGTTTTAGCCGTTAATCTTCGCGGAGCACTTTGGCATTGCCATTTTTAACGGCAAGCCATGACTGATCCAGAACATAGGCGCGGATAGCTTCAGAATCTTCTTCCGTCAAATAGTCCTTAAAGGATATCATGCCGTTATCCGTCAGCGCGCCGTCCATGACAATGTCGCTCCAGCTGTCTTTGTCAGCGGTTTGATATGACCAGCGCAAATCAGGCAAAACGCCTGAACTGACGACGAGCGGGCCGTGGCATACCATACAGTTTTCAGCGTATTTTCTTAGGCCTCTGCTCAGCATTTGAGGCGTACCAAATTTCTTGCCTTTAGGGCTCATAACAACAGCGTTTTCAGGAATTTCCGGAACATCTTCCGTGCCGCCAAGTTTAAATACAATGACGTGGCCAACATCAGGCGTGACGGCATTGGGCCAGCCAACGCCGTAATTGAGCGCCCAGCCGCCGCCCCAGCCTGTGGCGATGGCGATATATTGCTCGCCGTCAATGGCGTATGTAGAGGGCGGCGCGACAACGCCGCTATTGGCTTGCTGGCCCCATAACTTATCGCCATTCTCTGCGTTATAAGCTACAAGCTCGCCGTCAATTGTGCCTTGGAACACGAGATTTGATGCGGTCGTCAAAACGCCGCCATTACCGGGGCCGCTGTGTTCAACGCTCCAGCGCGCTTCTTGTTTTACGGGATCCCAAGCCAGTAAATTACCCTTAAAATCTTTGCGGAGAAAATCTAGGGTGCCTTTCGGATAAGTCGGCGGAACGCCAGCGGCCATATCGCCGCCAATATTCCAGCGTTGCGGGTTAGTGTTGCCCTTAGGAAGAGGCACAAGAGCTTGCGGCACTTGTTGGGCGGGAATATAGGCAAGGCCAGTTTGCGGACTATAGGCCATAGGATGCCAATTATGACCGCCCATGGGGCCGGGGATGCTAACGAAACCACCTTTTTTTGTCCAATTTCGCGCCTCAGGGTTTTCAATAGGGCGTCCATTTTCATCAAGGCCCGTAGCCCATGTCATGTGGTCAACATATGCCTTGCCCGAAATATATTCTCCGGTCTTGGCGTCTATAACATAATAAAATCCGTTCTTGGGAGCCTGCATAACCACGCGGCGTTTTTTGCCCGCGTCCCCGATTGGTAAGTCCGCAAGTATGAGGGATTGGGTGGCTGTAAAATCATATTGATCTCTTGGCGTGGTTTGGAAATGCCATTTGTATTTACCCGTGTCTGCGTCCACCGCCACGATTGAGGACAAAAAGAAATTATCACCATTACCCTCTGGGTCGCGGATGTCAGCATTCCACGGCGAGGCATTGCCAACGCCGAAAATCACACTGTCATTCACGGTGTCATAAATAATACTGTCCCAAACCGTGCCGCCGCCGCCTTCAGTTTTCCATTTGCCGCTATCGCCCCATGTAGCGTTGGCAGTGCTAGCGAAGATATCGTCGGAAGCTGCGCCATCAGGTTTTTTATTTGGATTTGGAGCTGTATAAAACCGCCAAGCCAGCTTACCCGTATTGACATCATAGGCCGACACATAACCGCGCACGCCAAACTCCGCGCCGCCATTACCAATCAGCACATTGCCTTTGACCACGCGCGGCGCGCCTGTAATTGTATAGGGCATGGATTTATCTACGGTCAGTGTACTCCACACGACTTTGCCAGTTTTTGCGTCTAGCGCTTCAAGGCGGCCATCAAATACGCCGACAATGACTTTGCCTTCGTGTATGGCCACGCCCCGGTTGACGACATCGCAGCAACCTTTCGCCGCGTCTTCGCCGGAGACTTCCGGGTTATATGTCCATAATTCTTCACCCGTTTTAGCATCAAGCGCATAAACAATAGACCAAGCGCTCGTCACATACATAACCCCGTCAACCACAATCGGCGTGGCTTCGACGCCGCGGCTTGTCTCAAGATCATATGTCCACGCCACGCCGAGGTCTTTGACATTTTCTTGGGTAATATTTTTAAGGCGAGAAAAGCGCTGCTCATCATATGTGCCGCCATAGCTGAGCCAGACTTCAGGGGTCGCGGCAGCATTGGCAATATGCGCGGAATTAACAGTGTCCAATGTCGGCGTGCTTGTCTGGGTATGATCTGTAGCGGTTTTATCAGTGCACCCTGCCAGCCCGAATACTACGCTAATGACCATGCTTGCATATGTGTGTTTCACAATGATACCCCTGTTTGATGTCAGCGTTTATAGCACAGATTTATGCCTGTGCTAAGAAAGAGTTTGCTCACCTTTTATGGATTGATATTAAACGTCAGCGAAGACATGCCCTTGGAGCAAGTGCCGTTGCTGGATGGGTTTTCATGTGCAGGTTAAAGAAATTTCAGATTATTTATTTGGTATTTTGACTCTGCATCCCTATTTAACATCTAAGTTTCCTTGTGGAGGTCTTTATGCCGAGTATAAATCTTGCGACTGATAATGATCCGGATGTCTGTGTCTGGTCACGCTTAAAACAAGAGGCTGCGGCTTATGCGACCAAGGAAGTGGCATTGTCCTCGCTGTTACACGCGACGATCTTAGATCAAGACAATCTTGGTAGCGCTTTGGTCAATCATTTGTCTGAAAAACTGGCCACGCCTGATTTCTCGACCCTGAAGTTGCGCAAAATCCTGACTGAAGCGATAGAGGCGGATGCAACTATCGTTGACTATGCTGCCAAAGACCTGCTCGCTGTCAAAGACCGCGATCCGGCTTGCACCTCTTTTTTGCAGGCTTTTCTTTATTTCAAAGGGTTTATGGCCATTCAGGCTTATCGCTGTTCCCATGCCCTTTTTGTGGGCGGGCGGGATTTATTAGCCTTTCATTTGCAAAACCGTAGTTCCGAGCTTTTCGGCGTGGATATAAATCCCGCTGCTCGTATTGGCCACGGCATTATGCTCGATCATGCGACAGGCTTTGTTATGGGCGAGACGGCTGTGCTTGGGAATGATTGCTCTGTCTTGCAGGGTGTTACCTTAGGCGGAACCGGCAAAGCCGATCAAGACCGCCATCCGAAAGTGGGCGATAGAGTTCTTGTCGGGGCAGGCTCATCCGTGCTTGGCAATATCAAGATAGGAGACGGCGCTAAGATCGCGGCGGGCTCTGTTGTGCTTAAACCGGTGCCGTCAAATTGTATCGTGGCGGGCGTGCCGGCCAAACCTATTGGCGGGCCGTGCTGCGGCAACCCTGCCAGTTCGATGGACCAGACTTTAGAGCCATAAATCGTGTTCTGGGCCTAGCGGTAAACACCGCGAAAGGCTTGGTCTAAATCGGCAATGAGGTCGTCGGGATGCTCCAGCCCGATTGAGATACGGATCAGGCCTTCGGTCAACCCGCCCAATTCACGTACATCTGCCGGAATGCCGGAATGGGTTGTCGAAGACGGGTGGCAGACGAGGCTTTCCGAGCCGCCGAGGCTGACGGCGGATTTAAACAGGCTCAAACCGTTTATGAGGGTGAACGCATCTTTGCGCGTGCCGTCAATGACAAATGAGAATGTCGATCCCGGGCCGGTGCATTGGCGTTTATAAACGGCCTGATAAGCAGGGTCTTCGATGAAATCCGGGTGTAAAATCTTGGTTTTCGCATAAGGATTATCGGCCAGCCACGCGGCAACTTTCGTTCCGCTTTCGCTGGCCCGGTGCATGCGGATATTGAGCGTTTCCAGTGAGCGGGACAACATCCAAGCCGTGTTAGGGTCAAGGTTCATCCCCATGGCATTGCGAATACCGCGCACTTTTTTAATCGTCTCGCCATTGCCCAATACTGCGCCCGCAATGAGATCTGAATGCCCGCCGACATATTTGGTCAGGGAATAAAGCGAGAGATCAATACCGTGGGCAATCGCCTGCTGAAACACCGGCCCCATCAGTGTGTTATCGCAAACCGTTACTGGACGAACCCCGGTGTCTTTCTCGTATTTATCGGCGGCATCGGTGATGATTTTAAAATCATAGAGGGAATTGGTAGGGTTACCCGGCGTTTCCATATAGATCATTTTCACTTGGCCCAGAGCTTTGGCTTTGGTCATCGCCGCGTCTAGACTGTCCGGGTGAAGGCCGTCTTGGAATTCAACCGACAAAATACCAAATTGCGAGAGCAGATTGCGGATCAGGGTTTCCGTGCCGCCGTAAAGCGGGGAGCCGTGCACCAAGACATCACCGGGCCGCAGGATGGATAAGAACGCCGAACTGATCGCGCCCATGCCGGAGGCGCAAACCACGCCTTCCTCGGCGCCTTCAAGCACGGCCAGCCTGTCTTCGGTAATCTCGGCATTGGGGTGGTTAAAGCGCGAATATATTAAGCCGGCGCTATCGCCTTTGGGCAAAGGTTTACGCCCGGACATGGTGTCGAAAAACTCTTCTCCCGCTTCGGCATTTTCAAAGACGAATGTCGAGGTCAAAAATACGGGCGGCTTGACCGAGCCTTCGGAGAGCATCGGATCATAGCCATATGACATCATCAGGGTTTCCGGGCGGAGCTGATGATTGCCGATATGGGTTTTGTTATTAATGACTTTTTTCATGATTCGCTCCGCCGTATATTTATGAGGATATATAGCGGGTTTTAAGGCAATGAAAACACTGATTCCTTGCTGAAAAGGGTCGAATTTTCCGGGTTTGCTCTTCACATTTATGGGCGCGGGCCTATATAGCTTAGGATTACTGATAAAGACTTGGAGACATCATGAGCCCGGAACAAATTATTAGCGTGCGAAATTATCTTTGCAAACGCTTTGGCAATGAAGGCATTACCATCAAACCTCGTAAGGTTTCTGATAGCGTCGAAGTCTATCTCGATGATGAAATTCTGGGCCTACTTTATATTGACGAGGAAGATAAAAACGACATTTCCTATGATCTGAATATTTCGATCTTGCAGCAGGATTTGGACGAGGCGTGAGCGTCTATGCGCTTGACGGCATTGCGCCCAAGCTCGCCGATGATGTTTATATCGCGCCCAATGCGCAAGTGATGGGCAATGTCGAAATGGCCGAAGCGAGTTCGGTCTGGTTCGGGGCCGTATTGCGCGGAGATAATGACCTTATAAAAATAGGCGCGCGGTCTAATGTGCAGGACAATTCAGTTCTTCATACAGATCCCGGCATGCCGCTGACGATAGGCGAGGGCGTGATTATCGGCCATCAGGTCATGCTGCATGGCTGCACCGTTGGGGATAATACGTTGATTGGTATTGGCGCGACTGTGCTCAATGGGGCCAAAATTGGCAATAACTGCCTCATAGGCGCACATGCACTTATCACCGAAGGCAAAGAGATTCCCGATAATTCGATGGTTGTCGGGGCGCCGGGCAAGGTCATTCGAACGCTGAATGAGCAGCAGATTGCTATGTTGAAACTCAATGCCGAAGTCTATGTCGCCAATGCCAAGCGGTTTAAAGCGGGCTTAGTCGAGCTTTAAGACTCAATATCCCCCCCGAACGCTTTAGCGTTCAATATCCCAAAGCTCGCGGATGCGGGCGTCCATATCCGCGCCGATATTAAACCAAGCGGTTTTATTGGCAAAACTGTCCAGCAGGAATAGCCGGTCATCCCGGGTCAGGCATTGGCTAAGCGTATTGCGAAGTTGCTCGACGCTATTGGCGCTGCGCAGAACCCAAACGGCGTCGCCGATACGCTGCGCCGCGCCTTGGGTTTGAAGCGTCTGTAGGAACTGCATGCCGTTGCCGGAGCGGATTTCAGCCATGACCATAAACACAGTGAGCTGGGCAGGCTGGCTTACAGGGGCAAGATTTGGGGCAGGATTTGGGGCAGGGTTTGGGGCTGGGCTGGGCGCAACCGCTTGCGGAGAATAGCCTGCAGGCGCAATCTGGCGGGCGAGAACACCGCCTCTGGACGCAGATACCGGGCGCAAGACTTGGCTCTGTTGGGTGCTTTGTTGCGTCTGTACCTGTTGAGCCGTCTGTGTTTGCTGTCCTGACCAAACGGTAAAAGATTGAAAATTCCCTGCAAAGGCATAGTCTTGCCCTGCGCTTTGGCTAATCATGGACTGCGTATTGACGCGGCCTTCAGCCACGAAATCACGCATCTGGCCGCCCGTATAGGGGCCATAAGCCTGTCCATTGACCTGAACATACCAGCTATCAGTCCCAGTATCTGAATTGCTATTTTGTAGCACTTGCATAACCCTTTTACCCTTCACGGCGCTATATGCCTGCGATTCTCTGAAAAGCGAAAGTGGGCAAATTCAACTTTTACATTAGGCGAAATAAGGTTAGGAACTTTGCATGACACAGCAAAAGCCTCCGCATCAGCCCATGTTCAATTTCTCGGAGAAATTTCCGGCCTATCTGGCGGGTATCTTCATTTTGGTTCAGTTGCTTGTCATGGCGCCGATATTTGGCGCCATAGTTGGCCCGTTCGGCATTTTACGGCCCATTGGATCGGCCGGGACGAACGTGGTGACGCATGCCATTAGCTTGCTCGGACACGGCTTTGTTCATGGCGGCTGGACGCATGTTTTGATGAATTCTGGCATGACCATTGTCTTTGGTATCGTGACGATACGCGGGGCCAAATTATTGGCGGCTTCGCGCGGCAAGCCGTCTAACGCCAATATGGCTTTCCTTTTAATTTTCCTTACCGGCGTAGCTGTTGGCGGACTTTTTCAATGGGGTTTTTGGGCGGCGACAAATGAGCTGAGTTCCGCCGCTGTCGGTGCTTCGGGCGGAGCCTCGGCTCTATTTGCGGCGACAGGTTGGGCCATTGGCGGGCGCGATAAAATGCTGCAATTCGGCTTTGGCTGGGCGGTGATCAATTTGGTGATGGTGCTGGCCGAACCGGTATTAGGCTTTAATCTGGCATGGCCGGCCCATATTGGCGGTTATATTGGCGGTATGTTATTAGCCCCGATATTCATCCGGCCCAATTGCACAACGCTTCGGATCAACTAGGCGGTCTTAAACCTCGGAGCCGGGGCATGGTGGGCGAGGCTTGAGCCGGCAATAGAGCCGCCCACGGCCAATGCGGTAATAAATCCTGTGACGAAAACGATGCCATTATCAAGCGTCATAAATTGCGGGCTTAACAACAGATAAGCCTCAACAACCACGGCGCTGATAGCGAGGCCCATCATTGGCAGAGATTGTCGGCGTATGCCGTTCAGGCCCATGCCGATAGCCGAGGCTAAAATAGCGGCGCCCATAAAGATGCCGATCGTCGGAACGGCGCTCATTCCAGACAAGTTCTCGACAACATTTCGCGGCCATTGCGGCGCCCATAACATTAGCGGGATTAACGCCGATGCCAAGGTAAGTAGAAAAATACCGGGCAGGGTGATTTGCTTGTATTTATGACGGACGACCCCGCTAGCAAAGATGACGGCAAGAGACGCGGCTACGGCCAGTTTCCACAGGCCCAATCCGGCGGCGCTGAGCGTGGCCGTGCCGACGGAGACAGCTTCGGGAGCAAGCCAAAAATATTGAAAACCGATAGCGCCCATCATGGCGGCAATCCAGCCGGCATGAATATGAATATTACTGCCCGTTAGCTTCGTATCTTCGGCGGCTTTGCCTGACCTATGATGAGCCGCGCCGATAACAAATAGTAAAACCGCGGCAAAGGTTAGCGGCAATTCGCCCGCCATCCAGAACGCGGTCATAAAGCCGATAAGCCAGACATAGGCGGTCAGAACTGAGAGCGTCACAGCCATTTTTGATCGGATGCGGGTGCCCATATAAAGCTGGGCCAGGCAAATCAGCGGGAAAGCCAGCATTAGCAATGAGGCAGTGGCCAGCCCAGAAAAACTCAAAGTGGCCCAAATCAGGCCCGCGCATATAGAAGCCAGCACGCAGATATGGGATTTTAGAACATAGCCTAAAACCAGCGGCACTATAGCCATCAACATAGCGCCGTCGGCCAAGGTCAGGCCAAGGCCGAAATAATTCGCAGATACCGTAATCGCGCCCATCAATCCGCCCAAAGCCGAAACAACGGAAAGCTCGCTAAGCCGCCAACGGCCATGATCGGCGCTGACATAGCTGCTCCATAAGCCTGCCCAAAGCAGGGATAGGCTGGCTAGAATTTTAGGCCCTGTTCCTGCGCCGAATAAGAATGCGGCGAGCGTTATCGCAAAAGCTGCGCCCCATAGGGCGAGCGTGAGTTTCAGACTGGCTGTAGCTTTTTGCTTAGGGGCGTTATTGTGATCCGTCGCCGCCTTGGGGATAGCCTGTTCTGTTGCAGGGGTTGGCCGTGGCTGCGCCTGTAAAGGCAATCCAGCGCCATAGGCAAGCTGGCCCGTAGCGGCGGCGGTGCGCGCATTATCATTTGCGATTCTTATGCGGTTGCGTGAAGCCATGGCTATAAATAGGCAAGTTTCACGCCAAAATGACACGACTTGCACCCGACAGGGGCAAGATTTGCATAGGCTTCGCCAAAGAGGCGGGAATTAACTATGATATAGGCTTGAGTGTTCAGGATTTGCGATTTTTAGAGAGAGAATTATGCTTTTGGCATTGATTTCCTCAAATAGTGTTGGGTAAGGTGCCTTACGAACATTTTATTTCACAAAGTTGCGAAACAGAAGTATGATTTACCCATCAGTATTTCTTATGAGGTAGTTATGATTGATATGATAAAAGAAATTTTGATCCTGATTGTTGTTTTTTTGCTTGCTCTTTTGCTCGGCGTCTAACTTACGGATATAGGGTCATTTTGCCTAAAGCTCAATAACAGTGTTGGCCGCCAAGGCGTCAATTTGATCTGCGCTATATCCGATCTTGGTGAGAATATCTCGGCATTGGTCACTCGCGCCGGGGATAGAGAATTCTCCATCTTCGGGATGACTTAGAAATACGGGCGCGCTTCGCGGGTGAATAAAATCTCCATATTTTTTCAGCCCGCCTCGTGCCATGTTTTGCGGATGAATTGCGGCTTCTTCATAGGTGAGGACCGGCGTGACACACGCGTCAGATCCAGCGAAAATACCGGCCCATTCCTGACGTGTCTTTGATAAAAATTTGATCTCTAATAATTCATGCTGTTTGGCGAAATGTTTCGCACTGTTTTGCGGGCCAAAGTCTTCGGGGGCGATGTTCAGCTTCGAGAGCATTTTGGCAAAGAATTGTGGTTCAATGCACCCCACCGCCATGAATTTTTCGTCTTTTGTAGTGTAACACCGATAATAAGGCATGCCGCCATCAATTAGATTTGAATGACGCTTTGTCTGCCATTGGCCGATCCCCGCCAATGAATGAATGATTGTCATAAGAGACGAGACCCCGTCGATCATGGCGGCGTCAACAACATCGCCATGGCCGCTTTTTTCGGCTTTTAACAGCGCTGCTAACACACCGATGACCAGAAACATTGCACCGCCGCCATAATCACCAATAAGATTTAAAGGCGGCGTTGGAGGCTCCCCAGGTGTTCCAATGGCGCCCAAGGCTCCTGTAATAGAAATATAATTAATATCATGTCCGGCGACGTTCGCCCAAGGCCCGGATTGCCCCCAACCCGTCATCCGCCCATATACAAGTTTCGGGTTTACAGCATGGCATGCTTTGGGGCCAACCCCAAGGCGCTCTACCACGCCCGGCCTTAGTCCTTCGAAAATAGCATCTGCTGATTTTATGAGGTCCAGTAAAATAGTTACGCCGCCTGCTTGGCGAAGATCGACAACCATAGTCCTTTTTCCGCGATTGGAAATTGAAGGCATGTGGCCCATAGGGCCGGGACGATTGATGAGAATAACCTCCGCGCCCATATCTGCAAATAATTGTCCAGCATAGGGCCCGGGGCCGATACTTGCGAGTTCAATGATGCGATATCCATCGAGGGGTGCGCTCATAATCTTCTCCTGCCTATGCGTGCCGATAGTAAATCGGTATTATCCATTCTGGTGCGAATCTATCAGATGCCATGGGTATTATGCTCATTTTACCGCATCTTACTAATTTTCCACGTCTAAATACGTTGATTTTATGCAACAGTGCTGTAAAGATGCAACAGTTTGCGCAATAGCGCGTTAGTATTCGAGCTTATGAACCAACAATCACGGTTGAAAACACAAGACTCCATCAGCCTTCCCCGCGCGAGACGAAACCCTCGTCTCGCCCTGTCGGCACTGTTCTTTATCGCCTTTGTTGCGGCGGTATTTCTGACCGTCGTTGGCACATTATTTTCGCTTTCGGGGCAGGCTGAGCAAACGGCACAGGCTTATCCTATTCTGGTTTTCAACCTTATTCTTATCCTGATTTTGGGGAGCTATTTAGGTTATCGTGTCTGGTCGATATTGTTTTCACAAAAGAGCCGTCAATCCGCGCCGGTTCTGCATCGGCGCTTTGTCGTTATTTTTAGCTTGGCCGCTCTGACACCTGCCATTGTTGTTGGGGCCTTTTCGACGTCGCTTATTAGCCGCAATATTAATGACCTTTTTGGCGAAAATGTACGCAGTAATATGGAGCAAGCCCGGGCTTTCTTAAGCGATTATGTTGAACAGCAATCGATCGAATTGCGCCGAGATATCCGTATAGTTGAAAACGAACTTAACCGCCGCGCCGGGGTTGTTGGCGCCCGTATTTCCTATACGGCGGATTTGCAAATCCTTTCCCGCGTGCGGGATTTGGACGCTGTTTTTATTTTGCAAAAAGACGGCTATGTGCTGACCCGTGTGGAGAGCGCCAATGCGCCCGCCTTTGAAATTCCTATGCCTGCCGTTTTTGAAAATTTGAAAGACAATGATATCGCCATTCAGAAGCGCGATGATGTTGACTATTTGATCGGTGTCAGTCGATTGCAGGCTTATGACAATGCCTATCTTTATGTCGGCCAGCTCTTGAAATCCGACAGCCCTGTTTTGTCGAGTATTTCGGGGATCGAGAAAACGACGCAAGCGATTGATCAGTTTACTGCCGATCAAAGTTTGATGGGGCGGATATTTCTACTCACCTTTATTGAAACAGCTTTATTGATTTTACTGGCAGCTATCTGGCTTGGCCTTGCCTTGGCGAACCGTATTATCGACCCTTTGGGACGGTTGATTAATGCCGCAGAACGTGTGCGCAGCGGGGATATGACGGCTCATGTAGATGTACGTGGTAATTGGGGCGAAATATCGGATTTAGGCAGCGCTTTTAACCGCATGACGCGGCAGCTTAATTCACAGCGCGACGAGCTTGTGAGGGAGCATGACATCTCCGAGCAACGCCGCCAGTTTTCCGAAGCTGTGCTCTCAGGCGTGCGCGCGGGCGTGATTGGCCTCACGCAACAAGGACGAATTACGCTGATGAACGAGTCTGCGAGTCGGCTTCTCGGATCACGTGACAAAACCATGCTAGGCTATCCCATCGAAGATGTTCTCGGTGAATTTGCGCCGGCTTTCAGCAAAGCCCGCGAGAGCATTATGGGAACAGCCGAGGATCAGGTGAATTTTGAAACCGATGACGGTATTCGTAATTTCGATCTGCGCGTCTCGGCCTATCAGGGCGTTCGTAAAGATACCGGCTGGGTGGTCACTTTTGATGACATGACCCGCCTTGTGGCAGCGCAAAGACATTCGGCTTGGCGGGAAGTCGCCCGGCGTATCGCGCATGAAATTAAAAACCCGCTAACGCCTATTCAGCTATCTGCGGAACGTTTATTGCGCAAATATTCCGGCGAGATTAAAACCGACCCTGATATATTTGAGAACTGCACACAAACCATCATCCGCCAAGTCGCTAGCTTGGAGCAGATGGTGGATGAGTTCTCTGCCTTTGCGCGTATGCCCGCACCGAGTTTTGAAATCACGGATATCCGCGGTCTGCTCGAAGATGTGCTCTTTGCACAAGGCGTGGCCTTTCCTGAAATCAAATTTGAACTCGAAGATATGACGCAAGGGCATCTCAATGCGCTGTGTGATGAGCGCCTGATTACGCAAGCCCTGACTAATATCTATAAAAATGCGGGCGAGTCTGTGACGCGCTGCAATGACGAGGCCGGTAATGATGAAGCTGGTGGAGTGATTCATACAAGCGTCGCTGTTGAGGATGAGCAAATCCTGCTGCATATTTCTGACAATGGTATGGGCTGGCCGTTCCCTGACCGTGAGCGTGTTTTGGAACCTTATGTTACCACTCGCGAGACCGGGACCGGTCTTGGCCTCGCTATTGTTATGCGAATTATTGACGATCACGGCGGACGGTTGAGCCTGAAGGACCGTATAGACGGCAAGCAAGGCGCTATGATTGTAATCTCTTTACCCAAAGGGGAATGCTCGCGGCAGCCCGAAATCACTCAAAGCACACTAAGTGAGAACACCCATGAAATATGATATTCTGATTGTTGAAGACGAAGAGGATATCCGCGAAATGGTTGCGGGTATACTGTCTGATGAAGGCTATGAGGTGCGAACCGTTGCGACCAGCGATGAGGCTTTGATCTCAGTGAAAAGCCGCAAGCCGTCTCTCATTGTTCTTGATGTTTGGCTTAAAGGCAGCTCTATGGACGGGATCGAATTGCTGGACACGGTTAAAGCCAATTATAGCAATCTTCCGATTATTATCATTAGCGGGCACGGCACGGTTGAGACTGCCGTTTCGGCCATTCGCAAGGGGGCTTATGATTATATCGTCAAGCCCTTCAAGGCGGATAAGCTTTTGCTGACCGTGAGCCGCGCCTTGGAAAATGCACAATTACGCCAAGAGAATGAAGAGCTTAAAGGCAAGACCCCCTCTGATGATAAGCTCGTTGGTAATTCGCCGCATATCGTGCAACTGCGCCAGAAAATCGCAAAAATTGCCGCAACCAATAGCCGTGTTTTAATCACGGGGCCATCGGGGTCGGGCAAAGAACTTATTGCTCGATGCCTGCATAGCCAATCGAGACGTGCTAAAGGGCCGTTCAAGGCAGTGAACGCCGCATCCATGGTGCCTGAAAGGGTAGATGAAGAACTCTTCGGCGTTGAAGATAATGGCAGTACCGTTGTGAAAACCGGCCTTTTGGAACGCGCTCATAATGGAACGCTTTATCTTGATGAAGTCGCGGATATGCCGCTTGTAACACAAGGTAAACTTTTGCGCCTACTGGTCGAACAGCGCTTTCACCGTATTGGCGGTCATGACGATGTGCAGGTCGATGTGCGGGTGATTAGCTCGACCTCACGCGACCTATCCAAAGATGTGGCTCTCGGGCGGTTTCGGGAAGATCTCTATCACCGTTTAAATGTTATGCCGCTCGAAGCGCCTGCGTTGACGGATCGCCGCGAGGATATTCCTGCTCTTGTTGAGCATTTTATTGGCCAATTAGCGGCTTCAACAGGATTGCCCGCCCGCCAAATCGGCGAGGATGCTATGGCCGCTCTACAGGCGCATGATTGGCCCGGCAATGTTCGCCAGCTTCGTAATAACGTCGAGCGTTTGCTGATTCTGGCCACAGGTGATCCTAGCCAGGCGATTACGCTCGAAACTCTGCCGCCCGAAGTGTCTGTTGTGCGCACCTCACCGGGGGCGAATGAGAATGAAAAGATTATTGCCATGCCATTGCGCGATGCGCGCGAGCATTTTGAACGCGAATATTTACAGGTCCAAATTGACCGTTTTGGCGGCAATATTTCGCGCACTGCGACTTTTGTCGGGATGGAACGTTCGGCCTTGCATCGCAAACTCAAGTCGCTAGGGTTAGGGACGAATGGTCGAAACAACTAACGCATCGAGGGTAGGGCGATGAGAGTCATTATTTGCGGTGCCGGGCGTGTTGGCTATGGTTTGGCCTCACGGCTAGCGAGTGAAAATAATACGGTGACGGTCGTGGACCTAGCTCCGGACCTCATTCGTCAAATTACAACGGATCTGGATGTGCGCGGCATTATTGGCCACGGTGCGCATCCTGATGTTCTCAAACGTGCGGGCGTTGAAAATACCGATATGATTATTGCGGTGACCCATTCTGATGAAGTCAATATGATTGCCTGTCAGGTCGCGCATTCTCTTTTTAATGTTCCGACCAAAGTCGCGCGGGTACGGGCGCAGAGCTATCTGGAAAGTGAATATAACGACCTTTATAGCCGCGAAAACATGCCGATTGATATTATCATCTCGCCTGAAATTGAAATCGGAAAGGCTATTTTGCGCCGCCTGAATACACCGGGGGCTTTCAATGTTGTCAGTTTCGGCGAGGGACGTGTGCAGATGCTTGGCGTAAAAATTGATGAGGATTGCCCGATAATTGATACGCCGATTAATCAGATTCCGGACTTATTTCCCGGTCTTCATGCGGCGATTGTTGGCGTCAAACGCGATGGAGCGATTTTTGCGCCGATGCCGGATGACCCGCTTAATGTTGGCGATGATGCTTATTTTATTACTCAGGCCGCACATTCTAAACGCCTGCTCGAAATTATTGGGAATACAGAAAATAAAGCCCGCCATATTGTGATTATAGGGGGTGGGAATATCGGCTCATATGTGGCTAAGGAGCTTGAAAGCGTATCGGGTATCCGCGTGCGAATAATTGAGAAAGACAAAGCCAGAGCGGAAAAGGCTGCCGAGGCTTTGAAGCGCACAGTGATTCTCAACGGAGATGCTATGGATGCAGCCATTCAGGAAGAAGCTGGCGTTGCCAATTCCGAAATGGTGATTTGCCTGACCAATGATGATAAGACCAATATCCTCTCGGCCGTGCTGGCTAAGAAACTCGGCGCAGATCATTCCATAAGCTTGATTAACGAGGTTTCTATGCAGAATATGCAGACAGAACTCGGTATTGATATGGTGATTGATCCGCGGGCGAGCACAATTTCCTCCATTCTGCGGCATGTCCGCCGTGGGCGCATTCTCGATGTCTATTCTCTTGAAAACGGCCAAGCCGAAGTGATGGAAGGTGAAGTTCTGGAGACCTCGCCTCTGGCTGGGAAAGGTCTGCGTGAGGCCGATATTATGGAGGGCGTGGCCATCGGCGCTGTTATCCATGATGGCCGCGTGATGTATCCTGACCCTGATCTCGTGGTGAAAACAGGAGATCATATTGTTCTGCTTGCCGAGAAAGCTGCCTTGAAAGAAATAGAAAAAATGTTCCGGGTCAGCACGGATTATTTTTAACTTATGGCTCTAACGCGCATCATTTTGTGGCTAGGCAATAGTTTTATCATCTGCGCCCTTTTATTGGCTGCAACGGCTATTTTTGCGCTGCTAATGCTGGATATATCATCGGCTATTGTCATGGCAGCTTTGACGTTGATTGTCGGCGTGTTGGGCCTAGTTTTTATCTTCACGACCCACAACACGCCCGCGCGCGAGACAAATTCTGATGCCTTGCTGTTTTTATTGCTGTTTTGGCTCATTGTACCAATTATTGCGGCTCTGCCTTTTTTTTTTCTGAGAGCCTCACCGGATTTTATATCCGCTTATTTTGAGTCCGTATCGGCCTTTACGACGACGGGGGCGAGCGCGTTAAATCCTGACGAACTTCCTAAGGCGCTTTTGTTATGGCGGTCTTTAATTCAGTGGTTTGGCGGTGTTTGCGTTGCAACCTTTGCCGTAGTTATTCTGGCGTCCCTTAATCTCAGCGGAACAGGCATTCACCGCTCTATGTTATTTACCTTGCGTAAGGGAGAGTTGTTTAGCCGGCTTATCGCCATAGGCCGCGTGATAGCCGGCATATATGCCTTCCTTGCGGCGCTTTGTTTTCTAGGGCTTGTGGTCACGGGAACGGAAGCCTTTTCAGCGCTTTGCCTCTCTCTGAGCGGTGTTTCGACGGGCGGATTGATGCCAAAATCAGGGCCGCTAGCGGGATATGTCGGGCCTGTCGGAGCGGCGATATTGGCGTTATTTTGCATGCTAGGCGCCATGAATATTGCTGTTGTCTGGGATTTGCTGAGGCTACGCAAATTCAGAAATATTAAAAGCCTTATCATGAATGTCGAGCACCGTAGTCTCTTGGTGATGACAATCGTACTGACCTTGTTAGGCGTATGGACTGTGGGCGCAGAGCAGCTCTATCCGCTCTTGTTAGAAAGCCTGTTTTTTGTCAGTACAGCCGGGTTTGATTATAATGTCATAGGCATTGAAATGGTGCCGGCTGTGGTACTAATTGCGATTGCGCTTATCGGCGGCTCTGCATTGTCCACGGCAGGCGGGGTCAAGATGATCCGTGTTTTTCTTTTGCTGAAACATTTAGGCACTGATCTCGGGCGGCTTAGCCATCCCTCGCGGATTGTTCCCGTGACCTTTAAAGCGCAAACAATCCCTGACCGGGCCTTTATGTCGATCTGGATGTATTTCTTTGGCTATACGCTGTTTTTCGGCTTTGGTGTTTTGGCGATGGGCGCGACGGGTCTTGTATTTGAAGATGCGGTGGCGACGAGTGCGGCCTCACTGTCCAATATGGGCCCGCTTTTGCCGGCTACATTCCCCGAAACGGGGTTAACATATGCGGATTTCACATCGACGCAAAAGATGATCTCTGCGATTTTCATGCTGATTGGACGTGTTGAAGTGCTGGCCGTTCTGGTTTTATTCACGCCGTCCTTCTGGCGGCATTAAAAACCTTAAAATCGCCATACCTACAAATATATACTTGCAAGGACGGCATAGGCGTCTCTATTACTCCCCTGTGGGTTGCGTTCAACGAATCGCATAAAACAAAAAGGAAAAAATTATGTCTGGTGATAAAAAAAACCAAAACCTTCAGGACACATTTCTCAACTCTGTGCGGAAATCAAAAATGCAGTTGACGATTTTCCTCGTTAATGGCGTGAAGTTGCAAGGCGTTGTGACATGGTTTGATAATTTTTGCGTATTGCTACGCCGCGATGGTCAAATCCAGCTTGTCTATAAGCACGCAATTTCGACGATTATGCCGTCCGGCCCCGTTTCCATGTTCGATGCCGAGACCGTTGATGACGATTAGGTTTTTATGATTAAGCGCGACACGCCCCTCGAAAATGCGCTGGTATTGCACCCCCGTTTTGGTAATGCCCGCGATAGCGATGCGGATTATGATCTAGAAGAGGCTGTCGGCCTCGCCGACGCGCTTGGCGTGGATACTAAAGAGGCGCGCATTATTCCCATGCGCGATTTAAAAGTCTCGAATTTCTTCGGCAAGGGCCAGATTGAAAATATTGGCGCAGAGATCAGCGCCTTTGACGTCAATATTATTATTGTTAATGCTTCGCTCTCCCCCGTCCAGCAGCGTAATCTTGAACGTATCTGGAGCACTAAAGTCATTGACCGCACCGGGTTGATCCTCGAAATTTTTGGCCTGCGCGCGGCGACCAAAGAAGGTAAATTGCAAGTCGAATTGGCGCGTATGGGCTATGAGCGCTCACGGCTTGTGCGGACATGGACGCATTTGGAACGCCAGCGCGGCGGTACAGGCACCGTGGCAGGGCCGGGCGAAACCCAAATCGAGAGTGACCGCCGTGTTCTCAACGATAAAATGGCCAAGCTGAAACGCGAGCTAGAGAGTGTGCGCAAAACGCGCGGTCTGCAGCGCCAGAAACGCAAACGGGCGCCTGAGCGCGTGGCGGCTTTGGTAGGATATACCAATACAGGCAAATCAACTCTGTTTAATATCCTGACGCAAGGCGGCGTATTAGCCAAAGATATGCTCTTTGCCACGCTGGATACAACGCATAGGGTCTTGCCACTGCCGGGCGGGCAAGAAGCTATTTTGTCGGACACGGTGGGTTTTATCTCCGATCTGCCGACAGATCTCATCACGGCTTTCCGCGCCACACTTGAAGAAGTCAAAGAGGCTGACCTGCTGATCCATGTGCGCGATATTTCCGACCCGCTGACAGAGCGCCGCTGCGAAGAGGTATTGCAGGTTCTGGCCGAAATTAAAGCCGGCCCTGAACATGGCCAGGATATGATAGAGGTCTGGAATAAGACGGACTTATTGCGGCCCGATCAAATAAGTTCAATTGACGAGCGCGCTGAGGCGTCACAGGCGCTTGACGATATGGTGACGGCTTTTGCCATTAGCTGTCATAAAAAGCGGGGGCTTGAGGCTTTGCAAGAAGGTATCGAACGCGCCCTCACAAAAGGCGACGAAATCCTCCACGTCGATATTCCGCCGCAAAATTACGATGTCCGCGCGTGGCTACATAAAAACGGCCATGTGATTAAGGAAACAACGAAGCGCAACGGAACGTGCGAGATGGATGTGCGCTTATCGGAATCAGATGCGGGGAAGCTGCGCGCAAGGCACCGGGCTTTGGTGAGTTAGGCGCCCTGACTGTCCCCCGCTTTGAGCGGGGGTCTCCTGCCACAGAGAGTGCGCTCCAATTGATGGAGGTCCCCGCTCAAGGCGGGGAACACACGTGAAAAGCTTGTTTAGAGGGTTCTGTTAGCTAGGTTTTTTTCGCCGCTTGCCACAAAGCTTCCATATCGTCCAAGCTCATATCCGCTACCTCGCGCGATTGGGTCTTGGCGGCGGCCTCTATATGCCGGAACCGCTTGGTGAATTTTCGGTTGGTGCGGCGTAGGGCGAGTTCAGGATCGATTTTTAGTTTTCGCGCTAGATTGGTCACTGCGAAAATCAGGTCGCCGATTTCGTCTTCAATGGCGTCTTGGTTTTTGCTCTCTGCCGCCTCTGCAACTTCCTGCGCTTCCTCTATAATTTTATCCAGTGCCCCGTCTAAATCAGGCCAATCAAAGCCCACCGCCGCCGCGCGTTTTTGCAGTTTCTCGGCCCGCATTAATTCCGGCAGAGCCAAGGGAACATCGTCTAGTAAGCTATTGTAACCCTTTGCTTTCCGTTCTTCAGCTTTGAGGGCTTCCCAGTTGAGTTTATGCGCAACCGCGCTCGTGCCATCGGGCGCGGCGAAGACATGAGGGTGACGGTCGACCATCTTTGTTGTCAGCCTATCGCAAACTGATTCTATAGTGAAATCACCTGTCTCGCTTGCTATTTCCGAATGGAACATCACTTGAAAGAGCAGGTCGCCAAGTTCTTCTTTCAGGGCTGGCATGTCGTTCTGCTCAATAGCGTCGGAGACTTCGTAGGCCTCTTCAATCGTATAGGGCGCGATGGTTTTGAAGGTCTGTATATTGTCCCATGGGCAATCCTTGCGCAGGCGCGACATAAGATTTTTTAGCCGCTCAAATGGTGTGCTGCCCAGAAAGGAAATATCGGTCACTGTTTCTGCCTCATTGCTTCGGCCTCATTGTTTCGGCCCGAGAAAGGCGCGAATAACGAGACCGCCAAGCACAATTGCGCTAATCCCGTAACAGGCCCAGATATAAAGTGCATTTTTCCCGAATTCGAGCATCAGATTTGCTCTATCACGGCTTTGGCGGCAGGTCTGCCTGAACCGCGTTTATTGCGACTTTTGATGATATCAGCCTCGATACCGCGCAGGGCAAGCCAACCAAAGAGCAGGCTATAGGCGGCCATCATGACAAAGAGCGGCCATAATATTTCAGGCGGCATGCCGGGCGCTCCGGGGCTGGATATACTGGCGGATTGATGCAGTGTATTCCACCAATCGACGGAGAATTTTATAATCGGGATATTGATAAAGCCGACCATGGCGAAGATGGAGGCGAGGCGGGCGGCACGTTTGCGTTCGGGGATAATATTCCACAGCGCAAGATAGCCTATATAAATGAAAAACAAGATCAGCACGGAGGTCATGCGCCCGTCCCATTGCCACCACGTCCCCCAAGCCGGCCGCCCCCATAAGCTACCTGTCACAAGAGCAAGAAACGTAAAAGCTGTACCGGGAACAGCAAAGGCCCGCGCGGCACTATCCGCGAGCGGATGCCGCCAGATAAAGCTGACAAGGCTGGCAATGGCGAGGGCGGTATAGGCCATCATTGCGCTCCAAGCTGCGGGGACATGCATATACATCATGCGCACGGATTGACCGTGTTCAACAGCCGGAGGGGAGGCGATAAGCGCCAGATAAAGCCCCCAGATCATCGCGCTGAGTGCAAGGAGGCCAAAAATCGGCGTAGCGATTTTGGCGAACTTTAAAAACCGAACAGGATTGGCGAGATAATTTATCATGTTATTCCAGATTGGCTTTTAATGCGGCTGCGGCTGCGGGAATGCCTATCGCAATGGCGATAAGACTTAAACCGATTAGAACACGAAATTCGAGAGCGCCAAATCCGTCTTGTGCATATCCGGACACGGCTTCGAGGCCGAAAATGATGAGCGGTATCAGAAAGGGTGTGGTGATGAGGACGATCAAAAATCCGCCGCCGCGCCGCCCTGCCAGGATAGCGCCTGATAGGACGCCGTAAACCGTCAGGGCAGGGGCGCCCAGCAAAAGCGATAGACCCGTTGCAATGAGCGTGTTTGACGGCATGTCAAAAACTAACGCGGCGATGGGTGTCGCTATGAGGAGCGGAGCTATCGAGATAATTGCAAAACTCAGCGTTTTTGCGGTGCAAAGGCTTATCAGGCTGATTCCCGAAATTTTAAACTGGGCAAGATTGCCATCTTCGAAATCATCTTGAAAAACCGCCGGAAATGAGAGCAGGGCAGAGAATATCACCGCGAGCCAGATGAGCGCAGGCGCAAAGGGACGCATAATATTGAGCGAGCCGCCCAAGGCAATAGCGCTGAGCGTGATAAAGACGGCGAAGAAGAACACGCCGTAAAGCCATGCGCCGCCTGACCGCAGGGCGAGTGTCACATCGCGCCGAATGATTGCGCCTATCATGGAGCGGCCCGCAGAGTGAGTTTGCGCGTATTGGGGCCCAGATTGCGGGCTTGGCTATGAGACGCGATTATGGCGCTGCCGCCCCGCGCAATATGACCGCTGACCAGCTTATCAATCAAATCCGCTCCGCCGATATCCATAGCCGCGGCCGGTTCATCCATAATCCAGACCGGCTTTTGGCTGATAATGAGTTTTGCCAAGGCCAGACGGCGGCGCTGTCCGGCGGAGAGGTTTTGCGTTGGGACGGAGGTTTTGTCTGATAGCCCAACATAATTCAGAGAATCGTCAATTAGCGGTGTTGCGGCGTATATTTTGGCCCAAAAACTCAGATCCTCACGCGCGGTCAGTGTGGCTTTGGCAAAGCTTTGGTGGGGTTGGTAGGCAATGAGTTGGCTGGGCGGCACAGCTTGACCATCGCTCTGCCATGATATTTCGCCGTCATCGACACGGGATAGTCCCGCTAAAGCCTCCAACAACGTCGTTTTTCCGATGCCGTTATCCCCCTGTATCCAGAGAATATCCCTAGAATTTATCTCCGTAGACAATCCGGAGAATAGAACTGTATCTCCGCGCGACATAGCGACATTGCGAGCGTTCAGGCTCACAGGTGTTTTGATGTGCGGAAAGAGAGACGGCATCGCTGTGTTAAGTTCCAAATAGACTGCGACAGCTTATGCCTTGCGCTTTGCGCTCTGTCACCCATATTACGGCGCGGGCAGATAGACTGGACATTATATGACACCTCCCCATCAAACCCGCAGGATTGGGTTAATCGCGCTCTTTGGCGCTGTCTTGATTGCGGGCGTATTTTTGCTCTTATCGGCCCTGAAGGAAAATACGCAGTTTTTTTATAATCCGAGCGACGTGATTGCCCAAGGATTTGTGCCGGATTCCAAAACCTTCCGCATAGGCGGTTTGGTCATGCAAGGGTCGGTTAATAAGGATGAAGGCCTTAAAACCACCTTTTGGCTCAAGGATTTTGAACGCGACATGCGAGAGCCGATTATCGTCACCTATACGGGCGTCTTGCCCGATCTGTTCCGCGAAGGGCAGGGGGTTGTGATCACCGGGTTTCTGACTGGCCCAACGGCTTTTGAAGCCACCGAAGTCCTCGCCAAACATGATGAAAATTACAAGCCTGATATCAACTACCAAGACGAGAAGTCCTGAGTCTTCATTATGGGCTGTAATTTAGAGATTGGGAAAAGGGTAGACGGGCAGCTCAGCCGATGTGGGGCAACCTTGCCGCCCGTCCGCCTATCAAAAAGATAGGATACCCTTCTATGACAGTATTATAAATAAAAGAAAGTGATTCACTGTAAGTTTTTGTAAATATCTTTAATAAGGTGTTGTAATCGCATGCTTTATCAGGGCCGAATAAGGTTAACTCTATTTTAAGGCGTAAAAAAGGATAGGTGGTCATGAAATGACGAAAGTTTTCTGGCCAAGCTTTTAAATTTCCGGTCGAATTTGTATGAACACGGCTTTTGCGAATCATATTTGCAAATCACGTAACGTCTACAGCAGAATATACATCTATTAGCATTGAAAGTTTTGCGCCCGCTTTGGCGCTAATCCTGCCCCTCCAGCCATTTCTCTAGCCAGTGGATATTGTAATCCCCTTTTTGAAACTCCGGATCATCCAGCAAGGCCTCGTGTAACGGAATTGTTGTTTCCACACCTTCAATCACCATCTCGCCTAGTGCGCGGCGCAGGCGTAGGAGCGCGCCTTCGCGGCTATGGCCCCAGACGATGAGCTTGCCGATCAGGCTGTCATAATAAGGCGGGATGGAATAGCCTGAATATAGCGCGCTATCGAGCCGTGTATTCATGCCGCCGGGGGCATGGAATTCTGTGACTTTACCGGGGCTGGGGGCGAAGGTTTTGGGGTTTTCGGCATTGATACGGCACTCAATAGCGTGGCCTTTAAACTGCACATCCTTTTGGCTGTAATTGAGCGGCAGGCCGGAGGCGATACGGATTTGCTCGCGCACAAGGTCGATGCCGGTAATTTCCTCGGTCACCGGATGCTCGACCTGTAGGCGGGTATTCATTTCAATGAAGAAGAACTCGCCATTCTCGTATAAAAACTCAATCGTGCCGGCCCCGCGATAGCCGATTTTCTTGATAGCTTTGGCAACGATTTTGCCGATTTTATCCCGCTCTTTCTGGGTTAAACTTGGGGAAGGGGCTTCTTCGAGGATCTTTTGATTACGCCTTTGGAGCGAACAATCACGTTCGCCCAGATGCACGACATTGCCGTGGGTATCAGCCAGAACCTGAATTTCAATATGGCGCGGCCCGGTCAGGTAACGCTCAAGGTAAACTGAACCATCCCCAAAGGCGGCTATGGCTTCTTGCTGCGCGGCTGCGAGAGCTTCTTTGAGCTTACCGGGGGTTTTCGCCAGCCGCATACCGCGCCCGCCGCCGCCCGCCGCCGCTTTGACGAGAAGCGGAAAACCGATAGTTTTGGCGACTTTTTTGGCTTCTTCATAAGATTCGACCCCGCCGTCTGATCCGGGAACGACGGGAATGCCGGCTTTCTTGACGGTCTCTTTGGCCGTGATTTTATCGCCCATGATACGGATATGTTCTGCCGTTGGGCCGATAAAGGCCATGCCGTGAGCCTCGACGATTTCGGCAAAACGGGCGTTTTCCGAGAGAAAGCCATAGCCGGGATGGACGGCATCGGCATCTGTAATTTCGCAGGCCGATATGATAGCGGGAATATTGAGATAGCTATCGGCCGCGCTATTGGGGCCAATGCAGACGCTCTCGTCAGCGAGGCGGACATGCATGGCTTCGCGGTCAGCCTCGGAATAAACGGCGACAGTGCTAATCCCCATTTCCTTACAGGCGCGATGAATACGCAGGGCAATCTCGCCGCGATTGGCGATGAGGATTTTTTTAAAATTGGTGGAGCCGGGCATGGATTAGACAATAACGAAAAGCGCTTCGCCGAATTCGACGGGCTGGGAGTCTTCGACCAATATCTCTTCGATTTTGCCAGATTTCTGGGCCGTAATCGGATTGAAAGTCTTCATCGCTTCGATCAGGACAATGGTGTCGCCCTCTTTGACCTTATCGCCGACTTTGACGAAGCTATCCGCGTCAGGGGAGGGGCGGGTATAGACCGTGCCGACCATGGGGGATGTAACCGCGCCGGGATGAGCGGCTATATCAGCTTCGGTAGCCGGGGCCGCGATAGCTTGATTGACGATTGGGGCGGGCGCAGGCGCAGTTGCCGTGGAGACTGTCTGAACAATTTGTCCGCCGCCTTGGGCCACGCGGACTTTCAGATTGCCCTTTTCCATTTCGATCTCGGTCAGGCCGGTATCAATCAGGATTTTTGCCAACTCGCGGACAAGCTTTGTATCACTTGACGGAGTAGAGGGTTTTGCTGGAGATTTGGGTTTTCTCGCCATGGATGAGTCTCTCTGTTTCGAGTCAGTAATCTAGGTCGTAGTGAAGAATTAGGAATTTATCAAGACGGAACGATTTTGTCCCGCTGTTAGGAGAAAAGCGCAAGGAACTGCTTGCAATTTCGAGCATTTTCGACGACGCAGCGGGTCAAAAGCGTTTCGCCCTACTAAATAAGATAACGGTGGGGTATGACCAAATTCATCCATTTCGTCGTCAAAACCCCTCACCTTGCGGCCGCAAGCTTTCGGTATTTTTCCTAGAACTGAATGAATTTGGTACATATCTTGATGAAATCCTAAGTCTTCACTACGACCTACGCTTCTAGCAGATTAATTGCGGCTTGCAGCCCTAATTGATAAGAATATGCGCCAAATCCGCTAATGCTCCCGCTCGCAGCTTCGGCGACATAAGAGCGCCGCCGGAAGCTTTCCCTTTTGGCGGGCTGGGAGAGATGCACTTCGATCACCGGAATGTCTAATGTCTTGAGCGCATCATAGATCGCGACGGACGTGTGGGTATAGGCGGCAGGGTTGAAAATGAGGGCGCAGGCTTCTGCGCTGGCCTCTTGGATCATGTCCACTAATTCACCTTCGATATTGGACTGTTTGAAGACTATACTATGCCTCGCAGCTTTAGCCGTTTTAGCACAAGCGGTCTCGATATCGGCGAGCGTATCAGAGCCGTAAATCTCCGGCTCGCGCGTGCCGAGTAAATTTAAATTTGGGCCATTAAGAATATAAATGGGTTTAGGCATTGAATCTCTCTTTTTAGGCATGGTAACCATCCGCTGAACGGGCGACAAGCCTTGAATTAAAACGGATTTTTCATGTTTCTGGTAATAAATGGTGTAGATTATGCTGACTTGCCCGACCCGCTAACGGTTTCGGGCCTGATCGCGCATCTCGGCCTGCCGGAAAAGAAAATCGCGATTGAACGTAACCGCGAGATTATACCAAAATCGACATTTGGCGAGGCCACGCTATTAGAGGGCGACACCCTTGAAATCATACATTTCATCGGAGGCGGCTAATGTCGGCTGACAAACTTATCGTTGCGGGTAAAGAATTCAAATCCCGCCTTATTATAGGCACGGGTAAATATAAAGACTATGCCGAGAACGCTGCGGCGCTTGAAGCGTCTGGCGCGGATATCGTCACTGTTGCCGTGCGGCGCGTTAATATCAGCAACCCCAAAGAGCCCATGCTGGTTGATTTTATCGATCCCAAAAAAGTCACTTACTTGCCCAATACGGCGGGCTGTTTTACCGGCGAAGACGCGGTACGCACTTTGCGCTTGGCCAAAGAAGCGGGCGGCTGGAACCTCGTTAAGCTCGAAGTGCTCTCCGACCCCAAACATCTCTATCCTGATATGGAAGAAACAATGCGGGCGGCAGAGCTGCTCATCAAAGAGGGTTTTGAGGTTATGGTCTATTGCTCGGACGATCCGGTCTTTGCCCGCAAGCTCGAAGATATGGGCTGCGCCGCGATTATGCCGCTGGGCGCGCCGATTGGATCGGGCTTGGGCATCCAGAACCCCGTCAATATCCGCCTGATCGTCGAGCAAACCAAAGTCCCCGTCATTGTTGACGCCGGCGTAGGCACAGCGTCGGACGCGGCCATCGCCATGGAACTCGGCTGCGACGGGGTTTTAATGAATACAGCCATCGCCAAAGCCAAAGACCCCATCCAAATGGCGCGCGCCATGAAACATGCCGTTATTGCTGGGCGGGAGGCTTATCTCGCGGGCCGTATGCCGCGAAAAAAATATGCCGACCCCAGCTCACCGCTTGCGGGATTGATTTAAAATTCCGCCTTAATTTCGCCGCGACCTATGCTAGGATGACGCTATGATAAAACAGGCGCTCTTACTTTCAGTTTTCTTGGCTTTCTCCGCCTGTAATACGCTCGGCACTGTTAAAACTGCGGCCAAGACGACGAGCGCTGTAGCTAAAACTTCGGGCAAGATTGTTTACAGAACCACCAAAGCTTCGGTAAATGCCGTCGGGTTTGTTTCTGATAACGATATGATTAAAGCGCCCGCAGCTAAAGACGTTGGTAGCGTCACGGATGATCAGAGTTTCGGCGAAGCTGTGTTATCCCCGCTGGGTGATGTCAATTTGCGTAAACAGAAAATCCCGACGCTGCTATCTGAAATGAAATCGCCTTATGAGCCTGTACGAAATAAGTCCTGCAACGGGCTTCATCAACAAATAGCTGAGCTTAATAGCGTATTAGGCCCTGATATGGACACTCGTCTTTATGAGAGCAAAGACAGAAAAGGCAAACGCAAGCGGCGCGAGACTTCGATTGGCCTTGTTGGCGGGGCGGCGGGGAGCCTCATTCCGTTTCGCGGGGTTGTCCGCGCGGCAACAGGCGCTACGAAATATGAAAAAGAGCTCCGCGCCCAATACCGCAAAGGCGTTGCGCGGCGGGCCTATTTACGCGGTATTTTTGACACGCGTGGCTGCTGAGCTTGTAATTCTCTGTAATCGTCCCAAATACCCCCTAGCGCGGCGCTTAATTTTGCGTTAGTGCCCGCGCTTCCAGTAGAAGAGACCGACATGTCCACAGTTTTGCTTATCATCCAGCTGATTATCAGTATCATCCTGACCGGGCTTATCCTGATTCAGCGTTCCGAAGGCGGCGCGCTGGGCATTGGCGGCGGCGGAGGCGGCGGATTTATGTCCGGACGCTCGGCCACGACCTCTATCGCGCGCATGACCGGCATTCTCGGATTTGTATTCATTCTCAATTGCCTCGCCCTTTCTGTTGTTTTCAACATCGAAAATCAAAATAAATCGCTAATTGATGATGCAAATGCGGTTGCCCCCTTGACGGCACCCGTAGATTCGGCTGATACGACACTCCCGTTAGCTGATGAAACTTTGCCTGCGGAAACTCCCACAGATGAAGCGCCGTCAGAGGCCACAGAAGAGCCAAAAGAAGACGAATAAGCGTCTTTCATACGGCCCGTGGCAGTGAATGGAACGGGCTTAATGGCAAAAGATATGCCGAGATACATTTTTATCACCGGCGGAGTTGTCTCCTCGCTCGGCAAAGGCTTGGCCTCGGCGGCGCTTGGTGCCTTGTTACAGGCGCGCGGCTACACAGTTCGCCTGCGCAAACTTGACCCCTATCTCAATGTCGATCCGGGCACGATGAGCCCTTATCAGCACGGCGAAGTCTATGTTACCGATGACGGGGCGGAAACTGACCTTGATCTCGGCCATTATGAGCGCTTCACTGGCGTGTCGGCGGCGCAAGCTGATAATATCACCACGGGCCGCATCTATTCCAACATCATCGAGAAAGAGCGGCGCGGGGATTATCTCGGCGCGACCGTGCAGGTCATCCCTCATGTGACGAACGAGATTAAAGATTTCGTCCTGTCAGAAGCGGGCGATGTTGATTTCGTGTTGTGCGAAGTCGGCGGCACAGTCGGCGATATTGAAGGCCTGCCGTTTTTTGAGGCTTTGCGTCAGCTCAGGCAGGAACTCCCGCTGCGCCAAAGCTGCTATATTCATGTCACGCTGATGCCCTATATTGCGGCGGCGGGCGAAATGAAGACTAAGCCGACCCAGCATAGCGTCAAAGAACTGCGCTCTATCGGTATTCAGCCCGATATTTTGCTCTGCCGCGCTGACCGCGAGGTGAGTGATAATGACCGCCGTAAAATAGCGCGGTTTTGTAACGTCCGCGAAAGCTCCGTCATTCAGGGGCTGGACGCAAAATCCATCTATGACGTGCCGCTCGCTTACCATGCCGAGGGGCTTGACAAAGAAGTGCTGATGCATTTCGGGATTGAAGACGCGCCCAACGCTGATCTGTCCAGATGGGAAACTATTTCCGATACGCTGCATAATCCTGACGGCGAAGTCATTATTGCGGTGGTCGGAAAATATACCGTTCTCCCCGATGCCTATAAATCCATCACCGAAGCCTTGGTTCATGGCGGCATTGCCAATCAGGTTAAGGTCAAAATTAAATGGCTCGAAGCGGAAGAGTTTGAAAATTCTGATGACCCCAATGTGCTGAAAGGCGTTCACGGTATCCTTGTGCCGGGTGGTTTTGGCGAGCGCGGCGCGGAAGGCAAGATCAAAGCTGCGCAATTTGCCCGCACCAAAGATGTGCCTTATTTCGGAATTTGTTTCGGTATGCAAATGGCCGTAGTCGAAGCCGGGCGCAATATGGCCGGGATTACGAGTGCTAGTTCATCGGAATTCGGGGAAGGCGGCGAGAATATTGTCGGCTTGATGACCGAATGGACCAAGGGCAATGAACGTATTGAGCGCGATAAAGATACCGATCTTGGCGGCACAATGCGGCTCGGCGCCTATCCCGCGCGGCTGATCAAAGGTTCACTAGTGGCCCAGCAATATGGCGCGCTGGAGATTTCAGAGCGCCATCGGCACCGTTATGAAGTCAACATAGACTATAAAGAGCGGCTTGAGGTAGCAGGCCTGTTATTCTCCGGCCTCTCCCCCGACGGTATCCTACCCGAAATCGTAGAAATCCCCGGCCATCCGTGGTTCATAGGCGTGCAATATCACCCCGAACTCAAAAGCCGCCCATTTGAGCCGCATCCACTCTTTGCCGGGTTCGTGAAAGCCGCGCTGGATCAGAGCCGGTTGGTTTAAGTCAAACGCTTCCTCTATGTCATTACCGCCCTTGTGGCGGTAACCCATCTCCCGTAATCTGCGGCCATGCGCTATGGTTATGTTTATCTCTTAGCATCCCGCAAGAACGGCACGCTCTACCTTGGCGTCACAAGTGATCTCGTCGAAAGGGTGGAGCAGCATAAGAACAAGACAAACCCCAAAAGTTTCACAGCGAAATATGGTGTTCATACGCTCGTTTGGTTTGAGCGCTTTGACAGCATTATTGATGCGATAGCTCATGAAAAGACGATGAAGAAATATAAACGTCAATGGAAGATCAATTTGATTGAGGAGAACAATCCCGATTGGCGTCCTCTCATCCTTGAGTATGACGATTGAAAGTTCGGGAGATGGGTTGCCGCCACAAGGGCGGCAATGACGTAGAGGGAGAGGGGGTAGGCTTGTTAGACCGAAAAACTTGTCCCGCATCCACAGCCTGCTGTGGCGTTCGGATTGTGTATCTTAAACGCTGAGCCTATCAGCTCATTTGTATAGTCTATCTCGGAGCCTTCGAGGAATTCCAGGCTGATATCGTCAATGACGACTTTTGCGCCGTCGCGTTCAATGACCAAATCATCGCTATTGGGCGCGTCGGCGAAATCGAATTTATATTGAAAGCCCGAACAGCCGCCGCCTTCTACGGCGACGCGCAGGAATTTATCTATGCCTTGCTTGGCCATGATCGCTTTGATCTGTTTGGCCGCGTTTGCAGATAAGGAAACTTGTGTGGCAACTTCGCTCATAGGGTCTATATAGGGCGCGAATCTTAATATTCAAAGGCCAAAGCATTGGGAAAGTTTTCATCTATTCGCGAACGCGCAATCTATGCCTCCGATCCGGCCCAATGCCGGGGGCGGCGTATTCCCCAGCCCAGCACCTCCGAGCGTAGCCCGTTTCAGCGCGATAAAGACCGTATCATCCATAGTTCCGCCTTTCGCCGCCTCAAAGGTAAGACGCAGGTTTTTGTCGCCCATGAGGGTGATTATTACCGCACGCGCTTGACCCATAGTCTCGAAGTTAGCCAGATTGCCCGCTCTATCGCGCGGGTTCTGGGATTGGATGAGGATTTGGCGGAATGCCTTGCGCTCGCCCATGACCTTGGCCATCCGCCTTTTGGCCATTCGGGCGAAACGGCGTTGGCCGAAGGCATGGAGCCTTATGGCGGCTTTGACCATAATGCGCAGACTTTGCGGATTGTCGAAAGTCTGGAAGGCCGTTACGCCGAATTTGACGGGCTCAACCTAACATGGGAGACGCTTGAAGGTATCGCCAAACATAATGGGCCGTTGATTAAAAGCGAAGCCGATATAGCGAAACTCCCTTGGGCGCTCCGCGATCTAGACGATTGGGAACGGCTAGAGCTGGGCACTTTTGCCGGCCCCGAAGCCCAAGTCGCGGCGCTGGCTGATGATATTGCCTATAATAATCATGACTTAGATGATGGCCTACGGGCCCGGCTGTTTAGCGTTGATGATATTTGCGACGTGCCGATTGTTGGCGAGACATTTGCGGGCGTTCGCCGCCGCTATCCTGATATTAGCGAAGACCGCATGATCCACGAGGCTGTACGCGATCTCATCGGCTATATGGTGGCCGATGTTCTGGCGGAAACCCGTAATCGATTGGCCGGTGCCGATCCAAAAAGCGCGGACGAAATCCGTAGCCTCGACCATGCCATTTGTGATTTTTCCGCTGCATTTCGCGAGAAAGAAGCCCCTCTGCGCAAATTCCTCCATGATAATATGTACCGCCATTACAAGGTCAACCGCATGATGGGCCAAGCGTCCAGAGTCGTCAAAGAGCTCTTCGATTTGTTCATCAATGACCCTGATCTTTTGCCGACAGAACTGCGCAATAACTGCCAAGGGCCGCGTAATGATATTACGGCGCGTATCGTGTGTGACCATATTGCCAGTATGACAGATAATTTTGCGATTTCAGAGCATAAGAAGCTGTTTTCTGTCTCCGGATATCTCTAAAAAACAGTAAATATTCATTAACCATTCATACCCATTTCTGCCGTATTGCTGTTATAAATGAGGCGCGAATCGGTGACACCTTCTCTGTGTCGCCATTGGCAAAGGAAATATGATGGCCCAAAATGATAATAGTGATTTTTTGCCTGATAGGGCGGCAGAAGAAGACCTTGTGCCTTTTGATGTGCGCGATAGCTCGTCAAAGGCGGGATTGATAAAACTGCTGGTCGGTTTTGGCTTTTTGCTGGCGCTCGCTTTGCTGATTTTAAATGTCTATCAGCCCGGGGTGCGTGATCGTCAGGCCCCGCCGAAAATCAGCGCGGATAATACGCCCTTTAAAGTCGAGCCTGAACAGGCGGGCGGGACGCAAACTCCTGATCAGGATAAGGCTGTTTATGAGGTTATGGACGGCAAGACGCCTGCGGAAACCGTCAAGCCTGCCCCCGCGCCTGAAGTGCCGATTGAACTGCCCAAAAAGGCCAATATCAAAGTCGACCCTGCGCCGACTGCGCCTCTCCCGAAAAAAGCCGAACCCAAATTTCCAAACCCATCCGGCTCGGTCAAGGCCCCATCGCCGGGCTATGTCAAAACGCCCCCACCTACAATAGCGGTTCCGACATCGCCGCGCGTCACGACAGGCGGCGGCGCTTATGTTGTGCAAGTTGCCTCTGTGCGCAGCGAAGCCGATGCCAAGGCCATTTGGAGTAAGACCGAAGCCAAATTTGGCGATGTCCTTGGCCCCAATATGTATTCAGATATCAAATATGCCGATTTGGCCGAGAAAGGCATCTATTACCGTTTGCGCATAGCCGGTCTTGCCGATAAAGACGCCGCCTCGCGTCTTTGCACGCAGTTTAAAGCGCGGGGACAGGCCTGTTTCGTGACGCGCAAATGAGCGAGTTGGCAGTTATTCTAGGATTATCCGGCCCGAAGCTGACAGCGGCAGAACGTGTTTTTTTTCGCGATGCCAACCCTTGGGGCTTTATCCTCTTTGCTCGCAATATCGAAACACCGGCGCAAGTGAAGCGGTTGACGGCTGATTTGCGCGAGACGGTCGGGCGCGACTGTTTGGTTTTTGTCGATCAGGAAGGCGGGCGGGTGCAGCGCCTGCGCGCGCCGCATTGGCGAGCTTATCCTGCGGCTTCCACCTTTGGCGAGCTCTACGCCCAAAACCGCCGCTCGGCGACACGTGCGAGCTATCTGTCCTACCGCCTGATTGCTGATGATTTACGCAAAGTCGGGATTACAGCGGATTGCGCGCCTGTGCTTGACCTGCCGCAAAAGAATGCCGATCCGATTATTTCTGACCGCGCTTTCGCGGCCCAAGCCGTGCCAATTATAAACTTGGCCCATGCGGCGATGGCGGGACTGATGAGCGGCGGCGTGGCTCCTGTCATTAAACATATTCCGGGCCATGGCCGCGCTAAGGTGGATAGCCATAAGGCTTTGCCGCGCATTAAAAATAAACGCCAAACCCTTGAACGTACTGACTTTATTCCGTTTCGCGCTCTCGCCGATGCGCCCATGGCGATGACCGCCCATGCAGTGTATGAATGTAATTCACGCTCGGCTGTGACAGTCTCCAAGAAGTCTATGACCGAACTTGTTCGCGCCGCTATCGGGTTTAACGGCCTCGTGATGAGTGATGATCTGGATATGAAAGCGCTTACGGGAGGCCTGACGCGCAAGACCGAACGCAGCTTAAAAGCGGGCTGCGATATCGCCCTGCAATGTTCCGGAAAATTACCCGATATGGTCAAGGTCGCCAAAGGCGCATCAACATTGTCAGGCCGCGCCAAACGCCGCTCAATCGTCGCCGAATATTGCGCGGAGCATGTCACCGAATTTGACCGCGATATGGCGGAAGCCGAACTTACGGTTTTGCTGGGTAAGCTTCCAAAAGAAAGGCTCGCAGCATGAGCGACGACTTTCAGGAAGACCTGAAATTTGACGCTGCGGATAATGCGGCGGATGACGGCGAGGGCTTACAGCTCGATATTGACGGCTATGAAGGCCCGCTGCATTTGCTGCTCGAACTCGCGCGCAAGCAAAAGGTTGACCTCGCGCGGATTTCCATTCTTGAACTGGCCGAGCAATATATCGCCTTCATCAAAAACGCGCAGGATTTGCGCATTGAACTCGCGGCCGATTATCTCGTCATGGCGTCTTGGTTGGCCTATCTGAAATCGCGCTTGATCTTGCCGCGCGAGGGTGATGACGAACTTATGCCCGAAGCCGATGAACTCGCGGCGCATCTGGCCTTCCGTCTACAACGCCTGGAAGCCATGCGCATCGCCGCGAAAGGCCTGTTCCGGCTGCCGCAAATCGGACAAGCGGTTTATAAGCGCGGCATGCCCGAAGGACTGCGCTCGCGCACCACGCCGCTTTATGAAGCCGAGATGTTCGATATTTTGCAGGCTTATGGTAATTCCCGCTCCCGCGAAGGTATCAAGAACCACAAAGTGCCTAAGCCTTTGGTCTTCGCGCTCGAAGATGCGCGAGCCCGCCTAAAACGCGCGATTATGGGCTTATCGAGCGGTGCAGATGACTGGACGGCTTTGGATAGCTTGCTGCCGACGAAAGCCGAATTTCAAGATGATATCCCCGTCCAATCCATTCGCGCCAGCTCATTGCTGGCAGGATTGGAACTGGCCAAAGAGGGCGATGTGGAACTGCGCCAGACGGGGGCGTTTACGCCCATCTATGTGCGCGGGAGCCAGCCAACGAAACGTAAAAAGGAAGCGTCATGATCGAACGCGTTAAAAAAGCCTCCGAAGGCGTCGAAAGCTCCGTTGTGAGCCTGACAGCGCGGCTGCAAAGCAAACCTGACGGCGAGGCGATGGAGCAGGATATGCGCCTGCTCGAAGCCTTGCTCTTTGCAGCGGTCGAGCCGATTGATACACAGACATTGCGCGAACGCATGCCCGATGAGGCTGATGTCGGGGCGCTACTCGCCCGTCTCGCGCGGGACTATGCCGGGCGCGGCGTGAACCTCGTCCGCGTGGCCGAGCGCTGGCGTTTTCAGACAGCGGTCGATTTAGAGCATCATCTTGTCGATATCAAAGAAGCGCCGCGAAAGCTGTCAAAAGCCGCGCTCGAAACATTGGCCATCATCGCCTACCACCAACCCGTCACCCGCGCCGAGATCGAGGATGTGCGCGGCGTTATGGTCTCTAAAGGCACGATTGATGTGCTGATGGAACTCGGCTGGATAAGACTGCGCGGCCGCCGCCGTACGCCGGGACGGCCCGTGACTTACGGCACGACAGAGGCCTTCCTCGCGCATTTCAATCTGGAAACCATCACCGACCTACCGGGCCGCGACGATCTCAAAGCCGCAGGCCTGCTAGACCCGCGCCTACCCAAAGATTTCGAAATGCCGGATCCCATGATGCCCGACACGCTAACAGCGGACGAAGACCCGCTGGAAGATGAAGAAGAGCCCGAGTTTTTCGAGGACTTCCTCGAAGAAGATGAGGGTGATCGGGGGTAGGCCCGAATGGGGAAGCGAGAATAGAGGTCTCTAAAAAGCGCCCTGATTCAAATCTTGATATATTTGATTCTCTGCTGAGTTCCCGTTCAGCCTTGCCCTATAGACTTGCATATTCTCCATCACCCGCTGGATGTAATTGCGGGTCTCAGAAAATGGAATGCTCTCCACCCAATCAATAGGGTCGATTTCGCCGGTTCTGGGGTCGCCATAGGCTTTTATCCATTGCCGCGAGCGGTGGGGGCCGGCGTTATAGCCGGCGGCAGCGAGGACGTAAGAGCCGTCAAATTGGTTGAGTAGGTCGTGGAGATGATGTGCGCCTAATTTGGCGCTGTAATCCATATCCGTGGTTAGCTTGGCACGGGAATAGGGGATGCGGTGTTTGCGGGCAGTATATTTGGCGGTGCTGTTGATCATTTGCATCATGCCGTAGGCTTTGGCGCTACTGACGACCTTATGATCAAATTCGCTCTCTTGCCGGGCGACGGCATAGACGAAGGGAAGGTCAAATTCGGCGGGCAGGGATTGTATCGCTTCGATCATCGGATAGCCCGAATCGGTCAGCATAGACTGGAAGCGCGAGGAGGCTTGTTTGGCCGCGCGCAGGGACGGGCGCATATAGCCGTATTCTTTTGAGATTTGCGAGAGCAAGGTGAGCTCTCGCTGATCTTGCAGCACATCATCGAGATGGAATGCGAAGGTCGTGAAATAGCGTTCTTCTCCGACTTCGCCGAGCAGATGCAGGGCGCGGATACGGGGGTCAGCCTCGAATGTAGGTTTCAGAGCGGCGGTGTCAGCTTCGATGGGCAGGGTGACTTGGGCGAGGCGGCCGCTGACCTTATCTGCGGCGAGCTGCCCGTAATAGGTATTTGTGAAGGCCGCTGCTTCGGCGTAATAAGCGCGGGCATTGGGGTCGCTCAGCGCGTCTGCGGCTCTTGCTTGCCAATAAGAGGCGCGGCTGAGCGAGACGGGGGTGGTGACGCCGTTTTTCAGCGTTTCGAAATGTTGCGCCGCTTTGCCGGGTTGGCCTAAATGCGTCAGCGCCAGCCAGCCCGCGAGAAACTCAGCCTCCGCGAATGCCCCGCCGCGCGTCATGCCATGATGGGCTGCGAGCCCATAGGCATCATTATATTTTTTCTCCTGAATGGCCCAGCGCGCCATAATCCGTTTTTCTTTCCATACCGCCTTCTTGCCGTCTTCATTGATCGGCGGATTTGTGATGTCGAGATAGACGGGTAGGGCGTAGTTTTTGGTCTTGCGCTTACGCCGCCATTTCGCCCGCTCATAGAGCAGCCCAGCATCATTTTTATACTGCGCGGGAACGGCCTTAATCGCTGCGTCCATACCCGAGCGGTTACTTGCGACCTGAATGCGGGCATTCATAAGCCTGCGTTGATCCTTACCCATATGCGGCAGCAAAGCTTGAGCTTTGGCGTGATGTCTGCGCCCTTGCCAGATTAAGTGATCCGCGCGGACAGCATGGTCTTCTTTGGTCAATTTGCTTTTATATCGCCCGAATAATTCTTGTTGTCGGCTGCGGGTGAGCTTTGAGTCGCGCCAAGCCGATTTTAGCCAAAGATCGCCGTTTTCCTTATTGCCTTGTTGATAATGGGCGCGGGCGAGGGCGGCGCGGCCTTCACCGGAGACGGGCTCTTTGCCCATAAACCATGCAATCGTTTTGCGCGATTTGAGCGGATCATCAAGCATCATGCCTTCCGCTTTGGCTTGAATGCCTGTCATGCGCGGCCAATCCGGCATTTGCTGGGCGACATAGGTGATGTCTTTAAACGGCACATGCGGATCGCGAGCGGCGCGTAGCCAGCGCAGCACATCAGAGGCTGTCGGGTCATCCAGTTTTTTGATCGCTGACTTAACCTCGCCCCAGCGTCCGCGCTTTGCCGCGCGGAGTCCTTCACGAAAACGCTTGGCGTCTTTGTCGCTTAGAAATTCAGAGGCATTCGGGGCAGGCGGTTTTAAACGCGGCTTCGGAACAGCCGCCTCTGCCAGAGTTCCGGCGCAGGCAAAAGCGAAAGTGATGAGGAGTATCATCAGCCCTTTTAACAGCCCGATTTGAGGCCTCATATACATATACCCTGTTGTTCCCATGTAATTACATTAATCCCTGTCTTGCGCGGAGCAAGCAAAGAAAGCTAATAGCTGGTTTGTCTGACAACATTGTAATAGTTAAGCCCCCACAATAAGACTGTGACTTCGGTCATACCATGAAAGCGTATTATGATTAAAGGTTCGATAACAGCTGTGGTCACGCCCTTCACAAAAGACGGGGTGGATGAGCAGGCTTTTCAGGATTTTATCGAGTGGCAAATTGCTAGCGGTACGCATGGCCTCGTGCCCTGCGGGACGACGGGCGAGTCGCCCACGTTGAGCGATAAAGAACATCGCCGCGTGATCGAGCTTTGCGTCGAGGCGGCTGCGGGGCGCGTGCCTGTGATTGCGGGGGCAGGGTCGAACGAGACAACCGTGTCGATTTCTTATGCTAAAAAAGCCAAAGATGTCGGAGCAGATGCAGCGTTGGTCGTCACGCCCTATTATAATAAACCCAATCAAGAAGGTATTTTTCAGCATTTCAAAGCCATATCCGAAGCCGTTGATATCCCGATTATAGTCTATAATATTCCGAGCCGTTCTGTAGTCGATATTACCAATGACACGATGGCGCGCCTAGCCCAATTACCAACAGTTATAGGCTGTAAAGACGCAACAGGAGACTTAACGCGGGTGGCCGGATTAGTTGAGCGCTGCGGGGAGGGCTTTATCCAGCTCTCAGGTGATGACCCGTCGGCTCTCGGTCATGCCGCTCATGGAGGACGCGGATGTATTTCTGTCGGCTCCAATGTGGCCCCCTCGGTATATGCTGAATTTCATAATCTGCTGATGGCCAAGGATTTTACCGGCGCGTTGGCAGTAAATCAAAAACTTCACCGTTTGCATCAGGATCTGTTCCTTGATCCCTCTCCGGCGCCGACTAAATACGCCCTTAGCCTGATGGGCAAAATGGGCACCCATGTGCGCCTGCCAATCACGCCCTGCACAAAGCCGACAAAAGACGCTGTAAAAGCCGCTATGGTGCGCGCGGGCGTGTCTTTCTAAGCATGGCCAATCCAAAAAAATCAGACCCGAATAATAAAACCATCGCCGAGAACCGGCGGGCGCGGTTTGACTATGCCGTAGAGGAGACTTTCGAGGCGGGAATTTCCTTAGTCGGCACCGAGGTTAAATCTCTACGCATAGGACAGGCCAATATCGCCGAGAGCTATGCCGCGATTGAAAAAGGCGAAGTCATGTTGATTAATGCCAATATCCCGATCTATGCGCCCGCCAGTCAGTTTAATCACCTGCCAACACGGCCTCGAAAATTGCTGCTCAAGCGCCGAGAGATCAGTAAATTATGGAACGAAACCCAGCGTAAGGGCCGCACCATTGTACCTCTGAAAATGTATTTCAACGATCGCGGCAAGGTAAAACTACTGATCGGCGTGGCACTAGGTAAGGATAAGGGTGATAAGCGCGACACAGTGAAGAAGCGTGATTGGCAGAGAGATAAAGCTAGGCTCATGCGGGAGCGGGGTTAAGATTACGCCCCTTTTATGTGTCCCCCGCCCCCGCGCGGGGGCCTCCCACAATTTGAGCGCGGTCTTTGACGCAAGGAGACCCCCGCTCAAGGCGGGGGACAGGAAATCTTAAATATCAATAAACCCTCGAATATCCGCAAACACCTTAAAGAACATCTCTTCCGTCAAACGCTTGGTATTGGTATTATACCTCGAACAGTGATAACTTGAGTAAAGACGCCTACCACCTTGTAATTCATAGACTTTATGATGGCCGAACTTGTAATCTTGTAGTTTTAGCCCCAAAGCCCGCACTGTATTGTCATGACTGATTTTGCCAAGGCAGAGTATGGCTTTGACGGATGTCAGGCTCTCAATCTGCTGCGTTAAAAACGGACGACAAGCCGCGCATTCCGCGCCGACGGGTTTGTTTTGCGGCGGTACGCAGCGCACGGCATTGGTGATCATCGCGCCTTTGAGAGTCAGTCCGTCATCCGCCGTGCCGCCATATGTGCCGGCGCTAAATCCATATTCATCCAAGGCTGCATAGAGCAAATCGCCTGCCCAATCGCCGGTAAAGGGCCGTCCGGTTTGGTTCGCCCCGTGCATGCCGGGCGCGAGGCCGACAATAAGGAGCTTGGGGGCCGGGTCACCAAAGCTGGGCACGGGCGCATTGTAGTAGCTTGGAAACTCTTCCCGCTTCTCAAGTAGAAAGGCACGTAAGCGAGGACAGAGATCGCAATCTCTCGGAGGTTCGGTAAAAACCATTAATCTTCGTCCTCATAGTCTCGTTTCGGGCGTCCGAATAACTTATCCATATCGGCAAGTTCGATAAAAGCATCGGCTTGGCGGCGAAGCTCATCTGCGAGCATAGGGGGCTTGGATTTTATCGTTGATACCACGGTGACTCTGACGCCCTGTTTTTGCACAGCTTCGGCAGCCGCGCGAAAATCACCGTCGCCTGTAAATAGCAGCATATGATCGACATGCGGGGCGAGGGCGATCATATCGACGATCATTTCCGCGTCCATATTGCCCTTTATGCGCTTGCGCCCATCGCGGTCAGTGAAGCTTTTGGCGGGTTTGGTTATGACATGATAGCCGTTATAATCGAGCCAATCGATGAGCGGGCGGAGCGGCGAGTAATCATCTTCTTCGAGCAGGGCCGTGTAATAATTGGCGCGGATAAGCCGCCCTTTCCCCTTAAAGAGTTCTAGCATTTTCCTGTAATCTATATCGAAATCCAGTGTCTTGCTGGTCGAATAGAGGTTTGCCCCGTCAATAAATAAAGCTATGCGTTCGTCAGGGTAGAAAGCCATAATATGAGGCTCCTTGATTTAAAAAGTTATAAAATATGCCAGATAATAATTCTGCTAACAATTCTGCCATCTATATCGCCTTCGGGGCCAATTTGTCCAATCCGAAAGAGATTTTTGCGGGGGCGATCAAAGCGCTGGCCGATAAGGGCGTCCTGATTATCAAAATGTCAGGTCTCTGGCAAAGCCCGGCTTGGCCGGCAGGGAGCGGTCAGCCCGATTATATCAATGCCTGCGCAGAAGTGGAGTTTGACGGCGATGCAAGGGCGCTGCTGGATATATTGCACGATGTCGAAGCTCAGTTTGGACGCAAGCGCGGAAAGAAAAACGCCGCCAGAACCCTCGATCTCGATCTGCTAGATTTTAAAGGGCAGGTGATGGAGGATGGTAGCATTACTCTCCCGCATCCCAGAATGCTCTCGCGCGGTTTTGTCCTGTTTCCGCTAGCCGAAATAGCGCCTAAATGGCGTGATCCGGAGGGCGGGATGAGGATAGAAAACTATATAGCGCGACTACCGTTGGGCGATGTTGAGGACGTGTTATGGCAGGGGCGCTTGTAATTTTATCACGAATGTGTATGTTTTTTATAATTATACACATTCAAGGCAAAGCCCATGCGTACAAATATTGATATCGATGATAAACTTATCCAAGAAGCTTTGAAACTTGGCGGCTTAAAAACGAAAAAAGCGACTGTTGAAGAAGGCCTCCGATTACTCATAAGATTGCGCCGCCAAGCGGAAATCAGAAAATACCGGGGTAAGCTTGTTTGGGATGGTGATTTGGATGCCATGCGGCGAGACTGATGTTAGTTGTCGACAGTTCGGTCTGGGTTGATTTTTTTAATGGCAGACAAACGCCTCAGACGAACTTACTACACATATTGTTGGGAAAAGAAAATATTCTTATCTCCGGTTTAATCATGACTGAAGTTCTTCAAGGTTTTAGAGTCGACCGCGACTTTAATACAGGTCTACGTCTTTTAAACAGCCTCACCTATGTCGATATGACAAGTAAGGTACTTGCAATTAAAAGTGCTAAAAATTATCGCATGCTTCGAAAACAAGGGAAAACCATTCGCAAAACTATAGATGGTTTGATTGCCACATACTGCATTGAAAATAGAATACAGATGTTACATTCGGACAGAGATTTTGATGTATATGAGGAGGTGTGTGGATTGAATGTAATGAGGGCATGAATCCTACCGCAAACCACGCTTGCATCCTTTGCTGAACATGCCTATATAGCGCGCTTGATTCAGGGCTGTGATGGCCCCCTTTGCTTTTGGAGTGCCCTATGGCCCGCGTTACTGTTGAAGATTGCATCGAAAAGGTTGCGAACCGTTTTGATTTGGTTTTGCTGGCCTCGCATCGGTCTCGTAATATTTCTGCCGGGGCGGCGCTGACGATTGAGCGCGATAATGACAAAACGCCTGTCGTCTCTTTACGTGAGCTCGCAGAGGAAACACTCGATCTTGGCGATCTGCGCGAGAGCCTCGTGATTGGTCTGCAGCGGGTGATTACGGATGACGATATGCCCGATGAGCAGGATGCGGATGCGCCCGTCTTGGCGCTTGAGCATGGTGAAGCCAAGCCGCAGGCTGAAATGTCAGAACAGGATTTGCTTCACGCTCTGCAAAGTGACCGTGATAATGACAGCTCCAGCCGGTTCTAGGGCCACTAAAAGATTTAAAAAAGGCCGCTTTTAAGCGGCCTTTTTTGTGGCTGGGCGTGAGAAAAGCGCCTATATCAAAATTGTGAACACCCCCGCTGATATCACTGCGGCCCTGCCAAAGAAGGGCCAAACCTATCTGCGCCAATATGAATTGGTGGATATGGTGCGGGCTTATGATCCTTCTGTTGATGAGGAACTGCTCAACAAAGCCTATATTTTTTCGGTCAAAGCCCATGGTAAACAGATGCGCTATTCGGGCGATCCCTATTATGCACATCCGATTGAAGTGGCCGGAATATTAGCAGGACTGCATTTGGATGTCGCCTCTATCTGCACCGCGCTTTTACATGATGTGCTTGAAGATACTCAAGTGACTTATGAGGAACTGGCGGAAGAATTCACGCCCGAAATTGCCGAATTGGTCAAGGGCGTGACAAAATTAGGCAAAGTCGAAATCTCCGCCGACGCGACTCGCGAGCGGGCGCAGGCCGAAAACTTTCAGAAATTCGTTCTCGCTATGAGCAAGGATGTCCGCGTATTGCTGGTGAAAATGTGTGACCGCTTGCATAATATGCGCACATTGCAACATCACCCCAAAGCTGCGTCTCAGGAACGGATAGCGCGCGAGACTATGGAGATTTACGCCCCGCTGGCCCGCCGCGTAGGCGTTGATCGAATTTGTTCTGAACTTGAGGATCTATCTTTTAGGCATCTCAACCCGTCTGCCTTTGAAAGCATTACAAAACGGCTTGAGGCTTGGCGCTCGGATCAGAAAGTCGCGATTTCTGAAATGTCTGTAGCCCTACAAAATTTAATGCAGAAACACAAAGTCAAAGCCCGTATTTATGGCCGCGAAAAGCGCGCTTTTGCGATTTGGCGTAAATTGCAACGCCAAGGTATTTCCTTTGACGATGTTGCTGATATTTTTGCATTCCGTATCCTCGTCGAAGAGCCTAGCCAATGTTACCGAGTGTTGGGGATTTTACACCAGACTTACCGCGCTGTGCCGGAGCGGTTTCGGGATTTTATTTCAGTGCCCAAGCCTAATGGTTATCAATCGCTGCATACGACTATACGCTCTTTTGATAATCGCCGTGTGGAATTGCAAATCCGTACCGAGCATATGGAGGATATTGCCGAACGGGGTGTTGCCGCGCATTGGTCGTATAAAAACAACTCATACGCCTATGACCCTGAACGGGCGCAGGCGGGTGGGGGTGACCCGCTTAAACGCATTAGGCCCTTGGTTGAGATGATGGAGCAGAGCGGGGATGCTGATGAATTTCTTGAGCATGCCAAGATGGAGATGTTCACCGATCAGGTCTTTACCTTCACGCCAAAGGGCGATCTTATTGCTCTGCCGCGCGGAGCGACGCCGCTTGATTTTGCCTATGCGGTGCATAGCAAGGTGGGTGATACCTGTATTGGTGCCGTGATCAATAGCCGCGAAATGCCTCTACGCACACGGCTCAAAAATGGTGATGTCGTCAAAATCATTCGCGGCGGGCAGCCCGAGGCGCAGCCCGATTGGGAGAATATGGTCGCCACGGGCAAAGCCCGTTCAGCCTTGCGCCGCCTGACCCGGAGCGGCGAAGCCGAAGAATTTCGCCGAATCGGGACTATGCTGGCAGACCATGCCTTTGCCCGTGAAGGCAAGGATTTTAGCGAAAGCGGTTTGGCGGATGCGTTAAAGCGCCTCAATTTTGACGACGCGGAGCCGCTTTATGAAGCGCTGGGCCGGGGCAATCTCTCGCTTCAAAATTTCATGAATGCCGTTTTTCCCGGACGGGAAAGCACCAAGGCGATTGATGAATATGCTAACCGCGACATCATTGATGACACTACGGCGCGGCTCTATGTCAAAGGTGACGGCTTAAGGGCCGGTGTCTCTATGCATCTGGCGGATTGTTGTTCCCCCATTCCGGGTGACCGTATCGTTGGCTTTCAGTCCGAAGGACGCGGCGTTATCATTCATTCAATTGATTGTGAGGTTCTGGCCGCATTGGAAGATCAACAAGATAGCTGGCTCGACCTTGGTTGGCGGCAGACAGCAGACCAGACAGCTTCGACAGGGCGGATCACGGCGACCGTCGAACATGTCCCGGGGGCGCTGGCGGACGTTACAAAAATCATCGGCGAAGCCAAGGGTAATCTAACCAATATCAAAACCCTAAAACGCAGCCCGACCTTTTTCGACATGGTGCTGAATATTGAAGTAAATGATAACCGGCATCTTATACAAATTGTTGCGGCCTTGCGGGCAAGCGCTTATGTCGTATCGGCAAACCGGACTCGTGCTGAGTCCCCGAATGGAAACAGGATTACGTCATGAATACTGATGAAGTTTTAGACGTCTTTCGCGAAGCCGGCGCTTTGCTTGAAGGGCATTTTATTTTGTCATCGGGGCGGCGCAGCTCCGTCTTTTTGCAAAAGGCCCTGATTTTTAAAAATCCGGTTTTGACAGCAAAGCTTTGCAAGGCTTTGGCGGAAAAGGTCATAGCAAGCCTAGATGTCCAGCCGGATATTATTGTGGCTCCGGCTATGGGCGGCGTCATACCCGGTTATGAAACTGCGCGCCATATGGGGATCGACTCTCTCTTTGTTGAACGCGAAGAGGGAGAATTTTGTTTGCGCCGGGGCTTTACGCTTGAGCCCGGACAGAAGGTTTTGATGGTCGAAGATATTGTCACCACGGGCCTGTCCTCGCGTGAATGTATCGCGGCGATGAACAAAACCGGCGCAACGGTTATTGCGGGCGCTTGTATCTTTGACCGCTCGGGCGGGGTGGCTGATATTGGCGTGCCGCTGGTCAGCCTCGCCTCGCGCAAATTTCCGGATTATGATGCGGATGACTTGCCGGCCGATCTTGCAGCTATCCCCGGCATAAAGCCCGGTAGCCGGGGCCTGAAATAATGCAAAAGTCATTGCCGCGTTTGGGCGTGAACATCGACCATATCGCAACGGTGCGAAATGCGCGCGGCGGCGAACATCCTGATCCTGTGGCCGGAGCCTGGGCCGCTATACAGGCCGGGGCGGACGGCATTACGGCGCATCTGCGTGAAGATCGCCGCCATATGCGCGACGAGGATATGACCCGCCTGCAAAAGCTCTGCGGCAGCGAAAACATTCCGCTCAATATGGAAATGGCAGCTACGGTCGAGATGCGCGATATTGCGCTGGGCCTTACCCCCAAAGCTATCTGCATCGTGCCTGAACGCCGCGAAGAACGCACCACCGAAGGCGGGCTTGATGTGGCGGGCCAGCATAACCGTCTTGCTCCGATTATCGCTGCCCTCGCCGAGAACGGCTCTCGCGTCTCGCTTTTTATCGAAGCTGTTACCCACCAGATAGAAGCTGCCGCCCGCACGGCGGCTAAAGTTGTTGAATTTCATACCGGAGCCTATGCTCATGCACTGGATGAGGGCGACCCGGAAAAAGCGGATGAAATCTTGAAAGCTTTGCAAGCCGGGGCGGTTTTGGCCAAATCCCTTGGCCTTGAAGTTCATTTCGGCCATGGCCTGACGTTTGACAATGTTGGCCCTATTGCAGCTATCCCAGAAGGGATGGAGCTTAATATCGGACATTTTTTGATTGGCGAAGCGATCTTTATGGGGTTAGAGCAGGCGATTAAAGAGATGCGCGGCATCGCGACAAAAGCGAGATTTGGATGATCCTGGGTATAGGCACAGATATTTGCTCAATTGAGCGGATTGAAAAATCCATCGATAAATTTGGTGAACGCTTTATCGAAAAAACCTTCACTGAACATGAGCAAGACTATTGCGAGAGCAAATCCGGCAAGGCCTCTTATTATGCAAAACGCTTTGCTGCCAAAGAAGCCGTCGCGAAAGCCTTGGCCACGACAAATTCCGGGGCTTTGTCATGGACGGATGTTGAGGTGAAAAATAATCCCTCGGGCCGGCCCTATGTAACTCTTTATGGCGGCGCTCTCGAACGGCTAAACGCTAAAACGCCCGAAGGCTATAAGGCCGAAGTGCATTTAAGCCTGACAGATGACTATCCCTTTGCAGCCGCCTACGTCATAATCGAAGCCTGTAAGAACGACCTGTAAGAACAAGTAGAGACCGCATGGCTAAAAAGACATCCAATCCTGATAAAAAGGCAAACCCTTTAAGAGAGTTGATTTCGACCATCGTTTGGGCTTTGGGTATTGCCTTTATATTGCGAACATTTTTATTCCAGCCCTTTCACATTCCATCTGGTTCTATGCTGCCCGGCTTGATGAAGGGCGATTATATCATTACGACGAAATATTCCCTCGGTTACGGCAAATATGCCGCCGCGCCTTTGCCTTTTCCTGTCAAAGAGGGCCGCCTGTTTGAACGCGCGCCTAAACGAGGCGATGTCATTGTCTTTCGTCCTGTGGGCCAGACTAAGAACTTCATCAAGCGTCTTGTTGGCTTGCCGGGGGATCAAATCCAGATGCAAAAGGGGCAGCTTTTTATCAACGGCCAGCGGGTTTCCTCCGAAATCGTCGGCGAAGAAAGTTTCGTCAATGGGTATGGTAATGACGCCCTTGCCGAGGCTTGGAAAGAAACCTTCGATAACGGCAATGCCCATATCGTTTATGACGCGCAGAAAAATGGCGGGGCTGACAATACGTCTGTTTATACGGTTCCCGCCGGGCATTATTTCATGATGGGAGATAACCGCGATCATTCAGGCGATAGCCGGATTTCGGTTGCGAGCGGCGGAGCGGGATATATTCCAACGGAAAACCTGATGGGCAAGGCTGAATTCATCCTTCTTTCTGTGTCTGATGACTTCGTACTTTTCAAGCCGTGGACATGGGGCAATATGAATAGTGGCCGCTTTTTTAAGAGCATTCAATGACGGTAGAGCACCGCAAATTAGAAGCGCTAGAAGCCCGTATCGGTTATGAATTTTCCGATAAAGCTTTGGCCATGACAGCGATCACGCATAGTTCTTATGGCGATGGCCGCCGCAAGACTAATGACAATGAACGGCTCGAATTTCTCGGCGACCGTGTGCTGGGCCTGCTGACGGCTGAGAAGCTCTATATTTTGAGCGCAGATCAGGAAGGCGGTCTGGCTCGCCGGCTCAATGCTTTGGTGCGCAAGGAAACTTGCGCTCGCGTGGCCCGCAAACTTGGCGTGGGTGATGCGCTGCAAATATCGCCCTCTGAGGAAAAACAGGGCGGGCGCGAAAAAGTCTCGATTTTAGGGGATGCTTGCGAAGCCTTAATGGCGGCTATTTATCTCGATGGCGGTTATAGCGCGATACAGGCTTTCTTTGATACGCATTGGCATGACGAGATCGAGAGCGTGATTTCGGAGGCCGCGAAAGACCCGAAAACGGCTCTGCAAGAAAAGTCATCGGTTCAGGGCGGGGGGCTGCCGGATTATATCGTGCTGGAGAGATCAGGCCCTGACCACCGCCCGCTCTTTGTGATAGAGGTGCAGGTTGAAGGCGTTGGCAAGGCACAAGGCACCGGAAAATCAAAAAAGGATGCCGAGCGCTTTGCCGCGAAACATCTATTGGAAAATTGGCCAAAATGACAGTAAAAACAAGAGCAGGCTTTGCCGCAATTATCGGCGCGCCCAATGCGGGAAAATCAACCCTGACCAACGCTTTAGTCGGCGAGAAAGTCTCTATCGTAACCCACAAGGTGCAGACGACTCGGTTTCAAGTGCGCGGCATTGCCATGCTGCCTTTGGAGACTGGCGAGAAAGCGCAAGTCGTATTGGTGGATACGCCCGGTATATTTTCGCCCAAGGACACTGACCGCCTAGCAAAATCCATGGTGCATGCGGCGTGGAGCGGGGTGAACGAATCCGAGGCTATCGTCCATGTTGTCGACGCGCCGGCTCATCACCGCCGCAAAATCGGTGAGGGGAGTTCGCAGGATCGTCTCTCTGTTGACGATACTGAGCGTGTCTCTGCGGGTTTGAAACTGCGCGAGCGCGGCAAGGTCTATCTCGCGCTGAATAAAATCGATGAAATGCCGCATGACCTCCTGTTGGAGCAAATTGCTGAATTTGGAGCGCTCGGAATTTATGAAGAGATATTTATCATCTCAGCCCTGAATATGGACGGTGTGGATAAATTGGCCAAAACACTCGCCGAAGCTATGCCGGAAAGCCCTTATCTCTATCCGCCCGACCAGTCTGCCGATATCCCGTCGCGCTTGATGGCAGCGGAAATCACCCGCGAGAAACTCTTTTTACGCCTGCATGATGAACTTCCCTATGCGTCCATGGTCGAGACCGAGAAATGGAAGCAGCAGAAAAACGGGGATATCCGCATCGACCAGATCATCTATGTGCGCCGTGATAGCCAGAAGCCTATTGTCTTGGGCAAGGGCGGTAAAACTATCAAAGACATCGGCGCGGCTGCGCGCAGGGATATGCAGGATTGGCTTGGCCGCAAAGTGCATCTCTTCCTCTTCGTCAAAGTTCGCGATAATTGGCAAAATGACCGCGCCCGCTATGTAGAGAGCGGGTTAGAGTTTGACGTCTGATGGATTGGCAATCTGAAGGTTATATTCTTTCCGCCCGTAAACACGGCGAAACCTCTGCTATTATCGATGTTTTTACGCCTGATCATGGGCGGCATTTGGGCCTTGTGCGCGGCGGTGTGAGCCGGAGCTCACGTCCGGTTTTGCAGCCCGGCAATAAAGTCAAAATCGAATGGCGGGGGAGGCTCTCCGAACATCTGGGTACTTATACCGTTGAAGCCTTATCCGCCCGCGCGGCTGACCTCATGGATGACCGCTTGTCTTTGGCGGGGCTTAATTCGGTCTGCGCGATTGCCCGCGAATGCTTGCCCGAACGCGAAGCCTATCTTGCCGTTTATGAAGCTTTTGAAATTCTGATTTCCAACCTTCATGACCCGGATATCTGGCCCGCGCTGTATGTGCGCTGGGAGACGGGGCTGCTGACGGCGATGGGTTACGGGCTGGATTTAAAGAGCTGCGCTGCCACGGGCACCAATGATAATCTCACCCATGTCTCGCCGCGTTCAGGCCGCGCGGTGAGCGCGAGCGCCGCCGAACCCTATGCTGATAAGCTTCTCAAATTACCATCCTTCATGCGCGGGGAGCCGCATATCACAGCAGATGATATTGAAGCGGGCCTGAAATTGACGGGCTATTTCCTTGAAACCCGCGCGCAATGGGGCGTGAACAAGACATTGCCAGAGGCGAGGGCGCGCATGATTACGCGCCTGAAAGCGGACGGCTTTGCTTAAACGATTTATCATGATTGACTGGCTTGTGACTCGCTATCCAACAGGCTAAGCCAAGACAAACATAATACGGATTCTTGCCATGCGTCTTTCGCGCTATTTTCTACCGCTGTTAAAGGAAACGCCCGCTGAGGCGACCATTGCCTCGCACCGTTATATGCTGCGCGCGGGGATGGTGAAGCAAAACGCTGCAGGGATTTATAGCTGGCTGCCGCTTGGCTTTAAAGTACTTAAGAAAATAGAACAGATTGTACGCGAGGAGCAAAATAAGACCGGGGCCAATGAAATGCTTATGCCGACTATTCAATCGGCAGATTTATGGCGAGAAACAGAGCGCTATGATGCTTACGGCCCCGAGATGCTCCGCATTAAGGACCGCGGCGGGCGCGAGATGCTTTACGGGCCGACCAATGAAGATATGGTCACGGATATTTTTCGCACTTATGTGAGGTCTTACAAGGACTTACCGCAGAATCTTTATCATATTCAATGGAAGTTTCGCGACGAAAGACGGCCAAGATTTGGCGTTATGCGGGGCCGTGAATTTCTGATGAAAGATAATTATTCTTTCGATCTGACGGCTGAGGCAGCCCGCCATTCTTATAATAAAATGTTTCTCGCTTATCTTAATACTTATGCCCGTATGGGGCTGAAAGCCGTGCCGATGCGCGCTGATACCGGGCCAATTGGCGGCGACCTCTCGCATGAATTTGTTATCCTTGCCGAGACCGGCGAGAGCGAAGTGTTTTGCCATAAAGACCTCGTCGATATGGCGCCTCCGGGCGTGGTTGATTATAACAGCGATCTGCAAGCGCTCGTCGATCAGCGCACGGCGCTTTATGCGGCCACGGACGAGATGCATGACGCGGACGCCTTTGCCAAAGTGCCCGCCGATAAACAATTATCCGCGCGCGGTATTGAGGTTGGGCATATCTTCTATTTCGGTGATAAATATTCCGCCCCGATGAAGGCCAAGGTGATGGGGCCTGACGGCAAAGAACATGTCGTCATGATGGGCTCTTACGGCATTGGCGTCTCGCGCCTCGTCGGGGGGATCATCGAAGCCAGCCATGATGATGATGGTATCATCTGGCCAAAATCGGTGACGCCCTTTGGCGCGGGAATCATCAATCTGAAAACCGGAGACGCCGAGGCCGACGCGGCTTGCGAAGACCTTTACGCAAAACTCAGCGCCGCCGGAATTGACCCGCTCTATGATGATAAAAATGATCGCGGCGGTCAGAAATTCGCGCGGATGGATTTGATCGGCCTGCCATATCAGCTTGTTGTCGGCCCGCGCGGGCTGAAAGAGGGTATTGTCGAAGTCAAAACCCGTAAAACCGGAGACCGTCAAAACCTGTCTCCCGAAGCCGCTGTTAACTTTATAATATCCGAATATGCGGATGTTGCCTAAGTGAACGCTCCTGCGCAGATAAACGGCACCTTTAAAGGCCCTAAAAATAAGCCCTTCGGCAAGGTCGAGCGCATGATTGCGGGGCGTTATCTGCGGGCTAAGAAAACCCAAGGCGGGGTCGGACTTATCGCCGCAATTTCTTTTACCTGTATTATGCTCGCCATTGCGGCGATGATTATCATTATGTCGATTATGAACGGTTTTCGCGACGATATGATAAGGCTGACCATCGGCTCCGAAGGCCATATGTATGTCGCGTCGAGCTCGCCGCAGCCGACGCCAGAAGTTGTCCAGCAAATGGAAACGCAACTCAACGGAATCGAAGGGGTCGAAAAGGCCTTTCAATTCACGCAGAATTATACGGGCGTAATGGCCAATGGACAGTTTGCTCTGGCGCAGGTCGTTGGCATTAGCGCTCAAAATCTGCAAAGCTACGAGATGATAGCGAAGAGCGTTCAGTGGGGGGCGCTTGAATATTTCGGGCAAGGACGAGGCTCTGAAAACCAGATCGCTATTGGCGCTCGGCTTGCCAATGGTTTGGGCGTCACCGTTGGCGACCGTCTTATGATATTGTCCCCGCGCACCCGCACGACCATATCGGGGCAAGTGCCGGTGCGAAAAGCCTATACAATAGGCGCGATTTTCGAAGTTGGGCTTTATCAGACGGATTTGACGTATATTTATATGGACTTCGAACAAGCGACCCTTCTGTTTGAGGGCGGTAGAGTGACAGGCGAAATTCAGTTGAGGCTGGATAACCCCGATAAGCTCGACTCCATGCACCGCACTATCAGCCGCGTTGTCACGGAACCCGTCTTTATTTCGACGTGGAAAAATAAGAACGAAACGACGGCTATGGCCCTGCGCACTGAGCAAATCGCAATGCGGTTTATTTTCATGATTGTGGTTATTATCGCGGCGTTTCCGGTTTTGGCCTCCATGATTATGCTGGTCAAAAACAAGTCCAAAGACATTGCAATATTGCGCACGATAGGCGCGACCAAGGTCGGAATATTGCGCATATTTTTCATGTCCGGCGCGATGATTGGTATTTTAGGGACGCTCGTTGGCTTGCTCGTTGGCATTTTGTTTTGCCTGAATATAGGCGGCGTGCAATGGCTAATTGAGACTATTACGGGGACCGAATTATTCCCGGCCGATGTCTATCAACTCTCCGGCGGCATTCCGGCGAAAATCGTCTGGAGCGAGGTTTTTAACGTTGCCTTTTGGGGCTTTATGATTTCAGCTGCGGCGACATTTTTCCCGGCGCTAAGCGCATCGAAAATCGACCCTGTGGATGCCCTTAGATATGAGTAACAGGTTATGAGTAGGCGCCCGATACTTTCCGTTCGCAATCTGCACCGTTCCTATAAATCCGGAACGGCGATGCTGCATGTCCTGACGGGGGCGGATATTGATATCTATCCCGGCGAGATGGTTGGTCTTATAGGGCCGTCAGGTTCGGGGAAATCGACATTGCTCCACGCGGCAGGACTTTTGGAAAAACCCAATGCGGGCGAGGTCTTTATCAATGGCCGGGAGTGCTTGAAACTGCCCGATGATGAGCGCACGGCCATTCGCCGCGAAACCATTGGCGTGGTCTATCAATTCCATCATTTGCAAAAAGAGTTCTCTGCGCTGGATAATGTCGCCATTCCGCAAATGATTGCGGGCAAGAGCCATAAGGCCGCTGAGGCTGAAGCGCGGCGTTTGCTTGGTATTATGGGGCTTGCCGAGCGCACCCATCACAAGCCAAGCCAGATGTCAGGCGGGGAACAGCAGCGCGTCGCCATTGCCCGCGCTATTGCCAATAAACCGCAAATCCTGCTCGCCGATGAACCGACAGGCAACCTCGACCCCAACACCTCTGGCAATGTTTTTCAAAGCCTGTTTGACCTCACCCGCCTCGAAGGTGTTTCCGCATTAGTGGCGACCCATAATATGGAACTAACCCGCTATATGGATAGGGTATTTACGGTACGCGAGGGGCTAGTCGTGCCTTTGACAGAGGCGCAGCGCCCTTAATCGCGGCTCAGCTTTTCTGCCACGAGATAGAACAAGGCCCCGAAGATAATAACGCCCAATCCAAACAATGCTTGTTTCGGCTTATCCATAATCACGAAAACCAGCATGAAGCCTGTAATGCCGAGATAGATGAGCGGGGTTATCGGATAGCCCCATGTTTTGTAAGGGCGGGGGAGGTCGGGGCGTTTCCAGCGCAGAATAAAGACGCCAAGAATGGCCAGAAAGCTATTTAGCGCCAGCATGGACGCTGCAAAAACCAAGATAGTTTCGAAGCTTGAGGTTATGATAAAGATCAGCGCAATGATGGATTGTATGTAAATCGCTGTTGTCGGTAAGCCGTCTTCATTGACCTTACCAAGAAATTTCAAAGCTTTGAAATCTTCGCCAATCATCTGCAAGGCGCGAGGCCCGCCTAATGTCATCGCGCTAACTGTAGATATCAACATAAGCCCCAGCATGGCCCCGGCGATACGCCCGCCGCCTTCTCCGAAAATATGTGTGGCTGCAATATAGCCAATCTCGACTTGTCCTGTGAGTTCGTCGGCTGGCGCTGCATAGAGAAAAACAAAATTGAGCAGAACATAGAGGAAGATGACAAGCCCTGTGCCCCAGAGCAGAACTTTGGGTAGGCTTTTTTGTGGGTTTTCAAGCTCGCCGCTAATATAGGTCGCCGCGTTCCAACCTGTATAGGCATATGTGCCGAAAATAAGCGCGACGCCAAAGGCGGGGGAGCTCATAATTTTAAAATCCTCGGCTGTAGGCATCAAGCTGATCGGTTGCGGGTCTTTTACGAAAATTAAGGCAGCCGCGCAAAATGCCAAAATTAAGACGACTTTGAGCCAGGTTGAGTATCTTTGAAAGCCGCCGCTGCTTTTATGGGTGCGGCCATGCACCCAAGCCACGAGAATGACGAGCGCGCAGGCAAGCCCCTTTTCCCAGATAAGGCCATATGTGCCCGGCGCTGCGGCGAGGCTATATTTGCCAAAAGCGAGGGCGACGGCGGCTATAGGGGCGGCAAACCCAATCGTGGCAGAAACCCAGCCCGAAATAAATCCGGCCATAGGATGATAAATTTCGCCAAGGAAATTATACTCTCCGCCCGAGCGCGGCAGGCTGGCGCCAAGTTCGGCATAAGTCGCCGCCCCGCAAAGCGCAGCAATACCGCCAATGACCCAGAGCATCAAAATAGCGAAAGCGGAGTGAATCTCGACGAGTTGAAAGCCAATAGTCGTAAACACGCCAACGCCCACCATATTGGCAATGATAACGGCTGCGGCATCGCGGGGTGTGTAAAATTGGGTCATAGGCAAGGCTATGCGAAAGTGAAAGCCGACTGTCCAGAGCTTTGATACAAGCCTAGTTGACATTCGTAATAATATGTATAGAACATAACATGAACATATGAAGTATTATTGAGGATAAGTGATATGAAGCAACTTGTTATGGATGTGAGCGCGGGTATGGTGATGGCAGGATTCGTCACGGTGATGACAATGTGGATGATGGTTTTGGGTGGTTAACTCTGCCGCTATAGTTTGGGAAGTGATATGGCGGCGAAAAAGCCTGTCTTTGTGCATCTGCGCTCCCGTTCGCCTTATTCAATCCTTGAAGGCGCCTTGCGCATAAAGCAAACCGCTGCGCGCTGCCGCGAAATGCGGATGCCAGCATTGGCGCTGACCGACACCAATAATATGTGCGGGGCGCTGGAGTTTTCCGATACGCTCGCCTCTCACGGCATTCAGCCCATTATCGGCGTCACGCTCAGCCTTGATCTGGAGATTGATGACCAGCCCGGACAGCTGCGCAAAGACCCGGACGGCACTCTTGCGCTACTCGCCCAAAATGAGCGCGGCTATGGCCATCTCATGGAGCTTTCAAGTGCCGCTTTTCTCGATGTTGCGGCGACAGACCTACCGCATGTGAAAGCGGCGCGATTGGAAAGCCTAAGCGAAGGCGTGATTGCGCTAACGGGCGGGCCGGACGGGGCGCTGAATAAGCTGATTTGTCAGGGCAGGCTGGCAGAAGCTGAGGCGTGGCTGGATAAGCTTGCCGAGATTTACCCAAAACGGCTTTACGTGGAATTACAGCGTCACGACCTGCCGCATGAACTTGAAGCTGAGAAGGTTTTGATCGACTGGGCTTATAAGAAAAACTTACCGCTTGTCGCGTCTAATGAGCCTTACTTCCTCGACCCTGATATTCATCAGGCTCATGACGCGCTGCTCGCGATTTCCGAAGGCTCCTACATCCTTGAAAAAGACCGCCGTCAGGTGACGAGGGAACACTATTTCAAAGCACCTGAAGAAATGGTAGAACTGTTTAAAGACCTACCAGAAGCTCTTGAAAATACTGTAGATATTGCCATGCGCTGCGCCTTTAAGTCCGAGGGGCGCGAGCCAATTCTGCCAAATTTTGACGATGGCTCGCAGAGCGAAGGCGATATCCTCGCCGATCAAGCGCGCGAGGGCCTGAAAGCGCGGCTTGAAAAGATCGAACTTTCGGCCACGGAAGAGGCCTATTTCGAGCGGCTGGACTTTGAACTGAACGTCATCAAACAGATGGGATTTCCCGGCTATTTCCTCATCGTTGCGGATTTTATTACTTGGGCCAAAGGCAAAGGCATTCCGGTCGGCCCCGGCCGGGGTTCTGGCGCGGGCTCTGTTGTCGCTTGGGCTTTGACGATTACCGATCTTGATCCGCTGAAATATGGGCTACTGTTTGAGCGCTTTCTCAATCCCGAACGTGTTTCCATGCCTGATTTCGATATCGACTTTTGTCAGGAGAGGCGCGGCGAAGTCATCAAATATGTGCAGGAAAAATACGGCGCCGACCAAGTGGCTCATATTATCACCTTCGGAACCCTGCAAGCCCGCGCCGTGGTGCGCGATGTTGGGCGGGTGATGCAAATGCCACTGGGCAGGTTGACCGTCTTGCCAAACTCGTGCCGTCCAATCCGGCAAATCCCGTCACCTTGGGCGAAGCGATAAAAATGGAAAAAGGACTGCGCGAGGCACAGGCTACTGAGCCGGCTGTGCGCCGCCTGCTCGAAACGGCTTTAAAGCTCGAAGGCCTTTACCGTAATGCTTCAACCCATGCGGCGGGCGTGGTTATCGGCGATCGCCCTTTAACGCAACTTGTCCCGCTCTACCGCGATCCGCGCTCGGATATTCCAGCGACGCAATTTACCATGAAATGGGCGGAAAAAGCCGGGCTTGTGAAATTTGACTTTCTCGGCCTCAAAACTCTGACGGTGATTGATCGTTGCCTGAAATATCTGCGTGTGCAGGGTATTGAAGTTGATCTTGATACTATCAATACGGATACACCCGAAGCCTATAAGCCCTTGGCGGACGGGTTGTCGGCGGGGGTGTTCCAGCTTGAAAGTTCGGGCATGCGCGATGTTCTTAGAAAGATGGCGCCCGATTCCATCGAAGAGCTCACCGCGCTTATCTCGCTCTACCGCCCCGGCCCGATGAAGAATATCGGCAATTATATTGACCGTAAATATGGCCGCGCCCCGATTAAATACCCGCATGAAAGCCTCGAAGAGATACTCAAAGAGACTTACGGGATTATCATCTATCAGGAACAGGTGATGCAGATTGCGCAGGTATTGTCGGGCTATTCGCTCGGAGAGGCCGATATGCTGCGCCGCGCGATGGGCAAAAAAGATCAGGCCGAGATGGACAGGCAGCGCTCGCATTTTGTTGACGGGGCCGCGAAAAACAATGTCGATCCGCATCTTGCCAATGATATTTTCGATTTGGTCAATGAATTTGCCGGTTACGGTTTTAACAAATCCCACGCCGCCGCTTACGCGATGATTTCGTTCCAGACGGCCTATCTCAAAGCGATGCACCCGACAGAATTTATCGCTGCGATCATGAGCCTTGATATCGCTAATGTCGAAAAGCTCGCGCAGTTTTTCCAAGAGGCCAAGCGTATGGAAATGCAAATAGAGCCGCCTTGCGTCAACCGTTCTATGGCAGACTTCGATGTTGCAGATGGCAAGGTTCTATATGCGCTGGGCGCGTTGAAAAATGTCGGCGTCGAAGCCATGCGCCATGTTGTCGATATCCGCGAGGAAGGCGGGGGGTATAAAGACCTGTTTGATTTTGCCCGCCGCGTTGATACGCGCATCGTCAATAAGCGCGCTTTTGAAAATCTTGCGCGCGGCGGGGCGTTTGATTGTCTTGAGTCAAACCGCGCTAAGGCCTTGGCTTCGGCGGCTCAATTACAGGCTATTGGCGCGAGAACTGCGCAGGAAAAAGACTCCGCTATGGGCAATCTCTTCGGCGACGCGGTGGACATAATGGCGGAGCCCGAACTGCCCGAACCCGCGCCGTGGAGTAATGTCGAGCAGCTCGATCACGAATTAGGCGCGATAGGGTTTTATCTCGGCGGGCACCCGCTGGAGACTTATCTGCCGCTACTGGCGCGTAAAAAGGCGGTCATGTCTGCTGATATCGAAGAGCGCTACAGATCAGGGGCGCGGGCTCTACGTCTGGCCGGAGTAGTGCGCAAACGGCAAGAACGGATGAGCAAGCGCGGCAGGCGCTTTGCTTTTGTCAATATCTCCGACCCGACAGGGGATTTTGAGGTGCTGGTCGGCGAAGACTTACTGGTCGCCAACCGCTCCATTCTTGAAGCCGGGGCCTTGGTCGAAATGAATGTTAAAGCCGAAGATCGGGAGGGCGAGATCCGCCTCTTTGCCAATAGTGTGGCCTCTCTCGAACTCACAGGAGAGGCCTCACTTATAAAGGGGCTAAAAATCCGTCTGCGCAGCGCCAGCATTGAAACGCTGGACGAGCTACAAAAAACGCTCGAAACCCTCAAAGCCGCCCCGTCAAAGACCCAAGGCTATGTCGAAATCTTAGCCCCGCTGGACGGCTCGCGCGAAGGCCATTGGCGGCTGGGTGGCCGCTACGGGATCGACCCGGCCATACAAAAAGCCATCAAAGCGAACAAAGCAGTGGAATTGATCGAAGAAATCGCGGCTTAGAGTCTATCCGCCATCATAAGGATGAACCATGTAATGACCCTATCCTGTCATTCCGGGCTGCGCAGCAGAACCCGGAAGGCCGAGAGGTTGAGGGCTGAACGAAAGGGCGTTCGCAAAGGCTCGACCTTCCGCGTCAAGTGCGAAATGACAGGGGAAGATGGGCGGGAGAATAAACCCCTTGCAATCTTCCGAATCCCCGCTATACGGCGCGCTTAAATCGCGTGTAGGTGATGGTGTTTGGCATATAGCCCTTCATCAATTCCGGTGGGACAAATGTCTCCACACCCTGCACTTGGCCAACCGGAAACAGGAGATATCCATGGCTTTACCAGAATTTTCAATGCGGCAGCTGCTCGAAGCTGGTGTTCATTTCGGTCATCAGACCCATCGTTGGAACCCGAAAATGGCGCCTTATATCTTTGGCGCGCGCTCCGGCATCCATATTCTCGATCTTTCGCAAACCGTGCCTTTATTGCACCAAGCCCTCGTGCAAGTGCGCGATGTTGCCGCCAAAGGCGGACGTGTATTATTCGTCGGGACGAAACGCCCGGCCTCTGACCCTGTAGCGACCGCCGCCACGCGCTGCGCGCAATATTACGTTAATCACCGCTGGCTGGGTGGTATGTTGACAAATTGGCAAACTATTTCAGGCTCGATCAAGCGTTTGCGTGAGCTTGAAACCATCTTCGGTGAAGAAGGGTCAGAAACAGGCTTGACCAAGAAAGAAAACCTGAAATTAACGCGCGAGCTCGGTAAGCTCGATAAAGCGCTTGGCGGTATCAAGGATATGGGCGGCAAGCCTGATCTGATGTTCGTTATCGATACTAATAAAGAAGGCATCGCCATTAAAGAGGCCCGCCGCCTGAATATACCGGTTATTGCTATTTTGGATTCCAATTGTAATCCGGAAGATGCAGATTTCCCAATTCCCGGCAATGATGATGCGGCCCGCGCGATCCAACTTTACTGTGAATTGATCGCCGACGCCGTGCTTGACGGCATGACAGAGGCGCAAGCCAATGTTGGTGTTGATCTCGGCGCGGCGGAAAATCCTGTTGAACTGGCCATGCTGGCGGCTGAACCTGATCCCAAAACGGAGCCTAAGGTCAAAGCAGACGCCAAGACTGAGCCTAAAGCTGAAGTTGTTGTTGAAGTAAAACCTGAACCAAAAGCTAAAGCCGAGCCGAAGGAAAAGGCAGAGCCTGTTGTTGAAGCCAAGCCTGAACCTAAAGAGAAGGCAGAGCCAAAAGCTAAAGCCGAACCTAAGCCGAAAGCCGAGCCGAAAGCCAAAGCCGAACCAAAGGCGAAAGCAGAGCCTAAAGCCAAAGCTGAACCAAAGCCAAAAGCGAAACCAGAGCCAAAAGCTAAAGCTGAGCCTGCGGCTGAAGAGTCCGAATATCTGCGGGTTACGCGCGAATATGATGCTAAGGTTGACGCAGAGATTGTCACGAAGATCGAAAAGCATCTTGGCGCGTCTTTGAGTAATAAAGACAGCAAATATGTCGCTTGTACTGACGCGACAGAACTGGACACCATCGTCAAAGGCTTCATGAAAAAGAAAATGGGTGTTGATGATAAAGACGCAGCTATGGAAAAGGTCAAAGCCGTTTGCGAAACCATGAAACCGACACGCATGAAAAACCGCGTGACGTTTTATTACCTGCTCGCGAAAAACGAAGGCAAATTGGGCGAATTCTAAGCCCGGCTTCCCGCCTCTTTAAAAATATACCCGGCCTCCCTATTTGGGGGTCAAACCCAATACTATCTCATAGGAGAATAATATGGCTCAGATTACAGCCGCATTAGTCAAAGAACTGCGCGATAAAACATCCGCCGGCATGATGGATTGCAAGAAAGCGCTTAGCGAGACCAATGGCGATCTCGAAGCTGCCATTGATTGGCTGCGTACAAAAGGTATTGCCAAGGCTGATAAGAAAGCCAGCCGCATTGCCGCTGAAGGCCTTGTCGCCGTTGCGCTTGCGCCTAACACCGGCGCTGTGGTTGAAATCAATTCCGAAACCGATTTTGTGGCCCGTAATGACGGCTTCCAGGCCGCTGTGGCCGAGGTCGCCAAACTGGCTCTGACGGTAAACACCAGCGCAGAGCTTGCCAATGCGGCTACGGCGTCCGGCGACACAGTGACTGAGTTTTTCAAAAAGCTTGTCGGGAAAATCGGTGAGAATATGAATTTCCGCTGCATGGCCAAGCTGACAGTGACCGAAGGCGTTGTTACCGGTTACACCCATAATGCTGTCGCAGACGGCATGGGCAAAATCGGCGTTCTGATTGCGCTTGAGTCCTCCGGCGATAAAGCCAAACTCGAAGATTTAGCCAAGAAAATCGCCATGCACGTTGCGGCGACAAGCCCTTTGGCGCTGTCCGTTGACGATCTTGACCCAGCGGTTGTCGATAAAGAGCGCTCTATGCTCAAAGCTGAAGCGATTGAGAGCGGCAAGCCTGAAAACATTGTCGACAAGATGGTCGAAGGCCGGATGACGAAGTTTTTCAAAGAATCCGTGTTGATGACGCAGATTTTTGTGATGGACGGTGAACGCTCTATCGCTAAAGTCATCGAAGACGAAGCTGCGGCTCTCGGAACCGATATCAAAATGACCGGCTATGTCCGTATGGGCCTCGGCGAAGGTATCGAGAAAAAAGAAGAAGATTTTGCGGCAGAAGTCGCCGCGACGCTCAAGGGCGCCGATGATTAGGCCTCAATCTTAGCCTATAAAATAAATTCGGTTCTTGTTGCCTAAGCACTGGCAACGCGCCCGCGAATCCTTATTATCCCTTGCAAGTGAAGATTCATTTGCAGGGGATTTTTTTTGGGTAAGACCTATAAATACGGCCGTGTGCTCCTGAAGATATCAGGCGAAGCCCTCATGGGCGATAAGCCTTACGGCATTGATACTAATATGACCTCCCGCATTGCAGGCGAGGTCAAGGACGCCCACGACCAAGGCCTTCAAATAGCGCTTGTCATCGGGGCCGGTAATATTTTCCGTGGATTATCCGCTGCGGCGGGCGGCATTGAACGCTCGACCGCCGATTATATGGGCATGTTGGCCACCGTCATGAATGCGCTGGCCATGCAAAGCGTTCTAGAACAAATCGGCGTCGATACGCGGGTGCAATCGGCTATTCCGATGCAGACCGTTTGCGAACCCTATATTCGTCGCCGCGCCGTTCGCCATATGGAAAAGGGCAGGGTAGTGATCTTTGCCGGCGGTACAGGCAATCCCTATTTTACGACCGATACGGCGGCGGCTTTGCGCGCAGCTGAGATGGACTGCGACGCACTCTTAAAGGGAACGCAAGTGGACGGGGTTTACGATTCTGATCCAAAAACCAACCCCAAGGCCAAGCGTTTTGACACGCTAAGCTATCATAAAGTGCTGACAGATGACCTGAAAGTCATGGACGCGGCGGCTGTGACCTTGATGCGGGAGAATAAAATCCCCATTATAGTGTTTTCACTGCACGAAAAAGGCGGCTTTGATCAGGTCCTGCGCGGCGAGGGCACATGCACCACAATTACGTCTTAGTGCAGACAAATATGCAGGTCAAAACCTGCGCGAATGGAGTTTAAAATGGTAGGTGAGTTTAACCTGAAAGATTATCGCAAGCGGATGGACGGCGCTGTTTCGTCTTTGCGTACTGAATTTGGCGGTTTGCGCACGGGCAGGGCGAACGCCGCTTTGCTCGATAATGTCATGGTCACGGCTTATGGCTCGGAAGTGCCGCTGAATACCGTCGGGTCTATTAGCGTGCCTGAATCGCGGATGCTCTTGGTCAGTGTGTGGGATAAAACGCAGGTCGCCTCCGTTGATAAGGCGCTACGCCAGTCCAATCTGGGTATCAATCCCATCATGGACGGCCAGACCCTGCGCATTCCAATGCCGCCTTTGACCGAAGAACGCCGCCGTGAGTTGGCGAAAGTGGCCGGCACCTATTCCGAAAACGCCAAAATTGCTGTTCGCAATGTCCGCCGCGACGCGATGGATACTGTTAAGCGTTTGGAAAAAGACGGCGATATGGGCGAGGATGAACTCAAGGCGCATGAAGGCGATATTCAAAAAGCAACCGATGACGTCATTGCCGAAATCGACAATGCCCTCGAAACTAAATCCGCAGAGATTATGCAGGTCTAGCTTGGCATCATCTCCCGCATATCACGCGGACTTCCCGCTTCATGTCGCCATTATTATGGACGGTAATGGGCGCTGGGCCCGGGCCCGGCATCGCCCTCGAATCTTTGGCCATCAGGCGGGCGTGAAAACAGTGCGCCGCATTGTCGAAGACGCGGCAGATATGGGCATTCAATATCTTACCCTTTATAGTTTTTCGACCGAGAATTGGAACCGGCCCAAGGCTGAAATAGCTGCGCTTTTCAATTTGCTACGCCAATATGTCGAAGATGATCTGGACACGCTAAACCGCAATAATGTACGTATTCGGATTATAGGTTCGCGCGCGGGGCTAAAGCCGGATTTGCGCGAAATGATTGACCGTGTGGAACGCACGACACAGGATAATACGGAGTTTTATCTCAACATCGCTTTTAATTATGGTGGGCGCGATGAAATATTGCGGGCGACAGCAAAGGCGGTGGCTGATGGTAAGGATTTGGCCACATTATCCGACACTGAGTTGACACCCTATCTGGATACAGCAGACCTGCCCGAGCCTGACCTTATTATCCGCACCAGCGGAGAAAAACGTATCAGTAATTTCCTGCTCTGGCAGGCGGCCTATGCCGAGTTGGTTTTTACCGATGTGCTGTGGCCAGATTTTGCGCGTAAAGACCTCGAAATAGCGATTTCTGAATTTCAAAACCGCGACCGGCGTTTCGGGACACTCGCTAAATCCGAAGTGGCCTAAACGGCTATGGGCGAAGCACCGGATATAGTGAGCCCCAAATCCAAGACATGGAAAAATGTTGGTATCCGCGCCGTAACGGCTATCGGCTTGCTCGCTTTTTGTATGGCCCCGTTTTATTTTGGCGGCTGGATTTGGGCTGGGCTTGTTGCGCTTTTTGGCGGACGCATGATGTGGGAATGGGTCTCTATGTCAGATACCAAACCAACACGGCTCGCTTTTATTCTCCCCATTCTTGGCGTTATCATCGCTATTATCTATATGGTTCAGGGCTTTTCTCTTTATGCCCTTATTATCGTCGCCATTACGGCTATTGCCGTAGCTCTTGAGCGGGCAAGACGCGGCGGAATGTTATGGGCGGGGTTGGGGTTTCTCTACATCGTAATTCCCTGCCTTTTGATTGTGATGCTGCGGGGAAACGAAACCGGCTTTGCTACGGACGGTTTTAAAAAGCTCATCTTTATCATTTTTATCGTCGCGGCGGCCGATGTCGGCGCATATTTTGGCGGCTCTTATTTTAAAGGCCCGAAGCTCTCGCCGAAGTTAAGCCCGAATAAAACATGGTCGGGGTTTTTTAGCGGGATGGTTTTTGCGGCTCTGTTTGGCGGCGCTATTGGAGCGCTTATCGGGCTGGGTTTTGTGCCGGGACTTGTCCTTGCCATCCCCATCATGATTTTATCCGTCTTCGGAGACTTGCTCGAAAGCGGATTAAAACGAGTATTGGAAGTTAAAGATACCGGCGATCTTTTGCCCGGCCATGGCGGATTGCTTGACAGGCTGGACAGCCTGATGCTGGCGGTTACCGGCGCGGCGGTAATGCTGCATATCTTCCCCGCTATTTGGCCGCTATAAGTCCTCATGACAAAACGCGTCACAATTTTGGGCTCAACGGGGTCGATTGGCGAGAACACGCTTGATCTTGTGCGCCGGGCCGGGCCGGGCGACATGCAAATCGTAGCGCTTACGGCCAATAACAATGCTAAACTTCTGGCAAAACAAGCCATAGAGTTTCGGGCGGAATTCGTGGCCCTTGCTGATCCTAGCCATGCCGATGAGCTTAAATCAGCCTTATCAGGCACGCAGACAAAAATCGGCACTGGGCCGCAGGCTTTGATTGAAGCTGCGTCGCGCCCGGCGGATTTTTGCATGGCTTCAATCATCGGGGCTGCGGGGCTTGAGCCGACATTAGCGGCCGTCGATCAGGGGCTTCATCTTAGCCTTGCCAATAAGGAATGTCTTGTCTGCGCGGGCGATTTGTTCATGCAGCGGGTGAAAGAGAAGGGCGCGACGCTTCTGCCGGTGGATTCTGAACATAATGCGATTTTTCAAGTTTTAGAACATGACAAGCCGGAGGGTATCCGCCGGCTTATTCTCACAGCCAGCGGCGGCCCGTTTCGTGAGGCCAGTCCTGACGCCCTTAAAAACGTGACGCGCGCCGAGGCTTTGGCGCATCCGGTTTGGGATATGGGCGCGAAAATCTCTATTGATTCAGCCACTCTTATGAATAAAGGCTTGGAACTTATCGAGGCCAGCTATCTCTTTGCCCGCCCGGCGTCAGAGATTGATATCATCATCCACCCGCAATCCATTGTTCACTCGATGGTGGAATATGTCGACGGCTCTGTGCTGGCGCAATTAGGATCGCCCGATATGCGAACGCCGATTGCTTATGCTTTGGCATGGCCCGAGCGTATGGCGGCGCCTGTTGAGCGGCTTGACCTTACAAAAATGAGCGGCCTGACCTTTTTTGAGCCTGACCCTGTTAAATTTCCCGCGCTCCGGCTGGCCCGCGCGGCATTAGAGACGGGCGGGAAAGCCCCATCTGTGCTCAATGCTGCCAATGAAGTTGCAGTGGCGGCTTTTCTGGACGGGCAGATAAAATTTCTTGATATCCCGCGAATTGTTGAGAGCGTGTTGGACCGGCATGCGGCCCGCTCTTGCTTTGGAAAACCGCCTTTTGAGATAGGCGATATCATCGCGTCTGACCAAGAAGCCCGCGCAACTGCACATGAGCATATTGTAAGCTTGTGAAGCGCGCAAAAAACGGGCAAAAACAATCGCTAAACAAAGGATACTTAAATGCTTTCGGGCTTGATTGACAGTTTGATATTTATAACGAGCTTTTTGTTCGTATTATCTTTCCTCGTATTCTTTCACGAGCTTGGACATTATTCTGTTGCGCGGTTCTTTAATGTTGCGGTTGAGCGGTTTTCTATTGGATTTGGCAAGCCCCTCGCGCAGTGGACAGCGAAATCCGGGACGAAATGGTCTATCGGGAATATCCCGCTGGGCGGCTATGTAAAATTCCTCGGCGATGCGGGCGCGGCCAGCAATCCCGATGCCGAAGCCCTTGAGAAAATCAAAGCAGAGCTAAAATCTGAAGGCGGCGTGTCGATTGACAATATCTTCCATTTTAAGCCGCTATGGCAGCGCGTCTTAGTCGTCGCGGCGGGGCCGATTGCGAATTTTATTTTGGCAATAGTGATTTTTGCTGTTCTGGCGATGAGTTTTGGCTCGCGAACACTGGAATCGGTTGTTGCCAAGGTTATTGTGGATAGCCCGGCTGATATTGCCGGCATCGAAGTCGGAGATAAGTTCCTGACGATGGATGGCCGCGATGTGACCGAGTTTAATGACCTTTTGACTTATGTCTCTTTGCGCAGTGATACGCCTATAGTGACAGCGGTTGAGCGGGATGGCCGCACAATTACCTTAAATGTTGTGCCCGAACGCATTTTTGAAGATGATATGGTCGGAGGGGCGTCGTCGCGCGGAAGCGTGGGGATTACTGTGTCCAGCGACCCGAATTTTAGCCGTAAGACGTATAACCCTTTGACGGCTTTAGGGTTCGGGGCAGAACAAACGGTCAAGACCATCGGCATGACGGGTACATATATCGGGCGTATTTTTACAGGCAAAGAGAACGGTAAACAGCTTGGCAGTATTGTAAAAATTGCGGCGATTACGGGTAAATCCACAGTTGATGCCGCGAAAACCGATGTTCCCTTTAAACGCCGTATGCAGTTGATTTTTGCGACAATTTTATCACTCGCGGCCTCGCTTTCAATCGCTCTAGGTTTCGCAAATTTAATGCCTATTCCGGTATTGGATGGTGGACATTTACTCTATTACGGCTATGAAGCCATCGCGGGTCGTCCGCTGAGTCAAAAAAAGCAGGAGTTTGGGTTTCGGATCGGGTTTGCAATGTTGCTCACGCTCTTCGTAATTTTAACGGTAAATGATATCGGCTATGTCCGGTCAATCTTTTCCTAAGTGGACGAATTTATGGGACTAAATTTGACATCTCGGCTGATGCCACTTTGCTTGATGGTAGCGATGATATTTGCCTTTGGCGGAGCGGCGGGCCCTGTTTGGGCGCAAGACTCCGCGCCAGAACAAGCCGCGCCTGCGCGCCAAGCTGCCCCGACAATTATCCGCACGATCCAAGTTCAGGGCAATCAGCGCGTTGAAGCCAATACGGTGGCCTCTTATCTCTTATTTGCGCCGGGCGATCCTTACAGCGAAGACCGTATCGACCTTTCGGTTAAAACGCTTTATGCGACCGGCTTATTTGCCGATGTGATTATAGATCCGCGCGACGGGAATGTGCTTATCCGCGTTATTGAAAACCCGATTGTCAACCGCGTTATCCTTGAGGGCAATAAAGCGCTTAAAGATGATAAGATCACTGACGAAATCGAAGCCGAGCCGCGCGCTATCTTTACCCGCTCCAATGTGCAGGCCGATGTGCAGCGCATCATTGAGCTTTACCGCCAATCAGGCCGCTTTGCCGCGACGGTGTCACCGCAAGTTGTGCAGCAACCGCAAAACCGTGTTGACCTCATTTTTGAAATCACCGAAGGCCCTGTGACCGGCGTTAAACGCATCAATATTATCGGCAATAGCGAATATCCGGATCGCCGCCTGCGCAAAGAAATGGCGACGCAAGAATCGATCTGGTATAAGTTCTTTTCCTCTAATGATAATTATGATCCGGGCCGCTTGGAATATGACCGCGAGCAATTGCGGACATTTTATACAAATCGCGGCTTTGCTGATTTCCGTGTTGTCTCGGCTGTTGCAGAGCTGACGCCAGATCAAGAAGACTTCTATATCACCTTCACTGTAGATGAGGGCGAGGAATACACATGGGGCGAGCTTTCCGTTGAAACCGAACTTGATGATTTGAACTCGGAATTCTTGGAACGCTTAATCAACATCAAACCCGGTGCAATTTATAATGCCAGCAGGGTCGAAAATGTTATTGATACGCTGAATTTTGCAGCGGGCACAGCCGGTTACGCTTTTGTCGATATCCAGCCCAATATCAAACGCAACCGGGATACAAAAACCGTTGATCTGGTGTTTAATGTTGTCGAAGGCCCGCGGGTTTATGTCGAACGCATTGATGTCGTTGGCAATACGACGACGCTGGATTATGTCATTCGCCGCGAGATTGAAATCGTCGAGGGCGATGCTTTTAACCGTATTTTGCTTGATCGGTCGCGAAACCGGGTTAGGGCTTTGCGTTTCTTTGAAGAGGTCGAAATTACGGAACGGCAAGGCTCTGCGCCCGACCGCGCTATTGTTGAAGTCAAAGTCAAGGAACAGCCGACAGGCGAGCTATCATTCTCTGCCGGTTTCTCGTCCGCTGATGCTTTCTTGCTGGATCTATCCATTACCCAGCGCAATCTGCGCGGCCGCGGACAATTATTGCGCTTTGTTATTCGCGCGAGTTCAAACCGCCGCGAGATTGATCTGCGCTTTACGGAGCCGCGCTTTTTGGGGCGTAATCTGGCTGCGGGTATCGAGCTTTTTGACGTTGTCATTGATTTTCTGGATGAAGCGAATTTCCGTCAATCGCGGACGGGCGGCCAGATTACATTGGCGTTCCCGATAACAGAATATACAACGCTTACGCCTCGTTATTCTTTACGGACAGAGAAAATCACCAGCCCGGCAGTTACGGCTCAGCAATGTGCCGGTGACCGCTCTCTTATCGATATTAACGCGCGCTCTTTCTGTGACCAGATTGATGGACGGCTCTCCTCTATCTTTGGCTATACATTTGGCTGGGACCGCCGAAATGACCCGATTACGCCGACGCGCGGCTTTGATGTACGGTTCAGTCAGGATTTTGCCGGCCTTGGCGGCGACGTGAAATATTTACGCACAGACATCAAGGCCAATGCTTATCGGGGTCTATTTAAGGGCGTGATCGCCAGTGCCTCGCTCTCAGCGGGCTATATTCAGGGCTGGGGCGGCGATCCTGTGTCGATTAATGATCGTTATTTCAAAGGCAACTTCGAATTTCGTGGATATGATAATGCCGGTATTGGCCCTCGCGTGGCACTTTATAACGCAGAAACCGGCGAAATTACAGGCCGTGCGAATGCTCTGGGCGGCAACGCGTTCGGCATCGCTGCTGCCGAGGTGAGTTTTCCTGTTGGCATTCCGAATTTATTGGGTAGCTTGTTCCTCGAAGCAGGAACCGTCGGAATTTTGGATGAATCAGAAACCTTTAATATCATTCACAGCTCTAATCGGCCAGATTTACCAGTACCTACAAATAGCGCAAATGCTAATTCCTGCGACGGCGTTGTCGATGACGGAAACCCTGCGACAACGATCATCTGCCAAGCGACAATTGATGATTTGTCTATTCGGGCGATGGCCGGAGCTAGTGTCTTCTGGGAAAGCCCGTTTGGCCCAATCCGTTTCGACTTTACAAAGCCGCTTGTTCAATATGACTACGATGACCGTAAGTCATTTCAATTTACTACCCGTACAAGGTTCTAATCATGTTTCTCTCTAAAACTTTTTTCCGGGCCGCGCTCGGACTCATCGCGTCATTTATGTTCGCGGCCAGCGCTATGGCGCAAAGCACAATCCTCGTTGTTGATACGCAGCGCGTATTGCGAGATTCTGAAGTCGGTAAGCACATTGCCCGCCAGCTTAAAACCATTGGCAGTTCCATGGAAGCGGAAGCTAAAGCCAAAACCAGACCGCTTGAGTCCAAAGGTAAGTCTTTGGAAGCTCAGCTAAAAGGCAAGACCATGCAGAGTTTGCAATCAGATACGGCTTTGCAGGCGCAGTTGAGATCCTTTCAGGAAGATAAGCAAAAAGTTCAAGTCGACCTCGCTTATAAGCAAAAAGAAATGCAAATCACCGAAGCTAAAGCGGTTCAAAAAGTTCAGGAACGCCTGCGCACTATTTTGAAAACCATAGTCGCCGAACGTAATGCGGATGTCGTTCTTGAACGCTCCTTGGTAATATATGGCGACCCTGTTGATGTCACCGATACGGTCATCAGCCGCCTGAACGGCCAAATGAAAACTGTTTCTGTGATTCGTGAGCGTCTGCCGCGTAAAAGCTAAAACCGCTAAAGACTGCAATTCGCGTAGTGCAAAGTAACGCGAATTGATAATCCTTTAAGGGCTGTGTGGAATAGGATGGGGTATGTTAGATACCCGTTTCTATATCTCTCGCGGCCCTTTGTCGTTAGCCGCCCTTGTCGAGGGACTCCAGGCTACGCTGCCTGAAGGGGCTTTTGCGGAGGAAATCATTTCCGGCGGGGCGCAGCTTGGGACGAGTAAGCCCGGTGATATTTCCTTTCTCGATAATAAACGCCGTAAAGACCAAGCAGAGACGGCCAAGGCGACAGCCTGTTTTGTCACCGAGAGACTGGCCGACATTGTCGGGGCGCGTCATATCATTCCGATCATTTCAAAAACGCCGCGCGCTCATTTTGCCCGCGCTATGCGTAAGCTGGTTTCGCGCAAAACCCTCGCCTCCGAGCGGGGCGAGGCCAAGGTTGCGATAACGGCGAATGTCCATAAATCGGCGGTTATAGGGGCAGGATCGGTTATTGGAGATGGCGTCCAGATCGAGCCCTATGCCGTTATAGGCCCGGGCGTAGAGATTGGCGCAAATAGCCATATCGGGGCCCATGCCAGCCTTAAATGCTGTGTTCTTGGTGAAAGTTGCGTGATTAAACCGGGCGCCGTCGTCGGCGGGGCCGGTTTTGGCGTGGCGTCCGATGAAAACGGTATTATCGACATTCCGCATATTGGCCGCGTTATCATAGGCAACCGCGTCAGTATTGGCTCGCAAAGCTGCGTTGATCGGGGTCAATTGGGGGATACTATGCTGGGCGATGATGTCAAAATTGATAATCTTGTCCAGATTGCGCATAATGTAAGCGTTGGGGACGGAACGGTTATGGCGGGTCATGTCGGAATTTCCGGTAGCTGCACCATCGGCAAAGGCGTGCAACTTGGCGGTAATGTGGGTTTGGCGGATCACTTAACTATTGGCGACGGCGCGTCTGTAGCGGCGCGGGCAGGGGTCATGCATGATATTCCTGCCGGCGAAGTTTGGAGCGGAATTCCCGCTATGCCGTTTCGCGAACATATGCGCGTAATAAATGCGACCCGTAAGCTGGCGGCAAAGCCGAAAAAGGGGACATGATGCCATCTCCTCATAAACTGCCGCTTGACCGCAAATATATTGAAGACTACCTACCGCACCGCGATCCGATGCTATTTATTGACCGCGTCACAGCGCTATCGGAAAACGCGATTACGATTGAGTCCGATGTTAAGGCGGAGGCCCATTATTTCAAAGGCCACTTTCCCAGCATGCCCGTCATGCCCGGCGTATTGATTATTGAAACGGTAGCGCAGACCGGGGCTTTGCTCGTGTCGCTAACGCGCGGGCTGTCCGGCGATAAATTCCTCGCCTTTTCCAATGTTGATACCGCGAAGTTCCGCCGCCCCGTTTACCCCGGAGAGGTGATGACGGTTGATGTCGCGATAGAAAAAGTGCGACTACCCTTTTATAAATTTACCGGCATAGTTAAGGTCGGCGGCAAAACCGCCGCGAGCTTGAAATTTGCGGCAGCTGAAATGAAATTTGAGACATGAGCGTAACAATCCACTCGTCTTCATTTATTGATCCCAAAGCTGAATTGGCGGCAGGCGTCGAGATTGGCCCGCTTTGTGTTGTCGGGCCAGATGTGAAGCTTGACAAAAATGTAAAGCTCATCGGCCATGTTAATCTTACGGGCGATACCTCAATCGGTGAGGGTTGTAAGCTTTATCCCTTTGTCTCCATGGGCCATCCGCCTCAGGATTTTAAATATAAAGGCGGCCCTGTCAGTATCGAGGTTGGTGCGCGCAGTATCTTTCGGGAAAATGTCAATATCCATCCCGGCGTCGATGTGGGCAAGCCTGTGACGCGCATCGGAACGGATTGTTACTTCATGGTCGGTACTCATCTCGCCCATGAGGGACAGATGGGCAACCATGTCGTCGTTTCTAACGGCGCGCAAATCGGCGGCAATGTCACAATTGGCGATCATGTCACTTTGGGCGGCCTTTGCGCGGTGCATCAACATACCCGTATCGGCGATCATGCTTTTATTGGCGGCATGGCGACGGTGACAACGGATGTCATCCCTTATGGATCCGTCGTGGGAAATGCAGCACATTTGGCAGGGCTGAATGTAATCGGATTAAAACGGCGCGGCTTTTCGCGCGAAAAAATCCGCGACTTACGCTCGGCTTACCGTTTGCTTTTTGCCGAAGAAGGCACATTTGCCGAGCGGCTCGAAGATACAGCGCAGCTTTACCCTGATCATGAGCTGGTCATGGAGATCGTTGATTTTATCCGAGAACAAAAGAATCGTCGCATCTGTATGCCGCATACAGGCGCTTAAAAATGCATATCGGCCTGATAGCCGGCGGCGGAGACCTGCCGCGCCATGTTGTCGATGCCGCCCTTTTGGACGGGCACGGGATGACGGTTTTGGCCCTAAGCGGCTTTGCGGATAGTAAGGCTTTGCCGGGTGCCCGGCAGGTCGGACTGGCTGAATTTGGCAAAATGACGAAAATATTCAAAAAAGCAAAATGTAGCCATATCTGCATGGCGGGTATTGTCGAGCGGCCTGATTTTAAAAAACTCAGACCGGATTTAAAAGCCATGCGCCATATGCCCGCCGCGATTAAAGCGGCGAAAGACGGCGATGATGCCTTGCTGCGGTTCTTGATGGAGCTATTCGAGAAAGAGGGTTTTGAAATTATCGCGCCGCAGGATATTTGCGCGTCACTGCTGCTGCCAGAAGGTATTTTGGGCGATATTAGCCTTAGCGAAGCGCATAAGCTTGATGCCAAAAAAGCCTGCGAAATTGCCGTGAAAATTGGCGAACTGGATATCGGGCAGGGGGCTATTGTCTGCCAAGGCGTGGTTCTCGCAGTGGAAGCTCAAGAAGGCACGGACGCTATGCTGCGCCGCGCCGCGCTGCTCCCCGCCAATATCAAAGGCTCGGAAGCCGAGCGCAAAGGCGTTCTCGCCAAAATGGTTAAACCCGGTCAGGATACGCGCGTTGATCTGCCAACAATCGGGCCTGCGACAGTAGAGCTTGCGGCATTGGCAGGGTTGGCCGGTATTGTCGCCGAAGCGGGGCGGGCTTTTGTGATTGACCGCGACGCTGTTATTGCCAAAGCCAATGCGGCCGGGCTGTTCATCGCGGGATTGCCCCCGGCCGGTAAGTGAAACGCTCGGTCTATATCGTCGCCGTTGAAAATTCGGCAGATCATCTTGGCGCTGAGTTAATTGCGCATATACGCCGCAAAGCTCCCGAAGTTGCTGTGCTTGGAATTGGCGGCCCTGCCATGGCAGAGCAAGGCGTTGAGACGGAAATCGACATCTCGGGCCTTGCTATCCTTGGCTTTGTTGAAGGGCTAAAATCCTATCCCATGATTTTGGATCGCGTAAGGGCTACGGTGGAGAGCATCATGAAGGCCGCGCCGGATGCCGCCATCCTTATTGATAGTTGGGGTTTTATGATCCGCGTCGCGCGCGGTCTTAAAAAGGCAGGATATCGCGGCCAAATCATCAAATATCTCGCCCCGCAAGTCTGGGCGATGCGCGAAGGGCGTTCGAAAATATTAGCGAAAGCTGTCGATCATTTGATGACCATACATAGCTTCGATGCGCCGTATTTTGAGCGCCACGGCCTGCCTGTGAGCTATGTTGGTAATCCGATATTTGATACCGATTACCGCTTGGGCGATGGCGCGGGTTTGCGCCGTGAATTCGGCATTGGCCCCAAAGATGAAGTTGTGTCTGTATTTTTCGGCAGCCGCCTGTCAGAAATACAGACACTCGCCAAGCCCTTCGCTGATACAATTGAAAAATTAAAAACCGCACGGCCGCATCTGAAATTTATCAGCCCAGTCTCCGAATCCATTGCGGTGGATGTCAACGGCGCGGCAGGCGCGGATATGCGCTTGCAAAATATCATCCTACTGCCGGAAGCGCGAAAATTCGATATATTCGCAGCCAGCGATGTCGCCTTGGCTTGCTCGGGAACGATTACAACGCAGCTGGCCTGCGCCGGCATTCCGACCGTGGTGGCTTATAAGCTGAACGCGCTCACTTATTTCGCCGCTAAGCGCCTCTATAAACCGAACTATATCTCAATTGTGAATATTGCCGCAGATGAAGTTCTGATGCCGGAATTTATTCAAGGTGATGTGAACGGCGATACGCTAAGCCGCGAAATCGAGACTTATTTAAATGACATGGAATTGCGTGCGGCCATGTCGAAACGGCTCATTGACCAAACAAACAAGATGCACGGTAAAGGCGGCTCCGCCAGTCAGCGGGCCGCTCAAACGGTTTTGAGCCTGATTAACGCTTAGAGGCGGGCATATAATCGCGGGCTATAGCGCCGGAATAAAGTTGCCTCGGACGCCCGATACGCTGCGATTTATCTTCCAGCATTTCATTCCACTGCGAAATCCACCCGACGGTACGCGCTAGCGTAAATAAAACCGTAAACATGGAGGTCGGAAAGCCGAGCGCAGAGAGCACGATGCCGGAATAAAAATCGACATTGGGATAGAGTTTTTTCTCAATGAAATACTCGTCTTCCAAGGCAATTCTTTCAAGCTCTTTGGCCACGTCGAGAATGGGGTTTTTTAAATCCAGTTCTGCCAGCACGTCATGCGCCACTTTTTGCATGACGAGGGAGCGCGGGTCGAAATTCTTATAGACGCGATGTCCAAAACCCATCAGGCGGAAGGGATCGGATTTATCTTTGGCCCGGGCAATAAATTCAGGAATACGGTCAACGGTGCCGATATTGCGCAGCATATTGAGGCAGGCTTCATTCGCCCCGCCGTGGCTTGGCCCCCAGAGGCAGGCCACACCTGCCGCAATACAGGCATAAGGGTTAGCGCCTGAAGACCCAGCGAGGCGAACCGTAGAGGTCGAGGCATTTTGTTCATGGTCGGCATGTAGGATAAAAATTTTATCCATCGCATCAACAATGGTCTTGCTGACTTTATATTTCTCGGCGGGAACCGAAAAGCACATATGTAGAAAATTTTCGGCGTAAGAGAGTTCATTATTCGGATAGACAGATGGCTGACCAATTGAATATTTATAGGCACGGGCGGCAATGGTTGGAATTTTTGCGATCAAGCGGTGCATGGCGATATCGCGGGCTTCGTCTTCGGATGTATGTGCATCATCATGGTAAAAGCCAGACAGGGCGCCGATTGTGCCGCACATCATGGCCATAGGATGAGAATCGCGGCGGAAGCCATGAAAGAAACTTTCAATTTGATCATGGAGCATAGTGTGCTGGGTGATCGTATTTGTGAAAGTGTCGCTTTGGGATTTATTGGGAAGCTCGCCATTGATTAATAAATAAGCGACTTCGAGAAAGTTGGATTTTTCTGCGAGTTGTTCAATTGGGTAACCGCGATAAAGAAGCTGCCCCTTATCGCCGTCAATAAAGGTGATTTGAGACTCTGTCGAACAGGTCGCTGTATAGCCTGGATCAAAGGTGAAATGACCGGAATGTTTATAAAGCGAGCGCACGTCAATGCCGGGAACACCCATGGAGCCTTTATAAATTGGCAATTCATAGCTATTATCACCAATGGTGAGTGTTGCTGTTCCGGCGCTTATGATTTTATTTTCCATTCGATCTATTCCTCAATCTTTCCAACTTTCCAAAACCGCCATTTATAACATCATCCAATCGGCCTAAAGCCTCGTCCCTGCCAAGCAAAGCCAAGACCCAAGATAAATCCGGGGAGGGCGCGCCCCCTGTCAGGGCTGCTCGCACGGGCTGACCTATTTTTCCAAAGCCAATGTCATTATCCGACACGTAACTTTCGAGGAGCGTTTGAATATTTTCCGCGTTCCAGTTCGGTTCTTCTAAGGACTTTAGCTGAAAAGTCAAAGCCAAGAGATGCTGCATGGCGTCATTCTTCTTAAGCGGTTTGGCGGCTTTGCCGGAAATGCCTAGCGGGCGTTTAAGAAGAAGATATTTGGCTTGTTCTGCCAGCTCTTTCAGGGTTTTTGCACGCGGCTTTAGGGTATCCATGGCGGCAAGGACGCGGGCTTGCAGGTCACCGGATAGAGAGCCGTTATTGACTTCTTCAAAAAACGGTAGGGCTTGATTGAGGAGACTGTCGCCGGATTCGCGCAATATATGCTGTCCGTTAATATAATCCATTTTATCAAAATCGAGACGGGCCGGGGCGCTGTTTATCCCGTCCAAGGTGAAAACCTTGGCAATCTCGCCGTCTTCAAAAAACAATTCTTCATCGCCGTAAGCCCAGCCGAGTTTTAGCAGATAATTACGCAGCCCGCCGGGAAGGTAGCCCATATCGCGGTAAGCGTCGGCCCCGAGAGCGCCGTGGCGTTTGGACAGTTTTTTGCCGTCAGGGCCGTGGATAAGCGGCACATGCGCCCATTGCGGCACGTCCCAGCCGAGAGCCTGATAAATCAAGCTCTGCCGCCCGGCATTAATCAGGTGGTCATCCCCGCGCACGACATGGGTGACGTCCATATCATGATCATCAACAATAACGGCCAGCATATAGGTCGGCGTCCCGTCAGCGCGCAGCAGGACAAGATCATCAAAGTCCTTGTTATCCCATGTGATCTTGCCTTGGACATGGTCTGTGATGCGGGTCTGCCCATCAGGGACGCGAAAACGGATGGTGTAAGGACTATCCAAAAGCTCTGTTGTGCCGCGGTAGGGGCTGCGGAAAGCGGTATCTGTCTCGCGGGCGGCTTCGCGTAAGTTTTCCAACTCTTCCGCCGTTGCATAACAGCGGTAAGCGGCGCCGGATTCAAGCATGGCCTGAGCCGCTGCGATATGAGCCTCAGCGTTTTGGCTTTGATAGACGATCTCGCCGTCATGACGCACGCCGAGCCAGTCCAGCCCGTCAATGATAGCTTGCGTCGCTTCGGGCGTAGAGCGGGCTTTGTCCGTATCTTCGATGCGCAGATGAAACTCGCCGCCCATATGCTTGGCGAAATAGTAATTAAATAGCGCCGTCCGCGCCCCGCCAATATGCAGAAACCCTGTCGGGGAAGGGGCAAAGCGGGTAATTACTTTTGGTATTGTCATATATGTGTTGCAACTTCTACAATGGCTATCAGGGTTGGGGGTTTCTATCTCACAAGATGGCGGAAGATAACAGCAAATTTAAGCGGGTGGTAGCGACTTTATCGCAAGGCTGGTCTGCGCCGGATTATCAAAGCTTTGATTGGGGCGTTACCGCCTTTGCCGTGGGTATTGCGGTCTATTTCGCCCTGCCATTTGAGCCGTCATTGGTTTGGATATTGATGATAATTTCTGCGCTTGGCGGTCTGGCATGGCTGATGGGACGCTTTGCCCAACGGTTATACCCTGTTGTATTCATTGTGTTTTTGATGGCCTTAGGGATAGGGCGTTCGGTTTGGCATACAGACGCGGCGGCGCAGCCTCCCTTGCCTGATTATGAACGTAGTTACACGGTGACAGGCTGGATAGAGGCCATTGAAAAATCGGGCACAGGCTTTCGCTGGCGATTGCGGGTTAGCGAGGTATCCGGTTTAGAACCGGGTAAAACACCGATGCGCGTCAGGGTGAAAGCCAAGACGGAAGGCTTTGACGCGGGCGACGGCATCACGATCCGCGCGGTGTTAAAAGCGCCGCCGGGGCCTGTTGTGCCCAATGGATACGATCCGGCAAGACGGGCTTATTTTGAGCAAATCGGCGGATATGGTTTTGCCATAGGCGCGCCTAGCCCTGCTAGTGTTGCGGCAAAGTCAGCCCCTGAAAAATGGAAACGGGGGCTCGTGAGGTTTCGCTATAGTCTGGCAGCCCGTATCAGGAAAAAGGCGCCGCCCGAAACCGCCGGATTGCAAGCCGCTTTGCTAACGGGCGTGCGCAGTTACATTCCACAAGAACAGACAGATACATTACGCGCGGCAGGCTTGGCCCATGTCTTGGCTATTTCCGGCCTGCATATGGGGCTTCTCGCAGGGGGCAGTTATTTTCTGGCGACTTTAGGGCTAGCGATGATTGCGCCCTTATCCCGCCGATATGATGTCCGCAAGCCTGCCGCGTTGATTGGGGCTTTGGCCGCGACAGGCTATCTCGTGCTGTCCGGGGCGTCAGTCGCCACGCAGCGCGCTTTTATCATGGCCATTATTGTGTTTTTAGCCGTTATGCTCGATCGGCGCGCCTTTTCTATGCGCTCTGTCGCCGTTGCGGCTCTAATAACGCTGATGCTTCATCCTGAAAGCCTGATTTCGGTGGGCTTTCAGATGTCATTTGCGGCTGTTGCCGCGCTTGTCGTGGTTTACCGTGAATGGTCGGATAAGCGGGGTTATGTCCCGCGTATCGGTATCTTGCAAAAGGTCTGGAGTAATCTGAGCACCTTAACCGTGACGAGCCTCGTGGCCGGAACGGCGACATCGGGTTTTGCTGTGCTGCATTTTAACCGTATCGCGCGCTATAGCCTCATCGGCAATATCTTTGCTATGCCGATTTTCACATTTATCGTCATGCCCGCGGCTCTTATGGCGTTGATAATGATGCCGCTGGGATTAGAAGGGCTGCCTTTGGCAATTATGGGGAGGGGGCTATCCCTATTGCTGAAAGTTGCAGGCTGGGTGGCCGCCTTAAACGGGGCGATATGGCATGTTCCCGCCGCGCCTGCTTGGGTGATCGGTATTTTTGGCGGAGCTTTTGTGCTAGCGGCTTTAGGGCAGGGCGCGCGGCGTTATCTCGGATTTGCAATAGCCGCGCTTTGCTTTGTCATCTGGAGCCAAACCCCGCGCCCTGATATGCGCATTTCCGATACGGGGCAGGCGGCATTTTGGGATGAGCCGAACGGGTATATTCTCTATGTCGGGGGCAAGAGAAGCGACCGCTATGGCCGCGAGCAATTCATGCAAAGGGCGGGACAGCCGGGCAGCGATATGCTGAGCTATCAGGATACGCTGGCGCTGTGCGACGCTCTCGCCTGCCGTTTTGTGGTCAAAGGGCAGCAAGTCTCCGTTGTCAGCCATCCATCAGCCGTGCCGGAGGAATGCGCGGCGTCGGGCGTGGTTGTGCTGACAGTGAGGGAGGCCGGCCCTGTTGCGCGGCGGGGCTGCGGGGCAGAATTACTGGACGCGCGAGTGTTTCGAAAGAGCGGGGCGCTGGATATTTATATTGAAGAGGAGCGCGTTAGGATAGAGCCGTCAAATACGAAAGCGCGGCGACAAAGACCTTGGGGGCGATGATATTGCGATGCTCCACTCTTCCTCTTTCTGTCCCCCGCCTTGAGCGGGGGCCTCCTTGTGTTAGAGACCGCACTCCAATTGAAGGAGACCCCCGCGCGGGGGCGGGGGACAGATGAAGCGGCGCTCTAGTTATAGTTCCGCACTAAACCCACCAAAATGCCCTGCACTTCTACCCTGTCCGGGCCGAATGTCCGGGTTTCGAAATCCGGATTTTCCGGTATCAATTCAATGCCTTGGGCGGATTTGTAAAGCCGCTTGAGGGTGGCTTCTTCGCGATCGACCAAGGCGACAACGATTTGGTTGTTACGGGCGGTATTGGCGCGCTTAATGACGACGATATCTCCGTCGAGAATGCCGGCATCTTTCATCGACTCGCCTTCGATTTCGAGCGCGAAATGGTTAGGCCCCATCATATTGGGCGGGACGGATATGGTGTTATAGCTGTCTTCAATGGCGGCAATTGGACTGCCCGCCGCGATTTTACCGACAAAGGGAATTTCATAACTGTCATTGGCCGGCGCGGGAGTTGACGCAGCCGCATAATCTTCGGGCAGTTTCAAAACTTCCAGCGCGCGGGCCTTATTGGGCAGACGTCGGATAAAGCCGCGTTCTTCCAAAGCTGTAATCAAGCGGTGAATGCCTGACTTAGAGGCCAAGCCCAAACTATCCTTCATCTCGTCATAAGAAGGCGGCACACCCTTAGCCTTGATGCGAGCATCAATAAGTAAAAGAAGGTCTTTTTGTTTCTGCGTCAACATGGAGCGTCTCCGAACAAATGGGCAACATTACCTTTGTTCTATAGATGTTCTTTGTGTTGTCAAGGGCCATAAAAATCCCGTTCATTCCCGCGAAGGCGGGGACCCAGTTGGAGCCATTGTTAATACTGGGTCCCCGCCTTCGCGGGAAGGAACGGGTTATTATTGTTGGCGGTTAATCGCTTTAGTTGCCCCAGCAACATCATCCTGCCGCATCAGGCTTTCGCCTATGAGGTAGCCTTGTGCGCCGTGTTTGGCGAGGCGGTCTATGTCGCTTCGTGTGAAGATGCCGCTTTCGGCGATGAGGGTTGCGTCTTTTGGGGCGTGTTCGGCTAATCGTCCAAAAGTTTCGAGTGATGTTTCAAATGTTCGTAGGTCGCGATTGTTGATGCCTATGAGGGTCGCTCCGAGCGTCACTGCGCGGCCCAGTTCATCTTCGTCGTGTGTTTCCACCAGCGCGTCCATGCCGAGGCTCGCGGCTTCTTTCATTAAAGCGCGGGCGGTGTCGTCATCGACCATGGCGAGGATGACCAATATCGCGTCGGCGCCCATGGCGCGGGACTCGGTGATTTGTATCGGGTCTAGCATGAAATCTTTGCGCAGCAGCGGCAGGCTTATTGCCGCGCGCACGGCTTTGAAAATTTTGATACTGCCCTGAAAGCTTGGCCCGTCAGTGAGCACGGAGAGACAGGCCGCGCCGCCCGCCTCGTAAGCTTTGGCAATGGCGACGGGGTCGAAATCCTCGCGAATGACGCCTTTGGACGGGCTGGCTTTCTTAATCTCGCAGATGAGGGCAGGGGTGGGCGCGGTTTGGATAGCTCTGGCAAAGCTGCGCGCCGGGGCTTGGTCGCGGGCGATCTCGCGCAGTTCCTCGATTGAGATATCGTCTTGCAGAGCCGCGACTTCACCGGCTTTGTAAGCGGCGATTTTGGCGAGGATGTCGGGGATGTTCATATGGCTAGGCATATTGATTTCCAAGCCCTTCTCCTCGGGGGAGAAGGTGCCCGAAGGGCGGATGAGGGGCCACGACAAGGAGGTTTTGACATTCATTACCCCTCACCCCCGCTTCGCGGACCCTCTCCCTTGGGGAGAGGGGATTGGTGAATTGAAAGTTACCCACAGCTCACCTCAATTAGCCGCTTCAGCGCCATCTCCGCCTTGCCGCTGTCAATGCTCTTTGTGGCCAAATCTATGCCTGCCTCTATATCATCCGCCAATCCGGCAATCATCAGCGCCGCGCCCGCATTGAGCCTTACAATATCGCGGTAAGCGCTGTGTCTGCCATTCAGTAAACTGCGTAAAGCCGCTGCGTTCTCTGCGGGTCTTCCCCCGCGCAGGCTCTCAATCGAAACTCTCTCAATGCCGTAATTTTCCGGCGTGAGGATAATTTCGGTGACCTTCCCGCTTTTGACCTCAGATATATGTGTCGGGCCGGTTGTCGTGATCTCGTCCAGCCCGTCCGCGCCGTGCACGATCCAGATATGCTCTGCGCCGAGCCCGGCAAAGGCTTCGGCCATCAGATGCCGCCAATGATCGTCGCAAACCCCGACCAACATCCGCTTTGTGCCCGCAGGATTACTCATCGGGCCGAGCAGGTTGAAAATCGTGCGTTTGCCTATGGCCTTTCGGGCCGGGCCGACATGGGCCATGGCCGGATGGTGATTAGGCGCAAAGAGAAACCCAATACCGGCTTTGGCAACACATTGCGCCGCTTTCTCCGGGGATATGGCTAAATTTACACCAAGTTCGGACAGCGTATCCGCCGTTCCGGTCAAGCTGCTGGCCGCGCGGTTGCCGTGCTTGGCGACTTTGGCGCCGGCTCCGGCGCAGACAAGGGCAGAGGCTGTCGAAATCGAGAGCGTATGCAGCCCGGTGCCGCCCGTGCCGACAATATCAATCGCGCCGTTAATATCGGCAGGTATCATATTTTCGCGCATGATTTCCACGCCGATGCGGACATGTTCCGATGTCAGGCCATTATCATTTAACGAGACGAGGAAATCCGTAATCTCGGCCTGTGATTTTTCGCCGCGCAGGATCGCCCGCATCATATCGCCAAACGAGGTCACTTTTTTATGTCCGCCAGCTTTAAGAAAGCACCGATAAGTTCATGTCCGTTTTCAGAGGCAATGGATTCGGGATGAAATTGTAGGCCGTGAAGCGGGCGAGTCTTATGGCGCAGACTCATAATTTCGCCGTCTTCCGTCCAAGCATTGACCGTCAGGCAATCCGGCAGAGTTTCCCGCTCGACCGAGAGGCTGTGATAACGCGTAGCTTTAAACGGGCTATCCAGCCCAGCGAACAAGCCCGTCCCGTCATGCAGGATTGGCGAGACCTTGCCGTGCATAATCTGCTTGGCGCGGATGATTTTGCCGCCAAACGCCTGCCCAATGGCTTGCTGGCCCAGACAAATACCGAGAATGGGCAGGTCTTCGGGTGCTTGGCTAATAAGCTCTAGGCATATCCCCGCCGCATCCGGTGTTTTCGGGCCGGGGGAGAGCAGCACCGCCTTCGCGCCAAGACTTAGCGCCTCACCCGCGCTCATATCATCATTGCGAATAACACGGGTCTGCGCCCCCATCTCCTGCGCGTAATGCACGAGATTATAGGTAAAGCTGTCATAATTATTGATGACTAGGAGCATAGCTAAATTCCCTTCTCCTTGGGGAGAAGGTGCCGCAAAGCGGCGGATGAGGGGAGATAATAACGCGAGAGTTCAAACGCACACCCTTTGGTCGTTTGTGTCCCCTCATCCCCCCTTCGGGGACCTTCTCCCCAAGGAGAAGGATGGGGTTTGGTCATTAACATCATCTAATTCTCCCGCTCATCCCCGCGCAGGCGGGGATCAAACTTCACGGATTGTTCAGCGGCTCTGAAAAGCGCCGCAGCTTTGTGCAGTGTTTCTTCAAACTCTAATTTCGGAACAGAGTCCATGACAATCCCTGCGCCGGCGCGGACATGCAGCGTCCCGTCTTTGACAATCCCCGTGCGCAAAGCAATCGCTGTGTCCATATCGCCATTCGAGCTGATATAGCCGACAGCTCCTGCATAGATACCGCGTTTTTCAGCCTCAAGCTCGTCAATAATTTGCATCGCGCGGACTTTGGGCGCGCCGCTCACCGTGCCCGCCGGGAAGCCTGCGAAAAGCGCCGAGATAGCGTCATGCTCGTCTAATATCTCGCCTTCGACATTGGAGACGATATGCATGACATGGCTATAGCGCTCGACGTTAAATTCTTCGGTGACGCGCACAGTGCCTGGCTTGGACACCCGGCCAACATCATTGCGGCCCAGATCAAGCAGCATAAGGTGTTCGGCGCATTCTTTCGGGTCGGCCAGCAAGTCAATTTCGTTCTGGCGGTCTTCAGCCGCCGTCTTTCCGCGCGGGCGGGTACCGGCAATGGGCCGTATGGTGACAATGCCGTCTCTTAGGCGCACCAGAATTTCAGGGCTGGAGCCGATAATAGAATGGTCTTCAAAATTAAGAAAATAGAGAAAGGGCGAGGGGTTCAGCCTCCGTAATGACCGATAGAGGGCAAATTCGCTGGCCGGAAGCGGGGCGGAAAGGCGCTGCCCGATCACGACTTGGAAAATATCGCCCGCGAGGATGTAATCTTTGGCTTTTTTTACGCGGCTTGAAAAGGCCGATAATGTCGTGCCGAGTTTAGGCTCGATGACGGGCGTTTTTATATCGTCAATGACATTGGAACTTGACGGCAGGCTGAGGCCGCGGATGACGGCCTCTATTCGCTCGGCGGCTTGGTCATAGGTTCCGCCCTCATAAACAGGCGAGGCGACAATGATTTCCTGCGCCACAGCATCGAAAATACACACGATTGTAGGCCGCACCATGATGGCGTCCGGCGTGCCAATCGGGTCGGGCAGGTCGGAGGCAAGCTCTTCGACTTGCCGGATCATATCATAGCCGAGATAGCCAAACAGGCCCGCCCCCATAGGCGGGATGCCATCGGGCAATTCAAACGCACTTTCCTGTTGTAAGCGGCGTAATGTATCGAGAGGTTTACCGTTTAAGGATTTGAAATCACTGCCATTATGCGATATTTCACTGACATCGCCATGGGCGCGCCAAATCACATCAGGCGAGAAGCCCAAAAAGGAATAGCGCCCGCGTATCTCCCCGCCTTGAACGGATTCAAACAAGAAAGCATAGGGCTTGCCTTTGGCGATTTTGAGGTAAGCGGAGACCGGCGTATCCAGATCATTGATCACCCGCGCATAGACCAGCTGTGGTTTGGGCGCGCTCTCGAAATCCGCGCGGGAGGGATGGATTTCCGTCGGCATTATTCGCCGCTGGTGATACCCAGCGCAGTCTTGATTTTGTCTGGGTATTCTTGCAGCGTATGCTCGCGCAAAACCGCCTGTTGATAGGCATTTTGCAGATCAGAACTAATTGCCGCTGTGGCTTGTTCCTGAAGGACATCAAGAAATTGACCAGCGAGGCCGTCTTGGTTGGGGATGATTTGCAAAAGCTTTGCGACTTGGCGGGTTTGCGGCTGCGCGCCGGGGCCGCGCGAAATCTCGCCGATCTCGCCGTCCAGCAAATCGACCGTAACGCGCGCGCCGAGGGTTTCGGGCGGCCTCGCGCGGACAAGCAATATTTCTTCAATTTTAGCCCCATTGCCGACGTCTTTGGCTAAAGTCTCCAAGCTCTCGCCTGTTTGCGCTTTTCCGGCCAATTCAGCGGCGAGTTCATCCAATTCTTTGCCAATTTCTTCTTGCGTCCAAGCGGCGAGGGCTTTGTCTTTAACGTCTTCAAATGGCCGCATCTTGCTGTCGATAATATCGTCCACGCGAATAGCGGCATAACCGTTTGTGCCGGTTTCAAACAAATCGGTTTCATAGCCAAGATCGCTGACAAATATCTCGCGCAAGAGCGTGTCATCTGTGGCAATGCCGGGGATGACGGAAAACCCGCTCATGCGCACGCCGCCGCGCGTGGTGCCGGAACGGTCGATGAAATCGTAATAAGACAGAGGCACATTCACCTTAGCAGATACTTCTTCCAGCGTCAGGCCGTCCGCCATAGCATCTTCGATATCGCCGGTGATGTCATAGAGCATTTCGGCGGCTTTTTCTTTCAGCAGCGTTTGGGTAAGCCCGGCTTTGGCACCCTCAAAATCAGGCACGATAGGGGGCGTAATAGCGGTAACTTTCACGGCATACCAAAACCCAAGACTGCCAAGTAGGGCTTTGGCCTCGCCTTCTTTCATGGCAAAGGCGGCTTTGGCTGTTTCAGGATCGAAAATCGTGTCGGCTTTGACATCCGTATATATTTCCGGCGCAACAAGACCGAGGCCGGACGCGACAAGCGCGGCGTCAGTATTGGCGAGTTGTTCGACGGCCTTGAGGGCGGTGGCTTCATCTGCCGCTGTGATTTGAACAACGGAGCGGGTTTCGGGCGCTCCGATTTCGCCAAGCTCGATCTTATACTCGAAGGCTGCTTTTAATTCCTCGTCGGTCACTTCTAAATCCGGGGTTAAGTCAAAGGTCTCAAGGCGCAACATCACGATGCGGCGATATTCCGGGGCCGTATAACGCGTGCCGTTAGTTTCGACATAGGCTTTCAAGGTCTCTTCATCCGGGGCCTCGGGCGCGGAGACAGCCTCAGCATTGAGCGTCAAAACTCTCGCTTTTCTCTGCTCGGTGACAAAATTATAGCGCTGAGTGGCAAAGCCTGCAGGGGCTTCGAGGCCGCCAATGATCGCCGGAACGGTTTGCTGGCGGCGCAGGGTGCGGAAAATATCATCTTCAAATTGTTTGCGGGTGATGCGGTTGCGGGCCAGAACTTCATTGAGTTTTTTCTCTGAGAACTTCCCTGTCAGCTCGTTCTGGAAAGAGGGGATGTCGGTGACAGCCTTGCGCGCAACACTGCGGTTTACGCCGACGCCAAGGCTGTCTGAATCAATCGCAATCACGGCATCGGTCAAGAGAGTTTGCAGCACGCGGTTATGCAGGCCCTGCGCATAGGCTTGCTGATTGGTGACGGTGGTGCCTTGGTCGCGGTTGATTGTCCTTAATTCCTGCTCAAAGGCAGTTTCGAAATCCCGGGAGGTTATGTTGATCTTGCCGATACTGATGACGGCATCTTTGGCGCTTGGCGTGAAGACATCATTGACCCCCCAAACCGCAAAGGCCACGACCAACAATCCGATCAGGATCGCGACCATAGTATTTCGAATTTTACCGCCAACAGATTCGGCCATGAGACATTCCCGATTTGATTTGGTTTTACATAGCGATGCGGCCTAATGGTTACAAGCCTGTTTAACCTTGCGAATATGCGTAATCACGGCATTATGTTGCTGTAATTGACAGGAGAGATTATGCGCCCGCTTATAGCCGGAAACTGGAAGATGCACGGGGATATGGGTTGGGCCTCCAAACCCAAAGAATTTGCGGCGATAATGCCCCCGGGTCAGCGCCGCCATATTGATGTTCTGATCTGCCCGCCCATGCCTTTTATTGCGCCAATGGTACAGGCCTGCGCTGATGCGGGAATATTTCTGGGCGCGCAAAACTGTCATGCTGCTGACAAAGGCGCGCATACGGGCGAGGTCAGTGCAGGCATGGCGAAATCAGCAGGCGCAAATTATGTGATTGTCGGCCATTCCGAAAGACGGGCCGCAGGCGAGGTCGATGCAGATGTCAATGCCAAAGCCCTCGCTGCGTCCAAGGCAGGATTGACGCCGATTATTTGCGTCGGCGAAAGCCTAGCCCAGCGCGAAGCGGGGAACGCCCAATCTGTTGTCTCCGGGCAAATATCGAAATCCGTTCCCGGCGGGCTGAGCGATTATGTTTTGGCCTATGAGCCGATATGGGCCATTGGAACAGGCAAGACGGCGACCATAGCCGATATCGCGGAAATGCACGGAGCTATTCGCGGGCAAGTCGGCGGCAGTATCCGTTTGCTTTATGGCGGCTCGGTTAAGCCGGCTAATGCTAAAGATATCCTCGAAACGGCGAATGTAAACGGAGCCCTCATCGGCGGGGCCAGCCTAGAGATGGAAAGCCTCGCCGCGATTGCAAAAGCGGCATAATGTTGGGCTCTCACAGTCGCGCGGGCCTCATATGTTGGCATGCATTCAGGGCGTTAATAGCTATCGATAGGCCATGAAAATTTTGATCGCAGGGGGCGGGATTGGCGGCCTGACGGCGGCGCTCTGCTGCGCCCATCACGGGCACGACGTGACCGTCTTTGAGCAAGTTTCGAAGTTTGGCGAAGTCGGTTCGGGTGTGCAGATATCGCCCAATGCCATGAAAGTATTTGAAGCCTTGGGCCTTCAAGATAAGATTGCCGAGACTGCATTTATGCCGGAATCCATTGAGGCCCGTATGGGCAAAAGCGGGCGGCATATCTTCTCCATTCCGCTGGCTAAGCAAGCGATTGAAAAATGGGGCTCGCCCTATCTGCATATTCACCGCGCCGACTATATAGAGGCTTTGAAGAATAGTTTGAACGCGCGTGCGCCGAGGGCTCTTAAACTTGGCGCGACTGTCATTGGATATGAACAAGATAAGGATAATGTTACGATCAGGCTGCAAGATGGGCGAATGTTTTCAGGCGACGTCTTAATTGGGGCTGATGGTATTCGCTCCGGAGTGCGAGAGCAGATGCTAGGGCCGGATAAGCCTGTCTTCACCGGCAATGTTGCGTGGCGCGCCGTTGTACCGATGGAGGTTTTGGGGCGCCATGCCCCCAATCCAACGTCCTGTGCCTGGTTCGGGCAAGGGCGCCACGGCGTTACCTATCGTTTGCGCCGTGGAACATTGGCCAATTTCGTCGGTGTGGTTGAACGTGATGATTGGGCCCGGGAAGGTTGGTCAGAGCTGGGGAACCGGGAAGAAGCTCTGAGGGATTTCCAAGGGTGGCACCCTGTGATTACCCATATTATTCAAGCTGTCGAACCCGGTTCGCTTTATCGCTGGGCGCTGTTTGATCGGGCGCCATTGACAAGATGGACAGATGGCCGTGTGGCACTGCTCGGGGATGCTGCCCACCCAATGTTGCCCTTCTTGGCGCAGGGGGCGGCCATGGCAGTTGAGGATGGTTGGGTCTTAGCCGCAGAAATTTCTAAGCCCAATCAAAGTTTGCCGCAGTCGCTCAAGGCCTATCAAGCCCGGCGCTTTGTAAGGAGCAGTAAGGTTCAGGCTGAATCACGGGCCAATATGAAGACATTTCATCAAAATACGCGCATGGGCCAGATTATGACATATGGTCCGATGTGGCTGGCGAGTAGATTGCTGCCTAGCGTCGTGCATAAGCGAATGGACTGGCTATATCGTCACGATGTGACGTCATATTGACAACGCACAGCCATTGGGGGGGCTTATCCGGCTCGGCATTGCAGCCCTTACGCGTCGTCATGAAGCCAAAGTTTTCGGCATTGCAGAATGTCTCAAGCTTTTTTCCTCACGGCGCATCACGTCTTTGTCAATCGGGATAATTATCCTTGTATTGACGCTGCCGAGCAGCCTAACTCCCCTTTTGAATTGAGGTTGAGTCTTTGGAAATTCTGTTTTTTGCCGTTGTGGCGTTGCTCGCCTTTGCCAATGGCGCGAATGATAATTTCAAAGGGGTTGCCACGCTTTGGGGCGGGGGAGACCTCTCCTATCGTCAGGCGTGGTGGGTGGCCAATGGAGCGACGTTGATTGGCGCTTTGCTGGCCGTTATTTTAGGCGCATCCGTGGCCAAAACCTTTTCAGGCAAAGGCGTTGTCACGCCGGATATTCTGGAAAGCTGCACATTTGCATTGGCGTTTGCAGCGGGCGCGGCTGGCACCGTCGTGCTGGCAACCTTCCTACGCTATCCGATTTCGACGACGCATTCAATTTTGGGCAGCCTCGCGGGGGCGGGCGTGGCTCTGGCCTCTAAAGATGTTAACCTCATGCCGCTGGTCAATAAGGGCGCTATCCCATTGCTGTTATCTCCGGCCATTGCCGCGGCGGCGACATTCGTGCTCTGGAAACTCCGGTCAGTAGTGTCCAAGCCAAATGAGGCAGGGGCTGGGCTGCATCCGGCGGGGCGCTATGCCCATATTCTTTCGGGCACGGCTGTGTGTTTTTCGCGGGCCGTTAATGATACCCCCAAAATCGCCTCGATTGCTTTGCTCGGCGCTGGTACGGGGATGACAGATTTTACCGTCTATGCGTCTATAGGGATTATCATGACCATTGGCGGGATGCTCTTCGTGCGCCGCATCGCCGAAGTGATGAGCCGGCAAATCACGGATATGAACGCCGCAGAAGGCCTGACCGGCAATCTGGTCACGGCCTTTCTGGTTATTTTCGCCTCTAAAATGGGACTCGCCGTCTCGACAACTCATGTCTCGGTCGGCGCGCTTTTCGGTATCGGCGCAGTCACAGGCAAAGGCCACAAGAAAAAAATCATCGAAGTCTTACTGTCATGGGTGCTGACTTTGCCGATAGCTTTTGTGCTCGCCTTTATTTTTGCTAAGTTGTTGAGCTGATATTTAGTAAAAACACTATCGCCTGAATCTAACTTTCTTCGCGCATAAAAACAGTCTTGATATCGCTATCGGCCATGGCGTCTGCAGCGTCGCGAAAGCTTAGTTGACGGGAGATAACTAAGTCGGGGTCGAGGCCGTCGCAGGATATGCAATTTAGAGCTTGGTCTAATTGCCCGCGTGCATGAACTCTGCTTATATCGAGCGTCGCCCCTTTCATATACATTTGCCGTAGGGGGAGAGGGTCCCCTTGATCCATTGGCGCGGAAACGCTTGTGCAATGCCCGCAAGGTGCCGTTGAGCGCAGTGCGAAAGCCATGCCGTTAGCTAAAGCAGATACGTCAACAACAATTGGAAATTGCTCTTGAGGCGGCAGGTTGCTGGTGTATTCGACTTTCCGCGCATCTGCCCCAAGGCCTCTTGCGGCTAAGAGGCGGGCTTCGTCGAAGTCACAATAAACAACTTTTTTTGCCCCCATCGCGACGGCTGTTTGAACAGCAAAAAGACCGACGCTTTGCGCGAGACCGCCCACAATTAGGACATTGGCACCGGGTCGTTGCTCTAAAGGCTGAGCGACGGCGCGGTATCCATCTATGCCGTTATCCGACATGGCGGCAGCGGCGGTTAGAGATAAACCGTTTGGAATTTTTACGAGCATAGAATCTGCATATTGCACATGAACATAATCACTAAGGCCGCCGCCCCATTCCTTACCCGAACTTAGTGCAAGTCCATAAGCAGAATAAGAGGGAACCGAAGTGCAGGCATTTGTAAATCCGCGATTGCACATATCGCATGTGCCGCAATTTATTTGAAAAGGCACGATAACCCGGTCTCCGGGCTTAACCGTTGTAACCTTATCCCCAATTTCGATGACCTCGCCGGCTATTTCGTGGCCAAATGCGAAGGATTCGTGAGTTGGATAATCTCCCCGTGCAATATATAAATCCAGATCGCATCTGGTGACAGCAAGAGGCCTAACGATGGCTTCCCCTGAGCCGTTTATCCGAGGCTTTAGAACGTCGTGCCATTCAAATTGTCCCGCGCGAATGAATGTTAGTTGTTGCATTCTAGTCATGTTTAATTTTATTTTTTATTTTTGTGGCTAAGTGGAGAGTCGCCCCTCCTATAATAATACTCGCCATAACCAGCGCCCCAACTTCCTGCCATTTTATGGTAAAGTTCATCGATTTCATTATGGTCTCACGCGGCCCTCTTTTGCAAGGCCATTTAACGGGTCTTTATTTTTGCTAAGTTGCTTGCATGATTTTTTAATCAAAATTCTTTTTTGTAGATATTTCAACGCTAATAGACTACAAGTGTGGTCGTGAAAATTGCTACTCTTTATGAAATCTCGTCTGACATTGATATTTGCTATCCCGTTTTTCCTTGCTGCTTATTTGATTCCATGATTGCTTGGTGCAAGGAAGAAGACAAGCTGGGTCAATAGCTTTTCACAAATCCGTCATTTGAATAATGCTTTAAAAGGGTTATCAACGGCTGGATTCTAACGAGGTTTTATCATGGATGACTTAACAGATGTCGACGCGACCAATGCTGATGTGCGCGATGATGTGCAGGAGCGTTATGCGGCGGGGGCGAATGCGGTTGAGGCGGCTTTGTGCTGCCCGATTGATTATGACCCGCAATATCTGAAGATTATCCCGCAAGAGGTGCTTGATCGTGATTATGGATGCGGTGACCCGTCGCGCTATGTGAGGGAAGGCGAGACCGTGCTTGATCTTGGCTCGGGCGGCGGCAAGATTTGTTTTATCGCGTCGCAGATTGTCGGGCCCGAAGGCAAAGTTATTGGCGTTGATATGACCGATGATATGCTCGATCTGGCCCGGGCTAATGCGCCCGTCATCGCCAAGCGCGTCGGCTATGCCAATGTCGAGTTTCGGCGCGGCCATATCGAAGATTTGAAGCTTGATCTGGATGGGCTTAATGACTGGCTGGCTAAGAACCCGGTTAAAAACGCGGGCGATATGGAGCGGATGGAAGCAGAAATTCTGCGCATGAAATCCGAGATGACCATGATTGCTGATAATTCAGTGGACGTGATTGTGTCCAATTGTGTGCTCAACCTCGTCTCGGACTCCAAGAAGAAGCAACTCTTTGCTGAAATGTTTCGTGTGTTAAAAATCGGCGGGCGTGTCGCCGTGTCTGATATTATTTCCGATGAAGACAGTCCCGAAGCGCTTAAAAAAGATGCGCGGCTATGGTCGGGCTGTATTTCCGGCGCCTTGACTGAAAACGGTTTTATCACCGCGCTTGAAGAGGCAGGATTTCACGGCATTACCCTCGATAAATTTGAAGACGAGCCTTGGCAGATTGTCGAAGGCATCGAATATCGCTCCGCGACTTACCTCGCTTTTAAGGGCAAGCAAGGCGAATGTCTGGAGAAGAACCAAGCGCTGATTTACAAAGGCCCATGGCGCAATGTGCAGGATGATGACGGCCATGTCTTTATGCGCGGCGAACGTTCTGCCGTTTGCGAAAAGACTTTCAAGCTGATGCAGAAGGAACCTTACGAAGATATGTTCTATACTGTGGAGCCGTCCGTTCCCGTGTCCGAGCGCATTGACTGGCCGGCAGATTGCGCGGTTCGCCGCCGCGATCCGCAGGAAACCAAAAAAGGCGCGCCCAAACTCACCACCGATCCAAGCCAGAAGAGCAGCTGTTGTTAAAGCGAAAATTGATAGTGCGCGTCATTTCCGGCGGCGTATTGGCACTGGTGGCTTTGGCCGCCTGCGCCCCTGTGGCCCTGCTTAATGGAATTACGCCGTCGGGCAGTTTCTCTAAAGCCAAAGATATCAGCTATGGCGAACTACCCCGGCAGAAATTGGATATCTATAAAGCAGATAAGCCTCGCGCGAATGCGCCTGTGCTGGTCTTTATCCATGGCGGGTCATGGAGCGAGGGTAATAAGGATATTTATAAATTCCTCGCTCAAGGCTTTACCGTAGAGGGCTTTGATGTGGTTGTTCCCAATTACCGGCTCTATCCCGAGGCCCGCTACCCGATGATGATCGAGGATACGGCCAAGGCGATTGGCTTTGCTGCCAAACAATATCCGGATCGCCGCCTTGTCGTGATGGGGCATTCTGCTGGGGCCTATAATATGCTGATGACGGTCTTGGATAAAAGCTACCTGGCCAAGGAAAATGTTGATCTTTGCGGGCGTATTGCCGGCGTGGTCAGCCTGTCCGGGCCGACGGGAATAGTTGCGCTCAAGAAAGAACCTTATATCACGATTTTCCCGGATCGGTTTACCGGAACTGATGCGCCGCTCAATAATGTCACTGGGTCAACGCCGCCGCTGTTTTTCGGCCACGGGGCAAAGGACACCACAGTTTATCCGCAAAATTCGCAAGACCTCGCTAAGAAAATCATCGCGCGCGGCGGACAGGCCGAAGTCAAAATTTATGAAGGCATGGACCACACGGGTGCAGTCCGGGTTATGTCCAAGTTTTTTGATGGCAAAGCGGATTTAAAAGCGGATGTCATCCGTTTTATTGACGGCCTACCAAAAACGGGCGGGGATTATTGCCGTTGATTTCCCTCTCCCATAGGGAGAGGGTGCCCCGAAGGGGTGGTGAGGGGACAGATGTTAAGAGGGAGTGCCACATTGAGAGTTTCTAGCCCCTCATCCGAGCGCTACGCGCCCACCTTCTCCCCATGGGAGAAGATCAAATGATTCCCTATACATTCTACCAAGTTGATGCCTTTGCGGAAAACCTGTTTACCGGCAATCCGGCGGCGGTGATGAAGCTCGGCGCTTTTCTGCCTGATGAAATGATGCAGCAAATTGCGATGGAGAATAATCTCTCCGAGACGGCTTATGTTGTTCCTGTGGGTGACCATTTCAAACTGCGTTGGTTTACGCCTACGGTTGAGATTGAGTTTTGTGGTCATGCGACTGTGGCAACGGCCCATGTTTTGGCGGCAGAATATGGCCTGACCCCGCCTTTCGCGTTTGAGACGATGATCGGGCGGCTTTCCGTTGATATCAAAGACGGGCTTTATGTTCTGGACGCGCCTATATCCAAAGCCGTTCCGACGGATATAACAGAGGCTATGCGGGCTGCTTTCCCGGCAGCCTTGGAGAGTGCATTTATGGCGGGGCATAATCTTTATCTCGTCTTTGAAAACGCCGAAGATGTTCGCAATATAAAACTGGATATGTCCAAAATCATTCCGCTTTCGGATCACGGCGTCGGTATTACCGCTCAAGGGGATATGGAGGGCAAAGGCGAGTATGATTGCGTGTCCCGCTTTTTCGTGCCTGCCCAAGGGATTGACGAAGACCCGGTTACAGGCTCAGCCCATGCCGCCATTGGCCCTTATTGGGCCGCGCGGCTTGGGCAGCCCAAACTTAAAGCTTATCAAGCCTCTGCGCGGGGCGGAGTGCTGTGGTTGGATGTCGGGACTGACCGCCTGACAATTTCCGGCCACGCGGTGACTTACATGCAGGGCGTACTTCAAAATCTATAAATGGGTGTTAACTAAGAATATTAAACGCATTTACGCGCCTCCTCACTAATTTAAGCCAAATAGTGGGAGCGAGACATGTCGCAACATCATTACATGATGGTCTTATGGACGCAACAATACCAGACCCTGCATGACAAGATGGCGGGCATGCTGGTTTATAAAAGGGCGATGTGCCTAATGGCTATGCCGAGACTTTTGCCTAGCGGTAGGAATGCAGTGTATCGGGGATGATATTGTAGCTATAAGGTAAGTAGAAGGCGAGGTTGAGATCGCCGCTGCGCACCCAGCGCAGGTCTTTATCCAGCCCCACGATTACGGCGCGATATTCCGGCCCTAGGCTATCGGTTATGGCGTTCACTTCACTTACGACCAATTTGATAAGCTCGCCGCGATATTGATAAGGATTAACCACGCTGACGGAAATGTCGTTATAGGTCTGGATTTTTGTTCTGTCTTTTTCTTCAATACTATCAACAAACTCACTGAGCAATGTAGCCAGTTTATACGAGTCTTCAACTTTGTCAGGAATGGCGGTTTTGACTTTTAGCGTGGCGACCGATGTGTCGGGCCTCACCCCGCCGCGAAAACCATCGCTGAAATTTTCCTGAGTTAAAGGGCGAACAAAATCATTATCATCGACAATGCTAAGCGTAATATCCGGGTTGGCCCGGGCAGCGGTCATAAAATCCTGAACCGCTACATTAATTTCCTTTAGGCGCGTTGTGAGCTCGCGGGAGTCATTCTCTATGCGGACTTCAAGCAGAAGGTAATCTCCACGTTTTTCGAGGAAAAGTCCGGGTGTACTGTCTTCGTCAAATTCTACCGTATTAGAAATGCGTGTGCCAGTGACCACGATTTCGTCCATATTTTGGCCATAGGCAGATGTTGGTATGAGGAGTGCAGTTCCAAGAAAGGCAAAAGCTAGATATTTTTCATGATAGGCTCCCTATTACCCGGTCAGCCTATGTACTTTTGCGAAGAGCGCGAAACCAATTCTCCTTTTGGGCGAATTAATTCTTAAAGCTAGAGCCCGCTCACGCGGGCATATGTGCGGGTAAGCGCTGCCAGTTCAGGCGTAGGTACAGGCGGTAAAATATCACGCAATGATTCTTGTGTAAGCTTGAATAACGCCTCACCATTTCCGGCATCTGTGACATTACGGTAGCCCATAAACCACTTTGAAAATTCGCGCTTTTCACTACTGCGTTCAATCAAGACCATCGCGCCTGTATGGCGGGTATCATTCTTGATAAATTCAAAGAGCATTTTGACGGCAGTTTCTTCGCCCTCAAGGACTTGCAAAATCGAGCCTTCATTAAAGAGCAACATCCCTGTAATGCCAATCTCGGCATTGCGGTAATTAGCGCTCATAGCGAGCTCGCGCATAGCGGCGTCATTTAAGGCCTCAGTAGCCGAGCTTGTATAGATGAGTTGATAGACCATGGTTCCCCCAACCTTATTATTATTATCGGTCCCACAGTGATAACGCTGATATAAGGACGAAGGTTTAAGAAAGCATGTAGCCGTATGTAAAATTTACGAAACAGCTCGAATGACTTAATCGGGGAGTTGAAAAACTGTTTCAACATTATACGAACGGACAGACCGGAAATTTCAGGCCGGGTTGTAACTTTTTGCGGCGCGTAATCCGGACACTTTAAATGCAAATATTTAGAATGATGCCCTGTAGGGTTAATCTTCTATCCTTTGATATGTAGGTTTGATATGTAGGAGCGCTTGCACCTTTTTATGTGTCTGATAACAAGCTTTATGTCGAGACGTGTACTTAAAGCTCTAAATTCCGTTCAAGCTCTACGCGGTATTGCGGCCATACTGGTCTTATTTTTTCATATCGCCGAGTTTCAGCGCCAGATAATTGGAGCGGGGCTTGCCGATAGAGCGCTGGTCTCCGGATTATGGGATCAGGGTTGGGCCGGAGTTGATCTTTTCTTTGTAATTTCCGGTTTTATTATGGTCTATGTTACCCAAGGGGCCGGACGTTCCGCGCAGGATGTCGGCAAATTTCTATGGGCGCGTATCACGAGGATTTTTCCGCTCTGGTGGGTTTGGGCAGGCTTTATGGTGGCTTATTTTTGGGTCGCTTATGGCATTCCGGCTGCGCCTGACCGGGTGGCCGGGCCAGGCGAAGCTATGGGCTATGCGGTAAGGTCTCTATTGTTAATTCCGCAAGAGAGTGCGCCGATTCTGGGATTGGGGTGGTCGCTGATTCATGAGATGTTTTTTTACTGTGTGTTTGCGCTTCTGCTCTTTTGTCCGAGGCGTATATGGGTTTGGCTTTTACTCATATGGGTAGGATTTACGGTTTTAGGGGCCTCTATTTTTGGCGCACCGGCCTATGCCCGTAACTATGCTGAACTTTTTGCATCACCGCTCAATCTGGAATTCATCGCAGGAGCCTTAACCGGGTTGGCCTTTATTAAAGGCCGCCATGTCATGCCAAAGCTCATTTTGAGCCTTGGCCTTATTGCAGTGATCATAGGGTTTATGTTTTTCCCACAGCTCTCGACCGGGTCGATCACGCCGTCACGTGTTATGATTTTTACGCTGCCGTTTGCCGCCATAATTTATGGATGGAGTGTGCTGGAAGTGCAGGGCAAAGCCCGTATCCCGCGATGGCTCTCACAACTCGGAAATTGGTCTTATTCTCTTTATCTGACACATTACATCGTGCTTGTCGGGCTACGCCGTCTCTATGCCATTTTATTACCTCGCTTGCCTGGAAATGTGAAGAATGCGGTGCAACTCGGAGGGCCGGGGGCCTGGGACAATATCTTGTTTGCAATTTTGGCCATCATTATAAGTGTCGGCGTTGCGGCGTTGTCCTACCGCTTGATTGAGCGCCCCTTGATGAGATTTTTCCGGCGCCGGAAGACATAGTGCCGTGACAGGCATAGCTGCGCGTTAGAATGATATTGCAGCTACATAGTCCGCTAACTATTTCTCAAATGGCAAAATGGCTTGCTCCCCAACCCGGCACGCCGCATAAGAGCTAAATCCGAGGGGTGCCCTGATCTGGGCTGAGACTTACCCTTTGAACTTGATCCCGGTTATGCGGGCGCAAAGGACGGAAAATGAGACTAACGGCAGTCATTATTGCGATAATTCTAACCTGCATTACGCCTGCGGCGTCTGCGCATGAGGCGTCATCCTGCCAAAATCTAAGCTATAACGGGGCAGATTATACCGTCTGCAATTATAGCCCCATGCAGGCCGATATCCGCCTTTTTTTAAAGAGAAACGATGGTTCCATATTAGGCAGTTTCGATGCGGTGAATAAAGAGCTCGCCAAGACCGGAGAACAGCTTCTCTTCGCCATGAATGCCGGCATGTATCACAAAGACCGCTCACCTGTTGGCCTCTATCGTCAGGATGGTCAATCAACGGGGCGGCTGCAGACCAAAGCCAGTTCAGGTAATTTTGGAATGTTGCCCAATGGTGTGTTTCATGTGCATCATGATAAAGTTGCGGATATTAGCGAAACCATGCGCTATATGCTTAAAAGTGTCGTGCCGGATACGGCCACACAATCCGGCCCTATGCTTGTCATCAATGGGAAACTTCATCCGAAATTTAATGCAGACTCATCCTCGCGTAAAATTCGCAATGGTGTTGGACGTACACAAGCTGGCGAAATCGTCTTTGTGAAATCTGATACACCGGTGAATTTCTATGATTTCGCCAGCCTGTTCAAAGACGAGTTGAAGGCATTTAACGCGCTTTACCTAGATGGCGTCATCTCCCGTCTTTATTCGGCAGAGCTTAATCGTAATGATTTTGGGCCGCGAATGGGGCCGATTGTCGGCGTGGTGGTGCCAAAGGTGCAAGCGCAAGCCCGCTACATCGCCAATGAAGGCGTCATTGTCAGTCACGGCGAAACGAAAATCATGTTCGACCCGCTGCCGCTGTCGGGTTTTGGCGTCTATCCTGAACCCAGCTTTGCAGATCTCGCCAAGATGATGGCGGGGCAGGACGAATATGCTGGGATGGATGCTGTCTTCATCAGCCATGCCCACCGTGATCATTTCTCGGCGGCTAAGATGATGGCCTATATGAAAGCGCAGCCCGATGTTTGGCTTATCGCTCCACTACAAGCGCTGGATATGATGAAAGAAGATAAAAATTGGGAGGCTGATTTGCGCCTGCGGATGCGGATTGTCGATATGGAAGCGGACGACGCGCCGGAGGCAATAGAGATCGGCGATATCAAAGCTACCGCCGTCCGCATTCCCCATAGCGGCTGGCCCGCCCCCGCCCGTGCGAGTGTGCAGAATATGGTCTACCGCGTTACCCTCGCAGACGGCGCAACCGTCATCCATATGGGCGACGCCGATACAAGACGCCAACATTTCATCCCGCATAAAGATCATTGGAACGCCATACGCACCGACACAGCCTTCCCGCCATATTGGTTCCTGACCTCCGCCAATGGCCGCTATATCCTCGAAGAGGAGATGAATGTGGCAAAGAGTATTGGCGTGCATGTGCCGATTGAAGTGCCAGAGGATTTGAAAGTAAGTAAGCAGGATTATTTTTCCAAAAGTGGCGAGACGCGGGAGGTTGGGAAATGATGAGAGCTTTTCGATATTTTACTATGGCTTTGGCTTTGCTCATCATGGTGGGTGAGGTTTATCGCTCTATGGGTGATGGCCGCCATATCATGTTCGTGCTTGATGATATTTTCCTAGGACTCGCTATGCTCGTAGCGGCGCTTAATTTCACCAAAGATACGCCGCCGCGCAGAGCCTTCTTTGCGGCGTCTTGGGGCGCGGCGGCGGGCGGTGTTTATGGAAGCTTTTTTTATAAACTTTTGAGCGAGGCACCGATTAATTCGGGCAACCTCAACCCAACATTTTTAACGGCGTTTCTCGGCGTATTTTTAGCCATTTCTATCCTCTGCGTTATTCTCGCCATTCGACTTCCTTATGAGGGCGAGAAATGATCAACGAAGAGATAAGGCATATTGTTGAGGCTGAATTAGAGCCGGGAGAAGAGTTGCTGTGGGCAGAAAAACCGAGCCGTTTTCCCGTAATAGGTTATGCGGTATTCGGCCTTATCTTCACGTTCTTTTGGTGTTTGTTTGTTCTTGTATTTATTTTCATTGCAATAGCAGGCATGTCCGGGTCTGAACAGGCTTTAGAATTATCCACCTTGGAGACACCTTCGAACAATACTACGAGTGAAGGCGCTGGAATGTTTTCTTTGTTGTTCTTAATATTGCCTTCAGTTTTCTTGTTGTTTGGAATCCACGGACTGTATCAATCAATAAAACAATTTATTGGCCCTTCAAGACAAGCTTACGCTTTGACAAGTAAACGTGCCATCATTTTTGATAAGTTTTTGTCTAACAGAATCGTAAGCCTCCAAGGTGCCGAGTTTTCTAAAATTGAACGCCGTGGGAGTGATCAGATTGGATCGCTACAATTTGGAAAGCCGCCATCTTACTTCGATATAGGGATGTTTCCTTCATCTCCACTCAATGCATTTTTAAATATTCCAAATCCAAAAAGCGTTGAGACTCTCATTCGTAAGACTTTCCTAAGCTAAGGACCACCCCCATGAATAAACCAATCGACCAGTCCGTTTTTAAGACCCCCATTGTGACAACGGGGGCGCTTCCGGCTTCGACCAAGATATATACTCATCCTGCGGCGGCGCCTGATATTGCGGTTGCGCACCGTTCTATTGCGCTGCACCCTTCCGCCAATGAGCCGGATATTGTGGTCTATGATACCTCCGGGCCTTATAGCGACCCTGATGCCGTGATTGATGTCGAGGCGGGCCTCCCGCGCCCGCGCACGGCTTGGGTTTTGGAACGCGGCGGCGTGGAAGAATATGAGGGCCGTGATGTGAAACCCGAAGATAATGGCGGCGCGAGCGGGAAATACCTAGCGCGTGAATTTCCAATTAAAAACAAGCCTTTGCGAGGGGTCGGTAATGCGCCCATCACGCAATATGAATTCGCCAAAGCCGGGATTATCACCAAAGAAATGATCTATGTCGCTGAGCGCGAGAATCTTGGCCGGAAGACAATGGTAGAGGGCGCGCAGGCGCGGGTTGACGCCGGCGAGAGCTTCGGGGCCGCTATTCCCGCCTTTGTCACGCCGGAATTTGTGCGCTCGGAAATTGCGCGAGGCCGCGCGATTATTCCCGCCAATATCAACCACCCCGAAATCGAGCCGCAGATCATTGGCCGTAACTTCCTTGTCAAAATCAATGCCAATATTGGTAACTCTGCGGTGGCGTCATCGGTCGAAGAAGAGGTCGATAAAATGGTCTGGGCGACACGCTGGGGCGCGGATAATGTCATGGACCTCTCGACCGGCCGTAATATTCACAATACCCGCGAATGGATTATCCGCAATGCGCCCGTGCCCATCGGCACAGTGCCGATCTATCAGGCGCTGGAGAAAGTGAACGGCGTGGCCGAAGATTTAACGTGGGAGGTGTACCGCGATACGCTAATCGAGCAAGCCGAGCAGGGGGTCGATTATTTCACTATCCATGCCGGGGTGCGCCTCGCTTATATCCACCTGACGGCAGAGCGCGTGACGGGGATTGTCTCGCGCGGCGGTTCGATTATGGCCAAATGGATGCTGTCCCGGCACGAGGAGAGCTTCCTTTACACCCATTTCGAAGAGATTTGCGACATCATGCGGCGCTATGACGTTAGCTTTAGTCTCGGCGATGGTCTGCGCCCCGGTTCTATCGCCGACGCCAATGACCGCGCTCAATTTGCCGAGTTGGAAACATTGGGCGAGCTGACGCAAATTGCATGGAAAAAGGGCTGCCAAGTGATGATCGAAGGCCCCGGCCATGTGCCGATGCACAAGATCAAAGTGAATATGGAAAAGCAATTACGCGAATGCGGCGAGGCGCCGTTCTATACGCTCGGGCCGCTGACCACGGACATCGCGCCCGGCTATGACCATATCACCAGCGGCATCGGCGCGGCGATGATTGGCTGGTTTGGCACGTCGATGCTGTGCTATGTAACGCCCAAAGAGCATCTCGGATTGCCCGACCGCGACGACGTAAAAGTCGGAGTGATTACCTATAAATTAGCCGCCCACGCCGCAGACCTCGCCAAGGGCCACCCGGCGGCGCAGCTGCGCGATGACGCACTAAGTCGGGCCCGTTTCGAGTTCCGCTGGGAAGACCAGTTCAACCTAAGCCTAGACCCGGAAACCGCAAAGGATTACCACGACCAAACCCTGCCCAAAGACGCGCATAAAGTCGCCCATTTTTGCAGCATGTGCGGCCCGAAGTTCTGCAGCATGAAAATCACGCAAGACGTGCGGGACTACACAGAAACCCTGTCGGACAACGAGAAGGCAAGCCTAGAAGCCCAAGCCAAAGAAGGCATGGCCGGGATGAGCGAAAAGTTCAAGGAAATGGGCGGGCAGATTTATTTGGAGACGAGGGAGTGATGTTACGGTTGCTTATTGTTCCACTTTTATTTCTCCTTATCAGTTGTCGTCAGTCCGAAGTTGTAACTGTCAAAACAGAGGCAAATGATGCAGAGGTTTATACGTTCTATCGTAACAGCCTCCTTGATCCTGCCATGAGAATTCATGTTTCAACATATGACTCAAAAGAAGGTGGTAAAGCAAACCCTGACTATAATAGAGCAGCTTGTGAAGAGGCTGCTCAATTATTTCGTGAAATGGATGCCACAAAGAAGCATTGGTGGTGTGAAAAAGGTAAGTATCGCTCTTAATTTTGATTTTAGGAGATGGACCCCGTTTTTCAACGGGGTGAATGGTGCTTGGGGGAATGAGCGGATGGAGAGGGGCGGGGATGAACGGGTAGGGAGCGGTGGGAATGGTGCGGCTAAAAGTGTGGGTTGATTTTCAAGGATGAGCATGTATGTTCACATTATGTTCTATACCTATCTCCTTGCCAATCGGAAAAACGGAGCGCTTTATTTGGGGCAGACGGATGACCTTTTGAAGCGTGTTTTTGAACATAAGACAGGACGTTATTCTGGCCATACCTCAAAATATCAAATTAATCGGCTCGTCTGGTATGAAATCCATGAGACGCGCGATTCAGCCTTTATCCGTGAACGGCAAATAAAAAAGTGGAACCGCATTTGGAAAGTAAAACGCATTGTAGAGCATAACCCCCATTGGGATGATCTGTTTGGCAGCCTGACCGAACCTTCCCTCTGTGACCCCGCCCGCATGTATCCCTATGATTTCAGCGAGAGTGATTATCAAATTCGGCTTTCCGGCCACGTTTAACCTTATCCCGCCTTTGACCTGCCATATTGCGGGTCTTAAGCTTGTTTTATGCGCAGTCTTTTTCTCACGGCAATTTTGATTAACTTGGCTCCCGCGGCCCAAGCCTCCGAGCTTTGTACTTTCACCGATTGGGCGTGGAACTCTGAGCTTGGCCGCGCCGAGAATTACCGCGAGGTTGTTATGCCGCGCGTGCAACTGACTCCCGAGCAGCGCCATTCGAGCTTGCCGTGCTCGATTTGCCGCGAAGATCAGGCCTCAATTTCTGTGCCGGGCGCTCCGCCTACGCTTATCTGCAAGGCTATTGCCAAAGATGTGGAGGGCGCTTTAAACCGCGCCGTAGAGGGTGGTTTCCAGTTTGATAAAATCATCGGCTATCGTGTGGGCCGAACCAAGGGGCCGCTGGATGCGCGCGGTCTTCGCACGCAATATAGCAATCATTCTTTCGGGCTAGCGATAGATGTGAACCCCGAGAGTAACGGTTTATATGATCGCTGCATTGAATTTTCCTCGGCCTGCCGCCTTCGGCGCGGCGGAGAGTGGCAGCCTGGCGCGCCCGCCGCAATCACGCCGCAGACGCCGCTCTATCATTATATGCGCGAGGTCGGCCTAAAATGGGGCGGGGAGCTGAAAGGTCGCCAGAAAGATTTCATGCATTTTTCCCTGACGGGAGACTGATACGGCCCATATGAAAGAAACCCTGCGGCAGCGCTTGTTAAGCATGGCTGTATTTTATGTAAAATCATCGCTTGCAATCTGCGAAAAACACCCTACATGGCGGATATCGATTACGGCCAGACAATCCGGCTTATTATCTGCTCCAGTCCAACGGAGTAGAGACTATGTGTTTTTTTCTTCCCCGCATCGACTACTCGTAGGCACCATGTTGGCGCCCGCATAAATATGACGTGAAAGGAATTACCCATGTCAGATATGAAAACCGGAACAGTTAAGTTCTTCAATACCACAAAAGGCTTCGGCTTTATTCAACCCGATGATGGCGGAACAGATGTATTTGTTCACATCTCATCCGTTCAGCGTTCAGGTCTGCAAGGCTTGAATGAAGGCGACAAAGTCTCCTATGATACTGCTGTTGATGAGCGCTCCGGCAAAACGGCTGTTGATAATCTCACTATGGCTGACTAGTCAGTTCGCTGAGTATTCAATTTTGAAGCCCTGCCAGTCGGCGGGGCTTTTTTTATGGACAAAACACAGGTTTCGCGCACAATGTCGTAAATTATATAAGGGGAAACATCATGTCTAATTTTCTAACGCCAGTTCTGGTACTTATTCTTTGGTCGCTGATAATTTGGTGCGTGATGTATGCTCGCCGTATTCCGGCGATGAACAAAGCCAAGATCGCGCCTGACACAGCCCGAAATCCGGATGGAGAGTGGAAGGCAAAGATGCCTGAATATGCGCAATTCGCGGCGCATAATTATAACCATCTGATGGAACAGCCGACGATTTTTTATGCTTTGATGTTTTATATTTCGCTGACGGGCGGCGCGAGCTCGCTCATGCTCTATTGTGCCTGGGGCTATGTAATATTACGTATTTTGCATAGCTTGGTGCAGATCACCGTCAATAAAGTCATGGCGCGGTTTAGCCTCTTCGCGCTTTCAACGCTTATATTGATCATTATGGCCTGCGCACAGGCCGCGCGGTTGTTTTAGCTGATATTTTGCAAGCGGCTGACTGCCTCCCACACCGCTGACAGCGCGATGAAATCACAACTTTCATCCGGGTCGCGGTCATTATTGAGGTCTGCCGGGCTGTTGCGGGTGATGACTATGCCGATAGGCATGCCTGTATTGGCGTCTATGACGGGGCCGCCGCTCATGCCTGTTACAACGGGTTCGTCCGGTGTTTTGATATGGGCAATCCAAGTCCCTGACCCGGCCCCGCGTTCAATATAAACATGGCCGCTTCGGGTCTCTAGGGTGCGCGCTCCGGCGGGGAAGCCTTTGATAATGAGTTTTTGCCCGATGACGGGGGCGGCAGGACATTTTGCCGGCAGGGCGCATCCAATCAAGGCCGCATCCAGCCCGTCAGGCCAAGACTGATAGTCTCCCTTTGAAACTGAGGCAAATGGCGGGAGCAGGTCTCCGGCGTCGGTTAAGCAATGCCCCGCCGTAATCCAGCCGCCCCAATGGGCGAAGAAGCTGGTATAACACTGAAAGCCGGGTTCATTGTAGAAATGACGGCGAATGTCGAGGCTTAAGGCCGGTGATTTCGCAACGGGTTGAGGGATTGGCCGGGTGGGCGGCGGCTTTCGCTTCCAAAAAGAAAAAATTCTCATATATCTTGTTACAAAACCTATCCAATAGATGCAAAGCTATGTTAGCTTAGCTGCATGAAACATTTTCTTGTTCTTATCGCTGTTTTACTTTCCGCTTGCGCAACGCCCATATTGGGCGGCGAAAAGCCGCATGAGACGCCTTTTGCGCAATATACGCCCTATGACCCCGCAGCCGATGCCAAAGCTGATATCGAAGCTACGCTGGCGGCGGCCAAGCTTGAGGGTAAACACGGACTTTTAGTCTTTGGCGCCAATTGGTGCCACGATAGCCGCGCGCTTGCGGCACATTTCGAAAAGCCGCGCTTTGAGGCTTTGATCCGCAGCCATTATAAGCTCGTCTATGTCGATGTTGGGGAAAAAGATCGCAATATTGATCTCGCCCGTAAATTCGGTGTGGACGATATTGTAGGTACGCCTACAGTTTTCGTGACGTCCCCGGACGGGAAGGTGCTTAATCTCGACACAGCGCCAACATGGCGAAATGCGGCCAGCCGTGATGAGGATGATATCTGGATGTATTTCAGAGGTTTTGCTCATCCAAAGCTTTAGAGTTAAACTACGGCGAAGAGTTTTTTGGTGAGGGCTTGGGCCTTTTACCGCGAAATCCGCGCCCTGTCATGACCGCATCTTTGCCAAATTTAGCGCGAGCTTTATCGCTGGCGCGTTCCGCTATGCCGCGCTTGGCGGCAGACGGGTCGAGCAGATCGCCGCTATCGCCAACAGGTTGGGTGAGGCCTGATATGCCCGCCCCAATAAGCCTGAATTTACGGCCCCCATTATATTTGGAGACTTCTTTTTCCAACATCGGAAGGCAGGTGCGAAAAATAACGTCAGCAAGCTGTACCGGCTGAGGCAGGGTGCGGCGGCGCGTCAGGCTCTCAAACTGTTTGGTTTTTAGTTTTAGCGTCACCACAGTCCCCGCCAGATTTTTTGCCTTGCTCCGATCCGCCGTTTTCAGGCAGACTTGCCAGAGCTTGTCTTTGAGCACTTCCAGATCGGATATATCTTCAAAAAAAGTGGTTTCAGCCGAAACTGATTTGCGTTTGCTTACCCGCTTAACCGGACGGCTATCTTCGGCGCGGGCGAGGCGGGCCAGATGTAGCCCCATATCGCCAAAGCGCTCCGCCATGGATTTATCTGATTGCCGCCTGACATCAGTGATTGTGTGAATGCCCGCCTTCGCTAGGCTGCGCGTAAAAGCAGGGCCAACGCCGTAAATGAAGCTAACAGGCTTATCAGCCAGAAAACCCAACGCATCTGCCTTGCCGAGCACCGCAAAACCATTGGGTTTATCCAGATCCGAGGCCGTCTTGGCGAGGAACTTATTATAGGACAGACCAACCGAGACCGTCACCCCGACCTCTTTCAGAATATCATTTTGCAGCCCGATAAGGCTTTGGGCGGGCGTTCTGCTATGTACGCGCTGCGTTCCTGATAAATCCATAAAGGCTTCATCAATGGAGAGCGGTTCGACCATGGGAGTCAAGTCCCGCATCATTTCGCGGATAATCGCGCCGTCCCGCGCATATTTATCCATATTGCCGCGCACAACGACGGCGTCAGGGCAGAGTTTAAGCGCTTTAAACATCGGCATGGCGGAATGTACGCTGTAGATGCGGGCATGATAACAGGCGGCAGCAACGACCCCCCGGTGCCCGCCGCCAACAATGACGGGCTTGTCGCGGATGTCGGGATTATCGCGCTTCTCCACGGAACAAAAAAAGGCATCGCAATCGACATGGGCGATAGAAAGCTCGCCCAATTCAGGATGGGAGAGCAGGCGCGTAGAGCCGCAGCAATGACAGTTTCCTCCTTGCACATCGGCACTGCAGTCCCGACATAATTTAATCATGTTGCTAGGTAGTCTATTCATAATAGGAATTTATCAAGACGGAGACGGTTTTGCCCCGCTGTTAGGAGAAAAGCGTTCCGCCGCAAAGCGGTATGGCCAATTTCATCCATTTCGTCATCAAAATACCTCACCCTGCGGACGCACGCTTTCGGTCTTTTTCTTAGAACTGAATGAAATTGGCGCATATCTTGATGAAATCCTATTATGAAAAGACTACCTGACTTTGACAGATTCACGACTCCTTAAATAATGTTCTACATATGTTCCATTTCTGAAACGGTGTGAAGTCTCTATTATGGTTAATCCACTCTGAACACTCAACACACCGTTGATTAAGGATATTGTGTCATAGAGATGCTGTAGAGAATTACAAATCGCGGACAACGTTCTGCAAAATGGTGAACCGGGAATATGTTACAAATCATGCCAAAAAAAGTCCTCATTGTCGAAGATAACGAGCTGAACATGAAATTGTTCGCCGACCTTCTCGAAGCGCATGGCTATGATACCCGCCAGACCCGAGAGGGACTGAAAGCTATTGGTATTGCGCGCTCTTATAAGCCGGACCTGATTTTGATGGATATCCAATTGCCGGAAGTCTCCGGTCTGGAAGTCACCAAATGGATTAAGGATGATAAAGACTTGGCCGGTATTCCGGTCGTTGCTGTCACCGCCTTTGCCATGAAGGGCGACGAGAAACGCATTCGCGACGGGGGCTGTGAGGCCTATATCGCCAAGCCGATCACAGTGTCCTCTTTCCTTGCTACGGTGCGTAAGTTCGTCGAAGCTGCGTAGAGCGCGCTATGTCCGCTCGTATCCTCATTGTCGACGACCTCGCGCCCAACCTTCATCTGTTGGAAGTCAAGCTACAGGCGGAATATTACGATGTTTTAACGGCTAAAAGCGGTTATAAGGCGCTAGAGATTGCGGGCCGCGAAAAGCTCGACCTTATCTTGATGGACGCCATGATGCCGGGGATGAACGGGTTCGAGGCCTGTGAAAAACTGAAACAAGACCCTGAAACCTGGCATATTCCGGTGATAATGGTCACGGCATTGGAAGAAACTAAAGACCGTATTCGCGGGCTCGAAGCCGGCGCCGATGACTTTATCACTAAACCGATTAATGATTTTAACTTGATGGCGCGGGTACGTTCGCTGCTCCGCCTGAAAATGGTAACAGATCAACTGCTCAGCCATACGGGACATACGCGGGCTAATTCTCGCCCGCTTTTAGAGCAGATTCATAAACGTAGCGGCAATATTCTGATTATTGAAGATCATGAACTCCGGGCCAAAAAACTTTCAGGCCCGCTCTCAAAGACGCATAGAGTTGTCATAGAAAGCGATCCGGTCAAAGCCCTTCGCCGGGCTAAGACGGGTGTGGACCTCATCATTGTTAGCCTTGTGGCTGATAGTTTTGACGGCCTGCGAGTTTGCGCCAGTCTCCGTTTTAACGAGGCTAGCCGGGAAACACCGATTTTGGCCGTCGGCGACCCTGAAGATGAAGCTCGGCTTGTTCGCGCTTATGATATTGGCATCAATGATACGCTGATGCGTCCGGTAGAATTACAGGAAATGCATGCGCGGGTGAATACATTGCTGCGCCGGAAATTTTACGCTGATAGTTTACGGGATAATTTCAACGAGAACCTCGAAATGGTGGTCTCGGACCCGTTGACGGGCCTTGGCAATCGCCGCTATTTCGACCGTTCCATCGAACCGTTTTTCGGAAGCCTCGAAGAAAAGGATGAAGCTTTCTCGATTATGATCTTCGATATTGACCACTTTAAACGCGTGAATGATATTCTGGGCCATGATATGGGCGACCAGATACTTATGGAAGTGGCGACACGACTTGTCAGTAATATGCGGGCCGTGGATGTCGTTAGCCGTTATGGGGGCGAAGAATTCATGGTTGCTATGCCTAATACAGGTGAGGGTGAAGCCTTAATTGCCGCTGACCGTGTTCGCGGCTTGATTGCGGGCACCCCAATATTTGTGGACGGGCAGGCGCTTCGTATCACGACCAGCGCAGGCGTAGCCCAAGTGCAGCCGGGGGAACAACTTCGCGACGTTTTCAAACGCGCTGATGATGCGCTTTATAAAGCCAAACAGGCGGGGCGAAATCAGGTGTTCTCGGCGGCAGAGTTGAAAAAAAAGGCGGCATAAAAAAGCCGCCCATAATGAGCGGCTGTTTCGTAATTTACGGCGGCTTGATTACTTAATCTTGCCTTCTTTGAAGTCGACATGTTTGCGCACGACGGGGTCATATTTCTTCTTAACCATTTTTTCTGTCATCGTGCGGGCATTCTTTTTGGTCACGTAAAAATAACCGGTGCCGGCTGTGCTATTCAGTCGAATTTTGATTGTGGTTGGCTTCGCCATGGCTCTCGCCCTTCTATTGAAATCGAAGCGCGGAACATAGCCGCAAAGATTCCCGTGTCAACAGGGGTTTTCAGCCTTTTGGGAAGGTTTCTGTGATGAAATTACCGCGTAGGGCATGTGAAAAAAAGATGTGTTGGGGCGGGCGGTCATAGGCAAGGTATTGTTTAAGCACTTTAAGCATCATTTCTGTGGCGCGTTGTAATTCGAGATTTTTAATCTGGTCAAAGGTAAACCAGCCGACATTCAGCAGCTCGGAACTATCTGCTATGGCTGGCAGGCCCGGAGTGTCCAGATGCTTGATAAAAAACCACGCATCAAAGCGTTTATGACGATGAGGCGGGGTGATAGCGCGGCCAAAGACTTCTATACCGCTTAAGTCAGGCTTTAGGCCTGCTTCGCGAAAAGCGTCCCATGACGGGCTGCGGTGGTTTTGTAGGGTCTTGGCGCTACGGCCCAGTAGGAGAGATGTCTCCTCATAGGTCTCGCGGATAGAGGCCAAGGCAACAGCGCGGGCTTTGCGGGGCGAAAACACGGTCTCAAGAATAGTCTCTGTGCGCGGGGACAGATCGCCCGCATAATCGACATAGCTATCACCCCTATCGACGCGCCCGCCGGGAAAGACATAAACGCTGGGCATGAAATCATGGCGCGAGGAGCGCTGGCCCATCAGGATACGGGGATTATCCTTCGGGCCGTGGGTCAGCACGATGGTTGAGGCTATACGCGGGCGCGAGGCGCGGCCCAGCGCGGCGCGGCGTTCGCGCTCAGTTTCCGTCATTTGAGTATCGCCAATTGACTGCGGGCTTAAGTCTTTCACCGTCTTTTCCTGCGGTGCTTAGATCCGCGATGAGGCGGCTTTCTAAAATCACCACGCCTCGGCTTTTTACCCGGCTCTGGCTTGGTCAGCATTTCAAAAATCAATCCGCCTGTGATCGGCGTGGCTTCGATAAGGCGGACTTTGACTTGGCGGCCAAAACGGTAGGTCGCGCCCGATTCTGCGCCGATTAGTGCTTTTTGTTTTTCGTCCAGCACGAAATATTCACGGCCCAATGCGCGCGCCGGGATAAGGCCGTCAGCCCCGGTTTCGTCGAGTGTTATAAATAAGCCGAAATTGGTCACGCCGTTAATCCGGGCGTCAAATTCTGCGCCTATTTTCTTCTCAAGGTAGGTCGCGACATAGCGGTCTTTGGCATCGCGTTCGGCGGCCATAGCGCGGCGTTCTGTGCCGGAGATATGTTCGCTGATCTCTTTTAAGCGCGAGGCTTCGGAGGCGCTTGTGCCGTCCTCTCCAAGATCAAAGGCAGAGATCAAGGCGCGGTGAACAACCAGATCGGCATAGCGCCGAATCGGCGAGGTGAAATGCGCGTAATGGGTCAGGTTGAGCCCGAAATGGCCTTTGGGATCAGGTGAATATATGGCTTGTGACTGGCTGCGCAATACTGACATGCCGACGACTTCCGAAAGGCCTTTTTCTGCGGCTTTGGCGAGCAGAGTATTGAGCCGCTTTGTGCTCGCGCGTTCGCCGAGTGCCCATTTCAGACCGACGGCAGGAAGAAAGTCCGACAGACCTTGCAGTTTTTCGCGGGACGGGGGTTCATGGACGCGTACAATTGTTGTGATATTTTTGGCAGAGAGCGCTTCGGCAGCAGCGACATTGGCTTGCACCATAAATTCTTCAACAAGCTTATGGGCGTCAAAGCGCTCGCGGATCGTGATGGCAGTGACCTCGCCCTTATCGTTCACATGTACGCGGCGTTCAGGCAGCTCAATGGCCAGCGGCGCACGTTCCGTCCGGGCCTTGCGCAGGGTTTTATAGGCGGCGTAGATGTCTTTGAGAATATCCTCGACAGGCGCGGCGGCTTTGCCCGGATGGCCGTCAAAAGCTTCCTGCGCCTGTTCATAGGTGAGGCGGGCATGGGAGCGCATGATGCCGCGGTGAAATTTATGTGATGTCTTCACGCCGGTCTTGTCGAATTTCATGTTTACGGCCATACAGGCACGATCTTCATTAGGGCGCAGGGAGCAGAGATTGGAGGACAGATCATGGGGCAGCATCGGCTCGACGCGGTCGGGGAGGTAGACGGAATTGCCCTTATCGCGGGCCGTCTTATCCAGCGCGCTTTCCGGCGTCACAAAGGCGGCGACATCGGCAATGGCAACCCAAACATCCCAGCCCGACTTTGTCGGTTTTGCATAAACCGCATCATCAAAATCTTTGGCGTCAACAGGGTCAATCGTTACAAGAGGAAGATGGCGTAAGTCCTCTCTGTACTTAGATAATTTAGGAAGTTTAAGAGATTTAGCTTCGGCAATAACATCATCGTCAAACCCCATTGGGATTTCATGTTGATGCAAGGATATCAGCGAAGCTGCCTTGCCGTCATTCGCGGAGCCAATAATTTCAACAATCTCGGCGAGGCGGACATCGCCCTGATTTCGGCGGCTGGATTGGAAAAATACCAAGGTGTTATTTTCTGTGCCCTCCGGGACTTTGACAGGCTTGTAATCATGGCGGGACTTTTTATCGGCGGGCTGAATGCGCCAACCGCGCCCGCCTTGATAGAGAACACCTAAGTTTTTAGACGGGCCGGCGCCGAGCCGTTTCATCACTTGCGCAATAATCAATCCATCTTGTTTTTTGATGCGGCACAAAGCCCGATTGCCGACGCCGACGGTAGCTGCCGCGCGTCCTTTGCCCTTTTTCGAGACAGGCCCTTCGCGGATAATGACTTTCGGAGCGGGGCCGTCTTGTTTCCAGACTTCCGGCTCGCCGACCATGTCGCCGTGCTCGTCAAGGCCGGTGACGCGGATAACCATAACGCCCGGCAGATCACCGGATTCGCGAAATGTCTTGTTTTTTGATTTTATCAAGATGCCGTCATCGACAAGGTTGCGCAACAGACTGCGCAGCACTCGGCGGTCTTCGCCTTTGACGCCAAGCCTTCGCGCGAGACCCTTATTGTCAAGCCTGTCCGGCTCGCCGCTGACGGCCTTCAAGATGCTGTCGCGAGTGAGTTCCATAGTTATTTGAGTGTATGTCTTTGCATAGGGTTTGTTAGAGTTTGTATCCGAGCATGCAAGTAGAGAATGTTTAAATACCCTCCACCGCGATAGCGGGGGAGGTGGGCCGCGCATGCGGGTCGGAGGGGGCGGCCCAAGTTTAAACGTAGTATAAAGTGTCTTTTGAGCGCCGCAGACGCGGCGCACCCCCTCCGCCTTCGCTACGCTTTGGCACCTCCCCCGCTTCGCGGTGGAGGAGAACTTACTTCGCTGCCGTAGTTTTCTTCTTAGCGGCAGGTTTCTTTTTCTTTGCCGGTTTTTTCTTCTTAGCAGGAGCCTTGCGTCTCTTTTTCGTAGGGCCTTTGGCGATTTTGGCGGCAATATATTCCAGCGCCATTTCTAGGGTCACGTCTTGCGGATCTGTGCCTTTAGGCAAAGTCGCATTGACCTTCTCATATTTCACATAGGGACCATAGCGGCCTTCCATGACTTGAATAGGTTTTTTGTCTTCGGGGTGCTTGCCGAGGTCTTTGACGACTTTCCCTCCGCGTGAGCGGTTGCCGGGATTTGCAATTTTATCGGCAATCATTTCAACCGCACGGTTCATGCCAACATTAAACATATCCTCTGGGTCTTTCAGGCTGACATAGGTCGTATTATGTTTGATGTAAGGGCCGAAGCGTCCGAGCGCGGTAATGATTTGATTGCCGTCTTCGGGATGGCTTCCGATTTTTCGGGGTAGATTGATCAGGCGCAAACCTTTTTCAAGGTCAATTAAATCATAAGGCCACGTTTTTGGCAGGCTTGTGCGTTTGGGTTTTTTCTCGGTTTCCATTTCGACATAGGGGCCGTAACGTCCGGTTTTTAGGATAATGTCTTTGCCGGTTTCGGGATGCACGCCGAGGATTTTATCTTCGCTAACCGCATTTGCGTCATCGCCGCCAAAGGGCCGCGTGAACTTGCAATCGGGATAGTTGGAGCAGCCGACAAAGGCGCCGAATTTACCGAGTTTCAAGCTCAGCCGCCCATCATCACAACTGGTACATGTGCGCGGGTCGCTGCCGTCTTCCTTATCGGGAAATACAAGTGGCCGCAGCGCGTCATTGAGGGCGTCGAGCACATGGGTGACGCGCAGGTCTTTGGTTTCGTCAATGCTGGCCGAAAACTCATTCCAGAAATCATGGAGCAGTTTTTTCCATCCAAGATCACCGGAGGACACTTTATCAAGCCGCTCCTCGAGCTCTGCGGTATAATTATATTGCACATATTTTGCGAAGAAGTTCTCAAGGAAAGCTGTCAGCAACCGGCCCTTATCAGACGGCGTGAAGCGGCGCTTATCAAGCTCGACATATCCCCGGTCCTGCAAGACTTTTAATATAGAGGCGTAAGTTGACGGGCGGCCAATACCGAGTTCTTCCATGCGCTTGACAAGGCTGGCTTCGGAGTAGCGCGGCGGCGGCTGGGTGAAATGCTGCTCGGCTTTGACATCTTTGGCCTGAGTAGCATCGCCGGAGGTAACGGCTGGCAAAGTGGCATTGGCGTCATCGTCGCCGTCTACGACTTTGGGTTTGCTCTCTTCATAGAGTTTTAGAAACCCGTCAAAGCGCACAACTTGCCCTGTGGCGCGCAGGCCAACAGTGTTGCCATTATCGGCCATTTCGATTGTTGTGCGTTCTAGCTTAGCTGAGGCCATTTGGCTGGCCATGGCGCGTTTCCAGATTAGCTCATAGAGTTTTTTCATATCGCCGGAGAGGCGGAGCTTGTCTGGAGAGCGCGAGAAACTGGTCGGGCGGATGGCTTCATGAGCCTCCTGCGCGTTTTTAGCTTTGGTTTTGTAAACCCGGTGCTGACCCGGCAGATAATTATCGCCAAATTCAGAGCCGATTGTCGCGCGGCAATCGCTGATCGCTTCGCCAATCATGGAAATACCATCGGTTCGCATATAGGTGATAAGGCCGGTTGTTTCGCCGCCAATATCGACGCCTTCATACAGCATTTGCGCGGTGCGCATGGTTTGCGTGGCGGAGAAGCCGAGTTTGCGGGACGCTTCTTGCTGCAAGGTAGATGTCATGAACGGCGCTTGCGGATTACGCGTCAGCGGCTTGGCGACAACAGAAATGACAGAGAGGTCGGCCGCGTCCACAGCGGCCTTGGCGGCTTTGGCGTCTGCCTCATTGCCGAGCGAAAATTTAGTGAGTTTGTCGCCTTTTAGCGAAACAAGTTTAGCCGGGAAGTTGCCTTTTGCGGCACTCATCTTCGCGTCCACTGTCCAATATTCCTGCGGCTTGAAGGCCTCAACTTCATTCTCGCGCTCGCAAATCAAGCGCAGAGCTACGGACTGTACACGGCCGGCTGAGCGCGCGCCGGGGAGCTTGCGCCAAAGGACAGGCGAGAGTGTAAAGCCCACGAGATAATCAAGAGCCCGGCGGGCTAGATAAGCCTCGACCAGTTCCATATCGAGTTCGCGCGGGTTGGCGATAGCAGTGGTAACGGATGTTTTGGTAATGGCGTTAAAGACGACGCGTTCAATTTTCTTGTCTTTCAACAGGCCCTTTTTCTTGGATAAGACATCCAATAAATGCCACGAAATCGCTTCGCCTTCCCTATCCGGGTCGGTTGCGAGAATAAGTTTGTCGGCATTTTTCAGCGCGTTTTCAATATCTTTGACGCGTTTTTTTGACCGCGTATCAATTTCCCAAGACATGGCGAAATCATTTTCGGGATCAACCGAGCCGTTTTTGCTGGGCAGATCGCGAATATGACCGAAACTGGCGAGAACTTTATAGCCTTTGCCGAGATATTTCTCGATGGTTTTGGCCTTGGCTGGCGATTCTACAATGACGAGGTTCATGCACGAGCTTCCGAATATAGTAGCGCCAGCGGGCTATTTGGGCCAACTGGCGGTCTTGAAAAGAGCGCTCATTTGGGCGCTCGGCTTTCGATTGTCAACAGGGTGGCCGCATATCTATAAGATTCAATAGTTCCTTTACTAAGTTTCAATCATATTATATACACGCTTAAGATGCTATTACATGGGGAGCGCTATGAGTAAGGTAGAAAAGGCTGAAACACAAACGACCGGGAAACTCCCGCCGGAAATGGCACTGGATTATATCGGCGATATGCTGGGCGAATTATCACAGATGGCTGAGGCCGCGGGGCTGCGCGATATGGCAGCCTTATTAAGAGCGACAAAGGCTGTTTCTAATCTTGAGGTCAGAACTGCGGAATAAGCGCAACGCGGCCATCAGGTTCGACAAGAACATCGCCGTTAAGCTCCATCTCCAGCAGCGCTGCCGTGGCTATGGCTGTGCTATAACCGCTAAGGCGGATGATTTCGTCGCGCGGTGTGGGCGTAGGCGAGAGTAATGACTGGATGGCCTTGCGTGCTTGGTCAATGTCTTGCTGCGCGCCCTCCCAGTCAAATTCGGGCTGATCATAGCTGTCATCCGGTTCCATCATTTCAGGCGGGCGAATATTTTCGAGGCAGTTTATAATGTCTTCGACATTTTCAATGAGGGCCGCGCCTTGCTGGATCAGGCGGTTGCAGCCCTTGGTGCGTGGATCGAGCGGGGAGCCGGGCGCGGCCATAACCTCGCGGTTTTGTTCCATAGCGAAGCGGGCCGTGATCAGTGTTCCCGAACGCTCCGCCGCTTCAATGACGACAACCCCCATGGAGAGGCCCGAGATAATACGATTGCGGCGCGGAAAGTCTCGCGCAGTAGCGCGGTATCCCAGCGGGCTTTCGGAAACTAAGGCCCCGCTTTCGCGCATAGCTTCGTAAAGCTCGGCGTTCTGGCGCGGATAGACATGGTCAACGCCGCCGCCAAGAACGGCCGCCGTGCCTGTCTCCATAGCGCCAGCATGAGCACTGGCGTCGATGCCGCGGGCAAGGCCCGAGACAATCGTATAACCTGCCTCGCCAAGCTCTCCGGCGATTTGGCGGCCAAAGCGCTGACCGATAGCCGAAGCATTGCGCGAGCCGACAATGGCAATACAGTGTTTGTGGAGTATATCTGTACGCCCTAAAAGGCTGATAAGCGGGGGAGGCGGGTCAACAGCGCGAAGATAAGCGGGATAGTCCGGTTCGCAGACTGCCAATATTTTGACACCAAGCTGATCTGAGTGCTCCATCTCAGCTTCAATGTCTTCAATTGAGGGCGTGATGGCATCTTTGCGGCGAATGATAGAGGGCAGGGCGGCCAGAGCGGCCTCGGCCGTTTTATATCGCCGCATCAAATCCCGAAAAGCGACAGGGCCAACCCGCTTTGTGCGCGACAGGCGCAGCCAATCCCGCTTTTCAGCAAAAGAGAGCTCGCGCTTCTGCATCAGTCTTTTGGCTTTGTTTTGGATTTACCAATACGGGATTCCTCGCCGCGTAGAATGCGGCCGATATTCTCCGCGTGGCGGATATATATAATGACGGCGAGAACTGCTGCCATAATTGCAACATTCGGGTAGCCCATATAGAAGGCGACCAAAGGCGCCGTCCCTGCCGCTGCCAGAGCCGCAAGCGAAGAGATGCGGGTCAGAAAAGCGCACACAAGCCAAATGCCGCCCGCTATCAGGCCAATCGGCCACGCCGTAGCCAGCAGACAGCCAAAGAATGTCGCTACGCCCTTACCGCCCTTAAAGCCGAGCCAGACAGGGAAACAATGTCCGATAAGCGCGGCGGCTCCTGCAAATAGGCCTATAGGATTACCGAAAAAATGGTTGAAAACCAACGCCGCGACACCCGCTTTGGCGGCGTCCAATATTAGCGTGAGAAGGGCAATATCCTTGCGCCCGGTACGCAGCACATTGGTCGCGCCTATATTGCCGGAGCCAATTTTGCGAATATCCCCTTGGCCACTCGCGCGGGCAATTAAAAGGCCAAATGGGATGGAGCCGAGAACATAGCCGCCAATGAGTGCGTAGAGAATGGGGAGTGAAAACATAACGGGAACATGACGGAAATACAGCTATGAGTCAAACATATTGTGGGGAGGCAAGTTTCTGCTTTTTACCTAAAGGATTTCTAGGCAGAGCGGGAAAAGCTTGCTATATCATAGTGCTGAAACGTAATTTATGCCCTTATGGACAGATCGATGACCAAATGGACACCCTCTAGCTGGCGCTCAAAACCAGCCAAACATATCCCGGAAGATTATCCGGATTTGGATAAATTGGCCGAAGTGGAAAACACACTTCGCGGCTATCCGCCGCTGGTCTTTGCCGGGGAAGCCCGACGCTTGAAGAAGCGGCTCGCCGATGTGTCTATGGGTAAGGCCTTTTTGCTTCAAGGCGGGGATTGCGCCGAGAGCTTCAAGGAATTCCACCCCGATAATTTGCGCGATATGTTCCGCGTGATGATGCAGATGGCGGTGGTACTGACTTACGGCGCGGGGCAGCCCGTGGTTAAAGTCGGGCGCATTGCCGGGCAATTTGGCAAACCGCGTAGCTCGCCCGTGGAAACGCGCGACGGCATCACCCTGCCAAGTTATCGCGGGGATAATATCAACGCCATGGCCTTTGATGAAAAGTCTCGGTTACCCAATCCCAAGCGGCTCTTACAGGCTTATGGGCAATCGGCTTCGACATTAAATCTTTTGCGCGCCTTCTCGACAGGCGGCTATGCCAATCTGCGCAATATCCATAAATGGACACTAGGTTTTGCAGATGCCACCGAACAGACGGCCCGATATAAAGCTCTGTGCGAGAAAATTTCCGATGCCATGGATTTTATGGCCGCTTGCGGCGTCACGCCTGAGAGCACGCCGCAAATGGCTTCAACCGAATATTATACCAGCCATGAAGGGCTGCTGCTCGGTTATGAAGAAGCCATGACCCGCATCGATAGTACCTCGGGGCGGTGGTATGACACCTCGGCCCATATGCTCTGGATTGGCAACCGCACGCGGCAACTCGATCACGCCCATGTTGAATTCATGCGCGGCATTGAAAACCCGATCGCGATGAAGATCGGCGAGGGGCTTGAACCTGATGAATTGCTGAAACTGCTGGACGTCATCAATCCTGAAAACGAAGCCGGTAAGATGACGTTGATCGCGCGTTTTGGCCATGACAAGGTCGCCCAAGGCTTGCCGATACTCGCCCGCGCCGTAAAGGCCGCAGGGCGTCATGTCGTCTGGTCATGCGACCCGATGCACGGCAATACCATTAAGACATCTACGGGCTATAAAACCCGGCCCGTGGATAATATCCTCTCGGAAGTAAAAAGCTTCATGCAGGTGCTGCATAGCGAAGGCTGCTGGCCCGGCGGTGTGCATTTTGAAATGACAGGACAGAATGTCACCGAATGCCTCGGCGGCTCGGCTAGAGCCGTGCGCGAGGAAGACCTGTCGTCAAGATACCATACCCATTGCGACCCGCGCCTCAACGCGGATCAAGCCCTGGAGCTGGCGTTTTTGGTCGCCGAAGAACTCGGCAGCTACCGCAAAGAAGAAGCGGCTAGGCTTTCCGCTTAAGAATGTTTGGCTGAAATTAATTCAGTGATTTTCTCAGCGCAGCCCGCAGCAAGCGTTAAGCCCAATGACCCGTGACCAATATTGTAGTAAAGCCCACCAATTTTGCTTTGCCGGACGATTGGAAGGCTTGACGGCGTAGTCGGCCGCTGTCCGATCCAAAAAGCATTTGGCCTAAAATCATAATCTGCGGCATTTGGCCAAAGCCGTTTTGCTGTTTGCAGCAAATGCTGGCCGCGTGCTTTGACCTTTGTCTTTGGCAGATTGGCATCAAGCAGGCCCGCAATACGGATTTTATCGCCGAGATTAGCAAAGACCAATTTGTTTATTGGGTCAGTAATACTGGTGGTTTGCGGCGGGTTAGGGCCAAGGGGCAGGGTCAAGCTATAGCCTTGCATGGGGTAGATGTTTTGTGATCTCCTGAGTGGTTTTAAAAGCTCATTTGCTTCATTGCCAAGGCAGAGAATAACGGCTTCGCCATGGATTGCGCCTTTATCCGTCAGCACGCCTGTAATTTTACCGCCATCAATAGTAAGTTTTGTGATCTCCTGACCAAATTTATACCGGATCGAGAAATTTTTAATGCCATCTTTTTGCAAAGCATTACAAAAGACAACAGGGTCAAGAACCCGATCACCCTTTGCATAAAGACCGCCGCAAAATTCGCCCTTCCAGTGTGCAAGCGCGGGCTCAATATCAATACAGGCTTGTTTGCCGATGATTTCAACCGGCAGCCCGTATTCGCTTTTTAAACCTACCAAAGCTCCAAAACTATCCAGTTCACTTTGCGTTTTTGTAAGGATAATTTTACCAATATGCCCGCCTGTAATTACGCCGTTTACTAGTTCCTTTTCTAAAGTCTGCATAGCCGCAAGTGATTTTGCCGCGAGGCGGAGCATGGCGTGCAGGTTTGCCGTTTCTTTGGGTGCTGAACAATTGCGTATGAATGCAAATCCCCATCTATAAAACGCAGGGTTCATAGTGGGCGATATGCCTATACCAACATCCTTGCCCAACAAATATTTGGGTAATTTTCTAAAAGTGGCTGGGCTGGCAAATGGCTCGGAATAACTATAGGCAAGCTGGGCGCCATTGGCGTGGCTGGCCTGGCTTGCAGTTACGTCGGCCCGGTCGATTACGACGACCTCATGGCCCGCTCGGCCAAGTGCATAGGCTGTGGTCATCCCGATAACCCCTGAGCCTAAAACCAGTATTTTCACGCGGAGCCTTTCATTTTCATATTATTGTTTTTAAAGCTCGGAGTGTTCATTGTTTGCTATTCGTTATTTTAGTAACTGCAAATAAAAGCAATACCATTAAAATATCTACGGGCTATAAAACCCGGCCTGTGGATAATATCCTCTCCGAGGTCAAAAGCTTTATGCAGGTGCTGCATAGTGAGGGTTGCTGGCCCGGCGGCGTACATTTTGAAATGACAGGGCAGAATGTCACCGAATGCCTAGGCGGCTCGGCTAGAGCCGTGCGCGAGGAAGACCTGTTGCCGCGCTACCACACCCATTGCGACCCGCGCTTCAACGAGGATCAAGCCTTGGAGCTGGCGTTTTTGGTCGCCGAAGAACTCGGCAGCTACCGTAAGGAAGAGGCCGCGTGGTTGGCAGGTTAGGACTTAGGTGTTATGTCTTTCGCGATGTCAATGACATCAGGAAAGGTGCTCTTAATAGCAGGAAGCAATCCAAGAATCGTCGCAACAAGCGACGATAACATAACAGCTATGATGATAAGAACTGTTATGGCGAGGCTTCTGCCCAATCGTCCGCCCTTATCCAAATTGCGATATGGGCCAAAATATGCGACGCAGATGTAGGAGATAAACATGAGCGTCACACCGACGCCGTTGACTCGCTGATAAACCTCCTGAGGTACATTTATTGTAACCATTGCAAAAATATACCCGATCAGAGAGCCAGGGACTATGATTGCAAAAACGTAGCGTAACCGGATAACAAAACTTAACTTTTCACCCCAAGCCCGATAGATTGCCGCGAGTAATATAAAGAAGAAGAAATAAGCAAATGGCAATATAAGCTGTATCGACTTGACCAAATATTTTGCAGAGGCGGCAGGATCCCAACTACTCATATCTAACACTTTTTCACTGGCTTCCAGCGATAGATTAGCCCCTCTGGCTACTTCAGACATCATGTCAGTATAAATGCCGAGCATTGGGCTGTTATTTCCGGCCCAAATGAATGTGCAGGCTGTGCCAATGGCCATAATGGCAAACCAGACACGAAAAGAGGGTGTGAATCTATCTTGCCAATTACGATCTTTTGCTGCGATGAAATATTCATGGGGTCGCCGAAATAGCGCCCATATGGTTTTCAGGCCTCGAATGTTTAACCCGAATAAATCCTCCAACAGACTGTCATAACCCAAGGCGGTGTTTTCAGATGTAGGTGTCTTGGTTTGGGTTTTTGTCATATCTTCCCTAACCATAAAAAAGCCGCCAAGGGAATACCGATGGCGGCTTTTGTTTAGATACGTGGGAGTATCTTAATTTTAGCCAAAGCTACAGGTCTTTAAGCGCTGCAGAGGCTTTGAACGTGGCGGATGTTTTCGCCCGGCTCATCATTTGCTTGCCTGTCGCCGGATTACGCATTTCGCGTGAGGGGCGATGTTTGGCGATAAATTGACCGAAGCCGGGAAGGGCCACGACGGATTTATCACCTTTTTTAAGCTCATTTGTAACGACTTCGCAAAAAGCATTTACGAATTCGCCCGCTTGAGCCTGAGTTGTTCCGCAGCTGTCTGCCAGTGCGCCTATGAGTTCTTTCTTGTTCATCTTGGTCTCCCTAATAGATGTCGACTCGTCAACAGCGACAGAATCGTTAACAACCATCCTAATTATTTAAGTTAACGCAAGGTTAAAATACACGGTTTTATGGGGGTTTACGCCAGTTTCACCAACATCTTGCCCTTCTTATCGCCGGAGAAAAGTCTTAAGAAAGCTTCGGGTGCATTTTCGATTCCGTCCAGAATTGTTTCCTGAGGGATAAGCTTTCCCTGCGCCATTAACGGGCCAAGCTTGGCAATGTAATCGGGCACAAGATGGGCGTGTTGAGAGACAATAAATCCCTGTATTTTCAATGATTTACCGATGATTTGCATGAGGTTGTTCGGGCCCGGCTGCGGGGTCGTATCATTGTAATTGGAAATCATGCCGCAGACGGCTATGCGCCCGAAGGGGTTCATGGCGTTGATGGCGGCTTCAAGTACGGCGCCGCCCACATTCTCGAAGTAAACATCAATGCCTTTGGGCGCGGCTTTTATCAGTGATTTTGTCAGGTTTTTTGTGGTTTTATAGTTCACAACAGCGTCCACGCCCCGCGATTTCAGCCATTCTGCCTTCGAATCACTGCCTGCGATTCCCACAACATAGGCCCCTTCGGCCTTGGCGAGTTGGCAAACAACAGAGCCGACAGCCCCCGCCGCGCCCGAGACGAGCACCGTGTCGCCAGCCTTGAATTTAGCGACATCATAGAGCCCGGCATAAGCGGTTAGCCCCGGCATGCCTGCAACGCCGAGATAAGCTTGGATGGGAATCATGGATATATCAATCTTGCGCAGGCCTTCCGGGATCATCTCGGCAACGGGGGCGGTAAAGGCAGTCCGCCATCCGCGCATGGAGGTGACATGGTCGCCGACTTTGTAATCAGGATGGGCGCTGGCCGTGACTTCGCCGACAGCGCCGCCGGTCATGACTTCGCCGAGCTGAAAGGGCGGGACATAGGATTTCACGTCGCGCATGCGCCCGCGCATATAGGGATCGACTGACATATAGCTGTTGACGACTGTAATTTCGCCGTCTTTGGGGGCGGGGACATCGGTTTCAACGACTTTAAACGAATTCTTAGTCGGCAGGCCTTGCGGATATTCGGTGAGGTGGACTTCGGTCGCTTTCATGGGGGTATCTCCTGTTTTAAGCTTGATTAGCAGGGGTAGGCTGCGGTTAATAGCGATATGAGTCAAAAATTGAAAATAGGCGTCGTGGGCGCGGGGGTATTCGGGGGATACCATGCCAATAAATGCGCTGAACATCCGAGAACTGATTTTGCCGGAATATTTGATCCGGATAGGGAACGCGCCGAGGCGGGCGCGGCCAAACACGGGGTTAAGGTCTATCACAATTATGCTAATATGCTCGCGGATGTCGAAGCGGTCGTGGTGGCCTGTCCGGCTAAATATCACGGAGACATGGCTATCAAGGCCCTGAAGGCGGGAAAACATTGCCTCATCGAGAAACCGATTGCGCCGACGCTTGGCGAAGCTGGGCAGATTGTCTCGTTAGCAAAAGAGAAAAACCTTGTCGTCCAAATCGGGCATCAGGAACGCTTTGTGGCGGTGGCTATCGGGCTGGACAGGATAGACGAGACGCCGACATCGATAACAACTTTCCGGAAGGGGCCCTTTGCCGAGCGCGGCACGGATGTTTCGGTAACGCTAGACCTGATGACTCATGATCTTGATTTGGTTATGATGCTTATGGGCGGGTTTCCTGATAGCATTGAGGGTGAGGTGCGGAGTGTGAAATCTGAATACGCAGATATATCAACGGGCAACCTTCAGTTTGGAGAGACGGAGGTCACGCTGATGGCGAGCCGTCTTCATCATGAGTTTTTTCGCTTTATGGAAATCACCTATCCGAGCGGCGTCGTCAGCATTGATTTCAATGCCAAGACGCTCATCCACAATACACCGTTTGATTTGAATGCAGATTTTGGCAATGACCCTTTGGCAAAAGACAGCCTCGGCGCAGCGAGTAATGCTTTCATTGAAGCGGTTTTGGATGATAAGGCTGTGCCGGTGACCGCAGAAGATGGATATAAGGCGCTGAAATTGGCGCTTATCATAGACGGGCCAAAATAAAGGGGAAGATCATGAGTAAAAAACGTATTTTTGGGATTATAGCGCTGGCGCTGATTTTATTCGGGGCCGCTTTTCTGGCTTTGAATTGGAGTAAGATCAAAAGGTTGCAAACCGTCAACACATTATTTGACGCCGATAAAATCGTTTATAACTTTTCTCATATGGGTGAGGCCTTCCTGCATCAGAATTTGGACGCATCGCCCACGCCGTTTATTTGGCCCGAAGACCCGCAGCCTTTGCCGGAAACTGTGATGATTGGCGGCAATGAGAAGCGCCTCGCCCCGCTCCTTGAAGCGCTCGACACCACGGCGTTCATTGTCATTAAAGACGGTAAACTGATCTCTGAAAATTACTATCGCGGCACCGAGCGTGATGATTTGCGGATCAGTTGGTCAATGGCAAAGTCTTTCATGTCGGGGCTTTACGGGCAGGCGCTGGAGAGCGGCGCGATAGAGAGCCTGGACAACCCGGTTGAAAAATATGTGCCGGCTTTCAAAGGCTCAACCTATGAGGGCGTAAGCATCCGCAATGTCCTGAATATGGCCAGCGGCGTGCGTTTTGACGAGGATTATATGGATCCAAAATCCGACATTAATAAAATGGGCCGCGTATTAGGGTTGGGGCTAAGCATGGATGAATTTGCGGCCGATTTGACAGATCGCCAATATGAGCCGGGCACGATTTGGCAATATGTCTCGATTGATACCCATGTTGCGGCGATGGTATTGCGCAAGGCCACGGGCAAGAGCCTGCACCAGATGTTTAACGAGACTTACAGCGCCAATCTCGGTTTTGGCCGCGCGCCGTATTACATGACCGACGGGGAGAATGTCGCCTTTGCGCTGGGCGGGCTGAATCTACGCGCACGCGATTATGCCCAATTCGGGCAGATGTTCCTGCAAGGCGGAGAATGGGGCGGAAAACAGATTATTCCGGCCGATTGGGTAAAAGCTTCAACGCAACACAGCGCCCCGTCAATGTCAGAGCGCGGCGTTGGTTACGGCTATCAATGGTGGGTTCCTATGCCTCAAGATGGGGCAAATGTCGGGGATTTCTTCGCGGTAGGAATTTACGGGCAATATATCTATGTCAACCCAGCCGCCGGTATCGTCATAGCCAAAAATGCCGCCGACCGAGAATTCACCCAAGAAATGGAAGGCTACGGCCATTCCATGAACGTCAATATCGACATGTTCCGAAGCTTGGCGGCGTATTACGGGGATGATTAGAACAGCTATAGCCAATGTAGGTCGGATAGAGCGTAGCGAAATCCGACACTCGCGGCGAACACGGAACCATCGGCTATCGCTTCGCTCCAGCCGACATACGGCTGGTTCCAACCTTCTACTTGCCGCTTGCATGTCACCTCTCAGTGAATAGGGCCTTTAGGATATTTAAATCCCATTTTCCGGTTGCTACATCGTAAATGCCAAATTCCGGCGAGGCATAGTCCCAATAGCACCAGCCAAAATTATTGGCCTCAGCGGCCCGGCGCATAGCGCCGGCATATTTCGCGCGGTCAGATGGAGGAGTGCCGTTTAAAGAGGTTCCAAACTCGCCCAAAAATATTACGGGGCGTTGTCCCGCAGGCCCGCGATATTTGGCGACTTTTGCAAAGTCATCGTGAATGGCCTTTATGTCCTTACGGCTTCCCCAGGGGCCGTAAACGGGATGAGTATCATTATAGACCATATCCTGATGGGTAAATGCCAAAGGTTCATAGTGGTGGAACGTAACGATGATGTTCGGGTCATCCGGCAACTCAAATTTAACGCCGCGGGCGCCATTGATAAGCGGCCATAAAGACCCCCATTGCGAACTGCCCACAATGATCAGCCGATTTGGGTTTTTACGGCGGACAAGGCTTAGTAATTCCGTGTTCAGAGCATTGCTCCGGGCAATGCCTTTACCCGAACTATAATCCTCATCTTTTCCATTAACATCGTCAAAATGAGGCTCGTTCAGTAGTTCAAAAATAAGCTCTGGGGGATAGTTTTGATAATGCCGTGACAATTGCGTCCAGATGGCCCGTAAATGTGGTCTTTGTCCGTCCGGGTCGGTATTGAAATCTGTAAAATGATGCACGTTCAAAATGACGGTAAGGTTATGGCCAAGTGCGCCTTTTATAATTTTATCGACATGGCGGAGCATAGCGGGGTCAATTTTATACCCGGGGGCAGGGCCGGTGTGGTCAGACCAGCGGACGGGCACCCGGACAGTATCGAAGCCTTGAGCGGCAATTATGGGAAAGTCTGATTGCTGAATATCATATCCCCATTCTTCGCCGCGAGGAGCCTCTAAGTCGGCGCCCAAATTCAGGCATTTGCGAACCGTGGAGGCTTTAGAGATCGCGGGATTTGCGCGCGGAGCTGTGCCTGACTGAAGATAAAAAATACTCGCCAATAGGATAATAAATAACACTGTAAATACATTGCGTGGGGTCATGGTTTGTCTTTCGAATGCAGGATCTACGGCTTTAAACCAACAGGCGGATATTGTGGTCTCGATGCCCAATGCCGGCGGGCCTGCAGGGGAAGAAATTGCGCCCAAATAAAGTGTAGCCCACGTTCACGGTCAGCTGGCATGGGTTTGCACAGGGCTTTTGCGGCGACCAGTATTAAAATCGCTCCACCAAAATTATTCGGATAGGCGAGGATCGACTCAAAACTACCAATCACGCAGGCCATGGCCAGAAATGGCAATGCGAAATAGGATCCGTTGGAAGATTTTAGTTTTGTAATCGTGAAAGTGACAGCCATCACGACTATTAACGTCAATAGAGATTTGCCAATGACGCCCAATCCTAAGGACATTTCTAGCCAGGAATTATGGGCATGGCTGGGAAAAAACTGTAACTCTTCTGCGACCCAAGACAGCGTGCTTTCCGTATATTTTTCATTCCAATAGGCAGAATAACCATGCCCTAGCAGGGGTTTGTCATTTGTACTGATTTGAAGGGCTTTCCAAATATCGGCGCGGCCTGTGAATGTTGCGTTCCGGCCTGCAAGTTTTAAAATAGCCTCTTGATTGGAAGCGGCGATCCTCACGAGAAATATACTGGCAAAGACCGTAATCCAGCTAATGAAAATAGTAATGACGACATGCCGCCTCATCAAAAAGACCCAGCCAAATAACCCGCACCCGACCATATAGGCGATGAGAGCTGTTTTAGAGGTTGTTAACAGAAGAAAAGCGGTGAAGGTGATGAAGGAGATGCCGCTGCTAAGGGCTTTGCCGGGGCGGGTCGCAAACCTTGCCAGTGCGAGTATGGCCCCAAAGGCGCCAATTTGGCCCGCGGAGTTCTTTTCCAGCCAAAGCCCCATGAGCGCGCCGGGAAATAGCTCAGACATCTTCCCCAAAGACGGCATGGCTATAAATAAAAATAACGAAACAAGAACCATTAAAAACATGGCTAGCCAGGTAATATCTATTATCTTACGCCAAGAATAGCTCCACGCAATACAGGCAAAATAGATACCTATTAGCAGGCTAACCGCAGCTTCTCGAAGGGTCAGCATCGGGTCAAGAGACCATCTGTAGGACATTGCAGCTAAGGCCATCAGTAAAATAAATGGGAGTAAAGCAAACATACCGAATATGGCGGATCTGAATCTGGCTAATATTATAGGTATTGGCAGAAGTAATATGGGTAAGTGGAAAACCATAACAGGCGCAGGGGGCAGCATGTTAAATAACTTCAGATAGAGACTGCTCAACCCGCCGGAAATCATGCAGATTACTAATAATAGCGTAATATTCTCGTAAGAAGATTGGAGCTTCATAACTAATTTTAAACTGTCCTTTTCACGTCGAAATTCTAATGAAACTTGGTTAATGAAGAATGTCTTTTAAGGGCGATATCTACTTTGTTTGAAGCCGCAAAATACTGAACTATCAGGGCAGTCGCTTAAGCGCTTGCCGCCTGTTGCCCTCGGCGTTACACAGCCCCTATGACAACCTGTCTTAAAATCGCCTCGGCGCAGCTCAACCCTCATGTTGGGGATTTGCACGGTAATATGGCCAAAGCCGAGGCGGCCTTTAAGCGGGCTAAGCAAGACGGGGCGGATATTCTTGTTCTGCCCGAGCAATTTATCATTGGCTATCCGGCGGAGGATTTGGTGCTTAAGCCTGCGGCTGTGGCAGATTGCAGGGTGCTGGCCGAAGACTTTGCCAAGCTGACCAAAGACGGGCCGGCGGTTATTTTTAACCTGCCGTGGCTGGAAGACGGCAAGCTGTATAATGCGGCTTTGTTTATGCGCGGCGGCAAGATCACAGATGCGCGTTTCAAACATCATTTGCCCAATTACGGCGTTTTTGATGAAGCGCGGCTTTTCGCGCGCGGCCCGTTGCCTGAGCCGGTTGAATTTATGGGCATTAAAATAGGCATTCCGATTTGCGAAGATCTGTGGCAGCCGGGCGTAGCTTCGCACTTGGCCGATAAAGGCGCCGAAATTCTGATCTCCCCCAATGGGTCCCCTTGGCGGCGCACGGCATTATCTGAACGCGTCGAAGCCCTCGGCGAAAAAGTCCATAATGAAGGCCTGCCGCTGATCTATGTCAACCAAATCGGCGGGCAGGACGAACTTGTCTTTGACGGGTCAAGCTTTTCCATGGCGGCGGACGGCACGATTGTGCAGGCGCTGAAAAGCTTCGTCGAAGATTACGATATTGCGACATGGGAGAAACGGGAAGAGGGTTGGCATTGCGCCCAAGCTAAAATCGAAAAACAGCTGACAGGTTTTGAGGCCGATTGGCGCGCCATGTGTTTGGGGCTGGGTGATTACGTTAATAAGAACGGCTTTCAGCAAATTATTCTCGGCATGTCCGGCGGGATTGATAGCGCCATGGTGGCGGCCATCGCCGTAGACGCGCTCGGCCCGCAGCGGGTCTGGTGCGTGATGATGCCGACCAAATATACGGCGGGGATTAGCCTGACGGACGCTGAAGATTGTGCCGGGCGCCTTGGCTGCCGCTATGACACCATCCCGATAAAATCAGCGGTGGACGCCTTTGCAGATATGCTCGGCCCGTTCTTCAAAGATACTAAGCCGAGCACTGCGGAGGAAAATATCCAGTCGCGGGCGAGGGCGCTGACCCTCATGGCTTTATCCAATAAATTCGGGCCAATGCTAGTCACGACGGGGAATAAATCCGAAATGGCGGTCGGCTATGCCACGCTTTACGGCGATATGTGCGGCGGCTATAATCCGCTCAAAGATGTCTATAAGACTGAAGTCTTCAAGCTCGCTTTTTGGCGCAATAAACATAACCCTGATGATCTGCTCGGCGGCGATTATCCTATTCCCGATAATATCATCACCAAGCCGCCCTCAGCGGAACTGCGCGAAGACCAAAAAGACAGTGACAGCTTGCCCGAATATGATGTGCTGGATGATATCCTCTTTGGCCTGATTGAGCAGGAATTAGCGGTTGAAGATATCCTTGCGAGAGGGCATAGCGCCGCTAATGTGAAGCGAATACAGCATTTGCTCTATATCGCAGAATATAAACGCCGCCAAGCGCCCCCCGGCGTCAAAATCGGCACCAAGAATTTCGGCCGGGACAGACGCTACCCGATCACGAATAAATACCGGGATGTTGTTCCGGAAGAAGAGACTTAAATGACTGTCATCGCCCGTTTTGCCCCGTCGCCTACTGGCCGGCTTCATGTTGGTAATGTGCGCACGGCGCTGCTTAATTGGTTCTATGTGCGCGAACGCGGCGGTAAATTCATCCTGCGCATTGATGATACGGATTTGGAGCGGTCCACCAATGAATATGAAGACGGCATCAAAGAAGATTTGGCATGGCTCGGCCTGAATTGGGACGAGACTTTCAATCAGTCGCATAAATTCCCGGCTTACGAAGCGGCGGCGAATAAACTGCGCGAAGGCGGCCTGCTATATGCCTGTTACGAGACGGCGGACGAGCTTGACCGGCAACGTAAATTGCTACGCGTTCAAAACAAACCGCCGGTCTATAACCGCGCGGGGCTTGAGCTGACAGAGGCGCAAAAGCAGGCTTTCGAGTCCGAAGGCCGCCAGCCGCATTGGCGCTTTAAGCTCTCGGGCGAAACAGCGTCTTGGACAGATGCTGTGCGCGGCGAGCAGAGCGTCGATACAAGTTCGCTTTCCGATCCGGTTCTGATACGCGGTGACGGTTCATTCCTCTATACGCTGCCCAGCGTAGTGGATGATATTGATGCCAAGATTACCCATGTTATTCGGGGCGAGGATCATGTCACCAATTCCGGCGCACAGATCGAGATATTCAAAGCTTTGTCAGATCATCTGCCGGAGTTTGCGCATACGCCATTGCTGGTCGGCAAAGACGGGAAAGCCCTGTCCAAACGTATCGGTTCGCTGTCGATGAAAGAGCTTAAGGAACAGGGGCTGGAACCGCTGGCGATTTGTTCCTTGCTTGGCAAAATAGGCACCTCGGACCCGATTGAAGCGCGGCCCTCTATGGAAGTGCTGGTCGAAGAATTTTCCTTTGATAAAATCGGGCGCGCGCCTGCGCGGTTCGATGAGGATGAGTTATTGCTCATCAATGGCCGCCTCTTGCACGAAACGCCTTACGAGACCGTCAAAGACCATCTTGAGAGTCTTAATGTTGGCGGCGGCGAGGCGTTTTGGAATCTTATCCGGGCAAACATCACTAAAGTTTCGGATACGGCAGGATGGTCAACGGTGCTCTACGCGCCAATGCCGGGCCAGATTGAAGACGAAGATATAGGTTTTTGCAAGGCTGCAGCGGATGGTTTACCTGATATTGTGACGGATGAAACATGGGGTGAATGGACATCCAAGCTGAAAACCGAACAGGGCCGTAAAGGCAAGAGTTTGTTTATGCCGCTACGCCGCGCGCTCACAGGACGGGATCGCGGGCCGGAAATGGGTAAACTCTTGATTTTGCTTGGCGCAGAAAAGGCAAAGGCCAGACTGCGCGGCGAGAGCGCATAACGCACGACCCTGTCATCCCGGCGCTTCCAATACCTTGTTCCCCGCTTTAAGCGGGGACCTCCCTCAATTTATGTGTACAATAGCAGGAGGTCCCCGCTCAAGGCGGGGAACAGAGCTACTTAGGTCTCACAATAAAGTTATGCGCCTAATGCTTTGAAACCGCTATGCTTCCTCAAAACCAAGGGGAATGCTATGACCACACAAAATCTCAAACTACCGCTCTTTCTCACGCGCCTTTTCATTACCTATTTCCTGCTGATGTGGGCTTTGGACCGGTTTATGGCGGCTGAGCATGCCGCTACTGTGGCCAAGAAATTCTATACAATCGGCCCTCTTAGCTTGAGCGCTATTCCGCTGCCTGTCATTGGCGGTTTGTGGCTTGTGCTGATTGCGGCTTTCTTTTTCGGGTTTAAGAAGAAGATAAGCTACGGCCTTGTGCTTATCTTGCACATTTTGGGTACGGTTTTCACACTGCCATACCTCATTCCCGGGACAGAGAAATTCACGCTGATCTTTCTAGCTTCGCTGCCGACTATAGGCGCTATGCTCTTGCTCTATCTGCTGCGCGATGAAGATACGATGCTGAGCTTGAATAGGTAACCCACATTGGCGGCTGGTCATTGCGCTCACCGGGATGATGTTGAGAACAAAGACCAGCCCACCTTAGGGTTGGCAGCTTCAGCGTGGGATCCACTGCCACTAAACACGCGGGTTGGAGTTGGGATGAGTAACCCGCGTTGATTCGTATCTAGCGTATAAGTTGTAAAATGTCACTTAATATTTTAAAAAGTGCAATTTATAGTGTAAAACCCCTTAACGCGGGGCTTTTCCGGTCAGGATACGCCAGAGATTTCTGGCCATAATTCGCCAAATCGGGTCGAAAATCAGGATACCGGCAAGAATCAGTGCGCCCCAAATCCAATGTGCGCCTTTGAAATAAAGCCAGATAAACGCCCCGAACATGATTGGGTAGAAGGCAAGGGCGTGAAAGAGCCGCCACATTGAGATGAGCACGGCTTTCATTATGCAGGGTCTCTCATCATGCAAACCCTCTCATTATTCGAGGCCTCTGGGCAATATCAGGTCAATCATGCGCCAGCTTTTCGGCGCAAGCCAGTCGCCCCCATCTCTATTTGAGAAGCTCTTTTCCGTGCGTTTTAGCACCGTGCAGGCCCCCGCCGGGTAGTCATGGTACTGGCCCGTGAAATACTCATGCAGGGCCGCCCAGCCGGGATTATGTCCGAGCAGCATTAACCGCCCGCCGGGTTCCGTCTGTTTGCCGCAAATCATCAGGACTTGCTCCGCGCTGGCATGATAGAAATCGGGACTGTAATCAACTTCCTGCGCGGCGGGAATGGCCCGGATCAGGCGCATGGCTGTTTGCCGCGTGCGGGCCGCGTCCGAGCACCAGATAATATCGGGCGGATAGCCTCGCGCCGTAAGGGCCGCGCCGACCGCCGTGGCCGCCTTTTCGCCGCGTTTGTTTAAAGGCCGTTCATGGTCTGACAGAGACCCGTCCGACCAAGAGGATTTTGCATGGCGCATGAGCAGCAAGTGACTAATCATGCGCCATGAATAGGCTTAATCCATTGTGTAAACAACGCCAAAGCGGGTCACAGTATCGGTCTTCTTCGTCCCGAGAGGCACATCGCTGTGGGTATCTATGCGAAATGAAGCTCTGGCGGCGAGATTGCCGGCCAAGGCCGCGGTCAATCCGGTCTCGTTCCAGATGTAAGTGTCGCTGGAAGAATAGATGATTTCCGTATCGTTATAGGCGGAAACACTTTCGTTAAACTGCCAATCGAAATCAGAAAAGGCGCGCAGGGCGAGCTCAGTTGTTGACACGCTGAAAGGGTTTTGTGTCTTTTGCGCACGATAACCAAGACCGCCTTCAAGGTTCCAGCTGATAGGGTCAGGCAAGATAGCCTTATAGCCAAGCCCTGTGCCGAGGAAATAACCTGACTTGAAAGCGCCGAAATCATCATTGAAATAATCGGCATTGCCGTAAACATAAGTGCGCTCATTCAGATCGCGGTCAATTTGATAGCCGAGGACAAAACGCTGCTTGTTTTTAAAACCCGAATTCTTGCCGTAATCGGCCAGAGCTTTGAATTTATGACGCCAAACACCGGATTCGCGGTTCAGTTTCAGGCCAAGGCCAATATCGGTGGTTTCTGTATTACCGGTTGTCTTTGAGCCGGTGAGCGAAGCTTCGCCCGTCCAGCCATCTTCGGCCAAAGCCGATGTTGCAAATGCCAGAGCGGCGACAGACATTAAAATTACGCGTTTCATGGGAACTCCTTTAAGTGTCATGAGAGCTGCGCCTTAATCAGGCTTAGGTTAATTGCAGATGAACAAATCGTTTTGGCTCTCGGCGCTTTACGCGACTCGCCGCTCCGTCTATAGCGGGCAAAACTTATAAGAGAGCACAATGCACGACATCAAAGCCATTCGCGAAAACCCTGCCGAATATGATACATTATGGGCGAAGCGGGGATTAGAGCCGCTATCCAAAAAAATCCTCGATCAGGACAAGCTGGTCCGCAAAGCTAAGCAATTGGCTGAAGAGGCAAATGCCGCTAAAAAGAAGGCGTCGAAGCTTGTCGGCCAAGCATATGCGCGTGGCGACACTGAGGAAGCCGAGCGACTTAAAAAAGAAATAGCTGGCGCCCAGAATGTCGAAGATGCATTGGGGCCTCAAGTGCATGCAGAAGAAGTCGCGCTTAATGATTTGCTGGCAGGGCTGCCAAACTTGCCCTTCGCCGATGTGCCTGAGGGCGAGGATGAAGATAGCAATATCGAGATGCACAAACATCTGGAACCAACAAAGCTGGCTTTTGAACCCAAGGGCCATGACGAATTAGGCGAAGCCTTAGGCATGATGGATTTCGAAACGGCGGCAAAGATGAGCGGAAGCCGTTTTGTCGTGCTGAGCGGGTTGCTCTCAAGGCTAGACCGCGCTCTCGCCGCCTTCATGCTTGATTTACAGACAGAAGAGCATGGCTATGTCGAGCATAGCCCGCCTTATTTGGTTCGCGGCGATGCGCTCTATGGGACGGGACAGTTACCGAAGTTTGAAGACGATTTGTATGCGACAGATAATTTTGATTGGGAGAAGTGGGATGTTGATGCAAAGCATTCGGCAGAATTAGCATGGGGTAGCATAAAAATAGGTCTTGATAGCTTGATGATCAATTTAAAAGATATGGATGCTGATCAACGAAAAATAGCTTTGGATGGGTTTTATCAGGAACGATTAAATCAAGCTCTAGAAAAAGATAGGTCTCAAGCTTTGGAACGAGCTGATAATGGTGAATACAGCGATAAAATGTATCTTATCCCAACCGCCGAAGTTTCCCTCACCAACATCGTGCGCGGGTCCATCGTTGATCCCGACAAACTCCCCATGCGCATGACGGCGCACACGCCTTGTTTCCGCTCCGAAGCGGGCAGTGCGGGGCGCGATACCAAGGGCATGATCCGGCAGCATCAATTTAACAAGGTCGAGCTTGTCTCTATCACTCGCCCCGAAGACAGCGAGGCTGAGCATAAACGTAAATTGGGCTGCGCCGAGGAGGTGCTGAAACGGCTGGAACTGCCTTACCGCGTGGTTGAGCTTTGCACGGGCGATCTCGGTTTTGGCGCAAGGCGCACGTTTGACATCGAAGTCTGGCTGCCAAGCCAAGACACTTACCGCGAGATATCCTCGGTTTCCAATTGCGGAGATTTTCAGGCCCGCCGCATGAATGCCCGCTATAAACACGCCGAGAAGGATAACCGCTTCGTCCATACGCTAAACGGCTCCGGGCTGGCGGTAGGCCGGACATTGGTCGCCGTGCTGGAGAATTACCAAAACGAGGACGGGAGTATCACGGTGCCCAAAGCGCTTGTGCCTTATATGGGCGGGGTTGAGGTGATTGCATGATATTGCCTCAAATTCATGTTCCTCTCCCCAAGGGAGAGGGTGCCCGAAGGGCGGGTGAGGGGCAATGTTATTACGGCCCGCCGCAGGCGGGGCTTTATTTTCGCGGCCCCTCATCCGCCGCTTCGCGACACCTTCTCCCCCGGGGAGAAGGGCAGGATGGTGTCTAGGATGAAAATCCTGCTCACCAATGATGACGGCGTCTCCGCTACGGGCCTTGCTGTTCTTCGCCGCATCGCCGCCGAGCTCTCGGGTGATGTCTGGGTTTGCGCGCCCGATACCGAGCAATCCGCCGCTTCGCGCGGGGTCTCTCTGCATAATCCTGTGCGGCTGAAAAAACTTGACGACAAAGTCTATTCGGTGACAGGCACGCCGACCGATAGCGTGATTGTTGCCATGAAAGAGCTGTTCAAAGACAGCCCTCCAGATCTCATCTTATCCGGCGTCAACCGGGGGCAAAACTTAGCCGAAGACGTGACCTTTTCAGGCACAATTGCCGGGGCTTTGCAAGGCATGCAAATGGGCGTGCCGTCTATTGCGCTGTCCCTTGCAAGAGGGTTTCAAGGCGCTAATAGCCTACCATGGGAGACCGCAGAAGCCCACGGCCCCAAACTGATAAAAGACCTAATATCAAAGGGTTGGCCGGATAATGTTATCCTCTCTGTTAACTTCCCGGATACGCCGCCCGGCGGGGTCAAAGGCGTCCAGATCACCCGCCAAGGCCACCGTGATTTCCAGATGAGCGGCGTTGATAAACGCAAACACCCACGCGGCGGGGATTATTATTGGCTGACTTACGGCGGGGGCCGTTCCAACCCGCCCCACGGTACGGATTTACGCGCGATTTACGATGGTTATATTTCGGTCACGCCGCTGCATACGGATTTGACTCATACTGAAACCCTCAATGCTTTGCAGGAAAGCTTTGATGCGTAAACATCTTTCAGGCTGTGTTCCCGGAATCGCAAAGCGATATCCGGGATCTCCTTGCGTATTCATACTAAATTGCGGGAGATCCCGGCGCGGCGGCCGGGAACAGCTAAGCCGCGTGATTGACGCAGAATGATAGATCCTGGGCTGATAGATATGATTATGCGCCTGCGCGGGCGCGGGATTTCCGATAATGCTGTACTGCGGGCGACGGAATTAGCGCCGCGCAAACATTTCGTTGAAAAACATCATTTGGACACGGCTTATGAAGAACAGGCCCTGCCGATAAGCTGCGGGCAAACCATATCCAAACCGCTGACCATCGCCCTGATGACGCAGATGCTGGAACTTTCGCCTGAGCATAAGCTTTTGGAGATTGGGACAGGCAGCGGCTATCACGCAGCTATCCTCTCCAAAATCGTCAAGCGGGTCTATTCCGTCGAGCGCTATAAACAGTTAACCCAAGAGGCCGAAACGCGTTTTGCCAAGCTCGGCATCACAAATCACGTCATTCGCCACGGCGATGGTCGTTATGGCTGGAAGGGCCAAGATCCCTTTGACCGCATCATCCTGACCTGCGCTCTGCGCGCGGAGCCGGTCATGTTGCTGGATCAACTCGCCAGCGGCGGGAAGCTATTGGCCGTCGTGGATGAACAGTTAGTGCGGTTCACCAAAGCGAGAAAGATTGTAACCACGGAAATATTACTGCCATTAAGCTTACCGATGATTGAAGCGGGGAAATCGAAGGCGCTTTAGTCACGGCGTGGCTAATGGCTAGCGGAAAGATCAAATTGCAGCTTTGCAAGCCGGGCGTAAAGATTGCCCGCAGCCAATAGCTGTTTATGCGTGCCTGTTTCAACAATTTGGCCTTCCTCCATCACGATAATGCGGTCGGCTTTCAATACTGTCGCGAGGCGGTGGGCGATAACTAATGTGGTTTTGGTTTGCGACATGTCTTCAAAGGCTTGTTGCACCGCGCGTTCGCTTTCTGCGTCGAGCGCGCTCGTCGCTTCGTCCAGCAAAAGAATGGGCGCGTCGCGCAAGATGGCCCGCGCAATCGCAAGGCGCTGGCGCTGGCCGCCGGATAGGGTCACGGCTGATTCGCCAAGGTCTGTGTCGTAACCTTCAGGTAATTTCTCGATAAATTCATGGGCAAAGGCTGCTTTTGCCGCGTCGATGACATCTGCATCGCTCGCCCCCTCGCGGCCATAGCGGATATTCTCCATAGCGCTGCCAGAGAAGAGCGGCGTGTTTTGTTGGACAATGGCAAATTGGCGGCGAAGGTCTTGCGGATTTAATTGGGTAATATCAGTACCGTCAAGCCGGATGTGCCCGGATTGCACATCATAAAACCGCAAGAGGAGTTGAAAAATTGTCGATTTTCCGGCGCCCGAAGGGCCGACAAGGGCAACAGTCTCGCCTGCGCGGATATCAAAACTAACCTCTTTAAGCGCTTGCTGTGTCGGGCGGGAAGGATAGACGAATGTCACATTGTTAAAGCTGAGTTCGCCGGATATAGGCGGGAGAGTCACAGGATTTTCAGGCGCTTTGATAATGGGCTCTTCGGACAGCAATTCCATGACGCGCTCAGTCGCGCCAGAAGCCCGCAAGAGTTCTGTCCAAGTGCCAGTCAGGAAACCAACACCTGAAACGACCATAAAGGCGAAATAGGCGAAAGCGCCGATTTCCCCGCCTGTGATGCCTGCCGCGCCGCCGCTATCTTTGAAACGCGCAGCTTCTTCTGCGCCAAACCAGAATACGCTGATCATTCCAGCCATGCCGAGGCCGAAAATAACTAGCGTCATGATGCTGCGCACGCCAATGCGTTTCTTATGGGCAGCGAATGTATTTTCTACGGCCCGCGCAAAATCTATGCGTTCTTTTTCTTCGCGTGTGAAAGCCTGCACAGTCTGGATCGCGCCCAGACTTTCGCCCGCCCTCGCAGAGGCATTGGCCAGATTGTCTTGACTGGAGCGCGATAACGTTCTGATGCGCCGCCCGATAAGTAAGGCCGGAACCACAATCACTGGGCCGATAAGCAAGACCATGGCCGTCAATTTCCAGCTAATGAAAAACATGATGATAAGCGCCCCGATACTGGTGGCGATGGAGCGGATTGCAAATGATACAGAAGACCCAATCACGGTCTCGATAAGCGTTGTATCGGTTGTTAGCCGCGAGAGGACTTCGCCTGTATGAACGCGTTCGAAAAATTCGGGGCTGAGCCGGGTGAGTTTATCATAAACGGCTTTGCGGATATCCGCGATAACCCGTTGCCCTAAGACGCTGATGAAATAAAACCGAAGCGCGCTGAACAAAGCCGTTGCCAATCCGATCACCATGGCGAATTTAAAATATGAGCCCATTTCGCGTTCATCACCAACGGCCAAGCGAGAGCAATAGCCTGCAACATCGCCGTCGCCGACAAAGCCGCAATCTGTAATCACCTTGATGGCCAGACCTATAGAGAGGGTCATGGCCGCAGCCAGAATCAGGAAAATGAGAAAGGCAAAAACCATTACTGGATATTTTGCGATGAACGGCCAAATTTGACGCAACGGCTTAACCGTACTGGCTTTGCCGCGTTTATCGCTGTCTTGCTCTATCGCTTGGGCAAGGGCTGCGCCGCTGGAACGGCTATCATCATAATTATCTGTCATTTGCTCGCTCTTACAGTTGCAATTCTTTCCGCGCAAGGCCATGGCAAGTGCATGTCCACAGCTGAATCGGTTTTGCAAAATATATTCGGGTTTGACGATTTTCGTCCGGGCCAAGAGGAAGTGATTGACGCGCTTGTTGGCGGCGAAAGTGTCTTGGCGGTTATGCCCACGGGGGCAGGCAAGTCGCTTTGTTACCAAGTGCCCGCGCTTCTTTTTGATCGCCCGACCATTGTTATTTCGCCGCTTGTGGCTTTGATGGATAACCAAGTTGCGGGGCTCCGCATGAACGGCGTTCGGGTTGGCTGTATCCATTCCGGGCAGTCGCGCGAGGATAATGTCGAGCAATGGCAATCTGTCACACACGGCGGAGCGAAGATGCTTTATATGTCGCCGGAGCGCTTGATGACGGGGCGGATGCTCTCTGCGATGAAATCCCTAAACCCGGCCATGTTCGTGGTCGATGAGGCGCATTGCGTCTCCAAATGGGGCCCGGCCTTTCGCCCGGAATATGCCCAATTACAACAGCTCAAAGACCTGTTCCCTGAAGCCCGCGTAGCCGCTTTTACGGCGACAGCCGATGAGCTGACCCGCAAGGATATCGCCGACAAGCTTTTTGCGGGGCGCGGCAAGATATTGGTACAAGGCTTTGACCGGCCCAATCTTACGCTCGCCGTCTCGCCGATCAATAACCGCACGCAACAGCTTTTGGACTTTATGAAATCCAGCGCGGGGCAGTCGGGTATTGTCTATTGCCTATCGCGCAAAAACACCGAGAAATTTGCCGGGGTTTTAAAAGCCGCCGGATATAAGGCGCTACCCTATCATGCGGGGATGTCGTCCGAAACACGGTTTGAAAACCAAGAACGGTTCATGGCCGAAGAGGGCGTGATTATGGTCGCGACTATCGCCTTTGGGATGGGCATTGATAAGCCCGATATCCGCTTTGTTTATCATATGAACTTACCCGGTAGCCTCGAAGCTTTTTACCAGGAAATCGGACGGGCCGGGCGGGACGGGCAGCCTGCCGTCACGGCTCTGCTTTACGGGCTGGATGATATTCGTATGCGGCGGCAATTTATTAGCGATGACGGCTCGGACAGCGAACATCAACTGCGCGAACATAAGCGGCTGGATGCGCTGATTGGATATTGCGAAGCTTCCGGATGCCGGCGCCAAGTGCTGCTGCATTATTTTGGCGAGGTCAACCAGCCTTGCGGCAATTGCGATAATTGCCTGACCCCGCCCAAAGTGATTGACGCCACAGAGCCGGCCAAAGCCTTATTTGCTGCGATTGAGCAAACCGGACAACGTTTCGGCACAGTCCACGCCATTGCCGTCGCGCGGGGCGAGGCCAATGACCGCGTGCTGCAATTCGGCCATGACCGGTTGGGCGCATTCGGGCAGGGGAGTGAATTTGCAAAACCTTATATGCAGGCGCTAGTCCGGCAGGCCGTTGCCGCAGGGTTGCTGACCATGGATATCAGCCGTTACGGCGCTTTGACATTGGAAAGCGGCGCGCGCGATGTGCTCAGCGGGGACGGCATTTTTGAATGTAAGGACTTGGCTGTGGGCCGCACGAAACGCGCCGTGCGCAAGGTTAGTAAAGCTATTGAAGAAACGGCGCTAAGCGGCGATGAACACACACTTCTTACGAGGCTTAAAGCGCTCCGCATGGATTTCGCCCGCGATATCAATAAGCCTGCCTTTGTGGTATTTTCTGATGCCACGCTGATGGATATGGTGGCTAAGACGCCGTCTAATAAAGATGAAATGCTGGACGTGTCCGGAGTCGGCCCAACCAAATTTGATCGTTACGGTGAAGCTTTTTTAGAGGCGATATCCCAAGCTTAGGGCCAGAGCAGATAAGACCTAAATTGCCCTGTCATTCCGCGCTTGACGCGGAAGGTCGAGCCTTTGCGGACTATCTCTCGTTCAGTGCACAACCTCTCGACCTTCCGGGTTCTGCTTCGCAGCCCCGGAAAGACAGAAAAATGCCTAGCTTAAGGATAGCTCGCAAGCCTGCGCGGTGGAAATAGACTTGGCATTTTTCTGGGTCAGCACTTTGAAATCCGGCGCGGCTTCCGGTGCATAGCGAATCTCGATGATGACAGCTTGGGACAGGATATCACCTTTTTCAGCCGCTGTTTTACGCTTAGCGGCATAGATGACAGTGCCTGCTGGCGAGATGAGGTCGGCGCAAGTTGCGGCTTCTCCCGGCATTTGCGCATTTGCGCCAAAGCGCCGTCCATTTATGAGCCCGCTTTCATGAACGCTGACGTTAAATTCGCCAATGGCGTTTTCGGCTATAACGGCAAAGGGCGCATTGGAGGCGACGACGAATTTGGCAAGGCCGGGCTCGGCGGAGAGGCGGATATGCGTGGCTTTTTGCGGGACAGAAAAGGCAACCTTGTCAATGATTTGCGCGGCGGCAGGAATAGAGGCAATCTCAATCGCTAGCCAAGCAAAAACTAAATAGCGTTTCTTAAATGTCATAACGGCTCGCCTACATCGATTCTTTCTCCTCTCAAGCGATACAAGATTGATGCCAACCCGCCCCGCGAGGGTATGATGAGGCTGGTCAGAGCGATATTTTGCCGATATAGGCGCGGCCATGACCGAAAAGGCGCTCATAATGTTTTCCGGCGGGCAGGATTCTGCGACCTGTCTGGCATGGGCGCTATCCCGCTATGACTATGTCGAAACGCTTGGGTTTAACTATGAACAGCGCCACGCCGTCGAGATGGAGTGCCGTAAGGTGGTTTTGGATAATGTGGTCAAGGCTTTCCCGGATTGGGGCGCAAAGCTCGGCGAAGATCATATTGTCGATTTGTCAGCTTTGGGCATAATCAGCGAAACCTCGCTGACCCGTGATGTCGAGATCACAATGTCGGATGAAGGTTTGCCAAATACATTCGTTCCGGGGCGCAATCTTATCTTTCTGAATTTTGCCGCGGCCCTCGGCTATCGGCGGGGATTGACGCGGATTATTGGCGGTATGTGCGAGGCGGATTTCTCCGGTTATCCGGATTGCCGCAAAGAGACGCTTGATACGCAAATGCAGGCGATTTCACTCGGCATGGACAAGGTTTTCACGCTCGAAACACCGCTCATGCATCTCTCCAAAGCGGGCGCGTGGGATTTGGCCTATAAGCTTGGCGGGCAAAAACTGGTCGAAATTATTTTAGAAGATACCCATACCTGTTATATCGGGGAGCGCGGGGAACGCTTTGATTGGGGCTATGGTTGCGCGGTTTGTCCGGCTTGTGAATTGCGCGATCAAGGGTGGGCGAAATACGCTTCGGGGCGGTTTAACCGATGACCTATTCGGTGAAGGAAATTTACCTAACAGTGCAAGGCGAGGGCGCGCAGACGGGTCTGCCGGCTGTGTTTCTACGATTTGCGGGGTGCAACCTTTGGAGCGGATTGGAGCGCGACCGGGCAGAGGCGGTTTGTAAATTTTGCGACACAGATTTTATCGGCACCGACGGCCCGGGTGGCGGCAAGTTCAAGACGGCTGAAGCTTTAGCCCAAGCCGCTGCGAAACACTGGCCAAAAAGCGGGCAAAAATGGGTGGTCTGCACAGGCGGCGAACCTCTCCTGCAATTGGACGCGGCGCTGATTGACGCTTTTCATGCAGCAGATTTCAAAGTCGCGGTGGAAACTAACGGCACACTCAAAGCGCCGGATGGGCTTGATTGGATTTGCGTGTCGCCCAAAGCGGATGCGCCTTTAGTTCAGACATCAGGCCATGAGCTTAAACTCGTTTTTCCGCAAACCGAGAATGCCCCAGAAGATTTCACTCATCTTGATTTTGGCGTTTTCAGCCTCCAACCATTAGACGATAAAAATAAAGCGGCCCACGAAAAAGCCGCTTTTGACTATTGCCTCGCCCATCCGCAGTGGCGGCTCAGCGTGCAGACCCATAAATACCTTGGAGTGCCTTAAGAGCGCTCTTTAAGACGGTGTCGATTGCAGCGATTTTGCTGTCTTTTTGGCAAATCGGTCAATGGCGCGGTTTGCGTCTGTCCATGTTCCGCCATATTGCGCGTCGCGAATGTCGTTTTCATACCATTTATAATTTATGGTGCCGAGAGACTGCCCGCCCGCCGCGATAAGTTCGCTTTCCATTTTCGCGCCGCCAATGCCAAAGCTTCTAATAGAAAGACCGGCTTCTCTGCCAAGCTGTTTAAATGTTGGACGGTTAGGCTTGGCGTCAACCAAAGTCACGCGCAAAACCGTTGGCGCTGTCTCTGAAATATTCAGGCCTTTTTTAACCAGAGAGGCTTCGAGTTTTGACTGCAGCCGCTTTGTGAGGCGCTGCAAATCCCGGTCGCCATAATAGCCATTATTGGCAAAACCAGCATTCAGACTTCTGGAATGGCGGCGATCTCGCAATTTTTCCGGCAGATTATTAGCGCGGTGGGCTAGGTCTTCGCCGAGAACGACTTCGATTTTTACGGAGGATGAAAGAGGCGCGGCGACAGTTGATTCAAAACTGCTACTGCCGGCCATAGCGGGCGCTGCGGCGATAAAAGATAGGGCGATAAGGGAGGATGAAAGAATATGGCGCATGAGAGTCTCCTGTGTTCTGGGAGTAGTCTAGCACAAAACCGCCGCATATTCAATCCAGCAGCGCACACAGTCTCGTGAATTCGTGCAATTTGCGTTTCATTGAATCTGAAGAGTCTCAAAAATTAGGCGAATAAAGCCTATTTTTTGAGACTGCTTTTACGCAAAATACACTAGCTTATTGCGTCGACAAACACGCTCAAAATATTACCCGCGCTGCGAATGGCCATGAGTTCAGCTTCGAGTTCGCTGGCCTGGATTTGGCGCGAAACGGTCAAGACCTTGCCGCCGGCATCTGCGACCTGCGTCGTGATACTCAGCACTTTAGCTGTTGTATCCAGAGCCTTATCGGTAATTTTGATGGGCGTTGTGCCGATATAATAAACGCCTTTTCCCGCAAACTTCCCGGCCCCGTAAACGCCTTTTCCGGTATAATAGACGCTCTTGCCTGCAAGTTCGCCTGTTTTATAAACGGTCTTGCCGGCAAATTCCCCCGTCTTGTAAACGGCTTTAAACGGGAGCGCTGCGACCTTGCCCGTGACTTTCGCGATCTGGCATCCCGGCAGAGCCAAGATAGCGCAAGCGCCAAGGAGAACGGATAATTTTGAAAATTGCATAACAGCCTCATTATATTCTGAAAGGAATGGTTACAAAAATAAGGGTAAAAAACACTTAATTTTGACAGATGAATTGCAGCCAAGCGAAATTGGCTGCAGTTTGTATGCTGCTGATTTTTTACGTGGAGTTGAAGGGTTTAAGGAGGTTTGGCATTAACAGCCTTTCCCCCAATGTCATCCCGGGCGATACGGTTGCTCTCGATGTCATCCCGGGCTTGACCCGGGACCATTGGCGTCTCGGCAGGTAATTTGTAAGCGGTCTGGCCCGGTGGTTGCCGCCGTGGCTTGCTTGTACTCTGTCCGTGCGGCAAATTTGATGGTCCCGCCCCCCGTTTTTCAACGGGGTGAACGGGGGAGTGCGGGATGACAGGGTTAGGCGGGGCAGATTTGGTTTCATAAACCATATCACGCGCTTTTCCCTTTCCTGTTCCCGGGCTTGACCCGGGATCTCCTGCGTTTGGCACTCTGTTGCGGGAGGTCCCCGCTCAGGGCGGGGAACAGGGGGAGGGGTAATTCCCTGCGCCGCTCTAAACTCTATGGGCCAGAGCGGGATGGGGTTTATTTTGGTGTATGTGATGGATTTAGCGTAGGTTTTGGGCGGGGTTGGGTTTGGCGCAGCCTGCGCTTTGACCGTGATCTTCTGCCTCATTATCGGGGCTAATCTGAACTGTCCTTCCATATCGACTCGGACCCGGTCAAAGACGATATTGGGGTGATAATCATTCCCGGCTTTGCGTTTAGGGCCGGATTTGAAAAGCTTGTCACGATTGGCGGCCTTGGCCTTTTCCAGATTGGCCGCCCGCGCCCGTCTTTGCGCCGGGCTGGCATCCGGCTTTAAGATATCTCTCGGTTTTCTCCAGCGGCCCGTGAGCCGCTCCCAGCGGGTAAGGGCTGTCTCCCCGCCCAAATCCCGCAGCACCCGCGCCCGCCAATTCGCGTTCATCAGCATATCGGCTTTGGTCTTAACCCGCCCATTATGCTCTTCGGCCTTAATCAATTGCTTAACAATGCGGGCAAGCTGATTTGACATCCGCAAAGCCTCCCGCCCGCCATTGAGCAGAACGTCCACCGCGCAGATAAGGCGGCACAGCGCAGCGCAGGCGGCCTCCAGCGGGCCGGTGTCTATAATTTTGAAGCTAGGGAAAGGCGGAGATAAAGAGGTCATGGGCCAAATTACCACGGCCCGCAAAAGCGGGGATTGATTTTATGGGAGGGGAACAGGAGTGTATTGGAACTATCCTCTACTTACCTTCGCGTCTCCATGCCCATCCAAGCGCCAATAGAGCCATGGCGAAGAATAGAAGCCCCGGGGCGAGGGGGGAGCGTTTGGAGGCTCTTATTGTGTAATCTTCATGGGCGGTGAGGCCTATCCATCCTGTATCTGCGGCTTTGCGGCCGGGTTGGGTGCGGCGGATATTGGGGAGAGTGCCGGATAAGGCCGCCTCGAAGAGGCCGCCGCCTGTGGCTTCGGAGAGAGGGCGAAGTTTGTCCGAGGTCGGCTGTAATTGCGCGTATTCCTTGGGGTTGAGCGAGCCAATAGCGGCGATGGCCGAAACATCTCCGCTGGAGAGGCGGTAAGCGCCTTGGCCTGCTGATTTGAGACTGCCGCGATAAATGCCGCCGCTGGTTTTGGACAATTTGATCAATTGCGCCGTTCCGTCAGGCTTTTCCACGCGGACGGATTGCGCCCCGTCTTCGAGGGTGTGGCGCTCGATTGTCAGCACGCCGTTCTCTGCGCGGGCGGTCAGCTTTTCTGCGTCCAGATCAGGCTCGCCCATCAGCCAATGCGCGGTGCGGCGAAACATCTCGCTATAGGGCCCGCCGCCGTCAAAGCCTTTCGCCCACAGCCAAGCCTGATCGGACATCAGCATGGCCACGCGGCCTTTTCCGATTTTGTCGATGATAAGGAGCGGCGCGGCGCCGGGGCCTTCCATCAGCACATGTCCGCTAATCGGTTTATTATCGATGATACGGAACCATTTGCCCCACGTTTTGTCTTCTGTGCCGGCAAAGGACGAGGTAATGGGATGACGGCGGCCTTTCTCGTTGAGCTCCGGCTTAAAGGCCTCCTGAGTGGTGCCGCCCGTTGGGCGCGAGGGTAAAACGGCGGCCAAAGGCGAGCGGTAAATGCTTTCCTGCCCGGCAAAAGCCGGGCCTGTCGCGACCAGCAGCGCCCCGCCGTCATCGACATATTGCGCCACATTTTGCAAATAATAAGGCGACAGGATAGGGGTTGAGCGGCCAGATCGGCTCGGCGCAAAACGGCGGCGGAAATGGTCGAAAATGATGAGGTCGAATTCGTCTAATTTCTCCTCAAAGAGTTGCTTTGTCGGGAAGGCGATGAGCGAAAGCTCTGATTGCCGCGCCTTTGTATTCTTAACGCGCGGATTGGTCAAAATAGTGAATTGCACAAGGTCTACGGCGGGGTCGCTTTTTAAAAGGTTGCGCCAAGACCGTCCGCCATTATGCGGCTCGCCTGTAACCAGCAAAACCCGCATACGGTCGCGGATACCGGAAATCTCGGCGACAAAGACATTGTTATTCAGGGTAAGCTCGCCCTCCGCCGGGCGCACCGTCATCTCGACCGTATTGGTGCCCCGGCGTTCAATCTCGACGGGGATGGAAATACGGTTGCCAATGGTGGCCGGAAACCGCGCTTTAGTCTCGCCGTTGAGTTTAATTTCGATCTGCGCCCGCTCGCCCTCAAAACCGGGGTCGTCAACCCGGAGTTCAAATTCGGCCTGCTCGCCGACAAGCCCGTAGCGCGGGGCGACAATGGCGCTGATACGGCGGTCGCGGGCTTTGGGATTGCCAACGATAATACTATGAAAGGGCACTCCTTCAGGCAGCAAGGTTTCGGGATTGGCGGGGAGGTCATGGACTTGGCCGTCCGTAATGGCGATGACGCCCGCAAGACGGCTCGCCGGAAGATTGCCGAGGCCGTCAATCAGCGCCGCCGTTAACCGCGTACCGTCTGAATCCGGCGTTATCAGGGTCGTGGAAATATCAAGGCTTGGATCGGCTTTAAGCTGGGCGAGTAGCGCCTGATAGGTCTTGTCGGCGGCGGCCGCGCGCTCGCCGAGTTTCATCGAAGCGGATTCGTCTTTGATGATCAGGACGACGTCTTGAAGCGGCTCGCGGTCTTCGATAACAGTTTGCGGATTTAGAAGGGCAAGAATGAGGAATAGCCCCGCGAGCAGGCGTAGAAAATAGCTTCGCAGACGCCCTATGCCTGCGGCGAGGGCGGCGATAAACATGACAACGCCAAGGCCAATAATCCACGGCATAGAGAGCAAGGGGTCAAAGGCGATATTGGGAAGCCAATCCTGCATCAGGGCTGCTCCTCTTTCGTCTCTTGGCCGAGATCGCGAGGTTCGCGCTTTTGCTTTCCGAGGCGTTCCACTAGCGCGGCGGCATGGACTTGATCGGCTTTGTAATTCCCCGACAGCGCATACATGGCGAGGTTTACGCCAAACCGTATTGACATTTCGCGTTGGCGCGGAATGTCTTTTTCAAGTTCGGCGAGGCTATCGCCGTCTTTGGTCATGGCCCAGCCTGCGGCCCAATCATTACTGCCAAGGATGACAGAGCTAACCCCGTCCCGCGCCGCGCCGTTTGTATTACGGTCAACCCATATTGGGCCGTTAGCCCAGCGTCCGGGGAAGGTCTGGAGCAGATAAAAGGATTTGGTCAGCACATGATCTTCGGGCGCTTGGGTGAGAGCGGGGATGTCCAGATTGGCGGTAATCGCGGCGAGGCCGGGATGGGGCGCTGAGCCGCGTAGAGCCCGCTCGCCTTCATCTTGCGTATCAAAGACGATTGTACCCCCACCCGCCATATAGGCATTAAGATTGGCGCTGGCCGTGTCCGAGAGGGGCTCGGCGCCGCGCGTGACAGGCCAATAAAGGAAAGGGTAAAAGACGAGGTCATCGGTTTCGGGATTTACCCCTTTGGCCCCGGCCGGCTCTATCGTGGTTCTCGCCGTTAGCTGCGTGACAAGGCTGTTCATGGCGGCTTCGCTCATTCGGTCGATACGGCCATTTCCGGTTTTGACAAAAGCGAGGTGAAGCGCAGTGGCGGCTTCGAGGTTTTGATCTTCATGGTTCCGGTCTTGGGCGTAGCTATCCCCCGGAATGACGAATATTCCGGCTACAAGTAACGCCGCTATGCCTTTGTTAAATTTAGGTTTTAAATAACCAAGACGCCCAGATGCCATGAGCGCAAAAAACGCATCAATGGCTAACATCAACAGGGCAATGCCAAGGAGCAGCCCGCCAATAGTGCGGTCTTTAGTTTGGCCATAATCCGAGGCTGTCACGCCTGTCTGGTTGCCGATAGCTTTGAGGGTTTCAGGGTTTTTGACCGTATTTAAAGCCTGCCGCCTCGCGCCCTGCCGATAGAGGCCGGGCAGGCGTTGCGGCGAAATTTCTGTTCCCGCGAAATCAGCATCCGCAATACTGGCGGCGTCAATCGGCGGGGTTTCTAATCGCCCAAAGCCGTTCAAGACACGTTCCGCAACCCAATCACCTGTGCTTTCTGTATTTCGCGATTGCGCCGCCCGGGCCAGCGGCAGGATACGGCGCAGCATATCGACATAAAGCCCGCTAACGGGTAGGTTTGACCATTCCGGCCCGGCGGTGACATGGAACAATACGATGCGGCCTAGGCCCTTTGTATCGGAGGTCACAACGGGCGAGCCGTCTTCTAGCCGCGCCCATGTTTTTGTGTCGGTCTCGATACCGGGCTCGGCCATGACTTGGCGTTTGACCGTGATATCGCCGGGGATAGCGAGGCCGAAAAACGGGCTTTCATTGGGGAAGGCCGCGAGGCGCTGCGGGTCTTCCCATGTCAAAGCGCCGCCGAGCGCCCGTCCCCCACTGCGCAGGGCAACGGGGAGCAATCCGTCAGGACGTTCGGCCAGTTTCGGCCCGGCAAAGCGGATGAGAAGCCCGCCCGTTTCGACATAGTCTTTTAGTTCGTCAGACATTGTTCGGGAGATATCGGGCATGATGATGACGCTGGGCAATAGGGGCAAGAGATCATCAACCGTGCCTTCAAAGACATCGGCATAGGGGGCCATGGCGGTCTTGGCATAGAAGGGTTCTGATAATAACGGACTGGCCGTGTCTTTAGCGGGCGTGACCACGCCGATTAGCGGACGGCCCCAACTATCATCGAGAAGCTTAACCGCGCCGGCAGAGGCAATGCCGCCCGCCCGGATTTGGCTGACGCGCGATCTTAGTTCGCTGGGCAAAGCAAATTCAGCTTCGGCGCGGGGTGAGCCGAGCGCAAATGTGATGTCCGTTCGGCCAATGACGCGGCCATCTTTGGCATGTGCGATAATTTCAAGACTGCGCAGGCTGGCCGTGTTGGCGCGGTGCCAAACCGACTTAAAGCCGTCCGGGGTTTCGCGCACTTCCCCCGGCATGAGGACAACGCTCTCGCCGAGCGGGTCAAGGCGCAGTGTTTTGCGGGCAGATTTCAAGGTATTGCCGAGCGTGTTAGCCTGCCCGAAATCGACGCCGGAGGACAGCCAAACGGCTTCGCTGCCGGACAGGTCTATAGCGCCGAGCGCTTTGGCGGCTATGCTTCTCTGCGGCGGCAAAGCTTGAGGGCGCAGGGCTTTAACCTGCCGCATAGCGTCTTCGGCGGGCGCAAAGACAGGCGCCTCGTTTGGGCTGGCCGTCGTCAATAATAAGACATCGATATTTTTGCGGCGGGCATCAGCGATCTTCGCTTCGGCCTCGCGCATGACATTAGGCCAGTTCGGCGCGGCGGCCCAGCCATCATCAATGACCAGCGCCAGAGGCCGCGACGTAATCCCTTCGGCTTGTTGCAGGATAGGGCGGGCGAGGGCAATCGCGATGATGGCGCCGAGCAGGATGCGAAACAGCAACAGCCACCACGGCGTGCTGTCCGGCGTTTCTTCCTCGGTGACGACATCTTGCAAGATGCGCAGAGGCGGGAAGGTCTCTTTTTTAGGCGAGGGCGGCGTGACGCGTAAAAGCCACCAAATAATCGGCAGGACAAGCAAGCCTAACAAAGCCAGAGGCGCTAGAAATGTCAGGCCGCCCATTGTTATTGCGATGGGGGTCATAGATGCTCGCCCGCCATGGCCACATATAGCGCGGTGAGGGCCGCATTAGCAGGCTTATCGGTGTAATGGCGCACAATCGGCCAGCCGAGGCGAGAAGCGGTGCGCTCTAAAGCTTCGCAATGGGCGGTAAATTTGGCTTGGTAATTTTCGCGTGCCCGTTCCGCGCGGCCAATGAGCAAAGGTTCCAGTTTCGACAGCCCCGGAACGCGAAGCTGCACCCGGCCCGAATACGGAAATTCCCGCTCCGCCGGGTCGATGATATGGAGCAAAATGCCCTTAGCCGGACGGCCTGAAAGCCGCGCCAATCTTTGCCGCCAGACATCAGGCGCTTCGAGAAAATCAGAGGCTATCACAAGTCTTGCATGGGCAGGAATGTCGGCGTCCAGATTACGGCTCGGCCCCTCCGAGAGCGCAATGCGCCGCGAAATACGCTCTAAGCCAACCCGCCCCGAACGCGGCCGTTCGGTTTCTCCCATCACCGCGCAGCGCTCACCGGCCCGCATCAGCAGTGATGCCAAGGCTATCGTTAATACGCTGGCGCGGTCTTGCTTGGTGGGATGCTTTTTGGATGATGCCCAATCCATGCCTGCCGCCCCGTCGCGCCAGAAATAGACGGTATTGGCCGCTTCCCACTCATTTTCGCGGATATAGACTTGGTCGCCCCGCGCGGAGCGCCGCCAGTCAATTTGGTTGGCCGTATCCGAAGGTTGGTAATTGCGGTATTGCCAAAAGGTCTCGCCTTGTCCCGGACGGCGGCGACCATGAACGCCTTGGGCGACAATGGCGGCCACGCGTTCGGCTTCGGCCAGCAAAGCCGGATAGCCAGCCGCAAGAGTTTCGGCGCGGCGGCGGAGAGTTAGCGGATTGGGCGCAATAGCGACAGGCACTTAGGCGATGCTTTCTTTCAAGGCGGCGATGGTCTGCGAGATTGATTTTCCGTCCGCGCGCGCGGCAAAGGTCAGCGCCATACGGTGCTGCAAAACGGGGGTGGCCAATTCCAGCACATCATCAATGGAGGGCGAAAGACGGCCATCCATGAGGGCCTTTGCGCGGCTCGCCAGCATTAAAGCCTGCCCCGCTCGCGGGCCGGGACCCCAAGCGACAGTTTCTTGAATATCGGATAGGGCGGATTGGCCCGGACGAGCATTGCGCACTAATGTCAAAATCGCATCAACGACTTTCTCGCCGATAGGGAGTTTGCGCACGAGACTTTGCATATCCATCAATTGCTTCGGCGTGAGAACTTTTTTCGCTTTGGCCTGCGTTGCGCCGGTCGTTGCAATAAGGATGTCCTTTTCTGTCCCGAGGTCAGGGAAGCCAACATCAATCTGGAACAGGAAACGGTCAAGCTGCGCTTCGGGCAGGGGATAGGTACCTTCCTGCTCAATCGGGTTTTGTGTGGCGAGCACATGAAAGGGAGCCGGCAGGTCGTGGCGAATACCCGCAACCGTAACAAACCGTTCCTGCATGGCTTGGAGCAGGGCTGATTGCGTGCGCGGAGAGGCGCGGTTGATTTCGTCGGCCATTAAGAGCTGGCAGAAGACAGGGCCGGGGATAAAGCGGAATGAGCGCTTGCCTTTAGCGGTTTCCTCAAGCACCTCGGAACCGACAATATCAGCAGGCATAAGGTCGGGTGTGAACTGCACGCGCTTATCATCAAGGCCCAAGACCGTGCCAAGCGTTTCAACAAGAAGTGTTTTGGCCAGACCCGGAACGCCGACCAGCAGAGCATGTCCGCCCGAAAGAATGGCGGCCATGGAAAGCTCGACAACTTTCTCTTGCCCTAAAATTACCTCGCCAATACCGGCTTTGGCAGCGTTCAGCCGCTCGGCGGCTTTGGCGGCAGATTTTTCGATATTGGCGGGAATGTTCAGATCACTTTGCATATTCATTATGTAATTCCGGTTTGTGTTTATGTCGTGTAGAGTGATGCGATAGCAAAACACTAGAAAAAAGATGGTTTATCCCTAAAGCTTTGTCCATGGAAAACACGTTAAATGGCGGTAAGTCGCAGTTCTTGCGCGTTTGTCCAGTTGTGCGCGGTCTGCCGTGAAAACCCAAAAACATATTCCACAAAGGCCGATGGCCCCCTCCGCACAATTATGCTATGCTAGAATCATGAAAAAATTGGGGATTCTATTCATATGTCTATTGTTGCTGCCTGTCTTCGCTCTTGCGCAAACACCGTCTCCAACTGACTCAGCCGCGCCCAAAATCTTGGTAGGCACTATTGAGCGTCCGCCCATGATGATGAAAGATAAGGAGGGCCGTGTTAGCGGCTTTGCCATTGATCTATGGGAAGAAATCGCGCGGCGCACGAATCAAAGCTATGAGTATAAAGAGTTCGACTTGTTCGGGGGGATGGTCACCACAACCGAAGCCGGAGGTGTTGATCTGTCGCTGGCCAATATCACTATCACTTCGGCCCGCGAAGAGATTATGGAATATTCGCAGCCTATCTATGATAGCGGCCTGCAAATTCTATTGCCCGCGCGAAAACAGAAAGCCTCAGCACTCTCCTTTTTCCGAGTGATCTGGATGTCCGGTATTTTGTGGTTATTGGCAGGGGCCTTCGTTCTACTTTTGATTATCGCCCATATCCTTTGGTATTTCGAGCGTAATGTCACAGAGGCCCGCCATGATTATTTTCGCGATGATTATTTTGGCGGAGTGTTTGATGCGTTCTGGTGGGCCTTTATCATCATGACCATGGGCGGGTTTGAAAATGAAGTGCCACATAAGAAATTATCCCGTTTTCTGGCTATGTTCTGGATATTGGTCAGTTTGTTTTTTGTTTCGACATTGACCGCCAAGATCACGACGGCTCTGACGGTCAATGAATTGTCCACGGGTGTTAGCTCTGTCAAAGATTTGAGCGGCAAAAGAGTGGGCACTATGACAAGCCCCGTTGTCACGGCTTATCTTGATAAATTCGGTGTCTCGGCCACACAATATAAACAATATGATGAACTATATGCGGCGTTGATTGCAGGCGAGATTGACGCCGCTGTCGGTGATGAGCCGATTATTCGCTATTATGCTCTGAATAGCGGACGCGGACGAGTAGTCTTAGCGGGCCATTTATTTAAGCCGGAAAAATATGGCATTCTCTACCCCAAGGGTTCTCCACGTAAAGAGGAATTTGATCAGGTTCTGATCGCAATTCAGGAAGACGGCACTTTCGCCAAACTCTATGACAAGTATTTTGCAGAATAGTCATGCGGCAGTTTTTTCTCATCATATTCTTGATTTTCCTAAGCCTGCTCTCGGCCCCGGCTCTGGCCCAAAGCGGTAAAGAGGCTGACATAAACGTTGGTATTTATGACAATCCGCCATTCATTATAAAGACAGATGATAACCAATATGACGGGTTTGCTATTGATCTTGTGCGTGAATTTGCCTTGCGCACCGAGCGTGATTTTGATGTCATTGAATTTACAGATTGGGGCACCATGATCGATACCACTCGTGATGGGGAAGTTGATATGTCGATCACCAATATCACGATTACTTCCGCGCGGGAAAAATTGATGGATTATTCCCAGCCGATTTATGACAGCGGGCAGATTGTCTTGATCGCGGGAAAAAAAGAAAATCCCATTTACGCCTATACGCGCCTTATCTGGGACTCAGGTATTTTCTATTACTTATTGGGCGCACTCGGCTTGTTGCTCATCATCGCGCATGTGCTTTGGTTTTTTGAGCGCAAAGTGAAAGATGCGGAACATGATTATTTTCGCGATGATTATTTTGGCGGGATTTGGGATTCGTTCTGGTGGGCTTTTGTGGTCATGGCTATGGGGGGCTTCGAGAAGGAGCGCCCGCATAAAGTTCTCTCGCGCTTGCTGGCGATGTTCTGGATATTGCTGAGCCTGTTCTTTATCTCAACGCTGACAGCGAAAATGACAACCGCCATGACAGTGGATAAACTTAGCACGGGCATAGGATCTGTTTTGGATTTACCCGGCAAGAGAGTCGGGACATTCAGAAGCCCGGGATTGACAGATTATTTGGAAACTTTAGGAATTTCGCCTATCGATTATGCCAAAACTAAAGATTTATATGATGCCTTGGAAATGGGCAAGCTTGATGCGGTCATCGGGGATGAACCAATCCTGCGTTATTATGCCAGTACCATGGGAAAGGGTAAAGTTAAGATCGTAGGACAAAAATTTAGGGTCGAAAAATATGGAGCACTATTTCCGCAAGGCTCAGCTCTGCGTGAGGAGTTTGACCGCGTCTTGCTCCAGATGCAAGAAGACGGTCACTATCAGGACTTGCTCGATAAATATTTTGAAGACCCCTGACTCAATACGGTCATAATGCTATAGCAGTATCCATGGAAAACAGCTTAAAAGGCGGTAAGTCGCAGTTCTCTCTTTCAGACCTGATGAAAGCGCTGGCGGATACTGAGGATGGGCAGCGGCCTGTCGAGCGCTGGAATCCTGAAAATTGCGGGAAAATGGATATGTTGATCAAGGCCGACGGCTCTTGGTGGCATGACGGCACCCGTATTACCCGCCTGCCGCTGGTTAAGCTCTTCGCCTCTATTTTGCGTAAAGACGATGACGGAATCACCTATCTTGTCACGCCCGTTGAGAAGATCGAAATTGTGGTTGAGCGCGGGCATTTTATGGCTGTTCGGGTTGATATTGAAGGCGAGGGGGAAGATCAGAGGATGTTCTTTACGACTAATCTTGATGAAGTCATCGAAGCCGGTAAAGACCATCCCATTCGCGTTGAGACGGATAGCCAGACATTGGAACCCGCGCCCTTCGTCACTGTGCGCGGGCGCCTAGAGGCCGCCATGACCCGCCCCGTCTTTTATGAACTTGTCGAACATGCGGTTGAGATTGATACGAATGAAGGCAAACAACTCGGGATTTATGCGGGCGGAATGTTCTTCCCGCTTGGCCCGGTAGGGGCGCATGAAATATAGGTGTTTTGTCAATCGATGAGATGTGTTATAGGGAACACATGACAAAGCTTGAAGATTTTGCACATCTGGTCGAAATGGTTCCGGCAGATAAACATGAAGCCTTCTATGCCGAAATGGCTGAAGCGGCCGCGCGTTACATGGGCGAGCCTAAAATTTCAGCTGAGGAGCTTGCTATAATAAAGAAGCGATTGGCGGATCCTGATCCGAAATATGTTTCAGCAGAGTTTCTTTCGAAAAAATACGGCGTAGAATTTCCGTCTTGATGAAGCTGACTTATCGTAAGTCTGCAGATATTGATATGGAATCGATCCGGGATTTCTATTGGCCCCGTTCGCAAAGAGCTCACGAGGCAGTATTCGAAGATATTATCACGACCATAGATATGGTATTAAGAAATCCGCTTATTGGCAGAAAATTATTTGATACTGAATCTATTCGTAGAGTCATATCTCCAAAATATCGTTTTTGTATCAGCTACATCCCGTCCAAAAGTGAAATCGAAATAATCGGTGTATTTAGGTATCAAAACCGTATCATCTGATATGAATTATGATTCCGACCCCGTGATTGCTAAGCTGCGTAAGGGCTTGCTTCCTATCGATATTTCCGACGGGGCTGACGTGGTTAAGCGCGCCGGGCAGCGCGGGGCTTCAGTTTTGAAGCCGCTGGTCATGCGCGGTGAATGGCAGGTTATCTTGACGCAGCGCCCCGAAACCATGCCGCAACATGCCGGGCAGGTGGCGTTTCCCGGCGGTAAACGCGAAGCGGGCGAGACGGCGTTGCAGGCGGCTCTGCGCGAAACAGAAGAAGAAATCAGCTTAGACGCCAAGGCTATCACTATCATTGGGCGTCTGCCGTCCTTCAACGCGGTGAGTGAATATCGCATCACGCCCTTTGTCGGGATTGTTGACCCGTTGGCGCGCATCATCCCGGATGCCCGCGAAGTTGAGTCTGTGTTTGAAACCCCGCTCTCATTCTTGATGAACGCCGATAATCATGTGCCGCGAGATATCTCTTATGAAGGCCGTGATTACCGGCTCTACGACATGCCTTTTACGGAGCCGGACGGAACGCTCCGTAATATTTGGGGGATGACGGCGATGATGATGTACCGCCTTTATCAACGCGCTTATCAAGGTGTTTTCGAGGTGGATTATTAGCCCGGCTTTGTTAGGGTGTCGATATGACCGAGCTAGACCCGCAAAAATTCCCGTGGATGCGCGCAGATGATACGGCGCAGCTCTTTGCGGCTTTCCCCAAAGACAGCTTACGCTTTGTCGGCGGCTGTGTGCGCAATGCTCTGATGGGAATTGACGTTGGCGACATTGATTTGGCGACCCAATTGGTGCCTGAAGCTGTGGCCAAGGTGCTAAAAGCCGCCAATATAAAATATGTTCCAACCGGTATTGAACACGGCACGATTACGGCTGTGATTGAAAGAAAGCCTTTTGAAATCACAAGCTTACGCAAAGACGTTGAGACGGATGGCCGCCGCGCTGTGGTCGCTTTTACGCAGGACTGGTCAGAAGATGCCCAGCGCCGTGACCTGACAATGAACGCACTTTACGCCGATCAAAACGGGCAGGTTTTTGACCCGACGGGCGACGGTTTGGATGACTTGAAAGCGATGAAATTCCGCTTTGTCGGGGATGCTGATGCGCGGGTTCGGGAGGATTACCTGCGTATCCTGCGCTATTTTCGCTTTCTAGCTTGGTATGGCGGAGATGCCAAAGTCGATCACGGGGCGCTGACAGCTTGCCGCGAAAATCGCAAGGGCTTGAAAAAACTCTCCGCTGAACGGGTTTGGTCGGAGTTTAAAAAATTATTGACCGCGCCTGACCCGTCCCGCGCAGTTCGTATTATGCTGACGAATGAAATTCTGGATACGCTGCTTCCCGAAGCGAGTAATTCGCATGGGCTTGATATGATGGTGAAGCTGGAGCAAGGCGAAGTTATGACACCTGATCCGCTTTTGCGCCTGATGGCGATGAGTGCGCGCGAGCCTTTTCAAATCGCCTTACTCTGTAAGCGCCTGAAAATGTCGAGCCGGGAAACCAAGCGCCTGCGGGATTGGGCCGAAGATTCCACGCCGCTTGACCCCAATGCGGAAGACCGCGAAAAACTGAAAGCTATCTATCTCGCGGGTAAGCAAGTGGTGATGGACAGGTCGCGTGTGCGCGCGGCCGGCGAAGATGATCCACTGCAAAGTAAGCGCTGGATGAGCCTTGCTAATCTCGCTAGGGACTGGACACCGCCGGAGTTTCCGCTTTCGGGCAAAGATATGAAAGCGGCGGGTATTAAACCCGGCCCGCATATGGGAAAAATGCTCGACGCGCTCAAAGCCCTCTGGGTGCGCAGCGGCTTTACGGCGGATCGCGAAAAGCTTTTAATGGCGCTGAAGCTCATAAACCGATAGGAAAACGGATGGCTCTGAAACTTTATATCGGGAATTATAATTATTCATCTTGGTCGCTGCGGCCTTGGCTGGTGCTTCGTAAATCCGAATTCCCGTTCGAGGTCGAGGTTATTGATCTAGATGTGCCTGGCTATAAGGAGAAGCTGCTGGCAATTTCTGACGCGGGCACTGTCCCTGTGCTTGAAATCAACGGCGAGCGCTTGCCCGATAGCCTCGCCATATCGGAATTTTGCGCCAAAGCTGTGCCCAATCTCTGGCCCAAAGACGCGGCTGAGAAGGCTGAAGCCCGGCGCGTGGTAAAGCTCATGCATGAGGGTTTCATTGCTTTGCGAACAGAAGCTCCGATGAACCTACGCCGCCGCACGTCCAAGCCTGTGCCGCAAGACTGCCTAGATGATGCCGCCGAAATGGTGGCGATATGGGATGAGCTACTCTCGCGCCATGACGGGCCGTATCTTTTCAATGATTGGACAATCGCGGATGCATTTTATACCTCCGCTGCAACGCGCTTTGCTAGCTATGATCTGCCGCGCACAGCCCGCTCGGACACTTATATCTCAGAATTGATGAGCGATCCGGATTTTCAGGACTGGGAGGCAGAGGCCTTTATCGAGAGCCATATTCTACCGGATACAGATAAGGTGAATACTTCGTGATCCTGAAAGAAACAATACGCACCATTCCCGATTTCCCCAAACCGGGAATTATGTATCGTGATATTACGACTTTGCTGGCTGATCCTAAAGCGCTCGCAGAAACTGTGAAATTACTGGCCGACCCCTATCAGGATAAAGACATAGAGGTTGTGGTCGGTATTGAGGCGCGCGGGTTTATCTTTGGCGCGGCGGTCGCTGTCGCCCTCGGCGCAGGTTTTGTCCCTATTCGTAAGGCGGGTAAATTGCCGTTTGAGACTTGTAAACAGGAATATGCGTTGGAATATGGCAAGGATGTCATTGAAATTCATGCCGATAGTTTCCGCAAGAGGGAGCGTGTTTTATTGATTGACGACTTGATAGCTACCGGCGGCACTGCGCAAGCTGCTGTGAAACTTCTTCGCAATACAGGGGCGGTTATCGCCGGAGCCGCCTTTGTAATTGATTTGCCAGAGCTAGGCGGGCTTGCGGGAATTGCGAAAATGGGTATTCCGGCCACAGCCTTGATGGCTTTTGGCGGTCACTGAATAATCGCTCGAACTATAATTTCGCCGGTCGAATTCTCTGGCAAGCTGCCGCCAGTAAAATTGATGATACATGTTCCGCCCGTGCAATCAGTATTGGAGCCGGGCAAGGCGGGCGAGCCGAATGCGCCGCCGGTAAAACCTGTTGTCATTGCTGAGACAAAGGTCAGATTGTCGGGCAGGATGTCATTCACGGCGATATCAGTGGCAGGCGCTGTCGCAGCCACATCATTGATGATTGTAATTGTGTAGAGTATTTCATTGCCGGGGATCATATAGAGTCCGGGCGTACTCGTGGTTATAGATTTTACAGCGGTTAGCGGAATAGGCACATCAAAAATTAAACTCGCCCGTAAGAAAGTGCCATTATCCGCCGCCGGGAAAGCGTCACATATATCCAGTGTCCAATCCCCTTGAGCGTCTTCGCCGTTAAAGCTTGTAAGCGCATTATTAGGACGGACGATGTTTTCATAGGGCGGAGCTACCGTGCCGTCCGGCGTATTATGCGGCGCGGTATTTATCAAAGTGGCGGAACTGTCATCCATGAGGATGTTGTAATTATCTATGTTTCCGCCAAAGCCGGTATTGGTTGTTATCAACCGCACGGTCGTGCCCTCCGGCGATGTCAGGTCAAGCCGGATATCCCCGCGCCATGCGTGAGTAGCAAGGAAACCGACATCAAGATCGGTGATATTGAAACTGTCCGTCACGTTGATGATGCGGGTGAGGTTGTTAGTGCCGCAAGCTGTCCCGCCATTTATATTTCCGGCCACGGTATTCTCGATGGTTAACGCCCATGCGTTCTGTATCCAAAAAAAGTAGGCCAGAGATATAGAGAGTAAAAATCGTATAGACATAGCGCGGCAAGCTCATAATTGTGCTTCCCGGCAGATGTAATCTATCGCGATTGGGTTGAAAGAGTATTAACTTAAGGTTGTGCTTATTTTATAAGAGCTGTTACGATGATTTCGCCTGTTGCATTGATCGGCAGAGTCGCGCCCGAATAATGGATAATGCAAGCCCCGCCGGTGCAATCCGTATTGGCAGGGGGCAAAGCCGGAGTTCCGAAAGCGCCGCCCGTAAATCCGGTTGTTGTTGCGGAGACAAATTTAACGGTGTCGGGCAGAGTATCGGTTAAATCTATGGAATCGGCATCAGCCGTCGCGGCCGCGCTATTCACCACCGTAATCGTATAAAGAATTTCATTGCCGGGCGTCATATAGGCGCCGGGAACAACAGGCGCGACAGACTTTTCAGCGGTGAGGTCGGCGAGAAGGCGCGGGCACATTATCAATGCGTGAAGCTTGATGATTTGAAAGTCCGGATCCGTTCCGCCCCCGGCCAAAGGCCCATTGCCATAAGTAAATGTGACCTGATCTACCGGCGATAGGAAGGTTGCATACATATTGCCTTGATTGGTCGTGTTACCGGCGCCGCCTGTGCCTTGAACCTGATTGGTTCCGATAACAGTATTTTGCGCACCTGATGTGAGTACCGGCGTGACGGCTGTGCCGCCAAGCGTGCCGTTGACCGTAATCAAATCCGTCCACCCGCCTAGGTCAACATCAAAAATAGGAAATTGAACGCCTTCTACGCCGTTGCCCGCCGTGTTCAGATCAATCGTCAAAAGCACATTTTGGGCCGTGCTTGTATAATCAGCCGCAATCGCAACGCCGTAATCTGCAGGCGAAATGCCGCCGGTTACAGCGGTAGAGGTGATGGGCGTATTATTGCCGCCTGATTGTGCCAATTGGCCTGTATCGCCCGTCATCGCAAAATCAATCGCAATGCCGCCTGCTGTGTAACTATTGGTAAGCAGCCCGGCCGTCCAGCCATTGGCTGTGCCCGGCGCGTCCCAGACCAATGAAAACTGATCGATAATCGGGCAGTTTAAACCGGGCGGCGTTGTAGAGGGGACGGGGAACAATGTTATCGACTTATAATCATCTTCTGTTGTGACGCCGTTATTGGGCGTTGAATCGCCGTCAGCCTGATCCGAGGCCGAGATTTCAGAGATGATAGTATAAGACCCTGTTGGCAAAACTGTTGCGTCAATAGTTATAGAGGTCGTTGACCCATTGGCGAGGGATGTCGGAAGTGTCCAGAGGCCGGAGACATCATTATAACTCCCCGAGCCTGTTTGCCCCGTATATGACAGCCCGGCGGGCAGGGTAATCTGCGTTGTCACATTTGTCGCGGCATTAGGGCCGCCATTTGTGACCGAATATGTCAGCAAAACGGTTGACCCGATTTCGGGCGTGGTATCATCGGCAGAGGCGAAGAGGCTTAAATCCGCGCCTAAGGGAAACTGGAAAAATAGCTCTCCTTGCAGGAATTGCCCGGTTTGGCCCTGATAGTCATCGCACATGGTCATGACCCATGTGCCGTTGGGATTTATAGTGTTATAGGGGGCAAGGGCGTTATTGGGCGAGACCAGAAACTGGTATATCGGCGCGGTTGTGTCGTTCGGGCCGTCTTGAGCGCCTGTATTGACAGTCTCGGCGGCCTCATCGCCCAATTCGATATTATAATCATCATCATTGCCTGCATTGCTAGTGTCTGTGGTGATTAAGACGACCGAAATTGAGGAGGGCGCAGGTGATGTCAGGGTCAGGCGAATATCCCCACGCCATGAATGGGTCGCGAGAAAGCCAACATTCAAATCGGTGACCGCCCCGAGGCCGCTAACGACTATATTACGGGTTAAATTTGCCGTTGTCCCCGCGCCGGTTGCGCCCGGGCAGAGTGTGGTATCATTAATATTGCCGACAGCCGTATTGGAAAAACTTTGCGCATAGGCCGAGGATATGCCAATTATTGACATTATCCAGCAAACTAAGCCGGTCACCCACACATGGCCGATGCGTTGTTTCATCCCATTTACTATGCCAAAACATAGTCCTCATCCTGACGGGATAATTATTCCGTCAATCCGATAGTACGTTTCCCGGGTTGTTGAATCGTTAATGGAGCCGTGTTGTTTTCGGGCTAGCCTCGGTCAGATATTGCAGGGCGGCCTGTAGAGGCGGCTGTTGTCGAAAACGGCAGCGGCGCTGACGGGCTAGGCGATTGCGCGGCGGGTTTTGCCTTAAGCAGGCGCGGATTATTACCCTTGCCGGGCCCGCGCCGGTCTATAATCACGAAATAGCCGGTCTTGTCCTGTCCCAGCATAACCGTGGTTTGCTTGGCTTGTCTGTTACGGGCATCAAAATTAGGCATTTCCCAGATTTTTAGCCGCGAGCGGCGTGTATTGGGCGCGCCGTAAGACTTGGTCAGCGCCTTTTCCAGCTCAGTCCAACGGGCCATGTCTTGCCCGAGCGCAAGATGAAGATGGTCTATGTCTTTGTCTTTCTTGAATTTTTTACCGCGAAGGGTAAGCTTGCCGCCGGATCGCGTTTTTAAAACAGAGTGCTTGATGGAGAGATCATTTGACCGCGCAGAAACTGTGCGGGCTTGAACCCGCATATCAGAATTCGCGCCGACTTCCGAAAGTAGCAAGGACATAGGCGAGGGCGTCTTATCACCCGCCGCAAAGCTTGGCACCGCTATAAATGCAAACGCAAGCGCGAAGCAGGTCGTTTTAATGTAGGGCGGCATATCGCAATCCTTGATTGAACTTAATCAAAAGGAGAATGACCAAGAGCCGTTAAGAATTCGCAAATTTACCTGCCAGCCAAGATGAACGGCAGGTGAACAAAGGTCAGACATTAAACTTAAACAGCATGATGTCGCCGTCTTTGACGATGTAGTCTTTGCCTTCTTGGCGGGTTTTTCCGGCTTCTTTTGCGCCGTGTTCGCCGTTGTTTTCGACGTAATCATCATAGGCAGTGGTTTCGGCGCGGATGAAGCCTTTTTCAAAGTCGCCGTGGATGACCCCGGCGCAGCGCGGGGCTGTCCAGCCTTCATGGAACGTCCATGCGCGGGCTTCTTTGGGCCCGACGGTGAAATAGGTTTTCAGGCCGAGCAGGGCATAGCCTGCGCGGATGAGGCGGTTAAGGCCGGGCTCGGTCAGGCCAATCGCGCCGAGATATTCAATTTGTTCCTCGTCTTCCAATATCGCCATTTCCGACTCGATTTGGGCCGAAATGACGACCGATTGTGCGCCCTCGGCTTCGGCGTGAGCGACGACTTTGGCGGAATAGGCGTTACCTTCGGCGGCGCTGTCCTCATCGACATTGGCGACATAAAGCACGGGTTTGGCAGTTAAAAGCTGCATCATGCGCCAAGCTTTTTTATCGTCTTGCTCAATCTTGCAGCTTCGGGCGGGCTTGCCGTCTTCAAGCGCTATAATAGCCGTCTCGATCAGGCGCATGGTCTGGATGGCCTCTTTATCATTTTGTTTTAGCCGTTTCTCCAGCCCGCCTTTGCGTTTTTCAAGGCTTTCGAGATCGGCGAGCATCAGCTCGGTCTCGACAATTTCAAAATCTGCCATAGGGTCGATCTTGCCTTCGACATGGGTGATGTCGTCATCATCAAAACAGCGCAGAACATAAAGCACAGCATCGGTTTCGCGGATATTGGCGAGGAATTGATTGCCGAGGCCCTCGCCCTTGGAGGCGCCTTTAACGAGGCCGGCAATATCAACAAAATTCATCCGCGTCGGGATGATCGAGGCTGAGCCGCCGATCTTCGCAATTATGTCCAGACGCGGCTCTGGCATAGCCACATCGCCGACATTAGGTTCGATGGTGCAAAACGGATAATTCGCTGCCTGAGCATTAGCCGTCTTGGTTAAAGCATTGAAAAGCGTAGATTTTCCGACATTGGGCAAGCCAACGATACCGCATTTAAAACCCATGGGTCTATCCTTTGATATATTCTGCTACGCGCGTTTTAAACAGCTCGCGATTATTGGCGGCGAGGAGGTCAGCATAGCGGGATATTCCGTTTGTCATATCGTCTCGTATGCCGTGTTCTGCCTTGGCAAAGTTTGAGAGGACGTAGCTGTGAACTTTATCTTTATGTCCGGGGTGGCCGATGCCGAGCCTTGCGCGGTGAAAATCCTCGCCGCAATGCTGGCGGATAGAGCGCAGGCCGTTATGCCCGGCAATGCCGCCGCCCGTTTTCATTCGAAACTTGCCCGGAGCAAGGTCAAGCTCGTCGTGAAAGACTGTTACGTTGTCGAGCGGTATTTTGTAAAACTGCATGGCCTGCTGCACGGATCCGCCCGACTCATTCATGAAAGTCATGGGTTTTAGGAGCAGCACTTTGACAGGCCGACCATCAGCCGTAATCGCGCCTTGGCGGACGAGGCCTTTAAACTGTGATTTTTCAGCGGGGAAATTGTGATCATCGCCAATGGCGTCAATCACCATAAAGCCGATATTATGGCGGTTCCCGGTATATTTCGCGCCGGGATTGCCAAGTCCTACCCATAAAAGCATGTCAGGCTCCGCAGCTTCTTCTTCTGACTTAAGAAGGGAACGGCGCAGCCAGCCAAACAAGGCTTGCTTAGCCTTCTTCGCTAGGCTCTGCAGCGTCTTCGCCTTCAACGCCCTCTTCGCCTTCAACGCCCTCTTCGCCTTCGACAGCTTCTTCGTCTTCGGTCTCTTCGATAGCCGCGCGAGACATTTGCATGGTGCAGATGGTAAAGTCGCGATCCGAAATAGCCGGCTCGACATTGGCCGGGAGTTTGATTTCAGAGATATGAATACTATCGCCGATATCAAGGGCCGAGATGTCAACTTCAATCGAATCAGGGATTTCGCCAGCCGGACATTTGACTTCAATCGAGTGGCGAACAACATTGAGCACGCCGCCCATTTTGATGCCGACAGCTTCTTCTTCGCCGATAAAGTTCACGCTGACTTCAACAACGATGATGGATTTCGCCGTCACGCGGTAAAAATCGACATGAAGCGGCGCATCCGTAACCGGGTGGAATTGAATATCCTTGGTCAGGACTTTCTGCTTGTCCCCTTTGTAGGAGAGCTCGATCATATTGGCGATGAAATTGCCTGTATTGATGGCTTTCGTGACTTCATTGGATTTCAAGGCCACGGCAACAGCGTCTTGATCGCCGCCGTAAATAATGCCGGGGACAAGTCCTTCGCGGCGAGAGGCGCGCGCGCCGCCTGTGCCCGTGTTTTCCCGAACTGTTACATCAAGAACAATACTCATTTTCTTCGTCCTATTTTGATGGGCTGTGCCCGTAGCTTCAAAAAATACACCGCCAAAAAACGGTAAAAACATTTAGAGAGCAAAAGAATCCTATTTCGCCGCGCTCTTTATGGGAAAAAACAAAGGGATGCAAGAGAAGAAAAAGCGAAATTACAGAGGCATTACGCGCCAAACGAACTCGGGAAGGACTCTAGGTAAATAGCTTGCTTACGCTCTCGTCATTGGCAATGCGGCGGATGGCTTCGCCGAGTAATGTTGCCGTTGAGCACTCACGTATCTTATTGCATTTTTTGACTTTATTGGGCTGAGCAATCGTATCCGTAATCACGACTTCCGTCAGCTCGGATTTTGTAATGCTCTCGACGGCCGGATCAGACAATACGCCGTGTGTGATGTAAGCCGAGACGCTATTTGCGCCGTGATCTTTAAGGGCTTTGGCCGCCTTGCAGATGGTGCCGCCGGAATCGATGATATCATCATAGAGAATACAGTTTCGGCCAGCGACATCGCCGATAATATTCATCACTTCGCTCTCGCCGGCCTTGGGGCGGCGTTTATCGACAATGGCGATATCGGCGTTAAATTGTTTGGCGATAGAGCGCGTGCGTACCACGCCGCCTGTATCAGGCGAGACGAAGAGCAAATTGTCACGCTCTTTCTTCGAGAGCTGTTCTTTGATGTCGGTCACAAAAACGGGCTGACCGAAGAGGTTGTCGGTTGGGATATCGAAAAAGCCCTGTATTTGCCCCGCGTGGAGGTCAATTGTCAAAACCCGGTCTGCTCCGGCTTTGGAAATCAGATTGGCAACAAGCTTGGCAGAAATCGGTGTGCGGCCGCCGGTTTTACGGTCTTGGCGGGCATAGCCGAAATAGGGGATAACGGCGGTGATGCGCTGCGCCGAGGCGCGCATAAGGGCGTCGATTAGGATGAGCAATTCCATCAGGTGATCATTGGCCGGAGCCGAGGTCGGCTGGATTAAGAAGATATCCTCGCCGCGAACATTTTCATTGATTCGCACGAAAATTTCTTGATCGCGAAAGCGCTCTATATCAACGGAGGTCAGAGGGGCATCAAGCACATTGGCAATATTGCGCGCCAAGGGATTATTGGCGGTTCCGCTAATCAGTTTCATGGGCCCGTATCACCTTCGAGTCTGTGTTTTGATTGCGGCCTCAATAGGGCGGCTCGCGCCGCTTGTAAATCATTCTGTTAGCATTATTGCAGAAATATTGCGGCCATAGTCGGAAACGCCCTGATGCGTGTTGTAACGATAGCTGAAATAGTCCTCAGGCCGCGCGTAGGTGCAATCGGGCAGGGCCTCGATTCGGGTTAGTCCAGCCCCGCGCAATTTTGCCAAAATAAAGCGTTTAAGATCGAAATGCGGTTTGTCACTTTTTGGGTTTTGGGGTGAACCGAGCTTGAAGAAGCGGTCATGGGCTTCGTTCTCGGCAACAAAACTATCGCGGTAATCATGCCCGACCTCATAACTGTCTTGCGAAATACAGGGGCCGAGAACGGCGTGGATATTGTCCCGCGCCGCGCCAATGGCTATCATGGCTTTTATAGTCTCGTCCGTGATGCCCGCCAAAGCCCCGCGCCATCCGGCGTGGCAAGCCCCGATGATACGGGCGTCCGGGTCGCAAAATAAAACAGGCCCGCAATCAGCGGCGAGTGCGGAGAGGGCGAGGCCCGGCGTTTTGGTGACGAGGCCGTCGGCCTTGGGGGCCTCGCCGCTAATCGGGTCATGAAAGGGCGCGTCCACGATTAAGACATCTGTGCTATGGATTTGGTGAAGGCTGAGCAGGTTACCCCCGGATGTGCCGAGCGCTCCGGCCACGCGTTTGCGGTTCTCGGCGACATTATCAGGATCATCTTGAGAACCCTTGCCGGTATTCAGGCTCGCATATAGGCCCGTAGAAACGCCGCCTTTACGGCCAAAGAAACCATGGGCAATGCCGTCATGTATCAGGAGCGGGTGGGTTTTAAATTCCGTCATGCCATATCCCGAAAGCCGAGCGGCACTGGCAGGCTGCGGGATTGGAAACAGACCGCTTTAAACAGTTCTCCCATTTCGTCACTAGCGGTAAGGCGGTGTAATTGTCGCGCAATTTTCTCCCTCGAGTCCGGTTTGGCGCGGGAGAGAGCAACAGCCCGCATCTCAATCCCTAATTTGGAAAGAAACTCGCATTGAGCAACGGGCGCGGCGCAGGCGAGGTCTATGGCCTCGGCCATCTCTATGAGCGCCGCGAAATCAACCCGCGCTGTCAGGTCTGTATTACCGGGGTCAGAAAAAACGCCGATTTTTTCGTGCCGTTTTAAGGCTTGTAGCGTGTCGCCAAATTCCGTTGTTTCGGGGCCGTAATCAATGAAGAGCGCGCGTCCGAGGTCGACCTCGAAACGGGTTTTGATCTGGTCGAGAATTTGCGCATTGGCAGGGCATATCTCCAGCAGATCATCTGTGCGGGCTTGGCTCTGACCTTCTGGGAGAGCGGCCTGCAAAGTCTCGCTGATCGCGGCGGGGGAGAGGCCGAAACGCAATTCGCCGCCTTCAAACATAACCAGACGTTCCTGCCAGCCCGCGCGGCTTGCAAACGGGTCTTTCTGGATAAATTGGCGGATAGGCAGGCAATCGAGAAATTCATTACCGATGATAATGGCGGTTCCGTCTTCGATTTCGGATAAATCCGCCGCCCAACTAACCGGGCAGGGCGCACTCGCCAGTGTTTTGCCTTGCACAGCTTCGAGCGCGGCAGAGGCCTCAATCAAGGTGACATGCACGGCTTTGATGAAATCTTTGTCCAAAGCGGCGGCGCGGAGAATATCGCTCATCATAATGCCGCGTCCGGGGCCAAGTTCTATTAGGTGGATAAATTCAGGCCGCCCCATATCCTGCCAGCTTTGCAAGCACCACAGCCCGATAAGTTCGCCGAACATCTGGCTGATTTCGGGCGCGGTGATGAAGTCGCCATCACTGCCGAGCGGGTCGCGCGTTGGGTAATAACCGTCAACGGGATCAAGCAGGCAGAGCGTCATATATTCAGCCACCGTGATCGGGCCTTCGGCTTTGATCTTGGCGATGAGCCTTTGTTTAAGCGGGCTTGTCATCATCAACAGGTGCGGGAGCGACGCGCTTTGGCGAGACGGGCGAGCGTTTCCAAGCCCAAATCACAATCAGTAATCCAACCAAAATCATGGGCAGGGAATAGGCCATACCGCGGGTGAGGGGGCCGAATTTCGAAATTGGGTCTGGTTCGCGCACAAATTCGACGCAGAAACGGAAGAACCCATAAAGCAGGATGAAAGCGCCTGCGCAAAGCCCCGGCTTGGTCAAGGCTTTGTAGCGCGTGGCTAATACCCTTAAGACAAAGAAAATCACGATACCTTCAAGAAAGGCTTCGTAAAGCTGGCTGGGATGACGCGGCAGGCTGTCCGGGGCGGTATTGAAAATAAACGCCCAAGGCACATCGGTGACCCGGCCATAAAGCTCCTGATTGACGAAATTACCCAAAAACCGCACAGAGAGCAGACCCAAAGGCGCGCCAATTGCTGTCATATCGGCGATACGCCAGAGATCGAGTTTCTTACGCCATTTCGTGTAAAACACTGCCGCAACAACACCCAGAAAACCGCCATGAAAGCTCATCCCGCCGTCCCAGACTTTGAGAATGTCTTGCGGCGCTGTCCAAATCGTCTCGGTGCTGTAAAACAGGATATAGCCGAGGCGTCCGCCTAGAATAATCCCGAGCAGGCAGTAAAACATCAGGTCTTGCAGCATGGTTTTGGACGGTATCAGCTCAGGCTTGCGCGCCGCGCCGCCGACAATCCAGATATCTTTGCGTTTGCACACCCGCATGGCGTAATAATAGGCCGCGTAAATCCCGATAATATAGGAAATGCCGTACCATTTGACGCTAAATTTGCCGATTTTGATCGCGTCGGGGTTAATCCAATCGGGAAAAGGAATGGCTTGTATAAGGTCTAGCATAGGTATTTAGGGCCTGTTGCGTCAGTTTGCGCTGATGAGTTACTGGAAAATGTGTTAGCCTGTGCCTATCTGTATTGAAAGACAATTTAGTGAGCCGATTATGCAAAGCAAATCCAGACCTCTTGATGACCTGACAAACCTGATGACCAATGCGGTCGGCGCGATGAAGGGCGTGGGCGATGAAGTCAAAGCCATGGGCCGTTCGCAAGCTGAACGTCTTATTGCTGATATGGACTTGGTTGGCCGCGATGAATTTGAAGTGCTCAAAGCCATGCTGACTAAATCACAAGACGAAATTTCCGGATTAAAGAAAGATATTAAGTCGCTGAAATCGCAGATTAAAAAAGCTACTGCCAAATAACCTCCTGCCTAACCTTACCAAATTCTAACGAAGATAAACGTAAGATAACAGCCGCTTTCAGCAAACATTCAGGCTGCATAGCTATAAGGGTCCCTGCGTGCGTCCCCTCTGTGACGCCCTTTCCCCCGGGTAGGTCGATGCGGATTTTTCCGGCACAGACCCACAGATCGCGCAGCAGGGCGGTGGCTGTCTTTTCTCTCTCTCTTGAAGACAGTCCCGCTTCTGTCTTATTCGGGAAGCTGATTTTTATCCTATGCAGAGCGTAACAAACCCCATAGGAGGCGCGGAACACGGGCCTGCATATTTACGGATCGCTGAGCGATCCCCGATAGATCACATCGAAAGACCACAATGACACATATTTCCCTCGCGCATCCGGCGCTCTCTGATGCTTTGAAGAAAAAGGGATATACGACCCTGACGCCCGTTCAAGACGCTGTTCTTGCGCCTGAGCTGATGGGGCAAGACTTGCTGGTCTCAGCCCAAACAGGCTCCGGCAAAACAGTTGCGTTCGGCCTCGCTATGGCTCCGACATTGCTGGAAGAGGCTGGCGCGTTTCTCAGGGCCGATGCGCCGCTCGCGCTGGCTATCGCTCCGACGCGGGAATTGGCCCTACAGGTCAAGCGTGAACTGGATTGGCTGTATCGAGAAGCCGGGGCCAAGACGGCAAGCTGTGTCGGCGGAATGGATATGCGCGATGAACGCCGTGCTTTGGCGCGGGGCGCGCATATTGTTGTCGGCACGCCGGGACGGCTTTGCGATCATATTAAACGCGGCTCTTTGGATATGACGCAGCTCAAGGCCATCGTCCTCGACGAAGCAGACGAGATGCTAAAAATGGGTTTTCGCGAAGAACTTGAGCAAATTCTGGGCGCGGCTCCGGAGGATCGCCGCACCTTAATGTTCTCGGCCACCGTTCCCAAAACAATCCTCGGCATGACCAAAAAATATCAACGTAATGCCGTGCGCGTCAATACGGCGGCAGAATCCAAGCAACATGTCGATATTGAATATCGGGCTATGACCATCGGGGCTTCTGATACAGAAAACGCCATCATCAACGTATTGCGGTTCTACAATGCTAAAAATGCGATTGTATTTGGCGATACGCGCATTGCCGTGAACCGGATGACGGCCCGGTTTAATAATCGCGGCTTTTCTGTTGTCGCTTTGTCAGGCGAATTATCGCAAAAAGAACGCACCAACGCCCTGCAATCTTTGCGCGACGGACGGGCGCAGGTCTGTATCGCGACCGATGTCGCGGCGCGGGGGTTGGACTTGCCCGATCTCGAACTTGTTATTCATGCCGATGTGCCCAAGAACCGCGAAGCTTTGCTCCACAGGAGTGGCCGCACGGGCCGGGCAGGCCGTAAGGGCGTCTCCGTTATTATGATTACGCCTCGCCGCCGCCGTAATGCCGAGCGTGTACTCCGCGACGCCAATATCACCGCCGAATGGTCGGGCCCGCCCAGCGCCGCAGATATTATCCAGCGCGATAATGAGCGCTTGCTCTCCGGCATGACTTTGGAAACTGAAGTTAGCGAGGAGGAGCGCACTATGGTCGCGCGCTTGCTGAAAGCCTATACGCCCGAACATATCGCGGCGGCTTTTATTCGCCAATATCGTTCAGGCCAGTCTGCGCCCGAAGAGCTGACCCATACGCCTTATGATCCTTCCGCTCATGACAATTCCTCTCATGGTAATTCCAAGGGCGGGCGCGAGCGTAAGCCCCGGTCCCGCAATGACTTTAGCGGCGGCGTCTGGTTTTCGTTAAATCTGGGCCGCAAGCAAAAGGCAGAACCGAAATGGATTATGCCAATGCTGCTGAAATCAGGCGGGCTGAAAAAACCTGAAATCGGCGCGATTAAAATTACCGAGACGCAGACATTCATCGAAATTGCCCCGGCCGGCGTTGACCGTTTTATGGAAACTATCGGCCCGGATATGAAGATCGAAAAAGCGATTACTGCCACGCGCTTAAGCGGACAGCCCGATTTCAATAGTAAGCCTGCGGCTTATAAATCCAGAGATAAAGGGAAATTCAAAGGCAAGCCCAAAGGAGAATTCAAGGGGAAGTCCAAGGAAAAACCAAAAGGGTTTGCGCCCGAAGGCACATTTAAACGCAAGGCGCGGAGCAAAACTGACGCGCCATCAACGCCTGATTTTGGCGACCCCTTCATGAACGACGCGCCAAAATCCAAAAAACCACATAAGAAAAAGCTCGCCCGCGCCGCAGCCCTCAAAGCAAAATCGGGCGGCGTGAAAAAAGGCGCGCGGAAAAACACGCGCAAGAAAGACCGGCGGTAGCGGATTAAACCGGGCCGCTCCCGACAAGCTCGGATAAAAAGTCTTGCTCAGTAATGTCAGCGGGGCCAAAAACCTGTTCTTGGAAAACAATGTTTTCCGCTTTTAGCGCTGCCAAGATGGGCAGGTAGAAGTCTTTGCTTACCGGTAATAGTGTCCCGCGTTGTTTGATGTCCCCGTCCGCGATCATTTGCGCGGCAATGGCCACGGGAAAGCCGACCATGCGGGCCATGGCGCTATGGCCGTCCGGCGCGCCGCAGTCTTGTAGCAATGAGGTGATGAAATATTTTTCGCCGTCCGGTTTTTTGATGACGAATTTATGCAGCAGAACAATCATGTCAGTTTCGCCGCAGCCATAAGACAGCCGCGCTAATAATAAATCACAAAATGCATCAATCGGGACTGCGTTGGGCGTGATGGCTCGATCTGAAAAACAGCCAAGCCAGTCAAGCCCTTGCCACGCCGCGTTTGATGGCTCGCGTAAAACCATATCAGGGTTTAAAAATTTGATATAGTCCGCCCAACGCATAGGGCCGGGGAGTTCGCCCGCCTCCGTATTCATCAGGTCCAGCGTTTTAGCCAAAGCCAGAATTTGACAAAAGCCCTGATACCGCAGCGTGCCGCGGAGTAAGTTTTGCACCTCCCCAATGCCGTAAATATCCCGGTAAGTGACCGAGTTTCTATTGGGATAACATTCCAGTTCAAGCCCGGCGATGGTGATCGGCACGGCCCTGTCCATCAAGTCCTTGCCCGCGACAATGATCTTCTGCCCGGCCTGTAAATAAGCCGCTTCATTGAGCAAAACCAGAATTGCCCCTTTGGGCTGCCATGAAAATTTATAGCCAAGCGGGTTATCATTATGCGCGGGCGCGGGCAGGCCGCCGCACCAAGAGATAAAGCTTTCAACCTGCTCGCCTTTGGCCTGAATATCGTCAATGATTTGCATGGCGCTGATATGATCTATGCCCGGATCAAGGCCGATTTCGTTGAGGATGCAAATCTCTGCCGCTTTGGCCTGCGCTGACAAATCCAGCATCTCCGGCGTCTGGTAACTGGCGCTGACAAAATGGGTTCGGGCTTGCACACAGGCCTGCGCGACCATTGGGTGCAAGGGCGGCGGCACAAGGCTGGTCACAAGATCAGCGCCTGAAATCAATCCATCCAGCCCGGCCTTGTCATGAACGTCTAAATGAACCGGGTGGACATTTTTATAGCCCTCGGCAATCTCATTTGCCTCAGCCAATATATGACTGGCCAGCACAATCTGATTGCCGCTGCGGCGGCTTAAATACTCAATCACCGGCCCGGTGACGAGGCCCGCGCCTAATACCAAGAACTTTGACATAAATCACCCCTATGGATTTCCCCTCGCATTTACAACAATTGTCCATCATATTAGCCAAATAAAAAACAAAGGGGAGATTGTGGCGGACGCAGGATTTATTTCACTCGTGCCGGTTTTGATTACGCTGGCGATAGCCGTCTGGTCGCGCAATGTTATTCTGGGGCTGACGATTGGCGTGTTTTCGGGCGTGCTGATTTTAAACGGCGCCAATCCGTTTACGGGCATGAGCATTATGGTGCAGGACTATCTTGTCGCCGAGGCCGCGACCAAATCCCATATGGGAATATTGCTGTTGATGATTTTCATTTCCGGGCTTGTCGGCTTGATGGAAAAATCCGGCGGGGCGGCGGCCTTTGCCGGCATGATGATCACATATATTACCGGCAAAACCAAAGCCCAGATCGGGGCGTGGATCAGCGGCTCGTTGTTATTTTTCACCGATTCAGGAACGCCGCTGATCGTCGGGCCTTTATTTCGCCCGATCACGGACGGCTTAAAAATCTCCCGCGCCAAACTGGCTTGGATTATCGACTCCACCGCGTCCCCGGTGGCCGTGTTGGTGCCGTTTATCGGTTGGGGGATTTATTCGCAGGATTATATCGCACAGGAATATGCCAAGCTGGGTATAACGGGCAGCGCCTTTGAAGCCTATGTACACGCCGTGCCGTATCAATTTTATTCGGTCATGGCGGTGATTATGGTGCCCATGATTATTCTGGCCAAGGCCGATTTCGGGCCGATGAAACGCGCCGAAGACAATGCCGCCAAAGGCATTGTGCTCGAAAGTAAAGAAACCCTAATGGCCGAAGCCGTCACCGATGATGCCAGCTCAAAAGCCAAACCGATCATGGTCTGGCTACCATTGAGCGTGATGCTCACCGTCATGTTTGCCTTGCTGGTGCCGCAAGGATTTCCCACCGATATGGCCAATATGAAAGACAGCGCCTTTCGCGGCGCTCTGTCGACCGGTTATATATTTGCCGCCATTATCCTACTGTTGCTGATGGCGTTTTATAAGGTGCGGACATTGCCTGAAGGCTTCGCGCTTTACCTAAAAAGCATGAGCAATATTATCAGTATTCTCGCTATTTTAGTGCTGGCGTGGTCGCTGAGCGCCCTTGGCGATAATCTCGGAACGGCCCAATATATTTCCGGCATGGTTGAGGGCAATCTGGCCCCGTTCCTGATCCCGGTCAGCGTGTTTCTCGTTGGCGGGATTATTTCGTTTTCGACCGGCTCGTCTTGGGGAACCTACGCCATTTTATTCCCCATAGCTATTCCCATGGCCCACCAATTTGACATCGAGATGTATGTGGTCATCGGCGCGGTGCTGTCGGGCGGATTATTTGGCGACCATTGCTCCCCCATATCCGACACAACAATTTTATCAGCTACTGGCGCAGGCTGCTCCCAAATCGACCACGTCAAAACCCAAATCCCCTACGCCCTGTTCAACGGCCTCTGCTCCGTAGCCGCCTTCATCACAGCAGGGCTAACGGGCAGCGTCTGGGCACTGGCAGTCGGCATCGTGATGATGGTAGTGGGGTTGCTGGTTTTGAAGAGGTTTGGCGCAGGAGGTGAGGGTGTTACTGCCAAGCTGTAGCATGAAATATTTTGAACGCAAAAGAAAAAGGCGGATCAAATAACCCGCCTTTTTCTCTTTAATGCTTGAACTCTTAGCTCGTCGCCGTCGCAATCGCGGGAATTCGCAGTACTTGTCCGGGGTAGATTTTATCGGGGTGACTTAGCATGGGTTTATTGGCTTCGAAGATTTCGGGGTAGAGCCGCCATGTGCCGTAATATTTCTTTGATATCGCCGAGAGCGTATCGCCGGAGACTACGGTGTGGAATTGCGATTCGCGGCCGCCTGCGCGCGATGTCGCGCCGTCATTAACGCCGCCAACGCCTTCGACATTGCCCATGGCGAGAAGGATTTTTTCTTTCATCTCTTGGCTTACGGCTTCGCCGATTAGGCTAACGCCGCCGTCTTCATCGACCTGAATTTCAACGCCGGATGTATCAAGGCCGAAGTCTTTGACTTCTTTTTCTAGCGCTTCTTTGCCTTTACGGCCTCTGATCATATTGCCGAGGCCGCGGCCTGCGGCTTTTACAAATGGGATCATTCCAAACATAGTTTTCTCCTAAGACTCTTTTGGCTCTTGCCATAATTCTATCTTGATACCTTCCGGGTCAATAAACCAGCCAAAAATACCATATTCCGTGTCATCAACCTCGCCGATGATGGCGGCGCCGCCTTTTTTGGCTTTTTCAATTAAACCGCGCACATCATCAACACGCAGATTTATCATAAAGCGCTCGTTAGAAGGCTCCAGATAGGTCGAATCACTTTTGAATGGGCTCATCATGGTGCGGCCCTTTCCATCGGCCATCCACTCCATAGAGCCCCATTGCGCAATATCAACGCCCATATGCTCGGCCCACCACGCGCGGTAGCTTTCAACATCGGCGCATGTGAAGAACACCCCGCTTAACCCTAGTATTTTCGCCATGTGTGCCTCCTTGTGATGGTGTTATTCTATATGACGATATTTTTCATATCAACGTCAAGATGGCTTGGCCTTTTGTGTGAAGCGGTCTATAGAGCGGAAAATATCTGGGAATTCAGTCTTTAGGATCACATTATGGCAGCCCTCATTCAGTCCGGTATCAGCATTTTTGGTTTTGCAATCGACCCGGCGCTTTTCACATTTGGCCTTATCGCGCTTATCTTTGGCGGGCTGAATATCATCGAATATAAGCGTTTCGACTAGGACATGCTCGTCCCACTTTTATTACTGCTTGTCGGCATTGTTATCCTCATCATTGCCGGGGACCTCATGGTGCGCGGCGCGGCCGCGCTCGCCCGGCATTGGGGCGTACCTGCGCTCATCGTTGGCTTGACCATTGTCGCTTTTGGCACCTCTGCGCCTGAAATGGTTGTCGGCGTGCAAGCTGTGATGCGCGGGGCAGGGGAACTGGCAGCCGGGAATGTCATCGGCTCAAATATCGCTAATGTATTACTTGCGCTCGGTCTGCCGGCACTGATCATGGCGATACCGACTAATATGACAGGCGTGGCCCGAAACACCTTTATCTGCCTGTTTGCGACAGTGCTGTTTATTGCGCTCGCCTTTATGCATAACCCATTGATTACGTGGCAGGGCGGCATCTTGTTTGCCGGAATTATCATCTATTTGCTCTATATGTTTAGCCTTGCGCGCTCCGGTGTTCACGATCCGATTTTGGACGAAATGACCGAAATTGACGAGGGTAAAGACGGCCTGCCGACAAATATGTTGCTCTCGCTGGCTTTTGTGCTTGGCGGTATTGTTGGCCTTGTTGTGGGCGGTAAGCTTATTGTTGATAATGCTGTCACCATTGCCACGGCGATGAATATCTCCGAGACCATTATCGGGCTTACCATTGTCGCTATAGGTACGTCTTTGCCTGAAATAGCCACCGTAATCGTGGCCTCTTATCGCGGCCATTCCGAAGTCGCGATTGGCAATGTGCTGGGCTCCAATGTGTTTAACCTCTTTGCCGTGATGGGCGCGACGGCCATGACCGGCCCCGTGCCGATTGATGACAGGCTTTTGACATTTGATGTCTGGGTCATGCTGGCCTCGTCGGCGGCTTTGCTGCTTTTCGTTTTAAGACGCCAGCCTATTGGCAGGTTGATGGGCGTGATTTTCGTCATCGCTTATATATTGTACATGCTGGCCATCGTATCTCGCGTCATATAAAGGGCGCCAATGGCCTCCGCACTGACATTCGAGATTGAGAAAGACTTCAAATTTGAAGCCGCGCATTATTTCGGCCACAAAGGTGCTAATGATCTGTTCAAGAAAATCCACGGCCACAGCTTTTCCGGCATGGTGCGTATTGAAGGCAGCGCGCAGGAAGATAAGGGCTGGATCCGAGATTTGTGGAAAATAGAGCAGATTATCAAAGCCGTGATTAAGCCGCTGGACCATGCCGTGCTTAACGAGATCGAGGGCCTAGAGCAGCCTTCATTAGAACATATCGCCGAGTGGATATTTGAGCGTTTGGAGTCCAAACTTCCTGGCCTTGCCTGTGTTGAAGTCAGCCGCCCGTCCTGCGGTGAGCGGGCCAGGGCGAGAAAGTCTTGAAAACCATCCTGATTACCGGGGCAGGGGCCCGTATCGGTGCCTATCTGGCGAAGGGTTTGGCCAAGGACGGCTGGTCTGTCGCCGTGCATTATAACCGCAGCCAAGCCGGGGCAGAGACGCTTGTTTCCGAGATCAAGGCGGCTGGCGGAACAGCCGCTAGCGTGCAGGGCAACCTGTTTGTGCCGCAAGATGTCGATAGCCTCGTTGAGCGCGCCGTAGAGGCGTTAGGACAGCCGCTCACGGCTCTTATCAATAATGCCTCAACCTTTGAAGATGACAGCGCCGTGGACTTCACCCGCGCCGGGCTTGATTTTCATATGGAGGTCAATCTACGCGCGCCGCTCCTGCTGGCGCAGCAATTCGCCGCTCAGCTTCCCAAGGGCCAAAACGGCGCGGTCATCAATATCATCGACCAGCGCGTACTTAAACCCAATCCGCTTTTCTTTAGCTATAGCCTGTCCAAATCGGCGCTGCATTGGGCGACGCAGACCTTGGCGCAGGCGTTAGCCCCGCACGTCAGGGTCAATGCCATAGGCCCCGGCCCGACTTTGCAAAATAAAGGGCAGACGGAGGCAGAATTTACCGCCGAGCAAGCCAAAACGCTCCTACAAAACGGCTCCCCACCCGAAGCGCTTTTGGACGCCTGCCAATATCTGCTCTCTGCTACATCTGTGACAGGCCAAATGATCGCCGTGGACGGCGGACAACACCTGACATGGCGAACGCCTGACCTGCTTGTAGGGCTTGAAGAATGACGCGTAACGGAATTTTCAGAATGCTGCGCGGCGGGGCCAAAGATGTGCCCGATACGCGGATATTCGTGCGCGGCCTGCTCATCCAAGCCTCAATCGGCGTGCATCCTCATGAATATGAAAGCACCCAGCCGGTAATTATCGATATAGAGCTAGATATGGGCAGCATGGCCAGCCCCAAAGAAGACCGCTTGCACGAAACGCTGGATTACGGATTAGTGGCGGAGAAGGCCGAAGAAATCGCGCTCGAAGCCCATGTGCAGCTTGTCGAAACCCTCGCTGCCCGCATCGCCGATTGGGCGCTAAGCGCTGACCCAAGAGTGCAAGCCTGCGCCGTAAGAATTGCAAAGCCGCAAGCGCTGTTAAAAGCCGACGCTGCGGGCGTGGAAATCATCCGCCGCCGCAATGGCTAGAGCGCTCGACTAAAACACAGTTAACGAAGTGCTAACGCTTCGAGCGCATCTTCCTCCTACTCGAATCATTTCTGTGGAGATTTCCGTGCGCCTATTTTCTATCCTTGCTCAGACTACCTTTATGGCAACCCTTTTATCTGCCCCCGCTTTTGCTGCTGACCTTGGCACATATCGTCCGGGCTCGCCTTACCACTCTGTTGTCGCGCCGGGCGCGGATGTTTGCCAGAGCCACTGCGCCGGGGATGCGCAATGCCGAGGCTGGAATTATGTCAAAGTCAATCCGCGCGCACCGGGTGTGTGTGAGTTTAATTCCAAAATAGCCAATCCGATTGAAAGCGCTATTAGTATTAGCGGAAACGGGGCTAGGTCGGCGGCTCCGAACTTGATCCGAGGGGGCACAAATACTGTGCGTGTTGGCACGAGCATGGCACCTAAAGCTAGACCACAGACTCGACAGGCCTCGCCCACGCGCCGCGTTGTCCGAGAAGCGGTGCCCCAGCGCGTGCGTCCTCAACAAACTGTTGCGCGGACGCCTTCAGTGCGAGGCCTCAGCCTGACCGAGCAGCAAAATAATTACCGCCGCAGCACGGGCCACGCCAAGCACGCCCCGCAAACCGGTCAACAAATGCCACAAGCTCAGCAGCAGATAACGCGTGAGCAATATATGCGGCAACAGGCCGCCCGCCAGCAACACGCCCAACGTCCGCAAGTTCAAAACCCAAGAGGCCCCCGCTTGATGCGCGACCCGCGTATTGCGCCACAGCCGCAAGCCCCGCAAGTTAGGCCTCCGCAATTTCAGCGTCCGCAATTTCAACATAGTCTTGACGGGGCGGAGCGCCGGATGACGGCTACGCAAGGCTATCCAATGCAAAGAGGCACGGCGCCCGCACCGCAAAACACAGCGCGCCCGCCTATTGGTGTTCCCATTACCTCGCAAACAAGACCTCAGGCGCAAGGCTCGCTTCCACGGTCATCTGCGGCCAATCCTGTTACTCACCAAAATGCCGGGCAAAAGCAAACAGAGGCCCGTCAACGCGCGGCTTATCTCGCCCAAGCCCCGATGTCTGCTCAACAAGCTCAGCAAAGTTTATTTGGCAGTCTTAATGACGATGTGCGTGGCCCGAAGCCTTTATTACAGGCTCCAAGTGACCCAGATGCGCCGATTGCGACAGCGCAATCCCGCCCGACAAAGCCAGTGACACAAGAACAGCTTGGTGCTTTGGCAGGTGCGCCCGCTAGATAGTGCATCATAGACTCAGCTAAAATGGAGCTAAAGATGCAAAATATGTTAGGAAAAAGGTGAAAGCGTGACTTTGGTATGAACCAATAGACGCATGCCGTTTTGGTCTCAGTCTATGAGCCCGCTATCAGGTCAAACGCTTTCAACTTTTGATATCTAGAACTTCACTACGCTCCGTATGCTCTTACCGGCGTGCATTAAGTGGAAGGCCTCGTTGATTTTCTCCAGCGGCATTTTATGCGTTATCAGCGGGTCGATTTGGATACGGCCATCCATATACATATCGACAATGCTGGGCACATCTGTGCGCCCGCGCGCGCCGCCAAAGGCAACGCCTTTCCAGCTCCGGCCTGTGACGAGTTGGAAGGGGCGTGTGGCGATTTCTTGGCCTGCGCCCGCTACGCCGATAATATAGCTTTCGCCCCAGCCTTTATGGCAAGCTTCCAGCGCCACCCGCATAACATCGACATTGCCGATACATTCAAACGTATAATCCGCGCCGCCGCCTGTGACTTCGACGATATGCCCCGTCAGGTCGCCTTTGACATCTTTAGGATTGATAAAATCAGTCATGCCGAATTGTCGGGCCATGGCTTCGCGGGCCGGGTTGAGGTCAACGCCGACAATTTGTTTAGCCCCGACCATTTTCAGCCCTTGGATGACATTAAGCCCAATACCGCCGAGACCGAAGACGACGCAGCGAGTATCAGCCTCAACTTTGGCTGAATAAATCACCGCGCCAACGCCCGTTGTCACGCCGCAGCCAATATAACAGGCCATATCAAAAGGCGCGTCTTTGCGGATTTTGGCGAGGCTGACTTCGGGCAAGACGGTGTAGTTAGAGAATGTCGAACAGCCCATATAATGTAATATTTTCCGTCCCTTATAAGAAAACCGTGATGTGCCATTGGGCATCAGGCCTTGTCCCTGCGTCGCGCGCACGCTCTGGCAGAGATTGGTCTTGGGGTGGAGACAATAATCGCATTCGCGGCACTCAGCCGTATAAAGCGGGATGACATGATCGCCGGGCGCAAGCGAGGTCACGCCCTTACCGACTTCGCGCACAATGCCCGCGCCTTCATGGCCGAGAATGGCCGGAAATGCGCCTTCCGGGTCATCGCCCGACAGCGTGAACGCATCGGTATGGCAGATACCCGTAGCCTTGATTTCGACGAGAACTTCGCCGGCTTGCGGGCCTTCAACGTCGATTTCGACGATTTCCAAATCTTTTCCGGCTTCAAAAGCTACAGCGGCGCGTGATTTCATTATGTTTTCTCCTCACAGAATTGTCATAGGGACTACCAAGTTTTTGGCGCAGTGTTAATCATATTTTCGCGTCTCTCATCTATTTAAACCGAGAATTTGGGCTTTGCGCCTGTTTGGAACATTGATGTCGAATGTGAAGACCATAAAGCCCTATGGGCATGGCGAGTATTTCGCAGCTCTGGACGGCTTTCGCGGTCTGCTGGCAGTATTTGTAGCCATCTACCACACAATTTGGCTGACCCATGTCAATCAATGGGCGTTCTTTAATAACGGGCCTGTGATTATTGATTTGTTTTTTGCCTTTTCGGGTTTTTTGATGTTCCGGCTTTATAACGGCTTTCTGAAAGACGGGCCGAGCGCAAAATCATTCATGAAACGCCGTTTTGCCAGGCTTTATCCGATCCATATTTTCATGACGCTTTTGTTTCTCGCCTTTGCAGTATTTCGGCTTTGGGCGCATAAAATCGGCTGGGCAACGCATGAAGCCGGAGAAATATTGCCCTTTGCCGCAGGCGCGTCCGAAGGGTGGCGCAGCTTATTCAGCCACCTGACTCTGACCCACGCTATGGGCGTCAATGACAGCTTGACCTATAACCCGCCCAGTTGGACGATCAGCGCCGAGTTCTATACTTATTTCGTCTTTGTTGCGATGATGCTCTGGGCGCGGCCCAAAAAACTCTTGCATTTCAGCTTAATCGCGCTGGGAATTGCTGCAATTTATGCGGCTTTATCGCGGGTCAAACCCGATATGAATATCACATATGATCTAGGGTTCTGGCGCTGTATGGCGGGTTTCTTTACCGGCATTCTGGCTGCCAATACTTATGTTGCGCTCAAACCTAAAGTGGAGCAATGGGCCGCCGATGGCAAATCGAATATTATGACGATGATCGAAGCCGCAGTGCTTATATTGAGCATGCTGTTTGTGATCTATTGCGGCGGAAAGATGCAATTTCTCGTCGCGCCCGTATTGTTTCTCTTTGTTGTCGTCTTCGCCTTTGACGGCGGCGCCGTGTCTAAATTTATGAGTGCGCGCGTTTTTCGTTATCTCGCGAAAATCTCTTATTCGGTCTATATGACTCATGTGATTATCTCTATTGTCATTGCGATATTAGCCGAGCGCGTCATTGGCGGCGCTGTGCCGGATTGGAACCCAACAGGCTGGGGCGGGGACGCTGTCTTATTGGTTTACCTCGCTGCGGTGATCTGTTTCTCGCATCTGACCTATCATTTTGTTGAAGTGCCGGGCGCGCGTTTCCTTCGTAATTTCAGCCTCAAGCGCACGGCAAAAAAAGCGGCTGAGCCTGCCTAGGCCTAGGTCTCTAAGTCTTGCTCTTGGTCGGATTTAGCTTTAACCCACGCCTATGACAGATAAGCCCTATGATAAGCTCGGCCAATTAGGCCATAACAGTGCTTTGCCGGCGTCGCCGGATGAAGCTGTGCTGGAGCGCGTGGCAAACCCCTGCGGGGAAGACTACATGGTGCGCCTCGTAGCGCCGGAATTTACAAGTATCTGCCCCGTTACAGGCCAGCCCGATTTTGCCCATCTGGTTGTCGATTATTGTCCTGATAAGTGGATTGTCGAGAGCAAAGCCTTCAAGCTCTATCTCGGCAGTTACCGTAATCACGGCGACTTCCACGAAGCCTGCACAACGGGAATAGGCCAACGCCTTGTCAAAGAGATATCGCCCAAATGGCTTCGCATTGGCGGTTATTGGTATCCGCGCGGCGGTATTCCCATTGATGTGTTTTACCAATATGGCCAAGCGCCCAAAGGCCTCTGGATACCCGACCAAGGCGTCCCGCCTTATCGCGGGCGGGGATAGAACGTTAAGGCAAGTTTTCTTCGAGATGAAATGAGCTATTTGTTACTGAATTGACCTAAGAAAAACTCAAGAATTTCGCGGTCGCGATGGATTTTGTTTTCAATTTTTCTAAAGCCGTGCTTTTCGCCCGGATATGTCATGAGCCGCAAATTATGTGCGCCGTTTTTTTGCATTTCGTCCATCAGCTTTATTGAATGACGGAAGACGACATTATCGTCTGCCATGCCGTGGATGAGGAGCACGGGTTCGGTTAGGCCTTCGAGATAAGGGAAGATGCTGCCTTTTTCATAAGCGCCTTCGGCGTGGTTTGGCGTGGCCGGATTAGGGTCTCCAAGATAGCGTTCGGTATAGGCGGTGTCGTAAAGCGCCCAGTCGGTGACGGGGGCGCCGGACACCCCGGCTTGATAATGATCAGTCTGGGCGAGCATGTGCAGGGTCATATAACCGCCATATGACCACCCATAGACGCCCATTTTATCGCCGTCGACAAAGGGCTGTGTCTTGAGCCATGCTGCGCCCGCGCTTTGGTCAACAACCTCGGAGCGGCCCATAGCGCGGTAGAGCAGGTCTTCAAAGGCTTTGCCGCGATTGGCTGCGCCCCGGCTATCGAGCGCGAAAACGACAAATCCATGGTGGGCGAGCATGCGTTCAAAATGCCGGCGCTCCCAGCCCTTATGCACGCGCTGCACACCGGGGCCGCCGTAAACAATCGTAATCGTTGGGCGCTTCTCGCCGGGTTTAAGGCCGAGCGGCTTGTAGAGCATATAATCCATGGGCGTGCCGTCAGCAGCGGGGATAGTGCCAAATTCAGGGGTGATATGGGCGGCCTTATAAGGGGCGTAAGGATGCTCAGCGTTCAAGGCATTCTCATTAAGCCAAGCCAGCGGCGTGCCGTCATTGGTAAAGGCGCGTGTCTGAAACGGGGTGCCGGGATCGCTAAAGCTGCCAATATAACGCTCGCAACTGTCATTAAAGCTGCCGCTATGGCGGCCTTCGCCTTTTGTGATTTGGGTTACTGTGGGGACGGCGGGCGGCGGAGCTAAGGGCTCAGTTTCTTCAGTCACGGCCTCTTCTGTCCCGGCCTCTTCTATCTCCATTTCTGGGATTTCAGGAATGCTTGTGGTAATTTTATAAATCTGCCGCTCTAAGGCGCTGTCCTTCCAGCCCGTAACATAAAGGGTCTCGGCATTTTCCGTGTGGCAAGCGAGTTTATTAACCAGCAGGCCTTCGGAGGTAAGCCGCAGGGGCTCTGCATTTTCTTTCAGGTTATAGAGGGCTAGTTTGCCGCTCCTCTCACTTAGCCAGAGCAGGGAGCCGTCTTTTAGTGTTTCGAGCGCCCCCTCTATATTAAGCCATGTCGGGGAGGTCTCTTCAAAGAGAACACTCGATTTACCGTTTGCAGGATTGATCTTCAGGATTTTATGCGTTTTGTTATCCCGTGAAAGCACGCCCGCATAAAGCGTCTTGCCATCTTGGCTCCAAGCTACGCGGGTTAGGTAGATGTCTTCATTCTCGCCGAGATCAACCCAGCGTGTGCGCCCGCCTTTGCGGCTGACAACGCCGAGCTTAACCGTAGCATTTTCTGTTCCGGCAAAGGGATAACGCTGGCTTACATTTTCTACTTTGGAGGCGGAATATTCGATGCGGTTTTCAATCGCTATAGCGGATTCGTCAATTTGCGTATAGGCGAAGCGGGCCGCATCTTCGCTCATCCAAAAGCCGGTATTTCGGCCGAGTTCTTCTTGGACAACAAAGCTAGCCGTCGCGTTGCGGATGAGGTCTGTGGCTCCGTCAGAGAGTTGGCGCTCCAGTCCCGTGTCCAAATCTGTGACGAAAAGATTATTCTCCCGGACATAGCCGACATAGCGGCCGTCTTCGGAGACTTTGGCATCGGTCTCGAAACCTTTGGTCGCTGTAACTTGACGACTCTCGCTTTTTTCAAGGTCGTAGAGATAGATATCCCCGCCGAGCGGAAAGAGCAGAAGATTATCGCCCGCCCAATCATATGACACGATGCCTTTGCCATATTCGCGGGCGCGTTCGCGGCGGTTCTTTTCTTCCGCTGACAGCTCTTCGGGCGCGCCGAGCAGGTCGGTTGAACTGACCAATAGACGCCCTGCGCCTGTTTCCAGATCATAAGCCCAGAGGTCTTGCTGTCCGGCATCATCGGCGCGGCCTTGCAGCACTGTCACAAATTTGCCGCCGGGCGAGATTTTAGCTCGGCGCAGAGACGGGCCGTCCAAAGAAGGATTGCTGTGAATAATCTCGGGCGTTAATTTACCGGGGCCAGGTGTTGCCGTCAGGTAATGAGGCTTCACCTTGGGCGCTTGCGCCTCAATCGCGGCTTGTTGCAGGGAAGTTGGGGCTTGGGGCATCTTCGTTTCGGGCAGCGGCGTTTCTGAAACTTTCGGCTCGCAAGCGGCGAAAAACATGACAAGGGCGAGGAGCGGAAGTTTTGAGAAGCGCAACATGGAATATCTCTTATTGTTCTATTTTACCCTATTTGGCGCATCGGGGGCCGTGCTGGCAAGGACAATCCAAGGCTTTCATATTTTTGCGAACCGTTATAGAGCGAAAACATGCCGGATCTTCGTCCCGTTTTTTTTGTTGTTGGCCTGATGATTGCCGCCCTTGGCGCGTCGATGTTCGCGCCTATGCTGGTGGATCTGGCTTATGATGACCGGAGTTGGCGCGCTTTTGGCATTTCTGGAATTTTGACCACTTTGCTCGGCGGGGTTTTGGCGCTGGCGACTTATACGCCTAAACCGAATTTACGCGCGCGCGGGGCGTTTTTACTAACCGTACTAAGTTGGGTCGCGCTGTCTGTTTTCGCCGCCCTTCCGTTTTTGATGGACCCGATGAAGCTTTCTATAACGGACGCGCTATTTGAGGCGACTTCGGGCATTACAACAACCGGCTCAACAATTTTGACAGGGCTGGACGATATGCCCAAAGGTGTGCTGCTCTGGCGCGCGATCCTGCAATGGATTGGCGGCGTTGGTATTGTCGTGACGGCCATGGCCATTTTGCCGATGTTGAAAGTCGGCGGGATGCAACTTTTTAGGCTTGAGTCCTCGGATATGGGCGAGAAAATCCTGCCCCGCGCGGCTTCGTTGGCGGCGGGTATTGGCGGGATATATGTTGTCCTGACACTTGCCTGCGGCATAGGATATATGTTGACCGGAATGGGCGGGTTTGATGCAACAGCTCATGCCATGACGACCTTGGCCACAGGCGGATATTCGACGTCCGATGCTTCTATGGGCGGATTTATGGATAACGGGGCCGATCTTGTGGGTATCGCTTTTATGATGGCGGGCGGAATGCCTTTCGGGGTTTATTTGCTGATAGCAACACGCGGGGACTGGCGAGCCCCATTTCGAGATTCGCAAGTGCGCACTTTTTTCGTTGTCATGACCGCGCTGATTGCCATGATTACATTATTTTTATGGCTGAACAGCGAGCTTTCGCAAAGCCGGGCCCTGCGTTTGGCGGCCTTTAATGTCGTCTCCATCGTAACCGGGACAGGCTATGCCACGGTTGATTATAATGCTTGGGGGCCATTTGCCGTTTCCGCCTTTTTCGCCTTTATGTTTATTGGCGGATGTGCGGGCTCGACCGCGTGTTCGGTGAAAATTTTCCGCTATCAGGTCGCCTTTGAAGGCTTGCGGGCTTATCTGTTTAAGATGCCGCGCCAACATGCAGTTGCGCCGATGCGTTACGGCGGAAAACCCTTGCCCGAATCCGTGGTTTTTTCGGTCATGGGCTATTTCTTCCTGTTTTTCATGACCTTCGCTATTGTTGCAATCTTGCTCTCGATAATGGGGCTTGATCCGCTGACCGCTTGGTCTGGTGCCGGAAGCGCCGTGGCCAATGTTGGCCCCGGCCTTGGCGACATTATCGGCCCCGCAGGCACTTATCAAAGCCTGCCCAACGGCCCGAAATGGGTGTTGATGATAGCCATGATTGTCGGAAGGCTCGAAATCGTGACGGCGTTAGTCGTCCTAACCCCGGCTTTTTGGCGGGCTTAAAGCTCGGCCAGCGGAAACACGTAATCGGTATCGCAAAACTCGCAATTGGCTTTGATGATGCCGTCTTCTGTCATGTCTTCCAGTGCGGTTTTGTCAAAAGACTTTAGTGTGGCTAATAAGCGTTTGCGCGAGCATTGACATTTGGCCTGAACACTAGCCGTTTCGATAACGCGCACGCCGTTTTCGTGGAACAGGCGGTAGAGCAGACTGTTTTGCGTTAGATCAGGATCAATCAACTCGGCGTCGGTGATCGTCGTGAACAGCGCTTTAGCGGTGTCCCATGCGTCATCCGTATCGCCGCGAAAGTCATCATTGGCGATTTTCTGGATCATCATCCCGCCGCCGCGCCATTTTGGCGGCTCTCCGGGTTTTTGCACCTGTCCGCAGGCGAGGTGTATCCGCGTCGGGATTTGCTCGCTTTGCCGGAAATAATGCTCAGCGCAGGCCGAGAGCGACGCGCCTTCAATCGCTGATAGGCCTTGATATTGATCCATATCCGGGCCTTGGTCGATGGTCATGGCGAAAGTGCCGCCGCCCAATAATACATCTGCGCCGGGGTTGCGGTTATCTAGCTGTATCATTTTCAATTGCTCAACATCCCATCGGGCATAGCCGCGCACATTGCCGTCGGTCGTGCAATCTGCCATTAAGAGCGAAACTGCGCCTGCATTGGTGCCGTGGCATTGCACAACGAGGCGGCCATCGAATTTCAGGGCTTGGGCGACAATCGCGCCAATCATCATGGCTTCGCCGAGCAAACGCCCGACAAGGTCAGGATAACGCCCGCCAATGGCTTTATCGATAGCGCTGCCTAAATGCACGGCGCGCCCGCGCACGGGTTGTCCGTCAAGCTGGAAGGTTGTGACGATGTCATCGCCGTCAATGCGTGTAGAATCTGTCATAGTCCGCGCCATATAGGCACTGCGGGCGTGTTTAACCAGCCGCCTTTTCCATGGCTTCTGCTAATTTTACATCTTTTTCAGTCACCCCGCCTGCATCATGGGTGGTGAGGGTGACATCGACGCGGTTATAGACATTATACCATTCGGGATGATGATCCATTTTATCGGCAATGATGGCGATGCGCGTCATAAACCCGAAAGCCTCGGCGAAATCTCCGAATTTGAACACTTTGGTGATGAAATCATCGCCGCCGGTCCAGCCGTCTAAATCTTCGGCAACCTCTTTGGGGTTCAATAATTGCATCATAATCTCTCATTAACAGTGATATTTGGGTCACACTAGGCGTGAAACTGATGCGCGTGAAGCGATAATCTACATGTTGGCCCCAAAGCTGCCACATTTGCCCGCGTTAACTATGTCTCGTTTGCGGCTGGGGACTGCAGGCGAGACGCAGGCTGGGAGGAAATGTGGTATTTGTGGGGAATATTTACGGCCAAGATAGTCTTGAGTCCGTCATAAGCTGTTCACAATTTTCGTCTAACGAGAATGCGATGTCATCTTATGAACATTTTTTTCCGGCCTCACTTCGCTTGCCTATTCGTATAGGTGTTGGGCTCTATGTGCCGTTCATCATTTGGCAGTCATTAACGCCTGCCGGAACGGGCGGCGGAATTCCACATCTGGATAAACTGCTTCATGCTCTGGTTTACGGGGTTTTAGCGGCGGCAACCTGTTTGGCTTGGCCGAAACTTTCTAAAGCTGTTATCCTACTAGGGTGTTTAGCTCTGGGCGGGGTTTTGGAGTTTGCCCAAGGCGCAATGCCGCTGGGGCGCACGGCCTCTGTCTGGGACGGCTTAGCCAATACGGTTGGCGCTGCTTTGGCTATAGCTTTGATAGCCGCTGTTGCGCGAAAATTCGCGAAATAGGCGACTATCCTTGGGCGGCCTATCGTCTTTGGAGAAACATCCCCCAAAACTGCGCCAATATCGGCGCTTGAGTATCTGTTTGCATCAATCTTGCAATGGATAGCAGCAATGAAATCAGCCGCTTTGCGGCGAACGGAAAGGTGAAAACTCATGACGAAATCATCCATAATGACCAAGACGCTAGCTGTATTGGCCATAAGCGCCGCTATAGCCCCGCTAGCCTTTGCCGGCGGTCAGGCCATGCCGGGCTATACGCCGGATTTGCTGCCGGCTAACCCCAATGCTGGTGAATGCTATGCCCGCGTCGAAGTGCCTGCGCAATATAGCACAAGCTCCGAGCAGGTGATTGTCGAGCAAGCCTATTCGCATATTGAAGTGAGCCAGCCGCAATTGGCGGCGCGTGATGAAAACGTCCTCGTAAAGGAAGCCAGCGTGCGCTACCAAGTGCGCCAACCCACTTACCGCTCTGTATCAGAGCAAATGATGGTGCGTCCGGCCTATGACAAATTATCCGTTTCTCCTCCGAGTTTTTCGACAATTACCGAAACCATTCAAACTTCGGCCCCAAGGCTTATTTGGAGGCGCGGTAATCCGGGCAAGTTAGCGGCGCAAGGCTATACCATCCACTCCACAGCCGATGCAGGCCGTTATGGCCAAGGTTATACGAGCCAGGCGCAATACGGGACGTCAGGCGGCACGCAATGCGGCGCAACCTGCGAAATCTGGTGCCTTGTCGAAGAACCGGGGCAGAGCGTTCAGTTTAACCGCAAAGTAATGACATCTCCCGGTCAGGTGCAGCGCCACCAAGTTCCGGCGAAATATCAGACCATCCATAAACAGGTCGTTTCAGACCCGGGCGGCGTTCAGGAAATCCCTGTTTCGGCTGAATACCGCACAGTCAGAGTTGAAGATGTTATCCACCCGGGCGGCGAGCGCGAAGTCCATATGCCGGCAAAATATGCCGATGTCGCGACTAAGACATTGATTGCGCCTGCGCGTTATGAATGGCGCCGCGTGTTGTGCGCGCCCGGAACAGGCTCTACCCGGTCAGGCGCGTCTTACGGCACGCCCGGCCATAGCAGCGGCTACACATCGGGTTCGTCATATAGTTCAGGGTCTAGCTATAGTTCAAGCAATGCCAATTCAGGCGGAACAGTCCAAATCTATCAGGGCGGGGCGACCTCACATGAGACCCACCCATCAAAAACATATGGCGATATGACGAGCTCGCATGGGCAACACGCACATGACCGCCATCATCATAAAGCTAAGCGCAAGCGTAAGACTTGGTACTAAGCTTCTGAAAATAAAGATAAAGCCCGCTCATTGAAGCGGGTTTTTTTATAGCGTCTTGTGGAAGATATATTCGCGGTCAAAGTGCTTCCCGACTTTGAACATATAATCTCCGATTTTGGTGAAGCCGTGGCGGGCATAAAACCGCTGCCCGGCCAGATTTTCGGAATAGACGCTTAGCGTAATTTCGGAAATGCCTTGGGCTTTGGCATGGCTGAAGACTTGCTCCATGAGCTTTGAGCCCCAGCCGCCGCTTTGGCAGGTATCACGCATATAGAGCCGCGAGAGTTCGAGCGCATAGGGGCAGGGCGGCTCGCATGGCAAATGGTTGGGCCCGACCTTGCAATAGCCTTGAAGGCGGCCCTTTTCGTCCTCTACCACCCAGATATTGATATCCGGGTCATTTAGGGCTTGGGTATAATAGTCTGCTGAATGCCACTCCGCGAGGAAGGCAAACAAATCCTCGCGCTTATAGAGGCTCTGAAATGTTCCGGCAAAAGTCGCCGCCCCCAATTCGGAAAGGGCGGCGGTATCGCGCAAAGCCGCAGGGCGTATCTTCACCTAGAGCACTCTAGTCTGTGCCGGAGGGCATATCGTCCTGATCTATCAAGCCGTCATCATCAATTTTTTGCTTGTCAAAATATTCCTTGGCAAGTTTGAAGACAACCGGCGCGAGGAGTATCAAGGCGATCAAGTTTGGCGCGGCCATCAAGCCCGTCAGGCTATCGGCAATCAGCCAGAATGTATTGACGACCATATTGTCGTCGCCTGTCTCAAATGACATCGCATAGGTGCTGGCGAATACGGCCAAAATCCAGAAGACACGAAACACTGGAATTGAGCGCTCTTTAAACAAAAACGCCGTACAGCGTTCGCCATAATAGCTCCACCCGATAATCGTGGTGAACGCAAATATTGAGAGGCAGATGGCGACAATATGCTGGCCAAAGCCTTTCAGCGTTGCGTCAAAAGCTGCCGCTGTTAACGGCGCGCCTGTTTCGCAGCCCATAGGCGTTGTCCCGGATTCGAGCATATCCAAAATAGCCGGGTTGGCTAGGCAATCCGGCGAAACAACGCCTGATGTCAAAATCACCAAAGCGGTGATGGTGCAAATAATCAGCGTGTCGATGATCGTCCCGAGCATAGCGATGATGCCTTGATTGACCGGGTCATTATTACGGGCGGCTGCATGGGCGATCGGCGCGGAGCCTTGGCCCGCCTCGTTGGAGAACAGACCGCGCGCAACGCCTTTTTGCATCGCCAGCATCATGAGGCCGATGGAGATACCTGCGCCCGCGCTTTGCATCCCGAATGCGCCTTTGAAGATTGTGCCAAAGGCCGCCGGAACAGCCGAGATATTAAATGCGATCACGATCAGAGCCGCCGAAATATAGATCACCGCCATAAAAGGCACGAGCGCCGAGGCGATCACGCCGATGCGCTTAATACCGCCAAAAATAACGCCCGCTACAAGGGCGGAGAGGACAACTGCAATAATGCGCGGATCCCAACCATATGTGCTTTGCAAAGCGTCGGCGATAGAGTTGGCTTGAACGGCATTGCCTGTCGAAAGTGCGCCTATTATACCAAATAGGGCGAAGGCTCCGGCGAGCCAGAGCCATTTTGGCCCCAATCCGTTTTTAATATAATACATCGGCCCGCCAACGCGGTTGCCGTTAGCGTCCACTTCGCGGTAGCGCACAGCGAGCACGCCTTCGGAGAATTTTGTTGCGGTGCCGACAATGGCGGTCATCCACATCCAGAAAATCGCGCCGGGCCCGCCAATGGCGATGGCTGCCGCAACGCCCGCGATATTGCCTGTGCCGACGGTTGAGGATAAAGCGGTCATCAAAGCGGCAAAGGGACTGACATCACCTTCGGCTTGGTCGCCGCCGCGTTTCTTAAATAGCTGCTTAAAAGCATAGGGAATGCGGATAATCGAGAGCAGCCGCAGGCCAAATGTCAGAAAGACGCCAACGCCCAATAAGAGGATCATCATGGGCGGGCCCCAGACAAAACCGTTGAAGGCTTCCATTAAGCTATTAAAAGTTTCCATGATATCCCCATGAGAGTTTTGTTTTATTTTGCGCGACCATAGGGGCTCGAAGCCGTCACGCCAAGGTAAAAGCACGGCAATTATGGGGATAGATGAGGGCGCATAAAAAGACCGCCTCAAAAGGCGGCCTTTTAAGGTTTATCAATTTCAAGATTAGAAATTCGTGCGCACGGTCACGCCATATTGACTGGGCGAGTCAAGAAAGGCTGAACGGGCTACGCCGCCGCTACCTTGAAGCGGCGTATTAAAGGTAATGCCGCGCGTGATTTCATCCGTGATGTTGAGGCCCCAAAACTCGATACTGGCCCGGTCATTGGGCATAGAGAAACCGATACGGGCATTGATTTTTGTCACGGCCGCATGAAGATCGAGTGGATTTAAAACGCCAACCGCAATTTGCGGCTGGGTCGATGTACGGTGCTGGCCAGAGTTCGCCAAATTGACATTGGCCAGAAGGCCCCATCCGCTATCCCCAATCTCTCCGTCATAGGTCATGCCGAGAACAGCCGTCAGTTTCGGCGCATTAGTAAGCGCGAAGCCGCAGAGCGTGCGAGCCGGCACAATCGTGCCATTACGGTCACAATTATCGCCGTAAGCGGCGTCCGCATAGGTAATGCCGATATTAAGATCAAAATCATCAGAGAGGCGGGCATATAGCTCTGTCTCGACACCTTTGGATGATACGTCATCGACATTAAAAGTCGTGAATTTTGTGCCCGTAAATTCTAGAACTTGGAAATTATCCATAGTTGACCAGAATCCCGTCATGTTGAAACGCACGCGGCCATCAGCAAGCGTGGATTTAAACCCGGCTTCCCAACTGTCGATTTCTTCTGAGGCAAAGGCGGGACTCGCGCCGCCTTGGGCGGCTGTGGAGTCAAGGTTGAAACCGCCAGCTTTATAGCCATGGCTAAACCCACCGAAAAACATGAGGTCATCGCTAATATCATAATCGGCTTTGATGGTGTAGATGAATTCATCATCTTGGAAACTCTCGTTAAATTCGCGAGGTAATAAAGCGGCCCCCGCACCTTGAGCAAAGGGGTTTGTTGCAGGAATAGAGCTTAATACCGGGGCGGCGAAGGGGAAGCAGTTTAAGAATGCTCCCGGGCCAACACCGGCGCCCGTAACCGCGCCTACCAATGCGGGCGGAAGATTAGCTTGCAGGACGCCAACCACAGCCGCCGTTGTTGCGCCTCCGGCGCCTAAGCCGCCTGCCAGAGTAAGGCCCGCGACACAGGCATCATTTGAGGCGCTTAGCTGGTTGAAGCGGCCATCTTTGCTATCGTCATTATAACGCGCGCCGATAGTCAAATCGAGCTTGTCTGTGACAGAGAAGATATTATGCGTAAAGAACGACAGTGTCTGCGCATCTTGATTAAACTGGTTATGTGCAAAAGCGCCGTTGGATGATATCGGCGCAAAGACGGGGTTCGGATTACCGGCCAGAAGCGCTTGTTGCACAAGAGACCCGGCGCCGGAAATAAATCCGAGAAAGGCAGGGTTGCCGAAATTAGCTTGGCCGACACTCGTCGTAAAGTCGGAACCGAGCGTGAGCCTTAATTGCTCCCCGATGGTCTCATCGGCAAAGAATCCTCCCACCAACCAGTCAAGGCGGCCCTCCATAGCCTCTCCTTGGAAACGGAGTTCAGCCGTGATCGTCTCAATGTCGTCATTTGGACCTGATGCAGAATATTGATTACTGGCGTTAAAGTCGTTTTGCGTCGAAAAGGAGCTAAAATCACGGTAGGAACCGATCAGCGTCATCTCGATGTCATTGGCAAAATTATGGGTGAGTTCTCCCGAGATGCCGAAGGAGTCAGACCCGTTTGCCCAATCTTGGTCATTAAAGGTCAGAGCTTCGAGGCTACCCTCAAAGCCCAACGCGGGGAATAGGGCGGCGAGAGAGGCCGGCGTATGGTTCGGGCTGGCCGCCAGAGTCGCGGCGGCGCAGCAATTTTCGTCAATTTCGGAATAATCAACAATCACGCGCAGAGCGGTGGCGTCCGAAGGCTCCCATAGAGCTTGGCCTTTAATCAGGAAGCGGTCTTTGTTATGGCTTTCAAAAGCCGGATTGACCGAGCTGGTCAGGAAGCCGTCGCGTTTACGGTAAGCGCCGTTGAAACGAAATGCGAGTTGATCTGAGGCGGTGAAATTCACGCCGGCTTTGACGTTGACAAGATTATAATTGCCATAAGTAAAATCGGCATATCCGCTTGTGCCGTCATAATTCGGCTTCTTGGTGTGAATATTCAGCGCGCCGGCAGAAGTGTTGCGCCCGAACAAAGTGCCTTGCGGGCCGCGCAGTAATTCCAACGAAGCGATATCGGTGAGTTCGCCAAGAGCCACGCCGGGGCGGGATTGATAAACACCGTCGATAAAGACACCGACCGAGCTTTCAAGGCCGATATTATTCCCTGTTGTCCCCACGCCGCGAATGCGAATCGAAGTTCCTTGGGTTTCAGTTTGGGAGGACTGGATGTTAAAACCCGATGCCACACTGGCAAGGTCTTTAATACTCGCCACGCCTTGATTTTCGAGTTGAACGGGGGTGACGACCGTTACTGCAATCGGAACATCTTGCACAGATGTGGCCCGTTTGGTCGCCATGACGATGATTTCATCCTCATAATTTGCATCTTGTGCAAAGGCAGTCATGGCCGGAATAGCGACGGAACAACATAGCGCAGCGGCTAGGGTAAGACGTAAGGTTTTCATGGAATTCTCCCCGAACGAGCCTGCCCTAATGGCACAGATGGATATATCTATCCGCCGGGTTTTCCCGTGCAAAAGACTCTATGTGTTATTTTTCTAGGCCTATGCCCAAGATAAATCCAGCAATTTTCAGGAGAAAAGCGACTTTTATGCCAAGTGTGACGGATTTACCTCAATTCACTTTTGTCGCAAATGTATCGTGATGGCCGGAGAGTAGCGAGCGCAGATAGAAAGATAAATCAGCGCGGTCTTTAAAGCCTGCGGCTTTGGCGGCGATCTCTTTGTCCATTGGCGAGGCGGGAGCGTCTGCGGCAAAGCTTTTGAAATTCTTATGAAAGCCGATGGTGAAAACATCAACGTCGGAGCCTGCCGCGCGGCGAAAGATCATATTTTCGACTTGCCCTGTGATTGACAGATAGTCATTTTCCATCTGTCTTTGTTTATAAAGCGCCTTAGTTTTACCCGCCGCAGCTTCAAACATTTCAATATGAAACAGCCCGTTATCCTCGAACGCGGTTTCAAAGCTTTGGAGGTCGGGGCCGTAGGCAAAGACATCTTCGGAAAAGGCAATCATGGATGCGCCGGTTTTAAATTTAGCGGCGTAATCCTTTTGTGCGCGCTTACGGGGCTCGGAGGTTTTGGCCGCGTAATAGCGTTCCCAGCTTTCCATCGGCGTGACTATCATCACATCCCATTGATCGCCTTGACTATGGCGCATGACGAAAGGCGGATGGCTGCCGCTTTGCGCGAAATAATTAGAAGCTTTCATCTCCGATATCCAGCTTAGCAGGTCTTCGAAATCCCCGGTATCCGCCCTCACAGTTGTGAATTTATAAAGGTAATCGCCTTCGAGATCATAATTCTGATCGTGGGCAAGAGCCGAGAAAGCGGCCCCGAATATGAGCGCTAAAGAGAATAAAAACCGAAGTAGCATCTGGATTTCCCTTACTCCCACCAATAGGGCAAGCGTTTCGCGTTGCCCGTATGAACTTCATTCATTGTCTTGGCGTCATAAAGCCGTCCGCCGAGCATAACACTCTCGATTTTGTCGGTGTTGCGAATGTCCTCCAGCGGATTGTCATTGAGGATGACCAAATCGGCGAGTTTGCCGACTTCCAAGCTTCCGATATCTTTATCAAATCCGAGATGCCGGGCTGGTTCTGTCGTCGCCGTGCGCAGGGCCTGAACATTGCTCATACCGCCGCGCGCGAAGCTCCACATCTCCCAATGGGCGGCAAGGCCTTCGCGCTGGCCATGCGCGCCGATAGAGACGGGCACGCCGGCTTCCATTAGTTTCTTAGCGGTGCGGCCTGAATTTGCGTCGGCATAGTCCTCGGCAGGAGCCATTTGGCGGCGCACGGCGCGGGCTTGCAGCACCGTTGGCGGTACATGTTTGGACAAGATCGGATGTTTCCAAACTTCGCCTTCTTGGTAATAATAATCCTCGCCGCGAATGCCGCCATAGGTCACGACGAGGGTCGGCGTGTAGCCAACATTGGTCTGGCTATACATCTGGATGACATCGTCATAAATCTCCGAGACGGGCAGATTATGCTCAACCGAGGTATTGCCGTCCTGCACGAGGGACATGTCCATGTGGTAGAGCGAGGCGCCTTCGGCGACGACGATCATGTCATTATCGCGCGAAGCTTTGACCACTTGCTGGCGCTGGTCGCGGCGCGGTTGGTTGTAGTTTTTAACCCCGTGCGCGCCTTGGTTTTTCAGGCGGGCGACATGTTCTTGTGCGTCCTCCTCGCTTTGGATATTAGCGAAAAAGCCGGGCGCTTTGGCCCCGTAAATCACTTCGCCCGTGGAATAGATACGCGGCGCGAGGAGCTTGCCCGCCCGCTGCATTTCTCCGGCCGCGAAAATCTCGCTGGCGCTGCTGGACGGATCAAAGACGGTGGTGACGCCGAGCGCCAAAGTCGCGATGGTTTTCCAGTTTTGCTGCGGGATTAATTCATCCGTACCTTGCGGGCCGTGAGCATGGGCGTCGATAAAACCGGGGACAATGGTCTTGCCCTTCATATTGATGATTTTGACTTTGCCCTGAATATTGCCCTGAATATTGATTTCGTTGCCAATGGCGGCAATACGGTCGCCGTCAATCAAGATGGTGCCGTTTTCAATCACGCCGCCATCCTTGCCGGCCATGGTGATGATACGCGCATTGGTCAGGGCGGTCAGGCCCTTGGGTTTATCGGCGCGGACTTTATAGGACAGATTAGTGCCTGTCTTAGGCGGCTCGAAATCTTCATCCATAATGTCATCAGCATCGACCGAGAACAATGTCGAACCGAGTGACCAGTTGATTGTATGGCCTTTTGACCAGCTCGGATATGTTGCGCCGCCATGGCTGATTTTGGTCACGGGCAGGGCGTCGGCTTTCATCCCCGCATCAACATTTTGCGGCCCCTTTAGGGCGGGCATGACATAGAGGTTATAATTCTCGCGCACGGCAATTTTCGATCCGTCCGGCGAGATATGATAGCTTTGCGCCATTTTCGACGAGGCATGTTTGCGTTCATCATCACCGAGCAAATTAGTCGAAACCAATGTCGATTTCTTATCCATGAATTTGGTGAAATAGACACGAAGTTCATCTTCGCCGAAATGCGGATCATTACCGGAATCGGAAATTCGGACAGGGCTGTCGCCGTCCAGAGACTGAATATAAATCCCCGTATTGGACGACCATTCCGGCGCGGTCAGGAAACCGCCTGAACCTTTTTCGTAAGTGATGTAATCGCCGCCCGGAGAAAAAGCCGGGCGTTTATAATGGCCGGGATTGCTACTATGTTTTGTGACTTTCTTTGTTGCAAGGTCAATGGAATGGATCGCGCCAAGAGCGCCGTCTGTCCAAGTCGTGAAGGTAATTTTTTTAGAATCGCGCGACCAATTTGGGTAGAGCTCGCGCACATCTTTGGGCAGGCTTGTCATAGCCGTTACCCGGCCTGAGGCTTGATTGCGCAGATAAAGCTTGCCGAGGCTTTCAAATACGGCTCGCTTGCCATTGGGCGAGACTTGCACAAAGCGCGGCATTTTGATTTCAAACTCATCCGGCGAAACATCAACGCTTGGGCGCGGAGCGTCCATGACGGTGCGCGTGTCTTTGACTTTGAAATCGATATGCTCAACGTCGCCGCTTTTAGCGTTAACAGAGTGAATGAGGCCATTGGCCCAGAAATAGAGGGTCTTGCCATCCGGACTCCAATCCATATTCGGATACATGCCCTGAACGCCCCAAGTTTCCTGCATGTCTTGGTCGAGATGATCGAAAATCATCCGCTCTTCGCCGGATTCCAGGTCTTTCAAAAAGAGTTTGGATTTGGCGCGAACGCGTTTGACAAAAGCCAAATATTGACCATCGGGCGAGGGTGCGGGTCGCACGGCCCCGCCAGCGCCGCCAGCAGCGCTATCTATTTCGCCCGTCTCCATATCATAGCGCTTGATCTCAAAAAGCTGGGTATTGGAATCCTGCGCATATTCGAAAATCGGGCCGGAGGTGGTGTTTTGGCTATAATAAACATAACGCCCATCGGGCGAAAACATAGGCTCGCCAAGCTCTTTCTGGTGGCCTTCGGAGGGCTTTTTAACAAGCTGGACGCCGGAGCCGCCGCTGGTGTGATAAAGCCAAATTTCGCCGACGCCGAGCGAACGCGAGGTGGTGAAATGTTTACGCGCGGCAATGAATTGTCCGTCTGGTGACCATGTCGGGTTATTGAGCAGGCGGAAGGTTTCTTTTGTCACTTGCGTCTTGTTCTCGCCGTCAACATCCATCACCCAGATATTATCTCCGCCCGCGCGGTCAGAGGTAAAGGCAATTTGGGAGCCGTCCGGTGAAAAGCGGGGCTGCATTTCCCACGCCATGCCGCTGGCAATGTTTTTGGCTTTGCCGTCCGTAATCGGCATGGTGTAAATGTCGCCGAGCATATCAAAGGCGAGGGTCTTGCCATCGGGCGAAACATCAAGGCTCATCCAAGTGCCTTCTTTAACATTGATTTTGATTTCGCGGCTATCGCCGGGCGGGTTCATCACGTCCCATTTTTCGTCGTCTTTAGTATCTTCTGACGTGTCTTCAGCAGTGGGCTTTTTCGCCTTTTTCGCCTTTTTAGCTTTTGCCTTTGTGGCTTTTACTTTTGTGATTGCGGCTTCAGCCTTTTTCGGCTTATGCGGATGATCGGCTGTCGCCGTAAAGGCAAAGACGGCTGTGGCGGCAACACTGCCGAGGAGAATATATTTAAACGAGATCATGCGAGGCTCCATGTTTTAAAGGGCTTTTATCGTTTCGGGAACAGGCCGTCATTGTTTTTCCCCTCACAAGAGACTTTGTTCCCGGGCTTGACCCGGGACCTCCATCGAGGGAGATCCCCGCTCAAGGCGGGGAACAGGTCAAGGTGGCTAAAACCGTCCCGCAGCGCCCGGAAAGACTACCGGCGTTTCGCTACCGTTTTTGGCCACGGCGCTGACCCCGAAGAAGTAATTATCAATGACGAGATTGGTAAATTCCCACTCATCGACTTTGCCGATAAAGCGCGAATGCGTCCATTCAGGGGCCGTCGTCAGCCGCCAATGCACGCGGTATCCGGCAAGGTTACCTGCATTTTCCGGTGTTTCCCAAGCCAGCTTGGCCGAAGCCTGCACAGCGCCCGTGGCTTCGACATTGGCCGGGAAGGGCGGCGCGCCCGCCATGCCGGCCATTGTAATCGCGTTTAGCGCGGTGAGCTTGGCGGCATATTGGGAGTCGACGCCCTCCATGGTGTCGCCGTATTTTACAAGCCGCTCTTTCGCATCATATATTTCCCATGCAGGATATTTGCCGAAACTGGTTGATATTATTGTGCTTCTTGGGGAGCATGGTATAGTAACAACACCACTGCCTTTCCATACAACGCTCCCGTCACTTTCAATCTTATCGAATTCAGTAGCTTCACAAACTTTAGCAACTTTTTCGAACTCTGATTTCTTGACTTTTACACCTTTGAACTGATTTTTTGGAATCCAGACAAGTTGCGAATCCGTCCGTAAATCTTGATGTTGGCGGTCATAATGTTCGTGGGTTTCCATGATGCGGATGCCGGGGATGCCGACGGCGTTAAATGGGCGGTGATGTCCGCCGCGTCCGAAACGGTCGAGGCGGTAGACCATCATAATATCCAAATTAGTCAGATATTGATCGCCCATGGTTTTGATATAGCGGGCGAGATTGCGTGACGGACTATCGACTTCGCCGCCTGTGAAACGGCGGGTCCTAGCCTCTTCCGGCGTTTCATTATCGCGCGTGCCTTCGGAGAAAACGCGCACAGTGGAATTATTGATAACCCCGTCTATGCCCGAGATATTGGATATCATATCATTGTTCAAAACGCCTTTGATGCCCCAGCCTTCTTTCAGAGCGTGGGCCGCCACGATTTCTCCGCCAAACAATCCCTGCTCCTCACCTGCCAATCCGGCATAGATGATAGAACCTGCATATTTGCGTTTCGAAAGCACGCGAGCGGCCTCGATGACGCCTGCCATGCCGGACGCATTATCATTGGCGCCGGGGCTGTCGGAAGTTGCGTTGAGCGGATCGGTGACGCGGCTATCAATGTCGCCGCTCATCATGACGTAACGATTGGGGTCAATGCTGCCTTTTTGGATGGCCAAGACGCTGACGACCTCCACGGGGTCAGGGATGCGGCGCTCGCCTTTGACGATATCGGAGACATAAATAACTTCGAGGCAGCCGCCGCACTCCGCCGAGATTTTCTCAAATTCGGCGAATATCCAGCGCCGCGCTGCGCCGATACCGCGCGTTTCGCTTTCGGTTTCAGACAAAGTGTGCCGCGTGCCGAAATCAACGAGGGTCTGGATATCGGCCTGTATGCGCTCGGCGGACGGCTCCACGGCGATGCTATAGATGTCTTGCACCTCGGAAGGCGGGCCGTAATCGGATTTCTGGGCTTGGGCGGAACAGGCCGTAAGGAAAATGGCAGAGCCAAGCAAAAGTTTACGCATTATCTATCCTGTTGTGGCTGTTTGTAATACGGCGCGGTAGCCGGATTTGATTTCCATTTGATCGTGATAGCCGCGCATTTCCTCATGCAAGGCTTTCAAGCGGTAGCAGGGCACATACATAAAAGCATGGTGCTCAACATGATAATTGACCCAATAGGGGCCGAGGAAAATCTTCTCGAAAATATTAGTGTAGGTCGTGCGGGCATGGGTGAGGGGGTTATCATCCGTCGTCGTCATGGCGTGTTCGGTGATATTGCGCAGGCGTAATACGGCAAAGAACCATGTCGCCAGCGGGGCCAGCCAAAGCGCGACATAGAGCCACCAAAAACCGAGCGTAGCGAGGACAGCGAAGATAATCCCGTTGGTTATGAGATAAGGCCAAGGCGAGCTTTTCTGAAAGGCGTTCGAGCCTTCAACGCTCATATGTTCGCCTTTTCTTGATTTGAGGCTGGCGAGACGTAGACGCAGAAAAGTCTGGCCCGTAATGTCGCGGATGAATTTACGGCGCAGAGACGCTTTCGAGACCGGGAATTTAGCCGATAGAGGCAGATCAGGATCAAGCTCTCTCTGGGCGTAGCGGTGATGTTTGAGGTGATATTTGCGGTAGCTAAACATATCTCCGCCATAAGGCGCGGCCAGTAAATATTGCCCAGAAAACTCATTCAAGGTTTTGTTTTTAAACAAAACTCTATGCGCGGCATCATGGGCTAAAATTGCCATGCCGTGCTGGCGCGAGCCGATTAGCAGGAAAGCGAGGGCAAATGTCAGAGGGCTTGGCCAAATCATAAACATTGTCATTGACGCCGCAACGATGGCCCAAGCATGAAACACCAGCCAAGCGCCCCATAAATCGGAACGCTTTGCCAGCTCTTTGGCCCGCGCTTTGGGGATATAATCACTTGTGGCACCCATAGAGGCAGAATGCGGCTATGTTGGCGGTCTGTCAATATTCTCGTAGCTTTGAATTGACTTGGTATAAGTTAGAACTTACCGTTAATTCGGGCGCGGGGCTCAGTAATCGTCACCAAACAACAATCGGGGCAGGTATAATGTTCAATATTTTGCGGGTTTTTATACTCATTATTATGGGTTTGGGTTTTAGCGGTCACGCATGGGCCCAGAATAGTGCCGGATGCGAATCCAGCGTGATCGTTCAGCCAGGCGATACGCTGTCGAGCATCGCAAGAGATAAATACGGCGCAACTTCGGCCTATATTAAAATCGTTAGAGCCACGAATGCACAGGCAACAGCAGATAACAGCTACGCAAATATTGTTGATCCAAACCGGATTGAGCCGGGATGGAAACTCTGTCTCCCCGGGATTACTGGACAAACGCCGGTTACCCCGCAGCCCTCGATTGTAACTCAAGCTCCGCAACAGGCTCCATCACCTGATGTTACGCGCATTACCTTCCTGCAAATCAATGATGTTTACGAAATGTCGCCCGTTGGCGGCGAAGGCGGCGTGGCCCGGTTGGCAACTTTGCGCCAGCGGCTCTTATCGAAAAACCCCAATACTTTTACTGTTTTGTCAGGAGATTTATTCAGCCCCTCCGCGCTCGGAACGGCGAAGGTTGACGGCGAGCGCTTGGCCGGAAAACAAATGGTCGCGGCTATGAATGCTTTTGGGCTGGATTATGCCACATTTGGCAATCATGAGTTCGATATTAAGGAAGCGCAATTTCGAAAGCGCATGGAAGAAACCGAGACTCAGTGGTTTTCCTCAAATGTTTTTGAAGCCGACGGAACATCTTTCCCCGGAATACCCCAGAATATTATTTTCAGCGTCACTGGCGAAGGAGGTCAGGATGTGACGGTCGGCATGTTAGGTCTAACGCTGGATAGCAATCCTGTGTCTTATGTGTCATATACAGATCCCTTTGAAGCTACGGCGGCGCATATTTCGGCGCTTAAAGACCATGTTGATATTTTGGTGGCTGTGACCCATCTTCCAATGGCGCAAGATATGCAGCTGGCGGAAAGATTTCCTGATTTAGACCTGATCATTGGCGGCCATGAACATGAAAATGCGCTCAAATGGCACGGCGCAAATTCTGTTCCAATTACTAAGGCGGATGCCAATGCGCGCACGGCTTATGTCATTGACATTGATTATAACCATCGTAACGGCCAGGTAAAAGTCACGCCCCGCTTGGAGGCCATAGATGCTTCTATTCCTGATGATCCGGATGTCGCAAAGGTCGTTGAATTTTGGCAAAACAAGGCCTTTGAAGGTTTTCGGCAACAGGGGTTTGATCCGGCGAAGCGCATTACGGTGATATCCGGCGCGCTTGACGGAACCGAGGCTAGTGTCCGCACTCAACAGACGAAGCTAACGCAATTAATTGCCGATAGCATGCTCAACAATGCACCGGGGACGGATATTGCTATATTTAATAGCGGGTCTATCCGAATTGACGATACGATTGCAGCGGGAGCGATAACGGAATATGACGTTATTCGGATATTGCCTTTTGGCGGCGATATCATATCCGTTGAAATGACGGGGCGCTTGCTCCAGCAAACGCTTGACCAAGGCGTTAAAAATATAGGTATTGGCGGCTATCTTCAAACCGCCGGAGTGACCGGAAACTCAGGCGCTTGGATGATTAATGGAAAACCTCTCAATCCAAACGAAAAATATGGCGTCGCTATTAATGATTACCTATTGACCGGAAAGGAACAAAACTTGGGCTTCCTCAAGAAAGACAATCCGGACATGCAGCAAAAAGACACCCATGATGATCTAAGGAAAGCGCTCATTACCGAGATTCTAAAAACTTACGGCGGGCAATAGACAAAATTGCGGGGCTAGGCAATAACTGTCAATGTGGCTCAGAGGAACAAATCTGAATGGGTGCCTGTCGCGATAAGGAAGATATCCGTGTCAGTATAGTCAAATATTAACAACCAATCCGGCTCCATATGGCATTCCCACAGGCCTTTGTAATTGCCTTTCAGGCGATGGAGTTTGTAGTGTGGTGGAAGTGTTTGTCCGCAGCGTATCAGATTGACGGTCGTCGCGAATTTTTGCAAACTTTTTCCGCGTTTTACGGATTTCTTTAACTGGCGACGAAACTTAGTGGTCTCGTTAATTCGTTTCATCGGCAATATCATTCAAATAGCTGTCAAAGTCATCAATGATATGCGTATCATTATGCTCATATTCGGCAATGGCTTCACGTAATTCTTGAGTGGGAAGCCTGAGTTCAAAGGGGATGCCGCCCGTTTTGACAATACGTTTCATATAAATGCTGACGGCGTCGGAAATCGTTAGGCCGAGTTCGCCCAATATTGCTGAGGCTTTATCCTTAATATCGTCCTCAATGCGTACGCGTATTTGTGATGTCTTACTCATGTCTCATATGTACCACATTTGAGGCGGTTTGGCAAGCCTTACTCGAACAACGGATGACGCTTTACCCCTGTGCGGCATTGGGCTATCGCAAGGGCTATGACGGATTGGAAAGACAAACTTATTGAGGGCTATCGGGCGTTTCGCAAAGGTGATTACCGCGCGCAGAAAACCCTCTATGAGGAACTTGGCACTGAGGGGCAAAGCCCGAAGGTGATGCTGATTGCCTGTTCGGACAGCCGAGTTGACCCGTCCGATATTTTCAATGCTTATCCGGGCCAGATGTTTGTCGCGCGTAATGTCGCCAATATCGTCCCGCCTTTGGACGAGCGGGAAGGGTATCACGGCACTATGGCGACGATTGAATATGCGGTTAAAGTGCTGGGCGTCGAGATGATTGTCGTGATGGGGCACGAATCCTGCGGCGGCATTCAGGGTTGTCTTAACGGCATGGGGCACGACCCGAATGCGGGCTATGTCGGGAAATGGGTGTCGCTGCTTAATGATGTGCGGGACAGGGTTATGGCGCGAAATCTTCCCGAAGATGAAATCGTACTGGAAATGGAACTTGAAACCGTGCGGCAATCGCTCGCTAACCTGATGACATTCCCCTTTGTAAGGGAGGCTGTGGAGACCGGCGGACTGACTCTGCAAGGGGCTTATTTTTCGATTATCAAAGCCCGTTTGATGATGGCCAATGCGGTCGGCGAGTTTGAAGAGATCAGAGTCTAAGCTGCGGCTTGGCCGATTACCTCATATGGGTCAATGCCGTTGGCCTGCATCTCCGCATGCACTTGTTGATAGAGCTTGGGCGGCTTGATATTGAGCCGCTTTCGCGCCTCTTCGAGATTCTCGCCCAAAAGCGCAATAATATCCTGACGTGCGATATGACCTGCGATAGCGCCGTTTTTCTTGGCTTCTCGCACAGCTCTCCAGACGGGAGAGCCTTTCGGGGCTTGTTTGCGAATCTCAAGTGAGGCCATATGGGCAATGAAATAAATACCGAACCCGCCATGCTGGCTGTGGGTGAAATTAAGCACGCAGGCTTCGCCCAGCGCGTCCCGGCTATATCCCGTCATGATATGCATTAAATCATGGGTATCGCGGCGGCGATAGCCAAGCCAAGAGACATCGGCAGGATAGTAATCTTCCATTTTTTTGCCAAAACTGTCATATTCATCAACCAGTCCTTGCGCGCTGATACCCTGACTTTCCATAAAATTCACATAGGCTTGCCCAACGGAGCCCATGGGCAGTTTGCGAAGCGTGTCATGGTCGTCAAGCAAAGGCACAAGTTCGCGGCGCTCGGCAAAACGGGCCTGACCATCGGGGTCTGCCATAAACCGACGGAAATCATTGTTCAGGTTATTGCCGTCCAGAGCCTCAACAATATGAAAGACCTGCGTCGTATCTTCCTTATCCGCAACCAGATTGCGAAAGTGTTTATAGGCTTTTAGGGGTCGGATACGGTGCGTGTTCATGTAGCCTTCTTAACCTAATTCAAAAAAATAGCAATGAACGGCTCTGAATGACCCAATTTCAATTTTGTATAATTATGGCAATAGGTTGAGAGCTTGCAAAACTGGGATTACGCCAAACTTGCGGTCAACATGAAAAGCTTGCATGCCAACGGCTTTGGCGGCCTCAATATTCTCCATCGTATCGTCAAAAAACCATATATCACTTGGACTTATGCCCATACCTTGAATCGGGATATGGTAGCTTTCGGGGTCAGGCTTGGCGGCCTTAATAAGGTGCGAGGCGTAGCTATAATCGAAGTAACTCGCCGTCGCGATATGGTTTTCAAGCCAGGCCCAATGTAGAGCATTGGTGTTAGACAGGCAGGCGATTGTGTGGTTTTGCCGCAGTGTGGTGAGGGCCTCTTTGATGCCGATATAGGTTTCGTCGACCCATATTTGCCAAAGACGCGTCATCTCAATGGGAGATTTATCGAGTTTGAACTCTGAAATCAGCGCAGTGATGAAGGTCGCGTCATCGCATTGGCCAATTTGGTAGGCTTTAAAAATATCTGAAAGCTCGAAAGTGGCTAGCACCTCATCACGGCTTAAGCCGGTTAAGGCAGATAGTTCTTCAAGGCCCGTCCAGCGCACGATAACGCCGCCGAGATCGAAAAGGAGGACTTTAGGTTTTTGCATAATCGGGCCGCGAATTACGCAGCCCTTGGCGCGGCCGCTTTGACGTCATCCGTTACGCGATTCTCGAACTTGGCAAAGTTTTCAATGAACATGCCGACCAGCTTTTGCGCTTGGACATCGTAAGCGGCTTTATCGTCCCACGTATTGCGCGGATCGAGCAGCTTTGTGTCAACGCCTGCAATGGCTGCCGGCACCATAACACCGAAGTTTTTATCCCTGCGGAATTCGCCTTTAGCTAATGAGCCGTCCAGCGCCGCATTGAGCATGGCGCGAGTGGCTTTGATCGGCATGCGGTAGCCCGTACCGTAAGGCCCAGCCGTCCAGCCTGTATTAACCAGCCAGCAATCGACATTGTGCTCGGCGATAAGATCGCGCAGAAGTTCCCCGTAAACCGCAGGATGGCGCGGCATGAATGGCGCGCCGAAACAGGCCGAAAAGGTGGCTGTCGGTTCTGTGATACCTTTTTCAGTGCCCGCGACTTTAGCCGTATAGCCGGAGAGGAAGTGATACATAGCCTGTTGCGGCGTGAGTTTTGATATGGGCGGCAAGACGCCGAAAGCATCGGCTGTCAGCATAACAAGCGTTTTAGGCTGGCCGCAGCGGCCCGTTGGGCTGGCATTGGGGATTGCGGTAAGATCATAAGCGCCGCGGCTATTTTCTGCCAATGTGCCGTCATTAAAATCAAGCTCTCGCGTTTCAGGGTGCATGACTACATTTTCAAGAACCGTGCCCCACATTTGCGTTGTCGCAAAAATTTCGGGCTCGGCTTCGGCGGAGAGTTTGATCATCTTGGCGTAACAGCCGCCTTCGAAGTTAAACAACCCGTTCTCGCTCCAGCCATGTTCGTCATCGCCGACCAATGTGCGGTCAGGATTGGCCGAGAGAGTAGTTTTGCCTGTGCCGGACAGGCCAAAGAAAATCGCCGCATTATCGTCATCATCGACATTTACGGAGCAATGCATCGGCATGACGCGCTTGGCGGGGAGGTAATAATTGAGCGCGGAGAAGACGGACTTCTTGGTCTCTCCGGCATAAGATGTTCCGCCAATGAGGATAAGCCGCTCGCTCATATTAACCGCGATAACAGTCTCGGAGCGCGTGCCGTGGCGGGCAGGGTCTGCTTGGAAAGAGGGTAGGTTGATAATGGTGAATTCGGGCGCAAAGCTTTCCAGCTCTGCGGCATCGGGCTGGCGGAGCAGGTGATGCACAAACAGGCCGTGCCAAGCAAATTCCGTAATGATTTGAACGGGCAGACGGTGATCGAGGTCAGCCCCGCCAAAAGTGTCTTGGCCATAAAGCGTTTTTACGCTCGCCATATGCGCCGCGAAGTCAGCTTTCAAAGCTGCGAAGTGAGCGGGAGACATCTCGGCATTGCCCTCCCACCAGACGGTATTTTCCGTCTCGGCATCGCGGACAACGAATTTATCCGTGGCGGAGCGGCCTGTATGTTTGCCGGTTTTGACGACAATCGCGCCGCCTTTGGCAATTTCAGCGCCTTCATTTTGGATAGCGGCTTCGTAGAAACGGGCGGGTGTCCAATTCCAGTTTATGTTATAGTCGCCAGTGAATCCGGTCACGCTGAAGTGTCGAGTGGTCGCTGTCATCTTAAGGGTCCCTGCGAGGCTCTATCTTATGGGCGGGGGCGTAGCAGGTACTGTGCCAATATCAACAGTCAGATTACAAAAAATCTTATATATATCAAATATTTAACATGACAACGCTGTCAATGAGTTTCTAGGCCCCATAAGAAGGCCGGAGTTTCATCCGTTCATGCCATTCCAGCAGTGAAAATTGCGAATCATCTGGGTAGCATTTCACCCAGCGGGCGAAATCGACAACGACAGTCGCCGTAATATCAGCGAGGGAATAATTATCGCCGGCGACATAGTCATTCCCTTGCAATTGAGCGTCTAAATCCTCGAAAAACCAGGCTATGCGCTGACGCCCGCGCTCCGCCAGTTCAGGAATTTGCGCTATATTGCGCGGCCCGGCAATGGCGCGGTCTTTCAAATTGGGCGAGGCATTACGCAAAGCTTCACCTACTGCGGATAAGCCGTCAGATTCCACACGCCAATTCCATTTTGCGATAAGGGCCTTTTCCATCGGCGTCGTTCCCAGCAAGGGCGTGTCCGGATAGGCGGCTTCCAGATAGGCAGCAATCTCTGCATTTTCGGTCAGAACATCTCCGTCATCTGTGACCAAAGCCGGAACAGTGCAGCGCGGATTGACCTCCCGGAAAGCTTCGCCCATTTGCTCGCCTGTGCGCAAATCAATCTGAATGGTCTCGTGCTCAATACCTTTCTCGGCCAAGAACATACGGGCGCGGCGCGGGCTGGGGGCTGATGTGCAATCATAAAGCTTGAGCATCGGGAGTGTCCTCGTTAGTCTTGTGTAAAACGGGAGTCTTCTATGCCAACCAGCTTTGCAATCAAAGCGCTTTTGGGACTATGCAGCGCGCTGGCTCTAATGGCTTGCCAACCCCAAGCTGCCACTCCGCAAGACGCCTTCTTCGGCGCTCTTAGCCAATATTGCGGCAAAGCCTATGCCGGCAAACTCGTCAGCACTGATGCTGTGGACGCGGATTTCGCGCCAAAGAAAATGGTTATGCATGTGCGCGAATGCTCCGATACTACCATCCGCATCCCGTTCCATGTCGAAGATGACCATTCTCGCACATGGGTGATTTCTAAAACGGACAATGGCCTGCGCTTAAAACACGACCACCGCCATGAGGACGGCTCTGAAGACGCGGTGACGCAATATGGCGGGGATACGGCGAACGCAGGCACAGCAGCGCGGCAGGAATTTCCCGTCGATCAGTTTTCGATAGATATGTTCCAAAAAGAGGGCCTAGAGGCTTCAATCGTCAATATCTGGGCGGTTGAGGTGACAGGCACTATCTATGCCTATGAACTCCGCCGTCCCAATCGTCATTTCCGCGTGGAATTTGATATGACGAAGCCGGTGGAAACCCCGCCCGCGCCTTGGGGGTTTGAGGATTAACTCACAAACACCTGACTCGGGTCTTTGAAGCTTTTGAACTCTAGGGCATTGCCGCTTGGGTCTAGGAAGAACATTGTGACTTGTTCGCCTTCCTGCCCTTTGAACCGGGTATAGGGGTCAATAATGAAGTCTGTGCCGGCTTCAATGAGGCGAGTGCGCAGAGCTTGCCAATCCTTCCAATCCAGCACCGCCCCGAAATGACGGACAGGAACATCTTTGCCGTCCACGCGATTGGTGAGGTCTTTGCTTTCAAAACTTTTCGGTTTGACGTGGAAGCTAAGTTGATGACCAAAAAAGTTGAAATCTATCCAACTCTCTGCTTCGCGGCCTTGGGTGCAGCCTAGTACATCGCCGTAGAAGGCGCGGGTTTGTTCTTTGTCTTTTACGGGGAGGGCAAGGTGAAAGACTGTAGCCACGGTTTATTTCGGCCCGTAGGCGTAATCGCCGCCGCGTTCCAAGGCTTTCAGATAGGCGGGGCGTTTGTGGATTTTATCGACGAAATCAATGCAGGCTTCAAAGCCTTTGAGGCGGCCCTGAGCTTTGGCGGCTTCGAGAGGGAATATCATTTGGATGTCCGCGCCTGTTAGTGTGCCTCCCGCAAAATAGTCGTTTCGGATCAGGCGGTATTCGCAATAATCGAGAACGCCTTTGATCTCGTTCATGATGATAGGCTGTAGGGGCGCTGCGGCTTCGCCGAGATAGCCTGTATAAAGCGCGAGCAAGAACGGCAGCATAGCTGAGCCTTCGGCGAAATGCAGGAAATGGACATAGTCAATATAGTCCTGTGTGCCGTCTTTGGGGCGGAGTTTCCCTTTGCCGTATTTATCCAGAATATAGACGATAATCGCGCCGGTTTCAGCGACGATATTATCGCCGTCCTCAATGACGGGCGATTTCCCCAAAGGGTGAATGGCTTTCAGCTCCGGCGGGGCGCGGTTAGTGTCCGGGTCGCGCTGATAGTGCTTAATCTCATATTTAACGTCCAATTCTTCGAGCAGCCAGAGGATGCGTTGTGAACGGGAGTTATTGAGATGATGGACAATAAGCATAGTCACTGTGTGGCTGTGATTTTCGAATTAGGCAACTCATTTTAGAGCACTTTTTTTGGCCCGTCATTGTTTTTGAATTGAACGGAGGTCAAATCGCCTGCCAGAGTAACATCAACATTGTTGAGTTGGCCGGGGATAATCTCGCGGAGCATTGTGGCCAAAACCATGAGTTTACTTGGGGCTTCATCAAGATGAGCCTCTTGGTAAACATAGACCATGCGTCCTACGTTTTCAGCGCCGAGCACGTCGAGGCTAATGTCTTTGCCGCCGCTTGAGAGCTGAAAATTACGCGCCGTATAGACCGCGAGTTTGGCGCGGGCGCGCAGCGATGTCAGGTCAGGCTTATCAATAATGCCGGCTGCCGCCAGAGCGGTCTCGGCGTCGTGCATATGGTAGCTATGGGTGACGTAAAGCACCTTATCGGCTTCGTTCCATTCCACTTGGCTCAGCGTGGTTTTCTGGCGGTGCGCAAGGGCGGGAAGCGGAAGGGCCGCCGTGAGGGCAGCCCCGCTTAAAAGTTTAAGTGTGGTTCGACGGCTCAGCATAGGCTTTGCTTATTTTTTACCCATCATTTTTTCAAGCGTCTTACGCAGAGAATTTGTCTCTTTGTCGTCGAGTTTCTTCTTGCTGTTGGTCTTTGTCTTGGCGGGCTTGGTCGCCTTGCCGTCCTTTTGCAGCGGGATATCCTTGCCGGACTCCTCCGCTTCGTCTTTATCGTCTGTCTTAAGCTCGGCCAGCATATCCGCCATCATATTCTTGCGCTTACGGTCGGATTTATAAAGCTCTAAGCGCCCGGGCGTCATTACAGGTGGGAAGTTATTATTGCTATAATCAGCATCAGCGGTCTGGTGGGCAGGGTCGAGCTGGATAGATTTTATCCGTTTCTTGCGGACGATTAACTTGGTCACAGCCTTGCTGTTGCGGCGCCAGATTTCAGCCGGGATCATCATCTCTTCGGTTTCGCCGTTGCTATATGTCAGCTTGAGGGGCAGGGGCGAGATCAATCCGCCTATGTTTTTGAAATCGACAAAATAGAGATATTGCCCGTCTTCGAGTGCGCGGTCATAGACCTCTTTTTCCCAAGGTTTTAAATCGTCAACGAAGCTCTTGAACTTATTGCGGTCTTTATTGGTGACAGCAAATTTGTCGTTTTCATTATAGAAATCTTCAAGATCATCAAAGCGCTTAATATGAGTTTTGAGGCCCTCTTCGCGGTTGCGGCGCTGGACAATGCTTTCGGGATGTTTGTCCATATTATCGCTACGGTCTTTACCGAGCTCTTCTTCGGGGTCTTGCGTTGAAATTGTGTATTCTCGCATCGAGGTGATGCTCATATCGACGTGATCCGTGCCGAAATACCAACCGCGCCAGAACCAATCAAGATCAACGGCAGAAGCATCTTCCATGGTGCGGAAGAAATCAGCCGGCGTTGGACGTTTAAACTTCCAGCGATTGGCATATTCTTTAAAGGCAAAGTCAAACAACTCGCGGCCCATAACGGTTTCGCGCAGCACGATCAGCGAGGCTGCGGGCTTGGAATAGGCATTGGGGCCGAATTGTAATACGCTGTCGGATTGCGTCATGATCGGCACTTGATTGGAGCTTGCCATATAGCGCGAAATATCGTCCAGCGGATTATTCTCGCCCCAGCGGCTGATCGGAAAATCTTCCTCCCACTCATATTCCGCCATATATTCCAAGAAGGTGTTTAGACCTTCATCCATCCACGTCCAGCGGCGCTCGTCTGAATTGACCGTCATCGGGAAATAAATATGGCCGATTTCGTGGATGATCACGCCAATCAGCCCGTATTTAATATTGCGGGAATAGACCATTTCTTCGGATTTTTCGTCCAAACTGGGGCGATAGCCGTTAAAGGTAATCATCGGATATTCCATGCCGCCGCGCTCCCAAGCATTGACGGATTGCGCTGTCGGGTAGGGATAGGCGAATGAGAATTTACTATAGACTTCCATGGTGTGAACCACGGCCTGAGTAGAGTATTTTGACCAGATCGGCTCGGCTTCCTTGGGGTAGAAGCTCATCGCTGTGACGACGGGATTGGTCTCGTCATCTTGCTCATGCAACATCGCGTCCCAGATATATTTACGCGAGCTTGACCATGCGAAATCACGGACATTATCGGCTTTGAAACGCCAGGTTTTCGTGCCTTTGGCAGCGGATTTCTCGTTTTTCTCAGCTTCTTCTGGCGTGACGATAAAGATGGGTTTTTCGGTATTGGCGCTGTCCATGCGTTTGCGCTGTTTGGCGGTCATTACCTGACGCGGATTTTGCAGCACGCCGGAGGCGGCTACGATATGGTCGGACGGCACAGTGATGTTGACGTTATAGTCACCAAATTCGAGGGTGAACTCGCCGCGGCCTAAAAACTGTTTATTCTGCCAGCCTGTATAATCGGTATAGGCGGCCATACGCGGAAACCACTGCGCGAGGGAGAACGTGCAATTGCCGTCTTCCTCTTCGGCGGTGAAACATTCATAGCCGCCGCGTCCGCCAACCGCTTCCTCGTCGATAATATTATGTTCCCAGTCGATATTGACCGTGAAACGTGCTTCGGGCGCGAGGCCTTCGGGGATATCAATGCGCATCATCGTATCGTTGACGGTATAGGATAAATCTTCGCCGTTCGCGCCTGTGACCGATGTGAATTCAAAACCGTATTCGCGGTCTTCCATGGCCTGACTATAGCGCATAGCGCCGAAGCTGATGCGGTCTTCACTGCCCGAGCCGTCGCCGCGGCTTGAGCCTGCGGCAGAGGCGATAGTGCTTTCGCGGGCGAGAGAGCCGTCTTTAAAGCGGTTTTGGTCCAGCGCCAGCCAGATATAGTTTAACTCATCCGGGGAATTATTGACATAATCGAGCTTCATCGTCGCGACGATACGTTTTTTGTCTTCGTCGAGCGCGGCGTTGATATCGACATTGGCTTGTTGCTGCCAATAGGCCGGGCCGGGCGCGCCGGCGGCATTGCGGAAAATATTCGGTGTTGGCAGGCTTTCGGGGCCAAGTTGGCGGAAATGCTTGACCTGATCACCGGCGCTGCCTGCCGGGCCGGTTTCGGCGGCCAAAGCCTGCGTGCCAATGATTAGCGTGCCGATGGCCGCTGTCGTTGCTATGATGCTATATTTGATAGCTTTTGTAATTCCGCGCATAACTTGTCCCAACATTCTCAAACGTGCTGTTTATAATTACGGCTAAGGTAAGAGAATTATGTGGCAAATTCCTACTAAATTCACGTTAACGGGGAAAAGCTTTCACGACTTCACCCCGTTTTTAAAGCGAATACGGTGAATCCCGTCTAAAGAGGCTTTAAGGGGATGGTTGCGGCGGAAGATGTGCCGTCCGTCAATATAGCTGTTGAGCGGGGCTTTTTTGGGCTCATGGCGCTGGCTAACAAGGCGGGCGATAACATTCATCAGGTTATAGTCATTTAGCACCATTTCGCGGGCGCGAATGATGGCGGGGAGGCGCTGTTCATACAGATTCATAGCCAGCGAGGCCCGAATGGTCTCTTCGGCGCTATCAATATCAAAAATATCAATGGGAATAACCGCTTCATGCGGGAAATAGGCCCCGATATTGGAGGGGCCGTAATAGAACGGCAGGCAATAAGCGAGGAAGCAATCGGCGATCTTTTCCGTCCAGTGATGGTCTTCGATGTGGTTTTCGACCGCGATATGATATTTAAAATCGTCCATGGCCTGAGCTTTGTTGGAAATCGGATTAATGCCGCGCCCGAAAACACGCATATCATTGCCTAGGCGTTTCCACAGTTCCATGACACATTCATAACGCTGGCTATGGATAGTATGCGACATACGTTTATTGCTGCAAACTGTTGATAAATCAGATATTTTTCTCTCCGGCGGCGTCATATGAAATGTATCAAGGTCGATATAATGGTCATCACCTTCGGCCAAAGGGCGGCCATAAAACCAGCGCAGAGGCGGGGTTTGGAAGATTTGATTGGGATGGCGCACAAGCTTTGGGTCTTTGGCTGTCAGCACATGGCCGAATTGGCGCAAAAAATGCGGCCCGTCTATACGAATTGAGGAGGGTTCTGTCGTAATCAGCAGCGTATTCTCCCGCGCGCAGGCCAGTTTTTCGCGGCGATTGATGCGGCTTTCGCCTGTTTTGGGCGGAAGGCCCTCATATACGACAAGCCAGTCATAACCCCGGTAGTCGAGATCAAAGTGAAAACGGCAGCCATGTCTGACGGGTATTCGGTTGGGGAAAAGGGACAGCCAAAGCGCGGGGTCTTGGTCAGGCGGCGTCTTGGCGAGGAATTTGATGTTGATTTGCATGAAGGGTTATGGGCAGTTACTACTGCCAATGCTCGGCAATCCAAGGGGTGGCTTTGACGTATTTATAGTGTTTCTTATACCACGGCGCGGGCCATTTGCCGATAACGGCTTCGTCTTGGTCAGGCTTACCCGTGAAAGCAACAATACGTGTATTGCGGGGCAGGTTCGGTGTTTTAAAGAAATTCAGAGGCCATTTTGGCAGGAGAGAATGCTTGAAGCTGACACACCAAATGGCGGGCCAGAATACAACATCATCGAGTTCTTTGGTAATATAGACTTGTTCGATAGTGTATTTGGCGAGTATCGGGTCGGGATTGGCCTGTATATCATCATAAATATGGGCGTATTTACCGACGGGGAACCGAAAACAGGACGTATTGCCGATGCCTTGGCCCGGTTGTGTCCAGTTATCGATCACGCAGAACCGTCCGGGCTCAAAGTCAAAGAAGTCATCGAGATTGCCGGTAATAACCAAATCGAGATCAAGAAACAACACATCACCTTTCAGGTCGGCCAATGGCGCTTTCCACATGGTAAGCTTGCGCCATGGGGTGAGGGCGAGATCATCAGGGAGATTGATCTCGGGAATAGGCTCAATCTGCACATTCGGATTTATGCCGTCTCCGTCATCGGTGAAACAGACCAGCCGCGTCTTGCGGCGGGTTTGCCTTTGGATTGAACGATAGAGCCTGTTGACGAAATCGGAGCCGTAACGCGTTCCCCATTTCATGCAGATGACTGTTTGCATTGTTATTTGAGCATCTCGTCGCGTAGGGCGCGGAATTCTGTGCCGTCATACCAATTTGGCCAATCTTCGGAATTGGCGATGCCGTAGCCCAGCTCGAACAGGATTTCCGTGCTTTGCTCAATACCGGATAAGTCCCAGCTATTGTCATATTCATCGCCGGGTTTGTGGTAACGCTCTTTGGTATAATCTTTGGCGAAATCCTCGCCGTAAGTCAGGCCGTTAACGACATGGTCATTGCCGGGGTCTGAATAGAGCATCGGTACGCCCTTTTTGGCGAGACTGATATGATCTGAGCGGTAATAATACCCGGCTTCGGGCTTGTCATCGGGCACAATATACATGCCGCGCGGGTCGAGAACATCTTTCAGGCGGTCTTCAAGCTGGGATGCGCCAAAGCCGATGACTTTCATATCCTTGGTTTTACCCAGCGGCAGGATGGCGTCAATATTGATACCCGCGACGGTGTTTTTAAGCGGAACCAGCGGGTCTTCGGCGTAGTATGCTGAGCCTAAAAGTCCGCTTTCTTCTGCCGTTACAGCAACAAAAATCGCAGAGCGTTCCGGCGCGCCTTGTTGTACAAATGCTTCGCCGATTTCGATGATCGCGGCTGTGCCTGTTGCGTTATCAACAGCGCCGTTCCAAATTTTATCTTCGCCGTCGGCATTTTCATTTTTGCCCAGATGATCCCAATGCGCCATATAGAGCACATATTCATCGGGACGTGTCGTGCCTTTCACGCCGCCCGCTACATTGCGGCTTTCAACGGTTTTGACATTTTGGTTGAGCGCGGCATTGAGCTTTAGCTCGCCCATCGCCACTGGCGCAAAGCCTTTAGTGACGGCTTTGGCCTTCATCTCGCTATAATCCATATCAGCGGCTTTAAACAGGCTTTCGGCTGTGTCTTTATGTACCCAGCCTTCAACGATTGTGCGCGACGCGCCGCCATCGGGGCGGACGAGGTCATATTGCGCGCCTGTCCAAGAGCCTGACACTACATCCCAGCCATAGCTGGCAGGTTCAGTTTCGTGGACGATAATCGCCGCCGCCGCGCCCTGACGGCCGGCTTCTTCATATTTATACGTCCAGCGGCCATAATACGTCATGGCATTGCCCTTGAAGAGATTTTCATCTTTGGTGGCAAAGCCCGGATCATTGACCAGCATGACGACGGTTTTACCTTTGACGTCCAGCCCTGCATAATCATTCCAGCCATATTCCGGCGCGATGACGCCGTAGCCGACAAAGACAATATCACTCTCCACAACGCTCTGGCTTTCGACGAGGCGTTTTGTCCAATAGATAGCATTGGTCTTTTGGTCGGCTTTTAGCACTGTCGTCTCGCCCTTGGAAATCGTCAGCGACGACGTTGGCAGGACTTCGGTTTCTGTTAGCGCAACGGGCTGAAAATAAGTGCCGTTCTTGCCCATGGGCACAAGGCCGGCGGTTTTCATCTCGTCCGCGATATATTGCGAGGCGGCGCGGCCGCCCGGCGTGCCCGGCGCGCGGCCTTCAAACTCGTCCGAGGCAAGGCGTTCAATACGCCGCCCTAGGTCAGCCGCAGAGGTGACAGGCGGCTTAGCGCCCGTATCCGGCGCGGCGGCTGGCTCGCAGCCTACCGCAAATAATAATGATGCACTTAAGCCCAACAACCCAAAACGTGTCATGACCACTCCCAAATTTTCTTTTCGGTTGAAAACCGTGTCTGCGTGTTCAATCATATCGTAACATAAAATAAAAGGTCTAAACGATGCGCACCCTCCTCATTTCCCTCCTTGCGACAACGTCGCTTATCGCTTGCACAGCCGAGACAGCTCAGAAGACGGCTCCGGCTGTTGATACCTCTGCCGCTGCGCCCGACTATAACCGCAGCCCCGAAGTCGATAAGCTTATCAAAGCCGCCATGTCCGGCACGTATGGCTACGACATCACCGAATCGCTAACGACAGAGATCGGCGCACGTTTGGCCGGCACGCCAGAAGAAGCCAAAGCCCGCGAATGGGCCGTGGCCAAATTCAAAGAGATCGGCCTGCAAAATGTACGGGTTGAGGATTTCACAATCCCCGGATGGGTGCGCGGCATCGAGACCGCCTATATAACATCGCCTAACCCGCAAAAACTTTTCATTACATCGCTCGGCGGTTCGGTCGCCACCCCGGCGGCAGGCGTCGAAGCCGAGATTGTTTATTTCCCGACATTTGAAGATTTGGAAGCCGCGCCCGAAGGCGGTCTTGACGGCAAGATTGTCTTTATCTCGGGCCATATGAAGAAAGCCCCTGATGGGGCGGGCTATGGCCCTGCTAATAAAAAGCGTCAATCCGGAGCCACTGAGGCTGGCAAGCGCGGCGCTATAGCCGTGGTTATTCGCTCGGTCGGAACAGACAGTCACCGTTTTCCGCATACAGGCATGATGCGCTATGCTGATGATATTAAGAAAATCCCGATCGCGGCTTTGTCAGGGCCGGATGCTGATCAGTTAGAGCGGACATTAAAGCGGGGCCAAACCGTAAGGCTCAAAATGACGCTAACCCCTAAATGGGTGGGCGACAGGCCCTCGGGTAATGTTATCGGCGAAATTATTGGCTCTGAAAAACCTGACGAAATTGTCCTCGTCGGCGGGCATTTAGATAGCTGGGATCTCGGCACGGGCGCGATAGATGACGGGGCAGGGATCGGTATATCGGCTGGCGCAGCGCAAGTTTTAATCGAGAGCGGCCTGAAACCCAAACGCACCATCCGCGTTGTTGCTTTTGGCTCTGAGGAAGTCGGGTTGTTAGGCGGCTTTGCCTATGCCAAAGCGCATAAGGATACGGATTTGGATAAACATGTTCTCGCCACGGAATCCGATTTCGGGGCCGGGCCAGTTTATGAAGTCCATGGCGGCGGTGCGCGCTCCGGCAAAGAGGTCATAGAGACTATGGCGAAGGCTTTGGGTCTGCCTTATGTCGATAAAGAAACATCGGGCGGGCCTGATATTATCCCGCTATTTCGCGGCGGCGTCCCGGCCATGCGGTTCCAACAGGAAGGCACGGATTATTTCGACCTGCACCACACGCCGGATGACACATTCGATAAAATAAACGCCGATGATATGGCGCAAAATACAGCGGCCTTTGCCACCATGCTTTGGATAGCCTCCGAAGCGGAGACGAATTTCCGGGGAGACGAATAATGAAAAAACGGTTCTTACTCACAGCGGCAGCCCTGACCGCCGCGCTTTTGCCAACATCTTCGCATGCCGAGGATTTGCTTAAATTATATAAATATTTGCACGCCAACCCAGAGCTTTCACTGATGGAGGTCGAGACGGCAAAATTGATGGCGGGTAAACTCGAAGCGCTTGGTTTTGATGTCACCGAACATGTCGGCGGCACGGGCGTTGTCGCGGTCATGAAGAACGGCGCCGGCCCGACCGTATTGATCCGCGCCGATATGGACGGCCTGCCGGTCATAGAGCAAACAGGCCTTTCTTACGCCAGTAAGGCGGTCGCTAAAAACCGCGACGGTATCGAAAAACCTGCCATGCACGCCTGCGGACACGATATTCATATGACTGTGCTTATTGGCACGGCTGAAAAGCTTGTCGCAGAGAAAGCCAATTGGACAGGCACATTGGTCTTGATGTTGCAGCCCGCCGAAGAATTGGGTCTCGGGGCGACGGCTATGCTCGAAGATGGCCTCTTTAAACGCTTTCCGCGTCCCGATTATAATATTGCCTTGCATGATAATTCATCACTGGCGACGGGCAAGGTGGGGATCGTTCCGGGTTACGCCTTGGCCAATGTCGACTCCGTTGATATTACAGTGCGCGGCATCGGCGGACACGGCGCTTATCCGCAGACAACAAAAGACCCGATTGTGCTCGCGGCGCAGCTTGTCACGGCTATGCAAACCATTGTTTCGCGCGAAACATCGCCGCTGGACTCGGCCGTGCTGACAGTGGGGTCAATCCACGGCGGTTCCAAACACAATATTATTTCCGATGAAGTCAAATTACAGCTTACGCTGCGCTCTTATAAAGATGATGTGCGCATGAACACGATCAATTCCATCAAGCGCATCGCAGAGGGACTTGGCCGGGCTTATGGCTTGCCGGATGATAAATTACCTATTGTCACTGTGCGCGATAAAGAATTTACGCCCGCAACGTATAACAATCCAGAATTGGCAGAGCGGATGACGGTATCAATCGGCGCCGCCATTGGCGAAGATAATCTCGCGATAATGGACCCGGTTATGGGGGGCGAGGATTTTGGCGCATTGGGGCGGGTTGACCCTAAAGTTCCCAGCCTGATTTTCTGGCTCGGCGCGGTTAACCCCAAAGTCATCGCCAAAGCCAAAAAGGACGGCGCGACATTGCCCTCGCTACACTCTCCTTTCTTTGCGCCTGACCCGAAACCGACCATCGAAACAGGCGTTACAGCGATGAGCGCCGCCGCGCTCGACTTGCTGCAAAACTAAGAGGCATTCATGGCTTTACCAGAAATTCTCCAGAACTTGGAGTTGCCTATCATAGGCGCGCCGATGTTTATTGTCTCCGGCCCTGAATTGGTCATCGCCCAATGTAAGGCCGGGATTGTCGGCTCTTTCCCGGCGCTTAATGCCCGCCCTGCCGAAGAACTCGAAAAATGGATTGTCCGTATCAAGCTGGAGCTTGAGCAATATCAGAAAGATAATCCTGACAAGAAAGTCGCGCCATTTGCGGTCAACCAAATTTGCCATTCGTCTAATAACCGGCTCGAACATGATACGGAAATATGCACTAAGCACGAAGTGCCGATTATCATCACAAGTTTGCAGGCCAACCAGAAAGTTTACGATGCTTGTCATAGCTATGGCGGCACTATCTTGCATGACGTTGTCAATATCCGCCATTCCAAGAAAGCCCTGTCGATGGGCGCGGATGGATTAATTGCAGTGTGTTCGGGCGCGGGCGGCCATGCGGGGCGATTGTCCCCTTTTGCGCTGGTTCCTGAAATTCGTCAATTCCATGACGGCCCGCTTTTATTGTCAGGGTCAATCGCGACAGGCGGGTCGGTTGCTGCCGCATTAGCCATCGGAGCGGACCTCGCTTATATCGGGACGCGTTTCATTGCCTCCAAAGAAGCCAATGCTTCGCAAGGTTATAAAGATGAAATTGTCGAATCATCCGGCGAAGACATTATCTATTCCAGTCTTTTTACGGGCGTGCATGGTAATTATCTTAAAGGGTCTATCGAAAAAGCTGGACTTGATCCGAACAATCTTCCGACAGCTGGGAAGGATTCGATGAATTTCGGTTCGGGCGGCAATACAGACGCCAAAGCCTGGAAAGATATTTGGGGCGCGGGGCAGGGCGTTGGCAGTGTCCACGAAGCCCCAAGCATTCAGCAAATTGTTGATCAATTCTCGGCTGAATATGCGGATGCAGTTAAGCGTGTCTCTATTTAATTAAGTCTCTTTCGCTTTTCAGGCGAGTAACTCTTTTAAAATAAATCTATTTGTTTCATTGCATGCATGCAGGCAATCCGTTAATGAGCGTTAAGAGTCTGCGGACTTACTCAATTTCTAGGGAGGAAGAATATGGGAGCGAAATGGTTTTGGGGGATGTTAATCCTCGCCATCGCGTCGCTGTTGTGGGCCTTGTTTACCGCGCCTAACCGTTCGGAAGCAATGGGAACCGATATCCAAAACGCATTGAAAAATGCGGGATACACATCCACACAAGTTGATATGAATGGTAATGTCGCCACACTCGCGGGCGTCGCTGTCAGTGATAAAACACGCGGCGAAATCGGCGCTGTTGCCGAGAACACTAAATGTTCAAGCTGTGCCGGAAAGAAAACATGGCACAAAGTCGTCAATAATATGACCGTCAAGAAAGCGCCTGCCCTTCCAACGCAATCGCCTTACACATTTGACGCTATCAAAGATGCCGACGGAAATGTTGTTATTAATGGCTATGTCCGCAGTGAGGCAGAACGCAAGCGCATATTGGCAAAAGCTAATGCTACGTTCCCTGGCAAAGTCACTGACCGCAAAGTGCGGCTCGCGCTTGGTCAGCCCAATGCGGATTGGGAAAATGTGATTGACGCCAATTTCGACGAGCTAAAGCTTCTTGATACGGGCCGCTTCACCATGGAAAACACAACGTCCTTCATTAGCGGCCAAGCCGCTACGGCTGACATTCGTGACCGCATTAACGCCATGGTCGGTGGATTGCTCTCCGGTTATAATGGAGCCGCTAATATCACCGTTCCGAATATGGAGGCTGTAAATGTAGGTGAACTCACTTCTGAAGGTATCTGCCAAACACTTCTGGATGATCTGAAAACCGGAAAGAAAATCAACTTTGCTTATAACCGCGCTGAAATTCGTGGCGCGCCAAGTTTTGATCTTCTCAATTCCATCGCTTCGGCGGCTAAGCAATGTGCGTCATTCCGCATAGGTGTTGAAGGCCACACTGATTCCGACGGCGGGGATGATTACAATCAACACTTATCAGAAGACCGCGCCAATACGGTGCTGGCCTATCTGTCGGAAAACGGCATTGCCGTTGACCGTATGGCCGCGACAGGTTTTGGCGAAACCAATCCTGTAGGCGATAATTCGACACCTGAGGGCAAAGCCCAAAATCGACGCATTGAATTCGTCGTGACCCAATCTGAATAATAAGTCCGAGTAAGGAGACTAGAAAATGAGTAATGTTTTTAATTATATAGCCTGTTTTGGATGGCTTATCCCGTTCCTATTTGGCCTTTTGGGCCTATTGCTCGGTTGGCTTTTATTCCGCGGCAAGAAACAAGTTGGCGACCTCTCGGTTGAAGGCGAGGGCGCTCTGCGCGCCGAAGCTGATGGCCTGCGCGGCCGCGTTCAGGAACTCGAAGGCCGCGTCTCGACACGCGACGGCGAAGTTTCCGACCTTAAAGGCAAGCTTGCCGCTGCGGCTGCAGGCGCTGTTGTTGCAGGTGGAGCTGCGGCTGCGGCCTCAGGCGACGACGACGAGACTTACGCCCTTGAATGGCGCAACCGCTATCTCGCGGCCCGCGTGAAATATCTTGAAGGCCGTCTCTCCGATGCGCCTAAGCCCAAAGCCAAGAAGAAGCGCGCAGCTAAAAAAGCGGCGCCAAAGAAAAAAATTGCGCCTAAGCCCAAAGCTAAGCGTAAGCCAAAAGCGAAAGCCGTTAAGAAGCCTAAGGTTCTTTATACATCCGGCCCAACCGACGGCACACCGGATGATCTGAAACTGATCAAAGGTATCGGGCCGAAGTTCGAGAAAGACCTTAATAGCAAAGGCATTTACTATTTCCGCCAAATTGCCGCTTGGAAAGCCGGCGATGTAAAAATGGTTGAAGGCGTAATCGACTCCATTCCCGGACGCATTAAGCGCGACGAATGGGTCAAGCAAGCCAAAGGCCTGTCCAAAGGGTCAAAACCTCGCGCTATGAAGGCCGCTCCAAAGACCGGCAAGAAAAAGCCGGGACCAAAGCCGGGCAGTAAGCGTGGTAAGCTAACTGCCGCCGGTACTGTGCGTAAGAAGCCTGGACCCAAAGCCGGTTCTGCGCGCACGGCTAAACCTAAAATGAGCGACGCCGATGCAGCCTTTGAGAAATATTACACCAATGTGAAAAAATATGACTCTCGCGCCAAACGCGATGTTGTCAAATCCATTGTCAAATATTGCGGGATTGCGCTTCGCAGCCGTGACAGCTCACTGGTCGCCTGTTCACAAGAACACGAGATCAATACGGTTGCTAAAGGTTTCGTGACCAAGAAACTCGGCCTGAAATCAGGCCAAGAGGACTTGGTTCGTAAAATCTGTCAGGATATGAAAGGCGAGCGTTTCAAACACCGCGTGACTTTCTATTACCTTGCGGCGAAGAAGGCTAAAAAACTAAGCCTCTTTGGCGGCTAGGCGATTGGCCCAACCCATCTAATCCGCGTTTTTAAACGCATCAAAACCCGCCTTCATGGCGGGTTTTTTGTGATCTGTCCTCGCTTTTAATTCTTGTTCTATTATGAGGCATGTCGATAACTACGCTCCCATCCCCAACAAAAGCCTCATGGCCTGATCGTTGGCCGAATTTTAGCCCCGCCGAGCTTACATGCCGCCAATTGCGGGGAGGGTTATGAGTGGCCGGAATTTATGGACCGTCTGCAAGCGGCCCGGAGCGCGGCAGGGCGGCCCTTCGCCATCCTCTCGGGGCACCGTTGCGCCTTGCACAATGCCCGCATTGGCGGGGCGCCTCTCTCTCAACATTTGCGGTTGGCCGCAGATATTTCAACGCGTGGTCATAATCGCCGCGCGCTTCTCTCCGCCTGCCGGCAGGCAGGCTTCACCGGGTTTGGTTATTACCAGACCTTTCTTCACATTGATCTCGGGCGTCCGCGCCATTGGTTTGGCGGACAGAAAGCAAAAGCATTATGGCTAATATACTTGGATTAGGATTGGACGCGGCTGCGGGCGGCGTCTTTGGCATTGTCGGGACGGCGCTCGGGCGCGTTGCGGGATTTTTTGAACGCAAACAGACCTTCAAACATGAGGTGCAACGCTGGAGCCATGAATATAAGCTTCACGAATTACAAATGGCGGCCAACGCGCAAGAGACCGAGATGGAAATTGCGCTGACGGCGCAACAAGGGTCTTGGAAAGGGCTGGAAGCCTCCATTAAAGCTGATGCGGCAATCGGTAAGGCCAGCAAATGGGTCATCAATGTTTTACGTCTGGTGCGGCCCGTGCTGACAATTCTATTATGGCTCATCACGGCATGGATATTTGCTGTGACGCAGGAAAGCGCCATCGTCGAGGCGGCCGTCTTTGCGGCAACAGCCGCAACATTATGGTGGTTTGGCGACCGCGCGCCCAAGCCGCCGATGAAACCTTAGCTAGCTGGGAGTGCGCACGGCCACATCTGATGCAATATCGAACAGGCCTATCCCCATCAAAAAAGTTAAAATAATCATCATATTAAAGGTGTATATCGCGCCGACGCCATAGCTGGTCAGAAAGGTTTTAAACCATCCTCGGCCAAACATGCGTTTTGCGGATAGAGGCAGGTAGATCAAAAGAATTGCAGAATAAATCCAGAGCAGCCCCTTAATCGGCGTAAACTGCGTCAGGAGGATAAAGGCAAAGAGCAGGAGAAAAGAAAAGGCGTGAATATAGGCGGCGTGAACCAGATGGTCAAACAGCATGGCTTTCTCGCGACCTCGAATGAAAATAGCGCCCATCAGCATAGAAAAAGGCATCATAAGAAACATAATCCGCGGGAGATATTTGTTGACCGGAGCGTTGATGCGTTCGGGTTGACGCAGGGCAATAGATATGGATTTTCGCATGCCTTCAGAATCTATGGTGAGCTTTTCCCCTTTCATGTTCGTTATGTTGATATTGCTGCCTCCATCTTTTTCCTCCGCGATATCTTCATTTGGGGATTGATCATCCGCGCCATTAGTATCGCCTTCATCTGTATCTTTTTCGGGGTCTTGGAACGCTTCGCCGGCTTGGCCAGCGCTCTCTTCCCGGGACTGAATTTCAGCCGTAATGACATTTATGCGATCTTGTACGGCATCGCGCCCGATAATAAGTCCGGCTTTGGCATAGGCATTTTTAGGATTTTCAATCCTTTTGTTCATATCATCAATAGTGGCGCGTGTTTGCGACAAGTCCGAATTTAACTGTTCAATCGTTTTTTCGGAATCCTTGTTTATGATATTTCCCATATCATTCTCAAAGGCCGAGATGGCTTCATCTGACACCGTTTCGCTAATTGTACTTTTCCGTTTCAGGAAAAATATCTCAGGTGTGAACTGTTTGCCTTCCGCTCCGGTTTGGAAGGCGGAATTGGAATCAGTCTTTGTGCCGAAGGCAACTAACTGTGTTGAAGACAAGGCAACATAGCCAAACAGCAGGAGAGACGTCGCGAGATAGAGGCGAATAGGAGAGGTCCATTTTTGGCGGGCTCCATCAGAAAATTCACGCGCCATTTGACCGGGCTTGAAAATAAGGCTTCGAAAACTTCGCCAAATTCGGCCCTCAAACGCTGTTAAGGATGAAAATAACTCCGCCCCCAAAGCCCAGATAGAGCGGCGGTAATTATCATTCTTATTGCCGCAGGCATAACAAAAAACACCGTTCATGTTTTCCCCACAAGAAAAACAGCTATGGCTCTGGTTGGCGTTTGGAATAGTGTCCGCGTCAAGCGGCGCTATATGTTCCAAGTCAAATGTTTCTTCGTCGCCCATATGTCCTCCTGATCCCTCTATGGCATAAGACCATAATTCTGGGAATATGCAACAAATTGGCTTGTGATAAGACGATAATATGGGGCTTGGAAGATATTGCCCAAGCCGCCGCTTAAGCCTTAAACAGGGCCAATCATATTCCTCATGCCAAAAACGACGAGAGCCAGAAGGATCATCAACATCGTGATAAGATATATGAAGCCGATACTATAAGCCGTCCAAACCGTCTTTATGGCGCCGCGCTTGAACATGGTTTTAAGGCTTACGGGTAGATAGAGCGCCAGATAGAGAAAGATAATGAGCATCAACCAGCCATCAGGCATCCAAGGGATACGCCCCAATACCAACCCCAGAAATAGCAGGAAAAACGCTACGGCATGGATATAGGCAGAATGAACAAGATGGTCATAGAGGAGGGCATTCCCGCGCCCGCGAATAAAGATAATTCCCAGAAACATCGTAAATGGCATAACGATGAACATCACGCGCGGCAAATACCGTGAGAAAACTTCATTAAAACGTGTCGGATTTCGGATGAAATTACTCAAAGCTTGTTGGCCTCTACCGGGGTCAACATTTTGTCCACCTATTATAAGATAACCTCCGCCCGGTTCCGTTTCTTGTGATTCCGTCTCTTGTGTTTTTGGCTCCGCTTTGTCGCTCTTAACGGAATTCCATCCATCCAGTAGCCCCTTTAGAACATTGGTCTGCGCATCCGCGTCGCTAATGCTGCCCTCGGTCTTTTCAGGATTTTCAATATCAGTACCCGTGATACTTTTGCTCTGGCCTGAATTGATTTTGTCCTCAAAGGTCAGTCCGCCTTCAGTTAGGTCAAGACTATATTTACCGCCATGTTCAATGAGGATGTTAATCAGGGAGAAATCACGGTCTACATTACGTTTATCGATTTGTTTCTGCGTTTCGAACATATTTAGTGACCCGGACAGAATCAGATCAGGAGGCATGATTTCGGATACATCTTTCGTCACGCCGTCTCTGACCTTGACATTAACGTCGGCGCTGAGGATTTGAGTTTGGGAGAGGGTGATATACCCAAAGAGGATAATGCTCATGGCTAAATAGACGCGTACAGGTGAAGACCATTTCGTGCGCTTTCCATCTGCGTACTCACGCGCGACTTTGCCGGGTTTGAATAATAACGTGCCCCATGTGCGCCAGATACGGCCTTCAATGGCAGTTATGGAGGCCAAAAACTCCTTGATCAGGCTAAATATAGACCTCCGAAAATCATCATTTTTCTGCCCGCAACCCGCGCAATAAAGCCCAACAATTGCCTGCTCGCAGGAGAAACAAAAATGGCTCTGATTGACATCGGGTATCGTATCGGCCTCAAGCGGCGCGACATGCTCTATATCAATGATTTCAGTGTCTGGCATACCGGCTCTCTTTTTCCCTCTATGACATAAGACCACAATTCTGGAAATATGCAACAAATTGCATATAGACCTTGCGAGCCAAGCAAGCCCTGTTATGTTGCGCGCTATGTTTCAAGACCAGAGTATAGCCGTCACCGGCGCGACAAGCGGTATCGGACGTGCCATTGCCGAAATGTTCATTACGGGCGGCGGTAAAGTTGCCATTAGCGACCTGAAAGCTCCGGATAAAACGGCTGCCGAGATCGGCGCGATTGCCTTTGCCTGTGATGTTTCCAATGAAGATGCGGTTATAGATTTTGTAGATATGGCAGAAGCCGCAAATGGCCCGATGGACATATTTGTCGCCAATGCCGGTGTCGGCTTTGGCGATCCTGACCATGCGGCGGGCGCGAGCAATGAGGCTTGGGAGGCAAGCTGGGCCGTTAACGTCATGGGAGCCGTCTATGGTGCGCGCGCCGTTTTGCCCGGAATGCAGACACGCGGTTCAGGCCGTATTGTGATTACGGCGTCAGCCGCCGGGCTTCTCAACCAGGTGGGAAGCGCGTCTTATTCTGCGACCAAACATGCGGCTGTCGGCCTCGCCGAAGCGATTGCTATTCGCCATTGGGACGAGGGCATAAAAGCCCATTGTATCTGCCCGCAATATGTCCGCACCAATATGACCAAAGGATTTGAATTTGCCGAGAAGAGTCAGGACGGGCTTTTAGAGCCCTCCGATGTGGCAGAGGCTCTGCGAAGCGCCATCAGCGAAGATCAGTTTATGGTTCTCTCCCATCCTGTGGTTGGCGAGTATTTTAAACATAAGGCCGCGGATTATCAGGCCTATATTACCGGCATGAACCGGCTGAAACAAAAAATTGGGAACGACCAGTTACCCCTATAGGAGAGATGAATGGCACGGTTTGATTTAACAGGAAAAGTGGCGCTTGTCGCCGGGGCGAGCCGAGGCATAGGCGAAGCGATTGCGCACGGCCTTGCCGAACACGGGGCGAGCGTGATTTGCACCAGCCGTAAACTCGCGGCTTGCGAAAAAGTCGCTGATGATATCCGCGCCAAGGGCTGCACGGCCAGCGCGGCTGAACTCCATCTCGGCGATCTTTCCCATCATGACGCAGTGCTGGCGCAGATTGAAAAAGACTATGGCCGTCTGGATATTCTGATCAATAACGGGGCGACAAATCCTTATTTCGGCCCGGCGCATAAAACCCCTGAAGGCGCTTATGACAAGACCTTTGACGTTAATCTAAAAGGCCCGTTTTATCTGAGCAGTAAGTCTATCCCGCTGATGCTAAAAAGCGGCGGCGGGAGCATCGTCAATGTCGCCTCCATCGACGGTATCCAGCCGGGCCTGATGCGCGTTGTTTACGGCATGACAAAGGCGGCTTTGATTAATATGACCAAGGGCCTCGCCAAGGAATATTCCCGTAAGGGCGTGCGCGTGAATGCGCTGCTGCCGGGCTTTACAGACACAAAACTCGCGGCGGGCCTGAAAGACATGCCGGGCATAGATGATTATTTGAAAAACAACCTCGCCATTCCCCGCATGGCGCAACCTGAAGAAATGGTCGCAGCGGTTCTTTTCATGGTGTCGGATGAGGCCAGCTATTTCACAGGGCAGGGTATGGTCGTGGACGGCGGCGCTATCATCTAATGGGCTCCGAGAATCCTACAGTCGATGTTCGCAAAGGTGAAGAACTCAATATCGGGGCCGTAGATTCGATATTGAAAGAACTTCTGCCCGGCTTAAAAGGCGCGCCTAAAGTCTCGCAATATCCGTCTGGCGCGTCCAATATTACCTACGCGATTGATTATCCTAAGCGGCGCATGGTGCTACGTCGTCCGCCAAGCGGCGATAAGCCAAAATCCGGCCACGATATGCACCGGGAATATCGCGTGATGACTGGCCTGAAAGGTCATATCCCTGTCCCGAACACGCTTTATTATACGGATGACGTTTCCATCATCGGCGCAGAATTTTATGTCATGGACCGGAATGAAGGCCACCTCATCCATAGCCATATTCCGAAGGATTGGGGCTGGGGCCGGAAAGAGACAGGGCAGCTTTGCGAGAACTTCTTCCAGACCCTCGTGGATATGCATAAAGTCGATTATAAAGCTGTTGGGCTCGGTGATTTCGGCAAGCCCGAAGGCTATGTCAGCCGCCAGATATTGGGCTGGAACCGCCGCTGGGGTAAAGCCTGGACGGAAGATGTCGAAAAATTTGAGGATGTGCAGCAATGGCTTGTCGATAATATGCCGGAGCGTGAGCGCGGCGCGGCGATCATTCACGGCGATTACCGCATTGATAATTGTATCTTGCGCCAAGATGATCCTACGCAAATTGAGGCTATTCTCGATTGGGAAATATCGGCGCTTGGCGATCCGATGATGGATCTCGGCAATACGCTGGCTTACTGGATTGAGGCTGGCGATCCCGATTTTATGAAAATGCTGGTGCGCCAACCCTCTATGGCCGAAGGCATGATGAGCCGGCAGGATATCTTGGATTTCTACGCCGAGCGCACAGGCGCAGATGTCTCCGGTTTTCAATTCTATTATATCTATGGTATTTGGCGCCTAGCCGTTATCTTGCAGCAAATATATGCGCGCTATTACAGAGGGCAGAGTGATAATCCGCGATTTAAGGATTATGGACAAATGGTCAATGCGCTTGGAAATCTTGCGCGGTATAAAATTAAAACAGGGACGCTTTAGAAGGATTAGTTATGTCAGTTATGGACTTAGGTATGAGCGAACGGGTTCGGCCCCTCGCCGAAAAAATTCGAGACTTTGCGCGTGAATTTGTGGCTCCGCTTGACCATGAATTTCACCAACTTGTTGGTACGGCTAAGGGCGGGCGGTTTTCTCTGTCCACACGCCAGAAAGAGATTTTGGCCGAAGTTAAATCCGAAGCCCGTAAACGCGGCTTATGGAATTTCTGGTTGACTGATTCCGAGGAAGGCTTTGGCCTCTCCACTGTCGAATATGCCTATATCGCGGAGGAACTCGGCTGGGTGCATCTGGCATCAGAAGCCATGAACTGCTCTGCGCCGGATACTGGCAATATGGAAGTGCTGGAACGCTACGGAACGGAAGGTCATAAAAAACAATGGCTTAAGCCGCTTCTTGAAGGCGAAATTCGTTCGGCTTATCTTATGACCGAACCTGATGTGGCCTCATCAGACGCGACAAATCTCGAATTTTCTGCCGTCAAAGACGGCGATGAGTGGGTGCTTAACGGCGAGAAATATTGGTCATCCGGCGCAGGCGATGAGCGCTGTAAAGTCTATATACTGATGGCGAAAACTCCGGACGAAGCCCGCACCAAGCACCAGCAACATTCCATGTTTGTTGTCGAGGCCGGACTTCCGGGTGTTGACATCCTGCGCCCGATGATGGTCTTCGGTCATGATGATGCGCCTCACGGCCATATGCACATTCGCTTTACTGATGTGCGTATTCCGGGCGATAGCTTGCTGATTCGCGAAGGCGCAGGGTTTGAAGTCAGCCAAGGCCGCCTTGGGCCGGGCCGTATTCACCATTGCATGCGCTCTATCGGACAAGCCGAGAAGGCGCTGCAACTTTTATGTAAGCGCTCGCTAGAACGCGAAGCCTTCGGTAAACAACTGGCCTATTTAGGCGCGAATTTCGACATCATTGCCGAAGCGCGGATCAAGATAGAACAGGCTCGCCTGCTGTGCCTGAAAGCCGCTTGGGCCATGGATACGATGAGTAAGCGCGACGCCGCGCCGTGGATTTCCATGATTAAGGTCGAAGCGCCCCGGATGTCTCTCGAAGTCATTGACCAAGCCATGCAGATGTATGGCGGCACAGGCGTCTCCCAAGACACGCCGCTCGCGGCCATGTGGCAAGGCCAGCGCACCTTACGCTTCGCCGACGGCCCCGACGCCGTCCACAGACGCCAAGTCGCCCGCAAGGAGCTACGCGGATATACCAACCAGAAAATCTAGGGAGCTCAGCCATGCCATCATTTGATGTTGTGTCCGAAGCCGATATGGCCGAAGTCGATAATGCTATTCAAAATGTGATGCGCGAAATTAGCGTGCGTTATGATTTTAAGGGCTCGAAATCGAGCGTTGAATCAACCGATGGGATTATCAAAGTCTTTGCTGATGATGATCTTAAGCTTAAACAAATGCACGAAATTCTGCGCGGGCAACTGCATAAGCGCGGCATAGAGCCGGGGCAGCTTGATTACCAAAAGACCGAGCCTGCCGCCGGGCAATCCGTGCGTCAGAATATCCTCGTCAAAAACGGCATTGAAAAAGAGCTGGCTAAGAAAATTGTTAAAGATATCAAAGGCGCGAAGATGAAAGTTCAAGTCGCGATCCAAGGTGATGAGCTGCGCGTAACCGGCAAGAAACGCGACGACTTGCAAACCGCAATCCAATTCATCAAAGACCTAGGCCTCGAACAACCCGTGCAATTTAAAAACTTCCGGGATTAGCGCTCAAAAGCAACCTTGCCGTCGACGATTGTCATCATAGCTTCGGCTTTGAGGATGTCTTCTCCTGAGGCGGTCATGATATCTGTGTCTAATACGGTAAAATCAGCGGCTTTTCCGACTTCGATTGTACCGAGGCTATCCTCTTCAAAGGCGGCAAATGCCGGCCATGCCGTGAACATTTTGAGGGCTTCTTGCGGGGTGACTTTTTCGCCCGGATACCAAGCCTCATTGCTAAAGCCGTCCAGGCCTTTGCGGATCGTGGCGGCATAGAATTCAATACGCGGGTCGCCGACCTCGACAGGAGCGTCCGAGCCGCCCGCTATAACCGCGCCGCTATCAATTAAGCTGCGCCATGCATAGCCGCCCGCGAGGCGCTCAATACCGAGCCTATCAACGGCGAAATAGAGATCGCCAATCGCATGAGAGGGCTGCATGGACGCGATGATGCCGTGCCGGGCAAAGAGCGGGATGTCATCGACATGAATAATCTGGGAATGCTCAATGCGCCAGCGCGGGTCTGGATTAGCCCGTTCAGAGGCCGGAACCGCTTCCATGGCGTCAATATACCATTGCAGGACAAGGCGGTTGGCCTTGTCGCCAATGGCATGGGTGTTGACCTGTGTGCCGTTACGCAGGGCGGCCTTGAGAATGGAGTCCGCTTGAACTTCTTTGAGCATCATTAATCCCGTATTGCCCTTATCATCCTCATAGGGCTCAAGCAGCGCCGCGCCGCGCGAGCCGAGCGCGCCGTCTGCATAGAGCTTAATCGCCCGCGTCGTGATCAGGTCGTTATCGCCGGCGGCTTTGGATATCATGGACGGCATGGAACGCTCATCCAGTAAATCAATGGAATTATAGACGCGTATCTTGATTTTGCCCTCATTTGCGAGGCGGTTGAGCATGGGCACATCATCGGGGCTAACCGACATTGAATGGATATTGGCCCAGCCGCGCGCGGCGTAAAGCGCGGCGCCTTTGATATAGGCGGTTTCTTTGCGCGCTTCGGTTAAAGTCGGAATGAGGCTTTCAACCAATTTTGCGGCATTATCAATTAACATGCCGCTAGGTTCAGCCTTGCCGCGTCTTGGTTCGCCCTTACCATTTTTATTGATTGCTCCGCCAAAAGGAGACGGCGTTGTGCTGGTGATATTGGCCATCGTCAAAGCTTTGGAATTGACAACAACTGCGTGGCCGTCTGCACGTTCGAGAATAACCGGGTGATCCGTCGTGACCTCGTCCAGATCATAACGGTTAGGAAAGCGTTTTTCCGGCCAATGGGTTTCAATCCAGCCGCGTCCGTAAATGGTTTCACCTTTAGGCGTGTTTTGTGCGACCTCCGCCAGACGAGTTTTCAAGGCTTTAATCGACTCGGTGCCTTCCAAATTCAAGGTCATTTCGCGCAGACCAATGCCGAGCAGGTGAGCGTGAGCATCTGTCAGGCCCGGATACATAGCCGCGCCTTTAAGGTCGACTTTGCGGCGATGTTTACCCGTATGGCTCTGGCACCAATTTTCTTCAGCGGCTCCCGCATAGGCAATCTTGCCGTCCTTAACAGCTACGGCCTCAACTTTTGGATTATCATCAAGCGCTGTATAAATGGAGCCGCCATAAAAACACCAATCGGTTTGTGATGAGGCGTTTGCCACATCCTTTGGCTGACAGGCAGCGAGCGCTACGCTTGTTGCAATAACAGAAATAGAGAGGAACAGGTTTTTCATAATAGCCACCGATTTTAGTGGCTTAGCTTAGCTCTTCACGCGGAAATATCTAGGCTGATTTTTGATATTTTTCTTCGATATTTTCGTCACGCGTTTCGGGCTGTTCTATCTCTAAAACATTATCAATCGCCCGTAGAATTGAGGTCAGTTTGACAGGCTTGGCTAAGGCATCATCCATACCGATGTTTTTACACAGCCGTTTTTGTTGATATTGTGGGTCAGCGGTGAGGGCAATGATAAGAACATCGGCATAGGCGCTATTACTACCGCGTATCGAGAGCGTGGCTTCAATACCGTCTAAAGTGGGCATGTGAATGTCCATCAGTACAATATCGATTTCTGTTGTTTTCAGAATATCGATGGCTTTCTGTCCGTCATGAGCAAAATGCATTTCGCCGACAATTGTTTCCAAAAGCGAGCGTATAACAATATGGTTAGTGGTATTATCATCCGCGACTAGGACTTTTAATGTGGAGTAATCAGTCTCTTCTGGCTGAGCGTCTTCAAGTATCATTTCAACTAGATTACTCGTGTTTTCTTCAACGGGCGGTTCCGCTTTACTCTCAAGGGGAAGGCTGAGGGCAAAAATCGTGCCTTTGCCAATTTCGGAGCGCACGGAAATCGTTCCGCCCATCAGTTCGATAATCTGCTTAGTAATATTCATGCCAAGGCCCGTACCGCCAAAACGCCGCGAGATCGATTTATCAGCTTGTGTATAGGCATCAAAAATCTGGTTTTGTTGATCCAGTGTCATGCCAATACCGTTATCCTGAACGGCCATGACCAAGCGGGTAGGCTGGTCCGGGTTTGCAACAGTTGTCAGAACGACTTTTATTTTACCGTTTGGTGTAAATTTTACAGCATTAGACAAAAGGTTGTTCAAGCATTGCTCATAGCGGTAACTGTCAAATGTGACCTCGGCCGGAACTGACGGATGAATATGGTAAGTGAGGTTAATCCCGTTTTTAAGTGATTGATGTTCCCATAATCTGCACACCGAGATAATCGTGTCCGCTGGGTTGCAAGATTTAGGGTCGAGCACCAATCTGTCGGCATCAAGCTTTGCATGATCCAGCGTTTCGTCAACAATGCGGATAATTTTCTCGGCAGATGTTTGAATAAGTTCCAGTTTTGGATTGATTTTCTCATCTGCGTGATGATGGATGAGGGCATCGGATATTCCGATAACCGCGTTCATTGGTGTGCGGACTTCATGGCTTAACCGCGCGAGAAAATCATTCTTGGCTTTTAAAGCTTTTTCTGCTGTTTCTTTTGCTTGGCGCAGAGCGTCATTTGTATGAAGTTCTGTCGTTATGTCTTTGTAAAAACAGACAAAACCTTGAACTACACCTGTCTCAGATATTTGCGGTTTTACATGAGAGCGCAGCCACATTGTCTCGCCATTACCTTTCATAACGCGGTAAGTGTGTTTTAGGGGGGTCCCATTTAACAGGGCTTGCTCCCAAAGGCTGCGGGTGACGTCAAGATCATCGGGATGGACAACGGAGAGTAAACCCTCGTTACGCACGCGTTCCATTTGGCGTTTTGTCAATTGGTGATCAAGATAATCTCCATAGAGTTCTAAAGTTTTGCTGTCACAGTCATAATACCAAAACCCGGCTTCCCCGGACTCTAGGGCAATGTCGATGATGTGCCGTTTGCGTTCACTGTCAGAAATATCCTGCGCCGTGACGAGTAGCTGTGCATTTTCATATTTTTGCCTGAGTAAAATCTGCCGTCCGGATGGCAAACTTAGTTTCAACTCAGGTGTTTCGGTTGTGAGCTTTAAGAGTTGATTGTTCAAAATATCTGCAGCGTGGGCAATGAAAGTTTGAGGGTCGCCTGCGCCGAAATCACCACGTCGCGCTAAATATTCTACAAATTCGGCATATGTTTTATGGGCCAAAACTCCCGCTTTTGAGAGTTCAAAAAAGGCAATAGTATTTGGGCTGGAAAATTCAATATTCAGGCTTTCATCAAAGAGAATGATGCCTTGCCCCGACATCTTGGATATGCGGGATAGCCAATGAAAGTCTTCCTGCCGCCGCATATCCGAACGCCGTTCGGCTGCTAAGTCTTCAACTGGTCTCTGTGTATTCGAATCCATTGCGTTCAAGCCCTGCCATGTTCATCCCACACACGGTTTTTCTAAGCGCAAAAAGCGAATGCAAGGTTAACAAAATCAGAAGAGAACTGGTGCCGCGAGGGAGAATTGAACTCCCGACCTCATCATTACCAATGATGCGCTCTACCCCTGAGCTACCGCGGCTATCCAGAGCGCGCCCTATAACGTAAGCTTTATGGATTGAAAAGCGGTAAAAGAGGTCTTATCTGCTAGAGTTATGAATGATGCGAAATCTGATAAGCCTGCGAAAAAAATGAACCGCGAAGAGCGTTTGGCTGCCAATCTGAGGGCAAATCTAAAGCGGCGTAAGGCTGTGGCACGTAAAAAGGCGCCCGAGACGAAAAGCCCATCGTGACAATAAGGGCGTAACTGCCTTAAGACAGCCCTATAAAAGACGAATTGATTCTCCATATCCCGTCTTTTGAGAAGGTACTGAATATGGATAAAATTGTTATTGAGGGCGGCTTTCCGCTCAACGGCGAAATCGCGATTAGCGGCGCTAAGAACTCTGCGATTAAGCTTATGGCGGTGTGTCTTCTGACAGACCAACCTATCACCCTTACTAATATGCCGCGCTTGCGCGATACGCGCTCTATGGCCGGGCTATTGGAGCATCTGGGCGTTGAGGTGGATGCAGGCGAGGGCGCAGAGATGACGCTCCACGCCCCCAAATTGTCATCGACGACCGCGCCTTATGATTTGGTGCGCAAGATGCGGGCGAGCTTTAATGTGCTGGGGCCGCTTATCGCGCGCAATGGCTCCGCCAAAGTCTCGCTGCCCGGCGGTTGCGCCATTGGCGCGCGCCCGGTGGATTTGCATTTGAAAGCGATGGAAAGCTTCGGCGTAAATATTAAGCTCGAAGAAGGCTATGTCATCGCCAAAGCCAAAGGCGGCCTTAAAGGCGCGGAAATTACATTTCCTTTTATCTCAGTCGGCGCGACAGAACATGCGTTGCTCACCTCTGTTTTGGCCAAGGGCGAGACGGTTTTGAACAATGCGGCCCGGGAACCAGAGATCATTGATCTTGCCAATTGCTTGAATGCCATGGGGGCAAAGATTAGTGGGGCAGGACGCTCTGAAATCCGCATTGAAGGCGTTTCGAAACTTGGCGGCGTCACGCATTCTGTTGTGCCTGACAGGATTGAGGCCGGAACCTATGCGCTCGCGGCGGCAACGGCGGGCGGGTCAGTGCGGCTGACCAATATTCGCTCGGATCATTTGGGCTCGCTCTGGCCGCTAATTGCGCAGGCGGGCGCAAAGGTCAGCTTGGACGCAACTACAGTCCTGATAGAGCGCGGCGGCGGTCGTCCAAAGCCTGTCGATATGGAAACACAGGCCTATCCGGGTTTCCCGACAGACCTACAGGCGCAATTCATGGCCTTTATGTGCCTCGCCGACGGCGTATCGATCATTCGCGAAAATATATTTGAGAACCGCTTCATGCACTGTCCTGAGCTTTCCCGTATGGGCGCGAACATTACTGTCACAGGCCGCGAGGCGATTGTGCGCGGGGTGAAGGAGCTAAAAGCGGCTCCCGTCATGGCGACAGACCTGCGCGCTTCGGCCTCTCTCATCGCCGCGGGGCTGGCTGCGCGCGGAGAAACGCATGTTGGACGCGTTTATCACCTTGACCGCGGCTTTGAACGTATAGAAATAAAGCTTAGTAATTGCGGCGCCAGAATCCGCCGCGAAGCGGAATAAATGAATTTGGCGCGAAAAAGAATAGAGCTTTATGACAAAATTACGCTTACGGGCTGAAACACAGGCGGATCTGGAGATCATTTCCGCCTCCGTACAGGATGCGATCCTGCGCGTGGGTGAGATCATTTATGATTTGCGCGGGCGCTCGCTGACTTTGCGCATGACGCGCTTTGCTCACGAAACCGACACATCGGCCCGCGCCCAATCAGGTCTGCGCTTTGACGGCGTGATGAATGTGCGCACGCGCGGCATAGACCGCTCTGACCCTGAAGCCATGGCTGTGCTGCTTAATCTTGATTTTGAAGAGGCGGATAAACCCGCCGGCCTCATCACGTTGATCTTTGCAGGCGGAGGCGAATTGCAAGCCGACGTCGAAGCGCTGGACGTCATGCTTGCCGATGTCACCGAGGTTCGCGAAACCGATAAATTGCCGCTCCATCCTGAATGAGCGATGAGAGCGCATCCAAGGGTATTGACCACTATATCGTCGAGCTAAATATCGACGCCGACAGCTTGCCTGTGACCAATGTCGAGATGCAGCATGAACGCCGCGTTGCTATTTTTGATCTTCTCGAAGAAAACGAGTTTCGCCCACTGGATAGCAAAAAAGGGCCATATCTTGTTGATCTGGCCTTGCAAGACGGGGCCCGTTTGGTTTTTGATGTCAAACGTTCCACGGGGATGGAAATCGGTAAATATACCCTGTCCATGACGCCGTTTCGCCGTATCGTGAAAGACTATTTTCTTATCTGTGAGAGCTATCACAATGCTATCCGCACAGCGACTTCTGCGCAGATTGAAGCCATTGATATGGGCCGTAGAGGTCTGCACAATGAAGGCTCGCGGCTTTTAACAGACAGTCTGCGCAACTCCATAGATGTCGAGTTCAACACCTCGCGCCGGCTGTTTACGCTGATTTGCTCGCTTCACAGGCGGCCTTGATGAAACCCGAAAAATCGCCCAAATCCATACTTTTCGTGTGTTACCTCAACTCAATCCGCTCGCCGATGGGCGAGGGTTTGATGCGTAAACGATTTCCAAAAACAAACGTGCAATCCTGCGGCATGGCGGCAGGAGATTTGGATGACCTCATGGTCGCCGTTATGCGCGAGGTCGATGTCGATATGAGCGCGCACGAGGCGCAGACTTTGGGGGACGTCAATGACCATCCTTTTGACGTTGTGATTACCTTTACGGACGCCGCGCACGAGGCTGCAAAAGCCGCTTTTGAAGGTGCAGATGTGGAAATCGAGCTTTGGGCGCTACCCGACCCGACACACGGGTCTCTCGATGTGCGGGCGATGATGAATAATTACCGCGCGATACGGGATAATATCGACGCCCGACTTAAAAGACGTTTTGTGATATAAACGCTGTTTTTTTCAAATTAATCCCTATATAGGGCGCAGAAATGGCTCAATATTCGAGTCGATAACTTAAAAGGACACAGTTTGCCAAAAGAAGAACTAATGGAATTTGAAGGCGAAGTTATGGAACTTCTGCCCAATGCTACATTCCGCGTGAAATTAATCAATGATCACGAAATCATTGCTCATACGGCGGGCCGTATGCGCAAAAACCGTATCCGCGTTCTTGCGGGCGATAAGGTGACCGTCGAAATGACAGCCTACGACCTCTCCAAAGGTCGTATTACCTACCGCTTTAAATAACCGCCGCGCCATCTGTGAGCGGCATCCCCACATTGATATTAGCCAGCGCCTCGCCGAGGCGGCTGGATTTGCTCGCCCAAATCGGAGTTACGCCTGATGCAGTCAAGCCTGCTGACATCAATGAAGAGCCGATGGACGGTGAATTGCCGCGTGGCCATGCACTCAGGCTAGCGCAAGAGAAAGCGGCCAAGGTCGCAGGGCATAACCCTGATTGCATCATATTAGCGGCGGATACCGTTGTCGGCGTAGGGCGGCGTATCCTGCCCAAGACTAAAACACCTGACCAAGCCCGCACATGTTTGGAGCTCATGTCAGGCCGTGGTCACCGCGTTTTTACGGGCGTAGCTGTTATCAAAGCGGACGGCGAGATGATAAGCCGCGTGGTCGAAACACGCCTGAAAATGAAACGCCTCTCTGCGCCTGAAATTCAAGCCTATCTCGACAGCGGTGAATGGAAGGGCAAGGCGGGCGGCTACGGCATTCAGGGACGGGCAGGGGCCTTCATTCCAAGCCTTATCGGCTCTTACACAAATGTCGTTGGTTTGCCATTATTCGAGACGAAAAACCTCCTCCAAGGCGCAGGTTACCCCCTATGAAACGAAGATGCGTGATAGAAGACTGCATCGGCGAAACCCGCGCCGCTGTCTATGAAGGACGTAAGCTGGTGGAGCTTTATGTCAGGCGCTGGACAGATGCAGATAAACCGCGCCAAGGCGATATCTTTGCCGGGCGCGTGACCAAGATAGATCAATCCTTGGGCGGAGCTTTCATTGATATAGGCACAGAGACGCAGGGTCTGTTTAAGTTCACAAATGCCGCTAATGCGCCGCGTTTCACTGAAGGGCAAATAGCAGAGTTTGAAGTCTCCAAAGCCACTGAAATAGGCAAAGGGCCGGTGCTGAAATTCAAGGCCCTATCAAAAGCTGATAAGCCGGCAAAGATTTCCGGCGATGACCTCAAGGCCTTTATCACTAAGCGTTTTGACGGGATTGAGTTTGCCGAGGCTACGGTCTCTGTTATTGGCGAGGCTACGGAAACCGAACTCGCTATCAAAGGCGGCGGCACGATTAGCATTGAGCGTACACGGGCGCTGGTCGCGATTGATGTCGATAAAGGCACGGCAGTCAGTAGTTTTGATGTCTGTATGGCGGCCTTGCCGATGATTGCCCATGAACTGCGCCTGCGGGGTTTGGGCGGGCTTATCGTGATAGACCTGCCCAATCTGCGCCAACCGCGCCAGCGTAACACGGTATTCAAAGCTGCCGAACGGGCTTTTGCCGATGATCCCAATAATGTCAAACTCGCGCCATTATCGCGCTTTGGCTGCCTCGAACTCACGCGCTATAAGCCGGAATTATCGCTGGACGAGATTTTGAATAACCGCATCGGAAGCCCAACGGTAGAGACATTAGCTTTGCGAAGCCTGCGCCAATTAGAACGCGAAGGACGCGCCAATCCGGGTGCCAAACTGACAATGACCGTAAGACACCACGTCATGAACTGGCTCGAAGCGGAGCACATAGATTGGAAAGCGCCGCTGACGGAACGATTAGGCGCAAGATTTGAAATTGTAGCCGGCGGAACGCCAAGTATTACGGCGGATAGATGAACATTTCTGTCATTCCGGGGCTGGCGAGGCCAGAACCCGGAAGGTCGAGAGGCTAAAACCGTACTACGATACATCGAACTTCCGGGTTCCGCTTTGCGGCCCCGGAATGACAAAGTAAGAAAGAAGATGATGAAAGACAAATGCCCGATATGTAAGAAACCGCCTAATGAGGCCATAAAACCGTTCTGCTCCAAACGCTGCGCCGATATCGATCTCGGGCGTTGGCTAAAAGGCGGTTACGTTATTCCGGGGCAAGACGGCGAGGCGACGATCCCGGCCAATGATTCCAATCCAGATGCAGATGTGACCTTCAAAGATTAGTGTTCCCGGAATTGCCGTAGGTAATATCCGGGACCCCCATCGTTTGAGCGCGGAGAGTGATGCAGGAGATCCCGGATATTCGCTAATGCGAATTCTGGGAACAGGTTATCATAATTCATCAAAAACTTGTTTATTATCAATGAAATAGAGATCAATATTAAAGCGCTCTTTGTGCCGCTTTATATGTTCCCAATCAATATAGCTGAAGGTGCTGACTTCAATCCCGTCCTTGTGATAATCATCCACCAATGCGCGGGAGACCATGCTCTCCGGGACGCAAACCGATGTTACGATGTCGCGTAAATCACCGCGCAGAGGCCCGTCGACGAACCAGCCCGAGGTTTCGCCGTGTACCATTTTGCGCTTTGGGCGCTTGATGTGGCCCATTTTGGCTTTGAATACTCTGTGCCCGGATCGCATATTGGCGCCGGGTTTCTGGCAGACATGGCTGAGGCAAAACTCAGCCTTGGGGTCGATATCGTGCATCGCGTAAAGCGCTTCGGGTAGCCACGAGACATAGACAACGCGGCCAGCCAAGCCGCTCATCTGCACGAGGGCATGGATTTCGGTCTCAAATCCGGCATCTTTGATATCAATCAGAAAACGGGCCTCTTTATTGCCATGTTGCCCGGCGGCCATAAACAAGGCTTCGGCGGTGGGCATATGGGCAAAGACACCGCCAAGGTCAGGGTAACCCTCGGCCATGTTTTCACAGAGGCGGCGAGGGCGGCCCATCCCATCCGGCGCAGAAGCATCGTGATAGATCATCGGCGTACCGCAGCGGGCCACGCGGATATCAAATTCCAGATTTAAAACACCAAAATCAAGCGCGGCGATAAGGCCGTCTATCGTATTTTCAAAAGGCGAAAAGCCGCGAAAACGATGCGAGATGAGATTTTTAAGGCCAATCATAATGGCGGTTTAGCAGAGCATTGCCGAAATCTCTACGGAAAATCGACGGGTCGAAATTCCTGGCGGAAAATCGACGATCTAAAGGTCAAACCCGCCCCAGAGTACGGAGAAGGCTTCGCAGTGAATGAGAACGCTTTTATAATCCGACAAATTCACATCCGGCGGAATGATATAGCTTTGACGGCCCTTATTGGACTTTAAAACACTGAGCTTAAGCGATGTCGCCGAGACGTTTTCACTACTGAGCTCTGTTATTGATTGGGAGGACAGATAGACTTTCAAATCCGGCCCGCCTTTGGTTTTGAAATCTTCGTTAAAGCGAATGATCTTTTGGCCATCACTCTCGATAATGTCCCATGTGCCTTTGATATTATAGCGCTTCTTGACGAAGGGGGCAGGGCTTGTATCCGCTGTTAATACGGCCGGCACGATGGTATTTTGGGCCAGAACATTTGCAGAGCCGCTCAAGGCGAAGATAATAGCGCTGGCTACGAAGGCCGATTTTAAATCAAATTTCATAAGACGGTAATGGCAGAGCGCCGGGCCAAGATGAAATCACGCTTGCGTGAAATGACAGTGCTTACTCTTCCCCGCCCATAGTAATAAACATAAACATTTTGCCTTTTTCAGTGGGCTCTTCGTCGAAAGCTTTGAGCACATTTTCTCTAAAGGAGGCGAAGTCTGCGCCGGGAACTTTCTTTTCAAGCGCGGCAATGAATTTACTACGCAAATCACTGGGTATTTCAAACGTATCATCATGATAGTTATCAAGTACGTCTTGGTCAATATTCATGAACTTTTCACCGTCCTTAAGTAAAAATATTGGACGCTGAGAGCCTTTTGGCGTCGCTAAATTATCCATAGGCGTTTGTAGGGGTGTATATCTTTCGCCCATGCAGACATCAAATACGGGGCGGCATACGGTTTTGCATTTAGCATTGGCGCTTTGAGTGAAATTACAACTGCAATTACATCCCTCATATGCGCTCCCGCCGCCTGAACCTCCGCCCGAAATATTAGAACGTCTATTACTGCGTCTTTGGATATTAGCGTCTACCCTGTCAAACATCTCGTCAACATCAATATCAAGGCCATACTGAGCGGCCATTTGTTTTATGTCATTTCTCATCGGGTCAACAAGGCTGGCTTGATCATCATTGATAATGCGCTCATCACCATTCACTGGACTTAATATATTAAATTGGCCTTTGAGAGCACCGGAACTGGCCAATCGCAATAATGGACGACCAGGCGGCGGCATGGGACGAATGGCTTCATATATGTTCAGCGAGCCAGAATAGGAGCCCTTCAACGCAAATGGGCTGTAATGTTCAATATTTACAGACCCGGTAAAACTAGCATGTTCCCCGGTTTGAGTATTTAAAATTACACTCCTGAAGTTTCTATCATCAATCGTGTTCATTTCGATGCGTATATTTTGAAAGCTTCCTGTAAAACCATAGTCAATCATGGGAATTGTGATCTCAATTTGAGCGATTTCGTTAGAACTGGCCGCCTCCTTCATATAAGCATCAACATAAGCCATAAGGCCTAATTGACTCGTTTTTTCAAATTCTTTAGCGTTCCTTAAAGAACCGTTTTGTCCCGTTCTATAATTTCCATCTATAAAATCCATTTCCCCTGTGCCAGAATTTAGGGCCGAGCCCATTCCTAACGGCAACGAAATAGGTGATAACAGGATAACTGTCGTAGGGCCGCAATGGTAATAATCACATCCCTCACTTTTTTTTCTATCCGGATTGCGTTCAACATGCCCTGCTGCTTTTGAATGGTTACTAAAAGGGCCGGCAATAGCTAGCGTTGGCAAGGCCAGCATGGAGATGAGCGCCGTAAGTAAAACCATGACGTTTTGTAATTTGTATGTTTTGTTAAAAAATTCCATTAGTTTTCTATCCAACTCCCGGTATTTTTTGCGAGTGATATTTCCATAGTTATGTCAGCCTTATGCGCTGTATTATTAACTTTATTGGCAATATTGGAGATAACAAAAATAGCGGGCTCATTGGTTACTACATTTGTGAAAGCCCAGCTAATGGTGTCGCTCTCCTCGCTATTTTGGCCAAGCTTACCTGCGCCATTTCTGGAATGTACCATCTCGATCTCGTCGAAACTATCTTTCCAACCTGCCCATTGTAACGAACTTCGTAAGTCAGAACTGCCGCTTGATGCACTTGAGCTAACGCCTAATATTATATCAGCGGCAATAAGGTTTTCCGATATTTGATCGGCCGCATTGGGCTTGCTGGTTATGATCGTAACTTCTATACATCTCGCCGTAACTGTTTTGAAATCTAATTGAATAAATTTTGAAGTGTCAAACGTCGTTAAATTGACTTTTTTGCACCCTTGAAATATTTTGCTGTGATATTTTCGCACGCTATCTTCAATTTCATCTTTATGTCTGTCCGGAACATAATGCGCAAGAGTGGTAACGAAATTCGAATAGAGAGAGGCGAGATTAATATCTAAGTTTTCATCAAGATTCTGATCAAGCCACTGCAATTCATTTGCCTCATTTGGTGTATCGATCTTCTTTTTAAAGAAATCTTGCAAATATCTGTAATCAGCGTGCTTGCCTTGGGTTGATGGCGGATAACTTTTCCCATTGCTGATATATTCGCCAATGTAGCGCCAAAGTGATGACGTCCAATAAGCACGGTTTTTAGTGTTGCCCGTTGCCTTCTCCACCCAAAGCGGTTTTGAGTAATCACGAGGGCCTAGTTTAATTTTATTTATTTTTATTTTTTTCAGTGTTCGGGCGATGTCAGCTCCGATTGCTTCCGCAGTTCCTTCTTTGATCCACCCCCCTAAAGTGCAGTCGGTTTCGACATCTTGAACAAAAAGAGGGTAGCCAGCTTGTATGGCATGAAACATTTCATGGGCTATATCGTCAAACCTTTTTGGATTAATGGTGCCATTAACGTAGAGGCGCGACAAATCCACCCTTATAAATGATTTATATGTAGTATACTGGATATCAAAAAGTGAATCACCGCCGCAAAAGGGGCCGTATCGAGCAGGGCCATTCCTTTTGCCTTTAACTACATCTGGATAATTATATACAAAAATTTCAAACTTACCGTCGGATACGGTATCTATTTGCGGCTCGGCGAAGCCTAGGCGTTTGTATTCCTCGCCTACATCTTTAAAATATTGCTCAACTTCTTTGATTTGGGCGTCTGTTAAGCCGGGTATTTCCTCTAAATCGAGTATTTCCCCGCGGTTACGTTTTCCTTGGAGAGTAGCTTCTGCCTCTTCTGTGTTACGAGACTCATCGGGAGCCTGTTGAATAATTTTATATTCGTTAATTTTCCAAGTTGTTGGGCCCGCAAACGCAAATGGCACGGTAAAAACGACTGCGAAAAAAATAAAAACCAAGCCAAGATAGATACGCATTTTACGGATTCTCCGTCCAAACGTTCGCAGTCATATACGCGCAGACCTTTTTGAAATGCGCGGTCATGACGGGGGACTCTGTATAATAATAGGAAATGATGTTGGAGACTTCGCAGCGCCCTGCCGCTCCGCTTGGGCATTGGTCGACTAGTTTCGCCGATCTTACCAAGCTCCATGTGTTCTTAAATTCCTTGCCGGCGGCTTTTGCCTCGGCTTCTTTCTGTTTGTCATATTTCAGTTGCCCGAGTTCTTTATTGTAAAGAAACATCACCGTGTCTTCATAGCCGGGCTGGCTCTCCTGACAAATTTTATACTTATCAGTTACGCCTTTTTCGCGGGTATTGTCTTCAAGCGCTTTAATGAAAACGACTTTGGACGACGCACTATCGCTAGTCTCCATAGGCGTCTCGGCCTGTGTCTTTGCGCTCTCTTTATCGCCGCAAGCGCTTACAGAGAGAATGACCGCAACAATAATAGCTGGGTTTAATAGTGATTTTGATGACATGATGTATTTGCCCCCCGTGTTAATATTACGAGGGTATAGCAGTGCGGCGGCTCTGTAAACCTTCCGGTGTGGACTAGTATTTCAGTGTGATATTCGGGCCATTTTGGTGCTGAATTCTTTCAGCGTCGCGATAAAGTCATCCGGTGATGTCCCATCTTTTAAAGACTCGACCATGGCCGCATTGAGAAGAGCGGCGATCTTTTTGTAGATGATTGTGCCGGAGGCCGTCATCATCAGGGAGTGGCGGCGTTTATCAGAGCTATTTGGCGTCTTCTTGACCAGTCCGGCTGTTATCAGTGAGGTCACTGCGCGGCTGACGATGGTTTTGTCCATGGGCGTGACCGCCGTGACTTCGGCGGCTGTACGCCCGGGGCGGTCTGCAACAGCGGCCAGCACGCGCCACTGGCTTAGATTTAGTCCGGCTTCGACCCGAACCACGCTTAATGTGTAACGGCTGACATGATCCGCGAGGACAATGGCCTGATAGGGCCAAAAACTGTCTAATGCTATATGAGGCGGGTTTTTCTTACTCATACGGTAAGACTGCAAGAAATAAGTTGCTATTGCAACAAATATTAGTTAGTTGTTATCGCAACCAATGAAATGTGATGATGGAGCCCAGCATGAAAGACGTTTTTGAAAACCCGATGGGGCTGGACGGATTTGAATTCATTGAATTTTCTGCCCCCGAAAAAGGACTTCTGGAAAAGACATTCACAACGATGGGCTTTACTAAGATTGCCCGTCACCGCTCCAAGGATGTCGAGCTTTGGCGTCAGGGCGGTATCAATCTTATCACAAATTATGATGCCAAATCGCCAGCGGGGCGGTTTTGCCAAGAACACGGCCCGAGCGCTTGCGGCATGGGCTTTCGGGTTAAGGATGCCAAGCTGGCCTATGAGCGCGCTATTGAACTGGGCGCGGAAACAATCAACACACACGTTGGCCCGATGGAACTCTCCATTCCGGCGATACGCGGCATTGGCGGCGGCACGATTTATTTCATCGACCGTTATGGCGATAATCTTTCCATCTATGATATCGACTTTGAATATTTCGAGGATGTGGACAAACATCCTGTTGGCTTTGGATTTAACGTCGTCGATCACTTGACCCATAATGTGTATCGGGGCCGTATGGATTATTGGGCGGAATATTATGAGCGTCTGTTCAATTTTCGCGAAATCCGCTTTTTTGACATTAAAGGCGAATATACCGGCTTGCGCTCGCGGGCTTTAAGCGCGCCGGACGGTAAAATTCGTATTCCGCTGAACGAAGAAGGCGAAGACGGCAAAGGCCAAATCGAAGAATATCTGCTGGAACATCGCGGGGAGGGCATTCAGCATATCGCTCTGTCTTGTGATAACCTTTACGCTTGTGTGGACAAGCTTCGCGCGGGCGGCGTCGAATTGATGACAGCCCCGCCGGAGACTTATTACAGCATGTTATCCGAGCGCCTTCCGGGCCACGGCGAAGATACAGGCGCGCTAAAAATGCGCGGTATTTTACTCGATGGCAGCACAGAAGATAATGATCCGCGTTTGCTGTTGCAGATTTTCGCGCAGCCGCAAATCGGCCCGGTTTTCTTTGAATTCATCCAGCGCAAAGGCGATGAAGGTTTTGGCGAAGGTAATTTCAAGGCGCTGTTCAAATCCATCGAACGTGACCAGATTGAGCGCGGCGTCTTAGACGCTGTCCCGCATCCCAAAGCGAGAGCCTAATATGGGCATCCAGACAAACGGCTTTCATCATGTCGCCTATCGCTGCCGTGATGCCAAAGAGACGGTTGAGTTTTACGCGCGGCATCTGGGCATGGATTTTCAATTAGCGATTGCCGAAGATCATGTGCCGTCCACGGGGGCTTATGATCCCTATATGCATATCTTTATGGATGCCGGGAATAATAATGTACTGGCCTTTTTCGAACTTCCCGAACAGCCGGATATGGGCCGCGACCCCAACACGCCGGAATGGGTGCAGCATATTGCCTTACGCGTTGAGAGCCTTGATAAATTATTAGACGCTAAATCCAGCCTCGAAGCGGCGGGTCTTGATGTTTTGGGGCCAACCCATCACGGTATATTTAAGTCGATCTATTTCTTTGACCCGAATGGCCACCGCCTCGAATTGGTCGCAGATATTCATACGCCAGAGCAGATAGCGCAGCTCCATTCCGTCGCGCCGGATATGCTCGAAGAATGGTCTAAAACCAAAAAAGCCCCGCGCCACGCCGCTTGGCTCCACGAAAAAATCAAAGCAGAAAGCTAAGTTATGAAACTTGCCTCCTTAAAAGACGGCCGTGATGGCCAGCTCGTTGTTGTTTCGCGCGATCTGTCGCAGGCGGCAGATGCCTCGGATATTGCGCCGACTTTGCAATCCGCGCTGGATGAATGGGACGTGTTTGCGCCGCAGCTTGCGGCCCGTTACGAGATGCTCAATGCCGGACAGGTTGAGGGCTTTCCTTTTGATCAAACGGCCTGCGCCTCGCCTTTACCTCGCGCTTTCACTTGGATGGACGGCTCGGCCTATCTCAACCATGTCGAGCTTGTTCGCAAGGCAAGAGGCGCAGAAGTGCCCGAGAGTTTCTATTCCGACCCCCTGATGTATCAGGGCGGCTCAGACACATTTATCGGCCCGCGCGAGGACATTGTGGCGGCTGACGAAGCTTACGGCATAGATATGGAAGCCGAAATCACCGTCATTACCGATGATGTGCCCATGGGCGTCTCGGCGGTGGATGCAGAAAGCCATATCAAACTTATCATGTTGGTCAATGATGTCTCGCTTCGCGGCTTAATTCCCAATGAGCTTCGTAAGGGTTTCGGATTTGTCCAAGGCAAAGCCTCGTCGGCCTTTTCCCCTGTTGCGGTCACGCCTGATGAACTCGGCGCGGCTTGGGACGATTGCACAATCGATCTCCCCTTGCTGGTTGACTATAACGGCAAGCCTTTCGGCAAGGCCAATGCGAAAACCGATATGACCTTTAATATGGCTGAATTGATAGCCCACGCCGCCAAAACCCGCGCGCTATGCGCCGGCTCAATTATTGGCTCCGGGACGGTCTCCAATAAATTTGAAGGCGGCGAAGGCAAGAAAATTGAAGAGGGCGGCGTTGGTTATAGCTGCATTGCTGAAATCCGCATGATCGAGAAAATCCAAACCGGCGAGATCAGCACTCCCTTTATGTCATTTGGCGATAATGTCGGCGTTGAAATGAATGACGCAGACGGCAGCTCTATCTTCGGACGCATTGAAAACCGCGTTGTGAAATACACTGCTTGATGATGAAATTACACGGATATTGGCGCTCATCAGCCAGTTACCGGGTGCGGATTGCGCTTGGCCTAAAGGGGCTTGCCTATGAGCATCATGCCGTCAATCTCAAGGCGGGGGAGCATTTTGAATCCGAGCATGCCGCCCGTAATGCCCAACCCTTTGTGCCTGTCTTGGAACTTGAAGACGGCGCGAAGCTGACGCAATCATTGGCTATATTGGATTATCTTGATGAAAAATATCCGCAGCGGGCTTTATTGCCAAAAGACCCCGTCCTAAGAGCAAAAATTAGAGCTGCTGCGCAGATCATTGCCGCCGATATCGCCCCGATTCAAAACCTTCGTATTTTGAAATATATTCGCGCTGAATATGGCCAAGAAGGTGAGGGCGTAAAAGCCTGGGCGGCGCATTGGATAAGTGAGGGCTTCAAATCGCTAGAAATCATAGCCCAAGCCCATGATACTGCGTGCCTAATGACAGATGAGCCGGGCTATTTTGAATGTTGCCTCATCCCGCAAATCTATAATGCCCGCCGTTTCGGCGTGGATATGTCAAATTTCCCGAAACTATCAACCATCGATAAAGCCCTGCGAGATCATCCGGTCTTTATAAAAGCATTGCCCGAAAAACAGCCAGATGCACAAAACGTGGCGTGACCAAAATGCTTATGGGAAATGGTGCCCGAACCTGGATTTGAACCAGGGACACACGGATTTTCAATCCGTTGCTCTACCAACTGAGCTATTCGGGCCTCAATGCTCGCGAGTCATCCTCGCCAGTGAAGCGGCGTTATAGGCAAAGGGCGCTAGCCTGTCTATGGCAATTTCATACAGATTCCCGCTTATGATACTCTCTTATGTCGCAGTGATTTTTCTTTGCTTTTGCGAATTATTCGCAGTAATAGAGCGGATATGACTTTACGCGAGCTTCCTAAAAATAAGCCGGCCCGGATTATCGGTTTTACCGCTGATAATGCTGAGCTTGAAACGCGGCTGCGCGAGATCGGCTTTGCCGAGGGCGATCAGGTCGAAGCGCTGCATTTTGGGCTGTTCGGGCGCAACCCGATGTCCGTGCTGCTCAACGGGGCTTTAATCGCCCTGCGTAAGGGCGACGCGCAGATCATTAAAGTCGAGTTGCTTCATGCTTGACGACGTTGAAGAAACGCGTTCTGTGCGGCTGGCGCTGTTAGGGGCGCCCAATTGCGGCAAGACTTCGCTATTTAACGCGCTAACCGGCGGACGGGCAAAAGTCGCCAATTATCCCGGCGTCACGGTAGAATATCGCAAAGGCAATTTCTCATTGCCCGGCGGGCAGGGGATAGAATTACTCGATCTGCCCGGCGTTTACGGTGATTGCGGGCATTCCATGGATGAGCGCGTAGCAATTGACGCCGTGCGCGGTAACCTTAAAGGCGAACGCGCGCCTGATGGTCTGGTTTTCATAATGGACGCCTCGCATATTACCACCCATTTGCATAATGTGTTGCAAGCCAAGAATTACGGCATTCCGACAGTGTTAGTATTAAATATGATGGATATGGCGGCGCGGGACGGGATCGAAATTGATGTCGCCCAGCTTGAGGCCCAGCTCGGCATTCCCGTGATTAGCTGCGTTGCCGTGCGCTCGGCTGGACGGGCGCATTTACTCGACTATCTTGAAGAATGGACGGGCGATGTGCTCCACGGCTCTGCCGCTATTCCCGATCCCGAGCCGCATTCGTTGAAAGATTTACAAGCCCATGCGCGCACGATCACGCGCGGCTGCGTTAGCCGCATTCAACAGGCAGAGACTTTCACCCAGCGCATTGATAAATTCGTGCTGCATCCCGTGATAGGTTTGCTGCTGTTGCTGACGATACTCTTTGTCATGTTCCAAGCGGTTTATACATGGTCGGCCCCGGCTATGGATTTAATTGAAGGCGGGATTGGGCTTCTTCAAAACGGGGTCAATGCTGTCTTGCCTGAGGGGTGGCTGCGCTCGCTTGTCTCTGACGGAATTATCGCCGGCGTCGGTAGTGTGCTCATCTTCCTGCCGCAGATTGTCATTCTTTTCGCCTTTATTCTATTGCTCGAAGCCTCCGGCTATATGGCCCGCGCGGCGTTTCTCGTAGATACATTAATGGCAAAAATCGGACTGAATGGCCGCGCTTTCATCCCGCTACTCTCAAGCTTTGCCTGCGCTATTCCCGGCATCATGGCGGCGCGCACGATTGAGCAGGAAAAAGACCGCCTGACGACAATCCTGATTGCCCCGCTAATGACCTGCGCGGCGCGTTGGCCGGTGTATTTTCTGATTATCGGGGCTTTTATTCCCGCTGCCAAAGTCGGGGGATTTAGCTTGCAAGGGCTTATCGCTTTTGGCCTCGTGATGGCCGGTATTGTCTTTGCCATGATTATGGCGTTCATTTTCAAGCGTACCTTGATGCAGGGCGCTAAATCCACGCTCCTGATTGAACTGCCAAGTTACAAGACCCCGGTGATAAAAGATTATTTGTTAGGGCTTTGGGACCGGGCGAAAATCTTCATGTCCCGCGCCGGCCGTATCATCCTGCCTGCCTCTATCATCATCTGGTTTCTCGCCAGCTATCCGACTAAATCCGACGGCATTGCCAATACATTTGCCGGCAAAATCGGCGGCGTCTTGGAGCCTGTTCTCCGCCCTATCGGTTTCAACCTCGAAATCGCGATTAGCCTAATCCCCGGCATGGCAGCCCGTGAGGTCGTTGTGGGGGCGCTTGGGACAATCTATGCGCTCGGAGATGATAGCGGTGATAAACTCTCCGCAACCCTGCAAAATGCGTGGTCACTGCCGACAGCTTTAGCCTTTCTGGCGTGGTTCGTTTTCGCCCCGCAATGTCTCTCGACGCTGGCGATTATGAAAAAAGAGACTAATGGCTGGAAATGGCCGATCTTTGCTTTCACCTATCTTTTTGTGCTCGCCTATGCCGCTGCGGGGATAACTTACCATACGGCGCGGGCTTTTGGGCTTTAGTCCATATTTGTGGCTATTTGCCACATTTTGAGATTCTTTAGGCCTAGTTATAAAATCCTACGCACGGCGTCAGACATAAAATATAAATATTAAAACAGGTGAGAATGATGGCCAAACTTTCCAAATCCGAATATGAGCACAAGCATATGGCGGGTGCGATTACGGCGCTGTCTATGGACGCGGTGCAAAAAGCCAATTCGGGCCACCCCGGCATGCCGATGGGCATGGCAGATGTGGCGACGGTTTTGTTCTCCAAATTCCTGAAATTCAATCCCACTGACCCTAATTGGGCCGACCGTGACCGCTTTATTCTCTCTGCCGGTCATGGCTCAATGTTGATTTACAGCTTGTTGCATCTGACGGGTTACAAGGCCATGACGATGGAGCAGATCAAAAACTTCCGCCAGCTTGGCTCAATCACGGCCGGTCATCCCGAATATGGCCATGTGCCGGGTGTGGAGACAACCACAGGGCCTCTCGGGCAAGGCATCGCAAATGCTGTAGGTTTCGCTCTGGCGGAGCGTCATTTAAATGTTCGCTACGGCGATGATATTGTTAATCATTATACTTATGTTATCTCGGGTGATGGTTGCCTGATGGAAGGAATTTCACAAGAGGCGATCAGCCTTGCCGGACACCTTAAGCTCAACAAGCTTATCCTTCTCTGGGATAATAATAACATCACCATTGACGGGAAAGTTGAACTCTCTGACAGCACGGATCAGGCCGCCCGTTTTAAATCGGCAGGCTGGTTAGTTATCAAAGTCGATGGTCATGACCCCCGCAAGATTGCGAATGCCCTACGGCGTGCTAAAAAATCGGACAAACCTACGTTGATCTCCTGCAAGACTATTATCGGCAAGGGCGCTCCAAATATAGGCGGCACGTCCAAGGCTCATGGCGCGCCTCTTGGCGATAAAGAAATTGCGGCAGTACGAAAAGCTATCGATTGGCCCCATGATCCGTTTGAGGTGCCAGAGGATGTCTATAAAATGTGGAAACGTCCGGGCCGAAAGGGCCGCGCCGCGCAAAAAGCGTGGACAGCATGCCTTGAAAGCAGCCCCAAAGCCCATGATTTTATGCGGGCTATGACAGGCGAGCTAAATCCCGGCTGGAAAGAGGCAATGCAGGCTTATAAGGACAATCTCTTAAAGGATCCGCCTAAGCAAGCCACACGCGTGTCTTCAGGCAATGCGTTGAAACCATTGACAGAAAGCCTCACGGATATGATCTCCGGCTCGGCTGACCTCGAAGGCTCCAACAAAACTAAGACTCCCGCGACATCCTCTGAAATCCAAGCGGATAATTACGGTGGGCGTTATATTAATTACGGTATTCGTGAACATGGTATGGCGGCGGCGATGAACGGCATGGCTCTACATGGCGGTATTATTCCATATTCCGGCACGTTTCTTGTCTTTGCCGATTATTGCCGGCCTTCTATCCGCTTATCCGCCTTGATGGGTGTGCGGGTGATTTACGTCATGACGCATGATTCCATCGGCGTTGGCGAAGACGGCCCGACCCATCAACCCGTCGAACATGTTGCGAGTTTGCGCGCTATTCCAAATCTCTACGTTTTTCGACCGGCTGACGCGATTGAAACAGCAGAATGCTGGGAACTCTCCGTCGAACGAAATGACGGGCCTTCGCTCCATGCCTTGACCCGCCAGGGCCTACCGCCAGTCCGTACAGAGGCGTCGCAAAATATGTGTGCACGCGGCGGATATGTGTTGAAAGCGGGTGCTGGGGCGGACGATATCGTTTTGCTGGCCTCAGGTTCAGAAGTCCATCTCGCGGTTCTGGCGCATAAAGCGCTGGCGGCGCAAGGCATCTCCGCTCGCGTTGTCTCTGTACCTTGTATGGAGCTTTTCTTTGACCAAGGCGAACAATATATCCGCTCGGTCATCGGTAAAAATCTGCCCAAAATTGCTATTGAAGCTGGCATTCGTCAGGGTTGGGACAGCCTTATTGGACGTATTGATGATTCTAAGGGCGGTTTTATTGGCATGAGTAGCTTTGGTGCTTCGGCCCCAGGTAATGACTTGTTTAACCATTTCGGGATTACGTCGGCTGCCATCGTCGCTAAAGCCAAGGATATGCTTAGCTAGCATTTATTATCGATTCACAGCACCGCCCAAATGAGGGAGAGTCGGATTAGTCTTCGAGACGTTTTATAGCGGGAAGCCTGAACTTGAACAATATCCTGAACTTGAACAATATGATGAATCCTGAAACAATGACTTATGGATGATGTGACCGCCTCACAGACTGCGCCGCGCAAAGCCGCTATCATGGGTCAATGGTCATGGCTGCGCGGGTATAATGGCGGCATTTTCTCAGAAGATTTAGTTGCCGCAATTATTGTGACTATTCTGCTCGTTCCGCAATGCTTAGCCTATGCCTTGCTCGCAGGCCTGCCGCCACAAGTCGGAATTTATGTTTCGATTTTTCCGCTAATAGCCTATGCGCTGTTCGGTTCATCGCGGTTTTTAAATGTCGGGCCAACGGCGGTTATTTCTTTGATGACGGCAGCATGTCTTGCGGCTTTGCCCGAGGGCACACGCCTGATTAGCGCTGCGGCCCTAGCGGTTATGACCGGCACTATCTTGTTGGCGGCAGGGCTAGTCAAAGCGGGCTTTGTCATGAACTTCGTCTCCCGCCCCGTGGTTTCGGCTTATATCACCGGGGCAGCGCTTCTTATCATTATTAGCCAGATTAAACACATTTTCGGCATCTCGGCGGGCGGCAATACGGCCGTCGCATTATTGCGGGACTTATCGCATAATTTTGCAGGGCTGAACAAAGCGGCTCTTATTGTCGGCAGCTTGGCCATAGCAGCGCTCTGGTCTGTCCGCAAATACCTCGCCTTTGGCCTTGTCAAACTTCATGTCAAAAGCCGGACGGCCAGACTGATTGGCCGCATGGCGCCCATTGTAATTGTGGCCCTTTCCATCCTCATCAGTAGCGGTCTTAATTTGGCAGAGACTTATGAGCTGCAGACCGTTGGCCGGATTCCATCGGGGCTTCCGCCGCTTGGATTTCCGGTGTTACCGATGCCCGAAATTAAATCCTTATTGGTGCCCGCCATTGTTATTGCCATTGTCGCTTTTGTGGACAGCACGTCCACGGCGCAGGAATTGGCGTCGCGAGCGAGAGGCCGTATTGATGCGGATAAAGAGCTTTTGGGATTGGGCGCGTCAAATATTGTAGCTGGGCTGACAGGGGGCTATCCTATTAATGGCAGTATGTCGCGCTCGGCTGTGAATTTTACAGCTGGCGGCAAGACGCCTATGGTCGGCATCATGGTCGCGGCGATGATGGCGCTCACAGCTCTATTCTTGACGCCCGTGCTCAAAGCTCTGCCTTTGGCGGTTCTGGCGGCGCTGATTATTGTCGCTTGCTTTAGTCTAATGGACTTTAAGGGCCTGTGGCGCACTTGGGTTTATAGTCGGGCTGACGGGATTACCGCGATCGCTACTTTTTTGGCTGTGCTCTTATTGGGTGTACAATGGGGAGTGATGGCAGGTGTTGTCCTAGCGATGGCCCTCCATATTCGCCTGACCCTCAAGCCGCATATGGCACTTGTCGGGCGCTTTCCGGGCACACAACACTACCGCGACGCTGAACGTTTTAATGTCGAAACTAGCGACATCGTTAAAACCCTGCGGATTGACGAAAGCCTGTATTATGCCAATGCGCGTTACCTTGAGGATAAAGTTGCACGAGTTGTTCAGGAAAGCCCTGATATGACGGATTTGGTGCTGATGTGTATGGCGGTCAACCGTATTGACGCCAGTGCGCTCTCCAGCCTTCAGGAAATCAATAAACGCCTGAAAAGCGCCAATATCCGCCTACATTTTTCGGATATGCAAAGCCGAGTGAAAGAACGGCTATTTCGGTCTAATTTTCTCGAACAGCTCTCAGGCCAAATTTTCCTGTCGCAACATGAAGCCATGGAAGAGCTTGAGCCTGAGCCGGACTGGAACCAACTCTCAGATCATGTCGATATTCATTAGAGATAGAATATTTACTTAACGGGCTGTTTCGGCTATAATTAACGGGAATGGGCTTTGGAGGGCGCGGAAAACGCGACCCGGCTCAAAATGTGAGAACGACGATGCCGGACGGTGATATGTCCGGGGTTGAGGCTGAAGGGAATGCGACAGCGCAAAATTCCCGAGCGCCTCAGCGGCGGACAAAACGGCGGAGTCCTCACGGACGCAGACCGCCGACATATGCAGCGCTTGACCTCGGCACGAATAATTGCCGTCTGTTAATTGCGCGAGCCAGCGGCGAAAGCTTTAAGGTTATTGATAGCTATTCGCGAGTTGTGCGTTTGGGGCAGGGCTTAGCTTCGAGTGGGCGCTTATCCGCAGAGAGCATGGACGCCGCTGTTCAAGCTCTAATCATCTGCAACAAGAAAATGAAATCGCGCCGCGTTAAACGCTGGCGCTGTGTTGCTACCGAAGCTTGCCGCAAAGCAGAAAACGGGGCGGAGTTTCTTGCCCGCGTAAAATCCGAAGCCGGTATTTCCCTTGAAATCATCTCGTCTCGCGTCGAAGCCCGCCTCGCCGTTATGGGGTGTTTGAATTTGGTGGATCCAACCAAAGATGTAGCGCTTGTTATTGATATTGGCGGTGGATCAACCGAGCTAAGTTGGGTGGACATAAGACGCTTGCGCGACCCCCAAAGTAAGGCGAGGGTGCATCGCCCCCCGATTAGCGCTTGGGCGTCGCTTCCCATCGGCGTGGTTACGTTGTCAGAACGCGTGCCGGAACGTGATGACCGCGCGCGCTGGTATGAGGATATGAAACAGACCGTGCGTGATGAAATTTCTCTGGCCGGGTGCGAAACCCGTTTTACCAATACGTTCAAGGACGGCAAAGGTCATCTGATCGGCACGTCGGGCACGATCACCTCTTTGGCCGGGATACATTTAAAGCTTCCTTTTTATCAACGCGATAAGGTTGATGGGCTTTGGCTGCGCAGTAACGATGCTGTGCGGGTGGCGCGTGATATGGCGTCCCTCAGTCCCGCAGACCGCGCAAAGGAGCCGTGCATTGGCGAAGACCGGGCTAAATTGCTCGTCGCAGGCTGCGCAATCACGGATGTGCTGTGCGAGATGTGGCCGAGCAAAATGGTGCGCGTTGCGGATCGCGGCTTGCGCGAAGGGATGTTGATGGGGCTGTTACAGCGAAGCCAAAAGGTCAATTCCCTTGAGGCTACATATGACGAGGCGCATGATGACGTGTAAAGATACGCCGGATAAACCCACACGGCCCGATAAACCCAAACGCATGTCAGGCGCAAAGCCCGACGGCCCCAAACGCAGCCGCAAGACTGCCAAGGTGGAAAAGAGTAATGCAACGCGGATGTTGACGCATAAAGTTAGGACTGCGCGCGGGCGTAAAATATCATCCAAGCTCTGGATTGAGCGCCAAATCAACGATCCTTACGTCCGGGAAGCCAAGATCAAAGGGTATCGGTCGCGGGCGGCATTTAAGCTGATTGAACTCGATAAGAAATTTAAACTCATCGAAAAAAATGCCCTTGTCGTTGACCTTGGCTGTGCGCCCGGCGGCTGGCTGCAAATCGCACTGAAAAATGGGGCGAGCCGCGTTGTCGGGATTGATGTTCTGCCGGTCGAAACGGTCGGCGGGGCTGACCTTATTGAAATGGACTTTATGGATGAAAAAGCCCCCCAAAAGCTCAAAGATATGCTTGGGGCCTCGCCGGATGTGGTCTTGTCAGACCTAGCGGCTAATACGATGGGGCATCGTAATACCGATCATCTAAAAACGGTAGCTCTTGTTGAAGCCGCCGCCGCTTTTGCCATGGATGTGTTAAAGCCGGGGGGAAGTTTTGTAACTAAAGTTTTTCAAGGTGGAGCCGAGGGGAATTTGCTGAATGTATTAAAGCATAATTTTAAGTCGGTAAAACATGCAAAACCGCAATCATCTCGCGCCGGAAGCCCGGAGATGTATCTTGTCGCGCAAGGTTTTTTGGGGAAACACAGTGAGCCAATATTTCCCTTTGCAAACCACCCTAATCCCTGATAACTCCCGCTTGCAAAAGTAGGAGACTCCGATGGAGATTCGAGAAGGCTTAACCTTCGATGATGTGCTTTTGCAGCCGCAGGCTTCGGATATACTTCCCGGTGATGCGGTGCTTCAAACGCGCCTCACAAAAAAGATCACAATCAATGTGCCGCTGGTTTCGGCTGCTATGGATACAGTGACCGAAGCTCCGCTGGCGATTGCTATGGCGCAAACGGGCGGTATCGGCGTTATTCACCGCAATCTTTCTATCGAAGAACAGGCCGAGGAAGTGCGCAAAGTTAAGCGTTACGAGTCCGGCATGGTGGTCAATCCGATTACGATTGGCCCCGATGCCACTCGGGCAGAGCTGAAAGCTCTCGCCGAGCACCACAATATTTCAGGTATTCCCGTTGTCGAAACTGACGGTAAGCTCGTCGGTATTGTCACCAACCGCGATGTCCGCTTTGCTGACGATCCGAAGGAGACCGTAGCCAACCTTATGACAACCAAACTGGTTACCGTTAAAGTCGGCGCGAGCGAGGGCGAGGCGAGGGCGCTTTTGCACGAACACCGCATCGAACGGCTTTTGGTGGTTGATAATAACTACCGCTGCGTCGGTTTGATTACTGTCAAAGATATGGACAAGGCGCTGTCCCATCCCAATGCCTGTAAAGACGAAAAAGGCCGCCTGCGCGTGGCTGCGGCCTCGACCGTTGGCGATGCGGGGTTTGACCGCGCGATTGCGCTTATATCAGCAGGGGCTGACGCCATAGTGATTGATACGGCGCATGGCCATTCCTCTAAAGTGATTGAAGCTGTCGTCCGGCTTAAAAAACATTATCCCGATACACAGGTTATTGCTGGCAATATTGCCACGGAGGCGGCGGCTAAGGCTTTGATAGAGGCGGGTGCTGACGCCATTAAAGTCGGTATCGGGCCTGGGTCTATCTGCACGACTCGTATTGTCGCCGGTGTCGGCGTACCGCAACTCACTGCCATTATGGATGCTTGTAAAGCGGCGCATAAGGCGGGCGTGCCTGTAATAGCCGATGGCGGCATTAAATATTCCGGCGATATGGCCAAGGCCTTAGCCGCTGGCGCGGAATGCGCCATGGTCGGCTCATTGCTCGCGGGCGCAGAAGAAACGCCGGGCGAGGTCTTTCTCTATCAAGGACGGTCATATAAATCCTACCGCGGTATGGGCTCTGTCTCGGCTATGGCGCGGGGCTCTGCGGATCGTTACTTCCAAAAAGAAGTTGAGGATTCGATGAAGCTTGTGCCGGAAGGAATCGAAGGCCGTATTGCCTTTAAAGGGCCGGTCGGGCCTATCCTTCATCAACTTCTGGGCGGTATTCGCGCCGCTATGGGTTATACAGGCTCGCGCACCATTAAAGAGCTTCACAAGAATGCAGAATTCGTTAAAATTACGGGCGCGGGCTTGCGCGAGAGCCATGTTCATGATGTACACATTGCGCGCGAAGCGCCAAATTACTCAATGCCAACTTAATTCATAAGGGGAATACAATGGAACAAGTAGAAATTTTCAAACCGCTAATCGCACAAGCCGCAATGATGGTGCTGATCGCGTTCTGGCTCGTCTGGGCCCGTGTTGGCTCTATGGTGCGCGGCAAGGTTAAAGCAGGAGATATCGCCAAGAACGGTTGGCCCGAAGGCTGGATCAAAAATGCCGGTGATAATTACAGCAACCAATATGAATTGCCGGTGCTGTTCTTTGCGCTTTGTTTTGTGCTCTATCTGACAAATTCAGTGACGCCGCTTGTAATGGGCCTCGCTTGGTTTTTCTTTGCCAGCCGCGTTCTTCATGCTTTGATTCACTTAAGTAAGAATGTGATCAATGCGCGTTTTCTCGTTTTCTTACTCGGAGCTTTCGCTCTGACAGCGCTTTGCGTTATTGCTGTGCGCGCGGTATTCTAAATGCGGCTCGGCGGACGCATACAGGCGGCTGCCGAGGTTTTAGAGGATATCCTTGAGCGCAAAACGCCTGCAACAATGGCTTTGCGCGATTGGGGCAAAGCGCACCGTTTTGCAGGGTCAAAAGACCGCTCTGCTATAGGCAACTATGTCCACGACGCACTGCGGCGCAAAAGCTCCATAGGCTTTCGTATGGATAGCGAGACGCCAAGAGCTTTGGCTCTAGGCGCGGCCGTCTTTGAAGGCGGGCAAACAGCACAGGGATTGGCCGAAGCCTTTGATGGCGACACACATGCGCCGGAAAATTTAAGCGCAGACGAACTTGCCAAGCTTGGCGGCTCTATCAATATTGAGGGCGCGCCCGACTGGATACAGGCCGATGTGCCTGAATGGATTTGGCCCGCTTTTGAAAACAATTTTGCCGAAGAGGCGGTTACTGAAGGTAAGGCGCTGACGGCGCGTCCGCCGCTGGATTTACGGGTAAATACGATCAAATCTCATCTTGCCCGCGAACATGATAAACTGAAAGACCACGGCGCAGAGCCGTGCGCTATCTCGCCCACAGGATTGCGGATTAAGGCTTTGGCAGGTGATGGCCGGTTGCCCAATATCCAGATTGAAGAAAGTTACCAAACCGGGGCTGTCGAGATTCAAGATGAAGGTTCGCAAATTGTTAGCCTGCTTATTGATGCCAAACCCGGCGATAAGGTGCTGGACTATTGCGCCGGCGGAGGCGGAAAATCTCTGGCCCTCGCGGCGGATATGCAAAACCAAGGCTCGGTCTTTGGGTTTGATATCGACAAACGCCGCCTCGCGCCGCTCTATCAACGGGCGCAAAGGGCAGGGGCTGATATTATTGATGTGCGCCAACCGCCATCAGAGGGCTTGAAAGACTTGGTCGGAAAAATGGACCGTGTTTTGATCGACGCGCCCTGTACGGGTGTCGGCACATGGCGGCGCAAGCCCGACGCTAAATGGCGGCTAAATGAAGACGCGCTTGAGCGCCGCAATAATGAACAGCGCTCCGTCCTGAACAGCGCTAAAGGCTTTGTGCGGCCGGGCGGGCTGATGTTCTATGTCACCTGTTCGATGCTGGCAGAAGAAAACGAAGCGCAGATCTATGCCTTTCTCGAAGACAATAAGAATTTCACATTATTATCAGCGGGTGAGGTGTGGGAAGAAAAATTCGGCGCAGAGGCGCCCAAGCCGTGGTCAACGGATGGCTGCACATTGACCCTAACGCCTGCATCAACAAATACGGACGGCTTCTTCTTTGCCGTGATGGAGAAAAATGCATGAGCGATGCACAACATGAGCAATTATTGATTATCGATTTTGGCTCACAAGTTACAAAACTCATTGCCAGGCGGGTGCGAGAGAGCGGGGTTTATTCCGAGGTGCATCCTTTTAACCGCGTTGATAAGAAGATGCTGGAGGCGTTTAATCCCAAAGCCATAATCCTCTCCGGCGGGCCCAGTAGCGTTGTCGGAACGGGAACGCCGCGCGCTGATGATTATATTTGGGAGATGGGCGTGCCGGTTTTGGGTATTTGCTACGGCCAACAAGCCATGTGTGAACAGCTTGGCGGGGCTGTAGAAACCTCCGAAGAAAAAGAATTCGGACGGGCTGACCTGAATATAATTAGCGGTAATATCCTATTTGAGGGTCTGGAGAAGACTGAACGCGTTTGGATGAGCCATGGCGACCGTGTTAGCTCTATCCCGCAAGGCTTTGAAATCATTGGAAAATCAGGTAACGCACCTTTTGCAGCGATTGCCGATGACACCCGCCGGTTTTACGGCGTTCAGTTCCACCCCGAAGTGGTTCACACCGTCAATGGGGTGGCGATTTTGCGCAATTTCACCCATAAAATCGCCGGTTTTAAGGGCGATTGGACAATGGCGGCCTTTAAGGGCGAGATGATCGCCGCGATTAAGGCGCAAGTCGGTGATGGCAAAGTGATTTGCGGCTTGTCTGGCGGCGTCGATAGTTCTGTCGCGGCTGTGCTCATTCATGAGGCCATAGGCGACCAATTGACCTGTGTTTACGTGGATACGGGCATGATGCGTAAGGGCGAGAGTGATCAAGTCGTCTCGTTGTTTAAAGAACATTACGATATGAACTTCATTCACGTCGATGCGGGCGACGAGTTCTTAGGGCTTTTGGAGGGTATTTCTGACCCGGAGCGTAAGCGTAAGATCATTGGCGGCACTTTCATTGATATCTTCGAGCGTGAAGCCAAAAACATCGGCGGGGCTAAGTTCCTCGCCCAAGGCACACTTTACCCGGACGTTATCGAATCCGTATCCTTTGACGGCGGCCCGTCTGTGACCATCAAATCCCACCATAATGTCGGGGGATTACCTGACCGGATGGATATGGAATTGGTTGAACCATTGCGGGAATTATTCAAAGATGAGGTCAGGACGCTCGGCCAAGAGCTTGGTCTGCATAAGGATTTTGTCGAAAGACATCCGTTTCCGGGGCCGGGACTGGCGATACGCTGTCCGGGGGTGATTACAAGAGACCGCCTTGATATTCTGCGTGAAGCCGACGCGATATATCTCGACCAAATTAAAAAACACAATCTTTACAACGAGATATGGCAAGCTTTTGCAGTGATTTTGCCCGTTCAAACGGTCGGCGTCATGGGCGACGAGCGCACTTACGAGAATGTTCTGGCTCTGCGGGCCGTAACCTCAACAGACGGCATGACAGCCGATTATTACCCCTATAGCCATGATTTCCTAGGCGAAACAGCCACGCGGATCATCAATGAAGTGCGCGGCGTCAACAGGGTGGTTTACGATATCACCTCCAAACCGCCCGGTACAATTGAGTGGGAATAAAAGAAATTTCTGCAGTCAGTTAACATTTCCCCTCATTATACCGTGTATTTTTCAATCAAAGATTACCCGCCCATTTATCCGATATAAACCTCGTTCAGCTATCTTCTCTCCATAAGCGGCAAAGACCGCGAATATGGTGTGAATGGTATAATTTGATCGTGATGGGACTAAAAACTCTCATATCCTTGGTAATAGCGGTGATTTTCACGGCTTTATCGGCGCTTGCCTTTGCGGCTCGCGGTGCGGTCATGCTTGAGATCATAGATGGCGATACAGCCTTCATGGTCGATCAACAGGCTCAAAAAGCCTGGTGGATTGTTGGCGAATGCCGACGGTCCTTACCCTTGGAGAAGGGCAAAAACTCAAATAATTCAATGACATCCAAAATGATTTCAAATGATGTACGATTGGGTTCACACCACATTCGGCTGGAACAACAGTTCCGCTTTAATCTGGCGAAAACCCCTGCATCCGTTGAAGTTTACAGCTCCATGCGAGGTGGTTGGTCGTTAGTTCCTGTTCAAGTTGATGAAACTTGTTCAGTCACTGCGTCCTGCCGTGCCCGCATGGAGCTTCCGGAGTGTTAGGGCGGTTATCACTTCATAATTTCGTTAAAAACGAACAAAAACAGTGTCTTATCTCTGTTTGCGTAGGTTTTATGCTGTTTTTCGCCTGTGTTTTCACACCTCACAGCGCGTTTGCGGCTGAAACCCCCGTTGCTGCGGAAACAACGCAAGAAGCCGCCGTGCCGCCGGTGGAACAGATTTCCATCAACACTATCGTCATTGCCGAAGTCGACAGCACAATCACGGTCACATTGGACGGGGAGACACTGGCGAGTACGGAGGTTCACCGTGCAGAGAATGGCGGTCTCTATGTCAATGCCATGCCGATTTTCACAATGCTCGGTGATGATGTGGAATATGACGATGTCAGCAAAGCCTTGATTGTCCGGCGTAGCCAAGACGGCGTTGTCATGGAACTTTATACCGATACCGGCATTGTGAAGGCCGATGGCCGCGCCCTCGGTAAACTTCCCCATTTCGGCGAAGTCAGCAAGGATCGCCTTCTGCTGACCTCTAATGCGATTGCGGTTTTATCCGGCGCAGCGGGCAAGTTCGACAAAGAGGCGCAAAGATTTGATTTCAAACTCGACCCGCGCTTGAAAGTCGCCACCGGGTTTGAGGTCTTTGTCAATGACATCTCGCTGGTAAACCTCAACCCGCCGCCAAAATCTGTTGGCCCTGTGTTGTTGCTACCGCTTTTGCCAATTGCGCAGGAACTTGGTCATGATGTCCGCGTTCTCGAAGGCGGGCAAACGATTATGGTGCGCCGCGTGCAGGATAGCGCCGAGTTTAAGATGAACCTCGATACCGGCCTTATTACTTTGCGCGGTAATCCGATCGGGATTTCCAAAGACGTTGCCTATATCGACCCGACAAATCTTTTATTGCCCGTTAGCGCTATCGAAACCCTGACCGGGACGCATGTCACCGTCTCCGGCGGCTCCAACCGTATTGATATTGATTTGGATGATCGCCTCTTAGGCGCCATCAAGCCAACCGGCTCCGTGGACGAGGCGGCGAAGAACACACCCTTCACCCCAGAAACTCTGGCCTTTCATCTTGGGCCAGACCAAATCAACACCGTTCAACTCGAGGCACGGGCTGGGAAATTTAACGGGCGGCTTCGATATGAGGTGCCCGATTTACCTGATGCGGGCGCGGAGCTACAGCCGAGTTGGCTGAGTCTGGATTTCGCCCATATCAACGGCACCACAGGTTCCATTGGTGATTATACCGCCGACCTCCGTGAACTGGACGGGGTCGGCCTTCGCCGTATTCGGGGGGCCGCAATCCAGAAGGAAACCAAAAAAGGCCGATGGGCTTTGGCAGCGGGCGCGCCTGCTGTTGGCGCAACACAGATTAGCAAGGATCAGAGCCGCCTGAGCTTTGGCGGCTTTGCGGCAGGCGCGCGCTATGCAGATAAGGATGGCTGGGAGGCCGGAGCTGCATTTAAGACGGATAATCTTTCTGGCGACCAAATGGCCGTGTTATCCGCTATCTCAGGGCGGCTCGGACGCAAAAAAGATAAGAAATTTCAATGGGATGCACGCGCGGATGCAGGTTACTTTAATGGCCCGGCCCGAGAAAAATCCGTGGATGTGCGTTTGAGCGTGAATTCACGCTATGACGTGACAGAAGCCATTACCGTTGACGGCATCGTGCAATATGACGGGGCTGAGTTCCTGCGCTCAAAACTCGACGCTGAGGACGAACAAGACCGCATCACAGAGGCGCTAAACCCTGACGGCGACAAGGAAGAAGAGGCTCTAATCCCCGATACGCGGCAGCGCGGCTTGGACCAGCTCACTATAGGCGGTTCTCTGCGCTATGCCCCGCGCGGAGATACGGGCTTCCTGAACAATCCGGCCGCTTCGCTGCGTGTTCAACATGCAAAAACAGGCGCTTTCACGAATAATGACATCGGCTCAACCATCACGACAATGGGCGCAACCGTTGCAACGGGCCTCGGCAATAGCGGCGTTAGTCTCTCTGCCAGCGCTACGCACTATAATCTGGACTATGCCGATGACCGCGAAGGCGAAAGCGGGCGTCAATTTACGGTGCAGGGATATAAGCAATTTGACCGCGCCACGGTGCGCCTGCGCTATCAAAACGACCGGAAATCAGGCGAGATGGCGCGGCATAGCCTATCGGGGAACATCTCCGCACGCGCATTAAACCTACCTATGCCCAAAGAGGCGAGCTTGTCGATATCTCCGTCGCTATCCGGCGTTATTTCAAATGATGATGAACGCCTGAATGCGGGCATTATCGCAAACTTTAACTCAGGCGATATTTTCGGCAAGAAAACGCGCGTCGATGCCAGCCTCGGGATATTGCAATCCGTCTCGGGCAATCAAGGCAGCGAGAATGATCAGTTTCTGACTGTCGCTCTCTCCCGCCGCTTCCGGTTGGGCAAAAACATGGCGCTTGGCCTAGCTTACCGTAATAATCTGAAAGGCGATCAGCGTATCGGGCTGACTCTGGACGGGCGTTTTGATTTTAACGAAAAGCGTAAATACCGCAAAACCAAAGAGGGGCGAGGCGTGCTTAAAGGCCGTACCTTCTTTGATAAAAACCGCGACGGCCAGAAACAAGAAGACGAAACCTCCATTCCGGGCGTCTTGGTGCGGATTAAAGGCACACGCATGGTGCTTCGCTCGGATAATGCGGGCTATTTCACCATCCAGAATATCAAAGAGGGCCTCTATGAAGTTCAGATTGATGCCCGCAGCTTACCGCTCGGCTTTGATCTCTCCGCAGATGTTTCGACCAAAGTCACCATTGCGGACGGGCAAATCTCTGATGTCCCCATGCCGATTGTGCAGCGCGGCCAGATTCGCGGCTTTACCTATGTCGACGAAAATGGCGACGGCGAATATAATAAAGGCGAAGAACGGGTAGAGGGCGCAACCTTAGTCCTGAAGGCTAAAGAAGAGGAATTTGAGGATGCCAAAGCCTATTCCTCAAGCTTTGGCCAATTTGCTTTTGATGATTTGCCTGCGGGTGAATATGAAGTTTCAAGTGTCACCAACGAGAAAGCGGGTATTTTCGCAGACGAATCTATCACCATAAATCTGGCTGATGCCAAAGATATGATGATGCGTATCAGCCTGCCTGTGCGACGCCGCGATAAAGTCATCCGCAATGCCGAAGTCATCATCTCGGATATTGATACGCCAAATATACAGGGGCCTGAACCGCCGCCTGATGAACCCGATACCATGGAGCTGGCCCGCAATGGGCCGGCTCCGCCATAACTGGGCGGGTCTGGCAACAGACCCGTCTTTTTTTTAAAGCAATTTGCATAAATGAAATCAAAATGCCTCAGAAAACGGGTAAACTTCACCCAATTTCTGAGTCTAGAAGTGCAAAATGCTATGATAGAAGTCACGAAAAGGACATGACTATGAAACTACATTGCCACCCCAGATCGCCCTATGCCCGCAAAGCCATGATTTTAGCGCGGCTGCACGAAATTGAGATCGAAGAGATAATTGCCGTTACCGATGTGGTGAACGGCTATACAAAGGGCGATAATCCGCTGGGCAAAATTCCAGCGCTGGAATGGCAGCCGGGGCAGTTTCTTTTTGATAGTCCCGTCGTTTGCGAATATCTCGACACGCTGGGCGAAAACCCTATCTTGCCAAGTGATAAACATCCGCGCTTCATCCAGCTTTGGCAACATGCGCTGGGCGACGGTATTTCCGATGCGGTCTATAATTACCGTTACGAAACGGTGCGGCCAAAAGAGCTCCACTGGCCGGAGATGATAAATCGCCACGAGACCGCAATTACCAAAGGTGTGGAAACCTTGGAACAGATCAGCGAATGGCTCGGCGCGCCGTGGACATTTGGCAATCTCGCCATTGTAACAGCGCTGGATTACACCAGCTTCAGAACAGGGCATCTGGACTGGGAAGCCCGCGCACCGAAACTGGCGGCATGGCATAGGGGGTTCCAATCCCATCCGTATTTTAAAGACACTTATGCTTATGATAAGGAATGGTAGGAGCGGCCTTGGCGACAGGAGCAGGCGTTAAAGCCACCCTCATCCTGAGGCGACGCAAAGCGTCGGGACTCGAAGGATCGGCTTAATGAGGCAACAGCCTTTCGAGACGTTCGCTAACGCTCACTCCTCAGGATGAGGAGGAGAAGCGCATGCTTCTGAAGAAAATTAGGGTGTCCCGTTAAAGCCTTATTTCAGCTTGGAGTCAAAGAATGCCGGCATTGAATCGCCGAAGCCGGCCTTGGTGTTTTCTTTAAGGCCATTACGATTTCGGCCTTTATTGGACCGTTCATTTTTATTACGGTTTTCAGGCTTATTGCGATCTTCGGGCTTGCTGCGATTGTCGGGTCTGGGCTTGGCGTCCCGCTTCGGCTTTGAGGATTTAGCTTCGGGCTTTTCCTGAGCACTACCTTCTTTAGGCGCCCGTTTAGGAGCCGCGCGTCTTGAAGTGGATTTTTTAGGTTTATCTTCAACGGTTTCGGCGGCTGGCGTTTCTTCGCGGCGCGGGCGGTTTGATGACTGTTTGGAACGGTCTCTGCCGCGTCCGCGGTCACGCCCGCGGCCCTTTTGATCTTTCCCGCCCTTGCGGTATTTTCCGCCGTCTTTGGGGAAATCTTCGAGGCCCGGAATCTCTATCTCTTCAATCGACTCGACTTTGATCAGCCTGAGAATTTCGGCATAGTTCTTCTCGTCCAAACGCGCGACGAGCATGATGGTATCACCTTCGCGCCCGGCGCGGCCCGTGCGGCCTATCCTATGAACATAGTCTTCGGAATGGTTGGGCACGTCATAATTGAAAACATGACTAACAGACGGCACATCCAGCCCGCGCGCAGCAACATCGCTAGCGACCAATATTTTTATCTCGCCGCTCTTAAACTGAGCCAGCGTCTTAGTGCGTACAGATTGCGCCAGATCGCCGTGGATAGGCTCGGCGGAAATACCGTGGACTGCCAGTGATTTTGCCACAATATCGACATCGCGTTTACGGTTACAAAAGACAATGCCGTTGACGACATCATTATTTTCAATCAGCCAGCGCAAAGCTGTGCGTTTTTGTTTGGGATCAGAGGAGGGCATGCGCACAATGCGCTGCGTCACCGTTTCGGCGGTCATATTCTGCCGCGCAATATGAATGCTCACGGGTTGATGCAGAAATTGATCGACAAGGCGCTTAATCTCCGGCGGCATGGTGGCCGAGAAGAATAAAACTTGCCGCGTAAATGGCGTCATTTTGAAGATTTTCTCTATGTCCGGAATGAAGCCCATATCCAGCATCCGGTCAGCTTCATCGACAACGAGAGTCTGAACGCCTGTCATCAGTATTTTCCCGCGCTCGAATTGATCGAGCAGGCGTCCCGGCGTGGCGATGAGGATATCCACGCCCTTCATGAGTTTGCGGTCCTGTTCGCCAAAACTCACCCCGCCAATGAGGAGCGCCATTTCGAGTTTCAGATATTTGCCGTAAAGCTCGACATTCTCGGCGACTTGCGCGGCGAGTTCACGGGTCGGACAGATAATCAGGCAGCGCGGCATTCTTGCACGGGCGCGGCCCCGGGACATTTTATCAATGGTTGGGAGAACGAATGCGCCGGTCTTGCCCGTGCCTGTCTGGGCAATGCCTAAAACATCACGCTGCTTAAGCGCAGCCGGAATCGCGCGGGCCTGAATAGGCGTCGGTGTTTCATAGCCAAGGTCGTCCAAAGCTTTGAGGATTTTCGGATCCAAGCCAAGGTCTTTAAATGTGACATCTACAGGCGCGTCGGCCGGAATTTCTTCGGTATCTATATCGGAACTCAAATGGTCTACTTTTCAGACTGTGGCGAGGGCCCTCCCATCGCCGAATATGCGCGCAACATAGTCATGCGCACTTAAAGGTCAAGCACGCAAACTTATCGGTATTTATGCGGTCTTGTATCAGTATTTGTTGGATTATAGCGGTCGCGCAGAGCGGTCATCCGCGATGTCAGGCTTTGCGCTTCGCCGTCAATCCACATCGCCGTCGGGGCAGAGGTCACATCCAGCGGGTCGCCGTCCCAAATTACCAAGGTCGCCGCTTGGCCGCGTTCGGCTGTGGCTTTGCCGAGGCCGAACCAACGGGCAGGCGTGGCCGTGATGGCGGCAAAGGCTTTATCCCAACTCAAACCATTACCAACGGCATTACCCGCGTGCTGTGTGAGGGTGATAGGTTTTGACACGCCAAGAACACCTGCATTGGTGATGGCGTAATCCACACCCGCTGCGTCGAGCAGGTTTACATTATCCAGACGCGATTCAACTCTGTCAAAACTGGCGGGCAGGTTATCATGCGGATCGACCATCACTTTCATCTTGGCGGCGGCCAATTGATCGGCGACTTTCCAGCCTTCAGCCGCGCCGAGAATTATAATATCAAGGCGGTATTCTTTCTTGAGTTGGATAATATTGAGCAAATCGGAGGCGCGATTTGCATTTATCAGCAACGGCATACGTCCGCGAGCGGCGGCGAATAGAGCGGCTGCATCTTGGCGGGAGAGGGCGTCGCCATCCTCCGGGCTTTTAAAACGGGACGGATAAGCAGCGGCGTCATCCAATGCGGCGCGAAGTTGGCGCATGGAGGCCGCGCGCGAGCCGCCGGCGCGGCGCGTACCGCCTTCGCCAAGCTGCACATAAATAAAGGCTTGCGGTTTTTCGATAGAGTCGAAATCGCCGCTGAGATTGGCGATGAGCCCTGTACCGCCAAATATGCTGTCTCCCGCCGCGCTGGGCGAAATAACGGCGTGGGTAATGCCGCGCCGCCTGACATTGGCGATATGGGCGGCTTTGGGGTTAAAACTGTCGCTGGCAAGCTCGCTAATGGATGTGGCCGAGTCTTCGGAGCTGGTATCATTAGTCGCATCTTCCGCGCCAATATCAACAAGGCCGAGGCGGGAGAAAGGCGCGATAATGCCGGGCGTAACCCATTTACCGTCGGCTTTGACAATAGGCGTATCGGCGGGCGCTACAAGGTCAGTGCCGATCTGCGATATGCGGCCATTACGAATGATAATATCGGCGTTCTCGATTATGCCCGCATCCGTATTGGTCACGAGTTTGGCATCGGAGATGAAGTAATCTTGGGCCGTTACGGGCAGGGCGAAGGCGGAAATGAGGAGGGCCGCTGAGAGTGTTTTGAAATAAGCCATTTTAGTTCTCCCCGTAGCCCAAGCGGAAATCGCTTTTCGGTTTTAGGCCCGTTTCTTTGTCGAAAAGTAAAGCCCCGTCGATAAAGACTTTTTCGGGTCTTGCATAAGTCGTGAACGGGTCAGCCGACCACATCACTACATCGGCGCGTTTGCCGACTTCGAGCGTACCGGTTTCGTCCAGAATTCCCAGCGCCTTTGCGGGGTTCGTGCTGAGCCATTTCCATGCCTCGGCCTTGGAGATATTCAAGCCCGCCCGGTTTCCGTTAGCCCAAGTCTTAGCGACTTCTTGGTTGAGGCGCTGAATGCCGTTTTGATCATCAGAATGGATCATGGCGCAGGCCCCTGCGGCATGAACAAACGGGACGTTTTCTAATATACCGTCATAGCTTTCCATCTTAAAGCCATACCAATCCGCCCACATCGCCGCGCAGGTATCTGTCTCGGCTAGGATATCGCCGATCTTGTAAGCTTCGACAGCGTGGTGAAAGGTCGTGACTTTATAATCGAACTCTTTGGCAATATCGAGAATTTGCACCATTTCGTCGGCGCGGTAGCAATGCATCTGCACCAATATTTTACCGTCCAAAACATCGGCGAGGGTTTCGAGTTGCAAATCGCGTTTAAAATCATCGCCGCCTTTCTCGCGTTTCTTTTGATAAGCTTGCGCCTTGATCCAATTTTTGCGGTAGCCCGCGACATTGCCCATGCGCGAGCCGGGGCCGCCTTTATTGCCGTAAACCCGCTTAGGATTCTCGCCGCAGGCCATTTTCAGCGTATAGGGCGCGCCGGGGAACTTCATGCCTTGCACGGTGCGAGAGGCGACATTGCGCATGGTTACGCCGCGCCCGCCAAAGAGATTGGCCGAGCCGGGCAGGATATGCAGCGTCGTCACCCCACCTTGCAAAGCTTCGTCAAACCCCGGGTCTTGAGGCCAGACGCCGTGTTCGGCAAAAACTTCGGAGGTAATCGGGGAGGTAACTTCATTGCCGTCATTATGGGCGCGCACAGAAGGCGAAGCGTAGTCGCCCAAATGGGAATGGATGTCGATAATGCCGGGCGTTACATATTTTCCGCCCCCATCAATGGTCAGGCTGACATCTGCGCTCTCGACCGTAGCGCCAATAGCGGTGATCTTCCCGCCCGTGATTAGAATACTGCCATTCTCAATCTCGGCGCCTGTACCGTCAATGATATGGGCATTGGTGATGAGGGTGGTTTCGGAGGGTTGCGGCATATAGGTGCTGGCAAAAGCCGCGCCTTTATCCGCAGTGTCATCTGTCTTCGGGTCAGTTTTATCTCCGCAAGCGGCGAGCAATGCCAGAGATGTTGCGCCGAGTAGCGCCATACGTAATGTTTTTATCATGGGCGCAAGTAATCACGCAGACGCGAGCGGCGCAAGCCCTCAAGCCGAAAAGCTTGCCTTTATATTGAGGGCTTGTTTCAGCAGGCCGTGATATTCAGACCGCGAAACCTCAACCGCGCCCATAGTTTTGAGATGATCTGTAATGAATTGCGTATCAAGGAGTTTATAGCCGCTTGCATTGAGGCGGCCCACAAGATGAACAAGCGCAACCTTGCTGGCATTGGCCGCCCGCGAGAACATACTCTCGCCAAAAAACGCGCCGCCGATAGAGACGCCGTAAAGCCCGCCGACGAGTTGCCTGCCTTGCCAGACCTCAACGGAATGTGCGTTACCCATGGCATGAAGGCGTCCATAAAGATATTCGATACCGCCATTGATCCAAGTGCTCTCTCTATCTGGCGCGGCTTCGGCGCAGCGCGTGATAACTTCGCTAAACGCCGCATCATAAGTGATGGTGAAAGACATATCGCGCATGAATTTTTTAAGCGAGCGCGAAATATGCAGACCATCCAAAGGAATAATGCCGCGCTCATCCGGATCCATCAAAAAGACGCGCGGATCATCGCGGCTATCCGCCATAGGGAATACGCCTCGGCGATAGCAATCCAGAAGTTCATTTGGGCCGAAATGTTTCATGGCCTGCATCTGACATAAATTTTACAAAGCGAATAGAGGGAAGGGGGCCTGGTTAGAAGAAATCTTCTTTGTCGGGGACGCGGCCAAAGGCGATTTTTGCGCCGGCATAGCCGCCCGGAAGCTTGGCGCGGGGGCCGAGATGGATCAGCGCTGCGCCTTGTTTGCGGTTAAAACTATCCATCACATCGGTAAGCTTATCCCACTTTCGGGCCTGCTGATCTTCAAATAAATCCCGTCCACGCTCTGTTGGAAGGGCGATTTTATGGAGCATGACGCTAACACTGCGAAGACGGCGAGGGCGGGCCACATCAATCCCGCGCTCATAGAGCTTATGCAGATGATGGAGGAAGCTGTGATCATCGCGGCAGGGCGAAAATCCTATCTCGCCAGACCACCGGCCTTTGTCTTGAGAACGAAAAGCCTGTGTTCGAAAAGAAATCGACAACGCCGCCGCCGTATAGTTTTCGCGGCGCAGACGATGTGCGGCTTTGACGGTTAGAAGTCGCAGGCACTCAATGGCCCTTTGTGGGTCTTTGAACTCGGCGGACAGAACCCGGCTATGGCCGAACATGCGGCGGGTTGTTGGCGGTTTCTCTACGGCATAACCCCGAAGCTGCATCCACATGCGTTCGCCTTCAACACTGCCCCAAATCGCGCGGGCATGTTTGGCTGAGATATTCCAAAAATCTTCAACGCTCATCACGCCCGCTTTATTGAGCCGCGCTTTCATCCCTTTGGATATCCCCGGAAGGTCTGTCAGTTTAAGCCGGAAGAGGGGGCCGGGCAGGTCTTCCTTACGCAGCATAACAAAGCCGTTGGGCTTCTCCATCTCGGAAGCGACTTTGGCGAGGAATTGATTGGGGGCGAGACCAATAGACGGCGTCACATAAGGCCCGATATTGCGGCGCAGACCGTCTTGAACGGCGAGGGCGATATCATAAGCACGTTCCCGCTCGCGGCCAATAAGCTCGCACTCGACTTCATCTATCGACCAGACTTTCTTGACAGGCACATGGCTATGAACTTCGGCGACGATGCGGTTATGGATATCAACATAGACATCCGGCCGCGCGACGCGGATGACAATATCAGGGCAGGCCTCGCGCGCCTCCTTAACCCGCATTCCGCGCTTAACCCCGGCGCGCTTGGCCATATAGCAGCATGTAATCAGGATAGAGTATTCTGACCCCAGAGCTGTAATCCCCACAGGCTTTGACCGCAACGCAGGCTCAACCTGCTTCTCCACATTGGCGAAAAAAGCGTCAAAGTCGATATAAAGCGTGCCGATGGAGGGCGGGAAGTGCATAATGTTCTCTGGTAATGAAAAAAGAACATAAATAGAACATTAGGGAATATCGAGCTAGCTTTGAAGATATACACAATGTTGAGGCAATTTAGAAATGTCCCGGTTTCAGCAAGTTAGAACTGACACCATCTCTCGGTTGAGCGGGGCGCGGGCCCGCTCCATAGCGAAGGCCCGCAGCAGCACCGCGTTACCATAGTTTAAATAAAAATACTAGTGTCGAACCCGCCGCTTTAGCCCGCCGGTTTTTACTTCAACGTCTCTGCAATCTTGATTGATTTTCGGATAACATTTTTCAAAACCGCCAAATCGTTATTGAGTTGATCCCCGTCGTAAGCAGCGGCTTTGGGATCATGCTTAGTAATGTTGCCGGCGTCTTGTAAGCGTGTCAGTGCCGTGAATTGTCCTTTGTATGCCTTATTATCGCTGCTTGAAGGCAATCCATTTTTTTTGGCCCAATTCTGATTCCAGAAATCTTTAAACGGTTGTGTGCTCTTTCTACCAGCTAATGCGGAAAGAGATTCTAAAAACGACCAGACGCCTACTGCAATAAGGGGTGTGTGATGCTCAAGTTTTATTGAAACGATAGAGTAGTATAGACCCGTCAACTTTCCTATGCTGAGCACCTGCAATTCTGAATATATATCAGCGTCAGGCTCGAGTGTATCGAGCTTGACTGGAGTGCCCAATGGTGGCTTAGGTGTCCGCGGCTTTGGTTTTTTACCCCAGCATTGCCAGAACTTGGAGAAATACTAAGGCCTTTAGGTTTTTTTGCAGGCGTAGCCTTTTTAGGCCGCGCTGCCTTGTTCTTCTTTTTCCAATCATCGGTATAATCTTGCAGAAGGCCTTTGACCTTCATAAAGGCAGGGGCCTCCATGACGATTTGTGTTTTTTTTGTGTTCCATGGTAAATCACTCGCATCTTTAGCAACAAAGAAAACCCAGCCAATGAAGCCATGGTATTCGGAATGCCAATTTGATGTTAGGCCAATGTCTTTGGTTTTGTCCCCGACAATCATGATCCTGTCGTTACATACTACATACCAGCCCAATTCTGAGGTTAACTTTGTATTTGCGGCTCTGCTAAACCCTTTCTCATAACTCATCCTATATTTCGAATGCACGCCTGTACGAATATGAATATCCACTCCGGCAACACTGTCGGCTGTATCGTCTATGGGGAGAACGGGGCCTTTGCGTCTTAGCTTGGGAACGATCCCTTTTAGAAGTTTACCGTCAACTTTCAGGGCAAGTCCTTTTTGCAGGAATATTCCATATCTACGAGCAATTTTTTCTTTAAGCTCGACCATCCACAACTTGTTTGAAACTATGTCTTTAATTTCTTCATCAAGCTTGGATATTTCGATTTTGAAGCTGTGTATTCCTGAAGATTTCTCAACACTAGCCGTCGCTGTCTTTTTACTCTGGCTTAGAGTTTTACGATTGGCATTAAACTGAATTTTATCCATTCCGTCATCCGATGCGACGTCGTAATTATTACCAAGTTTTAGAAGCGCCCTTTTTAAGCCAATACCATAAAACCCAATGGAGTAATCAGAAAGAGACCTCTCACCAATAATGAATGTTGAATTCTCAAATTCTGAACGGGACACTCCTCGACTGTCTGACGTCAGCGCCTATGGCACAGATTTAAGTCTGGGCTAAGAGAGAGTTTTTGTTCATCATCATCTTAGGAGTAAATGATGAGACAGAAACAAACAGGGCGTTCCTCGGAGCGCATCATTAAAGACATCAAACGTAAAACCCGCCGCCAATATAGCGCGGAGGAGAAGATACGCATCGTGCTAGACGGCTTACGCGGCGAGGATAGCATTGCCGAGCTATGCCGCCGTGAAGGCATCTCGCAGGGCATATATTACAAATGGTCGAAAGACTTTATGGAGGCTGGCAAGAAGCGGCTTGCGGGCGATATTATTCGCCAAGCCAACACCGGCGAAGTCACGCATCTACGCAAAGAAGCCCGCGTGCTAAAAGAGGTCGTGGCCGAGCAAACCCTTGAACTCAGACTTCTTAAAAAAAGCATGATCGGGGATGGGGGCGAAGACGTATGAGATACCCAGCAACAGAGAAGTTAGAGATTATCCGCATAGTTGAACGCTCACACCTACCCGCTAAGCAAACCTTAGATTGTCTGACGTCAGCGCCTATGCCCGCTCATGTTTGGAACCGCATTCCAGATGGAGTTCGAGACAAACTGGTGAGCCTAGCCCTTGAGCGGCCAGAGCTAAGTCCGCGAGAGTTAGCGGTGACGTTCACCGATACCAAAGGCTATTTTGTATCAGAAAGCTCGGTATATAGGCTGTTAAAGGCCCACGACCTCATCACCAGTCCTGCCTTTATCGTTATGAAGGCAGCCAGTGAGTTCAAGGATAAGACGACGGCAATAAACCAAATGTGGCAGACCGATTTTACCTATTTAAAGATCATCGGTTGGGGCTGGATGTATCTATCAACAATCCTTGATGATTACTCGCGCTACATCATCAGCTGGAAACTGTGCACGACCATGAAGACATCGGACGTGACAGAAACTCTAGATATGGCTTTGCAAGCGTCTGGCTGTGACCAAGTGCATGTGGTTCACAAGCCGCGCTTGCTGTCTGACAACGGTGCAAGTTACGTCTCTGGCGAACTGGCAGATTACATCAAAGACCAAGGCATGAGCCATGTACGCGGAGCGCCTTATCATCCGCAAACACAGGGCAAAATAGAACGCTGGCATCAGACGCTCAAAAACAGGATATTGCTGGAGCACTACTTCTTGCCCGGAGACCTTGAGCGGCAAATCGAAAACTTCGTGGAGTATTATAATCACGAGCGTTACCACGAAAGCCTTAAAAACGTCACACCTGCTGACGCCTACTTCGGGCGAGCACAATCAATTTTAAACAAAAGGGAAAGGATCAAAAAACAAACAATCGAACATCGGCGCTTGCAATACCGCAAGGCCATAGCTTAACATCAATCAACAATAGGTGAGCAAACTCTCTCTTAGCACAGGCTTAAATCTGTGCCATTTTATATGACGACGGACATAAAATATGAGAATGCACTTTCAGACGGCGCAAATTCCATATGCATGAGCGTGCTCGTTGCGTCGTCTATATAGACTAGGAGCGTACATTGCGGGCCCCGGTCTTCGAACCACCAATGTTGAGAGCCATCAATTTGAACAAGCTCACCAAAACATTCGCGCCGATATCGTGGTTGATGAACGCGTTTTATACGTTGTGTACGAGTCGCCCACAAAGCTTCTTCGATCATCCATTGTCGTAGAGTTTCCTTAGAAATCGATATTGAATGGTTCTCAAAGAGCTTTTCAGCCGCCAGGGTAGGGCCGAAATCAGAATATTTCCCTCTAATAATTGCTATTGCATTTTGACGAAATTCCTTGGGATAAGCACGGTTGCTTTGCAGCCCACGACGTTTGGAGACCAGACCAGCAGGGCCTTCTTTCTGATATTTCTTCAAAAGGCGATACACTTGACGGCGGCTTAATCCCATCAAAACGCCAGCCTGTGTTGATGACAAGCGCTTGTCACTCACGAGCTCAAGAAGCTTAAGCCGGTCGATTTCTTCAGCGGACATGGGGATTATAGACAAAGGTGCATGCATCCTTTTTATCGGCGAGGATAAAAGTACACGCAAAGAACATCTGTATTGGACTTATATATTGAAACGATGGTAAAGTCATGTGACATCTCTAATTTGCTGAGATGTGACATTTCTAACTTGCTGGAGTGAGACATTTCTAATTTGCCCCTACACACAATAATCGCATAATGTTTATTATGAGAAATATTATGTCTATAAATATGAGCTATGCTGTTGTTTTTGGATTTAGCGCCTTAAAACCCCTAATGAAGCCAGTTGTTAATCTTCGCCGCAATGATATCTGCGGAGACCCCTTGCATCATAACCGGATTCTCTTGCCTAAACTTTCCTTGTAGATTTCTATAGGTCATGGCGAAGGTTTCTGACGTCGCAAATTTGTATATCGCTTTTGAGAGCCTGTCTGGTGATGTTGCAACATAGCCAATATCAAACGTATCGAGGGGTAAAGGTAGCGGCTCAGGGTCGAACTTTGCAATGATCAGGTCTTTTCCGGCAATAGCAGCCTCAATGCCGACATTAGAATAGACCGTCACAACCACATCACTGGCGGCTAAAAAGTCCTTGATATCTCCATCTTGCGTGACTTTAAGCGTGTTAGCGTCATCATTTAAGCTCGCCGCTAAGTTCAGATAACGCGAAACAGCGTGTTGTGATGTTCTGGGATGGAGCTTTACAAGCCCTACCCTTTTCCTGCCATTTACAGGCTTCATCGCGGCCAATATGCGCATAATTGCTCTTGTATCGGTCTCTAATCCGATTTGAGCGGCAAAGACCACGACATAATCAGTAGAATTCAGGCCAAGTTTTTGCCGCGATATCTGTGTGTCCATGGATGCAACATCGGCTAAATAGTCAAATCTGGGCGAAGATGTTACTTCAATATTTCGCTTTAATACTTTGTAATTATTAAAAAATATACTTTTCGACCAAGAATCTATTGCCGTAATATAGCGGCCTGTTGGTTTGGTATAGGTGTAGCCAGCCATCATATAGGCATTTTGCAGTGTCAGAGAGTTTTGCTTATGTTGTTCGGCGATATCATGAGCAATATATGTATGCCATTGACGTCCGGGACAGGCGATAGAGACTGACGATACGCCCTCAAACCATTGTTTGCAATATTGTTCCCAGATGAGACTCTCAGGTAAACCCTCACGCGCTAGCTCATCAATAGAGGCTAACATTTGCGCCTGAATTTCCGGCGAGGCTTCAAGAAAACCCTTATGCGTGATGAGCGCGTTATACCAAAAATCTGTCAAAAGCTTTTGACTCTGCAGGGGTAGTTTTGGTGCCGTTTTAGCCAGATGGTGTGGCGTCAGGCTATCCTGCCCTGCAAAGGCGGTGTTCGCCAGTGCTTTGCTGGTTATATCCGGCTTCCCAGCCGCGTTAATAGCAGCAAATGTTATGGCGGTGTTCTTGGACTTAAGCCGCGTTAAAATAGGCAGAACAGTAGGCGGTACAGTTTTTAACGACCAATCCGTTGTCAGCAATATTCGTGGGCCGGGCGGGAGGTCAAATGTCACTGCTTTTATAGCCGTGAGCCAGCTGCTCATATCGGCGCGAAGTTTCGTTAACGAGGCCTCAGTTATATCGCGGGATTTGTACTTTATTGGAAGGCTCGGTATTGCCAAATAATCTGCCGCTGACAGCACAGAATGCCTAAGATTACTCTGCATCTGCACTATAAAAATATCGTCAAGCTCTCGGTTATATTCCAAAGCCTGCTGAATTAAATAGGTAATTATAGCGGGTTTTTCAGCGCAAATTATCAAACCTTCACTCTCGGCTTGCAGCCCTTCACGCCAGAGGCTTAATTCACGCTCACTCAAGATAAAGTCTGGCCGCATGCGCAGCCATAATGGATAAGAATGAAGTGCCAATATATCATGAATTTCAGGCCAGTTGGCCAGACCGTCAAGAGACGTATCAAGAGTTAGGGACGTCCATTTATTACCGCGCTTTATCGCCCCGGAAAATTTCTTTAGGCGCTTTTGATTAAAAGCGCCATCTTCTATCCCGGCTTGCGGCGGTAGAAAGCCTCGCCCTTCCCCCGGGTTGATATTAAATACTCGAAGATCCCCGCCATTTTTAAAAATTGACGGCAGATCGGCTACAATATTATCTGATGTCATAATGACGTTGAGTGACTTGAAATTACCGAAGACATTGCTCTTCCCGCAATTTCTGCGCAGCCCGTCGAGAGCCGTAAATATTTGGCACGCAGCATCTCCTCTTAAAATATGAGGATTGGCTTTCAAATAATCGTTTAAAATCGGCTTGGTCTTATTTTCGACAGCGTTCAGTATATTGGCTTTTAGGGCCATAGGATTCATAGAGGGCCGAGCTAACCCTTCAAGGTCGAGCCTGAGCGGAGGCTCCCAATCCAGATAGTTGACGGTGATAACCGGAATGCCGACTATCGCAGCTTCGCGGGCCATATTACTGTAAATCGTGACGCATAAATCTGCAACCGCCAGAACGTCAATTGCAGAATCTTCGACCGAAAAGCGAATAGAATTAACGGGAATGAAGGCTTTCAATATATCCGCATAATATTGCTGGCGTTCATGAGTCTCGCGCCTGTGCATACGAATGACAAGTTCAAAATTTTGGTTGTCGCGAAGCAGTTCCCCCAAGGGTTCAATAATTCGCCGCATCCGCTCCAAGGGTTGAAGTTGGCTAATAAGAACAATGACAGTCTTGCCCGTGTTGATGCCAAGTCGTTTGCGAATGGCAAATTTACCCCGCGCCTTGACCTCTTGTTGTAATTTATCATTTTGAGGCGCCCCAACAACCGAGATACTCTTTTTTGGGACACCAAAATATGATGCGTAAATAGCTTGGGTACGCCCATCTATAACGGTCATATGATCTGCTAAAGGTCGGCGATATTTCGGATGTTCCAGAATGTTGAGCGTTTGAACATCAATCACCAATATTTTCGGGTTTGCCGCATCCCGCACACCTGCACAAACACTGCGGACAAGCCAATGTCCTGACGAAACAGCAAGACAACCCTCCAGATTCAACGATTGCGAAGCCTGCATTCCAAAGTGATATCCTGCAACGGACCAGAGCAGAGCCTCATCCAAAAATTTTGCAAGCGTATTCATGGCCACCGATGTCACGTCTGTGCCCTGAAACATAATCACTTCGGTTATGCCCTTGCTTAGCCCCTGTACAATATTATTGCTTTCTGAGCGCGTGAGAAGATTTTGGGAAACGGCCGGCGAAAATACGGTAAAGCTAGCCGCCACATGGTCATTATTACCTGTGCTGCGAGCAAGCTCCGGAATGATGGTTCTATCCTCCCGGCCCGCACAATATATAAGAACTGGCACAGCTTCATTCATTTCGCGGCGGCGAGCGGCTTCGATTGCAAGAGCTTCAGTTGCCAATTTATAATCTTGCGTGACATCTGAGTGCAAGAGCAAGACGCCGGGCGCTTCGTTAAGGCTTGTTTTTATATTTTTAGTGAGGTGTAGGGCGGCCTTGCTAATGGCCTCAAAACCCGATGTGAGTTTTGCGAATGCAGCGCCGATATCGATATCATTTTTTATAGGCGCCGTTTCGTTCGCAATGGCAACAAAACAGGTTTTACTGTGCCATGCGGGTTCTAAATAGGGGCGAGTCATTTCAATATCGCCGGCATTTGCGGGAATATACAAAATGCCATCTTCTTCGGGCACCTGCTCCATGGCGGTTTTTATGCAAGCCATATGGCTCAATCTTGAACTCATTCTGTCGTCCAAGCGAAGGCCAATAACTTCGCGCAAACTGGCTGATGAAGCTAAAATATTACCTATGGGAGACTGAACAAGTAAATCAACGACATGCGCGGCAAGATCACGGCAGTCTTCAAACATCTTGCGCCCTTCTTGAGAAAACTCATTATAGCGATCCCGAAGTGATTTATAGCCTGTGCGGTTTTTAAGTCCCAAAATAGCAATGGCTTTGGACTGATCTGAAAAAGCATATATTTCGAATTTTACATGCGACAATACCGATGACGACAGGCATGATGGTAAAGAGGCCCCGCTATCTACAAAAACATGTAAGGTTTTCAATTTTTTTATGTGCTCATGTGTGGAATCCTCATTCCCTAATTCTGTTATGAGAGCCCATTGCTCGATTTTCATGGGTATAATGCGCGGGTCATCTCCAAAAACCCTACTTTGCAACCTATTTAGCCGAGGGGATGGAAATTTGAGTGATTTTAAAATTCTAAAAATAAGCCTTGGAAGAAACCCTAAACCATTGCGATGGCAGATACTCATGACAGCAACGCCTAATCCCAAGCTCAAGCGCTTAAAATTTCTTAATGTACCAACTATAGATTTTACGGGCGCTTTCGGATGAATGCTGCCGCTTAACCAAAGGCGTCTTTGAGATTTGCTAAAAACAAGGCCTTCGAGACGCCTGCGCCGATCCTTGGGCATAGATATTTTTTTGAGCCCATAAAATAGAAAGGTGCCGACCCATGGCAAACGCGCCAGCGCCTTCAAGGCTGGTAATATCCATGAGAGAATTGGTTTCATGATAAACGTATACCAAAGTGGCCGAAGCGTAACAGCGATTATTTTAGTGTAGAGGGCTGAGTTCAAATCCTTAAAACCAACCATTAGGCGTTGAGCTTTTTGTACGTTTATAGTAATGGCGATAATGTCCATGGCTATTTCAGATCGAAAAACAGTGTCCGTTTCCCAAACTACGTCCAAATCGACTTCATCAGAGGCTAAGAGCGTCGGTTGCCGCGTATTGAAGGCGGAGGCCGAAGGCTTGGAGATGCTGCTTGAAAGCATCGATGATAATTTTGCAAAGGCTATTGACCTGATCCTTGAGAGTAAAAACTATCTGATCGTTGTTGGCGTCGGAAAATCAGGCCATATCGGACAAAAAATTGCAGCAAGTTTTGCCTCAACCGGGACGCCGTCATTCTTCATGCATCCAACTGAGGCTAGCCATGGAGATCTGGGCATGGTGACCCCGGATAGTATCATTCTGGCCATTTCAAATTCCGGCGAGAGCCGTGAATTGCGGGATGTATTACTCTATGCCCGCCGGAATAATGTACCTGTTATTGGGATCACGCGAAAATCCGATTCCGCATTGGGCCGCAATAGCGCCGTCATTCTGCGCCTTCCTGACGCCCCGGAAGCGTGCCCCAACGGATTGGCCCCGACCACATCGACGACAAACACCTTGGCGTTAGGCGATGCGCTCGTCGTCGCAACCATGACAGCTCGCGGTTTTTCCTCCGAAGATTTTGGGCGGCGTCACCCCGGCGGAAAAATTGGGCTACAATTGCAAACCCTAGATGATTGGCTGCATGCTCATCCTAATACGGCAACCGCTATTCCTACCACGGCAACCATGGACACGGTTATCACCGCAATAACCCAGGGAGGAACGGGGTGCGTAGCCGTTATTGATAAGCAGGGAATGATGAAAGGTATCATCACTGATGGCGATCTAAGGCGGGCGATTGAACCCGGCATGTTTGATAAAGTAGCTAAAGATATTATGACCCAATCCCCCATATCACTCACCCGGAATATGCGTATCAGCGAGGTGATTTTGCTTTTCTCAAAAAAACGTATTTCAAACGCCTTTATCCAGGAATTTGGCAAACCAATCGGCCTGATTCACATGAAAAATCTACTCCAAGAAGGCTATTTGTAGCGCTGTTATGCAAAGTCCTATCCCGACATTTATCGGTTATGACAGGCGTATGCCTATCGTTTATCATGTTGCAGCGCATTCAATTGCGCGGCGAGCCGGTGTTCCTGTATTGACAACGCCGCTTATGCTGGACGTTTTACGTAAATCTGGACTCATGACGCGGCCTCTACAGCCAAACCAATCAACCGAGTTTTCGTTTTCGCGCTTTCTTGTCCCCTATCTCATGAACTATCAAGGATGGGCTTTGTTCACGGATAATGATATTATAATGCTTGAAGACATCGCTAATCTCTGGGCTTTACGGGATGATGATTATGCCGTGATGTGCGTGAAACATGACCACTGTCCGGACACTGACGTGAAATTTCTGGGTGAAAAACAAACTCGTTATGAGAAGAAAAACTGGTCAAGCGTGATGCTCCTCAATTGCGCAAGGTGCACAGCTTTGACGCCTGAATTTGTGAATAGTGCCAGCGGGCTAACCCTGCACCGTTTTGAATGGCTTGAAGGCGACCATCTGATTGGCGATATCCCGGCGGAATGGAATTTTCTAGTCGATTATTCAGCGGGCGAGCTGAAGGATCAAAAGCTACTACATTATACGCAAGGTGGGCCTTATTTCCCCGATTTCGAAAATTGCCAATTTGCCGACGTCTGGAGGGATGAACTTGAGGATATGCTCGCGTCTACACCCCTGAATCTTGGTGCTGCTTTCCCTGATGAAATAAACCAAAAGTGATGCGTAGCTTAATTGTTGTTCCTGCCCGATATGGGTCAACGCGGTTTCCAGGCAAGCCTTTGGCCGAGATAAATGGTGTGAGCATGGTACGCAGGACGGCGAGGGTTGCGCAATTATCTGCCGCCAAGCTTGATGAGTGTGATTATGTCGTCGCCACAGATAATGAAGAGATTAGATCGCATTGCGCGGCCCATAATATCCCCGTAGTTATGACGCGGAGTGACCTTCCCACGGGGAGCGACCGGGCTCTTGCGGCTGCCGATATACTGGGTAAGCCTATAGATTTTATCGTCAATTTGCAAGGCGATGCCCCGTTCACGCCAACCCAACACATTATAAGCGTGGCCGAAGCTCTGAAAAGCGGCGCGGATGTCGCCACGCCTTATGTGCAGCTCTCATGGAACGCGCTGGATGCCTTGCGGGGGCATAAGAAAACTACGCCTTTTAGCGGTACAACTGTGCTGGTGGACGGTGACAATAAAGCCATCTGGTTTTCAAAAAACATTATCCCTGCCATTCGCAAAGAAGAGGCGCTTCGGGCAAAAGATGCTCTCTCTCCTGTCTGCCGCCATATCGGGCTTTACGCTTTTCGGCGGGAAGCTTTAGAGCAATTCGTCTCTTGGCCCGAAAGCCGATTTGAAAAACTGGAAGGGCTGGAGCAATTACGGCTTTTGGAAAACGGCCTGTCAATTGAATGCGTCCGCGTTGAGCCGCCAAAGGTCGCCACGCCCGGCATTGATACGCCCGATGATTTGGCCTTAGCTGAACGATTGATAGCCGAGCATGGCGATCCTTTTCTTGAGGGTGCAAGTACATGACCCGCATCATCATTTGCCGTCATGCCAACACCTTTGATAAAGGCGATATCGTGACCCGCGTTGGGGCGCGGACAGATCTAGCCTTATCGACATCGGGCCGCGCGCAAGCTCAAAAACTAGCCGAAGAACTCTCCGGTTTTGACTTCACCCAAGCTTTTTGCTCTCCCCTCATAAGGACGCGGCAAACAGCCATCGCCATTATCAAGCCCGCAACCTCGTTACAGGTTTTAGATTTCCTGACCGAAATTGATTATGGGATAGATGAGAATAAGCCGGAGGCCGAAGTGATTGCTCGCCTTGGGCAGGATTTACTCGACCTCTGGGACCTAGAAGCGATACCGCCAAAGGGCTGGACTGTGGATGTTGAAGGGCTGATCAAAGCTTGGATAGCATTTTTTGAAGACCACCGTAATGACGGGGGCGATATTTTGGTGGTCACCAGTAACGGTATTGCCCGTTTTGTTCTGGATGCGATCAAGGGTGTTGACCCAGACGCCCCTCGAAAACTCCGCACAGCGGCATTCGGTCATGTCGAGTTAAGTAAAGAAAAAACTGAATTATTATATTGGGATAGGCGTAATTTATAACCTAAATTACGCATTCCATGCCGTCATATGCGGGCTGAATATTGCCGAATAACTCTGCCTTTAATACCTCGTAATCCATATCAATATGCAGGTTGGTCAAAATCCCGTGTTTGGCCTTTACTTTGGCCTGCCATGCCAGTGATTTATCGGCGTGGGCGTGGGTGGGGTGATCATTATAGCGCAATGCGTCTGTAATCCATGTGTCTATACCCCCCAGCATCTTAAAGCTTGCCTCCGGGATGTCCCAAACATCGGGCGTATAAGCGAGTTTTTCGCCAAAGATAAAGCCTAGCGCAGGCGTAGGGCCGTGGCTGAGCCCAAGCACATCAATAGGAAGGCTGCCGCCTGCGCCCTCGATCACAACTCTATCTCCGCCTTTGATAAGCTCTTGCAGTTCCAAAATCGGCGGATGCACGCGTCCTTCCGGCAGCTCAAAACAATATTCAAAGCGTTTATAGACATGCTCTTTTGTATGAGTGTCCATAAAAGTGGGGATGCGTTTTTTTATCCGGTAAGCTATAGCGCGAAGGTCATCAATACCGTGGCTTTGGTCGGCATGATCGTGGGTGTAGAGCAGCGCGTCGATCCGTTTGATATCGGCCTTAAGGCATTGCTCTCGCAGGTCGGGCGATGTGTCGATGAGGACGGCTGTGCGGTCTTGAGTAGGCGGCATAGTCTCCCCGTCCCAATATTCGACATAGAGCGAGCAGCGCGTGCGGCGGTTTTTTGGCTCCGCCGGGTCGCAGACGCCCCAGTCTCCGCCGACGCGCGGCACGCCGCCCGAGGAGCCGCAGCCTAATATGACAGCCCGTATTGTCATGGCCTTACGGCCTTCTGGAACAAATTGAAAAAAGCATCGGTTGTTCTTAGTGCGGTCTCATCAAAACTCCAGCCCTTAACATCTGCCAGAGCTTGACAGACTTCGTTGACAAAAGCCGGCTCGTTGCGACGTCCGCGGTGCGGGACAGGCGCGAGATAGGGACAATCCGTTTCCAGCATGATACGGTCATCGGGCATGGCTTTGGCCAAGGCCCGCACATCATGCGCGTTCTTAAATGTTAAAATGCCTGAGACAGAGAAATAAAAGCCGTGATTTGCCCCCCATTCGGCCAGTTCCGGCCCGGATGTATAGCAATGGAGTTCAGCCGCAAAAGCCCCTGCCTTATAAGCCGATTTAAGCGTGTCCAGCATAAGGTCATCGGCTTCGCGAGTATGGATTATCAGAGGGAGCCCTGTCTCGCGTGCAGCAATAATATGGGCCTTGAAATTATGAACCTGCTCTTCTTCAGAGCTATAACCGTAATGAAAATCATAACCGGTTTCGCCAATCCCGATGACTTTAGGATGCTGGGCCAGTTTGATAAGTTGGTCCGCCGTAATATTGGGATTTTCTTTAGCGTCATGGGGATGGGTGCCAACGCTGGCCCACATATTATCATAGCTTTCTGCGACTTTAATAACAGCGTCATAATGCGCAATATTGCAGCAAATATTGAGCATAGCGCCGACATCAACTACGCCCGCGCGGCTAACCACTTCATCAATATCATCGGCGAATTTCTCGCCGTGGAGATTTACATGGCTATCGACCAGCATCAGGCGGCTCTAATGGAAGACAGTGTGTCGGACATAACCGTCTTCTTATCCATATTAATCGCGGCTTCAAGGCGCTGCATTTCGCAGGCCTTGTCCCAAAGCTTTTGCCAGACTTCAGGTGGTTTGCTCACGGGCAAAGGTTTAAAAGCGCCATGCCATTCGCCTGTCACGCTGAATACCGATTGGGCCTGCAAGATATCTTGCAAGGCCTCCCAGAACAAAGCGCGCTCCGCGCCCGCCTTTTGAAGCGAGAGAGAATTGGCTAAAATATGATCCATTTTAGAGTTTGAGCGATCAAGGCTCCCCAGAAATCCGGTGAGAGGTTTTAAAACCGTATCGGCGTTTTGCACCAGCGCGATGGCCTTGCCCGGCCCGCCGCGCGAGAGCTTTACGGCAGCGTCAATTATCATGTCAGGGGCCTGAACCCTATCCCTAAGCCACGGCGTTATCTGCGCGTCCGGGACCTCTCTTAAAGGCAGATGCATACAGCGGGAGCGTATCGTTGGCAAAAGCCGCCCCGGCGCGGAGGATAATAATATAATCAACGCTTTTTTAGGCGGCTCTTCTAATAACTTCAAAATCGCGTTTTCTGAATTACGGTTCAGATCATCCGCAGTATCAATAAGACAAACCCGCCAGCTTTTATCTTCCGATGCCGTACCTTGAAAAAACTTTCCCATAGCGCGAACATCATCGACCGGGATTTCCGTGCGTAATTTTTTGAGTTTGAAATCATAGGGCCTACGCAAGAGCATGAAATTACCATGGCCGAGGCTGGCAATGCGCTGTGCAACCGGATCGGTTTTCGGCACATTCAGGCTCGTCGCCAATAGTGATTTGCCTCCTAAAATATGCCGCACCATCCGGTAGGCCAGTGTGGCTTTGCCGACGCCCGGCGTTCCAGTGATTAACCACGCATGGTGCAGACGGCCAGAGGCCCGAGCTTTAAGGAATTTTGCCTCCGCCTTGGTATGGCCAATCAGATTGTAAGTTTGCCTTGGATGGGGGCAGCCCGGAGCGCGGTCAGCTTCAGGATAATCTTCGGTCTCGGGCTTACGCGCCATGGCCTAATTTGCCAGCCAGTTCAGGGTATTTCTGTGTCACAGCATAAAGGATACGCGTATGTACGCCGTCCCTCGAAGCAGAGGCATCTACTGTAAAAATTCGGGCCGGTTCATTTTCGGCGATTTCAAGAAAGGCTTCCCGCAATATATTATGAAAGGCGATAGATTCAGCATCAAAGCGCGAGAGGTCTTCACCGCGTCTTTCGACACGCTTTTGGGCCAATATTGGATCCATATCAAAAAGAATGGTCAGGTCCGGCCCAAAACCATCCATGACCGCATCATGAACCATGCGAACTTTATCCGCCCCCAGACCCCGCGCATAGCCCTGATAGGCTTGGCTTGAATCTGCGAAACGATCACTGACAACCCAGACCCCGCGTGCAAGTGCCGGTTTTATCAACTTTTCCACATGATCCAAACGCGCTGCATACATGAGAAGTAATTCCGTCATGCCTGACCATCGATCAGATGTGCCTTCCAAGACGAGATTGCGTATCGCTTCTGCGCCAAATGTTCCGCCCGGCTCACGGGTTAATAGAGTTTCTATACCTGCGCCATTAAGCGCGTCACACAGCATTTTAGCTTGAGTCGTTTTTCCGGCGCCTTCGCCGCCTTCAAATGTGATGAATTTCCCGTCAGGCATATTTATCCTCGAATTTTCATAAGCAGCACTGCCCATGCCTTGCCGAATGTCGACTTGGCTTTTACATCAGCCGCTGCATAGAGCGCTATAGTTTTATCATCTCGTCCCGGAATGGAAACAATCATATCGGCGATATGATCTCCGGCTGCAATGGGCGCGGGGGCGGCTTTTGACACCATGCGCGAGGATATATTCTTGCGGTCGCCGCGATAAAGACCCGCGACAACATCCTCGTCTATTTTAACATCAACAGTTTCGGCCTTACCCATAAAGACATCAACTTTGCCGATAATATCGCCTTTGGCATAAAGATCATAGACTTTGAATTGATCAAAGGCCGCGCCCATTAGGCGGTAGGCGACATCGCTGCGCTCTTGTTTATTGGCCAATCCGTTGATGACGATAATACGGCGGGCATCACCGCGCACCGCCGAGCCGACAAGGCCGTAACCCGAGACCGAAGTGCTGCCGGTTTTAAGGCCGTCTGCGCCGGTAAACTTCCCCAATAATGGGTTGCGGTTGCCTTGCTTGATCCCGTTCCAAGTGAAATTCCGCTCATTATAGATTGGATAATATTCAGGATGCGCCGTAATCATATATTGCGCAAGCTGAGCGAGATCATAAGCGCTGATCTTATGTTCAGGATGGGGCCAGCCTGTAGAATTTCGGAAAGTGGCACTCGTAAGCCCCATTTCATGGGCACGCGCGGTCATCTTATCGGCAAAGGCGGTTTCAGACCCGGCTAAGCCTTCGGCCATAACGATACAGGCATCATTACCGGATTGGATAATTATACCTCGTATCAGGTCTTCAACGCGGGCTGAGGATTTAACATCCAAATACATGGTTGAGGAGCCGGAGGCCGCGCCGCCGCGCCGCCAAGCCTCTTCACTGACCCGGAACTCCGTGTCCATGGTGATAGTGCCGTCCTTCAAAGCTTCAAAAATCAGATTAGCCGTCATGATTTTCGTCATCGAGGCCGGGGCCATAGGCTGGCGCGCATCTTTTTCATACAAAACTTCGCCGGTCTCAAAATCTATTATCACCGCATGAGGGGCTTTGGTCGTGAAACCACTCTCTTGGGCCAAGGCCGTAGAGGAGAGGGCAAAGAGAAGAAAAACGAAAGTAAGACGGAACACAGGCAACCTATAACACAGAATCAAAACAGGCACCCGAAGATGCCTGTATTAAATGCCTTAGCTTTGTGGCGGGAACAAGCCCGCAGGCCGTATTATTTTGTTTTAATCACACCGCGAATGAAACGCGGCTGAGGCGCGGTAGCGTCATGACCGGCTACATGGATCGGGCCTTTAATGGTCAGTGTCACTTGTCCGCCATCTTCTGGCTGTGGAGCCGGCATAGCCGCAATAGGGGCTTGGGGCACGATAGGCGCAGCAACGCGCGGAATTTCAACTTGCGGCACGGGCGCTGTGTAAGGCGCAGGGGCCTCGGCCATTGGCGTATTACGCGGCGTAGGCTGCTGGCGCAAAGGCTGATATTGCGGAGCCGGGCGCGGCGTAGGGCGAGGTGCTTGGGCAATCATAGGAGCCTCTTCATAGCGAGGCTGCGGAGCCGGTACGCGGCGTTTTGGCGCCATCGGGTCGGCAGGCCCGGCATATTGAACGCGAACTTTACCGAGGCCTTTGCCTCTAGTGCCTAGTGCATTGGCAGCGGCTTCGGACAAATCGATGATGCGATCACCAACAAATGGCCCCCGGTCATTCAGGCGCACCAGTAATGTGCGGCCATTTTCAAGATTAGTGACATAAAGCATGGAATTTAGCGGCAATGTTTTATGCGCGGCGGTGAGATCATTTTTATTGTAAATCTCGCCTGTCGCGGTTGGCTTGCCATGAAACTTATCGCCATACCAAGAGGCGATGCCGACCACATTATAACCGGGATTATGCTTCGGCGTATAGGATTTACCCATAATAGAATAGCGTTTGCCGACTTTCTGGTGCTTATAAAGATCGCGGTCAACGCGGTTTTGTTCGAAAACAGGTGCGGCAGGGCGGATAGGCGCAGGCATGGCGACTTGCGGCACATGGACTTGCGGCACAGAAACCTGCGGCGAGGTTGAGCGCGAAGCTCCATAAGGCGAAGGCGTCGCGCGGCTTGGCATTGTCACAGAGGCATATTTTGCAGCGCTCTGCCCGACTTTATAAGTAATCGGCGCGGCTTTAGTGTGCTTCACAACAGGCGTGGTTGAACAAGCACTGACCGAAATGGCCAAACCGCAACCCGCGATTAACATAGAATATTTCTTTAATGACGCACTCAATACAGACATTACACACTCACCTTTTCTAGGACCCTTACGAGTCCCACCACGTTATTGAAAAAGCGGGCTGTCTGATGCATCCCTGCTGTCTTCATTGAGTGTTAAGCTAAACGAACATCTTTAAACCCGCGTTAGGCAACAAGCTTAACGGGTGGTTTTTTTTCACAGTTTCCCAAAGGTTAATGCTGCATTGGGTAACGTGAGTGCACCCCCTACCCGCCACAATCGCTCGTTTAGGGAACGGTAATTTGTGCATATACGAGTACAAAACGGCTTGAACCCACTCTCAAAACATCTTACAGCCAGCGGCGCATAACCAAGCATCCTCTTTTGCGGGCGGGTGGCAGAGTGGTTGAATGCACCGGTCTTGAAAACCGGCATAGGCGAGAGTCTATCGGGGGTTCGAATCCCTCCCCGCCCGCCATTTTACTCCCATATATATTTACTCCCATATATATTTACTGACATTTTTGCTTGATTTCATGTTGTTTCACTGTATTAGCATATTAATACATTGGTGAACGATATGACTCTTAACGGACAGACAGATACGCGCAAAGACTTAGCCAAAGCCCTTACCATGGTGGAAACGCCTGAGGAGATGGAACGGTTTTTGATAGACCTCTGCACACCTGCCGAATTACGGGCGCTGTCAGAACGCTGGCATGTTGCGCAATTACTTGACGCAGGCGGGCAAAGTTACCGCGATATCAATGCCTTAACTGGGGTTTCCACCACAACCATTGGCCGCGTTGCGCGGTTTCTCAAAGACGAGCCGCATCAGGGCTACCGCACGGTTCTTGACCGACAAAAGGACACTCAATCATGACGGAACGCTTACGAATTGCCCTTCAAAAGAAGGGACGTCTGGCTGATGACAGCTTTGCTTTACTTAAAAACTGCGGGCTGCGATTTGCAATTCGCGGCGGCGGATTACTGGCGCGGGTCAAAAACATGCCGGTTGATCTGTTGCTCGTGCGTGATGACGATATTCCGAGCTTTGTCGCCAATGACGCGGCGGATATCGGCATTGTCGGCGAGAATGTATTGGTAGAAGAGCAATTAACCGCTACGAAAAAGCTGGACGCCGAGATCACCATGCGGCTTGGGTTTTCACGCTGCAAGCTTTGCCTCGCAGCGTCTGACAAAAGCAATATCCGCAACGCAAGTGATTTAGAAAACACAAAAATTGCAACAACTTACCCCGGTGTGCTGGCACAATTTCTTAAGGATAAAGGCATCACGGCCAAGGCTGTCGAAATGAAAGGGGCGGTAGAGCTTGCGCCCTCTATTGGCATTGCCGAGAGCATCTGCGATCTGGTCTCATCCGGCGCAACACTGGAAGCCAATGGCCTCACCGCCTTTGAAACCATCCTTGAAAGCGAAGCCGTTCTCATCCAATCGGGCCGTAAATTATCGGAAGGCAAGCAGGCCTTACTAGCCAAACTCATGAGCCGTATTGACGGCGTTATTAAATCCTCCGAGACAAAATATATCATGCTCAACGCGCCCAAAAGCCAAGTCGCGACGATTACAAAGATACTTCCCGGTTCCGACGCGCCGACAATTATCCCGCTGGCGGGTAGTGATGACCTTGTTGCCTTGCAGGCCGTCTGCACCGAGAATATTTTTTGGGAGACACTCGAAGACCTCAAAGCGCTTGGGGCGCGGGCTATCCTCGTCCTACCTATCGAGAAGATGATGAGTTGATGAAACGCTTTATCTGGACAGATATGGACGAGGCCGCGCGAGAAGACGCCCTCGCCCGCCCTGGCGGCTTGTCTGATCCTACGCTGATCGACACTGTGCGCGATATTATGGCGGCAGTGAAAACCGGAGGCGATAAAGCGGTTTTGGATTTCACAGCCCAATTTGACGGCGTGACTTTAAATAATTTACACGTGCCGAAAGAGGCTCTTAAGGCGGCATGGGACGCCCTGCCCGGAGCTGATAAAGACGCCATCAATACCGCACGTAAAAATATCAAAAAATTCCACCAAGCCCAAATCCCGCAAGATATCGAAGTGGAGACCACGAAAGGCGTGATCTGCCGCCGCGAAACCCGCGCGATTGAGACCGCAGGCCTTTATGTACCGGGCGGAACGGCGCCGCTGATCTCGACGCTGCTTATGCTGGCTATCCCTGCCAAAGTCGCGGGGGTTAAACGGCGCATTGTCGTCACGCCGCCCGGTAAAGACGGAAAGGTCAATCCGGCTATCCTCGCGGCGGCTTATCGCTGTAAGGTCACGGATGTGTTTATCTGCGGCGGAGCGCAGGCCATTGCCGCGCTGTGCTACGGCACAGAGAGCATTCCGAAATGTGATAAAATATTCGGCCCGGGCAATGCCTATGTTGCGGCTGCCAAGTCTCTCGCCGCGCAGGCGCCGGGCGGGCCCGCCATTGATATGCCTGCCGGGCCGAGCGAGGCCATGCTTGTTGCAAATGCAAAAGCTAATCCCGTTTTCGTGGCGTCTGACCTGCTCAGCCAAGCCGAACACGACACCCTCGCACAAGTCATATGCGTGGCAACATCGTCCGATGTTGCGGATAAGATTAAAAGTGAAATTGAAAACCAAATCACGACCCTGCCCCGCAAAGATATTGCGCAGCAAGCCATGGCGCAATCGCGCATGATTATCGCAGATAGCCGGGATGATGTGGTAGATATCATTAACCGCTACGCGCCGGAACACCTGATTTTGCAGATCACCAAGCCGGAGACTTTGGTGCCCGCCATCCGCAATGCCGGCTCTATTTTTCTGGGGCCGTGGACACCCGAAGCCGTAGGCGATTATGCCAGCGGCACCAATCATACACTCCCGACCAACGGCGCGGCGCGGGCTTATTCCGGCGTGACTACGGAAAGTTTTATTAAATATATCAGCATCCAGAAACTCTCCCGCAAGGGCCTGCGGCGGCTTGGCCCGACCGTAGAGCGCCTCGCAACAATGGAAGGCCTTGAAGCCCATAGGCGGGCTATTTCTTTAAGACTGGAGTCAGTGAATGATTGATTGGCCCGAAAGCATCGCCCGTAAAGCCATTGTCGACTTTGCCGCCTATACTGCACGCGGCGGATCAACGGGCGCATTGCATTTAGACGCTAATGAAAGCCCGTGGAGCCCGCCGCCCTCAGATAGCTCTGTGGTGGATTATAACCGCTATCCTGAACAACAGCCGCCTGCCCTGCGAGAGCGACTCGCGGGACTTTACGGCGTTCAGCCCGCCCAAATCATGATGGGACGCGGCGCAGATGAAGCGATTGAAGTGTTGGTAAGAACATTCTGCGATGCGGGCCGCGATAGCATCCTTATCTGCCCGCCAACCTTTGGTTATTTTAAAACCGCCGCGCAAATTCAAGGCGCAAAGATTGCCGAAGCGCCGCTTAATGATGATTTCACTTGGGACGTAAAGGCGGTTCAGAAAGCGATTAAAGACAATACGCCAAAGATCGTCTTTCTCTGTTCTCCGAATAATCCGACGGGTAATAGTTTGGCCCAAGAGAGCATTGAGGCGGTTTGTAAAACCAACCCCCAAACTCTCATTATTGTTGATGAGGCCTATATTGAATTTTCGCAGCAAGAGACTGTCCTGCCTTTGCAAAAATCTTATCGCAACCTTGTTGTCCTGCGCACACTTTCCAAAACCTACGGCCTTGCGGGCGTTCGTATGGGCGTCTGTATCGCCGACCCTGCCGTCATCGACCTTATGCTCAAAGTCTTGCCGCCTTATCCGGTGCCGCGCCCGGTGGAAAAAGCGGTCATGGCTGCCCTCGCCCCCTCCGCGATGTCCGTGCATAAGGATCGGCTCAAGCTTTGGGTTAGTGAAGGCAAGCGAGTCTATAAAGCCTTAGCGCAATCCCCCTTTGTCGAAAAACTCTATCCCAGCGATGCCAATTTCATTTTGATGAAAGTCTCCGATGAGGACGGGCTTCTTCGGGCGCTTGGCCAATCAAATATCAAAATTCGTGATTTTCGCAGTAAACTTGCCGGTTATTTCCGCCTCTCCATCGGCACGCCCGAAGAGAATAATGTCGCTCTGAAAGCCTTTGGCGTTATGCCCGAAACTGAAAGCCAAGACCGTATCGGCGAAGCTTTTCGCAAGACCAAAGAAACCGACATCGCCATTCGCGTTAATCTGGACGATCCGAAAACCGTCGCGATTGATACAGGCATTGGGTTTTTCGATCATATGTTGGAGCAAATCGCTAAACATGGTGGCATGGGGTTGACGCTGACCTGCAAAGGCGATTTGCAAATCGACGCCCATCATACGGTTGAGGATACGGCGCTCGCTTTTGGTTCGGCCCTCAAACAAGCCCTCGGCAACAAAGCGGGCATCGGCCGTTATGGCTTTATCATGCCGATGGACGAGACGCAGGCGCGCGTGGCGATTGATCTCTCGGGCCGGCCTGCTGCCGTGTTTAAGGGCACATTCCCGACGGACCATGTCGGCGAGTTCCCTACCGAGATGTGTCCGCATTTTTTTGAAAGCCTCGCGCAAACGCTCGGCGCCGCGATTCACATAGACGTCGAAGGCGATAATTCGCACCACATTATAGAGGCTTGCTTTAAAGGCGTGGGCCGCGCCCTGCGTCCTGCCTTTGCTAAGGTCGGCGGAGATATCCCCTCAACCAAAGGCGTGCTCTGATGTCTCTGGTCATTGTTGATACAGGCTGCGCCAATTTGGCGTCAGTTAGTTTTGCTTTTGACAGGCTGGGCGTAAGCGCCGTGGTGACCGATGACGCCGAAACCATAACATCTGCCGAGCGAATTATTATTCCGGGCGTTGGCGCAGCCCCTTATGCAATGCAGAAAATCAACGATAAAGGGCTGAAACCTGTTCTACAAAGCCTTAAGCAACCCGTTATGGGGATATGTCTTGGTATGCAGTTGATTTTTGAAACGCTGGAAGAAGGCGGCTCGCCTGTTGCCGGGCTTGGTCTTGTTCCCGGCAAGATCACAGCCTTGGACACTAAAGGCCAACCGTCCCCGCATATGGGCTGGAACACACTCACCAAACACAAAGATGACCCCCTGCTCAAAGGGGTCAATGATAATGACTATGCCTATTTCGTGCATAGCTTTGCAGCGGATATCTCGGATATTACTCTGGCTTCTTGCGAATATGGGACGCCCTTTTCTGCCATTGTGCGCCGGAACAACGTCTATGGCTGCCAGTTCCATCCCGAACGCAGCGCAAAGGTCGGAGCTAAAATCTTGGAAAATTTTCTAAAGGTGCCCGCATGATCTACCCCGCGATAGACCTAATGGACGGCGGCTGTGTTCGCCTTATTAAAGGAGATTTCAACCAACGTAAGAATTATGACATCTCGCCGCTAAATGTCGCCCGTAACTACGCAAAGGCCGGGGCGGAATGGATACATATTGTTGATTTGGACGGAGCTAAACACGGTAATAGCGAACAAGCGGATTTGATTATGACGCTCGCCAAAGAAAGCGGATTAAAAGTGCAAACCGGCGGCGGGCTGCGCGAGCTTGCGCAAATTCAAAGGCTGATTGAGGGCGGCGTGGAGCGGGCCGTAATCGGCTCCCTCGCTGTGAGCCATCCGCAAATGGTGAAATTCTGGATCACCGAACTTGGGCAAGACCGTATCTGCGTTGCGCTCGATGTTAATATCGGCGAAGACGGCGAGCCTTACCCCGCAACTCATGGCTGGGCGGAAAGAGGCAAGCGAACGCTCTGGCATGTGCTGGATGATTATTTGGGCTCAGGGCTTAAAACGATGTTGGTCACAGATATTTCGCGCGACGGCATTGAGAGCGGCTCCAATATTGAGCTCTACAAACAAATTATGATAAATTACCCGACGATCAACCTTATCACATCTGGCGGCGTTGGCACATTGACACATGTCAGGGAATTAAAGGCCCTAAACCCTCACGGCATCATCATCGGTAAAGCACTTTACGAAAACCGCTTCACTCTCGCCCAAGCCGTGAAATGTTAGCAAGGCGTATCATACCCTGCCTTGATGTGAAGGATGGCCGCGTGGTCAAGGGCGTGCAATTTCGCAATCACCAAGATGTCGGCGGCATTGTTGACCTCGCCTTGCGCTATGCCGATCAAGGCGCGGATGAGCTGGTGTTTTACGACATCACGGCGTCAGTAGATGACCGCACCATCAGCCCGGATTGGATCAGAAAAGTGTCTCGGTCTATAGATATTCCGTTCTGCGTGGCGGGCGGCATTAAAACCGTTGAGGCCGCAGGCGCAAGATTAGCATCAGGAGCCGATAAGATCAGTATCAATTCTCCAGCCCTCGCCCGCCCCGAGCTTATCAATGAGCTTAGCGAAGCCTATGGCCGCCAATGTATCGTGGTCGGAATTGACAGTTTCGAAGAAAGCGACACCTACCGAGTTAAATCCCATACCGGCGACCCGGATAAAACCCGCGAGACAGGCCGTAAAACTTTGGACTGGGCGGCCGAAGCTGTTGAGCGCGGCGCGGGCGAAATCGTGCTAAACTGCATGAATCAAGACGGCGTTAGAAAAGGCTATGATATCAGACAGTTGGCGGCAGTCCGTAAACTATGTTCGGTGCCTTTGATTGCTTCAGGCGGGGCGGGCACGGCGCAACATTTCGAAGATATTTTCAAGCAAGCCAATGTGGACGGGGCCTTAGCGGCCAGTGTGTTCCACAAATCCGTGATTGCGATACCAGAGTTAAAGAAAGACCTGAAAGCCGCAGGTATAGAGATACGCATATGAAAATTGCCATAAATAAAATTGATTGGAAAAAGGGCGGCGGACTAGCCCCCGCTATTGTACAAAACGCCAAGACCGAGCAAGTGTTGATGCTCGGCTATATGAACACCGAGAGCCTCGCCAAGACGCAGGAAACGGGGCTCGTCACCTTCTATAGCCGCTCGCGGCAAAAGCTATGGACAAAGGGCGAAACCAGCGGCAATACACTGAAACTCGTTTCTATCGCAGTGGATTGCGACAATGACACACTACTGGTCCGCGCTCTCCCCGCAGGCCCAACTTGCCATAAAGGCACTGTAAGTTGTTTTGGAGGGCAAGGCCCGGAAGGCTTGGGCTTTCTTGCCTTTCTCGAAGATATCATTGAAGACCGCAAAACCGCCGACCCTAACAGCAGTTACACCGCTAAACTCCTGCAAGGTCCGCTCCGCCGCGCCGCGCAAAAAGTCGGCGAAGAAGGCGTGGAGACGGCGTTAGCCGCAGTCGCGGAAACAGATGATAAATTGACGAGCGAGGCTGCGGATTTGATTTATCACTTGCTGGTACTACTTGCGGCGAAAGATGTGACGTTGAGTAGCGTTATTGCCGAACTCAAGAGCCGTCACAAATAGCTCCCTTCTGTTATTTTCTGTGTCCCACGCCTTGAGCGGGGGTCTCCTCCAATTGAGGTGTGGTTTTCGTTGCTGGGAGGTCCCCGCTCAAGGCGGGGAACAGTAAAGAGAGAGTTCATCCCACTATTGTCATCCCGCCCTTCCTAAACACTTGAAAGATTCTCCATTTTCGCTAATCACCAAGCCATGAATTATCACTCTCATTCTGATCCGAAGATGAAGGCGCGTTTTGGCGAGGCCTTGCTGGCCAGCCTTGCGCCTGATGGCGGGCTGTGGATGCCGGACGCTATTCCGCATTTTACGCCGGAGCAAACCGCGCAAATGGGCGCGATGAACTTTGCTGATTGCGCGGCCATGCTGGCCCGGTATTTCGTTGATGCGCGCTTCGCCGATGGGGATTTGAAAACGATCTGCCGCGACGCCTATAATTTCCCGCTTCCGCTTAGAACCCTTACGGGGATGGAACTGGATTCGGCTACGCCCGAAATTGCTGATGAATATATCCTCGAATTATTCCGCGGCCCGACCTTGGCGTTTAAAGATTTCGCCGCCCGGTTTATGGGCCGGGCTGCCAGCCACCTGATGAAAGCTACCGGCGAGAAACGCACCATCCTTGTCGCCACATCCGGAGATACCGGCGGGGCGATTGGCGATGCCTTTCTCTATCAAGAGGGCATTAATGTCTTTATTCTCTTCCCCAAAGGCGGAGTCAGCAAGGTTCAGGAACAACAGCTTTGCACTATGGGTAATTCAAATAGCAATATCCGCGCGATCTCTGTGGACGGGACATTTGACGATTGCCAGACGCTCGTTAAAGCCGCCTTCGCTGATAAGGATTTAACAGCTAAACATTCGCTTATGTCGGCCAATTCCATCAATGTCGGGCGGGTTATCCCGCAGAGTTTTTATTATTTCTGGACAAGCCTGCAAATTAAAGCGGCCCATCCCGGCGTGCCGATTGTCTATTCCATTCCCTGCGGCAATCTCGGCAATCTGACGGGCGGTTTAATTGCCCGTAAAATGGGTGCGCCGATTGAACGTTTTGTTATCGGCAATAATGCTAATGACCCTTTTGTTGATTATCTGGAGTCCGGCGAATACACCCCTCGCCCCTCTATGCCGACGCTCTCAAACGCTATGGATATTGGCCGCCCGAATAATTTTCCGCGTATTCTGGATTTATTTGACGGGGACTATGACGCCATCACTGATGTCTGTTGGGGCGCATCTTTTTCAGATCAAGAAACAGAGCGCCATATGCGCCGGATTTATAACGAAACGGGCTATGTCATGTGTCCGCATACGGCTGTCGGGCATTTGGCCATGGAAGAGTTTTCCAAAGATGTAGATTTGGATTTCATCAAAATCACAGTCGGCACGGCGCATCCTGCCAAATTTGCAGACTCCGTAGAGCGCATCATCCGCGAAGATATCCCCCTGCCTAAGCCGCTGGCCAAAGCCATGCGAAAACCTAAACGCGTCCATGTCATGCCGCCGAGCCTTGAGGCTCTGGCCGATTACCTGGCGATGCACGCTTGATGAAATTAACACGGGCAGAATTTGATAGGCGTTATAAAGCGGGCACGCTGAAAATCGCTTTTGTCGGCATGTCAAATATCGGCAAGAGCTACTCAGCGATACGGCTGGCGACAAAATATGATTTCACTCTGATCGAAGTCGATAAACTGATCTGGGAAAATCTCGGTCATGATAACATGAACGCCTTCGCCAAATGGCAGGGCCATCCTTATACAGAGGGCTATGCGGCGCGCGAAAAGCAATCCATTGCATTGGAAACGGCCGCTACACAAAAAGCGCTGAAAACTAAAAAATGCAACCCTATAATAGATACAACGGGCAGCGTGATTTACACTGATGTTGATGTTTTGAAAGCCCTCACGCAAGATTATTATGTCGTCTATATCGAAGCGATGCCTGAACATTTGGAGCGCCTGAAAGCGCAATATTTCAAACAGCCTAAGCCGCTTATCTGGGCGGGATATTACAAGAAGATTGAGGGTCTGTCCGAAACTGAAAGCATATTGAAATGCTATCCGAAATTACTGGAGTCTCGCGCAAAAGCCTATGCCGGACTAGCCGATATCACCCTGCCCTCTACGATGATATTGAATCCTGATATAAAAGCCAAACAGGTTTATGCGGCTTTAAAGCCAATCTAAAACGGTGTGTTTTCAGTTTAGCAAACGCTCTTTTACCAGCTCTGCCAAAAAATCCAAATGCGCTGCATCATCATTCAGGCACGGAACCGCTGTGAACTTTTCTCCGCCTGCGGTTTTAAAAATTGCAGCGGCTTCTATCTTGATCTCTTCAAGGGTTTCGAGGCAATCGGCGGCAAAGCCCGGCATAATAATTGCGACCTTCTTGGGGCCTTCTGCCGCCAAAACCTCAAGCGTTTTTTCCGTATAGGGTTGCAACCAAGCTTTGGGGCCGAAACGGGATTGAAATGTTATTCGTAATGTCTCCGCGCTCATCCCTAAATACGTCCGCAATAAATCTGTCGTGCGGATACATTCCGCCTGATAGGGATCGCCCTTATCGACATAGCTTTGCGGCAAGCCGTGATAAGAGGCCAACACCACATCGGGCTGCCAATCCAGCGTCGCAAGGTGCGTCTTTAAGCTCTCGCCGAGCGCTTTAATATAACGCGGGTCATCATGATAGTCGCGCAGAAGACGCGGCTCGCGCATTTCCGGTCGAGACTTAAGCGCACGCGCCACTGCGTCTTGCACTGAGGCTGTCGTTGTATGCGAATATTGCGGATAGAGCGGCAAGACGGCGATGTCTGTGCAGCCTTTGGCTTTTAGAGCGTCCAGCCCCGCGCTAATCGACGGATTGCCGTAGCGCATAGCTGTTTCAACAAGCGCGTCTTCGCCCAAGCGCTTTGCAACACCCGCAACTTGCGCCCGCGTAATCGCGACAAGCGGGGCTTCGCTGCCTGACGGCCCCCAGACTTTGGCATAAGCCCGCGCCGAGCGGGCGGGCCGCAAGCGCAGAATGATACCGTGTAAAATCGGGAGCCAAACCCAGCGGCTCGTATCAATAACGCGCCTGTCATGCAGAAACTCGGACAGATATTTACGAACGGCTTTGCGGGTCGGCGCATCGGGCGAACCGAGATTGACCATTAAAAGACCGATTTTACCGTTCATTGTGTGTCCTTTTCGCCGCAATGGCCGGAAATTATGCGCGTCTAATGCCGCTGCATCTTGACCGCAAGCTCTGTGTGCTTACGAATAGGATATATTCGGGAATATAAAAGAGGACAAAATGCGCACATTATTACTTTCTGCCGCGAGCGTCGCCATTCTAGGCCTGGCCGCCTGTCAACCAAAAGCTAGCACAGAGGCTACGCAGCCGCCCAAGCCGACAAAGACCGTCGAGACTTTGACAGCGGCGGCGACCAAAGAACAGCCCAAAGGCCCGGCTACATTACAAGAAGCCAAAGAGTTTTTGGAAGAAGCCGAAACCGATATTGTCGAGATCAATGCAATGGGCGCGCGTATCTATTGGATCAATGCCAATTTCATCACCGAAGATACCGATTGGCTCGCCTCTAAAATCGGAGCCGAAGGGGCTGAAATGGCCACGCGCCTCGCCAATGGAGCGAAGCGGTTTAACGGCCTGACCCTGCCCGCCGATATGCGCCGCAAGATGGACGGCCTGAAACGTGGCAGTGAATTCCCCGCTCCGGAGAAAGAAGGCGCGGCGCAAGAGCTTTCCGAGATTATGACTAAGCTGAATTCTGCCTATGGTAAGGGAAAGTTTGAACATAACGGCAAGACGATTAACTTAGGCGAAGCCTCTGATATTATCGCAGAATCGCGCGACCCGGACGAGCTAAAAACCGTTTGGCAAGGCTGGCGAACAATCTCCCCATCAATGAAAGATGACTATGCCCGTATGGTCGAGATTATCAATGAAGGTTCAAACGAACTTGGCTATTCCGATGCCGGCGCATTATGGCGCGGCGGATATGATATGGACGGCGCGGCCTTCGTCAAAGAAGCTGATCGTCTCTGGGGACAGGTCAAACCGCTTTATGACCAACTCCATTGCAACACGCGCGCGGCGCTGAATGAAAAATATGGCGCCGCGGTAGCGCCTCTGGACGCGCCTATCCGCGCAGATCTGCTCGGCAATATGTGGGGGCAGAGTTGGGGTAATATTTACGATATGGTCGCCCCCAAAGGCGGCGGCGAAGGCGTCGATATTACGCCTCTGTTGAAAGCAAAGGGCTATGACCAAAAGAAAATGGTCGAGGTCGGCGAGAAATTCTTTACCTCTTTGGGTTTCGAGCCACTTCCCGAGACATTCTGGACACGCTCTCTGATCACTAAACCTGAAGATCGCGAAGTTGTCTGCCATGCCTCGGCTTGGGATATTGATGACCGCGATGATATCCGCATCAAAATGTGCACCAAGATTAACGGCGAAGACTTTGTCACCATTCACCATGAACTTGGCCATAATTTCTATCAGCGCGCCTATAAAGACCAACCTGTGTTTTACAAAACCGGCGCGAATGACGGTTTCCACGAAGCTATTGGCGATATGATCGCCCTCTCGATCACGCCGGAATATCTCGTGCGTATCGGTCTGCTCGACGAAAAAGACGTGCCGGGAGCTGATGCCGACCTCGCCCTGCTCATGCGCCAAGCTATGGATAAGGTTGCCTTCCTGCCTTTCGGCCTGATGGTTGATCAATGGCGCTGGAAAGTCTTTTCCGGTGAATATACGCCCGCCGAGTATAATGCCGGTTGGTGGGAACTGCGCGAGAAATATCAGGGCCTTCGGGCTCCGGGCGAACGTCCGGTCAATGCTTTTGATCCGGGCGCGAAATTCCATATTCCCGGCAATACGCCCTATATGCGTTATTTCCTCGCCCATATTCTGCAATTCCAGTTCCACAAAGCCGCCTGCGATATGGCCGGATTTGAAGGCCCGCTGCATCAATGCTCAATCTATGAGAATGAAGAGGTCGGGCGGCGCTTTAACGCGATGATGGAAATGGGAGCCTCCAAGCCTTGGCCAGACGCGCTTGAAGCCTTTACCGGCACGCGCGATATGGACGGCTCGGCGATCCTAGAATATTTCGCCCCGTTGATGACCTATCTGGAAGAGCAAAACAAAGACCGTAGCTGCGGTTGGTAGCCACTAAAGCATCATAAAAGCCCGCCTGTTTTACAACATGGCAGGCTTTTTTATGCATCATAGTTAACTGCTCTGTAAGGAGTTTAGCTCTAAATCCGCCCATGGATGCTGTTCTCGAATCACCGACACTGCCAAGCTCTGATCTTGCCGTTGTGCCAATCCGCCAAAAAGTGTTGATTGCTACGGATAATATGCACGAGGCTGGCTATATTGCCGAGGAGCTTAAAAGTCAGGGTTATGAGGCTAGGTTTTGTGAATTTGACGGACATAAGCTAAAAGGCACACCCATAGCGCCGCCTGCGGCCGTGCTCTTTGTATTCTCGGATTATATAGAGAAAACCCCTGCTATTGTCGGCGCTTTAAAAAAGCATTTCGCGCCCAAGGATGTTCCCTTTATCGGCGCGCTGACCCGCGACGGCGATTTCGACCATACCGCTTTTGACTCGGTCATCTTCCCGCCCGCTCATATTGCACAAATCGCCAACCGTGTCAGTTCCATGATCCGCCTTGGCCAGATGGAACAGGAAATTCACCGCCGTATCGAAACGCTGAATGAAGATTTCAATATAGATTACCAACTCTCCGAAGATGCGCTGCGGAAACCCTTCCGTATTCTCTTTATCGGCAAGGCCACACCCGATTTCATGGTTATCATTAATGCGCTACAAAAAAAGAATGTCGAAGTCGTCGCCGCCTTTACCTCCTTTAGCGCCTTTGATTTCCTGCATGAGCGCACATTCGACGCCGTAGTGATGAACGCGCTTGAACAATCGGAGCCCGCTCTGACGATTTCAGAAACCATGCGCCGCAATGCCAAGCTCTTCCATGTCCCCACACTTTTCCTTGTCGATCCGGAGACCTTTACGGATCATGACCTCGCCTATAAAAAAGGGGCGCGGGATATTATTTCCGCCAAAGCTGATACAGAAGAAATCAGCGGACGTGTGCTTGAGCTAGCCAATTATCACCGCATTCATGACCAACTAAAACGCGAATTTAGCTCGATTGGCGGAGACGCCTGTGTCGATAAAGAAACGGGCGTATTTAATGAAGCTTTCTTCAGCCACCACCTCCGCCGCGTTTGCCGTCATCTCAAAGCTATCAAAGAACCGATGGCGCTTATGGCCATTCGCACCTGTCCGAATGCGCATTTCAAAATTGAAGACGATAAGCTGAAAGCCGCTACCGCGCAGATTGGCTCCATACTAAAAAGCCTCGTCCGGATGCAAGATATTACAGCCCGTATCGAAGATGATGTCTTTATGATTGCCTTCCCGTCGCAGGATAGGCAATCCATTGCGCACGTATTGAAACGTATTTCGGGTATAGTAGATTGCGCGGCATTCGAATCCGGTGATGCGGATCAAGGCCCTTTCACGATTACTCTGGAGACTGCGATTGTCGAAATGATGGATCATGAAAGCAGCGATTTCCTGATTGGCCATGCCATGTCTGAACTGACAGGCGAACCCATCCAAATCAAAGCGGTCAACGGCTAACTCCAGAATATTACAAGAGGGCGCCCCCCTCTTTAAACTGTCATTCCGGGGCTGCGCAGCAGAACCCGGAAGACCGAGAGGTTGCACCCGAATAGAGAGATTGATCTCAACGGCTTGACCTTCCGCGTCAAGCGCGGAATGACAGGAGAAAAGGGCGGCTTTATCACTTAATCCAAATTTTGTATAAGGGCTTTCACCGCGCGTTCAGTGCCTTTGAGGCGCTGAGCCGGAGTTGCGAAATCACCTTTGACCAAAATTGATTGATCCGGGCGTAATCTCCAGCCGCTATTTTGCGTAATCGCGTTTAGAATTATTGACGGGTCAGCTATGTCTTTATGGCGGATGGTCAAAACTACGCCCATGGGCCCGGCATCGACTTTCTCTACATGAGCCTCGCGGCATAAGCGTTTGATTTTCATTACTTTTAAAAGAGAATCGACTTCATCCGGTAATGACCCGAAACGGTCAATCAATTCTGCCGCCAAACCATCACCCGCTGCATCATCCTCAACCTCGGCAATCCTGCGATAGGTTGCTAGGCGCAGATTGAGGTCTTGGATATAATGCTCCGGGATAAGAATGGCGACGCCGACATTGACTTGCGGTGACCAGCTTTGGTCTTTGACGCTCTCGTCACTGCGCAGTTCAGCAACCGCTTCTTCCAGCATATGCTGATAAAGCTCGACGCCAAGGTCTTTGATATGGCCTGACTGTTCTTCGCCAAGTGGATTACCCCCGCCGCGCATATCCAAATCATGGCTGGCAAGGCTAAACCCTGCGCCGAGGGTATCAAGCGATTGCAATATTTTCAGGCGCTGCAAAGCCCCCGCCGTAGCAATATGCTCATCCGGCATGGTCAGATAGGCATAGGCACGGGTTTTTGAACGCCCTACCCGGCCCCGCATCTGGTAAAGTTGGGCCAGACCAAAACGGTCCGCGCGGTAAATGATGATTGTATTAGCGGACGGAATATCAATGCCGCTTTCAATGATAGAGGTTGAGATCAAGACATCATATTGCCCGTCATAAAAGGCGGTCATAATGTCTTCAAGCGCTCCTGCTGCCATCCGGCCATGGGCGATGACATATTTCACCTCGGGCACAGATTCGCGCATGAACTCTTCAAGGCGCGGAATATCGGCAATACGAGGGGCGACGAAGAAGCTCTGCCCACCCCGGTAACGCTCGCGCAAAATAGCTTTACGAATAGAGACCTCATCAAAGGGCGAAATATAAGTGCGCACCGCGAGGCGGTCGACAGGCGGCGTGGCGATAAGCGATAAATCGCGAATACCAGAGAGCGCCATTTGCAATGTGCGCGGAATCGGCGTCGCCGTCAGTGTGAGAACATGCATGTCGGCCCGCAGAGCTTTCAGCCGCTCTTTATGCTGCACCCCGAAACGCTGTTCCTCATCGACAATGATCATGCCGAGGTCTGAGAATTGTAGAGATTTAGCTAAAAGCGCATGTGTCCCGATGACAATATCGCATTGTCCATTGGTCAGTTCTTCCTTGGCGGTTTTGGCATCCTTCGCAGAGACAAGGCGGGAAAGCTGGCGCAATTTAACAGGCCAGCCTCTGAACCGCTCCGAGAAGGTCTTAAAATGCTGGCGCGAGAGAATAGTCGTCGGGGCGACAATCGCGACTTGTTTACCGTTCATGGCAACGGCAAATGCGGCGCGCAGGGCGACTTCGGTTTTACCAAAGCCGACATCCCCGCAAATAAGCCTGTCCATGGGTTTGCCGCTTTTCAGATCGCCGAGAACATCTTCAATGGCATGGAGTTGGTCATCGGTTTCGGCATAGGGGAAGCGGGCGCAAAATTCGTTATAAGGCCCCTCTTCGATTATAGTCGGCTCGCATCTGCGCATGGCGCGTTTGGCGGCAATGACAATCAACTCGCCCGCCATATCTTTGAGGCGCTGTTTGGCTTTGGCTTTGCGCGATTGCCATGCTACGCCGCCGAGCCTGTCCAGCACAGCGCCCTCGCCCGCCGAGCCGTAGCGCGAGAGCAGTTCAATATTCTCGACCGGCAGATAAAGCTTGGCGCTGCCGTGATATTCCAGCTGCAAACAATCATGCGGCGCGTCTTGGACTTGCAGCGTTTGCAGGCCTAAATATCGCCCCAAACCATGATCAATATGAATAATCAAATCGCCCGGCGTCAGAGTAGCCGCTTCGGAGATAAAGTTCTTGGCTTTGCGTTTGCCCCCCCGATTAACCAAGCGGTCGCCAAGAATATCCTGTTCGGAAATGACGGCAAGATCACCAAGGCTGAAACCCTGTTCTATCGGCAAGATAGTGCGCCGTACCGTGCCTGCGTCAATAGCTAGAGCGTCCGGCCCGCGCCGTTCCTCAGAGGCTATAAGGTTATGATCTTCGAGAACATTGCCAAGCCGCTCGGAGGAACCTTCCGTCCAACCGGCAATTAAAATACGTTTTTTCTCGTTTTTGAGATGGCGAACATAATCAACCAGCGCTTCGAAGACATTGGCGCCCTCTGTGCGCCGTTCGGCAGAAAAACTGCGCCCAGCTTGCCCGCCAAAATCGACCTTGTTTTCTACGTCAGGCGGAAGGAAGACCGTATGGTCACGGGTTTGCAGCGGCGCGGTTATGGCCTCCCAATTCTCCGCATCTATATAAAGCCGCTCGCTCTCAAGCGGGCGGTAAACACCTGACGATTTTACGCGGTCGCCCGAACCCGTATCGCGGGCTTCAGCGTATTCCTTGCGCGAGCTATAGAAGTCCTCAATCAAATCTCGCCGCTCCGCGCGCGCTTCATTTAGCAAGCCGTCAAACGCAATCAGCGTATCTGCGCCTGCAAAATCAAAAACCGTTTCAAGCTCGGAATAAAAGAGTGGAAGATAATGCTCGATGCCTTGCGGGCGGATACCGTCAACAATAGCGGCATAGATTGGGTCTTTAGCGACCCCGCCGCCAAAGGCCGCGATATAATTTTTGCGAAACGTCCCGACGGCCAAATTCGACATCAAGACTTCGCTAACCGGAGCAAGACGCACGTCTTTCAATGTCGCAATACTGCGCTGGGACTCGACATTAAAACTGCGGATAGATTCCAGCTCGTCGCCAAAGAAGTCGAGCCTGATAGGGTCATCCAAAGCCGGAGAGTAGATATCAATCAGGCCGCCGCGAATAGCAAAATCGCCCTGTTCCATCACGGTTGAAGCGCGGGCGTAGCCATTATTTGAGAGATAAGCTTCCAGTACCTCCCGGCGCAGGGTCTGGCCCGTTTGAGCCTGAAATCCTGCGGCGGCGATTACATCACGCGGCGGCGTTTTTTGCATCGCGGCGCTTATGGTCGTGACAATAATGAGCGGCTTATCCGTCGGCGCAATCAATAGGCTATGCAGGGCCGCCGAACGCCTCGCAGCCATGACCCGGCTGGGCGAGACGCGGTCATAAGGCAGGCAATCCCAAGCGGGCAAATTAATGGCGGGAATATCGGGAGCGAAGAAACGACACGCTGCCATAAAACTCGCAGCGCGGGCATCGTCCCGGGCGATGAACATAGCGCGGCCCCGGCGCTGCTCTACGGCTTTTGCAAAAACAAGCGCGTCCGCACCTTCCGGCAGGCCTGCCGCTAAAAGATCAAGCTCGCGGCTTGCATATCGGTTGAGCTGAATTTGCACTTACGATCTGTAGACGATTAGTGTTGGGTCACCCACAGAAAGGTTTTCTTCTCCCCGCTTGCGGGGGGAAGTCCCCCGAAGGGGGGATGGGGGGTAATTTCGTTTGAGTGGCGGAGTTTCGTTTATACGGCTAGCAGCCCCCCATCCCCCTGCGCTTCGCTGCGGGGACTTCCCCCCGCAAGCGGGGAGAAGACAAGCGTCCCAGCCTTGCTGTCTTTTTCCTAATATTATGTGATTTTGCTTCATATCTTAATTTCTGTCCTGAAGGGTGGCACGCCTAGGTAATGGGCTTAAACGCTTTTAGCCGTTTAAGCAGCGGCGTATCATAATTGGCGGGCACGGGAGCAGTTTCAGTTATCCAATCATAAATATCATGGTCTTTTGCTGTAAGCAGCTCTTCGAACATCGTGACTTCGTCTTCGGTCAGGGTTTCGATATAGGCTTTGGCAAAGCCGCCGAGAATGAGGTCGGCCTCTTTGAAGCCGCGATAATTGGCGCGGTAAACCAGTCTTTTTCGGCGAATATCCATAATCGCCGCTCCTTTAGCTATATTCGCATCGGCTGTCACTTGCGGATGTCGAGAACATAGGATTTATTACGCCCATGCGGCCACAAGATTTATTCCCGGTATTTGCTGACGTGACCACGCTTAAGGGCGTCGGCCCCCGCGTCTCGGAGGCGCTTGGCCGTGCTATGGGCACGCGCGTCAAAGATTTACTGCTCACGCCGCCTTCGGGATTGATTGACCGTAGCTACCGCCCCCAGATTTCAGGGGCAAAAGCCAATGAGATTTGCACCTTCACTGTGACCGTTGGCCGCCATATGCCGCCGACTCATAAGAGCCGCCCTTACCGCATTCGCGTCTTTGACGAGACCGGCGACATGACGCTGACATTCTTTAAGGCCCGCGCAGATTATTTGAACCGAACACTGCCCGAAGGGGCCTCGCGGATTATCTCCGGCAAAACCGAAGTCTTCAATGCAGAACTGCAAATGACGCATCCCGATTATGTCCTCGCGCCTGAAAATGCAGATGATTTACCGCTTTACGAGACGCTCTATCCGCTCTCGGCGGGATTATCACAAAAAATCGCCCGCAAAGCCATGATGGGAGCTTTGCAAGTCTTGCCAACCCTGCCTGAATGGCTCGACGCGGCGATGCTCAAACAGCAAGATTGGCCGAGTTTCCATGAAGCTATTTTGCGCCTACATACGCCCGAACATCCCGTTGATGTCAAAGTCAATGCGCCGCCAAGGTTACGGCTGGCCTATGATGAGCTTTTCGCCAAGCAGCTGGCTATGGCGCTAGTGCGTGAAAATACGCGGCGCTCCAAAGGGCGCAGCCTGAAAACTAACGGGCACTATGTAAAAGACGTGCTCAAAGGCGCGCCGTTCAAGCCGACGGGGGCGCAGACACGGGTTTTTGCAGAGATCAGCGCTGATATGAGCTCGCCCTACCGTGTGGCGCGCTTACTCCAGGGTGATGTCGGCTCGGGCAAGACCTTCGTCGCCGCTATGGCCTGCGCCCAAGCGGCGGAAGCGGGCGCGCAGACCGCGCTTATGGCCCCAACAGAAATCCTCGCCCGCCAACATGGCGAGACCCTAAAGGCTTTTCTTGCCCCGGCTGGCCTTACTGTTGAAGTCATCACGGGCCGGGATAAAGGCAAACCGCGCGAGGCGCTTATGACAGGCCTGACCGAAGGCTATATAGATGTCGTCATCGGCACCCATGCTTTGTTCCAAGAGAAAGTTAAGTTCAAAGATTTGGGCCTTGTTATTATTGACGAGCAGCATCGTTTCGGCGTGCGTGACCGCTTAAAGCTTACGGAGAAAGGTGATAAACCCGACCTGCTTGTCATGACAGCTACGCCCATCCCGCGCACCCTCGCCCTCACCTCTTATGGCGATTTAGATATCTCCAAACTGGACGAGAAACCTGCGGGCCGCCTGCCGATTGAAACGCGGATTATTCCCATGCAAAGGCTGGACGACATCATTGATGCCGTGGGCCGCGCTGTTAAAGCTGGCAATCAGGTCTATTGGGTCTGTCCTCTCGTCGAGGATAGCGAGTTGATTGACCTCTCTTCGGTCGAAGATCGTCACCGCCAACTCACCGCGATATTCGGGGATCGTGTGGGGCTGCTTCACGGACGGCTATCAGCGCAGGAAAAAGAAGCGATGTCGCAGGCGTTTAAACGCGGGAGCTATGATATTCTTGTCGCCACAACCGTCATCGAAGTCGGCGTCGACGCCCCTAATGCCACGGTCATTGTGATCGAACATGCCGAGCGCTTTGGCCTTGCGCAGCTCCATCAATTACGCGGGCGGGTCGGGCGCGGCGACAAACAATCGAGCTGTATTCTCCTTTACCAAGGCCCGCTCTCGGTCAACGGTAAAGCCCGGCTTGAGATCATGCGCCAAACCGAGGACGGGTTTCTTATTGCCGAGAAAGACTGGGAATTACGCGGGTCGGGAGATTTATTAGGAGCCAAACAAAGCGGGCTGCCCAATTACAAACTCGCCGACTTAGATAAGCATAAATCGCTTTTGGAAACGGCGGTGCAAGATGCAAGGCTTCTCGCCCAAACCGATCCTGCGTTAAAGTCACCTCGCGGAGAAGCGGCGCGAAACCTGCTCTATCTTTTCGAGCAGGATTACGGCATCGCTCTTATGAAAGCTGGTTAAGATCGCCGTCCCGCTTTCGCGGCTTTAACTTGTCCCTTATTTTTGCGTCTCTGGTCTTTGCATCTCTGGGATTCTCAGCCTCCAAGGTCTCATTTGATGAAACCATGCCGCCAGAGATAATCATTTTAGCGCCCTCTTCCGGCGTCATATCCAGAATTTCAATTTCGTCTTCTTTGGCGAACAGCAGAAAGCCCGATGTCGGGTTAGGCGTTGTCGGAACAAAGACACAGACATAGCCTTCGGGCAGAACTTTGGCAGGCGCTCCGGCCAGATCCGCTGTCACAAAGCCAATCGCCCATAATCCTGGGCGCGGATATTCCAGCAGGCAGACATCGCGAAAGGCCCGGTCTTTTTGCTGGGCGACCGTTGTCACGATTTGCTTGAGCGCATTATAGACGGGGCTAACCACCGGCACGCGGGCGAGCAAGCGCTCTCCGGCCTTGATCACGGAATTGCCAATAAAATTCGAGGCAATAACGCCGAGCAAGAACAACAGAACTATCGAGATAATTATACCTAGCCCCGGAATGTCAAAGCCGAGATAGGTTTTCGGATTCCACGGGCCCGGAAGGAATTTCAGGACATTATTATCAATTTTCTGAACAATCCACGACACGCCCATGACCGTCGCGATGACCGGCAAGGCAATAATAACGCCGGTGAAAAACCGGTTCCTTATCCAGCGTACAAGCCGAAAACGCGATGTGGTTTCGTCTTCAAGCGGCTCTATCTCTGTTTCAGTCATGTGCACTATTTCCATTAAAAACACGTCAGGTGTGTTTTCGGCCCTATACAGACGGGCGAAATTCCCTATCCCTATACCGAATAAACCTAGGTTAAGATATGGCCAAAAATGGCAAAATCATGAAGAAAAACCGTTTTGTTATGATCGGTTTGGCCACGCTTCTCATCGGCTTGGCGATTGCCTTTTTTTACCGCGATGATATTTTCCAGACCATTCAAGACCCCCGGCAACCGTTTCAGACCTATGCCCCCCCGGCAGCGCCGGATTACAGTACAGCAGACGCTTGGCTTTCTCAGCCCGACCTCGCGTCTGACCCTTATGAGCACCCGAGTGCAGGCGATGTTTTTGTCGTCGTGCCGAGTGTTTACCGAGGCGGCAAACACTGGAATCTGCCGACGGATGATCTCACACGGAAATCAAAATTAGAGCGCATCGTTCGCCCCAATTATGTCGGCCCTTACGGCAGTGCCGGGCGGCTCTTCGCGCCTTATTACCGTCAGGCCTCGCTCTATAGTTTTATGACCACGCGCGAGGATGCCCGCAAAGCGCAGGATTTTGCCTATCAGGATGTGAAGCGGGCTTTTAAAACCTTTCTTAAAAACTCTCCGCCCGAACGCCCGATCATCCTTGTTGGTCATAATCAAGGGGCTAGCCATGTTCAGCGCTTATTGGCTGATTTCTTTATGGGTGATTTGAAAGAAAGATTGGCCGCCGCTTACGTGATTGACTACCCCCTGCCGCTTGATGTCTTTGATACGCGGCTCAAAGGCCTGACGCCTTGCGAGGGCGAAGATGATACGAAATGCGTGATCGCTTTTGGTGCTTTCATGCCCAAGGACGGTATCATCGCGAAGCGTTTTGTGTCCCGCCTTCTCGTGCATGATGGTGATGATTACATCTCGGTTGAGGGGCGAGCGCTGCTTTGCACAAACCCGCTATTATGGAACCGTTCGAGCGACTATGCGCCGCGCCGTCTGCATCTAGGCGGTGTTGCGGCGGAGGGACTAGACCCCGACATGAAACCCGCAGCCCTATCCAAACAAGCCGGGGTAGAATGTCAGGACGGGATTCTCTATGTAGATAAGCCGAAAAGCAGATCGCTTAGGCGGCCATTAAAAGTCGGCGGGAAATTCAGAACGCTACCTTCAAACCTTTTCTATGAAGACCTGCGGGTAAATGCAGAAAAACGGGTTCAAAGCCTGATTGCATCCGGCAACCTCCCGACGCGGGTGGAAAAACTCGATGATTTTGACGTCATTGACATTGTCGACAGCCCGGTCACGCCGATCAAAAAAGGCGAATAACTAGGTTTCGATATTACCGAGAATTGTTTGCTAATGTCTATGGCAATATGATAGATAGCTGCTACAGGAAACTTTAACGTTCAATTCGGGGGAATGATGGGACGTATTTTAATCATAATTGCAATGCTAACGGTTGGGTTTTTCGCGGCCACATTCGGGCTAAATCAAATCAACAAGAACAAACATAATGTTCTGGTGATTGGGGCTGGCTCAAAGGGCGGTGAAGCCTACGCCATGGCAAGCGCCATAGCTAATCTGGCCGACAAATATGACCCGGGCTTGCAAATTATAGTCGCCGAAACCGGCGGATCAGGCCAAAATAACCGTATGTTGGCAAAAGGTCTGTTACAGATGGCGACAATCCAAGCCGACACGAAAGCGAGTCCAGATACACGCTTGATTACTATGTTATATCCGGATGCTTATCAGCTTTTAGTGAGATCTGACCGCGATATCGACACACTCTCAGATTTGCGCGGCAAAACCATTGCGCTGCCATCCAAATCTTCCGGCCAATACCGTTCTTTTTTCTTTCTGGCCAAACATTACGGGGTTAGCGAAAATGACCTCGAGGTCATTTCCATGTCTTCAACAGCGGCAAGCTGGGCTTTGGCGGAAGGTGCTGTAGATGCCACCTTCAAAGTGCGCGCACCTGGTAATGCAGGCCTGAAAAAAATGATTGAAGGTGGTAACGTCAAACTTTTGCCGATTGAACAGTCCAATGCATTACGTTTGGAAGAACCCGCTATTCGCGAAGGATTGATCCCTGCGGGGTCTTATCAAGGTTATCCACCGGTTCCGCAGATTAACCTACCGACACCAACAGTACAACGGCTTTTGGTTTCAGCGAAAAATGTTGATAAAAATTTGATAAAGAGGGTTACATCTTTGATCTATGAAAACCGCCGGGAATTATCGGATTTTTCGCCTTTGGCCGGCTTCCTAGCAAATTCAGATGATTTACGCAATTCAGCCCTACCATTACATGAAGGCGCGCGGGCTTATTATGATCGTGATGCTCCGTCTTTTCTGCAAGAAAATGTCGAAGTCCTAGCCTTTTATGTTACGCTGCTGGCGGGTATAATTTCAGTTTTGATGCAGCTTAACACCAAAAAACAGAAGGCCCGCGTTGATGCTTACAACCGCGAATTAATCGGCATTTATAACCAAGCCATTGCTGACCCTGATCCCGTTGATGGGCATTATCGCAATTTGATGATGGATATTTTCGCCCAAGTTCTCAAAGATTCCGAAGAAGGCAATCTCTCGGCCACCGGGTTTGAGTTTCTTTCCTTTGCTTGGGACGAACTTAATGATGCCATCATTCAAATTGTTCGTGAAAAACAAGGCATGCCAAGGTTGAGAACATGACTCGCAGACCGATTATACTTGATGACAACATTAAAAAAGACAAGCGCGTCAAAGCCTATAACAAGAAACTGCGCGCGATATTCGGGGTGTTTACCCTGTTAGCTTTATTGGTCACATCTCTGTATTTTTATAATATCTGGCAAAATGAGAACCGGGCCATTGAAGACCGCTTGCAAACCTTTACCGAGCTTCGCAAATCGACCTTGTCGCGCTTTATGAATTCGCTAGGAAAAGAAACCTCCTTGTGGGCTAATCATGAAAATGTGGTTGATGAAGTAAGTGGCTATATAGATATTTGGGATAAGATGGACTGGCCGGCTCGCTCTCGCCTGCGCCAACTCTATTACCAAAAGCGCGAAACAATTAATGGCGAACCGGAAGTGGCAGACTATGTCGCTTGGCATGAAAAGCATCATCAAACACGGAGGCGGTTTCTTAACCACCATGGATATTACGATGTGTTTTATTTCAATCTTGACGGCGATATAGTTTATTCAGTGACCAAAGAAGACGACTACGCCTTAAATTATGAGAGCGGCAGCGGTAAATTTTCTGACACCGGCTTGGGGTTGGTGTTCCGGGCGGCACGCGGCCTCGACAAAGGCGCGGTCGTTTATGACGACTTCAAGCCCTACGCTCCGTCCGGCATGGCGCCCGCAGCCTTTCTGGGGTCGCCTGTATTTGATAATGAGAACCGTAAAATCGGCGTTTATGCCATTCAAATACCGGTCAACAAGCTTGATGATGTTATGCAATATACATCTGGCCTAGGCGAGACCGGCGAGACCTATGCCGTCGGCGCTGATTTCCTTATGCGTAATAATTCGCGCCTATCGGAAGAAAAAACTCTACTCGTGCGAAAAATTGATACGCCGCCCATTAAAATAGCTCTGGCCGGCAAATCATATATCGGCAAGAGCAAGAGAAAGGGTAAGGCAACTTTGATTGCAGCCCAACCTCTAGAGTTTCTCGATTACCGCATGGCGATAGCAACGGAAATGGAATTGGCTGAACTTCGCAAGCCGCTTAAACCATATTTATGGTTCTTCTTAATGGCGATAGGGTTTGTGCTAACATTCGGATATGTTCAATATTATTTATTGCGGCAAAAACCTACATCTAAAGCGCAGGATAGCAGACCAAAAGGCGAGTGATTAGCCCTCTTTTGCTAAATCGTCGAAACGTTTGATATCGCGTAGCAAGTCTTCGAATTGATCCATTGGCACCATATTGGGCCCGTCAGAGGGCGCATTATCGGGGTCAGGGTGGGTTTCCATGAAAATTGCGGCTACGCCTATTGCGGCGGCTGCGCGGGCCAAAGTCGGAACGAATTCACGCTGTCCGCCGCTGGTGCCGCCCTGCCCGCCGGGCTGCTGCACAGAATGGGTCGCGTCAAAGACAACGGGGGAGCCAAATTTTTTCATAATCGGCAGGCCGCGAAAATCCGTGACCAATGTATTATAACCAAAACTGGCCCCGCGTTCGCAGGCCATGACATTGGGGTTTCCGGCCTCGACAACCTTGGCGAGGACATTTTCCATATCCCAAGGCGCGAGAAACTGACCTTTTTTGACATTGATAACTTTGCCTGTCTTGGCTGCCGCCACGAGCAAATCCGTTTGGCGGCAGAGATAAGCCGGGATTTGAAGAATATCAACAACCTCGCCCACCACCTTGGCCTGCTCCGCCGTATGGGTGTCGGTCAGGCAGGGTAATCCGATTTCAGATTGGATATCCGCAAATATAGGCAGCGCGCCTTCCAGCCCAATGCCGCGCGGGGAATGAATGCTGGTGCGGTTAGCTTTGTCATAAGAGGACTTATAGACAATATTCAAGCCGACATTCTCGCCGATTTTTTTAAGCCGCTCCGCCGTCATCAAAGCATGATCGCGGCTCTCCATGGCGCAAGGGCCGGCGAAAATCGTCAAGGGCCTATCATTGCCGATCTCGTAAGTGCCGCCATTTGGAATCGGCATGGAAATAGTAGCGTTCGCAGTTGTCATTCGCTTCGTCCTTAAATTTCGGCCCGTTTAACATGGTTGCGTGCAGAAAAATACGAATTTCGCATCATCTTTATCATATTTCATTGCGTAACCGGATTTAATCATTAGCAAATAAAGGTATAATTTGTGGAGACTGTCATGGCTTTTGCCTCCGTTATTGCGCTTATCGGGAATACGCCTCTTTTGCGGCTGAACAAAGCCTCGGAGCAAACAGGCTGCGAGATTTACGGTAAGGCCGAATTTTTAAACCCCGGACAATCGGTCAAAGACCGCGCCGCGCTAAGTATTATCCGCGCGGCAGAGGCTGACGGGTCGTTAAAACCGGGCGGCACAGTTGTAGAAGGCACAGCAGGTAATACCGGTATTGGCCTTGCCATGGTCTGCGCGGCGCTTGGTTACCGCTGTAAGATCGTGATGCCGCGCAGCCAAAGCCAAGAGAAAAAAGACGCAGTTAAATTGCTGGGCGCCCAGCTTATCGAAGTCGATGCCGTGCCCTATGCCAATCCGGATAATTATGTGCATTACTCAGAACGCCTAGCCAAAGAAACGGGCGGCGCGATTTGGGCTAATCAATTTGATAATACGGCCAATCGCGACGCCCATATCCAAACCACAGGGCCTGAAATATTCGAACAAACACTGGGCAAAGTCGACGGCTTTATCTGCTCAGTCGGTTCAGGCGGCACATTGGGCGGCGTGTCACTAGCACTTAAAGCGCGTAATCCAATGATTAAAGTCGGCATCGCGGATCCATTTGGTTCAAAACTCTTCAGTTTTTACGCAAACGGGGTACTGGAGTCCGAAGGCGGATCTATCACTGAAGGGATCGGCCAGGGCCGCGTCACCGAGAATCTGAAAGATATTATTGTTGATAAAGCTTTTCGTATTTCAGACACAGAAGCGCTCGAAATTCTATTTAGCCTGACCCAAGATGAAGGCTTATGTCTGGGCGGCTCGTCGGGCATTAATATCGCCGGGGCCGTCCATATGGCGCGCGATATGGGGCCGGGCCATACCATTGTCACCATGCTGTGTGATTACGGCCAGCGCTACCAATCCAAAGTCTATAATCCCGAATTTTTACGCGAAAAAGGCCTCCCTGTTCCGCCATGGCTGAGTTAGTTTCAGCGGATTGGCTTGCCGCGAATATTGACCGCGATGATGTCAAAATTCTGGACGGAACATGGATCATGCCCGGCGAAACAGCGCCGCTACAAAACCAATTTATTCCTAAAGCGCAAATTTTTGACGTTGACGGTATCGCCGACCCTGCCTCGCCGATGAAACATATGTTGCCGCCGCCGGATCTATTCGCCGGAGCCATGTCTGATATGGGCCTCAAAAATACAGACCACATCGTCATCTATGACAGGCACGGTTTTCGCGCCGCCCCGCGTGTATGGTGGACATTTCGTATGTTCGGGCATGAAAGCCTATCCATATTGAATGGCGGCTTACCGGCTTGGATAGAAGCAGGCCATGATGTCGCGGATGAGCCTTACCTCTCTGAAACTCGCACACATTATATGTCCCATAGCCCCCTTGCAGATATTATCACCAAAGGCGAAATCCTCGCAATGTTACCATTAGCTCCGCAAATTGTTGACGCGCGTTCGATAGGGCGTTTTTACGGGACAGCGCCGGAGCCGCGTGCAGGGCTACGCTCCGGCCATATTCCCGGAAGCCTGAATCTACCCTTCACGGAAATCCGCACGCCCGACATGCAGTTAAAAAACTTGCCTGAACTCGCAGACCTTGTCGGTCGGGCCGGTATTGATTTGTCCAAACCCATCATCACAACTTGCGGGTCGGGTATCACGGCAGCGGCATTGGCCTTTGCTTTTTACAGACTTGGCGCAAGCGATATTCGCGTCTATGACGGGTCTTGGACAGAATGGGGCGCAAGCGATGCGCCGATTGAGACTTGATGATGAAAAAAGAGACAAAATTCACGCATATTGCGCGGCCCAAGGTTGGGCTCGGCACAGCGGTTAATCCCGATATTACGCGGGCCTCGACCTTGCTGTTTGATAGAGCCGAGGATCTCTACCGCACGGATTTGCGTAATTATGGCCGCCAAGGCAGCGCGGTGCATGACGCTTTGGCCGAAGCTTTCACCATGCTTGAAGGCGGAGCCGGCGCGACATTATTCCCGTCAGGCCTAGCGGCTTGCGCTTATCCTGTCCTCTCGCAAGTAAAGCCCGGCGATCATATCCTCCTGACGGATTCGTCCTATGGCCCAACCCGTTATTTTTGCGAAGGTTATCTCAAGAAAATGGGTATCGAGACAGAGATGTATGATCCCCGTATCGGCGGTGGTATTGCGGGCCTTATCCGCGAAAATACATCCGTTATCTTGCTGGAAAGCCCCGGCTCTTTGACCTTTGAACTGCAAGACCTGCCAGCAATTTGCAAGGCCGCCAAAGCCAAAGGCGTGACAACGATTATTGATAATACTTGGTCGGCGGGTATTTCGCTTAACCCGCTAGAACTCGGCGTTGATATTAGCTGCCACGCAGCGACGAAATATTTCGGTGGCCATAGCGATATTATGTACGGCGCGGCGGTTAGCCGGACGCAAAAACTGACTGACCAAGTGGCGCAAACGGCAAAATATCTCGGCAATGCCTCCTCGCCCGATGATGCGTATCAAATCTTGCGCGGCTTTCGCACGGTGATGACGCGGTTTCGCCAGCAAGAAGCGACAAGCTTGGCTTTGGCTGAGTGGCTGTCGAGCCACCCGAAAGTAGATCATGTTTTGCATCCCGCCCATAAGTCCCATCCCGACCACGCCATCTGGCAACGCGATTTCACGGGCGGCGGCTGTATATTCAGTATTGTTTTTAAACCCTGCCCTGAATCCGAGGTTCTGGCCTTTATCAACGCCCTGAAAATCTTCGGAATTGGCTATTCTTACGGCGGCTTTGAGAGTCTTTGCATCCATTGTGATCCGCAGCTTAAACGTAAACACGCCGAGAAACTCGCTGGCCCGATTGTGCGTTTTGCTTGCGGACTTGAAGCCGAGGAAGATTTAAAAGCTGATATAAAGCAAGCCTTTAATGCGGTTTCTTAAGTTAAAACTCTTTTGGCTCCTACTCTTTTGCCTGATTATCTTGGGCTTACTTGTCTCCTGCTCCGGCACACGCACACTCATGATGCAGGCGCCGAGCAAGCCCAAAGGAGAGGCGGCAGAGCCGGCTCTTAGTCTGGAAACAATTGAGCAGGGGAAAGCTGACCTCCAAACCCATATATTTGGCCCAATTCCCACTATTACCTCGGCCGAGATCAGCGATATCCGCCTTATCACTGATGACGCCTTTAACGGCTCTGCCCGCGTCGAAGAATTTACTGTCACGGCGGACTATGGCGCCGCAAATAGACCCTTTCATGTTGTGCTGGTCTCTCCGCAGGCGGTTGGGCCCGTCCCGATTATCATGATGCAGAATTTTTGCCCCAATCACAGCGTTATCCCTGTTGAAGGTGTCAGCCGCCCCAGTGGCAATTATTTTAACTGCGACGGCGACGGCATGATGTCGAATGTCTTTGGCTATTTCTTTGGGCGATATATTACGGCCCCGCCCACCGAGATGATTATGAAACGCGGCTACGCTCTCGCCGTTATGTATCCGCATGAATTTGTGCCGGACAACCGCGCAGATGGCCTTGCGGTTTTAGGCAGCCTCTTCCCTAACGCCTCCAAAGATAACCGCCCTGCCGCGCTCGGGGTCTGGGCCAGCCAGTTTTCTTATCTCGCCGCGCGGCTGGATGAAGATGACCGCTATTCCGATATCATCACTTATGGTCACTCACGGTTTGGCAAAACGGCTCTCATTGCGGCGGCCTATGACGCGCGCATAGACAGCGTCATTGCCCATCAATCCGGCACAGGCGGGGCGTCTCTGTTGAAAGACAAATACGGGGAAAGCATTGCCCAAATTACTCAAAGCTACCCGCATTGGTTTGCCCCGAAATTTGCCGACTATGGCGAAAACCCAAGCGCCCTGCCCGTTGACGCGCACCATCTTTTGGCCGCGATAGCCCCGCGCCCGATATTGTTGGGCAACGCCAAGCGCGATGTCTGGTCAGACCCCAATGGCGCTTTTCGCGCCGCGCAGGCAGCAAGCCTCATCTATAAAGCCAAAGACTCAGAAGGCCTGACTCAACCCAACCTAAGATCCTTTGACCCTACAGCCGATATAGCCTTTTGGATGCGGCCCGGCACGCACGGCGTCGTCAAAGAAGACTGGCCCGCTTTCCTTGAGTTTTTGGACGCACATTTTAAATGATAGGGAGATATGGCGGACCCGGTAGGACTTGAACCTACAACCTGCCGCTTAGAAGGCGGCTGCTCTATCCAGTTGAGCTACGGATCCTGATATTGGCTATGTTAGTGCATGACCTAATGCGTCCATGGCCTCTTACGGTCAAAGGCAAAGTTATCAGCATAAGAGCGAGAAATACGTTTCACTGATTGGCTTTGAACAACCCGGTGCGCGATGCCGTTAGCTTTGGCATAGGCCACAGCCTCTTCCGCAGTCTCGAATTTAAGCTCCACTTGCGAGCGCATATCGGTTGAGCGCTGCGTCCCCGTCAGCGGGTCAATAATCACGGGTTTCTGGCTGATAAATTCGAGCACCCAATGTTTTGACTGGCCCCGACCGGAGGTCATGGCAGATGGTGCAGGTTGATAAATTTTAGCAAGCATGGCCGGCTCCGATAAGTATTCGTGCCTGCACTACCTCGCTTAGCGCGGACTGTAAATTACATATCGCGATTAAAGGCCGTGTTGAGCATGTTTTTTACATCGGCAAGGCTTTGCGGCTTGGTCGCCGCCGCGCTTTGCATGCGCTGGCGCATTTGCGCGGTGGCAGAGGGAGCGGCCGCAGGGATGACAGGCGCCCGCGGCGCGGCGGCGGCGGAACGGGCGGCAGCCATACGGGCTGTCTGCACAGCGGCGGATGTAGAGGTCGGCGCAGCAGGGGGGGCTGCGGGAGCCGTAGTTTTACCGAGGCTACGCGCGCGCCAGCGTTCAAATACCGTATCCATGAATTCTTTGGAAACTTCAGGGCGGCTCCAAAGATCGGTAAATTCGGCGCTGGAACTATGCGGGCGGTATTCTTCTTCCAGCGTATTCAAAATCACCCGCATGGGAAGGTTGACCGATTCGCCAAAGACCATGGTTTCGGCCGTGCCGAGAGACGGCAGAAAGGATAAGAGATCAGCGGCGCCGTCCGGCACAGCGGCGCGAACAAATTGCTGGTCAATTTCATTAGACAAACGCATCGAGAAAATTGTCGAACATTGCGACAATGTTGAGGGTTCAAGTTCTGACGGGCGCTGCGATATAATCGCCAGCGAGACACCATATTTACGGCCTTCTTTGGCGATGCGGGAGATAATCTTGCGCGTCGAATGAAAGCCGAGTGTAGGATCCCTCGGGATATATCTATGCGCTTCCTCGCAGACCAGAAGCACCGGAATACGCCGCTCGCTCCATGTCGCCAGTTCGAAAGCCAGCCGGCTGACAACCGAAACCACGATATTGAGCGCTTCAGACGGAATGCCCGAAAAATCCAGAATGGAAATCGGCTTGCCCATGACCGGAATACGAAAGACGCGCCCGACAAGGTCTTCAATCGGCAGCGGCGCGGCCTGATTGCGGAAGATAAATTGATAACGCGGATCGGCGAGCAGCATCTCAATCCGGCGTGTTAAACGCTTATAAGGGCCAAGATTGGAATTATTTTCAAGCTTACCCGTTTCGTGTTTAAGCAGCTTAAGCACATCGCGAATACGGTAAGGCACAGGGCTGTCGAGGGTGATATGGGTGGCGCGCTGTAATTCAGCTTCCATATCATCCATTTTTACCTGTGCGCTGGTATCGCTGCGCTTCATAGAGCGGTCATACATGCGCTTGGCTTTGAGCAGGATATCATGCAACACTTCTTGCTCTTCGCGGGCATGATCTTTGATCTCGCTGGTGAGAAGCTCGACGGTTTCAACAAAATCAAACATCCAAAGCGGCAGATCGAGCGTATCATTGCTGATAACTTCGGCCATATTGCCAAAGCTCTTGGAATATTCATTATGCGGATCGAAGAGAACGACATGGGCCTGCCGGTTTTCCTTCAAAATCGCTTGCAGCACCAAAGCCACCGTACAGGATTTACCCGAACCGGTAGAGCCGATAATGGCAAAATGTTTGGACAGTAAATCATCAGTACGCACCTTGGCGACAATTGTATTGTCTTGCTGCAATCGCCCGATCTCGATACTGGCAGCACTTTCTTTATTGAAAATAAGCTCAAGGTCTTGCGGCGACATATTGTAAATCGCTTCGTTCAAAACCGGAAAAGAGCGCACGCCGCGGAAAAACTTCGTCTCGCGCGTGGTTGGATTGGTGGTAATCTCGCCGAGAATATTCAGGTTGGCCAGACAGCCATCATTGAGCCCCTCATCATCAGCAGCCCCTATCTTCAACGAAGACACCATCGCCACGACAATGGATTTGCTGGTCAGAATTTTCAGGATCGTGCCGATTTGCGCCATATGGAGCTGATTATTGCGAATCACGGTTTTGTTGATCGACATGACGGCGACGGACGACCCCACCGTTAAAATACGGCCGATTTCAATACGCTTATAGGCTGCCTTTGTTGGCACGACCTGTGTTTTATGTGCGAGCGTGGCAGTCGGCATATGATTCCCCAATCCCAAGGTTACACAACCATAAGAATTTAGGGTTATCAAAGCCTTACTAAAATATGGGCCAAAACATGGCCGATATCAGGTAACGTATAAGAGAAAAGCCTAATGGTCGGGGCGGCAAGATTCGAACTTGCGACCCTCTGTTCCCAAAACAGATGCGCTACCAGGCTGCGCTACGCCCCGACTAAGGCTCGCGCTTCATAGCGAACCTAATTTAAAAGGCAAGCCTGTTATGGGGCTGTAGTGCCAAAAAAAGCATGTTGCACCATATCGCCCGGCTTTATGCCGAGTTCCTTGGCCCGTCCGCCCTGTAATTCAAGCACAGCGGCGACAACAGCCTCGGATGAGGCGCTGCGCAGCTTATAAGGCTGGGCCATATGTTCGATCTTCAATATTTTGCCATTTGAGCGCACAAACAGAATATCGAGCGGGATAGATGTATTTTTCATCCAAATCGTGGCGATTTTAGGCTCATCAAATTCAAACAACATGCCCGTGTCAGGCTCCATCGCCACCCGAAACATCATACCCCGCGCTTGCTGGTCGAGCGAAACCGCCCGCTCAATAGAGAATGTGTGAGTGCTGTCTTTGGACACAACAGACAGAGGCACCGGCGCGCCAAAATCAACGACATCGTTTTTGGCGGTTTGCGCAGAGGCGGGCGCAGCAAGGGCAAGGAAAAGCGCGGATAAGAGCAAATGTTTCATAACCCGCCTGTAACCGACCCGCCCCGTTTCCGCCAGTAATAATTTCAGGACGCCCCACCTCCCTGTTCCCCACACACCTGTTCCCCACACACCCTGCTCCGCGCACATGTTCCCCGCCTTGAGCGGGGATCTCCCTGCGTTCATTCACGGCACTCCACTGCGGGAGGTCCCGGATAAGCCTTCGGCCCTTCCGTTCATGCCCGCGCAGGCGGGTAGCCGGGAACACAGAAAGGAAAGCTAGGCCCAAACCGCTGGGCTTTCTCCTACAATAATTTCAGGCCACCCCATAGCCTATTACCACAAAAGCGGGTAAAGCCCGTTCATGGTTGATTTCAAAAATAAGCACGAAATAAGGGAATGGCTGAATACACAGCTGCGCGAGGTGGTCTCTATCGTCGCTGCGCGGAGTGCCTTACGACTCGCGCCCAGTTTTGGGGCGTTGTGGAGTAGTCCAAAAACCTCCCGCCAAGCCCCAGACATTATTTTGCCATCATTTTGGGCTACAGCTAGCGCCCTGTCTGCAGGGATATGGCCTGACAGGACGATAGAGACTGCTGTTCCTACTACTGCTGCCTATGCTGCTTATGTTGCTGCTATTCCTACTGTTACTTATGCTTATGCTGCTGCTGCTGCTGCTGCTTCTGCTGATACTGTTCCTGCTGCTGCTGCTACGGCTACTGATGCTGCTTTCTCCCAGGATCACGACTTTATCGAGGCTGGCGGTAGCGCGAAGGATTTGATCACGCAGCCGCTTTGGTCGGGTGATATTATGCCTGCAGATTTCCAAGCGGAGTGGAACACTCTGCGCAAGCATCTACTCGCACTCGGCGATGATTGGGAGGTTTGGACGCAGTGGTATCAGGACAGGATTGACGGCAAAGCCCTGATCGAAGCGCTGGAAATCGGCGACCCTGATAAAGGCGGGCCGGATGAAGGCGCCTATGGCCGCGCCACCTTCCCGCCGGAAGATTACAAAACCCCCGCCCTCATAAATGCCAAAATCAAGAAAATGGAAGAGGACTATTGGGCCGAGCGGGCTTTGACCCAAGATAAATCGGCTGAAACTTTTGCTGTTAATGATAATGGAAAAATCACCGTAACCACGCAGGAAATCGGGCTTGGCCTGACAGTGGATGCCGCGCAGACATCTTGGTATGACGAATTGCGGCAAGCGGCCACTGAGGCTTTAAGCGAGGGCGAAAATGTTCTTGGCGCAGCTTCTCGCCCGATTGAGCGGCTGGCAAAAGCGCTACCCGAAGATATAACCCAAGCCCGAACGCCCCGGCTCTGGACATGCACCAATAAAATCCGCCGCCTTTTAGAGCGCCATGACAATGTTGCGGGCAAAGAGTTTGACGCAAATCTGCTAAACGAAAATGCGGCTGATGCCCTACGCGCGATTACCGATGCTTATAATAATTTACGAATCGGCGATGCGGCGCTCCTGCAAGCCGATGAGCGCGCGCCCAATCCGCGCGACGTCGCCGAAATATTAGAACAAGACGCGCCGCTTATGCCTCTCCTTGAGGACGCCATCAGAGACGACATCACAGATGCCGAAGCCAGCGAAGTGTTGCAGCTTGTGCTTGATGACATCGAGACTCAAAACGACATCATGGGCCGCGACCCGTCTCTAATAGAACGCGCCGAGGTGGGACAAAATCACCGAACAAACAGTAATTTTGTGGCAAGCATCCTGCAGGAAATTCGCGATACACCGCAAGGTCTTCGCGATATAAAAAATCCAGCCATTCGATTAGCAACCAGAGGAAAACTTATCGGGCTTGCCATGGGGTATTCAGGAGCAATCATCGCATTTGTTAGCTTCGTCTGGCCGAGTCTCGTCGGTTGGGTCACAACTTTACTCGCGAGCCTCGGCTAACCCCTCCCCTGCTCCCCACACACCTGTTCCTCGCCCTTCCGTTCATGCCCGCGCAGGCGGGTAGCCGGGAACAGGATGCGTTGTAAATATCTGGAAAAACAGTTTGGCAGTCCCTAGGGGAATCGAACCCCTCTTTCCAGGTTGAAAACCTGGCGTCCTAACCGATAGACGAAGGGACCGCGTCAACTGTGAGCCGCGATATATATAGCGCCGCGATGGCTTGCAAGAGGGTTTTTCGGAAAAAAACAGAACGCAAAGACTTTATAGCGCAATCGCCATATCTATGAGCTGAAAATCAACCTTCTTGCGGCCTTTCCAGCTATCTTCCTTGATACGGCCCGCAATGTGAACTTTCGGGGCGTTTGGGGCCAGCAAAACATCCGCCAATCCGGTCTCGTCGGCGCGAAAACAAATACCGTTGATACGGCCCCCGCTGCCGTCTTCAAAGGCGCAGCGTACATGTCCGCCGCGCACCCGCTCGGCATAGGCAATGCGCATATCGGCCATAGCAAAGACGGGTTGCGGGTTCCCGGCCCCGTAGGGCCCAACCGTAGCGATCTTGGCCGTGAGGTCCAATGTTGCCGCGCTTGGCGCAATGAGCGCGTCGATTTTGAGCGAAAGATTAGCGCGCGCTGCATTGACGTCTTCGCCCAAAGCCTCTTCGAAAAACGCTGTCAGAGCTTCGATTTTATCCGCCTCAACGGTGAGCCCCCCTGCCATAGCATGTCCGCCGCCGCTAAGCAGCCATCCGGCATCTTTGGCCTGCGTGATCGCTTCGCCGAGATTAACCCCCGTCATAGAGCGGCCTGAGCCTTTGCCCAATCCGGCCTCATCGACACCAATCACAATCGCCGGACGATCATACCTATCTTTCAGCCGCCCCGCGACAATGCCAATGACGCCCGGATGCCAGCCGGGCATAGCGACAAGCGTAATCGCCCTGTCTTCAGGAAGCTTTGACGCCGCCTCTAGCGCTTCGTTGAGGATTTGATCCTGCATCAGTTTGCGCTCATTATTGACGCGGTCAAGTTCAGCGGCATGGCCGTAAGCCATCTGGGCATTTTCAGTGGAGAGGAGTTCGGCCCCCATGCTGGCGCGGCCAATACGTCCGCCTGCATTAATGCGCGGGCCGAGAATAAAGCCCGCATGATAGGTGGTGAAATCACCTGTAGCCCCTGCCACATCTGCCAAAGCATTGATGCCGATATTGCCGCCCCGGCCATTCTTTTGCGAGAGCACTTTTAAGCCCTGAGCGACAAAAGCCCGGTTCACCCCCGTCAATGGCACCACATCGCAAACTGTGCCTAACGAAGTTAAACCTAATAAATCCAGTAGCTTAGGCCCCTCTCCTAACCCGCATTTCCGCGCTTCGCGGTTTAGTGCCACCAGCAACATAAAGGTGACGCCTGCCGCCGCCAGATGACCAAGACCCGATGTGTCATCTTCCCGATTTGGATTGACCAAGGCAAAGGCCGGCGGCATAGCCCCCTGCATCAAGTGATGGTCAATAACGATGACGGAGAGGTCAATCTCTGCCGCATGTTCCAAGGCTTCACGCGCCGCCGCGCCGCAATCGACTGTGATGACGAGGTCATTGCCTTCGGCTTTCAATTTTTCAAAAGCCTCAACATTAGGGCCGTAACCCTCCTCCACCCGGTCAGGTACATAGAGGCCAAGTTCAATGCCGTAATGCCGTCCCCAGCGAATAAGCTGCGCGGCGGATGTACCCCCGTCGACATCATAATCGGCAAAGACCGTGATTTTTTGCTTGGCCTGAACGGCTTTAACAATACGCGCCGCCGCCTTATCCATGTCCTGCAAACTTGAGGGGTCAGGCAGAGAATTTCGCAGAGTCGGCGCGAGGAAGCCCTCGACATCACCCGGCTTTACGCCGCGCCCCGCCAAAAGCCGCGCTGTCAGATTATCCAGCCCTTGGCTTTGCTCTAATTCTGTAATCGCGGCATCATCCCCGCACCGCGCTTGCCACGCTTGGCCGCGGCAGGAGTTTTCGACATTAAGAAAGCGGCTCACAAATTCAAGGGCCTGTCCGAGCGCAGCCGCTGCACGGAACCGTCAATCGAATTCATAATCAGCGTATGGGTATGGACACGGCCGCCGCGCAGTTTCACCCCGTCCAGCAGACTGCCATCAGTCACGCCTGTAGCCGAGAAAGTAGTCGGGCCTGCCGCGAGGCCTTCGAGATCATATTTCGTATCAAGCTGATCAATGCCGACGCGGCGGGCGCGGGCAATCTCGTCATCATTACGAAAATGCAGGCGGCCTTGCATTTGTCCGCCGACACAGCGAAGCGCCGCGGCGGCGAGAACGCCCTCGGGCGCGCCGCCCTGCCCGATATACAAATCGACCTGCGTTTCCGGGTCTGTCGTATTGATAACGCCTTGCACATCACCGTCAGTGATCAACAGAATACGCGCTTTCACACCGCGAAGCTCATCAATGATTTTGCTATGACGGGCGCGGTCGAGCACACAAACCGTAATATCTTCGACCGAGACGCCTTTGGCTTTTGCCATAGCCCGCGCATTATCAGCCGGGGATTTGTCCAAATCGACCAAGCCCGGCGCGTAGCCGGGGCCAATGGCGATTTTATCCATATAGGTATCGGGGGCGTAAAGCAGTCCCCCGCGCGGGGCAAAAGCCATTACGGCGAGCGCATTGGCCATCGCTTTAGCGGTTAGCGTCGTGCCTTCGAGTGGGTCAAGCGCGATATCGATTTCCGGGCCTTTGCCCTTGCCGACTTCCTCGCCGATATAGAGCATAGGCGCTTCGTCGCGCTCGCCCTCGCCAATGACAATACGGCCTTTAATATTCATGCCGTTGAGCATGGTGCGCATCGCATCAACAGCGGCTTGGTCTGCCGCTTTTTCGTCGCCGCGCCCAATAAGATGCGAGGCCGCAATCGCCGCTTTTTCTGTGACAAGCGCCGCTTGAAGGGCAAGTCCTGTGTTAACTCCAATTACTGACATAGGTTCCTATTCTCATCCGATTCTAGGTCACGCTTGCTAGCACAGACATATCTGTCTGCCCAATGGTTCCGTTACTTATTCTGCGGCGTTTTCCTGTAGAGATGATAGAAATTGCTTCACATTTCTTGCCGCTTGGCGAATGCGCTGCTCATTTTCGACAAGGCCGATACGGACATAGCCTTCGCCGTTTTTGCCAAAGCCGCTGCCCGGAGACACCGCTACAGCCGCCGCCTCCATCAGCCGTTTGGAAAATTCCAAATCTCCAAGATGTTCGAAGCCTTTTGGCAGGGGCGCCCAAGCGAACATGCCGGCTGCCGGCGGCGGTATCTCCCATCCGGCGCGGCCAAAGCTTTCAACCAGAACATCGCGCCGGTGCCGATATTTCTCCCGAAAACCTTTGACGCAATCCTGCGGGCCGTCCAAAGCCGCACACGCCGCAACCTGTATCGGCGTGAAAGCGCCATAATCGAGATAGGACTTCACCCGCGCAAGGGCCGCAATCAGGCGTTTCGAGCCGACGACAAACCCCATGCGCCATCCGGCCATGGAGTAAGTTTTGGACAGAGATATAGTCTCAATCGCCACATCTTTCGCGCCTTCAACCTGAAAAATAGAGGGCGGCGGATCGCCAAAATAAATTTCGGAATAGGCCAAGTCTGACAGGATGATGATGTCATGGGCTTTTGCTATGGCAACGATTTCGCGGTAAAAATCAAGGGTTGCAACATGGCCCGTCGGATTGGACGGAAAACAGACAACGATAGCCAAAGGCGGTTTATCAGCTTCGGCTAGGGCTTTTTTGACTCCCGCCAAATATTCATCTGCCGTAATCGCTGCGATAGGCTGAATCACCCCGCCGCAAATAATAAAACCATAAGCATGTAGCGGATATGACGGATCGGGCGCGAAAATAACATCCCCCGGCGCTGTGATCGCTTGAGCGAGATTGGCAAAGCCTTCTTTCGAGCCAATGGTCGCAATAATCTCGTCTTCGGGGTCAAGAACAACATCAAATCGGCGTTTGTAATATCGGGCGGCGGCTTGGCGCAGCCCCAAAATACCGCGCGAGACGGAATAGCCTGTTGTGCGCGGCCTCTGAACCGTTTCAATCAGCTTATCGATAATATGTTGCGGCGTCGGACTGTCGGGATTGCCAAAGCCGAAATCGATAATATCCATGCCGTCTTGGCGTAACTTTGCCTTAAGTCTATTAACCTCGGCAAAGACATAGGGCGGAAGACGCTTTATCCGGTAAAACTCTTCGCGGTCGGGCATTATTGCGGATCGTCAGCTTTATAAGCGCGGGCGCGAGCTTTCAGCGCATCAGTATCGCGGGAAATTTCTGTCTCTGTTCGTGTTGGGTCAACAGGGCGAGGCGTATCAAATGCATCGCGTTTTGCCATCAATAACTTGGCTTGCGTATCCCATGTTCTCGCTGGACGCACATTGGTCGGCGCAGCAGGAGCGTCTGTCACATCAGGATAATCTCCGATATTTTTAGCCTCTTCCTCAAATGCGGAAGATTTAAAAAAGTCGAGATTGGGCATTTTAACGGTGCTACAGGCAGAGAGAGAGGTCGCTGCGGCTATGAGTGCAAATTTTGCGAATTTTGAACCTGTCATAAGGGCCTCCTAGTGATAACAGCCAGTCAAACTCGATATGGGCGAAAACAGGCTACGGGTCACCTAAAAAATCATTAAGGCCGAAATTAAGCCATTGCCTCCCTCCTGTCATTCCAGGGCTGCGCAGCAGAACCCGGAAGTTCGAGAGATTGGGCGCTTAACGAAAGCATGTTTGCAAAGGCTCGACCTTCCGCGTCAAGCGCGGAATGACAAGGGTGGAGAGGCGAGCGTTTAAGAACACTACCTAAGTAACATTAAGGAAACACAGCCTGATGCGTCAGGCCGAGTGTTTCGTCCCAGCCTTGGGCAGCATTGTAATTTTGGATTGCCTGTCCGGAGGAGCCTTTGGTCAGGTTATCTATAACACTGATGATAATCGCGCGCCCCGGTTTGCGGTCGGCGAAAATGCCGATACGGCAATGATTGCTGGCCCGAATATGCCGCGTTTGCGGGACAATCCCCTCGGCTTCGACATGGACGAAAGGCTCATCTGTGTAACGGGCTGCATAGGCGGCGCGCAGATCACCTATGGATACACCGTCCGCGAGCGCCACATAGCAGGTCGTAATCATGCCGCGATTCATAGGAATAAGATGCGGCGTAAAGCTCACCATGACGTCTTGCCCCGATACATGGCTGAGCATTTGGTCAATCTCCGGGGCATGGCGGTGAGTAGCCACGCCGTAAGCATGGGCGCCGTCGGAAACTTCAGAAAAACTAAGCGATGTCAAGGCCTTACGGCCAGCTCCCGTGACGCCTGACTTAGCGTCTATGATGATATTAGCCACGTCAATCATCTCCGCATCAAGCGCGGGCAATAACGCCAGCAAGCTACAGGTCGGGTAACAGCCCGGACAGGCGATGAGCTTAGCGCCTTTTAAATCATCGCGGGCATATTCCGTCAGCCCGTAAACCGCTGTCTTAAGCAAATCCTGAAATTCATGCGGGCGCTCATAGGTCTTGGCGTAAAGCGCGGGGTCTTTGAGGCGGAAATCAGCGGAGAGGTCGATAATCGTGTCCACCTTATCAATCACCGCTCCAATCGTCTCCTGACTTGCGCCGTGCGGCAAACAAGCAAAGGCGACATCTATGCCTGACCAATCGACTTCACCCACCGTGACCACATCGGGCAAATCCAAATGCGCATAATTAGGATAAATCTCGCCGTAGGCCTGCCCCGCGCGGCTATGGCCCGTCAGAGCGGCAAGTTCTAACTTAGGATGGCCCATAATCAAGCGCACGGCTTCTGCGCCCGTATAGCCCGAAGCTCCTAATATAACGGCGTTTTTCATGTCATAGCTCTTTTAGTTTTTGGGCTCTTTTAGTTTTTGGCAACAAAAAAGGCGTCCCGATTCTCTCGGAACGCCTTGTAATACTACGATATATGTATCGTATTGCTTAACGTCCAGAGACTTACCGTTTTGAGAACTGGAAGCTCTTACGGGCTTTCGCCTTACCGTATTTCTTACGCTCAACAACGCGTGAGTCGCGGGTGATGAAGCCGGCAGCTTTGAGCGGACGCCTGAGCGCAGGCTCATAATATGTCAGCGCTTTGGTGATGCCGTGGCGCACAGCCCCGGCTTGGCCGGACAGCCCGCCGCCTTTGGCCGTAGCAACAACATCGTAGCTGTCAACACGGTCAGCGACTTGGAAAGCTTGCGCGATAATCAGGCGCAGAACCGGGCGGGCAAAGTAAACCTCTTGGTCACGGCCATTGATGGTGATCTTGCCGCTGCCGGGTTTAATCCAGACACGAGCGATAGAGTTTTTCCGTTTGCCAGTCGCGTAAGCGCGGCCAAGTTCGTCAATTTTGGGCTCGGGTAGTGGAGCCATTTCAACAACAGGAGCGTCAGCGGCGGCAACAGTGCCTTCCATGACGTCCTTAAGGTCTTCGAGTGATTTTGCATCAGCCATGATTTATTTCCCCTTTACATTTTTAGGGCTCATTGATTTGAAATCAATGACAGTTGGCTCTTGGGCCGTATGTGGATGCTCGGAACCGGCATAAACACGTAGGTTGGAGAGTTGTTGACGCGCCAAAGGGCTTTCCTTGGGCAGCATACGCTGAACCGCTTTGCGCATCACGCGCTCTGGGAAACGGCCATCGAGAATTTTTTCCGCTGTGCGTTCTTTAATACCGCCGGGATAACCCGTATGCCAGTAATAGACTTTGTCGCTACGCTTCTTGCCAGTAAAGACAACTTTTTCAGCGTTGATAACAATAACATTATCGCCGCAATCAACATGCGGTGTATATTTCGGCAGGTGTTTGCCGCGAAGGCGCATGGCAATGAAAGTCGCGAGGCGGCCAACAATGACATCCTCCGCATCAATCAAAATCCATTTCTTCTCAACCTCGGCGGTTTTCAAAAATTTGGTGGTTCTCATATTATCCTCTATGAATTCAGCCGGATCATTAGCGAAGCGGCGTCTTTCGTGATGGCGGGTAATTACAGAGGGGAGACGCAGGCGTCAATAGCTTTATTGAGATACCTATAGTAAAATACACTATAAAAACAATTATTTAGACGAGCGGTATTTGGATACCACCTAAATAAAGCGGCCTGCTAATTTTTTCAACTGGCATAACTCAAATTGCTAAAAAACTGTTTTTGCTTTTTTGGCGAGTATGTTAGGGTGACGGTGAAAACGCAGTAAAATAACACTGCGCGAGTCGTTAGATATTTCTTTGCAATCTCGAACGTTCAAAATGTCGATGTAGGGAGAACTGAATATGCCTGACAACAAATCAACTGCAGAAGTGGACGTCACCAAAGCTTGGGAAGCAACTCAAAACCAAAAGGGTAAGGCCAAGAAACTTCGTATTTTCGCCTCTCTCTCATGGCTCGTTGCCATCGGTGCTGAAATCGCAGGGATCGTTTTACTTCTTAAAAACAAGTTCAACGAAGGAAACCTCACCCTACTGATCGGCATCTTAGTTGTCATCGCAATATTTGCGATAGCGGGTAGCTTGATGTGGAAGGCTGCAAATAAGCACGATCCGGCCAGCGAGACTGAGAAGTTCAAATTCTTTGTCCAAAATCAGCTTGGCGCGATTATAGCGGTGCTTGCTTTCCTTCCACTGCTCGCTTTGATTTTCATGGATAAAGACATGGATCCGAAAAATAAAAAAATCGCAGGCGGCGTCGGGATTGCTCTGGCTGCGCTTGCCACGATTGTCGGCATAGATTTCGATCCGCCATCGACCGAGCAATATACACAAGACATGAACACGTGCGCGGCCCAGATTAAAGCCAATGAGCCCACGACGGCGTGTTCCCCAGAAGTCGCCGCTCAAGCGCAAGATATTGCCAAAGATTCTGAGTCAGTAGCAGAGGCAACCAAGGATGCTGAAAATCCAAACGGCCGGGATGTTGTGTACTGGATCGCTCCGAAGGGTGCTGCTGAGAAGTCGGCGTCGAAGCTTGTATTTCACTTATGCGAAGACGTGAGTGTGCTGCGAGGCAAGGTCGTAAACAAAGGCACTGTGACAGAGGCCTATGCACAAAACGCGGTCCGACTCACAAAGCAAATCGCGATGGAGCAGAAACAATGTGGGTTTGCGAGTGCAGAATAAGCCCACTCGCGGTTTTGATTCGCTACTCCCAGCTAACGCTGATCAGCGTCGAATAAGCTAGCGCTCACAAGCTCAGTCAATTCCCCCCAAAAGCTGCGGTTACCCTGCATGAAAATTACCATTCATATCGGGCTAGTTTCGCGTATGAGGACACTATGAATTTACACAGAAATATTGCCCTCTTTACCCTTGTTTTACTCACGGCCTGTCAAAACGGTGAAGACGCGTCTACATCCGCCGCGCAAAATTCAGCGCCCGCTGATATAACCGTTCGGGCTACTGCCGATTTTATGGCCCCTGCCCCGATTATTGGCGGAACCATCGTGCCCAATTCTACCGCCTCTTGGCTGAGCCATATAATTCTACTGGACGAGAACGGACGGCTGCACCGCGCGACCGCCGATAGCCGGGAAACCGAAACCGTTGCTTTGGGTAAATATCGCGATGTGGCAGGTCTTGCCCGCGAGAAACAGGCGGGGGTCTTTTTCGCGCTAGGCCAAGGCGGCAATATAAAAGGCTTTATCGAAACCGATGATGAAGGTAATTTTGGGCCTCTCGCTATCTCCTATGGTGATTTGGATATTGAACGGCTTTGCCATGTCGAGACGCCCCAAGCTGATAGCGTAAGAGCATTAACGTCAGGCGGAGAGCTGATTGTCTTGAAGGCGGATATTTTCGAGGATACATCCGCGGCGCTGACTCAAGAAAAGGCGTTGGGCACGGATTGTTCTGCTTTTATTACCCGTCAGGGAAGTTCCCTCGCTTATAATGGCAAAACAGTGGGCATTACCAACGGCCTAAGCATTGCAGCGCTGGACACACCCGGTTTCGTCATGTCCACCCAAGCCAATATGGGGAGCGTCTATAATCAAGGGCTTATCTTAGCCGCAGACAGGGAGAGCGGACGGGTTGTGCTCATTTCGCGGGGCTATTTCATGAAAGAAGTCGGCATTCAGGAATAGCGTTTCCGCGCGGCCCGCATCATGGCGATAGCGGCCAAGAACACAAATATCGCCGAGAACTGATGGAGCAAAGCGAGCCAGAGCGCATCGCCTGTCAACAAAGTCCATATTCCAAGCCCAATTTGCCAAAACAGCAGCCCAAGCAAGATGAACGCCCGTTTCTGCACGTTTTTATTGAGGCGCGATGACAGGCAGACCCACACGGTCATAACGAGAATAATATAGGCCAAAGTCCGGTGATTAAACTGCACAGCGCCGATATTTTCAAACATATTCCGCCAGAACGGAGTCATATCGCCGTAACCCGCTGGCACGACATCACCGTCCATAAGCGGCCACGTATTATAGGTCTTGCCTGCATGAAGCCCCGCCACAAAAGCGCCTGCGATAATTTGCACGAAAACCAGTCCTGCCAGTAAAGCCGTGCGTGTCTTCGCGATTGGGTCGAGCGACTTTTGCGGCCAGTTTTCGGCCTGATTTCGCCATAGCCAGAATAATCCGCCCAGAATGATAAACCCCATGCCCAGATGAGTCGCGAGACGATATTGGCTGACATCAACGCGGTTATCCGTCAGACCGCTAGCGACCATCCACCAACCAATCGCGCCTTGCAATCCGATAAGCAGCATGACGCCAAAAAACTTATACCCCTGCCCGCGCGGTAATTGGCGGCGGATCGCGAACCAGAAGAACGGCAGCGCATAGACAAGCCCGATCAGCCGCCCAAGCTGCCGATGGCTCCATTCCCAAAAATAAATTGATTTAAATCCGGCCAAATCCATATCCGAATGTTCGGCCATAAATTCCGGGATTTGTTGGTATTTGTGAAATTCAGACTGCCAAGCCTCCGGGTTCAAAGGCGGCAAAGCCCCTTTAATCGGGAGCCATTCCGTGATCGATAATCCTGAATTTGTCAGCCGCGTCGCCCCGCCCAATACGATCATGGCGACCACGAGCAGCAAGCAAAGAAACAGCCAGTTTCGGACGCGGCGTTCGGGTTTATTAAGCGAGGGATTAGCCATGGAGACGCTATAAGCCTTGGCGGAATAAATGTCCTGCGACATTTATGAATTTCGGTGATGGTCGGAGTGATAGGATTCGAACCTACGACCCCTAAGCCCCCAGCTTAGTGCGCTACCGGACTGCGCTACACTCCGACAATCACCGAATGACGCGGTCTATAGGATGATGCTTTTAGAAGGGCAATAGGGGGATGTAACCTGTAGCCAATTTTAAGCAGGGTTTTTAAACGCTTCCCAGCGAGAGCGGAGCGATTTGAGCCGCTCCAGCGCGTCTTCAAGCTCGCCGCGATCAATCGTCTCTTCAGGTTCGGTATATTCATCAACAAGCTCCATGACAGGTTCTTGTTCAAGGTCAGCTTCCGGCTCAGCGCGCGGCGCAAAGGCTATAACGCGTTCCTCTTCGGCCTCATCCTCTTCCTCATAGTCAATGGGGGTGATATTGATTTTGGCTTTTTTAATCCGTTCGGGAATCAAAACCGTATCTTCAACATCTTTAGGCATGGCCGCCCGCTCGATGGATTGACCGAGTTCGATAATGCGCGCCGCCCCTTTGACGCGAATCAGTTTCTGCACATCTTTGATCGGATGTTTTTCGTCATGGAGCAGTATTTTAATGCCGCGCAGAAACTCGATATCTTCGGGGCGATAGAAACGTCTTCCGCCGCCGCGCTTAATCGGTTTGATTTGAGAAAATTTGGATTCCCAGAACCGCAAAACATGGGGCTGAAGCTCCAGCTCCTCGCCGGCTTCGCTTATTGTCCTAAAGGCGCGTGTGGTCTTTGCCTGCATTTAGCTACCTGATTCCCTTATCTGCGAATCAGACTCTATCACCTTTTCGGTGTCAATGACGAATCGACACGCTCCCGCAATACTTGCGAGGGTTTAAAGACTAAAACACGGCGCGATGTAATCGGCACGGCTTTGCCCGTTTTTGGGTTGCGCCCCATGCGTTCTTTTTTATCGCGCAAGGAAAATGTACCAAATCCTGCCAGTTTTACCTGCTCGCCCCTCAGCAGGGCTTCGCTAATGTGAAGTATAACCGATTCGACCAATCCAGAGCTTTCGGAACGCGAGAGTCCGATTTCGCGGTAAACCGCTTCGGCTAGGTCTGCGCGCGTAACTGTACCAGCACTCATTCTAGAAATTCCCTCTTGCCGAACTGTTAAAGCAAATCATGGCGGGGGGGCGCAAGCCAAATCGTTAAAAACTGTTAAAAAACAGTGAGATTGCCCTTATTTGCACTCCATGCACCATAAAAAGGCCACGCTCTTTAATAAGTCAGCCCTCTTGCCCTAATAGCGCAGCAGCGCCGCGCCCCAAGTGAAGCCGCCGCCAAAGGCTTCGAGCATGACTAGGTCGCCGCGCTTGATACGGCCATCTTTGACAGCGGTGTCCATTGCCAGAGGCACCGAGGCGGCGGAAGTATTGGCGTGGAACTCGACGGTTGAGACGACTTGTTCGGGGTTGAGTTTTAGCCGTCTGGCAACGCCTCTAAGGATGCGCTGATTAGCTTGGTGGGGCACGAACCAGTCAATATCTGATATCGCAATCCCCGCCCCTTCGGCGCAGGCTTCCATCGCCGATGACAGGTCTTTGACTGCATATTTAAACACCTGATTACCGATCATGCGCACATGGCCAACGGTTTGTGTTTTCGATGGGCCGCCATCAACATAAAGCAATTTGCAATGTTTTCCGTTTGAGCGGATGAAACTGTTGATGATGCCGCGCCGCTTGCTGTCTTCCGGGTGCTCTTCTGCCGATAAAACAACAGCCCCCGCGCCGTCGCCAAAGAGCACGCAGGTCGTGCGGTCTTCCCAATCGAGAATCCGCGAAAATGTCTCCGCGCCAATTAAAAGCGCGTTTTTGGCCGAGCCTGTTTTCAGCAAAGCGTCCACGACATTGAGGCCGTAGATAAACCCGCTACAAACCGCCTGCACATCAAAGGCCGCGCCGTGGGTAATGCCAAGGCCATGCTGAATGATTGTTGCCGTAGACGGAAAGGTATAATCGGGCGTTGTTGTCGCTACCACGATAAGATCGATATCATCCGCGCTCATGCCGGCATGTTCCAAGGCTCTCTTAGCAGCGGCAAGGCCGAGGTCGGAAGTGCATTGTCCCTCGGCGGCAATATGGCGCTGGCCAATGCCTGTGCGCTCGCGAATCCATTCATCCGACGTATCGACAGTTTTCGAGAGCTCTATATTGGTGACTATGCGCTCGGGCAAATAGCTGCCGATGCCTTTCACGACTGATCTGATCATGCGATAAATCCGATATTCTCGTCTTCATTATGCAGAGCTTCGAGTGTGCGGTCGATTTCGTCCAGAAAATCACTGCCCGCGAGGCCAATGGCCTTATCCAGCGCCGTAGAAAATCCAATCGCGTCCGTGCCTCCGTGGCTTTTGATAACCACGCCGTTCAGGCCTAAGAGAACAGCGCCGTTGACATTACGCGGGTCAATTTGTCTGCGGAGTTTGCGCAGGGCGATCATATTCAGGAAGGTCGTAAATTTTGACCATGGCCCATTTTGTAAGGCCACACGAAAATAAGTACCGATAAGCTTGGCCGTGCCTTCCGCTGTTTTCAGCGCAACATTGCCGGCGAAGCCATCGGTGACAAAAATATCCGCCCCGCCCATGGAAATATCATCGCCCTCGACATAGCCAACATAGTTCAAGCCAAGTTCGCTCTGAGATAAGCGCTCATGCGCGGCCTTGACAATATCATTGCCTTTGCCTTCTTCCGAACCGACATTGAGCAGCCCTACGCGCGGTTTTTTTGTCTTATAGACGGCGCGGTAATAGGCCTCGCCCAATACCGCAAATTCTGTAAGCTGCGCGGCGTTGCAATCGACATTGGCCCCGACATCAAGGACAACGCCCATTCCGTTCGGGTTGGGCCAACTCGCGGCCAGAGCCGGGCGCTGCACGCCGGGCTTCATCCGCAGGCGGACTTTGGATATCGCCATTAAGCCGCCCGTATTGCCGGCCGATAGAGCGATATTGGCCTCGCCGGATTTCACGGCTTCTATAGCGTTCCACATCGAACTTCCCTTGCCCCGGCGCAGGGCGTGAGACGGTTTTTCGTCCATGGCAATAGCTTTGTCGGTATGGCGGATCTCGGAGCGCAGCTTTGTCAGCGGCGCTTTGGCCAGCAATGGCGCGAGCGCGGCCTCATCACCGTGCAGCAGAAAACGCGCACGGCGGTTCTTGCCTTGGTGTTTGAGGAAATACTCGATTCCCTTGATGACGATCTCCGGCGCATTATCGCCGCCCATCGCGTCAATCGAAACTATAAGCCCGTCGAGCATAAGCCCCTTTCCTGAATTGCCATTTGAAAGGCCTATAAGGGATGCACGGCTCGCTGGCTAATAATATTTAGCCAAGCGCCGGAAAGGTAAAGTCAGCCAAAGCGATCTGGCCAAGAGATAGCGGCGTAACATTCTTTGAAAACCCAATCGCGTAATCGCTCAATTGCGATGCAAACCCGCCCTCATCCGCTGCCAGTAACCCTTCGGCTAGAGCTTGCTGCATAGCGGCGTTGGGATCGCCTGCCTGCAAAGCTTCGACATAGGATTTTACCCGCGTGAAAAAGAGCCCCATAATTGGTTTGATCCGGCGCTTTACCCCCGTATCGGACATGCCTTCCTCGCGTAAAGCGACTTCAAAATCATCGCGCATAACATCGTAAACCGCTTGGGACAGGCGCTCGCCTTGCTTCTCATATTTTCGCAGAGCTTTCAAAATCACGGCAATATGAAGTGTCAGTAAATCAATGCGGCCATCATAACTGTCAGGCACTTTACTTTCGCCGTAAAACCCGGCGCGGCGGGCTTGGGTCATCAATTTGCGGTATATCCGCTCCGCATCGTCAATCGCAACGTCGCGGCGGGCAAATATTCGCGTTAAAATTCCGGCCATTTACGGCTCCATTAAATTTACACATCAGGCCTTGTCAGCCCATGGCGGTTTCGCTAGGTCATAGCGCAGAGTAAAACAAAACAAAGCCTTTTATGTTCCGTTTGCCCCTTAAAACTGTCGCAGTTATCGCCGTAGCGATGCTGACAACAGCCTGCAATCCCGTTCTTCGTACACATGGCTATGTCCCGACAGCGGATAACAAGCCGCAAGCGGTCAATCCCTCAACCGATACCAAAGCCACCGTGCTGGCAAGCTTGGGCAATCCCTCGGTAAAAAGCACATTTGACGAAGACATCAAAGACGACACATGGTTTTATATAAATGCTGTGCGCCAGCGTTATGCCTATCTACGTCCCAAGACTGAAGAACGCTCCATCACGGCCATAACCTTTAATGAGGATGGTCAGGTGATGAAAGTCGCTGAATATGGCATCGAAGATGGCCGCTATGTTGATTATGTCAGCCGCAAAACACCAACGCGTGGCCGCGAGCTTTCTGCGCTGGAACAGGTTTTTGGCACAATTGGACGCCTTCCGACCGAGCAAATCGGCGGGCGGCAAGATGTTCCCGGGGGGGGGGGGGGGGCCAGGCGGTCGTTAGCTAACGATCCCAGGTCTTCTTTAAGAAACCCGAAAGCAGGAACATGTCCTTACTTTCGGGTTTTTTTTGCTTTCATGAAAATGGCGCGGAGCTATTGTGTTAGCTCCGAAAAATACTTTGAACTTAATTTTTTTCACTTTTTGATTAACGCACTCCTCTAACCGCTCTGCTTGCGAGAAACCTACCGGATATATATAGGCTACACATAAGGGAGAAAGTTGAGTGTTTCCAAGACTTAAAAATTGCCACAATGTCGATGATTTTCGCCGCCTTGCCAAACATAGGCTGCCGGGGCCAATCTTTAACTATATTGACGGTGCGGCGGATGATGAATTGACCTATCGGCGCAATAGCACAGCCTTTGATGATTGCGACCTCGTACCCAATGTGCTGGCCGGAGTCACTGATATTGACATGTCGGTGACGGTCATGGGCCAAAAACTGGACATGCCTGTATTTTGCGCGCCCACGGCCTTGCAGCGCTTATTCCATCCGGACGGCGAGCGCGCCGTTGCTTTGGCCGCTGAAAAATTCGGCACTTTGTTTGGCGTATCATCACTCAGCACTGTAAGTCTCGCCGAAATCGGCGCTTTAATTGCAACCCCAAAAATGTTCCAGTTCTATTTTCACAAAGACCGGGGATTAAACGCAGCCATGCTTGAGAAAGCCAAACAGGCAAAATTTGAGATTTTAACCCTGACTGTTGACACGATTACCGGCGGTAATCGTGAGCGCGATTTGCATACAGGCTTCACCTCTCCGCCAAAACTAACTCTGAAAAGCCTGGCCAGTTTTGCCGCTCACCCGGCGTGGACGCTAAATTATGTATTAAGCCCTGGATTTGAGTTGATTGAGCTAAAAGATCATGTCCGCGAAGGTTCAAACCTAGCCGTGTCGGTAGGCGAGTATTTCTCGACTATGCTTGACCAATCTATGGACTGGAATGACGCGCAAGACTTACGGGACAAATGGGATGGGCCGTTCTGTCTGAAAGGCATTATGAGCGTCGGTGACGCTAAAAAAGCCGTAGATATTGGTGCCACCGCGATTATGGTCTCTAATCATGGTGGACGACAATTAGACGGCTCGCGCACGCCATTTGATCAAATTTCTGAAATTACCGACGCCGTCGGCGACGACATTGACATCATTCTGGATGGCGGCATCCGGCGCGGAACTCATGTGCTTAAAGCTATTGCGGCAGGTGCCAAAGCCTGTTCGGGCGGGCGCATGTATCTATATGCCTTATCTGGTGCCGGCCAAGCCGGCGTCGAAAAAGCTCTTGGTAATTTACACAGGGAAATTGAGCGAGATATGAAACTCATGGGCGTGACTAAAGTCTCGCAACTCACCCGCGACATGTTACGTTACCGTTAAAAGAACCAAGGCCAAGTATTCATTAAAAGCAAAGCTTAAAAATGCGTGTGGCCCGCACGGGTAAACGTAATTGCTTTTCCGTTTCTATCCAAACAGACGACCCCCTGCCCTTTTTCTGCCTTACCTATCTTTGATATTAGAAGGCCGATTTTAGCGGCTTCATATCTTAATTCGACCTCCTTATCGGGTCTTGCCGTGAAAATGAGTTCATAATCATCGCCCGCCGTGATGAGTGTTTTCATTGCGGCTAGATACTCCGGCTGCGCTGCAAGCCAATCTTGTGCATGTTTTGATAGCGGAATTTTTTGCGACTCAACCTTAAGAGCAACATGACTTGCCGCCGAAAGATGCGCCGCATCAGCCACAAAACCATCGGAAATATCAACACAGGCGCTGGCATATTGGCAAAGGAATTGACGAAAGAGCAGGCGCGGTTCAGGGCGATAATAAGCGGCTTCAAAATACCCCAGCGCTTCAGGGCATGGATGGGGGTTAAGACGGCGCCCCAAAACCTGTTGCAATCCCAAATAAGCATCACCAATTGTGCCTGTGACCCAGACGTCATCCTCAATATTTGCCCCGCTGCGCATAATCATTTTACCGATCGGGACTTCGCCGATCATGGTTGCAGTGACCACCATAGGCCCGTCGATTGATACCGTATCGCCCCCAAAGAGTTTGAAATCATAGGCGTTTTGCATTTCGAGTAAGCCTTTCGCAAATTGATTATAAAAGGCAGAGTCAATATTTTTGGTCCAAGCGATTGAGAGCATATATCCTATGGGTCTTGCGCCTTTTGCCGCCAGATCAGATAAATTTACGCGCAGAAGTTTTCCCGCCGTATCGCCGCCGTAATGGCCTTTTGGAAAATGCACACCTTCAACCATTGTGTCCTTGGTCAGAACGAGGTCTTTGCCGGAATTGGGTTTAAAAAGCGCCGCATCGTCTTTCAGGCCTAAGCCTTCGGGCCCGGCAAGCGGGGCCAGATAAGTTTTTATAAAGTCGAATTCATTCATTCAGGGCCGACGAGTCCGAATTCTGCGCGGCGTATTTGCTTGGCTATTGTGTCCAAAGCTCCATTGACGAAAGCCGGTTCTTTGCCGTCAAAGAAATCCCCTGCAATGGAAACATATTGATCAATAATGACCAGTGCCGGCACATCCGGGCGGCGCATAATTTCGTAGCCTGCAGCCCGCATAATCGCGCGCAATGTCAGATCAAGCCGCTTGAGTGTCCATTTTGCAGACAGATTATCTTCGATATTTTTATCGATATCAGTTTGATATTTAACAACGCCTTCGACAAGGTCTTCGAAAAACTCCACGTCCGTAGCTTTATCTTCAAAGCGGTGTTCAATGAATTCTTTGACGACAGTGCCGGACAAAGCTTCGCCGACATCCATCTGGTAGAGCGCTTGCACAGCAGCCATACGGGCAGCGCGGCGCAGTTTAGAATGTGGCCCCTTTGTCATTATGCACTTCCCAGTTCGGAACGGATTTTGATCATTTTTAAGACGGCATTAGCCGCAAATCCGCCCTTATCTTTTTTGTCCTTGCTCGCCCTCGCCCAAGCCTGATTTTCGTTCTCGACTGTTATGATTCCATTACCAATCGCAAGTTGGCGATCAATAGCCAAATCCATCAGCGCCCGCGCTGACTCCTGACAGACATAATCATAATGGCTGGTTTCCCCGCGAATGACGCAGCCCAGCGCGACATAACCATCAAAGCCCGCTTTGGCCGCCTCGGCATATGAAATGATGTGAGGCACTTCGAGCGCGCCCGGCACCGTGACTTTGGTGATTTCAACTTTGGCTTTTTGTAAAACGTCAACCGCGCCTTCCAAGAGAGCGTCGGATATCTTGTCGTAATACCGCGCTTCGATAACAAGAATTTTCATCTATTTATTCCCGCTAACCAAAGGCGTAATGCCCGTCACTTCAAGATCGTAAGCTTCAAGCCCAATGAGTTTGGGCATGGTATTGGTAATCAGGCGCATTTTATGAACGCCTTGGGCCGCCAAGATTTGCGCGCCAACGCCATATTCGCGGATATTTTGTTCTTTGCGATCAACAAAGCTTTTATGCGCGCCGAGCCGTTCCAGCAGCGTATCAATCGAGCCTTCGCGGATCAGCACCAAGACCGAATGCCCGTCATGCGCCGCAAGTTGTTTCATCGCGTCCCAAATCAGGCCCGAGCGCGGGCTTTCTTCATAGAGAATATCGCCGGCAAAATCGACTTTGTGAACCCGGACAAGGCTTTCCTGCCCAGCCTTGGCCTTGCCTTTAGACAGGGCAACATGTTCTAGCCCGTCGAGATAATTACGGTAAATATGGATCTTAAAGGCATCGCCATTTTGCGAAGTGAAATCGCTGGTCGCGACATGTTTGACGAAATGGTCTTTATCCATACGGTGCTTAACAAGCGCTTCAATGGTGCCGATTTTCAGGCCGTGAAATTGCGCGAACTTTACCAAATCATCCAGCCGCGCCATGGTGCCGTCATCATTCATAATTTCGCAAATTACGGCAGAGGGGTTGAGCCCTGCCATGCGCGAAATATCGACGGAGGCTTCGGTATGGCCCGTGCGTACCAATACGCCGCCATCTTTGGCGATAATTGGGAACATATGACCGGGCGAGACGATATCGTCCGCGCGGCTATCGGGGTCAATCGCCGTTTGAATCGTGTGTGAACGGTCGCCCGCGCTAATGCCCGTTGTCACGCCTTCGCGGGCTTCGATAGATTGCGTAAAGGCGGTTTCAAAACGCGAACGGTTATCAGCGGACATATTGGTCAGGCCGAGCAATTCCGCTTTGGGCTGTTCAATCGCCAGACAGACCAAGCCGCGCCCGAACTTGGCCATGAAATTGATCGCGTCCGGCGTCGCGAATTGCGCGGGGATGATAAGGTCGCCTTCATTCTCGCGGTCTTCGGCATCGACGAGGATATACATGCGCCCGTTACGCGCATCCTCGATAATCTCCTCCGGCGTGGCGAGATTGTAAACATCTTCGAATGTTGCTTCGTTTAGATCGGTTTTGGCCATGTCAGCCCTTCATATGAGCAAGATACCGCGCGACATAGCGTGCTATCAGGTCAATTTCCAGATTTACTTTGCTGCCGGGCTGTAATTTTCCCAATGTGGTGACTTGCCACGTATGGGGGATGATATTGACCTCGAATTGGCGGTCTTCGACCGCGTTCACAGTAAGCGAAACGCCGTCTATGGTGATAGAGCCTTTGGACGCAATGCCAAACGCCATATCGGCAGGCGCTTCAAAGCGGAGTTTATGCGAGCCTGCAATCTCTTCAATACTGAGAACTGTGCCAACGCCGTCCACATGGCCTGTTACGAGATGGCCGCCCATTTCATCCTTGCCCGTAAGAGCGCGTTCGAGATTAACCCGGCTACCTTCCTGCCAATTCCCCATTGTGGTTTTGGACAGGCTTTCATCGGACACATCAAAAGCATACCAGGAGCCGGAATTTGTAGGCCCTTTAGATATAACGGTCATGCAAGCTCCGGCATGCGAGATAGACGCTCCGATATCAATCGTCTCTTCATCATAATGCGACAGCACTTCCATGCGGGTGTCTCCCCACTCCCCGCCTGAACTTCGCGTGATGCTGCGTATCGTGCCAATATCTGTGATGATACCCGTGAACATTACGCTATTCGCTCATATCTTTCATGAATATCATCGCCTAAATCTATGATATCTATGCGGTTAAAGCGTTGCGCCATGTTTAAATCCGTTAATCCCAATTCGCCTATACCGCTGCGCCCGTCTCCGCCTAATATAAGCGGGGCGCGGAACCATTCAATAGTGTCGATGACATTAGCTTTCAGAAAACTTGCCGTAAGTGTGCCGCCGCCTTCGAGGAGCAGGCTGGACACGCCGCGTGATTTGAGAACATCAAGCGCAGTCGTAATATCAAGTCCATTGTCATGAGTTATAGGTAATAGCATAACCCCCATGTCTTTCAGGGCTTTAGCCCCCTCTCCTTCATCTGTCTTGCAGAATATCCAGACGGGAGTATCCCGCCCTGTCAAAGCTAAATTCGACTGCGGCGATAGGCGTAAATCACTGTCAAAAATCACCCGTATCGGATCAGGCTGTCCGTCCAGCCGTGTTGTTAATTGCGGATTATCCAGCACGGCGGTATTCGCGCCGACAGCAATGGCGTCATGCCGGGCACGAAGCTTCCGCCCTTCCGCCCTTGCCTTTTCGCCGGTAATCCATTCAGACTGACCATTGGCGAGCGCGATTTTACCGTCCAGCGAGGTTGCGAGTTTTAGCGTAATGCGGGGGCGCGGCACTGATTAGTCTTTTTCTGACCCATCAACGAGTTTTTCTTCCTCGATAAAGGCTTCAAAATCCTGCGTTGCGCGGAAATCCCGATACACTGAGGCGTAGCGCACATAGGCGACCTTATCGAGATTGGACAGGCCTTCCATAACAAGCTCGCCGATTTGGTCTGACGTAACATCGGCATTGCCCGAGCTTTCAAGCTGGCGCACAACGCCGCTAATCATCTGCTCTATCCGTTCAGGTTCTACGGGGCGCTTTTGCAGCGCAATCATAATAGACCGCGCCATCTTATCCCTGTCAAAGGCCACGCGGCGGCCGGATTTTTTAACGACTGTCAATTCACGCAATTGTACCCGCTCAAATGTCGTAAAGCGCCCCGCGCATTTCCCGCATAAGCGGCGGCGGCGCACAGCATTGCCGTCCTCGGCCTGACGGCTGTCTTTGACCTGTGTGTCTTCACTACTACAAAATGGGCATCGCATGGAGGGAGTCTTTAACTACATATAGTGTCTCTGGCAATTCTTACATTGCATGATAGCATTGACAGCAATGCTTTCATTATCTATATTTCAATAAGCAAACGGAGGTTCTTATGGCGACTATTACAGTGCGAAATTTGGATAAAAAGGTGAAGGATTACTTGAAGGTTCGCGCCGCAAAAAAAGGACATTCTATGGAAGCGGAGGTGCGCGCAATCCTCGAAGAACAATTTATACGCGATGACGTAACCCTCGGTGAATTAATGAAGCGCGTGAGAAAGCGTTTTGAAGGTAATTATGTTGATGACCTTGAGCCTTTCCCTCGTAACGAAGTGTGGGAACCCAAAGTGGATTTCTCAGGCCCGGAATATGACCGTTGATTATTCTTGATACAAATGTGCTGTCGGAAATAATCACCAATAGGCCTCATGCAGGCTTCATGACGTGGTTGGCAAAAAATGAGGCGATTTCTCCCTTTACGACAAGCATCTGCACAGCGGAACTATTTTATGGAGTTTACAAATTACCGGACGGAAAACGAAAAACGATACTCTATCGGAACATCACCGACCTAATCGCTATAGAGTTTGCCGATCGAATTTTGTCTTTTAATGCGCCAACGTCCAAACTGTTCGGACAATTATATGCGGGCGCTGTCAATTCAGGTTGGAATGGTAAAGCCCCAGATGCAATGATCGCTGCTGTGACGCTTTATTATGACGCTACGCTGGTCACGCGCAATGTCAAAGACTTCAAGATTTTTGATATAAAAATCATCAACCCATTTGAAAGCTAGCCCGCGTAAATCGGAAACCGTGCCGTTAACGCCTTGACGCGCTCGCGCACAGAGGCTTCCACTTCGGGATTGCCTTTGGGGTTTTCAGCCAAGGCGTCGAGTACTTCGGCCATTAACAGGCCTATTTCGCGAAACTCTGCCGTGCCAAAGCCGCGCGTTGTCCCTGCTGGCGAACCGACGCGAATGCCGGAAGTGATGGTGAATTTCTCTGTATCAAACGGGATGCCGTTTTTATTGCAGGTGATATAAGCGCGGCCCAATGCTTTCTCGGCAGCATTGCCTTTAACGCCTTTGGGCGAGAGGTCAATCAGCGCGAGATGTGTATCCGTACCGCCTGTGACAACGGCATATCCAGCCTCGTCAAGCGCGCCTGCCATGGCTTTGCAATTATCAATCACGGCTTGTCCGTAAGCTTTAAATTCCGGCTTGAGCGCATCGCCAAAGGCTACGGCTTTAGCCGCGATTACATGCATGAGCGGGCCGCCTTGCAGGCCGGGGAAAATTGCAGAATTGAATTTCTTAGCCAACTTTTCGTCATTGGTCAGGATCATGCCGCCGCGCGGGCCGCGTAGGGTTTTATGCGTTGTCGTTGTTGCGACATGGGCATGGGGAAACGGGCTGGGATGTGTTCCGCCTGCCACAAGCCCGGCGAAATGCGCCATATCAACATGCAGATAAGCGCCCACTTTATCGGCTATGGCGCGGAAGCGGGCAAAATCAATTTGACGTGAATAGGCTGAACCGCCGCAGATGATGAGCTTGGGTTGGTGTTCAATGGCGAGCGCTTCAACCTGATCGTAATCAATCAGGTTCGTGTCGCGGGTGACGCCGTAAGTCACCGCATTAAACCATTTACCGGACATATTAGGCGGCGCGCCGTGAGTCAGATGTCCACCCGAAGCCAAATCCATGCCCAAAATAGTATCGCCGGGCCGAATAAGCGCCAGAAAAACGCCTTGATTGGCTTGACTGCCTGAATTGGGCTGCACATTGGCAAAGCCGCAATCAAACAACTCGCAGGCCCGGTCAATGGCAAGTTGCTCAGCAACATCGACATGCTGGCAACCGCCATAATAGCGCCGGCCCGGATAGCCTTCGGCATATTTATTGGTCAAAACAGAGCCTTGCGCTTCGAGCACGGCTTGGGAGACGATATTCTCGGAGGCAATTAGCTCAATCTCTTGCTGCTGGCGCTTAAGCTCGTCGGCCATAGACCCATAAAGCACAGGGTCGCGCTCTTTCAGGCTTTGCGTAAAATAATTGCCGAGATGGGCAGTGCTTTGGTCATTTGCGGCAGCGGTCATGGCGCGACTCCGTAAGAGTAATTTCACCAGCGGCATAAGCCGAAATTGACACAGTCGCAATGGACAAAACGTATACTTACGTTTCGAAAAAGAAATTTCATATTTTAACAAAGAAAATTTGTTGTTATGTAAGAATCGGCGAAAGTTGACATTCACGATCAATTTGATATGTTCTTCTTACGTTCTATATGAGGTGAAAATGACAAGTTCAGTAGAAATCTGTGCTGGCGCCGGAGGTCAGGCCTTAGGGTTAGAGCGCGCGGGCTTTGAACACCAAGCTCTTATTGAAATTGACAAAAGGTGTTGCGAAACACTTATGCTCAATCGACCTCAATGGAATGTTCTTCATCAAGACGCTCGAAAATTTATAAATTACGCCGAAAAATATAAAGGCATCGATATTTTCACGGGAGGCATCCCCTGTCCGCCCTTTTCAATTGCTGGCAAGCAACTTGGAGAAGAAGATGAACGGAATTTGTTCCCAACTGTATTTGAGCTTACTGATATTTTGAATCCCAAGGCTGTGTTCATTGAAAATGTTAAAGGGATATTATCACCTAAGTTTTCTGACTATCGAAATTGGGTAAATCAACAATTCCTTACGCTCGGTTACAAAACTTGCTGGAAACTTTTCAATGCTAGCGACTTTGGTGTACCGCAACTTAGACCTCGCGTTGCTCTCATTGCCCTCAAGAGTCATTTGTTCTCAAATTTCATATGGCCTCAACCAAACTCCATTCCCGCAAAAACGGTTGGCGATACGCTGTTTGATTTAATGAATGAAAATGGCTGGCAAGGAGCGCATGACTGGCGTCTAAAAGCCAATAAAATTGCGCCAACTCTTGTCGGGGGTTCTAAGAAACATGGCGGGCCTGATTTAGGGCCTTCTAGGGCCCGCGCGGCATGGGCTAAATTAGGCGTGGAAGGAAAATCCATTGCAAATGAACCACCTGAAAGAAATTTTACAGGGCATCCAAGGTTAACAGTGGCTATGGTAGCGAGGATTCAAGGGTTTCCCGATGATTGGCAATTTTGTGGTCCCAAAACCAGCGCCTATAAGCAAGTAGGAAATGCTTTTCCGCCTCCAGTTGCTGAAGCTCTTGGAAAGTGCATTACACAGGCAATAACAAGAAAATATTCACAATTGAGTAAGGTTGCATAATGCCTAGGAAGGTTGGAGTTCGAACAAAACTGCGCGTTCATTTCCTTGAGAACATTGGTATCGTTTTGGAGGCAGCCGATTTGCGGATTGTAGCGGGTGGAATTACAGAGTGGGCCAGACGAGTACGTGAATTAAGAAATTTGGAGGGATATGAAATTCTTACTCATAATGACCGTAGCGAATTAAAGCCGGGTCAATATTTACTTGAGAATTCAAAACCAAAGCCATCATTCGATCGATCAATATCTAAAGAAACAAGGGCTTATGTATTGGATAGAAACGGATTTACTTGTCAAATGTGTGGTGCCGTAGCAGGTGAATCGCATCCATATGATACCTTGCGAAAAACGCGCCTTCACCTTGGTCACATAATTGATAAATCTCACGGAGGGGTAGATACAGCCGAAAACTTAAGGGCATTATGTTCGGTATGTAATGAAGGCGCCGCCAATCTGACTCTTCAAAGGCCTGAACTCACGAAGTTACTAACGACAATACGCCGCGCAAAAACTACCGATCAACTTGTAGCGTTAAAATGGTTATCTAAGAAATTTCCTGATCAACAATAAAGTCAGGCGACTTTCTCGCGCTTTAACCCAAATTCTGCCCAAACAACTTCAAGCGCACTCATCAATTCGTCCATCATCGCGTCTGTGTGGAACGGGCTGGGCGTGAAGCGCAGGCGTTCTGTGCCGCGCGGGACAGTCGGGAAATTAATCGGCTGGGCGTAGATATTGAAATCTTCAATCAAGCGATCTGAGATGGCTTGGCATTTAACTGGGTCGCCGACCATAAGCGGGACAATATGAGTCGGGCCGTCGATGAAATCATAACCCGCTTCGCGCAGACGGGTTTTTAGCGCATTGGCCCGCTCTTGATGTTGGCTGCGTTTTTCGGGCGTGACTTTCAGGACTTTCACAGACCGCAGAGCCCCTGCCGCCGTGCTGGGCGGAATGGAGGTCGTAAAAATAAAACCGCTGGCAATGGAACGCACAGCGTCGATAATCACCGCGTCCGCCGCAATATAGCCGCCAATCATACCGTAAGCCTTAGCCAGCGTGCCTTGAATAATGTCAATCCTGTCCATCAGGCCGCGCTGCTCGCAGATGCCCCCGCCAGTCGGGCCGTACATGCCGACGGCATGAACTTCGTCAATGTAAGTTAGAGCGTTATATTTATCCGCCAAATCGCAAATCTCTTCAATCGGCGCGATGTCTGCATCCATGGAATAGACGCTCTCAAAAGCAATCATCTTGGGCGTGTCATAAGGGACAGCCATCAGCATGGCTTCGAGGTCAGCCAGATCGTTATGTTTGAATATACGTTTTTCGCACACCCCTGTTTTTTGCGCGCGCTGAATACCTGAAATCATCGAAGCATGGTTCATTTCGTCTGAAAAAATGATCAGGCCGGGAAGGATTTTGCTCATTACGCCGAGTGTCGCTTCATTGGCAACATAACCGGAGGTTAGCACCAAAGCAGTATCTTTTTGGTGGAGCTCAGCGAGTTCCTTTTCCAACTGAACATGATAATGAGTGGTGCCGGAAATATTGCGCGTTCCGCCTGACCCAGTACCAGCCGCATCAATGGCTGATTTTACCGCCTCTATAACGCATTCATTCTGGCCCATGCCGAGATAATCATTAGAGCACCAGACAGTAATATCCTGCTCGCTATCTTCTTTAAACCATGTCGCTTGCGGGAAGGCTCCGGCCTTGCGGCGGATGTCCCGGAAGATGCGGTAGCGCCCCTCTTCACGGACAGTATCGACCGCAGATTGGAATTTATGTCTGAATTTTTCGCCCATGACGGGATATCCTCAGCTTGCTTTCATCTCCGATATATAGGATTTTAACGAGATTACTACTGCACAAACGTCGCAATTTGTCTCATATCAAATTTACGGCGGGTCTATATAAGTGTTTGATATTTTGGAGTTTTACGTGGCCATATACCCAGATCTGCGATTACGCCGCACCCGCCACGCCGATTGGTCACGCCGATTGGTGCGCGAAACGGTTCTGACCCGCGATGATTTGATTTGGACGATTATCATCTCTGACGGCAAAGCCGCGCGCGATCCTGTGCCGTCAATGCCGGGCGTTGACCGCGTAAATTTGGACGAAGTTGTCAACGAGGCTAAGCGCGCCCGCGATCTTGGCATTCCGGCGATAGCGCTCTTCCCGCATATCAATCCCAAATTCAAAGACGCCAAGGCCAGTGAAGCTTTAAACCCAAAAGGCCTTGTCCCCGAAGCAGTTCGCGCCGTGAAGGCGGCCGTGCCTGAAATTGGTATCATTGTTGACGTGGCTCTCGACCCCTATACCGACCATGGTCATGACGGCCTGATGCAGGGCGAGGCTATCATCAACGACCCTACCGTTGAAATCTTGGCTGAAAGCGCGCTTATTCTTGCGCAGGCCGGCGCAGATATCGTCGCGCCGTCGGATATGATGGATGGCCGCGTCGGAGTGATACGAGAGACGCTCGAAGCCAATAACTATCCAGACGTGATGATCATGTCCTATGCCGCAAAATATGCCTCCGGCTTTTACGGGCCTTACCGGGATGCCATTGGCACAGCGGCAGCTTTAAAAGGCGACAAGCGCACCTACCAAATGGATCCCGCCAATAACGATGAAGCCTTGCGCGAAGTCGAGCAGGACATCCTCGAAGGCGCGGATATGGTGATGGTCAAGCCGGGCATGCCTTATCTGGATATTATTCGCCGCATCAAAGACGAATTTGCTATGCCAACCTATGCTTTTCAAGTTAGCGGCGAATATGCCATGATCATGGCGGCGGCGCAAAATGGCTGGCTGGATGAGCGGCGGGTTATTATGGAAAGCCTGACGAGTTTTAAACGCGCTGGCTGCGACGGTATTTTGACCTATTTTGCGCCGCGCGTAGCCGAGTGGCTCGCTCTATAAATGGATGGTCTCAGGTTTATAGTCGCTCGGCGCAACGCCGTGCCAATTCTTGAACGCCCGTGTAAACGCACTCTGGTCATTATAGCCCAATGACTGTGCAATTTCTGTCAAAGGCCGCTTATCGCGCATATAGGCATTACATAAATCACGGCGAACCCATTCTACCAATTCGCGATATTTCATCCCCTCTGCCTTTAGACTGTTCCTGAGGTTTCGTTCGCTTATATTCAAGGATTTTGCGACAATATTAAAGGAAAGCCGGTGTTTTTTGATGGCATCTCGAATAGCCGCTTTTGTCCGCTCACGAATATCCGATTTTTGCTCAAAACTTTGCATGAATATGTCAAGTTGGCCGCGAATAAATGTCAGTTTTTCCGGATTTCTAGTGGGGAGAAGCTTGTTAACGGCTTTGGGATTGAATTCGACTGCATTTTCGCTCGCGCCAAATTTCACCCGTCCGCCAAATACCAACTCATATCCGGTCAGGTTCTCAGGGGCATCATGGCGGAGGTAAATTTGCTCTACGCCCCTTTCAAAGCCCCAAGACAGCCAATTCGTCGTTGTTGCATATCCGGCAAAAATAAACTCCGTTATATGACGATAACGATTATGATCCGTAAAACTTTCTTGCCAAACCAGAAATGTCCTGTCTTGTCGCCGCTTGACACATCCAACACCAATGGTTTCAACTAAAGGCTGATAACAGACATTGATTTCCGCCGCCTCGGCCAAGGTTCCGCACAACGCCAGCACACTACCGGTTTCCGTGAAAGTATTAATCCGAAAACGATACCCGACCTGCAAACCGATATTCGGTTCCTCTAATTCTTCAGCCAAAACATCAAAGAGCTTGACCAATATTTCCTGATCGACCCTGTATTTTGGATTATAGAGATCAGCTTGCTCCATTTTTGCCAAAGACAAAACACGAGACCGTTCCACTCCCATATCTTCTAATATCCTAAGTATGCTTAGGAAATACTGCGATGATATCGACCCCATTTTCACTATATTAGCCTTCTGTTATGCCTAAACTAGGCATTCTAGCAAAAAATGACAAGTCACTCTGTAAAATATGACAATCTTTCCACTTAAAGTTTATGTAGTCTTTTACGAGTGGGGCTTTGATAAAGACCAATTTGCGGTTTTCGGATCGTAGAATTGGCCTTTATTCCAAACGCTTAAGCAAGCTTGATGTATCCCAGCGCCCTCCGCCCATTTCCTGCACCTGCGCGTAATAGCTGTCTATTACACTTGTCATTTTCAGCTTAGCACCGACCGCCTCGGCCGTTTTGAGAGCAATACCAAGGTCTTTGCGCATCCAGTCCACTGCAAAACCGAATTCATATTCATCCCGCCCCATCGTCGTCGCCCGGTTATCCATTTGCCAGCTTTGGGCCGCGCCCTTGCCGATGGCTTGCACGACTTCGCTCACATCAAGCCCGGCCTTTTGCGCAAAATGCAGACCTTCTGCCAAGCCCTGTAATAACCCGGCAATACATATCTGGTTGACCATCTTAGTCAGCTGCCCCGCCCCGCTCGGCCCCATCAATTTTACCGCCTTGGCATAGGCATCCATTATGGGCATGGCTTTATCATAGGCGTCTTGGTTGCCGCCGCACATAATCGTCAATTGACCATTTACCGCCCCGGCTTCGCCGCCGGATATAGGCGCGTCTACAAAGCCGATATTTTTCTCCGTCGCCATAGCCTCGCATTTACGAGCGCAGTCTGCTGAGGCTGTAGTATGGTCTACAATAACCGCCCCCTCGGCCATCGCGTCCAGTGCAGGCGCAATAACGGCGAAAACGTCCGGATCATCACCGACGCAAATCATAACATAATCAACCCCGGCAACGGCTTCTTCAATTTTTTCGCAAACGCGGCCTGAATGTTCTTCGGCCCATTTATGCGCCTTCGCCTGTGTCCGGTTCCACACCGAAACCTCATATCCCGCTGCTGCCAAATGCCCTGCCATAGGATAACCCATAACGCCCAAGCCTAGAAATGCGCATTTCGCCATCAGGTTTCTCCAAAAATTCCTTGCCTAAGAGGCTTCTATTCACTCAAGTATAGATATGACAAGCGATTATGGATATCGGCGGGGCCAATGCAAATGGATGCGCTAAGCATCACCGCAACTTGGCAGATGTGGGCCACGATGGTCATCGTGCTGATTACCGTCTGGTTCTATATCCGCGAAAAATTCTCGATTGAAGCCATATCCGTCGGCGTCATCGCGGCGCTTTTGATCTTTTTCCACTTCTTTGCCCCCGATAATAGCGAGGGTTTGGATAGCGCCAATCTGCTCTCCGGCTTTGCCGCCCCGGCCCTTATCACGATTATGGCACTCTTGGTTGTCGGACAAGGCATGTTCCAGACAGGCGCGCTGGAAGGCCCGATTATGAGCATCAACAATGCGCTGGACAAATCACCGCGCAGGACACTGGCATTGGTCTTTGCTGTCGCATTTGGCGTGTCTATGTTTATGAATAACACGCCTGTTGTCGTGATGTTTATCCCGATCCTCTCGGCTATGTCCTCGCGCCTGCGCCGTGCCGCTTCGCGCTATATGATGCCGCTTAGCTTTATTTGCATCCTTGCCGGCATGACAACATTGATCGGTTCGTCCACTAATCTGCTGGTCAATGATGTGCTGCAGCGCACGACGGATATTTCGCTGGGGTTTTTCACTCAATTTGGCCCCGGCATGATTCTCGCTATTGTCGGCGCGGTCTATATAATCTTCGCCGCGCCGGTTTTGCTACCCGAACGCCTCAGCCTTGAAAAAGAGGTCAGCGAAGCCGGGCGGCAATATATCGCCCAAATCCGGGTCACAGACAATCACCCTCTCATGCGCGCACGGCCCATAGCGGGGCTGTATCCGGCCTTAAAAAATGTGACCGTGCGGATGGTGCAGCGCGGCGAGCAGAGTTTTCTGCCGCCCTTTGAGGAGGACTTGCAGAACGGCGATGTTCTGATTGTCGCCGCCACGCGCAAGTCCTTGTCCAAGCTTCTCTCCACGGATTCGCGCTATCTCGAAGGCATGCTCAATATTGCGGGCTTTCATGACGAAAGCAAAACCAGTGACAGTACAGACACAATTGTAATTAGCGAAGCCGTCATTGCGCCCGGCTCGCGCATGATCAGGCGTAATATCGAACAAATCGGCTTTAGGCGGCAAACCGGCTGTCTTGTTCTTGGCATTCAGCGCCGTTCACGCATGATCCGAAAACGCATGCTCGATATCCGTCTTGAGGCCGGCGATGTGCTGCTCCTCTTTGGCTATGACGCCAATATGCGAGAGATACGCAATAATCGCGACCTGCTTCTACTCGATTGGTCAACAACTGAACTGCCCGATATTCGCAAATCGATTATGGCGCGGCTTATATTTGGCCTGACGATATTAGCGGCGGCAACAAGCTTTCTGCCGATTGAAATCGCGGCTCTTTCCGGCGCTTTGGCTATGATTGCCACAGGGTGCCTGAATGTCCGCCAAGCCGTGCGGGCTTTGGATATGCGTATCTTTCTGCTGATCGGCGCCGCTTTTGCTATGGGGCTCGCGCTCGAAAATACGGGCGGAGCCACCTATATTGGCATGCAAGTCGTCGAGACCTTCCAGCCTTTTGGTAATCATATTTTACTGGCCGCAGTCTTCCTGCTGATCGCCATAGCCACCAATATTATCTCCAATAGCGCCGCAGCGCTTCTGTTCACGCCCATTGCGCTGGCGATAAGCCAGCAAACGGGCATTGACCCCATAGCTATGGTGCTGACCGTCATCTTTGCCGCCAATTGCTCTTTCGCCACGCCTATCGCCTACCAGACCAATCTTTTGGTGATGGGGCCGGGGCGGTATAATTTCGCCGATTTTGCAAAATTCGGCACGCCGCTTATCCTGATTTTATGGGTTACCTTCATCTTGATAGCCCCTCTGTTCTTTACGCTCTAGGATGCTATAAACTTACCATGACGCAGCCATTTGATCCGAATCGATTGCAGTTTTATCTGACAATCCCCTCGCCCTGCCCCTATCTACCGGGCCGGATGGAGCGCAAGATTTTCACCCAGCTTGATCCGCTAACCGGGCCGCATCTGAATAATTATCTGACCCATGCAGGCTTTCGCCGCTCGCAAAATGTGATTTACCGCCCGGCCTGCGAGACGTGCCGTGAATGCCGCTCGCTTCGTGTTCGCGCGCATGAATTCATGCCGAGCCGGAATTTTCGCCGTATCCTCAAGATTAATTTTGATGTCACGCGCGATCTTTCCGAAGCTTTGGCAACGGAGGAACAATATAATCTCCTCCACCGCTATCTGACCTCACGCCATCACGGCGGCGGTATGTCGGAAATGGATTTCATCCGTTACGAGATGATGGTTGAAGAATGCTCCACAGAGACCGAAATTTTGGAATATCGCGACGCAGAGAATGTGTTGATCGCCTGCGTGCTCATTGACCGCTTGGTTGATGGCCTCTCTATGGTTTATAGTTTTTTTGATCCTGACGAGAAGAAACGCAGCCTCGGCAATCTCATGATCCTTGACCAGATTGAGCGCTGCCAACTTTTGGGGCTTCCATATCTTTATCTCGGCTATTGGGTCGAAGGCAGTCCGAAGATGGATTACAAAGCCCGCTACCGCCCGTGCGAGGTGCTCGGCCCCCAAGGTTGGCACATGATGGAAGACCAAATATGAAGCCCAAAATATGAAACGCCGCCATATATTAGGCGCTGTTGCCGCTGTTGCCACAGGGACAGGCGTCGCCGCTGTACTGGGGGGTGATAAGGCTAAGACCACCGTCAAAGCTGCCGATAAAATCATCGGCGCGCCGGCTATTTCTAAAGGCCTAAAACAATTTCGCATGGCAACAAGCTGGCCCAAGGATTTCCCAGGCCTCGGCCAAATGCCCAACCGTTTTTCCAAAGCGCTTTATGATCTTAGCGGCGGGCGAATTGACGTAAAAGTCTATGCCGCAGGCGAGCTTGTCGGCGGGCTGGAATGTTTTGACGCCGTCTCGACGGGCGCGGCCGATATGTATCATGCGGCGGAGTATTACTGGCAGGGCAAATCCAAGGCCTTCTCCTTCTTTACTGCCGTGCCTATGGGCATGACCGCCGCCGAGATTATGGGCTGGTGCGAATTTGGCGGCGGGCAGGAGCTTTGGGATGAGCTCTCGGCGCAATTTAATATCAAGCCCTTTCAGGCGGGTAATACCGGCCACCAAACAGGCGGCTGGTTTAAGAAAGAAATTAACTCGCTGGAAGACTTTAAGGGTCTCAAAATGCGCATGCCCGGACTTGGCGGCGAAGTTATTCGCAGGCTCGGCGGCGCGGCTGTGCGCCTCTCGGGCGGAGAGATTTACCAAGCCCTGCAATCCGGCGCGATTGACGCCACCGAATGGGTTGGGCCGTGGAATGATCTGGCTTTCGGCTTTTACCGCGAAGCGCCTTATTATTACGCCCCCGGCTTTCATGAACCCGGAGCTTCTCTCGCTATCGGCATAAATCTGGATGTGTGGAACAGCCTAACCGCCTCCGAGCAGGCCATGGTGCGGGTTGCGTCCAAAGCCGCCAATGATAGTAGCCTCGGTGAATATACCCATGAAAACGGCAAGGCGCTTGAGACCTTAAAACGTGAGCACGGTATCGCCCCGCGCTTCTTTAGCGACGAAATTATGACTCAAGTCGGCCGGCTCGGCGAAGAGGTGGTGCGCGAATTTGGCAACTCCGACGCCCAAACCCGCAAAATCTATGACAGCTATCTTAAAGCCCGAAATCAGTATCGCGGCTGGACGGAAATGAGCGACGGGCTTTATATCCGCGCCCGACAGATAGCTCTCGACGCAGAATGAAGGATTGGGGGGAGATATTAGCGAATTTGGGCGCAGCTCTGACCGCGATAGGCTGGGTATTTCTGCCGCTATGCCTCTTGCCCCTACTTTACATATTCCTGCCAACTCACCGATTTTTAACGCTTTTTTCAAACGCATTCATCCGTTTGATTGATAGCACTTCTTATATAAGCGGCGAAATCATCAAATGGGCCCTACCGGTTTTGGTTATCTCGGTCGCTATGAGTGTCTTTGCGCTTTCCATCTTTGGCCTGTCTTGGACGAAGCTTTTTGAGAGCGCAGAATATCTCCATGCCGCCGTCATTATGCTCGGCGCGGCGGCCACGCTTTTGGCCGGGCAACATGTACGGGTCGATATATTTCACACCAATATGAACGCCAAATCGCGGGCCATGGTTGATTTTGCCGGATTTTATGTCTTCCTGCTCCCCGTCTGCCTGATTATTCTGTGGAATTCGCAAAGCTTTATCGGGTTTTCTTGGCAAATTTTTGAAGGCTCTGCCGAAGCCGACGGTATTCGCGGGGAATATCTTCTAAAAACCCTCATTCCAATATTTTGTGTGGCTATGATTGCCCAAGGTCTCGCCATTGCCCTTCGCGCCGCGATGTGCCTGCACGGTCAGCCGCGCCCCGAACGCCCGCCCCATACGCCAAAATTCTTCGCCGCGCAGGACATAGAACACTAATGGCAGATATTCTCGCCCTCGCTATGTTCGCCTTTGCCTGTCTCGGATTGATGGGCGGTTATAATGTCGCTTTTACGCTCAGCGGCGTATCGCTCATCTTCGCCGCATTAGGCGTGGCCACAGGCACATTTGAGACTGATTTCCTGCTCTCTCTGCCGGGGCGAATATATCCGCTGATAACCCGCGAAATCCTCATCGCCGTACCTTTATTTGTGTTTATGGGAGTAATGCTGGAGAAATCCCGTATCGCCGAAGATTTGCTGGAATCGATGGGCGATTTATTTGGGCCGCTTAAAGGCGGACTCGGAGTCTCCGTTGTTTTTGTCGGGGCGCTGCTTGCCGCTTCCACAGGCATTGTCGGCGCGACAGTCGTCACGATGGGACTGTTATCACTGCCCACCATGCTCAAGCGTAATTACGCGCCCTCACTGGCGGCAGGCTCTATCGCGGCATCAGGTACGCTCGGCCAAATCATCCCGCCCTCTATCGTTCTCGTTATCTTGGGCGACCAGATGTCCAATGCTTACCAAGAAGCCCAGCGCAGTTTTGGGCTGGAAGGCGGCGGCGTGGTCTCGGTCGGCGATCTCTTTGCCGGGGCATTGCTTCCCGGCCTTATCCTTGTTGGGCTATACGCCCTCTACATAACCCTTACGGCCTATTTCAAACCCGCTATGGCCCCGGCGCAGGAGTGGCCGTCCGGGGTCTCGCCTTGGCCTTTTATTCGCAAAACGCTGATTGCGATGTTGCCGCCAATCTTGCTGATAATCGCCGTGCTCGGCTCTATCCTGTCAGGTTACGCCACGCCCACACGCGGCGCGGCGCTTGGAGCCTTAGGGGCAATCCTGCTTGCCGCGAATAAAACCGCGCCTACGGCCACAGGCCGCCGCGCGGCTTTATTCGCGGCCATTGGCCTTATATTGCTTGTCGTCATTGATCTGACCGGTGTGGATATGCGCTTTGACCAGAATGACTGGACGGGAACCGAGCGCGGCGCCCTCGCCCTCGCTTTAGGTCTGGCCGGGCTAGCCATCATTGGCACAGCCCTCTCCCTCGTACCCTTAACCCGAAACAAACAACTCGGCGATGTCTCGCGCACGACCCTGCATATCACCTGTATGGTCTTTATCATCTTGATCGGCGCAACCATCTTTAGCCTGATATTTCGCGGCTTTGGCGGCGATGAACTGGTCGGGCGGCTTTTAGAAGCGGCGCCCGGCGGGAAATGGGGCGCTCTGGCCGTCGTTATGCTGGTGATGTTTGTATTGGGGTTTTTCCTCGACTTTATCGAGATTACATTTGTCGTGGTGCCGCTCGTCGCCCCGCCTTTACTGGCCACAGGTATGGATCCGATATGGCTGGGCGTGTTAATGGCGCTGAACCTGCAAACCAGTTTCCTGACCCCGCCCTTCGGCTTTGCACTATTCTACCTTCGCGGCGTCGCCCCGCCCGAAGTGACGACGACAGCGCTTTACCGAGGCGTACTCCCCTTCATTCTCATACAGCTTTTTGTCATTTTAATGGTTATCCTCATGCCCGGCCTCGCAACCAAGCTTCCGGCTTTGATGCTTCAATAGAAATACGCACTACACAGGACGGGCCTCATAATGACGTTCTCCCCTGTCATTCCGCGCTTGACGCGGAAGGTCGAGAGGCTGTGAACATACTCTCAATCACCTAACACCCTCTCAACCTTCCGAGTTCCCTTCAGGCCCCGGAATGACGGGTGGGAGTTTCGCCGCCTTAATTAAATTCACGCACCGCCTTGTCATTCAACACTATTTGCCGTTAAACTCACTTAACATTCCGCATAGGGGACATACATGACAGCTTTACTCGTAATTCTCGGCATTATCGCCGCTCTCGCCTTCATCATTATTGGCATCTATAACCGATTAGTCGCTTTGCGGCAGACCTGCAATCAAGCGTGGTCGGACATCGAAGTTCAGCTTAAAATGCGCCAAGACCTCGTCCCGCAACTTGTTAATACTGTCAAAGGCTATGCCAAACACGAGAAGCAAACCTTTGAAGATGTTATTAAGGCCCGGAATATGGCGGTGTCGGCGGACACGGTCAAAGGACAGGCCCAAGCCGAAGGCTTTCTAACCCAAGCTTTGGGTAAACTCTTCGCCCTCGCCGAAGCTTATCCTGAACTTAAAGCCAATGAAAATTTCATGCAGCTTCAAGATCAGCTTGCTGATGTCGAAAACAAGATCGCAGCCTCCCGCCGATTTTACAATAATGCGGCGCAAGAATATAATACTGCGCGCGAGCAGTTTCCGGCCGTGTTGATCGCCGGCCCGTTTGGCTTTAAAGAGCGTGACTTCTTTGAAGCGCCCGAAGGCCGCGAAGCCCTGCAAGCGCCGCCGGTTGTCGATTTCGACGCATAGGATAGTCCTATGATCCAAGCTTATGGCCTAAAAACCCATATCTGGAATAATAATCTGCGCAGTATTCTGTTGCTGATTTTCTTTCCGCTGCTTTTGCTGTTTCTGGCCTATGGGCTGACCATTTTATGGACAGGCTTTACAACGGACAGATCCTTTGATGCCGGACTGCGCTATGCCGCCCAATCCATGCCCCGCGCCGCGCCCATAGCGCTTGGAGCGGCGGGCAGTTGGTTTGCAGTTGCCTTTCTGGGGCATCAAGCCATGATCGACATCGCGACAAAATCAAAATCCGTGACCATTTCCCAAGAACCCCGCATTTACCGCCTGCTTGAAAATCTGGCAATTTCGCGCGGCCTGACCATGCCCAAGCTGAAAGTCATTGAAACCCCGGTGATGAATGCCTTTGCCAGCGGCATCAGAGATAAGAACTATTCAGTGACGCTCACGCGCGGGCTAATGGATAATCTGGATGACCAAGAACTAGAAGCGGTTATCGCGCATGAGCTCTCTCATATACGGCATAAGGATGTGCGGCTTTTAATTATTGCGGTTATCTTCGTCGGTATCTTTGCCTTTGTCGGCGAAGGGCTTGTGCGCGGTGTTTTTCGGACCAACCTGCCGCGCAGTAATCATCATAGGCGCAGCGGCGGCGGCAACGCAGGCGCGCTGATCTTTTTTGCCATTGCCATTATCGGTATTTCTTATTTGCTGGCGATGCTGACCCGTTTTGCCCTGTCGCGAAAACGCGAATATATGGCCGATGCGGGCGCGGTTGAACTGACCAAGAACCCGGACGCGATGATACGGGCGCTGCAGAAAATTTCTGGTCGTGCAGAACTTAAAAATGTACCCGCCGAAATCCGCGAAATGGCCTTTGAAAATCCGCGCACAGGTTTTGCCGGGGTGTTTGCTACACATCCACCTATAGAAAAGCGTATCGCGGCTTTGGTAAAATTTGGCGGCGGCCGCCCTGATACAGAAAGCAACATGCCGCGCAAACGCCGTAAGCCCTCTCCGAAAAAAGAATTTGGAAAACGCCGCCCTCCCGTAAGAGGGCCATGGACACGCGAAAAATAAGACGCTATACACCTTATCGATAATCAATAATAATAAACTTCAGATATCACCAGAGGACATGTTATGACTAAAAAATTGCTCTTATCCGCGGGCCTAGCCTTAGTGCTTGCCGCTTGCCAAGGCGCATCAGTGCCAACGCCTTCTATTGATTTGCCGGACGGGATTACGCTCGTTGAAACGGTTTCCCAAAAAGGCAATGAAGTCGTCATACCATATAAAAAATATAAACTGGCCAATGGCTTAACGGTTGTTCTGCACGAAGACAAATCAGACCCCCTTGTCCATGTTGATATCACTTACCATGTTGGATCGGGCCGCGAAGATGTCGGCAAATCCGGCTTTGCCCATTTCTTTGAACATATGATGTTCCAAGGCTCGGAAAATGTAGCAGACGAACAGCATTTCGGCTTGATCACCGAATCCGGCGGCACGCTTAACGGCTCAACCAATACAGACCGCACCAATTATTACGAGACGGTTCCGTCCAACCAACTTGAAAAAATGCTCTGGCTCGAAGCTGACCGTATGGGCTACTTCCTCAATGCTGTGACCACCGAGAAGTTTGAAACCCAGCGCGAAACCGTGAAAAACGAACGCGGCCAACGGGTTGATAACCGTCCTTATGGCCTCTTAGGCGAGCGTGTCGGCGAAGCCCAATTCCCTGAAGGCCATCCTTATAGTTGGTCAGTGATTGGTTATCTCGAAGACCTTGACCGCGCAACGCTGGATGATCTCAAAAAGTTTTTCCTGCGTTGGTATGGCCCAAACAACGCCACGCTGACCATTGGCGGCGATCTTGACGAGGCTGAAACATTGGCTTGGGTCAAGAAATATTTCGGCTCTATTCCCGTTGGCCCGGCTGTCGATATGCCGGAATATGTACCTGTCACGCTGGACGCTGACCGTTATATCTCGCTCGAAGATAATGTGCAGCTTCCCCTGCTCTATATGTCATGGCCGACAGTTCACTCTAATCACCCGGACGAAGCTCCGCTTGATGTTCTGATGAATATTATGGGCAGCGGGCAGACTTCCTTGATCTATAAGAACCTGCAAAAGCCCGGCCTCGCTGTTCAGGCCGGCGCCAATCATGGGTGCCGCGAACTCTCTTGTAGCTTTACGCTCTTAGCCGTTACAAATCCTGCGAAAGTCAAATCCTTGGCTGATATCGACAAAATCCTGCGCGATTCACTGGACGAATTTGAAACGCGCGGCGTTGAAGATGATGATCTGACTCGCGTGAAAGCGGGTATCGTCTCCGGCATGATTTACGGACTCGAAAGCGTTTCGGGCAAAGTCAGTCAGCTTGCGGCCTATAGCACTTATCGCGGCAATCCAAACGGCATTGGCGATGATATTGCGCGCTATGAAAGTGTGAGCAAAGCCGACGTTATGCGGGTCTATAATACATATATTAAAGGCAAACACGCCGTCGTCATGAGCATCGTCCCCAAAGGTCAAATTCAGGCCATAGCCGGGCCCGATACATGGCAGCGTTATATGCGGGACATTCCAGCCGATGCCGGCTCTGGAAGCGTTGAATGGAGCCTGCCCGAAGATGATTTTGACCGCAGCGTCATCCCGCCCCAAGGCGCAAACCCGGCCATAAAAGCCCCGCCTGTTTACCGCGCAAGCTTAGGCAACGGCATTGATGTACTCGGAGCAGTCAATGGCGAAACGCCTACCACGACAATCAGTGTACGCATTAAAACCGGCCAAAGCCACGAGCCGCTGGACAAGCTTGGCCTCGCCTCTATGACGGCAGCGATGCTGGACGAAGCCACGCTCGACTCCAGTGTCGAAGACCTCTCAAACCGTTTGGACAAGCTCGGCTCTTCTGTCTCGTTTAATAGCGGCGATAGTTTCACCACCATGCGGGTTCGCACATTGACCAGGAATCTCGACGAGACCTTGGCCATTGCGATGGAGAAACTGCTCAAGCCGAAATTTGCGGCTGATGACTTTGCCCGCGTGCAAGCCAATACGCTGCAAGGCATCAAGGCAAATAAAAAAGTCGCCAGCACGACAGCCAGCAATGTCTTTAACAAGGTCATGTACGGCTCGGATAACAGCTTTGCCTTCCCTGATAACGGCACGGAAGCTACCGTTCCCAATATCACGCTCGATGATGTGAAAGCGTTTTACGCCGCCCATTATTCTCCCAAAATTACAAGCATTGTCGGCGTTAGTGACCTCGGCGAAGCGGCGATGACCAAAGCGCTTGCGCCGCTCTCGGCTTGGGAGGGCGGCGATGTTGCCGCCGTTGAAACAAAAGCTTTCCCTGATCTGGGCAAAACAACTGTCTATTTCGTTGATAAGCCGGACGCCGCACAATCCGAAATCCGGATCGGTAAACGCGCTCTGCCTTATGACGCAACGGGCGAATATTACCAAGCCGGTCTTATGAATTACATGCTCGGAGGAGCTTTTAACAGCCGCATCAATCTGAATTTGCGCGAAGATAAGGGCTATACTTATGGCGCCCGTTCATTCTTCAACGGCAATGAAACCCGCGGTTGGTACCGCGCCGGGGCCGGCGTTCGCGCCAACACAACAGCCGCGTCTATGACCGAATTCATCAACGAGATTAAAAGCTATCAAAAAGACGGCATTACCGATGATGAACTGGCCTTTACCAAATCTGCCATCGGCCAGCGTGATGCCCGCGCTTACGAAACGCCGGGCCAGAAACTCGGCTTCCTCTCGCGCATGATGACTTATAATCTAAAGCCTAGCTTCGTGGATGAGCAGGTCGACATCCTGCAAGGCATGAGCAAGGCAGATATTGACGCCCTCGCCGCCAAACACCTTAATCTCGACGAGATGATTATGGTCGTGGTCGGTGATAAGGCGAAATATATGGATGAAGTCAAAGCGCTGGGTTATCCGGTGGTTGAACTCGACGCCAACGGCAATCCGCTTTAGCGACTACCCAAAAAGCACCTGTCCCCCGCTTTAAGCGGGGGTCTCCCTGCGTTAGGGACAGCACTCAAATTGAGGGAGGCCCCCGCTCAAGGCGGGGGACACGAAAGGGAGAGCTGGGGACATTAAAGCCGCTTATCGGGCGCGAACAGCCCTAACCGCGAAAACCCTCTTGGGGCCATGCGCCCTGCGCCGGCACGCTTACCTTCATGGATCGCCCATTCAGATACGCTATTGCTGCGCCCTGCACTATCAACGAAAGACAGACCTTCCAATGCAGTAAAGGTCGTAATATCAGCTAGGCCGCCATCTTTATATTTCTGCAAACGCACGCCCTTGCCGCGCCCCATTTGCGGGAGGTCGCTAATATCAAAAACCAATATCTTGCGGTTCTCGCCAATGGCGGCGATTTTCTCGCCTCTGATTTCAACGCAGCGTACAGCCTCGGCATCGCCTTTGACATTCAGTGTCTTGCGTCCGCCTTTGGTCGAAGCGATAATATCCGCTTCTTTGACGCGAAACCCATAACCGTCCGAGCTGGCAATCAAAAGCTCGCGCTCGGGATTATGCAAGAACATGCCGATCGGCATATGGTCGTTTTCCAGATCAATCATCAGGCGGATGGGTTCGCCGTTGCCGCGCCCGCCGGGGAGTTTATCCGCGCCGATGGTGTAAAATTTTCCGTTCGACGCAAAAAGAATGACCTTGTCCGTTGTCTGGCACGGGACGATAAAAGCGGCCTCGTCTCCCTCTTTAAACTTGATAGAGGACGCGTCGGAGACATGGCCTTTCATCGCGCGTATCCAGCCTTTTTCCGACAGGACGACCGTCACAGGCTCTTTCTGAATAAAGGCCTGAGCAAAATCAATATCCATTTCGGGCTGGTCAGCAAATGTCGTGCGCCGCGCGCCGAGTTCCGTTTTAAGGCCGTAAGTCTCGCGCACAGCTTTGATCTGATCCGCCACTTTGTCCCATTGTTTTTTCACCGAGCCAAGCAGGCTTTCGAGCCCGGATTTTTCAAACGCCAATTTATCAAATTCCGTTTTAATCTCTATCTCTTGCAGCTTGTTTAAAGCCCGCAAACGCATGTTCAAAATCGCTTCGGCCTGACGCTCTGTCAGCTTGAAGGCTTTGATGAGTTCGGCCTTGGGCTCGTCCTCAAAGCGGATGATGCGGATAACTTCGTCGAGATTTAGAAACGCAATTCTATAGCCGTCCAGAACCTCCATACGGTCTTCGATTTTGCCGAGCCGTTGACGCGAACGGCGCTGGAGCACTTCGCGGCGATGGTCGAGAAAGGCCTGTATCACTTCGCGCAAATTCATCACCCGCGGCGTGCGCGTGGCGTCCAGCACATTCATATTCAGCGAGGTGCGGCTTTCAAGATCGGTAATTTTAAACAGGCTTTCCATCAAAAGCTCTGGATCGATATTCTTGCTCTTGGGTTCCAGAACAATACGGATATCTTCCGCGCTTTCGTCCCTAACATCTTCGAGCCACGGCGCTTTCTTGGTTTCGATCACTTCCGCCAGTTTTTCAATCAGCCGTGATTTTTGCACTTGGTAAGGAATTTCGGTGATGATAATCTGGTACATGCCCCGGCCCAAATCTTCTTTGTGCCAGCGCGAGCGCACTTTAAAACCGCCCTTACCCGTGGCGTAAGCTTCGAGCATCGAATCGCGGCTCTCGACAATGATCCCGCCCGTCGGCAAATCGGGGCCTTTAATATAATCCATCAAGGTCGCAATTCGGGCCTTGGGCGTCTTAATCAGGTGCAAAGCAGCCGAGCAAATCTCGGCGGCATTATGCGGCGGGATAGAGGTCGCCATGCCGACAGCAATACCCGTGGAGCCATTGGCCAAAAGGTTTGGAAACCCTGCCGGCAAGACCACCGGTTCCTCATCTTCTTCATTATAAGTGGCAATGAAATTAACCGCGTCTTCTTCAAGTCCTTCAAGCAGAACCGCGCCCGCCGCCGTCATCTTGGCTTCGGTATAGCGCATCGCCGCCGGGCTATCGCCGTCAATATTGCCAAAATTACCCTGCCCGTCCACCAACGGATAGCGCGCCGAGAAACTTTGCGACAGCTTGACCAGCGCGTCATAAATCGAGGCATCGCCGTGCGGGTGATATTGCCCCATAACATCGCCGACAATCCGCGCGCATTTCTTATGCGCGTTCTCAGGATTTAGCTTAAGTTGCCGCATGGCATAGAGAATACGGCGGTGCACAGGCTTAAGCCCGTCGCGCACATCCGGCAAAGCCCGCTGCGTAATCGTCGAGAGCGCATAAGCCAGATATCGCGAGGAAAGCGCATCATCAATATGCTCCTCAATAATAGCGCCGCCCGGAAGGCCTTTATCCGTAGTCGTAGAGTCGGTCATAGAGTTCTCATGTGATTCGAAGGTCGAATATAATGGGTAGTCCGTTGGCCCGATAGAGCGAAGCGAAATCCGACAATCCATTTTATCGCAAGCGCGGAACGTCAGGTTTCGCTACGCTCTACCTGACCTACGCTTTCTGCAATCCCATAAATAATATACCCCCACACCCCCGCTCATCCCAGCGCAGGCTGGGACCCAGATGTCCTGATTTATCCGCCTGCACCTAAATAGGGATTAGGATTTACCTCGCCGTGCAATCCATCGTTTAAACCTTGCCGCCTGAGATCATCAAAAATTGTCCCCTTCGGCAAAGGCCAAACCATCATGTTTGTAATATCCAACCAATTTGGATTGGTTTTTTCTATCAACCTGATTTTCCATGCCCGTTTCCATGCCTTGATCTGGCGCTCGCGCCGGAATGCAGCCTCGCGCGTCGGGTATTCTTCATACCAGACAAGACGATTGCATCCGTATTTTGAGGCAAAGCCCGGACTCAGGCCGAATTTGTGCTGCTCCATGCGGGCGCCGATGTCGTCAGTATGGCCGGCGTAGAGTGTGCCGTTTCTTTTATTTGTGAGGATGTATGTATAGAATATTATGTGAACATACTGCAGGTAGGCATGATTGGCAAGGGCGGGATATCTGGTTCCCAGCCTTCGCTGGGATGAGCGGAAAAAGAGGGGAGTGGAGGTTTTAACTCCCCATCCCGAACATCTCGGCCATGCCTTCCCAGCTCAACAATCCTGACCAGATCAGCCCGCAGACTACCGCCCAGATCACTGTCGCCACTATCGTTGTCAGTTTAAATTTGGCTTTGATATTGCTCTCGACGGGGGCGCCGGGCTCAGACCCTTTTACGATATTGCCCTCTTCGGCTTGGCCGCGCACGCCGATGGGCAGGATGGCAAATAATGTCACCCACCAAGTGAGCAGATAGACGACGAAGATGGAGAATGGCGACATGAGAAAAGCCTAGTGCTCGCCCTTGGGCGTTTCCATGAGTTCAATCAGCACACCGCCCGCATCGCCGGGGTGGAGGAAGACAACTAACGTGCCGTGCGCGCCGATACGCGGCGTCCCTAGCACCCGCATACCGCGTTCGGCCATAAGAATGCTGGCTTTGTGGATATCCTTGACCTCGAAACAGATATGGTGCTGCCCGCCTTTTGGGTTTTTCTCTAAAAACTTGGCAATCGGGGATTTATCGCCATAAGGCTGAATCAGTTCCACTTGCCCGCTGGGGAAATTGACGAAAGCATAGGTTACGCCTTGCGCAGGGAGGTCTTTGGGCGCGGTAATGTCGCTGACCCCAAAAACATCTCTATACATCGCTATCGCCGCCTCGATATCCGGCACGGCGATACCGACATGGTTTAAGGGGCCTAGAAAACGCATTATTTCACCTTATGGGCGATGATTTCGACATGGCCGCGCTTGCCTGTCTGCCGTTTAACATAGCGTTTGACGCGGGAGAGCACGCGCTCTTCAATCAAATCTTCGTCGGTGCGTGAATTTTGTTTGAGGCTCTCAAAGGCGTCTTCGGCTGCGTCCGCAACGCCGTCGAGCAGATCGTCGAGGAAAGCCCCGTCATAGCCTTCGGGAAAACCTGAAATCCGCGGCTCGGGCCCATTTATCAGGCGGCCTTTGCTATTGACCACAAGGCTGACCGAAACATGCCCGGCATAGGCCATTTTCTTGCGCAGGCGCAGGCCTTCATCCATGGCATTTACGATGGCATTACCGTCTTGATGCAGACGGCCCGCCGGAACGATATCAATAATCTCCGGGCCGGTCGGGGCGAGCAGTATCATCTCGCCATTGCGCGGGGCGATAGCCTTTTTGACGCCGAGGCTACGGGCCAATTTGGCATGTTCGAGCAAATGCCGCCTTTCGCCGTGGCACGGCACAGCAATGGCAGGCCGCGCCCATTCATACATTTGCTTAAGCTCATCCCGGCAAGGGTGGCCGGACACATGGATGTCGCGATCTTTTTCGGTGACAATTTCCACCCCGTCATCGGCCAGCGCATTTTGCAGGGCGAAAATTCCGCGCTCATTGCCGGGGATGACTTTAGAGGAGAATATTACGACATCACCCTGTTTGAATTTCACATTACGGTGCGTGCCCTCGGCAATGCGCGACAGCGCCGCGCGAGGTTCGCCCTGCGAGCCTGTGCAAAGATAAAGGATATTCGCGGCGGGCATGCCTCTCGCGTCATCTTCTTCGACAATACGGCCTGTGCCTTTCAGCAGACCAACGGATTTAGCCGCCCCTGTCATGCGCTTCATTGAGCGCCCGACAAGGCAGACACTACGGTCATTATCCTTGGCCGCAAGCATGATCGATTCCAGCCTTGCGACATTAGAAGCAAAGGAGGCTACAGCCACGCCTTTGCCGTCATATTCGCCGACGAGCTTGGAAAGCTCCTTGCGCACACCAGCCTCGCTCCCGGCAAAGCCCGGCGAGAAGACATTGGTGCTATCACAAATCATCGCGAGGATGCCGTCATCGCCGAGCGCCTTAAGCGTGTCAGCATCAGGCGGTTCGCCGATTTGCGGATCATAATCTATTTTCCAATCGCCCGTATGCAAGATCGTGCCTAATTCCGTGCGAATAGCCAGCGCATTAGGTTCGGCAATGGAATGGGTCATGGTGATCATTTCAAAATCAAACGGCCCAAGGCTGAATGTGCCCTTAAGCGGCACTTCATGCAGCTCGACATCTTCGCTAAGGCCGGATTCTGCGAGCCGATCTTTGACCAGATACATCGTGAAAGGCGTGGCATAGACCGGGCATTTAAGCTGTGGCCAGAGCCGCCCCAATGCGCCCATATGATCTTCATGAGCGTGGGTTAGGACGATGCCTAGCAGATCATCTTTGTGCTCAACGATGAAATTGATATCGGGCATGATGATCTCGATACCCGGCGTATCCGCCCCGCCAAAAGTCACGCCAATATCGACAATCACCCATTTGCGGTTATTGGGCGGGCCAAACCCAAACAGATTAAGGTTCATCCCAATCTCGCCGCAACCGCCCAACGGCAGGAAAACCAGTTCGTTTTTATTTTTTTTCGCCATAATCTATTTATTCAGCTTCCATATCTCGTGAAGTCCGTCGATCGTCAATTTACTATCATAATGATCAATCGTCGTCGAAGCACCCTCAAATAAAGACGCCACTCCGCCCGTGCCAATAACTGTGAAATCGCGCCCATCTTCAGCTTTGATTTTTTCGACAAGCCCGTCAATCAAGCCGATATAGCCCCAGAAAATACCGGACTGCATCGCGCCGACAGTATCGGTGCCGATGACTTTCTCCGGTTTTTTAATTTCGATACGCGGGAGCTGCGCTGCGGCTTCGTGCAAGGCGCGAACGGAGAGGTTAATACCCGGCGCGATGATACCGCCGTCAAAGAAACCCTCGCCGGAAATGACATCAAAGGTCGTCGCCGTGCCGCTATCAATAATAATAAGGTCCCCCTTATAGCGCCCAAGTGCGCCCAGAGCCGTAACAAGCCTGTCGGCCCCGACTTGGCGCGGATTATCAATGCGCACGCCAATACCGATTTTAACGCCCGGTTCGCCTATAATGAGGGGATCAACCTTTAAATGACGGCGCGAAAGATTGCGCATATTAAACAAGGATTGCGGGACTACGGTAGAGATGACGCAATCGGTGATATCCTCAAAGGTCATGCTCTGCATCGACAGTAAATGATGAAACCAGACGGCATATTCATCAGCCGTGCGCGTTGCGTCTGTGGCGATGCGCCATTGCACGGCCCAATCCTTGCCGTCATGGATGGCGAAGAGCGTATTGGTATTGCCTGTGTCAATCGCAAGAAGCATATTTAACCTTGTGTCCCGAAGAAAACGTCTCCGGCATGAACATCTCTTATCGTGCCATCCGCGAGGCGCACACGCAACGCCCCATTTTCGTCAAGGCCGAGCGCTTTGCCTGCAAATGTCTCTTTAGGCAGGCGCACAGTGACAGGGCCGGGGATATTATGGGCGCGGGCCATCCAAGCGTCTCTGATAGGCGCAAAGCCCTTTGCAATCAGGATATCGCGCCAATGATCAAAACGGACGGCAAGACCCGCCAAAACAGCATCCGGCCCTGTCATCACGGGTTCGGGCCCATTTAACATTGCGTTTGGAATATATTCCAGAACATGCGCCGCCGGAAAATCAGTCCCTTCAGGGTGATGCACGAGGTTAATGCCGATGCCAACAACGACCCAACCCGCTCCGCTTTCGAGTAAAATACCGGATGTTTTACGCCCTGCCAATAAAACATCATTGGGCCATTTCAGAGTGATGATGTCTTTGGGGACATAATGTTCCAAAGCATCCGCCACGGCCAGAGCCGCCGCAAAACTCATCTGCGCCGCTTGCTGCGGACTACCATCATGAGGATAAAGCCCTGAACAAAAGAGATTGCCTGTTTCGGATGTCCAATCTCGGCCTCGCCGCCCGCGCCCTGCTGTCTGCCTGTCGGCGCGTATCCAGAGCGGGCCCTCACCGCGTTCCGCCAGACGCCGGGCTTCGGCATTGGTGGACTCCACCTCGTCTAAAGTGATGAATTTCAATTAAAACAGGCTGGCGGCAGCCTGCGAAATCAGGCTTTGCGCGGGAATGGATATGAACGGCAGTAGCAAAATCGGAAAGATCAACAAAGCCGAAATCACGGTCAGGCCGCGCAGGGTTTTTGGCGCTTCTACAAATTCGTTTTCATTCTCGTCGCCCCACATGATTTTCACAAGGCGGAGATAATAAAACGCGCCAATTACAGACGCCACAAGTGCCAGCACGACAAGCCATGTCAGCCCCGCTTCTATAGCCGGAACAAAGGCGAAGAACTTACCAAAGAAGCCGAGTAAAGGCGGAATGCCCATCACCGAGAACATGAACATAGTTAGCACGATAGCCAGCCCGCGATTGCTTTTCGACAGACCTGCCAGATCGGATATCTGCTCGACCATGCCGTTGCGGATACGCATTTGCAGAATACAGGCGAAAATACCGATCACGGTGATGACATAGATGCTCATAAAGATCAGCATGCCTTTGACGCCCGCCGCCGTGCCCGCCGCAAGCGGAACAAGCGCATAGCCCATATTGGCAATCGAGGAATAGGCCATCAGGCGCTTGATATTGGTCTGGGTTAAGGCGCCGATAGCGCCGACAAACATGGAGAGCACGGCGAGCACGATAATCACTTGCTGCCATTGATCGGTAATCTCGCCAAACGGGCCGACCAGCAAACGCGCGATTAATGCCATAGCGGCAAATTTTGGCGCGGCGGCAAAGAACCCCGTCACGGGCGTCGGCGCGCCTTCATAAACATCGGGCGTCCACATATGAAACGGCGCGGCAGATATTTTGAAGGCTAGCCCGCAAAGCAAAAACACCATGCCCGCTATGATGCCGGGCGTTGCGCCTTCGGATACGACTTCGGCGATGCGGCCAAATTCGAGCGAGCCGGTAAAGCCGTAAATCAGGGACGCGCCGTAAAGCAATAAGCCGGATGATAAGGCCCCGAGCACGAAATATTTAAGGCCCGCCTCGGAGGCCCGCAGGCTATCACGGTTAAAGGCGGCCATGACGTAAAGCGCCAAAGCCTGCATTTCGATCCCGATATAGAGCGCGAGCAATGTATTGGCCGAGACCATAATCGACATACCCAGCACGCTATAAAGCACGAGCACGGAATATTCATAACGGTCTAGATTTTCCGTCTGAAAAAATGACTTGGAGAACATCAAAGCCGCGGCCGCTGAAAGACCAAGGAAGAGATTGAGATAATGGCTGTAATTATCGACAACCAAAGCACCTTTAAAGGCCGTGCCTGTCGGCTGTCCAAGGATAAAGCCTATAAACGCATAGAGGAGCAGCACGCCCACGGCGAAATAGCGAATACCGATAGAGCGGTCTTTTTTGGCGAAAGCGCCCGTCGATAAAAGCTGCGAGGCAAAGAATGCCAGAATGAGCTGAGGCGCGAAGAGTGAAAGGGTTTGCAACATGGCTAATTCCCTCCTGTTGCGGCGTTAAATTCCGCAATCAGACTTTCAACAGAGGCCGAGGTAATATCAGTTATCAGCGAAGGATAGACGCCGAGCACTAAAGTCATAACCGCGAGCGGGCCGAGGATCAGCCATTCGCGGCGAGTCAAATCCATTATATCGTCGAGCTTGTCATTGACCGGCTCTCCGAAAATCACTTCGCGGTAGAGATGCAGCGCGTACATGGCCGACAAGATCATGCCGAGCGCCGCGCCCGCCGCAATCCACGGACTGACTTGGTAAGCGCCGACCATAGTCAGAATCTCGCCGACAAAGCCGGAGGTGCCCGGCAGGCCGACATTGGCCATGGTGAAGAGCATGAAGAAAGCAGCATAGACCGGCATGCGTTTGACCAGCCCGCCGTAAAAGGCAATCTCGCGCGTATGCATACGGTCATAGATAACACCGACACAGAAGAACAATGCGCCGGAGATAATCCCGTGGCTGAGCATCTGGTAAATCCCGCCTTGAATACCTTGCAGATTAAAAACGAATATCCCCATGGTCACAAAGCCCATATGGGCAACCGATGAATAGGCAATCAGCTTTTTAATATCCTTTTGGCGGTAAGCCACCAACGAGGTGTAGATAATCGCGATGATAGACAGCCAGAATATCAGCGGCGCAAACTTAACGCTGGCATCGGGGAACATCGGCAGAGAGAAGCGCAGGAAGCCGTAACCGCCGAGCTTGAGCAAGATGCCCGCCAGAATAACCGAGCCCGCCGTAGGGGCCTCGACATGGGCGTCAGGCAGCCATGTATGCACCGGCCACATCGGCATTTTAACCGCAAAGCTAGCGAAGAAAGCGAGCCAGAGCCATGTCTGCGCTCCGCCCGGAATATCAAGCTCTTTCATCAAGATACGCATATCCGTAGTCGGCGCGCCGAGTTGTTGTCCGCTATAATTATAAATCCACAGGATAGCGGCGAGCATCAATACCGACCCCAGCAGCGTATAGAGGAAGAATTTATAACTCGCATAAACCCGGTTCTTACCGCCCCAAACGCCGATAATAATAAACATCGGTATGAGTACAGCCTCGAAGAAGAGATAGAATAGGATAAGGTCAAGCGAAACAAAAACCCCAATCATCAAGGTTTCCAGCATCAGGAAAGCCACCATATATTCAAGCATACGGGTCTTGATTGATGTCTCGCTCGCCAGAATACAGAGCGGCGTCAAAAATGCGGTCAGCAGAATAAACAGCACCGAAATACCGTCCACGCCCATGCGGTATTCAATACCGCCGCCCAGCCACGGCGTATCTTCCATGAATTGAAAACCGGCCTTGGCGGTGTCAAAATCTATCACCAGTAAAAGCGAGAGAATAAAAACCACAACTGAAACAGCGAGCGCTACGCGCGGCGCGTTTTTCTCTATCTGGGCCTTGCCGTCTTCGCGGGTAATCTTGGCCACGCCCATGAGGAACAAAGCGCCGACGAGCGGCAGGAATGTAATAATCGAGAGTATCGGATAACCTTCAAACATATCAGGCTCCTACCATTCTGAAGACGAGCGCGATAATCACCGCGACGCCGAGGAGCATGACAAAGGCATAATGGTAGAGATAGCCGGATTGCAATTTGGACAAGCGTTTGGCCGCGCCTGTCGCAAATTTGGCCACGCCGTCAGGGCCAAGCCCGTCGATAATTTTCTTGTCGCCGATATTGGAAAAAACATCGCCCAGCCACCGCAGCCACTTCACAACCGTTACGTCATAAATCTCGTCAATATACCACTTATTGAGCAGGAAATTATAAAGCGGCCCGCCGCCGGTTTCTTCAATCGCCGCGATATGTTTCGCAGCCCCCGCCCCGCGCATATACATCATGAAGGCGGTGATAAAGCCCATGACGGACACAAGCAGCGGCATGAGTAAAACCCAGAATGGATAGCCGTGAACCTTGTTAAGGAGCCAACCGAATGGCCCGCCGTGCTTTATCTCTCCGTGATGAACATCAGCGCTAGTCTCGGCGGCGACGTAAAGATGATCCGGCGCAATCGCCGCATGGGACTCTCCCGCAGAAACTGGCAGCGCGCCGTGCCAGAAGTCTCCGGCATTACCCATAAATTTAGAATAGAACAAACCACCGACCACTATCGCGCCGAGGCTCAGCGCGGCCAATGGCACCAATATCGTTTTCGGGCTTTCATGGGCGTGGTCGAAAGTGTGTTGATCGCCGCGATATTTACCGTGGAAGGTCATAAATATCAAACGCCAGCTATAAAAGCTGGTCATCAGGGCCGCGCCAATCCCGATCCAAAACGCGAAGGTTCCTGCATTTGATCCGCCAATACCCGCAGAGTATGCCGCCTCGATGATGGCGTCTTTGGAGAAGAAGCCTGCAAAGCCGATTTGCGTGCCGGGGATGCCTATACCTGTAATCGCCAAGGTGCCGACAATCATCGCCGCATAAGTCCAAGGCACTTTGCGCCAGAGACCGCCCATTTTGCGCATATCCTGCTCGTGATGCAGGGCGTGAATAACCGAGCCCGCACATAGGAAGAGCAGCGCCTTAAAGAAAGCATGGGTAAAGAGATGGAACATGGCGGCGTTATAAGCGCCAACACCTGCTGCGAAGAACATGTAGCCGAGCTGCGAACAGGTTGAATAGGCGATGACGCGCTTAATATCATTTTGCACCAAAGCCACTGTTGCGGCGAAGAAAGCGGTGAAAGCGCCAATCGCCGTGATGAAACCCGCTGTAATCGGCGCGAGGTCGTAAATCGGATACATGCGGCAGACGAGGAAGACGCCCGCTGTCACCATGGTCGCGGCATGGATTAGGGCCGAGACAGGGGTCGGGCCTTCCATCGCGTCCGGTAGCCAGACATGAAGCACGAATTGCGCGGATTTACCCATAGCGCCAATAAACAAAAGCCCTGCGATAAGTTCAATGGCGTTAAACTCCATACCGAGGAATGGCAGGCGGCGGTCACTATTTTCGGCCAAAGCCGCAAACACTGTGTCAAAATTAACAGAGCCAAAGACAAGAAAAATTGTCATCACGCCAAGCGCAAGACCGACATCGCCGACGCGGTTAGTGACAAAGGCTTTTATCGCCGCAGCGTTAGCAGACGGTTTTTTATAATAATAACCAATCAACAGATATGACGCGAGGCCGACGCCTTCCCAGCCAAAGAAAAGCTGAATGAAGTTATTGGCCGTCACCAGCATCAACATGGAAAACGTAAACAGCGAGAGATAAGCAAAGAAACGCGGTTTATATTTATCGTCCTTCATATAGCCCCAGCTATAGAGGTGAACCAGCGAGGACACCGTATTGACAACGACAAGCATGACCGCTGTCAGCGTATCGATTTTAAAGGCCCAATCGGCTTTCAAATTACCGACATCCATCCAGCGCAGGACTTTTATCTCCGCCTCTTCATGACCAATACCTACTTTCATCAGTGCGTACCAAGACAGCACGGCGGAGAGGAACAAAAACCCTGTCGTCAGGATCATACTGGCTTTTTCGGGCAGCAATTGACGGCCAAAGCGCGTCCCGCCAAGCCCGGCAATAATCGCGGCGACAAGCGGCGCAAATACTATGATATGATACAGCACAGCCTCTAACCCTTCATCAGATCAATGTCTTCCACGGCGATATTGCCGCGGTTACGGAAATAAACAACGAGGATGGCGAGGCCGATAGCGGCTTCTGCGGCGGCAACGGTCAGGATAAATAACGCGAAGACCTGCCCGGCCATGGGGTTATTGCCCGCCCCCTCCGCCATATGGGTGGAGAAGGCAACGAAATTGATATTCACCGCCAGCAGGATAAGCTCAACACACATCAGAATAATGATGACGTTTTTGCGGTTCACGAAAATCCCGAACACTCCGATGGTGAATATAATCGCCGCAACGACCAGATAGTGATGTAATCCAATAATCATCAGCCCAGCCCCTCACCTGGCTTGATGTCGACAAGCTCAACGCCGCTCTCGCGGTTGCGCGAGATTTGTTTGGAGATATCTTGTTTGCGCACGCCTTCGCGCTCGCGCAAGGTCAGCACAATCGCGCCAATCATGGCAATCAAAAGCACGAAGCCTGCGGCCTCGAAAATGCCGGCATAGTCAGTATAGAGCACGCGGCCAAAGGCTTCGAGATTAGACTCGCCCGCATCGCGCACAGCGACCGTAGTCGCATCACCTGAAACATAAACCGCGCCGACCATGACCATTTCGATCAACAGCACGATTGCGACTAAAGCCCCAATTGGCAGATAGGTCAGAAACCCCTGTTTGAGTTCGACGAAATCAACATCAAGCATCATCACGACGAAGAGAAATAATACCGCAACCGCGCCGACATAGACCATCACTAAAATTAGCGCCAAAAACTCCGCGCCCATGAGGATGAAAAGCCCTGCCGCGCTGAAAAATGTCAGGACAAGCCACATCACAGAATGCACCGGATTACGGCTGGCCACGACCATAAAGGCAGCCGCGACAGCCGTGGTTGCGAGGAGGTAAAATGAAATGGCGGTTAACACGATTCGGGGGTCTCTCTTCTTTGGCCGTGCCTTAACGGTACGGGGCGTCCATGGCTAGATTTTTTGCAATTTCGCGCTCCCAACGATCTCCGTTAGCGAGCAGTTTTTCTTTGTCGTAATAAAGTTCTTCGCGGGTCTCTACCGCGAATTCAAAATTCGGGCCTTCGACGATGGCGTCAACCGGGCATGCCTCTTGGCACAGGCCGCAATAAATACATTTGACCATGTCAATATCATAACGCGTGGTGCGGCGAGAGCCGTCTTCGCGCGGTTCGGCTTCAATGGTAATCGCTTGGGCGGGGCATATGGCTTCGCACAGCTTACAAGCGATGCAACGCTCTTCGCCCGACGGATAACGGCGCAACGCATGTTCGCCGCGAAAACGCGGTGACAATGGCCCTTTTTCGAAGGGGTAATTAATCGTGACTTTGGGGCGGAAGAAATACTTCATCGCCAACCAAAAAGCACCGATAAATTCCAAAAGCAAAGCGCCGCGAATAATCTGTTTAAGACGTGTGAACATGACTAAACCTTATCCCCGAAGAACACGACCCAACTCGACACAAAGACAACGGCGGCCAGCGCGGTTGGCAGAAAGACTTTCCAGCCCAGGCGCATAAGCTGGTCATAGCGGTAACGCGGGACAATACATTTTACTATGGCGAAGAGGAAAAACAGGAATGCCGTCTTGAGGAAGAACCACAGGAAAGGCGGCATGAACTGCACGCCAATATCAATCGGCGCGTGCCAACCGCCTAGAAACAGAAGCGTCATCATCGAGCAGAGCAGCATGATATTCACATATTCGGCAAAGAAATACATCAGAAACGGCGTTGAGGAATATTCAACCTGATAGCCTGCCACAAGCTCGGATTCCGCTTCGGGCAGATCAAATGGCGGGCGGTTGGTTTCGGCCAATGCCGAGATGAAGAACAATACGCCCATATAGAACATCACCGGAAACAGCACGAGATTGATCGGGTTTTTAAAGTCCAGATAGAACATATGCCAATTAAATAAACCACCCTTTTGCGCGTCGACTATATCGGTCAGGTTCATGGAGCCTGTGAGGAAAATCACGGTCAAGATGATGAAGCCAATCGAGACCTCGTAAGACACCATTTGCGCGGCGGAGCGTAGAGCGCCCATAAAAGGATATTTCGAATTTGACGCCCAGCCGCCAATGATAATGCTGTAAACGCCTAGCGAGCTAATCGCCAAAACATAAAGTACGCCGACATTGATATCCGAAATCACCCAGCCCGGCGCAACAGGAATAACCGCCCAAGCGCCAAAGGCCATGACAAGGCCCAAAATAGGCGCGAGGATAAAGAGGAATTTATCAGAACCGGACGGGATAATGATTTCTTTGAGAAAGAATTTCAGCGCGTCTGCCATGGTCTGCAACAGGCCAAATGCGCCGACCACATTAGGCCCGCGCCGCATATGCACCGCTGCCCAGATTTTACGGTCAGCCAGCACAAGCGCGGCGACGAGCAAGGCTAAAGAAATAACAAAAGCCAAGACTTGCGCGGATTTGATAGCGAGCCAAATCAAGGGCGAAAAATCTGCAGCGATATGGATAAGGCTTATCATTATTCCGCCGCCTCTTTGATCACAATATCATTGACCGAAGAGCATTCCGCCATAACTGTGGACGCCCGCGCAATGGGGTTTGTCATATAGAAATCAACGGCCGGGTTTTTAAGCGCCGCCGCTTTTGGTTTACCCGTCGCGCCCAGTTTGGAGGGGTCGAAATTAGCCGCGCCGTCAGCGCCGGGCGCATGGCCGAGGCTGGCAAAGCTGGGATGGTCGGTAAAAAGTTTTTCCCGTAGAGCATCCAGATTATCATAAGGCAGGACACGGTTGAGATGGCCGGAAAGCGCGCGGATAATCGCCCAATCCACTTTTGCATCGCCCTTAGGCGCAACCGCTGCCGCGCCCATTTGCACGCGACCTTCAGTATTAACGTAAAGCCCGGATTTTTCCGTATAAGCAGCGGCGGGCAGGATGATATCGGCGACATGCGCCCCCGCATCGCCGTGGCTACCTTGGTAAATCACGAAAGTGTTTTTGAGTTTGGACGTGTCCAGCTCATCCGCGCCCATGAGGAACACGGTTTTTATCGCGCCTTGCTGTGCAGCTTCCAGTATTTCAGCCGTAGCGAGACCATCTTCGGCAGGGACAAAGCCCATATCGAGGCCCGCTACACGCGACGCCGCATTTTGCAGAACGTTAAAGCCGTTCCAGCCTTCGCGCACCATTTTGAAACTCTTGGCCAATTGACCACAAGCGCGCAAGATTTGGGCCGCGTCACTGCGCGCAAAAACAGCCGCGCCGATGATGATAGCCGGACGTTTCGCAGACTTAAGTGTTTTACCGAAGCCTTTGGAAGATTTAGATAAATTGGCAATATCTCCGGGCTTGGTTCCGATATGATTATAATCATAAGTCAGATCAACCGCTTCGCCGATAAGGCCGATTTCGGCCCCGCCATCATTCCACGCTTTGCGAATACGGGTATTGACGAGAGGGGCTTCGAGGCGCGGATTTGTGCCGATAAGCAAAATAGCGTCAGCCTCTTCAATCCCCGCAATCGTCGTATTAAACAGATAGGATTGGCGCGCGCCGCCCGCCACATCCCCTAGAGACGAGCCATCTTGACGGCAATCAATGTTTTTGACGCCGAGGTTATTAGACAAATCCATCAAGGCTTTCAGACTCTCCGCATCGCAAAGATCGCCCGCGATCACGCCGATTTCTTCCGGCGAAGCGCTTAGCTTTTCTGCGGCAAGTTTTAAGGCCTCGTCCCAACCCGCTTTGCGAAGCTTTCCGTTTTCGCGAATATAAGGCGCGTCGAGGCGTTGCCGCGCGAGGCCGTCCCAAACAAAACGAGTTTTGTCGGAAATCCATTCCTCATTCACGGCGTCGTTGACCACAGGCATGATGCGCAATACCGCCCCGCCGCGTGAATCCATACGGATATTGGAGCCAACGGCGTCCATGACGTCAATGGACTCGACTTTATCAAGCTCCCATGGCCGCGCATTAAAGGCGTAGGGTTTGGAGGTCAGCGCCCCGACCGGGCAAAGGTCGATGACATTGCCGGAGAGTTCAGACGTCAGGGACTTTTCAAGATAGGTCGTGATTTCGGCGTCCTCACCTCGAGAGGCCAGGCCGATTTCGGGAACCCCGGCCACTTCGGTAATAAAGCGCACACAGCGCGTACACTGAATACAGCGCGTCATAATCGTATTGACCAACGGGCCCATATTCTTATCGTCCACGGCGCGTTTATTTTCTTCAAAGCGCGAGCCGTCCCGGCCATAAGCCATGGCTTGATCTTGCAGGTCGCACTCCCCGCCTTGATCGCAAATCGGACAATCGAGTGGGTGGTTAATCAGCAAAAACTCCATTACCCCTTCGCGCGCTTTTTTCACGACCGGCGAATTAGTGCGAATATTGGCGGGGCTACCGTCGCGGTTCGGGCGCATATCTTTGACTTGCAGCGCGCAGGAGGCCTGCGGCTTCGGCGCGCCGACCCATTCAACAAGGCACATGCGGCAATTCCCGGCCACGGAGAGGCGCTCATGATAACAAAAACGCGGTATCTCAGCCCCCGCCGCCTCTTCGCAAGCCTGCATCAGCGTATAATCTGCCGGCACCTCATATTCGGTGCCATCAATATTGATTTTGCGTAGGTCGCTCATTCTCTATGAGTCCTCAAGCTTTTTCAAAGTAACAATTTCCGACTTAAGTTTTTCTATTTCTCGCCTTTGCGATTCAGTTTCCTCAACAATCGCCTGCAATGCTTTTAGCATATGCGCTAAGGGTCGCTCATGTAGTTCTTCACTGTGGTCCAATATCTTTGAGAGTGTTTCGTAGTTGAATGTCATCGTGAAAGCTCTTCAGTTTCTAAATATCTTTTGAATGGTAACGGATGTGGCAACAACATTTCCATTGCAATCATACACGCGATCAAGGAACAAAAAATACTCCCAAGGTACCAATAAGTTGATATCCACTCGCGAGGCATTACCGCTAGTGATGCGAAGACACCAAAAAACCAAGGTGCAATAAGCCCAAAACCATATAATATATTCGCCAGAAGGCATTTTACAAATGCTTTCATCCAACTCACTCCGCCGCCTGCACAAAGACCGGCTTGCCGCTTCGGTAATTATCTATGCGCTCTTCGATCTCGTGCCTAAAGTGGCGGATGAGGCCTTGGATCGGCCAGGCCGCCGCGTCGCCTAGGGCGCAGATGGTGTGGCCTTCGACTTGTTTGGACACGTCGAGCAGCATATCAATTTCGCTGGTCTCCGCTTCGCCGCGCACCATGCGCTCCATCACCCGCCACATCCAGCCTGTGCCTTCACGGCACGGCGTGCATTGGCCGCAGGACTCGTGTTTATAGAAATAGCTCAGCCGGGCGATGGCTTTGATAACGTCGGTGGATTTATCCATGACAATGACCGCCGCTGTACCGAGGCCCGATTGATGTTCGCGCAGAGCGTCGAAATCCATCAGCACCGTATCGCAAATTTCTTTGGGCAGAAGCGGCACGGATGAACCGCCCGGAATGACGCATTTGAGGTTATCCCAGCCGCCGCGCACACCGCCTGCATATTCTTCGAGCAATGTCTTCATCGGGATAGAAAGCGCCTCTTCGACATTACACGGTTTATTGACATGACCCGAAATTGAAAACACCTTCGTGCCTTTATTATTGTCGCGGCCAAATTGCGTGAACCAATCCGCGCCTCTGCGCAAGATGGTCGGCACCACAGCAATGGATTCGACATTATTGACCGTGGTTGGGCAGCCATAAAGCCCCGCCCCTGCCGGGAATGGCGGCTTGAGGCGCGGCTGGCCTTTTTTGCCTTCGAGCGATTCTAGCAAGGCCGTCTCTTCGCCGCAAATATAGGCCCCGGCCCCGTGGTGCATATAAATATCAAAATCCCAGCCCGACCCGCAGGCATTTTTGCCGACTAAACCTGCCGCATAAGCTTCGTCAATCGCGGCCTGCAATCGGTTGCGCTCTAGGATATATTCGCCGCGCACATAGATGTAACAGGCATGGGCCTGCATCGCAAAACTGGCGACAAGGCAGCCCTCGATTAGCAAATGCGGATCATGGCGCAGCATATCGCGGTCTTTGCAAGAGCCCGGCTCGGATTCGTCGGCATTGACGACAAGATAATGCGGCCGCACGCCGACCTCTTTGGGCATGAATGACCATTTAAGGCCCGTCGGGAACCCAGCCCCGCCCCGTCCGCGCAGTCCCGAAGCTTTGACTTGGTCAATAATCCAGTCCTTACCTTGGGCCAGCATGGCCGAAGTCCCAACCCAAGCGCCGCGTTTCTTAGCGCCTTCCAAGCCCCAGTCTTGCAAGCCGTAGAGATTGGTGAAAATCCGGTCTTTATCTTGAAGAAGCTCAACCATGACGGCTCACCTTCACTTTCTTGGCTGCGTGAGGTAGCTTGGTCGGCGTCTTGGTCTTATTATAAAAACCTTTGGAATTAAGCACCATCGCCCCGCCGTCAGGTTCGGATGTGTGGCGGCTATTTTGCGGCCCCGGCGCAGGTTTTTTTCCTGCGACCAGATCATCAAGCACGGCTTCAAGGCTCTCCGCGGTTAGGTCTTCATAATAATGATCGCCGTCTTTATTACTGATTTGAACCATCGGCGCATTGGCGCAAGAGCCGAGACATTCAACTTCGAGCCATGACAATTTTCCGTCTGCAGTAATTGAGCGCTGCGGCCCGATTTTGCGTTTCAGCATAGCGATAAGGTCATCCGAGCCGCGCAGCCAGCACGGCGTAGTTCCGCAAAGCTGCACAAAATGGGTCCCGACGGGTTCGAGATTAAACATAGTGTAGAAGGTCGCCACTTCATAAACGCGGATATAGGGCATATCCAGCATATCCCCGAGCAGGCGCAGAGCCGGTTCAGGCAGCCATCCCTCCGCATCTTTCTGCGCAATCCAGAGCGCAGGAATAAGCGCGCTACGCTGCCGCCCCTTGGGGTATTTCTTGACCCATTTAGCGATCTCTTTTTTGGCCTTAGCCGAAAGCGTAAAACTCTCCGGCTGTCTTATGGCAAGGCGGCGTGCGCTCATCGGTCGATCTCCCCGAAGACGATATCCAGAGAGCCTAGGATAGCCGAGACATCGGCGAGCATATGGCCTTTATTGAGATAATCCATCGCCGCAAGATGCGGGAAGCCCGGCGCGCGGATATGGCAGCGGTAAGGTTTATTGGAGCCGTCGGACACCAGATAAACACCAAATTCGCCCTTGGGCGCTTCGACACAACTATAAATCTCGCCCGCAGGAACGTGAAAGCCTTCGGTATAGAGTTTAAAGTGATGGATCAGCGCTTCCATGCTTTGTTTCATCTCGCTGCGGCGGGGCGGCGCGACTTTGTTATCTTCGCACATCACCGGGCCTTCGGGCATCATTTCAAGGCACTGACGCATGATTTTCACGCTCTCATACATCTCGTCAACGCGGCAGAGATAACGGTCATAGCAATCGCCGTTTTTACCGAGCGGGATTTTGAAATCGAGCTCATTATAAACTGAATAAGGCTGGTTACGGCGCAGATCCCAAGCGATGCCCGAGCCGCGCACCATGACGCCGGAAAAGCCCCAATCATAACAATCCTGTTTCGACACTACGCCGATATCAACATTGCGCTGTTTGAAAATCCGATTGCCCGTTAGCAGCGTTTCAATGTCCTTGAGTTTTTGCGGAAATTGATCACACCAGTCGAGCAAATCCGCAATCAATTTGGGCGGCAAATCCTGATGCACGCCGCCGGGGCGGAAATACATAGCGTGCATCCGCGAGCCGCAAGCGCGCTCATAAAACACCATCAGCTTTTCGCGCTCTTCAAAACCCCAGACAGGCGGGGTGAGCGCGCCGACATCCATGGCTTGTGTGGTGACGTTCAACATATGGGAGAGAATGCGCCCGATTTCAGAATAGAGCACGCGGATAAATTCAGCGCGGCGCGGCACTTCAATCCCCATCAATTTTTCAATGGTAAGACAGAAAGCATGTTCTTGGTTCATCGGCGCGACATAATCGAGGCGGTCAAAATACGGGAGCGCTTGCAGGTAAGTTTTATGCTCAATCAGCTTTTCTGTGCCCCGGTGCAAAAGGCCAATATGCGGATCAACGCGCTCAACAACCTCGCCTTCAAGTTCCAGCACAAGGCGAAGCACCCCATGCGCCGCAGGATGCTGCGGGCCGAAATTAATGGTGAAATTACGGTCATCACCTTCAAGAAATGCTTCAGTTGTTGTCATTAATTGAAAGTCCCTGAAATATTATCACTCGGCCACTTTTTGAATGCAACGACCCAAAGTAATATCAAATTCACAAAAGGAACTACCATTAGCAATGAAAGAGCCGGGTGCCACCCGGAACGCTCAAAAATTTTCCAATAAGGCGGCACAAGCGCAAGCCCTATTATTAGCAAGGGGAGAAGTTGCAATAGCGGGTTAGCAGCCATCACCCCTCCTCCTTCTCATCACTCGCCTGCACATATTCCGCGCCCTCCCACGGGCTCATAAAGTCGAAGCTTCTGTATTCTTGCGGCAGGTTCACCGGTTCATAGACGACGGCTTTGCGCTCTTCATCGTATCGCACTTCGACAAAGCCTGAGAGCGGGAAGTCTTTGCGTAGCGGATAGCCTTCAAAACCGTAATCGGTGAGGATACGGCGCAGGTCGGGATGGTGGCTAAAGATGATGCCGTACATGTCAAAAGCTTCGCGTTCATACCAATCGGCATTGGGGAAGAGGCCCGCGACGCTGTGCACAGGCACTTCTTCATCCGTTGTCACTTTGATGCGGATACGAGTATTATGGGCCATAGAGAGCATGTGGTAAACAACATCAAACCGGCGCTCGCGGGCTGGATAGTCAACGCCGCAAATATCAATTAGTGATGAGAATTTGCATATCGGATCATCGCGTAGAAATGCGATTACCGTCATCACTTCGGCGCGGCGAGCCTGAAGGGTAAGCTCGCCATTCGTGATCTCAGCCGAATTGACCGCATCGCCGAGACTGGTTTCGATATGCTCTTTTAGGTCTTCCACGATTTATCTCTCAATATTACCTTCGCGGCGGATTTTCTTTTGCAGTTGCAGGATACCATAAACCAGCGCCTCAGCCGTTGGCGGACAGCCCGGAATATAGATATCGACAGGGACAATCCGGTCACAACCGCGCACCACGGCATAGCTGTAATGATAATAGCCGCCGCCATTGGCGCAGCTGCCCATAGAAATAACATAACGCGGGAACGGCATCTGGTCATAGACTTTGCGCAAAGCCGGGGCCATTTTATTGGTCAGCGTCCCGGCAACGATCATAACATCGCTTTGCCGAGGGGAGGCTCGCGGGGCAAAACCGAACCGCTCAAGATCATAGCGCGGCATAGAGGCTTGCATCATCTCGACCGCGCAACACGCCAGACCGAAAGTCATCCACATCAAGCTACCCGTCCGCGCCCATGTCACTAAATCATCAGACGCCGCTGTGATAAAACCCTTATCGGCAAGCTGGTCTGACATGCCGTCAAAATAGGGATCGTGTTTTTTCGGGTCGTAAGCGGGCGTGCCGAGGTCAATGGCAGAGGAACCTGCAGGAGCCAATATCTTGGTCATGCCCCTACTCCCAATCCAAAGCGCCCATCTTCCACGCATAGGCGAGCCCTACGGCCAGCTCTGCTAAGAAGATCATGACAACAAACCAGCCCCAAAACCCGATAGTATCGAGCGAGACGGCATAGGGAAAGAGGAAGGCGACTTCTATGTCGAAAATAATAAAGAGAATGGCGACAAGGTAAAACCGGACATCAAATTTCATCCGGCTATCGTCAAAAGCATTAAACCCGCATTCATAAGTGGAGAGTTTTTCGGTATCGCCGGATTTCGGCGCAATCAATAGCGGCACAAACAGAAAAACCAAGCTGAGCGCAGTGGCGATTCCAAAGAGAATCACAACCGGCAAATAATCGAGTAAAAACTCAGACATAACAGCTCTTTGTTTTGCTTTAACGAGCCCTGACAGACTCGTTTAAAACGTCCATAATCGGGCAGAAACCTAGTCAGGGACTAAGGCGAATGCAACGCCTATCTTAGAGAAAATGACGAGAATTATATAACAAAATATCTGCGAAGTTTTGGGCGGGTGATGTTACCCTGTTCCCCGCCTTGAGCGGGGACCTTCCTCAACAGAGTGCCAAACGCAGGAGGTCCCCGCTCAAGGCGGGGAACAGAGAAAGAGGCGGGAGGTCGCTCACTCAATATCCGGTTCGCCCGGCCAGATGACTATTCTTGTCGCCTGCTCTTCCTCGCTCACGAAAATCTCGCTCGTCACTGCGTCTTGCACGCTCATGCCCGCCTCGTGGATGGTCTGCCGCGAGCCGCTTATGAGGTGATGATGTTCCGGCAGGTCTTTGCCCTCGGAGATCACCCGGTAAGCGCATGTGCGCGGCATCCATTTTAAAGCGCTGACATTATCCGGCGTCAAGGTCACGCAATCCGGCACTTTCGCGCTCCTATTTTTATAATCCGTACATTGGCACGTTGCCGGATCAAACAGTTTGCAGGCCACATCAGTGATGTAAATCGCGCCCGTATCCTCGTCTTCCAGACGGATACAACAGCATTTGCCGCAGCCATCGCATAGGCTTTCCCACTGCGAGCGGCTCATTTCCGCCATATTTTTGGTTTTCCAGAAGGGAAGAATTGTTTTGCTGCTCATAGGGACTCGCATATAGACTAATGGAAGACATGCCAACATATCGTGCTGATATCGATGTCGCGAACGACAATAAGACGCGCCGCAAGCGAAATATCATCCTTGCCGCGCTGGCCGCGCTATGCCTGATCGGCGCTATCGGCTATTTTCAGACTAAAAACTACCTCTTTGACGGCCTGCCTGACCTGCCCGACAAATCGACCATGTGGGAGATGAACCTTAAGCCCAATATCACGCTGCTCGATAAAGACGGACGCACCATCGGGCACCGCGGCCCGTGGATTGGGCAGCCGATGAAGCTGACCGATATGCCCGGCCATGTCGCAGATGCCTTCCTCGCCATCGAGGATGAGCGCTTTTACGAACATACCGGCATCGACAATAAAGCCATATTCCGCGCCATGCTGGAAAATACCAAATCCGGCAGTAAGGGCCAAGGCGGCTCGACCCTAACCCAGCAGCTTGTCAAAAACATGGTGCTAACTCCGGAGAAAACCTACCGCCGTAAATTTCAGGAAATGTGGCTCGCCCGCGATATGGAAGAACGCATGTCCAAGCCCGAAATTTTAGAGCTTTATCTCAACCGTATCAGCCTCGGCCCGCAAATCTTCGGCGTCGAGGCGGCGGCGCAGCGCTATTTCGGTAAATCCGCACGCAATCTTGACCTCTCCGAAGCCGCGCTTCTAGCGGCCCTACCCAAAGCGCCCAGCCGATATGACCCGCGCTCAAACTACGCAGGCGCATTGCAGCGCTCCAAGCTGGTTATGCAAAGGATGGTCGTCAATAATATGATCACGCTCGACCAAATGTTGGAGGCCGAAAAAGCCCCGCCCGTCATGGCCGAAGATGCCAAGCCGCTGATAGAGCCTGATATTATCGGCCATGTTTTCGACCGCATCGCCGAACAAGCGCAGGGCCTGATCGGAAGCGAGCAAAAAGACCTTATCGTCAAAACCACGCTCGATGTCGCCCTGCAAAAGAAAGCACATGAGGCGATCAATAAAGTCCTGACAAAACACGGCAAAAGCAAAAAGGTCAGCGAAGGCGCGCTGGTCTCTATAGACACCCAAACCGGGGCCATCCGCGCTATGATTGGCGGGCGGGATTATAACGACAGTAAATTTAACCGGGCGGTGCAGGCTAAGCGCCAACCGGGTAGCGCGTTCAAAGCTTTTGTCTATGCCGCCGCGCTCGAAGACGGCTTCTCCCCCGGCACTATCCGTATCGACCAGCCGACTGAAATCGGGGATTGGGCCCCTGAAAACTATACTAAAAGATATCGTGGCCCGCTTACCATCCGCGAGGCGCTAAAGCTCTCAATCAACACGGTCGCAGCGCAGGTCGGCGCAGAAATCGGCCCAACGCGGATAGCATCGCTAGCCACGCGGTTTGGTATCTCGACCGAAATGCGCCCCGAATATTCGATTGCTTTGGGCTCCTCCGAAGTGACGCTGGAAGACATGACCTCGGCCTATATGGTTTTTGCCAATGAAGGGCTGCGGCGCGATGGTTACTTGATTGAGCAGATTACCAATACCGCCAAACTCCCGCTTTACACACGCCGCCATACCTCGCCGGGCCGCGTCTATGCGGTGCCTTACGCAAGGCAAATGACCTCCATGCTGCGCGACGTTATCGACAGCGGGACAGGCCACGGCGCGCGGCTCGGAAATCGCCAAGCCGGCGGCAAGACAGGCACCTCGCAAGATTACCGCGACGCTTGGTTTATCGGCTTTACGGCGGATTACGCCACCGGCGTCTGGCTCGGCAATGACGATAACAGTCCGATGCGCAAAATCACCGGCGGTCTCCTGCCGGTCGATGCCTGGAAAGACTTTATGCGAGCTGCCCATAAAGGCCTAAAACGAAAGCCCCTCTCCGCCCCAGACCCGCTCATAGAAGATCCCCAAACCCAAGCGCTTATTGCTTTTTATGGAGAACTCTCGGAAGCATTTAAAGCCGAGCGCGATATGGCGAGCGGGGCCAAGACGGCGAGCGGCGGACGGCAGAGCGCCGGGCGGTAGAAACTTCCCCTAAGCCCAGACTTCTTGGTGGCCTTGCCGTCCTATACGGTGCTTGGCCGTCAGCGTCAGGAGCGGGGTTAGGCCTGTTGGGGTTAGATATTTCTTCGCCTCTGCCTGCTGTTCTTTGTCCATTTCCGCGTAATAATCCGTGACCCGCTGCAGCATATAAAAGCGGATGGGGCGGACGGCGCATTGGATGGGGACGCCCCCGTGATCAAATCCGCCAAAGCCGAGCACGGCCATTTTGGGGTTAATACTGGCCGGGCTACCGGGCGCGCCGCCGGGCAGAGCGTTGAGGATATCTACATTCATTTGCAATTCGGGCAGGAAATAATCGGCGATATATTTAAATAATGGGAGCAGCGTAGCGGGCAAATCGCCGGACGGTTTGTAATAAGGCATGTCTGAACAATCATCGTGCGGCGCGTTCATTCGTTCCGTCCAGCGGTAAAGACTCGGGGCGCGGTTTTTCATCATCCCGCTCGGCACAGGGTCACGGCCGAGATGAGCATAGAGCGAGCACATCATGCCGTAATCGCCAAGGGTCGGCTGCGCGCCCAAGAAATAAGGCGCGCGAGAAAAATGCGCTTCTAGGACATCCAATAATTCGCCATAGCTGCGCTCGATTTCGGGGATAGTTTCCGGCGTGACGCCGAGCGCAGGCAGAAAGCCTTTAAATACCGCCATTGTCTTTTGGCTCTGCGCTTTAGCTTCGTCGCTGGCGCCGGGGCCTTGCCAGCCGCCAAAGCCGTGGCTGATAAACCCGTCCGTTTGATCCCCGAAATTCCAGCGATAATGCATGGACGGGCGCAACAGGCCCTCATCACCAAACAGCTCTAAAGTAAGGGCGAGGAGTTTTTTCAGCGGGTCTTGGGGATAGGCGCTCATAACAGCGAGGCCTTCGCCCTCCAAATAATCAATAATATCCGTTGTGTCCTGCACGAGGGTGCCGTCCGGCATTTCAATGACAGGGATAATCCGCCGCCCGATTTGCGGCAATACGGCCTTGGCGAAATGTTCACTCACCGGGGCAACTTCGGTAAAGGCGATGCCTTGCTTGATAAGATAGCTACGCAGCTTTCCGGTAAACATAGAAATCTTGACGCCGTAAAGCGTGATCGGTTTCTGTGCGCTCATAATATGACCTATATTTATTTAGGGCTTATATTTATCGTGTAGGTTGGCGTTTAGGTAAATCCTTAAATACCCCATCCCGCTTCTGTCCCTTAGCTTGCATCGCTTCCATCATCTCTGTTGGGATGAGCATGGACATATTCCACATGGCGATATTATCGAGCGCGTCAGATGTTGAGTGATCGCGGCTATAAGTGATAGCGCGTTTACAGCCATAGACAGCGAGCGGCGGCTTGGCGGCGATATCTTTGGCGATATCCATCACGGCGCTCAGCATCGCGTCTTGATCCGCATAAACCTCATTATAAAGCCCGCGCGCCTTGCACTCATCCGCGTCCATCTTGCGGCCCGTATAGGCCAGCTCGCGGATAATCCCTTCGGGCATATGATTGAGGATACGGGGGAAAGTGCCGACATCGGCGGTCATGCCGACATTAATTTCGTAAATCGTGATATAGCTGTCCTTGGTGCCGTAGCGCATATCGCAGGCCGTGATAAGATCAACGCCGCCGCCGATACAGCCGCCTTGGATGGCGGCGAGCACCGGAATGCGGCAGGTTTCCAGCGCCGTGAAACTGTCTTGCAGCCGCCGCACATTATCATAAAATTCCGCGCCATATTGCGGGTTGTTTTTATCCCCGCCGCCGGCAATCTCGGTGCTGAACATGCCGATATCAATCCCGGCAGAAAAAACAGGCCCGGTGCTAGAAATGACGATGACCCGGGCTTTTGAATTATCGTCAATATCTCGAATAATTTCGGGAAGCTCGCGCCAGAAATCCGCCGACATCGCATTGCGCTTTTCAGGCCGCGAGAGCACGATATGAGCGATCTTATCACTGATAGAAACATCGAAACATGTGTAAGCCAAGAGAAGCTCCTAAAGTTTAAATAAATAGCCTTTAGCCGGGCTGGCCTTGCCGTCCAAGAAATCTTTATAGGTTTTCAGCAAGTCAGTCACGCTCTCGCTGCTCTCTATTTCGAGCCAGTTTTTGGCGTTATCGCAAAAGGGCAACCAGCGCGCGGCGAGGTTTTTAGCAAAGCCTTCTCCGCCCCACTCTTTCATTCGCAATTTTATGCGGTCAGGCGCAAAAAACATCACGGCGGGCGCGCCTAACTTTGGCGCCACAGGGCCGCCGCCCTGCCAATGGGATTTCCCGACCATGCAATTATAGACGATATTCTCGCCAAAGTGATCATAGACATCGGCCATGACTTTGCCGTTTCCGGCCATATCGACGACGGCGGTTTTGACGCCCGGATTCATATCTATGATCGCGCCATACGTATAAACGCCGCTGTAAAACCCCGTGTCTTTTGTGAAAGATTCATTCCCCTTTGAGGTCAGTCCGGCAACTTTTATACCGCCTCTTTCTTTTAGGCAAAAAGCCGTTCCCATCGCGGTTTTGGAGGAGGCGGATAATAACAGCACTTGCTCGGCCCCTAAGAAGTTTTCATCAGCGAGGAAATCATCAATCAGGAAGCTTGTCGTGAACAGCGGACGGAGAACAGGCTGTAAATCACGATGCGCCGCGAAGCTCGGATCTTTATCAACAAAGGTATAGCCATTATAGACCGGGTGGAGCTGCGTGCGGTGATCATTGCCGTCCTGAAAGCCAAGCGGGGTTAGTTTGACCGGTTTCACATCCAATGTCTGCGCGACAGGTAGAAAACCGTAAATCAGTGTCCCGACAGGCACATCCGCGCATTTGGACTCCGTGACTTTGGCATAGCCCCAAACCGGCATGCGTCCGAAACCGTCCATCTTAATATCATAGGCTTCAGGATCAAAAAACTTCCAATATCCAATGAGATCGCCTGTCACCATATAGGTGATGTTATTCGCCGTCAGAGCAAAGGGCCCGATAGAGACGCGGATGAAACCGTCTTTGAGGTCAGCCTCGTTAGTCGTGACAAGCGCGACATCGGCAAAATCTGCGCGGTTTACAAGTAAAGTTTGGGTCATTTAATTGTCTTTCTGTTTTTGTGTCCCCCGCCTTGAGCGGGGGTCTCCCTCAATTAGAGTGCGGTCTTTGACGCAAGGAGGTCCCCGCTCAAGGCGGGGAACACGTTAATTAAAACACGCCGCTATCATCGCAGCTTATCAATAATTGCCCGGCCAATCCGGCGCGGCGGTGTTTATGAATTTTGCGGTAAGCTTCAGAGCTGACAACGCCGAACATGCTCGCCGCATCGGGATATTTGACAATGGCGACAGCGTCCCATTCGCCTGCGCCTTCATCCGCCGCTTGGCCAATCAAAACCGCATTGGCATTGCCGCCAAAGATCGTCTCTGTCTTCGCTCCCATTTCGCGCACCATTTCGCCAAAAGCTTTGGCATAGCGGCCATAAGCCTCGCGGCCGGATATATCTTCGCCGTCTTTATAGGTAGCTCTGTCCTTAAATTTAAGCAGATTGAGCATGAACACAGGCTCGCCAGCTTTTTTATGGGCGAGGAAGGTTTTGACTTGCTCCGGCGTAGGATCGAGCGCGTTAAGCGTTGGCATAATTAATTTTCCTAATCTTTGTATCCGGGGCTTTCCATAACATCTGAGACAGACCGCGCAATCCAGTCACTTGGGACAAAGAAATCCGCGGCCAGCGGGCCGTCATATCCGGGCTGGGTATATTGTTTGAAATCAGTTTCGCCCGCTGCGGCGAGGATGAATTCATCAATCACGAACTGCCCCGTATAATCTTTGGCAATTTGGGTGACTAAGGTATAGGCCGCATCTGCCATAATCTGCGGCGAGCGGCTCATCTTGGCCATGCTATCCCCGCCGAGCAAATTGCGCACCGCCGCCGTGTCAATCGAGGTCATCGGCCAGAGTGAATTAACCGCAATACCGTCGCTGCGAAATTCTTCGGCCATGCCAAGCGTGCACATGCTCATGCCATATTTCGCGATTGTATAGGCGGTGTGGTTTTTAAACCATTTGGCCGCCATATCCAGAGGCGGGGCGATATTCACAATATGTGGATTATCACTTTTCTGCAAATGCGGGTAGCATTTCTGGCTGAGCATGAAGGTGCCGCGCGCATTGACTTGGTTCATCAGATCATAGCGTTTCATGGGGGTTAGCGGCGTCGGCGTTAAGGAAATCGCGCTGGCATTGTTGATACAGATATCAATGCCGCCAAACTTATCCACACACTTATCCACAGAGCTTTGCACAGCGTCTTCGTCGCGAATATCGCAGACAATGGGGAGGGCTTGCCCGCCTGCATCCTCAATTTCTTTCGCCGCTGTATGTATAGTGCCGGCGAGTTTGGGATGCGGCTTATCTGTCTTGGCCGCAATCGCGACATTGGCGCCGTCTTGGGCACAGCGTTTGGCAATGGCGAGACCAATTCCCCGCGACCCGCCCGACATGAAGATGGTTTTCCCTTGAAGTGACATGCGATTTCCTGTTTTCTATGATTTCGACAACCTTATGCAACAAATTGCATATACACAAGGGGAACTCCATGGCCTTGGCCGAAGCCATTCTCGTCTGCCTAACCGAGCGCCCGATGAGCGGTTATGATCTAGCCAAAAATTTCGATGCCTCAATCGGTTTTTTCTGGCGGGCGTCCCATCAGCAGATTTACCGCGAGCTAGGGCGTCTGCGCCAGAAAGGCTATGTCGTCAGCCAAGAGGTTACCCAAGACGGCAAACCCAACCGCATCATCCATACGCTAACGGGCGAGGGCAAAAAGGCGCTGCGAGAGTGGTCAAAAAAACCAGCACGTCAACCCTCAATCAAAGATGATATGCTGGTCAAATTCTACGCGCTTGAAAACGTGGATATTGACGCGCTTAAAGATCAATTGACCATCCGCATGGAACAACATCAGGAAAAACTAACCAAATATTTCCGGATAAAGCACCGTTATTATGACGGCAAAAAACTGTCCATAAACCAGAAGGGCAAATTAATTGCGCTGGAAATGGGCATAGACCAAGAAAAACAAACCATCCAGCGCCTTGAAGAGGCCATGGCAAAAGTCGGCGAACTCTAGGGTCGTATAACCTCAGGCACTTTCTTCTGTTGTTCCCAGAGCTTGGCATAAAGCCCGTTCTTTTTTAGCAGCTGTGCATGTGTGCCCTGCTCAAGGATGCGGCCCTCTTCCATGACGATAATATTATCGGCCTTGACAATGGTCGAGAGGCGGTGCGCGATGACCAGTGTTGTGCGGTCTTTTGCGGCCGTGTCCAGCGCCGTTTGGATATCGCCTTCGGTGACGCTGTCGAGCGCAGATGTGGCTTCATCCAAAATCAGAATTGCCGGGTTTTTGAGCAAAGTTCTGGCAATAGCAACGCGCTGTTTTTCGCCGCCGGAGAGCTTTAACCCGCGCTCCCCAACCATGGTCTCATAGCCCTTTGGCAGCCCCGAAATGAAATCATGGATTTGCGCGGCCTTGGCGGCGGTTTCAATTTCGCCTTGCGCGGCTTCCGGTTTGGCGTAACGGATATTATAGCCAATTGTATCGTTAAACAGCACGGTGTCTTGCGGCACGATACCGATGGATTTGCGCAAAGACTCTTGTGTAATATCGGCTAGGTTACGCCCATCGACGCTGACTGTGCCGCCTTCAATATCGTAAAACCGGAACAGAATGCGCGAAAGGGTGGATTTTCCGGCCCCTGTAGGCCCCACAACAGCCACCGTCTGGCCTGGTAAAATATCGAAAGAAACGCCGCTTAAAATCGGGCGGTCCGCTTCATAGCGAAAAGCGGCATTTTCAAAACTAATTGCGCCCTTCACATCATGGATATCAGTCGCGCCTGCGTGGTCCTGCACTTCGGGCTCTATATCAAGTAGCGCGAACATCTTTTCCATATCCGTTAATCCCTGTTTGATCTCGCGGTAGGCAAAGCCGAGAATATTGAGCGGGCGGTAAACCTGCATCATGACCATGGTAATGGCGAAAATATCGCCCGTGGTCATCATCCCGCCGAGCACGCGCTGCGCCGCGAGCAGCACCAAGGCAACAAGACCAAGATTCATTAAAAAACTCTGCCCGACATTGACCGTAGCCAACGAGGTGCGCGAAAGAATAGCGGCTTTCTGATACCCTTCCATAGCGGCGTCATAACGGCCGGTTTCAAATTTTTCAGCGTTGAAATATTTGACGGTTTCGTAATTGAGCAGGCTATCAATCGCCTTGGCATTGGCTTGGCTATCTTTTTGGTTCATCTCGCGGCGAAATTTTAGCCTCCATTCCGTTGTCTTAACCGTGAACCCGATATAGGCGAGGACGACCGCCACCGCGATAAGCGCAAATTGCCATGAATAAGCCAGCCAAAACGCAAGGCCGGCTATGGCGAGTTGCAGCAATGTCGGCCCGATATTAAACAGCAAGAAGCGAAACAAAAAATCAATCGAGCGTATGCCGCGCTCAATAACCCGCGACAGGCCGCCCGTGCTTTTTTCCAAATGATAGCGTAGAGACAGGCGGTGTAGATGCGCGAAGGTCGAAGTCGCCACGGCCCGCTGCGCATATTGCGCGACCGGGGCGAAGATATATTCGCGGCCTTCGGAGAGCATCACGGAGAACAACCGAAGCCCGCCATAGGCCAGAATTAGGCCGATAATCCCGAGGCCAATAGCATTGCCAAGTCCGATCTCTTTGATCTGCACATCGAGGCCGTCAATGGCGCGGCCCAGAAAAAACGGCGCGGCGACGACGATGAATTGTCCGGCTATGGTGAGGATAAGCGCCAAGAATGTCCGAATTTTATAGCTGGGTTTCTCTTTGGGCCAAAGATAAGGCCAAAGCCGCCAAAAGCTTTTCAGCTGATAGCGGAGCGACTGTTCGGGCGGGGCTTCTGTGGAGTTATCAGGCGGCATCACAGGGATGTGGGGCCTTAGCGGCCTAAAAACAACCGCGTAAACCTAATCCTAACCCCTTTACGGTATAAATCTTGCAATTAGGTGGGAATGGAACGGGTTGAACATATCATGTCCGCAATAAAGAAGATATTGCCGCCGCAGCCGCGCGGCGTTGACCGGCGCAGTGAACCGCGCACGGAACAACAGGATTGGCGCGTCAACCAACGCTCTTATGACTTTATCGGCGCGACCTTTGATCCGCTGACCCCGATGCAGACTTTGGCGCGGGCTAAATGGGTCACGCGCAATCACGGCTTTCGCTATATTGTCACGCCAAATGTTGATCACTTAGTGCGCCTGCATAAAGAGCCGGAGGTCTACGGCCCGCTCTATGCCGCCTCTTGGCTGTCGGTCTGCGACTCGCGTATTTTGGAATTGCTGGCCGCGTTTTCGGGCATTCCGCTCAAAGCCGTTCCGGGCTCTGATTTGACCGGGCAGATTTTTGATAATGTCATCCGGCCTGATGAACCGATTAATGTCATCGGCGCGGACGCTGAGATCATTGCGCAATTAAAATCAATTTACGGCCTAACAGCGCTTCATCATCACGCCCCGCCTATGGGCCTACGAAATAAACCTGATGCCGTCGCGGCGGCGGCAGATTTCATCCATAAACACCCCGCCCGTTACACCTTTATCTGTGTCGGCTCGCCGCAACAGGAAATGGTCGCCAAAGCAGCTTTGGAGCGCGGCGATTGTGTCGGGCTCGGATTATGCGTCGGCGCCTCGCTGGAATTCCTCACAGGCCGGATCAAACGCGCGCCGAAATGGATGCAACATTACCGCCTCGAATGGCTGTTCAGATTAGGCAGCGAACCGGGCCGGTTATGGAAACGCTACCTCGTAGAAGGGCCAAAGATATTCTGGCTCTGGGTGAAATGGAGCTTTAGGCCCAATGCCTCTTGATGAATTAAGCGTGATTAAAAACGCCAGACCTCCACGCCCGGCCTAGCAACGCAATACCCAATAATCCACTCACCATAGCCACATGAAGAGACTGAGATGAGATATCCCTTCCCTTGCCTCACCAATTTGTAATCCGTTTGGTAACCTCTTCCTAACGATATCACTGACATTGTGGCTCCTCAATAAGGTGAGGATTTGCTATGAATATGATTATGCGGCTTAGTCTTTCCTTCTTAGCAGTCTCGGCGGTTTTCGGTTTAGCCTTAGCGGCGCCTGCGCTCGGACAATCCTCAAGCCTGAAACTCCAACCAGATGACGGAACCTACCGCACTGTCAATGTCGCTTCCTCCTCCGAGTGTTCTGCGCTGTGCAAAGCTGATAGCCGTATCTGCCGCGGCTCTGTGACGGTACAGATGCATATCACAAGGCCGGAGATGATTTGCCGCCTGAATAACGGCAAAGGCGCGAATGCGCTTTTCCCTTCTGTGCCGCCTGCGTCGTTGGATATGAATATTGCGTTGGCCGATTTTAATAGCTACCGCGCCGAGCATGGTCTTGCGCCCGTTATCCTTAATACTAGACTCAATGAGGCCTCGCGCGTTCATGCCCGCGACCTCGGACAAGCCGGAATTATCTCGCATACAGGAACAGACGGCTCTTCCCATGCTGACCGTGTCCAGAGGCAGGGCTATTATTTCACCCTCGCCGCCGAGAATGTCGCGTCTGGCCAGAAAAGCTGGGAAAAAGTCTTCGAGGCCTGGCAGAAAAGCCCCGGCCATAATAAAAACCTGCTGCTCGAAGAGGTCACAGATTTTGGTATTGCCCTGGTCTATGAGCCCGATACGACTTACCAGACCTATTGGGCGATGTTAGTCGCGACGCCGATGGACGCAGAGATGCAAGATATGATGCGCTACCCGAGCGGCACGAATTAGGCCGTCAAATCCTCCATATCGGCAAATTCATGGCCGATAATATGGCGCTCATGCCAGAGCGCGTAAAAGAAGATAGACCAGAGATATTTACGGGATTTATGCTCGGGCTGCAGGAATATATCTCGCACTTTACCGACATTAAATTGTTGCTCTATCCCTTTCTGGTTACTCACAAATTCTGCGAAATCTGGTGCGCGTTTGGCGATCCAATCATTGACGGGTGTCGAAAATCCGCGTTTGCGGGAAAAGGCTTGTGCTTCGGGCATGTTGGCGTCCAGCCATTGCCTTAATAAGAGCTTGCCCTTGCCGCGTTTGAGTTTAAATTTTGCCGGCAGATTATAGGCAAATTCCGCCAGCCGTTGATCGAGCAGCGGGACTCTTCCCTCGATGCCGTGCGCCATCAGGCAGCGGTCGAGTTTCATCAGGTGAAAATGCGGTAAAAAATCCGCCCCGTCTGTGGCTTGTAGCGCTTGGAGGCGGCTTGCCGTCTTGGCACGGGCCTCCTGCACACTCGCCGCATAACCGTCGCGCCAGTCTTGATTATCAAGTTTGAGCAACCCCGTGCCCGCAAATAATCCCTTGGCCCGCATCGGGCGTTCGGGAATAAGTTTTGGCAGAAGCGCCCGTTCATAACGGCGATACCCGCCAAAGATTTCATCCCCGCCGTCGCCGCCAAGAATGACCTTCACATCCTTGGCCGCGCGTTTGGCCAGAATGAAATTAGCAATCATCGCCGGATCAAGAGACGGGTCATCGAGACGGTTGATAAGCTCCGGAAGCTCGGCCCAGAAATCTTCTTCGTGCATAGTTACATTTATTGGGTCTGCGCCGGCAGCTTTAGCGACATTTGCAGCCGTCGTGCTTTCGTCGTGCAGGCGACTGCTCGGAAAGCTCGCGGTATAACAAGGAAAACCTTTCTGCCCGATTTTGGCCATTGCGGCGACAATCGCGCAGCTATCCACCCCGCCCGAAAGGAACACGCCATAAGGTACATCGGAAATGATATAGTCCTGCAAAGTCTCCTGCATCAGCGCGTCAAGTTTTGACATCGCCGAACTATGCGCCGTCTTTTGAACCACCTTGCTCTTGAACGCATCCTCACGAAACCGCCGGATAATATCTCCGCCCTGAATGACCAAAGTTTCGCCCGGGAGCACGCGCTGCACACCTTCATAAACGCTCTGGCGGGATGTCGTAAATTTGAGTTGTAAAAGCTCGGTTGCCTTGGCGTCTTCAAGAATTGGCTGCATCAACCCGGCCTTAAATATCGCCTGCGGTTCGCTGGCAAAGACAAATCCTGCCTTGCATTGGGCAAAATAAAGAGGCTTAATCCCGTAAGGGTCGCGCGCTAGAATGAGGATACCCTTGGCCGCATCATAAAGCGCAAGCGCGTACATGCCGCGCAGATGCTCGGTAAATCGCTCGCCGTACTCTTCATACAGCACAAGCGGAATTTCGGAGTCGGAGCGTGTCTGATAGACGAAATCAGGAAACTGCGCTTTGATTTCGAGGTAATTATAAATCATCCCGTTCACCGCAACGACATTGCCGCCCACTGACGAAATCGGTTGCCGCCCGCTTTCGAGATCAACGATAGACAGGCGCTTATGACCGATGGCGACATGGCCGCTAACGAAAACACCCTCATCATCCGGCCCGCGATGGGCGAGCGCGTCCATCATCCCGCGCAGAGCAGGATTATTAGCCTTAATCGGCGTTTTAGAAATGATACCAGCGAGGCCGCACATAGAGAAGGCTTAGCGCTTAAGGCGCTACCTGCATGCCCAGCCATTCGGCGACCAAGGCCGGCTTATCGCCGCCTTCAATCTCGACAGTAACGTCATAGGCCAATACAAATTGCCCCGGCTTTTTCTCGGTGACTGATTTGAGCATAAACCGCCCGCGCACTTTCCCGCCCGACGGAACAGGGGACAGGAAACGCACCTTTTCGAAACCGTAATTCACGCCCATAACGACGCCTTCGATGACAACGCCGCATTGCTCGGAGAATTTTGAAAGCAGAGACAATGTCAAAAAGCCGTGCGCAATGGTTCCGCCAAAAGGCGTCATCTTGGCTTTGGCTTCATCAATATGGATAAATTGATGATCCTCGGTGATATCAGCGAATTGGTTGATACGGTCTTGATCCACGGTGATCCAATCGCTGACCCCGATCTCGGTGCCGACAAGGCCTTGCAATTCTGATTTTGGCGTATGTTTCATATTCGTCCCCTAATCTGGCCTTAGTAATTATTGGCCTTGGCAAAGCCGTCCATATGATAATGCGCGTCGCCAAAGAGCTCCTGCAATACACGGATGCGCTTCATAAATAAACCAATATCATATTCATCGGTCATGCCGACGCCGCCAAACATTTGCACGCCCTCTTGCGAGGCCAGTTTGGCCACAGAGCCCAGCTTGGCTTTGGCCATGGCGCAGTAGGTATTTGCCTTTGGGTCATTCCCGTCCAGCGCCGATAAAGCGGCAAGGACAGCCGAGCGCGCGATTTCCAATTCGGTATAAAGATGCGAGGCGCGGTGTTGCAAAGATTGAAACTCGCCAATGATTTTGCCAAATTGCTTACGCTCTTTGATATAGGCCACCGTGCTGTCAAAGGCCTGACCGCCTGCGCCCAAAAGCTCTGCCGCCGCAACGGCCCGCCCAGCGCTGAGCACCTTATTCAAAACCGCCATGCCGTCATCAAGTGTACCGAGCAAAGCGTCGCCGGAGACTTCAACATTGTCCAGATCAATTCGCGCCGCATTACGGGCATCGACCATGATCGTGCGCTCAGCCCGGACGCCTTTAGATTTCGGGTCAACAATGAACAAGCTAATGCCCGCCGTCTCGCCGGGCTCTCCGCTTGTTCGGGCCGCGATGATCAAAGCGTCCGCAACATGGCCGTCAACGACCATGGCTTTGTGGCCGTTAAGCTTGAAACCATTGCCGGATTTTTCGGCGGTTGCCGCTGTGGCGGCAGGGTTATGTTTGACGCCCTCGTCCAGCGCTAAAGCGATGATCGCCGTGCCGCCCGCGATCTTGGAAAGCCATTCCGTCTTCTGCTCGGCCGTGCCGCCTTCGCGAATAGCCGTGGCCGCGAGGATTGCTGTTGACAGAAAAGGGGAAGCCGAAAGGTTTCGGCCCATTTGCTCGGCGATGAGGCCCGCCGCCATAAATCCCATATCAACGCCGCCGTGATCCTCGTCAATCACCACGCCTGCAAAACCCATATCGGCCATCTCCTGCCATAGGCCTCGGTCAAACCCGGTCTCGTCGCGCTCATCACGTAAGGTGCGCAAGGCTTTGACAGGCGCTTTATCAGCAAAGAAGCCTTCCGCAGTATCGCGGAGCATGATCTCGTCTTCATTAAGTATAAGCCCCATTTGTTAGGCTCCCGGAAGCTGTAAAATATGTTTGGAAATGATATTTAGCTGCACTTCAGAGGTGCCGCCTTCAATCGAATTGCCTTTGGTGCGTAGCCAAGAGCGGGCGAGTTTACCGTCATTGGATCGTCCCGATTCCCATTCAAGGCCGGCGTGTCCTGCCGCGTCCATTATCAATTCATAGCGGCGCTTATTGAGCTCCGTGCCGTAATATTTTAGCATGGAACTATCCGCGCCAAGGCTTGCGCCCGCTTTGGCTTCGGCCAGCTTACGGGCGACCGTCATATTAAACGCCCATTCGTCGATCTCGGCTTCGGATATCTTAGCGCGCAACATCGGGTCGGCTAATTGGCCATTCTCCAGCCCTAATTGTCCGGCGGCAATCTCGTGCATGGGGCGCGTAGATTCGAGCCCTTGGCCGCCAATCATTTCGCGCTCATGGGTCAATAGGTATTTGGCTATGTTCCAGCCTTTGTGTTCCTCGCCGACAAGATTTTCCTTCGGCACTTTGACGTTTTCAAAGAATGTCTCGCAGAACGGCGAACGGCCCGAAATCAATTTAATCGGCCGCGCCTCGACGCCTTCGCTTTCCATATCAAAGAGGATAAAGCTGATACCGTGATGTTTTTTGCCTGTATTATCGGTGCGCACAAGGCAGAAAATCCAGTCGGCTTTATCGGCATAAGATGTCCAGACCTTCTGGCCATTGACGAGGTAATGATCGCCTTTATCTTCGCATTTCGTGGCGAGTGAGGCGAGATCAGACCCCGCTGCCGGTTCGGAATAGCCCTGACACCAGCGGATTTCGCCGCGCGCAATCGGCGGAAGATATTCAAGCTTTTGCGCCTCGCTGCCAAATTTAAGCAAAGCAGGGCCGAGCATCCAAATACCGAAACTGGCCAACGGTAAGCGGGCATTAATACGGGACATTTCTTTGAGCAATACCCGTTCCTCGGCGCGGGACAGCCCCGCCCCGCCATAGTCTTTTGGCCATGTCGGAACTGTCCAGCCTTTGCCCGCCATTTTTTCCAGCCATATCTGTTGAGCTTGGCTTTGGAATGTCCAATTGCGTCCGCCCCAACAGGCGTCTTTTTCGCTTTGCATCGGCTCGCGCATTTCGGCGGGGCAATTGGCCTCCAGCCATTCGCGGCACTCCGTTGCAAAAGCTTTAAGATCGCTCACGCAAAATCTCCATTCTGAACGCGGGTTAGGAATTTTGCCCCCTGCATCCCGCCATTGGTAAACTCCTCCATATTCGTCTCGTCGATAATAGCGCTGAAATGTTTGGCCACATTCTCGGCGGTCTGCTCGCCCTCTTTGAAACTCACGCCCTGGGTCTCAAAGACTTTGGTCGAGGCATAACCCCCCGCACCTGCGCAGAGGATAACGCGGTTGGGCGCATCATCGCAGACCAGATAAACCACGCCTTGCGAAACGCTCTCGACGGTAAGTTTTTCGAGTATTTCCGCCGGCATAAGATTTTCCGTCATCCGCGTCGCGGCAACTGGCGAGAGCGTATTGACGCGAATGTCATATTTCGCGCCTTCAAGACAAAGCGTGCGCATCAGCCCTGACAGGCCCGCTTTGGCTGCGCCGTAATTGGCCTGCCCGAAATTACCATACATGCCCGAGGAGGAAGAGGTCATGACGATGCGGCCATAGCCGCGCTCGCGCATATGGGCCCAAACCGCTTTGGAACATATCGCGGAGCCTATAAGATGCACATCGACCACCATGCGGAAATCAGCCATCTCCATTTTGGCAAAGGATTTATCGCGCAATATACCGGCATTATTGACCAGAATATCAATATGGCCCCATGTCTCGATAGCCTCGGCTACCATGGCCTCAACTTCGTCCTGTTTGGTAACATTAGCGCCGTTGGCCATCGCCGTGCCGCCCGCCGCTTCAATCTCGGTCACGACTTGCTGCGCCATTGTTGCCGAGCCGCCCGTGCCGTCAACGGCCCCGCCCAAATCATTGACAACGACTTTTACGCCGCGCGCGGCAAGGGCCAAAGCATGGCTGCGGCCCAAACCGCCGCCCGCGCCGGTGACAATCGCAACGCGGTCTTTAAATTCTACTGTGCTCATTTTATTTCTTACCTTTTAGTTTTGTATTTCCCGCTCGCTTGCGTTCGCGGTGGCGTCACTAAATTTGATTATCAATCAAATTTTTTGCGTGAAACGCAAATTGTTATGCCACCTCAAAAAGCCCAGCCGCGCCCATTCCGCCGCCAACGCACATGGTGGCGACGACATATTTAACGCCGCGCCGTTTGCCTTCAATCAAAGCGTGGGCGACCATACGCGCGCCGCTCATACCGTAGGGATGGCCGACAGAAATCGCGCCGCCATTGACGTTCAGATTTTCCATGGGAATACCCAGTTTATCGCGGCAATAGATCACCTGCACGGCGAAGGCCTCATTAAGTTCCCAAAGACCGATATCGTCCATCTTAAGCCCGTTAGCCTTAAGCAATTTGGGGACAGCGAAAACCGGGCCGATACCCATTTCCTCCGGCTCCAACCCGGCCACTGCCATGCCGCGGTAAATACCGAGCGGGCTTAGGCCCCGTTTGGAAGCTTCTTTGGCCTCCATCAGAACCGAGACCGAAGCCCCGTCGGAGAGCTGGGAGGCATTACCCGCCGTAATGACGTGGCCTTCGCCGCGAACCGCTTTCAGCCCGCTTAAGCCTTCGAGCGTCGTGCCGGGGCGGTTGCCTTCGTCTTTGGCCAAAGTAGTCTCTTGTTTGGAGATTTCGCCTGTTTCTTTATTCTTGACCATCATGGTGGAGGCCAAAGGTACGATTTCGTCGTCAAATTTCCCGGCCTCTTGTGCGGCGTGGGTGCGCTGCTGGCTTAACAGCGCATATTCGTCTTGAGCTTCGCGGGTAACGCCGTAGCGCTTGGCGACAGTCTCGGCTGTGTCAATCATTTGAATATAGGCATTGGGATGGTTTTTGATGACATTCATATCCGGCGCGACCCGTATCTCTGCTGTCTGCACCATAGAGATGGACTCAACCCCGCCGCCAATGGCAATGCTCTGGCCATCGCAAATGATTTGCTTGGCAGCAATGCCCAGCGCCATCATCCCGGAGGAACATTGCCGGTCAACGCTTTGCGCCGCGACCGTGACAGGCAGGCCGGAAGCGAGAACGGCATTGCGCCCGATTGTGACTTGAACGCCTTGCTGCATGGCGCAGCCCATGACAACATCATCGACCTCGGCCCCGTCAATCCCGGCGCGCTTAACCGCCGCGTCAATACAGTGACCTGCGAGTGTCGGAGACGGCGTGGCATTAAACGCGCCTCGGTAGGCCCTCCCGATAGGGGTTCTGGCAGTTGAGACAATAACGGCTTCACGCATGGGAATATCCTTGAAAATTCAGTGTAAGTTGATATGCACAAAGTTGCATATAGTGTGGCCATCTGCCCGTAAAGTGTTTAGCGATTAAATATCGGAAGGATATGATATGAAAGCCCTGATGGTTCACGAGTTTAAGCCTTACGCGCAGCATAAGGTTGAAGAAATCGCCGCGCCCGAGATAAAACCCGGCCATGTGCGCATTGCCGTAGAAGCGGCGGGCGTGAATTTCCCTGATATCCTGATGGTCGAGGGCAAATATCAAATCAAGCCGCCCTTCCCCTTTACCCCCGGCGCGGAATGTGCGGGGGTTATTACCGAGCTTGCTGATGATGTGCCTTATCTCAAAGTCGGTGACCGCGTCGGCACTATGGTGATGAACGGGGCCTTCGCTGAAGAAGTCATTGCGCCAATGATGAATACGTGGCCCATTGGCGATATGCCCTTTGATATCGCAGCGGGGCTGGCTCTTGTTTACGGCACATCCTATTACGGGCTCAAACAGCGGGCTCAATTGCAAGAAGGCGAAACGCTCTTGGTGCTAGGCGCGGCGGGCGGCGTGGGCCTTGCTGCGGTCGAGCTAGGCAAAGCCATGGGCGCTAAAGTCATTGCAGCAGCGAGTACTGACGAAAAGCTGGCCGTGTGCAAAGAACACGGCGCGGACGAACTTATCAACTATACTAATGAAGACCTGAAAGCCCGCATGAAAGAGCTTGGCGGCGCGGACGTGATTTACGACCCGGTCGGCGATAAATTTGCCGAACCTGCCATGCGCACACTAAAATGGTATGGGCGTTATCTAGTGATTGGTTTTGCCGGCGGCGATATCCCGAAAATTCCGCTCAATCTGGCCCTGCTCAAATCCATAGATATTCGCGGCGTGTTTTGGGGGACTTGGACAATGAAAAGACCGAAGGAACATCAAGGCAATATGGGCGAGATCATGCAAATGTATAAAGACGGCAAGATCAGACCCCGTATCAGCAACCATTACCCGCTCGAAGATTTCGAAAAAGCCTTTGATGAACTCTCAGGCCGCCGTGCCATGGGCAAAGTCATTTTGACAATGAGGTAGGCGGTGCATTCGTTCCAGACAGTCGCGGATATCCGCATTGAGCCGGGCGGGGCCGCCAAGCTCGATTATTATGTCGAGGGGCTGTGCACGAATAAACGCATCGCTATTATTACCGACAAAGGCGTGCGCTCGCTTGGCCTGATGGATGCCGGGCTGGAGTCGCTGCGTAGCGCTGGTTATGAGATCATGGTCTTTGACGCTGTTGTCGCCGACCCGCCGGAAGAGATAGTCCTGAAAGGCGCAGAGGCCGTAAAAGCCTTTAAAGCCGGGCTTGTCATTGGCTTTGGCGGCGGCTCGCCCATGGATACGGCCAAAGTTATCGCCCATCTGGCGGGATGTGATCAACCGCTGGAGTCGATGTACGGCGTCGGGCTGGCCAAAGGCCCGACATTGCCTCTGTTGCTCATCCCGACCACTTCCGGCACTGGTTCGGAAGTCACCAATGTCGCTATTATCACGACGGGGAAAACCGCTAAGAAAGGCGTTGTCGCCGATAGTCTCTATGCTGACCGTGTTTTGCTGGACGCAGAGCTGACCTTTGGCCTGCCGCCCTCTATCACGGCCTCGACCGGGATTGACGCCATGGTCCATGCGATTGAGGCCTATACCTCCATCCGCGAGAAAAACCCACTCTCGGACGCCCTCGCCCTGACCGCCCTTCGCAAAATGCGCGGCGCTATCGTGACCGCCGTGAATGACGGGACTAATATTGAGGCCCGCAATGATATGCTCATTGGGGCGATGCTGGCGGGGCAGGCCTTTTCCAATGCGCCCTGCGCGGCGGTGCACGCGCTCGCTTATCCGCTGGGCGGATTTTTTCATGTCCCGCACGGCCTGTCCAATGCGCTCGTTTTGACAGAAGTGATGAAATATAACCTACCCAAAGCTGAGCATTGGTATGGGGAAATTGCCCGCGATCTAGGCATTGGGCAAACGGGCGTTAGCCTGATTGATGAAATGCTGCGCCTGAAAGACGAAACCCACGTTCCGAAAACCCTAACCGAGGTCAATATTTCGGCCAATGCCATCCCGATGCTGGCCGAAGACGCGATGACAAAAGATCGGCTGCTGATGAATAATGCCCGCGAAATGACCTATGACGCCACGGTAAAAATTTATGAGGCGATAGTTTGACCCGGCCAACTCCGCATAATTTAAACGATTATTCGCATTACCTTTCCATCCCAACCCGTTGGAATGACAATGATATTTATGGTCATGTCAATAATGCGGTCTATTACGCTTTTTTCGATACGGTGGTGAATCGTTTTCTCATAAATAACGGCTTGCTTGAACTTGGTAAAAGCGAAACCATCGGCCTCGTAGTCGAAACCGGGTGTAGCTATTTCAGTCCCCTAAGCTTCCCGGATATCATCACCGCCGGGCTGCGCGTAGCAAAGCTCGGCAATAGCTCAGTACGTTACGAAATCGGATTGTTTCGCAATGACGACACTACCGCCGCAGCGCAGGGTCATTTCGTCCATGTCTATGTCGATGAAAAAACAAGGCGGCCTGTTGCGATTGACCCCAAAATGCGCGATGTATTAAAAACACTGTGTTCCCCGCCTTGAGCGGGGACCTCCCGCAAACGAAATGCGGTCTTTGACGCAGGGAGACCCCCGCTCAAGGCGGGGGACAGAAATTGAAAGCAGAGAGCTAAAATGAACGTTCAAACAGAGATCAAAAAAACCAAAAGTGAAACAGCGACATTCACCAACATGCAAGAGGGCACGCTTGAAGACTGGATGGTTATCGGCGCCGCGCATAAAGAAGAGTTCAAAACAACGGCAGACCGTTATATCGAACTACTCAAATCTCTAAAACAACACACGCTCGGTTTTGCCTGTGACCAACTCCAACATTCGCTGATGACAGCCACCCTTGCCCGCCGCGACGGAGCGTCTGATGAGGAAATCGTGATCGCGCTGTGTCATGATATCGGCAAAGCCATCAACGTCCCCAATCACGGCCAAATCGCCGCCGAGATGATGCGGCCTTATATTTCAGAAAATGCTTATCATGTGATTTATAATCATCAGGCATTCCAAGGGGAATATTACTATCATTATATGGGCGCGCCGACGGATTTACGTAAGCAGTGGGTGGACGAGCCGTGGTATGATCTTGCGGTCAAGCTTGTCGATACATGGGACGCCCCGGCTTTTGACCCGGATTTCGAAGTCGATAACATAGAGAGCTTCGAGCCGCTCATGCGCAAGATTTTCCACGATGAGCCCGTAGCTATTGGATAACGAAAATCGTTTAGGACGAAATATCAAGCCCCGCTTTGCGCCAGCCTTCCAGTGTTTGGGCGTGTAGATCGGGATTAAGCTGCCAATATTTCAATGTCTCTTGCGCGTGTTTGCCGTAATCAGGATCGCGCGTTAATAATTTCTGTCTCAAGGCCTCACTTTCATCCTTGCGTTCCAAATGTCCGAGACAGGCCAAAGCCATAAACTGAATGGCAGCGGGCGACTCAAGATCAACAGTCTCGACAAGCTCTATGACCTTATCATATTCCTTGTTTTGAAAGGCGACCATCATGGTGCTAATATAAAACCAGACAGGAGGCCGCCCGATTAAATCCATTGCAGCCGATTGAAAGGATATTGCCCGGGCCGCATCGCCAAGGCAGGCCTGAGTAAGCGCATAATAGGCCAGTATATTGTAATTATTCGGATTTAAGATAATTGCTTTTTCCGCCATTTTTTCGGCCATCTCAATTTTCCCGGAATGAAAATAGGCCTGAAATAGCGCCTCAAAGGCCAAGCTATTTTCCGGGTCAATCGCGCTGGCCCGCGTGCCCGTATGTATCGCGGTTTCAAGCCGGGAGAGCCCGTTATCCGGCGGCACACATTGCGCCGCTAAAAATGTGTTGAGCAAAGACCGCACAGCCCAAGCCGAAGAAAAACGCGGTGTTTTTTCCGTGACCTGTTCAAATTCTTGCAACAGCTCCCGTGCTCTATCGGGCGTTGGAGAGAGGCGCATTTCATAATATTTCAAAAACGACTCATAGCCCGCCATTGATGTATTACGCCCGGTATGTAGCCGCCTGTTAAATCTGTTCACAGCCCCGAACGGCGCGGCAATACTCGCTGCAATATAAGAGGCAATTTCCTCTTGGATTTCAAAAAGTTTTTTGGGTGTACATTGGCGGTCAAAAATTTTCGAATAGACATGTTCCCCCGTCTCGGTAGAGAGCAAATTAACGGAAACCCTAATGACGCTATCAACACGCCTAATATTCCCGCTCAACACAAATTGCACATCATATTGCTCGCCGATCTCAGATAATTCTGCCGAAATACCGCTCGACATGACAGAAGCCGTGCGGGCGACAATCCGCAAATAGCGAAACTGAACAAGCGCATTAACAATTTCGGCGGTTACGCCTTCGGCAAAATAGTTCTTCCCGTTGTCTTTTGTCAGGTTTTGGAAGGTTAAAACCGCGATTCCCGGGCGGTTTTGACTTTCAATAGCCGAGACCGTTGCCCTTTTTGGCACTTTATCGGGCTCAGACTCTCTGCGCATTTCAAAAACAGGTGCATAACGGCCTTTGGGGATCAAGATGCGAACAGGGTCATTTATACCGTCGCCGGAATAATAAAGATCAAGCCGCCGCCGGAGTTGCCCGGCCTGAACTCGCACAATTGTATCAGCCTGTGGATCAAAGTCATCGGGGCGGTCAAAGACCTCAAGGCCGATAGAATAGCCTTTTAAGCGGTCATCGCGGCCCTCTAGGGCTTCGCCGACAACATATTTCAAAAACCGCTTCATGCGGGTCGTATCTTTAAACAAAGCGTGCAGCAATATCCTGTCGAGTTCTTCGCTCACAAGCGCGCGGACATCCTCGTCGCTTGCCTGAGGCAATTCAATCAAAGCTGTAGAAGTCGCCGTCATAATGGCCGCCCGCATTCTATTCGAATGGGCCTATAACATAGATAATCACAGACATCACGGTGAATCACTGACCTTAGGGCAATTTTTTTGACAGAGCCGTTTTGCGTAATACAGAGTTATGCTCGCGCAAAGTACCATAACTGCTGTTTTGCCTCCACAGTAAAACAGCGCCGCTATGGGTTAGGCCATGACATCAGGATTTGCCCTCCAATGCATCCGGATGTCACGGCCATTTTCATTTGTAGAATAATCAATCCGGCGCTAGGATAGGTTATGAAACATTTACTCTCTGCCGCTCTGATGACCGCTTTCACATTTTCCGCCATGGGTTGCGCGAGCGCGCCTGACCCCGCGAAGGTCTGCACCTCCGAATGGATTGGCGCGCGCGCGGATAAGGCCGTTAGCCGTATTGAACGCAAAGGCGGGAAATCCCTGCGGTCCCTCAAAAAGGCAGGCGAAAGCTGGTCACGCGGCAAAACGCCCAATCCATTCCAAATGTTGATGTTAAGCTCATCATTGAAAAGCCTTGAAAAAGAACTGACCAATGGCCGGGGCATCAAAGATCTCAAAACACTGGCCGCGACCTGCGATGATCCAAAAATTATCTCCGATGCCATGGGCGGCTTTCTGCGCAAGCAAGGCCTGCCGGACAATATTATCAACTTTATCGAGAAAATGGACCTCTATCAGCGCATCATCGCGCCCGAACCCATTACAATGAAGCCCGCCTAGCTCACCCGCTATGACTTACTGTGTTGCCGCCCTATATCATTTCACACGTCTGGCTGACTATGAGCAGCTTAAAGCGCCCTTGCAGGATATGTGTGAATTGCTGGGCATAAAGGGGACGCTATTACTGGCCTATGAAGGCATAAATGGCACAATTGCAGGCACAGATAAAGCCATTGCCGATTTACTCTTGTTCCTACGCGCAGACCCTCGCCTAGCGCATCTCGAACATAAAGAGTCCCGGTCAGGAGACATGCCGTTTTACCGTATGAAAACCCGCCTCAAGCGCGAGATTGTGACGATGGGCGTTGACGGTGTTGACCCGAATTTAGTCGTCGGCACTTATGTTGATCCCAAAGATTGGAACGCCCTTATCACCGACCCCGATGTTATCCTGATAGATACGCGCAATGATTACGAAGTTGAAATTGGCACATTCAAAGGCGCGCTCAATCCCGATACGCAGAGCTTTCGCGAGTTCCCGCAATGGGTCGAAGATAATCGCGAGAAACTCAATAAGCCCAAAGTCGCCATGTTTTGCACGGGCGGCATTCGCTGCGAAAAAGCCAGTTCTTTCATGAAGCAAAACGGCTTTGACGATGTCTATCATCTTAAAGGTGGTATTTTAAAATATCTTGAAACCCAGCCGAAAGACAAAAGCCTCTGGGAGGGCGATTGTTTTGTCTTTGACCAACGCGTGGCGGTAAAACACGGATTGGCAGAAAGCGATTATGATCAATGCTATGCCTGCCGCTACCCGATTACGGATAAGGAAAAGCAATCCCCGCTTTATATCAAAGGTGTCTCCTGTCCGCGTTGCCATAATAGAATGAGCGAAGATCAACGCGCCCGCTTTGCCGAACGGCAAAAGCAAATCGCGCTGGCCAAAGCCCGCGGCGAAGAGCACCTTGGCCGCAAAGCGGGTTGATGGGGGCTATTCTCTATTCCTTCCGGCGCTGCCCCTATGCCATGCGCGGACGGATGGGATTGCATGTCAGCGGGATAGACTATGAGCATCGCGAAATTCTCCTGCGCGATAAACCGCAAGAGATGCTCAATGCTTCGCCGAAAGCCACCGTTCCCGTCTTTATCCATGAGGGCGGCGTAGTTATAGATGAAAGCCTTGACCTATTACTCTGGGCGCTGAGTAAAAATGACCCTTTAGGCTGGCTGGAGTGTGACCGCAAAACCGCCGATACGCTGATTGCTGCCAATGACGGCGATTTCAAACATCATCTTGACCGCTATAAATATGCCAGCCGTTATAATGAGGACACGACGCGCGGAAGCGTAGATTTGCGGCATCGTATAGAGGCCGAAAAACACATCCAAAATCTGGAAGACCGTTTAGCAAAATCGCCCTATCTCTTGGGCGAAAAACAAAGCCATGCCGATATCGCCATTTTCCCCTTTATCCGCCAATTCTCCAATGTCCAGCCCAAGTGGTGGGCCGAGGCGCCTTACCCTAAAACACGCGATTGGCTGGCCCGGCATATTGGGTCAGGCCTGTTTAAAACCATCATGATAAAACACCCTCTCTGGAAAACTGCATAAACCTCGCCATGTTTTGACCAATATCTGCTAGAAAGAAGTGAGTCTCATGCGGGAGGACTGTTATGCGCTATATATGGCTGACATTATTGAGTGTTATTTTCGGAGCGATTAGCGGGCCTGCACAGGCACAATTTGAAGATTTGGGCGGCATTCTTGAAGACATTCTCGGCGGACAAATCCCCGGGCAGACACCTATTTACGGCGATGCCGGGATTGAGAGCATCCCGATAGTCATCCGCTATGACACCGAGATTGATTATACAGGCCATATGCTCATCGCCACAGCCTATGTGCCCAATGACCCGAATGGCGGCAGGGCTAAGCCTCAAATATTGGGCCAGACACGGCTCTTATTAACAGGATTAACCCAGCCGCTTCAGATCACTATTCCGGTTCCGAAACCCGTGACCAAGGATTTGACCTTTTCGCGCATCACCGCAGAAATCATCGACAGCAATGCCAACCAAGTGCTTATCAATGAACGCGATGGACTCTACCGAGGCGCGGAGCCGCCGACATTAATCTTGAGGCCAGTAGGTGCGCGGTCAACCACGCCCTCACAGCCAAATTATATTGGGCTTGAAACCATCAAGGGCACCGTCAAATTATCCGGACGCAATCCGGCTCTGCGCGGCGGTAACTTGACGATACAGCTCTTGGAAAATGCGCTGGCGGGCGGGACATCGGTGACCATTGCCGCCGAGAATGTGATCTCCATCGATAACCTTTCCCCGCCCTTCAATTTCACTCTGGATCGCGGTATTCCTGAACGAGGCGCAGATATACCGCTCGCTTTCAAAGCTTGGATCAGTGATTGGGCGGGCCGCAAAACCCATGTCATACGCCGCCCCGTGGCTTATAATGGCCCTGATATTGACTATACATTGACGCTGGATGCTCTCGTGCAAGGCGCGGACATACAAAGAGGCCGCAATCTTGACCCCAATCTCATGGCGCAAGCGATCATATCGGGCGAAGCTGTGTTTGACGCCAATAAAGGTTTGCCTTCAAATGCCCGGCTAAAAATTACGCTCAAGAAAGCTGTCGGCGCGATAGGCGAGAACCGCTTGCTGGCGACGCAAACCATTTTGCTAAGCGGTCTTAGCGGCAGAGCCCCCTTCGCGCTTTCCACGTCGAGCACAAATTTCGACCCGTTAATCCCGGCCCCGCATCTCAACCTACAGATCGTAGACCGTAATGACCGTGTCTATTTCGAGAGCGGCGACATCAGCGCCCAAGAAGGGCCGCAAACCATTCGCCTCTATCCGCGCTCCAATAGGTAAAATTTACCTAAAAAATCCTAAAAAACAGGCTTGTGAACTATATGTAGCAGCGCTAGGCAGATATCAGTGCTAGCGGAGTTAATAGGATTCTATGACGCCAACAGATGTGAGTAATCCAGACTATTTTCACAAGGTCGTGGATTGTCAGTGGGCTTGCCCCGCGCATACCCCCGTTCCCGCTTATATCCGGCTTATCGCGCAAGGTGATTATACCGGCGCTTATTTGCTCAATCGGCAGTCCAATGTCTTCCCCGGCATATTGGGCCGTGTCTGTGACCGCCCGTGCGAACCGGCTTGCCGCCGCGTGCGAGTCGAAGACGAGCCTGTCGCCATTTGCCGCCTTAAGCGCGTCGCCGCTGACCACCGCGATGAGGTCAAAGAGTTCCTGCCTAAAAAGCCTGAAAAAACAAATGGCATGCGCATTGCGTTAATTGGCGCGGGCCCGGCCTCATTCACCGTTGCCAATGACCTAGCCCCCCTCGGATATGAGTGCACGATCTTTGAAAAACTGCCCAAACCGGGCGGGTTAATGCGTTCCAACATCCCGGCTTTCCGCCTGCCCGAAGAGGTGTTGATGGAAGAGTTAGGTTATATTTTGGATATGGGCGTTGAGCTCAAACTCAATAACCCCATCGAGAGCATGACAGCACTGCTGGGTGAAGGCTATGACGCTGTTTTTGTCGGCACAGGCGCGCCCAAGGGCAAGAACCTCGATATACTGGGACGCTGGGATAGCGCTGACCATATTCATATCGGCATTGATTGGCTCGAATCCGTCGCTTTTGAACATACCGAAAAAATCGGCAAAAATGTCCTGATTATCGGCGTTGGCAATACGGCGATGGATTGTTGCCGTACCGCGCTTCGTTTGGGCGCAAAATCTGTCAAAGTCATGGGCCGTAAACCGCGCGAGTTTTTTAAGGCCTCGATATGGGAAGTCGAAGACGCCGAAGAGGAAAATATCGAGATTGTCGTCAACCATTCGCCCAAAGCTTTTGTTACCGAGAACGGCAAACTCACCGGGATGCAATTCGACATTATGGAATATGACATCAGCGAGAGCGGCAAGATTACAGATCAGCGCATAACCGGCGAGATCACCCTGCCCTGCGACGATGTTATCCTCGCTATCGGACAGGAAAACGCCTTTCCGTGGATTGAGAAAGGTGCCGGGATTGAATTTGATAAATGGGACGTCCCACTTGTTGATGAGGCGACATTCGAATCGACAAAAAAAGGCGTGTTCTTTGGCGGCGATTCTGCCTTTGGCCCGAAAAACATTATCTGGGCGGTTGAGCACGGTCACCAAGCCGCGATTTCTATTCATAATCATTGTCAGGGCATCCTCCTTACCAAGCGAACACCGGACGAAATTGAACTCGAATCAACCAAGATGGGCATGTTTGAATGGCGCTATTCTAACGCCTATGACGGCTCCGAACGGCGCAAGATGGAACATATCGACCTCGTCAAACGCTTCTCAAAGCTGGATATGGAAGTCGAACTTGGCTTCACGCCCGAACAAATCGCAACCGAAGTGCAGCGCTGCCTGAACTGCGATGTGCAGACTGTTTTCGATGCGCCTAAATGCACGGAATGCGATGCCTGTATTGATATCTGCCCCGTAGAGTGCCTCTCGATAACGCCAAATGCGCCGGATGAGGCCAGCCTGCGGCAATCGCTGTCAACGTCTGAAGCTACCGAAGGACAAGACCTGTTTGTCTCGGACGCGCTGAATTTCACAGGCCGGGTTATGATTAAGGACGAAAATATCTGCCTGCATTGCGGATTATGCGCCGAACGCTGCCCGACCGCCGCGTGGGATATGTCCGAAGGCCTTATCAAAATCCACCATGCCGGCGACCAAGATGATAAGCGCATTAAAGAGGCCGCAGAATAATGACCCAAGCGCCCGAATCACGAATCAATGATTTCGTTATCAAAATCGGCACCGTGAACGGCACAGGTTCGGCTAGTGCCAATGAGCTTTTGATGAAGACTATTTTCCGCATGGGTGTGCCTGTGGTCGCCAAAAACATCTTCCCGTCCAATATCCAAGGCCTGCCAACATGGTATGAAATCCGCGTCACGGGCGATGGGCATTCAGGGCGTTCGGGCGATGTCAATTTGATGATTGCCATGAACCCCGAAAGCTATGAGCGCGACCTTGTTGAATTAAGCCCCGGCGGAGTTTTGCTCTATGACAGCACTTGGCCGCGCCCGCATTTCATGTCCCGCTCTGATGTGACGGTGATTGGCGTGCCTTTATCGCGCATGTGTAATGAAGCTTTCGAGGCCGCCCGCTCGCGTATTTTGATGAAAAACATGGCCTATGTCGGGGCCGTTGCTGCGCTGATTAATCTCGATGTGGACATCATCCATAAGCTCATTGACGAAATGTTCGCCGCCAAACCCAAACTCATCCCGGCCAACCGCCAAGCTGCCGCTCTGGGCTATGACTTTATTAAAGCCAATTACCCCCATCCCATTGGTTTTCGCGTTGAAGCTTTGGATAAAACGGGCGGCAAAATCATGATTGACGGCAATACAGCCGCAGGCCTCGGCTGCGTCTATGCCGGGGCGACATTTGGCTCTTGGTATCCGATTACGCCGTCCACCTCGTTGATGGACGGTTTTGCCAAATACTGTTCTCTCCTGCGTAAACATCCCGAAACCGGTGAAAACCTCTATTGTATCATTCAAGCCGAAGACGAGCTTGCCGCCGCAGGCATGGCGATAGGCGCGGCTTGGAACGGCGCACGCGCCTTCACCCCGACATCAGGGGCGGGGCTTTCCTTAATGAGCGAATTTATCGGCTTTGCCTATTACGCCGAAGTCGGGCTTGTCTTTTTCGATATTATGCGCGTCGGCCCTTCGACCGGCATGCCGACCCGCACCCAGCAATGCGACATCAACCTTACAGCCTATATCAGCCACGGCGATACCAAACATATTGTCCTCTACCCCGCTAATCCGGGCGAATGTTTTACCATGGCCGCGCAAGCTTTTGATCTGGCGGAGCGTTTCCAGACGCCTGTCTTCTTTCTCTCAGACCTCGATATCGGCATGAATGACTGGATGGTTGATGAACTCGAATGGGACGAGAGCTACGTTCCCGACCGCGGCAAAATCATGACGCCGAAACAACTGGCGGAGATTCCAAAATTCGAGCGCTATATGTGCCCGGACGGCGACCATATTCCCTATCGCACCTTGCCGGGAACTGACCCCAAAGGCGCCTACTTCCTGCGCGGCTCCGGCCATAACAAACATGGGAATTACACCGAAATCAGTGAAGACTATCAAGAAGTCGTTGATCGCCTGATCCTGAAATGGAAAAGCGCCGCTGACCATGTACCGCAGCCTGTAACCCGAAAAGCCAAATCCAAAGCCAAATATGGCGTGATCGCGATAGGCAGTAGCGACGGTGCTGTGAAGGAGGCCTGCGCAGGGCTCGCCAAAGAGGGCATACATCTCGATTATATGCGAATCCGCGCCTTCCCTTTTGCGCAATCGGTTGAGGATTTTATTCAAAGTTATGACGCCGTTTTTGTCGTCGAGCAAAACCGCGATGCGCAATTGATGAACCTACTTTTGACCGAGACCACCGTCCCGCGCGACCTTTTGATTTCGGTTAAATATTACGCCGGGCAGCCGCTCGGCTACCGCTTCGTGCATGACGCCCTTAGCGCCGAGGTTAAAGCTTTAGCTTCCAAGAGGAAAACCGCATGACCTCTTTTTCCAAACCCCGTATCGACCTCAAAAATGCGCCTGTGAATGCCATTGGCATGACGCGGCAAGATTATGACGGGACAGCCTCCACCCTTTGCGCGGGTTGCGGCCATGACAGCGTGACAGCAGCGATGGCGCGAGCATTTTATGAACTCGCCATTGAACCTCACAAAGCCGTCAAAATATCAGGCATTGGGTGCTCATCAAAGACAACCGCCTATTTTCTCAAAGAAGCCCACGGTGCAAATACGGTTCATGGCCGTATGCCGTCCTTTGCGACGGGCGCGATGGCAGCAAATGCGGCCCTGACCTATATCGGCGTTTCAGGCGACGGCGATAGTCTCTCTATTGGTATCGGGCAGATGATCCATGCCATGCGCCGCAATGTGGATATGCTTTATATGCTTGAAAATAACGGCGTTTATGGCCTGACCAAAGGGCAGTTCTCCGCCTCTGCGGATATTGGCTCCAAAGCCAAAAAAGGCGCGGTGAATGAGCAGCCCCCGATTGATCCCTGCGCGCTTGGCCTCTCCGTCGGAGCCAGCTTCATCGCCCGCAGTTTCTCCGGGGATCGCCAACAGCTCGTACCGATGATCAAAGCCGGCCTCAAACATAAAGGCTTCGCGCTGATTGACGTCATCTCGCCTTGTGTCAGTTTTAATGACCATAAGGGCTCCACCAAATCTTATGAGCATACTTACAAATATTACCACAAAGCCGTTCACGCCGATTACATTCCTCCCACCGAGGAAATCAGCGCTGCTTATGACAAAGGGATGGCGATGCCTGTCGAGCTGCATGACGGCGGCAAAATTTTGCTCCGTAAACTCGATCCCAATTACGATCCAACTGATCGCGGCATGGCCTATTCCAGGATCACGCAAAGCAAAGGCAGCGGCGAAATCCTGACAGGGCTTCTCTATATTGACGAAACGGGCGCGGACATGGCCGAGCAAAACAATCTCGAAGCCCGGCCGCTTAATCAAGTGCCTTATGCCGAACTCAATCCGGGTGCCAAAGCGCTGAAAGAATTGCAGAAGGCCTTCCGTTAAGGCTTAATTTACCATGAATTTAGCTAAATATAGTTATCAACAAAGCGCCCCTCACTATATCTTGTAATAAATCCCGTTCGGGATAGCCTTGCCATAATAAGAATCACACAAGTGATTCACCTTGGTGGTGGAATAAATGAGTTTTGCGGACGATAGATGTATCAGGCCCAACCCGTCTTTAAACGGAGCCGTCTCAATGCGGCATAATCCGGTTGATGTCTTTGCCCGCCTCGCCACCGCCGAAAACTATGACCAAGAACGCGTTGATCTCAACGAATTACATATGTCTCTGCCGGGCCTGTGGTGTGACCATGATGTTTCCGTGACGTGGAATCTTGGGACTGAGCAAGTGCAGATTTTCCTGATATTCGAAGGCCGCACGCCCGGAGGCCGCTCCGATGATATTTGCCGCTTGCTCTCCCTGCTTAATGAGCGCCTCGCGGCCGGGCATTTCGATTATTGGGATAAGAATGAAGCTTTGGTTTACCGTAATTCGGTTTCCTTGCGCGGCGGGGCTTCCCTACGCACAGAACAGGCTATGGATTTGCTGGCTCTGGCTCTTGATGCTGCCGAGCGCGGCTATCCGGCCTGCCAATATGTCATCTGGGCCGGTAAATCCCCTGAAGATGCGCTGACATCAGCTCTGGTTGATCTCGCCGCCAATCCTTAAGTGGCAACGCGCACACATCTTGTCGTCGGCGCAGGCAAAATGGGCGGGGCGCTGTTACAGGGCTGGATTAAGTCGGGCGCGATCAAACCAGATCAGCTTATCATACTAGACCCAACCCCCGGTGAGGCCGCCCAAACGGCCATTGAAGCCGGGGCATTACATTTAAAAAAACCAAGTAAAAAACTAAGCTCTATCAAATACTTACTCCTTGCTATTAAACCGCAAATGTTCACCAAATTGGCGCCCGAAATCGCCGAACATATAGCGGCTAAAGCTCTCATTATCTCTATTCTCGCAGGCACATCTCTCGCGAGCTTGCAAGATGTCTTTAGCGCTCAATCTATCATCCGCGCTATGCCCAATACACCCGCCGCTATCGGCAAAGGTATCACGGCCTATACCAATGGGGCAAATGTTAGCGATGCGCAGACGGCCATGGCTGAAACCCTCCTCGCAGCAGGCGGCAAAGTTCGTCACCTCCCCAATGAGCATTTGATTGATGTTGTCACTGCCGTCTCCGGCTCCGGCCCCGCTTATATTTTTCATATGGTAGAGGCCTTAGAAGCCGCAGCCATCCATATCGGCTTGCCGCCTGAACTCGCGCCGGATTTTGCCCGGCAAACGGTGATTGGCGCAGCAGGGTTATTAGAAGCCTCTGACCTTGCTGCCGCAGAGCTACGCCAAAATGTAACGTCCCCCAACGGCACCACACAGGCCGCGCTCGATGTGCTGATGGGCCTTGAGGGCCTCCCGCCGCTCATGCGCGAGACGCTCCACGCTGCGCTAACAAGAGCAAAAGAACTCGCAGATGGCTAGATATTGGTCTGTCATTCCGGGGCCCGAAGGGAACCCGGAAGGTCGAGAGGCTATGCGCTAAACGAGAGACTGCTCCAATGGCTCGACCTTCCGCATCTCCAGCTACGCCTGCGTGCGGAATGACAGGGAAAGAAAGAGGGTAGAAAAAGCAAAAACTAGATCGGAAGCCTGATTAAAGCTTTGAGCCCGCCCATATCGCTGTCTTCCAATGTCAGTGTCCCGCCATGCGTTTGCACAATATCCCTTGCAATAGAGAGACCCAAGCCAACGCCCTCAATATTTTGGCTTCGGGCACTATCCAGCCTTTGAAACGCTTTAAAAGCCTCTGCCCGCTTATCTTCAGGAATGCCCGGCCCGTCATCTTCGACCGCAATAAAGATATTTGCACCATTTTTTGATAAAACCACCTTGTAGTTTTTCGCATATTTTTGCGCATTAGAAACCAAATTCATGACAGCCCGCTCCAGCGCAAGGGGGCGGATTGCCGCCTTGATATCTGTGGGAGCTATCAGTTCGGGATATGGTTTTTTGGATTTTTGGAGAATATCCGCGAGAAAAGCGTTCATATCCATCTTGGTCGTGGTTTCGCCTGCCAAGCCACGAGCGAAGTCCAAATATCCATCAAGCATGGATTCCATATCTTTGATATCCTCCCGCGCGGCTTCATTATCTTCGCTTTTATCCTGCATCGCTAAATGTAGTTTCAACCGTGTCAGCGGCGTGCGCAAATCATGCGAGACTCCCGCCAGCATGATTGTGCGCTGCTCGATATGGCGTTTAATCCGCCCCCGCATTTTCAGGAATGATTGGCCGGCAAGGCGAACTTCCGAGGCCCCTGTGGGTTTATATATGGAAATATCCTGCCCTCTGCCAAAAGCATCCGCCGCGTCCGCTAATTGCACAATCGGCTTGGCTTGATTGCGGATAAAAAGGATGCTGACGAGCGAGAGCAAAACAGTGGCCGTAATCAACCAAAAGATAAAGACAAACCCTGTCGGGGCAAAGACTCGTTCCCGCGCAGCGATGAAGCGGAGCACCCCCTCATCAACTTTCACGCGGATATCTATATGGTTGGGATAGCGGGTGGTATCAAACCAGAAAGGGTCAGAGAGACTGTTATTTAAGGCTCTGCGCAAGGTTTTATCCAGATTGGAGAAAAACGCATCGCGCGTTTCGCCGGGAAACACATCGCCCTCTTCCAAGGCAACTGAAAGCTCCATTTTGGGCCTCAGCATGTTATCCAAGCGCTCAGCCCGCTCAACCCCCGGACTTTGTTTATAGAGCTGTACAGCCACGGAAATATCCGCAGCAACACTGTCTGACAAGCTGGCTGTCACTTGATTCCAATGGGCATTAAAAAAGAAATAGGCCACGGCCATCTGCATGATCGCAATAGGCAGCATAATGATCAGTAGCGCCCGCCCAAACAGGCTTTTTGGGAGGTATTTTTTAAAAGGCATCAGACGCCTTCGGCCAGCAGGCGATAACCTTGCCCTCTTACGGTCATCAGATAATCCGGTTCGGCGGGGTTATCTTCGATCTTGCGGCGAAGGCGCGTGATTTGCACATCCACGGCGCGTTCGGATTGGGCGCTGATACGTTCTGACAGCGCATAGCGGCTGACCGTGCCGCCCGCGCGGCGCGCCAAAAGCGTCATCAAGGCTTCCTCCCCTGTCGTTAGCCTGACGCGTTCGCCATTTTTGGTTAGAATTAAGCGGTTTAGATCATAACGATATGGCCCGAATTCAATCACAGAACTTGGGGCCGTCGCGCTCAACCTGCGGAAAATCGCTTCAATCCGCAACACCAATTCTTCAGGCTCAAACGGTTTTGGCAAATAATCATCCGCCCCTGTTTTCAGCCCCTCAATTCTATCCGCCGCTTCGCCCTTGGCCGTCAGCAAGATAATCGGCACATCATTATGTTGGCGCAAAGAGCGCGTCAGGGCAAAGCCGTCTTCGCCCGGCATCATGACGTCTAATATCAACAGATCAAAGGCAAGCCCGTCCATCTTGCGCCGGGCTTCCTCGGCGTCTCTGGCTGCCGAGACCCGAAACCCCGCTTTGCTCAGGTAGCGCTTCAGCAGCATTCGAATACGGTTATCATCATCTACAACCAGAATATGGGTGTCGCGGCGTTCCAGACTATCAGATTCAGTGCTCAAAATATTGTATCCTTATGGGCCTAGTTTTAGTTGACATACCCGTTTGCCTGTCGAGAATGCCGCGAAATTCAAAACTCTGCAAGTCAGCAGATTATAAAGGCAGCATGACATGACCGAAAAAGCCTATCATGACCGCGATGGCCAAATCTGGATGGACGGCGAATTCGTCGATTGGCGCGAATCCAATGTCCATATTTTAACCCATTCACTGCATTATGGCTCCGCCGTATTTGAAGGCAACCGCGCTTATGAAGGTAAGGTTTTCCGCCTCGAAGATCATACCAACCGTTTACTCAATTCGGCAAAACTGATGGGCTACGAAATCCCTTATACGGCAGATCAAATCAATGCCGCCTGCAAAGAGACCCTCGCTAAATCCGGCATGAAAGATGCCTATATGCGCCCCGTAGCTTGGCGCGGCTCAGAAATGATGGGCGTGGCCTCCAAAAACAACCAAATCCATCTCGCCATAGCCTGCTGGCATTGGGGCAGTTATTTTCCCGATAAGATGAAAGGCATCCGCATGTGTATTGCCGATTGGAAACGTCCCGCCCCCGATACTATCCCTTGTAAGTCCAAAGGCGCAGGGCTTTATATGATTTGCACATTGTCCAAAGACGCTGCCGCGGCCAAAGGCTATGATGACGCGCTTATGTACGACTATAAGGGCCGCATCGCTGAATGTACGGGCGCGCATATTTTCTTTATCCGGGACGGCGAACTCCATACGCCGACCAATGACTGCCTGCTGGAAGGCATTACCCATGATACGGTGGTTAAACTGGCAGAAAAGCGCGGACTAAAAGTTTATAAACGCGATATCTATCCATCTGAAATGGCGCATTTTACCGAATGTTTTGTGGTTGGCACCGCCGCCGAGGTCACGCCTGTACGCGAAATTGCCGACAATCACTATACGCCCGGCGATATCTGCCAGACCCTAGTCACTGATTATGATGATCTGGTGCGGGGAAAAATTACGCTTTAATAGCGGCTTTAAAATAAAGACTGCCAGTATAGACGGATAAAATAGCCGCCAGCCATAACAAGGCTAAGCCAATTATCTTTATGGTATTTGCCGTTGCAAAAATTGCTGTGTCAATCGGTAGATAACTCCGCCAAATTGCCCACAATATCAGGGCCGCTATGGCCAGCATTTCACAGGCCGTCTTCCATTTCGCCAGCTTTGTCGGCGGCATAACAACATTTTCAAGCGCGGCATGTTCGCGGGCGCCCGAAACGAGGATATCGCGGGCGATAATGGCCAAGGCCGGAACAAGAAACATCCACACCCCTTGAGTCGCAATGCAAAAGGCAATGAGGCACCCCGCAACCAATAATTTATCCGCTATAGGGTCAATCATACGGCCAAAACCTGTGACGAGGTTCCAGCGCCTTGCGAGGAAACCGTCGAGGAAATCCGTAAACGCGGCAAGAATGAACAAGCCGCCAAGCACCCAAGCTTTGGCCAAGAAGCCGCCCGTACCATTTGCGAGTCCAAGGATTCCAATAATAATAAGAGGGATCGAGAGAATACGCGAGACAGTTAGCGCATTAGGCACCCACCATCCGGGGTGCCGCGCGGCTTCATTATCCGTCATTCGCAGCACCTGCCTTTGTTGTCAGCAGCATAAAGCCCGTCACTAATGAGACGAGCGCGGCAAACCACAATATGCCTTCGCCGATCATCCAAATATGCGGCGAAGCCGAATTATAGACTTCCATCGCGCCTTTGCGAGACGCCATGAAAGCCTCTACCCAATTTGTAATCCACGGCGTAGCGAGCAATGTACAAGTGGCTAGCATGACGAGGCCATTTTTGATGGAGCCAAATTTGGTTTCCGGCCATCCCGATTTGGTCATCTCGTAACCTTTGGCGAGGCCAACAATGATCTCGCGCAGTATAATCACGCCGGCTGGCACGGCAAATGTCCAAGCCAGAACGCCGCTGTTATAGGTGACATAAAGCATGGCAGCGAGTGTGCCTATAACGAGGACAATATCAGCGATATCGTCAAACCAGCCAAATTTCCGGTGCGGAGCGTTTTCTGTGCCGCCAAAATAATCATCAAAGACATCCGTCGCGGCGGCAATGACAAAGAGCACAGAGGCGAGCACGGCCATATCCAAACCGGGCCACCCCTTGATAATCACAAACATAATGATCGGCGTGAGCGCGAGCCGGACAAAAGTGAGCGCATCGGCAACCGCGCCGCCGGTCACTGTTGTACTTTCGGTCTCGCCAGTCTTATTCATGGACGCTTTATTCGTTGAAGTAGTCATATATCTGTTTTGCCAGCTTTTCGCTGACCCCCTCTACTAATGCCAAATCGGCGGCAGATGCGTTTTTTACTGCTTTACCAGACCCGAAATGCGCAAGCAAAGCTTTCTTCCGGCTTGGCCCTATCCCCGTAATACCATCAAGCGGGCTGGTTATCATCTGTTTTTTACGTTTAGCACGGTGCGTTCCAATGGCAAACCTATGAGCCTCATCGCGCAGGCGCTGTAGATAATAGAGCGCGGCTGTTTTCGGCGGCAAGGTAAATGAGGCCCGTCCCGGCATAAAGAAAGTCTCGCGCCCGGCATTACGGTCGGGGCCTTTGGCAATGGCGACCAAAGTCGTTTTCTCGGTTGCGCCTATTTCGTCCAAAGCTTCGACCACTGACGACAATTGCCCTTTGCCGCCGTCAATCAACACGATATCAGGCCATTCCAGCGTATCGTCCTTCATCAGCCGCGTGAAACGCCGCCGGAAAACCTCGCGCATCATAGCGTAATCATCGCCCGGCTCGGTCTCCAAATCTTTGATATTGAAAGTCCGGTATTCCTTGCGGATAAAGCCCTCCGGCCCCGCCACGATGAAAGCGCCAACCGCGTTAGTACCTTGAATATGGCTATTATCATAAACTTCAATGCGCTGGGGCCGCTCGTCCAAACCAAAAATATCCTGAAGCTGCGCGAGTAATTTTTGCTGCGAGGCGGTTTCGGCCAATTTTCGCGCCAGCGCCTCAGCCGCGTTTTTCACGGTGCGGTCAATCAACATCTTTTTTTCGCCGCGCGCGGGTTTTGAAATTTTTACAGTGCGATCCGCCCGTTCGGAAAGAGCCGTTTCAATAAGCGCCCGATTAGGGAGCGATTCGCTAACAAATATCTGTTTCGGGACGGGTTTGCCGAGATAGAATTGCGCGATGAAAGCATCCAGAACCTGCGGCGCATCTTCGTCCTTAGTATGTCTTGGGAAATAGCAATGATTGCCCCAATTCTGGCCGCCGCGAAAAAAGAACACCTGCACACAAGACTGCCCGCCTTCGGTGTAAATACCGATCATATCGCCGTCTTTAAAGGTCTCCGGGTTAACTCCGCCATCCGCCGAACTGACCTTGGCCATAGCTTGCAGGCGGTCGCGATATTCTGCCGCTTTTTCAAAATTCAAAGCTTCAGACTCTTCCGCCATTGATTTTTGCAAGCGCTGACGCAGCGCACCCGATTTCCCCGTCAGGAAATCCTGCGCGTCCCCGATCAGTTTATTATACTCCTCAAGCTCTATCACGCCCGTGCAAGGGGCGGAGCAGCGCTTGATCTGGTGCAGCATACAAGGCCGCGTCCGGGCCTCATATATGCTGTCCGAGCAATTGCGCAGGCGGAAAGCGCGCTGCAACGTATCCAGCGTGCGGTTAACAGCGCCCGCACTGGCAAAGGGGCCGTAATAATCGCCTTTAATATTACGCGCGCCGCGATGTTTTGTGATCTGCGCCGCCGGATGGGTCTTGCGCACAAGGATATAGGGAAAGCTCTTATCGTCGCGCAGTAGGATATTATAGCGCGGTTTAAGCCGTTTAATCAGGCTGGCTTCGAGCAGCAAAGCCTCGGTCTCGGAGCCGCATATCACAAATTCCATATCATGGGTCGCGCGGATCATGCGCTGGATGCGCACCGTATGGCGGGCATATTTAGTATAGGCGGTAACGCGTTTTTTCAGGTTCTTGGCCTTGCCGACATAAAGCAAAGCGCCGTGATCGTCGATCATCCGATAAACGCCCGGCTTATGCGGCAAGCGCGAAACAAAATCCGCAATCAAGTCCGGCCCGTGCTGTGCGGGCTTTGCCCTCTTATGCAAAGGCTTTATAGATTCGGAATTGGCCATAAGCTACAGGCTAGAGCCTTTGACATTCGAGAGCAATGTAGCGATCACTATGTCAGTTGATATCCAGTACCTTTAGCCTTGTACGAAGGGTATTGCGGTGAATCCCCAGCCTATCGGCAGCTTTGGCACGGTTGCCGCCCGTCAGGCGAAGCGCTTCAATAATTAAAGGCCGTTCAACCCAGGCTAAAGCTGTTTGATAAGAGGATTCTTCACCGCTCCCGATATCATCATTAAAAAGACGGCGGCAGGCGTCTTTCAATTGCGTTTCGAGCTTCTCTGCATGCCCGCCCGTTGTCTCCGGCGGAATATCCTTGGAAAATTCTTGCAAGACCATATCCGCCGTAATGACGTCATCGGAATAAAGCACGGCGAGGCGGCGAACAAGGTTTTCAAGCTCGCGCACATTCCCTGCCCAACCATGACGGTGGAGTATATCCAAGGCTTCGCTTTCAAAGCGGCGGCTATTATCTGGCGAGGTGCGCGATAGGAAATTTTCCGCCAGTTCATATGTGTCTTTATCACGTTCAGAGAGCGGCGGAATACGGATTTCAGCAACATTTATACGAAACAACAGATCATCACGGAAACGGCCTTCATTCGCTAATTGACGTAGATCTTTACGTGTCGCCGAAATCACGCGGGGACGGTCAACGGCCGGGATGTTTTCAGCCTCCGTCATCACGACAAGGAGGCGCTCTTGCTGTCTAAACGAAAGTTCGGCGATTTCATCAATATAGATATCCCCACCATTGACCTTTTGCAGGGTCAGTGACGTATTTTCGAAATCGGTATCGCGAAAGAAAGGGCGGTTTTTACGCGGCCCGCCTTCATGCAGCAAACGCGCGACAAGGTCTTTACCTGTCCCGACAGCGCCTTGAATAAGCACGGGAAGGTCGCCCGACGCAAACCGCGATACGGCGCGGTAAACAGGCTGCATGGCCGCGCTGCGTCCAATCATCGGCAATTTGCCAAGCTCGGCATTAACCTTGCTACGGCGCGGATTGACGGAAAGCCCTGCGCGCGAGACTGCTTGGGTTACATCCTCCAAATCAAAAGGCTTGGGCACATATTCAAAGACTTTATGCTCACCGGATTTTAGCGCTGTATTTACAGTATTATTGGCGCTGATAATGATAATCGGCATATTGGGCCGTGCCTCGGCAATGTCTGGAAGGGTGTCAAAAACCTCGCGCCCGCCCATCATGACGTCAGTCAATATAATATCGCCCTGCCCGGCCTGCGCCCATTTCAGCAATGTCTCGGCGTTATCTGTGGCTTTGACACTATGGCCCGCGCGGGTTAGCGCCTTGCTCAGCACTAAACGCACACTATCATCATCATCAGCCAGCAGGACTTCATATTTCATATCGTATCTCCATTAGGTACGGGAAGGAGGAGTGAAAATTTCGTATATCCGGGGCGAGAACGAAGCTCGACAATGCCGCCATGGGCCGAGGCCACTTTTGAAACAAGCGCAAGACCAAGACCTTGCCCGCCATGTTTACTGGTAACAAAGGGCTGGAAAAGCTGATCGCGCATATCATCCGGAATACCCGGGCCGTTATCAATAATCCGGATTTCAATCGGCAGATATTGTGCCTTATCATTCTCGTCTTTAGCACGGCGTTTGACACCACTCCGAAAAGCTGTTTCCAGCTTTATTTCTCCAAGTTTCCCTGTATTTTCAATAGCTTCAGATGCATTCTTGATGAGGTTTAGCACGGCCTGCATCAAGCTATCCGAATCTCCCAACGCGTGAGGAAGTGAAGGATCATAATTTTCTGTAAACACCAGATTAGGATTGGCGGATTGGATAATACGGCGAGCCCGGCGCAGAATTTCGTGGATATTGACCGTCTCCGCATTGGCAGGGTCTTGATCGCCCAAAACTTCCATCCGGTCTGCAAGGCGGCGAATGCGGTCAATCTCGGAACTAATTAAATCAATCAGGGTTAGCCCTTCTTCCGTCGCAACATCGTCTCGCAGCAATTGCGCGGCGCCTTTGATGCCGGCCAGCGGGTTCTTAAGCTCATGCGCGATCATCCGCCCCATGCCCGAGACAAGCTGGCCGCCGACTTTGGTCTCATGCGGATTAGCCCCGATGATTTGAACGCCCAATCCGATACCGCCCTCGGTCGGGAAAGCCGTTAGGTGGCACCTTTGTTCCTCACGGCCCTCGCGTTTTAAAATACAGCCGCGCAGAGACATAGGCGCGCCCGCAGCTTTGCAGCGCGCGAAGATATCCGATGTCGATATATCGGTTTCGAGACTAGCCGCCAATGTCTTCAAATGCAGGCCTCGCAGAGACTGCCCGAGCCATTCCTGAGCGCTCTGATTTGCCCAAAGAACTGCGGCATCATCTCTGCTAAGCAGGAAAATTGGAAAGGGCCAGTCATCCGCCAAAGCTCCAAGATTATGTTCCAAAGGGCTCACGCGGCGATCTCCGCCATATCAACTTCATATATTTCGGCCAAAATCCGAACGACCTCTTCCGGGTCCAATAAGCGGTAAAGCTTAGAGCGAATTTCGGCTTCGTTCGCCAGTTTCAAATCTTCAACATAACCGGCAAGGTGCTTGCGCGCGAGGCGGATAGCTTTGCCCTCGCCGTAAAACTCAATCAGGCCGCGATAATGAGTAATGGCAATACGGCCTTTCTCGCTGGGGCTGAGCGGTAGCGGCGTAGGCAGGCCGTCCACAGCGGCGATGATATCGCGCAATTTCCACGGCGCGCCAACAAGGCACCGCCCGACCATAACGCCGTCTGCGCCGGATTGTTTCATGGCTATCCGTGCATCTTTGGCGCTGTTAATATCGCCATTGACGAAGACAGGAATGTTAACCGCGTCTTTCACGGGCCTCACAGCCGCCCAATCGGCCTGGCCTGTGTAGAATTGATTGCGCGTGCGGCCATGAACGACAAGCATTTGAATACCGGCCGCTTCGGCGCGCTGCGCAAGTTCGGGCGCGTTCAGGCAGTCCATATCCCAGCCCAAGCGTATTTTTAACGTAACCGGCACAGTGACCGCGCCAATCGTGGCCTCTATCAATTCCAAAGCATGATCCAGATCGCGCATCAATGCCGAGCCTGACAGGCCCGATGTGACTTTGCGCGCCGGGCAACCCATATTGATATCAACTATCGCCGCGCCCGCCTCTTGCGAGAGTTTCGCGCCCTTTGCCATCCACTCGGCCTCGCGCCCGACAAGCTGAATGACAAGCGGCTCAATCTCGCCGCCGCCCGCCGCTTTGGCGACAATATCGGCCTTGCCTCTGGCCAGAAACTCGCTGGCCACCATTTCGGAGACCACAAGGCCCGGCCTGAATTGCTGCAAGACACGGCGAAACGGCAGGTCGGTGATACCTGACATAGGCGCGACTAATACGCGTGAGCTTAATTCCAGCTTGCCGATTTTGGGCATTACGTTCATGTTGGTGTTCATAGAGCGAATTTCCGCTTTGCACAATATTTCATCGCTTATGAAAGGCCCGAATTGATACGAATTGCACAAATTTTGGTCGCAGCGGGCAAAGGCGCCCGAATAGGCGGCGATTTGCCCAAACAATATCGCGATATTGGCGGCATACCTGTCCTGTTGCGGACGCTTGAAGCTACTCTTGCCGAACCGCTCATAGCAGAAACTATCATTGTTGTCGCCGAAAACGACCCGCACATTGCGAAGATGATCGAAAGTTTTGACAATGTCCGCACTGTCACAGGCGGGGCAACACGAACAGCATCGGTCAAAGCTGGGCTAGCCGCCCTCACCGACAACCCGCCTGATTACGTCCTTATCCATGACGGCGCACGGCCTTTTATATCGCGCGATGTGATCGACGGCGTGATTGAAGCACTCGCCGACTCCCCTGCCGCAGTTCCCTGCCTGCCAATTGCCGATGCTTTGAAATCTCTGACGGGAGAAAGTGTTGACCGCGAGCAGCTCCGCCGCGTGCAAACCCCGCAAGGATTCCATTTCGGCGAAATATGGAAAGCCTTTTCTGCCTTGCCCGGTGATGCCAGCTTTGCTGATGACATCGAGGTTGCCAAAGCGGCAGGGTTGACCATCGCTTTCACCAAGGGCGATCCCAATAATTTCAAAGTGACTTATCCTGAAGATTTTGCCAAAGCTGAGGCGATGCTAAACACAGAGACATATATCGCGACAGGGTCGGGCTTTGATGTTCACCGTTTCGCCGAGGGCGATGTGCTCTGGCTCTGCGGCGTTCCGATAGAGTGCGGCTACACATTGCTCGGACATTCCGACGCCGATGCAGGGCTTCATGCTCTGACTGATGCCATATTAGGGGCCATCGCTCACGGCGATATAGGCGATCATTTTCCGCCCGACGACCCACAATGGGAAGACTCCAGTTCCAATAAATTTCTGCTTTACGCCTTAGAAAAAGTCGTGGAGCGCGGCGGCTTGCTTCAACATGTTGATATCACGCTCATTTGCGAAAAGCCTAAAATCAAGCCCCACCGCGAAGCAATGCGGGCGCGGATAGCTGAGCTTTGCGCTCTGCCCCTGACCCGCGTGAGCGTCAAAGCCACAACGACAGAAAAGCTCGGCTTTACAGGCCGCGAAGAAGGCCTCGCCGCGCAGGCCATAGCCACGATAAAGTTGCCCGCATGACCCATCCAACGCTAAAAGATATTTTTGCAGAAGCCAGAAATATCGTTGAGCTCGCAACGAAAAAGAAACTCACCATCGCCACAGCGGAAAGCTGCACAGGCGGTCTTATAGGCGCGGCGATTACATCCATCCCCGGCTCTTCAACGCCGTTTAAAGGCGGCATCATCGCCTATGATAATGCCGCAAAAAACAAATTCCTCAAAGTGCCTCCGGGTATGATCCATAAATATGGCGCGGTCAGCCGCCATGTTGCGCGAACAATGGCCAAGGGCGCTATCGAAGCTTTAAATGTCGATATTGCTGTCTCTGTAACCGGCATAGCCGGCCCGGGCGGAGGCACGAAAGACAAACCCATCGGCACGGTCTGGATTGGGATTGCTTGGCGCGAGGGCGATAACATCGAAGCCACAGCGGAATTACACAGGTTCGGCGATATTGGCCGCAATAAAGTGCGGGATAGGGCCTGTTATGAGGCGCTGAAAGCTTTGAACAAAAGTCTGAATCAATAACACCTGTCACCCAGCACTCTTCACTCGCGTGTCCCCCGCCTTGAGCGGGGGTCTCCACGTTATTGAGTGCCAAATTGCGGGAGGTCCCCGCTCAAGGCGGGGAACAAAGACTGAGTTGATACGGGATGACGATGGCGCTGATTTAAACCGTCAGTCCCAAACGCTTAGCCTCCGCCGTCAAATCAATATCTTCGCTCTTCACCGGCTTACACACCCGCGCGGCTCTAGCCACAAAAGCATTCATAATGACTTCACTCGCACGGTCCATTTTTTCTCTTATCAGTATATTCAGCGGGAAGGCTTTCAGGCTGACTTCCACGTAAAATTCCACCAAAGTTGAGCCGTCCTCCAGCGCGTGAAATTTCCAGCTATTCTCCAGCGTTTTCACGGCCCCGCCTTTTTGCGCTTTGGTAACGCGGATAAAGCGGTTTTCACGGTCAATGTGGATCAGCGACTTAAACCGCTCGCGGATCATTTTATAGGCGACCACAGCTTCGGCTTCAAAGTCCGTCTCGCTGAGTTGTTTGGTTATCCGAAGGGCCGAGATTAAATTAATGAATTTCGGATAATCCTCGACATTGGCAACCATCTCCAGAAGCTCGTCAGGGTCATGACAAATGTGGCGGGTAAAACTTGTCGACGGCATTATGAATGCAAGGCCTTACGTGCGGTTTGTAATTTGGTAAAATCACTGTCTGCATGGTAGGATGAGCGCGTAAGCGGACTGGCCGAAACGAGCAAGAAGCCTTTGGCTTTGGCGATGGTTTCGTAAGCCTTGAATTCTTCGGGCGTGACGAAACGGTCGACGGCGACATGTTTGCGCGTCGGCTGTAAATATTGGCCAATGGTGAGAAAATCGATGCCGGCTGAGCGCATATCGTCCATGACCTGCATCACCTCTGGCTTGGTCTCGCCAAGGCCGACCATAAGGCCGGATTTGGTGAATTGGGATGGATCGCGTTGTTTGACTTTTTCGAGCAGGCGCAGAGAATGGAAATAGCGCGCACCCGGACGAATTTTGAGGTAAAGTCTCGGCACAGTCTCCAGATTATGGTTGAACACATCAGGCCGCGCATCAATGACGGTTTCCGCCGCCCCGTCTTTACGCAAAAAATCCGGGGTCAGAATTTCAATCGTGGTTTTGGGCGCGGCCCCGCGTATCGCGTCAATGACATCAACAAAATGCTGCGCCCCGCCATCGGCAAGGTCGTCACGGTCTACAGAGGTAATAACAACATGTTTCAAGCCCATCTCATTGACGGCCTGCGCTATCTTGGTGGGCTCATAAGCATCGACACCCTGCGGAAGTCCCGTACTGATATTACAAAAGGCACAAGCCCGCGTACAAATCTCGCCAAGAATCATGAAAGTGGCGTGGGATTTTTCCCAGCACTCGCCAATATTCGGACACGCTGCCTCCTCGCAAACTGTCACTAGGCCCTTGTCTTTGACGATCTTGCGCGTCGCCGCATAGCCTTTAGAGGTCGGCGCTTTGACACGAATCCAGCTTGGCTTACGCAGCACCTCAGTATCAGGCCGATTGGCCTTTTCAGGGTGGCGCAGACGTTTTTCGGGGCGGGTTTTTTTCGCAGTGTCAATCAGAACAGTCATAGGCGTAAAATGGGGGTTTGGCGCAAAGATAACAAGGCAATTCTGCCCTTGGATAGCTGTTATGCTATTCCGCCGCTATGGCTTTTACCATTTGCTCCATTAAGGCGCCTTGATTGTCTTTCAAATCATTGAATGCTTTCAAGATGATATTGATATCCTCTTCAGTGTGCGCGGCCGAGAGGCTTATGCGCAATAGCGAGGAGGATTGCGGCGTGCCGGGCGGGACGGCGAGATTGACATAAACACCGCATTCCATCAGTCGATTCCATTCCATCGCGGCAACGGCTTCATTAGGGCGGCGCACGGCAATGACCGGGCTTGGATCTGCACAGAGATCATATTGCATCTCGGAAAGGCCCTTATGTAGCTGCTCGGAACGCGCTTTCAAATTTTCTCGCAGATGTGCGCCGGCTTTGACCTTATCGACTGCGGCGCGCGCGGCCATGATATTGGCCGGCGTGGCTGAGGCCGTAAACATATAAGGGCGCATAACCTTGCGCAGGATTTCAAATTCCGGATGACGCGACGCGCAGAACCCGCCGACTGAGGCAAGGCTTTTTGAAAATGTGCCGGAGATAAAGTCAACCTTATCCAGCACGCCTTGTTCTTCGGCGAGGCCGCAACCTGTTTCGCCAAAGACGCCGTAACTATGCGCCTCGTCAATATAGAGATAGCCGCCATGATTATGGGTGACTTCGATAAATTCATCAATCGGCGCAACATCGCCAAACATGGAATAAAGACCCTCAATCACAACCAAAGCATGACCGCCCTTAATCTCGCCGTGGCGGCGCAGGCGTTTATCAAGGTCCTCAGGATTATTATGGCGAAAACGGATCGTCGAGGCCCCCGTTAGGCGCGTACCGTCAATGATACAGGCATGGGCATCAGCGTCCATAAAGATGATGTCTTTATCGCCTGCAAGCCCTGCAATTGCAGCAAGGTTAGTCTGATACCCCGTTGTGAAAACGATACAGCTAGGCATGCCAAGGTGATCGGCGAGCGCTTTTTCAAGATCGACATGTTCAGCGTAGCTGCCATTGGCCACGCGGCTCCCCGTTGTGCCGGTACCGTGCCGGTCAATCGCCGTTTTAGCCGCCGCCATACAGTCCTCATCAAAGGTCAAGCCAAGGTAATTATTCGTCCCGGCCAGCAGGATTTCGCGGTTGCCTATACGCCCGCGCGTCGCCGACATAATATCATCAAATTGAACGCCCAACGCGTCCTGTCCGATCTTCATCATCACATCGACGCGCGCTTGTAGGGGGGCATATTTATCAAAAAGGGACATAGAATTTACTCCGATGTCAGTTCTTTACAGGCATTGACAAGCTCGCCAACGGTTTTGATATCAGAGACCATCTCCATCGGGATAGAGATATCATAATGATCTTCAAGGCCCATCACGAGATCAAATACCGCAACCGAATCAACTTCAAGATCGGACATAATCCCGCTACTCTTAATGATCGGGCGGTTTTGCGGATTATAGGGCTTAAGCAGCTCGCACACCTTGTCAAAAATCGCTTCGTGGGTAGGGCTTGTCATATTATTTTATCTCATATGAGGCAGCGGTAATCCGCAGAGCCTCTGTAAATGGTGTCGCGTTTTGAATCACGTCTTCGCTTTGCCAGTCCTCATAAAGGAACTCGCGTAGTTTTCCTAGGGTCAAGTGCCCTATCCCAAATAACCGCGAGGTCAAGCTGGTCAGCGCAGCAATGGGATAAATGACAACAAGCGGGATGGGAACAGCTTTGACAGGATAGCCCACGGCTTTGGAGCAGTCTGCGGCAAAACCCGGCCATGTCAAATCCGCTATTGTGCAAGGCGTGACAGTCTGCCGGTCATAATCCCCGGCTATCGCCCGCGCGGCGATATCTCGTGCTAAATCACTAACAAATACCATCGCCATTTTTCGTTTGCGCCAGTTTTTTCCGCCCGCACAAGGAAGCCTGCCTTTTTGAATAAAGGCAAAAAACGGCTTGGTGGCCTCGTCGCCGGGGCCAATAACGGCGGGCGCGCGAATAATCGCAAGCGGGCCTGTATAGGCGGCTTTAACCGCCTGCTCGCCCGCATATTTGGACGCGGCATAGTCCGAGAGTTCAGGATGATTTGCCGTTTGAGACGATAGCAGCACAAAACGTCCTACTCCGGCTGCCTGCGCCGCGTGTGCCAAACGGCCTGCGGCCTGTTCATTAACCGCGAGAAAATCTACCAACCTTCGCGCTTTGATAAGTCCTGCCATATGGAGAACGACATCTGCGCCAACGGTAAATTCTGCATCCGCGCTCCCGAGAGAGCCTTTGAAAACATCCAAATTATGGTGAGTAATCTCGGCGAGTTTAGCCGGTGTTCGTGCCAGGGCCCGCACGTGATATCCCGCCTCCAACAGCGCCGTTATCACATGGAGACCGACAAACCCTGTCCCGCCCGTAATGGCTATGAGGCCCTTGGAAGACATGATGGGAGGTTAGCCAGTCTCGCTTGAAACGGTTTTAAGCGGCGCCGTATCTTGCAGGTCAACAACCGCGCCTTGCAGATATTTATCCTTCACACGGGCGCGCGATAATTTACCTGATGAGGTAATGATCATTGTGCCGCGCGGCACAAGTTGCAGCTTGACCGGCACGCCAACTTCGAGGCGAATGGCGGCCGTAACGGCTTTGTAAATTTCGTCGAGCAATTTCGTATCGCGCGTCCGGCATTCGATCAGCAACATGATTTCTTTCTCGTCGCCCGCCCCGCCCATCGCAAATGAACAAGCGCGTCCACAGCGATGCGGCGCAGCCGCTTGTGCGGCCCATTCAATATCCTGCGGCCAAATATTGCGGCCATGCCACAAAATCAAATCTTTAAAGCGCCCAGTCACAACAATCTGGTCATCGAGCCAATAGCCGAGATCTCCTGTATCCAGCCAGCCATCTTTGGAAAAAGCGGCCTCTGTGGCTTGCGAATTACGAAAATAACCGGGCGAAACACTCGGGCCTTTTAAGAAAATCCGCCCCACTTTTCTTTCCCCGAGAACATGGCCTTCAAAATCACGGATTTCGATCGTGTGATCTGGCAAAACTTTACCGCAGGCGACAAAGCTACGCCGGTTCTCTTCGGGCGTAATATCCGAAGCATCAATAGCTTCATTTGTCCGCTCATAACGTTCCATATCAATTGTGTGTTTAAGCAGCCCCTGTCCGGCTGGCGCAAATGTCGCCCCCAATGTCGTTTCGGCTAAGCCGTAGCTTGGCATAAAGGCGCCATCGGCAAAACCCATCGGGCCAAACAACTCTTGAAATTCTGTCAAAGGTTCGGGGCGCACCATATCGCCGCCAATGCCCGCAGCCCGCCATTTGGAAAGGTCGAGGTCGCGATCAGCGCGCCACCGCCTTACACAAAGCTCGTAACCAAAAGTCGGACTATAGGACAATGTCCCGCCATGATCCGAGATGAGTTGCAGCCATGTAATGGGTCGTCGGGTAAAATCCTGCGGATCAATATAATCAATCGACATTTGCGCCATAACCGGCACAATCAGACATCCGATCAAGCCCATATCATGATAGAGCGGCAACCATGATGTTCCGCGGTCTTCCGGGCCGATTATAAGACCATATTTGGAAATGCCGTAACAATTCGCGCAGACAGAAGCTTGCGTGCCGATAATGCCTTTCGGCGAGCTGGAACTACCAGAAGAATATTGGATATAACACAAATCATCCGGGCCAAAAGGTCGGATGTTTTTGCCCATAGGTAGCACGTCGAGTTCTTCAAAGGTGAGAACTGACATAGCATGATCATTAAGCGCTGAACTCATGATCGGCTCCATCGAAGCGGGGCAAAACAAAGCATGAAAGTCACCCGTATCGGCCATACGCTCTAACTGACGCTCGTAAGAAGACCGGCCCCCTAAAGTAACCGGCAATGGCAACGGCGCCGCAACAAGTCCGGCATATTGGCAAGCAAAGAAAATAATGGCAAATTCGGGCGTCGAAACGGCGGCAATCCCGATGCGGGCATTTTTTGGCGCAAACCCGACCAAGCGCTTAGCAAGGGTTATCGCCTTTTCGCGTAATTCGGCATAGGTCAGAGCCGTTATAAGCTCGGCTTTACCCGAAAAGTAATTCAGCCCAGTGTCGCATGTCGCAGCATAATCCAGCCCATCACAGAGAGTCGGAAAATCAGCATGTATGATAGCTTGGCCGCGCGCAGTTAGCGTTGGGTGGTTCATTATTATGCTTCCCGCCTCTAACGAGCGCGTTATGAATTCTGGAAGCGAATAGTCTTCAGAATAAAGCGCTCTGTCAATAAACCGTCTTATTAGGGAATTTCCCAAATATGTAAAGAGAAGCCTAACACAGGAAAACTTATCAAAATTTCACGTGTTGATACACTTTGTAACAATTGTGTAATCGTAATTTTCAGGCCATAATGTATATAAAACTCCATTTTGGACAAAATAGACAAGAGTTTCTTATGACGCCTATTTCCAGCACAAAAATCCATGGCGGCACACAGGCCGTTTATGAACACCGTTCCGATGCCTGTGACTGCGATATGCGGGTGGCGGTTTATACCCCGCCGCAAGCGGCTGACGGGCCCTGCCCCGCAGTAATTTGGCTGTCGGGCCTAACCTGTACAGAGCAGAACTTTATCACCAAAGCAGGCGCACAGAAACTCGCAGCAGAACTTGGCCTTATCATCATCGCCCCGGATACCTCCCCGCGCGGCGATCATGTTCCCGATACTGAAGACCGCTATGATTTTGGTAAAGGGGCCGGGTTTTACCTCGACGCGACACTCATGCCATGGATGGAAAACTATTCCATGGAAACCTATATTCGCGACGAACTCCCGTTCTGGATCAAGGAAAACTTACCCGTGGATATGCAGCGCCTCGGTATATTTGGCCATTCTATGGGCGGACATGGAGCGCTGACGCTCCATCTGAAAAACCCGACCTTATTTAAGACATGCTCAGCCTTCTCGCCCATTGTCGCGCCAAGCCAAGTCCCTTGGGGACAGAAGGCTTTCGAGGGCTATCTCGGCGACACCACAAAGAGCTGGGCCCGGTACGACGCAACAGAGCTTGTAATGAAACAACCCTCAGAAGCCCATATTTTGATCGACCAAGGCACGGGTGATGAATTTTTGAAAGAACATTTACGGCCCGATCTATTCGATGTCGCCTGTCAAAAAATGGGACAAAAACTAACACTGCGACTGCAAGATGGATACGATCACAGCTATTATTTCATCGCCAGCTTTATAGATGACCATCTACGCTGGCATTCGGAAAACCTCTAAATATAACGATGCGCCCAAGCCGCGAGTACGTGGGCGACATATTCTGCGTCTGCAGCGTTTTTCAGGAGGAGATGATCTGCCCCGTCTAGGCTAACAAAACTTTTGGGGTGTTTGGCCTTGCTGTAAATATGGGCGGCATTATCGATGCTCACGACTCTATCCTGCGGCGAATGGAAGATCATCAAGGCGCGATTCAAATCAGCGATTTCGGCGGCGATATCCTGATTGCCGATATCTTCCAAAAATTGCTCTTTAATGATAAAAGGCCGTCCGCCGAGCAGAACTTTAGCCTCCCCGGATTCTTCAATCTCTTCAAGTTTATCAGCGAATTGGTGGACGATATGGGTGGTATCACAAGGCGAGCCAATGGTGGCCACAGCTTTACATTCGGGAATTTCGTCCGCGACTTTCAGCGTCGCCGTGCCGCCAAAACTATGCCCAATCATGACGCAGGGCGCTTTATGATTATCGCGTAAGTAACCGGCAGCATTACGAATATCCTCGCAATTAGACGAAAAATTCGTATCTGAAAAATCCCCGCCGGATTCGCCGAGTCCGGTAAAATCAAAGCGCATCATGCCGTAACCGTCATCAACAAGCGATTTTGAGATTGTTCGGATGGGTTTGAGATCTTTACCAATTGAGAAGCCATGGGCAAAAAGCACCCAGCTTCGCAAGCCCTCCTCGGGCCAATCGAGCTTGGCCGAAAGCGTATCCCCAAATGCGCCCTTAAACTCGACCTTCTCGCTGGGCATCAGCTATAACTAACAACGCCGCGCTCGCCCAAGAGCCAGCGGATAACATCGGTATAATCAAAGAGCAGAGAGATCAAAATAACAATCATCGCCAAACGCACCCAACGATTTGTCCAAATGCGCTCGGGATAGGTTTTCCTCTTCTTCCACAAATAAGCCAACAGAGGCGTCCAGAAGATAATATGTGCCAGCCCCAAAATCCGCGTAAAGCCAAACTTTTCAAAGAGTGCGCTCATCACGATAACATTGCCTATCATGGCTATGATGGCCCAACGCGCGCGCCAATCTTTAATCGCAAAGGGGATAGCCAGCATCACAGTCACGCCCATAATGCCGAGCCAGATCAAAAGCCAAGTCGGCGAGGCCATCATGTGTTCATTCATAGTCATAACGGTTCCCTTGGTTTCGGAAACTATAGCGAATTAAAAACCCGCGCGAAAGGCCTCAATAAATCTGTCTAACTCGCCCATTGGCAGATGATTTATACCCGCCGCCGCCGCGCGCCCGCCGCCTGTTTCAAATTTCAGAGCCAGCGTATCAGCCCCGGAGCGTTTGGATAACGGCGCTCGGATAGAGACGAGATAGCCGCCTTTTTGCGCGGTTAATATGGCATGAGCTCGTTTGGGATTGTCCTGCGCGAGTTGATTGCCAAAAACGCCAGAGATACGGCGAGAGGCCGCATCATCTTCAAGGCCTATGACAAGGCCTGCGTCACAACGGTCCATGATTTTTGAGTTTTTAGCCATGATGAGGTCATCTTCATAACCCGCATCGAGCGTGTCAAAGACGCCTTGTTTATCTGCCAGAAACTCCATCGGCGTATCGTAATCGGCAAGCTGCCTAAATAAATCCGCAGGGTGATAATGTAAATCGGCGACAGTGCCGCCATACCCATTATAGTTTATCAACATACCAAGGCGTTCGAGTTTTTCGAGTGGCAGCTTCAAACCCGCCCCTTTTTTACGCGCTAGCTTTGGAAAATTATCGCCATAAGCCGCCGTCACCGCCCAAGCCCGGTAGGCACCTTCAAGGCACATATCGATTAGCATCGCCGTGCAAATTTCGGGCGACGTATCTATCACGGCTTGAAGGTTCGGGTGGTCGGGTATATCGCCTGCATTATGATGGTCAGCATAAAAAATATTTGCGCCTGCTGCCAAAATACGGCGCAGATCATCCGCATTACTCCGCATAGAAATATCCAGCACGGTGACGTTATCGCCCTTACCCGCCTGTACACGGCCTAGTAATTTAATATCCCGCTTACGGCCCGTGACAAGGCTCGCCTCGCGCGGGTCAGCCCGGCGCAATTGCACCAGCGAGATTATCCCGTCGGCATCACCGTTAAATACGTCGAAATTTGCCATTACGCCTCATAGCCTGCGAGAAAGCCATTGTCGCCGAGATATTTAACAATCATCTCCGCCGCTTTATCGGCTGACATTTCAACCGTATTGACAACAATCTCTGCATTTTCCGGGGCTTGATATTCACTATCAATGCCGGTGAAGTTTTTAATCTCGCCCGCTCTCGCCTTGGCATAGAGGCCTTTGACATCGCGCTGTTCAGCGACTTCAAGCGGTGTGTTAACGAAGATTTCAACAAATTCGCCCGCGTCTAAAAGCCTGCGCGCCATTTGCCGCTCAGCCCGATAAGGCGAAATGAAGGAAGCCATAGTAATCAGGCCAGCATCGACCATGAGTTTGGCAACCTCGCCGATACGGCGGATATTCTCGACGCGATCAGCTTTGGAGAAATTGAGGTCACGGTTAAGGCCATGGCGGACATTATCCCCGTCCAAAGTATAGGTATGGCGGCCTAGGTCGAGGAGCTTCTTCTCGACCAGATTGGCAATGGTGGATTTGCCTGAGCCCGACAGTCCCGTAAACCAGAGCAAGGCTGGCCTCTGATTTTTCTGTAACGCGCGCGCTGATTTATCAACATCCAGAACTTGCCAGACAACATTGCTGGCACGGCGCAAGGCAAAGTCTAGCATGCCGACGCCGATGGTTTCGTTGCTCTGGCGGTCAATCAGGATAAAGTTGCCAGTATTACAGTTGTCCTTATAGGCATCAAAGGCAATCGGGGCCGATAGGGCCAGCGTAGCCACCCCGACTTCATTAAGCGCCAAGGTTTTGACAGCGACTTCAGAGAAATCATTGATATCAACACGGTATTTCAGCTTAGAGACACTGGCCAGCACCGTCTTATTCGTGGTCTTGAGTAGATATTGCCGCCCGGGAAACAATTCTTTTTCGTTCATCCAGAGGATATGCGCCTGAAATTGGCCGGCCTGCTGCGCCGGATTATCGATCTTGCAAATCACATCACCGCGCGAAATATCAATCTCGTCGGCAAAGGTCAGCGTCACTGCCATATCTTCGCGGGCAATATCGCGTTTGCCGTCAAATGTGATGATCTCTTTAACCTTGGAGCGTTTGCCGGACGCAATGACGATGATGTCGTCGCCGACTTCAATGGTGCCGGACGCTATGGTGCCCGAAAATCCGCGAAAATCGGGATTGGGTCGGTTAACCCATTGCACCGGCATACGAAACGGCGCGTCCAGCATTGCACTATCGACATCCACATTTTCGAGATATTCCAGCAAAGACGGGCCTTTATACCATTTCGATTTAGCGGATTTTGTCGTGACATTGTCGCCCTCCAGCGCAGACATCGGTATGCAGCTAATATCGGTAAAGCTGAGGTCTTTGGAAAACTCCCTGAAATCAACTTCGATAGCGTTATAGATAGCTTGGTCAAAACCATTCAAATCCATCTTGTTGATGGCAACAACGACATGTTTTACGCCGAGCAGCGAAACAATATAAGCGTGGCGGCGGGTTTGTTCTTGAACGCCGTAACGCGCGTCGATGAGCAGAACCGCAACATCCGCTGTCGAGGCCCCCGTCGCCATATTGCGCGTATATTGCACATGGCCCGGCGTATCGGCGACGATGAATTTGCGTTTATCGGTCGAGAAGAAACGATAAGCGACATCAATGGTGATACCCTGTTCGCGTTCCGCCGCGAGGCCGTCCACGAGAAGTGCCAGATCAATTTTATCGCCCTGAGTTCCCGATTTTTTACTATCTTTTTCGAGGGATGCGAGCTGATCTTCATAGATCAGTTTTGAATCATAAAGCAGCCGCCCGATCAAGGTTGACTTACCATCATCAACAGAGCCGCAGGTGATAAAACGCAGGAAGGACTTGTTTTCCTGCGCGTTGAGATAAGCATGAATATCCGTTGCGATAAGGTCATCAAGATGGGCCATTATGCAAATCCTCCGCCTGTGGCGACCAATCCTTCGAGACGCGCTACGCGCTCCTCAGGATGAGGGGGGAAAAGGGGTGCGCCCTCGGCCTGTGGGGCAACTCTGGAACACCCCTCACCCTGAGGAGGCCGGAGGCCGTCTCGAAGGGTCCGCGTAATATCGTGCGGGATGACAGATATGTGGTTTAAGAAGGCCATTAGAAATACCCCTCTTCTTTTTTCTGCTCCATTGACGCGCCTGAATCCGAGTCGATGACCCGGCCTTGGCGTTCTGATGTTGTCGTCAGCAGCATTTCCCGAATGACATTAGGCAATGTGTCCGCCTCGCTCTCAACCGCGCCCGTAAGCGGGTAACAGCCAAGCGTGCGAAACCGCACCATTTTCTCTTCGGTTTTATCATTTGGCCCGATTGGCATACGGTCATCATCGACCATGATCAAAATCCCGTCTTTCTCGACGACAGGACGTTTCTTGGACAGATACAGATCAGGAATATCAATATTTTCCTTATAGATATATTGCCAGATATCCAGCTCGGTCCAATTAGACAGCGGAAAGACCCGCATGGACTCGCCCTTTTTCACCCGGGTATTATAGATATTCCAAAGCTCGGGCCGTTGGGTCTTGGCATCCCAGCGGTGGGCCTCCGACCGAAAGCTGAAAATCCGTTCCTTAGCGCGAGACTTTTCCTCGTCGCGCCGCGCGCCGCCAAAGGCGGCGTCAAACTTATATTTATCCAAAGCCTGTTTCAGCCCCTGCGTTTTCATAATATCGGTATGAGCCGCAGAGCCATGAGTGAACGGCCCGACGCCGTCCCGCTTACCGTCCGGATTGATATGGACAATCAATTCCATACCGGTCTCTTTGGCGCGGCGATCCCGAAAGGCGATCATTTCCCTAAACTTCCACATCGTATCAACGTGCAAAAGCGGGAATGGCGGGCGGGAGGGATAAAACGCTTTCTCGGCCAGATGCAACATGACGGAGCTATCCTTACCGACGGAATAGAGCATGACGGGATTTTCGCACTGCGCCGCCACTTCGCGCATAATGTGGATACTCTCGGCTTCAAGACGATCCAAATGCGTCATGCGCAATTTGGCCGCGCCCGATAGTTCCGCCTCAAGCGCGTCCAATTTGGCCAAAGCCTCTTCCAAAGTCTTAAGCGTCACCTGCCCGCCGTCAATCAGCCGCGCCAACCCCTTGCCGTCATTAAGCACTTTTCGAGATATCGTCGACAGCGACTGCCCGCTGGAAGATGCCAAAGCCTCAGCCCGCGTCACAAATTCAGAAATAAGCGTCATAATCTACATCGTGGGATATATCCCACACTCCAATAAGAGCCGCTATATACTCAAAATCATGGCAAATGAAAGGACTTTGTCAACTTTCTCGACAAAAGGGCTTGCCCGTTCGCGCAAGCCCGCTTAATCAGCGCATCTAATTTCCGCTGCGGGCGTGGTGGAATTGGTAGACACGCAAGACTTAAAATCTTGTTCCTGTATAGGAGTGCCGGTTCAATTCCGGCCGCCCGCACCACCGCTTCGACATAATACCAATACTGACATGAAGTCATTGCGGAGTATTTGCAGAGCAAAGCCTTATGCCGAGAACGCTCTTACCCACAGATAGATTTTGCGCCACCTTGAGTGTTGTTTGCTTCTATGTATAGTTGTGACTGATATATGGGGAGGGTTTTATGTTTGGGTGGTTGGAGTTTAAGCCGGGTCGGCGGGTTTGTTTCAGCCTTAAGCCGTTTTGGCGGCTTATAAGTGCTTTGGTGATTATTGGTGTGTTTGCCTTACCAAGCTATGCTCAATTTGGCGAAACACCGGAAATCGATCCGCGCGCAGCCGGTGATATTCAATCCAATACCGCGTCGGAACGGCTGTCCGTTCTGACCAATGATCTCATAGGCGACCATATTGATCTGGATACAGGCGGTCTCTCCCTGTCCAACACGGATGTGAGCCTACCCGGAAACTCGAAGCTACCTGTGCAATTCGGGCGATTGCTCAATCGCAGCAGAATGAGCGAAGGGCGTAAGGGTTGGATGGGAGATTGGAACCCGGATATTCCGCATATAAGCCGAAGATATATCCAAAATTACGTGCCTCCTGCAAGTGACAATGCCCCTCGCTGCACGGTTGGCAATCAAGGTGCTATCAATGGATGGTTTAAAAGCTTCCAACCTGAAACCTATTGGCGGGGTACGAATATGGTGGGCTTTAACGGCGCCTCCAAATATATGCTGAAACGACGAACAAGTGACGCCAATCAAGAACTAGATGGCAAAACACCAAAATATCTCACCCAAGATTATTGGCTCATTGAGTGTATCAATACGGCGACCCCAAGCAATGAAGGCTTCAAAGCCACGGCTCCGAACGGCGACATTTATACATTTGACCATACAGTCGCTTTTGACGGCGGTAACGCCTTTCCAAGTAGCATATCTTCCCAGTCCAACCCTATTGGCGATACGGGGCCAGAGGCTGCGTTTAACGAAATCACCTTTGTCACGCGCATTGAAGATGTTCACGGCAATTGGGTGGTTTATGATTATAATGCTGGCGGCAAGCCTTATAAAATAAGTTCAAATGATGGCCGCCAGATCGACATAAGCTGGAGCGGAGAGCAAATCTCTTCAGTCTCAGCAAATAGCCGGGTTTGGAGTTATCAATATGGCACCTGCACGGGGACAGGGTGCAAGAAACTGACCCAAGTTACACTGCCTGATAACCGGACATGGTCTTACGGCAATATGGAGGGCATAAGCGGGAAGACGAGTTCGGAGCTCTGTCCGAACGACACGCATCAAGATGCCACGGTAACGCATCCGACGGGCACGACGGCCTTATTCAAATTTAATGTTATTAGTAATGGCCGCACGAATCTTGCAGTAAGTCTTTTCCCTAGCGAATGGGGACAAACGCCTCATGACAGATGTTTCGCAGGAGCCGTAAATAATCCCCGTTCGTTCAATTCTGTTGCTGTCGTAGAAAAAACGCTCACCATTATCGGTTCCCCTGATGCGACATGGCTCTACGAGTATGATCAAGATGAAGGTCAATATTATGGTGACGCCAATCTCAATCCGCCTGATTCGGATGATCTTCCTAATGGCGATTTAGCCCCCACCAAATGGCGGGAGGTCACACAGCCTGATGGCAGCCTCATCCGCACCCTTATCGACCGGGCTTACGGCTATGCCGAAGGTAAAGCTGTCGAGGTCAAGGCCCTCTCGGATAGCGGTATCGTGCTTCAAACAAAAACAAACACATATGAACTTGGCGATTTTGTCGGCGGCCGCACGCATGGACATTACAATGCGATTACGTTTGCGAAAACGCATATTGTGTCTGAGGTAAAATCAGAAACGGCCAGAGACGGGGATGTTTTCACCACGGAGTCAAGCTATCAACATGATACCTCAATATCCACCTATTCCTACGGCAATCCCACCTCCACCTCTGTCTACTCCAATGTCTCCACCACGCCGCGCGAGACGGTGACCACTTATGAGCATAACACCTCTAAATGGGTGCTCGGCCTGCCCAAGACCATCACCCAGTGTCCGTCGTCATATAAAATGGCACAGATTTAAGCCTGTGCTAAGAGAGAGTTTGCTCACCTATTGTTGATTGATGTTAAGCTATGGCCTTGCGGTATTGCAAGCGCCGATGTTCGATTGTTTGTTTTTTGATCCTTTCCCTTTTGTTTAAAATTGATTGTGCTCGCCCGAAGTAGGCGTCAGCAGGTGTGACGTTTTTAAGGCTTTCGTGGTAACGCTCGTGATTATAATACTCCACGAAGTTTTCGATTTGCCGCTCAAGGTCTCCGGGCAAGAAGTAGTGCTCCAGCAATATCCTGTTTTTGAGCGTCTGATGCCAGCGTTCTATTTTGCCCTGTGTTTGCGGATGATAAGGCGCTCCGCGTACATGGCTCATGCCTTGGTCTTTGATGTAATCTGCCAGTTCGCCAGAGACGTAACTTGCACCGTTGTCAGACAGCAAGCGCGGCTTGTGAACCACATGCACTTGGTCACAGCCAGACGCTTGCAAAGCCATATCTAGAGTTTCTGTCACGTCCGATGTCTTCATGGTCGTGCACAGTTTCCAGCTGATGATGTAGCGCGAGTAATCATCAAGGATTGTTGATAGATACATCCAGCCCCAACCGATGATCTTTAAATAGGTAAAATCGGTCTGCCACATTTGGTTTATTGCCGTCGTCTTATCCTTGAACTCACTGGCTGCCTTCATAACGATAAAGGCAGGACTGGTGATGAGGTCGTGGGCCTTTAACAGCCTATATACCGAGCTTTCTGATACAAAATAGCCTTTGGTATCGGTGAACGTCACCGCTAACTCTCGCGGACTTAGCTCTGGCCGCTCAAGGGCTAGGCTCACCAGTTTGTCTCGAACTCCATCTGGAATGCGGTTCCAAACATGAGCGGGCATAGGCGCTTTGTCTTTGAGCGCCTGATCGCCGCCAACTCGGTACCGGTCATACCAACGGTAAAATGTACGTCGTGGCACGCCGAGCATATCTAAGGTTTGCTTAGCGGGTAGGTGTGAGCGTTCAACTATGCGGATAATCTCTAACTTCTCTGTTGCTGGGTATCTCATACGTCTTCGCCCCCATCCCCGATCATGCTTTTTTTAAGAAGTCTGAGTTCAAGGGTTTGCTCGGCCACGACCTCTTTTAGCACGCGGGCTTCTTTGCGTAGATGCGTGACTTCGCCGGTGTTGGCTTGGCGAATAATATCGCCCGCAAGCCGCTTCTTGCCAGCCTCCATAAAGTCTTTCGACCATTTGTAATATATGCCCTGCGAGATGCCTTCACGGCGGCATAGCTCGGCAATGCTATCCTCGCCGCGTAAGCCGTCTAGCACGATGCGTATCTTCTCCTCCGCGCTATATTGGCGGCGGGTTTTACGTTTGATGTCTTTAATGATGCGCTCCGAGGAACGCCCTGTTTGTTTCTGTCTCATCATTTACTCCTAAGATGATGATGAACAAAAACTCTCTCTTAGCCCAGACTTAAATCTGTGCCATAGGCGCTGACGTCAGACAAGGTCAGCCGCAGACCCGATGTCGTGATTTCCATAATCAAACCGTGTCAGCCCATCAGACATGACCGCCTGTCCCAGCGCCGCCGTAATGTCTTGAAAGACCCAAGCCGCAGATCTCTTATAGGCTGTTGTTAGGGTTTGATCCTGTGACCAGCTTTTAAAAAGCTGCGGCGTGCCATCCCATTTGAATTCTGTATCCGGGGTCGCCAGCCCAGTCTCAAGCGCAATGAGGCTATGCGGAATTTTCGAGGTCGAAGCCGGCGGATAAAGCACGTCCGCTCGCGCCGCATTGACAACCCATTCCATGCCATCAGACAAGCGAATAATAACCAATGTCGCTGTCGCAGGGTCAACGCCCTCTGCGGTAACAATTGAGTCCAAATCTTGAACGGGCGGCGTATAAGTGCCCGGCGCACAGGCCGCAAGAAAGAGCCAGCAAGCGGCTCTCCACCCATCCTTCAAAACACGCCCGACCCTGACAGCTTTCTGTTTCATAATACAGCTTTAGGCACTAGCGCCCCTCCCCGTCCACTCTATAGCGCGAGTATGAATTATAGTGAGGCCAAAGATACGCACGATGTTCAGATTTTAGCGCAGAAAGCTTGTACCTGCCTCTATAGTATGGTAATACCCATAATATAGAGGTATCATAGGAGATTATCCGGCATGGCCACAGTCAAAACCACACTCAGCCTGACCACCAATGACCGCGAATGGATGGACGCCCAAATCGCCAGCGGCGAATTTGTCAGCTATAGTGAGTTTATTCGCGCGCTCATCCGCAGGGACAAGTCCGTAATGGTGGAAGAAAAAGAATGGTTACGTCAAAAACTAATCCGTTCTGAGAAAAGCAAGTTTGTAAAATTTACAAGAGAAGGGCTTTTAGCTGAATTTAAAACAGATATTAAGCAACAAACAAAAGCTTCGTGAGCCATTATAAACTCACAGCAGAAGCCAAAGAAGACCTTCGCAATATATATCATTATGGTTTCATGACTTTCGGAGAAGTCCAAGCTGATAAATACTTTTTAGCGCTCATGGACAGGTTGGATGAAATAGCTGAAAATCCGTACATATATCCAAAGCAAGATGATATCCGCCAAGGCTATCATAGAAGCGTCTGCGGCGTTGATAGCATATATTATAAGGTGAGCGCTGATAGTGTTGAAATTATAGCCATAATCGGACGGCAGGATATTGGGCGGCGGTTTTCCGAATAGACTTTTAAACACGATTACGAAGCTAGTAGACGCTTTTAGGCACTAGCGCCCCAGCCCGTCCACTGTTATAGCGCGGTTATGAATTATATTGATGCCAAAGATGCGCCTGATATGCGGGACGGCGCGATTAAGCTGCATAGCGCGGCTGACTTTGAGGGCATGCGCAAGGCCGGAAAGTTGGCGGCGGAATGTTTGGATATGTTAGCCCCCATGGTGCAGCCGGGCATTAGTAGCGAGGCGCTCGACAAAGCCGCTTTTGAATTTGTCATGGATAATGGCGCAATCCCCGCTTGCCTTGGTTACCGTGGTTATCAACACACCACCTGCACTTCGGTTAATCATGTAGTTTGCCACGGCATTCCCAGCGCTAAGCCGCTTAAAAACGGCGACAGCGTCAATATCGACGTAACTGTTATTGTCGAGGGCTGGCACGGCGATACGTCGCGCATGTATCCTGTTGGCCAGATTGACCGCAAAACAGAACGGCTGATTAACATTACTTATGAAAGCCTGATGCTGGGCATTGCCGCCGTGAAGCCCGGCAATACGACCGGCGATATTGGCCATGCCATTCAGAAATTTGCCGAAGGCGAGCGCTGCTCGGTAGTGCAGGATTTCTGCGGCCACGGCCTCGGAAAACTGTTCCATGACAGTCCTAATATTTTGCATTTCGGCAGCCCCGGCGAAGGCGAAACCCTGCGCGAGGGCATGTTCTTTACCATCGAGCCGATGATTAATCTCGGACGGCCCGACGTGAAAATCCTCAGCGATGGCTGGACGGCCGTCACGCGCGACCGCAAACTGACGGCGCAGTTTGAGCATTCTATCGGCGTAACCAAAACGGGCTGCGAGATTTTCACAGCCTCCCCGAAAGGGCTGCACCGCCCGCCATACGCATAAACGCTTTATGGGCGACGCAAAAAAGCCAACACCGCATTATCATGGCCACCGCGACCGGCTGCGTGCACGCTTTGCCGAAGGCGGTATTAATGCCCTCGCAGATTATGAGTTACTGGAGCTGTATCTCTTTCGCTCTATCCCGCGCCGCGACGTTAAACCCATCGCCAAAGAGCTGATTACGAAATTTGGTAGTTTTGCAGAAACCATTGCCGCGCCGATAGACCGGCTGACCGAAGTCAAAGGCATTTCCGAGAAAACCGCGCTGGATCTGAAAATCCTGAAAGTCGCGGCCATCAAACTAGGACAGGAATCCGTGTTGGGCCGCCCTGTTCTCTCCTCATGGACGGCCCTGCTCGATTATTGCCGCGCCGCGATGCAGTTCGAGGGCCGGGAACAATTTCGCGTGCTCTTCCTCGACCGTAAAAACCGCCTCATCGCCGACGAGATCCTCGGCCAAGGCACGATTGACCGCGCGCCCGTCTATCCGCGCGAGATTATCAAGCGCGCCCTCGCCCATAACAGCACCGCCATCATTCTCGCCCATAACCATCCCAGCGGCGACCCAACGCCGAGCCAATCGGATATCGACATGACCAAAGAAATCGTGCAAGCCTGCAAGCCAATCAAGGTGGCCGTCCACGACCACCTGATCATAGGGCGGGAAAACATCGCCTCGTTTAAAACTTTGGGCTTGTTGTAACAGGCCGGTAGGGGAATAATGGCCGATCAGAACAAACCGCAATCGGCGCAGCACCGCACAATTGTGCTTTTCCTGTTGACCCTCGTTTACGGCTTTAATTTCATTGACCGCCAGATCGTCGGCATTCTCGCCCCGTTTATTCAAGCCGATCTTGATCTGACCAATACACAGCTTGGTCTTTTGATCGGTTTTGCCTTCGCCTTGTTCTATACAATCGTCGGCATCCCCATTGCGTTTCTGGCGGATCGCTTAAACCGCGTGAATATTGTCGCGATTTCCCTTGCTATCTGGAGCGGCTTCACGGCGCTGACAGGCACGGCACAAAGTTTCACACATATATTCCTTGCGCGTATGGGCGTAGGCATTGGCGAAGCGGGCGGTAGCCCGCCGTCACATTCCATCATTTCAGACCTTTACCCCAAAGACAAACGAGCAGGCGCATTAGGTATATATGCCATGGGCATCCCTCTCGGCATAATGTCGGCCTATTTCGTAACGGCCAGCCTCATGGGAGCCAATCCCGAGGAGGTAAACTGGCGCCGCATCTTTATCACGCTTGGTCTTATCGGCATCGCACTGGCCATCTTCGTGCGAATTGTCGTGCGCGAACCCACGCGCGGCGCTCAGGAGGCTAAAAAAGGCGCAAATATTGAACGCGGTAGCTTCTTTAAGAATCTGGGCACGCTTCTGACCATCCCGTCATGGTGGTTCATGTGCTTAGGCATCGCCTTTGCCTCTTTTGCCTCATATGCGTTTAGCGGCTTTCAAACGAAATTTATTCGTTTGCTGGACCCTGAATTTGATTTTCGCACCGTTGTCATTGTCCTCGGTTTCATCAATGGTATTGCCTATGCAGGCGGCACATTCCTTGGCGGACATCTGGCAGATCGCTGGGGCAAAAAGAATGTGCGGGCTTACGGTCTTGTCCCGGCCTTCGCCATTATGTGCGCCCTGCCAATCGCTATTGGCGGGTTTTGGGTCTCAACCGTGCCCATACATCTCGCCACAACAGCCGCGCTATTACTTTTCCTCGGCATGTATCTCGGCCCCAGTTTTGCCATAGCCCAAACCTTAGCACCCATTCACATGCGGGCTATGTCCACGGCATTGTTCTTCTTTATTCTTAATATGATCGCGCTGGGCGGGGGGCCTACAGCGGCGGGTATATTGATTGATGTCTTTAAAAATGCCGGGCACGATTCTTTAACGGCCACCAAGATTGCAATGTCGATTGTCTGCGGGGCTTTTGGCATTGCCATTATCAGCTTTTTGCTCGCCGCCAAAACCCTGCCCAAAGACTGGGCCGCAGCCGAAGCGCGTAATGAAGCCAGCTAACGGGGTTGACCCAAGTCCAGTCCTTTAGTCTAAGGCGCGCATAGGAATGGTGAGTCTTTTAGAGAAAGAATATTGGTATGATTGAGCGCTATGCCCGTAAGGAAATGACCGAGATTTGGTCTGCGGCAACGAAATACCGGATTTGGTTTGAGATTGAAGCCCATGGCTGTGATGCTCTGGCTGAAATCGGCGTTATCCCCAAAGACGCGGCGAAGAATATCTGGGACCGCGGCGGCTCTGCCAAGTTCGATGTTGCTAAAATCGACGAAATTGAGCGCGAGGTCAAACATGACGTTATTGCCTTCCTAACACATCTCGCTGAATTTATCGGCGATGACGCCCGTTTTGTACATCAGGGCTTTACCAGCTCTGACATTTTAGACACCACCCTCTCCGTGCAAATGGCGCGGGCAACAGATCTGCTGCTTGTCGGTATGGACCGCGTTCTGGCCGCGCTAAAGAAACGCGCTGAGGAACATAAATACACCATCACTATAGGACGTAGCCACGCTATCCACGCCGAACCAACAACATTTGGCGTTAAGCTCGCGCGGTTTTACGCAGAATTTGCCCGTGGACGTGAGCGTCTTGTCACCGCACGTAAGGAAATCGCTGTCTGCGCGATTTCGGGCGCGATTGGAACTTTCGCCAATATCGACCCCAGCGTCGAGCAGTATGTCGCCAAAGAAATGGGCCTAAGCGTTGAGCCTGTCTCCTCGCAAATCATCCCGCGCGATCGTCATGCCGCCTATTTTGCTGCTTTGGGCGTTGTTGCCTCCTCTATCGAGAATATCGCTGTCGAGATACGTCATTTGCAACGCACCGAAGTGCTCGAAGCTGAAGAGTTTTTCTCTAAAGGACAAAAAGGCAGCTCCGCCATGCCGCATAAACGCAATCCGGTGCTAACCGAAAACCTGACAGGCCTCGCCCGCCTCGTGCGTATGGCCGTCATCCCTGCCATGGAAAACGTCGCCCTGTGGCATGAGCGCGACATCTCGCATAGCTCGGTCGAGCGCGGCATCGGCCCGGATAGTACTGTGCATCTGGACTTCGCTCTACATAGATTAGCAGGCGTCATCGAAAATCTTGTGGTCTATCCGGAGAAGATGAAAGCCAATATGGACCGTCTCGGCGGACTGCATAACAGCCAGCGTATTTTACTCGCCCTCACCCAAGCGGGTGAGCAGCGCGAATCCGCTTACCGCCTCGTACAACGTAACGCGATGAAGGTCTGGGAGATGTTCCGCATAGAGGGCGACGCCGGAGAAGGCTCGTTTGTGAACCTATTATTGGAAGATAAGGACGTCCGCGCACATTTATCCGAAGATCAAATCCGCAATATGTTCGACGACGAATACCACACCAAACATGTCGAGACGATTTTCGGGCGGGTTTTTGGGTAATACCCACCCAATCCCCTGTCCCCCGCCTTGAGCGGGGACCTCCCTGCCACTAAGAACCGCACTTCAATTGAAGGGGCCCCCGCGCGGGGGCGGGGGACATTAAGTGAGTTGTGATGGTTTCCTGAAGGCTAGAGTTAGAAGCACCGATTACCCACTTTTCTTACCATGCCGTAACCCCTCCGTCAGAAACATGGTTTACAGCGTCTTATGTTTGCCTGCATCGCACAGACTTTTTTAATAGCTGATTAACTAAATCGGCTTTTATGTAGTTTTCTATAAAAAAATTTTCATAACCATTTCAATAACTTAACTCCAAAATTAACCCCTTTGGAAAGCATCGTAAACACCCCTTTAACGCGTTGTTTGCGCTTAATTTACCAATTCTGGCTAGAACACGGCTCATAACAAAACAAGAATGTGAAAACACACAAAATTAAAGTGAACTTCTAGAGGATAGGATAATTACCATGAAGAAACTTACTGCACTTACCAGCGGTCTTGCACTGACAGCCGCTTTCGGCGCAACAGCATTTGCTGCGTCCCCTGACGTTTATGTCGTCAACTTCAAAAATGATAAAGACGCGAAAAGCGTTCAGCTTGACAGCCAATTATCATCTGCCCTCGCCATTTCCGGCGTCAATGCAGAAGAAGTCGTTATCGACACCTCGACTGCCGCTAAATGGGAAAAAGGCGCACATGCTGCCTTTGACGCCGACATCGTGCCTGTTTTCAACCAGTGGGTTGGCCTTCCCGGCTTCGCCGCAATTGTTGACGCCAAATCTAAGCGCGTTATCGGCTGTGTTAACGCTACATTCACTGCCAATGAAATGGCCCGCGAAATCCGCTCTATGGCGTCCCGCGCCCAAGGTTCGGCTTATCTGTCAAATGCTTCTGTTAGCACGAAGACAACACGCTGCCCTGCTGCGCATAATGTTGATCCAGGCAATTAAACCTAGGTCAGTTTGAATTAAGAGCCCGAGCGCCATGCGTTCGGGCTTTTTTAGTGGCTCACGAAAGCGTTATTCCTCTGACTGTAGTTTTCAGGTGCAGTTCAGACAAAGAGCGTATTAGGTAAGGGTCAATGGAGCCATATAATGAAAAAGCTTTTTTACACCGCGCTGGCCGCAATCGCTCTCACCCTGGGCTTGATCTCATCAGCAAATAGCATGGGCCCAACCCCTGATGTTTATGTCGTGATGTTTCGCGCTGATTGGTGCGCGCCGTGCAAGATTGTCGAGCCGCGCTTAAATCAGGCTCTATCGTCACTCCGCGATCCCGGCATTGAATATGTCAGTATCGATATCTCCGGCGGGCGCGGCGATATGAATGCCCACACTGTCTTTGACCGGGGTTTGGTCAAGCAATATAATGCGTGGATGGGCGTCACCGGTTTTGCCGCTATCATTGACGGCGATACCAAACGCACTTTGGGTTGCGTCAATATGATGTACGATACGCAAAGCATGGCGATGCACATCAAGAACCTCAAGACATTTGCAATTGCCAATCAGCCGACGATAGATGTCACCTGCCCAGAACCCAATAATCCGGTTTAGTCGCCGCAAGCTTCTTAATCGCCGTAAACCTCTTCGCGGGCTGCCGCTAAACAAACAGCCATTTTATCGCGGATAGCTTGGTCGGTAATATCCGTATTGGCGCTCGTCAAATCCTCGCGAAGCTTACGAAAAACATCATCATCGCCCGCTTCTTCCATATCAGACATGATGACGGATAGGGCATATTTCTCAACCGCATCACCCTCCAGCCCCATCAGGCTGGCCGCCCAATGGCCAAGAGCTTTATTGCGCTTAGCTTCAACTTTAAACTCACGCGCCGCGTCCATAACGAATTTCTTCTCGGCGGTTTTCTCGCGGCCATCAAATCCTGACATGAAGTATCCTTTCAAAGGCAATATTGTGTTTAATCCTGCTCATATCTATGGGCATGGCCCGCACAAAACAAGGCGCAAAATCTGCATATTTCCGCACACGCTACATTGCCGCGTCCTCTCTCTTAGGCTATGACCCAGTTTTAGTTGCCCGCGCGAGTCGCGAACATAAGAGAGCTGTGATGAGCCGCCGCAAACAAATCTACGAAGGCAAAGCCAAAATTCTTTATGAAGGGCCTGAGCCCGGCACCCTTGTGCAATATTTCAAAGACGACGCCACCGCGTTTAACGCACAGAAAAAAGCCACGCTGGACGGCAAAGGTGTTCTCAATAACCGCATCTCCGAATATGTCATGTTACGCCTCGCCGAAATCGGCATTCCGACCCATTTTATAAAACGCCTGAATATGCGCGAGCAGTTGATCAAAAAGGTCGAAATCATTCCGCTGGAAGTGATTTGCCGCAATGTCGCTGCCGGCACCATGTCCAAGCGCCTCGGCATCGAAGAAGGCGAAAAACTGCCGCGCTCTATTGTCGAATTTTGCCTGAAACGCGATGACCTTGGCGATCCGCTTATTGCCGAAGAACATATTCATGCCTTTGGCTGGGCGACACATGCCGAGCTTGACGAAATGATCGCCATGACGCTCCGTATCAATGATTATCTGCAAGGCCTGTTCTCCGGTATCGGCATCAATCTCATCGACTTTAAAATAGAATTTGGCCGCCTACCGACAGAAAACGGTGATCATCAGGTTATTTTGGCCGATGAAATCAGCCCGGATAGCTGCCGCTTATGGGATCGCGACACCAATAAAAAGTTGGATAAAGACCGTTTCCGCCGCGACCTCGGCGAGGTTACCGAGGCCTATACCGAAGTCGCCACACGGCTGGGTATCTTGAAAGAATCCGGCAATAAGTCCTCCCCTACTTTGTCCATTGTGCCAAACGATTAAGCGAGAAAGCTATGAAAGCCATTATCCATGTCGGCCTAAAACCCGGCGTTCTCGATCCTCAAGGCCGCGCGATAAAGCGCTCGCTGATTGATTTGGGCTTCCCCGAAGTCGACAAGGCCCGCCAAGGCAAAGTTATCGAACTCGACCTGAGCGGTGATGATGTGGCGGCGGCAGAAATACGGGTCAAAGAGATGTGCGAAAAGCTGCTCGCCAATACCGTGATTGAAAGCTACCGCATCGAGATCGAGGATTAGGGGATGAAGACCGCCGTTATTGTCTTTCCCGCATCAAATTGTGACCGCGACGCCGCTATGGCTTTGGAGAAAGTCACAGGTACAGCCCCCGAAATGGTTTGGCACCGCGAGAGTACTTTGCCGCAAGGCATTGATTTTGTTGTACTTCCGGGCGGATTTTCTTATGGCGACTATCTGCGCTGCGGCGCAATCGCCTCGCGTTCACCGATTGTAAAAGACATTGTTACCAAGGCCAAAAACGGCCTGCCAGTCGCAGGTTTTTGCAATGGTTTTCAGGTTTTAGCAGAAGCAGGCCTGCTCCCCGGCGCATTGATGCGCAATAAGGGGCTGAAATTTGTCTGCCGCCCGGAGCGCTTAAAAATCACTAATGGCAATACGCGCTATACGGCGGCTTACGGCGCTACGGCAGAGGTTACTTTCCCCGTCGCCCACCATGACGGCAATTATTTCGCCGATGACGAAACGCTCAATAGGCTGGAGAAATCAGGCCGTGTTGTCTTTCGCTATGCCGATAACCCTAATGGCTCAGCCCGCGACATTGCCGGTATCTGTAACGAAGCCGGAAATGTTCTCGGCATGATGCCGCATCCTGAACGCGCCATTGATCCGCTGCACGGCGGCACAGACGGTGTTGATCTGTTTAAATCCATTATCGAGTCTATCTAATGACGACGACAGTAAAAATTACGGCGGACGTTGTAAAAGAGCACGGCTTGTCCGAAGACGAGTACCAGATCATTCTCGACCGGCTTGGCCGCGAACCCAATATCAATGAACTTGGTATTTTTTCGGTGATGTGGTCGGAGCATTGTTCCTATAAATCCTCGCGCCGACATCTCGGAAAGCTCCTGACTACCGGCGATAAAGTCATTCAAGGCCCCGGCGAGAATGCCGGCGTTATCGACATTGGCGATGGCGACGCCATTATCTTCAAAATGGAGAGCCATAACCATCCCTCTTATATCGAGCCATATCAGGGCGCGGCAACAGGCGTCGGCGGGATTATGCGCGACGTCTTTACCATGGGCGCGCGGCCGATTGCGCTGTTGAACGCGCTGCGGTTTGGCGACCCCGAACATTGGAAAACCAAACAGCTTGTGGACGGTGTTGTCGCAGGGATTGGCGGTTACGGCAATTGTGTCGGCGTGCCAACCGTGGGCGGCGAAACCAATTTTCATAAAGGCTATAACGGCAATATTCTCGTCAACGCTATGTGTGTTGGCCTCGCGCGCACGGATAACGTATTTTACTCAGCCGCGAAAGGCGTCGGCAATCCGATCTTCTATGTCGGCTCTAAAACCGGGCGCGACGGTATTCACGGCGCAACCATGGCCTCTGCCGAATTTGATGATGATAGCGACGAAAAGCGCCCAACTGTGCAGGTCGGCGACCCGTTCACGGAAAAGCTCTTAATCGAAGCCTGCCTCGAACTTATGGCCACAGATGCCATCATCGCCATACAAGATATGGGCGCGGCGGGGCTGACCTCCTCTTCCATCGAAATGGCAGATAAAGGCGGCGTGGGCATCCAGATCAATCTCGATAAAGTCCCCCAGCGTGAAGAAAACATGACGCCTTACGAAATGATGCTGTCCGAGTCCCAAGAGCGGATGCTGATGGTGATTAAGCCGGGCAAGGAACATATTGCACTTGAAGTTTTTGAGAAATGGGAACTCGATGTTGCTGAAATCGGTAAAACTACTGATACAGGCCGTCTAGTGCTTAAGCATAAGCGTAAAAAAGTTTGCGATATCCCGATTGCCCCGCTCGCCGACGACGCGCCTAACCTGGACCGTCCCTACGAAATTCCGGCATCAAGACCCGTCCTCAAAGCCGAAGACATCCACGAGACGCAAGATTATGATGATTGCCTTATCCGCCTCATCTCTTGCCCCGATATCGCTTCCAAGCGCTGGATATGGGAGCAATATGACCGCCACGTTATGGCCGATACGGTCGATAGCAGCCAAAGCGGCGGCGACGCGGCGATTGTGCGTATTCACGGCACTAACAAAGCCGTCGCTATCACCACAGACTGCACACCGCGCTATGTCGAGGCCGACCCTTATGAAGGCGGCAAGCAATGTGTAGCCGAGACTTGGCGTAATTTAAGCTGCGTTGGCGCTGACCCGATTGCGATTACCGATTGCCTGAATTTCGGCAATCCCGAGCGTCCCGAGATTATGGGGCAGTTTGTCGGCGCCATTGAAGGCATGAATGAAGCCTGCCACGCCTTGGATTATCCTGTCGTCTCCGGCAATGTCTCGCTCTATAACGAAACCAATGGACAGGCCATTCCGCCAACGCCCGCCATTGGCGGCGTCGGGCTTATTCCTAATCTGGAGTTTTTCCAAACTTTAAGCGGCGCAAAAGACGGCGACACGCTTGTCTTGATTGGCGACACTACGGGCTGGCTCGGCGCGTCTTTATATTTGCGCGAAATTCTGCGCCGCGAAGACGGAGCGCCGCCGCCCGTCGATCTGGAGGCCGAAAAACGCGCCGGTGATTATATTCGCAAGCTCATCCGCAACCGCCGGGTAAATGCCGTGCATGATTGCTCCGATGGCGGGCTGGCGATTACGGCTTGCGAAATGGCCTTTACCTCCAATATCGGCATGCACCTCACGCGCGCGATAGGCTGCCCAACCCATGCTTGGCTCTTCGGCGAAGATCAAGGCCGTTACCTCGTGGCCGTAGGCGAATATAGCGTCAACCCTGTGCTCTCAACAGCCAAAGACCGCAATGTCCCGGCTCAAATTATAGGCAAGGTCGGGGGCGACCGTATCAAAGCTGATGGCGGATTTGATGTTTCGCTCAAAGGCCTCCGCGAAAAGCACGAAGCGTTTCTACCGGAGTTTATGTCCTGATGGCTCAAGTCTAATGGCAATGCGAGGCGGTGATATCATAAAGATGATCAAGGAAGCCCTTCCTGATGCAGAGGTCGAAATGGTCGATCTGGCAGGCGATAATAATCACTGGAAAGCCGTTATAACCAGCGAAGCCTTCACCGGCCTAAACCGTGTTAGGCAACATCAACTGGTGTATTCGGCGCTTAAAGGTAAAATGGACGGAGCAAATGGCGAATTACACGCCTTAGCCCTTGAAACCCGCGTCCCGTAACCTATTTTATGCTTAGGCTGTTAAAGGAAATCTTATGTCTGCTAGCGAAAGAATTACAAAAACCGTCACCGATAATGATGTCGTGCTCTTTATGAAAGGCACGCCTACCTTCCCTCAATGCGGATTTTCTTCCACAGTGGTACAAATTTTTGACTATATCGGCGCTGATTATGAGAGCGTGAATGTTCTCGAAGACCCTGAAATCCGCCAAGGTATCAAAGATTTCAATAATTGGCCGACCATCCCGCAAATCTTCATCAAAGGTGAGTTTATTGGCGGCTGCGACATTGCCAAAGAAATGTTCGAAACCGGCGAGCTTCGCAAATTACTCGAAGAAAAAGGCATCAAAACAGCCGCTTAGATGCTTAATGGCCCGTTAGAGCCCGTTTAACAGCCCATAAATCTATCTTTGCTATAGTATCCAATGCTGCATCGGGGGGCGCAGTAAGGAGATGTGGTATGGCCTTATTTGGCATGACAATAAAAAAACGGTATAAAACCTCTGTCGGGGGGTTTCACGCTGAATATCTTGACAAATCCGTCGCCCGCAAGCGCGGCAAATCCATAGGTTTGGGACGCACCTTCGGGTCGGCTTTTTCCCTGATGATTGGCGGTTTCATGTGCTATACTGCCCTGCATTATATCCCCGCCTATCTCGGCACTCACAAAATTCTTGCCATGACGCAGATTGACGATTCAGCCAGCCGCTTAGTCGATGATGGCTCTCAGCGCGCGACGTTCATGGCCTATTTAGACTTTTTCGAAATCAAACGGGCTTATCTGCGTCCGGGTCAATCTATTCAAGCACAATATGATTTGCCCGAAGGCGCGACGCTGGAGCTCTCTATTCGGCAATGCCGCCCGGCTTTCATTATTGAAATATTCGACTGCCAGATTGTCAGCGAGAAAACGGCGCGTGTCGTCAATGACAAGGTCGGAACGCAGCGTTTTATATTTCAAGATAAAGGTTTTTATCTCTTTGACGAACGCGTCACGCTTCCCAATGGCAAAGCCGGTAAATACCGCGTTGTCTGGAGCCGTACTTAGCCATAAAAAAACCCGCATGAAGCGGGCTTTCTTTTACTATAACGCCTCGCTTAGCGAGAGTAGAATTCCACAACCAGATTAGGTTCCATTTTGACAGGGTAAGGCACCTCGTCAAAACTTGGAATACGCACCAATGTGGCTTTCATCGCCTTTGGATCAACATCAATATATTCGGGCAAATCACGTTCCGGGCTTTCAAGAGCTTCGAGAACCAGCGCCATAGTGCGAGACTTCTCGCGCACTTCAACAACATCGCCTTCGCGGCAGCGATAGCTTGGGATATTAACGCGCTTGCCATTAACCAGAATATGGCCGTGATTGACAAATTGGCGGGCGGCAAAAACGGTTGGGACAAATTTCGCGCGGTAAACCACAGCGTCCAGACGGCGTTCAAGCAGGCCGATTAAGTTTTCAGACGCATCACCGCGCTGGCGCGTGGCTTCATCATAAATGCCGCGGAACTGTTTTTCCGTGATATTGCCGTAATAGCCTTTAAGCTTTTGTTTGGCCATGAGCTGCGTGCCGAAGTCAGACATTTTGCTACGGCGGTTCTGGCCATGTTGGCCGGGGCCGTAAGCGCGTTTATTAACTGGAGATTTTGGCCGGCCCCAGATGTTTTCACCCATCCGGCGGTCAATTTTATATTTTGCGGAATGACGCTTAGACATGCGTAATCACTTTCAATTCGACGTGGCCCGGCTTGTCAGGCCGATCCTGACAGCGATTGCAACGGCGGCGCCACACCAACCCGTAGTAAGATGGGGCTTTCTAGGGGTTTAAGACCTCAAGTCAAGACAGTAATGTCACGCAATTTTACTGGCCATAAGGCGCAGCATATGGGATGGCTAAATATGGCCCCAAGTCCCGAAAAATCTCAAAGCGAACTTGCCCGCCTTGGGTTTTTTGCTGGTTTGGCCGCTTATACGATGTGGGGGCTGTTTCCGATCTATTTCAAAGCGACTGAAAGCGTGGGCGCTATAGAAATATTAGCGCACCGCATCGTCTGGTCTGTTCCCTTTGGCTTAATGATTATTCTCGCCCGCCGACAATGGCCGGAAGTCTGGAAGGCATTGGGTTCGCCCAAAATAATGCTCATGCTAGGCACTGCCGCATTGGCTCTATCGCTAAATTGGGGTGTTTATATTTGGGCGATCCAGCAAGAGCAAATTTTTCAGGGTAGTCTCGGTTACTACATAAACCCGCTCATTTATGTTCTGGTTGGCGTTATGTTTTTTGGTGAAAAACTGACGAAATGGCAAATCACCGCCGTCATATTAGCCGCGCTCGGCGTTGCTATTTTGACAATTTATGGCGGCGAGTTTCCCTATATTGCGCTCATTCTCGCCTGTAGTTTTGCGCTTTACGGCGTTATCCGCAAACAAGTTGATATCGGCGCTATGCCGGGCCTGATGATCGAAACGCTGATCATCTTCATCCCGGCGCTCATCTATCTGCTGTGGCTCAGGCAAGCCGGACAGCTTAGTTTTAGTTTTGAAAACCCCTCTATGATGGGGCTTTTGCTCTTGGCTGGCCCGATTACAGTCCTCCCTTTGCTTGCTTTTGCTTTTGCAGCGCGGCGATTAAAGCTCTCAACGCTCGGCATCTTGCAATATGTCGGTCCGACAGGGCAATTTCTCTGCGCGCTGTACTACGGCGAAACCTTCACCCCAGCGCACGCAGTCTGCTTTACCCTTATCTGGATTGGCGTAATTATATTCTCTCTGGATGCCTATAGAGGACGCCCAAAGCCGGGCGGCATCAGCTCGTAAAGGCCTGGCGGCCAAGGTCGAGTGCTACAGAAATAATAGTTCCTGCTAGGATAATACCTATGAACAATAAGTTCCACAGAGCCAGTGCCCCCGTAAATATTTGTAGCATTTTATGCGGAATTGTCTTCGGCAAGATAAGCCAGTCTTTATCCTCGCCTAAATAACTTTGCCGATCAAAAACCCAGTTCAAAAAAACCGATGGCGATAAGAATATTGCTAATATAAAAGCAAAAACTACAAGATCTGGCTGTGAGCTTAATTGCATAATACTGGCAATTACCGCCAGCAAGCAAGCCAGTAGGACAAACAGTAAAATCCCTGCCGTCCACCAAGATTTCTGAAGCCACGTTCCCAAATTCATATCTGATGCATATTCGCTCTATGTGTGTATAATATAAGACTATGAAGTTTATATATCATTTGGCAAGCGGGCCTTATCGAGTTTGCACCGCTTTCATGCTTCTCGCAGGGTCGGTTGGTTACGTCCATAGGTCTGATTATTGGGGTGGTGACAAGCAGCCTATTACGCGCGAGCGCAATTATATGTCTTCAAAGCGTCAAAGCAGATGGCGTAGACGCCGCCTGTATGAAGAAGAAGAGAACCTAAAAGACAATAACAACGATCTCTAGCGTTATTTTACATATTTTTTTGACATAAAAAGCCGTCCCCGAAAGACGGGTTAAATCTTTGTCTGCCGTAAAGACTAACCGCCGATACGAGCTTGAACGTGGATCGAATATGTTCCGCGGCCACAGAATCGATAGCGCACGCGATCTGCTTTACCCTTATCTGGATTGGCGTTGCCCTATTTAGTTATGATGCGTGGCGCAACAGAGCTAAAACCCCCGAGGTCATGCCAGATAACCGTTCTTAGTGGCTTATGATTTTCCTGACAAAAACTGCATGAACATATCGCCCGCTACAGTCGATGCGAAATACCCCAAAATATAAACCGTAAATATAATTATAATCTGGCTTACGAACAAAAAAACGCCGTCCAATATCATATTTTGATCAGGCGCTTGCGGTTGGCTTTTTAAACCTTTCCGCCGTGCGGGGGCATGTATCAGGGTCGATATAATGGCTAAGCCGATAATGACGGCGGTATGAAAGCCGACATAGCCGGCAATCAAACCCGCGAAAATAATAATATAGCCAAAATATTTCATGATTTCCCTTTTCCTCTACCCTTGGCCAAAGCCTTTATCATTCCGCGCATTGTGCGCACTTCCTGCTCTGTCATTTTTGCCCGCGTAAAGGGCGCACGTATATTTTGCGCCATTAACGCACGTTTTTCAGCCGGATAAAAGAAGCCGGATGTTTCAAGCTCGTCTTCGAGATGCTCAAACATACGCACTAAATCATCGCGCTTGGCAATGCCGCTGATCTGTTTTTGGAAAAGATCAGGCGGGGCCGCCCCCTCTGCCGAAGCCCATATATAAGCGAAAATATTGACCGCCTGTGCTAGGTTCAAGGACTGAAATGCCGGATTGACGGGATAAGTCAGGATGGCATCGGCCAAAACCGTATCAGCATTGGTCAGCCCGGCCTTTTCCGGCCCAAACAGGATGCCGGTTGGAATGTTCTCATTGGCGTAAGCCCTAAGCGCCGCGCCAACTTCGCCTGTCCCGATCACCGGAATTTCCATCTCGCGCCGCCGCGCCGTTGCTGCGAGGACAAATTTCAAATCAGCTATCGCCTCTCCTGTTGTCGCAAAAACCTTTGCACTTTCAAGCACGTTAATCGCGCCTGCCGCCATCGGTTCTGCCGCCGGATTGGGCCAACCATCGCGCGGGGCAACGAGGCGCAATTCCGTCAGGCCAAAATTGAGCATAGAACGGCTGGCCGCGCCGATATTCTCGCCGAGCTGCGGATTAACGAGGATAACAACAGGCGCTGGGCTCGCGGTTTCGCGCTTTACCACACGGCCTAATTGATCTTTGAGGGTTTTTCCCATCTTCTCTCTTTTAAGCATTTTCTCTTTTATCTGAGGCCGTCGAGTGTTACACGGCGGCACATCACAAATCAGACCGCTTACAGAGGTAATAATGGCTAAAATCAAGGTAAATAATCCCGTTGTGAATATGAATGGCGACGAGATGACCCGTATCATCTGGGATATGATCATCGAGCGCCTGATTGAACCTTATCTGGACATTGAACTCCTCGATTATGATCTCTCTATCCAGAGCCGCGATGCCACTGACGACCAAATCACCATTGACGCCGCCAAAGCCATCCAGAAATGCAATGTCGGCATTAAATGCGCGACCATTACCCCCGATGAGCAGCGCGTCGAGGAATTCAGCCTCAAAAAAATGTGGCGCTCGCCCAATGGCACGATCCGCAATATCCTCGGCGGTGTCGTTTTTCGCGAGCCGATCATCTGTAACAATGTCCCGCGCCTTGTTCCCGGCTGGACACAGCCGATCGTCATTGGCCGCCATGCTTTCGGTGACCAGTATAAAGCCACAGATTTTGTTGTGCCCGGGCCCGGTAAGGCAACAATGAAATGGGAAGGCGTGAACGGCGACGTGATCGAGAGAGAAATTTTCGACTTCCCCGATGGCGGCGTACTCATGGGCATGTATAACCTCGACAAATCCATCGCTGATTTCGCGCGGGCATGTTTTAACTATGGCGTGCAGCGCAAATGGCCGGTTTATCTCTCGACCAAGAACACCATCCTGAAAGCCTATGACGGGCGTTTCAAAGACTTGTTCCAAGAGATTTTCGACGCAGAATTCGCCGATCAATTCGCCGAATTTGGCGGCGAATATCAACATCGCCTGATTGACGATATGGTCGCGGCGGCGATGAAATGGTCGGGCGGTTATATTTGGGCCTGCAAAAATTATGACGGCGATGTTCAGTCCGATACTGTGGCGCAGGGCTTTGGCTCGCTCGGCTTAATGACGTCCTTCCTGTTGACCCCGGACGGCAAGACTATGGAAGCCGAAGCCGCTCACGGAACAGTCACCCGCCATTACCGCAACCACCAAAAAGGCGAAGCGACTTCGACTAACTCAACGGCTTCTATCTTTGCTTGGACGCGCGGCCTTGCCCACCGAGGCAAGATCGACAGTAATGAAGAGCTTGTGAAATTCGCCACAGGCCTAGAAACGACTGTCATCGACACCATTCAAGGCGGCCAGATGACCAAAGACCTCGCGCTTCTAGTAGGCGACCAACAAGGCTGGCTAACCACAACAGGCTATCTCGAAGCCATCGCCGAAAACTTTGAACGGAAAATGACTTAATGGACGAGAGAACTCAAAAAGCTCTAGAGACCGCAAAGGCCTTATTCGGCGACGAAATGCCCGAAACCGGCACGCCGCCGGCCTTTGGACAGGCTAGTTTCGGCCATATTTACGGCGAGATATGGCCCAGAGAAGAGTTAGAGCTTAAAACCCGCTCACTAATTACCGTTGCCGCTCTCATTGCCACCAACAAACCGGAAGAGCTCGCTATTCACCTCAAAGGTGCGCTCAATCTGGGATGGACAAAAGACGAGCTTATGGAAGTGATGCTGCACCTGTCTTATTATGTCGGCTTTCCAAGCGGGATTGAAGCCGTGAAGGTCTTGGAAGAGGTGGCCTAATCGCGCCCTTTAATGGGCCGGTGGACGCAGGCCACCAAGACAAAGCTAATCAACATCAGCAAATACCAAGAACCTAATTTGGCGGGCGAGACCATGTGCCATCCTGCCTCTTGGCCCGGATAGCTCCAAGCCCTTGCAAATGTGCCGAGATTTTCGGCAAACCAGATAAACAGCGCCACGAGGAACAGTCCTATTATCAACGGCATAGGGCGGTGGGTTTCGTCGGCTTTGAACCAGATCATTGCCGGGGCATAGAGAATAGCAGACCCTAAAAACAGCGCCCATCTTATATCGGGCAGATAATGATGAGCGAAGAAATTGATATAGACCAGCACCGCCAAAAGCGCCTGCCATTTTAGCGGCGGGAAGCGGTCAAAGCGAAAGTCAAATATGCGCCAGACACGGGCGATATAACTCCCGACACAGGCATACATAAAACCGGAAAACAGCGGCACGCCCATAATCCGAAGTATACTCGACTCAGGATAAACCCAAGACCCCATATGGGTTTTAAAAATCTCCATCACCGTGCCGACAATATGAAAGATCAGGATAATCCGGGCTTCTTCCCATGTTTCGAGTTTGAATTTGAAGATGAGCAAGAGCGCTTGAATCAGCACCGCCATCAAAGTGATAAAATCATAACGCGCGAGCGCGGCCTCCGCCGGATAAAACAGATAGGTCCCGAGCAATATGGCCAGCATCAGCCCGCCAAAAAGACAGGCCCAACCCTGTTTTATGCCAAAGCTGACAAACTCAAACAACGCTTGGCTTTTCCAGCCTGTTACATAACGCGCATGTAGAGCGGCGCGCCGCGTATGTAGAAATGCTCGTGGATCAAATCTCATTTTGCCGTCCTAAAGACTCTCATGGCCGTAATTTGACAGCAAAATGGCAATATTTCGTTTAAAGACAGGCTATGTTATGAACGCCTATGAAAGATTTTCTTATCATATCGCTGATGGCCTCAATCGTACTGACTGTGGCGCTAAACCTATTGCCTGCGCTCTTCCCTAATGCCGCCGCTAAAGCCGAGCGCAAAATCGTTAAGGCTATGCAGGAAAGCCATGAAAACCGCCTTGACCCGAACACGCCGCGCATGCGGGTATTCTTTCCTTGGAAAGCCATGCTCATGATTTCAATTGTCTTGACGATAGCCGTCAACTTTATCGGATTTATCGCCCGTTAAATTCTACACATTTCTGTAAATATTGCCCATAAAATACTTCTTGCAACTCCCTTAACTGCTCGCTAAGCCTGTCAAAATTACAGCTTAGAAAGAGAGATGGTATGATTGTTTGGAGTGGGTTTGGGTGGGTTATCCCAATTATCGCAATTATTTGTTTATTGCTCGGCAATGTTTTGCTAGGCGATAGCTGGTCTGAAAATAGCTGGGCACAGGCGGGGGCTTTGCTTGCCAGTGCAGTTTTAACCTTTGGCTTTGATAGGTTCTTTCTGTCCAAGCGTGCAGACAAAACCCTGATGAATAAAGAAACGGGCGAAGACGTTATTTTGCGTAAAAATGATAGTCTGTTTTTTATTCCCGTGCGGTTTTGGCCCTTTGTTTTTATTGCCATCGCCGTTGCCGTAAAAATCTGGGCCTAGGCCGTTTGGTCGTGCATGTCCCAATAGCCATGATCCGTCCCAAGATCGCCCGCCCAGATAATTTTAGCGTTGCGGTCAAGCGCAAAAAATTCAGGTGCGCCGCGCAAGGAAAATTCCTCGGCCACATCTTCCATTTCGCCATGTAGAACGACTAAAGGGCAGCCCTGCTTTTTGGCTAAATCTTCATGGCTATTCCAATGCGGTCTGTCTTTACGCTTCGCAGCAACACTGGTCAGAACGACCATGGGGTGCATTCGCTCACTCAAATATGGCTGCACAGCAATATAGGGTAAGAGCGCATCATTATAGGGGCCATTACCGCGATAACCTGCCATTAGGCACAAAGGTAATATTTGCCCCGGCGCAAGCCCGGATAAGATATTGGCCAAAGTGGTTGTGCCCTGCCCGCCTTCTAAATATTGCCACGTGGATGTTGCGTTTATGACTCGGCCAATGCGCATATCGGGCTTATCAATTTCCACCCCGGCTCTAACCGCTTCGCTGCGAATACGTTGGCTTTCCGGATAGCTTAAATAAGCCTCTTCTATGCCGCGCTGATAGGCGTCACGGCGCTTTTCAGCTTTCATTTCCATAGCATTATAATAGCGAATAATGGCGTTGACATCGCTGGTCTGTCCGGCCGCGTGATGGGCCGCGTAGTCACCCAGCGCGGCGTAACCTACTTCTGCCTCACCCGTTTCAATATCACATATAGCGGTCATCATATTGGCAAGCGGGAATGTCTTTTTCTTACCCACCATCTTGCCCAGTAAATTACCGATATTCAGCCGTTTATTAGCAATGGCACAGGCCTGTCTTATATGGCCATAATCGCCGCGCTCCCAAAGCGTCAGTAAACCTTCATTTTCAAAATCGCCCTTACCTTTATATTGTTCAAATATCGCATCAGATGAAATAGACGTGATAATACCTAATGGCAGCCCTTGCGTCGCAACGTCTAAAAATGCGGATTCGCGCGGTAGAAAAAAACGGTATTTGACAGAAGGTGAAGAGGCCAAAAGGCTCGGAATATCAGCGATTATCGCCGCTGCGCCGTTGACGCTCAACAGTTTATCCCCGGGCCTTAATTTCAAATCTGCGGCCGGCGAGCCTGCGATGACGCGGTCAATTTGCAAGGTTTTAGAAAAGGCTGGGGCCTTGGGCAATGGTGTCTTCTCAACCGATTGAAACCAATTTGAATTAAATGCCATGAGACGCTCTTTTGTATTGGCGCTTATAACTTAAGCAAGCCAGGTGGCTATAGTGCCATTGATTTTGCAATGAGGTTATTGCCGTGAATTTAGTCGATTTTCTCTTGCGCAGTCTTATTCAGCGGCTTGCGTCCAAACCGCAAGTTCATTGCCGCTGGGGTCTTTGAAATGAAAACGGCGTCCGCCGGGAAAGGCAAAAATCGGCACAGTGATATTGCCGCCAGCCGTAATGACAGCCTTTTCGCTGGCTTCAAGATCATCAGAATAGAGGATAACTAATGCGCCATGATCCGACGGTTTACGGTCGCTATCCGCGTCAAAGCCGCCGTCAATTCCTGCCCCGGTAATCGACGCATATGTCGGGCCATAATCGACATAATTCCAGCCAAAGGCGGCGCTGTAAAAGCTCTTCATCGCCGCAATGTCTGTCGCAGGAAGCTCAATATAGTTGAAATGGTGATGATGGCTCATGGCGGTTTCCTCCGGTTGTGCAGGCTGGCAAGCTACGATAAGCAGGGCCAATCCCAATATGACGGGCCGCAGCATCTAAATCGCCGCCTTTATTGCCGCGAGGGCATCATCTGCTCCAGCGACATTATTGCCGCCGGCTTGGGCCATGCCGGGTTTACCGCCGCCGCGGCCGCCGACTTTTTCTGCGCCTGCATTGACGAGAGTGGCAGCGTTATATGTACCAATCAAATCATCTGTTACCGCAACGGCCACAGCCACTTTTTCGCCGTCTTTGGCGACAAAGGCAACAATGCCCGACCCGATAGCAGAGAGTTGGTCATTAAGCATGGCGCGCAAATCTTTGCCGGAGACGCCGTCGAGAACGCCGCCGATAAATTTAACGCCGTTTATCTCTTCGGTTTTCGCCGCGCCGCCGGAGCCGCCGCCAAGCGCGAGTTGTTTTTTTGCTTTTGAAAGGTCTTTTTCAAGCTGCTTACGTTCGGCCATCAGCGCCTCGACACGAGTGGGCACATCTTCGGGCTTGGCTTTGAGTTTGTCTGCCGCCGCGCGGGTATAGCCAGCTTGGGTTTCCAGATATTGACGCGCCGCCTCGCCTGTTACGGCTTCGACGCGGCGAATGCCTGCGGCTACCGCGCCTTCGGAGATAATTTTAAACAGAGCAATATCGCCAGTGCGCGCGACATGGGTGCCGCCGCAAAGCTCGACGCAATAAGCCTTCGGAGTGTCATCAATAGGCTCGCCAAGGGAGAGTACCCTGACCTCATCGCCGTATTTTTCGCCGAATAAAGCCATAGCGCCGGCCTTAATCGCTTCGTCGGGGTTCATAAGTTCGGTTTTAGCTTCGGCATTTTGCCGGATGATTTCATTGACCTCGGTCTCGACCTTGGCCAGCTCTTCGCGCGTAATCGCTGCACCGTGGGAAATATCAAAACGGATACGCTCGCCGTCAACCATTTGGCCCTTTTGCGCGACATGCTCGCCGAGGATACGCCGCAGAGCTTCGTGCATGATATGAGTCGCGGAATGGTTGGCCATAGTGCGTTTGCGGTTACCAGCATCGACCGAGAGCGCGGCTGTTTCTCCCGCTTTTAGCGTACCTTTTAGGGTGCCGATATGGACGTGGAGATCGCCTACTTTTTTCACCACATCAGTGATGGCGACAACGCCGTTCGGGAAAGTGGCAGTGCCTTTATCTCCGGCCTGTCCGCCTGATTCTGCATAGAAAGGTGTTTGATTGGCCACAAACATAACATCGCTGTCTTTAGCGGTTTTGGCAGAAACGCCGGGCGCCAAAATTGTATGCACGGGCGTTTCTAATGTCAGATTTTTATAGCCCGTAAATTCGGTCGGGCCATTGGTTTCGCGGGCTGCGAGCCAGATATCATCTGTGCCGTTATCGCCGGATTTGAAACCGGCGGCTTTTGAGCCCTCTTTTTGGCGGGCCATAGCGGCGTTAAACCCGTCCGTATCGACCTCGATGCCTTTGGCGCGAAGCGCATCTTGTGTCAGGTCGAGCGGGAAGCCGAAAGTGTCATAAAGTTTGAAGGCGGTTTTGCCGTCCAGCGTATCGCCCTTGCCTAGATTTGCAGTCGCCTCTTCGAGCAAAGCTGTGCCTCGGCCAAGCGTGCGGCGAAAGCGTTCTTCTTCCTGCTCGAATGTCGCCTCGATAGAGGCTCGGGCGCGGCCGAGTTCCGAATAGGCATCGCCCATTTCAGAAATAAGCGCAGGTACTAAGCGGTGCATGAGCGGGTCTTTCGCCCCCAATATATGGGCGTGGCGCATGGCCCGGCGCATGATGCGGCGCAAAACATATCCCCGGCCTTCATTGGACGGCGAAACGCCGTCTGCCATGAGAAAAGAGCCTGAGCGCAGATGATCGGCAATAACGCGGTGCGAGAATTTCGCATCGCCTTCGGCTTTTACGCCCGTTAGATCAACGGAGGCCCCTATCAGATTTTGGAACAGGTCGATATCGTAATTATCATGTTTGCCTTGCAGAATGGCGGCAGTACGCTCCAGCCCCATGCCGGTATCAATGGAGGGTTTGGGCAGCGGCATTTGTTTGCCGTCCGCCTGTTTATCAAATTGCATGAAAACGAGGTTCCAGATTTCGATGAAACGGTCGCCATCCTCGTTTGGAGACCCAGGAGGGCCGCCGGGAATATCCGCGCCGTGATCGTAAAATATTTCGGAACACGGCCCGCACGGCCCGGTCTCGCCCATGGCCCAGAAATTATCCGATGTGGCAATACGGATGATTTTTTCGTCGGGCAAACCCGCAATCTTCTTCCACAGATCAAAAGCCTCATCATCTGTATGGTAAACCGTGACAAGCAACTTACCTTTATCAAGACCGAAGTCTTTGGTGATAAGTTTCCAAGCCATATCTATAGCCTGGTCCTTGAAATAATCGCCGAAGCTGAAATTACCGAGCATCTCAAAAAATGTATGATGACGCGCCGTATAGCCAACATTATCCAGATCATTATGTTTACCGCCGGCGCGGACACATTTTTGCGAAGTCACTGCCCTCGGGAAAGGCGGTGTTTGGCTGCCCGTGAAATAGTCTTTATATTGCACCATACCTGCATTGGTGAACAGCAAAGTCGGGTCATTATCGGGCACAAGCGGGCTCGAAGCGGCTATAGTATGCCCTTGATCCCCGAAGAAACTCAAAAATTGTTGGCGGATATCGCGAAGACTGGTCATGCGGTTCACTTATAAAATCTTGAACCCACATATAGAAAGAGCGCCTGACGAAGCCAAGCGCTCTTTTACCTTAAAGGCAGGGATTTAGGGGAATAGCCTTTAAGATTGGGATTTAAGTCCTACCCGTTAAGCCCCAAGGCTTGTAATATTGTCAGGGCTTCCGTCATCTTCCACTTGCTCGCCTTTTGGCATGAGGAGTTCATCATCAATCAGGCCTTCATTGATACGGATTTTCTTTTCGATCGTGTCGGCAATATCGGGATTATCTTTCAGGAATTTACGCACATTTTCGCGGCCCTGTCCAATGCGCTCATCGCCGTAGGAATACCAAGAACCGGATTTTTCGATAACTTCGGCTTTTACGCCTAAGTCAATGATTTCGCCTGTTTTCGAGATACCTTCACCATACATAATATCGAATTCAACCTGACGGAAAGGCGGAGCGACTTTGTTTTTCACGACTTTGACACGGGTCTGGTTCCCAACGACCTCGTCGCGATATTTAATCGCGCCAATACGGCGGATATCAAGGCGAACGGAGGCATAAAATTTCAGTGCGTTTCCACCTGTTGTCGTTTCGGGTGAGCCATACATGACGCCGATCTTCATCCGAATTTGATTTATAAAGATGACCATACAGCCTGATTTTGAAATCGAGCCTGTAAGTTTACGAAGCGCTTGGCTCATCAGCCGGGCTTGCAGGCCCGGGAGGCTATCGCCCATATCGCCTTCAAGTTCAGCGCGCGGCGTTAACGCCGCAACAGAATCGATCACTAAAATATCAACCGCGCCGGACCGCACCAATGTATCAGCAATCTCAAGCCCCTGCTCACCTGTATCGGGCTGCGATATCAAAAGCTCATTCACGTCAACGCCGAGTTTACCCGCATAGACGGGGTCCAGCGCATGTTCGGCGTCAATAAAAGCCGCAACACCGCCTTCCTTTTGCATCTCGGCGATAACATGCAGCGCAAGCGTGGTCTTACCGGAACTCTCCGGCCCGTAAATTTCGACAACCCGGCCGCGGGGAAGGCCGCCAATACCGAGCGCAATATCAAGGCCAATAGAGCCGCTGGAAACGGATTCGATATCCATGGTGCTCTTTTGGCCCAATTTCATTACCGCGCCTTTGCCAAAGGCCCGGTCAATCTGGGACATCGCCGCTTCAAGAGCGGCGGATTTGTTTTTGTCACTGGCTTTACCCACGACGGTTAAGGGTGTTGAATTTCTGGCCATCATATAACTCCGGCAAGCGTGACCGGAGCCCTTCGGTCATCAGGATAATATTTCGGCTGCAAATGGACTGCCGCAATAGTGTTGTTCCACAAATGTTCTGCGCTTGCAAGTAAAAAGAACAAAATCGGAACATATTATATAAAGCCCGCTCTAATCGTCATTATCCCCGTCGCTTTCGCCGATTTCTTCTTTCACTTTTTCGGCCAATTGCGCCAATGTAAAGGGTTTGGGCAAGAATGTCACGTCAGGTTCTTCAGAGAGAAGGTCGGAAAACTCTTCCTCGGCATAGCCCGAAATAAAGACGATTCGCGCCTCGCCCAGCAACGCACGCCCTTTCTTGAGCAAGGCCGGGCCGTCCATTCCCGGCATAACCACATCGGAAATCATGAGATCAAATTTATGCTCACCCTCTTCCAGAATTTCGTAAGCCTCTTCGCCGTCCTCGGCTTCGATGACTTTATAGCCGCGTTTGCGTAGGGTCTTAGCCGCGATGAGGCGCACAGACGCTTCGTCTTCAACAAAGAGGATGGTGCCCTGCCCCGTCAGGTCAGCCGGCTTGCGCACAGGGGTCGGCGCTTTGACCTCATCCTCTTGCTCCGCTTCGGAAGGATCAACGGCCGGTAGATAAATACGGAAAGTCGTGCCGACGCCAAGATTGCTATCAACGGTCAGGTGCCCTCCGGTCTGCTGGACAATGCCGTAAACTGTGGCCAGGCCCAGCCCAGTGCCCTTACCGACATCTTTTGTCGTGAAAAACGGCTCGAAAATTTTGGACTTGACCTCATCGGTCATGCCGGTGCCGGTATCAGAGACCTCAATGACAATGAAATTATCGCCGGGAACCAATTTGAGCGCCATCGACTTTAACGCCAATGCCGCGCTTTTATCTTTAATCTCGGCGCGGGCGATTTGCGAACTGCGGATGGTGATCGTGCCGCCGCCCTGCTCTTCCATAGCGTCGCGCGCATTAACGCAGAGATTTAACAACACCCTGTCAATCTGGTTTTTATCCGCGCGGATGGGCGGCAGGCCGCGCCCATGCACCATATTCATTTTCACGCGCTCACCGATAGTTTGCTTCAAGGTCATCACCATATCAGACAAAGTGTCAGTGACGCTGAGGCGTTCCACACGGCGTGTCTCTTTACGAGAAAAGGTGAGAAGCTGTTTTACCAAAGCCGCCGCGCGAATGCCTGTAGAATTGATATTTTGCAGCTCAGGGTAAGACGGATCGCCCACAGGATGACGCTGTAAAAGCTCGTCTGTGTTCAGGCGAATTGCGGTCAGTAGATTGTTGAAATCATGGGCAACGCCCGCCGCCAATTGCCCGATAGCCTGCATTTTCTGCGATTGGACAAGCTGGTCTTCGAGTAATTTACGGGCGCTAACATCTACCAGATAGGCCCAGCTTATAGATGTGTCAGCGGGGTCAGGCACGATATAAACATTAACAGGCAATTCGCTCACGCCTGCAATAATAGCATCGAAAGGTTTTCCCGCTTCGCATTCAAAAGCGGTAAGAGAGAGAAAGCGGGTCTCCATATCATCAGGCGCAAAGACCTCGGCAAAGGGCAAATCTTTCCATGCAACGCCGCCGCTCATAGAGTCAAAGGCAGGATTGGCGCTTTTAATTATCGACTCGCCAAGTTGAATCCCTTCTAATTGCAGTATTGCAATCGGGGCCGAAACAAAACTGTTTCCGGCTTCGGGTGCCATCGCCGCTTTGGGGGCTTTGGCAGGTTTCGCGGGCGCTTTTGCCGCCCCCAAGCTGGAATGACCGTATAAAGCCACACTGGCTACAGCTTCTCCATTATCAAGCTCATGCCATGTCCCGACCATAACGGTTGGCGTGACCACGCCCTTACGCGTGATCAATCGCGTATCCATACGCACGACGCGGCCCGGTGTCGGCGGGCTCTCCAGAAAGCTTTCCGCATCTTCGATAAATTCGCTCATCGTATCCGGACGCACCCGGCCTATGCCGCCAAGCCAGCGGTCCAGCACCGAATTCGTGGCAATGATACGGCCATCCCGCGAGGCCGAAAACAGCCCGACGGGCGCCCCCACTAACATGCTTTCCTCGCCGTAACTCTCCCGCGTGACGTCAGTGACCTGCCAAAGCTGAACTTCGTCCAAATTAGTGACATGTATTCGGTAGCGCTTTAAGCCGCCATCGGCGCAAAGCGTATCAATAAACTCTTCGGCTTCAGGCGTGTCGCCGTGCATATGATGCAGACGGAAAACCGCAGAGGCCGTTTCCTTGCCGCCGCCGCTAAACAATCTATCAACCGACGGCGCTGTTTCGCTAATACCCATAGCGCCGATCTGGTTAGCCAAAGCCATATAAGCTTGATTGGCATGAACGGGTTTGCCGTCTTTGACGATCAGGCAGGCTTCGGGGTTTTTGTAAAAAGCATCGCTATAAGGCGTGTCGCGGTCAGCAAAACGGCGATCAATCACGCGGGCATTCCGCCGTCCACTGATCAAAGTCATAGCGCCAAAAGCGGCCACCATCGCCATACCCATAAACAGAATAAAAGCCGGCCATCCGAGCTCGCTGGCATTTAAGGCAGCCAAAGCCGCGCTGGCCACAATCAGCCCCGTCAAGAACAGGCCAATCATCCATATCAAAAGGGACGGCCCTTTAGGCCCTTGGATATGCGGCCCTTGGATATGCGGTGGGCTTTCGTCCAACTCTCGAATCAGTGATACCATAAACGCAGCTTAACCAGACTATGATTTTATGGCTGTCAAAATATGCAAAAAGTGTCAAAAACTTGCCGATTTTGGTATTTATGCCTATATTATAGAGACGAAACGGAGTTTCTATGACGAAACGTGTAAAAATCAATGGCCTGACAGGCAAAACAGTCGAAGCTATCTCGAAGGCAGCTTATCCTAAACTGCGTGCCGAAATATTCAAGCACAGTGATTTTATCAGCACTGTAAAAGACGGGGTTCCGGGCCGGGAATATGAAGATGGCACCTTCATACCTAATACAGAAAAAGTAATTGCTGCGGAATAACGTAATGCCCAAGCCGCCATTATTCACTGTTTTAGCCGGCCCTAATGGGTCAGGAAAATCCACTCTGGCCACTTATTTGGCAAACCAAGGCCATCCATTCGGCTTTATGGTAAACCCGGATGACATTATACTGGAAATATACTGGAAATCAAAAACAGCGGAAAACAATTTCAAAACTTTGAATTTGAAGCGGGCCGCTTAGCGATTGAACGCACACGAAATTGTATCGCAGACAGGACAAGTTTTACCCGAGAAACAACATTGTCGAGTCACGAAATATTTAAAGCCATAAAACATGCCAAACTCTCGGGTTTTGAAATCTGCTTCATTTTTATATGTCTTTTGAGTTTGGAGCAGAACATCGACCGTGTGGCGGAACGTGTTCTTAAAGGTGGACACGATATCCCGCTTAAAGCCCAGAACAGACGATATATCAAATCCATTGAGAATGCGCCGAAAGCCATCCGCTTAGCGGATAAATCTTTACTTTTTGATAATAGTGGCGATGGGCATGTCTTAGTCGGAGAATTCAGAGGCATGCAATGCCTTCATGCCGATAGTAATACGGCCCCGTGGATGCATATGATTTTAAGCGAATTAACCTAGGCGCTCTGGACAGACCCACACAAAACTCTAGAATTTGTAAAAAAAAGACTCTCTCATGCCCAAAACTATGTTTTTTCTGACCACCATCTTCTCAGCTTCATTAGTCCTTGCGGCCTGCAATCCCTCCGCCCCCGAAACGCCGTCCAAGACAGAAATTATCGAGCAGCAGAGTAAAGCCTTAAATGACTGGTTCGAGGCGCGATTTGAGGATGAGCTGGCCCGCTCGCCCATGAGCCAGACATATCTGGGCCGGAATACAGCGCAGGATAAGCTGGATGACGCCTCGCAGCTCGCCGCCGATGAAGATGCGGCCATGACGCAGGCCTGGCTTGATCAAATGCGCAAAGAGTTTGATATTGACCGCCTCGACCCGGCGACCCGTCTCTCCTATCGGCTTTATGAATTTGCGGCTCAAGATGAGCTTACTACCCATGCGGTCTCCGGCAATGATTATGTCTTTCAACATATGAGCGGCCCGCATTCCGACCTGCCTTCTTTCATGATCAATTTTCATAGTGTCAGTTCAGTAAAAGACGCGCAGGCTTATATCTCGCGCTTAAACGGTTTCAAAACCTATCTCGGCCAAAACGCCGCTCGCGCGCAAGCGCAATTTGAAAACGGCGTTGTGTTACCCAAATTCGTTTATGCTAAAATCTCCGAGGCCTCACGCAATGTCATCACGGGCGCGCCCTTTACCGAAGATGAAGACAGTCCGCTCTTTGCTGATATCAAAGAAAAAATCGGTAAGCTCGATATTGCGCAAGACCGAAAAGACGACCTGACCGAAGAGGCCAAAACCGCCCTGCTCGGCTCTGTACAGCCCGCTTACCTGGAGCTTTTGCAGCTTTTCAAAATCCATGAGGCGGGCGCGTCCAAGGATGACGGCGCATGGAAACTTCCCGGCGGCGCGGAGTATTATAATGCCCGCCTGCGCCATTACACGACCACAGACATGACGGCGGAGGAGATCCACGAGACCGGCCTTAAAGAAGTCGCCCGTATCCAAGACGAAATGCGCGCGATTATGAAACAGGTGGAATTTGAGGGTACGCTCAAGGAATTTTTCACCTTCCTGCGCACCGACCCGCAATTCACCTATCCGAATACGGATGAAGGCCGCGCTAAATACATAGCTGAAGCTACTGAAATCATTGATAATATGAAGGGCAAACTTGACGATCTCTTTATCACCAAGCCCAAAGCCGATATGATTGTTAAACGGGTGGAGCCTTTCCGCGAAGCCACAGCTTTTGGCGCTTTTTATAACCAACCTGCTTTGGATGGTTCGCGCCCCGGTACTTATTATGTCAATCTGCAGGACCTGGCCGAACAGCCGACTTACCTCATGCAGGCCCTCGCCTATCATGAAGGCATTCCCGGCCATCATATGCAGATTGCTATTGCGATGGAACTTGAAGGCCTGCCGAAATTCAGAACCTTAGGCGGCCATACCAGCTATATTGAAGGCTGGGCGCTTTACGCTGAATCCGTGCCCAAAGAACTCGGCATTTATACCGACCCCTATAAGGATTTCGGCCGGCTGTCGATGGAGATATTCCGCGCCGCGCGGCTTGTGGTCGATACCGGCATCCACACACAAAAATGGACGCGAGAAGAGGCTGTCCAATATTACCTCGACAATATCCCCAATCCCGAAGGCGATGTCCGCGCTGAAATTGACCGCTATATCGTCTGGCCGGGACAAGCCACAGCTTACAAGATCGGGATGCTGAAAATTCAGGCACTTCGTAAAGATGCCGAAACACGTCTTGGCGACAGGTTTGACATTCGCGAATTTCATGATGTGGTTCTGGCCAATGGCTCTGTGCCGCTTGAAGTCTTGGAAGAACTGGTCAATGATTGGGTCAAAACAAAAGGATAAAACTATGCGCAAATATCTACTTCTAGGCTTTTCAGTTCTGGCCCTCACCGCCTGCCAGCCGCCTGATACGACATCAACCAAAGCCGCCGAGACAGCGGCAGCCGCGATGCAAAATGAGGATATCAACGCCAAACTGGATGAATGGTTTGAGGCTAAATTTACGGAGGGCGTGAAACAATATCCGCAATTCATGGCGCAGCTCGGCATTAAAGAGCGTATGGATGAATGGAACAATCCCAGCCGCGCCTTCGCGCTCGAACAGCTTGATAGCACACGGCAGGATATGGAAGAGCTAAAAGCTAATTTTGATCCCGCCAATCTCGATGAGTCGCATAAGCTGTCCTATCGTCTCTATATGCAGCAATCCGAAGACCAGCTGGACGGCGATAAGTGGTGGCATTATGGCTACCCATTCAACCAGATGTTTGGCGTTCATTCCGGCATTCCTGCATTCCTGATCAATAATCACCGCATTGATAATATTGAAGATGCCAAGAACTATGTGAAACGTCTTGAGGGCGTTGAAGCTTATCTCGGCGGGGTTTTGAAGAACTCCAAAGCCAGCGCCGCTAAAGGCATCATGCCGCCGGAATTTGTCTATGGCCATGTCGTCAAAACGGCGGAAAATATTGTCACCGGCGCGCCTTTTGACGACGGTGATGATCTCAATCTGATGCTCGCGGACTTTAAGAAAAAGGTCGAAAAACTTGAACTTGAAGATGTCGAGAAAGAAGAGTTATACGCCAGCGCTATCGCGGCGCTGCTGACATCGGTTAAACCCGCTTACGCCGCGCTGGTCACCGAAATGAAGCGGCAGGAAAAGCTAACAACAACTGATGACGGGGCGTGGAAACTAACCGATGGCGCTGAGTTTTACGCCTACCGTCTCAATCGTATGACCACGACCGATATGAGCGCCGAAGACATACACGATCTCGGCCTCTCCGAAGTCGCCCGCATCCACGGCGAAATGCGCGACATCATGGAAAAGGTCGAATATGAAGGCTCGTTACAAGACTTCTTCCAATATCTTCAAGACGAACCGCGCTTTACCTATGAGGATAGCGATGCCGGCCGCGAAGCTTACCTGAAAGAAGCCACGCGCATTATCGACGTGATGAAAACACGGCTTGATGATGTCTTCCTGCGCACGCCCAAAGCAGACCTCGAAGTCAAACGCGTTGAAGCTTTCCGCGAAAAAGCGGGCAGTAAAGCCTTTTATAACCGCCCCGCCGCCGATGGCTCGCGTCCCGGCTATTATTACGCCAATCTTTATAAAATCGAGGACATGCCGAAATACCAGATGGAAGCCCTCGCCTATCATGAAGGCATTCCGGGCCATCATATGCAGCTCTCCATCGCGCAGGAGTTGGACGGCATTCCGAAATTTCGTAAATTCGGCGGCTATACGGCCTATTCGGAAGGCTGGGGACTCTATAGCGAATATCTCCCCAAAGAGATGGGGTTTTACGCGGATCCCTATTCCGATTTTGGCCGTCTAGCGATGGAGCTTTGGCGCGCCGCGCGGCTCGTCGTCGATACAGGCCTGCACGACAAAAAATGGACACGCGAAGAGGCTATTAAATATCTGACCGATAACACGCCCAATCCTGTAAATGACTGCACCAAAGCCATTGAACGTTATATCGTTATGCCCGGCCAAGCCACAGCCTATAAAATTGGCATGATCAAGATATTAGACCTGCGCGAAGAGGCCAAAGAGCAGCTAGGCGATAAGTTCGACATCCGCGAATATCACGACGTGATTTTAGCTGCGGGCGCCGTGCCGCTTAACGTCATGGAAGAACGGGTAGATAGCTGGGTGGCAAGTAAAGGTTAGCCCCAAAATACATTGTCATCCCGCCCGGACGCGTTCTCCGCGCTCGTGCATTTCCTGCGCTTCGAGTGAAAGTTTCGCAGTAAGGCGGACTTCGAGGCGTTTTAGCCGGATCGGGTCGCCCGTTTCTTCGCAAAAGCCATAAGAGCCGTCTTTAATTCTATACAGGGCTTTGTCAATTTGGGCGACAAGTTTGCGCAAACGGTCTTTGGTACGCAGTTCCAATTGGCGGTCCGCATTGGCCGCTGCCGTATCCACAGGGTCAGGGTAGGAAACATTCTCCCGTTGCAGATAGGCCACTGTTTCCTTGGTCTGCTCAACCACTTCTGCTTTCCACGCCAGCAGTTTTTGGCGGAAATATTCCTTCTGCTTCGGGCTCATGAATTTTTCGTCTTCCGAAGGCGCATAGCCTTTCGGCAGCCTGACGGGTTTTTTTGTCTTTTTCGCAATAGCCATGTCGCTCTCAATCCCTAACTCTGATGCAAAAACTGTTCCCATTCGTTAGTCGCGACTCGTTAATATGGCCGCGTTGTGAGCGCGCTATATCGCGAGGACTTATCCGTAGCAACCTGATTTCGCACAAATAATTGTGAGTGAAATTACAAGCTTGTAACTCCTCTCGCCCCCGCTTATTGAGCAGGCAACGAGGATATGATTATGAAGTTTGAAGGCACAAAGAACTACGTCGCCACGCAAGACTTAAAAATGGCGGTTAATGCTGCAATTACGCTGGAGCGGCCTCTGCTGATTAAAGGCGAGCCCGGCACAGGCAAAACCGTTTTGGCCCATGAAATTTCCCGCGGGCTGGGCGTGCCTCTCCTCGAATGGAACATCAAATCCACGACCAAAGCCCAGCAGGGCCTCTATGAATATGACGCAGTGGCCCGTTTGCGCGACAGCCAGCTCGGCGAAAAACGCGTACACGATATTTCCAACTATATTAGTAAGGGTAAATTATGGGAGGCTTTCGAGAGCGATACCCGCCCGATCCTGCTGATTGACGAGATCGACAAGGCTGATATAGAATTTCCCAATGATCTACTCCACGAACTCGATAAGATGAGCTTTCATGTTTACGAGACGGGCGAGACTATCACCGCCAAACAGCGCCCGATCATCATCATCACCTCAAATAATGAAAAAGACCTGCCGGACGCCTTTCTGCGCCGCTGTTTCTTCCACTATATCCAATTCCCGGACGATGAGACCATGGCCCAAATCGTCGAAGTCCATTTCCCCGGGATAAAGCCGAGATTACTAAGCGCGGCCATGAAACGCTTCTACGAAGTCCGCGCCATGCCCGGCCTGAAAAAGAAACCGAGCACGAGTGAATTGCTCGACTGGCTAAAATTGTTACTGGTTGAAGACATTGACCCAGAAACCCTAAAACAAACCGATCCAAAAAAACTGATCCCGCCCCTCCATGGCGCGCTCCTCAAAAACGAGCAAGATGTGCATCTATTTGAAAGATTGGCGTTTTTGAGTCGGCGTGAAGGATAAAGTTTTAAGATTATCTATTCTTATTTGCCCGCGAAATCCCAAACAATTGGCACGTCTTCGAGCGCGTCTTCGTAATAGGCCTGAAAGCCGGGCATTTTGACTTGGTTCAAGAATCCCGAATAGGCCATATAGCTAACCACAAAACGCAAATCTTTGGCCCAAGGCGGCATAAATTTTGGGGTTCTCATGCGGCCCGAGGCGGCCATTTGCGCGAGCGCCGGGACATCTTCCAAATCCATTTTTCCGCTAAACAAAATACGGATAAGATCGGCGCGGCCAAGCTTGACCACTGTGCGCATGAAATTATGCACCCGCAAAAGACCGTTAAGATAGACCATATCCTTGGTAAAAGGCGCGCCGCCCGTCAGCACCCCGCCGCGAAAGATACGCCGCGTATTCTCAAAAGCCTGATCCGGATCGCCTATACGGTCATTATAAAACTCGAACACCTCTTTGAAATCCGCGCCGTCAATCGACATTTGAATAGCGATGACCCGGTCAGACAAACGGCGAAAGCGTTGCGGGTCCATCGCGCCGCTAATGATTTCGGCAAAGACGGCGAGGCCTTCTTGAATCTCGGTCGTCCCGGCATGGGCGCGGCCCAGAATTTTGAAATGCGGCTGCGCCCGTCCGTTCAAAGCTGTCGCCGTATGGATAAGCGCTTCATGCTGGAGGAGCTGCTCTATATCGCGCTCGGTAAAGCTCGCCGTATTGCGCACACGGATACGGGCGCGGCCCGCTACAGCTTTGGCCGAGAGCGTATCGGAGAGTTCAATCACCGGAGCGGCGTCGCCGAAATGATGGGCGAGCTTGCTTTCAAGTTCTTTGGCAAATTCAGAGGCCGACAAATGGGTTTCATAACCCTCGACCACCAATTTGGAAAAATCCAGCCCGTCCAGCGTGCCGTCCATATGGCGGGCAAGGTCAATCACGCGGGTTTTCTTATCCAGCATCAGCCGGGTTGGCCGTCCGTAAAGCTCAGCCGAATGCTGGTAAAATTCGGGCGTGCCGCGCGCGGAAATCAAGTGCGTTGTTGTGTCTAAAGTATCCGCCAGCCGTCCGAGCCATTCAAAAACGACATGGTTCCCGTCAATATGGCTGCGGGCCTGCGCAATCAAGCGGCGCGGCTCCGAGACATCAATGGCCGCATATTCAGGATTGGGCATTTTGCCCTGTTTTAGAAATCTGTCTTTCTGCCCGTCATCCCACGACACAGATTTCAGGATTTGCATAGATTTAGCGGCAAGGTTAAGCGCCCGGCCTGCGTTTTTAGCTTCTTTGAAATGGTCTCGGGATAATTTTTCCATCGCCCCTGTGGTGACAAAACCCATCTGTTTTGTCCAGCCACAAAACGGCCTTGCCGATAGAGGCAACGCGCCCTATGTGGAGCCCATGTCCAAGGCTCTCGAAACCGAACCGAATAAACGCCGCGTTTTTGCGATTATCTCTCACCCTGATGCGGGTAAGACGACTTTGACCGAGAATATGCTATTGGCCGCCGGCGCTATCCATCAGGCCGGACAAGTGGCGGCGCGGGGACAGGCCCGGCGCACACAATCGGACTGGATGAAAATCGAACAGGAACGCGGGATTTCGGTCAGCTCATCCGTCATGACCTTTGAACATGCCGGGCTTATCTTCAACCTGCTCGATACGCCGGGCCATGAGGATTTCTCCGAAGATACTTACCGCACACTGACGGCGGCTGATTGCGCCGTTATGGTGCTTGACGCGGCCAAGGGTATCGAGCCGCAAACGCTGAAGCTTTTTGAGGTCTGCCGCCTGCGCGATATTCCGATTGTGACATTCATAAACAAGCTTGACCGCGAAGCCCGGGACACGTTCGAGATCATTGCTGAGATTGAGGATAAGCTGGCGCTGGACGTGGTGCCGATGCAGTGGCCCGCAGGCTCGGGGCGGCGCTTTCGCGGCGTTTCTGACCTAAGAAGCGGGAAATTCCTCGGCTTTGTAAAACCCGAAGATGGCGGCGAACATAGATGGATAGAGATGGGCAGCGAGGCTATCAAAACCCATTTTGACAATGATGATCTGTTAGAAGAATTCACTGAAGAACAAGAGCTGGCCAAAGAATATCCGAGCTTTAATGAGCAAAGCTTTCGCGAAGGCCATATGACGCCGGTCTATTTCGGCTCGGCCCTGCGCAAATTCGGTGTGCGCGAGCTTATCGACGCCCTCGCCGAGTTATGCCCCGGGCCTCAGCCTGAAACATGCACCAAGGCCGGGAAGCCAACCGAAATACTGCCCACGTCAAAAGAAGTCGCAGGCTTTGTGTTTAAGGTGCAGGCCAATATGGACCTGAACCACCGTGACCGCGTCGCCTTTCTGCGGCTGTGTTCGGGGGAGTTCAAGCGCGGGATGAAGCTCAAAACCGCCGATAATAAAACCATCTCGGTGCATAATCCTATTCTGTTTTTCGCCCAAGACCGCGAGCTGGCGGAACATGCCTATGCCGGGGATGTTATTGGCATTCCCAATCACGGGGCTTTGCGGGTCGGCGATAGCCTATCGGAATCGGGCAAGATAAGATTTGCAGGCATTCCGAATTTCGCGCCCGAAATTTTGCGCCGCGCGAGACTCGCCGATCCGCTCAAGGCCAAGCATCTTAGAAAAGCGCTCGAATCCCTCGCCGAAGAAGGCGTTACCCAATTGTTCAAACCCGCTATCGGCGCGGATATGATTGTCGGCGCGGTCGGATCCTTGCAAATTGACGTGATGCGCGAGCGGATAAAAACCGAATATGGCCTTGAGGTCACTTTCGAAGTCCCCCTCTACCAAACCGCCCGCTGGCTGGCCTGCGATGACCCCGCGAAGCTCCAAGCCTTCATAGATAAGAGCCAAGGCTCAATGGGCGAAGATATTGACGGCGCGCCTGTATTTTTGGCCAAATCCGCCTGGGATGTTGGCTACGCCCAAGAAAAAAACCCCGATATCCGCTTTTTAACGACGAAGGAACGTAACTAAACCGTAACTGGCCCGCCATTTGCCTCTGCTTTATAGAATATCAGACGAAAAGGTAGATTACGGTTCATGTTGGCACAGATTCTCCCCCCGGTTATTATGTTTGGCATTACCATTGCGGTAGCGGCCCTGTTTTTTGTGCCAATTACGGTATTTCCTCAGAAAAACGAATTGATCAATTTTTACTGGGTCGGTTTCTGGGGTTTCCTCGTCGCGATAGCTTCGCTTTCAGGGAGTTCCAACGCGCTTTTGCTAATGAATTATGACTCTCAACTCGTAACCAACGGCCTGACAACGGTCATCACTCTCTGCTTTGTGCTTTTCGTGATGTTCGCATGGTTCCGCCTGTCAGCCAAAGTCTTGGCCGCAGGAATCACGCACGGTTTAAAAAAGCTGAAACGCTAGGGAGTAATTTGGCAAGGCCCCCTGCCAAAGTGCCAAGGTGTTCCTACGTCACTGGTTTTGTCGAGCGGAATTATTCATTCCACTGGCCAGCAATCATATCTATTTCCACTAAGATTGGATATGTACCACTACCAGTAAGTCGTTGGCTCAAGCCATAACTGCCTTACTTTTGCACACTACCAAACGCTCTCTCGCCATGGCGTCTGCCACTTCATTTGTCGGCCTTCCCATCTTATCGGAGCGGTCAAACACCTCTTGCAATGTTGCCCGCAAGCCCTCTAGCTTCCTGTCCACCCAATCATAATCATAAGTTCCCGAAACTTCCGAGGCGACATTTATAATGCCGCCGGCATTGAGCACATAATCGGGGCAATAGAGGATATCTCTGTCCATCAGCGCCGCGCCCATATCCCCCGTTTTGAGTTGATTATTGGCCGCGCCGCCGATGATATAGGCTTGAATATCCTCTATTGTGTCTTCGTTGATCGCTCCGCCTAAGGCACAAGGCGCGAAGATATCGGCTTCTTGAGCGTGGATTGCATCAGTGGAAACGATTGTCGCTTTCAGTTTTTCTGCAGCCTTTGCCGTAGCGGCTTCGTTGATATCAGCAACGATTAATCTTGCTCCTGCCTTATGAAGGCGCTGCGCCAGATTATAGCCGACATGACCGAGGCCCTGCACGGCGACAACCAATCCGCCAACACCCTCAACGCCGAGTTTATGTTTCACCGCAACTTCAAGCCCGCGAAAAATACCGTCCGCCGTATGCGGCGAGGGATCGCCCGACGCCGCGTCGCCGTCGTCAAGTCCCGCGACATAATCGGTTTGCGTCTTGATGACCCGCATATCTTCAGGCGAAACACCGACATCTTCGGCGGTGATATATTGCCCGCCGACTTTCTCGACCGCGCGGCCATAGGCGGCAAATAAAGCACCCCTGTCAAATTCGCCTTCGGGTTTTATTATGACGCCCTTGCCGCCGCCGAGCGGAATTTCGGCCATGGCGTTTTTATAACTCATCGCGCGGGAGAGGCGCAGGACATCGGTCAGAGCCTCGGCGTCATTGGCGTAGTTCCAAAACCGCGTACCGCCGCTGGACGGGCCGCGATTTGTATTGTGAACGGCGATATAGCTGCGCAACCCGCTCGCGGGGTCAGAGAAACAATAGACGCCCTCATGGTCGTCAAAATCAGGATGGGAGAAAATAGACATAAGGCCTCATAGGGTTGCCGCGCGGGCAATAAATTCCAAAATTACGTCTTTTTCAACGTGGCTAAAGCTTGAACAGATGCACGCAGCGTTCCAAGAGCAAAAGCCGCCCCTGTGCCGTCGCCAAGCCCTATGCCGAGATCAAGCATCGGCTTTAAATCCAGACGGTCAAGCAAAGCCTGATGCGCGGGCTCAGCCGAGACATGACCCGCCATGCAATGGGCGATAGAGGCAGGATCAAGCTTATGCAGAACCGCCGCCGCCGCGCAGACAACATAACCGTCGAGAATAACCGGAATGGCCTGATGCCGCGCGGCCAGAATAGCCCCGACCATGCCGGCAATATCACGCCCGCCAAATCGGCGCAGGACTTCAAGCGGGTCGGAAAGGTGGTCTTTATGCAGCTTGGCACCTGCGCGAACTGCCTCCACCCGGCGCATGGCCGCATCGCCCTCGCCGCCTGCCCAATATTTCGCCGCGCCGCCGTAAAGCCCGCGGGCGATACCTGCCGCCGCCGTCGCTGCGCCAAAGCCTGCATTGCCCAGCGCGATGATATCCGCGCCTTCGGCCACGACTTCCATGCCGAAAGCTATCGCCGCCGCGCAGTCGCCTTCGCTAAGAGAAGGCTCGGACGTAAAATCAGCACTTGGGTGTTCAATACCGAGCTCATAGACTTTAAACGCGGCTTGCAAGGAAGCCGCAATCCCGCGCACGCCCGCCGCGCCTTCTGTCAGGCTTTTGACGCGGGCTTGCGCGCTCGAAATAATATCCTCACCAAAGACGCTACCCGCTACGCCGTGAGACCCTGCAAATACGGCAATTAACGGACGATCAATGCTGGGAGCTTTGCCCTGCCACTCCGCAAGCCAAGCAAGATAGTTCGCATTCCGGCCCAGCGGTTTCAGATTATCGCCAAAATCTGAGACAATATCGCGCACGGCTTGGGCAGCAGCAGCGTCAGCCTGCGGCATGGTTTCGATGAGTGCACGTATATCGTCAAAAGGACGTATGGAAGCCATGTTTTGTCTTTATGTAGAATCAGCCCGGCATTAAAGTCTTAACAACCTTGCTAGGCTATAAAGTTCGAATGGGAAATACACTAATACGCGATGCGGGGATTATTTGTGTCATGGGCTTTGGCTTGGCGATGTTCTTTGCCAATAAAGACAAGGTCTATGCGGCGGTTGGATTGACACCAACAGCTACGCAAACAGAAGCCGTGCTCGCGCCGCCTGTAAGCGTTGCTGCTAAGCCTAAAGGCACCGTAGTTTCTATTCCGAAATCACGCCAAGATGGCCAGTTCTGGACTGATGCGCGGGTCAATAGCGGCTATGTCCGCTTCCTTGTCGATACCGGAGCCTCGGCTGTGGCCCTCACTTTAAATGATGCCAAAAAAGCCGGTATCCGCACAGATAACCTGGTCTATAATGTGCCCGTACAGACAGCCGGCGGGACAAATTACGCCGCAATAGTCGAACTTAAATCCATCTCTATTGGCGCCATCACAATCAGAAATGTCAGGGCGCTGGTGGTGCCTGACGGGCTGCACACCTCCTTGCTCGGCATGACCTATCTGGGGCAGTTACAAAAAGTCGAAGCCACACCAAACGCCTTGCTTTTGAGGCTTTAGATTAAAGCTTTAAGTTAAGGTTTTTCTGGCCATATTCATCGCCACGAGCAGCAAGCAAATCCCGAAGATTAATTTCAACTTACGCTGGCTCATCATATGGGCGAGGCGCGCGCCTAGCGGTATGGTGATAAAGGCGGCCAAAGCGATAATCACAAAGCCGGGCAGATTAACATAGCCAAGCGAGAACGCCGGACGCCCCGCAACGCCCTGCCCCGATATGATAAAACCCAGCGTTGCCGGTAGCGCTATGGCAAAGCCAAACCCCGACGCTGTTGCCACCGCGCGATGAATGGGCACGCCGCAGAGAGACATTAGCGGCACGGTAAAAGAACCGCCGCCTATCCCCATCAGCGAAGATAGTGCCCCGATAGTGCCCCCGGCCAAAGGCCGCGCCGCGCCGCCCGGCACCGTTTTTCGCAAAGTCCAATCCGGACGACCAAAGATAAATTGCAGCGATACAAGACTGGCAACACCTGCAAACAATACTGTCAAAGCCTGACCCGACAGGCGCGGTGCCAGCCATAAGGCGGCCACGAAAGACCCCAGCCCAATCCAGAGCGCATAGGACGCCAGCGGATTTTTCGGCCAGAGTAACTCCCAATCCACAGCGCCGTGTTTGTGGTGGCTCCGCGTCGCGCGAAACGCATTAACGATAATGATGGCGGAAGATGTCGCCACAGCGCAATGCATGACTACATTTTCGGGCACGCCAAGTGCAGTAAAGGCGAAATACAAAGCCGGCACCATGACGGCTCCGCCGCCAATTCCGAACAGTCCCGCGCTAAGCCCTGCAACGGCCCCGACGCCGACAAGCATTAACAGTAATGGTAGGTATTCGGCCAATTATGCCGCGTCTTTCAAACGCGTCATCGCCATGGCCGCACCTTGGATAATCTCGGAAGGCTGCGCCCCGGAAGATAGGCCTTCGCTTAAAGTCCGCCGCCAGAGGCGCGCACCGGGCTGGGCCGCATAAAGCCCCATAATGTGGCGGATGAGCGCTTTGACAGAACGGTCTTCATTCTGGACGCGCTCGGCATATTTAATTAAATCCTCAACAACATCTTCGCGGGCCTCACTGACACCCGTATCGCCAAAAAATTCGCTATCAATTTCGGTCAGTATCCAAGGGTCGTGATAGGCCGCCCGCCCGAGCATGATGCCGTCCAACCCTTCGGACGCCCCCTTGGCCCCCGCAATCGTCTTGACCCCGCCATTGAGCGAAATTTGCAAATGCGGAAAACGGCGCTTCATGGCGTGCACGAGTTCGTAATCCAGCGGCGGAACATCGCGGTTCTCTTTGGGCGATAGACCCTTAAGCCAAGCTTTGCGCGCATGAATAATGAAATGTGTGCAGCCCGCGCTTGAAACTGTTTCGATAAATTCCGGCAGTGTTTTAGCGGCGTCCTGATCGTCTATACCAAGGCGGCATTTCACTGTGACAGGAATATCCACGGCAGCCGCCATAGCGCTGTAACACGCCGCCACAAGCTTTGGCTCGGCCATCAGGCAAGCTCCGAAGCGCCCGGATTGCACCCGGTCTGACGGACAGCCAATATTGATATTAATTTCGTCATAACCAAAACCCTCGCCTATCTTAGACGCTTGGGCCAGTTTTGCCGGATCGCTACCCCCGATCTGCAAAGCAATGGGATGCTCAATCTCGTCAAACCCAATTAAATAATCCCGGTCGCCATGAATTACAGCGTCCGCCACCACCATTTCAGTATAGAGCAACGCGCGCTGTGTCAGCCGCCGATGAAACCAGCGGCAATGCCGGTCCGTCCAGTCCATCATGGGGGCGACAGAAAATGTAAAGGGTTGATTTTTCACGTCTTTCTGTTATCTTTCAATGGCTTAAGGTTGTAAAAAGTGCACTCGTGTGCACTCCTTGTCACTCCAGATCACTAGGTTTCACCCTGTGTCTGCACTCATATTGCACATAAAATGGCTTACATTACAAAACTTAATTCAGGAAATTATCGAGTTCAAGTCCGAAGGCGTGGCCAATCGGTTTCAAAAACCTTCAAAAGGCATTCAGATGCGACCTCTTGGGCGCTCGAAGCGGAGCGAAAAGCCGACAAAGGCGAAACCATCATGCTTGGCGGAAATTGTAACCTAAGGAAATTCGGCGATTTAGTTGATGCCCATATTGTCGACATGAAAGAGGTTGGCAAACCACTGCGCAGAACCAAAGCCTATTCGCTCGCTTTACTTAAAAAGAACTTTGGCAAAGTCCCGATTGAGGAACTTGATAGACAGCGCATATTAAACTTTGGCCGCAAACGGGCTAAAGGAGGCGCTGGCCCTGCCACCCTCGCGGCTGATATTTCCTATATCCATACCATCATCACCCACGCCGCCGCCGTGCACGGCCTTGATATTTCGACCGAGCAAGTTGATTTGGCAAGGGTTGCCCTACGCCGCCTTGGCTTAATCGGAAAAAGCAAGGAAAGAAACCGCCGCCCGACTCAAGAAGAGCTCGACCGCTTACTCGACTTTTTTGAAACAAACACAACAGTCACCATCCCCGTTGCCCGCATGATTAAATTTGCCGTGGCGAGCGCCATGCGGATTTCAGAGATTTGCGGCATTGAATGGAGCGATGTTGATGAACGCACCCGCATTGTCACCGTGCGCAACCGTAAAGACCCGCGCCACAAAGTTGGCAATCATCAGCGCGTGCCAATGATAAACCTAACGGGATATGACGCATGGGAAATTTTGCAGGAGCAAAAACAGCACTCCCATAATTTAGGCCGCATCTTTCCCTATAATTCCCGATCTACAGGTTCGGCCTTTCGCCGCGCCTGCAAAACTTTGGGCATAGTCGATTTGCATTTTCATGATTTACGCCACGAAGCCACAAGCCGATTGTTTGAATCTGGCTTATCCATAGAACGGGTTGCCTTGGTCACAGGGCACAAAGATTGGAAGATGCTAAAACGCTATACCCACCTCGACCCTGCAATCGTCTTTGCGCCGCACCAGACGCTCGCACAGCCCTATTCACCCCCTCCGCGTTACTAACCCGTTACATCGCTAAACATTACCATTCTTAGCACTATTGTCATTTTGCGCATACGCCCGAAACCACGGAACAAAACGGGAATATTTATGTGGTGTGCGTAGGGCAAGATAAAGGGCATGGGCCAAAATGGCCTAAGTCATTGACTGCACATCATTTTTTTGGGCCAAAGCCAAAACGGGGTGGGACGAGGATTCTGCGCTATGCTCCATAGTACCGCACAATACTGCTGGGACAGGTAACTACATTACCCGCAAAGTCACTGGAAATTTCGACTTTTATTCCCCCAAAAACTGGTGAAATTATCGAAGGGAGTTAGGCGCACTATCCCCCCGTAGTAATGCCGTAAAAAAATGAGCGTCCATGCGGATTCCTCCGTGCCCGTTATTGCCCAGCTATACCATTATCTGCTTGATAAATTACTCCAAATCACAATTTGTCTGACGTCAGCGCCTATGGCACAGATTTAAGTCTGGGCTAAGAGAGAGTTTTTGTTCATCATCATCTTAGGAGTAAATGATGAGACAGAAACAAACAGGGCGTTCCTCGGAGCGCATCATTAAAGACATCAAACGTAAAACCCGCCGCCAATATAGCGCGGAGGAGAAGATACGCATCGTGCTAGACGGCTTACGCGGCGAGGATAGCATTGCCGAGCTATGCCGCCGTGAAGGCATCTCGCAGGGCATATATTACAAATGGTCGAAAGACTTTATGGAGGCTGGCAAGAAGCGGCTTGCGGGCGATATTATTCGCCAAGCCAACACCGGCGAAGTCACGCATCTACGCAAAGAAGCCCGCGTGCTAAAAGAGGTCGTGGCCGAGCAAACCCTTGAACTCAGACTTCTTAAAAAAAGCATGATCGGGGATGGGGGCGAAGACGTATGAGATACCCAGCAACAGAGAAGTTAGAGATTATCCGCATAGTTGAACGCTCACACCTACCCGCTAAGCAAACCTTAGATATGCTCGGCGTGCCACGACGTACATTTTACCGTTGGTATGACCGGTACCGAGTTGGCGGCGATCAGGCGCTCAAAGACAAAGCGCCTATGCCCGCTCATGTTTGGAACCGCATTCCAGATGGAGTTCGAGACAAACTGGTGAGCCTAGCCCTTGAGCGGCCAGAGCTAAGTCCGCGAGAGTTAGCGGTGACGTTCACCGATACCAAAGGCTATTTTGTATCAGAAAGCTCGGTATATAGGCTGTTAAAGGCCCACGACCTCATCACCAGTCCTGCCTTTATCGTTATGAAGGCAGCCAGTGAGTTCAAGGATAAGACGACGGCAATAAACCAAATGTGGCAGACCGATTTTACCTATTTAAAGATCATCGGTTGGGGCTGGATGTATCTATCAACAATCCTTGATGATTACTCGCGCTACATCATCAGCTGGAAACTGTGCACGACCATGAAGACATCGGACGTGACAGAAACTCTAGATATGGCTTTGCAAGCGTCTGGCTGTGACCAAGTGCATGTGGTTCACAAGCCGCGCTTGCTGTCTGACAACGGTGCAAGTTACGTCTCTGGCGAACTGGCAGATTACATCAAAGACCAAGGCATGAGCCATGTACGCGGAGCGCCTTATCATCCGCAAACACAGGGCAAAATAGAACGCTGGCATCAGACGCTCAAAAACAGGATATTGCTGGAGCACTACTTCTTGCCCGGAGACCTTGAGCGGCAAATCGAAAACTTCGTGGAGTATTATAATCACGAGCGTTACCACGAAAGCCTTAAAAACGTCACACCTGCTGACGCCTACTTCGGGCGAGCACAATCAATTTTAAACAAAAGGGAAAGGATCAAAAAACAAACAATCGAACATCGGCGCTTGCAATACCGCAAGGCCATAGCTTAACATCAATCAACAATAGGTGAGCAAACTCTCTCTTAGCACAGGCTTAAATCTGTGCCATTTTATATGACGACGGACACTTCGGTGTCTGCAATTTTTGTCTTACTTACCTTCTTCTTCATTACCTGTTGGCGAATATCCAAGATACTCCGCCACTCGGTGAGTAGGTATTTCAAGGCAGTGATAAGGAAAGCGCCAGAGCCACAGGCAGGATCGAGAACTTTAATTTTCTCTAATTGCGCTTCATAATCTTTGAGCGATTTTTGTGATGGCAAGCCAGATGATGGCCAGCCACAATCAGATTTCATCTTATCCAGTCGCCCGCCAATGGTTTCAATAACAATGCGCTCTACCACCCATTCAGGCGTGTAATATACACCGTCTCTTTTACGTTTACTCAGCTTGTTAATCGAAACGTGACCATCGGCTTCGGCTTCGAGAATTTCAAGTTCGGTTATTGATTGTTCAAAAATACGGCCAAGTGTATAGAGACTTAGACTGCTAGCAGAGTTTGCTTTGCGTAGCGCGGCATCCTCTTTGCCGTCTTCGAGCTTGGGAGCCGTTAGCCCTTGCGCCATATCAGATGCATAATTATAGGCAGCGGACATATACAAAAGCGTTGTTTTATAGGTGTAAAGGCTAGCCGAATTATGCCCCTGCCCTTTTTCGCAAAACAGCGCATTTGGGATTTTTAGTGATTCGAGTTCTGCATCTACGGCAAATAAACCGCCATTGAATTGGTTGATTTTATGCCCCGCGAACGATTCTGCGCCCGTATTCATTGCTGAAAACAAATCTTTAATAAGCGCCCAAATGTTACTTCCCTTAGGATTATATGTGCTTGATTTGCTTTGCTCTACTAATAAATCCCGCAGGAGCTGCGGCGGGTATTTAATCGCTAGCCCCATATCCTCACAGAAGAATATGAAGATACATCGATCTAAGATTTTTTGGGCAAGGCGTACAAGACGACCTTTTGTGCCTTTGAAGTTTGGATTGCTTTGCACAAGCGCGAGATAAAGCCGTTCTCTATATTCACGGTATTCCGCATAGAATGTCTTTTCCAGTTTTTGTTCTTCAACCCAATGATGGCCAATAAGCTGCGCAAGCCGGCTCGTCCCGCCTGTGGTTAAAAGTGTATCGCGGTGGAAAAGTTTATGAAACAAAAAGCGGTCAAACCGAGCTTCTTCGGTATCGCCTAGCAATCCATTGCCATCAAATAGGTCTTTGGGCTGAATAATGAACTGCAAATACTGCGCAGGCGCACGGTCAAACCAGTAGAGCCTAAACTCGTTCATGTCCGTTACAAGACCCCAAGTTGGCAATACGCTTTCGTTTCCAACCATGCCCCGACGGGCGGCGCTAAGATAATCCAAGCATTGTTTTACAGGTGATCTATTGCTAGATTTTCTACTTTGCGGCGCATCAAGACGAGATTTAATGTCTTTAAATTCGCACATTATTTGCGGCGTATCAGGAATGCCTTTACGGTCAAACCAGCCGATTGCCAAATCAGGATACCCCTTACCACCTTTTGGCCCGCCGCCCTCTACGGGTAATTTAGGATATTGATTATACCCCGCATCACCTTCAACTTGGCCAGCGTGTTCATACCCCCAAATTTGTTTGAAAAAAGTTTCAATAAATGCAGGTTCTGCGGACGTTTCTTTCAGGTCTGCACGTTTCGCCCATAGTTTAAGTTTTGCAAGGAGGTCAGTTTCAATGCCTGAATCCTTGAAAGCTTTATAATCCAAAGCCCAGTGCGACTTTAAAAAGCCTTTTGATATAAATGTATCATGTTCTCGCAACGTAGATTCGCTCCCCTAATGCTAGTCTCTATAGCTATTGAGAGTTGGCCATAATGTCTATGCCAAATCTACAACCACCTAAATCAAACAGATGGATAAAGGAGCGACTAATCCTTGCCCTTGTTCTTTTAATCTACTGGTTTATTTTAGTGCTATATACTACAGTATATCTGTATTATTTCTCCAATATATAAACTATCTCGTCTAATTTATTGGTCACTGATAAATTAGGGTCGTTCCTTCCCTCTTTTGCAAACAGAAAATTGGTTCCCCCTAAAGGTCTCCCCCAATTTTCAATTTGCAAAATTCACCCTCCCTTTGTGAAGGCCTAGCAAGCGGTTTGGGCAAGCCCAAAACCGCATTTTGCGATTTAGGTTTAGATTTTTAAGTTATTATATCAACCTATAAGTTGTTTAGGCATGTAGCATTGACAACTCATAGGTTGTTTACTTATTATTATATTCCAACCTGTAGGTTGATTATGCACTCTTATATTCCAACCTATAAGTTGACACGGAACAGAAGGAAATGGCGATGAAAATAATTACAGCTAGACCAGTCAAAAAAAATGCACGCAGGGCGCTCGATAAGCGGTTTGCTGATATGCGGCCTATAGAGCGGTATTCTGTGCCCTCTAAAGGGTGGATACGGGCTATTCGGGATGCTTTGGGCATGACGAGTGCACAGTTAGCCATGCGGCTTGATATGAGCACACAGGGCGTTAGCAAGGTTGAAAGCTCCGAAGCCAATGACACAATCCGCCTAAACACACTCCGTAAGGTCGCAGAAGCGCTGGACTGCACACTGGTTTATGCTTTGGTGCCAAATGCTTCCCTTGAAGAAAAGGTGCACGGGCAAGCGCGCAAAATTGCTTTGCGTGAGCTTAAGCGCGTGTCTCATACTATGGCACTAGAAGCCCAAGGCGAAACCAACCGCGAGCAAGAGAGCCGTATTGAGGATTATATACGCGATAATTTGCGCGATAAAGACCTATGGGACAAAACATGAGCGACCTATTTGCCACCGAGGAAGGCGCAACGCCGCTCACGGCTGAGGAACAAGAGGGCTTAAAGCAAACATGGATTGCTACGCGCGCGGATTTAAACAGCGCCGAGGAGCTAAACATCGAGCAAGCCCTCACTTGGCTCAAGCGGCAAAAGCGCAAGGACATATTACGCGAGGATTTTGCGCGCATGCTGCACAAGCATATGCTTGGTGAAGTTTGGACATGGGCGGGCGCGTATCGAACAACGGGCAAAAATATCGGCGTTGACCCCGCCCAAATTCGCATGGAGCTTTTAAGTCTGTTTGATGATACGAAGTATTGGATAGAAAACAGCACCTACCCCATTGATGAAATTGCCATACGCTTTCACCACCGCCTTGTGGCCATCCACCCATTTGCAAATGGCAATGGTCGCCATGCACGGCTCATGGCCGATCACCTTATCCAAAAGCTGGGCGGCACAGTGTTCACATGGGGACACGAAACCCTCATAGAAAACGGTGAAACGAGAAAGCAATATATCGCGGCTCTACAAGCGGCAGACAGACACGATATTAAACCGCTCCTGAAATTTGCCAGAACATAAGAAAAGAGCTAAGCGGGGTTTACAAGGACGTGAAAAATTGATTCGAAATTACCTAAAATTTTGCAAAATCAAGTCACTTAACGCCCCGCGAAATCACGCAACAACACCCTGCGTTCGCACTTGAAAAGCCCCTAAACTCTCTCAAACCATTGTAATATATACACTATTTGAAACCCTCCATCATGAGTGCAACGGCGAATGTAAAGGTTTTTTGATCCTGCTCCATAGTTCACGATATGATATGCGTAAAAAACTCAAGCTGGAAAGTTGCGCCGCCTCGCTTTGATAGGCCGCAGCCAAGAGCAAAACCGCCGCGCCCGTTTCCACGGCAAGCTCTGTGCAAGTTAAGCAGCCCCTCTATTCAGGCTCTATCGGCAGATGGAAACGTTACGGTCTAAATTAGACGGTTTAAAAGCAGCATTAGGCGAGTTGGTGGATGATTAAGGCACCTTTTTATAAACCACGCCTGCCTTCATCACAAAATCAACGTCTTCCAGCTCTTTAATATCATCAATGGGGTTTCCATTCACTGCAATAATATCAGCGGATTTACCAACCCGAATAGATCCGATTTCTTCTTTTAGTCCAAATAAATCAGCATTCCCGATTGTTGACGCCTGTATGGCCTGCATGGGCGTCATTCCCCATTTAACCATATAGGCAAATTGCCGCCCATTATCTCCGTGTGGATATACGCCCCCATCCGTACCAAAAGCCATTTTAACTCCCGCTTTTACGGCGGCCTGAAAACGCTCGCGCTGCTTTTTGCCAACAATACGTTCTTTATCAAGGGATTCTTCCAATATCCCTGCCGCCTCACCCTCGGAAAGAATATAATCAGACACATACACATCCATAGACAAATACGTGCCCTTCTTTTTTGCAGCCTTTATGCCGGCGTCTGAAATTATGCTCGCGTGCTCTACCGAATCCACGCCGGCTCTTATGGCCGTGTTAATGCCGTCTTCCCCGTGCGCATGAACCGCCACTTTCAAACCAAGCAAATGCGCTTCATCAACGAGCGCCTTCATTTCTTCAAAACTAAATTGCTGCGCGCCGATTTTAGTTCCCTTGGACAGCACGCCCCCCGTGCCGCAAAATTTAATCACTTTTGCGCCGTATTTATTATTTTCGCGCACCTTAGCGCGCACGGCCCAAGGACCATCTGCGACACCGCCTGCTGTATCATGAAATTCATATGGTAGTAAATTGCTATCACAATGCCCGCCCGTAATACCAATAGAACGCCCCGCCGGAATCATGCGCGGCCCCGCAATATCGCCGTCCTCTATTGCGTTCATAAGATCAATATCCGCAAAGCCTGGCGCGCCTAAATTTCGAATAGTTGTAAACCCTGCCATTAAAGTTAATTTGGCATTTACAACGCCGTTAATAGCGGCGCGCGGTGTTGATATGGTCAACCGTTTATAGCCATGCGCATGCGCATCTGCCGTCAAATGAACATGAGCGTCCGAGAGGCCCGGCAAGACGGTATAAGTAGACAGATCAATAAGCTGTGCATCATTAGCCCCCTCCATATTCATAATTTCAATCTTCGAACCCACACCTTTTATGTCACCGTCTTGAATGAATATATATTGGTTTTTTTCAACACGGCTCGTCTCCACATTCACCATTTTTCCTGCGTGGATTACGCTAGTTTGCGCCAAAGCAGTAGAACTCATCAAGCTTGTAGCCAGAATAATAGCGATAGTTTTAATCATGTAATGCCCTTAGTGTGAGAGTTATAGAAATTATTTAATCTTGTTTATATTTGTTAGTCAAGATAGAATAGGCCGAGAAAAATCAGGGCGATCATAACAACAACCAGCACGGCACAACCACTATAAACACCCGAAAATACTATTGCTTGGAGCATATATGAGATTTTTTTTAGCAAGATCATTAATGGTAATTAGCGCTATTTTACTAGTGTCCTGCACTCCTGTAAATCCAAACTCCTCATCAGGCGAAACCAAGGCAGACGCCGCGCCGCGCTTTATCGAGCCGCAAAATGAAACCATTCAAGTAGGCCTCGCCGGCGCGTATCCGGCTGATATTGCCCGCTATCTTATGGCCAACGGCGCCGCGCAAGCAAGCCTGTCGACTGATGGCAAGCGCATTGCTTATACAAGTTCCATTACTGGTAAGTCACAGCTTTATATCATGCCAAATACCGGGGGCGAAGGACGGCAGCTCACTTTTGGCAATGGCATAACCTTTTACCGATGGGCTCCCAACGGAAGTTCATTGATTTACGGCGCAGACAATAACGGCAATGAGCAAGAGAGCTATTATATTATCTCTGCAAACGGTCGACAAGAGAATGAAATTTTACCCGCAACCAAAGGCGGGTTTCGCGTATTTGGCGGATTTTCAGGTGATGGAAATCACATCGCATATTCTTCAACGGAGCGCAATGGTTTGGATTTTGATATCTATATGGCTGATATAAAATCAGGAGTGTCCAATAGAATTTACGAAGGCAAATACGGATTTTTCGTCAATGCCGTCTCGCCAGATGGCCGCCACTTAATCATATCAGAAACTGTCGGCGAAGATGCGGATAATCTTTTTTTACTGGACGTAAATAGCGGTAAAACTACCATTATTTCAAAACCAAAATCCCGTGCCAATCACACAAATCAAGGTGTCGCCTGGGACACCAAAGGGCAAGAAGTTTACTTTGCGACGAACCGCGGCAGAGAGTTCACAGCTCTGTCAAAATATAACCTCGAATCGAATAAAATTACCACTCTATATGAGAGCAATACCGATATAGAAAATGTCACGCTCTGCGGTACGAGGTCAGATTTATTGGCCTTCACCCAAAATGAAGACGGATTTGATACCTTACACTTATATACAGTTTCGAGCACAGCCGCCGCGCCCATAAACGGCTTGCCTAGCGGCGTTTACAACCTTAGTTGCGCGCCCGGAACAAATGATCTCATTGTCCAAATTAATGCTTGGAATAGACCCGGTGATATTTTTTATATCGATCTTTCATCTCGTAAAATTAGCCAAGTATTCACCTCGAACCTCGCAGGACTATCTGCCGAAAAATTTATTAAACCCGCAATTGTCCACATGAAGGCGCAAGACGGCGTACAATTGCAGGGCCTACTTTACATGCCCCAGGTGACTAAGCCTAACATGCCCCAGGTGACTAAGCCTAACGCCAAAAAACCGCCAGTGGTCTTTGAAGTTCACGGCGGGCCATCGGGGCAAGCCCGTCCGTCGTATAATGGATCAATCCAATATTTACTCGGTAAAGGCATCGCCGTCTTTCAAACCAATGTGCGCGGCTCTACAGGTTTTGGCCGAACCTATAGCTCGCTAGACGATAAAGAAAAACGCCTTGATAGCGTCAGAGACCTTATCGATATGCTGGCCTATCTAGAGCAAGATGGCCGTGTTGACACATCCCGCGCGGCTGTCTCGGGAGGCTCTTATGGCGGCTATGTTGTCAATGCAGTTCTAGCTGCCTACCCGGATGCATTCTCAGTCGGCGTTTCGCGCTACAGCGTAGCAGACTGGGTGACGGCACTGGAAATTGCCTCGCCCGCTCTTAAAGCCTCTGATATTATTGAATATGGCGATATCACGGATCCAAAATGGAAATCATTTTATACTGAAAATTCTCCAATTCGCCAAGCCCACCGCATCAAAGTCCCCGTCCTGTTCTCGCACGGTGCAATGGACCCCCGCATTGATATTGCTGAAACAGAAACGATGGTGCGCGCCGTACGCAGCAACGGTATTGATGTTACCTATATCCGTATTCCCGATGAAGGCCATGGCTGGCGAAAACTTAAAAACCGACTTTTTTATTATCGGAGACAAGCCGAGTTTTTAGAGAAACACCTTGGCATGACACCCCCATAAGCCCACGGCGTGTTTACCAAGTCAGGCCCACATTTTGATTGAAAAGAGACACGGCATTATCGCCGTCCAATCGGTAATTCCATTGTAAAATCTTTAATTTGGTCATTAACTACCCCTGTTGCAAAAGCAGAGATTTAAATTTTTCAAAAAGGACCACACGCTCAAAACTTATCCCTCGAAGTCTCTATTTACCCCGCTAATTCCCACTATTTCATTTTATGTGTTCACATATTTTGTACACGAAATTATCAAATTTGAGCGCAAAATTCTATTTTGCATACACGCCTAGAATCTTGGTATAAACCCTGTTATTGCCCCGCAATACCCGATAGTTGCGAGTGATTTACACGCACGGCTTTATCTTTGCACATGACAAATGACTCATCTATTGCTAATTAAACGATACCTTTATAGCTTAACTCTCTGCATTAAGAATACTAATGCCTAGAACCGGGGGAATTATGGGGAAGTGGACTTGACACGCTATGAAAGCATAAAACCGTCGCCAGATATAGACGAATGCCCTAAGGCTAAATTAGCAGGCACAGGCAATATCAGTGGTGAATTTAATGTTTAGCCCCATAGACGGCGATGAACGCTTCACCGTCGATGATAAGTGCTCTTTTAGAAACCCTATGCGCGGCGATTTAAAAAGAATGATGGCGCAATACGGTATTGATGATCAAATGGACATTGATGTTGATAAAATGTTTGAAGATGTTGAAGCAGATATGGCCAGTAACCGGCGCAGCAAAAACGCGAGATCGAGTAGCTCAGCTGTGGTGTCAGTGTTTACGGCGATTGTGATTGCAGCTTTAATTATGTACAAAACTCCACGTCTCAATGTAAACAAGTCTGTAGTGAAGCTTTTGATGTCTGCAAAGGCGATAGATATTCTCCGCCCATGCAAACACCTATTTGATAGGAATATTTTCGCGCCAGCAGGCGAAGGAGAGACGCCTGATTACCTGCTGAAAGACGGTCAAAAATTTATGAATTTGGATCAAATCGTCGATGCACTCGAAAACAATCCAGCAAATCTTTCCATCAGTGCAAAAGCCCAATACCGCGCTAAACTGTAACAAAATTTTCCTGGCCCAGCGGGGAAACCCATCATCGATATGATGATGAAAGATTTCGACGCGGCCAGCGATGAAGAAAAAAAGATAATCATGCAAATGATCGGCGTTGATGAATAGCACACCGATAGAGTGTACTGCCAATGGATTGCAGGCTCTCGGAATTTCTAATACCAGATTGTTTACTCGCAAAACTGTAAGAGCTATTTTTAATATCTAATCTAAGGGTCGTTCCTTCCCTCTTTTGCAAACAGAGAATTGGTTCTCCCTGCAGACAACACACAACTGCGCCTTGACAGTTTCCCCGAGTCTCTCCTATAGCGCCCTTGGGCCACGTTTCCCCACTGAAGCGCACTTTAGAATCTGTACAAAAACGCAGATGATGGAGACATATCATGGCGATAGCCACTAATGCGGCGGCTCGGCCCGCTGTAAAACCTATTGATCCTCGCTTTAGTGCGGGCCCCACAAAAAAACGCCCCGGATGGACTCTCGATGCGCTTAGCGATGCCGCTTTGGGCCGCTCACATCGTTCCGCTTTGGGCAAATCAAAACTCAAAGAAGTTATTGATCTAACCCGAGAGGTGTTGGAAGTTCCTGCCGATTACCGCATCGCGATTGTTCCTGCCTCTGATACCGGCGCTGTCGAAATGGCAATGTGGTCGATGCTCGGCCCGCGCGGCGTTGATGTTGCGGCTTGGGAGAATTTTGGCAATGCTTGGATAACCGATGCGCAGTCACAGCTTCCGCTGGAGGATCTCCGCATCTTGAAGGCCGATTACGGACAGCTCCCGCCCCTTCATCAATATACAGGCGACCGCGACCTTGTCTTCACATGGAACGGCACGACGGCGGGCGTGCGCGTCCCCAATGCCGATTTCATCCCCGCTGACCGTGAAGGCATTACGATTTGTGATGCCACTTCCGCTGTCTATGCGCAGGACATTGACTGGAGCAAATGCGATGTTGTGACCTATAGCTGGCAAAAAAATATGGGCGGCGAAGCGGGGCATGGAATGCTGATACTGAGCCCCCGCGCTGTTGAGCGTTTGGAGAGCTACGCCCCGCCTTGGCCGCTGCCGAAGATTTTTCGCATGACGGCTAAAGGCAAATTAAACAAGGCTTTATTCGAAGGCTCCACAATCAATACACCCTCCCTGCTCTGCGCCGAAGATCATCTCGACGCGCTAAAATGGGTGAAAGCCAATGGCGGGCTTAGCTTCATGCATGGCCGCGCTGATGCCAATGCGCAGGTGCTTTATGATTGGATAGAGCGCACGCCGTGGATCGCCAACCTTGCCGAGAAAAGAGAGGAGCGTTCCAATACGGGCGTCTGTATGAAGATTATTGACCCGCGCGTTACGGCGCTAGACAGCGCCGGACAGGCCGCTTTTGCCAAAAAAATCGTCAAGCTTCTGGGAGACGAAAATGTGGCCATGGATTTCGGCGCCTACAAGACCGCTCCCGCAGGTTTTCGCGTCTGGGCCTCTGGCCTGATTGAAAAGTCAGACCTCGAAGCCCTGACGCCGTGGCTAGACTGGGCTTTCGAAGTCATTGCTGCAGAAACTTTCTAAAAACACATATATTACAATAGGAACACCAACATGCCTAAAGTGCTGATTGCTGATAAAATGTCCGTTGCAGCTACGGAAGTCTTTAAAAATCGCGGCGTCGATGTCGATGTCATTACCGGTCTTGAGAAAGACGAATTAATCAAAATCATCGGAGATTATGACGGCCTTGCCGTGCGCTCCTCAACCCGTCCTGACGCAGAAATTATCGCGGCGGCCAAAAACCTCAAAGTCATTGGCCGCGCCGGGATCGGCGTTGATAATATTGATATCAAAGCCGCAACGGATCGCGGCGTTGTCGTCATGAATACGCCTTTCGGCAATGCCATCACCACGGCAGAACATGCTATCGCCCTGCTCTTCGCCGCCGCCCGGCAAATCCCCGCCGCTTCAGCCCGCACGCAGAACGGCGAATGGCCAAAATCTGATTTCAAAGGCGTTGAGCTATTTAACAAAACCCTCGGTCTTATCGGCTGCGGCAATATTGGCTCACTCGTCGCGGAACGTGCGCTCGGCCTGAAGATGAAAGTCATCGCCTTTGACCCCTATCTCACCGAAGAACGCGCAGTGAAACTTGGCGTAGAAAAGGTTGAACTTGATGACCTGTTCAAGCGCGCGGATGCCATCACCCTGCATACGCCGCTGGTCGAATCGACCAAAGGCATTGTCTCGCGCGAACGGCTCGGCATGACCAAAAAGGGCGTGATTATTATCAATTGCGCGCGCGGCGGCCTTGTCGATGAAGAGGCCCTCAAAGACGCGCTTGACCATGGACATGTCCGCGCGGCGGCCCTCGATGTCTTTGCCGTTGAGCCCGCCAAGCAACATCCGCTCTTCGGTACGCCTAATTTTATCGCCACGCCGCATCTTGGAGCCTCCACTCTAGAAGCGCAGGAAAATGTCGCCGTGCAGGTCGCCGAGCAAATGGCGGATTACCTATTAACGGGCGCCGTCACAAACGCGCTCAACACGCCGTCCATCTCAGCCGAAGAAGCCCCGCGTCTTAAGCCTTGGGTCGATCTGGCCGATAAGCTCGGCACGATGATGGGACAGCTTTTACACTCCCCGGTCAAAACCGTGGAATTGAAGTTCAAAGGCACCATCACAGAGCTCAACACAAAGCCCATGACAGCCGCAGCCCTCGCGGGCCTTTTGAAAAATGCCATGCCCGAAGCCAATATGGTCTCAGCGCCGGTATTGGCTAAAGAGCGCGGCATTGAGCTCACCGAGTCTTATGTCGACGAAGCCGAACGGGCCGAAAGCCTCATTCGCCTGACGGTGGAAACCGAAGAGCGTAAATTCGCGATTGTCGGCACGATTTATCGCGGCGAACCCCGTATTGTCCGCCTCTTCGGCGTGCCCATGGATGCGGCGTTTGCCGAATACATGCTCTATATCCGCAATGATGATCGCCCCGGTTTTATTGGTAAGCTTGGTAATCTTTTGGGCGAGGCAAAAATCAATATCGCGACCTTCTCTCTGGGCCGTATGGAAGAAGGCAGTGAAGCCGTCTGCCTCATCGCCATAGATGACAAAGCGCCGGACGGGCTTTGCGACCAAATCGCCGCCATTGATCACGTCAAAATCGTTGATGCAGTTTGCCTGTAAATAAATGCAGATTACGAGTCGCCATATGAAATGAATCCCGCTAAGTACTGAAAAAGTCTAAGATAAGATTCTTTAGGCGCGAGGTTACCCCTCGCGCCTTAATTATGAGGTGATGCGTGGCCAATGTTGTTGTTGTAGGCTCACAATGGGGCGATGAAGGTAAAGGTAAAATCGTCGATTGGCTGTCAAGCCGCGCCGATGTCGTGGTTCGCTTTCAGGGCGGACACAATGCCGGCCACACCTTAGTTGTCGGCGGAACGGTTTATAAATTATCACTTCTGCCCAGCGGCGTTGTGCGCGGCGGTAAGCTCTCGGTCATCGGCAATGGCGTCGTGCTTGACCCTTGGGCCTTCCTCTCCGAGGTCGAGCGCATCAAAGAGCAAGGCGTCAAGATCAATCCGGAGAACCTGCTGATATCCGAATCGGCTGCTCTTATCCTGCCCATCCATTCCGAACTGGACGGCATCCGCGAAAACCAAGCCGGCGGCATCAAGATCGGCACAACCAAACGCGGCATAGGGCCAGCCTATGAAGACAAAGTCGCCCGGCGCGCGATTCGGGTTTGCGACTTAGCTGATGAAGAACATTTGATGGCACGGCTGAAAAACCTGCTTCATCATCATAATGCCCTGCGGCGCGGCCTTGGCCAACCCGAAACCGACGCCGAGGAACTGCACGCCAAATTACTGGAAATTGCGCCAAAAATCCTACCCTATATGGCCCCAGTCTGGCGCGCGCTGGACGAAGCCGCCCGCTCCGATAAGCGCATTTTATTTGAGGGCGCGCAAGGCGCGATGCTGGATATAGACCACGGTACTTACCCCTTTGTCACCAGTTCTAATACGATTGCAGGCCAAGCGGCGGCAGGTTCGGGCATGGGGCCGCGGGCGCTTAATTATGTGCTCGGCATCACCAAGGCCTATACCACGCGCGTCGGCGAAGGCCCCTTCCCGACAGAACTGACGGATGATGTCGGCCAACGCCTGGGTGAGCGCGGCCATGAATTTGGCACGGTTACAGGCCGCCAAAGACGCTGCGGCTGGTTTGACGCGGTTATGGTCAAGCAAGCCATCATCACGGGCGGGATTACGGGCATCGCCCTGACCAAGCTGGACGTGCTCGACGGCATGGCGGAGCTTAAAATCTGCACGGCCTATAAACTGGACGGCAAGATTATCCGGCGGCTCCCTGCCGGCGCGGCTAACCAAGCCTCTGTTACGCCGATTTACGAGAGCATGCCGGGCTGGCAAGGTTCAACGCGCGGGGCGCGTTCCTGGGCTGACCTGCCCGCCGAAGCCGTCAAATATGTCCGCCATATTGAAGAACTGATAGGCTGTCCCGTTTCCATGGTCAGCACATCGCCGGAACGCGAAGACGTAATCCTGATGCGCGACCCATTTAAGGCTTAGAACGGCTATGAGGGCGCAACCACTTTGGCGTATATTTGAATGGATTGGGATCATCCTCTATGCCGCATTAGTGTTTGAGTTTCTCCGTCTCTGGATTGCGCCAAGCCCGAACGACATTGAACGCATTCTGACACTTGTCATGCTCGTCCTGTTTGAGTTCGTCCTCGTCCATTCTGGCGTGTTTATGGCCGTCATGCCGCGTAAGATGTCTCTCTTCATTTTCATTCCGTTTTACGGCATTTTCGCCTTGGCTATGAACGCCGCCGTACCCGGCAATACTATATTGATATTATATATGGCCGTAGTTTTGGTACGTATGCGTTATGCCTTTTCAAATCCAACAGATGAAATGAAGACGAAAACACTGATCTTTTCAGGGGCCGCCGCGTTTCTCTATTTCATTTTAATGTTCATCTTTGCTTTTGGCGGGGACTTTCTGCCCAAATTTGGACTGACCCATAGTTTCTTACAAGGAAACGGGTTTTTTAACCTCGCCAATGCCAGCGGCGAATTTATCGAAAAACCTCACATTGCCCTCTCTATGGGCGCGGTCTATTTCACGCTTTTGTCAGTCCTTGAGATAAAAGTCTTCGGCCTATTGAAAAACACACCTCCCAAGGACTAACCTCGCAATCTCGATTGAGTCTGTTGACGCAAATGCACTACCCTGCCAAGCGAGGCTATGTCCGCCCGCCCATCCGATTCTTTAAGCTCAGCCGCCTTTATAAGCTTTTCGCTTGTGCTCATCCTCATCTGGGGCTCGGCCTATACCATGGTTGGCGTCGGCGTGGATTATATCTCCCCGATCTGGTTGGTGGTTTATCGGTTAATCATCGGCGCGGCTTTCGTCACGCTTTATGTAAAATATAAAGGCTATAAATTCCCGGCGTTAAGTGATCGCCGATGGCTCTGGTATTTTATCATGGGCCTGACGGGGGCGGTGATACCGTTCTTCCTGTTGTCAACAGGGCAAGAAACTGTCGATAGCGGAATCACGGCTATTCTTGTCGGAATTATGCCGCTTATGACAATTGTGCTGGCGCATTTTTTCACTGATGAGCGGCTGAATTTTCAAAAAGGATTGGGTTTTTTCATCGGATTTTTGGGAATTATTATTCTCTTCCTGCCGAATAATCTAAGTTTAAAACTGGTTGCGGACTGGAAAGCGCAATCGTTGATCGTGATCGCCGCATTTTTATATGCCGCAACAACTGTCATTGCCAAACGCGCCCCGGAAACCCCGTCCAGTGTCGGCGCGGCCATGATGCTGATCTGCGCCGCGCTCGTTGCGATTATCGGCGGATTAATTGCCGGGCCGCCGACAAGCCTCCCCGCCATGACAGGCATTTGGATGGCCATCGGTCTGGGCATAGGCTCAACGGGTCTGGCCACAATTCTCTATCTCTATATTATCGAACAGACGGGCCCCAGCATGATCGCCAAGATTAACTATTTCGTGCCCGTGGCCTCGGTCGTTTTCGGGGTCGGCTTATTAAGTGAAGCCTTTAGCTGGCGCATGGTGATATCATTTGCTGTGATAGTCATGGGCGTTATGGTGAGCCGGATAGGGAACGCCTCTAACAGTAGAAATCATATGTCACCCCGGCCTTGAGCCGGGGTCATCGGCATTTCAATGAATGCAGTGTACAAGTTCAGTTCATGTAGTTGCCGATATATGCTGCTTGTACTCAGCATTGTTTGCAACGGTAATGGTTCCGGCTCGGGGGCCGGGATGACAACAATATTTGGATTATTAACTTTTTAAATCTTTAAGCACGGCAAAGGGGTTATCGCCCGTTGGTCCACCCTCTGCCTCGCCCATCGCCAAACCATGATTTAACGGGCCGTTGCCCGCGCCCAAACCCGGCGCCGTCTTTATCGCCTGAAAGACAAATTCACGGGCCGATATCACCGCCTCGTCCAGCGGCGCGCCCAGCGCCATGCAGGCCGCGACAGCGCTGGCCAATGTGCAGCCCGTGCCGTGGGTGTGGCGCGTGCGAATGCGCGGGCCGGACATAACGCTCGCCCCCTCCTCGCTCACCAGCACATCAACAACGGATTTACCCTCCAAATGCCCGCCTTTCATCAGAGCGGCATAGACGCCCATGCCCAGCAAAGCCTCGCCCGCTTTGGAAAGATCATCAACATCGGCGATTTTCAGCCCTGTTAGAATTTCCGCTTCCGGGACATTGGGCGTGATGAGGTCAGCAAGCGGTAAAAGCTTATCTTTCAAAGCCTTAATAGCTTTATCTTCAAGTAATTTATCGCCGCTAGTCGCGACCATCACAGGATCAAGAATGATAAAAGCTTCCGCCTCGTCTATTTCTTCGGAGACAACGTCGATAATCTCCGCGCTGCCGAGCATCCCTATTTTGATAATATCCGCGCCGATGTCGGAGAGAACAGAGCGGATTTGCGCCCGGACAAGGCCCGGCGGCATAAGCTCAACCTGCTGAACGCCAAGCGCATTCTGCGCGGTCACCGCTGTAATCGCAGTAGAGGAATAGACTCCAAAAGCCGCGCAAGTCTTGATATCAGCCTGAATACCCGCCCCGCCGGAGGAGTCGGAGCCTGCGATAATAAGAACGCGGGGGGTGGTCTTGCTCATATATACTCTATGAAGGGATTGCCAGAATGGTTTTAAAAAGCGCAAATGCAAAAATTAAAGCGGCCAATATGCCATTTGCCCAAATAAGTCGCAAATACCTCGATCCGGTTTTTTGTATTTTTGCCTCATTCTCAATAACATATTCGGCGTCCATAAAAGAATGAGCTGCAGCATTAAATTGAAGAGACCGTAGAACAATTTGCACTGCCGCTAAGCAGAGTGAAATGGAAAACAAAATAAGACTGCAACGAAAATAACCTATAGAGTCATTCTTCGTGGCATAATTTATCAAGAATGATATCGCCGCACCATTTCCAATCACTAGGTATCGCGTGAAAGATTTGTCATACTCTACTGAAGTTTGAAAAAAACTTCCCGACTTTACATCCAAATATTTTTGATGTTCATCTCTCATATATCCCCTCCCAAACCTTCATCGCTTGCACCGTCTCGGCCACATCATGCACCCTTACTATATCCGCTCCCGCCTGTGCTGACCAGAGGGCGCTTGCTAGGCTGCCGCCAAGTCTGTCATCGGCTGTGCTGCCGTCAATTTGGCCAATGAAGCTTTTGCGTGATGTGCCCATCAGGACGGGACAGCCGAGGCTTTTGAAATCCTCCAGTCCGTTTAAAATCGCGAGATTATCCTCCAGCCTTTTGCCAAAGCCAATGCCGGGATCTATGGTGATATTGCTGCGCTCAACACCGGCAAATTCCGCCGCGTCAATACGCTTGGCCAGCCAGTCTTTGATTTCGCGGGCCGTCTCGGCGTAATGCGGATCATCTTGCATATCTTCCGGCCTGCCTTGTGCGTGCATCAGAATGACCGGACAGGCGAGATCAGCGGCTACGCTTTCCGAGCGGCTATCAAAGCTTAGCGCCGAAACATCGTTCCAGATATCCGCCCCCGCATGGATTGCGGCAAGGGCAACATCTGGCTTACGGGTATCGATGGAAATTTGCGGTTCCATATTAAGATCGCGCACCGCCTCGCGCAGGGCCATGATAACAGGAACCGTGCGCTGTATTTCTTCGGCTACGTCGATTTCAACCGCGCCGGGGCGTGTGCTCTCGCCGCCAATATCAATGATATCCGCGCCTTGGTCGATGAGGCTGAGGGCATGTTTCACGGCCAGCTCAAGACCATCATAGCGCCCCCCATCGGAAAAACTATCAGGCGTGACATTAAGGATGCCCATGATTTTTGGTCTTTTAAAACTCACCCTACTAAACTCCGCTCATCCCCGCGAAAGCGGGGACCCATCTCCAAATGCATCACCTGTGGAGATAACGGGAGATGGGTTCCAGCCTTCGCGGGGATGAGCGGATTTATAATAATTAGGTCTCAGGCTGAGCCCCGCCAATCGGCTTTGGCTTTTTCGTCGTTGGCACAGCGGCGACGGCGGGTTTGCTGCCTCCTGAGCTATCCGGGCGCTTGGGCTTAATTCCGTCCGAAAGCAGGACTTTGATCTCGTCGCCGGATAGGGTCTCATATTCGAGGAGGGCTTCTGCGAGTGTGGTCCAATTCTTTTTCTTCTTTTTCAGAACTTTAACCGCTGTCTCATGCGCCTCTGTGACGAAACGTTTAATCTCGCTTTCAATCAGCGCCGCCGTTTCAGGCGAAATCGCAGAGCCGCGTCCGATACCGGGCATGAAGCTATCCACATCAGTATTCTTATAGGCAATCGGGCCGATAGCATCAGAGAGGCCGTATTCCGTAACCATAGCCCGGGCAATACGTGTGACCTGCTCGATATCGGAACTGGCCCCGGAGGTGACCTTATCATAACCGAATTTGATTTCTTCGGCAGCGCGTCCGCCCATCGCCATCGCCATCGCCGCAATCATTTCTTCGCGTGATTGACTAATCTGGTCACGTTCCGGCAAATATTGCACCATACCCAGCGCCCGTCCGCGCGGGATAATTGTAGCTTTATGGATAGGCAAAGACCCCGGCATATTCAGGCCAACAATGGCATGTCCGGCTTCGTGATAAGCGGTCATCGCTTTTTCTTCATTGGTCATGGCCAGCGTGCGGCGTTCTGCGCCCATCATGACTTTGTCGCGGGCATCTTCAAATTCGCGCATGGTGATTTTAAGCTTATTGCGGCGGGCTGATAATAATGCCGCCTCATTAACAAGGTTGGCCAAATCAGCACCGGAAAAGCCCGGCGTGCCGCGCGCGACATATTTAGTATCTACATCGGCGGCAATCGGCTTGCCTTTCATATGGACTTCGAGGATTTTCTCGCGGCCCATAATATCGGGATATGGCACTTCGATCTGGCGGTCAAAACGGCCCGGACGCAGCAAGGCTTTGTCGAGAACATCAGGGCGGTTGGTTGCGGCAATGATAATCACGCCTTCCTGACCGTCAAACCCGTCCATCTCGACAAGGAGCTGGTTAAGCGTTTGCTCGCGTTCTTCATGTCCGCCCGATGTGCCGACGCCCCTATGGCGGCCGACAGCGTCAATCTCGTCAATAAAGATAATACACGGCGCGTTTTTACGCGCGTCAGCAAACATATCGCGCACGCGCGACGCGCCGACGCCGACAAACATTTCAACAAAGTCAGAGCCCGAAATGGTAAAGAACGGCACGCCCGCCTCGCCGGCCACAGCGCGGGCCAGCAGGGTTTTACCCGTGCCGGGAGGGCCTACAAGTAAGGCGCCTGTGGGAATACGCGCGCCAAGACGCGTGAAACGGGATGGGTCTTCGAGGAATTCGACGATTTCTTTGAGGTCTTCCTTGGCGGCTTCGACGCCCGCGACATCTTCAAAGGTTACGCGCTTGGTGTTCTCCGTCAAAAGTTTAGCGCGGGATTTACCAAAGCTCATCGCGCCGCCGCGTCCGCCGCCCTGCATAGAACGGAAGAAAAGCACGGCCAAGCCGACAATCAGAAGAAGCGGTAAGATATTGATAAGAAGCCCCATTAACGGGCCGGTTTTCTTGACCTCCATGAAATCATAAGCCACGTCATTTTTCTCAAAAGCTTCAACGGCGTGGTCGCTATAGAAACGAGAGGCGTGAGTTTCAAATGTTTTATCATCTGCCGTCTTGCCCGTAATAATCCCTCCGGACTCATCGATAATGGCGGATTTAATCTGTCCGGCTTCGATTTTATCGACCAATTCAGAATAAGTATATTCACTCGGCGCAGAGGCAGATTGCAGTGTGTTTTGCGAGACCGTTATCATCACTAAAAACATCGTGATAATCAGAGCCCAGACGGCAAGATTGCGTATATTATTATTCATCGGACATCACCTGTAGCCGCTTTCGATTTATTCTTACATAACACATAGGAACTTCCACGCCAAAATAAAGCGTTAGCGAGGTGAATTTTACATCACCCAGACACTTTTAAGGCTGTTTAGTCGATTTTACCGTTCAAAGCCGCTTCTAGGCGATGCCGAATAAGAGATTTCACGCTGCGCGAGCCGTAATCAAAATGACCGATACCGCGTATGGAGTTCTCGGATTTAGAGACAGGCAGGGTGGGCCGCGCCGCTGCGGGGACAGCTTTCAGATAGGCGCGATACTTATCTCTCAATATATCGCGGTTGAGATATACCGCGCTCATATAATTGCGGTGCTCAGGCCCGGTCACACTATAACGCCCATCCCAAATACGGGGAAAAGATGACAGGCGTAAACCTAGGCGATATTTGATCTCGCGGCGGGCTTTGGGATTATCCGCGCGGCCTTTTACGGCAACAGGGTCACGGCAAATGATATAGCCGTCCTTATCTTTCGAGACTAAAGCCCCGGCCAAAGTTGCCGAGACAAATTTATCCGCCCGCATAAGTCCCATCAAGCGCGTGACCTTGGCGCGGTCAATGGGCTGCCCCTGTCCGCCCGCTGCGCGCAGAAAATGCATCATCAATTCAGAAACGCAAATATCCGAGAGGTAAATAATCCCGTTCTCGTCCAGCCGGGCAAGTTGGCTGGTTTGAAACCGCAAGTAATCTTTTTCAAAATTCAAATGGCCGCGCAGGGCCCGCGCCGTATCCAGCAAGTCGCCGCGCAATTCAGCATGGGCGGCTAGGTAATCGCGGGCGCGGATACGGGCAAAAGCCCGGTTTTCATTGCTCGGGTCATCACTCCACCCGAGATCATGGGCCTTGTTATACGCCCGCAATTGCGGGCGCGAAATATCGAGCAAAGGCCGCACCAGATGTACCAGAGCAAGTTCAGGCCAAAGCGCGCCGTAAGCTGTCTCTGCCATACCCGCCGCGCCGCGCCATGATGTCTGCCGCTCATAACGCATCAACAGCGTTTCGGCTTGGTCATCTTGATGATGCGCGGTGAGGAGATATTCAATTCCGTCCTTGCGGCATTGTCGGCCCATCAGCGCGTAACGCCCCTGACGGGCTTTTTCCTGCACAGCCGTCTTGGGTGAATTATGCTGCCATTTCAATATCTTGACTTCATATCCGCAAGTGATAGCAAAAGTTTTTGCCACTTCAGCTTCGATGTGAGAGCCGCTTCGCAGTGCGTGGTCAACAATATAGACAGGCCCTTTTTGCGGGTGATCTTTCAGCGCATGAAGCAAAGCTGTGCTGTCGCCACCGCCGGAGAACGCAATGGCGAATTTGGCGTTTGCAGGCAGGAGCGCCGAGAGTTTTTCATTGAGGTGTGCGGTGAGCATGAGGGTTTATACACATCAACAAATTATTGTCATCCCGCACCATGTCCCTCTGTTCCCCGCCTTGAGCGGGGACCTCCATCAATAAGGTACGAAAAGCGGGAGGTCCCCGCTCAAGGCGGGGAACACAATATGATAAATCAGCACCCCGTCCTTGCAGCTTCTACCCTCGCCTTTTCCTTGGCGCTTGAGGAGGCATTGGGGAATTGCGCCGGGAATGTCGCTAATGTCTGGCAGGCTTCGGCCTTATTACCAAGCTCGCGCAGGGCCGCTGCGAGGCGCACCATGGCGTCCGGCGCTTTTACGCCTTTGGAGTCTTTGCGCATTGAGGTGATATAGGCGTCTGCAGCATCAGCAAAGCCGCCGCGTACATAATAGCTCTCGCCGAGCCAAAAATTGACTTCACCCGCATCGCCCGCATCCGGATTAAATTGCAGATATTGCTTAAACGCTGTCTGCGCCCCGGAAAAATCACCCTCGGCAAGCTTTGTCTGGCCAACTTTAGAAAGCTCAGAGACATCATTGCCTTGAGTATACTGTTCCTGAACACCGATGGTTTGTTCTTTGAAGACAGGCGCACTTGGAACCTGCGAAGGCTGATTTGGGTCAACCACATAGGGTTGAGACGAATAGGTTTCCGTATCCATACCCTGCACTATCGTCCCTGCTCCGCTATAGACACGCGGCGCATAGGGATTTGAGTGAGCGGGCGCGGCTCTCTGTTCTGAAGACACCAAATCAACGGCATCCAAATGCACTTGCATACGATCCATTAAGGCCTGTTTGGTTTGAACTTCGCGAACCAAAGCTTCGATCTCGCCGCGCAGATTATCCCGCTCATAGCGCAATGTTTCAATCTCCCCCGTTAATGTCCGCTGCGCGCCTTCAAGCGCGTCCATGCGCTGCATCAAACGCTCGGCCGCCGGGTCGCCCGTGAGCATGCGCGATTCTAGTGTTGTCAGGCGCTGCGCCAGCACAGCATTTTGCGCAGCAAGTTCTTTCTTGCTCTGCGCAGTAGCAGGCGCGGCATATAGCGATGTTGATAATAAAAGAACGGCAAAGAGAGTCCGCATGGTCATATCCTCGAAACAAAAAAGTCGGGTCAGATTTTGACCCGACTATAAAGCCGAAATATGGCGATTGTGATTAAAAGGCAGTTAATATCATTAAGTGATTTTAACCATTACTTCTAACCAATCGCGCCGGAATTGATATTGGTATGGCCATTGCGATTGCGTGACCAACCCGCCTCATTTGAACGGCCATCAATCGGGCGCTCTTTGCCGTAGGACACTGTTGTCAGGCGCGAGGGACTTACGCCTTGGCTAACGAGGAAGGCTTTGACACTATCGGCGCGGCGGGCGGCAAGGGCGAGATTATATTCCCGCGTTCCGCGCTCATCGGCATTACCTTCGACAATAGCCGACACATTACTATAAGTCTGGAGCCATTGAGCTTGGCGTTTTAGGGCGTCGCGAGCGTCATTATTGAGGTCATAACGGTTATAGCCGAAATAGATACGGGGCTCACCGCCCGCTTGATAGGCAAAGTCTGCCGTTGACCCCGGTGTTGGCAAATTCGGATCAACCGCAACAGGCGTTGGGATCGGCGCAGGGGCTTCCGCAACAGGTGCAGGCCTTGGCTCTTCAAAAACCGGTTTAGGCGCTTCGGCCACCGGCATAGGGTCTTCGATCGGTAGCGGCTTTGTCGCGCAGGCACTTAATGCCAAAACCGTCAGGGAAATTGCAATTGTTTTCATATACATAGGTCTGTCCTCGTTACCCGGGCTTTTAGTCTGTCTCTAGTAAAGCTTGTAGCTGCGAGGCAATCAAGGCCTTACCAAGGCATTAACTATAAATTCTTGTCATCTGTGGCTTGAAAACCTCACAAAATGACAAATTACGTAAATTTACCGTAATAAAATTACCAAATTAGGGCAAAAGCGGCGACCACGCCGGATCGGACGCTTTGCCCGGCGTGTTGACGCGGCGCAGGTTTTGCCCGGTTAAATCGACTGACCACACTTCGCTTGTCCCTCTTGCGCCGCGCGTTTCTTTATAGAAAAGAATAACCCGGCCATTGGGCGACCATGTCGGCCCGTCGACAAAATAGCCATCGGTTAATTGCCGCTCGCCGCTCCCGTCAGGGTTCATCACATTGATTGAGAATTTTCCACCGCGGCTCTTAATAAAGGCAATTTTATCTCCGCGCGGCGACCAGACAGGGGCGGAATAACGGCCCTTACCAAAGCTGATACGTTTCACGCCGGTTCCGTCCGCGTTCATTGTATATATCTGCAAGGAGCCGCCGCGGTCTGAGTTAAACACAATCTTGCGGCCATCGGGCGCAAAACTACCAGAGACATCAATCCCCGGATTTGTGGTCAGGCGGGTGGTCGAGCGCGAGCGCAAATCCATCACATAGATATCGTTATTGCCCCGGCTCACCATCGACATAATGAGTTTACTCCCATTGGGTGAAAAACGCGGCGCATAGGTCATGCCGGGGAAATTTCCGAGCAGTTCACGCCGCCCGGTTTCTATATCGAGCATATAGACCTGCGGCACGATATTTTCGTAGCTCATAAAAGTGATTTTCTGTGCCGAGGGCGAAAAGCGCGGCGTAATCACAAGGTCTGATCCGGCTAGCAAATATTGCGGATTGGCCCCGTCCTGATCCATAATGGTGAGGCGTTTTTTACGGTCTGTTTTCGGCCCTTTTTCGTCAATAAAGACAATCCGGCTGTCAAAATAACCATCCTCCCCTGTCAAAGATTTATAGATGGCATCCGAGGCCTTATGCGCTGTGCGCCGCCAATTATCCGGCGTTGTGGCAAAGCGCAGGCCCGCTAATTGCTTGCCTGCGAAAATATCCCAGAGACGAAATTCAACGCGGATTTTAGTGGGGCTTTCCTTGATAATACGGCCTGAAACCAAAGCTTCGGCCTTAATCACGCGCCAATCGGCAAAAGTCGGCTGATAATCAATATTAGTCTGACGTTCGAGAAAACTGGCAGGATCGAGTGATTTGAACAGGCCTGAGCGTTCAAGATCAGCGCGGATAACGCCCGCAATATCTGTTCCGAGCGAACGGCTGAGACTATCAGTGCCGAGAAAATCGGGCACGGCAATAGGCGTCGGGTCAATATTACCTTTGGTGATATCGATTTCGAGCTGCGCGGCGGCAAAGCCGGTCATCATAAAGACGGCGCAAAAACCGAGCCACAAACCTATAAGCAATCGTTTCAAATCCGCATCCTTTTCGTTTCTCTTACACATCCGGGCGGAAATTTAGAGTCATATCTTTCCATTGGCTATACTTTTCCGCAGGTAGAAAGTCATAGGGCTGGCATTTATTCACAGCGCGAATAGCTGCGTCCGCCGCCAATTTATGGAAATTATTGAGCTGTTTAAAATGGCCCAACGTCACTTTTTCGACATAACCATCCGGGAATAACTTCACTTTAACCGGAACAATCAGCAATTCAGGATTGGGCGCGGCGGCGGAAATGCTCCAGCATTTATACATGGCCGATTGCAGGGCGGAGGTTTCATCCAATGTCATCGCCGTGCCCTCGCCCGATCCGGCCAGCGAGCTATCGGCAAAGACATATTGATTGGTTTCAGATTGCAATGTCTTTTGCTGGTTTTTCTCTGGCGCTTGATCGCGCACGCGGTTGATAAGGCCGGCTAGCCTATCAAGATCAACCTCTTTGGGCTTTTCAGGTTCGCTGGGTTTATCCGGCACATCAATAGTTTCCGCGTCAGGATCCGTGATTTCAGCGACTTTTTCAGGCGCATCATCGCTTACGACCTCTTCAACCTTCTTCTGAAAATCGCCCTCATCTTCTGCGTTCTCCATCGGCGTCTCCAGCGTCATGGGCGCGTCAGGCTCTTTAATCTGTTCGGGTTTTTTGGCTTTCAGCGAGGCCCGGATATTGGTGATGTCGGACACCGTAATAATTTCAACCGGAATGATACGCGTTTCGGGAAAGGGTTTGACCTTACCCGAATACATTACCAAGCCGCCAAACAGCGCCGCGCTGTGCAAAAGAAGAGATATGGGAAAGCCGAATTTCATAGGCGTTATTGCTGTATCGGATCCGTTACCAGCCCCAAATTGGAAAACCCGGCGGCGTTGACCCGCGCCATGACTTTCATCACGTCGCCGTAATTACTGCCCTTATCGCCGCGCAGGTAAATCCGTTCATCATAGCCGCTGGAGGCCACAGATATCAGTTTCGGCGCAAGTTCATCGAGCGTAAATTCTGCGTCTTGAATAAAGATCGCCCCATCTTTATCGACGGTGATGGTGATCGGCTCTTGATTGGCCGGCAAGGATTTGGCGTCTGTTTTAGGCAGTTCGACAGGCACGCCGACAGATAAAAGCGGCGCAGCGATCATAAAGACAATCAAAAGCACCAACATGACATCGACAAGCGGCGTGACATTGATCTCGGCATTAAGCCCGTTGCGGCGCGCCCTGCGGCGCGAACCACGGCGCATACCGCCTGATATAGAACCCATCGCCATGACTAGCTGCCTTTGCTGATTTTGCGGGACAGAATGGCGGAAAGCTCGTCAGCATAGCCTTCTAGGCGGCCGCCATATTTATCCAGATCAGCCGAGAATTTATTATAAAAGATAACGGCAGGAATAGCCGCCATCAGGCCGAGAGCGGTCGCAAACAAAGCCTCGGCAATGCCGGGGGCGACAACAGAGAGGCTGGTGTTCTGCGTGGCGGCAATAGCGCGAAACGCGTTCATGATGCCCCAGACCGTGCCGAACAGCCCGATAAAGACCGAAGCTGAACCAACCGTGGCTAGCACAGACATGCCGCGTTCGGCTTTGGCAAGCTCGCGGTTAACGACAAGGTTCATAACGCTGTCAATGCGCTGGCGCGTCGAGATATTGGTCGCGTCCCCGCGCGGCATGGCTTTGCTCTCGTCATATTCGCGCATGGCGGCAGAAAAAACCCGCGCCATCGGATCGCGCGTATCGCCCGAAAGCCCGGTGGAGAGTTCGTCGAGCGTCTTGCCCGACCAAAACGTATCTTCAAACAAGGTCGCCCGTCGCTTAAGCAAAAACATTGTAATCGCCTTATCCACGGCAATGGCCCAAGACCAGAGCGAGGCCGCGACCAGAATAATCATCACGGCTTTGACTACCCAATCAGCGCGAACGAATAAAGACCAGAAGGAGAAATCTCCGTTGACGACAGGTTCCAGCGTGGTGGTCTGCATGATTAAATCGATAAAACTCATAATGTTGTTCCAAAATGCTGATTCGCCTATGAAGCGAAGCTAGCGCGTATCTTACAGCGTTTTAAGGGCATTCCGCGTAAGAGTACCAATTAAGAGGCTGTAACATTCACCCTGTATAAAGAAAGTCTTAACTATATCCTTAAACAGCCTTATTTAGAGGCATTTGTCACATTCTTGCACGATTTCAGTCTCATTTTAGGCGAAGTCTGTGCTAGTATGGCCGTAAATCTGGAGAAAAACATGACTCGTAACGCATTTTTTTTGGCCTTGGCCACAGTATTGGCTCTAACCGCCTGTAAAACCGTGCCGGAGCCGGAAGCGCCCGTTATCGTCATTCCGCCCAAGCCCGTACAAACCTGCGCGCCTATTTCGGCCCTGACAAGAGTTGTTATTCCGGCGGAAACCAAGACCCAAACCGCGATCACAATGATCGACAATCCGCCTTACGAGCCGATTGAAAGCCGGACAACGCGAATAGTCGTCGTCAAGCCGGCGCAAGTTTTTTATGTCGATAGCGAAGGCAAAGAAGTGCTCGATATTTGCGACAAAGGCACCATCGAACTCGGCGATACAGGCCCCGGCGTCGGCGCGATTATTCCTGAGACTTAAGAGCCGCGCGGGACAGGCGTCCCGAAACGCTTTGCATAATACTTCCCGATATCGCGGGCATTGTTGATGAAACGATGCCCGCTTTTTTGCATGATGCCGCAATCGTCAAATGACGGGCTGTCCTTGGCCAAAACCAAAGTCGGGCAGTTCTGGTTCTTATCCCCCAGCAAAGCCGCCATCTCCGCGCGCGGTTTAGCGATAGGCTGATAATGAATATCAAGGCTCTCTTTGACGGCCGGGAAATAGGACAGCAAGCCCCACATCTCAGCACATTCAGGACAATATTCCCGGCGCGAGTTGTCCGAGAAGCCGGGGGCTAGGAGGAAGAGTGTGTCGTGCATATCTAGTAATTCCTAATGTCCCCCGCCTTTCCGTTCATGCCCACACAGGCGGGTAGCGGGGACCTCCCTCAATTGCATTCAATAGTCAGCCACATGGGCCATTGAAACCTTAGCCTCTTTATAAAGATCATGCCAGTCTGGGTTCATGGTTTCAATCAAATTGATTTTCCATTGGCGTCGCCAATTTTTAATTCGCTTTTCGCGTCCAAGCGCGTCATCCATATCGTCTTGAACCTCAAACCAGACAAGACGAGTCAAATTATATTTCCTGGTAAAACCTTTTTACACGGCCGGTTTTGTGATCGATCACGCGAGATGCAATGTCAGATGTTGACCCCGTGTAAATCGTCCCGTTTTTACGGTTCGTCATGATGTAAACCCAGTTTGTGCGCTCATTCTTTGGCGTATATAACAACATGTTTGTTCTATATATGTTCCAGTCGCAAAATACAATAAACTTGTGTTCCCGGCCTTGAGCCGGGATCTCATGCCGTTGAGACTGCATTCTCATTGTGGGAGATCCCGGCTCAAGGCCGGGAACACTAAAGAAGCGGGGGGTCTCCCCGAGTTCAATCACTCCTCCAACAAATACGGCCCGAGCCGTTCTACCATCCATTTCGGGGGGCGTTTGGGGCGGCCTTGGGGGGTGATGCTGGCGGCTTCGCTGACCGCCGTGACCAAGAGTTCATCGCCGCGATAACAGGCTTGGCTGATCCAAAGCCGTGCGCCTTTGAACCTGTCATAAGTCGTGACAATGGTAAGATGGTCATCAATACGGGCTGGTTTTTTATAATTGAGCTCGATCTTGCTAATAGCAAAAGCGAGCGGATCATCCCCGTCCCAAAGATCGGCGTGATAAAACCCGACAAGGCGGAAATAGCTGCTCCGCGCACGTTCGAAAAACCGCAGGTAATTGGCGTAATAAACAATACCCGTGAAATCCGTGTCCTCATAGAAGACACGCAGAGAATAGTGATGCTCCCGCCCCTTAAATTCTCCCATTGTGGGTTCATCAACCATCTGTACTGCCTTCAAATAATGTCGGCGCGATTGGCTCTACGGGCGCTTGTAAACCCAAATGCGCAAAGGCTCTGGCTGTGGCAACGCGGCCTCTTGGCGTGCGCTGCAAAAACCCTTGCTGTATCAGGTAGGGCTCGATCACATCTTCGAGCGCGTCGCGGGCTTCGGAGAGCGCCGCCGCCATTGTATCCGCCCCGACAGGGCCGCCGCCAAACATTTCGCAAAGCGCGTGAAGATAGCGCATATCCTGCCTGTCCAGCCCGATATCATCCACGCCGAGGCGGATTAGCGCGGCATCGGCAGCAGATTTGTCGACACGCTTATGCCCGGCATCTTCGGCGAGATCACGCACGCGGCGGAGCAAGCGCCCGGCCACGCGCGGCGTGCCTCTCGCGCGGCGGGCTATCTCGCGGCCTCCATCTGCCGTAATATCCATATCCAGCTTTCCGCCCGCCCTAAGCACGATTTTGGTCAGTTCTTCGGTGTCGTAAAATTCAAGCCGCACAGGAATGCCAAAACGGTCGCGCAGAGGCGTGGCGAGCAATCCCGCCCGCGTTGTCGCGCCGATTAAAGTAAAGGGCGCGAGATCAATTTTGATAGAACGGGCAGCAGGCCCCTCCCCGATAATCAAATCAAGCTCGAAATCTTCCATCGCCGGATAGAGCACTTCCTCGACGATAGGATTGAGACGGTGGATTTCATCAATGAAAAGCACATCGCGGGGTTCGAGATTTGTGAGCAGCGCCGCGAGGTCGCCGGCTTTGGATATCACAGGGCCGGAAGTCGCGCGGTAATTGACGCCGAGTTCACGCGCCACAATCTGCGCCAATGTCGTCTTGCCAAGTCCGGGAGGGCCGGAGAATAAGAGATGGTCGAGCGGTTCACCCCGCCGTCGCGCCGCCTCAACATAGACTTTCAAATTCTTGATGGCGGATTTCTGGCCAACAAAATCGCCAAAGGATAAAGGCCGGAGCGCGCGGTCACGCCCATCACCGAGCTGGTTATCGGAAGATATGACGCGCTCTTCAGTCATTTAACATATCTGTCATTCCGAGGCTCCGAAGGAGAACCCGGAAGGTCGAGAGGCAAAGCACTGTTGTGAAATATGTTTGCAAACTCTCGACCTTCCGGGTTCGCGCCGCGCCCCGGAATGACAGATATGCAGAAACATTAAACATTATTGACTCAACTCCTTCAGCGCCACTTTGATAAGGTCGTCCAGCGGCGGGTCTTCGGGGAAAGTGTTATAGGCCGAGGCGACCGCCCGCAAGGCATCGGATTGGCCTATGCCGAGATTTTGGAGTGCCGAGACCGCGTCGTTACGCAGAGCCATATCGGAGAGGCCTTCATTACGAGCAGCCTCACCTGCACTACTGCTCGGAGCCGTAAAGACAGGCTGAAAGCCGCGCCCTATAGGTGCGGGCTTGCCTGAAAGCTCAATCGCAATACGGGCCGCAGATTTCGGCCCAATGCCTTTGGCCCGGGCGAAGGCGGTTTTATCTTCAAGGCTCGCGGCGGAGAGTATCTGCCCCGGCGTCATTATATCTAAAATCGCCAACGCCGCTTTCGGCCCGACGCCCTGCACCGTTTGCAGGCGCACAAACCAAGCGCGTTCTTCCTCGCTATGAAATCCAAACAAAGTAATCGCCTGTTCGCGGACATGGGTTTCGACATGAAGGCAAACCGTATCGCCAATCCCCATCGCGCCCAAAGTGCGGGAGCCGCATTGCAAGAGATAACCAACGCCGCCCACATCCACGATAGCCTCGCCCGTCCCGGACATAAGGCATGTGCCTGTGAGCATCCCTATCATGATGTGATGATTTCAAAATTAAAATTCCGTTCATTCCCGCGAAGGCGGGGACCCAGTATTAACAACAGCTTCAACTGGGTTCCCGCCTGCGCGGGAATGAACGGAAATGGAAAAAAGGACACTATCCAACCCTCCGATATAATTTACCTGCCGCGCTCACCCTATGGGAATGACACACCGCAATCGCCAGCGCGTCCGCCGCGTCGCCAGCTTTGACGCCGCAGCCGGGCATGAGCACATTCATCATATGCGCGACTTGGGCTTTGTCCGCCGTGCCGGTTCCAACCACAGATTTCTTAACCGAGCGCGGCGCATATTCGCCAATGCCGAGCCCCGCCATGCTCCCGGCCAGCAAACAGGCCGCTCTCGCATGGCCAAGCTTGATCGCGCTGGCAGCATTGTTTTTCATGAAAGCTTCCTCAACAGCGGCCTCGGACGGGTCGTGCAGACGGATAACATCGGTGATCGTCTCGAACAGTTCGCGTAGACGCAGATGTAGCTCTGCTTTGGGGTTTGGCTTGATGACGCCGTGGGCAATATGGCGGAGCTTTAAGCCTTGCGCCTCGACCACGCCCCAACCGCAAGCCACAAGCGAAGGGTCGAGTCCAATGATGCGTATAGAATCCATAACAGAACGATAGGGGAACATTTGCGCCTTGCCAAGGATTATTGCGTTAACGAAACCTTACCGCGCCGCGCTGAAAACATAGTGCTTATCGGCGGTATTTACGTTGGGCGGACGCTGCTTATCTTCGAACCAATCCCACCCTTCCCTTAGGTTCTTCCAAAATTCGGCATTCGCATTGTCTTTATAGGCTTCAAGATTGGCCTCCGTCATCGGGAACGGGAAGACATGCACGCGCACAAAAGACTGCCCGCCTTTTAGCGCCGCCTGCATCAGCGTATATATCTCCTCAATCCCGGTATCGGTCATGGCGTAGCACCCGATAGAAACGCAGTCGCCATGCACCATCAGGTAATTCCCCGTGCGGCCATGGGCGCGGTCATAGGCGTTTGGGTAGCCAAGATTAAAGCTAAGATGATAGCTGGAAAAGGGATTCATTCGGTTTGGGCTGACGAAATAAAAGCCTTCAGGGGATTGCCCGTCCCCTTGTTTTAGCTTTGGGCCAAGCTCGCCTGAATGGGTGCAAATGTCCCATGTCTTGAATAAAATGAATTCGCCGTCACTATTTTCGACGAAAGCTTCGAGCTTGCCTTGGGTATCATTTTGGCTTTGCGTTTTCGTGATACGCAGAAAGATTGGGCTGCCCAGCGACAGGTTCTTGGTTTGCAGTTCCGTTTGAAGCGGAGCCGTATAGTGCATGACCGCGCGTTGACTGCGGGCGCTTTCAGGCACTTGCGCATGGCCGTTCAAAGCCGTCCCAAACCAGATCATCAAAATTACAATTATGCGCAACATGCAAACCCCATATCAAATAAACCCCTCACTGTCTTTTGCATTTATCTGTCATTCAGCATCGTGGCGAGATTATGCCTTATTTCGTCCGCCCCGCCGCATCGCCGCCACATTACCAAAACATTGCCTTGAAATCAGCACGCTTGCGGCAAATCCTTGCCCTAGTCGCGCGTCATAAAGCCTTATCAAATCAACGAACTAGCTTGGAGGGCTAACATGACTAAACTTTTGAAAACTGCCGCAATCGCCGCCATCTTGACCGGCTTTGCCAATACCGCTTCCGCTCTGGAAGTGATCAATCCGCTGGAAGCACCCGGCGCGGCTGTCGAGCTTTTTGACGGGCCTGTTATGGCCGAAACCAAAGCCTTAATGCCTGCACTTGAACGCAATGCCAGAATCGCCGTGGCGCGTCTGGATGGCGGGCGTCTTATCCCGACGCCTTACGCCGAAGAGTTTGATTGGAAGATGCTGGATAAGCGCTCTAATGCCGATATCTCTTTAATGAGCGCGGGCAGCCATCTCAAATATATCCCCGAAATCCCGTTTTACGGCGTCGATACGGATAATAAGATTGACGAAATCCGCCTGACCGCCGCCAATGAAGGTTTCTCGCACGTCTTGATTTACGGCGTCGGCCCAGATGCTTACTGGGCTAGTTTTGGCGGCAAAGCTCTGCGCGAAACGGGACTCACCGTTCACGACGATTGCAAAAGCTGGGACAATGCCAAAGCAAAAGCGCTTTTGGTCAACGCCCATACCGGCGAAGTCCTCGGCGCAGCGACAGCCAATAATATCGAATTTAATATCGGCGAACTTGCCGATAATGTCGAAAGTCTCGTTAGAGACCTAACGCAAGCATAGAACAAAAGGCCGGGCTCTCCTCTCCCCCAACCCGGCTTGGGCAGGCAGACGCTCTCCCAAGAGCGTCTGCCATATTTGCATTATTCTGTCATTCCGGGGCTCCGAAGGAGAACCCGGAAGGCCGAAAGGTTGAGGGCCACATCAAAACGGCGCCCAAACTCTCGACCTTCCGCGTCAAGCGCGGAATGACAGAATTTATGAGTTTCATATTTATACAATCCCCATGGGGATAATTATGGGGATAATTCGCTTATCTTTGTGAATTTCGATGTTTCACTTACCGCGTTCTTAACCTACAAAGACCCTATGGCATTCATAGCAGATAACGACTCGGGACTTGGCGGCACTGAACTGGACACGACACCTCAGTCGCAAGAAGCCGAACAAGCCCTCATCGGCGCTTTGCTCTATGATAATGAGGTTTACCACCGCGTTTCGGGCATCGTTCAGGCCAAGCATTTTTACAATCCGATACATCTGCGGATTTTCGAGAGCATTTCGTCACTGATTGAGCACGGTAAGCTCGCCGATGCTATTGTCCTCAAAAACCGCTTCTCTCAAGACGAGACCCTCGTTGATATTGGCGGCGTAGAATATCTCGCGCTTCTCCTCGATAACGCCCCGCCCGGAACGGCCGCGCCCGAATATGCCAAGCTGGTCTTTGATCTCGCCATGCGGCGCGAACTTATCCGGCTCGGCGACGAGATTAAAACCGAAGCGACCAATCCTGACAGCGAAGAAGACGCGCAGGCGCAAATTACCAAGGCCGAATCCCAGCTTTATAATCTCGCCGAAATCGGCGGAACCCAGTCAGGGTTTGTGACCTTTGAAAGCGCGCTGATTAAATCCATCGAAATGGCCTCGGCGGCCTATTCACGGGACGGACATCTCTCCGGCACGGCGACAGGGCTGACCGATTTGGATCGTCAGCTTGGCGGCATGCACCGTTCTGACCTTATCATCCTCGCGGGTCGTCCCTCCATGGGTAAATCCGCCCTAGCTGCGAATATCGCCTTCCACATGGCAAAGAAATTCAAACGCGAACGCGATGATAACGGCATTGAAAAAACGGTTGAAGGCGGGGTAGTCGGATTCTTCTCGCTTGAAATGAGTTCCGAACAGCTTGCCACACGCCTACTCGCCGAGCACTCCGGCGTCCCGTCTCACAAAATCCGGCGCGGCGATATTACCGCTGAACAATATGAACATATCCGCGACAGCGCCGACGAGATTTCGCGCCTGCCTTTGCATCTTGATGATACGGGCGGTCTTTCTATCGGGGCATTGTCCGCCCGCGCCCGCCGTCTTAAACGCATGGTCGGACTTGATATGGTTGTGGTTGACTATTTGCAGCTTTTGACAGGCGGCGCGGGTATGAACAACCAAACCAACCGCGTGCAAGAAGTCTCGATGATTACGCAGGGGCTAAAAGCCCTCGCCAAGGAACTCGACATTCCCGTCCTCGCCCTCGCCCAGCTTTCGCGGCAAGTTGAGCAGCGCGACGATAAACGCCCGCAGCTCTCAGACCTGCGCGAATCCGGCTCCATCGAGCAAGACGCTGACGTCGTCATGTTCGTCTTCCGCGAGGAATATTATGTCGCCCGCTCCGAGCCCACAGAAGGCACGGAAGAACATCTGAAATGGCAAGAAGAGATGGAAAACCTTCACGGCAAAGCCGAGATTATCGTCGGCAAGCAGCGCCACGGCCCCATCGGCACGGTCAAACTCTCCTTTAACCCAGAACTCACAAAATTCGGCGATCTCGTCCAAGACGACCGATATGAGGGTATGAGCGGATAATCATGTCCACCCCCATCAGCTATTCCACGCGCCCCACTCTGCGCGTCAATCTCGACAATCTTCGTTATAATTATGACAGCCTGAAAAAGCGGGCGGGCACTGCCAAGGTTGCGGCCTCGATCAAGGCCGATGCTTATGGCCTTGGCGCGGTTCAGGTTGGGCGCGCGCTTTATGGGGCGGGATGCCGTATTTTCTTTGTGGCTACGGCGGGCGAAGGCAAAATCCTGCGCGATAGCGTTGGGCCTAACTCCGCAATTTATGTGATGAACGGCCCGGCCCCGCGCGATAAGGGCGTGATCCTCGGCGCGAAGCTAAAACCCGTCATCAACTCTCTGGAACAGGCGCGGTTCTGGGCGCAGGTCTCGCGCAGCGTCAATGAACCGCCCTATACCGCCATCCATATTGATACAGGTATGAACCGGCTCGGGTTTGACGAAGAGGAATTTAAAGAATTCTCCCGCAATAAAAAACTCTGGAACGACCTGCATCCCGAATGGGTGATGAGCCATTTGGCCTGCGCACCGGATAAAGACCACCCAATGAACGCGAAGCAGCTTGCGAGGTTCAAACGAGCGGCGACTCAGCTTCCGATGACGCCGCTTAGCCTTGCCAATACGGCGGGAGTCTATCTTGGTAAGCCCTATCATTTCCAGATGGTGCGCCCTGGCATCGGACTTTACGGCGGCTACGCGACGAATACCCCGGAGCAAGAAGACATCAAAACCGTTGTCACTTTACTGGCACCGATTTTGCAAATCCGTAATGTCAGCAAAGGCGAGACCCTTGGTTACAATGCGAGCTACACCGCCCCGCGCGATATGGTTATTGCGACGATTGGCGCAGGCTATGCCGATGGTGTTCCGGTGCTGTCCTCTAATAAAAGCTACGCCACATTGCATGATGAGCGCGTGCCGATAGTGGGGCGCGTGAGCATGGATATGACCATGGTCGATATTACCGACGTGCATATGCACAAAGAGGTCGGCGGCGTGGTTGTCTTTCGCGGCGATCAACTCGAAGCCGAAGCCGAGAGCATCGGGTCAATCAATTACGAAATGCTGACCCGCCTTGGCCAGAGATGCCGCCGCGATTACGGGCGTTGATCTGAATAGCGGGTTTGGCCGCGGCGGCGCGGCGGTTTCATAGCGATGACCTTATTTTCGAAATCTATCACAAAAGTCTCGTCTTTAAACAGGTTCATACCGCCGACTATAAACGCCTCATCGCCGATCCCCAAAATATCCAAACTGTTAAAATCCATAACCAGAAATTGTTTCTTATTCCAAAATTTCTTACCGCCTCTGAACTGGCCAAGATTTATTTTTGCTATGGGTTTAAAGCTGCCGACCGCGCCTTGTAGTTCCCATTTTTTGCGAAGGCGCTTTTTCAGAGACCTAAGTTGAGAATATTGCGCCGTATTCCAATTCATAACGCTGAACTCGGAACCCGTATCCAGTAAGGTTGTCGTCAGTTTTCCGGCGATCCGCAACTCCATAAAATGTAGCGTTCTCTGGTCATCTTTAAACGGGTTCTCGATTAAAGTTATTCGCTCCCAGTCCGGCGGAATCGTGAGCGCAATATTTGACCGAATGAGCCTGTAATCAGAATTCTCCGCCGACGCATAAAGTCTGTAATTTGAAAGAATATCCATGCCGATCAATCCGTCAAATGTCGCTGAGTGTTTCAGTCCCGGATCACGGTCTGTCAAAATAACCAGAGCTTGATCAATAAAAGCCACATCCCCGATGGATAATTTTGGAACTGTGACAATATCGCGTTTCCCAGCATCGATAATTCCATGAATGAGGACTTGGTTTTTTCGCTTATTATTGACGGTCAAAGTCTTCAAAGGCGTTTCAAAGATGGCAGAGTGCGTTGCCCCGGTATCGATAAGAAATGTCAGCTTTTTATCGCCGATTTCAATATTTTCGGCGAAGATCAGGCCGTCTTCGTCCATACGCAGCTTTATCGATGTCGGATCCGGCCTATCTAAGACTTCCATCAGGTTTGGCGTTTGAACGAGCTGAGTCGCGCAACCTGAAAACAAGTAGCAACACAGTACAAAAATGAGTAACCGGATAAGGCCCATATAGATTTATAACAAAGATACACGGCCCTGTCGCCCCAGACCTGCCATAGGCTTAACCTATCAAACACATTGGTAAATTCGATTGTATCTTTGATGCCTCATATTATAGCCTTGAACTAAGCCCATGCCTGACGGGTTCTACGGTTAAAATTTTGATGAATTGGAGAGACTATGAGTACCGAAAGCAAGTGCCCTGTCATGCACGGCGACAACAAACATCAAGCCATCGGCGATACCGCCAACCGCCATTGGTGGCCCAATCAGTTAAATGTCGGCATGCTTCACCAGAACTCGACTGCCGGAAACCCTGAGGGCGAAGATTTTGATTACGCGGCAGAATTCAAAAAAATCAATTTGAAGCAATTGGCCAAAGACGTCGACGCCATCATGACCGACAGTCAAGACTGGTGGCCGGCCGATTATGGTCATTACGGCCCGTTCTTTATTCGTATGGCTTGGCACAGTGCCGGCACATACCGTATTCAGGATGGCCGCGGCGGCGCAGGTTCAGGCTCGCAGCGTTTTGCCCCTATCAATAGCTGGCCCGATAATGGCAATCTCGACAAAGCGCGCCGCCTACTCTGGCCTATCAAACAGAAATATGGCCGCAAATTATCATGGGCGGATCTGATGATTTTCGCCGGCACCCGCGCCCTTGAAACAATGGGGTTTAAAACATTTGGTTTTGGCGGCGGCCGTGAAGACATTTGGGAACCGGAGCAAGATACTTATTGGGGGCCGGAAACAGAATGGCTGGCAACAAAAGACGAACGTTATTCGGGCAAGCGCCAAATGGACAATCCCCTCGCGGCGGTTCAAATGGGCCTAATCTATGTCAATCCCGAAGGGCCGAACGGCAATCCTGACCCTCTAAAGTCAGCCTATGACATTCGCGATACCTTTAAACGTATGGCGATGAATGACGAAGAAACCGTAGCCTTGACGGCGGGCGGTCACACCTTCGGTAAAGCTCACGGAGCGGCTGATCCTGATAAATATGTCGGGGCAGAACCCGAAGGCGCAACGATGGCAGAACAAGGCCTTGGCTGGAAGCAGAGCTACGGCAAAGGCAGAGCCGATCACATGACAACAAGCGGCATCGAAGGCGCTTGGACAGCCAATCCTATCCAATGGGATAATGGCTATTTTGACGTTCTGTTTGGCAATGAGTGGAAACTAACAAAAAGCCCGGCGGGCGCGCAGCAATGGACACCGACTAAGGCCTCCAAAGCGCCTAAGGCGCCTAATGCCGGTAACCCGTCTAAGTCTGAACCGCTTATGATGACGACAGCAGATATGGCCATGAAGATGGATCCGAAATATCGCAAAATATCCAAACGGTTTCACAAAAATCCGGATCAATTTGCCGATGCTTTTGCCCGAGCATGGTACAAACTCACGCACCGGGATATGGGGCCGGCTGACCGCTATCTCGGGTCTATGGTGCCCAAAGAAGAATTAATTTGGCAAGACCCACTCCCCGCCCGTAAAGGCCGGAAAATCAACGGCAAAGAAATTGCCGCGTTAAAGACCGAAATTTTGGCCTCAGGTCTCTCCGTCTCCGACCTTGTCTCAACGGCTTGGGCATCGGCGTCGACATTTCGCGGTTCAGATATGCGCGGCGGCGCTAATGGCGCGCATATTCGCCTGGCCCCGCAAAAGGATTGGGAGGTCAATAACCCGGCCAGACTCAGCAAGGTTTTACGAAAACTCGCCAAGATTCAAAAAAGCTTTAACGGTAATGTCTCCATGGCTGATTTGATTGTTCTCGGCGGCTGCGCGGCCGTTGAGAAAGCCGCCGCCGATGCGGGACACAAACTCAAAGTGCCGTTCAAAGCCGGGCGTACAGATGCCGCTCAAGGCCAAACTGATATCGAGTCCTTTGAGGTTCTTGAGCCCAAAACAGATGGCTTCCGTAACTATCTCGGCAAGAGCAAACGCCCTGCCGAAGAGACTTTGCTTGACCGCGCACAACTCCTGACATTGACGGCGCCGGAAATGACGGTTCTGGTCGGCGGCTTGCGTGTTCTTGGCGCTAATTCAGACGGTTCCAAAAACGGCGTCTTTACAAAGAGACGCGGCAAACTAACCAATGATTTCTTTGTAAATCTGCTTGATATGGGCACGGAATGGAAAGCCACGTCAAAAACTGAAAAGATGTTTGAAGGCAAAAGCCGCAAAACCGGCAAGGTCAAATGGACAGGCACGCGCAATGATTTGGTTTTCGGATCAAATTCAATCCTGCGCGCTGTCGCCGAAGTTTACGGCTGCGCCGACGCCGAAAAGAAATTCGTCAAGGATTTCGTCAAAGCTTGGGATAAAGTGATGAACCTTGACCGTTTTGATCTGAAATAACCGAACAATATAAAAAACTAAGACGGCGCCACAGAAATTGAGGTGCCGTTTTTATATGCTAAAACGCCCTAATAACGATAAGAACATTAAAAGAACACTTGATTTTTGTTCTCAATGGGTTATAAAAATTCCATGACAGCAGATGAACAAAGACAAGCTGATGATTTCGTGCGGGCTCAAATTGCCAAGCTCGTTGCAGAAACGGCAAAAATTAACAGTGAAAATCGTTGGTATGTGGCAGTTGTCGCATCCGGGGCAACTCTCGCCATCACGGCTATTGTGAAATTGTTTTTATAGCCTACTGCCCGGGCCGGTAATCCCGTGTCGCCTTCGGCAGAACCTCCTCCAGCGTCATCGGCATTCTCTTATATTCGCCCCGCGCAAATAGCGGCGCTTGGTCGGCGTAATGCGGCGAGGTTTTATCCAGCGTCGCCGAACCGTATTGATGGATACTCTGCAAGGACAGATTGCCCACCGCGTCCCAATCGGCATACATGATATGGGTGTCGCCCGCGAAAGCATTCAATACGCCCGATTTGGAAACGCCGTCCCGGTCCGCATAGATCGCGCGCAAAATATCCGGCCCGCCGTCCAGCGGCAGGTCGACATCGCCGCGCTGCAACCGGTTCACCTGGCCCCATTCAGGGTCAAGACGGCCAAATTTCGCCATCAAATCATCTGCTGTTTTCTTTAGCATCTCAATGGGATCAGCTTCCGGCTCAATGAATTCATAGCCCAAAGCCCGTGTTCCGGTAATAATAGCAAGCGCCGCGCCTCGGCTATCTTGCGCCGTATCGCCGTCCCAATTGCGCAGCACCACTTGCGCCTGCTGCAAAAGCGGGTCATCCAAATCCTTAGACACCAACTCGACAACCATTTGCATGACTGCGCTTTCAGGATGATAACGCGTATCGGCGCGGTAGCGCAGGAGTTCCTCTTCGGTGATCTCTGCGTCAGGTTCAAACAGTGCCAAAGCCCGCCTTGCACGGTTGGTCAGTCGCGGTTCCAGGCCAAAGGTTTCGGAGAAATCCTCTCGGTTATTATTACAAGCCGCGCCCGTAATCTTAAACGGCGTCGAATTAGCGGAAAATAGCCAGCCACAATCAGGGTTCCAGATTTGCGGCAGTTCCGACACATCGCGGTAATCCTTCCAAATCAGTTTGGATTGATCGCCCGGTAGATGCTGACTCCAATCCGGCCCTTCAATACGCTTTGGCATTTGGGCATTATATATCTCCCCAATATTGCCCTCTTTATCGGCATAGGTGATATTGAAACTGAGCACGCCGTTCTGCTGTAGCGCCGCGCGCCATTCGTCCATATTTTGCGCTTTACTCATCTCGTACCATTGCTGCAAAGCTCCGACTTCCTGCAAGCCCGCGAAACGAATGGCATAATGCCCTGTATTTGTGGACAGCACAGGGCCATGCTCGGACCAAAGCACATCGCGCGTCATCGGTAGAGAAAACGGCCCCCAGAGCTTGACGCGAAATTTGGATTTTGTTTTTTCGAAATCCCGCCACTGTCCGTCGAGCTTATATTGTGTCGGTTTTTTCTCGCGGTCGACTTCGAGCGCATAGATATCGACGAGGTCAGGTTGATTGACGGTATGCGTCCAGCCCAGATTTGGGGTGATACCTTGCGCGATTATCGCCGTGCCAGGAAAGCTGGCCCCCGCAATGTTCATTCCCTCACCTGAAACAAGATGCGCTTCGTACCACGCATAAGGCCCGTTCATCGGCTGATGAGAATTGACGAGGAGCCGCGTATGGCCATCACCCGAGCGCGAAGGCGCAACCGCAAATGCGTTAGAACCGCGCACGGCTTCGGGTAGATTCAGGCTTGTCGTTTGCCCCCAAGGCGAAACAGCAGGTTTATCATCAGCCGCAAATAACTCTTCTAGCTTTCCATCAAGACGATAGAAAAACGGCGTTGCCCATGTGAAACCGGCCAGCACATCTTCTTGGGTCACCGGCAAAACATCGGGCAAAACACGGCCCGGATTCTCCGCTGCAAATAAGTTCAATCCATCAGCATAAGCCTTTGCAATCGCTTGTGTTTTTGGTTTTAAATGGGTTAAGAATTTCGCATCCACAGCTTCGCGAACTTTAAACAAATCATAGAGATAATCAGCAGGCGCGACCGCCTTGCCTTTATATTGCGCGCTCATTCCGCGCGCGGCAATGACCACATCTTGTATCGTCTCCCAATCATCCTCGGCATGGGCATAGGCAAAGCCAAAAATAGAATCCTCATCCGCTTGCCCAAAAACATGCGGCACGCCCCATTCATCACGGATGATGCGCGCATCATAGCTCTTAGCCGCCGCCCGAATGGCCTCAATATCGGCTTTGGGCCCGTAAGGCGTTTGCAAATAGAGAAGCCCCGCCCCTGCTCCAAGGATTGTCAACACGCCGAGAGTTTTAAAAATTTTACGCATGGTCTCTTCTTTGTTAAAATTGCCCGATATGCAAGTAGGATTTGGCTATTGGCTCCGCTCTGTTATAGTGGCCGTAAATAGAGTGGAGAGTAAAATGGCCGAAAATCAGTTGAATATGGGCGGTATAGACCCGCAGGAGCTGCTTGAGCAGATATTGGCGGCGGGGAAAGACCTCGTCAAAAAGGGCAAAGCGCAAACAGGCGACCTTACCGTCAAGGGCAAGGAACTCGCGGCCAAAGGCGAAGATTATCTCGTTGATAAGCTCAATATTGAAGATACAGAGGTCAGCCGCGAAGCCCTTCGCAAAGGCGTCGGCGCAGGCGCGGCCGCAGGCGTGCTTGCCTTGCTCCTCTCCTCCCGTTCAGGCCGTAAAATGGCAACGCTCGGCGGTTTAAGCGCGCTCGGCGTCATCGCCTATAAAGCCCATAAGTCCGGAAAAATGCCAAAATCAGCCGATGAAGTCATTGGCCTGCTGACTGGGCGCAAGGCGCAAGACCGTTCAGCTATTTTACTCAAAGCCATGGTCTCAGCCGCCAAAGCCGACGGCTCTATCCATGATAACGAGATTGAGATAATCAAAGCCTATGAAGGGGCCTCAATGGAGGCCGTTCAAGCTGTCATGGACCAGCCCGCTAACCCCAAAGCTATTGCGGCGCTTGCCGATAATGACCAGACGGCGGCAGAAATCTATGCCGTGTCCTGCCGCGTAGCCAACGGCCTTAACCCCAAAGAGCGTGATTATCTCGATCACCTCGCTATGGGCCTCAAACTCGATCCCGAACTTGCGGCCAAAATCGAAACGGAAATGCGGACGGGATGATGCGCGTTGTCCTCGTTATAATCGCGTTTATCCTCACCGCCTGCGCGGTGCCAATAGATACAGCCCCGCCAAAGTCGCAAAACCCGCATAGCGCTAATGACCATATTCCGCCGCCCGGCTTTCCGGTCAATGATGCCCCTAAACCGGGTCAGCGATCTTGCGGCGGCATGACAGTAGCTCCTGCCCCGACTTGCAATACACCGCGTGAATATTGTCACCGCGACATCAGGGATATATGCGGAGCCGCCGACGCGCCCGGCATTTGCCGTGTTCGCCCCGAAGCCTGCACCATGGATTATAATCCCGTCTGCGGCTGTGACGGCAAAACCTATTCGAATGAATGCGTAGCCAATTCAAACGGCGTCAGCGCCGCTTCTAAGGGCAAGTGCCGTTAAAATTGCAAAACTCCACGAGCTATGCTAACAGATGCACCTGCAGGGTTTATCGTGAATAATCATCATTAGCCTTGCTGCCTTAAAAGGGCATATATGGAGGGACTTATGAAAAAACTACTTTTAATCGGCGCGGCTTTATTGCTGACAGCCTGCCCCGCACCCGAATCAACGCAAGCGCCGGAGCCGGAACCCCCCGTATCAACAATCGAAGTTTGCGACGGCATTGCCGGGCTGACCTGCTCAAGTGACAAAGACTTCTGTTTCCATGAAGACGGCGTTTGCGGCCAGATTATGGATGCCCAAGGTGTGTGCACGGTAAAACCCGAAATTTGCACACGGGAAAATGTCCCTGTTTGCGGATGTGATGGCAAAACCTATTCCAATCGCTGTTCAGCCCAAGCGGCTGGCACCAGCGTATCCAGCCAAGGCCAATGCCCCACGATTGAAGAATAGGCATAATTATGGCGCGGAGCATCTTGCTCCGCCCCTGGCTCTGTGCCAAACACGGGCCATGTTTCAGAGCTTCTTCAAAGAACTGCGCGCGGCCAAGATACCCGTTTCCATTCGGGAATATCTGACGCTGCTGGAGGGCGTGGATAAAAATATTCCCAATGATAGTCTTGACGGGTTTTATTTTCTCTCGCGCACGGCTTTGGTCAAAGACGAGCGCGATCTGGATAAATTTGATCAGGTCTTCTCTCATGTCTTTCGGGGGCTTGATTGCCTGACCGATGTATTTGGGCAGGACGAGCATGACATTCCACTGGACTGGCTAAAAGCTCTGGCCGAAAAACATCTTAGCCCCGAAGAAATGGCCGAGATTGAGGCGCTCGGCGATTTTGACAAAATCATGAAAGCGCTCAAAGAACGCCTTGAAAATCAGGATAAACGCCATGAAGGCGGGTCGAAAAACATTGGCACGGCAGGCACCTCACCTTTCGGGGCTTATGGCTATAATCCCGAAGGTGTGCGCATCGGCCAGAAAGAAGGCCGCCACGGCAGAGCTGTGAAGGTCTGGGATAAGCGGCAGTTTAAAAATCTCGACGGCGACCGCGAAATCGGCACGCGAAATATCAAAATTGCCTTGCGCCGCTTGCGTAAATTTGCCCGCGAAGGCGCGCTCGACGAGCTAGACCTCGATGCCACCATACGCGGCACAGCCAAGCAAGGCTGGCTTGACATCCGAATGCGGCCCGAAAAACGCAATGCCGTTAAAGTGTTGACCTTTTTTGACATTGGCGGCTCTATGGACGCTCATATCCGGCAAGTTGAAGATTTATTCTCCGCCGCAAGAAGCGAATTTAAACGGCTGGAATATTTCTATTTTCATAACTGCCTTTATGAGCATGTCTGGAAAGATAATATCCGCCGCATGCGCGAGGTGACCCCGACATGGGACATCTTGCATAAGTTTCCGTCCGATTACCGCGTGGTGATGGTTGGTGATGCCGCCATGAGTCCTTACGAAGTCGCTATGCGCGGCGGCTCGGTAGAGCATTGGAACGAGGAGCCCGGCGCGGTCTGGCTGCAAAGGCTGGTAGAGGTCTATCCGCATCTGGTCTGGATCAACCCGACACCGGAGAAATACTGGGCCTATTCACAAAGCACGACCATGATTCAGGATATTATCGGCAAAGACCGCATGTTCCCGATGACCCTTTCGGGCCTCGAAGAGGCCATGAAAGAACTCGCAAGATAAACAGAATTCAAACCAAAGGACATATCATGACATTCAAACATCTCTTTGCCGGCAAATCACTATTAGCCAGCACGGCCTGCCTTGCGCTCATCGCCTGTTCGGGCGGCGATACCACAAAAACGGCTGACGTTAGCGACGGAACCGGGCCCACCGCCTGTCCTGCTGACCAAATCCTAACAGATGTCACGGCTTTTGCCGGTGATGATACGCCTACTGCGTCCGAAGACTATGCCGCATGGCACGCCGCTAACGGCAAGCGCAAAGGCGTGGTCACGCTAGAGAGCGGGCTGCAATATAAAATCGTGAAAAAGGGTTTAAAAAATAGCCCCTCACCCCTCGGCGCTCAGAGAATCCTCGCCAATTATCATGGTTATTTCCCTAATGGCGAGATATTTGACAGCTCCTTTGAGCGCGGCGAGGCGATGGAACATAATGCCAATGGCTTCATCAAAGGTTGGAACGAAGCGCTCGCTATGATGCAGCCCTGCTCGGCTTGGACGCTCTATGTACCGGGAAATATAGCCTACGGCCCCAAAGGGCGCGGCAGTATCCCGCCCAACGCCACGCTTATTTTCAACATGCAATTGATCGAGCTGAAATAGGCTAGGGTCTGTCCCTGATATAGATTTTTCATTGATACTCACTAATTGGCAAAAAACGCTTACGCTGCCGATTCTTTGTACGACTCGCCCGTAACGGCCCGCATTTTGCTTGTTTTAACCTCTATCGGCTAAGATTACGGCCATATTGGGTTAGGAATGGGATGTTTAAAGCAGTTAAAATTCGGGACGGGCATGATAATTTCTTCACGCCTCTACGCCTGCTTTTCGCGATCTTGGTCGTCATCGGCCATAGTTTCGCTGTCGCCCTGCGCGACCCTAGCACCGAGCCGCATATCTTCTTCCACTACACTTTCAGCTATCTCGCGGTGAATCTATTCTTCATTGCGTCAGGATTTTTGGTAACAAAATCAATGCTTTATCGCGGAGACTTAACAGAATTTGGCGCGGCTAGATTCCTACGAATTTACCCGGGTCTATTTATACATGTGCTATTTGTGATGTTTATCATCGGCCCGCTCGCGACCGCATTGCCGCTGGGCGAGTTCTTCACTCATCCGGATTTTCTTAAACAGCCATTCGTTGTTCTTAGCTTTATCAGCGCGCAAATGTGGATGCCGGGCATTTTCGAAAGCAATGCCGAACATATGGGCTCAGCCCCGCTTTGGACATTGCGATATGAAATTTTGGCCTATATCGGCACAGCGATAATGTTCTCTTTAGGGTTTATGCGCAAAAAATGGATGGTTCTGGCGCAATTTATTCTGCCAGCTATCGCTTGGATTGTGGCGCAAAAGACAGGATTATACGATCAATTTCCCAGCACAGTACAAAGCCTGTTACGCTTCGGGATCGCTTACGGGCTCGGCGCAGTGATCTATGCTTATCGCGAACGGCTGTCTTTTCACCTGCTCGGCATTCCGGCGCTTGTCGGCCTCGCCGTCCTAACGTCCGGCACGCAGTCTTTTGAAATCACGATGAACCTGATGCTCGGCTATATGATAATGTGGGCCGCTTACGTAAAAGCGCCAAAACTAAATTTCCTGCAAAAACTGAGCGATGTTTCCTACGGCGTTTACATCTATCATTGGGCAATTTTGCAGCTGCTCTTTATGTGGATGCCCAAGCTTTCTGTCGTAGCCTTATTCCTGATTACGCTGCCGCTGACATATCTGCTCGCAACTCTGTCATGGCATTTTGTTGAAAAACCTATGCTCAGAAAAAAGAAAAGCTTTTCTAAAAAGCTGCGTTTGGGCCGTAAGAAACCGAGCTATGATGCTAAGGCTGTCTTGCTGGATTAAAAATGGATGGTGCGGTCGTAAGCATCCAGCACCGTTTCGTGCATCATCTCTGAAAGCGTAGGATGCGGGAAAACAGTTTCCATCAATTCATGTTCTGTCGTCTCTAATTTCTGCGCAATGGTATAGCCTTGGATAAGCTCGGTCACTTCTGCGCCGATCATATGAGCGCCTAAAAGCTCGCCGGACACGGCATCAAACACAGTTTTAATAAGGCCCTCAGGCTCGCCCAGAGCGATGGCTTTGCCGTTGCCGATAAAGGGAAAGCGCCCGATTTTAACTTTGTGTCCCGCCTCAATGGCCCCCGCTTCGGTATAGCCGACACTAGCCACTTGCGGGTGACAATAGGTGCAGCCCGGTATGGCATTGGCATTGAGCGGATGCGGGTTTTTCCCCGCGATTTTCTCGATACAGATAATACCCTCATGCGAGGCTTTATGGGCCAGCCAAGGCGGGGTCGTGACATCGCCAATCGCATAGAGGCCTTTGACGCCGGCGCGACTGTACGCGTCCACTTCAATATGTGTGCGGTCGATTTTCACGCCGAGCGCACCCAAGCCCATATCTTCCGTATTGCCAACAATGCCGATAGCGAGAATGACGCGATCAAAATCAGCGGTTTCGGATTTGCCGCCTGTTGTCAGCGTCGCCGTAACGCCGCTCTTGCCAAGCTTTACGCCTGCCTGAGTTTCCGTATGGATGGTGACGCCGCGTTTTTCAAAAGCCTTACGGGCTATTTTTGAAATCTCGGCATCTTCGGCGGGCAGGATACGGTCAAGCATTTCGACGACGGTGACATCGGAACCAAAAGCTGCATAGAAACTGGCAAATTCCATCCCGATTGCGCCTGAGCCAATGACGAGGAGTTTATTTGGCATGGCATCGGGCACCATGGCTTCCTTCGCCGTCCAGATGAATTTCCCGTCCGGCTCCAGCCCGGCTTGCGGGATAGTGCGGGCGCGGGCACCTGTCGCCAGAATAACATGTTTGGCGGTGTAGTCTTTACCGTCCACGACTACAGTCGGGGCGTCTTTGCCTTTTTTCAAAGTGGCAAAACCCGTAATTACCGTGATTTTGTTTTTCTTCATCAAATGTTTGATCCCGCCCGAGAGCTGCCCGGCAATAGTGCGTGAGCGCCCAACGATGGCTTTGAGATCAAATTGCGGAGACGCCGATAATCCGTAATCTGCCGCATGTTGCATATTGTGATAGATTTCCGCCGAACGCAGCAAAGCTTTGGTCGGGATGCAGCCCCAATTCAGGCAGACGCCGCCAAGCTCGGCCTTCTCGACAATCGCGGTTTTAAAACCAAGCTGTGCGGCGCGAATAGCGGTCACATATCCACCGGGGCCGGAGCCGATAATGATGACATCGAAGGTAGAGTCGGTCATGGAAAGCCTGTAAATAATTTCCCGTATCTATACAGGTTTTACAGTGAATTAGAACTGCTATTTGTGTATATTCCCCGCCCCATATTGTGTCCCCCGCCTTGAGCGGGGGCCTCCTTCAATTGGAGTGCTGTCTCAAACGCAGGGAGATCCCCGCTCAAGGCGGGGAACAGGTATTGCTAAAAATTTACTGCATATCTTTCGGCAATTCCTCCGGCACGATCATGGCTTCGATCACTTGTAGGCGCATGACGTCCCTAAGCGCCTCGACTTCGAGATCATCCATGATAGCAAAGGCCGCATCCGCTTGTCCGTCTTTGGCATAGGCGATAGCGATACGGTTGCGGGCGGTGTCGCGAAGCTCGACTTGATTGATCTTCTCCAGCGCCGTATTGGCGACTCCGTAATCACCATGATCCAGCGCGTAGGATACAAGATCGAGATAAGCCCGGTCACGCAATTCCGGCATTTCGATTTTCTCGGCCTGTTCCATCACGGTTTTGACCGTTGATGAAATATCTTTGTGCTTAGCTTCATGCATCAAATCACCGATAGATTTCTTGGTAATAATTTTGATGATTTTACCATCACCCATTTTGAGGGTTTCGGACTCCATATCGCTATGATGCTTACCGTCAGTCAGGACTTTGACGTGTATCTTGTGTTCGCCGTCACCGTTATGACCCTCAGACGTCACAATTTTTTTGACGATTTTCATGATCTTGCCATCGCCCATATCAATGGTTTCAGTCTCGATAGTGGTTATGCCGTCGGCGCCCTTCATGACCTGAACATCGACCGTCTTGTTACCCTCGCCTTTTTCAATCTCGTCTTCGGTGAAGAGCTCGACCTCTATGACTTTGTCTTCATCAACGACGAATTTACCCGTGTCTTTGGCTGATGCGCCATTGCCAGTCTCATGATCTTCATCATCAATTTCAACAGTCTCCTCAGTAGTGACAGTTTTCGTGGTGACCGTTTCGGTTTTCGGGGTTTCCGTTTTCAGATATTGATCGAGCCATTTTTTCTGCGGTTTCGGCTCGGCTTCGGCTAATTTTTCGGGAATAGATGAGGCCTTTTTGACGGTAAGTTTTTTGGCTTTTATCTTCGTCTCGGCAGGTGTTTTCTCTGTATGAGGATGCCCGGCAAGTGCCGTCTCCCCCGCATTTTCAGCCTCAACATCGGTTCCGAAATAGACAACGCCGCCCGCCATGAGCGAAAGCACAGTCCCTGCAATGATTGATTTAACGATCATAATCCGGCCCTCCAAAGCCTTTAATCTATTGTTAAGTATAGATTATGGCCTGATTGGGGCAAGAGGGTTCGCGCAGTAAGAGAGTTTGGAGTGAGCAGTGAACAGTGAGTAGTGAGGAGTTATCTTTTTCCCTGCTCACTGCTCACTGCTCACTGATAACGGCTCACTCTTAAAGCATCATCGTGATCGGCGTTTCGACATAGCGCTTAAAGTGCTGCAGCCATTTCGCGCCGAGCGCGCCGTCGACCACGCGGTGATCGCAGGTCAGGGTTACGGTCATCACCGTGGCCACAGCGATAGCGCCGTCTTTGACCACAGGCCGCGGGGCCCCGGCCCCGACGGAGAGTATCATGCCGTGGGGTTCATTGATGATAGAGCCAAATTCCTTGATCCCCATCATGCCGAGATTGGAGATGGAAAACGTCCCGCCCTGATATTCCTGCGGCTTGAGTTTTCGGTCTTTCGCGCGGGCCGCTAGGTCTTTCATCTCGGAGGAAATGCCGGACAGGCCTTTATTTTCGGCCCCGCGCACAATCGGGGTAATCAGCCCGCCATCAATGGCGACAGCCACGGCGACATCGGCATGTTTGTGCAAGGCGACACCATCCGGCGTATAGCTGGCATTGGCTTCGGGGACATGTTTAAGCGCCAGCGCCGAGGCGCGAATAAGCATGTCATTGACGGATATTTTCACGCCTTCAGGCGCTTGGGCATTGAGCTGTTTGCGCATTTTGAGAAGCTCGTCGATCTCGCAATCCACGGTAAGCGGGAAGTCCGGGACATTGGTATGGGATTCGGTAAGGCGCTTGGCGACAATCCTTTGAATATTATTTAGCGGGATAAGATCGTAAGACCCTGCCTCGACGCCCATACGCGTGAGGTATTCTGCGCCGCCGCCCAGCGGCATGCCGAGTTCGGTGGACTCGCCCCGCTGAAGAGCGGGGTCTCTAGCAACGGATGCCGCACGCGCACCGGAAGAGGCCCCGGCTTGCGCCGCTTCAATATCGGCCTTCACAATCCGCCCATTGGGGCCGGAGCCGGAGAGAGAGCCAAGGTCAAGCCCGGCCTCAGAGGCGAGACGTTTAGCGAGGGGCGAGGCTTTAACCCTATCCCCGCTTTCGTTCCCATCCCCTCCCCCATCATTCCCGCGAAGGCGGGAACCTAGTTTTGACTCAGCTTCAACTGGGTCCCCGCCTGCGCGGGGATGATCGGAGGCAGAGGAGGGAACCGCAGCGGATTTAGTAAGGGCAGAACCGCCGCCAGCTTCGTAATTATCAAGCGCCGCAGCATCTTCACCTTCTTCCAGCAAAATCGCAATCGGCGCATTCACTTTCACGCCCTCCGTGCCGGCCGCAACCAGCAGCTTGGCAACTGTTCCCTCTTCCACAGCTTCGATTTCCATCGTCGCTTTGTCGGTCTCGATCTCGGCCATGATATCGCCGGAGCACACTTCATCCCCCTCGGCAATCAGCCATGTCGACAAAGTGCCTTCCTCCATCGTCGGAGACAGCGCAGGCATGAGAATTTCAATCGGCATTAGGCGGCTCCGGTTTTTAGCTGGCCAGAGCTAAGCTGGCGCGTGCGCAGGAATAAATACAGGCCAAGACCCACGGCTACGCCCGGCACGAAGGTCAGCAAAATACAAATCCAGCCCTGTTTTATGCCAAGGCTCGCCCGTTCATAGACTATCCAGACAATCAAAATCAGTCCGCAAAAAATCGCGTCCAGCGAATATCCCGTAGCGTAAGGATTAACAAAACCAGCGGAGAGCGCTCCAAAAATATCGCCGCTAGCCAGCATGGGCGGCAAGACGATAAAGGCAAATAAAGCGGCAAATATAAGCGCCAGCACCAGTGACAGACCCAGAAAAACGGATTTAGACATGATCAGGACTCCTCACTGTGTTGGCCGTTATAACCGGGGAAAGCGCAGGCATGAGAATTTCAATGGGCATAATTAATCCTTATTGCCGCACAAAGACTTTGGCGGCGATTTCCCACTCGCCGTTGATTTTCACAAGTGTGAGCACATCATAAAACCTATCAGCGGAGCGAAAATGCACCGTGGCGATCCGGTCATCTGTGACTTCAATATCAAGAAAGGCGTGGTCGCGGCCTGCGCCTGCCGGGTTTTCATTTTTTGACCAATTGACGATAACGGCGCTCATTTTCGGCCAGACTTTCAGGCCTGCATTCCCGTCCTTATCGGTGATGACCCCAAACATTGAGGCATTATCGTTAAAGGCGCGGTCAAGACGCTCAAGACTGGCTTCACCCTGCCCATCAAAATAATCCATCACAGCCGCCTCGATTTTGGTTTTATCGGCGGCGTTAATCGCAGGATCCGTGGGAGCCGCGCTCTGCGAACAAGCCGCCGCGCCTAACAGCGCCATCAGTGTCGTCGTCAGCATTAATTTTTTCATGGGTCGTCTCCTTGGTTTTGCAACATGTTGCATAGTAAATTCCTTCCCCCTTCTCCGCTCATACCTGCGAAGGCAGGTATCCAGATGTCCAGTAAAGGAAAACTGGATCCCAGCCTACGCTGGGATGAGCGGAAGAGTGGGGTAGTTTGGGATAAAGAAGGCATGAGAATTTCAATCGGCATAATAATCTTCTCTCAAAACCAATCAGGAAAAGACGTCAAAACAGGTGGATGGTGGGTTAAAACATGGATCATTCCGTTTGCGTCAGTGTGAATAACAAAATGCCTTAGGCTTTTACCGCTTTTTTCAAGGTTTTTATATCGCTGCAAATACTTAGATTTTGGAGTTTCGTAAACATCAGGAAAGTCTGGAAATGCTAGAGTTACTTCTGACCATTCTGGGCAATAGCTTTCATTAAAATTCTCGTCAGAAAATACATCAACCCGCCGAGGATTTGGAAATGTAACCCTATAAATATCGACGGCTTGTCCATTATTTAGGTCGCCTACCTCTAACGTGATATCAGCATAATAACCCGGCACGAATTGTATTGTTCTAATTTCGCGCACTTCACGCTTTAGGCTCTTAATTTCCTCACCTGACATAACAAACCTTCTTAGCCGCAGCCACCACATCCTCTGTCCCCGGCAAACTCAGCGCTTCCAGATTCCCTGCATAGGGCAATGGCACATCCACCTGAAATACCCGCTCGGGCGGGGCATCCAAATAATCAAAAGCTTCGGCCACCACGCGGGCGGCGATTTCTGCGCCTATGCCGGATTGGCCCCAGCCTTCTTCGACGCAGACGAGCCGGTTGGTTTTCTTGACGCTCTTAACCACCGTATCGCTGTCCAGCGGACGGATGGTGCGTAGGTCGATGATCTCGGCGTCGATGCCCTCGCCTGCCAATATTTCTGCCGCCTCCAGCGCCCGCCCGACCATGCGCGAGAACGCCACTATAGTAACATCTATCCCCTCGCGGCGCACCTTAGCTTTGCCAATCGGGATGACAAAATCATCCATATCAGGCACCTCAAATGTCTCGCCATACATCAGTTCATGCTCCAAAAAGACAACAGGATTAGGGTCGCGGATGGCGGCTTTGAGCAGGCCTTTGGCGTCGGCGGCGTCATAAGGCGCGATCACTTTCAGCCCCGGCACATTGGCATACCAGCTTGCGTAATCATGGCTGTGTTGCGCGCCGACCCGCGAAGCGGCACCATTAGGCCCGCGAAAGACAATCGGGCAGCGCATCTGCCCGCCCGACATATAGAGCGTCTTGGCGGCTGAATTGATAATGTGGTCAATCGCCTGCATAGCAAAATTAAAGGTCATAAATTCGACAATCGGGCGCAGCCCTCCCATCGCCGCGCCGACGCCGATACCGGCAAAGCCATATTCAGTTATCGGCGTATCAACCACGCGTTTTGCGCCAAATTCCTGCAAAAGCTCGCGCGTGACTTTATAGGCGCCCTGATATTCCGCGACCTCTTCGCCCATAACGAAAACGGTTTCGTCCCGCCGCATTTCCTCGGCCATAGCGTCGCGAAGGGCATCGCGGACGGTGACTTCCACCATACTCCGCTCATCCCCACTTTCGTTCCCATTTTCACCCCCTTCATTCCCGCGTAGGCGGGAACCTAGTTTTGACTCAGCTTCCACTGGGTCCCCGCCTTCGCGGGGATGATTGGATTTGGATTTAGAAAGGGCGCTCACATCTTCCCCCTCTTCCAGCAATTGCAAAATCACGGTGCCTACTTTGACATTTTCTGCGCCCGCCGCGATCACGATTTTACCAACCGTGCCCTCGTCAATGCTCTCCACTTCCATCGTCGCTTTATCGGTCTCAATCTCGGCGAGGATATCGCCGGAGCTTATCGTATCGCCCTCTTTGACCAGCCATTTGAAGAGCGTTCCCTCTTCCATGGTTGGGGACAGCGCCGGCATTTTTATATCAATCGCCATGCCTAAGCCTCCAACAATACATCTGTATAAAGCTCGGACGGGTCGGGCTCTGGGCTGTCTTGCGCGAACTGCGCCGCGTCGGCGACGATGGCTTTGATCTCTTTATCCATGGCTTTGAGAGCCTCTTCATCCGTCCATTTCTCGGCCAATAGACGATGTTTGGCCATATCAATCGGGTCGCGTTCAGAGCGGGTTTTGGTGACCTCTTCACGCGTGCGATATTTGGCAGGATCGGACATGGAATGGCCGCGATAACGATAGGTCTTCATTTCCAAAATCATCGGCCCCTTGCCGTCCCGCGCGTGTTTGATAGCCTTTTTGGCAGCGTCGCGCACTTCTAGGACATTCATCCCGTCAACTTGAAGGCCTTTGATCTCGAAACTGGAGCCGCGTTTATAAAGTTCAGTCTCGGCGGAGGAGCGCACCACGGATGTGCCCATGGCATATTGATTATTCTCGATCACAAAGACGACGGGTAAGTCCCAAAGCTTGGCCATATTGAAAGCTTCATAGACCTGCCCCTGATTGGACGCGCCGTCGCCAAAAAAGGCGAGGCTGACATTGCCGTTACCCTTATATTTATTGGCAAAGCCGAGCCCTGCGCCGATAGGCACTTGCGCGCCAACAATGCCGTGGCCCCCGTAAAAATGCTTTTCCGTGCTAAACATGTGCATCGAGCCGCCTTTGCCGCGCGAATAGCCGCCGCTGCGTCCGGTCAGTTCCGCCATGACGCCGCGCGATTCCATGCCGCAGGCGAGCATATGGCCGTGGTCGCGATAGCCCGTAATCATCTGGTCGCCCTCGATCATCCCTGCGCGTGCGCCAACAACAACGGCTTCCTGCCCGATATAAAGATGACAAAATCCGGCAATCTGGCCCATGCCGTAAAGCTGTCCGGCCTTTTCTTCAAAGCGGCGGATGAGCAGCATGGTGCGGTAATAGTCAAGGAGTTCCGCTTTATCCGTTTTAAGCGGTTTTGGGGCGGTTTTTTTGGTTGCCATATAGTAACTCACTCAATATGTTTCGGATATGAAGTATTTTCACAGCGCCGCAGAAATATCTGTGTCTCTTATGAGGATTGTTACGGACTTTGGTCAAGCCAAATCGTATTTTCCTTCGGATATGAAACAAATAGAAGTTCGCGTGACTTTATATCGAGAACGTCCAAATTCAGTTGAGAGGCTTTTAGGCAATCAGCATGGGTTTCGAGGGTTTCACGCTGCTTCGTGACGGCTTCAAGACGGGTTTCAAGACGCGAAATATCGCTCTCATAATCGACCCAGCTCATAACCCCCTGCGAGCCGGAAAGAGCATGAAAAGCGAGATAGAGATAGAGCGTAACCAGCGCGAAAACCGGCCATTTACTACGAATATAACGAAGGCGTTCCATGGGAGTTTATGTACGAATCATGGTTAGCATTGGGTTAATTTTACCATAAGGTAGCCCCCTCCATTCCTGTCATTCCGCACTCCGTTCATCCCCGCGCAGGCGGGGAAGGCGTGGCCGGAGATGCGGAAGGTCGAGCCTTTGAGGGCAGTCTCTCGTTTAGCACACAACCTCTCGACCTTCCGGGTTCTGCTGCGCAGCCTCGGAATGACAAATCATGAAGGCAACACAGATCGCCCGGCATATTGCGCCATTTCGCCGAGTTGTTCTTCAATGCGCAAGAGCTGGTTATATTTGGCGAGGCGATCCGACCGCGCGAGCGAGCCGGTTTTGATTTGTCCGCAATTTGTTGCCACAGCAAGGTCTGCAATGGTGTGATCCGCCGTTTCGCCCGAGCGGTGGCTCATCACGGCGGTAAAACCTGCCCGGTGCGCCATATCCACGGCGTCGAGTGTTTCTGAGAGGGTGCCGATTTGGTTGACCTTGATAAGGATGGAATTTGCGGCCTCTTCCTCAATGCCCCGTTTCAGGCGCTTGGGATTAGTGACAAAGAGGTCATCACCGACCAGCTGGCATGTATCGCCGATTTTAGCATTGAGAGCGACCCATCCGTCCCAATCATCTTCGCTCATACCGTCTTCGATAGAGATAATCGGATAATTCGCGGCCAAATCCGCGAGGTAATCCACCATTTGCGGCGACGTCAGGCTTTTGCCTTCGCCCTTCAGATTGTAGCTAGTGCCATCATAAAACTCTGTCGCGGCCACATCCATCGCCAGGTAGACATCTTTGCCTGGTTTATAACCTGCCGCTTCGACCGCGCTCATAATATAATCCAACGCATGTTCAGAGCCGTCCAGATTGGGCGCAAAACCACCCTCATCGCCGACATTGGTATTATGACCATCGGCTTTTAACTTGGCTTTCAGCGCGTGGAATATCTCGGCCCCGCAGCGCAGAGCTTCTTTGAAACTCTCCGCGCCGACAGGCATGACCATAAATTCCTGCACATCAATGGGATTATCCGCATGTTCGCCCCCATTGATGATATTCATCATCGGCACAGGCAAGATACGGGCATTGGCCCCGCCGACATAGCGGTAAAGCGGCGTTTCCATGGAATTGGCGGCAGCTTTGGCCAGAGCCAGCGAGACGCCCAGCATGGCATTAGCGCCGAGGCGGGCTTTGTTCTCAGTCCCGTCCAGTTCAATCAGGATTTGGTCGATACCGCGTTGGTTTTCGGCGTCTAGGCCGTAAAGCGTATCGGCGATTTCGGTATTGACGTTTTGCACGGCCTTGAGCACGCCCTTGCCGCCATAGCGTTTTTTATCGCCGTCGCGCAGTTCAACGGCTTCGTGCCTGCCCGTCGAGGCTCCGCTCGGCACAGCCGCACGTCCAAAAGCCCCGTCCGAGAGGCTTATATCGACTTCTAATGTAGGGTTTCCCCGGCTATCCAGGATTTCCCGGGCGAAAATTTCGTCAATCTCGACCATGGAATATCCTTATAGTCTGGCGTTTAGTCTTTAGGCGTTAGCACCTGACGGCCACGATACATGCCTGATTTCAGGTCTATGTGGTGTTGACGGCGCAATTCGCCGCTGTCTTTGTCTTCGACATAGTTGACAGCTGACAGCTTATCATGCGAGCGGCGCATGCCGCGGCGTGAATTGGAAATTTTACTCTTTGGGACAGCCATCGGGGCCTCCATTTAACAATGATAAAACGGCTTTGATAATCCAAGCCGCTAATTTGAGGCGCATGTAGCCGAATATCAGGGCCGCGACAAGCCCTTTATATATGCCAAAACCCTAGAAAAGTCAGTCAAAATCCCGAACCTTGCCGCGTAAGGATTTTATGCCGCTGCGCTCGGCTTTCTTCTTAAGCCGTCTTTTGATCGCGCCGTGGCTTGGCCGCGAAGGGCGGCGATATTTTGGCACATGCAGCGCGTCCTTCAACAAAGCCGCCAAACGCTCTAAAGCTTCCGCCTTATTACGCTCCTGCGTGCGGTGATTTTGTGCCTTAATGACGATTAAGCCGCCAGCCGTAATCCGCTTATCGCGATACGCCAAAACCCGCTCTTTCTGCACGTCCGATAAAGACGAGGCCTTGACATCAAAGCGTAAATGAATGGCAGAGGCAACTTTATTGACATTCTGCCCGCCCGGCCCCTGAGACCGGATAGCGCTCATCTCAATCTCGGAGAGCGGAATAGACAGACGGGGCGTAATCACAAGCATAAAAGATATTACGAGGAAAAAGAGCCGTTCTGCAAGCATGGCTCGCATTGTAAATAAGGCGAAGACTAAATTTTAGATATGATGCCCCAAGCGTCTCTGTCGGTCAGCGCCTCCCAATAGTCTTGGATGCGGTCTGTGATTTGGTCATGGGCTTTGACGAGCCGAATGAGAAGCAAGCAATAGCCGACAGAAATATCAGCGGCGGAAAAACCGGATTTCAGGATGTAATCATGATCGCCAAGCTGGGTTTCCAAAAGGCTCAAGACTTTGACCAGTTCTTTTTGCGCCCATTTATCTGTTGCGGCGCTGTGCTGGTCTTCGGGGAGCATAACGCGCTGAAACATCAGCGCCGCTATGATAGGCGCGAGCGTGCTTTCCCCGTAATGCAGCCATTGTAAATAAGGGCCATATTCCGGATCATCAATCGCCGGTTTTAAAGCGCCCTTGCCATATTTATCTAAGATATATTGCATTATGGCGACGCTCTCAAACATGGTCATATCGCCGTCATTAAAGGCCGGTATTTTGTTTAAGGGATGAATTTTTGTATAGTCATCACCGCCAAATTTACCGGGAATATAGTCAAGGCTCTCGACCTCATATTTAAGGCCGAGTTCTTCGAGCAGCCAAAGCACACGGAGTGAACGCGAGCGCGGCAGGTGATAGACTTTTAGCCGGGGGCTAGGCTCTGTTAGCGTCATAATGATATCTTTACTTTTTCAGGAATGTTGCGGGCCATAGCCGGTATTGTTTTTAATCTGCGCCCATTGCCGGACGTGGGGCGGAGTTTCGTCCAGCCACCAAGCGCAGCCTTTATGGATAACCAAAATTTCTTCCCATTTCGCGCCGACAGGCCCCTTGCCCGCATGGGGTTCAACCAGCCACAAGCCGTCATGCGGCGCGTGGTTGGACTGCTCGCTCTCATTCCAAGTTGGCGCGCTTTTAGCGAGGCCTGCACTGACCGCTTTTCCTTTTAATATAAACCAGCCCAAAGAGAGCGCGTCCGAGCCGCGCAGCCGCCATTTAAACGGCAGATTAGCCGTTTTAACGCTACGGTGGCCCAAGACTTCGCCGGGGTGTTTGGTGTGGACGGGTTCATAGCCCATTTTGCGAATATCGGCGGCAACATTGTCGGCAATGGATTTAAAGCTCTCCCCCGCATTTACGGCGTCGCAGACGCCAGCCCGAAATTTTGCCAAATCTGTCATCATTTTTGCATGGGCCGGGTTTTCGCCAAAACAGAAGGAATAAGAGGTATCGACAAGATAGCCCTTAAACAGCGGCGCGGCGTCCAATATAACGCTATCTCCCTTTTGCAATTTGCGGGATTTTGGAAAGAAATGCCCTATCGTCCAATGGCCGGGAAGCGCCGTTCTATCGCCGAATAAGACCACAGGCAGATGAAAGAAAGACTTCGCGCCGGCTTCTCTATACCGCCGCACCAAAGCCCGCGCGATTTCTTTCTCGGTCTGCCCTTCCCTCAAAGATGCTGCCATATCTTCTAAAATGCGAAATGAACGTCTTTGTAACAAACGGAAATGGTCAAGCGAAGAGGCGGAGAAATTCTTTGTCTTTATAAACATATTAGCCTCACTCTAATCCAAGCCAGCCAAATAACAACTCACATCATATATAGCCGTTATACCCTATAAAAGAGTCCGCATTGAACGCAAAGCCTCTACGTGATAGCTATTGTTCTCAACACTAATCATTAGAACACAATACCTATGGACAAACAGGAAGATATTTTACGCGCACATTTCAAAACCACTATGGAGCGCCGCGGAGCCGATGTAGAATTTGACCGTTTTGAAATCGCCAGCATTAATAATGATGGTAACCGTTTGCATATGGACGTCATTGATGCTGGCAAGAACGCACCAACAATCGTCTTTATTCCGGGCACAAGTGTCTATGGCTTGACATTTGGAAATTTTTTGGCGGCGCTGGGCGATAGCGGTTATAATGTTGTAAGTTTTGACCCGCGCGGTCATGGCCGTAGCGAAGGCGCGCGAGGCAGCTATACGATGCCTGAACTTGTGAGCGATGCCCACGCCGCTATTGATTATGCCCATAAAAGATTTGGCGGCCCCGTCTTTATTTCGGGATCCAGCCAAGGCGGCATTGCGGCCTTTTACACCGCGGCTACAGATGCAAATCTAGCCGGCGCTATCTGTCATAACGCAGCCGATCTTGCCGATCCCGGAAATTTTGACCTGACCGACCATCCGGTGATTACCAAAATTCTGCGGCCGATTACTTTAGGCCTTGCCAAAATTGCGCCTGAAATGAAGATAAATATCGCCCGTTATTATGCTCTGCTCAGCCGCGGCAATCAGGATGTTAAAGACCGTATGGCGGCAGATCCTCTGACGCTAAAAGTCATAAGGCTAAAAGCGCTGGCCTCGCTGACAACGGCCAAGCTGGAACGTCCGGTAGAAGATATAAAAACCCCGATTTTACTCCTGCACGGCAATGAAGATAAAATCTTTCCGCAAGCCTTTATGGAAAATCTGTTTGGCCGACTGACATGTAAAAAGTCTATGAAAATTTACGAGGGCCTAAGCCATTTTATCCTTACCGAGCATGTTGAAACCATATTGCCGGATATTATAGAGTGGGTAAGCGAGCTTAGTGCTGCGTGAAATGCGGGCGATCCCACACTTAAATCTGGTGAATATCGACGCTTTCGTCAGCCACGCCTAACCATTCAATCCTCACCTCGCCGAATACACAAGTAATCTTCATTGGCGCGCTCATAAATACTTTGCACAGACCTGATCAGCTTCGGCAGGCGAGGCGTAGTGACAGCATAGCTATTTATTCAGTCTGGCCGCGCGTCCAATCGCCTGTACGGCCTCCGGATTTTGCTTCCAGCTTTATCTCGCTGATGACCATATGTTTATCGGCGGCTTTTAGCATGTCGTAGATAGTCAGGCCTGCCGTGCTGACCGCCGTGAGCGCTTCCATCTCGACGCCTGTTTGCCCTGTGGTTTTGGTTTCGGCCGTGATTTTCAAGCCGGGAAGGCTCTCGTCCACCGTGATTTTAACGCTGACTTTGGACAGCGGCAGGGGATGGCAGAGCGGGATGATATCGCTCGTGCGTTTCGCTCCCATAATCCCGGCCAGTTCGGCGATTGTGATGACATCGCCTTTTTTATTATCCTTGATATGGGCCAGCGTTTCGGCAGCCATAACCACCTGCCCGCTCGCCACGGCGCGGCGGGAGGTGACGGCTTTGTCGCCGACATCGACCATATTGGGCCGTCCGTCTTTATCGAAATGGGTAAGATCAACCACTTATGTCTCCATAAAACGCGGGATAAGGTCGACGAGATTACAGGGCCGATGGCGCGAGTCGAGCTGCGATTCTATCACCTTATCCCAACCATCTTTCACCGCCCCGTTCGAGCCGGGCAGGCAGAAAATCAGTGTGCCTTTTGTCAGCCCCGCGCAAGCGCGCGATTGCAAAGTCGAAAGGCCGACGGTTTTGAAACTCTCTTGATGAAAAATCACGGAGAACCCGTCAATGGTCTTTTCAAACATCGGCGCAACGGCCTCGACGGTAATATCCCGCCCTGTCAGCCCCGTCCCGCCCGTTGTGATAATGGCGTCAACATCAGGATTATCAATCCAGCCTTGAACTTGATTGCGGACGCCCTCTATCGTGTCGCGCACGATTTGCCGGGCGGCGCAATTATGACCTGCCGCCTCTATCCGGGCCTGCAATATATCACCCGATGTGTCATTCTTCGCGGTGCGCGTATCCGAAACTGTCAACACAGCAAGGCTAAGCGGCGTAAAACTCAGAGTTTCATCAATACCAGCCATTATTGGCTCCATCTTTTTTTATCAGCATAATCTGCCTCGCGAGGTTCAATCCAGTGCGTTTCGCCTCCGCGCTCCTCCTGTTTCCAGAACGGGGCTTCGGATTTGAGGTAATCCATCAAAAAGTCTGCTGCTTCAAAAGCCGCGCGGCGATGGGTGCTGGCTGTCGCGACGAAGACAATTGGCTCACGCGGGGTCATTTCGCCAATACGGTGAATAATCTGCCAGCCTGTCAGTGACCAGCGCTTTGAGGCCTCGTCTCCGATGCGGGCGATTTCAGCTTCGGTAAAGCCGGGATAATGCGACAGCGTAAGCGTCTCAGTATCCTCGCCGCGAACGACGCCCGTAAAAGTAACAATCGCGCCTGTATCTTCGAGCGCTTCACGGAATTCACGATGAGCCGCTTCGGGGTCGAAGAGCTTATCTGTGATATGAATTTGCGGATAGCTCACCTCATCCCCCGCTCAGCACTGACATAAAGGCGATTTCTTCGTCGCCTCTAAGCGGCACATTTTCAGAGACGATAGCTTTATTGACGGCAACCCGCACGCCCGTTTTGCCAAGCGCTTTGATGAGAACCTCGTTTTCCTGCCCAAGCCAGTGTTTCAAAGTCTCTATATCTGTCACGCCTGCGGGGCGCTCTATGGAGAGCGGTTTTGACACATCGCTAAGCCGTCCAAAAAATAAAATATCCATCATAGCGTTTCCATATTACGCAGTTCAATCTGCGTATCAATATCTTGCGCTTGATGTGAAGGCAAAGCAATTTCCGCGCACTCTGTAGAGGAAAATATAGACTTTGCGCCCGCGCCTGAATTGAGCGACGTAAGCCGTTTTAGGGCCTGACCAGAAAACATAGTCGGCGGCAACCGCACGCCTGCGCTGGTACTAAAGACACAATCTGATTTTTGGCTTGCCATAAGAAGCCGCTCTAAATGCTTCGCAGATATAAACGGCATATCGCCGAGCAGAATGCAGATAGACGTCTCGTCCAATTTCATCGCCTGCTTTGCTCCCAAAGCGATGGAACGCCCTTGCCCTAGCTCCGGATTATCATTCAAGATGATGTCATAACCATTTGATTTACATATATTTTCAATGGCATGGCTTTTAGAAACGACAGCCAAACGATGCCTGTAATTAATTCCTTCTGCGGCATCTATCACATGTTCAATGATGGGTTTTCCGTTCAGCTTGGCAAGTAACTTGTCTTCGTCCCCAAAGCGTTCTGACATGCCTGCCGCCAGCAAAATAAGCGCCGTCATAGCCGCCCCTTTTCTTGCGCGACGCTAACGATTTCAGCCAATGTAGACAGAGCTAAAAGATTGGCATCGCGCAGAGACGGGATGAGCCCGATGGGGCCGCGCACATTTGCAACCTGGTCGGCGCTTAGAAATTCACGGCGGTTTGCATGGGTCTTGCGGCTCCCCATCGCGCCAATATAAAAGGCCGGGCCGTCCAGCGCTTGCAGGAGCAATGCTTCCTCCCAACTATGGTCATGAAACATAAGAACCAGAGCTGTCCAAGCATCGTCGCCGGAGGGCGGAACATGAGACGGATCTGTTAAATGATCAAAATGCGTTACAGGCAGATTGGTTTTCATATCCACCTCGGGGGATTGTAAGATAACGTCAAATCCCGTCCCCAGAGCCTGCGAGGCCAAGGCCGTCATGGCCGCGCCGCGTCCGGCAATACGCAGACGCAATCGCGGCATATAACTCATCCGAAAATCGCCAAAATCAAGATCGGTTTTTTTGCGCGCCGTTAACTTACGCAAAGCCGCCTTAACCGCGTCTTTGTCAGGCCGGGCCACAACACATAAATCAATCGAACCACCGCAGGGGAGTTTCAAGTCTTTATAGGGCGAGCCCTCACCGTAACGCAGGGCCCGGTTTTCCTTCGCGGACATCGCCGCTAGCGCCTGCGCAATGATATCCGCGTCAATACAGCCATTGGAGATATAACCAGCCACCGCGCCAGAAGCCCGCACCGCCATGAGCGCCCCCCTCGCCCGCATCGCGCCGCCATTGATATCGGCCACGCAAACCAGCGCGCAGTCTTCGCCATCGACATAAGCGTCATTGGCAAAGGCCAGAACATCTTGCGCGTGGTGATAAGCCGTAGTCATGAGGTCTGATACTGGCTTTATATCGCTTTGAATAGAGGTTTGACGAATGGCTAAACCCAAGACATGTTACCCCCATGATTTCAGTCCAAGAAGCCCTGTCCCGGATACTGGCCAAGCGCCCGCGCCGAGCGCCCGTTACTCTGCCCTTGGCGCAGACACTGGGCTGTATATTGGCCAAGGATATCACCGCCTTAGTCACCCTGCCGCCTTTGGCTGCCTCCGCTATGGACGGTTATGCGGTCAGGCTGGAGGATGTGCGCGAGGCAGGCGCAGTGCTCAACGTCATTGGCGAAGCCCCTGCTGGCCATCCTTTCACAGGGAGCATTAAATCGCGTCAAGCCGTGCGTATCTTCACGGGCGGAGCGGTTCCCGACGGGGCCGACCATATCGTCATTCAGGAAAATGTAGCGCGGGACGGCAATAACATCATGGTCAACACCCCGAGCGAAGCCGCTCGCCATATCCGCAAAGCCGGAATTGATTTCTTTGAAGGCACAAAACTGATTTCGGCAGGAACGCTTATTGGGCCGCCGGAGATTGCGCTAGCCGCCGCCGCTAATCATGCGCAGATCAGTGTCTATCCCCGCCTTAAAATTGCGCTACTGGCTAATGGCGATGAATTACGCCCGCCCGGAAGCACACTCAAATCCAGCGAAATCATCAGCTCCAACCCATTGGCTCTGGGCGCGCTTATCACGCAATGGGGCGGCGAGGTTTTGGATATGGGTATTGCGGACGATAGTCTTGCCGCGATCACGGCACTTATCGAGGCGGCGCAAGAAGCCGATATCATCATCCCCATTGGCGGGGCCTCTGTCGGCGATCATGATTATATGCGCCCGGCTTTCAGGGAGGCCGGCCTGAATATGATTTTCGAGAAGGTCGCCGTGCGTCCGGGTAAGCCAGTCTGGTTTGGCACGCTCGGCGATCAATGCGTGCTCGGCCTGCCCGGCAATCCCGCCTCGGCGGTTGTCTGCGCCCATCTCTATCTCAAAACCCTGATGGGACGGCAAAACGGGTTGACCTATTCCAAAGCGCTCCTCACCGAAAACCTGAACGCAAATGGCCCGCGCGAGACTTATCTGCGGGGCCTAGCCAGCGTCACGGAAGATGCTCAACTCATCGTCACGCCCTTCCCGCGTCAGGACAGCTCCTTGCTCAGCCCCTTTGCGCGGGCGAATGTATTAATACGGCTGCCCGTAAATGCCGGGCCTTGGGACACAGGCGCTATGGTAGATATACTGCCCCTTAGTACAGGGCCGGATATCGCCTAATCTTTGTCTTCCAAAGTTTTCAGCCGGTCAGAGAGGTTTTGGAATTGCGAGGCCTGCTGATGCGAGAGGCGGTTTTCAAGGCGCGCGATCATACGGTTCATACGCAAGCGCATAAAATAGAGCGTGCAAAAACCCGCCAATGCTATAAAACCCGCTATAATAAATCCTGTCATTCTTAGACCTATAAACCGTTCCGAGGCTGCACCCAAGCCCGCTGCCAAAATAAATATGAAAAAAGCGGGTAAGACCGGGCGATGTTGCCAATACTCAACGGCTTGAAAGAGACGCAATTTAAACGGCATTTTACGCGGGACGCCAAAAACCTCTTTCGGGCCACCAATGACATCCCCGAACACATCTTCAAAAATATAACCTTGGCCGCGATACGCTGCAAGTTCTGCTTCAAGCCGAACGAAATGCTCCGCCAGATATTCCGGCCTGTCCATAATCGCCGCCGGATGCATGGCGCGGATCGGCGCGACATGGCGTTGATAAGACGCCTCCTGCTGATGTGAAAAATGACGAGGTGATGACGAGACTTCATGCGTAGTAATGCCCGCTAAAATAATGTGGCTTGAAATTGCCGCGGCGCAGGGCAAACCCAAAGCTGTCAAAACATTGCTTGTCGGTTCATAAGTCCAATCTTTAGCTATGTTATTACCGTAAGTAACCCGATCTTGAATGGGCACAGCATAAATTTTATCAGCAATATCGGCAGGCCAATGTGCGCGAACGCTTGCCCGGAAGCCTGCCGGAATGAGGACTTTTGTACCGTGTTTGCGCATGAGCGATAATAAGCAGTCTCGGTATCTCTGCGCCGTAACCGTCGGCCCAAATTGCGAGGGGCCATCTGAAGCAATAACAATGTCAGGCGGGCATATATCCGTTAGATCTTCCTCAAAAATTGTTGTTCCCAGATAGATAGTCACGAGTGAAAACTTAGCTTTAAGAGACTCTAGCGTTTGATGATTTGCGCTTTTACCGGGGCCAATAATACAGACTCTTGCTTGGCGGTCATAATCCATCAAGGCCTTTGAAAACCGTACAGAGTCTAACTTGGGATCACCCTCTGAAATATTCGATGCAAAGGCATGAAGATAGTCACCCGCAGCTTGCCGTGCATAGGGATCGACAATAATAGCCTTACGCCGCAACGCCGCCGGCGCAGCCCAAAAACTATCGGCTTTCCAAAACAAAGCATAGTCAGACTGAGAGGCAAGAGCGGCTGGCGAGGATTGAGTGACTTCCAGCCATGCGGGGCGATTTGCGAAGTCGTCAATATTATCGCTCAACAGGACAATCCGATTAACCTCTTTTAAAGGCTCCAAATACCACTCAATGGCGTTAAGGCAGCTTTTCCAGTCAGACTCATTTTCTATCTTGGGGAAAACACTGATCACCGGCTTAGCTATCATTAGGCCAATTCCGGCTTGGCTTCGGGCGCATCCATGTCCTTCATATCTTCGGCCTCCTCTGCGCCGGATGGCCTGATACGGCTATAAACACGTTTCATCCGCGCCCATAATACAGTTGGCATAGCAAGGAAAACAGGCGTCAGGATAAGGGTCAGAATCGTTGCAAAGCCCAGCCCGAAAACAATGACAAAAGAAATCGGCGCAAAAATATCGGAGGTAACATTACCATTCGTATCTAAAACGCCTGTAAATATATCCGCCTGCCAGCCCAGCACCATCGGGAACAGGCCGACCATGGTTGTAGCAGTCGTTAAGAAAACGGGCCGTAATCTCTGCGCCGCCGTGCGGATAGAGGCGTCTACCGTTTCGTAACCGCGCTCTTTGAGCCGCTGATAGGTATCAATCAGAACAATGTTATTATTGACCACAATCCCGGCCAGGGCGATGATCCCGACGATGGTCGGCACCATGGGTATATAAGGATAATAAGTTAGCCCTAAAATGACGCCGAAAACAGAGAGCACAACGGCCAACAATGTCAAAAACACATGATAGAAGCTGTTAAATTGCAGTAGCAAAATAATTCCCATCATAAACATAATCGCCACGGCTGCGCCTTTGAAAAACTCAGCCGCCGCCGCATTTTCCTCTTCCTGACCCAGAAACTTAACAGCAACCGTTTCAGAAATATTCGCCTCTTCCGCCAACCACTCTTTTAGGGTCGCCACCTGAATATTGGTCGCATAATCTTCGCGCGTATTGGCCTTGACTTCATAGACCAATTGTTGATCCCGGCTGGCGATTGTATTTTGTTGAGGCTTAGCGACGCGGTCAACTACGCTCGACAAGGGCAGAGCCCCGTTCGGCGTTAGAATGCGTAAACTATCAAGTTGGTTGAGGCCGCGCGCAGCTTGCGGATAGCGGATGCGAATATCGACTTCCTCGTCCGTATCCAGCGGGCGAAATTGCCCAACTAAGGCACCTTCAGTGAGAAACTGCACCGCCGCCCCGATACGCGTAATATCCAGACCCAAACGCCCGGCTTCCTCTCGGTTGACCTGTAATTCCCACTCCACGCCGGGCAGAGGTAGCGTATCTTCAATCTCGAATAGGCCCGGCTCGCTCTCGAATTTACCTCGAATCTGTAGCGCCGCAGCTTTCAAGGCCAGAAGATCATCAGATGTTAGCTGAATAGCGATATCTTTGCCAATGGGCGGGCCCTGCGACAGAGCTATGACCTCGGTCAATATTCCGGGCATATCAGCCACGGCGGCGCGGATATCGTCCATAATCACGGCTGTTTTACGGCGCTCCGCAAAAGGCGTTAATTCCGTATATATTTTCACGACAGTATCAGAAGGCGTATCGCCGCCTTTGACATTGGCGCTACCATCGCCCCCCGCGCCCGCGCCCGCAACGGTATAAAGCACCTTGATGCCTTCTATGTCTTTAATGCGGGTTTCCATATCAATGGCAATATCGAGCGCCGCTTTGGGCGTTGAGTTTCCGCGCGTGCGGGCAATAACATAGACCTGATCAGATGGCGTATTAGTGAAAAATTCAACGGGTTTAGGATTGTCACCGCCCATCGAGGCCCCGAACGGAACCAGAATAAGAAAGTAAAAGGCAAGACAGGTTGCGCTAATCACCACTAATGGGAAGCGGATACAGACCGCAATCACGCGCACATAAAAGCCCACAAATCCCGTCAATTTTGACGGATCGCCCTCCGCTCCTGAGAGAGCTATGAGGTTCTCGGTCGGTTTCGTGACCTTACGCGGCCCGAGCAAAGCTCCCATAGTCGGGAGAAAGATCAGCGCCATCAGGAGCGAAGCCGAGAGCACATAGATCATCGTCAAAGGCAAATAGGACATAAATTTACCTGTGATTTCGTCCCAAAACAAGATCGGTATAAAGGCCGCGAGGGTTGTCGCCGTTGAGGACACAATCGGCCAGAACATACGCTCCCCTGCCGTTTGAAAAGCTTCCTTACGCGGCATGCCTTCCGCCAATTTTCGGTCAGCATATTCAATGATGACAATGGCGCTATCGACCAGTACCCCGACCGACAGGATGAGGCCAAAAAGGATCATAAAATTGATCGATTGCCCCTGCACAAACATCAAGAACAAAGCCATCAGGAAACTCGCGGGGATAGCCCAGCCGACAAAGAGCGCCGAGCGGAAACCCAGCGCCATGACGCAAACAATAAAGACCAAAATCACGGCATTGATAATATTCGCAAACAGGGTTTGCACCATGACCTTGGTATCAACGGAACGGTCTTGGCTAAATTCGACATTGATCGTGCTGGGCCAATCCGGCTTGGACAGTTCGGCGTCAACCAGCGCGCGGACTTTCTCGATAGTTTCGATCATATTCGTGCCGACACGATTAGAGATTTCTATCGAAATTGATTTACGGCCATCGAAACGGGCATAAGTGGTGGCGTCTTTATAACCGCGCCGCACCTGCGCAATATCGCTCATACGGATAATACTGCCATTGGGGTTACTGCGAACGACAAGATCCGCCAGATCGGATGGGTTTTCAATCAAGCCCGGTAATTTGACATTGAATTTGCCGTTATCCGTCTCCAGCGCGCCTGCTGTAATCAGGCTATTATTGCGCGCCACAGCCGAGGCGATTTCGTCAAAGGTGATACCCGTGCTTTCAACCAAAGCCGGGTCGATAATGGCTTCAAGCACATCGACGCGCTCACCGGAAATATTAGCCTCCAGCACACCTGGAATGCCCTCTATGTGGCGCTTCAGGTTTTTGGCCTGACGTTGCAGTTCGCGGTCGGGCGTATTACCGAAGAGATTGACGACAACCACGGGCAATTTATTGGTATTGATTTCCTCGACAATCGGCTCGCGGGCTTCTTGCGGGAACTCAGACCTTGCGCGGTCAACTTTTTCAGTGATGTCCTGAATAGCCTTTTCTTGATCGAAAGAAGCATTAAATTCCAGCGTGATGTAACCCACGGATTGCGCCGCTACGCCGTCCATGCGTTTCAGCCCGTCAATGGATTTCAGCTCGGTCTCCATCGGGCGTATCAAAAGCCGCTGACTGTCTTCGGGCGAAATCCCCGGCAAGACTACGCGCACATTAACAAAGGGGATCGGCACATCCGGCTCTGCGTCCAACGGGAAATTGGCAATCGCAAACATGCCGCCAATGACGGCAAAGAGCATAATACCCATCGTCATCCGCCAGTTGCGGATGGAAAAACCAACAATACCAACTATTCCGTTCATGAATCCAGTGCCTAATATGCGTGTAGCAATGCTCCCTTTAAGATGAAGATGTCAGAATTGAAAGTCCACAATAATCCCTGACTACGCACCAGCTATATTTGCATAGCTATCTTATAGCCCAGTTACATAGAGTTGGGACTAAAAGCAAAGGGCGGCACCGGATAGTAAAATATCCGATACCGCCTATTCGCTTGCCAATATTTTTACGAAGCAAGGCTCCTGAGAAGAGTATCATTATTTGCACTCAAACGATGAGTTTCGAGCCTGAGTTGATCACTCAAAGTTTGCGCTTGGCTATATGAATGCCCGACTTCCGTCACTGCGCCCGAGCGTAAATCAATTTCAATAGTGACGCTCGCCGCGCGGCTATCATCGAGCAGGCCGCGAATGCGAAGTCTTATCGTCTCCTGATCCAGCGGGCGTTGGATTTCCATGAAATCCGAGCCGTCCTGCCAGTCAATCCATGTTGGCAACTGGCCACCATTTATTGGCGTCACGTCCCAAGATTTGACTGTTATGTTGCAGGCTAAGGCCAATGAGGACTCTAGCTGAACATTGATATGATGCTCAAAAGCCACCGCCTCGACAACAAGATAGGCGCAATCAGAGCCAAATCCTCCGACATGGCTTGCGACCATGCCGCCAAGGAAATCGCGATCTCCGAACATACGGCCAAAGCTATCGCGATTCTCTAAAGCGCGGTCACGGAAAAAGCGCTGCAGATCAATCGGTTTGTCTTCGAGGAATTCATAAGGATCAACATCGCCTATAAGCGGGTCCGCAGGATTAGAGTCTATCAGCCCGACATAGCCGTCTTCATTGACTTGCAGAGTTAACTCAACTGTGGTCACCCCGCCTTCACCGTCATCAACAGTGACCGTGAAGATATAAGGATCGGCTTGCGGCGTGGTTGGAACGCCCGAGATAATCCCCGTATCAGAGTCAATGGCGAGGCCCGGCGGCAGACCGCTAGCGCTATAGGTCAGCGCAGCATCCCCGTCCAGGTCGGATGTAAACTGAGCGACATTAATATTAACCGCTTCTCCCGCAATAGGCGTTGGCACGATAATCTCGCCGATAGTCGGAGCCGGGTTAAGAACCGTCAACACAAAAGTGCTGGAGGTACTCGCGCCTTGCGAATCTGTGATTGTCACCGTGACGTCATAAGGGCCATCTACCGAGGCAGAGCCGTCAATAGTGCCCGTAATAACGCCTGTATCGGGATCAATGGCGAGGCCCGGCGGCAGGTCGGTAGCTGTGTAAGTCACATCATCACCGTCCGGGTCACCAAAATTGGGCGCCGTGGGAAGGCTCAAAGGATCGCCGTCATTAGCAATAACCGGGGGCAGAGGCACAAGTACGATAGGCGGAACATTATCCACGCCCCAGACAAAGCTGGTGCTCACGCTTCCGCCGTCAGGGTCCGTCGCCGTAATGATCACGGTGAACGGACCATCGACAGACGTGCCGGGCAGAAGCGTACCCGCAATCACGCCTGTGATGGGATCAATCGTCAGGCCGTCGGGCAGTCCGGTCGCCGTAAATATCAGCGGATCACCATCAATATCACTGAACGGGCCGGAAACATCGACAGGGTCAATCGTATCGCCATCGCGGTTCATGCGCGGTGGCAAAACGGGTTCGCCGGGGACAAGAGGTGTCACGACAGGAGGATCATTAGCCGGCGTTACGTCCAGCGTAACCGTGGCCGTATCCGTACCGCCTTCGCCGTCACTGATGGTGTAGGTAAAGCTATCCGGGCCGTTATAGTCGGCAGGCGGATCATAGCTCACCGTGCCGTCAGCATTGAGCGTAATCACCGCGCCGCTTGGCAGGGTCAGCGGAGCGCCGACCATGACAGGAACGCCGTTAATTTCGGTGATTATAAGGTCATCTCCATCAGGGTCATTATCATTGCCGAGCAGATCAAGAATTGCCGGGCTATCTTCGACAACCATCAACACGCCGTCATCCACAGCTATAGGTGCCGGATTGGTAACGATATAGGTCACAACCGTGGTGAAGCTTTCGCCGTTTTGGTCTGTCACCGTCACCATGATTTCGTAAACGCCGTCCCCATTTGGGCCGCCTTGGCTGGCATCCGCATCCGGTATGCCGGAAATAATGCCCGTCAAGGGATCAAATGTCATGCCGGGTGGCAGCTCATTCGGGTGCAAGCTGATGGTTAAGACATCATTCGGGTCGGGATCGCCAAAATAGGGCGTTAAGTCGAGCGCGTCCATCTGGTCGCTATCCTCTCCGGTCTGGACGGGGATATAATTATCCGGGTCAAGCGGCGGCTCGCGCGGATCGCTCGGGTCAACAGGGAAACGCGGATCGAGCGGATCGACAGGCGGCTGGGTCGGATCAACTGGGATAGGAGGGTCGTTGACCGGCGTGACATTTATGGTCACCGTCGCAACATCCGTCCCGCCTTCGCCGTCTGTGACCGTATAGCCAAAGACGAGTTGGCCACTAAAATCAGGGGTAGGAATGAAGTCAATCATACCATCAGCAAAAATCGTCAACGTGCCTTCGGGCAAATCAATCGGGGTGCCGATAGGCAGCGCAGTGCCGTCAGGCAGGGCCGCAGCATCAATCATCAGAACATCGCCGTCCGGATCATTATCATTATCCGAAATGACATTCACCGTCAGCGGTGTATCTTCGGCAACGGAATAAACATCATCTTGCCCAATCGGAGCCGGGTTGGCGAAGGTGTAGGTTACCGTTGTGCTTACCATCTCGCCGTCAGGATCCGTGGCAGTCACGGTGACCGTGTAAACGCCGTCTCCATTCGGCCCGCCTTGGGACGCATCAGCCGGAGGCGTGCCGGTGATGATACCCGTGGCCGGATCAATCATCATCCAGCTTGGCAAATCGGGTGAGGTGAACGTCAGAGTTTCAATATCGACATCACTAAATACAGTGCTGGCATCAAAAGGGGTTTGCGCCGTGCTGTCTTCGCCCGTTTGCGCGGCCAGAGTGCCTGTTACGATAGGCGCATCATTCGCGCCCTGCACAGTAACAGTTACTATCGCCGTATCAAAACCGCCCTCGCCGTCACTGATTTGGTAGGTGATCGTCGTCGTAGCGGTTTCGCCGACATCAAGGCCTTCAAACTCACCATTAGGATCAAAGCTGTAAGTGCCGTCGACATTCATGATGAATACGCCGCCGCCGGAACCGGCTATCGGCATGCCAATATTGGCCGCATCGCCGTCCACTTCGCTCACCACTAACGTATCGCCGTCAGGGTCGAAATCCGAACCTGTAATCACGTCGCCGTTAAGCGCGGTATCTTCATCTGTCGTGGCTGTATCATCAACCGCGTCAGGGGCCGGATTGGCAAATGTGTAAACAACCGAAGTCGTCACGCTCTCGCCGTCAGGGTCGGTGGCCGTAACAGTGACCACATAAACGCCGTCGCTATTTACGCCGCCTTGGCTGGCATCAGCCGGAGGTGTGCCGGTGATGATGCCTGTAGCCGAGTCAATCATCATCCAACTTGGCAGATCAGACGAAGTGAAGGTCAGCGTCTCGCCGTCAATATCGCTAAACACCATACTGGCATCAAACGGCACTTGCGCCGCGCTGTCTTCGCCCGTCTGCGCGGCCAAAGTACCTGTCACGATAGGGGCGTCATTTTGGCCTGTCACGGTGACCGTCACAGTGGCCGTATCAAAGCCGCCCTCGCCGTCGCTGATTTGGTAGGTGATGGTTGTGGTATCGGTCTCGCCGACATCCAGCATTTCAAAATCGCCATTGGCATCGAAAGTAAAAGTGCCGTCCGCATTAATCGTGAATAGGCCGCCATTGGCGCCGGCAATAGCCATGCCGATATTGGCCGCATCGCCGTTCACTTCGCTGACCGTCAGGTCATCGCCGTCAGGGTCACTATCGCTGCCCAGAATGACGGAGCCGGAAATCACGGCATTTTCATTGGAAAAGAAATTATCGTCCACCGCATCAGGGGCCGGGTTGGAGATTGTATAGGTCACAACCGTACTGACCATCTCGCCGTCCGGGTCGGTGCCCGTGACGGTGATGATATAAACGCCGTCGCTATTAGGGCCGCCTTGCGAGGCATCCGCCGGAGGCGTGCCGGTAATGACGCCGGTAATGGGGTTAATAATCATCCAGCTCGGCGCATTTTCCAGCGCGAAGAATGTGATTTCCATATCGGGGTCTGCAAAATATCCCGAAACGTCAAAGGCGGCCAGAGGATCGCTATCATCGCCGGTTTGCGCGGGAATAGCACCCGTCACAATCGGGGCGTCATTCTCGCCTGTCACGACGACCGTAACAGTGGCCGTATCAAAACCGCCCTCGCCGTCGCTGATTTGGTAGGTGATGGTGCTGGTGGCGGTCTCGCCAATGTCCAGAGTTTCAAACTCGCCGTTCGGGTCAAAACTGATATCGCCATTAGCGGCAATCGTAAACAGGCCTCCGCCCGTTCCGGCAACAGCCATGCCAACATTAACCGCGTCGCCGTCTACCTCGGACACAGTCAACGTGTCGCCGTCAGGGTCGCTATCGCTACCGGTAATGACATTGCCCATAACAACCGTATCTTCATTCGTGCCAAAGCTATCATCAACCGCATCTGGGCCGGGATTGGTTATTGTCAAAGTAAAGGTATCGGTGATCGTGCCGCCCTCGCCGTCATCTGCGGTGACGGTGACGGTGTAAACACCGTCGCTATTGGGCCCGCCTTGGCTGGCGGAATTATCAACTACTCCCGTTATCTCGCCCGTTATCGGATCAATCGAGAGACCCGCAGGAAGGCCGGAAACTGTATAGGCCAACGTATCGCCGTCAGGGTCCGATATCATTGTCGGGATAGAAATTGTTTCAGCATCAACACCCGTTTGCGGCCCGACAGGGGTATCCACGACAGGCGGCGGATTGGTAAAGGTATAAGTTACTGTAGTGCTAACCATCTCTCCGTCGGGGTCGGTGGCGATAACAGTAACAACATAGACGCCGTCATTATTCGGCCCGCCTTGGCTGGCATCTGCGGGCGGCGTGCCCGTGATGATACCTGTAACCGGGTTAACTATCATCCAGCTTGGCAGATCAGGTGAGGCGAACGTCAGGGTTTCGATATCAACATCGCTAAATACTGTGCTGGCATCAAACGGCGTTTGAGCCGTGCCGTCTTCGCCCGTTTGAGCCGCCAGAGTGCCCGTGACAATCGGGGCATCATTCTGGCCTGTCACAGTGACCGTAACAGTAGCCGTATCAAAACCGCCCTCGCCGTCACTGATTTGGTAGGTGATGGTTGTGGTATCGGTCTCGCCGAATTCAAGGCCTTCAAACTCGCCATTGGTTTCGAAGGTATAAGTTCCGTCGGCGTTAATCGTGAACACCCCGCCATTGGATCCGGCGACAGCCATGCCAATATTGGCGGCATCGCCGTCCACTTCACTAACCGTCAGCGCATCCCCCTCCGGGTCGCTATCGGCGCCATTGCCATTATCTGCCAAAACAGAGCCCGTGATTGACACTGTATCTTCGGCGATGGTTAAATCGTCATCTTGCGCATCAGGGCCGGGATTGGTGATGGTATAGGTCACATTAGTGATGAATGTATCGCCGTTACCATCGGTGACGGTCACCGGAAAAATATAGACCCCGCCTGTGCCGCCTTGGCTGGCATCAGCATCGGGCGTGCCGGAAATCGTCGTGCCATCAAAGCTTAGCCCCGGCGGTAAATCAGCGGGATCAATTGTGATTGTGAGCACGTCAGATGTGTCAAGATCATCAAAATAGGGCGTCAAGTCCAAACCCGTAACAGCGCTACCATCCACGCCTGTCTGCGGGGGAATGTAATTTGCCGGATCGGCGGGCGGGTTAGGGTCGCCCGGAATGACCGGGATGATCGGATCGTTTACGCCTGTAACCGTATAGGTCACGACCGTGGTATCCGTGCCGCCTTCTCCGTCGTCAATCTGGTAAACGAATTCGGTCGTGCGGGTTTCGCTTGCTGCCAAATCATCAAAATCCGTACCCGGCGTGAAGGTCACAGACCCCGCCGCTGTAACCGTAAAGGTTCCGCCATTCGAGCCTGCAATCGTCCCTGTCAGGCCGCTGCCGTCAGCCAATCCAGCCAGTACGGCTTCGCTATTGCCTGTGGCCGCGCGGGTGATGGTGAATGTATCGCCGTCAGGATCGCTATCGGCCCCCGCGCCGTTATCGACAAAGACATCAAATATAACGCCCGTATTTTCCAGCCCGCCAACGGCGTCATTCTCGGCAATCGGAACCGGATTGGAAATAGTATAAGTGATATTGGTTGTGAAGCTTGCGCCCAGCGGATCGGTCGCAGTGACGGCAATGGTGTAAACGCCGCCCGTGCCGCCTTGCGACGCGTCAGCATCCGGCGTGCCCGAAATAGTTTCCGTCAACGGATCCCATGTCAGGCCGGATGGCAAATCATTGGGATCAAGGCTCAGCGTGATTTCGGCGTCCGTATGATTGATGTCCGTGAAATATTGCGTCAACACCAAGTCGCTCACAGCGCTACTGTCCACGCCGATTTGCGGCGGGATATAATTTAGCGGATCAGCAGGCGGATTGGGATCGCCGGGGATAATCGGCCCGGGCGCAACATTGGGCGCGTTAATCGTCACGGACAGATTTGCGATATCGGTATTGCCCGTATTATCCAGACTATCGATCAGCGTATAGGGTATAGTATCGACAAGCGTGGCGTTGCCCGTAAGCGCGATAACAGCGGCATTGGCCGGATCAACTTCGTAAGTATAGCTACCATCGCCATTAATAGTGAACCAACCATATAGCCCCGTAACCTGAACGCCGACATCACCGATAACGCCGTTAACAGCGCCGACGCGCGGCACGCCCGTGCTCTGCCAGTTTAAATCTGACAAAGCGCCAATTTGAAATCCGTCGCGCACTGTGGCGTCCGGGCCGTAATTATAAAGAATTCTAATTTCGTCAACCGGTGTATTAAATAAAATGTTCACATTACCATGGGCTTCAGTGCTCGGCACCTGTCCCGTTCCGTAAAATGTATTATCGCCGACTTGCACGACTGTTCCGGAAACCTGCGCCGACAGATCAACGACCTGCCCAGTTAAAAGCCCAATAACCGTGAATTGGTCTTGCCAAGCTGTCGCTTGTGACCAATCCAGATCAGCGAGTGTGAAAGAGACATTTGTAACGGGTTCGCTAAACCCAATATTTAATTCATGCTGCGTATTAGCAGCATCGCCGTTCTCGGCGGTGAAGACCAAGAACCCTGTATGCCCACCGTTAATTCCGTAACTTACAACATGGTTATTTCCGCCCGCATTGCCCGCTGGGTCGGATGAGGTTAAGGTCACCGCTATGCCGTCAATCGTAAGCACTTGCCCGGCAACGGATTGTAAATTTACGAATTCATTTTCCCAGATAAGCTGCGAGAGTGGGCGGTCACCCGAATCGACGCCAAACCCGTCATCATCAAAAATCACATTACCTGTGGTAATCGGGTCATCGACATGGGTGACGGTATTGGTATTATCGGTTGCGATAGGCGCTTCATCGACGCCGTTAATCGTGACCGTCAAAAAAGCTGTGTCAGCATTGCCGTCCGGGTCGACAACTGTATAGGCGATAATATCTGTGACGCTCGCGCCGGCCTGAAGTCCCAGTACCGTTGCATTATTGACGTCAACTTGGTAATCATAAGTGCCGTCTGCATTCAAAGTTAGCGTGCCGTAAGTCGATTGATAAGGCTGACCTAATGAGGCCGCATAGCTGTCAACTTCGGAGACCATCAAAGCTCCGCCGCCCACAGTTGGGTCTGTATCATTGGCCAGAACATTGCCCGAAACAGGTGCCGCTGCATTCGCAATAACAGAATCCACGTCATCCCCGGCGCTCGGGAAATAATGTACATTTATCGTTGAAACAGCGGTTAGCCCTGCGCCCGAAGCGTCGGATAATATTACGCTCATTGTGCGCGGGCCTTCAGTGGCTACTGCGGCAAGGTCGCCATATAAAAACTGGGACAGGAATGTTTGAATATTGACATCAGCCGTTGAGCCTCCGCCCGCTCCGGTGATGGTAAAGCTTGTGCCGACACGGGTAATATCAAGCAAAACCGTGCCCCCGACGTCTAAGGCTACGGTTGCTGTTTGGGTGCCCGCATTAAAGAAAAATGCCGTTGTTCCAGCCGGGCCATTATGAAAAGCAAGCTCGCTCGCGCCGTCCAGAACGCCGCCAAAATCTATTGTCACGCTGGTAATGAATCCCGTTTCCGATTCGACGGTTGCGTCAAAATCTATCACCGAAAAAATATTACCTGTCGTCGGCTGAATCGAGGTTTCAAAATTTATACCCGCCTCATCAAGACCGTTTAAATCTACCACGGGCGGGCCTGTCAAAAACAGCGGTTCACGGTCCGGCGACTCTATAAAATTGTCAAAGCCGTTCAAATCAATCTCGGACATACCAAAATTACTGTCGAAAGCTCTTCGCTCTCCCATATCAGTGATACTATCAAATTCCCTGAAATATTCACTGCCGGCCCAGCTTAACGTGGCCGGGGGCCGCGCTGAAAACAAAGCCGGTTCGGCATCTACCCGTATCTCAGGAGTAACGTCAAACGCCGCCTCTATAACCGGCTCGCTCGCCTCAAGCGCGACCAGCAACTCTGTATTTATATCTCTCATTGATAGTCTGTGCTCACGCGCCTCATCGCTGAAAATAACATCGACGCCCATCATGGCGTCTTGGGCATTTAGGCTATCCATGGCAAGTTCAGCGCCCGTAACAAAACCGGCCGCGTCCAATAAGATACGGGGTTCAAGCGAGACTAAGCCCAAGCGCTCTTTGGACGATTGCGGCGTATATTTATTGATTTTATAGGGATTGTAAGACATGGTTTTCCTCATATTTAAGGCAGGTATTATTAGCCGCGGACATGGTCCGTTAAAATTTAGTCTCTGCGTTGGCTGAATGAGGTTTGAGCGCCGGATTATCGCCCTCATTGGGCGGCCCGGAACTCAAAGCTCGTCAGTCTTCGCTTATTTGCCGGGCATCCGGCTGCGTTCTGCCCAGAGCGTTCTTAGGCTCTCGGCAATGACCGTTACATCTTCATCGCCGCGAATATCAGCCCCGTAAGGATCGTAACCCAGCGCAGTATAAATATGCGCGGAGGCTTCTTTCATCTCGGCGTGAACCGCGTCGCGGCGGGCTTCTGCCAAAATACCGTTCATCCGTTCGCGTACTAAAGTCTGGCGCGAGGCGGAGCTAGCTTTGGACAGAGCTTCGACTTGACCCAGTATATCGCTCTGCACCTGCGCGCCCATATTGGCCGTTTGATATTCGGCCATCAGGCTTTCGTAACGCGCACGCGCAACGCCGACCTGAGTCATCACGGCCATGGCTGCGGCCAAAGCTTTTTGCTCTTCGAGAGCTGCGCGGGCCGAAGCCTTACGTTTTCGCGCCCCTGTGGAGAATACTTTTAGCAGGTTCCAACTGGCGCGGGCACCATAATCGGCCCAGTTTTTATTAAACAAGAAATCATTGGAGCTGAGATCCAGACCCGCAAAACCTTCAATAGACGGCAGCGCTTCAAGCACCGCTTTTTTCATTTCGGCCTCGCCAATACGCTTGGCATAAATCGTCTCGCGCACTTCCGGGCGTTGTTTGAGAGCGATATCAATCATCTCGTCATAATTCATGGCGAGGCGCGACGGCGCAGCTCCGTGGCCGGGTTGGCGCAAGGTGAATGTTTGGTCCGGCGCGAGCCCCATCAAGGCGGCAAGCTCCATCTTGGCCATTTTCAAATCGCGAGACATACGCTGGGCTTGGCCCTGAATATCATTTAATTCGCGCTGGTAGGAGAGCGCCGGCATAGGCGCGGTTTTGCGCGAAGCGAATAAAGCTCGGGATTGATCAAAGGCCGTGCGGACATCGCCTTCAAGCGAGGCTAAGCGGCTGCCTAAGCGTTCGGAGCTGATCGCCCTCCAATAGGCGCGGTGAACATCTTCCATGATCTGAATGACTGCTTTACGGCGGCGTTCTTCATAAATCATGGACTCATCACCCAGCTGCTCGCTGCGGATTTTCGACAGGCCGAAATCTAGAATATTCCAGCTGGCAGAAAGATCGCCTGTCCAGACATTGCGTTCTGTCGATGTTGACGGTTCCAGAGATTGACGGCCTGAGATTAAAGACAGGCTGGAGGCTCCGGCCTCATTATTGCGGCCATAGTAACCGCCATTGGCAACAATCTTAGGCAAAAGGTCATAGCGCGAGAGATCGTAATCGGCGCTGGCCAAATCCATTTCCATCATAGAAACACGGTGATCAAGATTATATTTCAGCGCCCGCGCCATCGCCTCATAAAGCGAAATAGACTGGGTGGCCGGTTCTTGTTGTGATGTGATGTCAGCGCGAACAGAGGCTGCATGGTTCGCCGCCTCTGTTTCTGTTATCGCCTGCGGCGCGCTTGTGCAGCCGACTAGGACAAGCCCCATTAAGGCCGCTTGGGTCGTTGTCAATAATAAGTGTCGCATAAATGCCTCTCTGTTTATTCAATCTATGCGTGTAAAGTACAATTCTTAAATATTTGTTTAATTTACAACTATAAAGGTAATCGGTTTAATAAAACCCTGATTGCGTAGCAAAAATTATGATTATTTTGTCGTTTTGATGACGTACACAGTGATTAGGTCACAATTCAACCGTGGCTACTTACTCTATATTTATATTTTAATTTGGAGAGAGTTATGACTGTTAATGTAGGAAATATTGACCGGATTATTCGCTTGCTGATTGGCATAGCGGCAATCGCATTAGTATTTGTAGGCCCTTTTGCCGGTGCGGGATGGCAGCGCATTGCATTCGCAATCGTCGGAGCCATTATGATTGGCACAAGCGCAATCAAGTTCTGCCCGCTCTATCGTGTCTTTGGAATCAATAGTTGTAAGCTTTAATCTCGCGCCTCATTGCTTCTCGAAAAATTGGGGGGCATCTTTGCGATGCGATAATTCTAGCCCCCGTTTAGGTGCTGTTCTTAAGTATATATTGTGTTAGGATCAGAAGCCCTTAGGCTATTGTCAGGATTTTAAAAGCCAATGAACACGCCTGCAGAACATCTAGCAGCAACACTTCACATCATGCCGGAACACCCCGGCCTGAACAATCTTGCCCGCCATGCCTCTATAAGTCATTATCAAGCCGGAACGAAATTGTTTGCTACGGGTGATGCTTGCGATGATTTCGTCATGATCACGAAAGGAACTGCGCGCGTGCAAATCTCAACACGCACAGGCCGCGAGATGATTCTATTTCGGCTAAATGCCGGTGATATTTGCGCATTAACAACCTCCTGTTTATTGACAGATTCTCCTTATTATGCCGAAGGTATTTCAGAAACCGAACTGGATATACTTGCGATTCCATCTTCCGTATTTCAACAAACGCTAAAATCGGATCCCGATATTTTTATACCCTTACTTGGCAATTACGCCCGCCGCATTGGCGAATTGACTAATATCATTGACCGGCTAATGTCTCGGGATTTGGATACAGAACTTGCAACATTTCTTCTTACGAGGGCAGATACAGATTTGACAGTTGCCCTCTCCCACCAAAAGATCGCTAAAGAGATTGGCACATCGCGCGAAGTCATCAGCCGCAAACTCAAAGCCCTTGAAAAAGCGGGAATCGTTGAACTAGGTCGGGAAAAAATTTGGCTTAAAAATACAGATCGTCTGGGTAGAGAACTGTGAACATATTCATCCATATATTTTCTTTAAAAGCTGTATTGGCCTCAACAAACTAGCTACTTATGTAATCCTGTCACATAGTTTACCCTGAACTTAGAGCTATAAGAATTTCAATCAAAGAGATGTAGAGATAATTATGAGCCAATTCATTATTGAAAACGAAGCCCAGCTGCGCCTAGCTGTCTTTATTACCATTTTGGCCGTTATGGCCTTAGCCGAGACTGTTTTTCCAAAAAAACAACGGGCCTTGCCGCGCGCTCACCGCTGGACCTCCAACCTTATGCTAGTGGTAATTGATAGCCTTGTTGTGCGAATCCTCTTTCCGATTGTCGCTGTCGGCGTTGCAAGTTGGGCTATATCGCAAGGCTGGGGCCTATTTAACCTCATAGACTTGCCGATGTGGCTAGAAATCGTGATCTCCATAATCATTCTGGATATGATGATTTACTGGCAGCATGTCGTCTCACATCACATTCCATTTTTATGGGCACTGCATAAAGTCCATCATGCCGACCGCGATATCGACGTAACCACGGGCTCACGCTTTCATCCGATTGAAATCGCCCTGTCTATGGCTTATAAAATGATCCTCATGATCATTTTAGGCCCGGCGGTTTTAGCCGTGATCATTTTCGAAATTATTCTCAATGGCACCGCAATGTTTAATCACTCAAATGTAAAACTCCCTTTGAAGCTTGATAGAATTCTTCGCGGCCTCATTGTCACCCCTGATATGCACCGTGTGCATCATTCGGTTATCGTGGGCGAAACCAATAGTAATTACGGCTTTAGCCTCTCGATATGGGATCGGCTGTTTAAATCCTATGTCGCGCAACCCAAGCTTGGCCATGACGGGATGACTATCGGGCTGGAAGAACATCAAAATCGCGGCCCGGCCTCTTTATCATGGTCATTATCCCTCCCCTTCAAACCCTTTAAGCGGCTGGAAAAGTGGCTGTGATAACATCGCGATCTCTTTTTATTGCCGTAGCATTTTCAGGACTTATATTTACAGGAGTACAAGCTATGACCAATGAATCTGAGGCTACAAACATACGCCATGTGAATGCCCAAGAGGCCCGAACTCTTCTTAAACGAAGACCGGAGGTTATTGTTTTGGATGTACGCACGGGGGTCGAATATAAACGCGGTCACATTGCAGGAGCCGTACATAATAATTATTTTAGCCTGAAATTTCGTAAACGGCTCAAAACGCTCAAGCGCGATGCCGCCTATCTTGTACATTGCAAATCCGGCCACCGCAGCAGCCGCGCTGTTAAAGTCATGAGTAAAGAAGGCTTTTCCGAGATCATCCATATGGACGGCGGATATGATGCCTGGAGGCGGTTAACTGCCGCAAAAACGGCTAAATAAAATAGCCGTCTTACGATCTCAGATATGGCTTCAATTTAAGGCATAACAAGCGGGAGTTTGGCGCGTTTCCAACCATCCAAGCCCCCGTCCAAATGGGTTATATTGGTAAAACCAAGATCTTTAAGTAAGCCCAAAGTTTTCGTGCTGCGTCCACCGCCTTTGCAATGTACCAGATAGGGCTTGTTGCGGTCGAGCTTGGATAATTTCTGGGCAAAATCTTCTTCATAGAAATTCGCAAATATCGCCCCCTCAATATATCCGCCATCAATCTCTTTTTGCGTGCGCACATCCAAAACGATCGTTTCCGTCGCCGTCGCTAAAAGCTTGCGAGCGCCCATAGCATCCACATGATTTGCTTTGAACGCTGACCTGACAGGCCCGTCAATGCTCACGATCTCTCCAGATGTATTTAGGGATGGGCTTTTCTGGGCCGCATCGCTGGCAGACGGGCCGCAGCCAGCCAAAAGCAGGCCAAGGGAAAGTGGGATTAACGCAACATACCGTGCGCAGGCATTACTTTGAATAAATGACATAGTCGAACTCCATGAATAAAAACAAATTAGCAGTCTTATTGCTGCCTCAATAGTGACCGCGTCACATAATCAATACCGCCCAATAAACTTTTAAAGCCTAGCTCAGAACCTATTAATTTTGACTATTCTGTAGCACTATGTGCCTAAATCACTATATAATATATCAGTATAATATCCACATAGGACATCACCATGAAGCGTGTGAGGAGTGAATGATGACGAGCCCTGATGTAAAATCCTTCTTTGACGAAGCCACTTTCACCGTAACCCATATTGTATCTGATCCTAATACGGGCTCAGCCGCAATCATAGATTCCGTATTAGATTACCACGCCAATTCCGGGCGGACAGGCACGCAATCAGCGGATAAGGTCATCGCCTATGTGAAGGCCCATGATCTTAAGGTAGGCTGGATATTGGAAACTCATGCTCATGCCGATCATTTCTCGGCAGCGCCTTACCTTCATAGCAAACTCGGCGGCAAAATAGCTATCGGCGCTCATATCCCGGATGTTCAAAAAGTGTTCGGCGGTCTGTTTAATGAAGATAAAACCTTCAAACGCGATGGCAGCCAATTTGATCATTTATTCCAAGACAATGAGGTCTTTAAAATTGGAAATATTGACGTGCGCGTTCTCTTCGTTCCGGGGCATACCTCTGCCTGCATCGCCTTTCATATCGGCGATACTGTCTTTGTTGGCGACACATTATTTATGCCCGATTTTGGTTCTGCCCGCTGTGACTTTCCGGGCGGTGATGCCGGGGTGCTTTTTGATTCGGTTCAAAAACTTTACGCCCTTCCGGGCGCTACGCGCATGTTTCTGTGCCACGATTACAAGGCTCCGGGCCGGGATGAGTTTATCTGGGAAACAACGGTAAGTGAGCAAAAGGCCCATAATATCCACATGAACGCCAGCGTCACCCGTGATGAATTTATAAAAATGCGCACCGCGCGGGATAAGACGTTGGATATGCCAAAGCTGATATTGCCGTCCATTCAAGTCAATATGCGGGCGGGCGAGCTACCCGAACCCGAAGATAACGGGCAGCGCTACCTTAAAATCCCAATTAACGCCGTATAGAGATTATCGTGAAAATAAGAGAATTGAATGGCGGCATTTCCGTATCGGGTCAGATATTTGAAAATGATTTGGACGATATTGCCGCCGCCGGCATCAAGACCATCATTAACAACCGCCCTGACGGCGAGGCTCCGCTTCAACCCCGCAACGAAACATTAGAGAAAAAAGCGGAGGCATTAGGCCTTGCCTACTACCAGATAGCAGTAATCTCCGGACGTATGACGCCGGAAAATGTCACAGAATTTTCGGAAACATTACACTCCGCAGAAAAGCCTATACTCGCTTTTTGCCGCACCGGCACGCGCTCGGCTACCCTATGGGCGGTGAGCCATGCCGGAAGATTGCCAAGCGACCAAATATTAGGCGCAGCGCAACAGGCCGGATATGATTTATCCCCTTTACGAATGTTCCTCGACCAGCAAAGTTATAGATTAGGATAATATCATGGAAAACCTAGCTGTTGATCTTGCCCGCGCGCAATTTGCTTTCACCATTTCGTTTCATATTATTTTCCCGGCTTTTTCTATCGGCCTCGCCAGTTACCTCATGGTTTTGGAGGGGCTGTGGCTTAAAACGGATAATTCCGTCTATCTGCGCCTGTATAAATATTGGCGGAAAATTTTCGCAATGACCTTCGGCATGGGCGTCGTTTCGGGCATCGTCATGTCTTATCAATTTGGTACAAATTGGAGCGTCTTTTCAGACAAAGCCGGCCCCGTCATCGGCCCGCTTATGGCTTATGAGGTGCTAACCGCCTTCTTCCTCGAAGCCGGGTTTCTCGGCGTCATGCTATTTGGCATGGGACGCGTCTCTAAGAGACTGCATTTCTTTGCTACTGTTATGGTGGCGTCAGGGACACTTTTGTCAGCCACCTGGATTCTGTCTGCCAACTCTTGGATGCAAACCCCGCAAGGTTACGGCATTAATGAAGCCGGACAATTCGTCCCAGAGGACTGGATGGCGATTATCTTTAATCCCTCCTTCCCCTACCGTCTTGTTCACATGGTGCTCGCGGCCTTTCTAACAACAGCTTTCGTTGTCGGAGCCGTAGGCGCGTGGCACCTTTTAAAAGATAAAACCAATATCGAAGCCCGCAAGATGTTCTCTATGGCCATGTGGATGATAGCGCTTGTCGCGCCCTTGCAAATTTTGGCCGGCGATATGCACGGCATCAATACGCTCGAGCATCAACCAGCCAAGGTCATGGCGATGGAAGGCCATTTTCAGAGTCACCCTCACGGCGCGCCGCTTTATCTCTTCGGTATCCCGGATCAAGAAAACCAGAAACTGAAATATGCGGTCGGGATTCCCAAAGCCTCGTCGCTCATTCTCAAACACCATCTCGACGCGCCGCTAGACGGTCTGGATACTATTCCGCTCGAAGATCAACCGCCCGTTGCCATTGTTTTCTGGAGTTTCCGTATCATGGTCGGTTTGGGATTTCTCATGCTCTTTGTCGGCGCAGCTAGTTTGTTTCTGAGATGGCGAAAACGCTTTTATGAGGCCAAGCTGTTTCACCGCTTCGTATTGCTGATGGGGCCATCAGGGTTTGTTGCCGTGCTGGCAGGCTGGATTACGACTGAAGTCGGCAGGCAGCCCTTCACGGTCTACGGACTGCTGCGCACCTCAGACTCTATTGCCCCTGTTGAAGCGCCAGCTGTAGCGGCCTCGCTCTTGGCATTTATCATCGTCTATTTTGTCCTGTTTGGCGCCGGCACCTATTATATTCTCAAGATGATGAGCAAAACGCCCGGCGAGCTCGCGGCGCTCCCCGGCAAGCCAATGCGAGCGGCAGGTATCACGCCTGTTGCGTCCATAGACGGACAGTAGGAGGGTATGATGTTTGACTTACCGACTATATGGGCAGGCCTGTTAGCGCTCTCCATTTTTATCTATGTTATTCTCGATGGTTTTGACCTTGGTATCGGTTTGGTCTTTCCGTTCTTGAAAACAGATGAGGACCGCGATGTTGCGATGAATTCTGTTGCCCCTGTTTGGGATGGTAATGAAACATGGCTCGTCCTCAGCGGCGGAGGCCTAATGGCGGCTTTTCCGTTAGCCTATGCCGTGGTTATGCCCGCCCTCTATGCACCGTTTATTGCCATGATCTTAGCGTTGGTCTTTCGCGGCGTGGCTTTTGAATTTCGCTGGCGTGACAAGGCCCATGAAAAAACGTGGGATAAATCTTTCTTTTTTGGCTCGCTGATTGCCACCTTCATGCAGGGCATTGTCCTCGGCGCATTTGTTCAGGGGATTGAAGTTGAAGGCCGCGCCTATGCAGGCGGCTGGTGGGATTGGCTCACGCCCTTCACAGTGACTTGCGGCCTCGCCCTGACAGCCGGATATGCTCTCTTGGGCTCAACATGGCTGATTATGAAAACTACGGGGTCTTTACGGGATCAGGTTTACCGGATTTCTAAACGTGTCGGTCTGGCAACTCTTTTCTTTATGGGAATCGTTAGCCTTTGGACGCCATTCCTCTCGCCCGAAATCGCCGAACGCTGGTTTACATTCCCGCAGCTTCTCTTTGTGCTTCCGGTGCCGACTTTAGTCTTGATTCTCGCGGTAGCACTAGCTTGGGGCCTCAAAAAACGAAAAGACAATGTACCATTTCTAAGCGCTATTGGCCTCTTCCTGCTCTGTTTTGCCGGATTAGGAATAGGTATCACGCCCTATATCGTTCCTCGCGCCATCACTATTCAGCAAGCCGCCGCGCCTGATAAAAGCCTGATGTTCATGCTCGTTGGCGCGCTCATTCTCTTGCCCATGATACTTGCTTATACGGCCTATTCCTATTGGGTTTTTCGCGGTAAAGTCGATCCGAATACAGGCTATCATTGATGCGCGAGGACAAAGACACTCATATAGAGAAAACCGGCCCGAAAGAGATTTTGTGGTTTGTCGCCTTATGGGCATTAGGTGTTACAACAATCTTGATTGTTGGGGGATTGATAAAACTTGTCCTGCGGACATAATCAGATTTGGTAATAAAATAACCCCGTTGGGTACTGACCTGATCGTGAATTTAATAGTAAATCAAAAAAGCTAGCTCTTGGCGGGGCATGAAACTGGCGATATAGATTGTGACCTGCAAAAAACGGATCGTTTAAAAGGGACTTCAATGTCATCATTTATGCCAGCAAGGAACATCATGATGGGGCCGGGCCCCTCAACGGTTCCTGAGCGGGTTTTAACGGCCATGGCCAGACCCACAATCGGTCATCTGGATCCACATTTCATTATCTTGATGGACGAGATAAAATCATTACTCCGCTACGCCTTCCAAACCGAAAACCATTTGACCTTTCCTGTCTCTGCGCCGGGTTCCGCCGGTATGGAAATGTGTTTTGTCAATCTGGTTGAACCTGGTGATAAGGTTATAGTCTGTGAAAACGGGGTTTTCGGCGGCCGTATGCGCGAGAATGTCGAGCGTGCGGGCGGTCATGCCATTCTCGTCAAGGATGAATGGGGCCACCCGGTTAGCCCCGATAAGCTTGCACAGACTTTAGCTAAAAATCCGGACGTGAAAGCGGTTGCTTTTGTTCATGCTGAAACCTCAACCGGAGCTTTGTCCGACGCAAAAATACTATGTGCTTTAGCGCGAAAATATAAGGCCTTAACCATTGTTGATACCGTTACCTCTTTAGGGGGCGTCCGTTTGAAGGTTGACGAATGGGACATTGACGCAACCTATTCGGGATCGCAAAAATGCCTCTCCTGTTCGCCCGGCCTATCGCCTGTTAGTTTCAGTGACCGCGCCATCAAGGCGGTCAAAGCGCGCACGACCAAAGTCCAAAGTTGGTTTTTGGATTTGAGTCTGGTAATGGCTTATTGGGAAGGCGCGGGTGGTCGATCCTATCATCATACCGCTCCGGTCAATGCCATGTATGGACTGCACGAAGCGCTACTTATGCTCAAAGAGGAAGGTTTAGAGGCCGCATGGGCGCGTCACGCTTCTCAACATATGCGCTTGCGTGATGGCTTGGAAGCCATTGGATTTACCTATCTTGTCGAACCCGATTTCCGGCTACCTCAGCTCAATAGCGTAATATTACCGAAAACTATAAAAGACGAAGCCCACCTACGCTCAATATTACTATCAAAGCACAATATAGAGATCGGCGGTGGATTGGGAGCGCTCACCGGGAAAATTTGGCGAATCGGGTTAATGGGACATACGGCGCAAGAGCCTTTTGTTGATCGGTTTTTGGATACGCTAAAAACTGTGATGGACGCATAAGCATGGGCATATCCGAACATTTGGCCCGTATCAGCCCATCTGCGACATTGCTGATTACCCAAGCTGCCCGCACGCTGCGCGAAGAAGGGATCGACGTCATCGGGTTATCGGCCGGAGAACCGGATTTTGATACGCCTGATAATATTAAGCTGGCCGCACAAAAGGCGATAAATCTCGGCCATACAAAATACACAAATGTGGACGGCATGCCTGCGCTGAAAAGGGCCATATGCCATAAGTTCAAACGCGATAACACTCTGGATTACGCCCCGAGCCAAATCAATGTTTCGCCAGGCGGCAAAGCTGTCATTTACAATGCTTTACTCGCCAGCCTTAACCCCGCTGATGAGGTCATCATTCCGGCGCCGTGTTGGGTCTCCTACCCTGATATGGTAAAACTTGCGGGCGGAATTCCCGTTATAGCGGCATCCTCTCCAAACGAAAATTTTATTCTAAAACCTGAAAGTTTGGAAAAAGCCATTACCACAAAAACCAAATGGCTGTTTTTAAATTCTCCCTCAAATCCCACCGGAGCTGTTTATAGCCAGACTGATATGGCGGCCCTCGCCGACGTACTGCGCGCCTACCCAAACATCATGATTCTGTGTGATGATATCTATGAACACCTTGTCTATGACGGTCACGAATTTGCAACTCTGGCGCAAGTGGCCCCTGATCTTTTCGACCGCATCTTAACGGTGAACGGAGTGTCAAAAGCCTATGCCATGACAGGCTGGCGGATCGGCTATGCCGGCGGACCCGAATGGTTGATTAAAGGCATGGCAAAAGTCATGGGACAAACAACCTCTAACGCCGCTTCAATTTCCCAATATGCGGCCATGGAAGCACTCAACGGGCCGCAGGATTTCATCGCCAAGCGCAATGACATTTACAAAGCCCGTAGAGATATTGTACATCGCCGGATAAATGCTATTTCCGGAATATCCTGCTCTTTGCCTTTAGGCGCATTTTATATTTTTGTGCAATGTTCGGACATAATCGGCAAGCGTAGCCCAAAGGGTAAAATTATTGAAACCGATGTAGATTTTGCAAGCTGCCTTTTGGACGAAGCCCATGTCGCTGTCGTCCCCGGTGCGGCCTTCCAGGCCTCACCTAATTTCCGAATTTCCTATTCTGTGGATACACCGAGCCTAGAACTTGCCTGTGAACGGATAAAAGATTTTTGCACGTCACTGTCATAGGAATGCCCCTATCCAAAATGCCTGAATAAGCGCATTATGGCGCGAGTGACGGGACTCGAACCCGCGGCCTCCGGCGTGACAGGCCGGCGCTCTAACCAACTGAGCTACACCCGCTTAGATGTTGGGCGGTGTGTAACCATAACCCCCCTGCCCGTCAACGCAGATTTTCGCAAAATGTGATGTTTTTTACAGCCTTTTAGCGGCTCACCCTGCCATAAAGCCTAAATCCTTATCGGTGAAATTTGCCAGCGCCGGAAGAGCTGATAAAAGCTCGCTATCGGTGAGACCAAACCATTTGCCGAGCGTCGCCGCATATTGCTCAACCGAAACATTCGGAATCAGCCGCCCATTGCCCGCATCCAAATCATGTTCAGTAGCGTAAGGCGGAATATCGCCGTAAATCGTGTTACCATTGACAGCGCCGCCGACAATAAAATGATGCCCGCCCCAGCCATGATCTGTGCCGTCGCCATTTTCGACGAGCGAGCGGCCAAAATCGGATGCTGTAAACAAGGTGACATCATTTTCGAGGCCCAACTCAACCGTGGCGTCATAAAAGGCCGCGATACCGTCTGCGTAATATTTCTGTAAGCGCGGTAAGTTCTTGGCTTGATTATTATGAGAGTCAAATCCGCCCATTGAGACAAAAAATACCTGCCGGTTAACCTGCAACGCGCTTTTTATATTCAGGGTCTCAGCAACTGATTTCAGCTGGTCACCCACATTGGTCCTTGGAAATTGCGTCGTTAGCTGCACAGCATTTTCCAAGGCCATACTGAATTTCTCATTGGAGATAAAAGCCCGGTCTGTGACATCGGCAATATCGCGTTCAAACAGATTTGCCCGCGCTGAGCCCACGCTGCGGTAATGATCTTCAAGCAATTGCTTAGCCAACGCCGACTCTGCGCCTGTGCCGAGCAGCGCGCTGTCAAAATTCTTGAGACCCTCAACTTGCGGCGGGCCTTCGGAATTGAGAATATATTGCGTTGTATTTTTCCCCGAAAGAAACACAGTGCTGCCTTCTGTAGAAATTGCCGTGAAAATTTCTTCCTGATTGGCACCCGACGCCAAGGCGGCATCAGCGAATTTACCGCCCCAGCCCACAACTTCGCCTTCGGGCTCGGAGCTCATCCAAGTCGATTGCTGATCATTATGAGAGAAAAGGCGGCGGGGTTTAGGCGTGATATCGTCTTCAAATTCTGCCTTAGTCAAAGGCTGTATAAGCGGGCCGACATTACCGACAATCGCCGCATTGCCTGTATCAAACAGAGCCTTAAGCGGGGCCAAATTCTCTGTCAGAGCAAATTGACGGCTGCCAAATTGCGCAGCATTGACCGGGTTTAAAGCCAGCAGACGGGCGCGGTCGCGCGACGAGCCGCCTTGTTGGCTGGCATAATCGTCTAAAATACCGGATCGCAGCGCCGCATAGCCGTCATAAGAAGCTTGGTCATAAGGCAAAACCGTATCATGGCAATCTTGGCCGCCATGCATAAACAAACAGACAATGGCCTTGTAACCCGACACATCGGCTGCATAGGCTTTTGAATTGCCAAGCGCTCCCAAAATGCCTGTTCCGCCCAGAAAGGAAACAGCCCCTGCGCCCGACACGCCTTTTAAAAATGATCTTCTATTGTTCATGATCATCTCCTATCGTTGAACCAGATAACCGGGGGCGGTCATCACCATGGTAATGGCGACGGTCACCCGCGAGATTTTGTCTTCCGCCTCTGTGCCGGCATTAATCGGGATTTCGCCGAGCAATTGGACAATCCGGTCCTTCGTGTCTTGGCGCAGTGAATTGCCGGTCAGCAGCAGGTCCAGCTTGTCAACCAGCGCCTGCGCATCATCAGCTATGGCCAGTTCGGCGGTATAATCCGCGTTCACACCCGCATCTTCATCCTCATCCTCTGTCGGCGAGAAATTATAAATAAAGCCGTTCATGAAATTAATGACCGAGATCGAGGTGCTTTCATTGATAATTTCAAATTCGGGCGCGGTTAATCCGGCATCGCCCGTGGCGGTTCCCGGAGCGACATAGCCGGGGCGGAAAAAGTTGAAGACATGTTTGGCGCGAAACGGGTGTTGACCCAAAAGTTGCTCGGCAATCTCGCCGTAAAGCCAAATCTCATTATTCACATCGGGCGTATTTTCGTTGAAAACCCTCGCCCATTGCGCAAATCGCAAGATAGGCTCGCGCACTTTCCCAAAATCATTCGGCGTTAATGCGGGCGAACGAACAGCGTTATCGTCCAGTAAAACGGCCGCAATCGTGGCTTTTAAATCCCCGCGCTGCCCTGTGCCGACACTAATGCCGTCGGGCAATGTATAAGTTCCGCTTTCAAACGCCGCCGCAACCCGGCCAACATAGGCAGGTTTGGGGTGAGAGGTCACAAATCTTTGAATGAGTTGACGCGAAAGGAAAGGCGCCATATTGGGATGATTGAATATTTCATCCAGAGCCATATCAATGCTCTGAACGCCGGGCGTATTGGCCGAGATTGTGACGGTCAGGAAAGACTTTTCCAGATCGGAATGATAATCGTCAAAGACAATCATCGGTTTGTAAAAATCGGTCTCGTCTCTGAAAAGTCTAAAAAACTCACTATTTTCCAAGCTGATACCGGTAAACACTTTGGCCAAGCCGGTAATATCGGAATTATCATAGGTTTCGATGGTCTGGCCCTGCCCGTCAAGTTTTGGCGTCCCGTCTAGGTTAAGCTCGACAAGCCCGATGGTAAAAAGCTGCATCAATTCGCGGGCGTAATTCTCGTCCGGCACGCGGCCCGTATCCGGGTCGCCTTTTTGGTTAGCCAAATAGGTTAGATAGACGCCCATGGCCGGCGTATATGTCACCTCTTCAAGCATTTCGCGATAATTACCGAAAGCATGGGCCGACAATGTGTCCATATAATGGGCCATAGTCAGGGGGAAATTATCAAGCTGCCCAACATTTGAGACCACGATGATTTCAGACAGCGCAAACATCATGCGCTGGCGCAATTGGTCATCACCGGCAATCGCCGCATCCAGAAATAAATCGGTTATCCGCCGGGACTCCAAATCCTCATCAGCTGGCAGGGCCGCCGCTTCGGTTATCAAGCGCGGCAAATAAGTGGTCGCGGGTTTGTTAAATTCGGCTTGTAACCAAGCCGAAACCTTGGTGCCTGTCAGAGAGTCAAGGTTAGCCTGAGTAACGCCGAATGTGGATTTCCCCAAAAACCGCGATGTATCGGCCTGTGATTTAAAAACACCGGAAGGCGGCGGAGGCGGTGGGGGCGGCGGAGGTGGAGGCGGCGGAGGGGGAGGCGGGCCGCCAATAGGGGGCTGCATTGAGCCGCCTCCTCCGCCGCCGCAACTTGCAAGCACTACTGAAGCCGCAAAACACGCGCTTAGTAATAACCGCGTTTTACGAAACGAACCTTGAATGGATATCAACAATATTCCCTCCTGCGTGAAGACCTTCATATATCAAACGCCCCACCCGGCCGAATCCGTCGCAAAAACCACTAATTTGCATTTGTGGCAACTTTTAGACTTCATCCATATCTCTTAGACGAGACCAAAGGCGGTTTCAGATGCAAATTGCAAACAACCTTAATCACAGATGAAGGATTAAAGATAAAGAAAGGGTAAAAATGGTGGGCGGTAACGGGTTCGAACCGCTGACCCTCTCGGTGTAAACGAGATGCTCTACCAGCTGAGCTAACCGCCCTGAATGGCCCCGCTAAAGCGGGATATCAGGCGCGCTTAATGCGCAGGTTTTTGGCCAAGGTCAACACCTTCGGACATAATAATTCCGGCAAGCGCAGCCTCGTCGCTCGGCGTCCATTTTATTTTCTTTGGCGCTTGGGTCAGAGCGTGCTTCAGAACGTCGTCAACCGTGGCTACAGGAATGATTTTGAGCGCGTTTTTGACGTTATCGGAGATATCAGCCAGATCTTTGGCGTTATCTTCAGGGATGAGCACGGTTTTGACACCGCCGCGCAGAGCCGCGAGGAGTTTTTCTTTCAGCCCGCCAATCGGCAAGACGCGCCCGCGCAGAGTAATCTCGCCGGTCATGGCGATTTCTTTACGCACGGGGATACCCGTCAATACGGAGACCATCGCCGTAATCATGCCCACGCCTGCGCTCGGCCCGTCTTTAGGCGTCGCGCCTTCGGGGACATGGACGTGAATATCAGTGCTGCGGAATTGGCGCGGGCTAATGCCAAGTTCGGGCGCCCTCGCCTGCACATAGCTATTGGCCGCTGAAATCGATTCTTTCATCACGTCTTTAAGATTGCCCGTAATCATCATCTTGCCTTTACCCGGCATGGAGACAGCTTCGATTGTCAGGATGTCCCCGCCAACAGATGTCCAAGCCAGACCTGTGACGATGCCGACTTGGTCTATGTTATCGGTCTCGCCGAAACGGAATTTTTTAACACCGAGAAATTCTTCGATATTTTTGGACGTGACCGTGACCGCCTTAGCGTCGCCGGCAATGATTTTGGTCAGCGCTTTACGGGCCAAGCTCGCGAGCTCGCGTTTGAGATTTCGCACGCCGGCTTCGCGGGTGTAATAGCGGATGATATCGCGGATAGCTTCTTCCTTGACGGAGAACTCTGCCTTTTTAAGACCGTGATCCTTGATCTGGTCAGGTAATAAGTGACGCTTGGCAATCTCGATTTTCTCGTTCTCGGTATAACCGGGGATGCGGATAATTTCCATACGGTCGAGCAAAGCCTGCTGCATGTTCAGCGAGTTAGCCGTGGTGATAAACATCACGTCAGAAAGATCATAATCAACATCAAGATAATGGTCATTAAAAGTATCGTTCTGTTCAGGGTCGAGCACTTCAAGCAAGGCTGATGACGGATCGCCTCGGTGATCTGATCCCATTTTATCGACCTCATCAAAGAGGAATAAGGGGTTGTTATATTTAGCTTTTTTCATGGACTGAATAATACGCCCCGGCATGGAGCCGATATAGGTGCGGCGATGACCGCGAATTTCAGACTCGTCCCTGACGCCGCCGAGCGACACGCGTACAAATTCGCGCCCCGTCGCGCGGGCGACAGATTTTCCGAGTGAAGTTTTGCCCACGCCGGGAGGGCCAACAAGGCACAAAATCGGCCCCTTGACTTTCTTGGTGCGGGTCTGAACCGCAAGGTGTTCGATGATGCGTTCTTTGACTTTTTCAAGCCCGTAATGATCGGCGTCTAAGATTTCTCGCGCTTTTTTAAGATCGCGCTGTGTCCGCTTTTTCTTGCCCCAAGGCACAGAGAGCATCCAGTCAAGATAGTTGCGCGAGACATTGGCTTCCGCTGACATCGGGCTCATCTGGCGAAGCTTCTTAACTTCAGCATCAACTTTACCGCGCGCCTCTTTGGATAGTTTTGTTTTCTCGATCTTGGTTTGTAATTCCGCCATTTCGTCCGGCGCTTCGCCGCCGCCAAGCTCACTTTGAATGGCCTTCATTTGCTCATTGAGATAATATTCGCGCTGAGTTTTTTCCATCTGGCGTTTAACGCGGCCGCGAATTTTCTTCTCGACTTTCAGCACGCCGGTCTCGCCGTCAATGAGAGCAAAAATGGCTTTCAGGCGTTTAGCGACCTGCAATTCAACGATCAAAGCCTGTTTCGCGTCAATTTTTGCATTCAGGTGCACAGCGATAATATCAGAGAGTTTACCCGGATCTTTGGTCTCGGTGACAGAAGTTACGACCTCTTCAGCAATCTTTTTATTGAGCTTGCCATAGGCATCAAAAGCGGCGCGCACTTGATTGGCTAGGGCGTTGACTTCTTTCGGCTTTGTTGTTTTTGACGGCGTGATAGCGGCATAGGCTTCTATAAAGTCTCCGCGGTCAGTAAAGGCATCGACTACGGCGCGGTCTTCGCCTTCAACGAGGACGCGGACAGTGCCGTCAGGTAATTTCAATAATTGCAAGATTTTGGCGATACAGCCATGATGATAAATATCTTCCACGCTCGGATCATCGGTTTTGGCGTCTTTTTGCGTTAGAAGAAAAATCCGCTTATCCTGCGCCATCACATCTTCCAGCGCTTTGATCGATTTATCACGCCCGACAAAGAGCGGCACAACCATATAGGGAAAGACCACAATATCGCGGAGCGGTAGAACAGGCAGTAACAAAGTTTCAGGCATATTCATCTCAATTCGTTGGGGCGCATTAGGAATGCCCGTTCACAACTAGGTGGGATGTAAATGCACGAAATTCAAGCCTTTACACCCGAAAAACCGCCAATTCACCTGTATAAATTCAGCCCTTAAGAAGCTTTGTCTTTGGTCTGTTTATTATCCGAGTAGATGAGCAGAGGTTTGGCCGCGCCCGTGACAACTTCGCCGTTAATCACGACCTCTTCGACGCCTTCGTAAGAAGGAAGATCATACATACTATCCAGCAAGATACTTTCCATGATCGAACGAAGGCCGCGCGCGCCTGTTTTGCGGTCGAGGGCCCGCTTGGCAATGGCTTTGAGCGCATCATCAGAGAAGCTAAGGCGCACATCTTCCATCTCGAAGAGTGTTTGATATTGTTTGACCAATGCATTTTTTGGCTGTGTCAGGATTGTCATCAACGCCTCTGCATCCAGATCGGTCAAGGTCGCGATAACCGGCAAACGCCCGACAAATTCAGGGATCAAGCCAAACCGCGTTAGGTCTTCAGGTTCAACCCCTTGAAGAATATCGCCCACACGGCGATCATCAACGTCTTTGATCTTACCGCCAAAACCGATAGAGGCGCCTTCGCCGCGATTTGCAATCACCTTTTCAAGGCCGGAAAATGCGCCGCCGACGACAAAGAGAATATTGGTTGTATCGACTTGCAGAAATTCCTGCTGCGGATGTTTACGTCCGCCCTGCGGAGGCACGGAGGCAACAGTGCCTTCCATAATCTTAAGCAGCGCTTGTTGCACACCTTCGCCCGAGACATCACGAGTGATGGACGGATTATCGGATTTGCGGCTAATTTTATCAACTTCATCAATATAGACGATGCCGCGCTGGGCGCGTTCAACATTGTAATCGGCGCTTTGCAAGAGTTTTAGGATGATATTCTCAACATCTTCGCCGACATAGCCCGCTTCAGTAAGCGTTGTCGCATCAGCCATCGTAAACGGCACATCGAGAATACGGGCCAAAGTTTGTGCGAGAAGCGTTTTACCGCAGCCGGTGGGGCCGACAAGCAAAATATTGGACTTAGCAAGCTCAACATCCGAGCTTGACCCGGCGTGGTTGAGGCGTTTGTAATGGTTATGAACGGCAACGGAGAGCACGCGTTTGGCATAGTCCTGCCCAATGACATAATCATCCAGCGTATCGCAGATTTCCTGCGGCGTCGGCACACCTTCTTGCGATTTAGCGATAGAGCCCTTGCCCTCTTCTTTGATGATATCCATGCAAAGCTCGACGCATTCATCACAGATGAAAACCGTCGGCCCGGCAATAAGCTTGCGAACCTCATGCTGGCTTTTGCCGCAAAAAGAGCAATAAAGCGTATTTTTGCTATCAGTGCCTGTCGTCTTGCTCATAGTTTCATCCGTTTTAGTGCCCGTTATCTAGGGCTGTCTTTGCAAAGCTGATGCCGCAATATCAGTCCAATATTGACCCTATATATGACATTTCTATTAATCGCGCCTTACGCTTTCCCGCATAGGAACACTTTTCTTTGAAAGCTGGCAAGTAAAAATCGTCTACCAGACTTCATAATCGTAGTTAACCCTGCCTATTTTTCTTCGCCGCGCTTTTTATAAACGTGGTCAACAATACCGAAATCTTTGGCTTCATCTGCCGTCATGAAGAAATCGCGGTCGAGGGTTTTCTCGATCACCGCGTATTTCTTGCCCGTATGGTGGACATAAATTTCGTTGAGGCGCTTTTTCATCGCCAGAATATCATTGGCATGACGCTGAATATCCGAGGCTTGGCCCCGAAAGCCGCCGGAAGGTTGATGCACCATGATGCGCGCATTGGGCAGAGCCACGCGCATATCCGGATCGCCGGCCGCCAGCAAAAGCGAGCCCATAGAGGCCGCCTGCCCTATACAGACCGTTGAAATCGGAGATTTGATATATTGCATCGTGTCATAAATCGCCATGCCCGCTGTCACCACGCCGCCGGGCGAGTTGATATACATGGAGATTTCTTTTTTTGGATTTTCGCTCTCAAGGAATAAAAGCTGAGACGTAATCAAAGCCGCCATGCCGTCTTCGACAACGCCGGTCAAAAAGATGATGCGGTCCTTGAGCAGGCGCGAGAAAATATCAAAAGCACGTTCACCGCGGCTGGTCTGCTCGACCACCATCGGCACGAGATTCATATAAGTATCTAGGGGGTCTTGCATGTTCTTATCCTTATTATCGGGCGGGTCGTGAATCGGTAATTTCGGCCCACCTTCGCTCAAGAGTGTTACTGATATATTGATATAGCGAGCGATGCAATCAAGAGGCCATATCAGGCTTAACCATTAAAAAAGCCCGACATAATGGCCGGGCTTTCAATAAACATGTTTCGCTTGCGAAACTAGATCATGTCATCTTCTTCAAAAAGCGCGTCTTTATCGACTTTTTTGTCGGTGACTTTGGCTTTTTCGATAATGAGGTCGACGACTTTTTCTTCATAAATCGGGGCGCGAAGCTGAGCGATGGCTTGCGGGTTCTTTTGATAGAACTCGATAACCTCCTGCTCTTGGCCCGGATATTGACGGGCTTCGGCGATCATGGCTTGCTGGATTTCCTCATTGCTGATTTTAATTTCCTGCTTTTGGCCCATTTCTGCCAACACCAAACCTAGGCGCACACGGCGCTCGGCGATTTTGCGGTAATCTTTTTCAAGCTGCTTATCGGTTTTCTTGGCGTCGTCTTCGTCAAGCTGCCCCGCTTCTTTCTCGGCCTGAACCTGAGTCCAGATATTCGAAAACTCGGCTTCGACCATGCCGGGCGGCAGATCAAACTTATGCTTTTTATCCAGCTCGTCGAGAATAGCGCGTTTCAGCTTCATGCGGGTTTGCATTTCAAGCTGGCCTGAATATTGGTCTTTGACCGCCGCTTTCAGGGCTTCCAAATCAGCAACGCCGAATTTCTGCGCGAATTCGTCATCAATCTTGGCATCTGTTTCGCCTTGGACTTCGATGACTTTGGTCGCAAAAATAGCATCTTTACCGGCCAAGTCCGCTGCTTGATAATCTTCCGGGAACGTCACTTTAACGTCAAGCTCATCGCCGGCTTTGGCGCCCATAAGGCCGTCTTCAAAGCCCGGGATGAAAGCGCCGGAACCAAGAACAAGTTGATGGCCTTCCATCGCGCCGCCGTCAAAAGCTTCGCCGTCAACTGTGCCGACAAAATCAATCAAAACCGCATCGCCCTTTTTGGCTTTGGCCGTCTTGGCTTTCTTTTTGTAGGATTTCTGGCCTTCGCCGAGTTTAGCAACTTCTGCCTCAAGCTCTTTTTCGTCGGCTTCATGCACAAGCCGCGTGAATTTCAATGTCGCGGGGTCAATAGGCTCGAAATCAGGGATAGATTCGACGGTCAGTTGATATTCAAGATCGGCTTTACCGTTTGTAACATCTTCGCCATTAGCGCGCAGATCGACTTTGGGCTGACCAGCGGGACGGATTTTATTATCATTGATCGCTTTTTGTGTGGTTTCGTTGACAGTCTCTTCGACGACGTCTTTCATGATGGACTGGCCAAACATTTTGCGAATATGGCTTGTTGGGACTTTTCCGGGGCGGAAGCCTTTAAGCGAGACTTGCGGCTGCATCTCTTTGATCTTGGCTTCAAGTTTGGTGTCCAAATCTTCCTTGGTCACAGTAATGGCGAAAGTCTTGGCAAGGCCTTCGGCTTTGAGTTCTTTTATCTGCATGACGTTTGTCCATCGTCTTAAACAGCAAGGGCGCTAACGGTTCGCGTTCAGCACCCATGCTAATTCGTGAAATTTCGCGCCTTATGTCACGGTCATATCTATTGCGCAACGCTTGTTAGGCGCAGTTTTTCGTAAAAATTCAGTGTTCGCTTGCCATTACCCGCTCGAAACGCAAATTTAGGGCAGAATCATCATGACCGGCGGCAGATAAAGGCGTCTTAAATATGGATTTTCTTACAGATTCGCCTCTCTGGGTTTATATCGGGGTATTTTTCGGGCCCTTTGTGCAGGAAGATGCTGCTGTTTTCGCCGCAGCCAGCCTATCCGCCAATAATCCTGATTTTTACCCGGCGCTATTTTTTACCGTTCTGGCCGGGCTGTTCCTGTCCGATATCTGGAAATACTGGATCGGCTGGGCGGCTCTGCGTAATCCTCGCGCGCGCGCTTTTGCCGAGAAGAAACATGTCGCAGATTTGCAAGATAAAGTGCAGCGTTATACCGGCGTGACGCTATTGGCAGCACGGTTTGTCCCCCTAGCCCGTATTCCTGCCTATGTGGCCTGCGGGTTCTTCAAAGTTCCTTATTGGAAGTTTTGCCTGTTTACCGGGCTCTCGGCGGCGATATACACAATCGTCATTTTCGCGATTTGCCATTTTGTCGGCGAGATCATGGGAGAACAGTTCCGCTGGCTATTACCGATAGCCGGCGTCAGCCTTGCTCTTCTTTTTGTCGGATTTCAGTTTCTACGTAAAAAGAAATCTAAAAAAAAGCCTGACTAACTTTCCGGAGCTTCGAGCCAATCGGCTATTGCATTTAGCGCCTCTTGGTTGGCCTTATCCATAGCTTCGACAATGGAGGATACCCGGGCTGCATCTGCCCTAACGGTTTTCTTGACGTCATAAGTCCCCAATAAATCGCGGTCAGAGGCGTTGGACATGGTGACCCCATAATGCACCGTCGCGAGCGGAGCATTGCCCTCGCCCTGATCAAAATTTGCTTCGAAGCTTTTAATGGTCAAATGCACCCGCGTATCGGTACGGGCCCCTGATGACGGGATAACGCCGACAATACCGGGCCGCTGCCCGAGCGTATCAACAAGCCTATGCTGAACCATCGTGGGAATAATCTCCGCCCATTTGGCGCCGCTGGCGACAGCAAGACGCCGGCTATCGGGCGAAATAATAATATCGCGGGTCTCAAAAACAGTGGAGGCATTGGGACGGTCAATCCGCACAATTTTCGCGCCCGCCATTGGCGCGACATGCGCTTGAGGCGGACTTAAGCGGTAAACCGTATCGGCCGGAGCTGGTTCCGGGAGAAGCGACAGGCAGCCGCCAAGCGATAATGCGGCGAGGCCAATAAAGGCATGTTTCAAACCAATCATTGCGGCAACTCCACAGTTTCGCGTTCCTGGCCTACAATAAATTGCGCCGGGTTTTGCTCCAGACTATCGGCCACGCGCCCTAAGGTTACGACAAGCCGGCGAATACCTTCCACCGTTTCTTCAAGGTCAGCTAGGCCAGAATTGGACAGCCGGTTAATGGCGTCCCGCGTATCTGTAATCAGCACATCTGTTCCGTCCGCCGCCGCGCCTATAGACCCAAGGGCCTTATCAAGTTCGCCCATAGACACTTCCGCGCGCGCCAGAACCGATTTCACATCATTTTTCATCAGCCCGTCAAAGTCTTTGGCGACGACGTCAACTTCGACGGCGGCCAAAGAAACATCTTTCGCCGCCTGCTCGATGGCGGTCAATGTCCGTTCAACCAGCGCAGGATCAATATCCATATCGCGCAGATTTTCCGTAATCCGGTTAAGATTATTCAGAATACCGTGAAAATCATCTATCGCTTCGGGCGACATAACCGTATTAAACCTCGCCAAGGCTGACTGCGTGGCTTCTAGAACATTGCCGCCGCCGCCCAGTAGAGTTTCAATCCGGCTCATTTCTCCGACAAGACGGCGCGGGCCTTTACCCGGCAAATCTATAATCAGGGGGAAGTCAGCGCCGCCGGGAATAAGTTGGATATAATTAAGGCCCGTCAAGCCGAGCGGTTCAAGCCGGCCAAAGCTTTTCGTGTCCACAGGCGTGCCCGTTATAACTTCGATATCGACAAGGACGGCATTTGTGTCTTTGGGATCAATCCGCAAGCTTGTCACTTCGCCGACTTTCAACCCGTTAAAGCGAACCTCGCTACCTTGCGACAGGCCTTGCACCCCGCCTTGAAACGAGACTTCATATTCGTCAAATTGCTGATCAAGTTGGGCATTGGAGACCCATGCTACAAAGCCGATGATAGCGAACATCGCCAATAAGACGAAGGTGCCGATCAGCGCGTAATGTGCTTTGTTTTCCATTATCCAGCCACGTTCCTAAAGTCCTGCCGACATTGCAGCGCGTGATCGCGGCCCGCCAAAATATTCCTGTATCCAAGGGTGGTCATATTCGCGCACTTTAGGCAGACTATCAGCAATGGCAATGCGTTTATCAACCAGTACCGCAACGCGGTCGCAAATCGCATAAAGACTATCAAGATCATGCGTCACCATGAGCACCGTCAAATCCATCGCCTCGCGCAAACCCAAAATCAACTCATCAAAGGCATTAGCCCCGATAGGGTCAAGCCCGGCTGTCGGCTCGTCGAGAAATAAAAGCTCGGGATCAAGCGCTAAAGCGCGGGCAAGTCCCGCCCGTTTTTTCATTCCGCCGGAAAGGTCAGCGGGGTAAAGCGTGGCCGATTGCGGCGGCAGTCCGACCATATGGATTTTCATATCGGCCAGTTCGCGCATTAATTTATCTGGCAAATCAGTATGTTCGCGCAGTGGCACGACGATGTTTTCGCGCACGGTTAGCGAGGAGAACAAAGCGCCCCCCTGAAACAAGACGCCGATTTCATTATTGATCTCGCGGAGCTCTTCAGCCGTGAGGTCTTTGCGGCTGCGCCCGAAATAACGCACCACGCCGCCTTCCGGTTCTTTCAAGCCCAAAAGCGTATTCATCAATACGGATTTACCCGAACCCGACCCGCCGACAAGGCCGACAATTTCGCCTTTATTTAAACGAAAGTCGAGATTTTCATGAATCACATTCGATCCAAATTGCGTGCGGATACTGCGCGCTTCCACCGGCGGGGCGGCTCTATCGAAATCGAACTCCATCCCTAAATCCCTATCTTATAGAACAGGATAGCGAAGATAGCATTGACCGCAATCACGGCAAAGATAGCTTGCACAACACTCGTTGTTGTCCGGCGACCCAAGGAGTCAACACTGCCCGTAACCGCAAGGCCCTGACGGCATCCGATAATGGCGATAATGATGGCAAAGAAGGGCGTTTTGACAAGGCCGACCCAGAGGCTTTTAACCCCGACAACTTCATTCAGCCGCGCAAAAAACAGCGCCGGAGATATGTCGAGCCCGCCGAGCCAGGCGACGATCATGCCGGCAAATATCCCGCTCATCATGCCCAAAAATGTCAAAATAGGTAGGGACACCAGACAGGCTAAAACACGCGGAACAACCAGCACTTCAAATTTATCCAGCCCGATCACAGTCATCGCATCAATTTCTTGGCGCATTTTCATCGCGCCTATTTGTGCGGTAAAAGCCGAATCCGAACGGCCTGCGATGAGGATTGCGGTGATAATCGGAGCGAGTTCGCGCAAGACCGATATCCCCACCAGATCAACCATAAAGACGGAGGCCCCAAAGGTCGCCAGCAAATTGGCCCCCATATAGGCAATGACGGCCCCAATGAAAAAACATAACACCATCACAATCGGGGCGGCGTTCAGCCCGATTTCCTCGATCAGAGCGACAACAGATTTCCAGCGGATTTTAGCTGGGGTAAAAATTAAGCGCGACATAACCGCAAAGAATTGTCCAATAAAAGCCAATGTCTCAACAAGCTCAATGAAAAACCGCTCTGAAGCCTGCCCGACCCTCGCCAGGGAATCATACCATTGCCGGGTCTCGTCCGGCGGACGGCCCAGAACCGCATCAGCGGCCGCCTGCATTAATGTGCGTTGCCCCTTATTACCGGAGGTCACTTCCCAATTATGGCGCTCCCCCGGACCGATACGGACGGCGCGGGCAAACATAAAAGCCCCTGCCGTATCAAGGTCGTCAACAGCTGAAAAATCATAGCGGACAGTGTCATAATCCATCCCTGCCAATTCCTCGGTTAGAACAGGATTGACGGGGCCGATAGTTTGGCGCGTCCAGTCCCCTAGAGCGCGAAAGGTTATAGTCCGCCCCGATTGGGACAGTTCATATTGCGCAGACTGGCTCTTGCTGTTTGACGACATATTTGTAACGTGGAAAACCACAGCCCATTGGTCAAGACAGGAATAGCCTTGCAAGAGATTATTATAGAGACTGAATATTGGCCTGTCGCGGGATCATTTCGGATTTCGCGCAGCTCGCTCACGCAAATTGCCGTAGTTACAGCCGCTATTTCGAGAGGCGGTCATATCGGGCGGGGCGAGTGCCGGCCCTATGCGCGTTATGACGAAACGCCTGCATCCGTGACCGTGCAAATCGAAGCGATAAGAAGCGATATTGAAGCCGGGCTTGAGACTGAAGCCCTACAAACCGCCCTGCCCGCAGGCGCGGCCCGCAATGCGGTGGATTGCGCCCTTTGGGATTTGAAAGCCAAACAGGCAGGGCGAACGGTCGCAGATCTATTGTCCCTGCCCGCCCCACAGCGGCGCAAGACGGCCTTCACCTTGTCCATCAATACGCCTGACAAAATGCGGGCGGCAGCCCTCAAAGCCAGAGCCTACCCGCTTCTAAAAATAAAAATCGGCGACATGGAAGGGCTAGAGACCTGCCTCACCGTAATCGACGCCCGCCCCGATGCTGAACTGATCATAGATGCCAATGAAGCGCTCGCGCCAAAAGACATAGCCGCCTTTCAATCGGCCTTGGCCGGTAAACCCGTCGTGATGATCGAGCAGCCCCTGCCCGATGCCAGTTTCGACGAAATTCCGCACTCGCCCGAGGCTCTTCCAATTTTCTGCGCTGACGAATCCCTTCACACCGCCCGCGATCTCGATAAGCTTTGGGACGCAGGTTACCGCGCAGTCAATGTGAAGCTGGATAAATGCGGCGGGCTGACCGCAGGGTTGGCGCTCATGCAAGCTGCTAAAGCCCGCGGTTTTATCATCATGGCAGGCTGTATGGTCGGCACATCCCTCGCCATGGCCCCGATGATGATATTGGAGAGCTTCGCCGATTATATCGACCTTGACGGGCCGCTATTGCTGTCGAAAGACAGGCAAAAAGGCCTCCGTTATGAAGGCCCAATCATTTTTCCGCCGGAAGCAGGGTTTTGGGGAACGTAGTGCCTAAAAGGCGGCGACTTGGGTCGTTTGCGCTTCGCGGACTTGATCACCGAAAGCATTGGTAACGTCGCGCAGAGCATCGACGGAAGCATTAAATGCAGCAAGTTCTGCGCCTGTTTTGCTTGCGCTGGTTTTCACCAAAGCCTCTTCAAAAACCTGCTCGGCTTCTCGTGACGCCAGCAAAGCTTTTTCCAAGCTGGCGAGTTCTTTGCGCAGAGATCGGTCAGCAGGCGCCATTACGAGATAGATTTCCGCCGCCTTGGTGGTTTGCTTAACATGGCCTGACGCCATATGGATATCCGCGCGGACGGCAGAGGCATCAATTGCCAGCGCGGCATAACCTGTGTTCGTATCCGAATTAACATCTTTATCTTGCAGACCTTTGAGCAAAATACTCGCCGCAGATTGCATACGCTTGCGAGATGTTTTGGCGACGAAACCCTTTTGCGCAAAAGCGGTATAAAGTTTGGAAGCGGCGCGCTGAACGACATTAAACTCAACCGCGCTGCTTTTGGCGGTCGGGTTTTTCGTGGCGACTTGATTAAGATCAACAGTCGCGCAGGCCGTCATTGAAAGACAGGCCGTAAGTGTAAGTGCAAGCTTAAAGCTCATAATAGGTTCCCGTTCGGAACCCCCCACTGATGATCCATACCAGAGAGAGGCGTTACTTACCCACATATAAGCATAACATGATGAATTTTCGCTGAACGAATATTCCCCAAGACTGTGTTACACACGGACTTACGCCCGACAAGACGTGAATCACAGTTTAATTATTTGTAATGTCAGCCTGCCCCGGAGCCTGCCAGTAACGGCGCAATCCATTTTGTCCATGTCCCGATGACGAGCACAAATCCCATAAAGAGCGGGGCCACCCAGCGCACAAATATCATGATGAAACGGCCAAGCTTTTCGCCCTCGCCGCCAATTTCTTCGCTGATAATTACTTTTTTCAAACGCCAGCCTGTAAACAGAACAATCAGTAATGCCGAAAGCGGCGCAAGAATTGGCCCGGCCAGACCTGTATCAATAAAGTCAAAGAAGGCAGGCGAGAACAGCGAGCCAAATCCGACAAGCGTGATTGCGCCCCCGGTGAGCCAAGCCGCTTTGGCTTTGCTCATATTAAACTTCTCGGCGACAAAGGCGACTGAAGGCTCAAGCAGCGACACGGATGATGTAATCGCGGCAAAGAAAGCGAGGAAGAAAAACGCCGCGCCGATATACCAATATTCGGCTAGAGCCGTTGGAAGTGTCTGGAAGAAGATACCAGCGCCGGCACTGAAATCGAGATTATTAGCAAAGACGATTGGGAAGATCGCAAGGCCCGCTGTAATGGCAACGAGCGTATCGACGACAGAAATACCTACAGCGGCTTTGGGAATACTCACATCACGCGGCAGGTAAGAGCCATAAGTGATCATAATCGCGTTACCAATACCGATGGAGAAACAGGCCTGCCCCAAAGCAGATGTCGCAACGGCGGGCGTAATTTTGGAAAAATCAGGCGTGAACATAAAGGACACTGCCTCAGCCGTTCCGCCGGATTCCATCCCGCTAAAGATCGAGTAGAGCGCCAAGCCTATCAGGAGAATAAAGAAGATCGGCATCAATAATTTTGCAGCCGTTTCGATTCCTTTATTGACGCCGCGCGCCACGAGCCAACTCGTAAGGCCGGCGAAAATCAGAAAATAAGGCAGAACTGTCATGGGATTATCAAGCATTTCAGGGAATTTCGCCGCAATGGCATCAGGCTCAAGACCTGTGAATGAATTGCCGAGAAAGCGTACAAGGTAATTGAGCACCCAAGCGGCTACAACACAGTAAAAACTGACAATCAAAAATGACGCCGCCATGCCAAACCAAGCGCCTGCGCTCCACACTTTTGAAACGCCGCTGCGCGTAGCCAGATCGTTTTGCGATCCCACGGCACTCGCGGCTTGGCCCGCACGGCCAATCATAAATTCGCTCATCAAAACCGGAATGCCTACAAAGAAGATACAGGCGATGTAAACGACAAGGAAAGCCGCCCCGCCATTGGAGCCAAGCTCGGCGGAGAAGCGCCAGAGATTGCCTAGCCCGACAGACGAGCCGACCGCCGCCATAATAAATGCAAATTTAGATGACCACTGCGCTGTGCCTGGTGCCGCCATGAAAACCCCCTAAGGTCTGTTTTTATAATTTTGCCGCACGTTAAGACTTTGTCGCTTGGGGTCAAGCGCAGCTGTTGATAAATCCGATAGGAACCAGGTGTAAATCTGTAATACTATTTTAAGTTGTTTAACTGATAATCCTACTTGTCATGGGATGAGACGCCGCAAAGGAGCCTTTTCCCATGGATATTCTACTAGCCGAAGATAATGAAGCAAACCGTTTACTCGTAAGGTCGCTTTTGGAACGGGCAGGACATAATGTCTATTGCGCCCAAAATGGCCATATCGCGCTGGAAATCTGCAAGGCGCAAAAACTTGATCTTATTTTAATGGATATACTTATGCCGATGATGGACGGTGTGAAAGCCTTACGGCGGCTAAGGCGTTCGGGCGAGCGCAATGCCGGCACGCCTGTTTTTGCCCTCACCGCCTATTCCTCGGCTGATGACAGGCAACGTTACCGACAAGTCGGGTTTGATCTCGTCCTGACCAAACCTCTCATGCCCGGCGATATTGAGAAGGCCTGGACCCGATATCTTAAAGGCAGCGCGACCCCCGAAGTGGCTCCTCTAGAGATAAATCCGCAAAATTTCAAGGGCGTCGAATTACTGAACCCGATTATGATGGAGTAGCTTTTAGCGTCCGGGTCTGCGCAAGCCGTGGGCCATATTATTGACAGTTATTACAGCTCGGCCCAAGCCAAACGGGCCGACATACATACCCATAAAATCTGTGCGCAAAATGGACAGGCACATGATCTCGCCAGCCTTCGCCGCGCCGCCCATGCCATTAAAGGCGCAGCGGCAACGCTTGGCCTCGCGCGTGTCAGTCATATCGCCGCGCAATTACAAAATGCGCCGCCTGATAGCCTATCCGGGCTGATAACCCAGCTAGATATAGCCATGTCGCGCAGTGATGAGGCGCTGGATTATTTCATGGCTGCAAAACGTCCTAAAGCTGGCTTCGCGGAAGCTCGCTCGACCGGTGTAGATGCGCAGAGAGTATAAGTCCGAAACCCGCCATCACCGTCAGGATCACCGTTCCGCCATAGGAAATCAGCGGCAGCGGCACGCCGACAACAGGCAGCAGCCCCATCACCATTCCGAGATTGATAAAGATATAGAGCGTGAAAGTGACCATCAGGCCGAGGATCAAAAGCTTTGAAAAATAATGCTTACATTGCGACGCCAGCCAGATGCAAAGGCAGATAATGGTGATGTAAATCCCGATGGTCGCAAGACTACCGACCAAGCCGAATTCCTCGCCGATGACAGTGAAGATGAAATCGGTTTGGTTTTCGGGAACATAACCAAATTGCCGCTGCGTTCCGTTCATAAAGCCCTTGCCGGAAACGCCGCCGCTCCCCAATGCGATTTTGGATTGGGTAATGTGATAGCTGGCCCCTGAAGGATCGCGAGACGGATCAAAAAACGTCAGTATGCGCGCGCGCTGATATTCCTTCAGGCCAAAACGGATAAAGAGCGGGATTGCGATCGACCCGGCAATGATTGCGGACACAATCACCCGCCAATTGACCCCTGCAAGGAAGACCATGGCAAAGCCTGTCGCGGCCAATAAAAGCGTAGTTCCCAAATCAGGCTGCCGCAAAATAAGCACCATCGGCACGCTAATGATTATCAGCGCCCCTAAAAGCCCTGTAATATGCGAGACCCGCCAGCGCGGCAGATCGTGATAATATCGCGCCAATGCCAGAACGATAGTGAGTTTCATAACTTCGGAAGGTTGCAAGCGAATGACCTGCAAATCCAGCCAGCGCTGCGAGCCGTTAACGCTGACGCCGAAGACATCCACGCCGATCAGCAAAACTAAGGCGCCGATATAAGCCGGATAAGCCAGCGTATACCAAAACCGAATATCGGTCAGCGCAATGCCAATCATAAATAGGCCTCCGACAAGAATACGGATAAGATGTTGCTGCGCCCCGCGTGACCAAACCCCGTCTGTGGCCGCGTAAATCATAATAACACCGACAAAGCCGATAAGCCCAACCAAAGCCGGAAGTAACCAGTTGACGTCGTAAAGCTTGCCCGCAAAGCCGCGCCGCGAGCTGACCGAGCTTTCAAAAGCCCGCATCATAGCGAGGTTCCTGCAGTCTCGTTTTCAGACTCGTTTTCTGTTTTGGGCCTCATCCCGTCACGCTCCAAGACTTTTTTCAGGACAGCCCGCGTAATATTCGCCGCGCGTTTGGCCCCGGAGCCGCCATGTTCAACAATACAGCCGACAGCAAAACGCGGCTTGTCATAAGGCGCATAGCCGACAAAAATAGAGTGGTCGCGAAGCTTCCAAGGCATTTCTCTGTTTTTACGCAGACGCGATAATCGTTCCGTCGCAGAAATACTGCGCACTTGGCCCGTTCCCGTTTTCCCTGCCATGTCAATGACTTCAAGACCTAACGGGTCGGCGCGGTAAGCCGTCCCGCCCGGTTCGTGACAAACGGCGTGCATCGCGTCCTTCACATAAGCGAGATGGGCAGGGTCGATGCCCAATGCGGCCGGCTGTTTCATCGCGTCGTCAATAATCAATGTCGGGGTCAGGGCTTGGGCGCCATTGGCGATACGGGCGGTCATAACGGCAAGCTGTAATGGCGTTGCCAACACAAAACCCTGCCCGATGCCCGCATTTAGCGTATCGCCCATACGCCAACCCGTACCGAGCCGGGCCCGTTTCCAAGCCGGGTCGGGCATGATGCCGGATTTCACGCCGCTAATTCCGATGTCAAAACCCTGTCCATAGCCGAGCTTGCGCCCCATCTCGGCGATTTTATCCATCCCGATAATCTGCGCCGCTTCGTAGAAATATATATCACAGGAATTTTTCAGCCCGTCCCGCATATTCATGGCCCCATGCCCGCCCGGCTTCCAGCAATGAAAATTACGGTTTCCAACGCGAATTTTTTGGGTGCAGAAGACCTTGTCATTCGGGTTTATCAGACCCGATTCGAGCCCGGCGAGCATGACCGTCATTTTAAAGGTCGAAGCCGGCGGGTAACCGCCGCTAATGACCTTATTATATTGCGGCCGTTTTTCATCACTGTTCAAACGGTCCATATCCGCCTGTGTCAGGCCCGAAACAAAGAGATTGCCATCATAACTCGGCATGGAAAGCAGCGTGCGGAGTTCCCCGGTTATTACATCAATGACGGCAATCCCACCGCTATCCTCCTCATACAGTTCGGCGGCATAAAGCTGGAGTTCCGCGTCAATGGTCAACCAGACATCCTTACCGTCTTGCGCGGCGTCTTTAGGGTCAGGCCATTCGCGCACAATACGGCCTACGGCATTAACTTCGACTTTCAATTTACCCGACGTCCCACGAAGCGTCTTATCTGCCGCACTTTCGACACCCGTCTTGCCGATCCGAAAAGTCGGCTGCAACAATAAAGGGTCTTTATCTTTGGCCACATCATCCGGCCCCGCCCGACCGACATAACCCAGCGTATGAGTAAATATACCGCCATTGGGATAAGACCGTCCTTCCCCGACTTCGGGGATAACACCCGGAAGTTCAGGGGTTTTGAGATTCAGCGCCGAGAAAGTTTTCCAGTCTAAATGATCTTCAATCAGGATTGGGACAAAGCTGGCATTCTCTTTAATATCCTTACGGATACGTTTGCGTGTCTCGTCTTTGAGCGGCAGGACATCCGAAACCAAGTCAAGCGTCTTTTCAATATCCTTGACCCGTTCAGGGATCAGGACAAGACGAAACTCCGGGCGGTTAACGGCGAGGCTCTCCCCGTACCGGTCCAGAATACGCCCGCGCACTGGCATGGTGATATTAAAATTGAAACGGTTATCATCCGACAAAGCGCGGTAATCTTCGGATTTGACGACTTGAAGATAATAAAGACGGCTCGCGAGCACCCCGAATACGCCCGCGCCCCCTGCCCCTAATATCAGAGTGCGGCGGGTTAAAATGCCTTCATTAAAGCCTTCCTCCACCGCTAAAGCCCCCGCTCATCTGCGCCGCCAAGCAGTTGTTTGAAGAAATGCCGGAGCCCGTAAATCAAAGGGAAAAGCACGATTACGGCCAATAGAGGCGGCAGCATCAAGACAAGATCGGGACGATGACCGCTCGCAAACCATGCGAGGCCGAAAGCCAGAACTAGGGCCAAGATCAATCCGCCAAAGACCTGCCGCGACGCTGTCCGAAATGTGTGAGGTTTCAGCCTTTGATGGGGCTTAAAGAGCGCGAACACAATAAGATAGACCAGAGCCCAAAGCCCCAAAGGCCCGGCAGTTAAAAAATCAAGCAAAAGCCCGAAGATTAGCATAGCCAAGATAGAGGCAACCGGCGAAGAGCCGCGCGGCCAGAGGATGACGCCTAAAAGCGGAAGCAAAGAAAAAGACACGCTGCGCCCGAAGAGATTGACGCTAAGCACGCCGATAATCGTCAAAAGCAGCATCATGACAATGCCGTGCCAGGCATGTCCGCGCGAGCGCGCCGGCGTGGGTGAGGCATAAACCATTACGGCGTCTCCTCCGGCGCAGCGGGGGCCGGCATATCTTCCGATTCACCTTCGAGTTCAGGCGGCGCAATGGGCACAAACGGGTAAACCCAAACCCAATCAACTGGCTTACCCGTAACATTTAGGACAACCTTATTCTGCCCCGCTGTGTCTATACGCAGGACCCCGACAGGCAAGCCGCGCGGCAATACGCCTGCATCCCCTGACGTAATGACCTTATCCCCGTCCTGCCAATCGCCGTTCCCGCTTACAAATATCAGGCTCGGAATATCGCTATTATCTCCCGCTAATATGGCGCTCGCTTGGCTGCGCACCGACATAACTGCTATGCGGCTATTGAGATCGCCCAGATGCAAGACGCGGGATGAATTACGCCCTGTGCTCAGAACATGGCCATAAAGCCCGTCGGGCGTCATCACCGGATGGCCTTTCTTGATGCCTTTGGACGCCCCCGCATTGATCAAGGCCGAGCGCACGAAAGGGCCGCTGATTTCGCTAACGGCGCGGGTGACGATTTTCTCGGCCGGAATATCAATCCCGGGCTTGGCTTTGAGGAGCTGCTCAAACCGAGCTAATTTCATGGCCTGTATTTCGGCGCGCTCCTGCTTCTCGCGCAGTTGCTGTAACTCAGCCCGCAGCGCCTTGTTTTCTTCCAGCGCATGAGAACGGTCTTGGAGAGAGGCCAGAATGTTTTCCGTAGCGCGAAAGGGTTTTGAAAGCAATGTGAGCACAGGCGCAACGCCGTTTTCAACCTCGGTCTGCGCCGCGCTGACTGTCCGTCCCTCTCCGCGGTTGGTGACAAAGATGAAGCTGGCGATTAAAAACGCGGCAATAAGCGTAATGGTGGATGCGCGGGTGTTATCAGGATCGTTTCCAAGCATGAAATGAGCCTAACACTCCTTTGTATTATTTTAATGGGTTATTTTAAACGCCGCTGGACAGCACGCTTTTCCATTTTTTCAGATTTTCGACAACAACGCCTGAGCCGCGCACAACGCAGGACAGCGGATCGTCGGCGATCGACACCGGCAGGCCCGTGCGGCTGCGCAGTTCTGTATCGAGATTACGCAGCAATGCTCCGCCGCCTGTCAGCATAATGCCTTTATCAACGATATCTGCTGCCAGTTCCGGCGGCGTCGCTTCCAGCGCCATTTTCACGGCTTCGACGATTTGTTCGACAGGTTCCGCGAGGCTCTCAGCTATCATCGCTTCGGTCACGCGGATTTCGCGCGGCACGCCGTTCATCAGGTCGCGGCCTTTAATCTGAACCGTCATGCCTTCATTATCAGCCGGCATCGTCGCCGAGCCGATTTCTTTTTTCACGCGCTCTGCGCTCATCTCGCCGAGTAGTAAGTTTGTCGTGCGGCGCACATATTGGATAATCGCATCGTCCATCTTGTCGCCGCCGACGCGGACAGACCGCGAATAAACAATCCCGTCGAGGGACAGCACGGCGACTTCGGTGGTGCCGCCGCCAATATCGACAACCATAGAGCCTGAGGGCTCATGGATAGGCAGACCTGCGCCGAGCGCGGCGGCCATAGGTTCTTCAATGAGATAGACGCTGGACGCGCCCGCTTGCTCAGCCGATTGATGAATGGCGCGGCGTTCCACGGCTGTTGCGCCGGAGGGCACACAGATCACGACTTTGGGGCGCGGAAAGCGGCGGCCTTTATTTACCTTTTTGATAAAATGGGAAATCATGGCTTCGGCCACTTCGAAATCGGCAATCACGCCATCTCTCATCGGGCGGATAGCTTCAATATGGCCGGGTGTCCGCCCGAGCATATTGCGCGCTTCGAGACCTACAGCATGAACAACCTTGCGGCCATTGCGGTGCGAGAAGGCGACAACAGAAGGTTCATTGAGCACCACATCGCGGCCCTTGGCATAGACCAAAGTATTGGCCGTCCCGAGGTCAATCGCGATGTCTGAAGATAGATTTCCGAAAAATGGAAAATGCATTATTTGGCCCAATTATTTTCTATGTGTCAAACCGACAAAAGAAGCACCGCAGACACGGCAATACAAATGCAGGAAAAACGGGATTCGCTTTAATTAGTGTTAATGCTTTTTAGAAAGTCAAAAAGCAAGCATATCATGGCCTAAATATGGTTATTTACTGCGTTTTTTGGGTTCTAACCCAATTTCGGACTGTAATCGCTTGCGCGCGAGAATCATCACAACAATCAAAACGATAGCCAGGCCGACGAACCCCCCCATAACGAATTTGCCTTCCGCCCCGGAAATCAAGCCCTGCCCGATTAAAACAACAAGGGCAATTTTGGGAATAATGCCTAATCCCGTGCCGAGCACAAAGGCCGGAAATTTCATCCGCGACACGCCCGCCGCCATATTGACCAGAACAAATGGTCCGGTCGGAACAAAGCGCACGGCGAAGCTAGTGACCAATCCGTTCTTGCGGACAATGCCGATGATGCGGTTGACGAGACCCCCGCCGTAACGGCGCAGACGTTCAGCCCCCATCCAGCGGCCAAGCCAGAAATCAACAGAGGCCGAGATCATCGTTGCAATCCAAGCATAGAGACCGCCCGAAACCGGGCCAAAGGCGACAACAACACCGGCAATTAAAGCCCATTGCGGAACGCCGAGAAAGGCTGCAATGACGAACGTCAGGATCGTGGCAGGCAGACCCCAACCGGAATCGCGGATATGACCAAAAAAGCGGTGAAATTCGCTTTCAGGAAGTCTCATCGAGGCCTTTCCGTATAGGATAAGCGCTATCACGACGGCAAACATAAAGACCATTACGGAAATCGCCCGCAATGCCTGTTTATCCATCTGTGTAAAAAAGGCCCAAAATGATTTCATAAATCGGCCATATAGAGATTACAGCGCTTTTGAAAATGAAATTGCAACAAGAATGGTTTCAAAAAAAAACGGTGCCGTCTTTTCGAAGGAGCACCGCACCAAAAGGTAAGTTTGCGCATGACGGCTCAACTAGAGCCGCCCTTAGTAATATTTGCCTTTACGTGAAATGTCAAAGCAATTTTGAGGATAAATTTGCTTCAAACTTATCTTTTTGAGTATTATTCTCTATTTTTTGCCAATCCGGGGCCTGACCTCGGAACCAAGTGAACTGCCGCTTGGCAAATCGGCGGGTATCGCGCTTGGCCATATCAATGGCCGCCTCAAGACTCATATCCCGGTTCAGATAAGGCGCAAATTGCTGCAAACCGATGGCTTTCATCATCGGTAGCGCCGGGTCGCAACCTTTGGCGAAGACAGCTTTGGCCTCATCCAGCCCGCCTATTTCTACCATTTTGTCAAAGCGGGCATTGATCCGCGCGTAAAGCTCTGCGCGGTCTGGCAGGAGAACCGCCCGGCGGCAAAAGCGTTTCGGGATGATGGGCCGGGTATTGGCTTGCCACTCGCTGAGACTCTGCCCTGTTCCCTTTGCAACACTGACAATGCGCAACAGGCGCTGCGGATCATCGCCAAGCACACGCGCTGTTGCTACCGGGTCGAGCCTTTGAGCCTCACGGCGAAGCGCCTCAATCCCGTTTTCGTCCAAAATATCCTGCGCCGCTTGCCTATGCTGAGGCGCAATCTCCGGCACTTGCGCCAGCCCTTCGATGAGCGCTTTGAAATAAAGCCCCGTCCCGCCGGTTAAGATCGGAACAGCTTCGCGGGCCAGACAGTCCAAAATAACGGGCTGAACCTCGCGTAGCCATTGCCCCGTCGAATACCGAACATCGCCGCGAATATGGCCAAAGAGATGATGCGGCACGCCCTCCATATCGTCCTCGCTAGGCCGCGCGGACAGCACTTGCAAATCCGCATAGACTTGCATCGCGTCAGCATTGATAATCTCGCCGCCCACAGATTTTGCGAGCTTCAGCGCCCATGCGCTCTTGCCGCTTGCAGTTGGGCCTGCGATACAGATAATCGGTTTCATTTTATGTAGAGCCTGCTCATGACTGCCAGCCTAGCCCATATCGCCACCATAGTTCTAGCGCAAAGGCACGCCCACCGTTTTGAAGATGCGCTCTATGTTTTGCCGGAAACAAGCAATTTCAAAATCTTGTCTGAAGGCTTGGCCTTTGAAAGCGAAGTCAGCCATGTCCTCACGCAAAGGGATATCGCCAACGCCCTACGCGCCATAGATATCAAGGCAGATGTCTGTGTACAACCCGTCGGAGGTCGCCGCAAAAAGCTGCTGATCTGCGATATGGACAGCACCTTGATCGGGCAGGAATGTATTGACGAGCTTGCCGATTTCGCGGGTGTCAAGGCGCGAGTTTCGGAGATTACGGAACGCACCATGCGCGGAGAAATCGGCTTTGAAGGTGCGTTAATAGAGCGGGTTAGCCTGTTGAAAGGATTGGATTTATCCATCTTGAAGACCTGTTTTGATGAGCGCATTACGCTGAACGCCGGAGCCAAAACATTGTGCCAAACCATGAAAGCCCACGGCGCCAAAACCGTCATCGTCTCGGGCGGCTTCACTTACTTTACAAGCCGCGTCGCTAAAGCCTGCGGCTTCGATACGCATCAGGCCAATACCCTGATTGAGGACGGCAACACATTAGCCGGAACTGTCGGAATGCCCATCCTCGGACGCGAAGCCAAACGCGAAGCCCTAAAAACCCACAGCGCAGATATCGGCGGCCCGCAAACCGCTCTAGCGATTGGAGACGGCGCCAACGACCTCGCCATGATAAAAGCCGCAGGACTAGGCATAGCCTACCGCGCCAAACCCGCAGTCGCCGAAGCGGCGCACTGCGCGATTAAGCATACGGATTTAAGGACAGCGCTCTATTTTCAGGGGTATGAAGAGGCGGAGTTTGTGGAGTGAAGTCATCCTCCCGTATTGTGTCCCCCGCCTTGAGCGGGGGTCTCCTTCGTCAAAGACCGGACACTAATTGATGGGGGCCCCCGCGCGGGGGCGGGGGACAGTAAATGAAATAAGGAGTCTAAGCTCTAAATCGTAAGCGCATAGAAAATATAGTTCCCGCCCCTATTAATCAATATCGTCACCGGGCTGTCGAACTCCTTCGCCGCTGCTACCGCGTCTTCAAATTCCTTTGGCGATGTTACCGCTTCGAAGCCGACTTCTTCTATGATGTCGCCGGATAATATCTTGCCGCTGGCTTCGGCGCGTTTTTCGACTTTGACGACGCGGACACCTTTGACCTCATCGCCGATGCGGTATTTTTTGCGGGTTTCATCGGTGAGCGCTTCGACCGCTATGCCCATAGCAATGCGGTCAACATCTTCGGCGGCCTGTTTGCGGCGGGCCTTTTCTTCTTCGGTGACTTGTTCTTTGAGGCGCTCGATAATGACTTTGGTGGTTTTTGTCTTGCGCTTGCGGATGAAGGTAACTTCCAAAGCTTCGTCAATTTTAGCTTCCGCAATGCGGCGCGAGAGAAGGCGCGAGCTTTCCAGTTTTTTACCGCCAAGCTCTATAATTAAATCACCCTTGCGAAGTCCGGCCTTATCAGCGGGCGATTTCGCCACGACTGTTGTAATCAAAGCGCCATAAGGTTCGTCCAGCCCGTAGCTTTTGGCAATGGCATTGCTGACCTTTTGCGGGCGCACGCCAAGATAGCCGCGCCGCGTTTCGCCGAATTCGCGCAATTGGTCGACAATAGAGCTGGCCAGTTCGGACGGAACGGAGAAACTAATCCCGACAGAATAGCCCGTGGGCGAGAGAATAGCGGTGTTCACGCCGATGACTTCGCCCTCCATATTAAACAGCGGGCCTCCTGAGTTTCCTTTATTGATGGCGACATCGGTCTGGATGAAATCATCATAATTACCGTGGCTGATATTGCGGTTACGCGCCGAGATAATCCCCGCCGCTACAGAGCCGGAATAGCCAAAGGGGTTACCAATCGCCATCACCCATTCACCGACTTCGGCGCTGTCTGAATCGCCGAAATTGACAAAAGGAATATCTTTGCCCGTGTCGATCTTGAGCAGCGCAATATCGGTGGCCGGGTCGCGCCCGATCAGTTCCGCCTCATAAGTATTGCCATCGGGGAATGTGACCTCAATCAGATCCGCGCCCTCAATGACATGGTTATTGGTGACGACATAGCCGTCCTTGTCGATGACAAAACCCGAGCCAAGCGATTTAGAGACGCGGCCATTACGGTCGGCCTGTCCGCCAAAGAAATCATTAAACCGTTCCAAAGGCGAGCCTTTGGGGAAAGCGGGGACGTCTTCGACATTGACTTCGATAGTTTGCGCCGTCGAGATATTGACCACAGCCGGCGACAGGCGTTTGGCAAGCTCAGAAAACCCGTCCGGCACGCCTTTGGCATCGGCATATTGCGGGATTGCGGCCGCAGACAGAGTTGCAGCGAGGAAAAGCGAGACCGAAAGACGTTTAATCATACTGCACCCTACTCAATTTACCGGATTTGCCAAGTCTCGCTTTCAGCGCATTGCGTGAAATTTACGTTATGGTACAAATGGCTGTCCTGTGTTCCCCGCCCCATCCTGTTCCCCGCCTTGAGCGGGGACCTCCCGCGTTTGGGCACTCTGTTGAGGGAGGTCCCGGGTCAAGCCCGGGAACAAGGGAGATGGGCATAACATTGGTGCCTCGTCAAAATAATTTCACCGCCAAGCTAATCAGCCCAACACCCACCGCTACAGAGACAAGCCCGCCAATATGCAGGGCTTTATCATCCATCATTTCAATGGCGTCGCGATAAGCGCGGCGCATTTGCGAAGGAAAAATCGCCCAGACCGCGCCCTCTAAAGCGAGAGCGCCGCCAAGGGCGATCAATAAAACAACTCCAAAACTCATAGATTAGCGGCGATTTTTCGACCCATATTGATTATCCAGATAGCCAAGGAAATCACTATCGGGCGAAAGCACATAGGTCGTGCCTTTGCCGAGGCCTCTACGATAGGCCTCCATAGAACGATAAAAGGCAAAGAATTCCGGATCTTGATTATAGGCTTCAGCATAGATTTTATTCGATATTGCATCGCCTTGGCCACGAACAGTCTGAGATTTACCCTTGGCTGTAGCTACGATTATCTTGGCCTGTTTATCAGCATCTGCAATAATTTCGTTTTTGCGTTTAGAACCTTCAGCGCGGTAAAGACGGGCCTCTTTTTCTCGTTCGGAATTCATTCGGTCGAAAACACTATCCGCAACCTTGGTTGGGAGTTCTGCTTTCTTGATCCGTACATCTGTGACTTCGACGCCATATTCTTCACCGCTAGCCACAAGGTTAGCAGCTTTTTTGATTTCTTCCATTAATTCAGCGCGGCGACCTGAGATGATCTGTTCACTATCCACACGGGCAAGAACCCCACGTAGAGAAGAATCCATCAATTCATCCAACAAATTGGTCGCTTTGGACTTTGTACCAAGGGCTTTATAATAGGCCACAGGGTCAACGATTCGATAAAGAATGAAGCTATCAACTTCGAGTGGTTTTTGCTTTATATCATAAATCGTCTCTGCACTGAAATCGATTTCGATATTACGGCGGTCAAGAATGATGACATTCTCAATTGGAAGCTTAAATTTCATGCCAGCATTGGCTGCAGCTCCTTTATTCCAGGCATTTTCGACACGCTTATATTGACCGAATTGCAGAACAAGCCCCTGCTCCCATTCTTTAAGTGTATAAGTGCAGGTAAAAAAGCCTATAATCAATAGGCCGAGAACGACTAGGGGTATAATACCATTTTTCATCTTACTGACCTCCAGATTTTTTCTTATTAAGTTGATCCAGCGGTAGGTAAGGCACCACACCGCTTCCCGCATTGCCTTCAATGATAATTTTTTCGGCGGGGCCGTAAACTTCCTCGATAGTTTCCAGATAGATACGTTGACGAGTGACCCTTGGCGCGGCTTTATATTCTTTGTAAACTGCGAGGAAACGGTCGGCTTCACCGCGGGCGACTGCAACAACTTCTTGCTTATAAGCTTCGGCAGACTCAACAAGGACGGCGGCTTCGCCGACCGCGTTTTCTGTCTTCTCATTCCGATAAGCGAGGCCCTCATTAACGCGTTGCTCAAGTTCTTGCTCGGCAGTCACGACATCTTCAAAGGCTTTAATGACTTTGGGAGGCGCTTCTGTACGCTGGAGTTGCACAACAGTAATAGTCACTCCAGCAGAATATTCATCAAGCATATCTTGCAAAAGCGCTTTCACCTCAAGCTCAATCGGATTGCGGCCATCGGTAATAACATATTCGAGTTTCTTTTTACCGATAACTTCACGAATAGCACTGTCAGCAGCATCCTCTACAACACTTGGTGTATCTTCGAGGTTAAATATGAAATTCTTTGGGTCTTTGACATTCCAGCGAACCGTGAAATCGACATCAGCAATGTTTTCATCGCCTGTCAGGACAAGGTTTTTGCTAGAGCCAACCGAGCGTTCAGAGGTAACGTTGACTTTCATAACAGTCTCAACAGGCGTTGGCATTTTAAAATGAAGCCCGGATTCAGTTGTACGTGAATATTTACCAAAGCGCAGGACAACAGCTTCTTCTTGTTGCGCAACTGTGTAAAAACAAGAGACCAGCAACATCAGCACGCCGATAATGGCGATCATGCCTAAAGGGCCAAATTTTTGCAGTGGCCCGCTGGGTTTTCCGCCGCGTCCGCCGCCGCGCACGCGCGACTTAAAGCCTTGGATTACATTTTCCAGATCGGGTGAGGCATCACCAGGTTTCGGGCGGGCGCGGTCAGGTTTGCCCTGACCTCCGGGCCGATTGCCCCAAGGATTATTCGGCTTCTTGCCGCCGCCGCCTTTATTGCCCCAAGGGCTCTTATTATCGGGCATATTGTCTCCGTAAATATATCTGTCTCTATGTGGCGCTAAGCCAGAGCATTATCAAGGTTATAAGTGCATTTTGCGTAAGAATAGTCACAAAAAATGGGCTTTCTTCGTCCAATTTTTGAGACTCTTCGGATACAATAAAACGCAAATTGCACGAGCTGAAATTTTCTAGCAGCGCTCATAGATTTTGACGGTGAAGGGATAATCATCCTTTTCTCCCTGCGGATAAGGGGTTTCCGACACGGTTTTCCATTCATCGGCCCTAATGGCCGGGAAATGCGCGTCGCCCTCAATCATGGCGTCAACCTCGGTCACGTAAAGGCGGCCGCAGTATTTCATCAGTCCGGCATAAAGCTTAGCCCCGCCAATGAGCATAATTTCGTCCCCGCCGCTTAGACCCGCGAGTTCATAGCCGCGCCCAATCATGGCATGAATATCGGTAAACACTTCTGCTTTCGGCGCTTTATATCCGGCATTGCGCGTCAAAACCAAATTGGGCCGCCCCGGCAATGGGAAAGGCAGGCTCTCCCAAGTCACCCGCCCCATCAAGACGGGCTTGCCTATCGTCGCCGCCTTGAAAAATTTCAAATCCGATGACAGTTTCCACGGCAAATCGCCGTCAACACCGATGACTCCATTGCGCGACTTAGCGACAATCAGGGATAATTTGGGATTCGCAGACATGGATAGTGGGTTACACGCCCAAAATCGCGAGGTATAGAGCCTCATGTCCAATTACGCAGAAAAAGCTCCCGCTAAAACCAGTCTTCGCTATTTCAAATATACGCTGGTCTATATTTTGCTCATTCCTTTTATCAATTGGAGCTTCACTTGGGCGCCTATGGTGGAATTACCGGGCTTAGCCGCATGGGCATTTAACCCTGTCACCATTGTCACGGGCCTCGTCCTCGTTGTGCGCGACTTCGCTCAGCGCGAAATCGGCCATGAAATCCTGATTGCGATGGGATTGGCCCTGTTCCTGACCTATGTCACATCGGGCGGCGCTTTGGCGCTGGCCAGCGGCGGCGCCTTCCTGATTTCCGAGCTTGTCGATTATGCCATGTTCACCTTCACCAAATATAAGCTCTCGACCCGGGTGCTACTCTCCTCCGCCATCGCCGCGCCGATAGACACCACGGCTTTTCTCTACGGGGCCAGCTTTATCAGAGACGCGCAATTCACCCTGCCCAACATCGTGATGAGCGTCGGCGGCAAGATGGTAGGCGCGGTGATAATCTGGTGGCTGATTAGGCAAAGAATGGAGCGATGAAGCCCTAAGGCTCACCGCTCTCTTTTTACATCAGCTTTTGTTTTACATCGACAGGCGTAATTGGTTCAGGCTTGCGCCAATGGCTTGGAAAGCATCATTGAGCTGATTGGCGTCGGTAGCATCAAAGAAATTAGCTGAATTCGTCGCGCAATTGCGCAGCATATTCTTTGTTGGCGCATCGGTCACGTCATAGGCAATTGTGAAGACCTGAATATCATCACCTTTGATATTATCACACAGGCGGGTCGTCACATTATCAGCATTAGCGCGGGATTTCGCATCATGGCGAATGCCATTTTTAGATCTGAAATTTTCGCCATCCGTCATTAAAATCATAACTTTATCCGTATTGGCAATCGGCATAGACGCAGCTTCCGTCAAAGGTTCTTCATTGTGCAGCGCGCGCCAGCCCCATGCCAGCCCCGCTGGAATATAGGTGTCCCCATTGGCATTAAGCGCATTAATCGTCTGTTTCACAGTGGTAAGATTTTTTGTCAGCGGAAGGATTTCCGTGCCGCATTGTGCGTATAAAAGACCCGGGATTTCATTACCTGCATATTCCGCGCGTTCGTGCCAAGGATTCAAGCGCGACCCGACGCAGCCCTTCCAGGTCGCCGTCCACTGCGCCGGGTATTCCGGGCCGTAAACATTGTCGCACACACGCTGTGTCCAGCTTGTGGGAACGCCGTCGCGTGAACCCGTGCGAGGCACATCACGGCAATTGGTCTGAGAGATAACATCGCGTTTCATATAGGTGCCGGTTTCATCTGCCGGAACATCAAGCCAAACTGCATTGCGGCGCGAAAGACCGACATTGACATATCGCGCAAAGGGCATGACAGAGACGCGCAAATTATCATTTTCAAAATCATCAAACGTATCGACGAGATTATTCGCAGCGCTCTTCAAAGAGGTCATCTTTGGGCCGTTCATTGAATATGTCGTATCCAATACAAGCGCGATATCCAGATTACGGTTGGAATAGATAGCGGTTGACGCGGCTCCCACATCCATATCGCTAAAGCCAAAGATGCCTGTGAAAAATGTATCAATATTATTGGACGCATTGACTGTGACCGCGTCGCCATTGCGCGTAATACTATTCACAACAATACGCGTTCCATGTTGGCCGGGATAGTGCAGGTCAAAATAGTCCTGCGCCGCTTGGTCTAGGTCAGTTTGGGTTTTAAGATTGCCGCGCGCCGCCATCAAAGCAATGACGTCCGTAGTATCCTGAAGACGCTGTTTGGCAAAATACGCATTTGAACCATCAACCGCGCAAGCAATGCCCGCAATCAAAGCAAAGGCAGAAACGGCAAACATGATCGCCATATTGCCCGCTCTATCCGTTTTGAAACGAGCGGCTGTTGTCTTCAAAGCGTCTTTAAATGTTGTCATCGGTTTAATCCTCACATTTGCCGGACCCACATGTCCGAATTCGGGAGGAGCGTTGCAGACACTCTGCCAAGAGGGGAATTTTGTCTGTAATTGGGGCAAAGCCCCGCAATCATGGTAAACAAGTCGTTAAATCTTACGTATTTGCCAAGTATTATAGGTAACAACCGATGTTTAAAGGGCGTTACTCTTCGGGTAAGATTTGAACGCGGTAAGCCGTTTTGGGATCAAAAAGTGTCTTGGCCAGGGATTGTAGCTCTTCGACTGTCATATTTTGATACGCCTCTGTCCACGAACGGTGGCGTTCCAACCTCTCGGAATCGGTTTGCGCCTCGCTGACAACATTCATCCAGTAACCGTTACTTTCAAGGCTGGTTTCGACGCGCTCGCGCGCTGGCTTAATCGCCCGCTCGAATAAAGCTTGGTCAAAGTTTCCTGCGCGGAATTCAGCCGCAATATCGTCAACTTTGCCGCTAATACGGTCAATGTCTTTAGGATCAAGCTCAAGCGAGGTCCCGATATAGCCGTACCCCGGATAGGTGCGCGGGTTATAGGAAAACGCACTGGGGGAATAGCTCGCGCCTTCCTCTTCGCGCATCACTTCAGTCAAACGAAGCTGAAAAATCTCTGCAATAATACTGATACGGCGCGAAATAGTTACATCCGTGCCGTCAGGCGCGGGCCAATAGATGCGCAGCAGGGCTGTCCCCGCCTCGCCTGCATGAGACAGCTTCACGGGACGCGGAGAGCCTTTTGGGAAAATCAGTTTTGTGGCCGCTGTATCAGGAACAGCCGGAGAGGCCTCATATTTGGGCAATGCGCCAAATGTGCGGGCCACTTCAGCGATGATTGTTTCAACATCAACATCGCCGACAATACCTATCTCAATGGCACCCTTCGCCAAATGCGGGTTGAGCCAATCTTTAAGCGCGCTCATCTCGATATTGATCAGATCGTCCTCCGCAGGGATTCCAAAACGGTCATCACCTGAGCGAATAAGGCGTTCAACATCACGCGACGCCACACCGCCGGGCGTGGAATCCAGCGTGGGATAGAAGGATTGAATGTAGTTATCGTAACGCGTTTTGGCTTCCTCGCGGTAACCAGGCGCGGTAGCGTAAGCGGCCATAAGGTTAAGTTGATCGCCCAAATTATCCGGCACCGTCGCCCCGCCCACATACATGCGGCGCGGGCCGAAATTGATCGAAGTGCCCACCGTTTTACCCGCCATCAGCGTCTGAATATCATCGGCGCTATGGGCCTCTAGCCCCGCAAGGCTCAGCATATTGGGCGCAAACCACTTAAAACCCGGAAGCTCGGCAGGGAAAAATAAATCCCCGGCCCCAAGCGCCACGCTGATGGAGATAACATCTTTTTCGTAGGGTGTTTTCTTGATGTTAAGGCGGACATTATTTTCAAAAACAATGGTTTCGATTTCAATGTCTTTAATCGTTTCGCGCTTGGCAATTTTTCCCGGAGCGCCGAATTCCGTATAAGCAAATTTGGATTTTTCTATTATTGTCAGAGGCTTCACTTCAACCGTGCGGCTAGCCGCCAAAGCGTCAAGCATAGTCTGCTCAGCATTCTCAATGACCACATTCGTCGAGAGGTAAAGCTGCGGCGTCTCCAGCCCGGCCCATTTCGCCTTAAAAGCTTCATAAACATGCTGCGGCGTGATCGCATCCGCATATTTTTCAAACCGTTCTAAATCTGCGGCAGGGGCCGTCATAACGCTCTCCCCGCTAAAACTACCCATAATTTGCCGCGCTAATGACGGGGTGCGGCGCGTCGGGGATGTTTGCACAGAGACCTGAAGACCTTTGCGGGTATTGGCAATCTGCTCACCCAGTTCTGCTGAGGAGAAACCGTAATCATAGGCTTGGCGCAAAGCCTGTTCGCCCTGAGCCAAAGCCTTAGCCCAATTTTCGGGCTGAGCGTTCATGGACAATGTTGAAAGGCCGCGCACCTCATAAATACTGGAACTGGACGCAGAGGCGCTAATAAAAGCAGCCTCTCCGCTGCGCGCAATTTTAGCCAAACGGCGCGAGAGAATGCGGTTGCCGAGGCTTTCGATAAAGGCGTCTTTGCGGTTCTTGGCTGTATCTTCGCGCAGATCGGGCGGCCCCATCACGCTCAGCGAGATTGAGGTTTGAATTTCGGGATCAACATAATATTCGGCTTCCGCGCCGCGGCTCTCCAAAGGCTCCGGTTCGACATCGGTTTTAGGCTCGCCTACAGCCTGCCAGTCACTGAAAAATTCAGAGATTTTTCCGGCGGCATAATCTGTCTCGAAATCCCCGACCAATACGATGAAAGTCTCTTCGGGGCGGTAATAGCCGCGATAGAAATTTTGGAAATGTTCGGGCGTGACGGATTGAATAGTGTCTTCTGTGCCAATTGGAATCCGGTTTGGAAAAAGCGACCCGTCGAGGTAGAATTTCAGCGACGCAATTGAGGCCTTATAGGCGGGGCTTATCCGGGCGCGTTTTTCGGCCAAAATAACGCCGCGCTCACGGTCAATCGCTTCGGAATCGAGGAGCAAATTACCGGCTGTCTCGCGCATAATCATCAACGTCTCATTGAGGATGTCTTCATTCACTTCTGGCAGTTCAAGCTGGTAAATGGTTTCGTCAAAACTAGTCGAGGCATTTGTATCTGCGCCGAATGCCAGGCCAAATTTTTCAAGCCGTTTAACCATCTCGCCTTCAGGAATATTTTCCGACCCGTTAAACGCCATATGTTCCAAAAAATGCGCCAGTCCCCGCTCATCATCGGCTTCGTTAATCGAGCCCGTATCAAAACGCATCAAAAGCGACGCCGTGTTAGACGGCGTCTCGTTTGACATCACTGCATAGCGGACACCATTGGGCAGGCGGCCATATTCAATTTCAGCTTCTGCGGCCAGACTACTACTGTCGTGAGGAAAATAAGCTTCCTTAGGTTCAGACTGGCAAGACGATAGCAATAGTCCTGCAAAAACAGAGAGATAGAGATATTTTTTAAACATAGTAAGCTCGGTAAATTATCATAACATGACCTCATTTAATGCGCTGACCTTATTCGTTCATAGGCGCAAGAAAATTATGCATCAAGATTGAGCAAAGCCGGATCGCCGCCCTGCGCTGTGATGTTATTTGTGCGCGTCACTTCGGTGGCAAAACGCGCGACATAATGCGGCCCGCCAGCTTTGGGCCCGGTTCCGGAGAGGCCCCGCCCGCCAAAGGGTTGCACCCCAACAACGGCCCCAATAACATTGCGGTTGATATAAATATTGCCTGCCGGAACGGCCCTAGAAACCCGCTCGGCAAAGCCTTCAAGGCGGCTGTGAATGCCGAGGGTGAGGCCATATCCTTTGGCCGCAAATTCCGCCATCAGCTTATCCAGATCGCGGTCTTTGTAAGTGACGACATGTAGAACCGGGCCAAATATTTCGCGGTCAAATTCTTGTAGTGATTTAGCCCGGATCAGGGTCGGCGGCATGAAGAAACCATCGGGCAGCTTTGACGGTAATTCTGCTTGCTTAATCAAGCTCATTCCCTTGGGTAAATTAGCGGTATAATTTTGAAATTGCGATAGCGCCGCGCCGTCAATAACGGGGCCGACATCTGTCGAAGCCTTTGCCGGATTACCGATGGTAAGTTCATCCATCGCGCCGGAAAGCCCTTCGATTATATGCTCTGCCGTACCTTCGGGCAGGAACAAAATCCGCAAAGCCGAACAGCGCTGCCCGGCGGCGTTAAAAGCGGAGCTGATGACATCATCCATGACCTGCTCGCGCAAGGCGGTAGTGTCCACGAACATCCCGTTCAGCCCGCCTGTCTCGGCGATAAGAATAGGAATTGGGCCATCTTTGGCGGCAAGGGATCGATTGATGATTTTCGCAACTTCGGTTGAGCCGGTAAAACAGACACCAGCGATATGGGGGGCCTCGACCATTTTTGCGCCGACCTTTGCGCCGCCCGGCAGGAGATGCAAAACATCCTTCGGAAGGCCTGCTTTATAAAATAATTCAACCGCGCGATAAGCGGTCAAAGGTGTTTGCTCGGCAGGTTTTGCCAGAACCGTATTGCCCGCTGCCAAAGCCGCCGCAATCTGGCCTGTGAAAATGGCGAGCGGAAAATTCCACGGGCTGATACAAACAAAGACGCCGCGCCCGCACATTGATAATTCATTGATCTCGCCCGCCGGGCCGGGCAGGATTTCAGCCCCGCTAAATTGGCGTTCAGCTTCAAAGCCGTAATAGCGGCAAAAATCTACGGCCTCACGCACTTCTGCTATAGAATCTGCAAGAGACTTGCCGGCCTCGCGCGTCATAATCCCGATAAATTCATCCATATGAGCTTCGAGCGCATCGCCCATCGCCCGCAGGATTTTACCGCGCGCCATACCCCCCTTGGCGTTCCAGTCAGGATAAGCCGCAAGCGCGGCCTGCGCAGCCGCTTCAATTTCATTAGGCTTAGTATTTCGCACAGAGCCAATAATTTCGGCGCTAACCGGAGAAAACATATCTTGCCTAGCAGCCGATTTTGATAGTTTCGCCGTTGTCAGCGGGCTCGCCGCAATGGGTTTAACATTTTGCCGCGCCAATCGCTTGCGCACACGGTCTTGCGAGAGGTCGATGCCGTTAGAATTGGGCCGCTCATCCCCAAACAAATCAGAAGGCTTTGGAATACGAGGATGACGCGTTGGCGGAGCATCGCCAAAGGGCGAGGCCGCAACATCTTCGGGCGAGACTTTATCATCGAGAAAACGGTGCACAAATGATGTATTCGCGCCGTTTTCGAGCAATCGCCGCACGAGATAGGGTAAAAGGTCTTCATGCGCCCCGACAGGCGCATAAATACGCACGGGGCGGGAGGAAGCAACAGCGCTATAGAGGGCCTCCCCCATGCCGTGAAGACGTTGAAACTCATATTGAGCATCATCTGGGGCCATATCCTCGACAGCCGCAACTGTATGGGCGTTATGGGTGGCAAATTGCGGGTAAATCCCCTCGCCTGCGTTCAATAGCATCCGCGCACAGGCGAGATAGGCAATATCTGTCGTCGATTTACGGGTCCAGACCGGAAAATCGGGATAGCCCTCGACCTGCGCATGTTTGATTTCGCTGTCCCAATACGCGCCTTTCACCAACCGCACCATCAAGCGGCGCCCGGATTGCCGGGAAAGTTCGGTCAGCCTTTCAATCACATAGGGGCTACGCTTTTGATAAGCCTGCACGGCTAGGCCAAGGCCAGACCAACCGCCTAAAGAAGGCTCTCTTGCCAATTTATCAAATAATTTCAAAGATATAACAAGGCGGTCAGCCTCCTCTGCGTCGAGGCAGAAATTCAGATCACCGTCTGCAGCCGCCTCTGCGAGAGCCAGAACTTTGGGATAAAGCTCTGCCATAATCCGCTCTTCCTGCACCGCTTCGTAACGGGGGTGCAGCGCGGATAATTTTACAGAAATACCGCTAATATCTTCGGGCCGCGCCTCTTCCTTGCGCCTGCCCCCGCGCGCCGCGCCCAGCGCCTTAATAGCATCAAGATAGGCTTTGAAATAACGCTCGGCATCCGCCGCCGTCCTTGCGCCCTCGCCCAGCATGTCAAATGAGCAAATCGCGGGGCCGTCTTTCGCCCCCAAACTCTCGGAACGCTCAATCGCCGCGTCAATTGTGCGGCCAACAACGAATTGCTCGCCCATGATGCGCATAGCCTGCATCATCGCTTTGCGAATGACCGGCTCGCCCGCTTTTTTGGTCAGATTGCGCATAAACCCGCTAATGTCGGATTTCGCGGTCGCCTCAACATCGACAACCTTTCCGGTGAGCATCAGTCCCCAAGTCGAGGCATTGACCAGCCAGCTCTCAGATTGTCCCTTATGGTCGGCCCAATCACCTGAGGAGATTTTCTCTGCAATCAATTTATCGGCGGTTTTGGCGTCAGGGACGCGCAAAAGCGATTCGGCGAGACACATCAAGGCAAGGCCTTCATTATTGGACAGGCCAAATTCTTCGAGAAACGTCTCCATCAAGCCTTTTTGGGACGATATTTTGCGGGCGCGGCGAACAACATCCACCGCTTCTGCCGCAATTTTCGCCTGCGCCGTGCTATCAAGACTGATTCGCGGCAAGAGTGCGGGCGCAGCTATATTTTCGTCCATAAATTTATGCTGATCTATATCTGTCCAATCGATCATAAAGACTCCAAAACAGGCAGAACCATAATCTTATCCCGTTTTTGATATTTGCCAGAATTTTACATCAAGGTCACGTAGATTTAAGGGTATAAATTTGCTATTTTACCCCATAATACCGTGACTTTTACCGTTCATATTGCGTTCAGCCAAACACCTCTAACTCCGCATTAACTATAAGTAAGGGAGAGAGCTTGCGTTCTCTGGCAAATCATATCACTACGCCCTCTCATTCGGCAATTCTGTCGGGTCATTTCATGGATTACGCTATGCCGTCTGCTGACAAAGCTGCGCAAAACGAGATCGTTGTTTTCGACTTTGACGGCACCATTACGACCGCAGATACTTTTGCACTGTTTTTGCGCTATTATGCAGGCACGCCCAAATGGGTGCTTAATATAGCTATATTGCTCCCTATTTTTATCGCTTATGGCCTCAAAATCATTGATCGCAATGCCGTTAAAGCCCATGTCATTCGCCGATTCTTTAAAAATGCCCCTATCGAAGCCTTAAATGCGCGGGCCGAGCAATTTGCCGCAGATGTGATCCCCGAACTGATTCGTCCCCAAGCTCAGGCCTGTCTGGACAGTAAAAAAGCAGCGCCAAATAACCCTGATGAGTCACTATATATATGCAGCGCTTCAATCGCCCCTTATTTGCGGGCTTGGGGCAAGGCGCAAAATATCCACAATATCCTTGCAACCGAGCTTGAAACAGTCGGAAACCGCTATACGGGCGAAATAAAAGGGTGGAATATTTGGGGAGAAGGCAAACTTCGCCGCATTTTCGCCGAATTTGCCCCTGAACCTGTCACAATTATTGAAGCTTATGGAGATACGAGAGGGGATCGCGAGATGTTACACGCCGCTAAGGCGTCTTACTGGCGACCTTTTCGCCTATGACCATTTTAAGCATTGAATTTCCTTCCAGAGTAATTAAGAAGGAATTAACGCCTAGTAAATTCATTAAGGATTCGCTAAGCATTGGAGATGTCTGCATGTCGCAGGCGATTGTTAAAAGAAGAGTTTGGGGGTTTTTGAAATGAAACGCACTCTATTATTGGCCGTATCGGCCGCGGTACTAGCCGCACCTACTATCGCTCAGGAGTTGCCACCCGGCAATCCGCTACCTGGCGAATGTTTTGCTCGGGTTATTGTCCCGGCAACGTATCAAACGTCAACCGAGCAAGTCGTTCTGCGACAGGCCGGCGAAGAGATCAAAAAGATCCCGGGTCGTTTTGAAACCGTTACTGAACGTGTTATGGTTCAGGAAGAAAGCTATACGCTTGTCGCCGTTGGCGCAGGTGGATCAGCCGGCGGAACATTCCGCGCAAACGGTAAATCTTACTTCGTTTCCAGCGATGGCTCTGTTTATGAAGCCAGCGGACGCGGCACAGGCGGCGGATACGGCGCACTCGCCGGACGCCTTGACGGCAGCAACTTTGTCGGAACCAACGGTTCCGTCATTGCCCGCAATGTTAATGTCTCTTACGGTAGCCGCGGCACGACCTCTGGCGCGCCGTCTTTCCGTACTGTTTCGGAAACTGTCGTTGTGCAGGAAGCCTCAACAGAGCTTGTGGTTATTCCAGCTGTTTACGAAACGGTGACAGAAACTGTTGTTGTGCAGCCTGAAAGCGTTTCATACACGACCATCCCGGCTGTCTATGAAAATTACACTGACACTGTTGTTGTTCAAGAAGCCTCAACCGAGCTTGTGACTATACCCCCAGTATTTGAAAACGTCACAGACACTGTTGTTGTTCAAGAAGCCTCAACAGAACTCTTAACAATCCCTGCCACTTATGAAACTGTTTCGGAAACTGTCGTTGTACAGCCCTCTGGTGTTGATTATACCAGCGCGCCTGCAACATATGAAACCGTCTCAGAAACTGTTGTGGTTCAAGAAGCCTCAACCGAGCTGGTCACAATCCCGGCAACTTACGAAACAGTGACTGAAAATGTCGTTGTTCAGGAAGCCTCAACAGAGCTGCTAACATCGCCGCCTGTCTTTGAGACTGTCACTGACACTGTTGTTGTTCAGGAAGCTTCGACTGAGCTGGTCACTATCCCGGCCACCTTTGAGACTGTATCTGAAACCGTTGTCGTAACACCGGCCTCATCAACATATGAGACCGTTCCGGCCACTTACGAAACCGTATCAGAAACTGTTGTGGTTCAAGAAGCCTCAACAGATCTGGTCACAATCCCGGCCACTTACGAAACAGTCTCCGAGACTGTTGTTGTTCAAGAAGCCTCAACAGATCTTATCACGATCCCTGCCGAATATGGCACAGCGACTGAAACTGTCGTCGTTCAGGACGCCTCAACAGAGCTGGTCACAATCCCGGCCACTTACGAGACCGTCACTGACGTTGTTGTCGTTCAGCCTGCCAGCGTCGATTATGCTGTCATTCCGGCTGAATATGAAACCTACACAGAAACTGTGGTTGTTCAGGAAGCCTCTTCCGAGCTCGTGACGATCCCGGCTGTATTTGAAACTGTTTCCGAGACCGTTGTGGTTCAGCCGCAATCTGTCGATTATGTTGTGGTGCCTCCGCAATATGAAACAGTATCAGAAACTGTTGTGGTTCAAGAGGCCTCTACAGACCTCATCACAATTCCGGCGACTTACGAAACCGTCACTGACGTCGTTGTTGTTACGCCGCAATCCGTTGACTATGTCAGCGTCCCTGCTGTTTACGAAACTGTTCAAGAAGCTGTTGTTGTTCAAGAAGCCTCTACAGACTTGGTCACAATCCCGGCCACTTATGAAACTGTAACCGACACCGTCGTTGTGCAACCTGCTGGCGTTGAATATGTTTCTGTTCCTGCTGAATATGGGACTGTATCCGAGACTGTTGTGGTTCAAGAAGCTTCAACTGACCTCATCACAATCCCGGCGACTTACGAAACCGTCAGCGACATTGTTGTGGTACAACCTGCGACGATTGAATATGTAACCATTCCGCCTGTTTATGAAACAGTGTCCGAAACTGTTGTTGTTCAGGAAGCCTCTACAGAGCTGGTCACTATCCCAGCCACATTCGAAACTGTGTCTGAAACTGTCGTCGTCACGCCGCAATCTGCGGATTATGTTTCAGTCCCGGCTGTTTACGAAACCGTGTCTGAAACTGTTGTGGTTCAAGAAGCCTCAACAGAGCTGCTCACAATCCCGGCCACTTTCGAAACCGTCACTGAGACTGTTGTTGTAACGCCGCAATCTGTAACTTACGAAGTTATCCCGGCTGTTTACGAAACTGTATCAGACGTTGTTGTGGTTCAAGAAGCCTCGACCAATCTGGTCACTATTCCGGCGACTTACGAAACTGTGACAGACACCGTTGTGGTTCAGTCTGCTGGTGTTGAATATGTAACAGTTCCGGCAACCTATGAAACCTACACAGATGTTGTTGTAGTTCAGGAAGCTTCAACGGATCTCATCACTATTCCGGCAACTTACGAAACTGTGACTGAAACCGTTGTGGTTCAGGCCGCTGGTGTTGACTATGTCAGCGTCCCTGCCGTATTTGAAACTGTGTCCGAGACTGTTGTGGTTCAAGAAGCCTCTACAGAGTTGGTCACAATCCCGGCCACATTTGAAACTGTGTCTGAAACAGTTGTCGTCACGCCGCAATCCGTTGATTATGTCAGCGTTCCGGCTGTTTACGAAACCGTGTCAGAAGCTGTTGTGGTTCAAGAAGCTTCAACAGACCTCGTGACAATCCCGGCCACTTACGAAACCGTGACTGAAACAATCGTGGTTCAGCCTTCCGGCGTTGAATATGTCGGCATTCCGGCTACATATGAAACAGTGTCCGAAACTGTAGTGGTTCAAGAAGCCTCAACAGAGCTGGTCACAATCCCGCCTGTGTTTGAAACTGTGTCTGAAACAGTCGTCGTAACGCCGGCCACTGTGACGTACCAAACAATCCCTGCCACTTACGAAACTGTGTCAGAGACTGTTGTTGTTCAGGACGCCTCAACCGATCTGGTCACTATCCCGGCCACTTATGAAACTGTCTCTGAAACTGTTGTGGTAACGCCGCAATCCGTGGATTACGTTGCAGTTCCGGCCACTTACGAAACCGTGTCAGAAACTGTTGTGGTTCAAGAAGCCTCTACAGACCTGGTCACTATCCCTGCAACATATAGAACTGTCACAGAAACTGTTGTGGTTCAGGACGCGTCCACCGAACTGGTCACTATTCCGGCCACTTACGAGACTGTGTCTGAAACCTATGTTGTTCAGGAAGCCTCAACCAGCTTGGTAACAATCCCGGCTGTATTTGAAACTGTCTCCGAAACGGTTGTTGTTCAGCCGCAAAGCGTTGATTATGTCAGCATCCCTGCGCAATATGAAACCTATCAGGAATCAGTAGTTGTTCAGGAAGCCTCGACAGACTTAGTCACTATTCCGGCTACTTACGGAACTGTGACTGAAACCATTGTTGTTCAGGACGCCTCAACCGAACTGGTCACTATCCCGGCCACTTACGAGACTGTTTCCGAGACTGTGGTTGTCAGAGACGCGACAACAGAATTGGTTGCGATCCCTGCGACATATAAAAATGTCACAGATACAGTGGTGGTAACACCGCAAACTGTAAGCTATGTCACAATCCCGGCTGAATATGAAACTTATCAGGAAGCCATTGTTGTTCAGGAAGCCAGCACAGAGCTCGTCGCTATCCCAGCAACTTACAGAAATGTCACTGAAACCATCGTCGTTCAGGAAGCCTCAACTGAGCTGGTCACTATTCCGGCCACTTACGGGTCTGTATCTGAAACCGTTGTCGTTCAGCCTGAAAGCGTTGAATATGTTGCTGTTCCTGCGAAATACCGCACCGAACAACAAACATATGTCAAACAGGATGCCGCAAATCATCTGCGCATCATTCCGGCCACATATGAAACTGTGACAGAGACTATCATTGTTCAGGAAGCCAGCTCACGCCTCGAAATCGTGCCGGCGACCTATAGAACAGTCACAGAGTCCATCGTGATCCAGCCTGCACGCGTTGATATCGACGTCATTCCGGCAAAATACGAAACTCGCTCCGAGCGCGTTCTCATCGAACCCGCCCGCGAAGAGTGGAAGCCCGGCAGCCAAGCTATTAATGCAGGCTCTCTGGGCGCAGGTGGCCGTGTCAATACGAACACACGCGGTCAGTTCACCGTCTTTAACGGCATCTCCAACCAAGTGGTTGAATCGACACAGACTATCGTGTCTCAAACCGGCGAAATCCTTTGCCGCGTGTTGATCCCTGCCAAATATAAGACAATCACCAAGCAGGTCGTGGTATCCCCGGCCCGCACGGTTGAGCGCACTATTCCGGCTGTAACCAAGCAAATCACGAAACGTATTGTTGACCGTGCCGCGACGACACGCGAAATTCCGGTTCCGGCTAAAACCCAAACTCTTACACGCCGCGTTGTTAAATCAGCGGCGCGTGTTGTTGAAGGCGGAAGCTACTCCGGTGGTTCTTACTCCGGTTTCGTTGATGCCAATCGCGATGGCCGCGATGACCGTGACGGACTGTCACGTTCAGCGGCTGCCTCTGCAGACAAAGCCGGCGGCGGACGCCGCGGCGGCGGAGCAGGTTCTGGCGGTTACAGCAGCGGTAGCGGTTCTTACAGCCAGCAAATGGGCTCCATCGCTACCCGCGTTGTTGACCAAGCGGCTACAGTTGTTGAGCGCCGCATTCCGGCTGTGACAAAAACTGTGTCTCGCCGCGTCGTCAAAACTCCGGCCCGTACGCAAGAGCGCACAATCCCGGCTGTGACAAATACGATTACGCGCCGCGTAGTTGACCGTCCGGCAACAACGCAATCACGCAACATTCCGGCTGTCACGAAAATGGAAACACGACGCCGCATTAAGAACGCGGCCCGCACTGCTGAGCGCGTTGTTCCGGCTGTGACAAAAACTATGTCTCGCCGTGTTGTTGACCGCCCTGCTTCTACAACAGAGCGGACTATTCCGGCTGTCACGAAAGTACAGACACGCCGCGTTGTGAAAACTCCGGCTCGTGCGCAAGAGCGTACAATTCCGGCTGTGACCAAACAAATCACGCGCCGCGTTGTCAAAAATGCTGCGTCTACGCAACAGCGGACTATCCCGGCCATCACTAAGGTGGAAACACGCCGCCGCATCAAGACACCTGCTGCGACACAGGAACGGGTCATCCCGGCTGTGACAAAGACTGTGTCTCGACGCGTTGTGCGTACTCCGGCTTCAACTGTTGAGAAGGTCATTCCGGCTGTCATGAAAACACGCACTCGCCGTGTTGTGAAAAACGCTGCCTCTACACAAGAGCGGACAATCCCGGCTGTGACTAAGCAAATCACGCGCCGCGTTGTTGACCGTGCTGCCTCTACACAAGAGCGCACGATCCCGGCCATCACCAAGTTGGAAACACGCCGCGTCATCAAGACACCGGCTGCGACTGTCGAACGTCTGGTGCCGGCTGTGACTAAGGTTGTCTCTCGCCGCGTCGTTAAGACACCGGCTCGTACGCAAGAGCGCACGATCCCGGCTATTACGAAGGTAGAAACACGCCGCGTTATTAAAACGCCGGCTGCGACTGCCGAACGCACCATCCCGGCTGTGACCAAGCAAGTGTCTCGCCGTATTGTGAGAACACCGGCATCTGTCACTGAACGCACAATCCCGGCTATCACCAAGCTCGAAACGCGCCGCGTCATCAAAACTCCGGCCAGCACAATCGAACGTGCAACCCCGGCTGTGACCAAGCAAGTCTCCCGCCGTGTTGTGAAGACGCCAGCGTCGACACAAGAGCGGGTTATTCCGGCTATCACCAAAATGGAAACACGCCGCGTTGTTAGAACGCCGGCGTCAACTGTTGAACGTGTTGTTCCGGCTGTGACTAAGGTTGTTTCTCGCCGCGTCGTTAAAACACCGGCCCGTACGCAAGAGCGCACGATCCCGGCTATTACCAAGTTGGAAACACGCCGCGTTGTGAAAACACCGGCTGCGACTATCGAACGTGCTATCCCGGCTGTGACCAAGCAAGTCTCCCGCCGTGTGGTTAAGACAGCTGCCTCTACTCAAGAGCGCACTGTTCCGGCCATTACCAAGCAGGAAACACGCCGCCGCATCAAAACTCCGGCCAGCACTCTTGAGCGTGCAACCCCGGCTGTTACGAAGCAGGTCTCTCGCCGCGTTGTCAAAACACCGGCCTCAACTATCGAGAAGGTCATTCCGGCTATCACTAAGATGGAAACACGCCGCGTCATCAAGACACCGGCGCGGACTGTCGAACGTGTTGTTCCGGCTGTGACCAAGCAGGTCTCCCGCCGCATTGTGAAAACGCCAGCAGCGACACAAGAGCGGATGATCCCGGCTATCACTAAGATGGAAACACGCCGCGTTGTCAGAACACCGGCGTCAACTGTCGAACGTGTTGTTCCGGCTGTGACCAAGGTCGTTTCCCGCCGCGTCGTTAAGACACCGGCACGGGTAAGCGAGCGCACAATCCCGGCTATCACTAAGGTCGAAACACGCCGCGTTGTCAGAACGCCAGCCTCGACGCAAGAACGCACAGTTCCTGCGATTACGAAGACTGTGTCTCGCCGCATTGTGAAGACGCCAGCGTCTACGCAAGAACGCCTTGTTCCGGCTATCACCAAGGTCGAGACGCGCCGCGTCATCAAGACACCGGCACGGACCATTGAGCGGGCTACGCCGGCTGTGACCAAGCAGGTTTCCCGCCGTATTGTGAAAACACCGGCCTCTGTAACAGAACGGACTATCCCGGCTGTGACAAAAATGGAAACGCGCCGCGTTGTCAGAACACCGGCGTCAACTGTCGAACGGACAGTACCTGCTGTGACAAAAACGGTTAGCCGCCGTGTTGTGAAGACGCCAGCGTCAACACAAGAGCGGACTATCCCGGCCATCACTAAGGTGGAAACACGCCGCATTGTGAAAACACCGTCTCATACTATCGAGAAGGTTATTCCGGCTGTGACGAAAACTGTATCTCGCCGCGTGGTTCGCACCCCGTCAGCGACAACAGAACGCACAATCCCGGCCATCACAAAGCAGGAAACACGCCGCCGCATCAAAAACGCGGCTCGTACGGTAGAGCGGACAGTGCCTGCTGTGACAAAAACGGTTAGCCGCCGTATTGTGAAGACGCCAGCGTCGACACAAGAGCGGACTATCCCGGCTGTCACTAAGCAGATCTCGCGCCGCGTCGTGAGAACTCCGGCTCGGACGACTGAGCGGACTATCCCGGCTATCACGAAAGTGGAAACACGCCGTGTTGTGAAAACTCCGGCCGCTACACAAGAGCGGATGATCCCGGCCATCACCAAGGTGGAAACACGCCGCGTCATCAAGACACCGGCGCGGACTGTCGAGCGCGGCGTTCCGGCTGTCACGAAAACTGTCTCCCGCCGCGTCGTCAAGACACCGGCATCGACACAAGAGCGTGTCATCCCGGCTGTTAGCAAGCAGGTTCAGCGCCGCGTCATGCGGACACCAGCGACCACAACAGAGCGGGTTATCCCGGCTGTCATCAAGGCGGTCGCCCGTCAGGTCGTCAGAACACCGGCGCGCACCCAAGAACGTGTTATCCCGGCGATCACTAAGACTGTGTCTCGCCGCGTTATCAAAACACCGGCTAGCACAATCGAACGTGCAACTCCGGCTGTTACGAAAACTGTGTCCCGCCGTGTCGTCAAGACACCGGCTCGTACACAGGAACGCGTCATACCGGCTGTAACCAAAACTGTGTCTCGCCGCATCATGCGGACACCGGCATCAACGCAAGAGCGCGTTATCCCGGCGATCACTAAGACGGAAACACGCCGCCGCATCAAGACACCGGCTGCGACGCAAGAGCGCCGTATCCCGGCTGTCACGAAGCAAATCTCGCGCCGCGTCGTGAGAACACCGGCGACAACGCAAGAACGCGTTATCCCGGCTGTGACCAAGACGATTACGCGCCGTGTTGTTGACGGAGCGCCTCGCACAGAGCGCCGCGTCATCCCGGCTCGTTACGAGACGATTACAGTTCAGCGCATGGTCGATGCACCGCGCACTGAAACAGTAGTCATCCCGGCACAATACGGCACGATTGAGCGCCGCACGCAGGTCACAGCTGAGAAAGCCGAATGGCGTCAGATTCTCTGTGAAGCGAATGCTAACTCAACCGTTATCTCCGCCATCCAGCGGGCTCTGAAAACGCAAGGCTATTATAGCGGCGCGATTGACGGACGCTTGGGCCGCGCGACTTACTCATCAGTCGAGCGTTTCCAACAAGCCCGCAACCTGTCTACAGGCGGCCTAACGCTCAGCACTGTCGAAGCTCTCGGAGTTGATTGGCGCTCAATGGTCTCCGGCACGTCCGGTTACACCACTGGCGGCTTCTCTTCAGGCGGAACAGTGTCTGGCGGATCAACCGGCTACACAACCGGCACTGTTGTTGGCGGTTCTACGACGACCACGACAAGTGGCTACACTATCGGCTCTGACGGCTCTGTCCGTGACGGCTCAGGTACGGTCATCGGACGTGTTGACGCCAGCGGCAATGTTGTGAACTCAGCAGGCCAGATCATCATGCGCGGCTTAACTGGAACATCAGTTGGCGGCGTATCCGGCGGAACAGTTGGCCGCACTATCGGCGGCGCAGTTGGCGGCTCAACCGGACGCGTGATTGGCGGAGCCACAGGCTCAGCCATAAGCGGCGGTTCATCAACTGGCAGTATCTCAACTGGCGGCTTCAATGTTCGCGCTGACGGTTCAGTCACGAACGCCAGCGGCGTTGTTATCGGGCGCGTTGACGCAAATGGTAACATCATCGATGCAGGCGGCCGTATCATCGGCCGGGTTAAGCCTCGCGGCTAAGCCAAGCCTATAAGAATTGACGAGCCCCGCTCTTGAGCGGGGCTTTTCTTTTGGCCTGTAACAAGCCGTATGAATGCGCAAAACCGCGTTGACACTAAGCGGGGCGCCTGTATATAGAGCCACGAATTGGCCGCTGAGTCTTATCTCGAAGCGGCCTTGATTTATTTTTTGGACCCATTTTGCACCCGTTTGCAAAGGATCCGCATTAAGGATTAAAGCCATGTTTGCAGTCATCAAGACAGGCGGTAAGCAATATAAAGTTGCCAAAGACGACATTATCATCGTCGAAAAACTTGACGCAGAGGCCGGCAAAACCGTCGCTTTTGGTGAAGTTCTGCTCTGCGGCAAAGACGGCGACGTTAAAGTCGGCGCGCCGCTGGTTAAAGGCGCGGAAGTCAAAGGCGAAGTTTTGGAACAGCGCAAAGCCGCTAAAGTTCTGGTCTTCAAAAAGAAGCGTCGCCAAAACTATCGCCGCAAGCGCGGTCATCGCCAAAATGAAACGGTCGTGAAAATCACGTCCATCAAAGCGTAGTTAAGAATAGATAGGAGACACTCATGGCTCATAAAAAAGCAGGTGGTTCATCCAATAACGGCCGCGACAGTGCAGGCCGCCGCCTTGGCGTAAAAAAAGCCGGGGGCCAATCGGTCATTCCGGGCAACATTATTATTCGCCAGCGCGGGACAAAATATTACCCGGGCACCAATGTCGGCATGGGCAAAGACCATACACTCTTCGCCAAAGCTGAAGGCCGCGTGACGTTTACAACCAAACGCAATGAGCGCACCTTCGTTTCAGTAGAGCCGATGGCAGCCGCGGCAGAATAGCGACCCCAAGATACGGGTCGCCCCTTAATAAAGGCGAACCGAGATATAGCAGGGAAATCGGTCCGCCGGTTTCCCTTTTTTAGTGTAATTTGCGTTTATTGAATCCGAAGTGTCTCAAAAATTGGGCTTTCTTCGCCCATTTTTTGAGCCTATTCATACGCAAAATGCACTATTGGGACAAATCATTCCCTGCCGCCAAAGTGGAGGCGAATATGAGAGATGAAATTAAAACAGAGCGTTTGGCCCTACGCCAATTAACGCTGGAGGATGCGCTTGCTTTTTCAAAGCTGGCGGGAGACAAAGCTATCGCCCGTATGACCGGGTCATTCCCGCATCCCTTCCCCCTGCTCTCGGCTGAATTCAAGGTCATGCATCTGCTTGCACAAAAACGCCGCAACCTCGCTTATCCCTATGCTATCACGCAGGACGGCGGCGAGCTTATGGGTATCGCCGATCTTTTTCGGCGTAGCCCAAATGCCGCGCTTGAAATCGGCTATTGGCTCGGTAAGCCTTTTTGGGGTAACGGCTATGTCACCGAGGCCAGTCATGCGCTGATCGCAGAGGCCCGCGAGAGCTTAAAAATAACCACCCTGCTTGGCGGCGTCTTTGCAGATAATCCCGCGAGCCAACGCATTATGGAAAAACTAGGCTTCAAATTGCTGGACAACACCGAGATGTATTTCTCTATGGGCCGCCTTGAGAAAGCCTATAGCCTGAATTATCGGCTGGATTTTCCGGCCCCGCAAGAAAAGACGAAACGCGCCATACCATTGCGCACAGAACAAAAACTCGCCATGAATGGCCCGCTATGAAATTTCTCGACCAAGCCAAGATTTTTATCGCCTCCGGTAATGGCGGGGCGGGGTGCGTGTCATTTCGGCGCGAGAAATCTATTGCCTTTGGCGGGCCCAATGGCGGAGATGGCGGCAAAGGCGGAGATGTCTGGGCCATTGCGACGCGCAGCCTCAACACTTTGATCGACTACCGCTATAAGCAACATTTCAAAGCTAAAACCGGCACGCATGGTATGGGCCGTGACCGCGCAGGGGCAGCAGGCGAAAACATTGAAATCAAAGTCCCCGTCGGCACCCAAGTGATAGACGCAGAAAACGGCGAAATCCTGATTGATTTGCTTGAGGACGGGCAGCGCGCCCTGCTCGCCAAAGGCGGCAATGGCGGCTGGGGCAATGCCCGGTTTAAATCCTCCACCAATCAAGCGCCGCGCAAGGCCAATCCCGGCGAAGACGGCGAAGAGCGCTGGATATGGCTAAGACTAAAGCTGCTGGCCGATGCAGGCTTGGTGGGCTTACCTAATGCCGGCAAATCGACATTCTTATCAACTGTAACAGCGGCTACGCCCAAGACAGCAGACTATCCCTTTACAACTCTTCACCCGCATCTCGGCGTTGTCGAACTCGGGGCCGCAGAGCGTTTTGTACTCGCCGACCTGCCCGGCCTCATCGAAGGCGCGAGCGAAGGCGCAGGACTAGGCCACCGCTTCCTCGGCCATGTCGAGCGCTGCGCGGCAGTGCTGCATCTCGTTGATGCCTCGGCAGATGATCCGATAGGCAATTACGAAACCATTCGCAAAGAGCTGATCGATTATGACGGCGGTATCGAAGACAAACCTCAAATCATCGTGCTAACCAAATGCGACGCTTTGGACGGCGACACAATTAAGCTTGTGCAAGACGAGCTAGAGGCGGCCTGCGGGCAAAAACCTTTCATCATTTCCAGCGTTGCCAATCAGGGCTTAAAACCTGTTCTTTCAGAGGTTTACCAACATGTGCTGGCACGCCGCCAAAAGGAAGAAGCGGCCCGCGAAGAGCGCGAGCACAAAGCGGCCATCGCGCGGGGCGAGATAGAAGAAGTAGAGGGATGGCGACCGTAAACCCTCTCATATCAGCCCGGCGTATTGTCGTTAAAATCGGCTCAGCCTTGCTCGTCGACGCCGAAAACGGACGGTTACGCGAAGCCTGGCTGACAAGCCTGTGCGCAGATATTGCGGCGCTTAAATCTGATGACAAAGACATCATCATCGTTTCGTCAGGCGCTATAGCCTTAGGACGCACAAGGTTGGGGCTTTTGGGTAGAAAACTGTCTTTGGCGGAAAAACAGGCCTGCGCAGCGGCGGGGCAATCTCTGCTCACCCGCGCTTATGAACGGGCTTTGGAGGCTCATAATATCACCACGGCCCAAGCTTTGCTGACCTTAAACGACACAGAAGATCGCCGCCGCTGGCTCAATGCGCGTTCGACGCTCGGCACCCTCCTCTCGCTGGGCGCGGTCCCAATTATCAATGAGAACGATACGGTGGCGACTGATGAAATCCGCTACGGGGATAATGACCGCTTGGCCGCGCGGACAGCGCAAATGCTGGGCGCTGATACGCTCATTCTACTCTCTGATATTGACGGGCTTTATACGGTAGATCCCCGCATAAATGAGGCTGCCGAGCATCTTGGCCATATAACAGAGATTACGGCCACCATTATGGCAATGGGCGGCGGCGTGAACACCGAAGCGGCTATCGGGGCTGGCGGTATGGCGACAAAACTTGCGGCGGCCAAGATCGCGACACAGGCAGGGTGCCGGATGTGCATCATGGATGGCCGGGCCAATAATCCCCTCACCCGCCTCATGCACGGCGAGCGCTGCACATGGTTCGAGGCGCATGACAACCCTAAAAAGGCCCGCCATCAGTGGATTGCAGGGGCATTGAAACCCAGCGGCACGCTGATCGTGGATGCAGGCGCGGCAAAAGCCTTGACCCAAGGTAAAAGCCTCTTAGCCGCAGGCGTAACCGGATTATCGGGGCAATTTTCCAAAGGCGATTCTGTTTCGATCACAACACAAGCCGGAGCAGAAATCGCAAGGGGACTTGTAGCTTATGACGCTGGCGACGCCGCTCAAATACTCGGCTTGAAATCGGGCGACATAGCCGGCGCGCTCGGCTATGATAATGGCGCGGCTTTGATCCACCGCGATAATTTGGTGATGATGTAATATGGCGGCCCCTGCTTTAAATCCCGATAGTGACCTCGCGGCCTATATGGCCGTGCTTGGCAAGCAAGCCCGCCTAGCCGCATCTATTTTACGCCTAGCCCCACCCGACCGTAAAACCCACGCGCTCACACTCATGGCTGATGAAATCCGCAAAGCCGCATCTGATATCTTGGCTGCAAATGCCGTAGATATGGACAAGGCTGGGGCCAAAGGCCTGTCCGCCGCGATGCTTGACCGCTTAAAGCTCGACCAATCCCGCATAGACGGCATTGCAGATGGCCTGACCTCAATAGCCGCCCTGCCCGACCCTGTCGGCTCGGTAGACGAAAGCTGGACACAGCCCAATGGTCTCAAATTCTCCAAGGTCCGCGTGCCTATCGGCGTTATCGGCATGATCTATGAAAGTCGGCCCAATGTCACGGCGGATGCGGGCGGTCTGTGCCTGAAATCCGGCAATGCCTGTATCCTGCGCGGCGGCTCCGAAAGCGCAAACTCCAATCATGCCATTTATACCGCTTTGATGCGGGGATTAGAAAAAGCAGGACTTCCGACCGGCTCTATTCAGCTTGTCGCCACAACAGACCGCGCTGCCGTTGGTCATCTGTTGGGCGGTCTGGACGGCTGTGTTGATCTTATCATCCCGCGCGGCGGCAAGAGCTTGATTGCGCGCGTGCAGAGCGATGCCCGCGTGCCTGTCCTCGCCCATCTTGAAGGTCTTTGTCACACCTATGTGCATCAGGATGCCAGCGTGAGCATGGCATTGGAGATCATCATAAATGCTAAAATGCGGCGCACGGGCGTTTGCGGTTCGACGGAAACAGTTCTGATAGATCGTTCTATTGCAGAGGATTTCCTGCCCGTTTTGGCTGACAAATTAAAAGCGGCAGGCTGCGAAATGCGCGGCGATAAAGCCGCTCAACGTCTGTCTCCTCTTATTAAAGCCGCAACGGAAGACGACTATTTCACCGAACATCTTGACGCCATTGTGAATATTAAAATCGTAGAAAATAGCACTGAGGCGATGGCGCATATTGCGCATTACGGTAGCGGCCATACGGATTGTATCATCACGGACGATAAAGAGGCCGCAGCATGGTTCCTGCACGATGTCGATAGCGCCATTGTCATGCATAATACGTCCACTCAATTTGCCGATGGCGGCGAATTTGGATTTGGCGCAGAAATCGGCATTGCCACAGGCCGCCTCCATGCACGCGGGCCCGTGGGGGCGCAACATTTGACGACCTATAAATACCGCGTCGTAGGCAATGGGCAGATACGGCCTTGAACCGCTATGAAGGCTTATCCATTGGCCTATTTGGCGGCTCGTTCAATCCGGCCCATAACGGCCATATGCATGTTGCGGAATGCGGATTGCGGGACTTGGCGCTGGACCGCATCTGGTGGATGGTCAGTCCACAAAACCCGCTAAAGCCAAAACAACCGAGCTATGAGAGCCGCGTGAAAACGGTTAAAACCCTCGGCCTGAAGCCGCGTATGGAGATCAGCCATATCGAACGCGATTTTGGCACAAATTACACCATTGATATGATCCGGCGTGCGCAGAAGAGCCATCCGCAAACGCGGTTCGTGTTTCTGATGGGCGCGGATAATTTCGCGCAATTTCCCAAATGGAAAGACTGGCGCGAAATTGCCGCGCGTGTCCCTATTGCCGTTATCGCAAGGCCTGGTGATGGCATAAAGCCTCGTCTCTCAAAAACAGCTCGGATGTTAGAGGATGATCGACTGCCCGAAGAGCACTCCCACATACTGCAATATTTACAGCCTCCGGTCTGGACATTCCTGACACCGCCGTTAAATAGCCTGTCTTCGTCCGCCATTCGTAAAAAAATGGCCAAAACACGTTAAACATGATAATGACGAGATGTCAGAATCATAGGAGCTTATCCTGACCGAAGCCGCGCAAGTGAGTATGCCCTCACCCAAAGACGATAAAGAGAGCAAAGCCCTCTCAGATGCCATTCTGGCTGTCCTTGACGAACATTCTGCCCAAGACACAATCGAGATTGATATTCGCGGTAAATCCTCCATCGCGGATTATATGATTGTGTCCTCGGGCCGCTCCAACCGCCATGTCGGCGCCCTCGCGGATTATCTGCAGCGGGAGCTAAAACAGCTCGGCCATAAAGACCTTGGAGTCGAAGGCCTTGAAGGCTTGGACTGGGTTCTGATTGATGTTGGCGACGTGATTATTCACCTCTTTCGCCCCGAAGTACGGGTCTTCTATAACCTTGAGAAAATCTGGTCTGTTCCGCTTCCCGAAGGCCTACAAGGCATCGCCGAACAGCCCCCCGCAGACGAGTGAAAATCATTCTACGCGCAGGTGGGGTCATTCGCTCCGGCCCTGAACGCGAGATGATTGATGACTATCTCAAGCGTAGCCAAGGTCTCTCGCGCGGCACGGGGTTTACTGGCGTTGAAGAACAGCAAGTTGATTTGCGCAGCGCCAAATCACGTTCCCAAGAAACACAGAGCTTGCTGAATAATTTACCTGCCGGCGCAAAGCTCGTTATTTTTGATGAGCGCGGCAAGACGCCTACCTCCCGCCAAATGTCTAAACAATTCGCCGGATGGCGCGATGACGGTATCTCCCAACTTATCTTAGTAATTGGCGGCGCGGATGGATTTGAACCTGCTGACATCCCTGCCGGGACAACCCGCTGGGCTTTCGGCCCGCAAACATGGCCGCATAAAATAGTGCGCGTGATGGCGGCAGAACAAATATACCGCTCTCTGTCAATTCTTGCAGGCACACCCTATCACCGCGGCTGAGTTTGTTTTAGGTTTCGCCTATGCGGTGGTTTGTTTTAGCTTTGATTCTGTCATTGGATCTGTCTTGGGGGGGGAACGCCGCCTACGCCCAAACGCCTGACCCCGATAAACTGGAAAGCCTGACCCGGGCCGAACAGGAAGCCCGCGCCAAAGAAGCGGCGCTGACCAAAAAGCGCGGTAAAATCCAAAAAGATATTTCCCGCTTAAAATCCGATCTGGTCAAGACCGCCGCCGAATCAGAGAAATTCGAGAAAGAAGCGCAGCGCCTCGAAAGCGATTTAGAGCAGCTTGAAGGAAAGCTCAAACTCAACACCGAAGCCGTCCAAAATGACCGCCAATCCTTCATAAAGCTGATTGCGGCTTTGCAGCGCATAGAAAACAACCCGCCGCCAGCTTTTGCCGCTTCCCCCGGCGACGCGGTAGAGGCCGCCCGCGCCGCCCGCATGATATCGGCGATAAGCGGAGAGCTCAAAAACCGGGCCGATGATCTGTCCAAGACATTATCTGAACTGGAAACACTTAAAGCCAAAATGGAGTCAAAACAGGCTAGTCTTGCCGCGAATGAGAAAATTCTAACCAAGAGACGGGCGAATATCGCCAAATTGGTGAAGCAGAAAGCTGCTCTGGAAAAATCCATTTCATCCGAACAGGAAGAAACCCTGCGCGAGGTCGCCAAACTTGCCGCCGAGGCTAAAACTTTGCGCGATCTTATCCAGAGCTTTGAAGCCGCTATCGGCGGAATAGAGCCGCGCGTGAAGCCCCGCTCGCCCTCATCACCCGCTCGTCGGCCCAAGATCAAGCCGCTCGACCTACCCAAAAATGCCACCAAATTTGCCAAGGCAAAAAGCCTGATGCGGGCACCTGTGACGGGTAAAATCATCCGCAATTATGGTAGCGGCGAAAAAGGCATGACCGTCTCGGCCCGTTCGCGCGCGCAAGTCATCGCGCCTTATGCAGGCCGCATCGAATTTTCCGGCGCGTTCAAGAATTATGATAATGTTGTGATTTTGAATGTTGGGGAAGGTTACTTTATACTGATGACAGGCATGGGCGATAGCTATGCCAAATCAGGCGCAATGGTCAAAGCCGGCGAGCCCATAGGGTTAATGCCTTTTAAGACACAAGGGACAGCTAATCTGTATATAGAATTCAGAAAGAATGGCGGAACTATTGATCCTAAACCTTGGCTCGGCAAGGTGTTTGCATCTAGTTAGTAATATCGCAGTTTTTGGGCTGGTAAGCCTGTGAAAGCCGCGATAGATTAAAAGACTGCCTTATAACGGCACAAAATGGATGGACTGACGATATGATGAAATATGTTTTACCCGCAATCGGCACTGTCGCAGCCGTCTCGATCTTTGCCTTTTCCAGCGCCAATCAAACGGCGATTGCGGTTGAGCGCCCCTCCTATGATGAAACCTTCCAACAATTGGAACTCTTTGCCGATGTTCTGGCCCGTGTGCGCAGTGACTATGTTGTCAATGTTGATGACGGCGCCCTGATTGAAGACGCCATTAACGGCATGCTGCAATCGCTCGACCCCCATTCCAGCTATGTCAATCCGGACGCTTACCGCGATCTGCAAGTTTCGACCTCGGGCGAATATGGCGGCCTCGGCATGGAAGTCACCACCGAAGACGGCTTTGTCAAAGTCATCTCCCCGATTGATGATACCCCCGCCAAGCGCGCCGGCGTGAAAGCCGGTGACTATATTACTGAAATCGAAGGCAAAAGCATTATGGGCCTCTCGCTAACGGAAGCGGTCAGCACGATGCGCGGCAAGCCCGGCGAGCCGATCACCATCACCGTCGCCCGCGAAGGCGAAGACCCGCTGGAAATCACCATGGTTCGCGAAGTTATCAAACGCCCCTCCGTTAAATATGAAGTCAAAGACGGCATGGGCTATATCCGGATTTCGCAATTTAACGAAAAAGCCGATACCGGCCTTGAAGACGCCGTTGCCGGGCTGAAAAAAGAATTTGGCGGCAGAATTCCCGGCATCGTCCTTGATTTACGCGGTAATCCGGGCGGACTTTTGGATCAATCCATCAAAGTCAGCAGTGCTTTTCTGGACGGCGGCGAAATTGTTTCCACGCGCGGCCGCCTCGCCAGCGATACCGAGCGTTATAATGGCCAGCGCGGCGAGCTTGCCAAAAACATCCCGCTTGTGGTTTTGATTGACGGAGCTTCGGCCTCGGCTTCTGAAATCGTGGCCGGTGCTATTCAAAACCGCGGACGCGGACTTCTCGTCGGCATGACATCTTTTGGCAAAGGCTCCGTACAATCCGTCATACCACTACGCGGGGGCCGCGACGGCGCGCTCCGCTTGACTACGCAGCGTTATTACACACCGTCAGGCCGCTCTATTCAAGGCACAGGCATTGATCCTGATATCGCGGTCGCGGCTGTGCCCGATAATGGTAAAGCCCGTAAAGGTCTGCGCGAGGCCGATCTGCCCAATGCGATTGAAAATGAGAAAGAGGCCGAAGAGAAAGCTGAACTGGTGGTCGATTATCCGCCGGAAGGGTTTAAAGTCGAAGATGATTATCAGCTTCAACGGGCCATCGAAATCCTGAAAGACGGGGCCTACCCAAAATTATTGGCCGAAGCAGCCGGTTAGGAATAGTCAATGGCGTTTAAAAATCTACGCCCTGTCCCTGTGATCAAAAAAACCGCCTTATTGGCGTTACTCGGCACAGGCTTTGCCCTGTGGTCGCCTACGCTCTCGGCCAAACCGCAATCCAAAAAGAACACGGAGACGCTGCAAAAACTGGAGCTTTTTGCCGATATTTTCGCGCGCACGCGTGATCTCTATGTTGAAGAGGTTGATGACAAGACCCTGATTGAAAATGCACTCAACGGCGCGCTCGCCTCTTTGGATCCTCACTCTTCCTATGTGCCTCCTGTAGCGTATACGAAGCAGCGCAAAGCCCAAAAACGCGAATATGGCGGCCTCGGTATTGAAGTCACGCTGGAGTCCCAACTCGTCAAGGTCAACCACGCCATCGAAGACGGCCCGGCCTATGCTGCCGGCATTCGCGCCGGTGATTATATTACAGCGGTAGACGGCGATAAAGTGCGCGGCAAAACGCTTGATGATGCCGTTGAAGGCATGCGCGGTTTGGCAGGCGACCCAATTACGGTGACAGTTCTCAGCCCCGGAAAAGTGCCCCGCGAAATCACTGTTGTGCGTCAGGTCGTCAGAGGCCGCGCTGTCCGCCACCGTGTTGAGCAAGGCGTCGGCTATGTTTTCATCGAAACCTTCAATAATACAGAACTCACAAAAGACCTAACCAAAGCTCTAAAATCGCTCGAAAGCTCCCTTGGCGGCAAGATGAACGGACTCATCATTGATTTACGCAGTAATCGCGGCGGATTGCTCGACCAGTCCGTTGATGTCTCAAGTCTGTTTTTAGACGGCGGCGAAGTGCTCTCCGCGCGGGGCCGCAAACCCGGAGATACACAGCGTTATAATGCCGAAGCGGGCGAGCTTTATCCCAATATGCCCATTGTCGTCCTCGTTAATAGCGGCTCGGCCTCGGCGGCAGAAATTGTTGCTGGCGCTTTGCAAGACCGCGGCCGCGCTATTGTTATGGGCCGCCGCAGTTTCGGCAAAGGCTCTGTGCAATCCGTTATTCCACTCCTAAAACATGGCGGCGCTCTTCGGATGACGACGCAGCGCTATTATACGCCGTCGGGAAAATCCATTCAGGGGCGCGGAATTATGCCCGATATTCTGGTCGCCATGCGCGAAGATACGGGCGAGCTGCAAAAGCGTTTTCGCGAAGACAGCCTACCAAATTCTCTGCTTAATCCAGACGATACGGATTATGAGGAAAAGTATGAGGATATCATCTATCCGTCCGAAGATTGGCCTGAAACCAAGGATTTTCAAATTTCTAAGGCCGTGGATATTCTTAAAACATCACGCTATCGCACGCTTATGGCCGAGCAAGCCTCGCGTTATGAGTTGCCGTAATAGAGCATAGACGCCCCACGCAAATCACCCTAACACGCGCCTATGACCGAACCTTATCAGGCCGTGCAAAGGCGATATCGCCAACCCCTACCCTCACGCCGTAAACATGCCTTATTGGCGCTCTGCGTATTAATGTTGCTCATAAGCGGCATTGTTGTTGCTACCAAATTTCTCGGAAATGCCAAAGATGCAGATGTCGCGGGAGCCATTGCAATAGAGCCTCTGCCGCTGCCCCCCGCTTCAGATAATCTGAACGGCATAGGCGAGGCCCTGCCTGATCTTTTGGCCGGAGACGTGCCGGAGAATGAGAACCCGACAGAAAAAATAGACGCGTTGGGTAATCCTGTGCATCCCTCCGCGCAGCCGCCTGTCGCAACGACTACTCCCCAGGTAATCCTCTCCCCCATTACGAACGGGCCGCAAACAATTATGATAGACGGCGCGCCGATTGACGGCAACTCATCCGGACTCGCCCCTGCGCCTTTTGCCGGGCTTAGTAAGATGAGCGCCTATGGCCGCATTCCGGCTATCGGGCCAAATGGCATTAAATCCGTAAGCGCATATAAACGCCCGTTTATACCTGTATCCGGTAAAAAACCCATCTCCATTATTATTGGCGGTTTAGGCGTCAATCGTAGCCTGACGCAAAAAGCGATTAACGAACTTCCCGCTGATGTGACTCTCTCCTTTGCGACCCATGCGACAGGTCTGCAAAACTGGGTTCATCAGGCCCGCGCCAAAGGCCATGAAGTGCTTATCGAACTTCCTATGGAATCCAGCGTGTTTGACGCCTCTGAACCCGGCGCAGATCGCGCCCTACTCGCCAGTCATAATACGAGTAGCAATAACCGCAATCTCGATTGGCTGCTCAGCCGCGCGCAGGGCTATTTCGCTGTCACTAATTATAATGGTGACCTGTTCTTAACCCGCGCCGACGCGGCCGCGCCCATTCTTGACCGTTTGGCAAAAGCAGGATTGGGCTTCATCTATGACGGCTCCGAAACTGCCCCCAGTCTTAGCGCCCTCTCCCAAAGCGCAGGTCTGCCCTTTGCCAAAGGCTTTAACCTGATTGACCCCGTACAGGACAGCGCCCGTATTAAGTCTGAACTCATAAGGCTGGCCGATACTGCGCGCGCATCCGGCGGCCAGATCGGTGTCGGTTTTGCCTATCCTGAAACTATAGAGGCCGTAAAAAATTGGACACGCACTTTGGACAGCCAAGGCCTTGTCTTGGCCCCGGCTTCTTATGCGCTACGATAATGCCCCGTCCTACGGCTGACATATCCTGCTATCGCCCGGCTGTCGGCGTAGCGGTGTTTAATGCAAAAGGGCAAGTCTGGCTCGGTAAACGCATGGGACAGGACGGGCCGCATTGTTGGCAAATGCCGCAAGGCGGGATCGATACCGGCGAAATACCGGAAGTGGCCGCCGCGCGGGAGCTGTTCGAGGAAACAGGCATAACATTGGGCATGGTTACGCCTATCGGCGAGGTCAAAGACTGGCTCTATTATGATTTTCCGCCTGAATATAAGACCCGTAAAGCCACGAAAAATTGGCGCGGACAGCGGCAGAGATGGTTTGCCTTTCGCTATCATGGCGATGAGACGCAGATAGATTTGCAATCCCACGGCCCGCAGGAATTTTCCGAGTGGCGATGGGGGGCGCTTTCACAGACACCAGCCCTAATCGTGCCCTTTAAACGCAAGGTTTATGAACGGTTGGCAAGCGAATTTGAACGCTTCTCGCGCCCCCAAAAATAGCGTAGGGCGTCCCATGGCTGGAAAAATTCATAACAAGAATGCCCTGATATTTGTTTTGATAACGGTGGTTATAAATTCCATCGGCTTTGGCATTATGATACCCGTGTTGCCGGATCTTCTCAAAGACCTGACAGGTCTGCCCAACAATCAGGCCGTGATTTACGGCATGTGGCTGACTTTTATCTTCGCTCTGTTTCAATTCATTTGTATGCCGATTGTTGGCGGCTTATCAGACCGTTTCGGGCGGCGGCCTATCATGCTGCTCTCGCTTTTGGGGCTGGGCATAGATTATTTCATTATGGGCTTTGCCCCAACCGTCGCCTTTCTCTTCATCGGCAGGATAATCGCCGGAGCCTTCGGAGCGACATTCTCTACGGCCAATGCTTATATCGCCGATATCAGCCCGCCGGAAACCCGCGCGCAGAATTTCGGCCTTGTCGGCGCGGCTTTCGGGGTTGGATTTATGCTTGGCCCTGTCGTCGGCGGGCTGCTCGGTGAATATGGCCCGCGCGTGCCCTTTATTGCGGCGGGGATTATTTCGTTGCTCAATGTTGTTTACGGCCTGATTTTCTTACCCGAAACGCTTGCCAAGGATAAGCGCCGCGCCTTTAGCTGGAAGCGCTCCAATCCCTTTGGTTCGCTGGCCTCTTTGGGACGGATTAAAGGTGTTAAAAGCCTGATTTTTATCCTCTTCCTATTGGGGATGGCACATACAGTTTACCCGACAACCTATACTTTCTCCACCATGGAGGGGCTCGGATGGAGCACAGGAGATGTCGGTATTTCTCTTGGCGCTTTCGGGGTCGCCAGCATCATTGTCCAAGGCGGACTTATTCGTATCATCATCCCCAAAGTCGGGCTGTTTTGGGCGGGCGTCATCGGCATGGTCTCCGCTGTCATTGCCTATACGATGTTGGGCAGCGCCGATAAGGGCTGGATTATCTATGCGGCAGGCCCCTTTGCCGCCTTTGCCGGACTCTACGGCCCGGCTTTGACCAATATGATGAGCAGCCGCATATCCGAGTCCGAGCAAGGCGAATTACAAGGCGCTATCGGGGCCGCGCAAGGCTTGGCCTTAATGATCGGGCCTTTTCTGATGGCCGGTATGTTCTATTATTTCGGGGACACAAATAACAAGGCCAGCTTTGGTTTGGAAACCTTCCCATCCAATATATTGCGTATCGGCCAGCATGTTCTCTCCGATGCCGCTATACCCTATGTTCCCGGCGCGCCTTTCCTCATGGCTGCAAGCCTCGCCGTCATTGCGTTCCTGACTTACGGCATGATCACAGATAAAGCTGACCGACAAGCCCGCTATAAACCTAATGCTAAGCCCGAATTGTCAGAAACAGAGGCCGCTCTTTAATCTTCGCCTTTTAGCGTGACGAGAACGACTTCGGGCGGCGTTCTAAACCGGGCAGATATCTGTGACAGGCCAATACCTGCGGTTACAAAAACGGGCGTGATGCCAATATATGACTTTCCATAGGCGTATTCTTTTCCGGATTTTATCGGGGCAAAGCGCCGCCCCAGAAGGGGAATATTGACCTGCCCGCCATGTGTATGCCCGGCCAATAATAAAGCACTACCTGTCGGCAGCAGAAACAAACTGTCCGGATTATGGCTAAACCCGATTTTAGAAATATCCTTCGGGCAGGACAAAAACCCTTCCGCTGTCGGATGTCCGAAATAACCATCGGCCAATCCATAGAGACAAAACCTATCCTCTATGACAATAGACCGGTTATCCAGGAAATGTATGCCGCCCGCCTCTAAATTGGTTTGCACATGTTCTGCACCATATTGGAAGTCGTGATTACCAAGAACGGCATAGACTCCCATGGACGCATGAAGACCGCCCAAGGCGGCATGGCCGGTTTCGATGCCTTGAATTTGGGGTTTATCGCGTGCCTCCATCGGGGCTGTTCCTGTTGTATAATCTCCCGCCAACAATATAATATCGGGCTCCAGCGCATTTAAACGCTTAACAAGGCGCTCGACTTTTGGCGCGTAAACTTTGCGCCCGCCCACATGCACATCAGACACAAGGCCAATCTTTAGCGGCGCGCCCGTCCATAAAGGTGATGTGATGACGACCTTGCGCGTGACCAAGCGTTCAGGCTCAATGAAAAATCCATAAAAAGCGCAAAGCAATATAAGACCCGCAAGAGCCAAGAAAATTCGCAAAATTCGTTTAAGTATTCTCAACGGCTAAACACATTCCAAGGGCTGGTGCTCGCCCTCCGGCAGGGCGATTTTGATTTCGTCTCCGGCCTTCACAATGCCGCCCGTTAGCACAATCGCCATGGCGCCGGATTTACGGATAAGATTGCCGTTTTCGTCTTTGGCCAAAACCGCTTTCATCAACCCGTCTTGAATGCCGTTTATCTGCCGGCAGGGATTACGCAGACCTGTAATTTCAATCACGGCTGTATCGCCAATATTCAAGAGTGTCCCGCGCGGCAAGTTCAACAAATCAACACCGCGCGTAGTAATATTCTCGCCCATTTGCCCAGGCAGAACATTGAAATCCCTTTCTGCCAATTCATCCAAAAGCTCGGCATGGATAAGATGAACCTGCCGCAGATTGGGTTCGTCAGGGGTTTTGGCTATTCGGGACAGGTGTTGCACCGTGACGCCCGCGTGGGCATCACCTTCTACGCCTATACCTGCGATCAAGGTGATAGACTCGCATGTCGGTTTGGAAAAATTGTGACCGGAGTCAGAGGCGACAGCAATAACTGTCGCCGTCATCGCCTAAAGGCCCGCCAGTGTGGCAGTTAGCCCGTCGAGATTTTGCTGGGCCGCCAAGGCCGCTTCGCCTTCAAGACCCTCAAGCGCGGTCGTTGCCGCTTCGATATCTGCCTTCAAACCCTCGGCATTCACATCCGCCATGAGAGAGGCTTTTTCTGCCAGCACAGTCAAGCCCGCAGGCGTAACATCGGCAAAGCCGCCTTGTACGAAATATTGTGTCTCGGTGCTGCCTTCATAAACCGTGATCGCGCCCGCCCGGATCGCGGCCATGACAGGCGTATGATCGGGTAAAACACCGAAGTCGCCTTCGGTACCCGGAATGTCGACTTGGTCCACCTCGCCGGAGAATAATTCCGCTTCGGGGGAGACGAGAGAGAATGTGAGTTTATCTGCCATAATTTACTAACCTAACTTCCTCATCCTGAGGAAGTCCTCGTCCTTCGAGACGCCGCAGGCGGCTCCTCAGGATGAGGACCGTCTCGAAGGACTAAGCTGCTTCCGCTGCCATTTTAGCCGCTTTTTCAATCACGCCTTCAATGCCGCCAACCATATAAAAAGCTTGTTCGGGCAAGTGATCATAGTCGCCTTCGCAGAGGCCTTTAAATGATTTTACTGTGTCCTTAAGATCGACCAAAAGTCCCGGGGAGCCTGTAAAAATTTCCGCCACATGGAAAGGCTGGGATAGGAATTTTTCAACTTTACGGGCGCGCGAAACGGTCATTTTATCTTCTTCGGACAGCTCGTCCATGCCGAGAATAGCGATAATATCCTGCAAGGATTTATACTTTTGCAAGATTTCCTGCACCATACGGGCGGTCTGGTAATGCTCTTCGCCGACTGTGCGCGGCTCCAAGATACGCGAGGTCGAATCAAGCGGGTCAACCGCAGGATAGATACCTTTTTCGGAAATCGCCCGGTTAAGAACCGTAGTCGCGTCCAAATGGGCAAAGGATGTCGCGGGGGCCGGGTCGGTCAAATCATCGGCCGGCACATAAATCGCCTGCACAGATGTAATCGAGCCTTTATTGGTCGAGGTAATACGTTCCTGCATCTGGCCCATTTCTGTGGCCAATGTCGGCTGATAGCCCACCGCGGAAGGAATACGGCCAAGAAGCGCGGACACTTCGGAACCAGCTTGGGTAAAGCGGAAGATATTATCAACGAAGAAAAGCACGTCTTTGCCCTCTTCGTCGCGGAAATATTCGGCCTGAGACAGGCCTGTTAGCGCAACACGCGCGCGGGCTCCGGGAGGCTCATTCATTTGGCCGTAAACGAGTGAACACCGGCTATCACCGCCGCCGCCTTCTTCGTTGACGTTAGATTCGATCATTTCGTGATAAAGGTCATTACCCTCGCGCGTGCGCTCGCCAACACCGGCAAAAACAGAATAACCGCCATAAGCTTTGGCGATATTGTTGATCAGTTCCATAATCAAAACGGTCTTGCCAACACCGGCGCCGCCAAAGAGCCCGATTTTACCGCCTTTGGCATAGGGGCAAAGCAGATCAATCACTTTAATACCCGTGGCAAGCACTTCAGATTCTGTAGCTTGGTCAACAAGCGGCGGGGCATCTTTATGGATGGACGCGCGAAGCTTGGTTTTAATCGGGCCGGCATCGTCAACCGGTTCGCCAATCACGTTCATGATACGGCCAAGGGTTGCCGGGCCGACAGGCACAGTAATAGGTGAGCCGAGATCGGTCACGGGTTGGCCGCGCACAAGACCTTCCGTCGCGTCCATAGCAATGGTGCGAACTGTGTTTTGTCCCAGATGCTGCGCCACTTCGAGCACAAGGCGGTTGCCTTGGTTATCGGTTTCAAGCGCGTTGAGGATAGTCGGCAAATCGCCGACAAATTCCACGTCAACAACCGCGCCAATGATTTGGCTGATACGGCCTGTTGCTTTGGGCGCCGAGACTTTACGCTTAACGGCGCGCTTAACGGGCGCTTTTTTAGCCACTGCCTTTTTAGCGGGAGCTTTCTTTTTTACTGCTGTTTTAGCCATGGGTTTTTCCTCTAGCTTAGAGCGCTTCCGCGCCCGAGATAATTTCGATCAGTTCAGATGTAATCTGCGCCTGACGGGTTCGGTTAAATGTAAGGGTTAATTTGTCGATCATATCGCCCGCATTTCGGGTCGCGCTATCCATAGCGGTCATTTTAGACCCCATTTCGCCCGCAGAGTTTTCAAGCAGAGCGGTGAAAATCTGCGTATTGATATTGCGCGGCAAGAGAACCTGCAAAATGCCCGCCTCGTCCGGCTCGTAAGTATAACTTGCAAGACCAAGATCGGGGACAGATGTCTCGTCAACATCCGTTTCGCCAAGACCTGCATTGGCCGGGATCAACGTATGAGCAACAGCCGTCTGCGTCATCACATTCTGGAATTCAGAATAGACGAGCTTACAAATATCAAACTCGCCCGCCTCGAACATGGCGGTAATCTTGGAGCCAATGCCCTGCGCAATTCCGGCATGGAGTTTTTTTTCTTCCTTGAGCGAGATATATTCGGCGATCTTATCATCATAAAGACGGCTAAGTTGGTCATAGCCTTTTTTGCCAATGATATAGAGCTTCACGGTTTTACCCGCTTTTTCCAGCGCCACGATTTCCTCGCGCGCTTTACGGACGATATTGGTGTTAAAGCCGCCGCAGAGACCTCGGTCCGCTGTGGCCACGACAAGCATGACAGTATCAGATTTTCCGTTACCGACGAGGAGTTGCGGCGCGTCTCCGCCCCCGCTCATCGAAGCTGCAAGATTGGCGACAATCGCGCCCATGCGTTCGGAATAAGGCCGAGATTTTTCCGCAGCTTCCTGCGCTTTGCGCAGCTTCGCTGCCGCCACCATTTGCATGGCCTTGGTAATCTTCTGCGTATTCTTAACGCTTTTGATCCGGTTCTGGAGCTCTTTTAAAGAGGCCATTTGCCTGTTCCTCGAGTGCCGTTACGCTACGAAATTCTTGGTGAAACCTTCAAGCGCGGCTTTGAGGCGGCCTTCGAGATCATCAGAGAGTTTCTTTTCAGATGCGATATCAGCCAGAAGCGAAGCTTGGTCGGCATGAAGATGCGCCAGAAGCTCTTTTTCATATTTCTGAACCGCTTTCACAGGCACGCCGTCAAGATAGCCGCGCGTACCCGCATAGATCACGCAGACTTGCTCTTCCACTTGTAGCGGCGAGAATTGCGGTTGTTTCAAAAGCTCTGTTAGGCGTTCACCACGCGCGAGAAGCGCTTGGGTAGAGGCGTCAAGATCGGAGCCAAATTGCGCAAAGGCCGCCATTTCGCGGTATTGCGCCAGTTCGCCTTTAATCGGGCCGGCGACCTGTTTCATGGCTTTGATCTGCGCGGCGGATCCCACACGGGACACGCTAAGGCCGACATTCAGCGCCGGTCGGATACCTTGGAAGAAGAGGTCTGTTTCGAGGAAAATCTGGCCATCTGTAATCGAAATCACATTGGTCGGAATAAAGGCCGACACGTCATTGCCCTGAGTTTCAATAATTGGCAGGGCGGTCAAAGACCCGCCGCCATTATCCTCATTGAGTTTCGCGGCGCGTTCCAGAAGTCTGGAGTGAAGATAGAACACATCGCCGGGATAGGCTTCGCGGCCAGGCGGGCGGCGCAGCAGAAGTGACATTTGGCGATAAGCGACAGCTTGTTTGGACAGATCATCATAAATAATCAGGCCGTGCATGCCGTTATCGCGGAAATATTCGCCCATGGCGCAACCGGCAAAGGGCGCAAGGAACTGAAGCGGGGCCGGCTCGGAGGCCGTCGCGGCAACAATAATGGTATATTCCATCGCGCCGTTTTCTTCGAGGGTTTTAACAAGCTGCGCCACAGTCGAGCGCTTCTGGCCAATCACAACGTAAATACAGTAAAGCTTGTCGTTTTCGCGGTTATCGTCAAAAGCCGCTTTCTGGTTCAAGATTGCGTCAACCGCAACAGCCGTCTTGCCGGTTTGGCGGTCACCAATGATAAGTTCGCGCTGGCCACGGCCAATCGGGATCAGCGCGTCAATAGCTTTAATACCGGTCTGCACAGGTTCGTGCACACCTTTGCGCGGCATAATGCCGGGGGCTTTTACGTCCACGCGGCGGCGTTCAGAAGATTTAATAGGGCCTTTGCCGTCAATCGGCTCGCCCAGAGGGTTCACAACGCGGCCAAGAAGACCCATGCCGACGGGAACGTCAACGATTTCGCCGAGGCGCTTAACGGTGTCGCCTTCTTTAATGCCGCGGTCATCACCAAAGATAACGGCGCCGACATTGTCGGACTCAAGGTTTAGCGCCATGCCTTTAATGCCGCCTGGAAACTCGACCATCTCGCCGGCGCGGACATTGTCCAGACCGTAAATACGGGCAATACCATCACCAACGGAGAGTACTTGGCCAACATCGCTAACCTTGGCTTCTTTGCCAAAGCCTTTGATTTGCTTTTTTAGAATATTGGAAATTTCCGCAGCACGTATATCCATGAAATTATACCTCTTTTAGGGCGATTTTTAAATCCTCAAGCTTGGTCTTGAGAGAACTATCATAAAGCCGGGACCCTATACGCACGATAAAGCCACCGAGCAGGTCAGGATCGACACTTGTTTCAACATCAACCGTTTGGCCGAGCAATTTCTTTAAATTTGATTTCAGGGCCGAGAGCTGCGCAGAGGTCAATTTCTGCGCGCTAGTCACTTTGGCAGTTTGGCTGCCTTTGCGGCGCGCGACCATCTCTTCAAATGAGGCCAGCATAGCCGGAATTTCAGCCGCGCGGCGATTCCCGGCGACAGTGCCGACGAACTGAGTCGTCAAGGCGCTGACCTTAGCCTTCTTGGCCACAGCCGTAAGCGCCGCGATTTTGTCTTCAACCGCGAATACAGGACTGGCTGCCATACGGCGCAAATCATCACTTTTTGCGAAAACTCCTTTGAGGGTTTTTACATCTTTTTCTATCTTTTTCAAAGACTTAGACTCGATCGCCAACTCAAGAAGAGCTTGGGCGTAGCGGGAGGCAGCTTCACTAGAAATGACGTCTGTATCAGGCACTTATATTGTCCGTAACTAAGATTGGCTAACTGCGAAATTAGCCGTTAAAACATGCAGAAAGCGGCACAAGAAAGCCCTTGTTCCGCCATACTCGCGCGGGCTTTAACATGGGTATTTTGAATTGCCAAGCCTGAATACAGTGCGGCAATCTGGCCTAGGCTTGAAACGTAATTACGGCATGCGTTTCTACCAAAATATTATGTGCCGCATTCACATTATACTTTGCAAAATTGCGGCTCAAACGGGCCCAAAATTTTAATGCTCTTGTTGATCTGGCGCAGAGCGCCGGATGCTTAAAAAAATTCCAGCAAATAACAAAACCAATATTGTCCCGTTCATAACCAAATTTGTGTCAATACCGAAAATAAGCCGCTCATGTCCCGGGTCATGGTAATCAGCGCTCAATTTATGGCTCAGCGCCCCCGCGATAAAAAACCCCATGGTAAACGCGAGTCCCAAATAGGCCATGAGCCGCACGGAACGGGCTGTACCAAATAATCGCCGCGACCAAATCGCCCAGAGCATAATCGGCAATGCTAAGATATTCCCATATAAAGTCCACGCCAAATGCAAACGCGCATGGGGTGTCCAGTGCTGTGAGGCAATGTGGCTATCACCAAAATCCACCAATGGCGGCAATAACACATAAGCCGTAAGTGCAAAACTCACCAATATCTTTGCCCAAAATAATCGTTTCTCATAAGCCATGTTATTACCATAGAAGAGCTTAGAAATATTTCCACATATATTCTTGCCGCGCCTTACATAAATTCGTCACATAAAACTCTGCGGATCTATATCTATCTGCAGTTTGTATTTGGCGGGGAGCTTCATCTTTCCGCGCCAGCTTTGCATATATTTGGACAGGTTGACGCTTGGCTCGCTTTGGATAAGGAGGCGGCGGCGGAAACGGCCGCGCAAGCGCCCTATCGGCGGTTCGCTTGGCCCTAATATCTCTATACCGTCCGCGCGCGGGGCTAGCTTTACGAATTTCTTGGCCAAATCTTCCGTCTTCTTGAGATCGGGGCCAGAGATAATGACTGCCGCCAACTTGCCAAAAGGCGGCAGCATCAGCGCCTCACGCAAGGCCAATTCTGCCGAGATAAACCGCTCTCTATCACCTGCCGCTAGGGCTACGAGCGCTTCATGTTCCGGCTGATGGGTTTGTATCAAGGCGTGGCCCGGCTTATCGGCGCGCCCGGCCCGGCCCGCGACCTGCACCAAAGTCTGATATGTGCGCTCCCCGGCGCGCGGGTCGCCGCCAGCCAGACTAAGATCGCCGTCAACCACACCAACAAAAGTCAAATGCGGAAAGTTATGCCCTTTCACCACCATTTGCGTGCCGACAAGGATGTCGATTTCGCCTTGTTCCATCCGTTTCATCCGCGCCGCGATCTCGGCGGGATTACCAGCAGTATCAGACGAAAATATTTCGATCTTCGCACTCGGGAAATGCCGCGCGGCTTCTTCGGCGACACGTTCCACCCCCGGCCCGACAGGGGTCAGGCTGTCCTCGGCTTTGCACTCCGGGCAAGCTTTGGGCATCCGCATGGAAAACCCGGTCTGGTGACAGACAGCACGACCCGTAGCCCTATGTTCGACCAGCCAGCTATCCGTATCAGGGCTTTTCAGTTTCTCGCCGCAATTGCGGCAAATGATGAGGGGCGCATAACCCCGGCGGTTGAGATAGAGCATCGCCTGTTCACTGCGGGCGAGCACGGTTTGAGTGGCCTCAATCAGCGGCGCGGAGAGAAAATCACCTTTCTCCGGCACATGATCTTTCAAATCAACAAGGTCGATTTCAGGTAAAGTTACTGCGCCGGGACGTTCAGGCAATATGACATGAGCATAACGTCCCGTTCGCGCATTAACGAGGCTTTCCAGCGACGGCGTGGCCGAGGCCAGCACGACGGAATGCCGCGCGATTTTGCCCCGCACCACGGCCATATCGCGGGCATTATAGATGACGCCCTCTTCTTGCTTATAGGATGTGTCGTGTTCTTCATCGACGACGATAAGCCGTAAATTGGGAAAGGGCAGATACAGCGCCGAACGCGCGCCGACGACTAATTGCGCCCGGCCTTGCGCCACTTCGCGCCATGTCCGGCGGCGGGCAGCCTCGCCCATCTGCGAATGCCATTCTGCCGGACGCGCGCCAAACCGGGCCTCAAAACGCGACATTCCAGCTTGGGTTAGCGCGATTTCAGGCACTAAAACTAAAGCTTGCCCGCCTTCCTTTATAGCTTCGGCGACAGCTTCAAAATAAACCTCGGTCTTGCCCGACCCTGTTACCCCATCAAGCAGGCTAACATTGAAACCCGGCTTGGCCACTTGCAAAGCCAGGTCTTGGCCGGCGCTGATCTGCGCCTCCGTCAACTTTATACCGCCAAATCCGGCATCAGGCGTTTCAAAAGGCGCGTCCACGGGCAGGCTTTGCGCTATTAACCCGCCTGCCCCTTCAAAGCCGCGCACAACGCCGCCGCTCACCCCGGCCCGCTGCGAAATCTCGCTCGCCCGTGCCGGAAACGGGCCGCCTTTATCGAGTATGGCCTGCCGCGCCGGGCTCATCTTGGAGGGGAGTATGCCGCTCGGCGAAAACTGGGTAACTACGGGGCTCGGGTCGAGCGCTTTATAACTGCGCAGCACCATCCGCAGAACCAAACCCGGCGACACGCAATTATAATTGGCTGTCCAGCCAATGAATTTCAGCATCTCGCGCGATAATGGCTTGGCCGCTTTAATCTGCGCCGCATCTTTGAGCGCGCGAGAGCCATCATCGGGGACAATATCAAAGACCACGCCTAATTTCATCTGCTGGCCAATAGGCGCAAAAACGAAATCTCCGCGCTTGATCTCCATCCCATACGGAATGCGATAATCAAACGCGCCCGGGACATTGACGGGAAAAAGGATTTGAGCGTTTTGCGCAGCCATGAATCGGTGATAACAGACCCCAACATGAATCGCCCCCTCTTTCGGAGTTCCCTATGAAGTTTTTTGTTGATAGTGCAGATTTAGACCAAATTGCCGAGCTTAACGATATCGGCCTTGTTGACGGGGTGACCACCAACCCCTCCATCATCGCCAAATCAGGCCGCGACTTCAAAGAAGTCATTGCCGAGATTTGCAGTATCACCGAAGGCCATGTCAGCGCCGAAGTCGTCGCCATGGAAGCCGGTAAGATGATCGAAGAAGGCCGGGTCTTACGCAAAATCGCGGAAAATGTCTGCGTCAAGCTCCCTTTGACCATGGACGGGCTGAAAGCCTGCAATACGCTCTCCAAAGAAGGCGTACCGACCAATGTCACGCTTTGCTTCTCTGCCAATCAGGCTTTGCTCGCGGCCAAATGCGGCGCAACCTATATCTCGCCTTTCATCGGACGACTCGACGATATCACGCTGGACGGCATTGAACTGATCGAAGACATCCGCACCATTTATGACAATTACGGCTTTGAGACCGAAATCCTCGCCGCCTCCATTCGCAGCGTCAACCACGTCAAAGACTGCGCCCTGGTCGGCGCAGACGTTATGACCGCCCCGCCAAACGTCATCCGCAATCTCGCCAATCATGTGCTCACAGATAAAGGCTTGGCAGCATTTATGAAAGACTGGGCCAAGACAGGGCAAAGCATCCGTTAACTCCGGCCATTTGCACTTATGACAAAAATTTAGGCGGGAATCCTTTAAAACCCGAATGGAAAACCCTATATTGATCCACTGGAGGGTCACTATGACTAAAAAGACCAAAACATTGCCGGCCAAAAAAGCCGCTAGCAAAGCCAAAAAGGCGGATGCGAGCTATTCCGGCAATATGAGCTTGTCTGTGGCGCTGTCGCCCGAGCAGGGCTTAAACCGCTATTTGCAGGAAGTACGCAAATTTCCGATGCTGGAGCGCGACGAAGAATTTATGCTGGCCAAACGCTGGGTCGAGCATCAGGATTCCGCCTCCGCCGAGAAAATGGTGACCTCGCATCTACGGCTCGTGGCCAAAATCGCTATGGGCTATCGCGGCTATGGCCTGCCGATTGCGGAAGTGATTTCCGAAGGCAATGTCGGCCTGATGCAAGCGGTTAAGAAATTTGACCCTGATAAGGGTTTTCGCCTGTCGACTTACGCTATGTGGTGGATCCGCGCCGCGATTCAGGAATATGTGCTGCGCTCTTGGAGCCTCGTGAAAATGGGCACTACCGCCGCTCAGAAAAAGCTGTTCTTCAATCTCCGCCGCCTGAAAGGCGAAATGAAAGCGCTTGAAGAGGGCGACCTGACGCCGGATCATCTCGCGAAAATCGCGACTAAGCTCGGCGTCAAAGAGACAGAAGTTACCTCGATGAACCGCCGCATGGGCCGCGGCGGCGATGCCTCGCTTAACGTCACAATCGGCGGCGAAGACGGCAGCGCCGAATGGCAGGATTGGCTGCAAGATGACAGCGCTTCGCAAGAAGAAGTGTTAGGCGACGAGCAGGAACATGATGCGCGGATGGATTTGCTGACCGATGCCATGTCCGATCTGAATGAGCGCGAGCGCGATATCATCGCCAAGCGCCGCCTCGCCGATAAACCGATGACGCTCGAAGACCTCGCCAAAATTTACAGCGTCTCGCGCGAACGTATCCGCCAAATCGAAGGCCGGGCTTTCGAGAAATTGCAAGAAGCCATGCTCAAAGCAGCCGGGACGACGGGGCTGATTGAAGGCTAGCTCTGGGTCAAAACCCGCCTGAACCCCAGATAAATGAAACTGCTAATCCCAGCGCCATTAACCGCCCGCTAAGCCTTTGCCGCTTTAATAGGCCCAACTTGGGAACTATAAATAGGTATTATCATGGCTGCTCTGTCTCGCGCGACAATTTTCCTTACCTCCGCACTGGTTACAACGGGACTGATAACCGCCCTCGCTTACACGCCTATTGCGCAAGCCTTCGGCGTCGGCGTTCAGCCCTCAACCGTTGAAATGACGATCAAGCCCGGCGATCGCCAGCGCCAAGTCGTCACGATTGGCAATGTGCATAAATCCAAAACCATCAGCCTGACCATGGGCCTTGCCGATTGGACACTGGATAAAAACGGCAAATTAGTGCTCGACGCCCCCGGCGAAACCGAGCGTTCGGCCTCTGACTGGGTGCGGTTTTCGCCAGCTTCCATCACGCTAAAACCGGAAACATCTCAAGATATCACCGTCGAAATCAGCGCGCCCTATAAAATCGAAAATAAAGGAGATCACCGTTTCGCCCTGCTCGCAACGACCATGTTGCCCGAACTTAATGAGCGCGGCGAGACCTCAGGCGTGTGGAACCGTTATCAGCTGGCCTCGCTCTTCTACCTCACCCTCACCCCGTCGCAAAGCCTGCCGGAAGTGACCAGCGTCGCCATCAACAAAGCTGATAAATCCATACTGACCTTGGAAATCAAAAATAGCGGCGATGCCCATGCCCGGCTTCAGGGCAATGCCTATATCAAAGACGCCTCGGGCGCAGTCGTCGCCGAAACGCCGCTCAATGCCGTGGTTTTGGACGGCGGCGAACGCATTTATAATGTGAGTCTGAAAGACGCGGAAACTCTGGCTGCCGGGAATTACAAAATTGATTTTGATCTGAATAATAGCTTCGTCCCGCAGAATAAATTCCGCACGACGAGCGTCCCGGTTAAATCTGTCGAGTATGTCGCTGAATAGGCCCATACGCACTCTGTGTTATTGGGGGGGAACGGCGCTCGCCCTGCTCTGCGCAGGACAGGCCAGCGCAAGTTTTCTCGATACAGATTTCTGGTGCCGCACCTATGGCTGCGCGGTCGTGCATGACGGCGAAAATTACGACATCTATGATAATTGGCAATTCGCCACCAATAGCTGCTGCGTCCCCATTGGCGGGCAGATGATCGATTTTTATATCCGCGCAGGGAATACTAATCACACGGGCAGTCTGAACAAAACCATTGGCTGGCAGCCTGACAGCGATGAGAGTTTCATGCTCGGTATCACGCAAGACGGGGCCACTATTGACGCCAATGTATTTGATGATGGCAACGGATATCTTGACGCCTCTGATAGCCTTGCGGCTTTTACCCTAAACCCAAATACGGATATTGTGCTGGCGGGGTCAGGACGGCAATATTCGCATAGTTTTTTCATTACCTCGCGCAATACGCGGTTTTCCCTGCGCGCCCTCGCCGCCATCACAGGCAGCACAGGCGATTTCGCCACGACGATACAGCTAGGCGATATCAAGCTAACCCCGAGTTTTCAGCGGCGCGGCAATGATGAGGGCTTTGAATTTGGGCGGCGAGCCAATACTTCGCAAATACAAATCGTCAGCGGCGTAGACGATCTCGGCGACCTCTCCGGCGTGCCAACCCAGATTATGAATTTCGGCCGCCGCCAAGGCATCCGCCGCAGAAACGGCGATATCGATGAACAAACCATAAGGCTGGATTTCCTCTACGAAATGCCAAAATACGACATGTCCATGGGCGTGGGGAGTTTGAACGTAGATGTGGTGTTTGATTTTTATAGAGAACCTTGAAGGCCGAGTTCCGCCCGCGCCTTCTTCGTCAATCGCGCAATAGCCATCTTATATGACGCCTCGATATGCATGCGCAGGTTCTCATCATCCAATCCCGGCTCGCCGTAATGCTGGATCCATTTCATCCCGCGCGAGGCGAGGTAGGGCGCGGGGCGCAAGCCCGGCTCTTCGCGCAGAACTTCATAAGCAATTTCAGAGGTTTTGAAGGTCACCCGGAAGCCCTCTTCATCGTCCCGCGCAATCGCAAACAGCTTACCGCCAACCTTCCAAACATCCGCCCCGCCCCATTGGATAACATGTTCGGAATGGGGTAGCGCGGCGCAAAAAGTGTTGTAGTCGGAGAGGGTCATAAACCTCCACTTTAACCCTGTTCCCGGAATTGGCAAAGCCAATATCCGGGAACAGTTTGGACGGGGGAGCGAGTCAGAATGCCGCAGGCACTATCGTGACGCTTTCGCCGCAACCGCAGGCGTCTGTTTGGTTTGGGTTTTTGAAGGTGAATCTGGAGCTCAGCACTTCGACTTCATAATCGACGACGGAGCCGAGGATGAACAGCACGGCTTTGGAATCGACCACGATTTGCACGTCTTTATCTTCGACAAGCTCATCGAATTTTTCGATCTCGGAAACATAATCCATCATATATTCCATACCCGCACAGCCGCCATTTTTGACGCCGACGCGCAGATAACCTTCGCCGCGTTCCTCAAGGATTTCGCGCACGCGGCCAGCGGCGGCATCCGTCAGCGTGACGAGCTTAGGGCGTGGGCGGCGGGTTTTTGTAGTAGTAGCAGTCATCATCATCTTTCTGCCTCGTCCTTCGAGTCCCGGCACTTCGTGCCGCCTCAGGATGAGGCTGTACTTTATGTCTCCTCACCCTGAGGAGCGCGAAGCGCGTCTCGAAGGGTCATAACATATTCAATTCTAATCTGGCTTCGTCGCTCATTCTATCGGGCGTCCAGGGCGGATCAAAAGTCATAGACACTTCAACGCGGCGCACGCCGGCGACGACTTCGCAGGCTTCCTGCACCCAGACCGGCATTTCGCCCGCGACGGGGCAGCCGGGCGCTGTCAGGGTCATATCAATTTTGAGGAGGCGGTCATCTTCAAGCTCGACTTTGTAGATCAAGCCAAGCTCATAAACATCGACGGGGATTTCGGGGTCATAGACGGATTTTAGCTGGCCAATGACATCGGTGGTAATACGCTCGATCTCGTCCTCGCTCGGGGCTTCGATAGGCGCGCCGGAGAGGTCAATAATATCGCGCGATGCCGCAACAACCGTACTGCCGCTTTCATTCGCCGGAGAAAGCCCGGGAATTTGTGCATTAGCCGTGGCTTCGGCTTGGCGTTGCCTATCTGTCATATCGTCCATGGTCATCTCTATATAGTATCACATCTAAGATAAAAAAGTAGCCGTCTTCTTCACGCCTTCAATCAGGCGATCCGCTTCGTCGAGTGTGTTGTATATCCCGAAGCTGGCCCGGGCCGTGGAATGGATGCCGAAAGCTTCCATCAAGGGCTGTGTGCAATGCTGTCCGGCCCGCACGGCAATGCCGTATTTATCGAGAATTTGCGCAACGTCATGAGCGTGCGCCCCTTCGAGGTTAAAGGCCAGCACCGAGCCCTTTTCCTTGGCATCCCCGATAAGGCGGAAGCTATTAATAGAGCGCAAACCGTCCAAAGCATGGTGATAAACCGCCATTTCGTGTTGGCGCACCTCTGCGGGGTCAAATTGCGTGAACCAGTCAATCGCCGCGCCTAATCCAATCGCCTGCAAAATCGGCGGCGTCCCGGCCTCGAATTTATGCGGCGGGTCAGCATAGGTGACGCGGTCTTCAAACACGTCTTCGATCATCTCGCCGCCGCCGTTAAAGGGGGCCATGCGCTGCAATATTTCGGTCTTGCCGTAAAGCGCGCCTATGCCCGTGGGGCCGTATAATTTATGCCCTGTCATGCAGAACAAATCAGCGTCAATATCGACAACATCAATCGGCATATGCACCGCCGCCTGCGTGCCGTCGACGATGAATACCGCGCCCGCCGCATGCGCCCATTCGCCAATTTTTTTGACCGGATTAATCGTGCCCAGAACATTAGACATATGCACGATAGAGACGATTTTCGTTTTAGGTGATAACATCGATTTAAAAGCTTTAAGGTCAAGCTCGCCTTGCGCGGTCACAGGTACAAACCTAATTACCGCGCCGTAACGCTCGCGCAGGAAATGCCACGGCACGATATTGGAATGGTGCTCCATCTGAGTCAGAATAATCTCGTCGCCCGGCTTGATCTCGCCCGCAAATCCATAAGCGCATAGGTTCAGCGCTTCGGACGCGCCCTTCGTAAAGACGATATTATCCGGCCCCGGCGCGCCGAGGAATGCCGCCACTTTGCCCCGCGCGCCTTCATAAGCTTCGGTGGTCTCATTGGCCATTGTGTGCAGCCCGCGATGGACATTGGCATAGCTGTGGCTCATCTGATGTGACAATGCGTCAATCACAGCCTGCGGTTTTTGCGCCGAGGCGGCATTGTCCAGATAAGCCAAAGGCTTACCGTTAATCTCGCGCGCGAGGATCGGGAATTGCGACCGGATATCGTTGATATCGAAGGACGTCATCCTACAAACCTTATATAAAAATAAGACGCAACCAGCACCAAAATAACGACACGCAAAACCTTCACCACGAGCTGAAGGGTTGGGGTGTTTGTCCCATTGTTTGTCCCAGCCCGCCTAGAAATTAGAGACGCAACAAATAACGCAATCGCAGCGACAAGAATCACAATTGAGAGGTTTGAAAGTGTCATGACTATGCCTGTTCCTTCAACCACTCACGGATTTTACCTAGCAACGAGTCCCGCAAATTTTCATCGTTCAAATCGTCAAAGACATCCGCGACAAAAGCTTGGGTCAGGAGTGCCCTTGCTTCTCTTAGCCCTATCCCGCGTTGGCGCATGTAAAACAAAGCCTCCGCGTCGAGCTGCCCAATCGTATTGCCATGGGCGCAGGCAACATCATCGGCATAGATTTCAAGCTCCGGCTTAGCCCGGATTTCGCAGGTATCGGAGAGCATCAAAGCGTCATGGCGCATTTCGGCATCAGTCTTTTGCGCGGGTTTACGAACATGGAATTTGCCTTGGAAGACGCCGCGCGCTTTATCCGTGACCACGCCCTTGACGGCTTGGCGAATGGTGCAATCGGGGACGGTAAGGTCGATATAACTGGTCATATCGCAATGACGTTTACCGCTGAGCAGATAAGCACCATTGAGCACAGCATTGATATTTTTGCCCATACCGGCAAGGCGCGTTTCGAGGCGGGATAAAGCGCCGCCGAATGAGAGCACATATTGGTTTATCTTAGCGTCAGTCCAAGCCGTGATATGGGCCGTTGCAATACGCACACAATCTTCGGGGTCGTGATGGATGATGGCCCTATTTAATTCGGTTCCGGCTTTTAATGTGATCGTCATATCGATATTGACAAACCCGCCAACGTCGCCCGCATGATGTTCAATCAGGGACAGCTTTGCCCCCTTGCCGATATCAAGCCGGATGCGGATATGGCCGCGATTGAGACCGTCAATAATTAGCGGCTCATCAGAGCTAAATCCGTCAGGCACGGTAATCGTCCAGACCTTGCCGCCAAAGTTACGGGCGAGCCGCGCCATGGCGCTATCTGTGTCGAGATCATCGGTCGGCGTTTCGGCAAGGCTTATGCCTTCGGGCAGGGTGAATTTCGGCAAGCCCGCTACTGACAGACCTGCTTGGCCGTCTTGCACACGACCGCGAACATCCGTCCATTTCCAGGCCTCGGCCCGGCGTGTGGGAAGGTTTTTAGTTAATTTGAGATCAGGCATAAACACCTTCCGTCATTACCGGGCTTGTCCCGGCAATCCATCTCCAAGCCTCACCCATGGGTGATGGGTTACCGCCACAGGGGCAGTAATGACGTATAAAATTAAGCAGCATAAGCATCATAACCTTCCGCTTCCAGTTTTTTGGCAAAATCTGCATCCCCGCTCGCGGCGATTTTTCCGCTGGAGAGAACATGTACGCGATCCGGCACGATATAATCGAGCAAGCGTTGATAATGGGTAATAATCAACATGCCGCGATCAGGGCTGCGCAGCTTATTGACGCCGTCCGCAACAACGCGCAGGGCATCAACATCCAGCCCGCTATCGGTTTCGTCCATGATAATGAAACTTGGTTCCAACATCATCATTTGGAAAATCTCCATGCGTTTTTTCTCGCCGCCGGAAAATCCGACATTGAGCGGTCGTTTGAGCATTTCAGGTTTCATCTTAAGCTCCGCCGCCAAAGCGCGGGCTTTCTTAAGGAACTCCGGCGCGCCCATCTCCAACTCCCCTCGCGCGCGGCGCTGTGCATTGAGCGCAGTTTTAAGGAAGGTCATGGTCGGCACACCGGGAATAGCAAGCGGATATTGGAACGACAGAAACAAGCCCTTAGCGGCCCGGGTTTCGGGGTCCATAGACAGCAAATCTTCGCCGTCCAAAGTCACAAATCCGCCCGTAACATCATAGCCCTCCCGCCCGGTCAGAACATAAGACAAAGTCGATTTCCCAGCCCCATTAGGCCCCATAACCGCGTGGACTTCCCCCGCAGGAATATCGAGCGAGAGATCCGTGAGGATGGGCTTGGTGCCTGCGTCAACGGAGGCGGATAAGTTCGTTATTTTTAGCATTATTAATCTCAATTATATTCTGGGAAGACTTCACCCCAATTAACTTTTTTTATAAAAATTTCAGCCTCAGTCTTAGAAACTCCACTTTCAACAGCCAATTTAAGAAATCGTTTTCTTTCTGTCTTATTTAAAAACCACTGCAAAAACATTCCCAATCCAAGAGCTAAGCAAAAGAAAATAAAAACCCAAAATAACATCGAACTTTGGGTTATTAAGACTCCAATAAATAATCCTGGAACCATAAATACTCCAAAGCCCATTCCTAAGCCTGATATCCAGCTCAAAACTTCATTTTGCGCATAGTGGCTTTGCCTTAGCAGTTTTTTAAGGCTGGCTTCTTTATCCACCACACTCACCTCCGTTCATCCCGACGCAAGTCGGGACCCATCTTCCGCTCTTGCTCCAAGACCAAAATTTCGGGTGATGGGCCCCGTTTTTCAACGGGGTGAGCGGAAGGGAGTTGGGTTCTCTATCATTGACCTTCTCCCATGGGGAGAAGGTCGTCGAAGACGCGTCCTTTGGACGGCGAAGCGTCGGATGAGGGGTTCCATAAGTCGAGGTCGTATTCTGAACGAGAGGCTTGGAGCCCCTCACCCACCCTTCGGGCACCCTGTCCCCATGGGAGAGGGACGATGTGGTGAGGTTTGTCATCACACCCACTCCCCCATTGGGGCGTCATAGACGGTATCAACCTTGGCGCTTCCGTTATTTTTTACGCCCTTGGGTTCGATTAAAAAGACTTGGCATTCCTTTTCCGCTCGCGGGCGATGCACTACTCCTTTGGGCACGACGATGGCTTCGCCTGCTTTCACATGCACGCTTTCGCCATCTTCAAAATCGAGCACGAATTCGCCTTTCCAGCAGAAGAACATTTCGTCCTCATGCTCGTGCGCGTGGAACGGATATTCGCCTTGAAATTTAGCCAGCTTAAATTCCTGCCCGTTAAGCTCGGCCACGATTTTGGGCCGCCAATGTTCGGAGAAGAGATCGAACTTTTCGTCTATGTTTATTTTTTTCATTTAAACCTCCGTTCATCCCCGCGTAGGCGGGGACCCATCTCCAAACCTATCACCTGCAGAGAAAACGGGTGATGGGTTCCCGCCTGCGCGGGAATGAATGGATATAAAAAGTATTACCCACGGAACGCTGTCACTTCGATTTCGATTTTCATAGTGTCTTCAATCAGGTCCGCGATAACCAGTGTCGCGGCGGGTTTAATGTCGCCAAATGCGCGTTGTAGCTCAGGTTGGATTTGCGCGATGACCTCTCGGCTAGACACGGTATATTGCACGCGCACGACATGGCCCATTTCGAAACCGCACGCGCGAAGCGCGCCGTCAATTGTGGTGATGGCGTTGCGCGCTTGCTGCGCCGCTTTCTCGGGCATTTTTCCCGTTTCGTAATTGGTGCCGGTGGTGCCGGAAACAAAACAAAAATCTCCCTGCGCAACCGCGCGGGAATAGCCGAATTTTGTCTCCCAGTCCGAGCCTGTATTAACGTGTTTACGGGTTGGTTTCTTAGTCATTTCATTTTCCTTTTATGGGCAGAGTGTTTTCTGCCAATTCGTTGTGTTTTCGCCGCGGTGGCATTTGATGCGCGAACCGTAGGCCGCTAGTTTTTGGTCGTCTTTCGGGCCGCTAAATATGAGATAGATTTCTTCGGCTTTAACCGAATCGTCCGCGAGGCCTTCGGCGCTAAACAACCGCACGGAACCGTCCGGTAAATCGAAGCTGGATTGCGCGGTCTGGATGATGGAACCGTCTTCGGGCACGAAATAGAGCCGCACGGCATCCACCGCTTTCCAGCGCTCTTGGCCCTCTTTGAGCCCGGTAAATTTGGCGAGGTCTTTGGAAAAAGCAGCGAAGTCGATGTCATCGACGGTGCGGGTTTTGGGAGGTGTTGGCGGGGTTGGTGATTTTATAAGGGCTATATCAGAAGCTTTTTCCATACTCTTAGAATCGCAAGCACTTAATAAAAACACCCCCATCATTCCCGCGAAGGCGGGAACCCAGATGGAACGGGGGTTAAAACTGGGTCCCCGCCTGCGCGGGGATGAATGGTATTTAAAAACAGGTATCATCCCACACTCCCCTCAAGTGAAATCGCCACAAGCTTCTGCGCTTCAACGGCAAATTCCATCGGCAATTCCTGCAGCACATCGCGGCAGAACCCATTCACTAATAGCGCAACGGCATCTTCTTCGCTAAGCCCGCGCTGGCGGCAATAAAACAGTTGATCTTCGGAAAGTTTGCTCGTCGTCGCCTCATGTTCAAATTGCGCGGTCGGGGTATTGCTCTCGATATAAGGCACGGTATGGGCACCGCATTGATCGCCGATGAGCAGGCTATCGCATTGCGTGAAATTGCGTGCGCCGACAGCCTTTTTATGGGCGCTAACCAGCCCGCGATAAGTCGAATTGGATTTGCCCGCGCTGATGCCCTTGGAGATAACGCGCGATTTCGTATTCTTGCCCAAATGGATCATTTTGGTGCCGGTATCGGCTTGCTGATGACCATTGGTAATGGCGATGGAATAAAACTCGCCCTGACTATTATCGCCGCGCAAAATACAGCTAGGGTATTTCCAAGTCACGGCGGAGCCCGTCTCGACCTGCGTCCAACTCACTTTCGCATTATCGCCCCGGCAATCGGCGCGTTTAGTAACAAAATTATAGACCCCACCTTTGCCTTCGCTATCGCCCGGCCACCAGTTTTGCACGGTGGAATATTTCACTTCGGCGTCTTCGTGGATAATGATTTCGACAATCGCGGCGTGGAGCTGGTTTTCGTCGCGCATCGGGGCGGTGCAGCCTTCGAGATAGGAGACATAAGAGCCTTTATCGGCGATAATCAGCGTGCGCTCAAACTGGCCCGTGCCCTGCGCGTTCATACGGAAATAGGTCGAGAGTTCCATCGGGCAGCGCACACCCGGCGGGATGTAAACAAAGCTGCCATCCGAGAAAACGGCATTATTGAGCGTGGCGTAGTAATTATCCGTCAGCGGAACGACCGAGCCCATATATTTTCGCACCAATTCAGGGTGCTCGATAACGGCCTCGGAAAAAGAACAGAAAATCACGCCTTTCTCGGCCAATTCTTTCTTGAAAGTCGTGACGACAGAGACGCTATCGAGCACAGCATCTACGGCGACGCGCGGCGCACCTTTAACGCCCGCAAGGACTTCTTGTTCTTTTAGGGAAATGCCTAATTTTTCATAGATTGCGAGGATTTCGGGATCAATTTCATCCAAAGATTTCGGCTTGTCATCATCGGATTTCGGCGCGGCGTAATAATAGGCATCCTGAAAATCAATCTTGGGATAATCAACCATCGCCCATGTCGGCTCTTCGAGGGTCAGCCACCGCGCATAAGCTTCGAGCCGCCAGTCGAGCAACCATTGCGGCTCTTTCTTTTTGGCAGAGATAAAGCGGACAATATCCTCGTTCAGGCCCTTAGGCGCAAATTCCTGCTCGATATCGCTATCAAAGCCATATTTATATTTATCTGCCTCAAGCGAGCGAACACCCTCGACGGTGCCCTCGTCGATAGACTCTTTTGCGATTTTTACGTTTTCACTCATTATAAAATCCAATCATCCCCGCGAAGGCGGGGACCCAGTTGAAGCGGCTGTTAATACTGGGTTCCCGCCTTCGCGGGAATGAACGGTATTAAAAATAGGGGCTTTGCGGCGTATCTTCGCCCAAGCAGTCAAAAACTTTTCTGCATCATCCGCTGTGCTGGAATGGCCAAGGCTAACTCTTATCGCGCCCTTTGGGGCTTTGTCTCCGAGACCCATCGCGGTAATGGCGCGGCTCGCACCGACCTTACCGGATGAACAGGCCGTGCCTGTGGAAACAGATATGCCTTCCAAATCAAGCGCCATCATCAGGGTCATGGAACTGGCATCGGGCAGGGCAAAGAAACTGGTATTGGGCAAGCGTTCTGCGCCTTCGCCAAATATTACGAGATCAGCTTCCATCGCTTTGAGGCCCGCCTCAATCGCGCCGCGTATCGCGCCTGTATGGCCCAGATCACCCATCGCCGACACAGCCGCGCCAAATCCTGCTATCCCGGCAACATTCATGGTGCCGGCGCGGCGGCGGCGTTCCTGCCCTCCGCCTGTCAGCAGCGGCGTATAAGGCGCACTAGGCGCAACATAGAGCGCCCCAACGCCTTGAGGGCCGCCGATTTTATGCGCCGAAACAGAGATGTAATCCGCAAGGTAAGTCATTGGGAGCTTGCCAAGCGCTTGCACGGCATCGACCAAGATAAGCCCGCCTGCCTCATGCACGAGGTCAGTTGCCTCTTCGCAAGGCTGAATAACGCCTGTCTCGCTATTGACCGCAACCATAGACACAAATGGCCGTCCATCAGCCGCGTCCCAATTGGATAATTTGTCCTTAAGCCACGCCATATCGCTAACGCCGTTTTCATCGGCTGGTATAATCTCCACGGCCGCGTCATAGCTTTCTGCTGCCAATATCGTCGCCGGATGATCCATAGCCGAAATCAGCAGGCGCTTACAGCCTGCCTTAACGGCTGAATGAACGGCTGTATTATCGCCCTCCGTGCCGCCGCCGTTAAAAATAATATCCTGCGCACAAACACCCATGGCGAGGCCAACAGCTTCGCGGGCGTCCGAGATCAGCTTATTGGCGGCGCGGCCATCACCATGTTGGGCGGACGGATTACCAGCTACCGTCATGGCATGGGCCGAAGCTTTAATCACTTCGGGGCGAGCGGGGCTTGTGGCGTTATGATCGAGATAAATGCGGCTCATTGCGCCGCCTCCAAAGCGGGCAAGCGCTCATCAATAACATCTTGCACCGTGACAGAGGCAAGAAAGCCCTCAATATGGTCTTCTAGTGCGCCCCAGAGATTATGGGTCAGGCATTTATCGGATCCGCCTGTGCAGGAGATTTTCGTCTCCGGCGAACAGCCATGGGCTTTGATATCTTCATCAACGGCGAAAATAATCTTATCCAGCGTCATGTCGGCGGCAGATTGGGCCAGCACATAACCGCCCAGCGCCCCCCTGTGACTATCAACAAGGCCAGCGCGGCGTAATTTTGCGAAAAGCTGCTCTAAAAAGGCAAGCGAAATACCTTGGCGGCGGGAAATGTCGGTAAGAGAGGAGCGCACATTTTGGCCTTGCGCAGCCATATCGGCCACGGCCATCACCGCATAGCGTCCTTTTGCCGTTAATTTCACCTCTTTCGTCCCTTTCTATGAAGGTTTTTCTCGCTTTTTGGGACAAGCCTTGTTAAAGGCCGCTCCAAATAGCTAATCAGGGATGCGATGTAAGTATTCCAACCAATTTAGTCAAGATTAAGTCTGCGCGCCATATGCGACAAAATAGGCCGCGCAAAACTGTTTAAGGGGCATTTATGCCAGAAGTCATTTTTAATGGGCCGGATGGCCGTCTCGAAGGCCGTTATCATCCCTCCGATGACCCGCAAGCGCCCTGCGCATTGATCCTGTCCCCGCACCCCAAAGCCGGCGGCCATATGGATCACCGTATTCCTGTGGCGATGTATGAACAATATAAGCGCCGCGGCTTTTCAGTTCTGCGCTTTAATTTTCGCGGTGTTGGCAGGTCGATCGGCAGTTACGATAATGGCCAGGGCGAATTACAAGACGCCGCATACGCGCTCGACTACATGCAAAGCTTTAACCAGAATGCGCCTTTTACTTGGGTCTCTGGATATTCATTCGGCGCGTGGATTGGCATGCAGCTTTTGATGCGCCGCCCCGAAGTAGCCGGTTTTATCTCCATGTCCCTGCCGACCAATACTTATGATTTTGCTTTCCTCGCGCCCTGCCCGGCTTCGGGCTTAGTGACATATGGTTCAGAAGACCCGGTTGTTCCGGCGGATGATGTAGACCGCGTGGTTGATAATATTCGCGTGCAAAAAGGCCATAAAGTTTACACCCACCGTATCGAGGGGGCTGACCATTTCTATACCGATCATCTCGAAGAAACTCTGGAAGTGATCGAAGACTATCTCGACGGGACTCTAGAGGCGAAATATTCACCGCCAAGAGAACCCAAGCTGATTGAGTAGCGACTAGGCTCAAGGCCGGGAACAGGGAAATGAGAGCAACCTATTCCGCCGCTAAAATATCATCAATCCGGCGCTGCGCGATGGGATGATAGCCCGGCCTTGCTCGCGCATAGACCTCTTTCGCCCAATCGGCCTTGCCATTGTCATTTAGCGCGCCGTAGAGCCGGTAAATGAATTTACCGCGCCCGACACTCATCAGAAACTTATCAAGCTCAGCAAATGCGGGCTCATAGCCGCCTTTGATCGCCTGCATATACCACGCGAAAGCGGTTTCAGCATTTTGCGTCCCCGTCAGGCCGAAGGCCTTATCCAGTTCTGCGAATTGGGCTTGTGACAGATCTTCGGGTAAGCCATTGAGAAAATGTAGCCATTCATGGGTTGACCAGCGTTTAGCAACGCCTTTCAGCGTTACAATAGGCTGCTTGCCGTCCAGCCAATAGCCTGCACGATCTTCGACCATGGCAAAAGCATCCGATTGCGGGTTTTTCGCTGTCTCCGGCAAGCCGGGTTGATAAACCCACTCTTGAAGCTCGGCCTTAGTCAGCGCGTCCGGATTATCAACATGTAACTTGTCATGGAGGTATTTGATGAAATCTTCCGTCGTCACGCTTTGAAAGGCATAGTCATTAAACCAAGATTTTAGGAATACATCAAATTTCTCGCGGCCAAACCGTTCTTCGAGGAACATCAAGAAAAACTGCCCTTTGACATAGGCGACCTGCGTAAAGGCGTCATCGGGATGGGCGAGATCAGCCGGGAGTTTAAGCTGGGTCAGTTCAGGCCGCTTGGCCCCGGCAATATCGCGCTTTAAGTCACTCAAGCTTAGAGCCTGCTCCATCACGGCGCGGCGCTCGCCGTAGAGATCTTCCATTACCCGGTTTTCGACATAGGAGGTAAAGCCTTCATTCAGCCACGCATCGCGCCAGCTTGAATTGGTGACGAGATTACCCGACCAGCTATGAGCGAGTTCATGGGCGACGACATTGGTCAGGCTTTTATCGCCCGCAATCAAAGTCGGCGTCATAAAGGAGAGGCGCGGGTTTTCCATGCCGCCAAAGGGAAAGCTCGGCGGCAGGACGATAAGATCATACCGCCCCCAACGATAAGGGCCGTAAAATTTGGCATTAGAGGCTTCCATCAGCGGAGTTTCGGAAAACTCTTCGGCGGATGCCTCCAAAATATACTCTTCGGCATAGACGCCGATATGGTCGTTAATCGCCTTGAATTTTATATCCCCGACGGCAATGGCAATCAGGTAGGACGGGATGGGTTGCGGCATATCGAAATGATATTCGCCGTTCTCGTCTTTCTCTCCCTGAGACGCACTCATCAATGGGCGCAAGCCCTCCGGCACGCGCAAAGTCGCGCTATAGGTCAGGCGCACAGCGGGCGTATCTTGCAGCGGCGCGATAGTGCGGGCATTAATCGCTTGAGCTTGCGAGAAGAGGTAGGGCTTCTTTTTCCCGGCGGTTTGCGCAGGCGAGAGCCATTGCAGCCCCTCGGCTTTGGGCGATGTGCGGTAGGAAATCAGAACTTGATCCGTTTTCTCCGTTAGCGGGATGGTCAATTTTTCGCCCATCATCTTATCAGCTTCGCCCATAACATAATCGGTCGGCGCTTCGGCCTCGCCGCCGGCAAAGAGGCGCACGGATTTAATCAGCAAATCTTTGGTGTCGAGTACAAGCACATCAGCATCTTCTTTGACCCGTTCAAAATCCAGCGTCGCAATCCCGTCCAAAACCTTGGCCTCAAAATTCACATCCAGATTCAGATCAATATGAGTGAGGCGCACCTCGTCATAATTAGCATAAGTGAATTTATCATCTTTGATGATGGCCCTCTTATCTTTTTGAATAGCGGGCGTTTCAACTTTGGTAACCCCTGTGTCAGGCTTCGGTGTTTCGGGATTGCCGCAAGCGGCAAGAGCGGCAACGGCAAAGAGGCTGAAAATGGCAGGTTTAAGATTGGTCATGCGGACTCCTTTTTAGGTTGATTACAATAAGGCTATCCATTCAACAAGGCACTTACTCCCTCCTCCGTTCACAGGGAGGTGGGCGCGAAGCGCTCGGAGGGGGAGCGAGTTATGGCTCAGCCAGCCGCCCGCCTGTCATCGGTTTGGGCACGCCTGTTGTCGCGGGAAAGGAAATTGGCAGCTTCCATTTTGACCGCGCCGCTAGAAACGCGAAAGCCTGCGCCTCTATCGCGTCCGAGTTCCAGCCGACCTCTTCGGCGGTTTTAACCTTTGCTTCCAAATGCTCGCGCAGCATCCACATCATGGCTTTATTATGCCGCCCGCCGCCGCAGACGATCAGCGAGCGCGGTTTTTCTCTCATATCATTGAGGGTATAGACCGCCGCCAATGTTGTGAAAGCCGCGAGCGTCGCAGCCCCGTCTTCCAATGAGAGGTCGTCCATATCGTTGATAATATCAAAATCATAGCGGTCGGCAGAGCGCGGGGCGGGGCGCTGAAAAAACGCCTTATCCAGCCATTGACGTGCCAAATGAAAATTCGGCGTGCCGGCAGCGGCATATTTCCCGTCCGGATCAAACGCCCCCATGCCGTTCTTTTCCATCCAGATATCCAGCGGCCCGTTTCCCGGCCCGGTATCGGACGCGATGATACGGTTATCTTTAGTTACCAAAGTCACATTGCCGACCCCGCCAATATTGAGCACGGCTGTGGGGCAATCCAATTTGGAATAATTTACCAATGCCAGATGATAAATCGGCGCTAGAGGCGCGCCCTGCCCGCCCGTCGCCATATCAGCGCTGCGGAAATCAAAAAAAACGGGCTTGCCCAAAGCCTGCGCCAAGCGCTCCCCATCCCCTAATTGCAGGGTTTGCCCCTTCATAGGGGCTTTGGGCGGATGGTGCAGAACTGTCTGGCCGTGAAAACCAATCATCGCCAAGCCCTTCGCCCATTCACTGTGAGCCGCGCATAGAGATTGCGCCGCCTTCACATGAGTTTTGTGGATGACCGCTTCGGCGGCAGCAAAACTATTGGGCCTCGGCCCGGCAAATCTCCAGCGCAGAGCCGCCTGCGTCGCCGCTTGCAGCGTTGTGCGATCCTCAACCGAATAGTCCAGACACAAGCTCGGCCCCAGCCGAATAATCCGCTCGCCATCGGTTTCAAGAAAAGCCGCATCCACCCCGTCCAGCGAGGTGCCGCTCATCAATCCGAGCGCTATGTAATTGTTCCTATTCATCTTTTTTGAGTTTGTTAAAAACATGCGTAGCTGTAGCTGTCTTCGCTATTGCATATTGGTCTGCATAGTCTTCTGCTGCCTTCTGGTTCGGCCCACTCCAATGCCTGTAATACCAGTCAATGTGGTGGCCTACCTCATGGTAAAGAATAGCTTGAATATAGTATTTCCGCAGCCCATCTAAATCCCACTCAGAAAACCACCCTTTTCCCACCTGTTTAATTTTTGCTCCATAGCCTTCAACCTCGTTGACAATCCTATTTGATGGACGTTTGGAACCATAAGGAAGCATCATGTTTATCGGCCATGGGTAAAGTGTTATGACACGCACGCCACTTCCACAAATAAACGTAGCCAATGGTTGCGAGCCATCGATGAAATCTGATTTGCTAGCACGGCGCAGCCACACATGTGTAATACCCTCATAATCGCGTTTGGGCAGCGCCTTTAATGCTGTTACCGTTTGTACAGCAGTCAAAGGAAAGAAAAAATCGCGGGAAGGGTTTTCCTCTATAACAATAGGTAGAACATCATAGGCTGAAGGCTTTTGCAAAGAATGTGCACGGTTAAAGATATTATCGGCAAGCTTTGGCCGGGTTCGCCCCCCCATAACATCACCGTATTTACGGCTTTTCTTCCATGGTGTTGGATAACCAGACATAGTAGCAAACCTTTGACTTCTTTTTTCGCTTTGTTAGAAGCGCAAATTCAACTGCCTTATAACACATCAAGAAACACGATTCATGGCCAAATACCAATCAGATTTGATGAAAACCCTGACCGAGCGCGGGTTTCTGTATCAATGCACCGACGAAGCGGGGCTGGATAAGGCCGCATCCGCAGGCGTTGTGACGGGCTATATCGGTTTTGATTGCACCGCGCCGAGCCTGCATGTCGGCTCGCTCGTCCAGATTATGATGCTGCGCCATTTACAGCGCGCGGGCGGACGCCCAATTGTTTTGCTCGGCGGCGGCACGACCAAGATCGGCGACCCGTCGGACAAAGACAAATCCCGCCCGATCCTGACGCCTGAGCTGATTGAGCGTAATAAAAACGGCATCAAGCAGGTCTTTGCCAAATTCATTGATTTTGACGGCCCCAAAGGCGCGATCATGGCAGATAATGCCGATTGGCTTGACGGATTGGGCTATATCGAATTTCTGCGCGATATTGGCAAACATTTCACCGTCAACCGCATGATCGCGATGGAAACGGTGAAGCGCCGCCTTGAAAACGAAATGCCGATGACGTTTCTGGAGTTCAATTACCCGCTTCTACAAAGCTATGATTTTCTGGAACTTAATCGCCGCCATGGCTGTACGCTGCAGCTTGGCGGCTCCGACCAATGGGGCAATATCACCACGGGGATTGACCTGACGCGGCGCGTTGACGGTCATGACTGTTACGGCTTTACCACGCCGCTGATTACGACGGCATCGGGCGGGAAAATGGGCAAGACGGCGGACGGCGCAGTCTGGCTTAATGCTGACCCGTCATGGGGAGAGGCCTATGTCCGCAGCCCCTATGAATATTGGCAGTTCTGGCGCAATACGGATGATGCCGATGTCGGGAGGTTCCTCAAACTGTTCACCGACTTACCACTGGATGAAATCGCCAAGTTAGAAGCCCTGGAAGGCGCGGATATCAATATCGCCAAAGTGCGGCTTGCCAATGAAGCGACGACGATGCTGCACGGAGCAGAGGCGGCTAAAAAGGCCGAAGCCACAGCCAAAGAGACCTTCGAGAAAGGCGGCGCGGCGGAAGGTCTGCCGACGATTGACGTGCCTGCATCCGAGATTGACGGTATGGGCATTCTTAATGCGGCCACCTTAACCAGCTTGGCTTCCTCCAACGGAGAAGCCCGCCGCCACATCAAAGCCGGAGCGCTAAAACTCAATGGCGCGAAAGTCGCGAGCCATGAGCAGGTTTTATCGAAAGATGATATTATTGACGGCGTCGTCAAAATTTCAGTCGGCAAGAAAAAACATGCGCTTTTGAGAGCGGTCTAATGCCAAAACTCAAACGCGGTAGACTCGATGACGTGCGGGGCATGTCTACCTTTACGGCCAATGAATTGTTTGCATGGGCTGATGAATTAGAACGGGAAATGAATGATCCCGAATTTTCAGATGACCCGAAATGGCAAATGAGGAGGATCAAGAAAATACGAAAACTTGCCGAACAAAAAGAAAAATCCCTAGAACATAAGCTTCAACAGTAGCGTTCAAAACCTTACTCCGGTTTCACGGCCTCTATCTCGGCCACTACATCATCCGGTAATTTCTCCCGCTTGGGCTTGAATATCCCGCGCAGAAAACCGGGCGTTAGCGCCGAGAGTGGGTTTACGGCGATCTGTGTTTTATCAAACCCGCCTTTGACAGTATAGCTGAGCGCGAAGACGCCCTCGCCCTTTTTGCCGACGAGTAAATCCCCTAAAACCGGAATGCCTCCAAGCATGGAATTGGCCGTATAAGCAGGCACCAGCGCCCCATCCAAATCGAGTCTGCGCTCGGTAAAATAAATTTCGCCGTCCCCTGTCATGCCCAAAGCCGGGCCCGAAACGCGGGCATCCCGGATGTGCAGCGTCCCGCCCGACAGTGAAAACGGAACAAGGAAATAATCAAATTTAAGCCCCTCTCCGCTCATTGTATTGAGTATCCCCTGAAGCGAGCCAATGGAGAGCATCTGCGTCAGGATAGGCGCATTGACCAATTTGAAATCTGCAACTTCGGCCGTGCCGTTTAAAGCCCCTTTCGTGCCGAGCGGCGGGAGTTGTGCATCAATTTGCAAGCGCCCACCCGTAATATTATCCAGTTTCAAAAAGGCAAATGCGGCTTCGGAGGCATCGGGAATATCAATATGCACATCACGCGATGCGGCCCTTTCTTTCGTCACCATTTCAATAGCAATTTCGCCGTCTGCCGTGTTTCCGGCAAGCCGGGCATTGGTAATGCCGGCGCCGTTATGCGAGAAGAGCAGATTGGCGTTTTGCACAATATAGGCTTCGTTTAAGGCGAGCTTTTCCAGTCCTGCCGTGAGTAAAATCGGCACATCAATGCCGCCATCTTTTTGCTGCAAGGCGTTAGTGACAAATGGCGAGAGATCAAGATAACGCCCTGTGACAAAGATCGAAAGCTTCTCATTAAGCTCATCAGGCTTTGCTTTGACGCTGGCATCAATAAAACCTTCAATATTGGCCCGTTTTAAATCCAGATCGAGCAGACGGAAATTTTTGGCCAATTCAGCACGCCCGGCGACATCAAAACCGGGAGCGGTCATAGCGAAATTTTCCAATAATATCGAGCCCGTCGGCTGGCGTTTGATGCGCCCTGTCAATTGCCCGCGCGAGCCTTTCGATTTATGCCAATACTCGCCAATCCGCAGGGTAGTTTCCGTCAAATCAGCCGTTAAATCAGCCGAAGCCAGATCAAGGCCCGTCCCAATTGCGTCAACCGTAAGCTTGATTTCGCCGTCAAAATATTCGCGGAAACCAAAGCCGAAACCATCCAGCGTATCGCGGTCCATGCGCCCGATAACCTGATACTGCGTCGGCGTTGCGCCATTATCAAATGTTTCCTGCCAATTAAGCTCCGCTTGCCAAGGGCCGATATTAACCGGTCCCTTGACGGTCATGCCCGTCTTATCCGCTGTCAGTGTAACAAAGCCGTTTTTGAGCTTATTCGGGCCGAGGGTAAAAGGCGCAGAGGCATTTTCAAACTTGCCCTCAACTTCATAACGCACAAGGCTGGGATCAAAATACTCCAGCAAAGGCCGCGTGACGGTCAGGTTGATCTCTCCGGTGCCTTCAAAACTCTCCGGGTTAACGCCGTATTTACTCGCAAATTCAAAGGGTTTTTGATCTATCAGCGCCAACATATCAGCGGTTTTACCGCTCCCTTTGAAATCAATAATGAGGTCTCCGCCTTTAGGCTTCAGGCGCGGGATTTCGACCCTGCCTGTGGTAACGGTCAACTCGCCGACATGCCCGCCGGTAACGTCAAGGTCAAAACGATTGCCTTTAAGGCGCCCAATGCCCGAGACGCCCGTATAGGGCGTCATAGTGCTGATATATTTAACGTCGCCGTTATCGACTTTGAAATCGATGGAAAGATTATCATCACCCGGCACGCCGCTGGCCAAAACGTCCTCGGTCAAGTTCACATTAAAAACAACATCATGGATATCGCCGCGCAAAACTGAACGGTCAATCCAGCGCCGCGTGCCGCTTGAAAATTCAACGGGCCATAGCGAGAGCAAGTCTTGAGGCGAAAGAGTACCGGTCACCGACCCCGAGGCCGCAAGGCTTTGCCAAGAGCCGTTTTCTTTACGCACAAAACGGCCATTGGTATTGATTTGATAGGCACCAAAATCTGCGGTCAATGCCTCAAGATCAAGACGGCGCGACTCGAGATCAAAACTGCCTTTTGCCGAGAGATCCGCCAATGTCAGCGGGGCGGCGAAACGCGGCGTTTGGTCGATTTTAATATCAGTGAAGCGCAGATCAAAAATGGGCGAGCTATTGATATCCCCGTCATTTAGGGCGCGGAGGCTGTGAAGCGTCCCTGCGCCCGTAAAACTCAACCGCTCGGAACTCAGCGCAATATCGAGAATATCCATGACTTGCGAATCCGCCGTTAACTTGGCTTTGTAACGCGCATTCTCAAAGGCCATATTACGCCCGCCGATTTTGATACGTCCTGCGCGGGCTTTGAGGTCAATATCTGCCGTATCAAGTCCTGTTTCCGCGTCAATTTTAAAGGCCATTTCCACATCTAAAGACGTGTCAATATCGCGAAGTACGGCATATCGTCCACGTCTTGGTGATAATGTCGAAGGGTTTAGCCCCGTAGCTGATAAATCGACGGCATAAGATTTAAAATCCGGTGTCGCAGTCATATGAAATTTCAGCGGGATCGAGGTGCTATCTTTGCGCAGATAAGACGCCATTTTGATCTCAATCACCTCGCCTTGTCTGCGGACATCAATATCAGTGTCTTCAAAGGTCATTTCCAGACCATCACTATCGTCAATCACATAAACCGCAGCATTCGCAATTGAGACGGCCTCAACACCGCTGACATTTGGCCCAATAACGGCTTTTCCGCCCTTACGCCCGCGCCAAACGGGGCCGAGCCGCCCGACCGTATCCGGCGTTCCCAAGCCTGCAACGACATTACCGTCATTGCCCCGCAGCCACGTCACCGCGCCGCCCTCAATCATAAGGCGCTTGGGCATAAAGGTTCCCCGCGCGGCATCCGCCAGCGGGATTTCGGTCTGCAAACGCGCAATGGTTTGGATTACCTTTTCGTTTTTATCCGTAATCACAATATTCGAAGCGTCAAAGAGGATAGTGTTCGAGGCAGGAAGCCAGCTAAGCTGCATCTCCCCGATCTGGGCATCGCTGCCGTTAAAGGCCTGCGAGAACCACATTTGCGCATTAGGTTTTAAGCCCGAAACATCCACGCTCTGCCGCGAGAGGAGTGTATTGAGGGCAAAGAACCAGATAATCGCCAAGCCCAATATGATGGAGGTCAGCTCGCCGATCCAACGAGACAATCTATAGATCATCATTTTGGGGACATCCCGCCACCGCATCTGCTTAAGACGCGCAGGCCAAGACGAAACCGAGACAGGCGCGGCTATCGTCTTGCTAGGGCTAGTGTTATCGGTCATAGAACCTTCAAATTGAGAGGTAAAACTTAAGTTTCCCTCTCTGCGTAATCAAATTACTGATTTGCAACATACTGAGTTTAAAGGATAGCGATATGACTCTTTCTATTGGTGATAAGGCTCCCGACTTCTCTATGCCGTCTGATGGCAACGGCACGGTAGCGCTCTCGGATTTCAAAGGCCGCTATCTGGTGCTTTATTTCTATCCCAGAGACGATACGCCCGGCTGCACCAAGGAAGCCATAGGGTTTTCCGAGTTAAAGAGCAAATTTAACACCCTAGGCGCAGATATTCTCGGCATCTCCAAAGATACAGCAGCTAAGCATGACAAATTCATCGCCAAACATGATCTAAAAGTCGGGCTAGGCTCTGACGAGAGCGGCGAAATGATCGAGCGTTACGGGGTGTGGGGCGAGAAAAAACTCTATGGCAAAGTCTATATGGGGATTGAACGCGCCACTTACCTCATCGGCCCCAAAGGCGAAATTCTGGAAATTTGGCGCAAAGTCCGCGTCAAAGATCATGTCGAAGCTGTCCTGACCGCTCTTCAAAAACACGCGGGATAATGACAGACGCCATAACAAATGCCCTCGCGGTTTTGGCGGCGGGCGATCCCAGCGAGAAAGTAGCGGCAGCGGACACATTAGCCGTAGATTGGGCCATAGGTAGGGATATTGGGAAACCTACCAAAACTGTCCCCGAAACACCCGCCCGGCCAATAAACCCGCCGCTTGTTCCGCCTAACGATGTCAAACGCCGCCGCCTCGGATCACAACATGGACGCGGGGCTTTGCTGCACGCTGTGGCTCATATCGAGTTTAACGCTATTGATTTGGCCGCCGATATGATTGCGCGTTTCGGACATCATCCTGACATCAACAATAAAAACCGCGCAGATTTCATCGGCGACTGGATCAGTGTCTGCCATGACGAAGCTCGCCATTTCGGCTTGATCAATACCCGCCTTGGCGAGCTTGGTATGTCTTATGGCGACCTCCCCGCTCATAACGGGCTGTGGCAGGCGGCGGTCTCGACCCAAGGTAATTTCGCCGCAAGGCTGGCCATTGCCCCGATGGTACTGGAAGCGCGCGGGCTGGATGTTACTCCCGGGATGATCGAAAAACTGACCCGGCACGGCGATATTGAAAGCGCCGATATTCTCAAAATCATCTATAATGACGAGATTGGTCATGTCGCAATTGGCGCGAAATGGTTCCAAAAACTGGCCCGCCATCAGGGCCATGACGCCGAATCTTGGTTCCATGAGTTGGTATCGGGCTTCTTTGCGGGGAAATTAAAACCGCCTTTTAATGTTCAGGCGCGCACATTAGCCGGGCTTTCCGAAGGATATTATGTTCCGCTTTCATGAATTATGAGTCATAAAGCCGCAGAACACATTAATTTCACTGTAAAGTTCAGAATTTAACTTGAACAGTTTGTAAACTTTATGGTCTATAGAAAAAACAATAAGTCATTATGACGGGGAACCATGGTTAACGACGTTTTTGGGGATATGCGCAAGCGCATCCTCCAGCACTTCCCAGAACGCCAAATCTATCTTCGCTCCGGCGGAGAGGTAAAATATTACGTGTTTAGCACGCGCCTGCAAATGGTGATCGTTTCCGGGTTAATCGCTGTGGCAATGTGGTGCCTGTTCACAATGTTCAATCTTCTTTGGGGCTATAATCCGCTCCGCGCCCCCTCTCAGGAAATCAAACGCGTCGAGGCCCGCTATCAGCGCCTGCTCGCCGACGCCCAAGCCAAGGAAAATAATGCCCGCTTGATGCTCAGTGAACAACGCCAAAATTTCGAGCAAATGGCGAAAAACTTTGAAGAAAAGCACCAAACACTTTCGCAAATCTTCAATACCAAATCCGGCACAGCCTCATCGCTACCGGTCGGCACGACAAAATATGCCAGCAACCGTATTCTCATGGCCCCGACAACACGCGATGTTATCCCAAGAACCGCCCGCAACTCTATCCGCAAATCCCAAGCCCGCGATATGGGTATGGACTTTGATCGTTCGCTGAATAATCTTGACGACACACAAAACGCTATTCTTGTATCTGCCGAAGCCGACACACTTGACCGCATCGAGCGCAACCGCGCCATTATCAACGCCACTGACCTACAAGTTGATACTGTGCTTAAGGAAAGCCCTTTTGGCAAAGGTGGATTATTTGTTGATATCAAGGATAATGTCGATGTGCCGGCAAATGGCAATTTTGGCTCCCGCATCGCCAGTATCAAAGCTCGCGTTGCCGAGGCTGAAGCCTTGGACAGCGCCCTGCTCTCAGTCCCCCTTGGCCATCCTGTCGGCACTGAAACCTACCGCACCAGTTCTTACGGCCTGCGCAAAGACCCCTTTACGCGGCGCCCGACCTTCCATGAAGGCATTGATTTTGGCGGAGGGCGCTTGGCCCCCATCGTCGCAACAGCCGACGGCAAGGTCGTTTTTGCCCGCAAAAATGGCGGCTATGGACGGTCTGTAGAAATCGACCACGGCCACGGCTTTGTCACCCGTTATGGCCATATGCATAAGCTCTATGTCAAACGGGGACAGACGGTAAAAAAAGGCGAAAAAATTGGCGGTATGGGTTCTACTGGACGCAGCACCGCAACTCATCTACATTACGAAATCCATTTTCAAGGCCGGGTCTATAATCCGGACAAATTTTTAAAGGCCGGCAATTATGTTCAATAAAACCAATTCACCGACAACTGCCGCCGCCGATACGCCTTCAAATAAAAAAATATCATCCCCGAACCGGAGTAATGCTGTGCCCTCAATCCTCGGAAGCGACCTGATCATCACTGGCGACATCAAAACTGATGGCGACGTTCAAATCGATGGCCGCCTCGACGGCAACATCAAAGCCGGAATTGTTACCATTGGCGAACAAGGCGCGGTAAACGGCAAAATCATAGCCGGAAGCGTTCATGTGCGCGGGAAAATCACAGGTAAGGTCGACGCCAAATCCATAGACCTCGCTGAAACCGCCAATGTTCAGGCAGATCTCGTTCAAGACCAGCTCATGATCGCAAACGGCGCTTTCTTTGACGGTAAATGCACGAGAAAAACAGCTGCGCCAACCCCGATTAAATCCGGAACGGCCAAGAAATCTGCTTAGAACGCCGAAGCACATAACAGAAGAGAGCGTCCTTTGAGGGCCTTTTTTTATGACCCGAACCTTCGAAGGCGGGTATAAAATGAGCTGGCTAAGTAACATTTGGACGGGCAATACCAACTCTTATTACCCACAAGTGTTGGCCCGCTAGTCTTTCATAAGTTTATTTGTTAGAGTGCCTGCCTGTTAGAGAGGACTCATCATGGCAAAGAAACGGAAAATCAAATATTCAGGGGAAGAACAAGGTGTCAGCTGGGATGGACGTTTATGTATTCATATGGGAGAGTGCGGACGGGCCAAAGGTGATTTGTTTGTCGGCGGCCGCGATCCTTGGTGCGATCCAAATCTCGCAAATAATGCTGAAGCCGGGCATGTGGTTCAGGCCTGCCCAACGGGCGCATTGACTCTCCACGGCAAAGATGGCTCTCCCATTATTGAAACTCCGCCATCTGAAAACACCTTACATATTACAAATAATGGCCCTTTATACCTATCAGGGGACTTGAAAATCTCTGGGGCGCCAGAAGACATGACGGCTATTCAGCGGCGTGTAGCCCTCTGCCGATGCGGCGCCTCCAGCAATAAACCATTTTGCGACGGAGCCCATGAGGGCGCCGGATTCAAAGATACGGGAGCCGTTGGCGAGACAGGTATGGCGCTTGAAGATAAAGGCGGCCCATTAGAGGTCACATCTTTTGATGATGGCCCATTAGAGGTTAAAGGCAATTTGACCATTCACGCTGGGTCAGGGCGTAAAGCTTGGAGTGGCCGTAAAGTCTATCTTTGCCGGTGTGGCGCGTCTAAAAATAAGCCTTTCTGCGATGGGTCTCATAAAGATATTGGCTTTAAGACCACATGAGGCAATGAAGACATTATGCTGGATATCGAAAAGAGCGTCTGTTGAGGGCGCTTTTTTTATGTTCCCTATAGGCTCCAGAGAAACCTGTAGGCCGGCTGAAGCGAAGCGATAGCCGACGTTTTAGCATTTCCGATAATGTCGGATTTCACTTCGCTCTACCGACCTACGATTTGGATTATTCCAACCTTATTTTGCACTACCCCGCAACCTCCAACTTTGCAGACAACGCCGCTGCCATGAATTGATCCAGATCCCCGTCCAGTACGCCTGATGTATCCGAGGTTTCTACGCCGGTGCGTAGGTCTTTGACGAGTTGGTAGGGCTGCAAGACGTAAGATCGGATTTGGTGGCCCCAGCCGATCTCTGAACGGTTATCGGCCTGTTCCTGTGCCTCGGCCTCGCGCTTTTGCATCTCGGCTTCGTAAAGGCGCGCGCGCAGCATATCCCACGCCATAGAGCGGTTCTTATGTTGTGAGCGGTCAGCTTGGCACTGCACGACAATGCCTGTCGGCTCATGGGTGATGCGCACGGCGCTGTCGGTTTTGTTGATATGCTGCCCACCCGCGCCTGAAGCCCGGTAAGTATCGACGCGGCAATCGGACTCGTTGATGTCAATTTCGATCGTATCGTCAATTTCGGGATAGACCCAGACCGAGGCGAAGCTGGTGTGTCGGCGGGCGCTGGAATCATAGGGCGAGATGCGCACAAGGCGGTGCACACCGGATTCGGTTTTCAGCCAGCCAAAACTATTCTCGCCTTTGACCCGGATGGTGGCGGATTTAATCCCCGCCTCGTCGCCCGATTGTTCTTCCAGCACATCGACTTTTTTGCCGTGTGCCTGCGCCCAGCGCATATACATGCGCAGCAACATCGCAGCCCAATCCTGCGCCTCTGTGCCGCCTGCGCCGGGATGGATTTCGACATAACAGTCGTTAGAATCCGCCTCGCCTGAAAGCAGCGCCTCAAGTTCGGCTTGCCCCGCTTTGTTTTTAACTTTGGTCAAGGCTTCGGCAGCGGCCTCCAACAACTCGCTATCCTCGTCCATCTCGGCGAGCTCTGCGAGTTCCAAATTGTCAGTGAGGTCAGATGTTAGGGTGGCGATATTCTCAAAGGCATTTTCAAGCCGCGCACGCTCCTGCATTAATTTTTGCGCTTTTTGCGGATTGTCCCAGAAAGTCGGACTTTCGCTCAGCGCGTTAAGCTCGGCGAGGCGGTGTTCGGAAGGTTCCCAGTCAAAGACGCCTCCTTAGCAGCGCAATAGACTGCTCGATCTCGTCTTTCATTTGTAAAATATCAGCCCGCATGGTGGTTAGTAAAGCCCATCGTCGAGGTCATCCTCAACCGGTTCTTTTTTCTCGGGCTCTTTAGGGGGCGCAGGCGGTATTTTCACGGCCACCGCCACAGGTTTTTCGCTCACAGGGTCAACACTGACACCCTCGACATTTTCTGGCAGCTCGGTTCCATCCGCTATTTCTGTAGAGGCTTCTTCGGTAGGAGCTTCGGGCTTACTATCATCACCCCCCGGCGCTATCTCGCGCAATATCTCTTTGACGCGGGATTTGAGCTTTTCATTCTTGTCGGAAGGCTCTTTCTTACCTTCATTGGCAGTATCTTCCTCTTCGCCAAAATCATAGCCGTAAGAGCCGAAACTATCCGTACCGCTACCGACGCGAATGGTAGAGGCCAGTCCGCCGATGCGCGGCTCTGTGCCGGGGCGGAAGGCTTCGAGAATAAAGTCCGGCGCGCCGATATAAGACGGCTCGCCCGTATTGCGGTTCACCGGAGCCAAGGTCACGCCTTCGGGGATACGAAACGGAAGCTTGGGCTGGTCTTTCAAGGCCTCAGCCATGAAATCAACGAAGATAGGCGCAGAGGCCGAGCTACCTGTTTCCCCGCCCATTTGCGCGGGGTTATCCATGCCGACATAGACGCCAGCGACCAAATCCGGCGAGAAGCCCATAAACCATGTGTCTATTGAATCGTTGGTCGTGCCGGTCTTGCCCGCCATAGGCCGACCCAAGGCGCGCACTCTCCAGCCCGTGCCATTATCGACCACGCCTTTGAGCATAAAAGTGACTTGGTAAGCTGTCACCGGGTCAATCACGGCGAGGCGGTCATCAGGCATTTCAGGCGGCGGGTCGCCGTAATAGTCGTCCTGCTGGCAGGTCTCGCAAGTCTTGTCGCCATTGACAAAAATAGTTTTGCCCTGCCCGTCCTGCACGCGGTCAAGAATGCTCGGCGTCACCGCTTTGCCGCCATTGACCAAAGCCGAATAGGCGCTCGCCAGCCGTATCAAGGTCGTCTCGCCGGCGCCCAAAGCCCACGCCAATTCCGGCTTTGTTTCATCATAAATGCCAAAGGCGCGCGCATAGTCATTGACCGGCGTCATGCCGATATCATTGGCGAGGCGCACGGTCATAGCGTTACGGGATTTCTCCAGCCCAAGGCGCAATGTGCTAAGGCCATAAAATTTACCGGTATTGTAATTTGACGGCTTATAGAAACGCTCGCATTCATCTTCTTCGGCAAAGGGCTCGCCGCCTTCGCGCTCAAGCGTCTGCCCATCCTCATCAACACCGCGAAGCTCCAGCGTGCCCTCTTCGTTTTTCTCGCATTCAATATCCTGACGCTCAATCACGAAAGGCGCGTCGAGCACCTGACTGGCAGGGGTAAAGCCGTTATCCAGAGCGGCAGCGTAGACGAAAGGCTTGAAAGCCGAGCCGGGTTGGCGCTTGGCTTGGGTGGCGCGGTTAAATTGGCTTTGCTCGAAACTATAGCCGCCGACCAGCGCCAAAACGCGGCCCGTATGCGGATCCATAGCAATAAGCCCGCCATTGACTTCAGGCACTTGGCGCAAATTATAGGCGGTGATACGCGCCTCACTTTTTGATTTTTTCGGGCGCAGCTTACGCTGCACTAAAATGATATCGCCTTTATTGACGGCGTCCGTGATATCTTTGGGCTTTTTACCGACCGCGCCTTTGGCGAGAGCTTTCGCTGCCCATTGAATATCGGCAACATTTAACGTGCCTTTAGCGTCGGGTTCCGGTTTTTTCTCGCCTTCGGCTAGCTCTTCATCAGGCGGAATGGCAAGTTCATCGGCAAAGGCTAATCTAGCCTCTTCGCCCTTAGCCTCCAAAACCAGCGCCACGCGCCAGTCGCCGGCATCCTTTGGCCCTTCAAATTCCGCGAGGCGTTTTTTCCAATCGTCGAAATTATCCCATGTCGCCAAAGGCCCGCGATAGCCGTGGCGGCGGTCATATTGCTCAAGACCGCGGCGCAAAGCCTTCCGCCCTGCAAGCTGCAGACGTGTATCCAAAGTCGTACGAATGGAGAGGCCGCCGGAATAAAGCTCTTCTTGGCCGTAGAGCTTGTAAATCTGTTTACGGGCTTCCTCGACGAAATATTCCGCCGCGAGATATTCATCACCTTCAAACCGCTCGGAGACGACAATATCGGATTGCCGGGCCACCTCTGCAGCCGCCTCAGCGGCATAACCATCCTCGACCATACGGCCCAACACATAGTTGCGGCGGTTAAGCGCGCGAACCTTCTTGGACGGGTCGCCGATCTGGTAATTGCTTGGCGCTTTGGGCAGGACGGCGAGATAAGCAATCTCGGCCAATGTTAAATCCTTCATCGGCTTGTTGAAATAATTGAGCGAAGCCGCCGCAACGCCGTAAGCGCCGCGCCCGAAATAGATATCGTTGAGGTAAAGCTCAAGAATATGGTCTTTATCCATCGCCTTTTCGATACGCCGCGCGATAAAGACTTCGCGGATTTTACGATCAATATTACGCTCATTACCAACGAGGAAGTTCTTGGCCACTTGCTGCGTCAGGGTTGAGCCGCCTTCAAGGCGTTCCTTTTTAAGGACATGGCTGATATTGGCAACCATGGCACGGGCAAAGCCTCTCTCGTCAAAACCGTCATGGCTATAAAACCGCTGATCTTCGGCGGCGACAAACGCGTGTTGAAGCTGTTTGGGAACAGATTCAATCGGCACAAAAACGCGGGCTTCGGTACGAAATTCAGAAATCAACTTACCGTCCCCGGCATGGACACGGGACATGACCGGCGGCTTATATTCGGCCAAAGCCTCAATACTGGGCAGGTCTTTGGTCGCCCGCACAACAAACACGAATAGCGCAACAGCCATAATCAGGCCGCCAGCGGCGCCAATGGCAAAAAGCCATTTCATGATCTTCAGAAACTTCTTCATTCCGGTGCTTTTACTGTCCTGCTTTTTCATAACCGCGCTGTGCAAGGAAAATGCGGCGCAACTGCGGCAGTGACTGCCATGATTCTGTCATCAAATGACAGAGGTGGCCGCTACTTATTTTGGTTGTCGAAATATATATTTATGGCGCGGGTGACAGAGCGCAAGACTTTCTTGCGGTGTGCGGCAGAATTTAGCAGTTTTTCGTCTTGCGGATTGGATAAAAAACCCATTTCGAGCAAAACAGCCGGCACATCAGGCGCAAGCAGGACAAAATACCCCGCGCGGCGATGGGAATTGCCTATCAAAGCCGTCGAGTGCGCCAGGCTGGAGAGCAATACATCGGCGAATTGCTCGGATTGCGAAGCGGTTTTGCGCTGCGCCAGATCGACGAGGATATCGCCGACTGAATCGCTTTGCGTGGTCAGGTCAACATCCATAATCCAGTTTTGGGTATTAACGATTTTCTTGGAACGGTTCTTAGCGCGGTCGGCGAGCGTATAAACCGAAGCGCCGCGCGCGCGCTTGCTACCCGTCGAATCGGCATGAATGGAGATGAACAGATCAGCCCCGCCTGCCCTAGCAATGCGCAGACGTTCTTCATGGGCGATATAGACATCGCGCGAGCGCGTGACGATAACTTTATAACGTCCTGTCGCAATGAGCTGTCTTTGAAGCTCTTTAGCGGCTTTAGACGTAACAGATTTTTCCTTTGTCCCTTTAACGCCAATCGCGCCGGGATCATAGCCGCCATGGCCGGGGTCGATAACGATGACAGGCTTGCGCGGCGGAATACGGCCCAAAAGCGGCTGCAGGCGCGGATAAGGGATCGAGTCTTCAAAGTAACGCGGCCCTATCTGTACGGGTTTAACGGCAGGCATCGCTGATTGACCGTTCAGGGCGATAATGACCGTCTCGCCAACGACCTTATGGTTTTTCAAAGATGCGCCCACTTTTAAATCCAACACGGCCCGCATTCCTGCCTCGCCGCGCGCCGCGAAACGGATTTGCTTTACATGGCCTTGGCCTAAGGCTGTCTGCGGCCCGTCCGTCAATGTCTTGCCGCCCAGATTCAAATCCGCCTTGGCGAAATCAATAACAATACGCGGGTCGCCCTCCCCGACGGGAAAGATATGCGGGGCCTTTACAGCCGCAGGTGACAGGGTCAGCACCACATTCGGCCCATCAAAAGAAATGCCTGTAAGGGTCTGCGCCCTTGCGCTCAGCGCAAAGCCTCCCCAAATCAGCAGTGTTAGAAAGAAACGCAGCAATTTACAGCCTTTTTGCCAGTTATGGCTTCCTATGGTTGATAGAGCGTTACTTTTACGCCCCGTGAATTAACGACACAAATGCTTTGCGCAGTCGCTAAAAATAGGGCAGAACGCAAATATCGAAGGGAATCTACGCGCAGAATTGCGCCCGCATCAAAGAAAAGCGGATATATTTCCCCTCACCCACGCCAATACCGGCGAAAAGAAAAGTTACTATGCACGCTGCTATCGCAAATTTTAAGTCCCTCACGGCCAAGGCCGGGACCGATGCGCGTGCCGTAAACATTATTACAACACATATATCTGAGCCCCTCACCGCCTTGCGCCATTTGCGCAGCAGGGACGACCGAGCGCGGCTCTTTGGAGATACACATGACAAAGAAAATGCTTATCGACGCCTCCCACCCGGAAGAAACACGCGTCGTAATCGTAGACGGCAACCGAGTTGAAGAACTAGATTTTGAAAGCCGCCACAAGCGGCAAATCAGAGGTAACGTCTACCTGGCCCGCGTGACGCGGGTTGAACCCTCACTGCAAGCGGCTTTCGTAGAATATGGCGGCAATCGCCATGGGTTTCTCGCTTTTAGCGAAATCCATCCCGATTATTATCAAATCCCGCATGAAGATAAGCTTGCCTTGCTTAAAGCTGAAGAAGCCGAGCATAAGGAAGCTGAAGCCGAAGAAGAGGATAAGGCAAAAAAATCATCACGCAGAAAGTCTGCGCAGAAAAAAGCAGCCGAAATCTTGGATGATGAGCCGGGTGAAGATGAAGATACCGGCGAAGCGGATGACGAGTCCGACGATGATGACCGCGACGAAAATGTCGATCCTGACGCAGATGATGCCGCCGACGAAGCCGATGCAGAAGTTGCAGATGAACAAGCCAAAGTCGCCTCAAAACGCCGCAAACGCATGTCGCGCCGACGCTATAAGATACAAGAAGTCATCAAGCGCGGCCAAATCCTGCTGATCCAAGCCGTCAAAGAAGAGCGCGGCAATAAGGGCGCAGCGATGACAAGCTATCTCTCGCTGGCAGGCCGGTATTGCGTCTTGATGCCAAATACAGCGCGCGGCGGCGGAATTTCGCGTAAAATCGCCAATAGCTCCGACCGTAAGCGCCTAAAATCCGTCATGTCCGAACTCGAAGTGCCACAAGGCATGGGCGTAATTGTCCGCACAGCGGGCGCAAAACGCACCAAGGCCGAGATTAAGCGCGATTATGAATATCTCTCCCGCCTCTGGGACACCATCCGCGATACGACAATGAACTCCATCGCCCCGGCCCTCATCCATGAGGAAGGCAATTTGGTCAAACGCTCGATACGCGACCTTTATAATAAAGATATCAGCGAGATACTCGTCCAAGGAGACGAGGCTTATAAAAATGCCAAGGCGTTTATCAAGATGCTGATGCCGAGCCATGCCAAAAACGTCAAAGCCTATAAGGACGATATTCCGATGTTTTTGCGCTATAATGTCGAGCGCCAGATTGAGGACAGCCTAAATTCTGTCGTGCAGCTAAAATCAGGCGGTTATTTAGTCATCCACCCGACCGAAGCTTTGGTCTCGATTGACGTCAATTCGGGCCGTTCGACCAAGGAACGCAATATCGAACGCACAGCGCTTAAAACCAATAGCGAAGCCGCCGAAGAAGTCGCGAGGCAAATGCGCCTGCGCGACCTCGCCGGGCTTATCGTCATCGACTTTATCGATATGGACGAGTATAAAAACAACCGCACGGTTGAGCGCAAAATGAAAGACGCTCTGACCCAAGATCGCGCCCGCGTTCAAACCAGCAAAATTTCGCAATTCGGCCTGATGGAAATCTCCCGCCAGCGCCGCCGCCGCAGCTTGCTCGAAGGCTCCACCGCGCATTGTGATCATTGCGACGGTATTGGCCGTAAACGCACGATAGAATCCAGCGCCCTTGCCGCTATTCGCGCCGTCGAAGAAATCGGCGCACGTCGGCGGGCCAAGCGCATTCGCCTGAAAGTCTCCTCCGATGTTGCGCTTTATATCTTCAATGAAAAGCGCGATTTGCTCCAGCATGTCGATGATACGTCGGGTGTGTTCACGGAACTGGTCGGCGATGAAGAGCTTATCCGCCCAGCTTACGACATCGAAGTCCTCGAGAAAGCCAAAGATGGCGGCCCCGATCCGTTGGAGGAAATCGAAAAAGAGTTCAAGAAACAGCGTCATGCTAAGCCAAAACAACAGCGCCGCCCCAAAAAAGATGACGACGATGAGGACACGTCAGAAGATGGCGAGACCGAGTCCCGCGGGCCTCGTGACCGGGATGATGACGGCGATGGCGGAGACCGCAAAAAACGCCGCCGCCGCAGAGGCCGGCGCGGAGGACGCGGGAAACGCAGAGATGAGACCACATCCGAGGATGGAACCCCCTCCGATGGTTCGCCCGATGCCCTTGAGGTGATTGAGCCCGAAGCGGACGCCGTAAAAACCAAAGACGAAAAGCCACAACGTGGCCGCCGCAAAGCGCCTGCGAGAGACGCTAAAGCCGAGGAAAGAACTGAAGCTGTTGCGGCCCAAACGGAGGCAGAGGACGACACCCCCAAATATAAACGAGCGACCCGTAAAGCCCCAACGCGCAAGCCAAAATCTGAAGAGGTTAGCGAAAAGGCGGCTCCGAAAAAGCCCCGCCGCAAAGCGCCAGCGAAAAAAGCGAAAGCTACCAAAACCGAAGACGCGCCGGCGACCGCTAAAGACACAGAGGAAAAGCCTAAAGCCCGCAGCACCACGGCCCGCCGCAAAGCCCCCGTGAAATCGGCAGAGGCACCAGACGCGCCTAAAGCCAAGCCCAAGGCTCGCCGCAAAGCGCCTGCCAAGACAGCAAAGGTGAGCGAAGATACAGGCAAGGAAAAGGCTAAGCCAAAACCTGCAGCCCGCCGTAAAGCGCCCGCCAAGACAAAGGCCGCCCCTAAAAAAGCGGAAAACGCCCCAAAGCGTAAACCCGCCGCTCGTAAAAAGGCGCCAGCTAAAGCCAAAGCGGAAGCTGCGCCTGCCGCCCCTACTGAGGATAAACCCAAAGCTTCAACAGCGCGGCGCAAAGCCCCTGCACGAAAAACAGCGGCAGTAGAAGAAGCATCCATCAGTACAGATGTAGAAGCGGTCACTGACTCCATAGCAGAAAAGCCAAAAAAACGCGGCTGGTTCGGACGTAAGAAAAAATAGGCTTATGGCCCTTTTCCAATCGCGCCTATTAATGTTCCAATCCGTATCTTACCATATCTTCATATCGTGATATTCTCTATCGTAATTTGTGAAAGCCTACCCTATAGCTAAACCCATGAATTCAGCCGCTATATCATCCGGTGACCATCACGTCAGCGAAGCCTTAGGCTTATGGGAACCCAAGCGCACCCTAACGCTTGCCGCTGCGCGCCGTCATTCAAAGCGTATCAGGATTATGCAGCGCACTTTGATCGCTTTTTCAACTATCTTGGCTTTGATTCTGGTTTACAAGTTTGCAACACAAGGGAAGACCATCCTCATTGAAGATAACCCCACAGAATCTGTCAAGATGATCAATCCGCGTTATAGTGGACGCACCGATGACGGTCTACCCTTCTATCTGACCGCACAAAGCGCTACGCGGATGTTAGCCAACCGCACCGAAGTTATGTTGGACACGCCCGTGCTCGAATTCCTCCGTGAAGACGGTGCAGCTTCATCTTTTATCAATGCGAATGCAGGTACATATGACGATGTGAATAAAATCCTGAACCTACGAACCGCTGTTGATTTGAAAACCGATGATGGTAATATTTGTGTCACGAGCCATGCCCGTATCTTTGCCCGCGAAAAACGAATCGAGGGGGATGAGCGGATCGAATGTAAAGGTAATTTTGGTATCGCTAACGGGAATGCTTACGAAATTAACGATAATTACAAAGTTTTTGTCTTTAAAAGCGGTATGGATGCGGTGATTAATCAGGAAACGCCCTCGGATGACCTTCTTCCCGAAGAGGCCCACCCATGAAAATTTTATGTCTGATAGCTGTGTTCATGCTGCCCGCTATATCGGCGCAAGCGCAAATCTTCGGGGGGGACGATCCGATTAATGTCGTAGCGGAAAAAGCGACCTATGAAGGCGGTCTGACCATTCTCGAAGGCAAGGTTGACATCACGCAGGGCGTCGCCCGGATTCAATCTAACAAAATGAATATTTATCGCGGCGAAGCTCCGGCGGATACAAGCGGAGGCCTAAGGCTTGGCGCTGTAAACCGCATTGATGCGCGTGGTAATTTTCGCTACACTACTCCTGATAATATTGTTACAGGGGATCGGGGTGTTTATGAACGGGATAAAGGCATTATAACTGTCACGGGGAATGTAACCGTGCGCCAACCAGGCGGCAATACCGCCACAACGGATCAATTGGTTTACAATGTCAAAACCGAGACCATCAGGTTTTCGGGGAAATGCCAAGGAAAAGAGTGCGAAAGTCGCCCGACAATCCGCATAGGAAATGGAAATTAGGGAAAACCTTATGAAAACCATCTTAAAATACAGCGTTGCAACATTAGCCCTTATGGCTCTGCCTTTAACGGCTAACGCCCAATTTGCGCGCAATAACAGCGCCCCGATTGACGCGACAGCGGATAGTATCGTCAATAGCGGCGGAACGACTATTTTAACGGGCCAAGTTGATGTCCGCCAAGGCGATGTCCGTATTCTCGCCGACCAGATGAAAATTTACGGCGCCGGTAATAGCAGCGCCAGTTCTGCGGCCAATGATATCAGCAAAATCGAAGCCTTCGGGAATTTCTATTACATCACCCCTGAACAGGAAGTGCGCGGCAATAATGGCGTCTATCAGCAAAGCACCGATACCTTTACCGTCACTGGCGATGTCATCCTGCTCCAAGACGACAATATTGTGACCGGCGAAAAACTTATTTATAATCTGACAACCGAAGAAGCCAAAGTTGTCGGAACGTGCAAGGGACGCAAATGCGGTGCCAAAGGCCGCGTGAAAATTTTAATTAAAAATACAAGCAATCAAGCCGCATCCTAAAACGGATTTGGCTCTAGGAAAGATATTTACATGGCTGATGCTGATCTCAAGTCACGTCCTGCAAGCGTTCCGGCAAAGGCGAAACCCGCCATAGTGCCCCCGGCCACAGGGCTGGCCGCTAATGGTATCGGCAAAGCTTACCGCGGCCGCGTCGTGGTCAAAGACATCACCCTGACGGTGCAGCGCGGCGAAGTCGTGGCGCTAATGGGGCCTAACGGCGCGGGCAAGACGACCAGTTTTTATATGATTATGGGCCTGATCGAAGCTGACCAAGGCATGATAACACTTGACGGGCAGGATATTACCGATCTGCCGATGTATCAACGGGCCCGCCTCGGCGTTGGCTATCTGCCGCAAGAACAGTCTATCTTTCGCGGGCTGACCGTGGAGGAAAATATCCGCGCCGTTGTGCAATTGACCGAACGTGACCGCTCGAAATGGGATGATAATGTCAATGCTCTGCTCGACGAGCTTAATATCGGCCATATCAAGAAAAGCCCGGCTCTTGCCCTCTCCGGCGGGGAACGCCGCCGGGTTGAAATTGCCCGTGCCCTCGCCTCCCGCCCCAGCTTTATCCTACTGGACGAGCCTTTCACAGGCATCGACCCTATCGCTATCGCCGATATTTCAGAACTGGTGCTTTATTTGAAGAAACGCGGCATCGGTATTCTGATTACAGATCACCGGGTGCGCGAGACCCTCGATATTGTCGACCGCGCCTCCATCCTCTTTCAAGGCGAAGCCCTATTTGAAGGCACGCCCGAAGAAATCCGGGCCAATAAAGATGTACGGCGGGTGTATTTGGGCGAGAAATACGCTTAGCAATTTCTGGGGCATGAATGGCATCTTCTTTCAAATCTGTTGCGCCGCTAATTGCGCTCACCCTCGTTCTCTTTCTACTGTTTAACTTACGCGGCGCTTTTATTACTCCGCCGAAAATTGAGTCTACTCATGTCTTTAATGCGGAACGTGCATTCCAGAGATTAGAGACCATATTAGGTGACGAAACGCCTCATCCCGTTGACTCTGATGCTAATGACGCGGTTCGTGAGCGGCTCTTGAATGAAATTCGAAAATTGGGTTTTACCCCTCTTGTCCGCGACGATTTTCATTGTACCGTTGCATTCAGAACGGCCTGCGCGCGCGTGCAAAATGTACTCTTTTGGGTGACAGAGCCGGGCCCAAATGCGGTCATGGTCGCCTCACATTACGATTCTGTTGCCACCGGCCCCGGAGCCGCAGATGACGGCGCGGGCGTTGCTGTAAGCTTGGAAATTGCGGCGATTATGAAAGAGCGAAACTTAAAGCGCCCCTTGCTAGTCTTAATTACCGACGGCGAAGAAGCCGGATTAATCGGGGCGTCCTCTTTTGTTGCAAAAGACCCCTTTGCCAAAGACGTAGCGGCTGTCGTCAGTATGGAAGCCAGAGGCGTCTCCGGCCGGGCCGCACTGATTGAAACCAGCCGCCCCAATAGCCGCGATATTGACATTCTGCGCGGCGGAAACCTGCCAATTTCAAGCTCGCTCAATACCGACGTTTACGAAATGATGCCCAACGGAACAGACGTTACGGTATATCTGAAACTTGATATTGATGCCGCTAATTTGGCCTTCGCCGCCCGCCCCGCGCTCTATCATACGCCGCTCGACAACCTCGCCAATCTTGATAAGCGCACGTTTTTTCATATGGGCAAGAGCGCTTTGACAGCCGCAGAAACCTATCTGGAGCAGAGCGGGACCAAAGCTGAAGACCAGCAGATTTATGCCGATATTCTGGGGATGTTCAAAATTGCCATGCCGGTTTTAGCCGGGCTAGCTCTCATGGGATTGGGCGGCTTAGCGGCTTTAGCCGCTTTTATTAAAAATCGCGGCACGGCTCCGATCAGGGCATTATTGTTCCCGCCTCTAGCCATCATCCTTGGACTGGCTCTGGCGATAGGGCTTTCATTATTAGCCGCAATGATACGCCCTGAGGCTCAATTCGGAGCCGCGCATCCTTGGGCCTTACGCGCGGTGCAAAATTTCGGGGCCTTATTGGGAGCCGTTATTGCCTTGGCTTTTTCTTATCGCGTGGGTTCACGCCAAGGGCACTTGTGGTCTGCTTGGCTGTGGTTTGCACTTTTGGGCTTGGTCTTATCTATATTCGTTCAGGGTGCCGCCATTCTTTTTGCGCCGTCACTGGCCTTTATTCTGGTGGCTGCGGTTTTAAGATTAGCAAACCAGCAGGGCGCGGCCACTCTCGTAACTATATTTGCGGCAATCCTTTTTGCGGCAATGGCTCTGCCTCTCACGGCGGCAGGCGAGTTAGGCTTATTCATAGAAAACTCGTCGCCATTCGCTGTGGCTATCATCTTTCTCTTTACGATGATCGCGCCTCTCTTGGCCCCTGCGGAGGGGTTTGCTAAAAAAGCGCGGCCTAGTCTTATCGGCGCGGCGGGCGCGGCTTTATTCGCGGCTTTTATCCTGACCTGTTTCGTGCCGGCTTATAGCCCGGCGGCCCCACAAGGATTATCATTTACCCACGTCGCAGGAGAGACGCCCGGCACCGCCAAATGGCGTGTATCCGCGCGGGCGACATTGCCCGGCGCAACCAAGGCCCTCGCCACATTTTCACAAGGGGGTATTCCGGGATGGCCCGGCCGGTACGCTTTGGCCCCCGCGCCCGATATACCCAATGCAGGCTTGAACATTGATATCATAGGTGATGAGCGCGAGGCCGGACAACGTCATGTCGCGCTTAAAATATCTGCGCCGGATATTGATATGCTTTATATACCTGTCAAAACCGATAGCGGCTTAGACTCAATTAATATCGCCGGCGAACATATGAGCGTAAATCGAGGCCTTCGGTGTCACGGGCGTAGCTGCCGGACTCTTGAGATGACCCTCATCTTCGAAGCTGACGCGCCAAAACCCGATCTCTATCTCATTGGTTTCAGACACGGCCTTGGCCCGGAAAGTAAAGCCTTACTGCAATCTCGGCCCGATTGGGCGGTGCCTCAGCATGGCGGAGACATGCGGGCGATTATTAAGCGTATTAAGATATAAAAAAACCCGCCCTCAACCGAGAGCGGATTTCTATTTGCACTATTGCAAAGCTTATTTTTTCAGCAAATCGCGGATTTCAGCGAGTAGCACTTCATTAGCCGGCGGCGCAGATGGCGCTTCTTCTTCAGCCTTTTTCGCTTTATTCATACCTTTAATCATCATGAACAAGACCCAAGCCAAGATTAGAAATGCGATCAGCGCGTTGATAAACAGACCATAACCAATGGCAACTTCACCCACACCTTCAACATCACCAGGCGTCAAAATGATTTTTTTCTCGCCAAAATCAACCCCGCCGGAAAATTTACCGACAATAGGCATAATAACATCGTCAATTAGTGATTTGATAACAGTGCCAAAAGCACCGCCCATGATGATGCCAACGGCCATATCCATCATGTTGCCTTTCATGGCAAATTCTTTAAATTCGGAAATCATTCCCATGATTTTCCCCCTTGTTGCGACCATGAATCGGCCAGATGGGTAGTATTTTGCACAAAAAAGAACTCTGCGTCAATCTGGCAGTTACTATGATTTAGAATTTAGAACTTAACGCGTGGCGTCTATACGGGCGCGTAAATCTTTGCCGGTTCGAAAGAACGGCACATGTTTTTCCGGCACAAAGACATCCCCGCCTGTACGCGGATTACGGCCTGATCGGGCTTTGCGGTAGCGAACCGAGAAGGCGCCGAAACCGCGCAGTTCAACCCGCGCTCCTTTTTCCAAAGTCTGGGTAATGGATTCGAGCACGACAGCCACAACGCGTTCGACGTCACGCCGGGTCAAATGCGGATTTTCCGTATGGAGTGTATCAATAAGTTCGGAGCGCAGCATGGCTCTATTAAGCAAATCGTCTCCGTAGGCGTCAAGCGCGAAAGCACTCGACTCATAAAAAAGGCCCCCAAAAGGGAGCCTTTTCTAAAATTTATTCAAAAACAGGAGTTTAGCTGTCGCCTTTCAGCGCCGCGCCGAGGATATCGCCGAGGGACGCTCCTGAATCCGCAGAGCCATATTGCTTGACCGCCTCTTTCTCTTCGGCGATTTCGAGCGCCTTGATAGAGAGGGAATATTGACGCTTGGCCTTGTCCACGCGGGTAATCATGGCATCGACTTTATCGCCAACGGCAAAACGCTCAGGACGCTGCTCGGAACGCTCGCGCGAGAGGTCGCCCTTACGGATAAAGGCTTTGATATCATTATCATCACCAAAGGTGACTTCGATACCGCCGGTCGTGATTTCAGTGACAGTGCAGGTCACAGTCTTGCCGCGGCCCGCGCCTTTGCCGGCCGCCGGACCGGTGTCTTTGATAAGCTGCTTAATGCCGAGGCTGATACGCTCTTTCTCGGCATCGACTTCAAGAATTTTAGCGTCAACAGTGTCGCCCTTCTTATATTCAGCCAAAGCCTCTTCGCCGGATTTATCCCAAGACAAATCAGACAAATGCGCCATGCCGTCAATATCGCCGTCCAGCCCGATAAACAGGCCAAATTCAGTCACCGAGCGAACATCGCCGGTAATCGTTGACCCAACAGGGAAACGATCGCCAAATGTGCTCCACGGATTATCCTGACACTGTTTGATGCCGAGCGAGATGCGGCGTTTTTCTTCGTCCACATCCAGCACTTCAACTTCAATCGTCTCGGTCGTAGAGACGATTTTGCCCGGATGGACATTTTTCTTAGTCCAGCTCATTTCGGACACATGGACGAGACCTTCAACGCCCTCTTCAAGCTCGATAAATGCGCCATAATCTGCGATATTGGTGACAATGCCTTGATGACGTGTGCCAATTGTATATTTCGCAGCTGCGGCCATCCAAGGGTCTTCCTGCAATTGCTTCATGCCGAGGCTGATGCGCTGCGTTTCAGGATTGATGCGGATGATTTTGACAGCAATCGTATCGCCAACCGCCAGAACTTGGCTTGGATGGGAGACGCGGCGCCAACTCATATCTGTAACGTGCAGAAGCCCGTCAATTCCGCCAAGGTCAACAAATGCACCGTAATCGGTGATATTCTTGACAATACCTTCGCGGGTTTCGCCCTCAGCCAATTGGCCGACAAGTTCGGCGCGCTGCTCGGCGCGGCTCTCTTCAAGGATAGCGCGGCGCGAGACAACAATATTGCCGCGCGAACGGTCCATTTTCAAGATCATGAAAGGCTGTTCTATATTCATCAACGGCGCAATATCGCGCACCGGGCGGATATCAACTTGCGAGCCGGGCAGGAAGGCATTGATCCCGCCAAGATCGACAGTAAAGCCGCCTTTGACGCGGCCAACAATCGCGCCGGGCACGGGCTCTTCTTTTTCGTAAAATTTAGCCATCTTGATCCAGCTTTCTTCGCGGCGGGCTTTGTCGCGCGAGAGAATAGCATCGCCAAGGGCGTTTTCGATACGTTCGAGATAGATATCAATTTCGTCGCCGACTTTAACTTTATCATCATCGCTTTGTCCGGGGACAAAGAATTCGCGAAGCGGCACGCGGCCTTCGGTTTTCAAGCCAATATCGATAACAACAATGTCTTTTTCGATAGCGGTGACGAGACCTTTGACAACGGAACCTTCCTTCATCGGGCTGGTTTCGATAGAGGCCTCAAACATGGAGGCGAAATCATCAGTGGTGGGGGTAAGGGAGTCTTGAGCTGTGCTCATTGGAATAGTCCTAATAATGTTCCGGCCAACGACATATATGCCGCGGACTAGCCCGGCCAATCCGGGCTTATAAAACACAAAACGGCGGAGCAAAAACCGCCATCATCAAGTGCGCGCGCTCTATAGGGGATAGACATGCAGCGTGCAAGGGGGAATGCACCTAAGGAGATCATCCGTATGCTTCTTGCTTAGGCCTGAATGTATATAGTTGCCCCCCTCTGGATTTTCTCATATTCCCTGCATAACTACTACCATCTCACTGTATTGTTACGCGCGGGTAACTTGACGGCTCCGCTATGATTTGTGATGTTATGCCTACATAAACCAAGGACGCCCCGCGCTTGTTACGATCTATTCTAAAACCTCTGTCGACTGTGTTGATTGCCATGATTGTGGTTATCGCTCAGGCCTGTCCTGCTTTTGCGCAATCTTTGCTGCGCGATACCGAGATTGAGGAAACCCTGCGCGACTATACGGTGCCAATCCTGCGCGCGGCGGGGCTAAACCCGTCCAGTGTTGATCTTTATCTGGTCAATGATCCGTCATTGAACGCCTTTGTCACGCGCGGGCAGAATATCTTTCTGCATAGCGGCATCATCCTCCAAGCCGATACGCCTAACCAGCTTAAAGGCGTGATCGCGCATGAGGCCGGGCATATTGCCGGCGGACATATTGTGCGCAGTGATTACGGAAATCGCAGTGCATATGGCGCGATGCTGATTGCCGCCGGGATCGGCCTTGCGGCTATTCTCGCGGGCGAAGGCGAAGCGGGGGCGCTTATACTTGGCGGCTCGCAGCAATTTGGCGTTATCGAGGCGCTGGCTTATTCCCGCGTCAACGAATCCGCCGCCGATCAATATGCCGCCAAATATATGGAATCCACAGGCCAGTCAGCGCAGGGCCTAATTGATTTCTTTGAACGGTTTAGGGTACAAGAAGTCCTCTCTCAGGCTCGCCGCTATCCATATTTTCGCGGCCATCCCCTCTCCGGCGACAGAATTGATGCGCTGCGCGAGAAAGTCGAAGATAGTCCCTATACCGGAAAGCTTGACAGCGAGGAAGATCAACACCGCCTCGATATGGCCAAAGCCAAATTGCGCGGTTTTCTCGAAGGCCCGCAGCTTGTGTTCTCGCGCTTCCCGCCTGATGACCAATCAAAACCGGCACGTTATGCCCGCGCTGTTGCTTATTACCGGGCGGCAGGCTTGAAAAATGCGCTTAAAGAGATCGACAGCCTGATCGCGGAAGAGCCGGAAAATCCTTATTTTTACGAGCTTAAAGCGCAAATTCTCTATGAAAGCGGCCAAGGCCCGGCCTCGATAGCCCCCTCCGAAAAAGCGCTCTCATTACGGCCAAATTCGCCTTTGCTGGAAATCGCTTTGGCCACAGCTTTGCTTGAGTCTAATGAAGACATCCCGGTCAACCGCGCGGTGGTTTTGCTAAAATCAGCTTTGCAAAAAGAACGGGATAACAGCTTTGCCTGGTACACATTATCCCGCGCTTACGGCAAACAGGGTCAGGAAGCGATGGCAAAATATGCGATTGCTGAACAGGCCTATGCGGTTGGCGATATCCAGCGCGCACGGAGCTTTGCACAGCGCGCACAGGAAGACCTTGCGCGCAATCAACCGCAATGGCGACGCGCGGCTGATATTATAGTTGTGGCAGATACCGAACTTGCCAAAAAGCGTAATAAACGCCAACGCCGTAAACCGCTGACCTTTACCACGATCCGCCATTAGGCGTGATGTGTATCACATCATTGTAAGCCAAACTTTACCATTCAGTTATAGCTAAACTTAACGCTTTGCCTATAACACCCCTGAAATCGGGAGACCTCTATGAAACATTTCGTAACCACCGCATTTGTCATTGCTATGACGGCCATATCCGGCTGCGCAGAAGCTGGGCCGTCAAAGGGCCGCGATATGAAAAAGGCTGACGTTGAGCAAATCATCCAAGATTACCTCATGGAGCACCCCGAGATCATCCGCGAAGCTTTAATAGAGCTTGAGAAAAAAGAAGACCGCGCCGCCCTTGCCGCTGTCCATGATGCCGTTTTTAAAGACCCGCGCGATGTCTCTATCGGCCCTAAAGATGCCAAAGTCACTGTGGTTGAATTTTTCGATTATAATTGCGGTTTTTGCAAACAATCCTCGGCCTGGATCCAAGAAACCATGGATAAATATCCTGATGATGTGCGCGTTGTTTTCAAGGAATTACCAATTCTTGATGGCCGCACCAAAACCTCCCGTAATGCCGCCAAAGCCGCGCTCGCTGCCGCGCGTCAGGGTAAATATGCCGCCATGCATTTCTCGCTGATGGATGAGCGTAGCCTGACGAAAGACCGCGTTTTTGACATCGCCAAAAAAGCCGGTCTGGACATGAAGAAATTAAAGAAGGATATGGAAGATCCGGGTATGGATCAACAGCTCGAAGATGCGCTGCTCCTCGCCAACCGTATTCCGTCTCTCACCGGAACACCGTTCTTTATCATCAATGATGATTTCATGGCCGGAGCCGATGTCGATGCCCTACAAGATATGCTCGAAGATGCGCTGGACGGCTAGATAAGAGATTTAAGGCGCATAGACCGTGTAAATCACATCGGCGCTGAGCTTCCCGATGCCCATCGAGAAATCGTAATTATTGCCGTTAATCGGCGCGCCGTTTAGGCGGTAAATCGAGGCAAAACCGACAGCCTGCTGCGCGATGGTGCCGTTGATACGGGCCGTTTTGCGCCCGCCGTCAAAAACCTTGACCGGCCCCCTCGCCAAATCATTTAATGTCGAGCCTTGCCCGCCTTGGCCGATAACTACGCCGCTGCCGCCCACAGCCGGATTTTGTGAACGCTGTCCAATCGAGGGTGACGCCGGCGTGAAATGGCGCAAATCATAAGTGATATTGGTATAATCCAGCCCCGTGAAATCGCCTGAGGCCGTCAGGTTATTGGCCTCGGCAAAGAGGTCAAACGCCGCATTTGAAGTGATAAAGAACCAAGCAAAACGGGCATGACTGCCGAGCAAATCAATATCCGTATCATCGTCCAGACCAAAAGCCGTATAGCTGTCATTAGCGTCGAGCATCTGGAAAGACGGATCGTTATTATACTGCCCGCCAAAAGTCTGGCCCGTGATCTCAAAAGGCCAGCCGCCGCTATCGCCATTGGAAACCGGATCAAAGGGGAAATTCACGGCCACGCCGTCGCCCGCAATAATATCTCCGCCCGTCGTCCCTGAGGCAACATTATCGAGCAGCAGGAAATCATGCGCAATCGGAGCGTCCCAATCTTCCTCATAAAAATCACTACCCGACCAGACAATGACAACAGGCCCGGCGCGGAAAAACGGACGGTCAACAATCGAAGCCGAAGCCGGGATCATCAGAGTGACCCCGCCAAGCCCGCAAAAAGCGGCGCGCATAAACCGGTGTTTATATATGCTCATCCCAAAGCCCTAACCGTCATTACCATCCCACACATGAAGCAGATTAGACGTGATATGGTTAAGGGGGTGTTAGTACGAGATGGGGATGTCAGGCAGCGCGGGACTAGAGCTCTAACGGCAAAATAATCCTCAGAGCACACGAAATAACATTGGTATTGATTGAGAATTTGGCCTTGTAGTAAAAATTAAGTTAGCGCTTTTGCGCGGGCCTCTATGAAGGCCCGGCAGGTTCTTGCAACATCGTCTTTAGTTGTTGCCCACGAACAAATACTGATACGGATGACCGTCCGGCCACGCCATTTGGAACCGCCTACCCAGCATTCTCCGCTTGCCTGAATGTTTTCCATTGTTTGCGTGGTTACTCCGTCATCAGTACAGGCCACCATGACCTGATTAAAGACCACCTCGTTCATGATCTCAAACCCAGCGCTGCGCAGTTGGTCTGCCATTTGCACGGCTCTGTCATGCAGGCCGCATACCAATTCATCAACCCCGTCCCTGCCGAGATATTTAAGCGCGGCCCAAAGCTCTGTGCCGTGGGCGCGGCGAGACATTTCGGGCGTGAACAACATGCCATCTCGCTGTGGGCTATGGATAATATAATCACCGGATAGTTGCAGAGCGTTGACCAAGGCTTCCGGCTCTGCACATAAAATAATACCGTTATCATAGGGCGCATTCAAAGTCTTATGTCCATCAACCGACCAAGAATGGGCAAGTTCCATACCTTTGGTCAAGTGTTTGAGCCGCGCGGCCGCGGCGGCCCAAAGCCCGAAAGCCCCGTCTACATGCACCCAAGCGCCTGCTTTACGGGCGGCTTTACACACGGTTTCAAAGTCCTCAAATGCGCCGGAATTCACATTGCCCGCCTGCTGTATAACAATACAGCTTGCATCCAGTTCTGGCATTTCTGCAGTGATAATTCGCCCCTCTGCATCCATGTCGACCCATTCAAAACTACCCGCGCCCAGACCGAGCAGCGCCGCCGCTTTAATCACCGTGCCGTGAATTTGGCGGCTGGCAATTATACGCAATTTAGGCGCGCCGCTGAGGCCCCTTGTATTCACATCCCATCCGGCTTGTTTGAGTAGATGATACCGCGCAGCCGCTAATCCGCAAAATGTCGCCATGGATGATCCGCTAACAAAGCCAGCGACAGTATTTTCGGGCAGACCAAACAAATCCCGGAGCCAGTCCTGGCATAGGGATTCCAGTTTTGCCGAAACGGGCGACATTACATACATGGCTGGGTTTTGATCCCAAACATCGCTGAGCCATTTCGCCGCCAATGATACCGGAATGACGCTGCCCGTAACAAAGCCAAAATAGCGTCCACCAAGGGTCGGGAGGGTCGCAGGTGAGCCCGCCGTGTGTAGCAACTGCAAAATATCGCTAGCATTGCCCCTATGGGCAGGCATAGGCTCGTCGAATTGCCCCAGCGCTTTAATCGTGTTCTCATTTGGGTAGACACCGCGCTGCATAACGCCGTCCGTATAAGCCGCCGCATAGGCTTTTGCTTGCTCGAAAATGGCTTTTGATTGTAGCTGTTCGAACATAGCGTCTTGCAATTTATGTGTCATGTAGCGCTCCATATTTTTGCATTTACGCAACTATACGCGATCATACCCACATATATCTTGTTTTCTTGCGGAACATGATGTTAATCACGCAATTATGCATAAGATAGATGATATTACGAGCAAGATAATTCAAGAACTTGAACAAGACGGACGTATATCCAATATACGGTTGGCTGAAAGAGTCGGGCTATCTCAATCGGCATGTTTGCGCCGCGTTCAAGAATTAGAGCGGGCGGGTATCATTGCGGGCTACCGCGCCGTTATTGACCGTTCAAAGCTAGGCGGCGGCTTTACAGTCATTGTTGCGGTTGGCCTGTTGCGCCACCAAAAAGACGACCAGACTGCATTTGTCAAAGCTATGGCCGCCGCGCCAGAAGTCCTAGAATGCCACCATGTGACAGGCGACGTTGAATATATATTACGGGTCGAGGTCGCGGACTTACAAGCCTATAAACAATTCCACACAGAAACCCTAGGCACCTGCGCCCAACTCAGCAAAATATCGTCCCACATAGTCATGGAATCGCCAAAGGATTTGGGATGAGCGACAGGATTGGAGTTAGATTTACACGGCGCCCATGTCTTTTTAGGCAAAAGAACAAATCATAAACATTTCTTGACATTTACCCGCTAACACGCTTCTATCGCCGCTGAATCGGAGCTTGCATGCCTAAACCTTCTTCTTGTTTTGTCTGCCAATCCTGCGGCTCTGTGCATGGTAAATGGGCGGGGCGGTGCGATGCGTGCGGGGAATGGAATACGTTGGTTGAGGAAATCACCAGCCAGAACGCTGCGCCTGCGCATAAGCGCCAAAAAAAGGGACGCGGGATTGATTTTGTTGATCTGGGCGGGGAGAGTAAAGATGTGCCGCGCCTTAAGACCGGCATAGACGAGCTTGACCGCGTCACGGGCGGCGGGCTTGTGCCGGGCTCTGCCATTCTCGTTGGAGGCGATCCGGGTATCGGGAAATCGACATTATTATTACAAGCCGCCGGCAAGCTGGCAGCCCTTGGTCTCAAGACCGCTTATATCTCCGGCGAGGAATCCCCAGAACAAGTGCGGCGCCGGGCCAAGCGCCTCGGCGTCTCGCATACGCCCGTCTCGCTCGCGGCGGAAACCTCGCTCGGCCCTATTCTCGACGGGCTGATGGCAGAGCGGCCTGATGTGGTAATTATCGATTCTATTCAAACCATGTGGACGGATCAACTTGGCGCGGCCCCCGGCACTGTCGCGCAAGTACGGGCCTGCGCCCAAGAGCTGACACGGTTTGCCAAAAAACGCGGGGCTTGCGTCATTCTTGTTGGCCATGTCACCAAAGACGGGCAAATCGCCGGCCCTCGCGTGGTCGAACATATGGTCGATGCCGTGCTCTATTTTGAGGGCGACCGCGCTCATCAGTTCAGGATCCTCCGCGCTCATAAAAACCGCTTCGGCCCGACCGACGAAATCGGCGTGTTCGAGATGGGCGAGGCCGGCCTGGCCGAAGTCCCCAACCCCTCGGCGCTATTTCTTGACGGACGCGGTGAAGCGTCCTCTGGGGCGGCGGTCTTTGCCGGGCTCGAAGGTACGCGGCCTGTGCTCACCGAAATTCAAGCCCTCGTCGCCCCCGCCGCCTTTGGTACGCCGCGCCGCGCTGTTGTCGGCTGGGATAGCGGGCGGCTGGCCATGGTGCTCGCCGTGCTCGAAGCCCGGTGCGGGGTTAGCTTTGCCGGTAAAGATGTTTACCTCAATGTCGCGGGCGGATTGCGCATTAACGAACCTGCCGCCGATCTCGCCGTCGCCGCCGCGATTGCGTCTTCCGCCTTTGACGTGCCGCTGCCGCCTGATAGCGTGGTCTTTGGCGAGATTAGCCTCTCCGGCGATGTGCGGCCCGTTGGGCGCTCCGATGCTCGGCTCAAAGAAGCCGCCAAACTCGGCTTCAAACAGGCAATCACGGCCCGGCCCGCCAAGCGCGCGACTAAAAACGATAATGCGGCACTGCCAATCATTGCAATCAAGGCTTTGCCTGAACTGATAAGCCGTGTAGAGGCTAGCTCGGAACGCGGCCTTGAAGATGATTCTGCTTGGGGAGTCACCACAAAAGCCGCATAGCAAAATGTGAGCCGCCGCATGAGCATTGGTCCTTGGGATTTCAACGGTTTTGATATCGTCGTCTTCGTTATTCTCCTCGTCTCGCTTCTCATGGCGGCCCAGCGCGGGCTGTTTCGAGAATTAATTTCAATCGCCGCGCTGATTGTCGCGGGCAGTCTCGCGCTTTTCGTCTTTGGCCGTTACCGTTTTGCCGCGCAGGATATGATCTCGCCGAGCTGGCTGGCTGACGGCGCGCTCGGACTCGGCACATTCGCCCTCGCCTATACCATCATCGTCATCTTGCTCAGCGGCGTTGGCAAGAAACTCAAGGGCAAGGATGTCGGACTGCTTGACCGCTTGCTCGGCGCAAGTTTCGGGGTCGGGCGCGGGTTGATTGTCGCCGCGCTTGGCGTGATGCTATTGACTGCGCAATATCGCGCCAGCCAAGACGCGCAAGAGTTCAAAGAATTCATGGCGCAAAATCAGGACCGCTTCCCGTCCGAAGTGATGGATAAAATGCCCAAATCGATGAAAGAACAGCTCGAAGCGCCGCCCGCTGATCTGCCCGGCATGTTGCAAGCCTCAACATTCTACCCCATCCTTGAACGGATAGGCGACGGGATTCGCGCCCTGCCTTTCGCCAAAATGAAGACCTATGCCGAACGCCTGAAAGACGGTGATTTCGATTCTATCGTTGAGGACATTCAGTAATGACAAATCCCAGCTGCTATATTGATCCGAATGATGATAAAATTCGCGAAGAATGCGGCGTCTTTGGTATTTTTGGCATGGATAATGCGGCCTCTTTAACCGCGCTCGGCCTCCACGCTTTGCAGCACCGCGGGCAAGAAGCCTGCGGCATCGCTACATGCGACGGCGAGACTTTCCACACCGAACGCCATTTCGGCCTTGTCGGCGATAATTTCACGGGCGATGACCCGTCCCGGCGCCTGCCCGGCCATATTTCCATCGGCCATAACCGCTATTCCACGGCCGGAGGACAATCGACATTACGCAATGTGCAGCCGCTTTTTTCCGAGCTCCATACCGGCGGCTTTGCCGTCGCCCATAACGGCCATCTCACCAATGCTTTTACCATCCGGGAACAGCTCGTCGAAGCCGGGGCGCTGTTCCAGAGCACATCCGATACCGAAGTGCTGATCCATCTTATTGCGCGGGCCAAAAGCGGGAAATTTATTGACCGTTTCATTTCCGCCATACGGCAGGTCGATGGCGGCTATGCTTTTGTTGGTATGACCAAAGACGTCCTGCTCGGCGCGCGTGACCGTTTCGGTATTCGCCCGCTTCTGATTGGCCGCCTTGGGGATAGCTATATGCTCGCCTCCGAGACCTGCGCCTTTAATATGATCGACGCCGAATTTATCCGCGAAGTCGAGCCCGGCGAAGTCGTCGCGATTAATTCGGACGGCATCCGCTCTTTCCGGGCTTTCCCAGAAACCACGGCTCGGCCCTGTATTTTTGAATTTGTTTATTTCGCGCGCCCCGACAGTGTTGTCGGCGGTAAAAGTGTTTATGAGGTTCGCAAACGCATGGGCCGGAAATTGGCGCAAGAAACGCCCGCCGATGTCGATGTCATTATTCCGGTGCCCGATAGCGGCGTCCCCGCTGCGCTCGGCTTCGCCCAAGAAACGGGCATACCGTTTGAGCTTGGCATTATCCGAAACCATTATGTCGGCCGCACCTTTATCCAGCCGACCCAGCAAATCCGCGATATGGGCGTGCGCCTTAAACATTCCGCTAACCGCGCCATGATCGAAGGCAAGCGGGTATTGCTGGTTGACGATTCCATTGTGCGCGGCACGACCTCGACCAAAATCGTGCGCATGATTAAAGCGGCAGGCGCTAAGGAAGTGCATTTCCGTTCCGCTTCGCCGCCAATTAAACACCCCGATCATTACGGCATTGATATGCCGACCAAGGAAAAACTGGTCGCGGCCAATTATTCTGTCGAGGCGATGACCGAAATGCTCGAAGTGGACAGCCTTGGCTTCCTTTCTGTCGAAGGACTCTACTGGGCCATGGGCGAAGATTACCGCGATGCCGACGCCCCGCAATATACCGATCATTGCTTTACCGGCGAGTACCCAACGCCGCTCATCGACCGTGACCGCAAATTACTGGACGGTTCTAAACAGCTCTCCTTCTTGGTAGAAGTCGCTTAACCCATGCCGGATAAACCCTTAGACGGCCGCGTCACTTTGGTGACAGGGGCTTCGCGGGGCATTGGCTATGCCGCCGCCCTCGCCCTCGCCAAAGCCGGCTCACATATTATCGCAACGGCCCGCACCCAAGGCGGGCTCGAAGATTTGGACGACGCGGTCAAAGCCGTAGGCGGCGAGTGCACATTGGTGCCGATGGACCTTAAAAACGGCGACGGTATCGACCAACTCGGCAAAGTCATCCATGAACGCTGGGGACGGCTGGATGGTCTCCTCGCCAATGCAGGCATGCTCGGCGAGATCACGCCTGCCCCGCATACTGACCCAAAGATATGGGACGAAGTTGTGGCGGTCAACGCTACGGCCAATTACCGCCTTATCCGCTCGCTCGACCCTTTATTGCGCGCGTCAGAGGCCGGCCGCGCCGTGTTCCTCACTTCAGGCGTCGCCGAAACCCGCCGCGCCTTTTTCGGGGCCTATGCCGCCTCTAAAGCCGCGCTCGAAGCCTTTGTGCAATGTTATGCCAAAGAGGTGGAAGTCACCAAACTCAAGGTCAATCTGCTAAATCCCGGAGGAACCAGAACCGCCATGCGCGCCAAATCCATGCCGGGCGAAGATGCGAGCACTCTGCCGGACCCGGCTGATGTCGCAAGGTTAATCGTTGAAATGCTCTCGCCAAATTATACCAAGAACGACCAAATCGTTACCTTTCGAGAAACATCTCACTTTAAAGTCTAATCCCAACCCATTCCAGCGGCGCATAGCGTGGCATAGCAAGCCTGTGGTGTGCTATGCACTAATTAAACTACGCTTGTATAACGCAAATAAGGACGGATTTCATCAAAGCCTTGCGGGAATTTTTCCGTGGCATCAGCATTGCTGACGGAGGGCGGAATAATGACCTTTTGTCCCGGAGTCCAATCGGCCGGGGTGGCAACCCCCATTTTATCGCCCAGTTGAAGGGCATCAATAACCCGTATGATTTCATCAAAATTGCGCCCTACGCTCATTGGATAAGTCATGGTTAGTCGAATTTTTTTAGCAGGGTCAATGATAAACACACTTCTGACAGCTGCCGTATTGCTCTCATTAGGATGGATCATGCCATATAATTGCGCGATTCTTGTGTCCGCATCGGCCACAATCGGAAATTTAAGCGTTGTCTCTTGCGTGTCATCGACATCTTTAATCCAAGCCAAATGCTCTTTGACGCTGTCGGTTGACAACCCGAGAGGCCTGGTATTGCGTAGCTTAAATTCCGCAGCCAATTGCGCCGTTCTTCCCATTTCTGTCGTGCAAACAGGTGTAAAGTCGGCAGGGTGACTAAAAAAGAAACACCAATTATCACCTATCCAATCGTGAAAGCTAATTTTTCCTGTTGTCGTATCAACCGTGAAGTCGGGCGCTTCATCTCCAATGCGTAGCGACATAATATTTCCTTTCAGGATTTTTCAAAATTAATAAAAGACTGATGTGTCTAAGCGGTTTATTATAGGTCAATATTATATTTATACAATCACAGTTGACTATATTATAATGGCTTTTACCTGTGAATAGGCGAAGTGAAGATTGAGTAGAATCTAACGCTCTTTCTTCCTTAGCGGTTCGCGTCCTTGAATCCGCACAGTTCTGTCATAAGGGTTGAAATCGGATTTGACGATTAGGCGTATCGGCACGCCCGGCAGGTCAAAATCTTCGCGCAGTCCGTTGACGAGATAACGTTTATAGCTCTCTGGGAGTTTGTTGCCGCGAGAACATTTAAGCACGAAAGTCGGCGGACGGGTTTTGGTCTGGCTGATATATTTCGGCTTAATACGGCGGCCATTGACAGCGGGCGGGGAATGACGCTGGACTTTCTCGATCAACCAATCATTAAGCTCCGCCGTTTTGACCTTGGCACTCCAGTCTATTTGCACGCGCTCTACAGCCGGCAGAAGACGGTCAACACTTTTCCCTGTCAGGCCAGAAAACATAACGATTTGAAGACCGCGAAGCTGCGGCAAAAGCCGAGCTGTTTCCTCGCGCAGAAACTTTGCCATTTCGGATTTATTTTTAACCAAATCCCATTTGGTCACGCCGAGAACAAGCGCCCGCCCTTCGCGCTCGCACAGATCGGCAATTTGCAAATCTTGCTTATCAAAGGGGCTGGTTGCGTCCATGAGCAAAATAACGACTTGGGCGAATTTAATCGCGCGAAGACTATCTTGCACCGAGAGCCGCTCCAGCGTTTCTTGAACTTTGGCCTTTTTGCGCATCCCTGCCGTATCGTGAAACTGCACTCGGCGGCCTTGCCACATATAGTCGATGGTAATGCTATCGCGCGTCACCCCGGCTTCGGGCCCGGTGAGCAAACGCTCCTCGCCGATCAGCGTATTAATCAGCGTCGATTTACCGGCATTGGGGCGGCCAACAATGGCAATGCGGACAGGTGCTTCATCGAAATCTATATTATCTTCGCGAATACCGAGGTCGATACTCCGCAGCGCCAATTCCACCGCGTCATCAAGCTCGAGAAAACCGATATTATGCTCGGCGGCCACCTCTATCGGGTCGCCCATACCGAGCGAATAGCCTTCGGTGACGCCGACATCGCCCGCCCGGCTTTCGCATTTATTGGCAACCAGTATAGTGGGCTTTCCGGTCTTGCGAACAAATTGTGCGAAAATACGATCAAGCGGCATGACGCCTTCGCGCGCGTCATAGACAAAGAGGCAAATATCGGCGTCTATAACAGCCGCTTCGGTTTGAGCCCGCATCCGCGCTTCGAGCTTTTCGCCCTTGGCATTTTCAAACCCTGCCGTATCCATCAGCACCATATCATGACCGCGCAATTTAGAGCGGGTTTCACGCACATCACGGGTCACGCCGGGCGTGTCATTGACAATCGCAAGTTTCTTGCCCGCAAGGCGGTTAAAGATAGTGGATTTACCGACATTAGGGCGGCCTATAATCGCGATCTTCGCGGCCCGCGTTTCGGCTTCGCGGTCTTCGTTTATCGCTTCTTCGATATCATAATCTGTGTCGGACATAACATCATCGCGCTAGCGCAGCGCTACCAATTTAGCATTATCGGTCACAATATAGACCGTTTCATTGGCGATAACGGGCGAGATGAAAACATCGTCGCCGACTTTAAATTCGCTTATAATAGTGCCGTCATAGGGGCTCATGGTCAGGGCCTTGCCTCGCGAGGAGACAAGCATCAGGCGCTCACCTGTCAGGATAGGGCCCGACCAAGCGATACGTTTCTTGCGCTTCTTCGCGTTTTTATAGGCCGGTAATTGCTGTAACCAGACGACAGAGCCGTCAAGTTTGGACAGGCAGACAACTTGCCCCTGCGTTGTCACGGTATAGACAAAATCCCCGGCAATCAGAGGGAAGCCGAGCGAGCCCGCAGGCTGGCTCCAGATACGCTGTCCGGTGCGAAGATCAAAAGCGCTGATAATGCCGCTTTGCGCTGTGGCAATAACATAGCCATCCGCGATAACGGGGCCAGACGCGATATCATTAAGCGAGGCCAGAGGGGTTAAGCGGCCGGAAGATGATAGCGCATCCTGCCAAAGCACGCCGCCATTTTGAACCCGCAAGGCGACAATCTCGCCTGACGAAAACGGTGCAATAACGGTATCATCGATCACAGCCGGGCTTGGCGCCGTCAGCATCCGCGCAGATTCGATAATCCCCTGATAGGTCCAGAGAACCTCGCCGGTATTGGCATTAAAAGCAAAAAGCTCGTTATCATCCGAGACCGCAAAGACGCGGCCATCAGAAATGGTTGGAGCGGAATGTAGCGGAACACGGGTTGGGACGCGCCAGATTTCAGCGCCGTTTTCCGCGTCCAAGGCCGCAACAACGCCAAGGCCGGAAGTGACAAAGACCTTGCCCGCCGCAACGGCGACGCCGCCGCCAACAGATTCCTTATCTCTACCGCTTCCGTCCGTGAAAGAAAGCGGGTCGCGGATACGGTCAACAATACCGGTGCGGCCTTTTCGGGTTTTGGCTTTGGCTTGAACGGTGACTTTGTAGTCCCAATACCGATCGCCGCTATTGGCATCAAAACTGGAAACGCGGTTATTGCCGTCCATCGTAAATACGCGCCCGCCCGCAATAACAGGCGATGCAAGAACACGCCCTTTTCTGCCAGAGCCTTTGCCGATATCTTTTGACCAAATTTTAGAGAGATTGCCTGCCGCAGACGTATGCTGCACGACATGGGCCGTATTGCCGCCGACTTGCGGCCAATCCGTATTGACATAGGCTGGCGGCAAGACGATTTGATCGGGCGTTACAGTCCCGCTAACCTGAAGGGTTTCGTCCAGTTCAAGAATAGAAATCCGGTCATCTTTACCGGCGACATCGCCTTGTGCGGCCGCTTTTTCCTCATCGCTTTTATCAAAGGGGTTAATCGCGTCAGTGAGGTCGCCAACCTTACTCAACGTCGAACACCCGCCCAGCAGGAGCGCGGTAATAAGCGTTATACCGGCAAATTTTAAAGCCTTAATTTTCATTTTGCGTCTCCGCGCTATCTTCAGCGCCTTCAGTGTTATTGATAGGAGCCGCGAGCGCCGCTTTTGTGCGCATCATGCTCAGATTTTGTTTGGCCCGTTCTTGTATCGGCGGCGGCACACCGGGGATAGCGCCAAGATAGCCAAAATGCTCGCGCGCGAGCCTCTCGTCACCCGATTGCAAAGCAGAATAGCCAAGGAGTTCGCGGGCAAGATATTCATACGGCGCGTCTTTGGCCACCAGAGGCCCGAGCCGGTTGATAACATCCGAATAAGCCCCATCGCTGGCCAAAATATAAGCGGCTTTAAGCTGGGCGAGTTGGATGTGCCGCGTTTCGGTAAAGGTCAGAGCGGCCCGGTCAAGCAGGCCGACAGCTTCTGCGCGCCCGCCCTGTTCCAGTTTGAGGGTGGCGGCGCGTACTAATGATAGGCCCGAATAGCCCGCAGGGGCTTTTTCAGAAATCGCGATGAATTCGCGGTAAGCCTGATTTGCATTTCCGTCGGCAGCGAGATTGGCCGCGCTAACATAACTCGCCGAGGTCGCCCGCGCGGCTTTGTCATTTGCATATTTACGGTATTCAAGAAATCCCGTCCCGGCAACAATCGCAATGATGACCGCCAGCAAATAAGGGCCATAGCGCCTGAGTAGACGATTATACTCGTCTTTACGAAGCTCCTCTTCGACCTCATTGATAAAATCAACCACGCGGGCATCCTTTTGAATCGGCGCGACCAAAGCCGCGAATTGAGCCGGAACCTATCGCCCGCGCATCTGTTTCGCAACAGCAAAGGGCATGAACAGACCGTAAGATTTAGGCGGTGCGGTGCGCTACTTTTTCTTGAATTTATAGGTATTGGCATCGCCCGGAAAACTGCGGGCTTTGACCTCTTGCGCGTAATCCTTGGCGGCCTGCTCTATCAACTCTTTCATATCGCCATATTTCTTGACGAATTTTGGCACCCGGTCAAACTGACCGAGCATATCAGGCGTGACCAAAATCTGTCCATCGCAGCCGGCTGAAGCTCCGATGCCAATCGTCGGGATAGACACCGCCTTGGTAACTTTTTCGGCCAAGTCTTCGGAAACGCCTTCGACGACAACAGCAAAAGACCCCGCTTCATCCGCCGCAATCGCATTTTCAATGATTTCATCCTCGACAGCTTTGGTGCGTCCGCGCGCGCGAAATCCACCCAGCACATTCATGCTTTGCGGCCGCAAGCCGACATGGCTCATGACGGGAATGCCGCGCTCAACAAGATAGCTAATGGTTTCGGCGGCGTAAGAGCCGCTTTCGATCTTCACCGCCTGACACCCGGTCTCCATCATCACGCGCGAGGCATTGCGAAAGGCCGTCTCTGGACTGTCTTCGTAAGAGCCAAACGGCAGATCAACGACTATAAGCGCTGTATTGGCCCCGCGCATCACGGCCTTGCCGTGCAATATCATCATCTCCAACGTCACGCCGACCGTAGTCGTGAGGCCGTGAACCACCATACCTACGGAGTCGCCGACCAAGATAAGATCGCAATGCTCGTCCAATATCGCCGCCGTCGGCGCGTCATAAGCGGTAAGGCAAACAATAGGCTCGCCGCCCTTACGGCCCGTAATTTGCGGCGCGGTCATGCGCGGGATGTGTGTCTGTGCGGACATAAAAGGCCCTTCCTAGAAATTCAGCCTTAATATGGGAGCGAAACTACAAATCAGCAAGCTGACTTTCAGGAAAATCGAAGACGGCCTTCGCGCCGTTTCGGATAAAATCGAGTTGCCCCGCAGCTTTAGGCATAATCGCTAGGGCGTGGTAGCGGGCGAGGCTGGCCATATTTTCGGCGAGTTCGTCCCCCGCTAGAACGCCGTTGCTGACCGCTTTGATGAGGAAAGCCCCTGATATGACATTGCCAACCAGATTAAGGTAGGGAGTGGCCCCGGCGAGGGCGCCGGCTTCTTCTGCATTGAGCATGATATCGGTGGCGGTTTTGAGCGTTTCGATACCGTTTTTCAGAGCCAGAATACAGACCTTCAAATCCAACTTATCCGAGGCTGTCTCAGCAAGAGTTTCAATGGCTTCTAAATCCGCAATCAGTGCCCGCATGCCCTCCCCGCCATCGCGGCGAAGTTTGCGCCCGACGAGGTCAATGGCTTGGATACCGTTAGTGCCTTCATAGATCGGCGTGATACGGGAATCTCGATAATATTGCGCCGCGCCCGTCTCTTCGACAAAGCCCATGCCGCCGTGAATTTGCAAGCCGATAGAGGTAATATTTACGCCCGTATCCGAGCCGTAAGATTTCGCAATCGGGGTGAGGAGAGCATCCCTGACATGAGCCGCTTTGGCAATATCGGCATCCGCCGCGCATCCCGCAAGATCGCCCGCCGCCGCCGTCGCCATGCAAATCGCGCGTGCGCCCATGAGGCGGGTTTTCATATCAATCAGCATTCGCCTTACATCAGGATGCGCGATAATCGGCGCGCCGTCATCGGCGTTTATTGCGCGGCCTTGCACACGTTCCTGCGCGAAATCTAGCGCCGCTTGATAAGCCCGCTCGCCAATGGCTACGCCTTGCGCGCCGACAAAAAGCCGGGCCTCATTCATCATCGTGAACATACAGGAAAGGCCGCGATTAGGTTGCCCCACAAGCCATCCTGTCGCGGCATTAAATTCCATAGTGCAAGTCGGAGAGCCGTGAATTCCTAATTTATGTTCTAGCCCTATAGCTTTGATATTATTAAGTTTTCCTAGAGATCCATCATCATTGACAAAGATTTTTGGGCATAGAAATAATGATATCCCTTTTGAGCCTGCGGGCGCATCCGGCAAGCGGGCCAGCACAAGATGGATGATATTATCCGCCATATTATGATCGCCCCATGTGATAAATATTTTCTGGCCTGAAATCGCATAAGTGCCGTCAGTATTAGGGACGGCCTTGGTTCTTACCGGGCCTAGGTCGGAGCCGGCTTGCGGCTCGGTCAGGCCCATAGCCCCTGTCCATTCGCCGTTAATCATCTTGGGGAGATATTTAGTTTTAAGCGCCTCATCGGCATGGGCGTCAATGGCTTTAACCGCGCTTGAGGTCAGCATCGGGCAAAGCCCCAGCGCCATATTGGCAGCATAAAACATTTCATTGGTCGCGACGCTAACTACTTGCGGCAAGCCCATGCCGCCAATTTCAGTTGACGTTGACAGACTCTGCCAAGCCGCCTCGACGAAAGCCTGATAAGCCTCTTTGAATCCGGGCGACGGAATCACGTCACCGCCCTCCAATTTGGCGGGATGATGATCGCCATTTAAATTTGTCGGCGCCCAGATATCTTCGGCAAAAGAGGCCGCGCCTGTGAGAATATCACCGATCAATTCGTCATTGAATTCAGCAAAGGCTGGGGCTTCCAAAATAGACTCCAGATTGACACTATGTCTGAGTAGAAAATGCATGGATTTAACGGGGGCAGTGAATGACATGATATCCTCTTGGGTTATGCACTTAATTGCATAGCTGGCGGATAGAGATAAATATTCAAAATGTCACGGATTTGTTGTTTAATTTATGTGTCCGGCATAAAAAAACCCGCTCGAATGAGCGGGCTTTATTTGTATTTTACGGCGTGATTAGCCTTTATTGCCCATCACCTTGCCGAGGATCGCGGTCAAGATACCGCCGCCGACACCGCCGGAGACAACGCTCGCCAGAATTGAACCGACATTCAGGCCTGCGCCCGCAGACGGATCGCCAAAGAGACCGCCAATTCCCGGAATCATTGGCGCGAGAGCCGCAAGGCCCGTGCCGCCGACAATACCTGTCAAGGCGCGACCCATTGTGCCCATATTGGAATTCATCATTTTGCCGGCTACAATACCGCCGCCGCCGCCGCTCAAAAGCCCGAGCGCTAAACTTACAATATCCATAATTTCCCCATTTCCTGACCAAATCGGTCATTTATAAAATGCAGGAGATATCTCATATACCTCCATTACGGTAAGTTTGGCGCTATCAAATACCTTAATCAAGTGTTAAAATGATTTTTTAGAGCGACCGAAAGGGTCACCCGATGCATGTTAAATGTTTGATTTTACCTGCTATTTTAGTGGCCTCATGTGGAAGTGGGAGCGAATCCAGTTCGGCGCTAGAACCGCAAAAACCCGCCCAAACAGCGCCCATCGTGCAAGCTGCCGTAGAATTAACCCCCATGGAACGGGGCGCGAAACTCTATAAACGCTGCCGAGCCTGCCATACGCTTGAAGACGGCGGAAAGCACAAAGTCGGCCCAAATTTATGGGATATTTACGGCAAAAAGGCTGGGTCTCAGGAGGGTTTTAAATATTCTAAAGTCATGGCGGCCTCCGATGTAATCTGGGATGACGAGACCTTGGACGGCTATATTACCAAGCCATCCGCCTTCATGAAAGGCAATCGGATGAGTTTTGTCGGGGTGAAAAAGGCGGAAGATCGCGAAGCCTTGCTTTTGTTTCTCAAAGCTGAAACAGCGCCCGCTCAATAACGTTGCCCTAGGTTTAAGACCCATTGATCTGTCATTCCGGAGCTGCGCAGCAGAACCCGGAAGGTCGAGAGATTGAGAACCTATTTAAATCTGCTTCTCAAAGGCTCGAACTTCCGCATCTCCGGCTTCGCCTGCGTGCGGAATGACAGGGAGAGCAAGGCCTCTGAGCCTAATATCTTTGCCAGAGCCCGATAGTGAATGCCTGTTCTTTCACAATGTTCCGCCCCGCCAGCGTTTCGAGATAGCTGAATTGCAGCCATCGATTTTCCTTAAATTCAAAGACGGCACTTATCTGCGCTTTGCTCTGGCTTTGCCGAGGGACGGTGAAACCACTTTCCGAAAAGCCGAAACGATCAATATGAAAACCCTGCGCCATGATGAACATCTTCTCATTGGGCTTTAGTCCGAGTGTCAAATCAGCCCGCCAATCTTCCAGACGCTCTGTTGATCTTGCCCGCGCCGCTAGATGGGCATCGAAGAAACCAACCCATTTATTGTTATGTTTATCACCGAAATCATGGCTCTGCCCCCAAAGCCCCCGCAACTCGACCGTATCTTTGCGCCCGTCAATATCGAGAATGGACTCTTGCGGCCCGCCGCCAATGACATAGCTGGCCTGCACGGCCACAGCCAAACCTTCGCGGCGTTTGAGTTGATAGCGAAGCCCCAACTCCGTTTTATCAAACCCCTCATAATTGATGGTGCTGTCCAGCCCTTGGAAACCCACTGTCTGATAAGCAATATTGCCGACCAGCGTGATTTTCTGCGTAAGACCATGTTCGGCAAATATCCGGCTTTCAGTTTTGGTAAAATTAACAGGCGTATCTGCAAATTCTCCGCTGGCAAAGGCCGTATCAGAGGTGGAATATGTCGTCATAGAGATAGTTTGCCCTTTTCCCTTGGGCATATTCCAAGCTCCTGCAGACGCCAGAACACTGTGAAACAGTGCCATACAGACTATCAAAAAACAGCGCCACATCCCACATAACCCCTATTGGTATTAATATAATATATTACCCTTCATTCTTTTAGGCTTTGCACGACCCAAAGGTCAAATGCTATAACGGATAGGAAATTTGGAGTGCCCTGTGGCTAAACCGCCAAAATCATTTGAAAAACTGGCTTTTATTGCCAGTGAACGCAACGAAGCAAAATCCGCCCGCAAAACCTTGGCGGCCCGCTATGGTAATAGCGACGCGGCGGATGCGGATGTCATTATCGCTCTGGGCGGGGACGGGTTTATGCTGCGTACATTGCGCCGCTATATGCCCCTCATCCGGCGCGGGCTGCCAGTTTACGGTATGAATAAAGGCACGGTCGGATTTTTGATGAATGAGTATAGCGAAGATGATCTGCCCGCCCGCTTGGCTAAGGCAGAAGCCGCGACTGTACGCCCCTTGAAAATGACGGCGACAGGCGCGGGCGGCACCTTTGAAGAACTGGCTTTTAACGAAGTCTCGCTCTTTCGTCAAACACAGCAAGCCGCCCATATCCGTATTAAAGTTGACGGAAAAACCCGGCTTGACCATTTGGTTGCCGATGGCGTTCTGCTCGCAACGCCCGTAGGCTCAACCGCCTATAACCTCTCGGCCCACGGCCCTGTCGTGCCTTTAGGCTCAGAAATCATGGCCCTCACCCCGATCAGTGCCTTTCGCCCTCGCCGTTGGCGCGGAGCCTTGCTCAATGCCGCCGCCAAGGTGGAATTTGAAGTGATTGATCCGCAAAAACGCCCGGTCTCGGCTACGGCAGATAATTCCGAGATTAGGAATATTCATAGCGTGAAAGTCGAGCTGGATAAAGAAACGTCGCTGACTTTACTCTTTGACCATGAACATGGACTCGGCGAAAAAATCCTGCGTGAGCAGTTTGCGACTTAATGAAATTCAATGTCTGAAAAGCCGTCAAGTTTTTCTAAAAACCAATATTGTTCAGCTTCGGGTAAATCAAAAGGCAACGTCAATACGCGTTCAATCATGAGCTGCTGGAAATAGTTATTGTCATAGTCAAGGCCCGAGAGCTCCAAATCACGGTAGACCGCACAGGCGGCGCGGATGATCTGCGTATTATTGGCATTCAGCCCCGCCCGCGCGCACAGAGCTTTGAGGCCAAACGGGCCGCCGTCATGGATCATCAACACAGATTTTCTTACGCTCACGCCGGAGAGCGCCGCCAAGGCTTGTTCGGTAAAACGCATTTGGCCACAGCCCAGCGCCCTAATAATAAGATCAGGCGTCAGGCGGCCCACATCATGAAGATGCGCCACGAAAACCTCCATTTCCTTGGCAGGCCATGATGGCTGTATGAAATCAACAATAGCGCGCTCGCGGCTACGATTGGCCAGATCAATGGCGATATTAGCGGACACTTTATGCCGCTTTGTCATTCGGATGGCCGCCTCTTCGCTGATAGAGGCAATCAGTTTTTCAACAATAACAGGCGGCAAATCGCGGCGTTCGATCATTCCCGCTGTAATAAGGTCATCATTTTTATAAATTTCGAGCATTTCTGCTGCGCTGTCTTCGGAAATTAAGGCTCCGTCATTAGCAGCCACTTCGGCAACGCTGCGGCTATCCCCAAAGCGGATGATAGCCCGCACAACATGGTCGCTGACGCTAACGCGCTTGGCCACAGCAAGGGCTTTGGCCGCCGCTTTGGAGCGCAAAACAATGACCAAATCCTCATCCGTAAAAACCGGAGAATGGGTCAGAACTGGCACGGCGATAGTGTCAATATCCTTGGCCAGTTTTAGCGCGATATCGCGCGGTAGCTTGGGCGAGTTTTTCAGCGTCACTGCCAAAGCCCGGCGCACCATATCGGCGCTGTCCTCGGCCATGAGTTTTAACAGCTTATGGGCAAAAATGCGTTCTTCATCAGATAGGATCTTTGAGCGCATATCGCGGCAAATGCGCTGCGCGGCCACCGCCCGAACAGCCTCGTCGGGATGGCGCGCCACAGCGCGGATATCGCCTGCATTCAGATTTTCCAGCGTAATGCCCACGGGCGAGCCTCCTCTATCAGGAAACTCTTAAGGCCGCAGGGTAAACAGGGTCTTACTGCGTAATATTTTGAAGAAAATGGTACCGCTTCTCAGGTTTGAACTGAGGACCTCTGGTTCCACAAACCAGCGCTCTAACCAACTGAGCTAAAGCGGCACATCACTGCCCATATGCAATGCGCGGAACCTCTATACGAAGCTCCGCGCATCATCAAGTGGCTATGTGTAAAGACCTAAGCTTTTTTAGCAGCTTTTGGCATTCTGATAGATTGCCAACCTTGGGAGCCAAGCGTTTCCTGATATTTGATGTAATTATGCAAATCGCGGGCGCGGCGGCTCGGATCAGGATGAGTTGAAAGAAATTCCGGCTGACGCCGTTTGCTATTCTCGGCCATTTTTTCCCAAAGCTTGACAGACTCGTAAGCGTTATAGCCGGCTTTATGCATATATTTTGCGCCGAGAAGGTCAGACTGGCTCTCATGTTTACGCGAGAACGGCAACATGACACCCAAAGTAAAGCCCATACCAAGCGCGCCATTTAACAATCGGGTATTGCGGCTGGCCTTTTGCATACAGAGATTATACTCGCGCTGAGTTCTCGCCGTGCTTTTGCACCTTTTATTCAGTTGGGAGCCTCCGAGGATTGTGCCGCCGACAACGGCTAATTGTCCGGCCATTTGAGTACTGACACGCTCTGCCGCATGTTTGCCGGTAACATGCCCGACTTCGTGGCCCATAATCGCCGCAATCTGGTCATCACTACCCGCAAAATCCATCATGCCTTTATAAAAGCCAACGCGGTTGCCGGGCAGCACGAAAGCATTTTTCGTGTCTGTATCGAAGACAGCATAGTCCCATGACTCTTTTTCCTTATTGGCCCCGCGCGCAATACGTCCGCCGATATTTTTCAGGCGGTTTGTGTAGCGTGGATCATTCGATGTAGGCGTTTTTGATTTCGCGTCCGCCCATGACGCCGCCGCCATCTGGCTTAACTGTTTGTCACCAACCATTAAAAACTGTTTTGCACCAGTTTCAGCATTGGTCGCGCAGCCCGTTAGAGCCGGCGCGGCCGCTGTTAAAACACCGCCTGCCGCTAAGCCTTGAACCAGACGCCGCCGCTCCAGCATCTCTTTATCTTCGTGAATATCGTCATTCCCGCACAGATTAATACACATAATAGTCCTCCAATTTCAGGCGGTTTTCATCACCTATCACGTTAACTATAGCTTAATTTTTAACAAAAAACAGTCCCTTGCTGTGATTTTCCTCACATTAGTGTTAGCGTCATTCGCTATAGTTGGCACAGAGCAAGATTTACATTCGGCTTCGTTTCATCCGGCAAGGCCTAGCTTTCATGGGTGAATTGGGGCTCAGCAGACGGAGACTATGATGAAAAAGATCATGATTGGTATATTTGTCCTGATAATCCTGCTGGTTATCGGGCTCGTAGCCTTACCGTCTCTTATCCCGTCATCGGTATATAAGGAAAAAATCGAAACCCAGCTGACCCAAGAATTAGGACGGCCCGTATCTGTCCTCGGGGAGGTAAAGCTCAGTGTATTCCCTGTCATCAAAGCCAGCGCAGGCCGGGTCGAAATTGACAACCCTAACGGCTTTACAACAGAACATTTCGCCGCCATGGACGGTTTGGATGCCCGGGTGAAGCTATTGCCGCTCTTCTCCAAGAAAGTCGAAATCGCATCGTTTACCTTGAAAAACCCCGTCATCAACTTAGAAAAAAACTTAGATGGCGACGTGAACTGGGCCTTTGGCGACCCAAAAGACGTGCCCGAAGAAACACCTACAGGCCCATTTAAGCGAGATGGACGCTATAGTGCCATTGACCCTGCTATCGGGCAATTTTCACTCGAAAATGGCCGTATCAGCTATGTCGATGCAACGGCAAGCACCAGTCACGACCTACGCGACGTCAATCTTGATTTCTCCCTGCCGAGCCTCGCTGCGCCGGTAAAAATTGATGGTGATCTGACCTATAATGCGACTCCCGCCACAGTAAATCTGTCGCTGGACAGCATACGCGGATTTCTGGACGGCAAAGAAACTCCCGTAACTTTAGCTCTGAAAACGGATTTCGCAGATATTAAAACCAGCGGGCGGTTTCTAGCCGGTGAAGACATAACCTTCGATCTTGATGTGGATGGCACCGTCTCGGATGTGAAGAAACTTGCCGCGCTTGCGCCTGTGGACCTTCCTTATGCCAACCTCGCCCAATCCGTGACCCTGTCTGGAAATTATGGATATGACGGAGCCGTTTTAACGGCCAAGGGCGCTGATATCTCCGCTAAAGGCCAAAACTTCGACGCAGGTTTCAAAGGCAATGCCACGCTCGCCGAAATACCCGTATTTGACGGAACTGTCTCGCTGGATGCCCGCGATGTTAAAAGCCTCGCCAAAGCTTTGGGGCAGGACGTTCAAGGCCTCGACCTTATCAAAACGGCTAAAATTACAGCCGACCTCAAGGCCCAAGATAAAGGCTTTATCGCTAATAATATAAATGCCGCAATCACAGGCGAAGGTCTGGAGGCCAGCTATAAAGGTTCGGGCGCTTATAGCGGTGAATTACTCGCAAGCGGGAATTTTACAGGCCGCGCCGCTTCCGTTCCGGCGCTTATAAAAGCTTTGGAGATTGACCTTCCGCAAATCGCCGCAATTGAAAATCTGGATGCCAAAGGCGTGCTTATTGTTCGCGGAGAGATGATTACATTTAATGATCTTAACATCAAAACTGACGGCGGCGCTGTAACGGGCAGCTATTCGGGCGTCGCAAAAATTCTTGGCGGCAAGCCAATGGCGGACGGCGAATTCAGCATTGATATTCCGTCGGTCGCTAATGCCAATATGGCGGCAGGCTTGGATATAGACGCCGCCAAGGCGCTTGGCAGCCTGAAAGCCAAAGGCCAGATTAGCTATACCGACACATATATAATGCTCAGCGCAATATCTGCGGCCACAAGCGGCGGTGTTTTAACAGGCCAATATGACGGCGCGGCTACACTGGGCGATGTGCCAGCCTATAACGGTAATTTCACAACAACCCTTGCGTCGCTGACTGAGTTTTCGCGGCTGACAGGCATTGAAGTCCCTTATGCGGAAACCGTCGGCAAAGTCGACGTCAAAGGCACCGTGTCAGGCCAAGGCGAAAACATTACGCTCTCCGCGCTGGACGCCACATTATCCGGCGGGCAGCTCAACGGTAATTTCACAGGCACGGCTGCCATGAAGAATGGCCTGTCCCTGAACGGCACGCTCAATGCCAACTCTCCGTCTTTGCGGGCGCTGGCCACATCAGCCGGAACAGAGCTGCCGCCCAGCACCGAGGTAGGCTCGATTTACGAACGCTTTGTTGTCTCGGGACAGGTTAGCGGGACGCCCGCTGACATCACCATCAAAGAGGCCGTCATTGATTTTGATGCCTTGCGCGGCAAGGGCGAACTGAAAGTTGACCTGACCAAGGCCAAGCCTTTCGTCACGGGCATAGTGAATATGGAAGGCCTTGATCTGCGCCCTTATATGGCGGCTTATACCGCGCAAAACCCGACAGGTAAAATCTTGCCCTGGAGCAAAACGCCGATTAACATGGAGCCGCTAAAAGCGGTCGATGGCGATTTCTCGTTCACAACGCCTGATATCATCACTGACCGCATGTCGCTGGGGCAATCCAATATAAGCGCTAAATTACGCGGCGGTGTCCTCACAGCAGACCTGCCTAATATGGCACTTTATGGCGGGCTTGGGCGCCTAAAAACCGTTCTTGACGGATCGGGTTCTGTTCCCACAGTAACAATGGATTTGGATCTAAGCGATGTGAATTCCAACAGCTTCCTCGGGGCGGTAGCCGGCTTTACCAATGCCACAGGCGAGGCCGGGGCAGCTTTCAAAATCCACGGCAGTGGACGCACGCAAGCCGAGATCATGCAATCACTCTCCGGCGGCGGCGACTTCAAACTCCTTAACGGCCAGATTTCTGGCGTGGATTTGGGACAGTTATTGACCGGGCTGGATCAGGCTTTTACCTCCCGAACTTTGCCTTCCGGCATCGGGTCTAATCATATCACAAAATTCAAAGATATTGCCGGGCTGTTTAAGATCGAGAACGGCGTCGCTAAAATTAATAAGTTTTCTCTCACCGGGGCGGGTGTCCTCGCCGAGGGCGCAGGGCAAATTGATCTGGGCAATCAAAGGATAGATTTCAGCCTGCGGCCACGATTAACAGGCGAGAACGCCAGCAATCTCGGCGCATTTGGTATTCCGATCAAGTTTACGGGTGATTTTGGCAGTGTGTCTGCTGGGCTGGATACAGACCTTTTGACTCAAATCGTGACAGCACGCGCCCGGCAAAAAGCGCAAAGCTTGATTAAAGACCAGATTGGTGGCGGGGTCGGGGATTTACTTGGCTCAGTTCTCGGCGGCGGCCAAACACAGCCACAAGAACAGACGCCGCCTGATGACCAAAAACTGGAAGATAAAAAGACAGAAGAGCCTAAAAAAGAACCCACAGTCGAAGACACTTTACTTAGTATTTTTGGCCGCAAGAAAGAGACCGACGAAACAGAGGATTAAGCGGCAAGTAGGGTAATTTTTCTAATTTTTACCCCTTTAACTCAGTATATTGGGACATAATTTTCTATTTTAGCGCAAATGCTTAAGGTTTTTTTGTCGTTGACACCCCATATAGGCATTATGCCGCTCAACGACCTTGTCATCACTGAACAAACGCCCGCTGCCGATTTTACCATCGCGCAGAAATGGGAACGTTATTCCGAGGATGAACACGATATCTGGAACACGCTTTACGCCCAGCAAATAGATGTTTTGAAAGGCCGGGCGGTTCCCGAATTTTATGACGGACTCGCTGCATTGAACCTACACTCAGGCGGAATACCCGATCTGGAAAAGATCAACCCAAAACTGAAAGCGCTGACCGGCTGGGAAGTCGTGATGGTGCCGCATCTGGTGCCCGATGATATTTTCTTTGAACATCTCGCCAATCGCCGCTTTCCCGCAGGGCGATTTATTCGCGGGCGCGAGCAAATGGACTACCTCCAAGAGCCTGATATTTTTCACGATATCTTCGGCCATGTGCCTCTACTCGCCCAACCTGTCTTTGCAGACTATATGGAGGCTTATGGCCAAGGCGGCTTGCGGGCCTTAAAACATGACTGCCTGAAAAACCTCGCCCGGCTTTATTGGTACACGGTGGAATTCGGCTTGATGAAAACCGATGACGGAATGAAAATCTACGGCGCGGGCATTATCTCCTCGCGCACAGAGAGCGTCTTTTCTATCGATTCCACCTCCCCCAACCGCCTGCATTTTGACCTCGAAAGGCTGATGCACACAGATTACCGCATCGACGATTTCCAGCAAGTCTATTTCGCCATCAACAGTTTCGAAGAGTTATTTGGCGCCACACAACAAGATTTCGGCCCGCTCTATGAGAAGATGTCAATCGACAAACATGTTCATCCGATTTCGGATATTCTGGAAACGGATAGTGTCTATACAAAGGGAACACAGGATTACGCCTTACGCGGCGGGCGGGCGGCTTAACTACAAGTTTTCAATCGTATTGCTTAAGTTTTCACGCGCTTGCTCTTCCCACGCTTCATAAAATTTCTCACGCGTATAAATACGCCTCATGTTAAGAAAACTGTACAGAATTTCTTTGCGTTTCTTCTTATAAAGAAAATATGGCACTCGCTTATATTCGCGGCGGATATCCTTTTCATACTGATCATATATTACAGGCGTCGCTCCCAAAATACTCAGGTCTATATCCAGTATAATCGCAGCATCGTTTGTCACGGGGTTTGAATGCGTTTTCGTTAGGATAATCAAGTCAAAGACATGCGTTATCCTGTCTTGTGGGATATCATTTTGCATCATGAATAATTTCGCCCATTTGGCACTATCTTCCTCATTTGTTGAAGAGAACGGCTTATAAATCGCATCGTGGAACCAAAATGCAAGTTCAAGTACCGCGGCCCGTTCTTTGGATAAGTTCAGAGCATCCAAATGATGAAAACAGGCCTTTAAATGCACGAGCGTATGATAGGCTCGGTGTTTCTCGGAATAGGCCTTTATTAAGGCATCATGGGTGCTTTCATTAGCCGACAAACCTAATGTAGACATGGCGGCATTCCATCTTTCATATATCATTTTTAAACCTCGGTGAATCATCCTTTCGCAACCCAAACGCCTGCAAAAGATTTTTCATTCCCAGCACAAAATATAACCACGCTTTACGCCAACGGTTTCCAAGCAAGACAATGTGCACATGCCAACCTTTCTCTCGGCGTGCACTATATCCGCTATACAGAATACTGAAGGCCTCTTTGTCACTCAATTGTTCTAATGCGATTTTTTGCGCGTAAGAGACACCAATGTTTAGCATTTCCGTAACCTCTTCAGAAGCAGGCTCGCCCAATTCTTTAGGAAAACAAAGAAGATAATAATTCGGAATGATATCATTGCGTATGCGAAGCAAGCGACTGGTCGCACCGCTTGTTAAAGTGAATTCTTCGATGACAGTATTTTCGGCCATATAAAACTCTAATTTTACTTAAGACAAGACACCCTGCATCCGCATCTCTGCGTTCCATTTGCGGTAGGCTATGATCGCGTGGACCCAATAGGCGGCGTAGAGGATGGCGGTGAGGTGTAGCCCCCGGCTTATGAAGAGCGGCACGGCAATGGTGTTGACGAGGAGCCAAAAGCCCCAATTTTCTATCTTGCGGTTCATCAGTAATATCTGCCCGATAACGCTCCCGACGAGGAGCGCCGTATCCCAGCCCGGCGAATAGGCGTCCGTGAAATGATGTAAGAGCAAAGCATAGAGCCCGCCGACGACAATCCCGACAATAACGGCCATTATCAGTGTCGGAACATGTGTGCGGCTAATCGGCAGCGGCGCTTTTTTCTTGCCGCTCGCCCCTTTGCTGCCCGACCATTGATACCAGCCGATGAGGTCGGTCGCGACGAAGAAGACCTGCAGCGTCACATCGGCGTAGAGTTTAGCGTCATAAAATAAGGCCCCCAATAATGTAACGCCGGTAATGCCTATCCACCATGTATGGACATTATTACGCCCCGCGAGAAAAATCGCTGTGGCCGTTATAACATTTGCCGCGATCTCTAATGTGGTCATCGCTGAAACGGATAAAATCTATCGCCCAATCCCATAATTTTTGTGAGCGCCTCCAGCGCCGCAAAGCTTTCATCCATCAAGCTCGGGTCTTGCAAATCTTCCGGCGCAAGGCTCTCGCGGTAATAGGCGTTGATCCATGTTTTTAGATCCTCATAGAGCGCATCTGAAAACCTATTGCCCGGATTGACTTGCGCCCATTCTGCCTCTGTCAAAGTCACGCGCAGACGCAAACAGGCGGGGCCGCCGCCATTGCGCATGCTCTGCCGGACATCGACATAGCGCACCTCTCCGATAGGGCCATTGCTCGCGACCAGTTTATCACAATAGGTTTTCGTCGCCGTATTTTCCTGCGTTTCCAACGGCGCGATCAGGGTTAGGCGGTCACTCCCCGGCATTTGCACGAGCATGGAATTAAACAGATAGGCTTTGATAGCGTCGGCTATAGGCACCTCTTTGACCGGGACTTCTACGAAAATCGGCTCGAACAGACCTTTGGCCGCTGCGCGAATATCACCTTGCATTAGCGCCGTGTCAGCAAAGGCAAGCTCGTGATAAAACAGTGTCTGCAACGCCCCAACGCAAACGACATCATTGTGAAACGCGCCGGCGTCAATGGCGGCGTCGGATTGCAAGGCATAAACTGAGCGGGCTGGGGCTAATTGATGGCTCCGCGCTATGGCCTCACTGGCTTGCAAGGTTTGGCGGGCGGGGTAACCGGGGCGTGCGGCCGCATAACCGTCGCGGCCATAGACGAAAAGCTCAACGCCCTGCTTCCCGCGATCTCCGCAAAGCCTGACATGATTGGCCGCACCTTCATCAGCAAAGACGGATTGCTCCGGCAATGCGGGGTGGGTGCTGGCAAAAGGAAAGGCGGTTTCGAGCGTAAGCTGTGTTTGAGGGTGCTCGATAGAGCGGTGAAACATGGTCGAGAGATTAGCGGGCGTCAGGTGGAGCTTGCCGTCCGCGCAATCACTGGATGGGCTGACCGTGGCCGCATTAGCCGCCCACATGGAAGACGCCGAAAGGCAGTTTTTCATCAGGCGCGGGGCGCGCTGCCACGCCGCAATGTAAATCTCTTTATCCGTCCCCATAAAACCTGCGCGGCGCAAGGCCGGCAGATGCGGGCGTTGTTGCGGCGGAAGTATCCCCTGCCACAGCCCCGCTTCGTCCATAGCTTTCATTTTCTCAAGGCCTTGCAAGGCGGCGGCTCGCGGAGAGGCAATAAGACCAGCATTATTCGCCGAGGCGAGATTACCGTCTGACAAACCGCCATAATTATGGGTCGGGCCAATTAAGCCGTCAAAATTAGCTTCCCTTGTCGTCCCTTGAGCGCTTGTCACTTCAAACCTTGCATCGGCAAGTTCTCAGGTTTACCCGCCACCTGACTTGCCATCGGCCAAGCACAGAAATCCGCAGCGTAATAAGCGCCCGGATTATGATTGCCTGATGCGCCCGGCCCGCCAAAGGGCAGGAAACTCGCAGCGCCAGTCGTGGGGCGGTTGAAATTAACTACGCCCGCGCGAATACGCAGGCGAAAATCCTCCCAAAGATCGGAACTATCTGAGACAAGCCCTGCGGCGAGGCCGAACCGCGTATTATTGGCTTCTGAAATGGCGGCGTCCCAATCGGCTGCGCGGCTAACTTGCAAGACGGGGCCGAAAATCTCTTCATCCGGCACATCACAGCCTGTAACATCGTAAAATCCTGGCGTTACAAAGGCGGGGCCGTTTTCAGAAATTTTTGCTGCGCGTATAACCTTCGCGCCTTTATCAGCGAGCGCAGCGGCATTTTTCACAACATGGCCGGCAATATCGGCGCTAATCAGCGGCCCCATCGTGGCAGTCTCGTCCCATCCGCCCAATGTGATACGGTCTATGAATTTGGCAACCGCCTTAATAATGGCATCGCCCTCGGCCCCGCTAGGCACAATCAAGCGGCGGGCGCAGGTGCAGCGCTGGCCTGTCGTAATGAAGGCCGATTGCGCGATGATACTCGCCGCAGCCTCGGCGTCTTTGACGTCCCAAACAATAAGGGGATTATTACCGCCCATTTCGAGCGCAAGGACAATCTCGGGCCGGCCGCCAAATTTCTTATGAATGAAAGCGCCAGTCGTGGCCGAGCCCGTAAAGAGAACACCGTCGAGCAGTGGATGGTCGAGCACGGCTCCGCCTGTAGCTCTTGCGCCCTGCACCATATTGATGACGCCGTCAGGAAAGCCCGCTTCGGCATAGAGCTTGGTCAGAGCCTCCCCGACGGCGGGCGTTTGTTCGCTGGGTTTAAAGACCACCGTATTACCGGCAATCAGCGCCGGAAGGATTTGCCCATTGGGCAAATGCGCCGGGAAATTATACGGGCCGAGAACGGCCATGACGCCGTGGGCGCGGTGCTGCAAAGCCGCATGGCCAAAGGCAGTATCTTTATTTAATTCGCCCGTGCGGTCAGTGTAAGCCGCCGCTGAAATATCAACCTTAGCCGCAAGCGCCCCGCCCTCTCCTAAAGCATCCCATAATTGCTTGCCGGTCTCGCGCGCTATGAGTTCGCCCATGGCCGCTTTGGCCTCAATAGCAAGCTCTTTATAGCGCCGAACAATCGCCATACGATCTTTCATAGGCATGCGTGACCAGCTATCAAAAGCGGCATGAGCAGCTTTAAACGCGGCATCGACATCGCTTTCAGACGCCGCCTTACCTGCCCATATATCCGAGCCGCCCGAAGGATTGGCGGACTTAAATGAATCGCCATGTCCTGCCGTCCATTGGCCATTAATAAAAAGAGATTTCGTCATCGTTTAATCCAGACTCTGGCCTTATCGCCATTTGATAAATTCAATAATTTCAGCGCGTTAGAAGGCATTACTATAGCATCACCCTTGAACGATATAGACATCAGGATACATCTAAAACCTTCGACACTGTCATTACTGATAAGCGCTTGAAGTGATGTATTTTCCGAAACCTCGCCGCTCAGTATTTCTAACATACGGCTATCCCGAATAGTGCGCAAATCAGATATTGGCGCGCTCATGGACGGGCCGGCATCAAAGATATCTACCACGCCGGCATAGCGAAACCCTTCGCCCTCAAGATAACGCTTTGCCCCTGCGCCGGACGGATGGGTCTGGCCGATAACGGCTTGTGCCTCTTCCGGCAAAAGTTCAACATAGATCGGATGACTTGGCATCAAATCAAGGATAAATTGATTATCTTTCTCAGCTGAAATTTTATCGGCTTCATTGAAATCCATACGGAAAAATTTGCGTCCTAAACCATCCCAAAAGGGCGAATGGCCTTCGCCGCTAACATGGCCGCGCAGCTCTGAAATAACGGTCTCGCCGAAGCGTTTTGGACATGCCGCCATGAGCATATACCGCGCCTGTGAAATTAACCGACCCGCTCCTTTCCCGCGATATCCGTCTTCAACAAAGAGCGTACCGACCTCTGTCGCCCCGCCATATTCATTGACCAAAACCAAGACCTGCATATCAAAGCGCGAACCTGTGACGGCTGACTTTTGGGCCACGTTCAGGATACGAAAATTAAAAAACGGATCACGAATTCCAATCTCGGCTTTGACCGCGCTCATACCCACAACTTCGCCCGTATCCGTATCTTCGAGCATAAGCAGATAGATATCATCGGGTGAGCGCTCATCTCCGCCTTCGAAGCTCTTCAAGGATTTTTCAAGGCGCATTTTCAGCGCCTCTTCCCCAACTGCCAGCGAAGTAAAACCCGGCCCGGCAAGCTCAGCCAAATGGACAATAGCCTCAAGGTCAGTCTTTTTGGCAGGGCGAACGACTAGCATGCCTATCCCTGCGCAAGTTTCTTGGCGGCTATGGCATCAAACTCGCCGCTAGCCAGTTTCATCAAAATCAGCGATGACAATCTTGCCCGCTCAACAAGGCTGGATATTTTCATAAATTCCCTGTCGGAATGGATATCGCCGCCACGCACGCCTAATGTATCGACATTAGGACAACCCGAGGCCCAGAGATTATTCCCCTCGCAAACCCCTCCGCTCGGGGCCCATTTTATCTCTTGTCCGAGCAGCCCGCCAGCCTGCTTCACCCAGTCAAAAACCTGCGCATTGGCCGGCGACATGGGCTTGGGCGGGCGCGTGAAACCACCGTGAAGATGGGCGTGGATACCGTCTTTGGCGTTCAAACCCGTAACCAACGCGTCCAGACGGGACTGTATCCATGCCGTATCCTCGTCTTCCTGCATGCGCACATTAAACCGCCCAATGGCTAATTCAGGCACAATATTACTCGCGCCGCCGCCGTCAATTTTAGCTATATTAAAGGTCACGCCTTCTCGCTGTCCGTTAAGCTGCTCTAGATGGCCGATAAAGTCGGCCATGGCGGCAATGGCATTGCGGCCCAAATGATGTTCGCGGCCTGCATGAGCGGCGCGGCCTTTGATGACGAGAGAGAAATTCCCGCTACCCTTACGCGCCCCGGCCATAGACCCGTCTGCTAATGCCGGCTCATAAGTCAGCCCGACATGACAGCGCCGCCCGAGATCTGCCAGCAGGGGCGCAGAACCCGGCGAACCTATTTCTTCATCCGGGCTCATCAACACAGTGTAGCCAATATTGCTTGCATTTTCCGAGCGCTCCAGCGTTTGCAGCGCCGTCATCATAACCAATAGGCCGGCCTTCATATCCGCCGTGCCGGGGCCGTTAATCGTATCCTCATCCACGCGCACGGGTTTTTGGAAGTGAAAATCTTTTGGAAAAACGGTGTCATAATGGCCGGTCAGGACAAGCTGCACAGGTGCATCGGGCCGCACGCATAGCTGTAGCGCCGGCTCATATATGACCGTCTCGATCTCGCCATTAACCGCCACATATTCACCATCGGGTAAGGCAGCTTCGGTCAACTTTCCCGGTAGCTCAGCAAACCTCTCGCTCAGCAAACCGCGCATAGCGATCAACCCTGCGCGGTTATGACTACCGGAGTTTTGCAAGGACCAGCGCTCAGTCGCGGCCAACATATCCGTATGCTGATCGTCAATATGATCAATCAGGCTTTGCTCTTGGCGCGTCAATGTGAGGTCTGTATTAGGCATGACGCTACGCTATCAGAGTTAGAGCAGGAATAAAATTCCAATCGACGCTATTCCGGCGCAATAACCCTTCCTCGCGGCATAAAAAAACGGAGCCCGAAGGCTCCGTCCTTAAATTGGATATAGCTCTAAGACTATTCGCAACCGTAGAAGTAGTTACCACATGTTTTCATGAAGTGAACCACTTGGCCATTGGCTGACTGAATGCGGAACGCTTGGCGATCCCGGTCAGAACTTGGCAGCACGGAATAGTTATAGTGATGCTGCTCGCCGAGGCCCAAAAGACCGGCCGTACCGACAGGCAGAACATCTTCGGAGAACATATAGCTTTGCGCATCCGCGAAACCATTTGAATAGCCCATGGATTTGAACAGATAGTTCAAATAGGCCTTATCACCCGCGTCGGATGAATAACGCGCTTGTAGTTTCTGGAAGAACTGATCAGCGCTTAGGCCGTGCGAGTCGCCAAATTCAGGCAATGTGCCAAGGCGGCTCATTTGCTTCGGCGTTGCGCCTGTATTGACGTTGAAGATGCCAACATTAGAGGATCCGCAAACATTGAGGTTGGTGCGAACAACTTGCTGAACCGGACACTGGGCTAGGTCATAAACCAGAGATCCATCCGTGCATGTATAAGTCTGAGCCTGCACAACTTCCCGAACAGGACAATTCCCCATATCGTAAACCGTTGTCACGCCATCAGCACACACAAATGTTTGTGGCGGTGGAGGCGGCGGAGGTGGTGGTGGTGGTGGCGGCGGAGGAGGAGGAGGCGGAGGAGGAGGAGGCATAACTGCATCATGTGTATGCCCGCCAAAGCGATAGCGGAAGCCTGTCAGGAGCGAGTGAGCGCCAACGCCGGCCAAAGTAGAATTGATTAAAGATGTTCCACCGGTCACGCCATTTGTACGCACTCCGTCGAAATCCATTTTACCGGCATCAAGATAGGTATAATGCGTATCCCAGGTCAGCTTGTCAGTGATATCATAGCCCAGACCCGCAAGAAGCTGCCATCCCAATGATGTGTCTGTTCCAGATATAGAACAACTTTCGCCCTGAAAACCAGAGTTGGGGTTGGCATTTATAAGAGGTAAACGCGTTCCAGGACAAGCAGGGTTTTGAACTTGTAAGGGTGCCAAGTAATCATGGGCTTCAAATCTACCCCGTCCTTGCACAAGACCAAGCCCGGCCCCGACATAAGGCTGCCAACGACCAAAATCACTAAAGTCATAAAGCGCATTTAGCATGAGCGAATTTGTTCTCAGCTTCGCAGATGTTGACGGAATGCCGCTAATAGAGCCGAAATCCGTCCAAAGGCTATCGCCGTCCAGTTCAAGACGCCAATTATTACCAAACTCATAACCAAGGCCAAGCGACGCGGCAACATTGCCCTCGCTTTGCAGGCCATTGCCATGAACGCCGCTCAGCATACCTCCCGACAGAACTGCGTCTGTATGCGAACCATAACCTGCGTTACCCCGCAAATACCAACCTTCGTCGTCATGCGCAGATGCTGACATTGAGCTTAATAGACTAATAGCTGAAACAGCCGCGAATAAAATTTTGCTATTCATTGTGATTTCCTCCCACAAAACCTTGCAATTTATACTAAGTCTAGCCTTACAACAAAAAGTACAATCTTTACAAGCGAAAAGTATTGGATTCTGAGATTAGATAAAATTCATTAATTTAACATTCATCCACGGCAAGTCGGGGGGAGGACTACACAACAAAAAGCCCGGCCAAAAGCCGGGCTTTTCGAACTTTAAAAGTCGGAACGCTTAATTGATAACGCCAACAGATCCCAATGAGATGAGAACTTCTGTACGGCGGTTAAGCTGCTCTTTCACGCCGTCGCCAGTCTGAACGAAAGGCTCTGTTTCGCCTTTACCTTCAGAGGTGATGCGTTCGCCAGCAATACCCTGACGGACAAGCTCGTCGCGCGCATCTTTAGCGCGGCGCTTGGACAGGTTCAAATTATAAGCGGCTGAGCCGGATGTATCTGTGTGGCCGACAACGCGGATATTGTCGACATTACAGTATTGGCCAATGTCGAGAATGCGGTTGATCGTATTGCGCGTTTCAGCAGATTGACCTTTGTCGAATTCATAATAAATGATTTCTTGACGATATTGATTAGCACAAAGGTCTTGCACAACATTGCCGCGGTCAGAAATTTGAACTGGACAGGTGGCTTGGTCATAAACAAGCGATCCGTCCCAACATGTATATGTTTGCGGCTGAGCCGGACATGTATCTGTTGAAGGAATGCTTGAACCATCCCAACATGTCTGCATTTGAACAGGACGTGCAGGACATTGACCAGCATTAAATACCATGGAACCGTCCCAACAAGCGTAATTCGCTACAGGGGTCGGTGGTGGTGGTGTAACCATATCATGTGTATGCCCGCCAAAGCGATAGCGGAAGCCTGTCAGGAGCGAGTGAGCGCCAACGCCGGCCAAAGTAGAATTGATTAAAGATGTTCCACCGGTCACGCCATTTGTACGCACTCCGTCGAAATCCATTTTACCGGCATCAAGATAGGTATAATGCGTATCCCAGGTCAGCTTGTCAGTGATATCATAGCCCAGACCCGCAAGAAGCTGCCATCCCAATGATGTGTCTGTTCCAGATATAGAACAACTTTCGCCCTGAAAACCAGAGTTGGGGTTGGCATTTATAAGAGGTAAACGCGTTCCAGGACAAGCAGGGTTTTGAACTTGTAAGGGTGCCAAGTAATCATGGGCTTCAAATCTACCCCGTCCTTGCACAAGACCAAGCCCGGCCCCGACATAAGGCTGCCAACGACCAAAATCACTAAAGTCATAAAGCGCATTTAGCATGAGCGAATTTGTTCTCAGCTTCGCAGATGTTGACGGAATGCCGCTAATAGAGCCGAAATCCGTCCAAAGGCTATCGCCGTCCAGTTCAAGACGCCAATTATTACCAAACTCATAACCAAGGCCAAGCGACGCGGCAACATTGCCCTCGCTTTGCAGGCCATTGCCATGAACGCCGCTCAGCATACCTCCCGACAGAACTGCGTCTGTATGCGAACCATAACCTGCGTTACCCCGCAGATACCAACCTTCGTCGTCATGCGCAGAGGCCAAAGCCGGGACTGCCAATAGTGCAGCTGATGCAACTGCTAAAAGAAGCTTATGCTTCATGATATTTCCTCCGTCATGGCTTCCGCCACTAAAATTTTAAGCGAAATTTCGCTTTCTCGAATATTGATGACTCAATTATCATCCGATATTATTACGTCTGCTACACGAATACGTTCCACATGACCAGATAAAGAATAGAACTATTTCCATATTTTTAAAAGGTTTTTTGATGAGAGTTGCCAAAATACATCACTTCGGACAGAATTTGGCCACACTGTGTCTCGTGCGGCCTTATTCCATACAATTACAGGGAAGTTTCAAGGAAATGGTACGCCCGCACGGACTTGAACCGTGGACATCCTCATTAAAAGTGAGGCGCTCTACCAACTGAGCTACGGGCGCCCGTTTCGAGCCAGCCGTATCTAGGGAAGCCTATGTTATGCGTCAAGCCCGAAATGCGCCGGAATTTGCAACATTATCAGCCTTTTTGCACGGCCCTGAAAGCTTTAAGGAACGATTCGAATTCGCCCGCCGCTATCGCGCTTCGCATTCGCGCCATTAAATCCTGAAAATAGGCAATATTATGCCAGCTTAGCACCATTGCGCCCAGCAATTCACCAGACCGAATCAAGTGATGCAGATAGGCTTTGGAATAATCTTGGCTAGCAGGGCAGATAATATTAGCATCCAGCGGACTATCATCTTCGGCAAATTCGGCTTTCTTAATGTTGTAAGGGCCCGCATCTGTCCAAACCTGTCCGTGCCTGCCAGACCGCGTCGGGATCACGCAGTCAAACATGTCCACGCCGCGCGCGACGGCCTCGACAAGATCAACAGGCTTACCAATGCCCATCAAATATCGTGGGCGGTCTTGTGGCAAATGCGGCACAGTAAAGTCCAATATTTCGCACATAGCCTCATGTCCTTCCCCGACAGCGAGGCCGCCAATAGCGAAGCCGCCATAGCCTCCGGCTGTGTCTTCTTTAACGCTGGCCTCGGCGCTCATACGGCGCAAATCCTCAAAGGTAGAACCTTGCACAATGGCAAATAAGGTCTGGTTCTTACGCTCTCCGAATGCCGCGAGCGAGCGCTGGCCCCAGCGCAAGGATAATTCCATAGACTTTGCCGCCGCCTCGTAAGGCGAAGGAAATTCTGTGCATTCATCAAGCTGCATAGAAATATCCGCGCCTAGTAAATCCGCCTGTATCTCGATAGAGCGTTCGGGCGAGAGCATATGTTTTGAACCGTCAAGATGGCTCTGAAATTCAACGCCCTCTTCCGTCATCTTGCGGAGTTTGGACAGTGACCAGACCTGAAATCCGCCTGAATCGGTGAGAATAGGCCCACTCCATCCGCCGAATTTATGTAAGCCCCCCAGGCGCTTAACTCTCTCCGCGCCAGGGCGAAGCATAAGGTGATAGGTATTGCCCAAAATGATATCAGACCCGGCCTCTCGCACCTGATCCATATAAAGTCCCTTAACCGTACCCGCCGTACCGACAGGCATAAAGGCCGGCGTGCGGATATCCCCGCGGGGGGTTTTCAGGACACCCGTCCGCGCGATGCCGTCTTTCGCCTGAATATCAAAAGGAAACCTAGCCATTGGCATTCCATAACAGGCTGGAATCGCCATAGCTATAGAAACGATAACCATTCTCAATGGCGTGTTGATAAGCCGCCTGCATTGTGCCTAGCCCCGCCAGAGCGCTGACCAGCATAAAAAGCGTAGATTTCGGCAGATGGAAATTAGTCATCAACCCGTCAATGATTTGAAAGTCATAGCCGGGTGTAATAAAAATATCCGTTTCGCCTGACCGAGCCTTCAATATTCCATCACTCGAAGCTGATTCCAAGGCCCGCAGAGCTGTGGTTCCCACGGCAATGACGCGGCGGCCTTCATTTCTGGCGGCATTGATTCGCGCAGCTGTGCTCTCGTCAACAACATACCACTCGCTATGCATATCGTGGTCGTCAGTATCGTCAGTTTTGACAGGCAGGAATGTCCCCGCCCCGACATGCAGCGTTAACCGTGCGATCTGGACGCCTTTTGCTTCAAGCTTGGCAAACAACTCCGGCGTGAAATGCAGCCCGGCTGTCGGGGCCGCGACTGAGCCGGTCTCTTGCGCGAAAATGGTTTGATAATCCTCGATATCCGCCGCGTCAGGCGCCCGTTTGCGGGCTATATAAGGCGGCAGGGGCGGAGAGCCAAGCGCTTCAAAAGCCTCGTCGAGAGCCTCGCCCGACAGGCTGAAGCTCAGAGCAATATCACCGCCATCTTGCTTATCCATAACCTCGGCGGAAAGGTTTTCCGAGAAGGTCAATATATCCCCGGGGCGGACACGTTTTGCCGGGCGGATAAAGGCCCGCCAAGTCTGTACGTCCAAACGCTTATGCAGATTGATATCAAGCGCCACATCCCCGCCGCCGCCATGGGCGCGGGCGGGACGTATAGCGGTGAGGGCGGCGCGTAAAACCTTGGTTTCATTAAGGACAAGCACGTCCCCTGCCCGCAGTAAATCAGGCAGATTCGAGACAATATGGTCGGTTAATTGGCCGTTTGAAACCTGCAATAGCCGCGCACTATCCCGCGGCCGCGCGGGCCGCAGAGCGATGCTCGCCTCGGGCAGGTCAAAATCAAAGGCGCTGACTTTCATGAGCTCGCGCCCCTGACATAAATTTAAGCGAGGGCCGCTTTCACGATCTTGCCGGGATAGCGCGGCGGCTCGCCTTTTGGTAGAGCGTGGACAAGCTCCATCCCGCTCTCGACTTCGCCCCAAACCGTATATTGGCCGTCCAAAAACCCTGCCTCATCCAGACAGATGAAAAACTGACTGGAGGCCGAGTCCGGATTTGACGACCGTGCCATAGAGCAAACGCCTTCGACATGCGGGTGGCGAGAAAATTCGGCGGGAATATTAGCCTTCGCCCCGCCCATGCCGGTGCCGTCAGGACAGCCGCCCTGCGCCATAAAGCCGTCAATAACACGGTGAAAACTCAGCCCGTCATAAAAACCTTCGCCGGCCAGCTTTGTGATCTGTTCAACATGTTTCGGAGCCAAGTCGGCGCGCAGAAGAATTGTAATATCGCCTGTGGTGCCGTCATTGGCATCGACAGTCAGGATAAGTTTTTCAGCCATGATTATAGTCCTTTGGAATTTGGTTTTTTAAGGTTTAATGCGGGACGGCACCGCCATATCGCAGATATCAGGATATGTACCGTCAGCTTTTTTCTGGGATTTTAGGTAATTTTGGAAAGCCGGGCTACCGGTTTTCAGCACCTGCACATTCATGCGCTCGGCTTCCGGCACATCGGCGGCAACCTGCACCTTATTCATTTTGTCGGGCACAAAACTCGGATCATCGCCCTTGGAACCGACTTTAATCTTGGTCAAATGCTCACGCCCCATCACCGTATTGCCCCAGATCGAATATTTCGTATCGAGGCTAGGATAGATGGCGCGCATCAGGAAAAATTGGCTATTGGCGCTATTCTCGCCGGGCCCGCGCGCCATAGAGGTGACGCCTTTGCAATGCAGGCCAAAGGCCGCGACCTTGCCGTCTTTGGTCAGCATGGCTTGTGAGGATGGCTGCGTGGCAACGGGCAAAGCTTTGTAAAAGCCAACGCCGATTTCTCCCTGCCCGCTGGCGCGCGCGCCGACAAGCGTCACAGGCATTGAGGCCGGACGGCGGAAGGTAAATTCGCCCTGAATATCCGGTAGTTCAGAATTGCCAGTACCGTCGCCCTTGGGGTCGCCCGTCTGGTTCATGAAGTCTTTGATGACGCGGTGAAAGGAGATAAAATCATAAAAGCCCTGCCGCGCCAAAGTTTTGATTTGCGCAACATGAAGCGGCGCGATTTCAGGATAAAGCTCAACAATAAAGCGCCCATAATCAACATCTATATAGAGCGTGTTTTCAGGATCGAGATCACGCCAAGCTTCATCAGGGGCGGAGAAGCCTGCCGTAACAACAGCGCTCGCCGTTTGAACGGGAGTTTTGGCCGTATCAGAGGTAAGGGCCTGTTCTTCGGCAGCGCAAGCGGACGTGGCCAGCGCGGCCGTTAAGAGCGCCGCAACAGAGATTTTTCTAATCATTTAAATTTATCCTTTAGGCGAAGCTCGACTTCCGGCGTCACGAATTGCGAAACATCCCCGCCAAGGCGGGCAATTTCTTTGACCAGCCGCGAGGCGATGGTTTGATATTGCGGGTCTGCCATCAAAAAAACTGTTTCAATATCCGGGTTCAAGCGATCATTCATTCCGGCCATTTGGAACTCATATTCAAAGTCCGACACGGCCCTAAGCCCGCGCACTATCATGCTTGCCCCGGCCTTTTCAACAAAATGTATCAGTAACTCTTCAAAGGGCAGCACCTCGACCTCAATCCGGTCGCGAAAAGGCTTAACCACATGCTCAACCATTGCGGTGCGCTCCTCGAGCGTAAAAAGCGGGTTCTTATCCCGGTTAATCGCCACCCCAATCACCAATTTATCACAAAGCCGGCTCGCCCGTTTCATAATATCCAAATGCCCCAACGTCATAGGGTCAAATGTTCCGGGGTAAAGCGCGATACGTTTGGTCATAGGGTGAGTTATAGCGGGGGATGGAGGGAATGCTAGAGGGGAAGTTGGTGCGCAAGGTGGAGTTACATAAGAGTCATCAATTTAATCTTCATTTGAAACCTGAACGCTCTTTAAACTTTCAAGCGTCTTTCCTGCCCATGGGACAGGAGGGAATATGTTTTCAAGAGGATAGAAATCTTTAAGAGCATTACCTCTTTCCTCAGCTCCAACTAAAACTAAATCCACTTTATCAGATGAGTAATTCAATATCATTCTGGCATATTCGAGACATGTCGCTAATAAGCCAATATCGCCTTCGTTCACTTGTCCCATACCTCTATTCTGCTCAGCCATACGTAAGAATGCTACCGAGTCGCAATGCGTATGCGCGCTCCAATACGTATATAGTGTTCTATGCCAATCAGCATCAAAACCAGCACGCACCATAATATCGTACGGGCTGTGCAAAATATCATTAGACTTTAGTAAGTGTTTTCTTCTTTTTAAAGGTATGCTCAACCAGAAAGCATTGGCGTTTAGTCTACTTGTCAAGTCCTCCCGATGAAAGGCACCAACACTAGCGAAGTCATTCTGAATTCCCATTTTGTGCCTGACTCGAAAATCCCGCCAGAATAAAAGGAGTTGTCGAGTTTGATATTCATCCTCGGGACAATCTTCCAACCCAAAGTGATAAAGAGACACAAATGTGTCGACCAATACCCTTGTTACTGCGGCAGCAGTGCTGAAATCCAAATCAGATTTACCAAAATTATCGCTCGTTGGATTAGGACTTAAAAGTAAAAGTGATTTCGCTGTGACTGATAGTTTTGTGAATAAGAATGAACAGTGTGCTTCGCGGGCATGGCTTGTGATTAAGCTCCCTCCACCATAGGAAACAATACAAGACCTCAATACGGCTTTCTCAAACTTTGAGTGCTCCTTTTTATACAAAGCGAATGAATTTATCTTTGGAGTATCTACAAAAGGCATATCATTTTTCTAAAAAAATTTGTTTCGGCATCTTGCTTTATCGGCGCTATGCCGCACATAAAAAATGCATCTACAATCCGTCATACCCGAACGCGGTAGCGCTCGGCACCCCTCCGATTTTCGTCCCCCGGACGAAAATTTTTGCGTTGCAAAATTAGAATGGTGCGGGTGAAAGGACTTGAACCTTCACATCTCTCGATACTAGAACCTAAATCTAGCGCGTCTACCAATTCCGCCACACCCGCACAGGTCTTTTGGTTGGAGGCCGGGATGTGCCAATAATCGCCCGTAAGGTCAAGCGACTTTGTTAGCTCTTTTTTGCGCTCATAGGCACTTTGGTCAGTGACCATCCTGCGGCGATGAGGCCGGAGATGATATTGGCCGCCGCTATGCCGAAAAAAGCGCCGCGCAGGCCGTCGATTTGGACGCCTATATAGATGAACGCGACATATAAAATCAGCGAGCGGATGATGGTATAGACAAGCCCGTAAATCGGGCGGCCCAGCGCGTTTAGCCCCGCCGCGCTGACAAAGACAAAGCCGTAAGCAAAGACCGTAATCGGGACGATATAAAAATAGGGAATGGTCTTGGCGACAACCTCGGCATCTGTGGAAAATATACCCGCAATTTGCGGCGCGAATAGCGCCATGACGACAGCCATGACCGTGCTCCAGACGATACATATCCAATAGCAGAATTTAAACGTATCGCGGACACGATCCGTGAGTCCTGCCCCGCCATTTTGCCCTGTAATCGCGCCGATACAGGCCGAAAGCGCATAGAGCAGCCCGACCGAGATTAATTCCGCGCGGCTGGCGATTGTAAAAGCCGCCACATCGACCGTGGTAAGAGTGCGCGCAATAATCGTGACGGCCAAGGCAGCAGAGACGGGGACTATTATATTCGTCCCCATCGCCGGCAGACCAACACTTCCGATCACCCCCCAAGCACGCTTGACCGATCCCCACGTCATCCCCGCAAAAGAGACGGCTTTGCGGTAAAACATGACAATGCAAAAGCCAAAAATGGCGGCAACGACATTGCCCGTCACTGTCGCTATCGCCGCGCCCTGTATCTCCATTCGCGGGAAAGGCCCCCAGCCGAAAATCAGAAACGGGTCGAGGATAATATTTATAATTGCGCTGAGAATCATAATCGAACTCGGCAACACAGCTTCGCCCCCCGCGCGTAAAACATTATTACTCATCATGGCGACAGAGACAATGACCAGCCCCGGAAAAGAGATCAGCGCATAATCCCGCGCCATGGTTTTAATTTCGCCTTCGGCCCCCATCAGGGTCAACACAAATGGCAAAGCGAAGAGCATGAGCAGCACGAGCACTGTCATCACGGTCAAAGCCAATAAAATAGCGGCCGCTCCGTGGCGTTTGGCCTGGTCTATATCGCCCTGCCCTAAGGCGCGGGAAATCGCCGACATCGTCCCGGCGCCGAGGCCTATATTGGCGCTATTACCGAGGAATGTCAGCGGGAAAGCGAAGCCAACAGCGGCCAGCGCCATAACGCCGAGATTAGGCCGGGCGGCATCGGTCAGGCGGCCAAGATAAATCGTATCGACAATCCCCGTCGAAACCAGCGCAATAACAGCAATCGAGAACGGGCCGAGCATGCGCAGAACATGGCCGGAGACCCTACCTTGGGTGAGATCAACTTTAGCGCCCACTAGTCCTCGCGGTGCGCTTAATCATCACGATGCGAAGGCGCGAAGGCGGCGAGCGTGGCCATTTGGGTAATTTCGGACGCGGTTGCGCCGAGTGAGCAAATTTGCACGGGCTTTTCAAGACCCGTCAAAAACGGGCCGAGCACTGTCGCGCCGCCGACAACGTCGAGCAATTTGGTCGCAATCGAGGCCGAATGAATGGCGGGCATGACCAGCACATTGGCCGCGCCCGACAGGCGCGAGAACGGATAGGTCAGTGTGTGCAGCGGGTCGAGCGCGACATCGGCGGCGATATCGCCCTCATATTCAAAATCGACTTCGCGCTCATCGAGAATGCTTACCGCGTCGCGCACTCTTTGCATGCGCTCGCCGACGGGATTGCCGAAAGTCGAATATGACAGCAAAGCTACGCGCGGATCAAAGCCGAATTGGCGGGCGAAATGCGCGGTTGTCTCGGCAATATCGGCCAAGTCCTCTGCGGACGGAAACTCTGTGATATTGGTGTCAGCAATAAAGAGCGTGCGGTTTTTATTGACCACAACGGAGACGCCCATGGTGCGCTCATCTTCGACATGTTTAAGCACTAATTTGACATCGCGCAGGGCAATATCATAGCTCCGCGTCACCCCTGTCACCATGCCGTCCGCCAGGCCGTGATGCAGCATCAGGGCGGAAAAGACATTACGGTCATTATTGACAAGGCGCTGGGCATCACGCCGCAAAAAGCCTTTGCGCTGCATGCGGCCATAAAGATACTCGGTGAATTCAGCATTACGGTCAAACAGACGCGCATTGAGTATGGTGTAACTGTCCGGGTTTTCGACGCCGAGCAATTTCATATTGTCGTAAATCGGCTTTTCGCGGCCAATAAGGATGGCCTTGCCCAAACCGCGGCGTTGAAAGGATTGCGCGGCGCGGATAACAGCCGGTTCTTCGCCCTCGGCAAAGACAATTGTTTTAGGATTTTCAGCAACGGCCGCCGAAATGCCCTGCAGAATAGCCGCTGTCGGATCCTGTCTCTGGGCCAGTGATTTCTTATAGGCCTCCATATCCTCAATCGGTTTGCGGGCCACGCCCGTATCCATCGCGGCTTGGGCGACATAAGGCGGGATTTCGGAAATAAGCCGCGGGTCAAACGGCGCGGGAATAATATAGTCCCGGCCATATTTCGGGCGCTTGCCATGGTAAGCTGCGGCGACTTCTTCGGGCACATCTTGGCGGGCCAAATCTGCCAGCGCATGGGCGCAGGCCAGCTTCATTTTCTCGTTCACATTTCGCGCGCGAACATCCAGCGCGCCCCGGAAAATATAGGGAAAGCCAAGCACATTATTGACCTGATTGGGATAGTCAGACCGGCCTGTGGCGATGATCGCGTCGCTGCGAACCTCTTTGATCTCTTCGGGCGTGATCTCCGGATCGGGATTAGCCATGGCGAAAATAATCGGGTTTTTGGCCATGGATTTAATCATGTCCTGCGTGACAATACCCGCCACCGACAGGCCCAAAAAAACATCAGCGCCAACCATGGCTTCTTCGAGCGTGCGCAATTTTGTATCAATCGCATGCGGCGCTTTCCACTGATCCATATACTCTTGGCGGCCTTGATAGATGACGCCTTTACTGTCGATCACAATCGCGTTTTCATCTCTAACGCCAAGGCGCTTGATAAGGCCTAAAACAGAGAGCCCGGCGGCCCCCGCGCCCGAAAGCACGACTTTCATATCTTTAAACTTACGCCCGGTCAGGTCAGCCGCATTGATGAGCCCCGCCGTGGCGATAATGGCCGTGCCGTGCTGGTCATCATGAAACACCGGAATATCGAGCTTTTCGCGCAATTCCTGCTCGATGATGAAACATTCGGGCGAGCCTATATCTTCGAGATTGATGCCGCCAAATGTATTTCCGAAACGCTCCACGCAAGCGATGAATTTCTCGGCGTCTTCTTCTTCGACTTCGATATCGAAACTGTCGATATCAGCGAAGCGTTTGAAGAGAACAGCCTTGCCTTCCATGACCGGTTTTGACGCCATCGCGCCGAGATTTCCGAGGCCCAAAATCGCTGTTCCGTTAGAGATAACGGCGACCATATTGCCTTTGGAGGTATAGTCATAAGCGAGGTCAGGGTCGCGCGCGATTTCCTCGACCGGCACCGCTACGCCCGGCGAATAGGCCAGCGATAAATCACGCTGCGTCGCCATCGGTTTTGTCGGAAGCAGCGCCAATTTTCCCGGAATCGGCAAGGCATGAAAATCCAATGCCTGCTGATCGGTGATATAGGTTTTTTTCGGCGGTCTGACTTCCAGCTTTGCCACGGGTGGCTCCCTCTTATTTCCGGCTGCGTCTTAAAGACATTTGCAGCCCCGCGATAGCCCTAAGATGGACTCATCACGCCTTGGTGAGTTGCACTATTGCATAATTTTTAGGCACGGCTTGGTAAATCTGTTCAAAAAGGGTGCGTTTTACCCTCTTATCAACAGCCAAACCGCTCTACGGCCTTCATAATCTCGACTCCGCACCTTGCTTCTTTGTAAAGACTCGCAACACTTATAGACTCGCAGGAAACCGCTATGAAAAAGATCGAAGCCATTATCAAGCCGTTCAAACTGGACGAAGTTAAAGAAGCTCTGCAAGGCGTTGGCCTGCAAGGCATGACCGTGCTTGAAGCCAAAGGCTTTGGCCGCCAAAAGGGCCATACCGAGCTTTACCGCGGCGCGGAATATGTTGTCGATTTTCTGCCCAAGCTAAAGCTCGAATTGGTTGTCGCTGACGATCAAGTCGAAGGCGCGCTTGAGGCGATCCAGACAGCCGCCAAAACCGGCAAGATCGGCGACGGTAAAATCTTCGTCTCCGAAGTCTTGCAAGCCATCCGCATCCGCACCGGCGAGTCCGGCGACGCGGCCTTATAAATTATTTAAATACTCCAAAATCTTGGGAAAGGATTAGGAAAATGTCTGAGAAACTCCTCAAACAAATCAAAGACGAGAATATCAAATTCGTCGATCTACGCTTCACCGACCCGCGCGGGAAAATGCAGCATGTCACCTTCCATTCAGACCTCGTTGACGAGGACTTGTTCAAGGACGGGACGATGTTTGACGGCTCCTCTATTGGCGGCTGGAAAGACATCAACGAGTCCGACATGGTTTTGCTCCCCGACGCCTCAACCGCCAAGATGGACCCGTTTTATCAGCAAGATACGATGGCCATATTTTGCGACATTTTAGAGCCCGACACAGGCGAAGCCTATAACCGCGACCCGCGCGGAACCGCCAAAGCCGCCGAGAATTATATGCGCTCGGCCAAGGTCGGCGACGAGGTCTATTTTGGCCCCGAAGCCGAGTTCTTCGTCTTTGACGATGTGCGCTGGGACACCGACCAAAACGTAACGGGTTACTCTATCGATAGCTCCGAGCTTCCCGCCAATACCGGCACACAATATCAAGGCGGTAATATGGGCCATCGCCCCGGGCCAAAGGGCGGTTACTTCCCGGTTCCGCCTGTTGATTCTGCCCAAGATATGCGCAGCGAAATGCTCTCCATCATGGAAGAGCTTGGCCTACGCCCTGAAAAACATCACCATGAAGTCGCCCCGGCCCAGCACGAGCTTGGCATGCAGTTTGATACGCTGCTGACTATGGGCGATAATATGCAGCTCTATAAATATATCGTGCATAATGTGGCCCACGCTTACGGCAAAACCGCAACCTTTATGCCCAAGCCGATGTGGGACGATAACGGCACCGGCATGCATGTGCATATGTCGATCTGGAAAGATAAGAAGCCGCTTTTTGCGGGTAATGAATATGCCGGCTTGTCCAAACAGTGCCTTTATTATATTGGCGGCGTGATTAAACATGCCAAAGCGATCAACGCTTTCGCCAATGCTTCGACCAATAGCTATAAGCGCCTTGTGCCGGGCTTTGAAGCCCCTGTGATGCTGGCTTACTCTTCTCGTAACCGCTCCGCCTCTGTGCGTATTCCGTGGACGGCGTCGCCTAAAGGCAAACGCCTCGAAGTGCGCTTCCCCGATCCGGCAGGCAATCCTTACCTGACTTATACGGCCCTGCTGATGGCCGGCCTTGACGGCATTAAAAACAAAATCGATCCGGGCGACCCGATGGATATCGACCTCTATGAGCTTGAAGCCGAAGAGGCGAGCAAGATCCCGCAAGTCTGCGGCTCTTTGCGCGAAGCTCTCGGCGCACTCGACAGCGACCGCGATTTTCTCAAAGCCGGCGGCGTTTTCGACGACGATCAAATCGACGCTTACATCGAGCTGAAAATGGAAGAAGTCCACCGCCTCGCCATGCACCCCCATCCGGTGGAATTTGATATGTATTATAAATGCTAGGCGCTTAGCACAGACTAAGAAAAAGCCGCTCCATTGGGGCGGCTTTTTTGTGACCGCAATATCAATATCTCAATAATATTACGACACCTGTCTTTTTTGTAACTTTTCAAAACGACAATTGTCGTTTAGTGATTGAGTCATGAAAACACAGATCAAATCCCCTATTAAGCCTTCTGCGGCGGAAACCGCTATTCTTACCGTTCTCTGGGCGCATCAGCCTTGCAGCGTTAAGACCATTCACACTATCATGAGCGCCTCTAAGGATGTCGGTTATACGACCACGCTTAAACAGATTCAGCGCCTGCATGATAAGGGCCTTGTCGCCCGCGAGCCCGGCGAAGGGAAATCCTATAAATACCGCGCGCTGGTCTCAGAAGGCGAAACCAAATCGCGCCTTTTTGACCGCTTCATTGAGACCACATTCGGCAACTCAGTCTCTGACCTTGTCATGCATGCTTTGGGGAGCCCTGACGCTTCGCAGGCCGAAATCGACGCTATAAAAAAATTCATCGCCAATATGGACCGCGAATAGTCCTTTTTAGGGGAGACGCATATGACACATTTACTGGATAGCCTCGGATGGGCTTTATTGCATAGCCTCTGGCAGGGCGCATTGGCCTTTTGCTTGGTGATTGTTTTTCGCAATCTCTGGAAGAGCGCAGCGCCCTCCGCGCGTTATGGTTTTCAACTGCTGACGCTTATCGGATGTTTCGCGGCGTTTCTGGCAACCTTTGCCGTTTATATGGGCAGCGGGCCGCAAAGTTCGGGTGCCGTCTTGAATTTCATCGCGGGAGGCGGCGGGCAAGCCGCCCCGACGGCGCTGCAAACCGGGCTGGCCAATACGGCAACAGGGCTGAGTCTACCAATGGATCCGGCAGCCTATACCGCCGTGCTTGGCATGATCTGGTGTCTCGGCTTTGCCTTTATGGCCCTGCGCTATTCGGCCGCCTATATTGCAGCTCAACATCTACGCCGCGTAGGGCTCTCCACCATTCCGCCTATGTGGGAAAGCCGCTTTCGCACACTCGTGTTAAATTCCGGGCTGAATGAAAATGTGCGCTTGTTTGTTTCGAACCGCGTCGCCGGGCCGCTGACGGTTGGCTTTATCAAGCCGCTCGTCTTGGTGCCTGCAGGATTTCTTACGGGCTTGCCGCGCGAACAGGTCGAAGCGATATTGCTGCACGAACTGGCCCATATCCGCCGCTTTGATTATCTCTTTAATCTGGTGCAGACTGCGATCAAAACCGTGTTCTTCTTCCACCCTGCCATTCATTATATATCCAAGCAGATTGATATTGACCGCGAAGAAGCCTGTGACGATCTCGCCGTCGCGCAATCACGCGACCCGCAGGCTCTCGCCCGCGGTCTGGCGGCGCTACAGCTCAGCTTACCGACGCAAGAATTTGCCCAGGAATTTGCCATGGCCGCGAAAGGAGCAGACATGCCGTTACTTGGCCGTCTGAAGCGGCTCGCCGGAACGGCTGAACAACAGAGACGACCCGAGCATTTGATGATGTCGGTGCTAACGACATTGCTGATTGGCGGAATTTATCTGGGAACATCAGGCGCGGCCAATGCCCATCCCGAAAAGGCTGACGAAGCTTATAAAGATGGTTCTTATGAACACGCAAAAGCCTCCAAGCAGAATTACCGCTTCGAGACCATTCATCTGGACGGCAAGCCCCTCACCGCGAAAATCACCGAAGACGGGCGGCGCTGGGTTTTGGTCAAAGGCGCATGGTATGATGTCGATAAGGCCGGCAATCGCGACTTCATTAAAAACAAATCAGACCTTCTGCAATACCCGCCAAAGCCACCGCAATTTAAATCCTCCCACAAGGATACCTTAGCCGGCGGCCCGAACCCCTATGATATCGGATTTGATGACAAGATGGATCAATTCCAAATCGATATGGAATATTTCGAAGCCAGTATGGAGCGCTACACGGAAAATATGAATGGCCATAATGATCGCGACATCAAGCGCGCCATAGAAAAAGCCGAACGCCAAGCTGAACGGGCGCAGCGCGACGCAGAGCGCATGGCTGACCGTATGGAAGAAGCCCGCGACCGCGAGGACGAAATGCGTGACCGCGAAGAAGAAATGCGCGAGCGGGTTGAAGAGCAAGAAGAGCGCGCAGAAGAGCAGCGCGAGAGAGCCGAGGAACAGCGCGAGCGGGCGGAGGAACAGCGCGAACGGGCCGAGGAGCAACGCGAGCGGGCCGAGGAACAAGCCGAACGTCAACGTGAACGCGCCAGTAACCAACATACTAAATACAATGTCATTCGCGAAAAACTCTACAGCCAACTCCTACGGGACAACCTGATTTCGTCGCGTAATGAAAAGGTCACTCTGCGCTATATTGATAGTCATTGGGTCGCCAATGGAACGCAGGTTCCCAAAGCTGCCGAGGGTAAATATTGCGAATTGATGTCTGATTTAGGGGTCAAGAAATCTACGATCAAGCAAGTCGATATCACGCCGAAATCCATGCATGTTATGTCCGAATCCCAAGGCGGTAAACACCGGCAGACCCATGACATCACTTATGGCGAGTTTAATCACAGCAAGACCAAAACCAAGACTAGGATCAAGGCCACAGGAAAGCACAAACATAAAGACGGCGCTATTCATGATCCGTCTCAAGAAGCGCAAGCCCGGCCTGTAACGCCCGCCGCGCCTGTAACGCAGCAAATTCTGCCCATCAATTATGAAATATCTGCGCCTGTCTTTGTCATGCCAGCACCGAACTCGCGCATCACAGCCAGATACGGTATGTCCGGCTCGCTTTGGCCAAAAACCCATCAGGGCATTGACCTCGCGGCCAAGACCGGGGCGCCTGTTTTCGCCGCCGCAGATGGCAAAGTGAAGTTGTTAACGACCGAAGACGCTTGGGGCCACCGGATCATTCTCGAACATGAAGGCGGATTCCAGACACTTTACGGCCATTTAAACGGGTTTAATGTTAAGCCGGGCCAGACCGTCAAAGCCGGAGATGTTATTGCCGGGATAGGCTCAACCGGGAAATCCACAGGCCCGCATCTGCATTTCGAAATCCGCAAAGACGGCGAAACCCTCGACCCTGAAAACCTAATCTTCTAGCCTAGCCCCCAAACACAAAGACAAAGACAAACTCATGATGACATTTTTATCAAAACCGCTTCTTGCGGTAACGGTCGGACTCACCCTGATTTCAGGCCCGGCATTCGCGCAAGATACAAATTCCGGGCAGACATATGAGCCCGCATTTTTCGAACAATATGCGCCGCGAACCGCGCTGGATATGGTCAGGCGAATACCGGGATTTCAAATCCAGAGAGAGGATAACAAGCGCGGATTAGGACAAGGCGGCGCGAATGTCCTGATCAATGGCGAGCGGATTTCCGGCAAAACCGACGCGCGCGACCTACTTAGCCGGATCAATGCCGGCAATGTTGTCAAAATCGAAATTGTCGACGGCACATCGCTCGATATTCCCGGGCTTTCAGGCCAAGTCGCCAATGTCTTTTCAAAAACAACCGGCGTGACCGGGACATGGGAATGGACTCCGGAGTGGCGCAACGGTTTGGAGCCTTCCTTGCTGCGCGGGTCAGTTTCAGTGTCGGGGGAGAGCGGTAAGCTTTCTTATTCCGCCAAATTAGATAGCGATATGTTTCGCAATGGGCATTGGGGGCCGGAGCGGCAATTTACACCGGACGGCACCGTGTTTGAAACGCGCGACGAAGGCTCGCGGTTTAACGGCGAAAATCCGGGAGCGTCACTAGACTTATCTTGGAAACCCAAAGAGGGCCATGTTGCCAATCTAAACCTCGAATTTAATCTGTTTAACTTTAATGGCCGCGAGATCTCCAAACGCACAGCCCTAACCGCGCGGGGACGAGATCTGGAAACTCATTTCTTTCGCGGCGAAGACGAATGGAACGCCGAAGCCGGAGGCGATTATGAATTTCCAGCCGGGCCGGGAAAGTTAAAACTCATCGGCTATTACCGCACGGAGCATTCGCCCACGGCCTCTCAATTTGATGTTTATGACCCGCAAGCAGGATTAATCGAAAGCTCCCAATTTAACCAGATTGCGGATGAAGGCGAAACCATTGGCCGCGCAGAATATTCCTGGTCACCGCAAGAAGGCCGCGATTGGCAACTCGGCCTCGAAGGCGCTTATAATTTCCTCGATATCGGCAATGAGTTCATTGACCTGTTCACGCCCGCCAATAACGGGACAGATGCGTCCCGCGTTGAAGAAAAGCGGGCTGAGGCCACGCTCACCCATAGCCGTAAGCTTTCTCCTAAAGTAGATGTTCAGATCTCACTCGGCGGTGAATATTCAGAGATTTCCCAAAATACAAGTCCAGCCCAGACTTACTTCAGGCCCAAAGGTTTTGTATCAGCCACATTCAAACCCGAAGACTCGCTTTCCATCCGCACGAAACTAGAGCGCGAAGTCGGGCAGCTTGACTTTTTTGACTTCATTTCATCCGTTGACCTTCAAGGCGTGCAGAATAATACCGGCAATGCCAATTTGGTTCCTGAGCAATCTTGGCTGGCCGAGGTGGAATTTGACAAAGATTTAGGTAATGGCAACACCTTCAAGGCTCGGTTTTACGGCGCCTTAATTTCCGACCTCGTGGACCGCATTCCCATAGAGACTGACGACGATACTGTCGGCGATGCTGTCGGCAATATTGACAGCGCCAACCGCTACGGCGTTGAGTTTACGGCCACAGTAAAAGGCGATAAATGGGGCTGGAATGGCACGCAGCTTGATCTGCAGCTTCAATTACAAAATTCAGCGGTTGATGACCCGCTTCTCGGATTTTCGCGGCGGCTGAACGGCGATAGAATTTCGTCTTGGAGCGCGAGCTTTCGCCATGACATCCCGAAATCCGACTGGGCTTACGGAGCCTATGTTCAGCAATCCCGCGACGCACCGAGATATAGGCTCAACACGATTAATCAATTTACCTTTGACGGTCCTTGGAGCGAAGTCTTTATCGAGCATAAAGACGTTCTGGGCATGAAGGTGCAGGCGAGTTTGCAAAATCTGTTTGATGCCAGTGATGATTTCCGCCGCGAGATATTTACGGATCGCCGCGACCTAGGTGTCCTAGATTTTACAGAAGAGCGCACTCGTCCTTTCGGCCTGTTTCTCGCGCTAGAAGTCAGCGATACTTTCTAGGCTTAAGGCCCATTAATCTGTCATTCCGGGACTGCGCAGCAGAACCCGGAAGGCCGAGAGTGTGTGGACTAAACGAGAGATAGCACCCAAAGGCTCGACCTTCCGCGTCAAGCGCGGAATGACAGGGAGGATGACAGGGCTCGGGCTACACATTTTTCTTATTGAAGCGTATTCAGCTTTATGGGCCTCCACTGCAATCCCTTCCCAAACCTAACAATTCTTTCATTGGCTTAGGCGGAATTACCCGCTACAACATCCCAGATTCGAGAGGTCTTTCCGGCCCCTTAGACTTATGGATGAGAGTATATGGCGATTTTTGGCCTCAAAGTGTTGAAACAAGATGCGTTGAAACACAGCAGACCTGCCCGCTTACGCGGCCTTCTGGTAACCGCTGGCAGCGCGGCCTTGTCACTGGGGGTGACCTCTACCGCATCGGCGCAAACAAATACTGACACAGCTGTCACGGCACCGGTTGAGACTGATGGCGAAGACGTCACCATTACCTCTAGCGGCTCGGTTACGCTGACAACGGCAGGACCTGCAGTGATTGTCAATTCCAGCAACGCCCTGATAAGTGACGGCAGAATTGCCATTCAGGATGTCGATAATGCTATTGGCGTCAGCCTTGAAGGGGGCGCAGCCCGCAGTTTCACCAATCGCGGCGCTATCGTCATTGACGAAAGCGTCACGCCGACCAATACAGACTCCGACCCTTTCATTGATGGCCTCTTTGCCGAAGGCACAGGCAGAACAGGCATTCTGATCTCGGGCGCGTCCCCTTTTGAAGGCAATGTTGAACTCACCTCCGCCTCTAACGTCACCATAGAAGGCAATGATAGTTTTGGGATTAATCTTGCCAACACGCCCATGGCCATGGGCGGCCTAACAGGCAATCTGACCAATGACGGCGCGATATCTATGATCGGTAATAATAGCCGCGCCATTAACATTGCCGCTGATATGACAGGCACGCTGAGTAATGCCGGTTCTATCCGCCTCCAAGGCGCGGGGTCTAACGCCTTTAATATTGCAGGCGATATTCAGGGCGGTTTCGTCAATGCCGGCAATGTTGTTAATACGGGCTATCGTTCTTCGACCAGAGTAGGCCTGTCTAATTCCACAAGAGGTGTTCCCGGACGCGACACATTTAGCGCCGAGGATTTGCTCCAAGGCGGCTCGGCCATTGATATTTCCGGCAATATTAGCAACGGCCTATGGCTCGAAGATCGTATCGTTACGGTTCTTGATGCTGACGGCAATCCTGTACTTAATGATGACGGCACGGAGCAAACAGCCCGCGTCGCCATTAGTAATATCACCCAAACCGGCAGCGCGCCGGCAATCCTGATAGACGGGCAAGGCACGCCCATTGCCATTGGCGTAATTGCGGAGATAACGGATCCCACTGCCGATGGATTTGACCCTAGGTTGCTCTATGCCTTCGTTAATCAGGGCACTGTAACAGCCAACGGTATTTATGATGATATTGATGCGACCGTCTTTGAAATTGCGGATGCAACCCTGACCGATGGGATAAATAATAGCGGCACTCTGATCGCCTCGACTTTCCGTGCCCCTATTGAGGTCACAGATGCAGACGGTATTGATCTTACCCCCGGTGATGGACATGCGCGCGTTATTGTTCTTGGTGATAATGCTTTAGCGCAGCGTATAAATAATACGGGCCAAATATTTGCATCGGCCTCCGAAGCGATTGACGCCATCTATGCCGATACGGATAATGTATTGGCCTCGCGTCAGCTATTTGCAACGGCGATAGATATCTCAGCCACAGCTGAACTGGGCTCCATCACAAATACCGGATCTATTTCGGCAGTTCTTATTGGGCGCGACGGGACGGCTTACGCTATTTTGGATCGCTCCGGCACTTTAATCAATATCAATAATACCGGCACAATCAGTGCAGTGGGCATCAGCTCGGACGTCAATGGCCTTCAGGAAACCAATTTCAATCTTGTGGCCATTGATGTGTCGGCTAATACAACAGGCGTCACAATCGAGCAGATACTCGCCGCCGATGATGATCCCGATGATGGATTTACCCCTGTGCCGCCCTCTATCGCTGGTGATATTTTACTCGGATCAGGCGATGACAGCATCACCTCCACGATAGGAAGCATAACCGGCGATATTGATTTCGGCGCTGGATCGGATGTTTTGTCTTTGTCGGGAACCACTTACACAGGCACGATTAGCAATAGCGGCGATCTCGCCATTAGCCTTGCGGATAGCAGCACGCTGACCCTAGATGCCGCAACACCCCTTACAGCCACCACGATAACATTTGACGATACGTCATCCTTCCGTCCAACGTTAAATGGCCGAACCGGTGAAGCCTCTACCTTGACCACGACTGGCGATATTAGCTTTGCAACGGGCGCCACTGTTTCGCCGCTACTGACCAATATTATTGGTCAAGACAGCACAGCCTTTACCGTCGCAGATGCGGCGGGAGCTTTAACCATTGGTGACCTCGCCGCTTTAGGCGCCGGCGAAACACCTTTCCTTTATAATACAGCCTATGACCAAGTAGGCGATACGCTTGTTGTAACCCTGACGCTGCGTGACCCGGCTGTTTCTGTCGCAAGCGGAGGTTTGGGCTTGGATCTGGTACAAGTAGCCGCCTTCCAAACGACTCTCGAAGCGCTTCGGGGCAATACTGAACTTGGCGATGCTTTCTCCAATATCACAGACTCGACAGGCGTTGAATTTAACCGCGCTTATAATCAGCTTCTGCCGGAATTTTCTGCCGCCGCCCGCCAATTCGTTATCGCCAATGTCGACGGGGCGACTGGCGCCGTTGGCTCTCATCTGGATACAACCCGCCGCTCACCTGATAAGCCCGGCGGCGCATGGATTGAGGAATTCGCCTATTTTGCAGATCGCGATCTCGCAGGATTATCCGAACAATATCGCGGGGTCGGATTTGGCTTTACCGGCGGTTTTGACACGGCGCTTGGCCCGTTCCACGCTGTCGGCGTGAATTTCGGCTTTGCCTCTACGGAAATCGAAGATGTTGTCGGAATAGATGAGCCGCTGGATGTGATCACGCTGCAAGCTGGTCTCTATGCCGGATGGGCCTCGGGCAATCTCGGCGTCGAAACCTATCTCGGCGGCGGTTATAATGACTTTGAGCAAAACCGCCGCGTGCGCGTCAATGATTTTAGCGGTAATGCCTCCGGCAATTGGTCCGGCACCCATATTAACGGCTCCGTCCGCGCGGGCTATGATATGGAATTATCGGAAAAATTCTGGATACGCCCGGCTGTTAGCGTGGACTATCTGCGCCTATCAGAAAAAGCCTATTCTGAAACCGGCGATGCCGGCGTCGCCCTTTCTGTTGACAACCGCACGTCCGAAACCGGGTCTGCCACAGCAATGTTTAACTTTGGCGCTAAATTCCAAGGTAGACGCACCTGGATACGCCCTTCATTACGGGCAGGTTATCGCTATGAATTCCTAAATGACCCAACGCAGACCAATTTCCGCTTTGTCGGACTGAACGACGGAGTCGGCGGCACATTTAACAGCGCCGATGCCTTGCTACAATCGGCGCTCTTTCCCGATAGCGGTTTCCTTGTCGGCTTCTCGATTGCGGCAGGCTCGGCCTATTCCTCAATCGGTTTTGATGTCGATAGTGAGTTTCGCAATGGCTTCGTCCGCCATACCGGCCGCGTCGTTATCCGCCTACTATTCTAAGCCAAGCGGTCAAAGACGGGCTCCTCGCCGCGCCTTATTTACAAGGCTTGGTCTCGGATTACGGCTTTCCGGCTGAAACGGCGGCGCAAGAGGCGCTGGAGTCTCTTGCCGCCATAAACCCGTCAGGTCCAAAAGCCCCTAAAGCTTTGCTAGAAGCCAAAGCCCGTTTTGCCCTTGGCTGGTGTGCTTTGGCTCTGTCGCGCGAAGCCGAATTTGATGATTTAGGGCATTTGCAGACGGCATTCGCAGATCGGTCAATTGATCTCGCCCTACGCACAGCATGGAAGATTGAAGCCAAAACGCTTAAGCTCAAAAACCTGCCCGACACTGTTCCGGGATTGTTTATCTTTGGTCTTGGCAAACTCGGCGGCATGGATTTGAATTTTTCTTCCGATGTTGATCTGGTCGCCTTTTATGATCCAGACATTTTGCCCGTGCCTGCGCATATGGGACAGGGTTACATCGTCAATAAAGTGCTCAAGACAATGACCCAGATTTTAAAACCGCGAAACAGCGCTGATTTTGTCTGGCGCGTGGATTGGCGATTGCGGCCCGAAAGCTCTGCCAGCCAACTCGCCATGCCGATTGATATGGCGCAGGAGTTTTATTTCTTCCGCGCCCTACCATGGCACCGTCTGGCGCTGATGAAAGCGCGCGTCATTGCGGGCGACATTACGGTTGGACAAAAATTTCTTGAAACCATAACGCCGTTTATCTGGCGGCAAAATCTTGATTTCCGGGCTCTGGACGAACTCGCCCATCTTAAATCCCGTATTAATTTAGAGCACCCTGCTCTGCGCCAACAACGCGCAGCGCCCGAGCCCATTACGGCTGAGGCCGCCGGATTTAATGTCAAACTCGGTAGTGGCGGTATCCGCGAAATTGAATTTATTGCCAACGCCCAGCAGCTTGTTTGGGGCGGCAAACAATATAGCCTGCGAACCTCCAACACACTCGAAGCTCTAGCAGAATTGACAAAGCTGGGACATCTGGACAGCTCGATCTACGAGCGTTTATCAGGATGTTATAGGGCCTTTAGAAATCTCGAAAATGCGATCCAAATGCTGGGTAATGAGCAAACTCATATCGTGCCATCCGCACCCGTACAGCAACAGGCCATTCTGACTTTGCTAGGCGAAGCCGATTGGGAAGCCGCTTGTCAGCAGATTGAAATGATGCGGCGCTTTGTCAGTGCTGAATTCGGCAATATATTCGAAGCCTCCGAACCGGAGGCCGGAACGTCCGGCGCCTTTGAAAGCGATCTTAAGGCGCTACCCCCTCGGCAGCGCAATATCGCTCAAGGCTGGCTAAACGGCTTTGATATTCAGCTCACGGGTTCCAAAAATAAGCATAAATTTCAACAACTTGGAATACGGTTGTTAGAGCGGGTATTTAACTCATCCGGAGATACGGAAATAGCTATAGACCGTATAGATAGTTTCTTTTCCGCCCTATCCCGCTCTGAACAATATCTGCACCTTTTAGCCAGCAACCAAGACTTGCTCGACACTTTAATTCCACCGCTGACCCACTCCCCGCATATGACTTTGTTGCTTGAACAATCGCCTCATATTATAGATGTCTTTCTTGCGCCGCAAACCGGGCTTAATACGGATTTTATCTTCAAATCCAGTGATTATGAAACCCGGCTCGAACGGCTACGTCGCTTTGTTAATGAAAACCTCTTTATCTCCTATACAGATTTTATGAGCGCGGGCGGAACCGCCAAAACACTCCACCAAAAGCTTACGGCCTTGGCTGATAAAACCATCGAAGCCGCCTTGCGCATTGTTGCCGATGATTTGGAGTTGGATAGACTCCCGCTTACCGTATTAGGCCTTGGCAAGATGGGAACATCGCGCATGTCGCCGCTCTCTGATATTGACCTAATTTTTATTTTCGAGGACGGCACAGACGGGCAGCTCGCCCAAAAAATTGTCCGCCGCCTGCGCACTGTGATCACGGCAAAGCTTCGCGAAGGCATTGCTTATGAGCTTGATATGCGCCTTCGTCCCTCGGGGCGCTCCGGCCCGCCTGCCGTGATGTTGCAAAGCTTTAATGAACATCATAATGAACGCGCCCATAATTGGGAACATATTGCTCTCACCCATTCGCGAATTGTTGCCGGGGATCAAACACTGGGCGAAAAGATCATCGCCATTCGCGACAAAGTTCTGTCGCGCCCCCGCGATAGAGATCAATTCCTGAGCGATGCCAAAACTATGTGGCAGCGTATCGTAGACCAACGTAGCGCAGACACTCCGCCCGATATATTCAATTCCAAGCTTCGCGCGGGCGGATTGATGCAGGCCGAATACAGTGAAGCCTGCCGGCGCATTCTGGGAGAGACCCAACATGGCTTGGGCGATAATATCGACTTTTGGTCTAACATGCAGCTTTGGGAACGGCTGCTCGGCCTAGCGGATAGGCCGCTTTCTGATTTACCAAATTTCTACAAAAGTCATTTTCTTAGCCAGATCAATGTAAAATCCATCAAAGCTCTGGCGAAGCTACAAACGCAACATATCAAGCTCGTTACTAAATCCAGTGATGTTATTTTTAACAGCCGCGCAGTTGCCGCAAACCATGCTGAGGCCCGTATCCTGTGGACGGATTGATAAAATCCTTGCCCCTGCCTACATTTGATTCATAGTGGTACCTGATTCACTTTTCGTTCCTGAAAGACATCATGGCCGCTTCAAAAAAGAAAGATCTGTTTGGGGACAAACGGAAAACAGACATGACAGATGATTATAATGCCAGTTCTATACAAGTTCTTGAAGGCTTAGAACCTGTCCGCCTGCGGCCCGGCATGTATATTGGCGGCACGGATGATCGCGCTTTGCATCATCTTTTCGCCGAAGTCATAGATAATTCCATGGACGAAGCTGTGGCTGGTCACGCCAGCCGGATTGAAGTTGAATTCGACGCCGAGGGGTTTCTCTCCGTCTCCGATAATGGCCGCGGCATTCCCGTTGGCCCGCATCCAAAATTTCCGAAAAAATCCGCACTCGAAGTGATTATGACCGAGTTGCATTCCGGCGGGAAATTCAAAGAAGGCGCTTACGAGACATCAGGCGGACTTCACGGCGTCGGCGTCTCGGTTGTCAATGCGCTCTCCGATTTCCTCGAAGTCGAAGTCGCCAAGAATAAAAATCTCTACAAGATGCAATTCGAGCGCGGCAAGCCGATCGGAAAAATCAAAGACCTCGGCCCGATTAACAACCGCCGCGGCACCAAGGTGCGCTTTCACCCGGATCCCGAAATTTTCGGCCCCAAAGCCAAGTTTAAAGCCGCGCGCCTGTTTCGCATGGCGCGGGCCAAAGCTTACCTCCAGCCCGGCGTCGAAATCCGCTGGAAATGCGATCCGTCGCTGGTGCAGGAATTGGATCAAATCCCAAGCGAAGCCGTTTTTCACTTCCCCGGCGGTCTCGCCGATTTCCTCACAGAAACTCTTGGCAGCAAAGCCACTATCACCTCGGAAATATTTTCAGGCCGTTCCAAAAAAGAGAGCGGTCATGGCCGGGTTGAATGGGCGGTTAGTTGGTCGCCGGAAGGTTATGGCGATGCCGATAGCTTTGTGCGTTCCTATTGCAACACAGTCCCAACAGCGGGCGGCGGCACGCATGAGGCAGGTCTGCGCGCCGCCATCACCAAAGGCCTGCGCGCCTATGCCGATATTGCGGGCATGGGCAAAAAAGTCTCCCACGTCACGCCCGACGACGTCATGTTTGGCGCAGGGGCGCTGGTTTCCTGCTTTCTCAAAAGTCCTGAATTTCAAGGCCAAACCAAAGACCGGCTGTCCAATAGCGAAGCCACGCGCATCGTCGAAAATGCCGTGCGCGACCCGTTTGATCACTGGCTAGCCAGTTCGCCCAAAGACGCGGCCAAATTGCTCGAATGGGCGATTGAGCGCGCCGATGAGCGGGTTAAGCGCCGCAAGGCCCGTGATGTACGCCGCAAAACCGCGACCAAGAAACTACGCCTGCCCGGCAAGCTCGCCGATTGTTCGCGCAAGAGCAGCGAAGATACAGAAATTTTTATCGTCGAGGGCGATAGCGCCGGAGGTTCGGCCAAACAGGCGCGTAACCGCGAGACACAGGCGATCCTGCCGCTCAAAGGGAAAATCCTCAATGTCGAGAGCGCGACCATGGAGAAAATCCAGCGCAATGCCGAGATCAGCGATCTTTGCACCGCGCTAGGGGTTGGGCTTGGCAAGAAATTCGAGCTTGACGATCTGCGCTATGAGCGAGTTATCATCATGACCGACGCCGATGTTGACGGCGCTCATATCGCGGCGCTGCTGATTACCTTTTTCTACCGCTATACGCCGGGGTTGATTGATGAGGGCCGCCTCTATATGGCGATGCCGCCGCTTTATAAAATCACGCAGGGTAGTAAAATTGCTTACGCCATTGACGACCAGCATAAAGACGAGCTCATCGCCAGTGAATTTACTGGGCGCGGAAAAATTGAACTCGGGCGCTTTAAAGGCCTCGGCGAGATGATGGCCAAACAGCTAAAAGACACAACCATGAACCCGGCGACAAGACGCCTCGCCCGCATCACCATAGACCAAGATAACCTGCCCAGCACAGAAGCCTTAGTCGAAACCCTAATGGGAAAACGCGCCGACCTAAGATATCAATTCATCCAAGATCACGCGCAGTTTGTTGAGGCGGTGGACGTTTAAAAATGGCGGCCTTGGCGGCGGAAAGAGGTCAATAGCACTCCCTCATCCTGAAGCGGCGCAAAGCGCCGGGACTCGAAGGATCGGTTCAATGACGCAAATCCTTCGAGACGTTCGCTAACGCTCACTCCTCAGGATGAGGGAATGTGCCGTTTTTCGAGGGATTTAGACCCTACCGCAAGCCCGCCACAACGGGCACTTTGCAGTCTATCACCCAGATATCGTAAACCGCGTGGTCGAGGGCGGAGATTGCGGGATTGCTGGCCATCATCCAGCCGGAAAAGAGTTTTTCGTCTTCGCCCGCCTCGCCCTTACCGTCGAGTTTTTTATCGCTGATTTGCAGGAAGGCATAGGTCTCGGGCACCTCTTCGGGCGGCTTCTTTTCGCAGTGCTTAACTGCGACTGTCAGTGAGCCATATTTCAGCTCGCTGCCGACTTTGACGGTGTAATCCTTTGTCGTCGCCGTGACTTTGTCGAGCGTGCGCAGAACCACCGCATTGCCGGTCAGGTTATCGGCTTGCGCAGGGGCGGCAAAAGCTAACCCGGCAAGAGCTATGATTGCGAGTTTACGCATCGGGCGACCACGCTTCGTAATCAGAGGCGATTTTCTCGCGCACGCCGCCGCGGTCAAGACTGCCTTTGGGCTTATAGGCGTGGATTGTACCTGTTAAGTTGGGGCGGTGCTCTTTCTCCCAAGCATAATCGACATAGCTATCATTTGTCGGGATGTCGTCATGGGTATAGGTCATCCAGCATTGCCATTCGGGCGGCACGCGCGAGGCATCGGCATAGCCTTTATATTTCACCCAGCGGCGCTGACGGCCATCATAACCCTCACCGGTTTGCTGATAATAGGTGTTACCATAAGCATCTTCGCCGACCTTCTCGCCCTTAGAGCGGATCTGCAAATTGGTGCCAAAGGTCGAACCGTTCCACCAGGTAAAAATGCGTTTGATAAATGACATCAAGCCAGCCTCAAGAGTTTCATCGCTTATGCCGCGAGTCAGGGGCGAGGTAAAGCATGGATGTGACCAAATTATGGTGGGGGCAGCTTCCCATTTGGCCGTGATGATTCCATTGCGAAATTCACTCAATATAGATAGTGTTGCGAGGTTGAAGATAAGACCTAACTGACAAAAGCTGCATATTATGAAAAAATGGGGATTACGTATTGGGTTGGTATTACTGGCGCTGCTGATATTGGCTTATGTTTTCCGGGGCAGGATTATCCATGCCGCCCTGAAATCACATATGGCGCCACAGCAAGATTTTGCCAGTTTCGCTCCGCCGCCTGCCCCTGATTATGCCTTGGATGCGAGCTGGGCCGCCCTGCCCCAAACCGAGGAGGGCGCTGATTTTATCCCAAGCGGTCTTGAGCCTGCCGAGACCTTATCCGATGTCGCGGTTTTTTTCGTGCATCCAACAACCTATATCTCAAAGCAAGGGTGGAACTCCCCGCTTGACGATAAAGACGCCCGTTCAAAAATAGACGATTTGGTTATGCCGGGCCAAGCCAGCGTGTTTAATTTTTGCTGTGATGTCTATGCGCCCCGTTATCGGCAGGCCACGCTTTGGTCATATTGGGTGCTGGAGAGTTCCGGCCAAAAGGCTCTGGATTTTGCCTACGCAGATGTTGAACGCAGTTTTGATGCCTTCCTTGGCCGTATAGGGTCGCGCCCATTTATATTGGCCGGGCATAGCCAAGGCGGCCATCATCTTAAAACACTGCTTATCAACCGTATTAGCGGGACGGATTTGCAAAATAGATTAATCGCCGCCTATCCGATCGGGATTGCGGTTGACCCCGTTTCTTTCTCCCAAAAAGCGCCTGATATACCCCTCTGTATGAGCGCGGCCCAAACGGGATGCTACGCGACTTGGAATAGCCGAGGACCAAAATCTGAAATCTGGGAGGACATGCCGGGAGCGAGCTGTGTCAACCCGCTAAGCTGGAAGGCAGACGCCGCTAAGGTGGAGGCCGCGCAAAATCCCGGATCTTTGGCCATTACAGATCAGCCGCGTTTTGACCCCGGCGTAACAGGCGCGCAGTGTCTTGAAGACAGGCTACTGGTGGGCGATTTCCAAACCGATATATTTGACGCGCTAAATATGAGTTGGGGGCGGGATAATTACCACGTTTTGGACTATGCCCTATTTTACGGCAGTCTCCGCCAAAATGCTATGGACCGCGTTGAGGCCTATCAAGCTAATTTACGCCCCTAGAACGCTCCTTGGCAAACATCACTATGTCTGCCAAGAATAGAGCCTAAGTTTAGAGCCGATTTTTGACCGTCTATATTTCTAAAAACAGGGCGCTTTAAAGGCAACCCTATGGGAAAGCACGCGGAGCTCGGCGGCTTAACGCCCGCCCTTTTCGCCCATTGGCTTTCGCTTTTTCGCGAAACCGCTGACGGCGTCTTATCGCCTGTTCAAGCTGAAGCCATTCACACAATGGCTAAGCGAACCACCCAAAGCCTGCAAATGGGTCTAGCCTTTAATTTCGAAAAGTCAGGCGTTGATAATCATCCCTTCAAAGCTTTCGGCATAAGGCGGCCCGGACAATATTTCATAATATTCGCGCGGGTTCACCGGCGTCCTAAATAACCCCCAACTCCCTCTTACTGCCCCCTCGCCTTCCTCCTATCTTTCTGCTAGAAACCACGACTCGTTATGCAGATTAAACGCCATTATACCAAACAGGGCGCTAGCCCCTATTCTGATATCGCCTTTGCCAAGGTGCGTAGCGAGGTGCGCGATTTTCAGGGCGAGGCGATTACCGAGGCGGTTGAATTTGACGCGCCCGAAGGCTGGTCGCAAGTGGCCTGCGATATCCTCGCGCAGAAATATTTTCGCCGCGCAGGCGTGGCCTCTAACCTTATGCCCGTTGATGAGAATAATATCCCGGATTGGCTGCGCCGCAGCGTCCCTGATGACCGCAAACCCAAACGCGGCAAAAAACTCTTCAAGCTAGGCGGCGAGAGCGACGCGCGGCAGGTCTTTGACCGCCTTGCGGGATGTTGGACTTATTGGGGCTGGAAGGGCGGCTATTTTAACGGCGAGGATGATGCCCGCATCTTTTATGACGAGATGCGCTTTATGCTCGCCTCGCAAATCGCCGCGCCCAATTCCCCGCAATGGTTTAACACCGGATTGCATTGGGCTTACGGCATAGACGGGCCGGCGCAGGGGCATAGTTATGTCGATTACGAGACAGGCGAGGTTCACGCCTCGACGGGCGCTTACGAACATCCGCAGCCTCATGCTTGTTTCATCCAATCCGCCAAAGACGACCTGCTCGGCGAGGGCGGGATTATGGACCTTTGGACGCGCGAGGCTCGTTTATTTAAATATGGCTCCGGCACGGGGTCTAATTTTTCCAGTATTCGCGCAGCCGGGGAAACCTTATCCGGCGGCGGGCAGTCTTCGGGCCTGATGAGCTTTCTCAAAGTCGGCGACACATCTGCGGGCGCAATTAAATCCGGCGGCACAACGCGCCGCGCGGCAAAGATGGTGATTGTCGATATTGATCACCCCGATATTGAAACCTTCATCGACTGGAAAACCAGCGAAGAAATGAAAGTCGCGGCGCTGGTGGCAGGCTCGAAAGTGCTGAAACGCCGCCTGAATGCAATCCTCAAAGCCTGTATCAACTGCTCCGGCACGGCAGAAGAATGTTTCGACGTCAGCGAGAACGCCGCCTTAAAACGCGAGATCAAAGCTGCCCGCCGCGACGGCGTGCCGGACGGCGCGATCCAGCGCACATTGCATCTCGCCCGCCAAGGCATTGACACCATCGAAGTGCCTGAACTCGACGCCGATTGGGACAGCGAAGCTTACTCAACTGTTTCAGGCCAGAACGCCAATAACACTGTGCGGATTTCAGATGATTTCCTCGCCGCCGTAAAAAATGACGAGATGTGGGACCTTATCCGCCGCACAGACGGGGCGGTGGCCAAAAATGTCGGGGCGCGGGATTTGTGGCATAAGATTGCGCGCGCCGCTTGGTCTTCGGCTGATCCGGGCGTGCAATATCACGACACGATTAATGCGTGGAATACCTGCTCGGAGAGCGGGGCGATTACCGCGTCTAATCCCTGTTCAGAATATATGTTTCTGGACGATACGGCCTGTAACCTTGCTTCATTGAACCTGATTAAATTTCGCACGGATGACAATCAGTTTGACCTCAAAGCCTTTGAACATGCGTCCAAGCTGTGGACCATCGTGCTCGAAATCTCGGTGATGATGGCGCAGTTTCCTTCCGAAGCGATTGCGCGGCGCTCTTATCAATTCCGCACGCTCGGCCTTGGCTATGCTAATCTCGGCGGGCTGCTGATGTCTTGCGGGATTGCTTACGATAGCACACAAGGCCGCGCCGCAGCGGGCGCGATTACAGCCCTGCTGACGGGCACAGCTTATGTGACCTCCGCCGAAATGGCCAAAACCATGGGCGCGTTCCCGCTCTATAAAAACAATGCCGGCCCGATGATGCGGGTGATCCAAAATCACCGCCGCGCCGCAGAAGGCCGCGTGGCTTATGATAATCTGTCCTATCAACCCGTGCCGCTTAACCGCACTGAATGTCCTTTTGACGGGCTGTGCCGCCGCGCTGTCAGTCTTTGGACAAAGGCGCAGAAAATGGGGGCCGAGACAGGATTTCGTAACGCCCAAGTTAGCGTCATCGCGCCAACAGGCACAATTGGTCTTTTGATGGATTGCGACACGACGGGGATCGAACCTGATTTTGCTTTGGTCAAATTCAAGAAGCTCGCAGGCGGCGGACATTTCAAAATCATCAACCGCTCTGTCCCGCGCGCGCTCGCCGCGCTTGGTTACAGTGAAAAGCAATCCAAAGACATCATCACCTATGCGCTCGGCCACGGGACATTGCGCGGCGCGGGCGGGATCAACCACGCCCTGCTCAAAGATCGCGGCTTTAGCGACCACGAAATCGGCCTTGTCGAAGCGGCTCTGCCCGAAGCCTTTGATATCCGTTATGTCTTTAGCCGCTGGACACTCGGCGATGAATTTTGCCGCGACGGCCTCAGCCTGACCGAAGAACAGCTCAATACGAACGGCTCTGACCTGCTCCCGCTTATCGGGTTTACAAGTGAAGACATCGAGACCGCCAATGTCTATTGCTCCGGCGCTATGACGCTCGAAGGCGCGCCGCATCTCGCCGCAGAGCATCTGCCTGTCTTTGATTGCGCCATGCCTTGTGGGCGTATCGGAACGCGGTCACTCAGCGCCGAGAGCCATATCCTGATGATGGCCGCCGCCCAGCCTTTTATCTCCGGCGCGATTTCCAAAACCGTCAATATGCCGGCCAGCGCCACGATTGACGAATGCGCGGATGTTTACGCGCGCGCGCATCGTTTGGGCCTCAAAGCCATAGCGCTTTACCGCGACGGCTCCAAACTCTCGCAACCGCTCAATTCTGCGGTGTTCTCCGATGACGATTTGGACGCGCTTGATGACGCGATTGAGCAGCCCTCAGCCAAACGCGCGGCAGCGGGAGCGGAACGTATTGTCGAAAAAATCATCGAGCGCGTGATCGAAAAACCGATCAAGCGCGACCGCCTGCCCGACCGCCGCACGGGCTATATCCAGAAATCCTCTATTGGCGGCCATAAAGTCTATCTCCATACCGGAGAATTTGAAGATGGCAGCCTTGGCGAAATCTTTATCGACATGCACAAAGAAGGCGCGGCCTTCCGCAGCCTGATGAATAATTTCGCCATCGCCATTTCTATTGGCCTGCAATATGGCGTCCCGTTGGAAGAATTTGTCGAGGCCTATGTCTTTACCCGGTTTGAACCTTCCGGCCCGGTCACAGGCAATGAGCGTATTAAATTCGCCAATTCAATCCTCGATTATATCTTCCGCGAGCTGGGCATTTCCTATCTCGGCTGGGACGATCTCGCCCATGTTGATCCCAACACATCAGCCCCCGACCAATTAGGCCTCGGCGAGGCCGAGCGCCATGCCGGGCGGCCCCAAGAGGGCGACCAACTTATGCTGCCGGGCTATTCCAAAGGCTTTAACCGCGAACAGTCAGGCGATGACAATATCGTGCCTTTCGCCATGCCCCCTGCGGTCGTGAAGGCGGATAATGACGACCCGTTAGCGCTGGAACTGGATGATGAAAGTCTGGATATTGAGGCTACGGACATTCAGAAATCAGGCACCTCTGGCACGGCAAGCTCCGCGCCCACCGCCTCTCAAACCGCCCGCTTCCAAGGCTATACAGGCGACCCCTGCCCAGAATGCGGCCATTTCACCCTGATAAGAAACGGCACCTGCCAAAAATGCGATAGCTGCGGCACAACAACGGGCTGTTCTTAGGGGGAAGGATTCGTACAGATGGTTGAGTAATTACCAACCCCGGAAGACCGGGCGCTTTCCCCCTCATCCTGAGGAGTGAGCGTTAGCGAACGTCTCGAAGGAGCCTTGCCTCATTAAGCCGATCCTTCGAGTCCCGACGCTTTGCGTCGCCTCAGGATGAGGGGGTATTTAACGGCTCCCATGCCTTCTTTCCCTGTCATTCCGCGCTTGACGCGGAAGGTCGAGCGCTTGTGGGCTCTCTTTTGTTTTGCACGCAACCTCTCGACCTTCCGGGTTCCCTTCGGGCCCCGGAATGACAGGATTATGGACGGCTTGAAAAGTCTTATAACCTCCCCTGTCACCCATTTGCCACACAACTGCTATTTCCCGCTACATTACGAGTATTTTAATCGTCCGTTCAGGTGAAAATCTGTATAGGGGGCGCGATGGTAAGGGTTTTGACAACAAAAATAGTGCTTTCTGTGTTCGCCGCAGCTTCTATGACTGTGTCCGCTCACGCCCAGATCAAGGTCAATTCTACTATCCATTCCTCTTCCGGTTCTTGCATGCAGTGCGATTTGTCCAATAAGCGCATGAACGGCATGAAGCTGAAAAATGCCAATTTTGCCGGCTCCAGCTTTAACAACTCCAACCTCTCCGGCGGCAGGTTGGACGGCTCCGACCTCACCGACACCCATTTCCGCAAAGCGCTCATGTACCGCATCGCAGGCCGTAATGTGAATATGAGCCGCGCGATATTGCAAGACGCTACCCTGACAGAGGCCAATCTGTCAGATTCGATTATGACCGGCACCGATTTTCGCCGGGCTGACCTCACGCGCGGCACTTTCACGGGCAATGATTTTTCCAAAACATCGCTGATTGGCGTGACCGCGCCGGATGTAAATTTTGAAAACTCCAATTTCGCCAATGCTCGATTTGATAATGTCAATCTGCACAAGGCCAAACTGGATGGCGCTAAGTTTAACGGCGTGAAATTCGGCAATGCAATTTTGCTGGACGCGACAATAACTGGCGCGGATTTCTCTGATGCCGATATGTCCACAGTTCAGGGCCTGAAACAAGAACAGCTCAACACCGCTTGCGGTAATATGAATACCCGCCTGCCCTTCGGCCTCTCCATGCCCTATTGTGAAGGCTCATTGCGCGCAGAAGCCGGGCAAGATTACGATAAAATGGATCCCGAAATGGCCAAAGCCGCCCGGCGGCTTGAACGCGCGCTCAAAGATGTCGAGATCATTATGGAGGCTACGCCGCGTTCCAATCGCCCGCTACGGCGCAAGCTCGAAAGCATCCACGCCGATATCGCAAACTCAAAGCGTGTGATTGAGCGTTAGGCTTTAGGCTCTATCGGCAATAACTTGAGGTGCAGTTCTTTAAGCTGCTTATTATCGACTTCTGCTGGCGCGTTCATCATCAAATCCTGCGCTTGGCCGTTCATCGGGAACAAAATCACGTCGCGAATGGTATCTGTGCCCGCGAGCAGCATGACGATACGGTCAACGCCCGGCGCGATGCCGCCATGGGGCGGGGCGCCGAATTTAAACGCATTGATCATGCCTGCGAATTTATCATCGACGACTTCGGGGCCGTATCCGGCGAGCTCGAAAGCCTTATACATAACCTCTGATTTATGGTTTCGGATGGCACCGGAGGAGAGTTCCACCCCGTTGCAAACGATGTCATATTGATAGGCCAGTATATCGAGCTGTTTTTCAGTCGTATCGGCGGCCTGCAAAACATCCATAGCGGACATGCCGTCAGGGGCTTGCGGCATCGAAAACGGGTTATGCGAGAAATCGACTTTCTTATTATCTTCGTCCCATTCATACATCGGGAAATCGACAATCCAGCAAAATTTAAACACGCCGTCTTCGATCATATCCAGATCGGCGGCCACTTTTTTCAGCGCCGCGCCGGCGAGCTTATAAGCGTCGGCTTTTTTACCCGCCGAGAAGAAGATACCATCGCCTGCGCCAAGGCCCATTTTTTCGAGGAGAGCTTTCAGATGCGCGGGTTCAAAGTTTTTCAAAACCGGGTCTTGGCTGTCAACACCGCCGCCCTCGGCCTCTTTCAAACGCGCATAACCCAGCCCCGGAGCCTGCATCTCTTTCTTGGCCCATTTATCCATATTATCGAAGAACTTGCGCGACTGTGAGGCGGTTGCGCCGGGCGCGGGGATAGCGATAACCTTACCGCCGCCGCCAGTAATCTTGGCGAAAATACCAAAGCCGGTTTTGGCCTCATCGGTGAAAAACTCGGACACATCGGTCAGCTCAAACGGGATGCGCAGATCAGGCTTATCCGAGCCGTATTTTTCCATGCTTTCCTTGTAAGGAATACGCGGGAACGGGGTTTGCACTTCGCGGGTTTTTCCGTCGAGGGCTGCGAATTCTTCAAACACGCCCGCCATGACAGGCTCTATGGCATTAAAGACATCTTCCTGGGTGACAAAGCTCATTTCTATATCGAGCTGGTAAAACTCGCCCGGTGAGCGGTCGGCGCGGGCATCTTCGTCGCGAAAACACGGCGCGATTTGGAAATAGCGGTCAAAACCCGCCACCATTATCAGTTGCTTAAATTGCTGAGGAGCTTGCGGCAGGGCGTAGAATTTTCCGGGGTTCAGCCGCGAGGGAACGAGAAAATCACGCGCGCCTTCGGGCGAACTCGCCGTCAGGATCGGCGTTTGAAACTCGGTAAAGCCCTGATCGATCATCCGGCGGCGCAGAGAATTAATCACCTCTCCGCGCAGGATGATATTTTTGTGCAAAGTCTCGCGGCGCAAATCCAAATAGCGGTGGGTTAAGCGGATATCTTCGGGATAATCCTGCTCGCCAAAAACGGGTAGCGGCAACGGCGCAGCGGCGCTCTCGATAATCATTTCGTCGGCGCGAAGCTCGACCTCGCCCGTGGCGATTTCGGCGTTTATGGCCTCTGCATCGCGGGCGAGGAGTTCCCCTGTCACAGTAATAACAGATTCGCTCGGACAGCGCTTGGCTGCCTCGTAAAATTCCGCCGTCGGATAGACTACGACTTGGCTGATTCCGTAATGATCGCGCAGATCAATAAACAGCGCATTAGCATGTTCGCGCTTGCGGTGCACCCAACCGGATAAGCGGACAGTCTCGCCAACATGGCTATTGCGTAATTCACCGCAATTATGGCTACGATAAGCGTGCATTTCAGGCTCCAAAGATGATGAAGCGGGGGATAACCGATGCGGCGGTTAAGTCAAGTGGGGGGTGAAGCAAGGGTAGTCATACAGGCGCGGCTTTACCAGAATTCCGCTCGCTAGAGCTGACGACTGCAAAATCCCCATTGCGGACATTAGCGAGAGTCTTAAACCGCCCAATACTGTTGAAAAACTCTTGAGTAATTTTGCTCGTATGGCTCTTTGAGTTGGGCCGTTACTGTAGGTCACGGCTTCTGTACCGTTATTTTTCTCTTTCTGACTTCAAGCGGGTTTCATCGGCGGTCGGTTTGATGGTTTCAGTACGTATCGTGTTAGTTTTCTAAGGTTTTGAACGGTGGCAGCAAGAAGGAACTCGTCGCTCGCGCCAGTTGGGCCGCGAAGCCGGAGACGACGGAAGCCAAGCATTCGTTTGAGATGAGCGAAGGCCATCTCAACTTTCTTCCTGTCATGCTTTGATTGTTCGTATTCCGGTGTTTCCTTCAGGCGCCGAACTTCGTCGCGAGCATGCTCATAGATCGAGCGGCCAACCTTTTTGAAAGGGGACGTGGGGCAGCACTTATCTTTCAGTGTGCAAACCGCGCAATCCGTATTTCTAGACCGATAGAGGCGTTTCTTGTCTTTTGTGATACCGCTGCGCGGGATTTTATATGTCCGCCAGAACTGCTTGAGTTCCTTACCGCCGGGACAGTTAAATACATCCTTGGCTTTGTCATATTTGAAGTCCTTTTGAGTGAAGCTCGATGTTGGCCTTCCTGGCGTGTCGAGTAACGTCACATGCGGCGCGATATCTTTCTCATCAACCATCCAGCCGAGAAACTCAGCGCTACCATAAGCTCCGTCTCCTAACAGCCGATTAGGCTTCAAGCCAAAGCGCTCTTCCGTGCGGTCAATCATAATGCGCGCCGCATTGACCTCGCTGATACGGTAAGCCTGTGTGGCCTCAACATCGACAATAACGGACGTTTCTATATCAAGCAGATAGTTTGTGGACCATGTAAATCGCGCTCGTCCGCCGTCCAGCGAGCTGTCGGGTCTGTCAAGGATATCTTCTTTCGCGGCGCTCCCTCTTGATCGATAGCATCAAGATATTCCGATACTGGGCGTGAGGCAATTGTGGGGTCAGACCAATCGACGGGCTCGCCTCTATCCACAGCGCGCGCTTCACTGGCATTCGCTCTGATCAGACTGGCATCAACGGCAAAGCCTTCGCCTTTGACAAGACCTTCATCCATACAGCGCAATACGACTTGCTCGAACAGAGTGCGGAAGAGGTCACTCTCGCGAAAGCGGCCATGGCGAGCTTTGGAGAAGGTCGAATGGTTCGGGACTTTATCTTCAAGGCCCAACTGACAGAACCAACGGTAAGCTAAATTGAGATGAACCTCATCGCATAAACGGCGCTCGGAACGGATACCAAAACAATAGCCGAGAATCAACAGTCGGCACATCAACTCCGGATCAATGGAAGGGCGCCCCGTATGGCTATAAAAAGGCTTCAGATGTGAGCGAAGATCATCAAAGTTTAGAAACCGATCAATCTTGCGCAAGAGATGATTTTGCGGGACCATATCTTCCAGAGAAAACTCATAAAACAGCTTGGCCGTTCCACCCTCCAATTGTCCCATCATGGTCAACCTCCACACTTGTTATCCAAAACAAGTGAATCAGAAACAGGGCCTTTTGACTAGGCGTTTTTCAACAGTATTGGGCGATTTTAAGACGCTCACTCCAACCTAGTTTGATGCCTAAACAAAAACGAAACCGACAAATCACACAAACGTATAAAGAAACTCCTATTCTTATTGGCTGAAAACTGCAGAGGAACGTAAGCGAGGCGCGCCATGCGAGCCTCGCGATGCGGATTATTTAATGCGGTCGCGAATATCGGTCTTCTTAGGCACGCGAACTTTAACCCGATCGACGTTCTTCAAAACTCTCGTCTTTCCGCTGATGCTGCGCCAGCGCTGATCATCTGTATCGGCACAGCTATAGACGGAGACTTTTCCCCAATCCTTGTTCTCACGCCCGCCATGGACATTCAGGCATTTGCCAGTGGCGACATTGCGGAGCTGATAGGCCCCCCCTGTCCCGTTGGCAACTTTGCGCCATTGCTGGTCTGGATGCTGCGAGCATTTCACGAATTTCACGGCTCCGCCCTCCCGGTTATCCTGAGATTTCTTCAAATTTACACACATGTTCTGTTCAGAATGTCTGATAGAGTAAATTCCCGGACGCACTTTTTTCAAGGCCCATTTCTGCTGGGTATTCACGCCCTGAGAGACGTAGATTCTGCAGCTATCTATCATGGCTCTTTCCTCAAGAGCGATTTGTCTATTTTCGGGGAGGCTAAGACATTTTTTAGTCCTCAGGTTCTTGAGAAAGACCAATGACTTTGCGGGTTGCCCAGGGCTCGTAGTCGGGGCCGCGGGCGGTGTGCCAAACCGGGCCCTCTGCGCGGCGTCCTCGCAACTCGTACAAGAGTCTGCGTCCGACTCATCGCCGGTCACGCGGGTGAATTGCATGTTGATTTCGGCGTGATCTCCACCGCCAAAGCCGCCGTTTCTCAAGGCATGCCGCGTGTTTTCCACCAAGTTGGTTGGAGATAAGGTCAACACAGACTGATCGCTGTCTTCTAGGTCAGACGTGTTGCAGCCACCCCCCTCATAGAGCCGCGAGCGGTTATTGATGACAACTTCATTCGACCCGGGACTCAGTGTGGCCCGGATATCCAGTTCAACCCTGACTTCGTCGCCCACGCATAGACTTCTTCGCTGCTGATCGCTTGGCTGCGCTTCCGTAAGATCAAATGTAAAATCGAAATCCTCACTTCCAGTTTCGTCTCTTCCGGTCTCGTCGTCCACCGCAAAAATCGTGCCGCTGACTTCAACTTGCGCCGGTGTTTCTGGCAGGAAAGGGCCGTAAGTCATTCGCACGCCCGCCACGTCGAGAGGGGACAAAGTACCCCCGTTATTCCACCGCGTTGAACAGTAGTTCATGACGGATTCTGGGTCGTAACTGGTAATTAGAAATGTGGGATTGGTGCCCTGCGGTTCCCGCGAGCACATGCGGCGATCCCCTCGGTTGTGTTCATGGGCAAACCCCAGCGCATGCCCGAATTCATGCACAGCAATCGCGCGGATACAGTATTCGTAATCCGCGGCTGAGTCCTTGCAGCCGGAATCCCAGTTGTCGAACACATCGTTCAAGACCATGCCCTCGGATCGGCCGTCCAGCTCCCGTCCCAGTTTCTTTACATGCGGGCCTTCATCGGCCCACTGAATTCGAATGCCGTCAGAGCCGTTTGAGCAGTTATTCCAACCGACGAAATTTATATTCGACACGGCTTCCCAGCTTGATTCTACGGCCTCTCGCGTCCACTGACGGGGGTCGCCCGCAAATGGTGCGACAGCAAAACCGGAACGCGTTTCCCAGCATACAGGAATTGTCAGGCGGTCCCATAATGTATCGCTATGGGCAAGAGGGCTTGTTGCGCTGCCGATTTCCTCGGCAAAGCTTGGTGTTACCACGCCAACAAGCATAAGGATTGCTATGAAAGTGCATTTGTTTAACATGATATTCTCCGTTAATCTTGGATGTATAAATAAGGCATCCCTCTAAGTTGATACCTAAGGCACCATCCTACTAAGAAGGTTCTCCTGTAAAATCTTGGCAACTGGCGTAGGATCTTTCTCAGGGTCTGAAACAGTGACATAGATAAGGCCTTCAGGACGAGGCGTTATTATGTGGATATACATTCCAAAGTTCGAGTCAGATTTTCTGAGGTAATGAGTTTCGCCATTCTCGGAATAAGCCTCGTGACCATCATACTCATGCGGCGCTTTCGCCCCCGACTTGGGCTTATAGATATTTAACGCAACGGTGCGTTGACCCGCGATACCATCCTCATAAATCTTCCAACTGCAGCTATGCTTACCGGGCGATCCTGGACCAATTGTGGCGGTTTCTCCTACGCCGAACACTGTTTTCAAATCCTGCTCAGTCCAAGTCGTGCAGGTCTGGAAAGGCTCTGTGGCGTGACGGCGTTGATGTTCAATGAGTGGCGCCGTGCTCATACGTGCGGCAATTTCATTAGCCGCAATCCTCATATTTCCGACATCTGTTTTAAATCCAGTATAACTCATAAATACGAGCTTCCCGTCTTTTTCAAAGCTGTAAGCGAAAGGTATGGGCTTATCCCATGCTGTATCATTTAGGATGAGCGCATTTATTCCTGGACCGTCTTGCGGCTCGCTAATGGTATCTACGCCGATATTATATTGACGCTCAGAGACAGGTCTTGCCGCTAATAGATCCTCTATTGTGACGCGTATCGCAAACCCGGCATTATAAGCCCAACTGCATTCTGTGTTGGAAACCTCCCTACGTGTGATTTCGAAGGTAGAACGCACACTCGACTTAATGATTTCATCAGACAGAAATGGACACGGTCCAACCTCAATCATCTCCGACGTTTCGCCCGTCGCATCAGCAAAAGAAATAGGCGTATTCGTCAGCGAAGCTTTTCCAGATTTCGATACCGACGTCATAGCGTCTTGATGACTCTCCGCTGTTTTAGATTTCTCAGGACCACAAGCTACCACCAGCAGGGCCGCTGTACATAGAAGGGCTATACGCATTTTTATATCTCCTAAAATCATGTCTATTATTACTTATTTGGAATGGGCACCTTACGCTTCACTTTCGGCAATTTAATGCGCGGCTTTTCCACCTTTGGCCTTTTTGGTGGCGATGATGGAGAAAGTGGAACCGTAGTGGTTGATGTGCTCGACCCGCGCGCTGTATAAAACAGTGGTTTTTTATCACTTAGACCTGCCAAGTTAACCCCCAACGATTTCGCAGAGGATTTTTCAAGTTGAAATCCAATACGCTGTTCCTCATCAAGCCAGAACGGCGAGTCAACTTTGAGCACACGTCCATATTTTGGATTATCACCGCGTTGAAACGCATAAACGCGTAAGCCTGAAACTTTCCAATCGCCGCCAAATGTACGCCCAAACTCAGCCACAACTTTCGGGTAATCATCCATATCGGCTTGGCTGATGGCGCCTTGAAATTCATTATAAAGCGCGACGCGATCCCGGTGTTTTTCCTTGTCGCTTTCATGGGCTTCCAATGTGAGCATTGCGGCACCGCCATGCGGCAATCTTACATTACGAAACAAGCGATCATCCTCAATAACGCGTCGGTCATTGCCATTGGTCCCGATGTTGGAGAAGGGTCCATATTGCTGGTACTCAGGAGTATTCAATCCATAAGAACTTAAGCCGGCAAAAAAGAAGGGTTCATCATCAGACGTGCCGCCATCGACCGCGGACTCTCTCAGGCAGCGAATTTTGTCTATATAGATATCATATTCAGCCCATCCGCGATAATCACCACGGCCTTGCCAATCGGTTTTTCTTACGTTGATGTAGAATTGATAAGCACCTTCGTCTCCCCCATCTATAACCATGTACTTTACACCAGGTGGCGACTGTAAAATTTGGCTCCCATATTCAGTTCTATCTCCCTCTCGGATTATCTTATCGAGGTCTGCGCGTGATGGATCCCAACTGACAACACCCACATAGTCTTGGTCATTACGAAACATGTGCCGCGTTGTTTCGAAAGAGCCTATAATTCCATCGCGAATGCTATGACGAATAGCTCTACGGCGTTCTTTTCCAGACGAAGAATCGTTAAATAATTTTAGATTAGCCGGGATTTGATGAAACGGGCCAACAGTATAAACCTGTTTGTCACCGGACTCCATGTCGTCATATGTTAAAAGGCCTCTTACAGGACTATGGGGATCGGTCATGGATAGATAGTCAAGCAAGAAGACCTCGCCGCGGCTTTCGTCCCCGATAACTTTGATATCTGCGCTTGTCCCCGCGCCGCTATCATTGGCCGTATCCACTTCGATTCTTAAATACCAAGCATCTTTATCCGGTCGAGCGACAGGCTTGTCATGACCTGCAGACATAAATTGAAACGGGAATTCTTGATAGTTTTCAAAAGACCGCGTAACGGCATTTGGCGGGTTCTTGTAGTTGAAAAATCCCTGACAGTCTTTGGTACAGTTTTTTACCTTTGTCCAAAATTCATTGTGCCGTTTGTCCATAAAGGTCGAAACTTTACGCACCCATTGTTTCGACGAGACAACAGCTAAGTGTTTACTTTCAGCAAATAGATAATCCGCTTCACGTTCACAGTTTTTCTTGTGATTAATAATTTGTTCGCATTTTTCACGTGCATCCACTGCTTTGACTTCAGACAGCACTTTGTCTCTTGCCGCAGCGTTTAGTGCTTCTCTCATTACGTCACTCATTGGAGATTTCAAGCGATCAATATGAATACTCGGATTGCGAACATTAATGTTCATTTTTTGCAAAATGGTTGCGGCTGGAGGCTCTAAACCTTCTTCGCGAAGCAACCCTCGATGATGCGAGCCAACCCGCGCCAATGACGTGTTGTCCATTGCAATCCCGGGTGGCGCTAACACGATAAAATTAGTAGGCAAACCAGCCACTTCCACGCGTGTGCTTTGACGCTCATCTTGCTCGCACTTCCGATACTCTTCGCAGAAGCCAAGATTAGCGGTCGGAACAACGCTGGCACACCCTAAGTTCATTAAGGTTCGCAACTCAGGTTGCGTGTAAGCTGTACATGTAAAGCTATATTTCCCATGCTGAACCGGAGCCACGGCTTGCTCATAGGCTCCAGTCATCAACGCAGTAGCCCGTTGTCCGCCTGTCGCATCTAAATAAGTAAGCTGACGCCGCCAAGGTGCATTTATCCAAGTTGAGTGCGAATAAAAATCTTGGTTAGCATGCAGACCAAGCCCTAATATATTATACACTGCCTGAACATCTCCCATAGAACCATCAGGCATCTTGCGTGTCGCCGCCCATTCCAAAGCAATCAACGTCCCAGCAAAATATCGATTCCAGGTTGCGTCTATGTCTTGCGAGCTGTTCAGATCATCGAAATGCAGGCTAGCCAAACCCCAATAATTGGCCATACCTGATAGGTAGCGATTACGGATAGAGCGAACGGGCCGTCCATTTTGTGCTGCCTGTGCCCACCAAATTGGGCTGTAGATGTAGCTATCAATGTAATCTGAATGCCAAGCAATTGCGTGTGTTGCACGCTCACTAAAACCCAAATCATCTGCATAAATTACTTTGTCTCTCTGGACTTTTTGACAATATGCATCTCCGTTCAGAGCACGGCAGGTAATGTCCTCATGATGCCAAGGGCCGCCTTTTAGAAGATCTTCACCAGAATATGCACTTGCCTGCGGTGACGGCATCATAGCTAAGCCTATAGCTGCCGTTAACGCCAGGTTTCTCAATGTTCGGGACATGGTACTCTCCTTATTAAAGCTTGGTTATCGGCTTCGGCGGTGAAGCGGCGCTAAATCATTCGCCGTTGGTTCGTCGATCTTCGTCCACTTTTGGTCAGGTGTTTCCGCGCATGTATAGACCGAAACTTGGCCGTTCTGTTTGTGCTCTCGGCCATGTACATTTAGACATTTACCGCTTGAAACGTTTTTGAGGCCGCCACGGAAAAGTTCCCATCTTTGATCGTTATGGCTTGAACACTCGAATAATTTGACCGGGCCGCCTTCCCGATTATCAACGGCAGCCTTCAAGGTTAAACATCTATCCATCATAGAGCTTCGAATAGTGAACGTTTGATAGTCTATGGGCGTGAATACCCACTTGGTTCTTTCAGGATTGCCCACAGTATTTTGAAAAGAGCAGTTTTTGACGACTGCATGCATATCCTGCCCCTGTAATTGATAGTTTGGCAAAGCAAGGCATCGGCCACTGGCTTGGTTTTTCAGGAAGTCCATTTTCGGCGTGATAACTTCCCGGTCTTCGGGTTTAACTGTGCTTGCAATACAGATATCGGCGTTGATAGGGCGAAGCCGTGGACCACCCGTTTTGTGCTGTGTAAGAACATTCATCACGCGCGTGTCACCCTGTGTGTAATTATGCACTTCCAGATTATCAACGCCCAGTATTGCGAGGTCATCATCAACCCGCGTGAGCTGGAAGGTATTCTCAGCACCACAGCGATTACTGGGCGGGGTTTTAAAATCTGGAATGGTGAATTGCACAGTGACTGCACCAACGCTTTTTCTGCGGCAGACTCTCTCCCCTGCACAATCGAGTTCTGTGGCAGTAAGACGCAAACGAATAGGATTGGTACTGTTATACGGATTGGCTCTCTTGGAATGTATCCAAAGATTCCGGTTTTTCTCATGTCCGCCATGAGCGACGAGGTTTCCGACACGTATATTGACGTAGGTGTTATTACCTTGATCATGCGTTGAACGATTAACAAGTCTACGACTTGCCCCAGCTCTATCTGTGTACTGATGGTACTGGCGACCTAACTCTCCTCCCTCTAGCCTCACTCGCAACTCATATAGCTCCCCGACACCGTCCGTATCGCCTGCTTCCAAAACTTCATAAGCGTTAATATTTTTCACTTCGATCCGATAAACATCCTGACCCGAGCCGAGCGAATGACTGGACTGGGCTGCCACGTATGGGGCCTGTATGAAACACGCGAGCATTAGAGCTCCAAAGATTTTCCATAATTTTGCTAATCGCGTCATAGGGTTCCCTTTCATGAATCTGGTTACTTGCAAGGTCATCTGAGCGGGAACGTCCTGTTCTGGCGTGACGTGAATTCATAGTCGCCAGTCCAAGAAAGAGTTTCATTCGAACCAACTTTCTGAACTTTGATTCCTCTAATGCGCCAATCAGAGCCTGGATGTTTATCGTCAAACTCAAGAGTAATAGATTTTGGCTCTACAAGTTTCTCAGCTTCGACTTTAACAGTTTCCGCGCTACCAATCTCAAACGCATTGCGATAAATACGATCATTGAGCTTAACGCGTCGGCTTTTCCCAGACCGTCCGTTTATGATGGCTACAATGTTGGAATCAGTTCCCGCGCCCCGCCCTCGGGCCGTTACAATTGTTATCTGGTATTCAGATAGATCGGGTTTGACAGTAGACCCAGTCCGTTTGGACGAGGCAAAGACTGGGTAATGATCCGCCATGCTATTTTTTTTACGCATTTCTGTATACCAAGGAGACGGGGAAACATGGTCTTTCAATGTCAGGACATAATCAAGAATTTGCGGGTAGAGATTGTTTCCGACTAGCGGATTATCTGTCCCGTCATAAGAGCCCCTATTACCTGTGAACACAGGTCTGTTGGCGTTGAGTTCTCGTAGCATCAGCGACGATTCGCGATTTCCATAGATGATATTCAGATCGCCTGCAACAAAGACAGGTTCGCTTGATGGAATGTTTTTGCTATCGACGAAGTTCTTAATCGCCCGCAGTTGCCGTGTGCGCATACGGTGGCCGGCTGTGAACCCGGCATCATTTGCATCCCTACATTCCAGAGGAACCTCTGATTGTAAATGGGTGGCAATCACATGGATTTTTTGCGTATTACGATAATTAATTCGAGCATAAGCAAAACCTTTATTGGCTCGCTCGTCATAGCCACACAGATCTGCCTTTCGAAACAGGTGCTGTTCTTTCCGCTCGATCGGCCATTTGCTGAGAATAGCTACGCCGGCCTCAAGCCGCGCACGCGGACGATAATCTCCGTGGGTCGCATCCCAATTATCTCTCCCGCCTTCTGAACTCCGGGCAGCAACCGCTGTTTGATGAGGGTAATCAGGCCGTAAGCCTCTAAGGAGGTAATTAGACGCCCCGTTATCAAACAGCTCATTGAGGACGAGAACGTCCTGTCCTTTGAGGTATCCATCTGCAACAATCGCGCGCGACCTTGCCTCAATATTACGAACATCTTGATAATGATCCTCATCTCCGACATTTGTGCCAAATACCGTCATGAACCAAACATTGTGCGACGCGATCTTTAGATCATTCAGTCCTGTCGCACTGGCGGTGGTGGTCCATGTCCACCTTTGGTCGGGCGTGTCCGCACAGCTATAGACTGTGACATTGCCGCCATTACGATTGTCACGTCCGCGGTGAACATTGAGGCATTTTCCGCTTCCCGTATGTTGGATTTTATTCTGCATTCCGACCGACGTCTGCACAGCTGTCAGGTTCCATTGCTGATCGCGGTGGGATGAGCAGCCCGCCCATTTCACGCGGCCGCCTTCACGATTCTCAACTGAAGTTTTCAGGTTCAAGCACGCACCTCCATTTGCCGATCGTATTGACCAACGATCCTTCGCAAGCTTTACAAATTGGACAGTTTGAGATTCTCCTGCCGTGGCTCTGCACGTTGAAATCGTAACGTCATATTCGCGTGACGGTGTCGTTCTCGGAGCATTGACACATCGATTCGTAGAAACATTTTTTAATTGTGCGCTTTGCGCATTAGCAGTTTGTATCCCGAGAACACTCAAAGTGAGAATTGTCGCTAACGTGTTTACCGTTTTGAAAAATCTCATTTTGAAGTCTCCTAGCTTTTATCGGCTGGTTGATGCGATACAAATTTCACCCATTTGCAGCGCCATGCACAAGCTAGCACCTCGGACGTGAGACGTAATTTTAAGGTTTTTGATGTCTGTATTTTCATGATAATCCTCCCATATATTGGGAAATGTCGTCTGCCCCGTTGCACGCCTTTTTCAGTGCATCTCATTTGGGACAGGGGTATTCGGCACCCACAAAACTGTCAATTTCTGGATTCCGAAGGTTTTTCTTCGTTATTTTTAGTTTTCAGGTTATATTCGAGACTGGGGTGATGGCTGGCGACAATGGTCTAACCCGGACATGGAAGGTGGGGTGCCCTGAATAAAAGTCTGAATTTAAACGCCCTTCAAAAGAAATTGTCGCAGGCTGATACAATGTATAGCGGCCTGCATTGTCTCAAGGATGCGTTAAAGCCTCTTGGCATCGGCGCGTTGGTTTATGGATATATGTTACATTTAACATCGCATCTACGGCGTGGAGATTATATCCTGTACGCGACATTTCCTGATAATATCCGCAATATCGGAGAGGAAGACGGCGGCTCCTTAACCTTTCGCTTTGGTGAAGTGGTTCCTCGGCTGACTGCGCCATTATTCTTTGATATGAACTCAACCCTTCACGGCGAAGGACCGCTCTATAGTCATAATAAAACCTATCAAGCGATTTATGATATTGGCTATTGCCATGCCTGGCTCGTTCCGTTCGGAAATGGGATAAAGAATGGCTTTGGGCATATGATTATGTTCCAAGATTTTTCCGATGGAGCACCGCCACTAGATATTGAACAATTGAAGGATTATGCGCCTCTTTTCCATAATTTGATGATGCGGTATAATCAGCTCGCCAAACATTTCAATCTCACATCAAAACAAATCGAGGCTTTATCTTGGGCATCAAAAGGGAAAACGGCCTCCTATTTGGCGGAAAAGTTAAACCTCTCAGAACGCTCAATTGAACTACGCCTGCAGGGAGGGCGTCAAAAACTGTATGCGAAAACAACAGCGGAAGCCGTCTATAAGGCCCTAGCTTACGGAATTTTGCCATTGGCAAAACCTATATAAAGAAGGAAGCCCTCAGAAAATTAAACTGGGTAAATAATACCTAAGTATCACCCACTTCGACTCAAACCACCAAAATTGAGTGTCCTTCTTTGGGCAATTTTGTTGAAAAACTCTAGCTTTACAGCTGACCCTGAAATTTTTGCCTCATAAAGGAGGATTTAGAACTTTCATCCGAGGGGGCAGCTAATTTTTGTTTATGTCGATTCTGATGCATTGATGAGTCCGGATGAGTAAGTTTAGCCCTCGCTTTCGGAATTTTACTCTTACAGCGAAAATTTTATCCCTCCCATTTATGGAGTTTTTCAACAAAATCGGACGGTTTAAGCCGCTGGCGAAACGTGACTAGATCCCCATAGCAGACGTTAAGCATCATGTGAGTTTTGTCTGCCTCGGAGGCAAGAGCAGGCGTTAGAAAATATAGCTATCATAAATTATTTCCTAGTGTATGATTCTAAAGTGCGCAACATTAGCTATGGCTAGGGACATTGCCAAACTGGCTTTCTGAATTGGTAATTAATCTTGTTGCGCAAAGTATTTTCGTAGTTTGTCTAACCAAGTTATTATCAATCAGGACCACCTCAGTTAAAATCTTAAAATCCTCTATGTGATATATTGGCAAATTATGTCTCGTATTTTCAGCCGAAGAATTGCATAATTTACCTGTGGCAATGAACATTCATAACGCTGAACTACACTCCGTTCTTCATACCATGGTTGACGGCGTGATTATGATCGATCCCAAGGGCCTGATAACATTATTCAACCCTGCTTGCGAAACGATCTTTGAATATAGTCCCTTAGAAGTTATTGGCCACAATATCAAAATGCTGATGCCGGAGCCTGACCGCGCGCGTCATGACGGTTATATCGAAAATTACCAAACTTCAGGAGAGGCTAAAGTGATCGGCATTGGCCGCGAGGTACAGGGACAGCGCAAATCGGGCGGGGTTTTTCCCATGTATTTATCGGTGGGCGAAAATCTCTCGGCTGATACGGCCGGATATGTCGGTATTATTCGCGACCTCACGGATGTGGCCGCACGCCGCGCCAAATATGAGCGCTTGCAACAAGAGCATTTTCATCTCTCCCGGGTTTCCGCCATGGACCAAATGGGCGCGGCGATTGCCCATGAAGTCAATCAGCCTTTGACGGCGATTATGAATTATCTGGAAGCGTGCAAAGCTATGCTCTCATCGGGTCAGGTGATTGACCCTGAACGTTTATCGCTCGTCATGGATAAATCCGCGCAGCAAGCTCACCGGACGGCACAAATTTTAAGCCGCTTACGCCAATTTATTGAAACGGGAGATACCGAGAAAACCGGAGTAGACATTCAAGATATCGTCCAAAATGCAATTGATCTGGTTTGGCCTGCCTTTAAAAATATGGGGATAAAATTTGAAATGAGTATATCTGAAGATATCCCCCGTGTTCAGGCAAATACCGTTCAACTCCAGCAGGTTTTTGTCAACCTCATCCGCAATGCCTGCGAAGCTATGGCCGTGGTTGAAGGTAAAACTTTATCCATCACAGCGGCACACGACGATAAGGTCATAAAAGCCTCTGTGTCGGATACGGGTTGCGGGCTCGGCGCTAAAGACTTCGATAAACTCTACGAACCCTTCCGCTCCACTAAAGATGGCGGCTTGGGTGTTGGCCTTTCCATTAGCCGTACCATTATAGCCAATCATAATGGCAAGCTCTGGGCAGAACAAAACAAACCTCGCGGCACAGTGTTTTTTATAACGCTTCCAATAGGACAGTAAGACCATGAACAGCGCTTATACGATCATAATTGTCGATGACGATCCTGCGGTATGCGACTCGTTGACTCTGTTGCTTGAAACCTATGGCTACAACGTTATTGTCTTTTTCGATGGCGAGAGCTTTTTGAAATCCGGTTTAAGCCATCATAAGGATTGCGCGTTGCTGGATGTGCGCATGCCGGGACGTAGCGGCCTTGAAATATTGCCCGATGCCCGGCGGCAAAACCCGGCCCTTCCGATCATTATCATGAGCGGCCATGCCGATATCGCTATGGCTGTGCAGGCTCTTAAGGGCGGGGCAGCTGATTTCATTGAAAAACCCTTTCAAGCCAAAGAAGTTCTTGCTGTCATTGACCAAGTTATACGTTCGACATCGCAAACATCTGCTCACTCGCAAGCGCAAAACCAGCTGGCAAAGCTGACGCCGCGAGAGCTGGAAATTGCGATGTCTTTATCCCGAGGCCAAACCAATAAAGCTATTGCTTTTGAGCTTGGCATATCGGTGCGCACAGTTGAAACTCACCGTGCGCATGTGATGTCAAAACTGGATATTAAATCATTATCAGAATTAGTTCGCTTGGTTATTTCTGCCCAAGCCTGACAAAGACGATCAAGCCGGAAAATTGACTCTTGTCAATTCAGCAGCCGAAAGAGGCTGTAACCTGCAAAAGCAATATTGCAGGCTCATTATGAATAATAGTCACACGCCCGGCATGGTCTATATCATCGAAAGCGACCCGGCGATGGCCCAGTCGGTTCACTGGCTTTTAGAAACCCATGACCGGTGCGTTAAGACAATTTCAGTGCCCAAAGGCTTTTTAGAGGCCGAAGATTATTGCGAAGATGATATTATCTTGCTGGATTTAAATCCATCCGACCCTATAGTTTTTATGCTGTTTGATCAGCTCTTGCAGGCCGTAAGGCGACCCCAAATCATTATTACATCTGCCTTACAAGCTATATTGCGCCCCGATGATATATTTCCAGGAGAGGGCATAAAGGTTCTGCCAACGCCCTATTCACCGCAGGATATCTTATCTGCGGTTGATAGCTTATCCTCGAATTTACCCGGCCCGCGCATCCGTAATTCTACTTAGGTAATTTCCCCAACTGGTTTTTTTATGACGGGTATTTAGTCTCATAATCAAAATTCAGAAGGAAGGGGACACCGCATGCTGCAAGACATTCACAAAATAGCGACACATGACCCCACGCCTGAACCCTCATTGTTGGAGCTCAAACTACCCCGTCAGCGCCCAGGCCGCATTCATCCCGCACAAACAATAATCTATCATCAAGGCGATAATTTCGGTGGATTCTTCCGCGTCAATAGCGGGATTGTTATGGTCTACCGCTTGCTCGAAAATAGTCAGCGGCAAATATCTGGATTTTTAACGGAAGGGCAATTTTTTGGCCTGACGGGCGATGATGTGCATCATGATACTGCGGTGACTGTAGCGACCTCAAATATTACCAAACTCACGCACTCTGATATCGATTCCGATAATAAGCTACAAATGGCACTGTTTAAAACCGCCTGCCATCAGCTTGAAGAGGCGCAAACACTCATCACAACACTGACAAAGAAATCAGCTTCGGAAAAAATCGCTTTCTTTCTTGCCAACCTTGCGCGGAGTCAAAACTTGGCAGGCGAAAAATTTGATATTCGCCTACCCATGAGCCGTCTGGACATCGCCGATTATTTAGGCATGACAATTGAAACTGTTAGCCGCCGGCTGACGGCATTAAAATCTGACGGCATTATATCATTGCCTGACCGCAACACAGTCCGAATCCATCAATTTAGCCGACTTTTAAACATGGCGGGCCCGCAATAGCTATGAATTGGGTCGCTATATACACCGCATTTTCTTTTGCCGTTGTCCCGATTGCCTTACCGTTTATGATGCCTGCAAATAGTTCCAATGTGATATGGGCGCAAACCTGCACAGGCCGTTTAATCGCGCTGGATCTGGGCAATCAAAATCCGCCCGATACTCCCTCTCTGCCACATGCCAAGGCGTGCCATGCTGTTTGTTGCCAGCGGGGTGATAATGAGGTGGATGCGGATGGCCAATCCCAAACCTAATCGTCATCCATCAGCGGACGGTCTTCGCCGTCAAATAAAATTCTTTCGGCGTCGCCTTTAGGATCTTCAAACTGCCCGGTTTTTACTGACCAGAAAAAGGCCGCTAGCCCGGCCCCGCCAAGGGCTAGCGCGATAGGGATAAGCCAGAAAAGCGCCGTCATGAGAAAAACACTGTCATATTAGTCCCGCATCAATCTTAAGGCATTTAACATCACCAACAGGGATGAGCCCGACATTGCTAGTGCGGCAATCAATGGATTAACATATCCGAATATGGCCAAAGGAATGGCGCAAAGATTATAGATAACAGCAAGGCCCAGGTTTTCAATCACGCGCAGTTGCGCTTGTCGGGCCGTTTGTATCGCCGCCGGAATGGCGGATAAATTATCACCCTGCAGGATGATATCAGAGGCTGCGCGGCTGATATCAGACGCATTTACCAGCGAGGCCGAGGCATGAGCCGCAGCGAGGGCCGGGGCATCATTAATGCCGTCGCCGACCATCAAGGCCAAACGCCCCTCTGCTGCGCGTTGATATAAAATGGACTGTTTTTCTTTGGGCGAGACATCTCCGCGCGCGCGGTCAAAGCCAAGCGCCGCGCCCATATTTTTGGCTGTTTCGGCCCGGTCGCCGGAGAGCAACTCCGTTGTCAGCCCCATCGCTTTCAGCGCCGCTACTGTTTCTTTGGCTTCTTTTCGCGGCGTATCTTTGAATATAAACTCAACCGGCTCCGCATCGCCGATTGTCAGCCAACTTATCGCGTCCACTGTGTTGACCGCCTTTACGCCACTTGGCTTGCCAAAGGATACGGTCTTGCCGTCAACGGTTCCGTATAACCCTTCTCCCGGCACCTCTTGGACATTTATCGCGTCTTTCCCACCTTTAAAAGCGTGAAGGGCCTTAGCTATGGGGTGTTTGGAGAAAGCGGCAAGGGCAGCGGCTATTTCTAAATCATACACTGATATCGTGGCACGGTTTTCAAGCTTAAGCTGCCCTGTTGTAAGCGTCCCGGTTTTATCAAATACGGCCCATCTAATTTGCGCGAGACGCTCCAGCGCGTCGCCGGATTTTATCAAAACGCCTTTCTTGAATAGCCGTCCTGCGGCGACAACCTGCACGGCCGGCACTGCGAGGCCCAGCGCGCAGGGGCAAGTGATAATCAAGACGGCTATGGCATTTAGCGCAGCGGGCCGCAGCGAAGCTCCGGCGAGAAGCCAACCGACAAATGTCAGAACCGCCAATGTGTGGACAACAGGCACATAAGCCCGCGCTGCGCGGTCGGCGATCTTGACAAATTTGCTTTTGCTTTGCTCACCAGCCTCAACAAGTTGGGTGATTTCCGACAGGAAGGAATCCGCTGCGACGGCTACGGCGCGAACTGTCAGGGGCGCGGTGAGATTGACCGTTCCTGAATAGAGCATATCGCCGGGCCCGCTAAGTCTTGGTACGGTTTCGCCTGTTACGATTTGTGTATCAATCTCCGAGCTTCCTGTAATGATTTCGGCGTCCACTGGTACGCGCTGACCAGTCGGTATCAGCAATATATCGCCGGCTTTTATCAAGCTGGCCGGCACAGTTTCCAGCCCGCCATCTGCTATCTGGCGCGTTGCCGACGTGACCTGCATGGCGGCCAAACGCTGCGCGGCTTCGCCTGTTCTCTGGCGCAGTTTTGCGTCAAGATAACGTCCGATCAAGAGCAGAAAAAGCAGCATGACGGCCGCGTCGAAATAAGTGTCTGGATTGCCTTTGACCGTTTCGTAAATGCTTAAAGCGCAGGCCAAAATAACCGCTAGCGAAATAGGCACATCCATATTGGTATGTTTGTTTTTCAGGGCGTTCCAAGCTGATTTAAAGAAAACCCGTCCTGAAAAGGCAACGGCGGGCAAGGCGATTATTGCTGAAACCCAGTGTAGCGCCTTATGAGTCGAGGCACTCATCTCTTCACCGCCGGCCCAGATGGCAACCGAAAGCAGCATCACATTGATCATTGCAAAACCGGCAACGGCCAAAGCGCGCAGCAAGGTTTTTATTTCAGATTGTGACTGGGCTTGCGCGCTATTGGCGGCATAAGGCGCAGCGCCATAGCCGAGCCCACCTAGGGTTTGAATAATGCTCTCCGGCCCTAGCGCATCCGTTTTCCAGTCAACATGCAAGCGCATGGTCGAGAGGTTCATACGCGCCTGCGTAACGCCGGGCAGTTTCGCCAGCCCGCGCTCGATCTTGTTCATACAGCCGCCGCAATGTGCGCCTTGCACGATCAGGTCGAGAGAGGACATCCCGTCTTTTTCCTGTACAAAACTGCTCAAATCCAAACGGGCGCCAAGCGGGTCTTGCTCCGCGACCGGAATGTCTTGCAGACCGGAAGGGCAGCCCGCTTCGCTGCCGGATATTGGTGCTATTTTACCCATAAATCTTGCGTGACTTTGAACGACACACCATCTCTATTAACGGTTGCGTTAAGAGTCCATTGCCCTGAGATATTACCAAGGTCAGCACTATAGCGCCCCGCGCCTGTATCTTTAAACGCGACTACTTTATCTTTGGCGCTATCCACGGGGTGGCGCAGTACTGCAGATATAAGCGCTCCGCCAATACCTTGCGCCGTCTTATCCTCTATCTGCAATATGAGGCGCCGTGAGCCGCCACCCTGTGTTGCTATATTCATTCTCGCCGTCCAGCCAGTGTTTTTTTGATCTAAACGGGCGGCAATGGTCTGGTTATATTCCAAGCCTTGACGGTAGGATTGCGGCACATCTTCGCCGCGAAATGTCTTTACCGCAACTATTGTGAAATAGGCATTTACAGCAATCATCACGCCAAAAAACCCGAGCAATATAAATAAAACATGGCGGCCAGTCAGCTCTTTTTCAGGCCGGGCTTGGCTGGGATTTTGAGTCATCACTTCGGCCCGCCGCTAATAAAAATTGCGCGCGCAAAAGTCGTCTCGCCGGTCTTCCTATCTTTCAAACTAATTTCCATATCGGTTTTCTGCTCAAGGCCGGAAATATCCGGCGCGGCTATATAAATTTTAAAGTCGCGGGTTTCATTTGCCGGAACATCCAGCACAAGCGCTTCGTCATGCCGTCGCCCCGCTAAGGTTATCACAGGGCGGCTTAGCGTGTCCACGGCCAAGCTCAGGCTACGCGGAGCGGCTGATTTGTTCAGTACTTTAACGGTATAGCCATTGCGGATAGAGCCATCCGAGAGTTGCACATAATTTGGCTGGCGATCCCGCAAGACATTCATATCCAGCGTTGTCCGCGTTAGCAGTGAATAGAGCATCACAGCGCCAATCACGGTGCATAAAATGGCGTAAGTCACTGTGCGCGCCCGGATCAAATTGAGTTTAGCCGGCTTGCCGCAAGACCGTAGCTGCACATTGGTATCTGTATCAAAGGCGATTAACCCTTTGGGGCGTCCAACCTTGACCATGATCTCGTCGCAGGCGTCAATACAGAGCGAGCAGCCAATACATTCAAGCTGCAAGCCGTCCCTGATATCAATGCCAACCGGGCAAACAGCAACACATTGGCGGCAATCAATACAATCGCCGCGCCCGTCCCATGTCGCGTTTTTCTTATGCGGGCCGCGCGGCTCGCCTCGGTCATAGCGGTAAGTGACATTTAGCGCCTCTTCGTCAATCATCGCCGCCTGAATACGCGGCCACGGGCACATATAGGTGCAAACCTGTTCGCGCATATGACCCGCCAGCGCATAGGTGGTAAAGGTCATAATCGCGGCGAAAATGTAGGAGGTCGCAGGAGCGTGGCCGGTTAAAAAGTCGCGCGCGATGGTCGGCGCATCATGGAAATAGAGTATCCAAGCCCCGCCTGTTGCCGCTGCCAATAAAAGCCAAACACTATGTTTAGCCGACTTCTTGTAAATTTTCTTGGCGCTCCAGGGGGCTTTATCCAGCTTGATCCGGGCATTGCGGTCACCTTCAAAGAAGCGCTCGACATAAATAAATAAGTCTGTCCAGATTGTCTGCGGGCAAGCATAGCCGCACCACACTCGGCCAAAAAGCGCCGTTGCCAGAAACAGCCCGAGTGAGGCCAGTATGAGCAGTCCGGTAATGTAATAAACTTCCTGCGGCCATATTTCGATAAAGAAGAAATAAAACCGTGCATTTTCAAAATCTATAAGTACGGCTTGGCTCGGCTGATCCGGCCCGCGGTCCCAGCGAATCCACGGCGTGATGTAATAAATCCCCAGTAAGACAACCAGCGCAAACCATTTGATGTTACGGAAGACCCCATGGGCAAGCTTGGGGTAAAGCTTTGTCCGTTTGGCATAAAGGCTTTGCGGCGTTGACGGCGAGCTTGCGATTGCGCGGGATTGCTCAACTCCGGGGGCGGCTTTGTTGCGGGGGATATCGAGCCGAGTCATGGCGGTTAAGGTATGTCAGGATTGGCCGACGCTCGCGGCGTGTCTTCGCCGCCGCCTAGGGCGTGAACATAGACAGATAAAGCGGTAATCATTTCCGGCGATAGGCGCTCATTCCAATTGGGCATAACGCCTTGGCGGCCATAATAAATTGTCTCATAAATTGTATCGGCGTCGCCGCCATAGAGCCATTCATTATCTGCCAAATTCGGCGCGCCTTGTGCGCGGTCTCCTTGGCCGTCCGCCCCATGGCAAGACGCGCATTGATTTTGGAACACTTCCGAGCTGCGTAAAACCGCTGCGCCGTCCGCGTCTTGGCCTGATAGGTTTAAAACATATTGGCTTAAATCATTGATCTGCCCGCGCGTTAGCAATTCATCGCGGCCGTAAGCTTGCATTAGGTTCGTGCGCGTATCGTCATGCGCGGTGCGAATACCGACGGTAAGCGTCTGGCGAATATCATCAAAGGTTCCGCCCCATATCCAAATATCATCATTTAGATTGGGATAACCTTTAAAGCCTTGTGCGCCGGAGCCGTGGCAAGTTGCGCAATTATCGCCAAAGGCTGATTTCCCCGCCGCCATGGCAAAGTCAAATGTATCCTTATCTGCGCGTATAGTTTCGATATTTGCATGTGTCAGTCGCGCGAAATTCTGCGCCCGGCTCGCATGCATCGTATCGACGGCCTTGATCACGGAGGCCCGGTCTGAATGTCCTAACACGCCCTTGGAATGGCTATTAAGAAATGGGATTGCCGGCATCAAAACGGCATAAATAACCGCCCAGATAATGCAGGCGTAAAACATCCACAGCCACCAGCGCGGCATTGGCGTATTAAGCTCTTCAATCCCGTCCCAATCATGGCCCGTTGTTTCGGTGCCTGAAATTTCGTCAATTTTTATCTTATCTTCCATATTAGTCTTAGACCTTCATCTTAAGGCGTCGGCGCATCAGTATCGGTCAGGGGGATTTGCGACGCGCGCTCAAACCGTTCTTTGTTTTTCGGCCAAAGCGCATAGAGAATCGCGATTAAAAAAACACTAAAAAACATAATGGTCCCGCCGAGTTTAACGATATGGGCCAGCGCATCATAACTCATCTTAAATTTTCGTCTTTCTCGGCTTCATATTCGTCAAAATCGACCAGTGTTCCCAGCATTTGCATATAAGCAATCAGCGCGTCCATCTCGGTAATTTCGCTTGCATTACCATCAAAATCACGCAGGGCCGCTTTGGGGTATCGCTGGCTAAAGCCTTCCTCGTCATCGGCATATTCATCCAATTGGGTTTTTAAATCCGATACGGCAAGACGCACCATCTCTTCTGTATATGGCACGCCCAATCTGCGGTTAGCGTTTAGATGTGCGGCCATGCCTTTATAATTAAGCTCGCGCTTGCTGAGGAATTTATAGGGCGGCATAATCGATTCAGGCACAACCGCTCGCGGGTCTTCTAAATGGAGCTTATGCCATTCATCCGAATATTTCCCGCCGACGCGGGCCAGATCCGGCCCGGTTCGTTTTGATCCCCACTGAAAAGGCCGGTCATACATGCTCTCTGCAGCGAGTGAATAATGGCCATATCGCTCCACTTCATCGCGCAATGGCCGGATCATTTGCGAATGGCAAGTATAGCAGCCTTCGCGGACATAGATATTACGGCCGGCAAGCTCCAGCGGCGTATAGGGCCGCATACCGTCGACTTCCTCGATTGTGCTGTCGATATAAAATAGCGGCGCGATTTCGACCAGCCCGCCAATTGAAACAACCACAATAATGCCGAGCAAAAGCGCAAAAGATTTCTTTTCAAGATATTGATGAAGCTTCAGCATTTTAGGTGGCTCCGGCAAGTTTAGGGGCAGCCGCGGCAGGCTTCCTCGCCAATGGCACTTCGCCTTCAATCGACAGAGCATTCCCGCGGCCCTTGATGGTCATGGAGATATTATACGCCATGATCAAAACGCCGGTCAGGAACATAAGCCCGCCCGTTGCGCGCACAGCATAAGAAATATGCATCGCCGATACGGTTTCGATGAAGGAATATTCTAAAAAGCCGAGATCAGTATAAGCCCGCCACATCAGGCCCTGCATGATCCCGGCCACCCACATTGAGGTAATGTAAAAAATGATTCCAATGGTCGCGAGCCAGAAATGAATTTCAACGAGTTTATTGGAATAAAGGTCTTTCTTCTTCCATAGCCACGGCACCAGACAATACATCGCGCCAAAGCTGACAAACCCGTTCCATCCCAGAGCGCCTGAATGCACATGGCCGATTGTCCAGTCTGTATAATGGGACAACGCATTGACATAGCGAACGGCCATAAGCGGGCCTTCAAAGGTGGCCATGCCGTAAAAAGCGACGGAGACTACAAGCATACGCAAGACCGGGTCTGTGCGCAATTTGTCCCACGCGCCCGAAAGCGTCATCAGCCCATTAATCATGCCGCCCCATGACGGCATCCACAACATGATCGAAAACACCATACCTAACGTTTGTGTCCATTGCGGCAGAGCAGTATAATGCAGATGGTGCGGCCCGGCCCAAATATAGATAAAGATAACCGCCCAGAAATGCACAATCGAGAGCTTATAAGACCAAATCGGCCGCCCGGCGCGCTTGGGAATGAAATAATACATAATGGCGAGAAAGCCTGCCGTGAGAAAGAATCCAACCGCGTTATGTCCATACCACCACTGCGTCATCGCATCCTGTACCCCGGCGAAGAGTGAGTAGCTTTTGGCGCTAAACATACCCGTTGGCAGTGATAGATTATTGACGATATGCAAGATCGCTACGGTGACAATAAAGGCAAGATAGAACCAGTTGGCGACGTAAATATGCGGCTCTTTACGCTTGGCCAGCGTCGCCAAGAAAACAATCAGATAAGCCACCCACACAATTGTGAGCCAGATATCGACATACCATTCAGGCTCGGCATATTCTTTGGATTGCGTCACGCCTGCCAGATACCCAGTGGCGGCCAAGATGATAAAAAGTTGATAGCCCCAGAAAACAAACCAAGGCCATAAACCACCGGCCAGCCGCGTGCGGCAGGTTCTCTGCACAACGTAAAACGATGTAGCAATCAGGACATTGCCGCCAAAGGCAAAGACCACGGCCGATGTGTGCAGCGGCCTGAGACGTCCGAAATTCGTCCAAGGCAAGTTCTCAAAATAGAAAATATTGGGCCAAGTAAGCTGGCAAGCAATAATAACGCCCACCGTCATCCCGGCGATGCCCCAGAATGTGGAAGCGATAACGCCAGCCTTAACAACGCCGTCCTCATATTCACGCGGGTTTATCTTGGGAGCACCGTTCGCGATTTTACCAAGCAGCATTACCCCGCCAATCAGGAATCCCGCCATCATCATATAACCGTGCATTTCCAGCGTCGGATAAACCATCGCGGGCACATCAGTTGGCTGCGCGGCAAATAAAGACCAAATGAATCCGGCCAGTATGATGAGTCCGATATAAAGCGCGGATCCGTCTTCTTGCAGTTTCGCAGGCGGCATATGTGGTGTCATTCTATAGCCCATGTTGGAACCATAAGCGGGGTGCTTTAAGAACAAGATGTAAGGATATAGGCCCAAATAAATTTGACCGAGGTCAAATTGCAGGAATTGAACGTCACGCTCGGGTTAGCTTGAGGCAACGTGCCTTGCATTGAAGTAAAAATTACGCCCCTCTTAAGAAATATAGAGCATTCCTGTTTCGTCCGGTTTGAGGATGATTGAGAGATTAAGCTCACTATTTCTAACGTCTGCTTTGCCCCCATAGCCGCCCTTAAATAGTGGCAACTTTTACGGCTCCTCCTGCCTCCAATGCAGACTGTAATCCACATTCCGCTTGCCCCTGCCCGCGACTTCGTTAGTTTGGTGCCCTCTGGGAGAGAACATGCTGAGTATATTTGAAATTGCGGCTTTGTTGCTGGTGTTGTCGGCTTTGCTGTCTTGGCTCAACCGGGCTTATTTTAAGCTGCCGCATACGATCGGGCTTTTGGTTATGGCGCTGGCCGCCTCTTTTGGCTTGCTGGCGCTAGAGGCATTAGTGCCCAGCCTTGGCCTCACTGACACGCTGCAATCGGCTTTGGGGCAGATTGATTTTAACGAGACCTTGATGAAAGGTATGCTCGGATTTTTGCTGTTTGCCGGGGCGCTGCATGTTGATTTTGGCAGAATGCGGGACGCGAAATGGGCGATCGGGACAATGGCGACGCTCGGCGTTATTCTCTCGACCTTTATCGTCGGCACCGGATTTTATTATCTGGCCAAGTTACTCGGCGCGCATCTTCCCTATATGTGGGCGCTGGTCTTTGGCGCTTTGATTAGCCCGACTGACCCTGTGGCTGTGCTTTCCATCCTCAAAACCGTGAAAATGCCCAAGAGTCTTGAAGCCAAGATCGCGGGGGAGAGCTTGTTTAATGACGGCGTTGGCGTTGTCGTGTTTACGATCATTTTGGCTATCGCTGCGGGCACATCTGGCGATCACGCCAGCCTTGGCACTATCTTGTTGGCTGGCCCGGCGGAAGCGGCAGGCCATAGCGGCGGTGTCAGCTTTATGGATGTTGTCGAGCTTTTCATGGTCGATGCTGTCGGCGGGGCTATCCTCGGGCTTATCGCGGGCTGGATCGCTGTGCGCATGATGGCCAAGATTGACGAACATGCCATTGAAATCCTGATCAGCCTCGCGCTTGTAGCCGGCACCTATGCCGTCGCGCAGCGGGTCAATATTCTCGGCCATCATCTCTCCGGCCCCATCGCCGTTGTCGTTGCCGGGCTGATGATCGGCAATAAGGGCGCGGCCGTTGCGATGAGCGAGCATACCAAAGAATATCTCTTCGGCTTTTGGGAAATGATTGACGAGATTTTAAACTCGGTGCTGTTTTTGCTGATCGGGCTCGAAATTCTCGTGCTCGGCCTCGTGCCTGAATATGCCTTTGCCGCATTGCTGGCGATACCGCTAGTATTATTTGCGCGGCTCTGCGCGGTGTTTGTGCCAATGAAAGTCATCGGCACGTTCAAGAATTTCACCAAAGGCGCGATCCCTGTACTGACATGGGGCGGCGTGCGCGGCGGGATCTCCGTCGCCCTCGCTTTGTCGCTACCGGATAATGAGTATAAACCCCTCATCCTGACGGCAACTTACGGCGTCGTCGTGTTCTCAATTATTGTGCAGGGCCTGACCGTCAAACATGTTGTGCAAAAAGTCGTCGATCCTGAGCTTATCTAAGCCTTACTGAAAAACCTCAGGCCGGATGCTCTCGGAGATGCTTTTGGCGTTGTAGATATTGCCGTCATCGCGAGACCCGCCGCTGCGCAGCAAAATGACTTCCATTGTCTCGGTGGCTTTGTTGCCTTCAAGCGCGCGGGCGACATCGTGAATACCGATACCGAGATTAACGGTAGAGCGGCCGCGGCCATAATACCCATTGCCAATACCAATGCCGATACGGCTGGAAACCGGCGCAGACGGGCCGTTATCATAACCGCCGCCGCCAATAACCTTGAAATGGCTATAGCCTTCATTGATCGCAATTTCAGCGGCGCGGAGCAGCGCATAGTCGCGGGCTTCTTCGCGCGAGCGTCCCGTATAGCTGATACGGAAGCGGTCTTTTTCAATTTGGGTGTTTTTAAAGCCAAGACTGGAGCTGCCTGCCGCTGGGCCATAAGCAGAAGGGCCGGTTGCGCAAGCGGCCAAGGATAAAGCCGCAAGGCCCGAAATAAGAAGATGTTTCATGGATAGCTCCCGTCACGTTCAAATCAATGTATGATATTAATATAAGAAGGTAAAACGAACATAACAGTGCCTTTATAGTCTCGGGACAGCCTTGATAAGCCTTGTTCATCCGCCGTTCAGGCCGTAAGAGCGGCCCATGTTTAGCCATGATGACATATTAACCCCCCTCGCCCTGACGGTGATCATCGATCACAAAATACGCGATCCGGAACTCGCAGCCTTTAGGGAGCATGCGGCTGGATTAATCGAATTATTCGAGATGGAGCCGATGAGCAACGAAGCCTTGTATGTCTGGTTTAAGGCCCGTGAAGCAGGATTCGAGGAGGCCTTATGCGGCCGCCGAAAAAACACCATTATCCTGCGTGCCCTGACCCGTTTTACGGAAGATATTCATGTTGAAAACCTCTATGATGCCATGCTCGCCATTTCGATAAGCGATCAGGAATACCACCAGGAAGAGTCGGAGCTGATAAAATCAGCCTCTTCAATTTGGGGATTTGCACGCCCACCGTTCAAAATTATCAAAAAGAGTTGATTTCTGCGGGCAAGGCTTCACTTTCGGCGCAGATGGCCGCATAAAGCGCCATGGCTAAGTTTTTAGACATTGATGAGCTTTATGCTGTGGTCACAGATATTTTGGCCATTAGCGTTCTGATTGACCGCCGCGTGAAAGATCGCGAACTGATTGAATTTGTCCATGCGGCCATGACCCATAACCACTATCTCCGGCCCGGGAAAATTCTCTCTCGCCGAATGCTCACCGATTGGTTTCATGCTCGCAAAGCCGTGCTTTTGGACGCGCTGAATAAAGATCATGATGATAGCTATAAAAAAGCGCTTCTGGCCAATATCAAGGATAAGGATTTGCAACGCCGTCTGCTGGCCTCGATTTTTTCAATCGCGATCTGCGACTACGAACTGCGCGACGAGGAAAGCCATTTCATCCGCACCGCCCTCTCGGTCTGGAAAACCGAAATGCCCGGCATGAAAGACTTGGATCACGTCGCTTAGGCTAGCTTGCCTCCAATGCGTCTTGGCGGCGGCTTTCTTTTTTACACAAGAATATTCGAACAGACAGTGTTTATAGAGAAGGTTCAGATGGAATTTTTGCTAATGTCCCAAGGTCATTATTAAGCTTTTCAACTAATTTTATAGTCCAATTGACGACGGCTATATAATCCTCAAGATTGATTTTCTTTACGTCATCACTTGGCCGATGATAATCTTCATGTACGCCCGTATGAATAAAAAGAAAAGGCACGTCTCGCTCATAAAGATGCCTATGATCAGAACTCGTGCGCCAATTCTTACGGCCATCAAATTCTGGCCCATCGCCTTCAAATTTAATACGTATCCGGTCACTTTCAGGGATCGACTCCACGACCTTCCCTAACGCCGGGTCCAACAAACCACCCGTTACAAAAACGACGCCGTCTTGTGGACGCCCGATCATGTCCAAATTAACATTAAGTATGGGACGCACCATTAAGTGAGGGTGCTGTTGAACGAACCAATTAGATCCATTGATACCGCCCTCTTCTTCGTCGAAAAAAACGAACCATATATCATGTTTCGGGGGCTTTTTCTTAAAATGTTGTATAATGGCAAAGAGCCCACCAACGCCTGATGCGTTATCATCTGCGCCATTATTCACCGCGCCATTACGCACGCCCGTATGATCATAATGCGCACTTAGGACTAAGACGGGGCCATCGGCGACGACGGTGCCAGCAACTTTCACAATCAAATTCCGGCCCTCACCTCCATTGGACAGAAAAAACTCATGTGTCTGTGTGGCTAGCCCAAAAGAGCTTACCTTATTGATGATATAATCCGCTGCTTTCCGTCCGCCTTCCGTGCCGGATCTGCGGCCTTGCATCTCGTCATCAGAAAGGGCTTTCAGCACATCAACGGCAACTGGAGAGCCATAGACTTCACTAAAGGTTGAAAACGCCAAAATAACCGCAAATATGCATCGCTTTATCATGATGCAACTCTGCTTTAATATTGAAGACAGCGCAACCCAGTCTCGGCTAGCTTGCCTCCAATGCGTCTTGGCGGCGGCTTTCTTTTTTGCGCTCATGTTCGAGTAAATAGCGTTTGCGCAGACGGATTGACTCCGGCGTGACTTCGACCAACTCATCATCATTGATAAATTCCAGCGCATATTCCAGCGTGACTGGTATCGGCGTGGTCAAAACAACGGCCTCATCCGTGCCGGAGGCGCGGACATTAGTCAGCTGCTTGCCCTTAAGCACATTAACGACGAGATCATTATCGCGGGCATTTATGCCGACAATCATGCCTTCATAGACTTCGGCGGCGTGGCCGATAAACATCTTGCCGCGATCTTGCAGGTTCCACAGCGCAAAACCAGCGGCTTTGCCCGTTCCCTTTGAAATCAGCACGCCTTTCTGGCGGCGGCCAATTCCGGCTTTTGTGCGCGGCTTATAGGCGTCAAAATTGTGATAGAGCAGACCCGTACCGGATGTCAGGGTCAGAAATTCGGAGCGAAAGCCAATCAGCCCGCGTGTCGGAATTTCATAATCAAGACGCACACGGCCCTTGCCGTCCGGCATCATGTCTTTGAGTTGCCCCTTACGTTCGCCCAATTTTTCCATGATCGAGCCTTGGTGGTCGGCTTCGACATCCACAGTTAGGGCTTCCCACGGCTCGCATAATACGCCGTCAATCTCTTTATTGATCACTTGAGGGCGCGAAATCGCGACTTCATAATTTTCCCGCCGCATATTCTCGATCAGGATAGAGAGGTGAAGCTCGCCCCGGCCCGAAACGCGGAATTTATCGGCGTCTTCCAATTGTTCAACGCGCAAGGCGACATTGTGAATAAGCTCTTTTTGCAGGCGGTCATGAATATTACGCGAGGTGACATATTTGCCCTCGCGGCCCGCAAAAGGACTGTCATTAACTTGGAACGTCATCGAAATTGTCGGCTCGTCAACAGAGAGCGCCGGCAGGCATTCAACCGTTTGCGGATCGCAGATCGTGTCCGAAATGCCGAGCTTGTCGATACCTGTGAAACAGCAAATATCGCCGGCCTCAACCGTGTCCATTTCAACCCGCTCAAGCCCCATAAAGCCGTAAAGCAACAGCACTTTGGCTTTGCGCGTCGTGCCGTCAGGCCTCGCGACAACAACTTGCTGGTTTTTCTTAATGGTTCCGCGCGTGACCCGGCCAATGCCGATCACGCCAGTATAGCTATTATAATCTAGCGCCGAGATTTGCATCTGCAATGCGCCGTCAGGATCAACATCAGGCACAGGGGCATGTTTGACGATCGTCTCAAAGAGCGCCGTCATATCTTCGCCTATAGTGTCAACCTCATGCGAGGCCCAACCATTTAGCGCCGAGGCGTAAACCACGGGAAAATCAAGCTGTTCATCGCTCGCGCCGAGGCGGTCAAACAGATCAAAAGTCTGGTCAACGGCCCAATCAGGCCGCGCGCCCACACGGTCAACCTTATTGACAACAACGATAGGCTTAAGGCCTTGGGCCAGTGCTTTTCTCGTCACAAAAGTCGTTTGCGGCATCGGGCCCTCAACGGCGTCGACCAGCAGCACAACAGAATCGACCATAGAGAGCACGCGCTCAACCTCGCCGCCAAAATCGGCATGTCCCGGCGTATCAACGATATTAATCCGCCAATCCGTATTCTCGCCGTCTTTCCAGCGGATCGCCGTATTCTTAGCCAAGATCGTAATGCCGCGCTCTTTTTCGATGTCGTTAGAGTCCATGACGCGTTCTTCGCGCATCCCGCGCTCATCCAGCGTCCCTGATTGGCGCAACAGCTTGTCTACAAGTGTGGTTTTACCGTGGTCAACATGGGCCACAATAGCCACATTACGCAGTGTTTGAATGGAGTCTGACATGTCAGGAGCCTAGCTTTAATCGTTGCGCGTGGCGATAACGCAAGCCGCGCGAAAGGCAAGCGCTGATTTCAGGTCGTAAACCGCGACATGGGCCTGACATGAGAGAGGCGCGAACCTATATATCCGCCCCCATATCACCACCACCGCGAATCTGCCTTGCAATTTTGCCCCGCTATATCACATAAGGACATAAGAATAAGGAACTCCCATGCGCACTGATACGGCTCCCGTCCCAACCAAGCTTAGCGATTACGCGCCGCCCAATTTTAGCATCGCTAGTGTTTATCTGAGTTTTACACTGAGGCCAAATGCAACGCGGGTGCAAAGTCGGCTGCTTATCAAACGTATTTCAGCAGGGCCGCTTGAGCTAGACGGCGACGCGGTTGAATTGAAGTCGGTCAAAATAGACGGGCGGGATTTAAAACGTGCAGAGTATCGCCTGACGCAAAGCAAACTCATTATTAATCGCGTACCCAATGCGTTCACTTTGGAAATTGAAACTCTTTGCAATCCGTCAGAAAATTCTACCCTGATGGGGCTTTATGTCTCCGGCGGACGGTTTTGCACACAATGTGAAGCCGAGGGTTTCCGGCGTATTACCTATTATCCTGATCGTCCGGATGTACTTTCGGTCTTCACTGTCAAAATCACGGCTGAAAAAATGCAATATCCCTACCTGCTGGCGAATGGGAATATGGTGGAAAGCGGCGATTTGCCCAAAGGTCAGCATTATGCGGTCTGGGAAGACCCTTTTCCCAAACCCTGTTACCTCTTCGCGCTTGTCGCCGGGCAATTTGATATTTTGGAGGACAGTTTCACGACGATGAGCGGGCGGCATATTCCGCTGACAATCTATGTTGATCCCGGTGATGCGCCGCGGGCTGAATATGCCATGGACGCGCTGAAACGGTCTATGAGATGGGATGAAGATGCTTTTGGCCGTGAATATGATCTTGACCGTTTCATGATTGTGGCCGTGCGCGACTTTAATTTCGGCGCGATGGAGAATAAGGGCTTGAATATCTTTAACTCAGCTCTCCTTCTCGCGGACGGCAAGAGTGCAACGGATATGAATTTCGAACGTATCGAATCTGTCGTCGCGCATGAATATTTTCATAATTGGACAGGCAATCGCATCACTTGCCGCGACTGGTTTCAGCTTTGCCTGAAAGAAGGCTTCACCGTCTTCCGCGATCAGGAATTTTCTGCCGACCAGCGCGGAGCCGCCGTTCAGCGCATCAAAGATGTGCGGGCCTTGCGCGGACGTCAATTTCCCGAAGATGCCGGCCCCCTCGCCCATCCTGTCCGGCCCAAGGAATTTGTCAAAATCGATAATTTCTACACCGCCACGGTTTACGAAAAAGGCGCCGAACTTATCCGTATGCTCAAAACGATTTTAGGAGCAGGTGAATTTCGCAAAGGCTGTGATTATTATTTTGAAAGCCTCGACGGCACGGCTGCAACGATTGAGCAATTCATTGCTTGTTTCGAAAAGACCTCCGGCCAAGACCTCTCGCAATTCATGCGCTGGTATGAACAGGCGGGCACGCCGCATGTAAAAGTCACGGCCAAACACTCCGGCAACGAAACAACAATAAGCTTTCAACAAGCGCTTCAAACCACGCCCGGACAGAGCAAAAAATTGGCCCAACTCATTCCGATTAAGTGGCAGTTAATTAGTGATGATGGCCCGGCCTCAAAGCCGCAATTGACGATTCTCAAAGACATGCAAAGCTCCATTACGATTCCGTCGACAACGAAAAACGTCAGCCTGTCTGTCTTGCAGGATTTCTCTGCTCCGGTGATTTTACACAGCGATCAGAATGCGGATGATGCGCTACGCCTGATGGCCCATGACCCCAACGCCTTTAACCGTTGGGAAGCGGGGCAAGCTCTTGCACGAAAGCTTATGGGCGGCATGACCAAAGCCATTGAAAGCGGCAAGACTCCCGCACCAAATCAGGCCCTGAAAGGCTACACACGCGCCCTGAAACAAACTTTAAGAGATACACAATTTGATAATAATTTCAAAGCTTTAGCTTTAACACTTCCTTCAAATATGGAAGTCATGCAAAGCCTACCGCAGGCTGACCCAATAGCGGTAAATCTGGCAGGAAGATGGCTCAGCCGTGCCATTGCGGATACAGCTCAAAAAGATTTAATTAGCGCCTACCACGCCCTTCAAGATGACGGCCTGTTCAGCCCTAATGCCGAAGCTGCGGGTCGCCGGGCGCTTAAAAACCGTTATCTTGCACTCCTCGCCGCGCGCCAAGACCCCATGGCCGCTCCGCTCGCGATCTCGCAATTCAATACCGCTACTAATATGACCGACGAGCTGTCAGCCTTAGTCATTTTGGATAAGCTCGGCGGACACCGAGTCGATCAATTTATGGAAGCCTTTTATACCAAATGGAAAGACAATCCATTGGTCATTGATAAGTGGTTTGCGGTGCAGGCCGGGCGCAAACATCCGGGCGGCATTGCGGCCATGCAAAAGCTAACACAACATGTTGCTTATGACCCGCGCAATCCAAACCGCGTCCGCGCTTTGGTCGGCGGCTTTGCTATGAACAACCCGCATCTCTTCCACCATGTCAGTGGCGCAGGTTATGATTTCTTCACAGCGCAAGTCTTGGATATGGATAGCCGCAACCCGTCTGTCGCCGCGCGCCTGCTCGGGGTTTACGAAATCTGGCGCAAGCTGGACATAGAACGGCAAAATCAAATCAAGGATCAACTTCGCCAAGTCATTACTGCGAAACCGTCCAAAAACGCTCTTGAAATCGCGACTAAAACCTTAGGATAATCTTTATCTGGTTATGATAGACATTTTCGATGGCGGACATTCGCACAGCTCACGGGTTTCGCACCCATATATCGGAACAGCGTTATTCTGTGTTGCGCCAACCTATTGTCGACCTTAAAGACGGGCATATTCATCATCACGAATGGTTGGTGCGGTTTGATCATGACGATGAACTTGAAGGCGTCATACGCCCGGCTGAACTCAGCGGCGTTATTCGCGACCTTGACCTTTCCATGTTGGCCCAAGCCATATTGGTGCTCAATGACAATCCGGCTGATACGGGCATTGCCATCAATCTCTCAGGCGCCTCGGTGGATAAATCAGCCTTTAAAGGATCCGTCATGGCTTGCCTGACGGCTCTGGAGGCTTCACCAACAAAATTAGTGATTGAGCTCACCGAAAGCTGGGATATGCACGATCTGGCTTTGGCCGAAAGCCTGCTGTCAGAACTTAAAACCCGGGGACATCCGGTCTGTTTGGACGATGTCGGCTCAGGCGCAGCTTCAATCCGCTATTTGCGCGCCTTGCCCGCAAACTGGCTAAAAATTGACGGCGGTTTCGTGGCTGCAGCTTTGAATTCCATGCGCGATCGCGCAATTTTAGCGGCTCTTCTCTCTCTTCGCGAAGCCCTTGACGTGCGTTTTATCGCAGAAGGTGTCGAGACCGAGGAAATCAAGGGTTTTGTCACAAGATTAGGCTTTGACGCCGCCCAGGGCTACGCAATTGGCAAACCGGAGCCTGAAACCCGTATTTAATGCATTTTTTCAGGCGATTTAAATCGAAAATTAACCACGTTTTGTTCGACTTATACCTTGAAGCAAATTACCTTTTATAGGTGATTCGAAGGGAATATTGTGCGTACAGGCTCCGTAAATAAACAAATGCCGCCTGTGGCACCTAGTCGGGCGTCCTCCTCGGCCTCGCAGCCTTATGTGCAAAACTTTCAGCCTTCCACCCTGCCCGCCGCCAAGCCCCGGCAAACCGCAGCAGAGCTTATTCCGGCCAGATCGAACCACAAATTCACCAACCCGTTTGGAACGCTGTCCCGGAATGTAGACGAATCCTCTTTTCGCAACCTCTTATTTGGTACATTAGCCTTTTTCACACTATTTTTGATTATTGCGCTCACCAAGCTTTATACAGACAATCAACGCTATAAAACTAACGCCACGGTAAATTTTCAAACTGAATCTGCCACCAAAGCAAAAACAGCCGCCCGAATTTTGGACGCAGAAATTGCCTGGATGGGCACGGGTCTGTCTCTACAGGGAAGCCCGCAGCAGATTATCAATTTTGTAGCCCGCGGGCGGCAAACTGTAGCCGCCGCACTGATCGATAATACAGGAACCGTCATTGCGGCAACGCCGCAAGCCGCAGAGCCTTTATCTTCGATTGATCGCCGTAATTTCCCCAAGGGCGGCATACAAGTCTCTTCACTGATCGGTAAGGACGGGACAATCACGCCTGTTATCACCCAACGTGCACAAGGTGCCTTTCTGATTATGGCTTTGAAACCGGGAAGCCTTCTCAGCGACCCGACAAGTGACGCCGCGATTATACTGGATGGCGGCCGCGTAATTGACGGTTCAAAAGAACTCGGCATCGCCGGCACAAGAGCTTATTTCAGCCTTTCTGGCGGGCGGCTTAACGGGCTAACACGGTCAAGCTCGCCCAGTGAGATCATATCTCATAAAGCCAATGGTCAAAATGTCTGGATGTCATCGTCTCGCATTCCCAATTCATCCTTGACCGTTCTGGCAAGACACCCTCGTGAGGTCTCCAGCGAGCTGAAAAATAACTTAATGATATTCGCCTTGCTCTTTGCCGGAACGGCTTGGCTTATCTGGGTTTTGATGCGCAATATGATCCACCAGATTGACATTCTTCAGGAGCAAAAAACTGCCGACGAGGTCTCCCAACAGCGCTATAGGGCAGCCATTGACGGCTCGCGCGGCGGCGTTTGGGAAATCGACCTAGGCCGCAATCAAGCCTATATCAGCCGCTCTTTGGCCAGCCTTTTGGGCTTGCCTGACAAAGAGCATACACTGACTATGCCGCAGTTTTTAGGGCTATTTGGAGAAAATAGCCGTAATAGCCTACTCTCGCTGGTTCGGCGGGCACATGTAAACGGCGATTTTGATATTGATGTTCAAGCCGCGCATTTGCCAATTTCCCTCGCTTGCCGCGGGCGGCCTTCCGTGCGCGGTTCCGATCAGGCCAAAGTTATTATCGGCATGGCTTTAGATGTAACCGAAACACGGGGCGCGCAAATTCGCCTTCAGGCTGCAGAAGCCCGCTTGCATGACGCCTTGCACGGCATGAATGATAGTTTTGTTATTTGGGATCAACTGGACAGGCTTGTGCTTTGGAACAAGAAATTTGAAGACTTTTTTGGTTTTCAAGCTGGTAATCTTCAGCAAGGCCTAGACCACGCAACTATTGAATATCATGCCAATAATGCAATTGAGAATACATTTCCTGTCGAAGGTGGTCTCGGCCAAGAAATTCAACTCAAAGACGGGCGGTGGATTCGTTACCTTGAAACCAGCACAGCCGATGGCGGGCGCGTCAGTATCGGGACAGAGATCACGGCAATCCGTACACGCGAATATCAACTCCAAACCAATCAGGAGGCTCTAGAGAAAACCATCAATGTACTGAAGAAATCGCAAGTACGTATCGTGGAATTAGCAGAAAATTACGAGCAGGAAAAAATCCGGGCCGAAGATGCCAATCAATCCAAATCCGAATTTCTTGCTAATATGAGCCATGAGTTACGCACGCCGCTAAACGCCATTAACGGCTTTTCCGACATTATGAAAAAAGAACTCTTCGGCCCGCTCGGCGACCCGCGCTATAAAGAATATGTCAATGACATTCTCTTCTCGGGCCAGCATTTGTTGTCACTGATTAACGATATTCTCGACATGTCTAAAATCGAAGCCGGCAAAATGACCCTGAATGTCGAAGCCATGCAAATGAATGATATGATTACGCAAGTCATTCGTATTTTGCGAGGGCGCGCGGATGAAAACCGATTGAAATTACATTTTAACGAGATCCAATTACCCGAAATTGAAGCCGACCCACGGGCCGTAAAGCAAATCCTCTTGAATCTGGCAACAAATGCTATCAAATTTACGCCTGAAGGCGGGGCCGTTACAATCGATGTTGAACCTAAATCTGCAGGCTTGATTATCCGCGTCTCGGATACAGGTATCGGTATTTCAGAAGAGGACATAAAAAGGCTCGCCCAGCCATTTGAGCAAATAGACAGCCAGTATTCGCGTCAACATGAAGGCACAGGTCTTGGGCTCGCCCTCTCTAAATCTCTCGTAGAATTACATGGCGGGAATTTCTCGATAACTTCCGTGCTTGGAGAAGGCTCAACGGTAACTTTCACATTGCCAAATAAACCCATCGAAACGAAAACGAAAACCCAAGATGATGAAGTTGGTAACGAGATTTCTCGCTTAGCACAGGATATCGCCGATGTTCTTACAGAAGGCGAGATCGGTATGGCGCAAATAATACCTGAGCCGCTAGCGCCTCAGGTAACGCCATCTCAACCCCACGCCGTTCAGGAATTCATTCCCCATGCCCCCCCGAAGCAATCTGCGCCGCCTATAAGCGCCGACCAAAAAAACCCCGCCGCTTAACTTTTCTTAGATTTTACTTTGTCTACACGCCGTTTTGGAAACGTCAAAACGGAAGACAAGCCCGGTCTGCTTTCGGACGTTCCTGAACCCTCGGCCATATTAAATTCCGCCCGGTGGAGATCAGCGACCGCATCTACAAACGCCAATCCCAATCCACTACCCGGCGCGCTACGGCTTTTGTCCAGACGCACAAATCGTTCTTTCACGCGCTCCCGGTCGGCTGCAGGAATACCCGGCCCGTCATCAATGATTTTAATCACCGCGCGTCCGGATTTGTTCATGGCCAATTGAAGATGAATTGACCCGCCCTTGGGCGTATATTTAATCGCGTTCTCGACAAGATTGGAAACGGCCTGTGACAACAATCCCCTATCTGCCAAGATAGTTGCGCCCGAAGCAATATTGCTCGAAAAAACAAGTCCTGCATCCTCGCAGGCCGGTTCGTAAAGCTCCGCAACATCATCGAGAAGCGGTTTGGGGTCAATTGGCACCAACAGCTCCCGCCGTTCCCCGGCTTCAAGCCGCGCAATACGCAACACGCCGTCAAAAGTTTTTAGAAGTTCATTGGCGTCTTCTGCGGCGGCATATAATGTCTCGGCCTCCTTACTATCGCCAAGCTCCACAGCCGCGCTTTCAAGCCGGGTCCGCAAGCGTGTGAGCGGCGTGCGCAGGTCATGAGCCACGCTATCGCCCGCATAACGCATGGCTTTCATCAAGCGGTCAATATGATCGAGCATGGCATTCAAATGCTCGGCCAGCATATCCATTTCATCTTCGGAATAATCACGAGGGGCGCGGCGATCCAGATTGCCCGAACGCACGTCATCAGCAAGCTGATTAAAAGCCTCCACGCGGCGGGTAAAGCGGCGCGAAACATACCAACTGGAGATTAGGCCAAGGATAAGTGCTATACCGGAGGATGTTAAGATTGCGGTTCTTACTTTTCCGCCTGTTCGCATGGTCACCTCAACGTCCCGTGCAACAATTAGAATGGCCGCAACGCCATTTTCTGTTCGTATCGGCCCTACTAATCCCCTCGCCCGGCGATCTTGAAAATCTTCTTCTTCACTCTCAGGGTTGCTGTAAACGAACGGAACTTTATGAAATTCGTTGGGCTCTAAACCCGTCAATAACGGCAAGTTTTCGCCTTCTCTAGTGACAGTTTGAAAAACCAAATTTCCGATTGCCACTCGATCATTAAGTAGAGCATACCATCCCTCTGAGGATGCGACGCGTAGTGTCACCTCACGCTCAAGGCCCGGAAAGCCTTTTTCGTCAAATAGCTTTTGAAACTCTGCAAATTCAGTTTCAACGGCTCGGTCAACGCGGCCTAATTCTGCCGAAACAGTCGCATAATAGACATAGCCCATGGCAACAAAAAGCGAGACCACAAACAGAAACGCGCCCAATAGAGACAATCTAAAGAGCGTGTTTCGGTAGAGTTTTCGGATGGCGTCCAGCATGGCGCGGACGCTAACGGGACGCGGCTAAACCTGCAAGCGATAACCTGCGCCGCGCACTGTATGGAGAAGCGGCTCGTCGAAATCTTTGTCGATCTTACCGCGCAAGCGCGAGATATGAACATCAATAACATTGGTTTGGGGGTCGAAGTGATAATCCCAAACTTTTTCGAGCAACATCGTCCGGGTCACGACCCGTCCGGCATTGCGCATCAAGCATTCGAGCAAACGAAACTCGCGGGGTTGCAATAGGACTTTCTGTCCGGCGCGGCGTACAGTACGAGCCAACAGATCCATTTCTAGATCACCGACTTTAAGCTTGGTTACAGCCGCGCTGGGGTCAGAGCGGCGGCCAATCGCTTCCACGCGGGCGAGGAGTTCTGTAAAGGAATAAGGCTTGGAGAGATAATCATCCCCTCCTGCCCGAAGACCTTCAACTTTATGATCGACTTCGCCCAAAGCCGATAGGATTAAGACAGGCGTGGCATCGCCGTCCTCGCGAAGCTCGCCCAGCACTTCGAGGCCATCGCGTTTAGGCAGCATCCGGTCGAGGATGAGCGCGTCATAATCGGCGGCGCGAGCCATCTCCAGACCCAGATCGCCATCGGGCGCAAGGTCAACAACATGCCCGGCCTCCATCAAGCCTTTGCGGACATATTCAGCAGCGACTTCATCGTCTTCGACAACTAAAATTCTCATACTTTTCTCCTAGGTGTGAAACCCCATCCTTTTTTTATTATGTCAAAGCGGCAAAACCATGATGGTTTCGCGCCCGTCTTTTAAGCGCACATTCACGATAATTCCGTCTTGTTTGGCGAGCCGTGCATTGAGCACAACTGTTTTAAGGCTGCCGACTTCGGCCAAAGGTGTATTATCAGCATCCAGCAATACCATGCCGGTCGAGAAGCCGCCGCGCTCGGCCCCGCTTCCGGGCGTAACAGATTCGACATAAATGCCGACTTGATCAGGCCGCATGCCAATGGCAGAGCGGAATTCAGGCGAGAGATCGAGCACCTGCAAGCCTGTATCAATACTGACCTTACTATGGGCTTGTTCTTTGGGCGGAGGCGGGGGCAGGCCGCGAGCAATAGCCGAGCCGCGCGCAATTTCATATTTATCCGGCCGTTCCCCAATCGAAATATCCAGAGCATAAGTTTTTTCGTCACGCTCATAAATCATATTAGCGATATCGCCGGGACGGAGCGCGCCGATAACACGCGTAGCTTCAACAGAATTACGCACGGTTTGATCATTGATCCGTAAAATAATATCATCCACTTGCAAACCGTATCTCTCCGCTGGACTGCCCGGAACAACACTGTCAACGGTTGCGCCGGATTTATAGATTCCAGGCTTATTTTCCATTTCAAATGTGGCGGTACGAAGGCCCGCGCCGAGATATCCGCGCCGGACTTTCCCGTCAGTTCGAATAGAGGAGATAATCTCCTCTGCTGTATGATGCGGGATCACGAAAGCGATGCCAACACTCGCACCTGTCGGGGAATAAATAGCAGAGTTAACGCCGACCACATCGCCTGTAAGATTAAACAGCGGGCCGCCTGAATTACCGCGATTAATCGTGGCATCGGTCTGGATGTAATCGACATAAGAGCCGCTATCCACGCGCGAGCGGCCAATGGCGGAAATCACGCCAAGGCTGGTCGATTGCCCGATACCGAAAGGGTTACCAATCGCAACAACCCACTCGCCGATACGGACTTTATTGCCGCTATGAAAACTGACATGCGGGAAACGTTTATCGCTTTGAATTTTCAACAGAGCTAGGTCGGTCTCTTCATCCGTTCCGATAATTTTTGCCGAATAGCGCTCGCCATTATTAAATTCGATTTCAATATTACTGCCGCCTTCAATAACATGAAAATTGGTCACAACCTCATTATTGGGCGAAATAATAAAGCCCGAACCTTGGCCTTCGGTTGTAGTTTCGCCGTCTTCAGTTGTTACGATGATATTGAGGACAGACGGGCTGACTCTTTCGACAAGGTCAGCAATAGAGGGGAGCGAGCTAATCGGGGCCTGCATAATATTGGCCGGCATTTGCGGCAATGACCTGTTGGGCAATGTTGTCGGCTGAGGGACATCCGCGGGGGTTTGTTCCCTTAAAGGCTGGAAAATTTCGACTTGGGGCGGAGGTTGCGATGCCTGCACAGGGGTGATGTCATTGATCGCCGGGATAGTGCTGGATTGTGCCGTAGCTACGCCGTAACCTGCACTACAGAGCGCAAGACTAAGAATAGCTTGATTGATCTTTTTTTGTGTTTGCGTGTGCACAAATCACTCCTTACCTGCGAGCACTTTGAAGGCTCGCATATATCCTAATTCTGTCCAAAACATGACAAGACTGTCATCTTCTGCGCTTTTACTGTGATTTAGAGAATATCAGCGTGCGATTTTCTTTGGGCATCACAATTCGGGCGCTCAAAGTAAAGCCGTGTTCGGTCAATATATGCTTAACAGAGTCAAGCTTTCTGACGCCCCAAGCTGGATTTCGGGATTTGAGATTTAGATCAAAAGCGAGATTGGACGGAGCTGTGTCCTCGCCTTCGAAAAACGGGCCATAGAGAATGAAGTTTTGTCCCTTAGTGAGAAGATGTTCGGCCCCCTGCGCCAGTCCCAAAAAGGCTTCCCACGGCGCAATGTGAATCATATTAGCGCAGAAGAAAGTGTCGATGTCAGGGACAAGCTTCCACCACACGTTCGAGGTCGCATCCAACGGCAAACTGGGCAACATCTGCCCCGCATGGTCTTGCGCCCAAGCATTCTGGCTGGCGCGGGAGACGGTATCAATATCAGAGCACTGCCAGATAATATCGGGCCGCAACCCGCACATATGCGCCCCATGCTCCCCCGTTCCGGACGCAATCTCCAAGACACGCGCTCCGCGAGGTAAATGCTCCGACAGAACCTGCCCGATGATTTCGCGGTTACGACCCGCTGATGGCGAATAGAGACGGCCGTCTTTTTCATCCCTTTGTTCAAGTGCGATAGGAGGTTTCATAGACGCCTCGGCACTATCAATATCGCTTCAAGCCCATTCATATCCGAACGCCCAAGAGTCAAAGATCCCTTATAAGCCCGCGCCAAATCATCAACAATGGCAAGACCAAGACCGCTTCCCGGGGTCGCTTCATCCAGCCGCGCGCCGCGTTTCAGCGCTTCCTGATATTGGTCATCCGCCATACCCGGGCCGTCATCAGAAACTGTAATAATAAAACTAGCTTCATCAACGGGATTGGGCTGAGTATGAATACGAATAGTGGTCGAGGTCCATTTACAGGCATTATCCATAAGGTTACCCGCCATCTCTTCAAGGTCAGTTTTCTCGCCGCGAAACACGAGCCCCTCGGCAAGGTCAATGTCAAAGTCGATATGTTTGCTATTGTAAATACGGCCCAATGTACGCGCCAAAGCTTTCAGCGTGTCCGTGACATCAGCGGAGACGCCAATCGCCTGCCCCCGCGCCGCTGCCCGCGCCCGTCTTAGATGGTGATCGACTTGATTTTTCATAATCTCGGTCTGCCGCCCGACAACCTCGCCAAGCTCTGACTCCGCCGATTTGGCTTCATTCTGCAAGACCGCGAGCGGGGTTTTCAAGGCGTGAGCTAGATTGCCAACATGGGTTCGGGCGCGTTCAACGATGTCCTTATTATGGGTAACGAGGGAGTTAAGCTCGTTCGCCAAAGGTTGAATTTCGCTCGGATAGGTCCCGTCGACTTGTGCAGCGCGGCCCTCGCGCACATCGGCCACCTTATCGCGCAGATCGAAGAGTGGTTTCAGGCCAGACCGCACCTGCGTCACGACGGCCGTGATCAAGCCCGCCGAGATGAGCAACATCAAGCCGAGCGAAATAAATGCGAAATTACGAATGGAGCGGCTTGCCGCGCGGCTATCTGCCGCCGCGACCACAACAACAGGCGCTTTCATATTTGGCAGAACCACTTGCCGCGCCACGAGGCGCAGAGGCTCATCTGCATCAGGGCCTTCGCTATAAGACCGGATTGCCGCGCCTTGCTGGGCTTGCAATTTCATAACCGCCGAATTTGGTAATTTGAGCGTTGCATCATAGAGCGAGCGCGAGCCGGCAATGGGCTCAATCAACCCGTCATCCTGCAAAAACCCCACCAACCAATAGCGCCCGGACAGTGCCCGTTGATAGCGCGGGTCGAGCGGCTCGCGCGACAGGCTCAACTGGCCGTCAGCGACTTCAGCGGAGGCAATCAAGGACGTCACCGCGCTTACCAGCGGGTCATCAAAACTGCGGTACGTCGTATTTCGGTAAAGCCAGGTCAGGGTTAGCGCGGTCAGCAGCAATAGCGGCAAAGCCCATATCGCCGCGCCGCGCACGAGGCGCAGAACGAGAGATTGGCTTTTCGGGGTTTGCGCCGAAGCTGGCATTTAGGATTTCGCTTTGGACTCACTCGGGTCAACAAGGCGGTAACCCAGCCCTCGCACGGTCTCGATCCGGTCGGTGCCGATCTTGCGGCGCAGACGCCCAACAAAGACTTCAATCGTATTGGAATCGCGGTCAAAATCCTGATCGTAAATATGCTCGACCAGTTCCGTGCGCGAAATCACGCGGTCACGATGGGTCGCCATATAGCTGAGTAAGCGAAATTCGTGGCTGGTCAATTTGATCGACATGCCGTCAACAAAGGCGCGGGCCGAACGGTTATCCACCGACAACTCGCCAATATCGATAGTATCGGTGGTATGGCCGGAGGCGCGGCGCATCAACGCCCGCAAGCGCGCCATCAACTCTTCGGTATGGAAAGGCTTGGTCAGGTAATCATCTGCGCCGGCGTCAAAACCGGCCACTTTCTCGCTCCATTGGTCACGGGCGGTGAGTATCAGAACCGGGAATTTTTTATCGTCCGCGCGCCATTTTTGCAAAACGCTAACGCCGTCAATCAATGGCAGACCCAAATCCAGCACCACCGCGTCATAGGGCTCGGTATCACCTAGGAAATGACCTTCTTCGCCGTCCAAAGCAACATCAACAGCATAGCCGACATCTTTCAAAGCATCTTTGAGTTGGCGGGAAAGATCGGGATCGTCTTCGACGACTAAAATACGCATAGGGCCCTCACGGTTGGTTCGGCCTATCTTTTGACACGCCCTGTATTGGCGTCAATCAAAACATCGACAACGCGGCCATCTTTACGGATGACTCGGACACGATATGTATCGCCATTGCGCGAAATATCAACAACTTCGCCGCCGCCGGCGCGCCTAAGCGCAATAGATTTGGCTTCGGAGGCGGAAATACGGCGCTGCGCCCATAGCGGCAGGTTCGTAGAGGGTGCGGCAAAGGAATTGGTCAGCCGGGGCTGTTTTAACGGCGAGCCATCCCATGAAGATTTGGGATTGGCATGAGCCGCAGGCGCTGCCATCAAAGCGATAGCCAAGCCTAAAATGATATGTCGACGGTTAAGTGTCATAGTGTGTCTATAGAGAAGCGCCCCTGAACAAAGTCTGAATATAATTGTCAGAGAGTGTTAAGGCGAAAATTTCGCCCTAGTCCATGATTTTCGTGCGCGGATCGAAACTTTTGTCTGTTTTTTCAGAGTGCGCCCATTTTTTCAGAGATTCGGACTTTGCATCCTCCAAAACAATATGCGTGGTCACAACAAGGTCGCCGCCCTTCACGCCTTTGCCTTTCAGCCGCATTTTCTTCCCCGAATTGGTTGCGGCGGGGATATTCAACGATATAGAGCCGCCGGGCATGGCAATACGGATTTTCGCCCCTAAAACCGCTTCTTTCAGCGAAATCGGTAGGTCAAGCCGCAGCGTTTTACCGTCCCGCGTGAAATATTTATGCGGCTTGACGGCAATTTCGATGAGGGCATCACCCGCGGAGCCGCCATAAGCCCCGGATTCGCCCTTGCCGCGCATTCGCAGCACTTTGCCGTCCTCAACCCCGGCTGGAATTTTGAGTTTCAGGCCTTTTTGCAGCTGTTTCATCCCGCCTTTAAGGGCCTCCATAAAGGGCAAGGTCATTTTATAGCGAATATCCGCGCCTTTTTGCGGCCGCATAGGCGGGCGCTGCATCCCGCCGCGCATACCGCCCATATTCATGCCAAATAAAGAGGAAAACAGATCAGCCATATCGTCTTGGCCGCCCATACCTCCCATTTGCCCGCCGCGCATTCCGCCAAAGGGGTTTTGCTGCTGACCGCTAGCATCAACCTGCCCGGTATCATATTGTTTTCGCAGCTTTTTATCCGAGAGCAGCGTATAGGCGGCCGAAATTTCCTTAAACCGCTCAGCGGCTTTGGGATTGTCTTGATTAACATCAGGATGATATTTCTTCGCCAAGGCTCGATAAGCCTTGCGAATATCAGCCTCCGCCGAAGATTTGGGAACCCCCAAAAGCTTATAAGGATCTTTAGCCATGGGTTCTATTTAGGGGGGATTAGGCTGGGGGCAAGGGGTTAGATTGCAGTAAAAAGTAACGATATGGGAATGCCTGATATTTATTGGCATTGGTGCTCCTCCACCGCCGTGAAAGCGGCTTGAATGGGATGCACGAATCGTGGCAAAAGCTATTGCTGCACCATATTTGCCATGAGAAAGGCTTATAATCGCGGGAAAGTAGAATTAACACGAAATTCACCCTGATAGGCTAGTGGCCAATCTTAAAGTAACCAATACTGAGAGGCTTTATGGCGGGCGGAGGAGTAACAATATCGGAATAGGAGACGGTTATCACATCTGTACGGTGCAAAAAAAATGGTCGCTATTAATATTTAAAGCTTATCCGCCGTTTACCCCACGATAAATCCCACCATTTACTTTTCTAATGTCCATCATTTCTGTATTCCTTTTTTCTAGAGCTAGCGCCGTTTGTCTATAGATAAGACTATCAATAGCAGTTTCAACTACTACATGCAAATTATATGCACGTCTTGCTTAACCAACGGTTTAAATGGTATAAACCATTGATGTTATTTATTATTTTTTTGCATCACCACACTTCTCAGGCTCAGGACGCCAAGAAAAATTAATACCCTGGTAAGGGAAAATAACGTCTTTTGTCGTAAAAGTGCCTCGATTCTCGCAGAATGGGGGTTTAAGCAAATCGGGAGTAGTACTACTCATTTTACCAAAAAAATAACTGTCAATATCCCAATGTAATTTCTTTTTGCTATCAATCTCTATCGTCAAATCAATACCTTCTTGTGGTAATAGCGAAACCCACATTTCCATGTCTTCTGCGAGTTTCGCGAGCGCGAGAGAGGTTCTAATGGTAATCGCTTTCTTAGGAGGAATTTTTAAAGTTTTTGAAAATCGTTCCTCAAATCCGTCATCTTCAATAGAGTTAGTACCTTCATGCATCTCATCAGAAGTGAGGGGCACGTTTTCTACTGAAATCGACATTTTTGGCAAATACTTACGCAAATGGGGTTTTCTAGGAGCCGGGCCAAATAACTTTAATGGGTGCTCGACCTCATTGCTGGTAAGATTCTTGATTACATAATGATGTATAACTTCGTAAATCAAAAAACCCTCTCCCTCCGAGCAGTCGGCGGGGAAATCTTTTAGCTTTATAGTCATATTTGAACTTTTTCGGATGGTCTTTGTTGAAAAAATCGTATCGTGAACCTTTGCAACAATAGTCTCTGGAAATTGTTTTTTAAGGACAGCATCAAAAACATTGTCCCGAACTTGGTCTAAGTAGCCTTTTACCTCAGCTACTTGCTGATATTTAGCAGCCCTTTCAATGCCAATTCCTATGAATATGGCAATGATGAGTGCAAAGGCAATTTCTTTGAGCAGATTAGATAAAAAATACCATGAGAATATAGGATTCTTTTGAAATTCCGTCTTAAGCTGATCAGCGGTAAGTCTATCTAATGACTTATCATACTCAATGTGAAGAAACAACGCACCTACTAGGCAGGCTAATGCAAGAGCTGTCGCAATCCAATTTATTTTAGAAAAGTGTGCTTCGCTTGATGTGGCCATTGCCCTTCCCCCGACGTTGTGAAACTCAACGAATAATACCCGTTACTAATATTACGGGCTGGAATAATCAAGCGATACTATTTTAAAATGAATATCCACTATCCCCTTCGTCATATTGTCTTATTTGTCCAGTAAATGATGTCGGGAACGTTAGTCCCTTGTGAGGCCCTGTTACTCCGCCGATATGTGAAACGCTTACCATTCGACAAACAGATTATAAATTTCTAGTTATTGAGGCACCCCACCCAAACCCCTGCGAACCTTGCACTATGCTCACTCTATCCGCCATGATTATATCCGTTTCAGATATGCTAAATTCAGCGCTTGAGACCACATATTCAGCAATCACGCTCTCTCCCTCATAAAACCTCACCCTATAGACCTCCGTTTCCTCCCCCAGCGGCACGTCTAGGCCGCTCCAGCTATCGCCTCCCTGCCTTGTGCGTCTTATCCATGAAATGTGGATTTGGCCGCCCTCTTTACGGATTTTGGCATGTACCGGAGCTAATGGCCGTAGGTGCCGCGCTTTATAGTCAAACTCTAGCGGATCGGCTGCTCGGCCTGCGGCTTCGGCGTTTAGCGTGACAATTTCGCCTATGAAATCCGTACTTAATGGCAAATCCTGCCAGCCGGAGCCGAGCCAGACCACTCTTGCGCCTGAGGGCAGTGTTTCCATCATATCGGCGTCTGTGCCAGATTGCCCGCGTAATAAGCGGGTTAAGCGATAGGTAGAGGCGGTTATCAGTTCTGCGCCGCCCGCTTGGAGGATTTCCCATCCGTCATCGGTTTCAATGGCAAAACGGTTCTCGCCGGCTAGCACAGCCTCGTCGCTGATCGAGGACAGCGCGAGGCCGGGTAGGAAAATCTCGATTTCGGCGGTTTTGTCCCACCGCCCGGTCGGGCCTTGCGGCAAATCGGTGAGTAAGGCCCCAATGCGAGCAGGCGATTCGACGGTCACGGCGCTGTTCGGCCCGCTGATCTCGGTCAGGCTGAAGGGCGACAATCCCGCCCCGACCAATGGCCCATTCCTATCTCCCGGAATATCCAGCACATAGATCACAGGCTTGGCCGTCCAGTTTGGCGGAGTGGTGACGTCCGGCGTAGACCCAAAGGGTGGCAGCAAAGTCCCCGCCCCTACCCGGCGAGCCTTAACCGATTGTGTGGTCAGCCCGCCTAAAACTTCCACGCGCCAAAACCCGTCTTGGCCCGGCAGTGATACGCTATCCCCGACTTCGATATCGAGCCTAGAATCGGCGAGCTGAAAGTTGACCGTAGCTTGCCCGTCCACTGACCGCGCCAAAATGGTCTCGGCGGTAAAACGGGCGAAGCTTGCGTCCATAACGATAGGCGCTTGGATATCAACAACGCGCACCGTTTCTGCCGCTAAGTCACGCGCCGAGGCTAGTCCTAATTGGTAGTCGCGCGCCGCGTCAATAAAATGCACACGGGCATCTTTCATGCGGTCTTCTGGCGAGGCTTTAATCCGCTCTATCGGGCCTTGTTCGCCGTGGGCAATATCGTCCAAACTCAGCGCAACAACATCTTCTGTTCCGCTACTGGCAAACCGCAATCCGGCCGCCGTTTCGATCATCGCGAAATCATAAATCGCGGCGAGCGGGGCGAGCGCATTTCGCCCCGGCATGGGGCGGTCAATATGGTAGCCTTGGAGCAGGCCATTGACCTGCGTAACATCAACATTACCAAGCCCGCTTTGGGCGCATAAATCCTGCACCACATCCGGCAGAGGAATAAGCCCCATTCGCCCGGAGAGCCAATGGCCGCGTTGCCAATTAAGTCCGTCTGACCAGATATTATCCCGCGCCGGGAAATCCGGAAAAGGCCGCGCATCCCAAGCCCAGACATTGACCATATCCGTATCTATCATAGCCGCGCCATAGAGCGGGGATTGCGGGTTGTTCCCGCCGGCCTCTGACCAATAATCAATAAAAGCTTCCAAATAGCGCCTCTGGATAAGATCATCGCGCGAAGCTGTTGAATAATATGGGTAATTTGATTCGCCTGATTTGGAATCATAGAACACATTAGGTTGGTTAGAGCCCTTATTAATCGCCGGGCATCCGATTTCCATCAGCCAGATCGGTTTGCTCTTGGATGTCCAATTTGTTGGGGTTGTAAGCTCAACTCCGCCCTGGCGGTTATAGTGAGGTTGTGACCACCAATTTCGCAAATCCTTATAGCGAAAGACCCAGGGTTTTCCGGCAGCGCCGTCGGATATCGGGCTGCGAGTTTGGGCATCCCTATCGGTTTGAGAGGCGTAGAAATAATCATAGCCTTCTCCGCTTTCCATTTGGCTTTTCAGATAAGAAATATCGTAAATATTAACGCTTAAATCGGTGTCCGAATGCTCCGTCCCATCACGCCAATCCGAGAGCGGGAAATAGGCATCTATCCCGATGGCGTCTATAGCAGGAGAACTCCAGAGCGGGTCGAGATGAAAGGCCACATCGCCGCTGCTGTCTTGAGGGTGATGGCCGAAATATTCCGACCAATCGGCCGCGTAAGTTAGCGCGGTTTGCGATCCTAGAATCGTGCGCGTATCTTGCGCTAAAGCGGCCAGTTTCGTGACAGCCGGATAGTCCGTATTTGCGCCGCGAAGAGTTGTCAGCCCCACCATTTCGGAGCCGATAACAAACCGATCAACCCCTGCAACTTGCGCAAGCTTGGCATAGTGCAAAATGAAACGGCGATAGGAAAATTCGGCAGGGCCGGTATAAGTAATTTCGCCATTTGATGACCCGAAATGAGAGGGTTGCACCGCCCCAAAAAAACTGCCGATTTGGGCATTTACAGCGGCGCTATTTTCAGCGCTCACAGGGTTGCATGTTATCCGCCCGCGCCACGGAAAGGCGGCTTGTTCTGATCCGCCATAAGGATCGGGCAAACCATTCCCGCTTGGAATATCCATTAAGATAAACGGATAAAGTGTAACTTTAAAGCCCCGCGCTTTCAGTGCCGTAATGGCTTGCAAGATTGAACTGTCCGACGGCGTGCCGCCAAAATTAGGACGACCATCAATGCTCTGGCTCACCAGATAGGCAGTGCCGCGCACCTCCCCGCCCACCCGCCACGTTACGTCGGGGGTGACCCGGGTTTTAGTTTCCACGCCCGGCTTTATCTCGCATGTCCCGCAGCGTAAATCCGTACCAAACCAAGCCGTGACAATCGAGACATTGCGGCAATTGGGAAGCTGGGTTTCGAGTTGGTCGAGCGCCAGCTCGATATCTGCCACGCCCGAAAGATTATTCATGTTGATCGGACGCGATGTTCCGGGGGTGGGCGTTTCCTCAACAATCTCAGTCGAATAGGCAAATTCGCCTGACGCCGGCAGCAAGTTCACGCCTTTGACCATGGTTTCTAGTTTTGGGTCGTTATTTTGCGCAGGCGGCACGCGGATGATTTCGGCATTGATTTGCGGCAGGCGCGCACCGAAATCATCGAGCGGAAAATCCTCGAATACGAGATAGGCTGTGCCTCTGAAGGCAGGCACGTCGCTACCTTCAATCGCCGAAATAATCGGGTCGGGAAGTTGGGCGTCCGTGCTTTTATAGACCCGCATCGTAAGCCCCGGAATTTGCAGCGGCGCGCCATTAGCCCAGAGCCGGTCAACACCCAGAATTTCGCCTTCGCAGAGCCCAATAGCAAAGCTTATCGTGTAGCTATAATTGCGCTGTTTCGGCCCTCCGCCCTTGCCGTTTTGCACACGCTCTTCAGTAACAATTTCTTTCAGGCGTGACGCCCAAATTACCTGCCCTGCAAGGCGCACACGCCCATAGATACGGGCCATAGGCGCGCCGTCGCGCGAAGTTTGCAGGTGAAAACTATTCAGCCTCGGGCCCTCAAAAACGCGGTTGTCAAAGACATTGGAAATCGCGCGATTAGCATAAGATAAAGCAAAGGACTTAGCCGTACTGACCAAAGATGTGCCGACACTACGGGCGACAGAAAATGCGAGGGTTGTCATGAGGGAATTTCCGGAAAAGAGAATGAAAACGCGTGACGCCTTGTCCAATAAGGCACGAGATAGCTCTCGACCACGGCGCGGCCCCAATAAGCGTGAATGATGCGGTCTTGCGCAGAGAGGATGGCGATATGTTTACACGGCACATTGGGCGCCATGCGAAAGAGCAAAATATCTCCGGGGCGGATAGCATCATTGGCGATGGGCGTGAGGCATTGCTTAGCTGCATCCAACAAGGTTTCTTCGCCTAAAGCTTCCGCCCAATCGGGTGTATAGGCAGGCATGGACAGCGGTTCATCGCCATAAACCCCGCGCCAAACACCGCGAATGAGGCCAAGACAATCACAGCCTGCGCCTTTGACGCTGGCCTGATGCTGATAGGGCGTGTCAATCCAGTCTTTGGCGGCCGCAAGGATTTGCTCGCGGGGGATATGGGATTGGGTCATGAATAGCGTGGCGCGGGCCGCTATGCTGACCTTCGAGTTCGGCTTTTAGCCGGTCAAAGGCTTCGTCCGAAAGCCGCTCGGCCCCTTCCGCGCCTTTATAAATTAACGCGCCGCTGGGCCGCGCGGAATTATCCAGCAGAGCCTTGGCCCAGCGCCCGCCTTCATTATGGATATCCACGGCCTGCGCGGCGGCTTCGAGCGGGGAAAAGCCGTAACTATCATTAGCAGGATGAAACAGCCGCATATGATGGACGGCAACGCGGCCCGTGCTCGCATCTCTTTTAAACCGGCGCTTATAACCGCCCGCTTCATATTCATAACCTGTCGGCCAACCATCGCGGCCCGTGACAACGGCGACGCGGTCAGGGCGCAGCGCATAAAGCGCAGACGGCACGCCGTCGACTAAGGCGGCCTCAAAATAGCCATTGCCGCCAACCTGGAGATAGCCGTAAAAACTTTCCAGTACTTCGGTCGCCGTTCCCATAGGATTTCCGCGGGCGAGAAACTTCGCCGCCGGGTCGCCCGGTTCGCAGATTTGTCCCGTCACTGTTTCCCGCCGCGCGCAAAGCGGCACCGAAGCGGCGGCTTCGGAAATCATCCGCACGCAGCGGTACACGACGGCATTTTTCTGGTAACCTTCCCGCGCTAAAGCCGTATAATCGCGCGGCGTCCAAGCGGCCCGCCCCGCCAAATGCAGCGCGATAAGGGGCTGTGATGGAGGCGCGTTTTTTTGAGCCGGCACGCGATTAAACGCGCCGCGAAGCAAGTTTTTCATAAACAGGTGTCCGATGGAGATGCGCCATGTCTTTAAGGCACATTTTTAACAATGAGCTATGTATAGCCCAAAATCCAAAGGCGGGGACGCATCTCCAAATCTTTTTTACAAGCGCTTGAAAAAGCTGGTTTTTAGAAAATCAAAAGCGGGGATTGGTTTACGGCGCCAATCTCTGTCATTCCGGAGCCCATAGGGAACCCGGAATGACAGGAAAAGGGACCCAAAGAACCTAGGCTCATGCTCCGGCCTAGTCTTTGACAACGCCCATTGCCTGCCGCGCCATATCTGTGACGGATACATAATCGAGCTTTCCTGTTCCCAAAACCGGCAAGCTCTCTACGGATATAATTTTCTTGGGTACGGAAATTTCCGGAACGCCGTGAGTCTGCGCCCATGTTAAGAGCTCATGCCGTTTGGGGTCGGGGTGATCGGTGACAAGAATAATCTGCTCACCTCTTTTTGGATCAGGAATAATCGCGGCGGCGTGCATCTGGTCGGGCCAAACCGCCGCGGCGCAATTTTCAACCACGGTCAGAGACACCATCTCGCCGCCGATTTTGGCGAAGCGTTTAATCCGCCCGCGAATGACATAATAGCCCTCCGTGTCCACGGAAACCACATCGCCCGTATTATGCCAGCCATCCGCCAAAGGAACGAGCACACCGGGGGCGTCTGGGGAGATATACCCCTTCATGATATTCGGCCCTCGCACCCAAAGACAGCCTGCATCCTCCAGCCCCTCGACAGGCTCTATTCGGGTTTCAACGCCGGGCAGCATTTTGCCAATCGTGCCTGCGCGAATATCGCCCGGCTGGTTCGCCGCCAGAACCGGCGCACATTCCGTCACGCCGTAGCCTTCCAAAACTTCGAAGGAAAAACGTTGTTCCGCCGTTTTTCGAGTTTCTTCGCGCACGCGCTCTGCGCCGCAAACGGCGATGCGCAGAGAGTTAAGCCCGCCATCAGCGCTGGCGCGCATATATTGCTGCAAGAAAGTATCTGTCGCAAATAAGACTGTTGATCGTGTTTTGAATATCCGCTTGGCGATGGTCTTGGTCTGGAGCGGCGACGGGTGCAGCACTACCGGATGGCCACTAAAGAGTGGCCATAATGTTCCCGCCGTCAGGCCGTAGCAATGAAATGTCGGCAGCGGATTAAAGAATATATCGCCCTCTTCCAACAGGACATGTTGTTCAATCTGTTCAATATTGGCGAGTATATTGGCATGGGTCAGAACCACACCTTTGGGATTGCCTTCGGTCCCCGATGTGAACAGGATGACGCCTGTCTCGTCCGGCGAAGAGCGCGGGGCAAAGAGCTTCGGCAATATCGGCCCCAGCACCGCCCGGAGCTTGCCGCCTAGGCCAATCTTCTCGCGCATATCTTCGAGATAGATAATATTGACGACATCCGACAATTCCTCGACTAACGCTCTCAATCCCGCCAATTCAATAAATTTATGGGCGGTAACCACCGTTTTTAGGGGCGCGGTTTGGGCCGCAGCTTTGAGGTTTTTTACCCCGGCTGTGAAATTAAGCATTGCGGGGATGCGCCCCGCCGCGTGAATTGACAAAAAGGCAATTACGGCCCCGGCCCCTGTCGGCAGCAAGATGCCCACATTTTCGTGCGGATCTGTGATTTTGCGTAAGGGCGCAGACAGCGCAAAGGCGGCCCGGCGAAGCTCGCCATAGCTAAAAACGCGCCCGTCCCCATCTGTCAGGATTTTCTTGTCAGCGCCGTTGGATTTGCAGGCTTCGAGAAAGGCGCCGAACAAATTGCGCCGGATACGCCGTTGCCCGCGCTTGGATAGATTATCAGACTTTAAAATGGGTGTGTCCATCCCGTCTCCTCCTTCGGCGCGGCCCTCTTTGTAATTATTATGCCGAGTTATCACGCTACTCTACTACAGTAGCGCAAAATAAGAGCGAGTGCAAAAATCTATTTTGTGAGGTTTAGACCCATCGGGAATGGAGGATGGGGGAATGAAGGACTACAATCAATTGTAAATCGCCAGCGAAGCTAAGCGACTTTAAACAGCCCCTGCGCCGGGGCTCTATCGCCCAATAAAGCTCTTGCTAGCGCGTAGTTCTTTTTCAGCTCTCGCCGCATTTTATCATCGCCCAGCATCGAGGCTATTGTAATTGCGCCGCGGTAGGCTTTTACGGCGTTTTCCAGAGCGATTATGTCGTGATCGGCGCGGCCTAGTTTTAGCAGCGTGTCGGCGAGGGCTTGTTGGACTTCAGCATTTTCGCGCGGCGTTGTCTCTATGGAATAAAGCTCCTCGGCCGAGCGCAAAGCGGTTACGGCTTGGATAAGCGGTGCGGTATCGCCAGTCTGGGAGGCGAGCAGAACCATTTGCCCCGCCAATTCGCGGTTTAGCGCCGCCAGTTGATTATTGGTCTTTTTTAACTGCCGTTTCAGATCAAGCTTATTGCGTTTCATAGTGATCCCGCTCCCACACGATTAAGGCCGTAAAATGGCAGTTTGTGGTTAAGGGGGAGTTAAGGACTATCGCTGAGTGTTCAGAGCCGTTAACATAACCACATGAAATTTATACCCTCCCTCTTTGCTCTCTTTCTGCTCGCCTTTGCCTATCCGGCTCTCGCCGACCCGCAAAGCGAAGCCGATATTATCAAACAGAATATTACCGCTATGTGGGCGGCAGTTGAGGCCGGCGATGTCGAAGCTTACCTCGATTATGTGCATGAGAATTATACCGTCTTTGGCGAAGGCGATATCTATCTGCAATCGGGCAAGGATAAGGAACTGGCGAGCTATAGTGATTACTTGAAACGGGTCACTAATGTACGCACTTTCATGCACCAACCCGAAGTGACCGTGCGCGGCGATACGGCCTGGATTACCTATTACTGGACGGATAGCGGTTATTCTGTGACGACATTGCCAAGCGGTAAAAAGACCCGAGGCGAGCGCTTTACCTCAAAAGGGAAATCGACGCGGATATTTGTCAGGGAAGCGGGGCAATGGCTTTGTATTCATGGACATTTCACCGCCGTGGAATAGAGCGTATAATCTGCTGCGCCGCATCTGCAAAATTCTCTCCCGTTTTAACGCGGATAAGCGGCAAGCCAGCCGCGCGGAAAATCCCGTCTTTCAAATCATCCGCATTTTTGGCCGTTTTATTATGACTGGCCCCGTCCAGTTCTATAGCAAGCCGCGGGACGCCCTGCCCGTCCGTAATCAGATAATCGACATGGCGGGATTTAATACGGCCCCTCAGCCGCCAATGCGCTTCGCCCATGATGCTGCGTTTAACCTGCACAATATCTTCAAGCCGGGTTTTGCTGTGTAAATGAAAGCCGCTCGGCAGAGCGCGTGAAAGCGCATGGAAAAAGGCCAATTCTGCACGATTGACGAAGAGGCTCTCGACCCGCTCAAAAGCATTATAGGTGCGAGCGTTGGGCGGCGCTGTCTTAGGCGGCACAAAGGGCTTGCGCCGCAGAGCGAGCCCTAACACAACGCCTAAAACCAAGATGATGACAGCGTATTCTAACATGCCGCATACTAGAACATAATGAGAACATCTACAACCGCCTTATGCGCGGCGCGGCGCGTGTCATAAGCAGTAATTCTGTCACCGCCCAGACCAGCGCATCGGCGCGGTCGGGAGAGCGCTTTGGGCCCTGCGCGCCCATCGCGGCAAGTTCGTCTTCGAGGTCTGTAAACCGCCCTATATGCAGCACCCTCCCCTGCTCATACAGCGCGGCAACAGGTTCGGCTCTGGCGACCTTGCCTCTGGCATGGACTTTCCGTACCGGCACGCCGGCGTCCACAGTGCGCAGAACCGAGGCGACCAAATCCCCGCCCTGATTAACTTCAGCGAGGAGGTAATCGGCGTCCCAACCCCGGTAAAGCCCTATAGCGCGCTGCGCCCAACCCTCAGGCGAAAGGCCCTGCACCGTACTGTCATGGAGTATATAGGCTTTTGCCTCGCGGCCCTCCCCCGCTCGCCCTGCGACAACGAGGCCGCAGCTATCGGCCCTCTCCCCTGTGCTGACAGGCGGATCAATCGCGACAATGATCTTATCCAGTTTCGGTATTTCGCGGGCAAAACATTGCTCCAGCATATCACGGCTCCACAGCGCGCCCGGCAAGTCTTCGATATATTCGCCGTCCAGTTCCTGCCGCCCGATCCGGGTGCCGCCATAAGCCTCTTGCATGGCCTGCAAAAATGACGGCGCGAGTTGATCTGCATTATCAGCGGTCTTGCCGCGCGAGATCAAAACACCTTTTACCGCCAACAAATTTTTGAGCGGAGCGCCGGGCTTGGGCGTGGTCGTCACGACCAGTTGCGGCTTATCTCCGAGCCGTAAGGCAAGCCGCAGATTTGACAGCGTCACTTCGGGATAGCTCCACGCGCAAAATTCATCTGCCCAAGCGGCGTCAAATTGCGGCCCGCGTAATCCGTCCGGGTCTTCGGATGTAAAAATATAACCTAGTGCCCCGTTGGGCCATTCAAGACGGTGGCGCGAGGAAATATATGTTGGGCGTTCGGAAGGATAGCCGATTTGCAGCAACCCACTTTCCCCTTCGAGCATAACCTCGCGCGCATCATTGAAAGTCGGCGCGACGAGCGCGATACGGCTCTTGCCGTGATGAGCGACCTGACCACGCACCCATTCCGCCCCCGTCCGCGTTTTGCCAGAGCCCCGCCCGCCGAGTAAAACCCAAACCAGCCAATCGTCATGGGCAGGGCGTTAGTGAGCACCCGCATTAAAATCCCAAAAGTCTTTGACATAACCAAGCCTAGGGCTCTGAGCCAGGTGAGCTAGAAAGTTTCGGAGTTGAAGTGTTGTCAATTCTGACCTTATTGAAGAGCTCAAAAAGCTCTCCTTTAAGACGGGTTTGATCTTCCGGGCTAAGGGGCGGGAGGTCTTCATAACGTGTGTACTTTATATCATTGAGGTGCTTGGCAGCTTGACGGTTATGCTCTTCCACATCATGCAAGGCTTTAAGGCAGGCAGAAATGGCGCGCGCAGAGCGCTCAAACGGTAGAGGATCAACAATACCAGAAACCTCTTTGGCTAATTCACCCATACCCAGCATCAGGCTATGAACAGCATCAGTCATGGAGTCAGGGATAAATGATTTCATGTGCGGAGTATGCCCCCGCTTTCAAAAGCGGGGATAGGTTTTAAAAATAAAACCGTAGCCCATTAAATTCAAAATAACTCCTAGCGGACTATGCCTTTTGACCAACTTGCGTCCCGTAGAGCGTCACTAACTGCCCGAGCCCCATTTTCAGCACCGTCAGCCCGCTGGCCTTGGCCCAGTTTTCGGCACGTTCGACTTGTTCGAGGTTTTGGTCGAGGCAACAGACGGCAATGACGGCCGTATCGAGCCCGGCACCCAGCGTATCACGGGCACGTTTTAACCTTGTGCGGGCATCTATGCGTGATTGCAGGATATGCTCCTCGCGGCCTGACCATCCTGTCTTATCCTCTCCGGCGTTCATATAGTTCTGCGTAGCAACGCGGTCATAGCCCGACAGGGCATAATCGCGGGCAAAGCACTGCCCCGCTTCATATTCGGGCTTGGTGAGTAGCAGGCGGCCTGTTTTATCCGAACGGCGGGCGAGCCTATCCAGCGCAGAGAGCGCCTTGTTAAACCGCGCAGGCCGCCTAACTCCGCTCTCGACATAGATCTCACGCTCTTCAATATCGCGGTGCTGATCAGCAAAGGGATTTCCGCTGGGTTTGCCGATGCGTTTCGCCAAAGACTCGGCAATAACGAAACCTGCGCCTTTGGAGGCCAGCCCGCCCATGGATTGTAACCGCGCGAAACTCTCCTGCGTGACCCAGAAAGCGGGGCGTTTGCGCCGGTCACCTTTCGCATAGGCGGGATGAACATCAATCCGGCCCTTGGGCACAATGACAGCTTCGTTTTGGCAGAGGCGGCGCACCAAAACTGTATCGTGATGGCTAAGCATGATCAGGCATCACATGTCATAGCTTCGGGAGCTTGCCGCAGAAAATTCTCAAGCTTGATGAGTTTATCATCGAGCACCCGGTCTTCACGGCAATCCTCGATCAGGCGGCAAGCATGAGTAACAGTAGAGCGGTCCCTGTGGAAAATCGCCGCCACGCGCGTTCGGTTCACCCCAAAAATACAATGCACCATATACATGGCGACCTGGCGCGCGAAGGCAATATTCGCCGTGCCCTTGGTCTTGCTCACCACCGCCATTTCCATCACGCCAAATTCAATCGCGACAGCCGCCACGACGAGATGCGCGCGAGCGCGGTCATTCGTCAGGGATTTTTTTACTTGCATGTCATCCTCTTTCCACTTGCCGCGATGTTATATCACAGATATTGAGTATGAGGATTATATTGGGAATTATATACTTGTGTGACCCAGTTTAATGTGCTACATAATGGGCATGACAAACACCACACAAAACTTCGACAGCCTCTTTTCACTGATGGAAGCGTTCCCAACTGAACAACACGCTGTTGACCATTTACGGTCTATCCGTTGGGGTGCGAATGACGAGCACGCTTCATGCCCTCATTGTGGCTCCACCCGCATCATGCATTTTAAAGATGGCAAGAACCACAAGTGTTCAAATTGCCGTAAGCGCTTTTCAATCAAGGTCGGAACCATCTTTTCAGACAGTAAAATTCAGCTTCGTAAGTGGTTCGTGGCTATCTGGCTTATCACTTCCCATAAAAAGGGCATTGCAAGCACACAGCTAGCCAAAGACATCAAGGTCACGCAGAAAACAGCTTGGTTTATGCTTCACCGCCTACGCCACGCGGCAACAACTAAGTCATTCAACGAACCATTAGACGGTGATGTTGAGGCAGACGAAACATATGTGGGCGGCAAGGCCAAGAATATGCACCTTAAAGACCGTGGCACTGGCAAGAAATTTGAAAAGGCCGCTGTTGTTGGCATTCTAAAGCGTGATGGCGAGTTAAGAGCTATGCATGTTCATGCCGCCAACAAAGATACTATACACGGCGCTGTGCGCGAGAATGTATCACATGACGCACGGTTCATAACGGACGCCTCACCTCTCTATAAAGGCCTTACGGGCGAATATAACCACCATGTCGTGAACCATCATAAAGGTGAGTATGTAAATACAGGTAATGTTCACACAAACTCTATTGAAAGCGTGTGGGCATTGTTCAAGCGCCAGTTGATTGGAACGCATCATTGGGTTAGCAAGAAGCACTTGCAACGCTACATTGATGAAATGACTTGGCGCTTTAACCGCCGTTCAAACGGCGAAGGTCAACGGGTCAACAGTCTTCTCGACCAAGTTTCTGGCCGTTTGACTTATAAGGCTCTTATCGCATGACCGATGATAAAAAATACGACCCGCCCGTCAAACTGGATATGTCATTCAGTGACGCATTGAAGGGGTTTGCTAAAACAGACCCTGATGAACTCGGCACAGATGAGCAGAGTGAAATAATCTTACCCAAAGCATCCCATACGGGCGAACGTGAGGTGGGCGGGCTAACCATACCTGTGTTCAATCTCAATGATGACCGCCGCGTTCTGTCTGAGCGTGGTTTCTTGGCGTGCATTGGTGCCAAAGGTCGCGGAACTTCTAATGGACAGCGAGTAGCCAAGATTTTGAGCGATCCTATCTTTAAGGGATTCTTTTCTAAGCGGTTTTTAATGGACATCGAAAACCCGATTAAGTTCCTTACTGAGCGTGCTAGGCCAGCTTATGGCTTTACCGCTGAGACTTTAAACGAGTTTTGCATTGGATTTTCCAAAGCCAAGAATGCTGGGGCTTTAAAAACGGAAGCGCAAAAGCGTTACGCTACTCAGTGCGAAACAATGCTCTACGCCTTTGCTGAAATCGGTGTCAAGGCATGGGTCGATGAAGCAACGGGCTTTCAACAAGAACGCGCTAGGGACGCGCTACAGAAGATACTGGAAAAGTATTTAAGTGATAAGGCCACTAAATGGTCTAAGACGTTCCCCGACGAATTTTACCAAGAGATATTTCGTCTTAAGGGGTGGAAGTTTACCGATAAGGCTATGAAGAACAAACCTTCCGTTGTGGGGATTTACACCAATAACATTGTCTATTCACGCCTTGCTCCGGGAATATTAGACGCGCTCAGAGAGAAAAACCCAGTTATTGATCATAACGGTACTCGCGCCAGAAAACATCACCAGTGGCTATCTAGAGATAAAGGTCACCCTGAATTGAGCAAACATATTGACCGCATTACATTCCTAATGAAATCGCATAGAACTTGGGATGCATTTTACCGCGCATTACAACGCGCCGCCCCTCGTTTGAACGAAACTTTTCCAATGGATTTCGGCGAAGATTAGTCGTTTTTGCTGCTACTGCCAAAGAGATAGCCGAGTAACAATGTTACTGTGCTCATCAACGCGGTGAGCGTGTCAGAAAATAAATCCCAAGTATTAAATTTGAAGAGCAAGCATCCGACAAACACCAAAAGAATTATAAGTACAATTCCAGCGATATTGCCCGGTTTTTCTGATTTTGACCCCCAAACCCAACCGACAAAACCAAGTTGCGTTTTCTGCATATTTTCAGTGTGAGCAAAGAACTTACTTTCATCCTTTGCGTCCTGTCCCGGCTTAGGTGCTGGAACATTTACCTCTTCCAAGTCTTCAAGAGTAATAGTCTTTGTCGGAGGATTACCCATTGTCGACCAATCCTCTAAAATGATCTCTAATCAAATCGTTAGGAATAGTCGTTTTATTACTTACTCTTGTTATAGACCAAGGAGTTCCGGACTGATGGGTAAGAGCGGATAGTTGCAATGCGGAAAAGTGAATGTACTTATTTACGACTTTGTTAAAAACATCAGAGAAAGAAGTGAATTTATCTGCCACGACAAAGGCTTTTTCTTCATTCCCAACCCAAGACTTAGCGTAATCAGTAATTGGCGTATTTCGATACCCTTTGAATATATGGTACAATTCATCTTCAACAGGGCCATAAGGCCACGCTTCAAATTTTTCATTTATCAAAGGTGCATCATGAAGGGCTAAATGCCAACCATGAGTGAGATAAACTAGTTTTTGGAGCTTCATAGGCGTTGTTGATGCTACACCATTGGTGAAGTCTCTTTGCAAGAAACTGTTTGCAACCTGTTTTACAGGGAATATCGGCAGTGTCATATGTTAGCCTCTGACTACGGATTTAGGATATGGTGAGCGTTGGAACAAAAGTCAAACGCTATGATTTTGGGGATATTTTTGGGGTTGGGTCACACACGTATGTAAGTCCCATTATATTCCTATATATTTTAAAATATAGTCATAGATATTATTTTAAATAAATAATCGTATAAGTGTTATCCTTTTGTTTTTACGCATAAATTTTGGCAGGTTGTGTGGATAAATCGGGTATTTCCGATAATTTCACTAAATGGTCAAAACCGAGGATAAGATTTATATCGCGTCCATTTTCAGAGAGAGGCAGACGAATCCAAAACTGCGCAAGGTGCGAACCATTGGGCGTGCCCGGACGCGTTACGCCTGCATAGGGGCGGCGATTGTCAATAACCTGCCCAAAGACTCGGTTCCAATAGGCACAGCGGTCTCCAAGCGGCAGCTCATCAATATATTGCCCTTGAATTTCGTCTTGATAAAGTTTCCAGAACCCTGTGCCTGCCAGGCGGTATTTGAAACGGCGTGCACCGGAGCTCGCTTCAACATCTATCATGCTGGTCATCGTCAGTTGGCCAACAATACCCTCGGGCTGAATATCATGGCGCGATGGGAAAGCTCCGCCGCGACATTTGCTACGCCAATAGTCGTAAAATGCCTGCTGCTCAGGCAAAATGATCTGATGCCGTAAAGCGTTTCCTGATAGCATATTACCGTTCCCCTTAACATCCCGGCGCCAAAATCCGGCGGCTCCCGAATCATGTGTGAATCACGCTGGGGCGCGGAGCAACACTTTGTTAACTATATTGAGAGTGTTAAGGGCTTATTAACCCTCTTTTTTGTTACGGAACCGATTCAAAAGGGCGCGTTAGCGATTCTTCCCCAGCCCTGTCTTTTTCGCCAAGGCCGAGCGGCGTTTGGCGTAGTTAGGCGCGACCATGGGATAGTCGCGCGGCAGGCCCCATTTTTCGCGGTAAGCTTCGGGGGTAAGGTTATATTTAACGCGCAAATGGCGTTTGAGGGATTGGAAAGACTGCCCATCCTCCAGACAGATAATAGCCTCATCGGTCAGGGACTCATCTATCGGCACGGCGGGTTCAGGGCGCGGGCCTGTATCGATTTTTTCGGACAGGGCGATACCCTCGACACTATTATAGACCTGCTCAATCAATTTGGGAAGTTCGCCCGCTTTGACATCATTATGGGAGACATAGGCGGTGATAATATCCACCGCCATATCCAGCAATTCGGTTTTGCTGATCTCGGTCATCTCACAAAATACACGAAAAGCAGGATGAGGACGAGCATCCCCGCAGTCAGCACAGCGGCAATCCCGCTTGGCGCAGCGGCGCTCATCGCGCCTGCCGGGCTGAACATCTGGTAGAGGCGCTTGCCTGCTGCGTTAATTGCGGTTTTACGCAAGCGCGCCATATTCGCGCCGAGCCGCGTCCACATCGCCGAAATCCATTTCACAATGCCAAAGCCGAGCTTGCGATACGTCCAATCAAAATCAAGGATTTCGGCCCGTTTCTCAGACGGATAGATACCGTATTTCTTGAGCACGCAGAAAGCCGTGATGGCCGCGAAAAGAAGCTGCAACTGGAAGACAATATGGTCTGGCGTATAGGGATGATAATCCAGATCATAGGGCAGAAGCGAATAGAGGAACTGATAGCCGCCAAATGGGAAGGCAAAGACAATGCACAGCAATGCCGCCAGCCCCATGGCGGTCAGCATATTCCACGGCGCTTCTTTCACCCGCCGTCCGCTATCATGGCTAAAGAAGGTGAAATATGGCACTTTAATGCCTGAATGCTCCATCACCCCGGCAGAGGCGAAGAGCAGCATGGCGAACGCAATCCAGCGGTGTTCTTCCAGCGCCGCTGTCATAATCATCGACTTGGTGACAAAAGCCGAGAGCAGCGGGAAGGCCGCAATAGACCCCGCGCCGATAAGACAGAACAAAGCCGTAAAGGGCATGGAGCGGAAGAGCCCGCCAAGCTCTGAGGCTTTGGCCGTACCGGTACGGTACATCACCGCCCCCATGGACATAAATAACAGGCCTTTGAATATCACATCGGCAACAACATGGGCCGCGACGCCGTTCATCGCCAGCGGCGTACCAATGCCAATGCCGCAAACCATAAACCCAAGTTGGTTATTGAGCGAATAGGATAAGACCCGCCGCAGATCATTTTCGATCACTGCAAAGAAAACCGGGAAACAGGTCATCACCGCGCCGATATAGATCAACATTTCCGTGCCGGCAAAACCGCGCGCAAGAACATAGAGTGCGAGCTTGGTGGTGAAGGCCGAGAGAATAACCGTGCCCGTGATTGAGGCTTTGGGATAGGCATCCTGTATCCAGTTATGCAGAAAGGGAAAGCCGCATTTAATGCCAATGGCGATGAACATTAGCCAGCCGCCAGGCGCGTCCAGGCCGATATTGCCAAAGCTGAAATCTCCGCCATTGGCGCGGCCATAGAGAACGGCCCCTGCGAGGAGCAATACGCCGGACAGCACATGAATGGCGAGATAGCGCACGCCGGAGGCATAGGCCCGCTCGCCCCCCTTCCAGACAAGAAAGACCGATGACAAAGCCGCTAATTCCCAGAAGATAAACAATGTCAGCAAATCACCGGCAAAGACACCCGCCATCGCCGCGCCCATATAAATAAGCGCCGAACTATCCGTAATTTTGCATTTCTCGTGCAGCGCATAAATCGCGTTGAGCACACCAGCGAGGCAGAACAGATAGCCCCAAATCCGGGACAGCCCGTCAATGCGCAGGGTGGTGAAGTCTTGCCCGGCGAAATTCAGCTTTCCGCCGATAAATTCCTGCCCAACATCAATTTGGAAAATCATCACTCCGGCAAAAATCGGCGCAAGTAGCACGAGCGCCTTGCGGGCTTGGCCCACGGGAATGAAGGCGCAGAGAATCCCCGCAAGGATAACCCAGAGGCCGGGATTAATTTGGAGAATATCAATCATGATGTTCTCCTCCATGTGAACCTTCAGTTGAATAATCAGGATCAGGCAGGCCGCCCTCCCCGTAATAATCCTCATCCCGTGAAAGGAATTTGAAAAGCGGCCCTGCGCTAAATACAACGAAGCTATAGGCGAAGAACCCGATGAGGGCCCACGAGCCAAAGAAATCCCACGGTGCAGTGTGGTGTTGCGGATAGATTAGGCCTAATGCAATGGTGATGGCCATGCCCGCTAAAGGTAGCCAGATGAAGTTCTTGATGACAGATTCTTTGCCCAGCCACAAAAACGGCACAGCCATGGGGTGGGCGCTGGCCCGCTCCGCCGCTTCAGCCTCGGTCAGATTTTCAGGTGATTTAGCCACTAGAACCCTCCCGGCAAAATAGGCCCAAGAAATTCGGCAATCGGCCCGGCAAAGAAGAACAGGATAAAAGCCCCCGCTGCTGTCAGCACAGGCGGAATTATTACCCAAGGGTGTTTCTTGCGTTCCTCCGCGATATGTAGGTCTGCCTCGGCGTCCGCCGGCGGTTTCATAAAAGCGCGGATGGAGATTGGAATGAGGTAGATGATATTGAGAATGGAGGAGACAATCAGCGCCGCTATCAGAATGGCTTTGCCGCTATCCAGCGCCCCGACCATGAGGAAAAATTTCGGCCAAGAGCCGCCCATCGGCGGGATACCGATAATCGAGAGCGAGCCGACAAGAAACGCGCCAAAGACCCACGGCATAGTGCGGCCCAAACCATCAAGTTTGGAAATCTCGATGCGGTGCGCCACGGTATAAATCGCGCCCGCGCACATAAAGAGCGTAATCTTGCCCCAAGCATGCATGACGATTTGTAGCCCGCCGCCAATGATGGCCATAGGCGCGGCGAGCATGGCGCCAAGCGTAATATAAGAGAGCTGCGAAACGGTGGAATAAGCCAACCGGGCTTTAAGATTGTCCTGCCGCAGAGCAATCAACGACGCGATGACAATCGAAATCGCCGCGACCCATGACAGAATTGTGCTCATAGGCGTCTCTGCCATAACGGCCGGCCCGAAGATAAAGACGACGATTTTCAATATTGAAAACACGCCCGCTTTGACCACAGCCACAGCATGAAGCAAAGCCGAGACAGGCGTCGGGGCCACCATCGCATTGGGCAGCCAAGAATGAATGGGCATCAACGCCGCCTTGCCAATCCCGAAAGCAAAAAGGAAAAGCAGGATAGAGGTCGCGACCAGACTTGTCCCCGGAGGGAATACCCCGCCCACCATAAATTCCGTGGTGCCGGCAATAACCTGCACGCCTATAATCGCGGGCAGGAACAGCGCCAATGATGTCCCCATCAAGATCAGCGCATATATTGTCCCGCCGCGCTTGGCTTTATCATCGCCTTTATGCGTAACCAGCGGGAAGGTCGAAATTGTCAGCGCTTCGTAGAAAATAAACAGCGTGATAAGATTAGCCGAGGCCGCAATGCCCATGGCCGCGAAAATCGCAACCGCAACAAAAGTATAAAACCGCGTCTGGTTCTTTTCTTTATTGCCGCGCATATAGCCGATGGAAAACAGCGAATTGACAATCCAGAGCGAGCTGGCAATGCCCGCAAACGTCGCCCCAAGCGGCTCTAGTTTCAGCCGAACGTCAAAATTTCCGGCAAAGGTTCCCAAATGCAGTTCGGGGCGCGCGCCGCCCGCAACCATGGAAATCAGGCCAATGACATTGGCGAGCAAAGCTACGCCCGCAATAAGCGTCACCGCTTCGCGGATATTTGCGTTCTTGCCAACCAAAGGAATTAACGCCGCCGCGACCAGCGGAATAATCAGCAGTAAAAACAAAGCCAGTTCGGGTGTGTAAGCCATGCTAACCTCCCCCGCCTATTAAGAGACTAGCCGCGCCCTCTGCCGCCGCCACCATGCGGTCAGCATTAACGCCTATGGCCACAGATAAAGCCGCCAGCACCCACATCGGGATTAGCATCATCAACGGCGCTTCATTCTTGGCAACAATCTGGCCATTTATAATGGGCGGGTTTTGGAAATAAGCCGCCAATAGAATCCGCCCTATGTAGATAATCGCCATAACCGATGTCACCACAATCACCGCGACCGCCCACCACCAGCCTTTATCGGCAGCGGCTATTGCGAGATTAACCTTGGAGACAAAACCTGCCGTGAAGGGAACACCAATCAGGGAGAGGCCGGAAATCGTAAAGGCCCCCATCGTCCACGGCATGGTTTTGGACAAGCCGTTAAAATCAGAAATCCGGGTAATGCCAAAGCGGTACCAGAACGCGCCCATGGCGAGGAAAAGACCGCCCTTAATGACTGCGTGGTTTAGCAAATGCAGATAACCCGCCGCAAGACCCGCCGCTGTCGCAAGGCCTATACCGAGCAGCATATAGCCAACCTGCGCCACAGACGAAAACGCCAATGTGCGGCGCGCATCGGTTTGGAAAATCGCTTGCAGCGAGGCAAAGAGCATCCCGGCGACGCCCACACCCACGATTAGGTATTGTAGAACAACTGCGACATAATCAAAGCTTGGGTCGAAGATGGTGAAGGTGAACCGCAGCAAGAGATAGAGCGCAGCTTTGGTCGCCGTCGAGGCCAGAAATACTGTCACCATAGTCGGCGAATAAGCATAGGCGCCGGGCAGCCACATATGCAGCGGAAACATAGCCAGTTTGAGGCCAAGACCAACGATGATAAAGCCAAAGGCAACTTTCGCAACTCTGGAACCGCCGTCAAGATCAGCCAAAATACGGCCCATATCGGCCATGTTGAGTGTCCCGGTTTCCATATAGAGAAAGCCGAGACCAATAACAAAGAAGGTCGCGCCGATAGAGCCCAAAATAAGGTAATTATACGACGCCGCCAAAGCCCGGCGATCCCGCGCCGCGCCCATGGCAACAAGCGCGTAAGTCGAGATTGAACTAACTTCGAGGAAAACAAAAACATTAAACGCATCGCCCGTGACGACCATGCCCATGAGGCCCGCGAAGCACAGCAGGAAAGCCGCATAAAAAGGCGCGCGTTTCTTGGGTTGAACTTCGGCCACAGTTGCGGGCATGGCGTAGATCACCGTGACAACAGCCATGGCGGCGATCAGCAATAATACCGGCGCGTTAAGCGCATCAACGACAAGCGCAATGCCGTGCGGCGGATCCCATCCACCAAGCGGGTAGGTCATAGAGCCGCTAGAAAACACCTGTAGCAATAAGCCAAAAGACGTAGCCGCGCAGATCAAGGTCACAATCAGCGCCGTCCACCACGCCCATGTGCGGTTAGGCAATATCGCCGTGATTGCGCCGAGCAATAAAGGCAAGGCGATAATCAGCGCCGGGCCGTGCTCCAACATCCAAGCGGGAAAGTAAGAGAGTAAATCCATTAGTCCTCAATACCCTCTAGGTTATATTGGTAATCCAGCGCATTGATCGCGTCTTCTTCAATCGTGCCGTAAACCTCGCGGATACGCACAACGAGAGCCAAGCCAATCGCCAAAGTCGCGACGCCCACTACAATCGCGGTCAGAATAAGAACATGCGGCAGCGGGTTGGAGTAAATGACATCAGAATGCGCGGCGGCATGGTCCCCGCCATGACTATCTACAAGAATAGGCGGCTGTCCGCCCGCCACCTTGCCAATTGTAATATAAAGCAGAAAGACAGATGTTTGGAAAATTGACAGGCCAACCAATTTTTTGATCAAGTTTCGGCTGGCAAAGACAACGTATAATCCCGTCATCATCAAGATGATAACAATGGCATAATTATATTGCTCAAACAGAACCGAGAACATTACCAATTCTCCCCGTCTGTTTCAGGTTGGCGCGAGCCAAAAGCGTAAAAAATCGCAACCATCACCGAAGCGACTGTGCACAGCACGCCCAACTCAACCGCCAGAATACCGTAATGCTGGCCGTGGGAAGGATCATGGGCGAGAACGCCGTAATTAAGAAACTCGCCGCCGAGCAGCCAAGTTACAACGCCCGTCCCGCCATAAAGCAAAACCCCTAGCGTCATACCGAACCTAACCCAGCTTGGCGGAAAGGCTTTTTTAGCAGCGTCCAGACCAAAAATAAGCGCGTAGAGAATAACAGACGCCGCGAGAATTACGCCAGCTTGGAACCCTCCGCCGGGCCCGAAATCGCCGTGGAACTGCACATAAAAGGCAAAGAGCGCGATAAGCGGGATAAGCGCCTTAGAGACGACCCGCAAGATGACATGAGGATCACGCATTACGTCCTCCTGTTTTTTTAGGATTGCGGGGAGGCTGATTCTTGGAACCTTTGGGCCGCCCGCGTTTCTTTTTAGGGGCTGGTTTATGAGGTATTTCGGCCGTAGGCGCTGATGGCGCAGAGAGCCTTTGGCCGTTTGGAGAGGCGCTCCAGCGTCCGGCATTACCGTTCAGGCCAAGTAATAAAAGCACGCCCAGGCCCGCCGCAAAAATCACAACGGTTTCGCCAAATGTATCATAGCCTCGATAGCTGGCCAAAACCGCGGTCACGACATTGGGAATATGTATCTCTTCTGCCGTGCGCTCCATATAGTCCATGCCGACATAGCTATTCGCCGCAGAATTTGCGTCGCCATAAGCCGGCATGTCGCCTATGGCATAGAACATAGCGAGCCCCGCAACGATTACGACAAGAAGCGGCGCTATTTGTTTTGAAACAGGAACGGGACTGGATTCTCGGTCGGCAAGCAGCATCGCCGCGAGCATCAACACTGTGGAAACCCCGGCTCCGACAGCCGCTTCGGTAAAGGCTACATCGACTGCGTCTAGCGAGACGAACCAAGCCGCAGAGACAAGGCTATAAACGCCTTGCAACATCACAATCGCAAACAGGCTGCGGATCCGCACTACGGCGAAAGCGACGACGACCAAAATAGCCATCAGGCCGATATCCAGAATAATGGTCGGCGGAACAAATGAGGCGGAGATCATTATTTTGCCTCACTTTCCGGTTCAGGCGCGCGGTATTTCCCCAATATAGGTTTCAGGCCGGCTTTATAGGCGGCATGGGCCACAGCATGGGTGGCCGTCGGGCTGGTCAGTAAAAGAAAGAAGGCGACAAGCAATAATTTCAGGCTCATCTGGGTAAATCCCGACTGGATAATCAAGCCGAGCAAGATCAGTTCCGCGCCAAGCGTATCGGTCATGCCCGCCGCGTGAAGCCGCGTATAAAAATCCGGCAAGCGCAAAACGCCGAGCGTGCCCGCGAGAACGAAGAACAATCCCGCCGCGATGGAGAGGCAGGATAAAGCAGCGCGAAATATGCCAAGCCAATCAATAGGCTGGGCGGCAATGTGATCGGGCGCTCCCGCGAGAATCAACTCAATCATCATAGGCTGCCTCCCGCTCGTTAAGTGATACATCCAAAGCCCGGTAATTAAAGAATTTCAGCACGGCAATGGTCGCGATAAAATTCATCAGCGCATAAAGCAGCGCAATATCGACCCCGTCAGGACGGTTAATGACAAAACAAAAAACGCAGAGAAATAAAATTGTCTTGGTGCCAAAGGAATTCACTGCCAAAATCCGGTCATAAAGCGTCGGGCCGCCAAGCAAGCGTCCAAGCATCATCGCCATGCTGACAATCAGAAAAAAAGCCACGGCGAGGTTAAAATATCCAAGGAAGTGCTCCATCAGCGATCTTCCCCTTCTATAGGCTCGCCAACAGCCCAAGCCGCGCGCTCGCCCATTTCAGCAAAATCAGAAGGTTTGCTCATCTCTTTGAGCAGGGCATGGACAAGAATATGATCGTCGTGCATTTCTACGCTGACAGTACCCGGCGTAAGAGTAATAGAATTGGCAAAATTGGCTTGAGCGATATCTGAATCGCTCGGCAGAGGAATTTTTGTCAATGTCGGCGATATTTCCAGATCAGGGCTGAGCACAGCGCGCACAACCTGAACATTGGCTTTAACAATCTCGGAAAATAGCCAAGCGAAATAAGACAGGGTTTGCGGCATCGTCAGATAAGGCGCGGTCTCGCGGTCTAAAATCCCCATTCGCGCGCACATCCAGACAACGAAAGCAATAGAGATAGCCCCGAGCGTGAGCAGCATAGGCGTGAAATAGCCTGACAGGGTCAACCATGTTGCGATCATAGCCAATATGAGGATGAATGCGAAACGCATCAAAAGCCACTCCACCTTATGATTCTTATCATTATTAAGATATATTTAGACGCCGAAGCAATAGAGCGAAAGTTAAATCGAAATTTAGTGAGCTTTTTTCTTGGGATAAATTCTATGGAGAAATATTATATCTTCGGTTTGTTTTGGCGGGGTTTTTCAATATTCTTAGCTTTATCAAGCAAAAAATCACGTTCGACATCATTACCCGATAGATTGATGGCCTGTTCCAAGAGCTTTTTCGCCTCCCCGGCCTGCCCGGCGCGAGCCATAAGGTCGGCGCGAGCTACATAATAGGACTTATACTGCATGATATTTGTATGGTTGGACACGTCATCCAATATCTTAAGGGCGGCCTCAATAGACTCTGCATAAGAAATCGCCAAAGCCTGATTGATGCGAATAACCGGAGAGGGCTGAACCCTATAAAGAAGATTATATAGAGCCGCGATTTGCGGCCAATCCGTCTGTTCCCAGCTTGGCGCTTCCACATGAAGCGCACTGATACAGGCTTGTATTTGATAGGGGCCGAGTTTTTGCCGAGACAATGTTTCATGTAATAGCGTTGTGCCTTCGGCAATTTTGTGACTGTCCCATTTCGCTCGGTTTTGTTTTTCCAGCGGCACCATACGTCCCCCCGCATCAAGACGCGCAAATCGGCGAGAATCATGCAGCAACATTAAAGCAAGCAAGCCTGAAACCTCGGCCTCATCCGGCATCAGGTGAGCTGTGATCCGGGCGATGCGAATGGCCTCAACAATCAAATCCACACGCGTGAGATTTTCCCCGGACGAAGCCGCATAGCCCTCATTAAAAACAAGGTATATGGTGCTTAAAACATGCTTTAACCGCCCCGAAAGTTGATCTTTACCCGGAACTTCATAGGCAATTCCAGCCAGTTTTATTTTCTTCTTTGCCCGCACAAGACGCTGCGCAATCGTTTGTGGTTTGTCCAAAAAGGCCTTGGCAATTTCATCTGTCGTCAAGCCGCCAACGGTGCGTAATGTCAAAGCTACTTTAGTCTTATCCGCCAAACTTGGGTGACAACAGGTGAAGATTAACTCAAGGCGTTTATCCGGAATTTCCATTGGCGTATCAGACTCCTGGAATTGGCTTTCCAAGTCTGCCAAATAAGAAATTTCCGCTTGTTTTTTTACAAAACTCTGCCTTCGGCGAAGGCGGTCTATTGTTTTTCGCCGCGCCGTCGTGATCAGCCAAGCCGCAGGTGATTTTGGCAGGCCCTTTTCTTGCCAGCCTATCAGCGCCGCCTCTACCGCATCTTGGAGGCTGTCTTCAGCAAGCTGTAAATCTCCGCAAGATTTAGTAATGCTTGCCAAAATGCGCCCCCATTCTTCCCGAACAATTCTATCAATTGAGTGTTCAAGTGTGAATGGTGGCAACATGGCTTAAAGTTTGCGGTCAAGCGTGGTTAATCAAAAACCATCACAGGGCGCACTTCAACACGCCCATGCTTTGCTGTCGGAATCATCGCCGCATAGTCCAAGGCAGAATCCAGATTGTCACAGTCCAGAAGGTAATATCCGCCAAGCTGTTCTTTGGTCTCGGCAAATGGCCCGTCTGTCATAACCGCCTTTCCGGTTTCCAAGCTAACGGTTGTGGCCGCGGCACTAGGCTGCAAAGCATCACCCGCCACAAACACACCGTCTGCCTGAATACGCGCCGTGAATTCCTGATAGGCTTGCATATAAGGGCCAAATTCGGGCGTTCCGGGCCGAGGGCCTGAGGCCTCATCTGAATAGATCAAACAAATATACTGCATTTTTCATCTCCTATGAATGATAAGGGCCTTCATGGCCCTCTATATACAAGACGAATGGATTATAACAGAATCGACATAGCTAGATGAAAATATTTAGAACCGCTTTATCCGGCTAAAATCAACCGCCGCGATGGCCGAAGACGAGCGCCGCTGTTATCGCCGCCGCGCCGTAATCTTCCTCGCGCGGGATAACCCCGTCTTTAATATGGCGAAGCACATCAGCATTGAGCGAAGCCGTCAGCGACCAATTCCAATAGCGCAACACAGTCTGGGCTTTGTCCGTCGAGATCACGTCATAGGTTTCGATCACGCGGGCCAAATCGGGGTGGATAGAGCCGTCCACGTCATGCACGGGGCGTTTCATGGTTCGCCAAAATTTCTCAATATAGTCGCGACCAAGGCCCGGCGCTTTGCAGAGTATGGCAATCGCCTCCCCGCCTTTATCGGTTAGAATTTGCGCGCCCGTCGCAGGCTTGATGCCCGCAATATAGGAAATTTCTTCTGTAATCTTGCGGGTCAGCCCCGGCTCAATCGCCGCGTCAACAGCCCCTTCGAGCGATTCGTATTCACTTCGGTCAATAGCCGCGCGATTGCGCTGGCGGCGTTCTACAAATTGCAAGGCCTTACGCACGCCTGCATCTGACCACCCTTCAGCCGCCGCTTTGGGGAATAGATCCTGACAGCTTTCCTGCAACACCTGCCGCGTGACAGCAAAACGGTGAAGGATTTTCTTACGGTTAGCGGCATTCGCCCACCAGAACATCGTCAGGCCATGAGACGGGCGGAGCTCAAGCCGCTTTATTAAGAGCGTGACATAGTTTTGATGACTGCGCGAAACCGTCAAAATACGCTGTAGTGCTGTTTCAGAGAAATTCGCGCCTTTATTTTTCAGCAATGTTTCGACAACATCTTCTTCTAGGAATTGCACCAAGATATCGACAACAGAATCGGCGACCTTACGGCGCTGGGCGATAACCTTGCGGTGCTCACCGGAAACTTTGTGGATGATCTGGATCATATCTGAATCGGAAAGACTCTTTGAGTTCTCAAGAACATGGCGCGCGACGTTTATCTTATCTTTGGCAAGTATGACGAGGATTGTGCGCGGCGCTTCATTAAGCATGACGAGCCGCTTAGCCACGCTCTCGCGCAAATCTAAATCCGCATCGCGGAGCAATTCAACCAAAACATCGCCCGCCATATGGCGCTCTTGGGGGGTTAAGTGGCTAGCCGGAATACAAATAACGTCGGAGAGACGTTTCGCTAGTTGACGGCGCACGGAATATTCCGGCACAGCCACGCCAATGGCTGCATTATTGGCCAATTCAAGGGCTTCCTGCGCCTGCATAATCACATTTCCTAATCGAGTTGCGGCAAGTTTAGTCACAGACAGTTAACCAAGAGTGACTGAATGCTAAGGAAATGCGGCGCTTTACCTCCCGCAATAAGCGCCCTATCATTCTTCAAAGACGATGGAGAGAGACATGATACTCAAAACTACCGCCCTAATATTGGCTTTTGGCGCCGCCCTGACAACTCCCGCTTTCGCTCATGACAACCTTCGCGAAGACATTGCTGCTGATTACGACCGGAATCTGGCAAGCCTGTTCAAGCACTTCCATACCAATCCTGAGCTCTCTTTCAAAGAATTTGAGACCGCGAAGCGGTTAGGCGCTGAAATCAGCGCGCTTGGCTATGATGTTACCCAAGGCGTTGGCCAAACGGGTATGGTCGCCGTAATGAAAAACGGCTCCGGCCCTACTGTGATGCTCCGTGCGGATATGGACGGCCTTCCCGTCAAAGAAGATAGCGGCGTGCCCTATAGCTCCACCGCTATGCAGGTCGATATTGACGGCAAGGAAAAGCCCGTCATGCATGCTTGCGGTCATGACGTTCATATTACCTCCCTCGTCGGCGCGGCGCGGCAAATGGCGGCGCGTAAGGATGACTGGTCCGGCACTTTGGTGCTCATTGGACAGCCCGCCGAAGAGCGGATTTCAGGCGCGCGGGCTATGCTCGAAGACGGGCTTTATAAGCGCTTCCCCAAACCCGATTTTGCCCTCGCTTTTCATGTCTCCGCCGACACGCCAACAGGCCGGATTGAGCTCCCGCTCGACGTCACAGCCTCCAGTTCGGACAGCGTTGATATCATCGTCCACGGTGTCGGCGCACATGGGGCCTCGCCGCACCGCGGAGTTGACCCTGTCCTCGTCGCCTCTCAAATCGTTGTCTCCCTGCAATCTATTGTCGCGCGCTCCATCGCGCCGCTTGAGCCCGGCGTTATCACGGTCGGCGCCATTCACGGCGGGACAAAGCACAACATCATCGGCAACCGCGTCGATATGCAGATTACTGTACGCTCCGACAATCCTGACACGCGGGAGAAACTGCTCGACGGAATTGACCGCGTGGCGAAAGGCGTCGCGATATCTCTAGGAGTTCCCGATGATAAGCTTCCTGAAGTGATACGGTCGAAAACCGAGACAACGCCGCCGACGATTAATCACACGCCGACAGCCACCCGTATTCAGGCGGCCTTCGAACAGCACTTACCCGAAGGAGTTCTTTACAGCCAACCCCGCCAAGGCATGGGCGCGGAGGATTTTGCCTATTTCGTCACGCCGGAGCTAGGCGTAAAAGGGGTGTATTTCTCAGTTGGCGGCACGCCCGAGAAAAAGCTTGCGGATGCTCCCTCGCACCACTCGCCTTTCTTCAAAATCGAGCCTGAACCCTCCATCAAATTGGGAACCGAGGCGATGGTCATTGCGGCGATGGAGCTGATGCCGAGCAAATGAAACGGCTTTACCTTGGACAGGCCCGCGCCTAGAACGCGGCCATGATACCCACCTTAAAGACAGGGCTTAAAGCGCCTACCGCGCAAAAAATACCAAAGATGACCGAGCAGCTCGGCAAGAGCCGCACGGATGATTATGCTTGGATGAAGGACGAGAACTGGCACGCTATGATGCGCGATGCCTCGCTCTTGGACGGAGATATCCGCAAGCACCTTGAGGCCGAGAACGCCTATTCCGCTTCGGTGATGAAAGACCTGTCGCCGCTGAAAGACACCATCTTTGAAGAGATGAAAGGACGGCTGAAACCTGATGCCTCCGGCGTCCCCTCTCCCGATGGTGCTTATGCCTATAATCACCGCTACCGCAAAGGTGACCAGCATGGCTTATATGAGCGCGTGGCTGTCAATCCCGCAACGAAAATGCCGGCAGGCGACCCTGTAACAATTCTCGATGCAGAGGCTCTCTCCAAAGATCATCCGGCCTATTTTGATCTCGGCAGCGCCGCCCATAGCCTTGACCAGAATTGGCTGGCCTATGCGGTGGACGTTACGGGCGCGGAAAATTATGAAGTTTTCCTCAAAGCCATGGACGGCACCGCCAAGCCGGTAGGTATCACCAAAAGCGCAGGCGCTTTACAATGGGCCAAAGACAGCGAAACCTTGGTTTGGGTAGAACGCGATGAAAACCAGAGGCCTTATGCGGTTTTTGCCAAAAATATCCATGACGCGAAAAGCATTGCGCAATTGATCTATGAGGAAAGCGACCCCGGCTTTTTCGTCTCGGTCGGCGAGAGCGATAGCGGGAATTATATAGAGATCAGCGCCCATAACCATACAACATCCGAAATATGGCTTATCCCGGCTGATAAGCCGGAGGCAAAACCGCAATGCGTTTCCCCGCGCCAAGAGGGCCGTGAATATAGCCTGCATGATCAAGGCGGCTATTTCTACATTCTGACCAATGCCCACGGCGCAACGGATTTTCAGATCATGCGCGCCCGCGAAGACAATTCTTCCGATGAGAATTGGGAGGCTTTCCTACCCCATCAATCCGGCACGCTCATCATCGGTATAGAGACCTATAAGCATTTCCTTGTCCGGCTTGTGCGCGAAAATGCTCTGCCCCGTATCATCATTCGCGATATGCGGGATGGAACAGAGCATGACATCACCTTTGACGAGACCGCTTATGCGCTCGGCCTGATGGGCGGCTATGAATATGACACGGACACACTGCGCTTTGCCTATTCTTCCCCGACGACGTCGCGCCGGATTTTCGACTATAATATGGACACGCGCGAGCGTATTTTGCGGCAAACACAAGAGGTTCCAAGCGGCCATGAACCTGCCGATTATCATTGTGAACGCATCACGATTACAGCGCGGGACGGGGCCGAAGTTCCTGTGACATTGCTCTATAAAACAGGCCTTGAGAAAAACGGCAAAGCTCCGCTGCTGCTTTATGGTTACGGCTCTTACGGCATCAGTATCCCGGCAGGGTTTCGCACCTCTATTCTCTCGCTTATTGACCGCGGTTTTGTCTATGCCATTGCCCATATTCGCGGCGGTATGGCCAAAGGCTATCAATGGTATCTCGACGGTAAGCTGGAGAAGAAAGCCAATACCTTTAATGATTTTATCGATACGGGGCGGGCGCTCTGTGATTTCGGATATTCGTCCCGCGGCAAAGTTATAGCCCATGGCGGCTCAGCAGGCGGGCTGCTGGTCGGCGCGGCGCTCAACCAAGACCCGCAGCTTTTTGGCGGCATCATCGCCGCTGTGCCATTCGTTGATGTACTCAACACCATGTCCGATGACACCCTCCCCCTCACGCCGCCTGAATGGCCGGAATGGGGAAATCCTCTGGAAGATATAGAAGCTTACGAGATGATCGAAAGCTATTCGCCCTATGACAATGTGAGCGAAGCCGCATTTCCGCCCGTGCTGATTACGGCGGGATTAACCGACCCGCGCGTCACCTATTGGGAACCGGCCAAATGGGCGGCGAAACTCCGCGATCACCAGACCGGCCCGGCCCCTATCCTGCTTAAGGTCAATATGGACGCCGGACATCAAGGCGAATCGGGGCGCTATGATGCGCTCAAGGAAACAGCGCTCGAATATGCTTTTGCCGTGAGCGTGGCCAAGCAAGCCTAATCTATTCAGGGATGAGCTTGCCGCGTTCATCCTGTAATTGGAAACGAACAATGTTCGTTAATCCCGTCATAGCTACGGGAAACCCGTCTTTTATACGCGGATTAAACTTCCATTTCTGCACAGATTTTATCGTCGGGCGCAAGAAGAGAGACTGCGAACAATAGCTGGCTTTCACGTTCATGGGCACGCCTTGGCCAGTGACATCAAAACGCACCTTACAATGACCGGAACGCTCAGCGCGAAGCGGCATTTGCGGGGCTATACGAAAGATAGGCTGCACATTGCGGTCTATAGGAATCATAGCAGGGCCGGCCACAAGAATGATTTCTGGATCGAATACATTTGGATTCCCCTCAAGAGTTTTGGGAGGCACTTTTACTTTTTCTGTTGTCCCTTTATCGATTTGCGGCGGCGCAGGCGGTGTTTCCACCTTTTCCATTAATGCCGGAGCCTTACGGCCCGGCGGCTCAGGAATATCCGGCTCCACCGGGTTTATGTCAAAACCGAGAGTTTCTGCTTTTTCCTGCGGCGTAAATTCCGCCCTTATCATCACGGCCATAAAAATACCGAGCCCGCAGGTGACGCCAAAAGCCAGAACTGCGCTCGGTATATATCGTTTAAGTGTCATATCTTGTCCTCCCACATTATAGTTATATTATAACATATAAAATTATAAATGCAATACTATAACATAAGTATTTTTAAGTAAAAAGAAGCCCGCCCAAAGCACAAGCCTTGGGCGGGCTTTTATATTAAGGCTGTAGCAGCAAAATACTACTTATCAGCAACAACTCTGACGCGGAATTTGCTGTCATATTCCGGCTTAAATTTCATACATTTCGGATCGTCCACTTTGAACTCGCCGACAAAGACTTCGGCGTCATACCCTTGTTTGATCATCTGGTAGCACAGCTCTTTCTCGACAGAGCGCTCGAACTCGCAACGGCGATCCACCGCTTGGCCTTCGGCTTTAATGAAAGAAATCCACTTCTTGGAATTACGGCCTTCTTTGGACGAACTTGGCACTTGGCTAAAGGCAGCTATCGCATTTTCGCGGGCTTTGGTGATCGGCGCTGCAGATTTCTGCGCTTCGGTCATTTTGCAATTAATCCGCTCTTGCTTTTGCGTATCCTCATAACGGCATGTCGCAATTAACATCCAGGATTTACCGGCGTCATAGCCCTTATTGATAGCGCTTTTAAACGCCGTCTCGGCTTTGACACATTGGCCTTCATTATAAAGAGCTTCGCCTAAATCTGCATACAGCTTGGCACGGCCCGAACTAGCCGCCGCGCTTTCCAAAACCGGAATTGCGCGCTTATATTCGCGTGCTTGACGGAAGAGTGAGGACAGTTGCACCATTTTATCCGACGAACGGCTAATCCGGTTTGCATTCATTTCTTTTTCGAGAATTTCTGCGGCTTGATAAGGCATGTCGTAAAAGCTGTAATATTGAACAACCTTCATCAAATCCTGCTCAGAATTCAGAGCGCCGCCAAGATAAAGCATTTTGGTCACTTCAAAGGCTTCTTGCTCGCGCCCGCCATTGGCCAGCATCGATGCCCACGCTTCCCAAAGCGTCTTATCTTCAGGCCAGCGGTTAATCATCTGTTTAACGATGTCAGCCTGTTTACCTTGCTGGCCCAGATTATTGTAGAGGAAGTTCATCAGGTCGAAATGTTTGCGTTCTTTGGGATTGGCTTGATCAAACCACTTTTGCGCCCATGGCAGAGCGCGGGCGTAATTTTCGGACTGCACCCAAGCCTGGGTCAACATTTCGATATATTGCGGTTTTTGCTGACCGCCCCGGTTGAGGTAACTCTCCAGAGCCTGCGCGCCCTCGGCATATTGCCCATTGGCAATCATCAATTGGGCAATACTCACGCGAAGCGCATCCGCCTCATGAGGCAAAAAACCGCCGGCATTAATCGCATTTTGAAAACCACCAATGGCCGGGCCATATTGGTTAAGCTCATAATAGCTTGAGCCCTGCATTTGATAAACCATTGAGCGTTCATAAGGATTCAAATCAGGCATCGCCAAAACATTGCCGAGTTGAGACAAAGCGGCGCTGTGCTGGTTTGAATTGATCAATTGCAAAGCCGCATTCACAGCCTCGCCGGCTTTAGCCGAGAATTGCCGACCTTCTGCCGGCGCAGGGGCTTGTTTATTCCGGCGTTGGGCAAAGGCTGTATCAGACGCGATTTCGCCGATAAACCCGACAGCCAATAAGGCAAGCGCACTTATGCCAACAAGTTTTTTTAGGGATGATGTTCGTCCATAAAGAGGCATCATAGTCTCCGTTTTCTTCATTGAGCCCTTCAAGCATCTCCTTGAAAGCCTATGCGCTGAAGCGCTTATTCGTGTTCCGAATTATTCCGGAATAATTTTTCCGCGCTCATCCGTTAGCCTGAAAGTTATCCTGCTTTCCACGCCGGAACGCGACACAGAACGGCCATCCACAATCTTTGGATTATATTTCCACTTTTGGACGGATTTAATCGTCGCACGCGAAAAAAGACTTTGCGTGCAATAGGTCGCCGATACGTTAAACGGCGCGCCTTCCGGGCTCACGTCAAACCGCACTTTGCAATGGCCGGATTTCTCGGCGCGCGGCGGCATGATTGGCGGGATCCGCACGAGCGGCTGCGCGTCGCGGTCACTGACCGCGATTTTGAAATTCTGCTTGTCAATTTTAGGCGCTTCAAATTCAGGGATCGCGCCTTCCAGCGAAGCAATCCGTTCTTGCGGCTTGGCAGCCTGTTGACGCTCGATTTGCGGCGGCGGCGGCGGCGTAATCACTTTTTTGACTTTATCAACCTTGGTCTCGCGCTTGATGACTTTAATGTCTTCAACCGTCGGATTAATTTCAAACGAGGCAGATTCCAGTTTTTCTGCCGGCTTAAATTCGGCGGCAATGAGCCGCATCATCAGCATAAAAATACCAACTGTGACAAGAGCCGCGAGCGGAATGCCGATCAACCATCTGACTATATTTCCCATAATGGCTTCCTATTTCGTGCCGACGCGGGTGGTGATACCCAAATCCTGCATCATTTCCTGAACCGACATAACCACGCCGACTTCGGCGTCTTTATCAGCATTGATAATCGCCACAGCCTTGGGGTTTTCGTCGCGCATGGCTAAAATAAGCGGGCGGATTTCATCCAAATCATAAGGCCGTTTATCAATCCAAACCTCGTTATTCGCATTAATCGCAATGAGAATACCCGGCGCCCACGTCCGCGTCGTATCGGCTTCGGGTTTGAACGGATCAATACCCGGCGTTTTCACAAATACCGAGGTCACGATGAAGAAAATCAGCAAAATAAACACGACATCGAGCATCGGTGTCATGTTGAGTTCTGTATCGTCATCCTCGATATTATTATTTCTACGTCTTGCCATAATGTTACCTTATCACAAAATAATTTTGAATTCAAGAGGCAAAAGCCGTTAGAGGCCTTGATTTCTCAAAATTTCAATTTTTGAAGCCAGCCCCTTGACGTCAAGCTGATCTTTCAGCGTGACTAACAACTCATGTTTTGAGCTTTCATCCATCCGCAAGATGACGCTGGCACCGGGTTTATCGGCAAGCAGCCGCTCCACCCGCAGAGCCACACGGTCACAGCCCGTTCGGCCGCCATCAACAGAGCATTGATTACGCGCATCAACATAGACGGTAATCGCCGGTGTGGATTTTGTCGGAATATCCGTATCCGGCGGCGGCGGCGGCTGGGTCAAATCAACGCCCTTCTCGTCCAGAAATGTCGCTGTGACGATAAAGAAGATCAGCATGATAAACACGATGTCGAGCATCGGCGTCATATCGACTTCGGCGTCATCGCCTCCGGTTTTTTTACGTCCCCGTCTCATGATGAAAACTCGCGCATGATTTATCCTATCTGTAATTCGTCGGCAAAGCGCGCGGTTTCACGTTGACCCCAGCGCGGCATGACCGTTGAAAAATAAAGTCCTGACAGCGCCGCTGTCATCCCAGCCATTGTCGGGATCGTCGCTTTGAACACGCCCCCGGCCATCAACCGCGCATTGGACGATCCGGACAAAGCCATCACGTCAAACACCTCGATCATACCAGTGACCGTTCCGAGCAAGCCCAAAAGCGGCAAAAGCGCCACCAAAGTCTTGATGATACCGACATTAGTGTCGGTACGTTCTTTGACTTGCGAGACTAATTCATCGCGGACAGCCATAGCTCTCCAAGAGGATTTGTCCGTGCGGGCATTCCATTCATTCTTGAGACGGGCCTTTGTCGGCTTATGCGCAAAGAGATAATAAGCAAAGCGTTCAAGAATAAAGGTCCAGAGCGCAAATGTTACGATCATAATGACGAAGAGAACCGTCCCGCCGACCCCCAGAAACTCCTGGAGGCCGTTATAGACATTAATGGGGTTCATAATCTGACCCTTTCTTTCATCAAGCCTTGATTAAACGCCGCGGCTTTCAACGTGGCGAGCCACGATACCGGCAGACTGCTCTTCAAGCGTGCCCTGAATAGAGCGAGCCAGTGAGGAACAGAAGCTGTGCAGGATGAGCAGCGGGATAGCCGCAATCAGGCCCAACATGGTCGTCACAAGCGCCTCTGAAATACCGCCGGCCATCAATTGTGGATCGCCTGTGCCGTAGATCATCATAGCTTGGAAGGTCTTGATCATACCTGTAACCGTGCCGAGTAGGCCGAGGAGCGGCGCAATACCGGCCGCCAGTTTGAGGAAGTTCAGACCAAATTCAAACTTAGGCGATTCGCGAAGGATCGCTTCATCGAGTTTAAGCTCGACTGTATCTGCGTCCTTATTCTTGGCGCCATCATAAGCCATCATGATACGGCCCAGAGCGTTGGACTTAGAAGCCTGCGCTTTGCGTTTTTGGCCATTGATCGCCATTTTCGCGAGGAAAAGACGGATAATATTCAGAACACCGAACAGAACGCCAATACCCATCAAAAACAGAATGATTTTACCGATGGTTCCGCCTTGCGCGATACGCTCACCTGTATCCGGCACGCGCTCGAAAGATTTCAAAAGCTCGCCGCGTGTTGGGTCAATCGGCGCATAGACCATTGAACCGCTCGCAGCGCCAGTAACTTTAGAGGCCGCAGATGAAATCGCGCCGCCCGGCTGTTTTGGTAATTTAGCGAGGAGAAGCGTATCGCCTTCCTCAGACGGGGCTGAATAGCCGAGGAAATTAGCGCCGCTTTTTGTAAAGATAGCAAAGGGCCCAACACGCGTAACCGCTTGTTCGGCGCCGTCATTTACATTGGCCACAGGCGCATTAAATGTCGAAACCTGACGCTGAGCTTTAATTTCCTGAAGCATAGTCTGCCAAATCGCATTCAAATCTTCAGAACTCGGCAGAGCCTTTGCGTCCGCGACGCGGCCCAAGACCTCGCCGCGCGTTGGATATTCCGCTGTAATCATTGAATTGTCCAAAATGGCTTTAAATTCACCCGCTTTTGAACGGGCCAAGCCAAACACTTCGCCAAAATCGCCCTGCGCGGCACGAAGCTCGCCCTCAAGACGGTCAATCGTGCGCTGGTTTGAATCAAAGTTACTTTGCACGGAAGCCGCTTTGCGCTCCAATGTGCCCAATTCACCCCGAGCAGAGCTGAGTAGCCCGGATTGCTGGTCACGGCGCTGGCGAAATTTCGCCTCGCGGTCGCGATTTGCCGCTTCGGTCTTAGCCGAATCCTGACGAACTTTGTTGAGAAGATCGCTCACGGACGTGACTTGCGCCGCCGCCGGCATCGCCGTTAGCATGATTGCGCCGCCGACAATGGCCGCCGTTGTTTTTGTAAAGAATTTCATAGTGTTACTCATTGTAATTTCCCTCTACCTAATTTGATATCGTCACGGGCGCAAAAATAATGCCCGGAGCCGCTTCACCTTTAGCGATACGAATAGCTTGGCGCATGCCAAGCCCGTCAGCGCCGCTAAGAACATCCCAGCTATTCGTGCCAAGATTATACCGCGCGATTTCGCTTTCATCTTTGGTCATATAGACAAGGGCGACACGGCCAAAACGTAAAAAGTTGACCACATTACCAGGCTTTGTCGGATGCGTGCCCTCATAACTGTCAATACCCTGACCATAAGACACTTCGATCTTAAATGCGTTCAGCACTTGCCGATATTGTTCAGCCGGAGACACATCCGGATCCGCCAAGGTGTTTTTCATACGCTCAATACGAGCCCGGCGCTCTGCCAAATTAAACGGCATATCGGCTTCGATCGAATCCTCAATCGCGACTGCCATTTTCAGCATCATTGGCGACATGCCCTGTTTGATTTGTTCAACGGTTCCCAACTGACGTTTAAGACTGGCAATCTCGGCATTTTGCGACTGCAGGAAAATATCCTGCTGGGCCACAAAGAGCTTGATATTGTCTTTTTGCTGCAAAACGGCGCGATATTCCCGCACCATCTGATCCGCCTCGTCATCCAGACGCTCAACGCGCTGCTGCGAGGCCGCGCTTGCCGATGTTGACGAGGTCGCAGTTCTAAGCGCGCTTTCGAGCTGAGCAGACGCAGGCAGGCTCATTAAGAGCCCCGCAGCCGAGGCCAGCATCAAACGCTTGGCAATTGAAGATTTTAACATGGTATCCTTCCAAGTTTGCTTTCGTTTATTCCAATAAAAATCGACGGACTATCCATCGATTTCATACCCTATTCCGATATCACAAGAGGCGCTGTAACAACGCCCGGCGCTGATTCGCCGCGCGCAATACGAACCGCCCGGCGCACATTCAAGACATCTCCGCCGGACATTTCAGTCCAATCTTTAGCCTCTTTATCCCAGCGCCAAGCCTCTGAGCTATCAAATTGCAAATAGACAAGCGCCAAACGGCCATAATGCAAATAATTCCCATCCATGATCTCGTTCTTAAGATCGCTAAGGGTGGCGCCTGCTTTCATATTCTTTCCCATATCGTCCGTCAGGCCGCAGGCTTTCGACGCAGCATCGGCCTCGCAGGCCGCATAGCGCGTGCCGGCATTTTTGGGGTGATTTCCGGGATAGGCAGATACGGAATTACCGTAGCCGACTTCGATATCATATATATTCAGCGCCTTACGCATTTGCTCGCCCGGAGCCGCGTCTTTATCAGCCAGAACTTCTTTGAAATCTTCGAGGCGATTGAAACGCTCGGCGACTTTAAAAGGAATGTCGGTATTAATTTCGTCCTCAATGGCACTGGCCATTTTCGCCAACATAGGCGCGACAGTCTTCTTGGTAGCGTCAACGGATTTAATCTGCGCGCGCAGCGATGCAATATGTTTTTCCTGAGTATTGATATAAGCTTGCTTCTGGGTAATCGCCAATTTCGTATTGGAGATTTCTTGCAACACAGAACTATATTGAACAGCCCGTGCATCAGCATCTTGCGAATAGCTGACCTGACTTACGGCGCAAATAAGAGCCAATGTGATTGCCGATTTAGCAATCGCCTTTTGGGCGATGGAAGTCTTCACCACTCACGTCCTCCAACAGAGTTACGGCACATTTGGCAGTGCCTGTATTATTCTTCTGGCTCGCTTACACGGGCCGGAAAAGTTAATCAATCATTAGCGCGGCAACAAAGCAAGATTTTTTTAAATATTTTTTATGCCGTTCGCCATATTTGTTATAATGTATCATATTCGCGCGAGACGCGCAAGGCCGGGGCACATTAACCTAAGTCATAGCAGGGATATCAGGTGGTTGGGGCGGCTGGATTCGAACCAACGATCACGGGATCAAAACCCGATGCCTTACCGCTTGGCTACGCCCCAATATTATAAGGACCTGATGAAGCGCGGTTTCTATCCCTTAGCCTCTGGAATTGCAACGAGTATTTGCGGGTGAGGTCAGTCAAAAATTCAAGCCGGTGCTAGCGAAGCTATGTGCAAAAATATTATCGTTTATCAACAAATTGCTTTCCTTTCGGGTCGCGATAGTGTGTAATGAAGCAGAATGAATTTAGGCGCACTATCCGCGCCATAATAACAAGGACAGCCACATGCGTCATTTTTTTGGTACCGTTTTCGGCACAATCGTTGGTATTTTCGGTTTCTTCTTAGTGCTGTTTTTGATCTTTGCTTTTTTCGGGATCATTGGCGGCATTAGCAGCGCCCTACAACCCAAAGACAGCTATGTCCTGACCATGGATTTAAGACAGAGCTTGCGCGATCATAGCTCCGGAGGCAGCCTGTTTGGCAGCCCCGCGCCCTCCGTTGTTGGCACGGCCCGTGCGCTTCACAGTGCCAAAGAAGATGATTCGATTAAGGGGCTTTTTATTCGCGCTAATGAATACGGCATGGTTCCGGCCAGCGCCGAGGAGATTCGTTTAGCTATACTGGATTTCAAATCCAGCGGAAAATTTGTCATCACTCATGCTCAGGGTTTTGAGAGCACAAGCCTGACGCCTTATCATGCGGTCTCGGCCTCGGATGAAATTTGGATGCAGGACACGACCGGATTTGCTGTTGCCGGATTTCGCTCCGAAACAGAATTTTACGGCGGCGTCTTTGAAAAAATCGAAGCCCAGCCTCAATTCGAGCAGTTTTATGAATATAAAAACGCCGTAAATACATATACGCAAAAAGGCTATACAGAGGCTCACCGCGAAGCCGCAACATCTTACCTGACGTCACTCTTTGATAATACGGTTGGGCAAATAGCAGAAGACCGAAGCCTCTCTATTATTAAAGTCACATCGGTTTTAAAATCCGCGCCGCATAGCGCCGAAGCGGCTTTGCAGGCCAAAATGGTCGACAAGCTCGGCCATGTCGAAGAAGCCCGCAACTATGCCCGCAAAAAGGCCGGCGGGGATAAAATCAAGTTTAAATCCGTTAACGGCTATACCCCTGAACAAAATTTCGGCAGTGACACTATCGCCTTTATCGGCGGACAAGGCGCTGTCCTCACAGGAGAGTCGGCCGATGGCAGCAATCCTTTTTCAAACGCCCTCTCTATGGGCGGCGATACGCTCGCCAAAGCCTTTGACGATGCTGCCAAGGACAAAGGCGTGAAAGCCATTATCTTCCGGGTTAGCTCTCCCGGCGGCTCCCCTGCGGCGTCAGACCAGATCCACGACGCCGTTGCCCGGGCCAAAGAAGTCGGCAAACCCGTCATCATCAGCATGGGCCAATATGCGGCCTCCGGCGGCTATTACGTCTCGGCAAACGCAGATAAAATCGTCGCCCTGCCCGAAACTATCACTGGCTCCATCGGCGTCTTTGGCGGAAAAATCGCCTTTGAGGACAGTTTTGCCAAGATCGGCTATAATATTGACGGCATCACCATTGGCGGCGATTACGCTGGGGCCTATTCCGCCGACGCGCCGTTTAACCAAAGCCAGCGCGCCGCATATCGCGGGCAGCTTGAAGATATCTATGGGGATTTCACCACGCGCGTCGCCGAAGGACGGGACATCCCGCTCTCCCGCGTCAAAGACATCGCCAAAGGCCGCGTCTGGACAGGCGCGCAAGCCAAAGAGATCGGCCTTGTCGACGAGTTAGGCGGTTTCCTAAAAGCCGTCGAAATCGCCAAAGCGCTGGCCGATATTGACGCCGATGCCAAAGTCCACATCAAACGCTTCCCGCGCGCCAAATCCCCAAGTGAGCAAATCGAAGAGATATTTGGCGGCTCCGTTGCAATCGGCGAAGATATCGCAGTCTTAAGCGAAATCCGCAACCTCCCCGAGGTGAAAGCGGCGATACGGGCACGGCAGGCGGCAAGAATAGGGCAGGAGTTGAAGGCAGAGTTGGACGTGGTAAAATGAGGACATGGCAAAATAATACTGCCTTGTTATCATTTATTGAATACGGCTGACAATAATTGTTTGGCCCAACTCGGGAAACTCCATGCGATAGCCAGATAACGTGCCCGGTCTTACTATGACTGCGGGACGATCACCTCTTTTGAGCCTTACGTAATTTAAATCCCCTGTCCGTTGTTTCCAAACTTGGCCATTGCTAAGGACCAAAATAAGGCGATCACTTTGATTGTAGGCAAAATCAGCCACCACCGATTGTTCTTTGATTTTACTTTGGGCCGCTCTCGAAATTTCTCGATTAGATGGAATCTGCTCCGCGCCAATGCCACGAGCCGTAGAATTAGAGAAAGGCGGTGGTGTCGTCCCAATAGCTGTATCAACATCTGGAGGCGGAGCTACAGCACTTGCCCAGTCCGGTTCACCTGTATTTTCGACCATTCTGCGCAGAGCCTCTTCGAGACATGTAACTTGCTGCGCCACGGAATCAGCATTTGCGCGACACTTAACAATCTCGCGCTCAACATTATCCAATGCAAAGGCTTGTGAGAAACTGACGAAAATACCTACCCCAATTATAAGTCCAAAAAATCTGCGAACAAACATTATTTCTTCCCGTTTAGATGTTACAATAATTTGGCATATTTGTGCGAACGGGACAATGTTATTCCCCATACAAAGTTAGACGAAATCAATGCTTCCATTATGTACTCCTTCTATGAGATTGCGATGACTCATCATTGCCGACGTCGCCTCATTGGTGGCATTTCGTAGAAGTTTAAAATGACGTCTTGCCATTTCCTTATGGGGGAATGCCGACAGGCTAGCCATAATATCAGGTTTAAATCCCATACCCAAGAGCACATAACTATGACTGTCTACTCCAAAAGTTTCGTGGCCTAGATTAAAATCAAACCTATGCGGAAATCTGTGTTGCCAGATAGTCAGTTTTTGCTGCAAGCTTACCGGTATTGAACTCAGTACGCGGTTATCGGTCCAAAAGTCATTGTCTTTGCGTTGGCTTATGCAATAATGCAATTTGAGAAACGAGATTGCGTTTTGGTATCGAACATCCAATGCTTCATTAAAATGGCGAGCTAAAACATCCATGTTCCCGGCGCGAGGGAAGTACTGGGTTAGGAGCCGAAGTGCCGCTTCAATAAAAATGACCCCTGTTGCCTCCAGCGGCTCTAAAAAGCCTCCGGATAGACCAATCGCTACACAATTTTTGACCCACGCCTGCTTTCTATATCCGGTTTTCATAGGGATGATGTTAAAGTCGGCATCATCAGTAGTTTGTAGGTAATTGCGCAATACTTCCGCAGCCCGCTCATCACTTGAATGCGAACTTGAATAGACATACCCGATCCCGCGCCTATGTCGCAGGCCGATATCCCATGTCCACCCTGCCTCATGCGCCGTGGAAATTGTCGTGCTTGGGATAGGTGCGTGGTCATGGCTATAAGGTAGCTGAACAGTCATAGCCCGATCAACAAAGAGAGTATCATCAACCGGCATGACGTCCTCGCCCAATGTCTTGCCAATAAGCAGCGCAGCAAACCCCGTGCAATCTATGAAAAGGTCAGCCTCTATCGTCTTGTCATTCATCAGGGTAACAGACGTTATATCACCTGTTATGCTTTGCTGAACACTTTCAATTGTGCCCACAATATGCTCAACGCCCAGCGCTATAGCTTTGGATTTTAAAAATGATGCGAGTTTCCCCGCATCCAAGTGATAGGCGTATTGGAACCCCCCGAAATAGGCCTGATCTCCGCTAACTTTGGGACCGAGAGCTCGTTCGCAATTCGCATGTTGCAATGTTACCGATTCAGAGTAGGAAACTTCACCATTACCGCCTTGGGCCCAATAAGGCGCCAGACTAAATTGCCCCCGCATCTGGTGTGATGGGTCAAACAAATGTTGATAGTAATCTTCTGGGTGAAGGTCTGGATTTTTTGCCCAGTTGTTAAAGCGAATTCCCTGTTTGAAAGTTGCGTCGCAAGCTTTAACAAACTCAGCCTCGCCAATTCCCATATTATTCAAAGTAGTTTTAATTGACGGGAATGTTCCTTCCCCGACGCCCACGGTTGGAACATCACTGGATTCAACCAAAGTGATTTGCAGACTCGTTTTAGAATTTACTCCGATCGCTTTGGCAAGATTGACCGCCGTCATCCAGCCTGCCGTACCGCCCCCCGCTATTAGAATTTTATTTATGGTCATAAAAAAAGACAACACGCCCTGAGGCGTGCTGTCAATACTGGTTTACGTGTCTTGGTTTAGAAGGTTTTACGAGCGGTCGCAAAGAAGCTCCGTCCAACAAAATCATAACCGGATGCTGTCACGGCATTATTACGCTGTGAGGCGCCACGACCAATCAGGGGTGGTTCCTTATCAAACACATTGTTGACACCTACAGTCAAAGCCCAGCTATCAGCGTCATAAGTTAGCGACGCGTCATGATACCAGACGGAGTCGACAAAATCGACGGCCCGCGTCAAAGGCCGCCCCGGGAAGAAGCCGCTAGGCGTGAAAGCCGTTGGATTATCAACTCTCCCATCACCGATATAACGGTGTTGCGTGGCAAAGCTATAGCTCCTCCAGTTGAACAGGGAGGAGATATTAGCACGAATTTCTGGTGTACCAATTTCTCCGACATTATCATCTCGGTCAGAGATATTGAAGGTCTGTTGTTCCTGAGATAATTGATAGGCAAGTGATGTCCCCAACACCCAATCAACGTCTTCGCCTTGTAGAGAAAACGGGCTGAAGCTCAATCTTGTATTAAAATCAAGACCTTCGGACGTAATTTCACCAATATTGAAGAAACTGACATCCGCCCCTCTGAGCTGATTTACAGCGGGATTTGATGATGTCCCTCTGGTCAACAAAGTACAGAATGGATGGCTCTGGCCGGGGAAATCAAGGTTCTGATAACAGTTGCTCGTCAGATCACCCAAGGTTGGCTGCTCAATTGAGTCTTCAATGCTGATATCATAATAACTGACAGCGAATTGGAAATCAAACCCGTCATACCAAGGTTGGTCAAAGGAGGCCGTTAAGGTCAAAGTATCCGATGTTTCGGGGTTCAAGTTTGAGTTACCACCTGTAAAGGTATTAATCGTGGTAACTCCGGACGTTCCCAGAACAGTTGTATCGGGATTTCCGTCAGCGTTGGTGTCTACAAAAGCCACACCATCAGCAATACAGCTATTAATAGTATTTCGTACGGCTGGGTTGTTTTCACCGCCATTCGCGATCGCTGCCTGAATGTTTTGGTTCAGACAAGGGTCACCGCCACCGCCAGCGCCGCCGCCCTGATCTGCAAGGAAAGATTCGCGCAGGTTCGGCGCCCGGAAAGACGTGCCATAACCGCCGGACAGTGACAGCCATTCAACGGGCTTATATTGACCCCGAATCCGGTAAGTCGTGCCCTTGCCATAGTTGGATTCTTCGGTAAATCGAATCGCGCCGTCAAGACGGAGCAATTCAATCCCCGGACGTCCCTGAACCAACGGAATATCAATCTCGGCAAAGAATTCTTGGAAATCACGCGACCCAATAGTTTCACCTTCTGGTAGCGGGTTTTCACCTGCAATCGTCCCCTTAACGCCGTCAAGCGAGTTAGCAGATGTAATGCTATCTTTCCGATATTCAAAACCAACGCCCATAGCAACGTCACCGCCACCAGGTATTGTCATGAGATTACCATCAACGAACGCAGAAAATACCGTCTGATTAATCTGAGTTGTATTAACCCGTGTACCAATCAGGAAGTCACGTTCAGCATCTGTAGCGAATGCCCCCGTTCCGGTAGCGCCCCCAGTATATACTGATGGGTTTAGTAGATCAATTGGCACGCAGCTTTGTGGTGAGAAGAAGCCAAAATCATCTGCAAGCGGAGACGGAGAATCACAGGCAAGGTTGCCATTGGAATCTACATAATAATTCAATCCTGCAATCAGGTTATCTTCGGCTAAGAAGGGCTGGGCCTGACGGCCAGTGCCCCGATCAAAGGACGCATAAGCATCCCAACGCCAATCGTTTTCCCCGAACCAACCAAGGTCAATATCGCCGCGCACACCGCCAACAAAGCGGACTTGTTGCAACTCAACATCCCGGGTTTGCGGGAAATCATCCAGCGTTATCACAGGATAAACATTGGTGCCAAAGGGGTTCCATGGGTTAGCTACCGTGCCAACAACCGCCCCGCTCGCATCGCGCTGGTTAATCGTCCCGCGAACAGTCGGATAAATTTGTTCATTTGTCCCACGTGAGAAATTCTGGCGGTTGAAATAGAAGGCTTCCGTATAGAAGGTTTCATTAGCAAACAAATCAAGATCATATTCGCCTGTGGTCATGAGCGTAAAGCGCTCCAGTTCACCCACAAGATCTGCCCGTGCACGAGAATCATTATCCGTATGCTGGTCGAAGTAACGAAAGTTAGACCCAAAGCTTAATGCATCATTGGGATCCCGGTCTCTTGCGCCAGCCGGCACAGGCAATGAGCCGCAATGGGAGAAATTCGGGATATTATAAGTATTATCCGATGATCCCGGCGTCGCACACCAGAGGCCACGTCCCGCACCATCCCAGACCAAATCCGGGAAGGGGCTACCATTAACGGAGTAAATATTACCCTGTTCGTCATATTCTAAATATTTCAAACGTTCTGAAAATGATCTTTGCCCTGTCGTGATACGTTCGCGGTCATAATATTCACCGCCAAAGGTCATCCGGGCGCGATCCGTCTGCACGCCCATCAGGAAGCCGACCGTAGACTCCTCACCGCCATCATGTTGCGGCTGCTTAAGTGTGCCGGATATCTCTAACCCTTCAAAATCAGTGCGAAGAATCACATTAACCGTGCCCGCCACGGCGTCAGCACCATAGACGGAAGAACCGGCTTCTGTCGCAATATCTACGCGCTGAACCATGGAAAACGGAATCAAGTTGATATCAGGCTGGGCTGGCGCGCCGCGAACACCTGTCGCGGCCAAGCGGCGGCCATTTACAAGCACCAATGCCCGTTCAGGGCCAAGGCCGCGCAAGTTAACATTAGATGAACCCGTACCGCCGGCTGGTGGAGCTTCAGTCGCATTTGAGTTACCCGCGCTTGTATTCAAATCCGCGTCAATACGACCGCCCGTGGCAGTAATGGAGTTTTGTATAAGGCCATTAATACTGGTGATGCCAAATTTCTTGCTATCTTCCACATCAAGCGACGCCAATGGCGATGGGCTGGAAAAAGAGTCACGACGCAAACGCGAGCCCGTGACAACAACCTCATCTTGATCTGTTTCGTCGGCTATCTGAGCGGCAGACGGCAGTTGCTCTACTTGGGCATGAGCCGTTGTTGCCATCATAGTTGGCAAGACGCCACCCAATGTAATAGTTGCGCCAAGTATTGTAGAATGCAACAGCCCTTGTTTGTTAAGTATAGTCATGAAAACCCCTTCAACTGGTTTTGTTATATGTGTGCCATAGCACAATTTCCCAGAGTCGGACTCAGGGCGTTAATCAAGCATTACAGTTAGGACAGGTTGGGTTCAAGCGTGATTTTCAAGAATCGTGTCCAATCCATGAATTGCTGTGATGTGTGGTAAATATAGCACAGGCTTGGTTATCGAGAACCATAAAGGCAAAAAAAAGCCCCGCTCGAAGCGGGGCTAACAACTGAATGCCATTCATAGTTTAACTAAGTAGACAGAAGGATTTTACTAAAATCTTTTCGACACGTTGACAAACACGTTACGTCCATTCGCATCATAGCCGAGACCAAATGGTGTACCCGTATCACCATCACCCGGGATGGCTGTATCAAGGACAGGCACTGTGTTAAATACGTTTCTGACACCTGCACGGACCGCCCAAGTATCTGCATTATATGTCAGAGACACGTTGTGCAATTCAACATTCGGCAGAGTGAGAAACTCTGTACATCCTGAATTATCAACACCTCGAGCCGTGAGGGCTGGTCGACATACATTACCACCGCCAAAAGGCGCAACGCCAGTGTCCGTCGCATCTTGATATTGGAAGCTGTATAAGAAACCGAAATTACCATAACGAAGTGTAGCCGTTATATTTTGTTGAAGTTCCGGGAACCCAAACTGGCCTAGCAACTGATTAAAAGTTCCGTTACCAGTAATATCTTCGGCATTTTCGAGCGACAGAGTTGCACGATATACGAGACCCAAAGATGGAGTTTCTTTTAGACCCGTAAGGCTTTGCACTTTGTCAAGATCCGCAAAGAACTCAGCATTGAAATCGATACCTCTTGACGTCAGTGAACCCAAATTGAATGAAGATTCATTTACGTTAGTCAGCAATCCTGTTGTGGGGCTCCGGGATTGGAATTCACACAAATCACCAACGAGAACACCATTTACAACAGTCGTGTTCATAGTAGCAGCATCAAAACATGAAGCAAGAATATTACCGCTCGTAAGTTGGCCAATTGAGTCACTAACTTCATATTCATAATAGTTCGCAGAGAAACGGAAGTCAAAGTCATCAAACCAAGGCTGATCAATTGCAACTTTTGCAAAAAACGCCTTTGAAGTCTCAGGACTCAGATCAATACTACCGCCATTACCAAACAAGACAGAGAAGTTTTGGAACGATCCTGATGGCGTACCAATACCAAACAAGCCAAGTGCAGTTGCCGCATCAATAGTGGCTTGGCTACTACCATCTTGGGGGAGTACAACGCCTAACTGAGCACATAAATCTCTGGTAAATTGGTTACGCTCATCCATTGAGCTATCATAATCAATCAATCCGTCGCCATCTATGTCATTAAGGACATTGGTAGATGGTAAGCAAGGGTCTGCACGTGTGTTTTGAGCGAATATAATCCCTGTACCAAAATTTTCTCCCGTATCCGGAGCACGAAATGATGTACCATAACCAGCTGAGAATGAAAGCCAATCATTCGGCTCATATTGACCTTTAATTTGATAGGTCTCACCTGAACCGAAGAATTCTTCATCAATAAGGCGCCCAGCAAGTTCAAGTTGTAAGCTTTTTATATACGGCTTATCACTGACAAGCGGAACAACAAGCTCACCAAAATACTCATTAATGGCACGATCACCAAGAGAACCAACGTCGGGGTTCAATGTCGCTAAGGCATTAGACGTAGATTGGTTATAGTCATTGATTGTTTCGACCTTATCAAAGCGGTGCTCATAACCCAGCACGGCCTGAACAGTACCACCGGTTGGAATATCAAACAGATCACCCGTGACAAAACCGTTAACTGTTACTTGATCGATATTGGTGTTCTGGATAGCCGTTGCCAAAATGAAATCATTTGAAGCCGGGTCAGAAAAACGACCAGTAGTCAGAAATTGCGGATCAAAGAAATTAACAGCAAAACAATTTGGAATAGCCGTTGTAAAACCGCCACCTGGCCCGCCACGAGATGGCTGACTACCTTCTAGTGTCTCATCAAGAGCACATTGGAATTGGCCATTTGCATCATATGATCCATGCAACACGCGCGCCGCATTGATATTGCTTATATCGCCAAAGTTACGCTGCGTACCACGTGAACGGTGAAACAGGGCAAAGCCATCATAAGTCCAGTTATCAAGACCAATTTTGTTCAAGAAATCAAGTTCACCACGAACACCACCTGTCGCTCGGAAGACACTAATATTTTGATCAAATTCAAGCTCTAGCAGATTTACCAATAATGTACTTCCAATCCCGGGGTTAAACGGCGTATCTCCGGTAACCTCAAGAACACCTTGGCTAAATTGGTTTGATCTCAATTCACGCTCAGCATAACTAACCTCATAATAAGCTGTTAGGTCTGTTGGTAATCCAGTTTCATATTCACCCAAACCATAGACAGAGAAACGCTCAACCGGAGGGCTTACGAATTCCTCCTGATCCTGAGGGAAGGAGCGTGTGAATGGGTTGTTGATACCACCGAATGTGCCTCCGCTATCGGAACCATTAAAAGGCGCTATACCTAATCTGGAAAAACCAGGTACACCGATATTTGATTGACCTGGCGTGACAATTGTCGTGCCTGTTGGGCCGAACACAGTAAAGTCTGCAAGGAAACCGGCGCAGCCAGTGAAAATTTCCCCCGTATTTGTGTCAATCTCACGCTCTGGATTACAGGCAAGGCTACCAAAGTCGGCCGTCTCAATCAGAGGTATCAATCCGCCATTAAAACGATCGATCCGGCGATACCCTGATGTATTTCGGTATTCAGCCGCAAAGACTGAGAAGCCATTATCACTTTGAATACCTGTTGTTGCAGAAAATGTAAATGTTTCCGCATCAACAGGAGTTGCTAAATCATAGAAAGCGTCAAACTCCAAACCCTCAACATCATCGCGAAGTCGATAGTTAATCACGCCAGCAATCGCATCAGAACCATAAATGGACGATGCGCCATCAAGTAAAAGATCTACACTACTGATCAAGCTACCTGGAATTAGCGATACGTCTGGGTTGGCAGGAGCACCACCAACGCCGATTGGCCCAAGACGGCGACCATTTACCAAGATGAGATTACGGGAACGACCAGTAACACTGGATGACAGACCGCGCAATGATGGCGTCACAGACCCAAAGGTTGTGAAAGCCTGACCCAATCCACCCTGAAGAACAGTTGAAACGCCAATGTCAGTTTGCTGACCTTGCACAACTGTTGTTTGACGAAGAATCTCACCCGCCTCAACCAAACCCAAATCACGGGCTATTTCACCCGACACAATCTGAATTGGAGATATCGACGTATACTCACTACGCTTTACACGAGAGCCGGTAACAACAATTTCATCGTCTTCTTCTTCAAATTCGTCTTCATCGCTCTGGATTTGTTCTACTTCTGTCGTGATTGGGTCGACTTGAGCGTATGCTATACCACCAAAGCCTAAAAATAGGCCGGAAAGTATCGACGTCTGTAAAAGACGTGTTTTATCTAATATGTTCATTTAGGAACCCCTTCGAACTGGTTTCAGTGTCATGCCTACGGATTCATCCCGTATATAATGTTACGTTAAAAACTATTCATCAAAGACTCTCAAGAGCTAATCTGAACAAAAATTAAGATATAGCGTGTTTTATTCAAAATGTTGCATTTTTGTCACCCCAACTGCTTATGGAATGTGATTTTAAGACTTAAACAGGTGCAAAGCATGACAAAGCAGTTTATCGAGGCTATCTACACTTCTAATAGGAGAAACATTTATGTTCAGACTAAAAATCACTGGAATTGTTATTGGAAGTATCGCTTTCACGATACTGGTGTCTCCGAGAGCTTATGCTCAACTAGGCAATCAACCTGATGAGCTACAAGCCATTTATGCCTGTAAGTTAATCGCAAACGCGCAAGAGCGTTTAGGGTGTTATGACAATACAGTAAGACGGTTTCAAGCAGCTGAAAAAAACGGCAAGCTCGTAACAGTCAGCAAAACAGCCATAGAAAAGGTTGAACGCGATGCATTCGGTTTCAATATTCCCTCACTCCCGAGCTTAGGGGGGATATTTGGCGGAAATAATAAAGAGTCTGATACATCAAAGAGAGTCCAAAAAGAAAACGATCTGACGGCTCCCGTGAAACAAGCTGGGAATGTGCAAAGCTCACCAAAACCAACGCAATCGCCCAGAATCAATAAGGCTATCGTTCCCAGTAAAGTTTCTGAAGTCACATTGGACATTAGAAAGACATCAGAATTTGGATATCAGAAAACACGCTTTTTCATGATGAATGGGCAGGTTTGGGAACAGGTTGGCACGACGCGTGTGCGCATCCCTAAGATAAAAAATGGAAAAGCGTATACAGCCGAAATCTCAAAAGCTGCTCTGGGCAGCTTTATGTTGCAAATTAATGGCAAAGGCGCAGCCATCCGCGTCCGCCGCGTGCGCTAGCCCTCGCGCGCCCTCACGGATTTGTCAAAAAACGGCACTAGACGCTCGGCCATGCAATGGATTATTCCTCTTGCATGAGCATCCCGTTTATCAAAACCTTTGATTTCGAATATGGGCTGGCTACGCGGCTCAGCCCGTTGATCCGGCGCGTTATCGCCCGCAATCCCGGCCCGTTCACCTATACCGGCACGGGAGTCTATATAATAGGCGATAAAGATGTCGCCGTTATTGACCCCGGCCCGGCCTTGCCTGAACACCGCGCTGCCTTGGACATAGCCCTAGATGGCCGCCGCGTCTCCCATGTTCTGATGACCCACCATCATATTGACCATTCCCCGCTCGCCATTCCACTCGCCCGTGACCACGGCTGCGAGGTTTATGGTTATGGCTTACAAATTCGTCCGCCCGAAGGCGGCGAAGTTCGGCTAGAAGCGGGCGATGATCTGTCTTTTAAACCCGATATCGAAATCCGTGGCGGCGATGTCGTCAAGGGCGATGGCTGGACGATTGAAGCCATCCATACGCCGGGCCACACGTCAAACCATATGTGCTATGCTCTGCGCGAAGAAAACACGCTCTTTTCCGGCGATCATATTATGGGCTGGTCAACCAGTGTTGTTTCCCCGCCCGACGGCCATATGGGCGACTATCTGGAGAGCCTGCAGCACATCAAAGACAAGCATTTTGACAAGATTTGGCCGACCCACGGCCCCTGTATTGAAGATGTTGATGTCTTTGTTCAGGCCTATATCGATCACCGCCTAGAACGCGAAGTACAGATTATGGAGGCTCTAAAGACCGGGCTGACACAGATTATGGATATCGTTGAGCGGCTCTATACTGATATCGATAAGCGCCTCTACCCCGCCGCCGCGCATAGCGTGCTCTCGCACCTCATCCATATGCGCGAGACGGGCCGCGTTACGGCGAATGACAAAGACGGGCTGAGAACTGACTACCGCACCGTCATAGAAGCCGCAGAGTAACTACTCGTTAAGTATCCCTAAAAACTTGCGGATGCGGGCGGCGTTGGCGCCGATATCCGCGCGGCCGACGCGGCTGATGGAACGGACATCGATAATCGTTCCGCCGCCCTCCGCCGGGCGGATACGGATAACGATATCATCCTTAAAACCATACCAAAATGATACTTCTGTGGCTTCGATAATGCCCGCAGCAACATCGTCTGATTTCAGCGCCCATCCAAGCTGCCGAACCGCAGCTTTGGCTTCCCCGAAGACAACACTTGGCTCACCGGAAAGATTTAGCGGGCGAATATCGGGATAGGCCTTGGTTTGCAAAACCGAGAATAGTTTTTCCTCGCGCGTATCTTTCTTGCCAATATAGTCGGTCGTATTAACCCCTTCGACTGTGGCACGTTCGGACAATATAGCATCAGTAAATGTCGGCACATCCTGTGTATCGGTGGTAATATCATGTATAAAGGGTAGGTCAGCAACTTTCTTCTTGACCCCGGCCAGTTGGCCCAGCCCGACAAGCGGAATGATCAAGGCAAAAGCGCCTATAAAAAAGCCTTTACGCGGCGCAATCGCAAAAGACAGAATCATACTGAGTAGAGCAAAAATCCCGCCGGCCATTAAAACCTTTGGTCCGACATTACGGGTGAGCGTTCCCAAGCCAAAGCGCCAGTCCCAAAGACCGACCTTCGCGCCAATGCCCGCCAGCATAAATATCAGCGGCCCTAAAATTGCCAAGATAATGGTTATACGCAGCACCCATTGGCGGATTTTTTGCCGTTTCTCGCCCTTGGCACTTACATCCGTTTTGATAATCTCGATTGACATATTTTACTCCTAAAGCCCGGTTCGTTATAACATTTCAGGCGTTATCTGCGACAGCGCATAAAGCACAATAAACCCAAATGCGAGAAGAATAAGAAGGCCGCTCCCGGACAGAAAACCGCTCTCGCCCTTCTGGCCCCAATCCTCATGGCGATGACGATTTTGGTCCATATTGCGCCCGCGCCGCCCGTGCTGGACCGGATTCTTATGAAACGCCTTGCGGGCTTTTTGGCCTTTAAGTTTAGGGCGGAAGAGTTGGGGTTTAGTCTCGCCCGCATTTTGCCACGGCGAACTTATTTGCGGCTTCTGCGACAAACGCGCCCGTCCCCGCGCCGTAGGGCCATCGGATTTAGGCTTCCACGAGCTGGTTTCGCCAGACCCGCTTTGCTGCATATTATCAATGATCGATTCAATATCTATGGATTTTCCGGTCTTCCCCCCGCCCATGAAATTACGGAGGAAACTATAGCCTATCCAGAGGAAAAAAAGTACAACGATGAAATCCATAACGCGACTATAGACTCAAAAACACTACGGGAAAAGCCGTGTTTTCGTCCAAGCTTCTCCGTCTTTGCGAAACACAATCCGATCATGCAAGCGAAAGGCTCCGTTCTGCCAGAACTCAATGCTCTCAGGTTTCACCCGCCAGCCATACCAGTTCTCAGGACGCGGTACATCTTGGCCCTCAAACCGCGCTTCTATCTCCGCATTTTGTGCCAGCAAAACCTCCCGGCCCGCCACTGGGCTGGATTGATCCGACGCCCAAGCCCCTATCCGCGAACCGCGTGCGCGCGAGGCAAAATAGGCATCTGACTCCGCCGCTGAAACGACTTCAACCTCGCCCCGCACCCGAATTTGCCGGCGCAGGGATTTCCAGTAAAAACACAATGCCGCTTTGCCTTGCCCGCGAAGCTGCTGCCCTTTGGCGCTATTAGCGTTGGTATAAAAAACAAAGCCGCGTTCATCAAAGCCTTTAAGCAAAACCACCCGCACATCCGGCAATCCCCTCTCGTCCACTGTCGCGAGCGACATCGCATTGGCATCATTGGGTTCAGCCTCAACGGCGGCGCCCAGCCAGCTCCCAAACAACGCAATCGGGTCTTCTGCCGCGACCCAATCGAGGTCGCGCGGGCCGTATTGGTCGTGATCGGCTGCGCTCGGCGTTGCGGGTATGTTCGGCTTGGACATTGAATTCTTTCATTAAATAACAGCTAAAACACAAAATTAACCATGTCTTTCAGCGACTTATTAACCACTATAGGTCATAATTCCTTAAGTATAAAGATAAGGTGTGGGGACGCCAAAAGGAACTAGGGAATGACACGTCAACAAGCACTTCTAACATTGGGCCTTTCCATGTCCGCCCGCGAAGCCGAAATCCGCACGGCTTGGCGCAAAAAGGCCAAGTTTTTCCACCCCGATAGCCCTTATGGTAATGTCGGCGCCTTCCTACAGGCCAAATCCGCCTACCAAACGCTCATCCCCCCCGCGGCTAAAGCATTTCGGGTACAGGCACGTTCACGCGTGATTTAGAGCCGCGATTTATCTGGCCTATCTGCGCCTTGCCCGCTAAAGACAGATCATGTCGCATAATACATTCGGACATTTATTTCGCTTCACCACTTGGGGCGAAAGCCACGGCCCGGCCATAGGCTGCGTTGTTGATGGTTGTCCGCCAAAAATCGAGCTTTCGGAATCTGACATTCAAATCTATCTGGATAAACGCCGCCCCGGCACCTCACGCTTTGTCACCCAGCGCCAAGAACCCGACCGCGTCAAAATCCTCTCCGGTGTTTTTGAGGGCCATACTACAGGCACGCCGATTAGCCTGATGATCGAGAATAAAGACCAACGCAGCAAAGATTATTCAGAGATTAAAAGCCGCTACCGCCCCGGCCATGCTGATCTGACCTATGACGCTAAATACGGCATTCGCGACTATCGCGGCGGCGGGCGAAGCAGCGCCCGCGAAACAGCAAACCGAGTCGCAGTGGGGGCGATTGCCCGCAAAGTCCTAGGCAAGGATATCACCCTACGCGGAGCCGTCATCCAAATCGGCGAGCATAAGGTCGATCCCGAGAATTGGGATTGGGACGAGGTCAATAATAATCCTTTCTGGTGCCCCGATGCCAAGGCTGCCAAAGACTGGGAAGATTATCTCGACACTGTGCGCAAATCCGGCAATTCCGTCGGCGCCATTATCGAAGTCCGCGCCTCAGGCGTCCCCGCAGGCTGGGGCGCGCCGGTTTACGGCAAGCTCGACTCAGATCTCGCTATGGGGTTGATGAGCATTAACGCAGCCAAAGGCGTCGAAATCGGCGCAGGTTTCACGGCAGCCGGCTTTAGCGGCACCGATAATGCCGACGAGATCCGCATCAAGGATGGAAACCCACTCTTTCTCTCAAACCATTCCGGCGGGATATTAGGCGGCATCTCAAACGGCGACGAGATTGTCGCGAGGGTCGCGATAAAACCGACCTCCTCTATCCTCACCGAGGTAAAATCCATCGACGCCGAGGGCAACGAAATCGACATCAAAACCAAAGGCCGCCACGACCCTTGCGTCGGCATACGCGGCACGCCCGTGGCCGAAGCCATGCTCGCTTGCGTACTCGCAGATCATAAACTGCGCCACCGGGGCCAAATAGGGTAAGCGGCACATGAATTTACGGCACAAAATTAAGAGGTCCTGAGCCTAAGATGCGTGAAGCTGACGCAAAGCCGTAAGATCATCAATATCGATGAGGGTACGCAGGACACCAAAAGCACCATCGGTCTTGTCGGCAATATCAGATAAGGTGTCTTTGTGAGACCACCGGATATTATCAAACAGGCTTGGCGGCAAAGGGCCGTTAGCCCCCATTAGCCAGAAGCCCCCATCAGCAGCTGGCCCAAAGACTTCATGATGGGATTTCAGTGCCCGAAAGCCCTCGGCAATATCCTGCGCTGTGACTTGCGGGCAATCCGTTCCGATAACAATGGTCGGGCCCTTATCCCTAAATAAATCGGCCAACCTCGGGCTGAGCGAGCCGGAGACTTGCGGGATTTGCGGGAGTCCATACCATTCCGGCACCTGCCCCACACTAGAGGCCGGGGTCACAGATAAAACCGTTTCCCAGCGCGGGTCTTGGACTTGGCGGATGACCCGCGCCATCATCGCCCGGTAGTGCCGTTTAGCATGAACGACGCCAATATCCGCCGCAAGCCGCGTTTTAGCCCGGCCCATAATCGGCGCTTTGGCCATGATATAGAGGCGCGGGGTCATTTATAATCCACCGCCAATTTACCAATATCCACGCCGCGCCGATAGGCTTTCATCCGCCTTGCATTAGCCCGCCCGCGCGCCGAATATCCATCGCGCTCATATTTGGACATATCAATGATCATATGACCTGCGATAGGGCGAAGGGCCTTGCCGCCAAATTTGGCCTTGATCGCCTCAATAATGGCAACATCTTCAAAAAGCGGCTGGGCGGGGTATCCCCCAACGGAGTCATACATCGCGCGAGAAATCAAAAGGCCTTGGTCGCCATAAGGCAGCCTGTGAAACCAACACCTAAATCCTACCCAGGCATCCATAAAGCGCGGCCAGAATCCTGGAGTTTCAGCGCGAAAACGAAAATATGCTGCTTTGCCCGGGTGATGGGCGATATGATCCTCCGCCATTTCCCGCCAGTCTTCAGGGAGTCGGTTATCGGCGTGGAGGAATAAAAGCCACTCGGCCTCCTCTGCCCAGCTCGCGCCTAAAGCCAATTGTTGCCCACGGCCTTTAGCGCCCGCCGCAATAAAAGCATTCCGCGTAGCTACCGCAATCGTGCCGTCAGCTGATCCGCCATCCGCGACCACGATTCGATCTGCCTTACCTTGCAATTGCGCGAGCAAAGATGCCAAGCCTTCTGCCGCATTATAAGTCGGTATGATAACGCAAATCATGAAGCCTTAGACCGCGTCCGCCGCATTCAGGCAATAAAAAACCCGGCTGCAAGAGCCGGGCTTTATAAACAATTTTGTGAGCGCTTAGTTACTTTCGTCTACACTAGTCTCGTCTGTGCCGGTCTCGTCTGTGCTGGTCTCGCCTGTGCTGGTCTCGTTTACGCCAGCCGCGTCTTCCATAACAACAGGTTCTATGGCAGGCTCTTCAACCTTTGGCTTTGGCGGAGCAGGAACGAGCGTAATTTTGCAGAACACACCATTGCTCAGCGTATCCCCATCACATGTGTTGACGCCGAGTTGCTGCCCGTCATAGGCCTCGTTGTCGCGATATTCTTCAGGACGGATTTGCACGAGGCACACAGTCGCGCCCTGTACGTTGAAAATTTCTCCACCTTCATATTCACAATCCGCAGCAGAAGAAATCTGCGCGAAGGCCGGAGCTGCAAAAGCAGCTACTATTAAAACCAGTGCACTTGCACTAAAACGAAACTTATTCATGGGAGACTCCATTAAATTCTATATAGTCCTTTTATCAGACCTTTTTTGCCCTAAAAAGACCCAATCACATAAAAAATGCACAAATCAGGCCACTCCAATAATTATGTCTAACAACACACCCGATCTTAGCTATGAGCATCAATACGCAGGCACCGTTTGCGGTGTTGACGAAGCCGGGCGCGGCCCGCTTGCCGGGCCTGTCGTGGCTGCCGCCGTAATATTGACGCCCGGCGCCGTGCCGGAAGGTCTTAATGACAGTAAAACCTTGTCCAAAATTAGACGTGAACATTTGCTGAATGAAATCCGAAAATTTGGCAAAATCGGCATAGGAATCGCGGAACCAGAAGAAATCGACCGGATTAATATCCTGAACGCAAGCTTGATGGCCATGCGCCGGGCCGTATTGGCTTTACCCGAAATGCCGGATATGGCGCTGATTGACGGTAATAAATTACCCGATTTGCCATGCGGCTCTCTGGCGATTGTCAAAGGCGATAGCAAAAGCCTGTCGATCTCTGCCGCCTCTATTGTGGCGAAAGTCACGCGCGACAGATTGATGGTCGAGGCGGATATACGATATCCCGGATATCATTTAGCACAGAATAAAGGCTATCCGGTTCGCGCCCATATAGCCGCGCTCAACAGGCTCGGATATTGCCCGATACATCGGCGCAGTTTCAAGCCGGTTAGTGACAGCGTATTTATGGTTAATATTTAACCTGCGGATATTAACTTATCCTAACAAATCCTTAAAATAGTAATTATTTCAGAGACTTAACGCCTTGTTAGGCAAATCAGCGCCAATGATTCACGACTAGCTAAATAACCATCCCGCAGGTGGGCGCGGGCGCAAAAGGACAGACTGTGAACCAATTACCGCTAAATAAAATCATACAAGGTGACTGTATTGAGGGCATGAATGCCCTGCCCGCCGAGAGCGTTGATCTCGTCTTCGCCGACCCGCCCTATAATCTTCAGCTTGGCGGAAATCTGTCGCGGCCTGATAACTCCGTCGTCAACGGCGTCACCGAAGATTGGGATCAGTTCGATACCATGGACGCCTATGACCTTTTCACCCATGATTGGATGAACGCGGCGCGGCGTATCCTTAAACCTAATGGCGCGATGTGGGTGATTGGCAGCTATCACAATATTTTCCGCGTTGGCGCGATTTTGCAAGACCAGCAATTCTGGATTCAAAATGATGTGATTTGGCGCAAGACCAATCCCATGCCGAACTTTCGCGGCACGCGATTTACCAACGCCCACGAAACCCTAATCTGGGCGACTAAAACCGAGGACGCCAAGCCAACTTTTCATTATGACGCCATGAAGATGATGAATGACGGCGTGCAAATGCGCTCGGACTGGACGCTTCCGATTTGCACAGGAATGGAGCGGCTCAAAAAAGGCGACGGCAGTAAAGCCCATCCGACACAAAAGCCCGAAGGCCTGCTTCACCGCGTTATCCTCTCAACCTCCAACCCCGGTGATGTCATTGTCGATCCGTTCTTTGGCACCGGCACGACAGGCGCGGTTGCTAAGAAACTCGGCCGTAAATTTATTGGATTCGAGATGGAGGAAGATTATATCCTCCACGCCCGAAAGCGCATCGCGAAAATCAATGAAGGCTCTCTGGAAAATGTCGCCGTGACCAAATCCAAACGCAGCGAGCCCAAAGTGGCCTTTGGCGTACTCATCGAGCGCGGCTTGATTAAGCCCGGCACCAAGCTGTTCTCGCCTAATGGTAAAATCGCCGCACGCGTGCGCCCCGATGCCAGTCTTGCGGTGGCCGATTTCTCAGGCTCTATCCACAAAGTCGGCGCTCATGTCCAAGGCGCGCCGAGCTGTAATGGCTGGACGTTCTGGCACTATAAAACCGAAAAGGGCCTCACGCCCATCGACGCTATCCGCACCGAAATCCGAGCCGGAATGGAAGTATCGTAAAGCGTAACTTGACACTTTCACTATACAGTCCTATATGTGAAACATGATTATCAGAAATGTCATCCATAAGGGCTTAAGGCGGTTCTTTGAAAAGGATGACAGTTCAAAACTGGACGCAGTGATAGTTCCAAAACTCAGGCGTATGCTGACATTTCTGCAAGATATGGAAGATGAGCGGGAGCTAGCAACGATTCCAAGTTGGAAAGCGCATAAACTCACGGGCCAAAGAAAAGGTACATGAAGCTTGCATGTAACCCGTAATTGGCGGCTGACCTTTAAGATTGATAAGACTGAAATAGAAATTATCGATCTTGATTATGAAGATTATCATTAAGGAGATATTGTGATGAACGACATTCGATTAAAAGCACCGTCTCACCCCGGAGACTTTATCAAATTCGAGATTATCGAGCCCTTGAATTTGACGGTTAATGCCGCCGCTAAGGTTTTGGGCGTGACCCGCCCGGCCCTGTCGGCGTTGCTCAATCAACGGGCCTCACTTTCGCCGGATATGGCCATCCGCATGCAAAAAGCCTTCGGCGTATCCATGGCGACATTAATGCGCATGCAAAATAGTTTTGACATTGCCAAAGCTACGGCCCGTATGGATGATATTGACATCCAGCCCTATGCCGTAGCGTCATAAATCCCGTTCAGGCCCCGTTTAGGTTAGCTTTCGTAAAAGCATGCGGACGGGGCTATACTCCCGCCAGCGCTTAACCTTAACGCTCTAACAGGGGGATCCTATGAGTAAACGTGACGAACTTATCGTAAAATATGCAGCAGATATGAAAGACAAATGCGGCGTAACGCCGGATATGGCTTTCTTGACAAAAGTGACTATCGGCTGCGGCCCTTCTATCTATAACCGCGACGCCTCGACCGTTTCGGCTTCCGATCCCGCCGAACTGGAAACGGTAAAAAAGAACTTCCTGATAAAAAAACTGGGCCTCACAGACAGCCCTGCTTTGGACGCCGGTATTGCCGCTGTGATGGATCAATATGGCCGGTCAACGAAAGCAAAATACCGCGCTGTGGTTTATTATTTGCTGGCAAAACACTTTAATAAAGAGAGCGCTTACAAATAAGCCCTTTCAGCAATCGGCGCAGCAATGCACCGTATCGGGCGCGGATATGTCGACCCACATCCGGCATAGCCGCGCCTTTACTTTTCCGTCAATTTCAAGACTTTTTTCATGACGGTTGGTAGGGCGTAGTCGCCAATATTATCGACTTTTGCCCAAACACCTTCGACATCTTTATCCCTAGCTTTCGCCCGATAAACATCAAGCCTGAGGTCAAAATGGGTGAAGATATGGCGGACTTCGCCTTCGCATTTCTCCCAATTTCGGCTGGCAGGCGCAGAGTTTAGCGGATCAATAGGCCTCTCGCCCCACTCTGTACCCGGAAAGCCCATCATGCCGCCGAGCAGGCCTTTATCGGGGCGTCGCCGGAGCAAGATTTCATCACCGCATCGCAGCACAAAAACCGCGCCATAACGCACTGGCAGCTTCGCTTTTTTGAGCTTTTTGGGGTACTCCGTTTCTACGCCGTCTTTATGGGCGGCGCAATGTTTCTGCCACGGGCAATTCCCGCATTTCGGCGAGCGCGGCGTGCAAATCGTCGCTCCCAAATCCATGATCGCCTGGCCATAATCCCCGGCCCGCTCTGGGCTTGCCAGCGTACCCGCGAGGCGGCGATATTCGGGGCGGCCTTTGGGCAGCGGGGCTTTGATTTTGAAAATACGGCTGACCACCCGTTCGACATTGCCGTCAACAATATTGGTCGCCTCATCAAAACAAATCGCCGCCAGAGTCGCCGCCGTATAAGGGCCGATACCGGGGAGTTTTAGCAGCTCTTTCTCGCTCTGCGGAAACTGCCCGCTATGCTCATCGCGCACAATTTGCGCGCATTTATGCAGGTTCCTTGCCCGCGCATAATAGCCAAGTCCCGCCCATAATGTGAGAACACGATCACGCTCTGCATTGGCCAAATCGGCGGCGGTCGGAAATTCTTGCAAAAACTTGCGCCAATAAGGCGTAGCATGAGCGACCGTGGTTTGCTGGAGCATGATCTCCGAAAGCCAAACCGCATAGGGGTCAGCTTTTATCCCCGCCGCGCGGTCTTCCGGACGGATGCGCCATGGCAAAGTGCGGCCCTCGCGGTCATACCACTCCAGCAAGCTTTGTCGCATCCGCTCTATATCTGTCTGTTTTTTCATCAGTAATACCGATGTGGCCGCTTTACGGGCAATGCACAATGCGTCATCTATATAAGGTGAGCATTACGCGTGAAGATAAGCAAACAGTCAATAAATGGCTGGAGACCCAGCGGGGCAAGCCGCAATATCGCCCTGCGCCGACGGCGGGCGCGGCTGTGGCCCGCATCATGCGGCCTTTCTCCAAAAAATTTGGCGGCGGCGGAGCCTCTGCTGCGGCATTGTCCAAAAACTGGCCACAAATTGTCGGCGAGCGCTGGGCGAAAATCTCTACGCCGCTGAAATATACAGGCGGGCGCGATAGGCGGACGCTCGTTATAACCGCGCCCGGCGCAGCGGCAGCCCTGATTATGGCGGCTAGCGGGCCGATTATCGAACGGCTGAACGCACATCTTGGCGAAGGCTATATCGCCCGCTTGCGTGTTGTGCAGACCAAAATGACGGCCCGTAATATTGCATCTGTGCCCAAACGCGGCCTTTCCCCGCGCGAGGAGGTCCAACTGCAAGAAGGGCTTTCAAATCTGGAAGACGGCGGGCTAAAACAGGCCTTAGAGAAACTAGGCCGCAGAGTGCTAACTGATGAAGGTATTGACGGATGACACTTAAATTCACAACAGCTCTGCTGGCGACAACGATATTCACGATCGGAACGGCTTTCGCGCAAAACTCGACCCCTATCCCCAAAGACGATACCCACGGTGTAGATGACGGCCATAACCACGCGGCCCAATCCGATATTCCTGTCAAAGATGTCGCCTTTGCCAACGACGAAGCGCCTGACGATCATGTTATCGGCGATGCCAAGGCCCCCATCACCATGATTGTCTATGCCTCTGTCACCTGCCCGCATTGTTCGGACTGGTTTACCGATCATTGGCCAGCGGTGAAAAAAGAGCTCATCGACGCCGGCAAAATCCGCTTCGTCTTCCGCGAAATCCCGACCGCTCCCGCGCAACTCTCGATGATTGGCTTCATGATGGCCGAATGCGCGCCAAAAGAAGATTATTTTACGGTCGTGCTAAACCAAATGGAAAATCAAAAAACAATATTTAAACAAGCCGAAGCCGGAAAGGCCCGCGAAGAATTTGATAAGATCGGTAAACTAGCGGGATTGGACACGCCCGAAGCCATCCAGGCCTGCCTCGAAAATCAAGACAAGCTCGCCCATATCCACCTCTCAAGCGAACGCGGCACAGCGGCTAAACTGGACGGCGTCCCGGGCTTTTACATCAACGGCGAGCCTTATAACGGCAAACAAGACGCCGATACGATCATCACCCTGATCACCGACATGGACAAAAAAGGCCTCTCGAAACTCCCAACCACGATGCCATAGCGCGCAGTTTATCCACAAAGAGCCGCATTTACGCCTTGTTAGTAAATTAACAAATCCTTTACGCGACTCTTGCTATCTCCTTAAAAATTGAGAGACTTTGTTATGATTGATTCTTTTAAAACTGATTCGGTTCGCCGTATCCTCTTGGCCGGAGCCGCTGCGCTTATTTTGGCCGCTTGCGGCGGCAAGACGGATACGCCTACCACCCCAGCACCCGGCGGAAGTTCTACCGGGCAATATGAAGTGGCGGGCGATAAGGGCATTGGCTCTAAAGACGCCAAAGTCACCATTGTCGAATATGCCTCTGTTGTCTGTCCGGCTTGCGCCAATTGGCATGTTACGGTTTATCCCGATCTCAAGAAGAAATATGTCGATACGGGCAAAGTGCGTTATATCTTTCGCGCTTTCCCGACCTCGCCCGAAGAACTCGCCGATGCCGGCCATATGATTGCGCTCTGCGCAGGCGATGCCAATTACCTCAAAAATATCAAATTACAATTTGAGCGCCAAAAACAAATTTTTGCTTTGGCCGGACAGGGCAAAGCCCGCGAAGCCTATATTGGTGTGGCCAAAGCCTCAGGCCTCAGCGAAGATGATTTTATCGCCTGTATGCAAAATGAAGACATCCGCAAAACCTATGACGCGGTTGTTAAAGGCGGTTCGGAAGCCGGCGTAGCCAGCACGCCGAGCTTTTTTATCAATGGCGAAAAAACCGCCAGAGGCATCTATAGTCTTGAAACTCTTGAAGACATCTTCCTGCCCATCCTCGGCGAACCTATTCCTGACCGGTCTGAAAAACCCGAAGACGAACCCAAAGAAGATACGGAGCATTAAGCAGTATCATGGGCTCACTCATATTTAATCAGATAAGGTTGACGGGATTTAAATCCTTTGTCGAGCCGACTGATTTTATCATTGAGCCGGGCCTGACCGGTATTATCGGGCCTAATGGCTGCGGCAAGTCTAACCTGCTTGAGGCCATTCGCTGGGTGATGGGGGCCAATTCGGCCAAAGCCATGCGCGGCGCGGCGATGGACGATATCATCTTTAGCGGCACCAAACACCGCCCGGGCCGCAACCAAGCCCATGTCACGCTGACAATAGACAATTCGGCCCGCATCGCCCCGCCTATGTTTAATGATGATGATACGCTGGAAGTCTCCCGCATCATCACCAAGGGCAAAGGTAGCACCTATAAAGTCAATAATAAAACCGTCCGCGCCAAGGATGTGCAGCTTCTCTTTGCTGATGCCAGCACCGGCGCGAATTCCCCCGCCCTCGTCCGGCAGGGCCAGATTAACGAGCTAATTTCGGCCAAGCCGTCCAATCGCCGCCGTATCCTCGAAGAAGCCGCCGGAATTTCAGGGCTGCATTCGCGCCGTCATGAGGCCGAGCTGCGCCTGCGCGCCGCCGAAACCAATCTCTCGCGCCTTGACGATATTCTCGGCCAAATCGAAAGCCAGCTTTTATCTTTGCGCCGCCAGTCGCGCCAAGCCGCGCGTTATAAACGCCTCGCCGGGGAAATCCACGAATATAAGGCCCTACTCTGGCTAAAGCGCTGGGTCTCGGCGCTGGATACTTTGGCCGGGGCGCAGGACGCGCTTAAAGCCTGCGAAAACCAGGTCGCGGATACGGCCACCAAAGCCTCGGAACTGACCCGCCAAGCGGCAGAGTTGTCCGGCTTGCTGGAGCCTAAACGCGAAGAACAGATCATTGCCGCCGCTGTTTTGGGCCGGCTTAATGCTGCCAAAGACGCGCTGGAGCAGGACGAAAATGCCGCCAATACGGAAATCCGTAAGCTCGAAGCACAAATTGAGCAGCTCGCCGCTGATATCGCCCGCGAAACCGGAATTGTCGAAGATGCGGGCGAAGCCGAGGCGAGGCTGGCGGCTGAATTTGAAAAACTCAACGCCGTCAAAGATACAAGCGCCGCTCTCGACGCTGCCGCCGACGAGGCCGAAGCCGCGATTGCGTCCCGCTCCTCGCTCGAAACCGATTACAACGAACTCACCCGCCGCGCCGCTGATCAAAATGCCCGCCGCGAAGCCGCCGCCCGGGAACTCTCCCAAACCGAGCACCGCCTGACCCGCCTGACGACAGAGCAAAGCGAAGCCCAGAACACGCTGGCTTCCCTGCAAAAAGACGGCGGTTCCTCGCAAAACCTCTTTGCCGCCAGCGCCAAAGAGGCCGAGCAGCTTCTGGAAAAAGCCCGCGCCGCAGAACAAGTTCTAACCGTCCGGCGCGGCGAAGCCGAAACCCAAGACAATGCCGCCCGCGAAAACCTAGCCGAGACCCGGCAATCCCTCGCTAAACTGACCGCTGAACAATCCGCGCTTCAGCGCGTTGTCTCGCGCGGAGACGCCGCCGATTGGGACACGGCTTTGTCCAAGCTGGACGTCAAAAAAGGCTATGAACAGGCCCTCGCCGCCGCGCTGGGCGAAGATCTCGACGCGGCTATTGGCGAGGCGGCTACCCTCTATTGGTCAGGCGCGGAGCATCCCAAACAGGATTTACCCAAAGGCATTACAGCCCTCGCTGATTTTGTCGCCGCCCCGAAGCAACTTGCCGCCCGGCTCTCCCAAATCGGCGTTGTCGCGCCCGGCGACATTAACGCGCTCGCCAAAACATTATGGCCCGGTCAGCGCCTCGTCACAAAAGACGGCCAACTTGCCCGCTGGGACGGTTTCAAAATGGCTGCGGGCGCAGAGACCTCTGCCGCCATCAAGCTAAAACAGCAAACCCGCCTGACCGAACTGGCCGGCGAAATCGAATTGGCCGAACGGACAGAGGCAAAAACGCAAAGCGCTTTTGAGGCAACTCGCGAGGCAAAAAACATGGCGGCAGACGCCGCGCGCGAAGCCCGTAACGCCCTGCCCGATTTGGAGCGTAGCGACCGCGCCGCACAAGCCGCCGCCGCGCAATATGAAACCGATATTGCCCGCGCCTCTGCGCAAAAAACATCGCTTGAAGACCGGCTCGAACGTCTGGAGCGCGAGATTAAAGAGCTCACTGCCCAACGCGGCGCGGCGCAGACCGCTAATGACGAACTCTCTGTTGGCGAAGATATGTCGGCCCAGCAAGAAGAGCTCTCGGCAAAACTGGCTGGCGCCCGCGCCCGCGCCGATGAAGCCAGCGGGCAGTATCACAGCCTGAAAAACGAAGCCGAAGCCCGCGCCGCGCGGCTGGCTTCCGTCGAAACTGAGCGCGCCGATTGGGCCCGGCGTTCGGGAACGGCTGCTGAGCGCGTAAGCTCCCTGCAAGGACGGCAAGACGCGGCAAATCTATCGCTGACTGCGGCCACGGACGGCCCTGACCAATTTGAAGAGCGCCGGAATAAACTTTTTGCCGAACTCGAAGCCGCCGAAACCCGCCGCTCATCTGCCGCCGACACGCTGGCCCAAGCCGAAACCGCTTACCGCGAAGCCGACCACGGCGCCCGCGAAGCCGAAACCGCTCACGGAACAGCCCGCGAAGCCCGCGCCGCAGCCGAGGCCCGGCAAGCCGCCGCCGAGGAGCGCATCGGCGAGACCAAAGCCCGCATCAACGAAACCCTGCAATGCGAGCCATCCCAGCTAAAATCGCATCTCGGCGAGTTGTCCCCCGATAGCGGCCTGTCCGAACATGACATCGAGCGCAAGCTCGAACGCCTGTCCACTGAGCGAGAGAAAATGGGCGGGGTTAACCTGCGCGCGGATGAGGAAGCCGCCGAGCAGGAGGAGCGCCTCTCGGCCATGAATGATGAACGCCAAGACCTTGAAGCCGCCATCGCCCGCTTGCGCGAAGGCATAGAGGAGCTTAATTCCGAAGGGCGCGAAAGACTCCTTAAAGCTTTCGACACCGTTAATGGCCATTTTGGACGGCTGTTCAAAACACTATTTGGCGGCGGCCAAGCGGCCTTGACGCTAACCGAATCCGATGACCCGCTCGAAGCCGGCCTCGAAATTATGGTCAACGCACCCGGCAAACGGATCGGCTCGATGAGCCTGATGTCCGGCGGCGAACAAGCCCTAACCGCCACGGCCCTAATTTTCGCAGTCTTCCTCTCAAACCCCGCCCCGATCTGCGTGCTCGACGAAGTCGACGCCCCGCTTGATGACGCCAATGTCGCCCGCTATTGCGACCTACTCGACGAAATGATCAAACAAACAGACACCAAATTCATAACCATAACCCACAACGCCGTAACCATGTCCCGAATGGACAGATTATTCGGCGTAACAATGGCAGAGCAGGGAGTGTCTCAGTTGCTGAGCATGGAGCTGGACGCAGCGGAGCGGCTGGTGGCTGCGGAGTAGGGTATTAGCACTACTCATGGCAGGGCACTTTTCCCCAAATCCCCCCTCCCCCTGCACAGATTGTCGCACTTGCCCTAATTCCCGCAAAACCCATAGTTTTCAACCGCTTAGCTCTGCACCCGCCCCTGTTGACTTCGCCCCCTGTAATAGCTAGGTTCCGCGCGCTTTCTGGGGGTTTCTTTGGAGATTCTTGGAGGCCTGAGCCTATTATGTTAAAACCAAACGGAAAACCGTCAAAACCTGAGATATCCGCTGATTTGAAAGCTTTGGAGCAGCGCGTGAAATCCGCGCAAGCCCGAAATAACAAATCAGATACGGAGTATGAGGATGACGGAGCCCTTTTGGGGATGGCGTGGCGGCTGAGTACGGAATTAGTGGTTGCTGTTTTGGTCGGCGCGGGTCTGGGCTATGGTCTGGACAAGCTCTTCGGGACAGCGCCTTGGATATTGATAATCGGGCTGGGCTTTGGCTTTGTCGCGGGAATAAAAACCACATTGCGAACGGCGGCCAAAATGGACGCCGCCAGCGCTGATGTGCCCCTCGGCGAAGACATGCCAGACGATGATGACGATGATTAAAGGAGCGGGCCGTGGCAGACCCAATGCACCAGTTTAAGATCGAAAAGATCTTCGACCTGCCGCCTATCGCGGGTCACGACATATCCTTTACCAATGCCTCCCTCTGGATGGTGATTGCCGCGCTTGGCGTGATTATCTTCTTCGCTCTGACGGCCAAAGGCAAGCTCATTCCGGGCCGGATGCAGTCCCTCGGCGAAATGTCCTATGAATTTATCGCCGATATGCTCAAAGACACGACCGGGCCGGAAGCGATGAAATTCTTCCCTTATGTCTTTGCCATTTTCTTCTTCATTCTCTTTGCCGGTTTCTTCGGCATGAACCCCTATGCCTTTACCTTTACCTCCCATATCGCCGTCACAGGCGCGATGGCGGTGTTTACTGTCGGCATGGTTATCATTGCCGGTATTTGGAAAAACGGCTTTCGCTGGTTTAAAATCTTCGCGCCTGCGGGCTTGCCGATGATTATGTATCCGCTCATCATTCCGATTGAGATTATCTCTTTCATCTCGCGCCCTGTCACCCTCGCGGTGCGGCTCTTCGCTAATATGACAGCGGGCCACGTTATGATGAAAATTTTCGCGGTGTTTATCGCTTATCTCGTCGGTTCAGGCGGCTGGAAAATGTTTGCAGCGATTGGCCCGATTATCGGCACAGTCGCGATTGTCGCGCTTGAATTTTTGGTTGCAGGTCTGCAAGCCTTTGTCTTTGCGATCTTGACCTGTGTCTATCTTAATGACGTATATCACGTTGAACACTAATCTTATTCCATCATTCTAGGAGAACTATCATGGAAGCAGAAGCAGCAAAATTTATCGGGGCGGGTCTCGCCTCTATGGCTCTTATCGGCGCCGGTATCGGTATCGGGTCGATCTTTGGCAATTATTTGTCAGGCGCATTGCGTAACCCATCCGCCGCCGCCTCGCAGCGCACTAACCTTCTGCTCGGCTTTGCGCTGTGCGAAGCGACTGGCCTGTTCGGCTTCGTCATGGCCTTTATCATTCTGGGTAGCTAAGCATCCTTTTGGGAGGCCCTTTTAGGAGGCCATAATGGCTGCTGAACAACCGCATGTAGAGACGGCTCACGCCGAGGCAGCCTCCGAAGGTATGCCACAATTTGCCTTTGAAACTTTTACGGGCCAGATATTCTGGCTCGTATTGTCCTTTGGCATAATGTATTTTCTGCTCTCGCGTTTTATCCTACCCAAAATCGATCAGGGCCTGACCAATCGCGGCGACCGAATTGCTGATGATTTGGACGAAGCCGCGCGCATGCAAAAACAGGCCGAGCAAGCGGAAGCCGATTATGAGCAGGCTGTGGCTGACGCCCGTGCCAAGGCGCATAATATCGCCGAGACCACGCGCAAATCCGTTGACGCAGAACTCGCGGCAGAGGTCGAGACGGCGGAAGCTGTTTTCGCCAGTAAACAAGCCGAGGCTGACGCGCGCATTCGTAAAATAAAAACAGCGGCTATGGCTAAGATTGATGATGTCGCCGCTGATACAATCGGCGCCATTCTTGAAAAAGTCGCCGGCGTTAAGACCAGCGCGGCGCGTATCAAATCCGCCCTCGCCAGCGTGAAGGGCTAAGCCATGTTCATTCAAGCCTCCGCTACCCATTTACCATTCCACCTTGATCCAGCTTTCTGGGTTGCAGTCTGTGTGCTTGGTTTTCTCGCCCTACTGGGCTGGAAAGGTGTGCATAAGCTGATCGGTAAAACATTAGATGAGCGCTCGGAAAAAATCAGCAATGAGCTGGCCGAAGCCCGCCGCCTGCGCGAAGAAGCGCAAGCTTTGCTGGCCTCTTATAAGCGCAAGCAAAAAGAAGCCGAAGCGCTCGCCGAAGATATCGTCAAGCAAGCCCGCCACGACGCCGAAATCATGGCCGTTAATGCCCGCAAAGATTTGACCGAACGCCTAGAGCGCCGCACGCTTATGGCTGAAGCCAAAATCAAAACCGCAGAAGCCCAAGCGCTAAACGAAGTCCGCGCCAAAGCGGCCGACCTGTCGCTTGAAGCGGCTGAACGCTTGCTGCGCAGGGATTTGAATGCGGCAGACCATGCCAGCCTCGTCAAAGACGGAATTGCGCAAATGGGCAAAGTGCTGAACTAAGCCCTGCACTAAAATGAATAAAAAAAACCGCCCATTCGAGGCGGCTTTTTTATATGCCCTTCTCCCATTCTCTTTCCGTGTTCCCCGGCTTGACCGGGGATCTCCCTCAACAGACTTCTTCATTGCGGGAGGTCCCCGCGCGGAGGCGGGGAACAGATATAGTGGTTTCGTTATTCCGCCGCTTCCACCGCTTCGCTTGGCGGTGTCCAGCGTAGAATCGGCTTCCTTGCCGCTTGCGTTTCGTCGAGCCTACGCATGGGCGCGTAAATCGGAGCCTGCTGGAACATCTCGACATCGCCCTCTTTTGCGCGTTTGGCCAAATGCCGCATTGAGCCGATAAAGCGGTCAAGCTCGCCTTTGGATTCTGACTCCGTTGGCTCGATCAACATCGCGCCGTGAACCACTAATGGGAAATACATCGTCATTGGGTGATAGCCTTCATCAATCATCGCTTTGGCAAAATCGAGCGTTTCCACACCCGTATCTTTTAAGAAACGATCATCAAACAATGCTTCATGCATGCACAAGCCGCCAAAGGCCGGCGTCATGACATCAGACAATGACGCCTGCACATAATTGGCGTTGAGCACGGCGTCTTCGGTGGCTTGCTTAAGCCCGTCCGCGCCGTGGCTCATAATATAGGTCAGCGCGCGACTATACATGCCCATCTGGCCGTGAAAGGCGCACATACGGCCAAAGCTTTTATCATCTTTATGCTCAACGAGGCGGTAGCTATCGCCGTCTTTGACCACGTAAGGCACAGGCGCAAAATCTTTCAGCGCGCCGGATAAAACCGTCGGCCCGGAGCCGGGGCCGCCGCCGCCATGGGGCGTGGAGAATGTCTTGTGAAGATTCAAATGCATCGCATCAACGCCGAGATCGCCGGGACGCACACGGCCCACAAGGGCGTTAAAATTCGCCCCGTCGCAATAAAAATAGCCGCCAGCAGCATGAATGAGGTCAGCGATCTCAATGATATCGCGCTCAAATAATCCGCAAGTGTTTGGATTGGTCAGCATGATACCGGCGACATCATCCCCGAGCTTTGATTTAAGCGCTTCAAGATTAACACGGCCATCACCCGAAGCCGGAATCTCGTCAACGGTAAAACCGCATTGCACGGCGGTGGCCGGGTTGGTGCCGTGGGCGGACTCGGGCACGAGCACACGGCGCTTATGAGTCATCCCGTCAGCGTCGAGCCGCGCGCGAATGGCCTTCATCCCGCACAGCTCACCATGGGCTCCGGCTTTGGGCGTGAGCGCAACGGCGGGCATCCCCGTCAAAGTCATTAGCCAATGAGAGAGTTGGTGCATAAGCTCCAATGCGCCTTGCGCGGTACTTTCAGGCTGCAAAGGATGCACATCGGCAAAGCCCGGCATCCGCGCAACTTTCTCGTTCAGCCGCGGATTATGTTTCATGGTGCAAGAGCCCAGCGGATAAACACCGAGATCAATGGCGTAGTTCTTTTGCGACAGGCGCACATAATGGCGCAGGGTTTCCGGCTCGGAGAGGCCGGGAAGGCCAATCTCGCCTTCGCGCTCCTGATTACCAAGACGGCTCGCGCGGCCTTTAGGCTCTGCAAAATCAATCCCCGTGCGGCGCGGCGTCCCCGTCTCGAAAATCAGTTTCGTCGCTTGCTCCAGCGCTTTATTGCCCGAGGCAGTTTTGACGTCATTACTATTGGCCGCGATGGGACTTGTTGGCCGTCCTTCGTTTTTCATGATGCCGCTCCCACAACGATTTCCCTCTCCCCGAGGGAGAGGGTGCCCGAAGGGCGGGTGAGGGGCATGCGGTATAATGAAACGAAGCTCGGTATGTATTGCCGCGGGCCCCTCATCCGCCGCTTCGCAGCACCTTCTCCCTCGGGGAGAAGGACAGAAAGAATTTGTTTATTTTTCATGACAACACCTCCTCAAGCGCGTGGCCAAAGGCGTGGATGTCCTCGTCACTCGCTGTTTCTGTGGCGCAAACGAGGAGCAGGTCTTCATGTGTTCCGCCCGATATACGAGAGAACGGTACACCGCCGAGAATATTTTTATCAGCCAGCGCCTTCACCACATCGACGGCGGGCTTATCCAGCCGCACCGTGAACTCATTGAAGAAAGTGTCGTTGACCACTTCCGCGCCTTTTATCCCGTCAATAACATCGGCAAGGTGGCAGGCATTTTCGTGATTGAGCACCGCCATTTGCTTGAGCCCCGCATCGCCGAGCAGGCTCATATGGATAGAGAAGGCTAGGCAGCACAAACCGCTATTCGTGCAGATATTCGACGTCGCTTTCTCGCGGCGAATATGTTGCTCACGGGTGCTAAGCGTCAGTACAAAACCTCGGTCACCATTGGCATCCACGGTCTGCCCGCAAACCCGGCCCGGCATTTGCCGCACCAGCTTTTGTCGGCAAGCAAACAGCCCGACATGAGGCCCGCCAAAGTTCAGTCCAACGCCGATGCCCTGACCTTCGCCGACAACAATATCCGCGCCTTGTTCGCCGGGGGATTTAATTAATCCCAGCGCCACAGGTTCGGTAAAGACGGCAATGAGCAGCGCTTTATGGGCATGGGCTTTCTCGGCAATCGGCGCGAGGTCAACAATCTCGCCAAAGACATTGGGCGACTGCACAACCACGCAAGCGGTTTCGTCAGTAATTAAATCTATCACGCTTGGATCTTGGCCGATGACAGGCGCGATCTCGTTAATCTCAATATCAAGCGTCGAGGCCAAAGTCTGGGTCGCGGCGGCGTAATGCGGATGCAGACCCGGCGCGAGGATGGCTTTACTTTTCCGCGTCACCCGCTTGGCCATGACCACCGCTTCGGCGCAGGCGGTGGAGCCATCATACATAGAGGCATTGGCGACATCCATCCCGGTCAGCAGCGCGACTTGGGTTTGGAATTCAAAGAGTGTCTGTAATGTACCTTGGCTGATTTCGGGTTGATAAGGCGTATAGGCGGTAAGGAATTCCGAACGCTGGATCAAGTGATCTACGGTCGCCGGAATATAGTGCCTATAGGCCCCAGCCCCACAGAAAAACGGCACAGATCCCGCCGAGATAGATTTTGCAGATAAACGCGACATATGGCGCTCGACAGCGGCTTCGGATTGATGCGCGGGGAGGTTAATTAACTTATCCAGTCGCGCCGCTTTGGGCACGTCTTCGAACAAGCCGTCAATGGTCTTCACGCCGATAACGTCCAACATCGCCGCACGGTCATTTTGATTTAAAGGGAGGTAACGCATTTTATTTAAGTCCTTTCCTCATCCTGAGGAGGTTTTCGGATTTATCCGCAAGCCGTCTCGAAGGACCCGCCCCAAGTCCCGCCCTCGTCCTTCGAGACGCGCTTTGCGCTCCTCAGGATGAGGGCTACTTCGTCTAAAGCCCGTCGCAATATGTTTTATAGGCTGCTGCGTCCATCAGAGCGTCCAGCTCATCGGCGTCCGCGATTTTGATTTTTAGAAACCAGCCCTCTCCGTCCGCCGACGCATTCACTGTCTCCGGCGCGTCTTCTAGCGCGGTATTGACCTCAGTCACTTCGCCGCCGACAGGGGCGTAAACTTCGGACGCCGCTTTGACGCTCTCGATGACGGCGGCTTCGTCTCCCTTGGCCATTTCGCGGCCTATTTCCGGGAGTTCAACAAAAACAACATCGCCGAGCTGGCTCGCCGCATAAGGGCTAATCCCTATCGTGCCGATATCGCCGTCGATTTTGATCCATTCGTGATCTTCTGTATATTTGATGCTCATATTTAAGCTCCTCTAAAATAATTATGCGGCGTGAAAGGCAGTTTCGTTGTTATCGCAAGCCGCGCTTTGCCGCGCACAATAAGCTGCACGGGCGTGCCGGCTTTGGTAAATTTGCGGGCAACATAGCCCATGGCGACGGGGCCGCCTGCGCCGTCTCTTGTCGATGGGCCAAAGCCGCCGCTGGTGATCTCGCCGATAGTGTTGCCGTCCATATCCTGAATTTCAGTATGCTCGCGCGCGGGGGCGCGGCCTTCGGGCTGAATGCCGACAAGGCGCTTGGTTGATTTATCTGCGATGTCCGCCGCCACGCGTTTCGCGCCGATATAGCCCGCCTTCGCGCTTCGCCGATGTTTCTGGATAGACCAAAACAGCCCAGCTTCGATGGGCGAGACGGATGTGTCGATGTCGTGGCCATAAAGACACAGCCCGGCTTCGAGACGCAGACTATCGCGCGCGCCGAGGCCAATCATCTCGACATCATCATATTGTAAAAGCTCTTCAACAAAGCGTTCCACATCATCATGTTTGATGGAAAGCTCATAGCCATCTTCGCCGGTATAACCCGAACGCGAAACATGCGCCCAGACGGGCGCGTCCAATGTCCCTTCCAGCGCCAAATCGGTATGGGTCATGAAGGTCAAGTCTTCGACGGCAGGATTAAAGCACCCTAAGACCGCCGCCGCGCGCGGGCCTTGCAGCGCGATTAATGACAGCATTTCGTCCTTTATAGAAAGCGTCACATCTTTAGGCAGGTGCTTTGCGATATGTTTGTAATCAGCCTCCTTACAGCCTGCATTCACAACCAGATAAAGCGTGTGCTCATGGCCTTTAAAGCCGAGCCGCGAGATCATCAAATCATCGAGAATCCCGCCCTCTTTATTGAGAAATTGTGAATAGCGTTGCTGGCCCGGTTGCAAGCTTTGGATATCCGCCGGCACCAGTTTTTCAAGCGCTTTAGCGGCGGTCTCAAAAATACCGTCCTCGGCAGTAATAAAACACTGCCCCATATGGGAGACATCAAACAACCCCGCTTTGCCGCGCGTATGGAGATGTTCTTTCATCACGCCGAGCGGATATTGCACAGGCATATCATAGCCGGCAAAGGGCACCATTTTCGCGCCGCGGGCGACATGTATCTTATGAAGTTTGGTCTTTTTCAAATCAGGCATATAGGCATATCGGCGAAGCCGCTTTCATGCCGCCTGCTGTCCTCTAGGGCCTGAGAGATTTACTCCGTCGGCGGGGCCTTACACCAATAGCCCGCTTTCCAGCATTTTATCCTTCAAATGGTCCGTTGACCTGAGCGTTTCCGGGGCGGTTGCGCCTTCGGTGACGGGCTTGATATCCCGTTCTCTCCCACTTGAAAGTAGTGAGGAGGGAATGACGGATTCTTTTGAGAGAGTCAATCAACCCTGTTCCCATTTTCTTCATATCTTTGAGGTAAGCGGAGCCAAAGGGAGACCATTATGTCCGAATCTGCACCATCATCCTCATCCGGCGGAAAATCCAAAGAAGAAGTCGCTTTCGATATCCTTTCCAAACTTAAAGGCGTCGGCGTTTGGGGCGAGAACAATAAAACTGCTATATTGGATATGTATGCGGAATGCCTTGTGGCCACAAACGGTAAGCGCACCTTTGGAACGGCGGCCCCGCAGCCGCAGCCTCAACCGGCCATTGCGCCGCAAGCTCCCGTTCAAGCACAGCCCGCCGTTCAAACGCAGCCCGTCCACGCCCAACAGCAACAGCTGCAGCAAGCCTACAAACCGAGCTAATTACATTCTATCGGGCGCCTGAATGCCGATGATGTGAAGACCGTGTTCTAGCTGGCGCAATGTTGTTTCCGCCAGCGCAAGACGCGAGGCTTTCACCGCGTCCGGCGTGCCGTCCACTAATATCGGGCAATCTGTGTAAAAGCGCGAAAAAGTCTGCGCGAGGCGGAAGATATGGTCGCAGAGTAGATGCGGAGCGTATTTATCTGTGGCAGATTTCAAAGCGCGGTCAAAGGCGTCGAGCGCGAGGACCAAGCCTGTTTCGGCTGGCTCTGTGATTGTTATATCTCCCGCCTTAACGCCCTGCTCCGCCGCTTTGCGCAGGATGGATTTAATCCGCACGGCAGCATAGAGCAAATAAGGCCCGGTCTTGCCTTCAAAAGCGGTGAAGCGCTCGGGGTCAAATATGTAATTCGTCGTGCGCTGATTTTGTAGATCGGCGAATTTTAACGCGGCGAGGCCGACTTTCTCGGCGATATCAGCCCGTTCCTCGGCGCTGAAATCCTGCCCGATACCGGCTTCTGTGAGGCGTTTTTGCGCCGCTTCGCGCATCAAGGTCAGCAAATCTTCCAGCCGCAAAATTCCGCCTTCGCGGGTTTTAAACGGCTTACCGTCCTTGCCGTTCATGGTGCCAAAGCCGAGGTGATTAAGCTGGCTCCGCTCATACCAGCCCGCTTTCACGGCGGCGCGAAAGACCTGTTCGAAATGCAGAGCTTGGCGTTGATCGACAACGTAGAGGATTAGATCAGGGTCAATCTCGGCCTTGCGGTCAATCAGCGTGGCAAGATCGGTGGTGTGATAGAGAACCGCGCCGCTGGAGGCGAGCAGCATGACGGGCGGCATTTCTTTCTTCTCGTCGTCCTCGGCCACGTGAATAATGAGCGCGCCTTGATCTTCTTCGGCAATGCCTTTGGCTTTTAAATCTTCGATCATGCCGGGAATAAGCGGATCGACAACGGCTTCGCCCTTCCAGAGATCAAATTCCACGTCGAGCCCGCCATAGCCTTTTTTCAGCGACTTGATTGAGACGGCGATGAAATGATCGAGCAAGGCACGGTATCCCGCGCGGCCCGCTTGCAGTTGCGCCGTGGCCACGCGCGAGCGTTCCATCCTTGCGGGGTCTGTTTTCGCTTTATTACTCGCCGCAGGATAAAGCCGCGCGAGGTCTTCCATATCAACGGGCGATTGGGACGGGTAATCCCCCGCCTTATCCGCGTCGAAATAAGGTAAGTCCGGCTGCTCGTCCTGTAATTCGGTAATCAGATGCCCCATTTGCAGACCCCAATCGCCGAGATGGACATCGCCAATGACCTTGTGGCCTTGGAACCGCAGCAGACGTTTCAAACATTCACCGATTACCGCTGAGCGCAAATGGCCGACATGCATCGGCTTGGCGACATTGGCCCCGCCATAATCAATGACGATGGTTTGCGCCGTGGCCTCGGTTGCGCCTGTCTTATCATCTGCGGCTAATTGGGCGGCCCGGGCGGTAATCGCCGCTTTGGTGGGGCGGATATTTATAAATCCCGGCCCGGCAATTTCCAAATCCTCAATGGCAAGGTGACCTGTCAGCTTGGCCGCAACTTTTTGCGCGATCTCGCGCGGATTGGCTTTTTTGCCTTGCTTTTTAAGGATACCCGCCGCCGCCATCGCGCCGTTACACTGAAACGGGGCCAAATCAGGACGATCTGATTCGCGGGTCTTGCCGATCTCTGCGGGGAATCCCAGATCAGCGAAAGCTTCGCAGGTGGCTGCGTTTAATGTCTCGAGAATAGACGGCATGAAGCGCTCTAATTTTTTCCGGCAGAGACCCGGAAACGCTTGCCATCGGCGTTGAATTGGCGCTGTTCAGGCGTCAGCTCAAACCCGACAATGATCTCGAAATTCTGGCCGGATGTGCCTTCGGAATTGCGCGGAATGACTATGCGGTCGAGGCGTTCTGTTACCGTAACGCGGTCCGCGCCTGCCGGGAAGGTCACTTGAATGGGGAAGGTTTTCTTATTGATAACGGCGACATTTTTACGGGTTACAGCAACAAAATACTCATAGGTTGCCGTGCTTTGCTGAGCTGCCGCCGGGCCGCGTCCGAAGCTAATATCCATTTCAAGATCAGCGACAATCGGCTGCGTACCATAATAGCGACAAAGACTGCGCACTTTGTCAAACTCGCCCGTAAACCCAACATTGGCATAACGCTGCCCCTCGCCGCGAAATTCGACTATGCGCGAGGCGTCATAGACGGAAAAAGCGCGCGGGCATGGGCCGGGGTTTTTTTCAGCAACTTCGCCAATTTGCAGAATTTCCTTCGTGCTCTTACAGCCAGCCATCGCCGTTACAGCCGCTAAAGTCAGGCCCAGAATAAGTTTTGAAGCTCGCATCAATTTGTCCCAAATTTCGTCATCTTTTGTTTCTACCTTACTATAGCTTGGTATAGCTTGGCGGAAACGAGTCTGCTAGGTCTTAGACAGATAAATGCAATGCCGCAACGCTCAAGATGAGTTGTATGATGCGTATGAGGAGAATTTAATGTCAGCCGATTTCGCTGATAAACCGCGCAAAAACAAGACGGTTTTGCTCGCTGCGCCGCGCGGCTTTTGCGCCGGGGTTGACCGCGCCATCCAGATTGTCGAGCAATCTATCGAAAAATACGGCGCGCCTGTCTATGTCCGCCACGAAATTGTCCATAATCAACATGTCGTAGAACGGCTCGAAGCCTTAGGCGCGATCTTTGTTGATGAGCTTGATGATTGCCCGGATAATCGCCCCGTTGTGTTTTCGGCCCACGGCGTGCCTAAATCAGTGCCCAAAGCCGCGCAGGCCCGGGACATGACCTTTCTTGACGCCACCTGTCCGCTGGTTTCAAAAGTTCATATCGAAGCGGAAAAACACGCTCAGGCGGGCCATCACATCCTGCTGATCGGCCATAAGGGCCATCCCGAAGTCATCGGCACTATGGGGCAATTGCCGGCGGGGCATATTACGCTGATAGAAACCGAGGAAGACGCGCGACATATCAAGCCTAACACCCCTGATAGTCTGGCGCTTGTGACGCAAACCACCCTCTCGATTGATGATACGGCGCAGATGATTGATATCCTGAAACAAAGATTTCCCAATATCGTCCTGCCCTATAAAGAAGATATTTGTTACGCCACGACCAACCGCCAAGCCGCGATTAAAGCCATCGCCGCGCGCTGCGATCTGCTCTTGGTCATTGGCTCGCAAAACTCGTCCAATTCAAAACGGCTCGTCGAAGTCGGCGAGACAGCCGGCGCGGATAATGCGAAGCTGATATCCTGCGCCGATAATCTGGACTGGAACAGGCTCGACGCGGCAAAAACCATAGGCTTGTCTGCGGGGGCGAGCGCTCCGGAATATCTGACCGACGGGGTGATCGCGGCCCTGCGCTCACGCTACGAGATTGATTTACAAGAAGTCGAAGTCACTCGGGAAAAAGTCGTTTTCCGCCTGCCGCGCCAACTTCTGCCAGCCGCCTAATGCCGCGCGCTAGAAAATCTACCAAGGACGGCGAAGGCCTGACCATTTACACGGACGGAGCCTGTTCGGGCAATCCGGGGCCCGGCGGCTGGGGCGTATTAATGCAATTTGGCAGCCGCGAAAAAACACTGAAAGGCGGCGAGCCCGACACCACTAATAACCGTATGGAACTGATGGCCGCGATCAAAGCACTCGAAGCTATCAAGCCCGGTTATGAGGGCGATATAACGCTGTGGACGGACAGCACTTATGTGCTCAAAGGCATTACCGAATGGATCCATGGCTGGAAGAAACGCGGCTGGAAGAAATCGGATAAAAAACCTGTTGTGAATGTTGATCTTTGGAAAACTCTCGACGCCCTCAATGCAGAGCGTGATGTGCAGTGGAAATGGGTCAAAGGCCATGCCGGGGTCGAAGGCAATGAACGCGCCGATGAACTTGCCCGGGCGGGCATACCAGGGAGCAATTAGATGAAACCACAATTTATAAGCGCGGCTTGCATGGCTTTTGGTCTTTTAGCCTGCTCGCCAAACGCGCCGCATCAATCCGAGGGGCAACACCTTGAAAGCGCCTTAATTCTAAACCGCAACGAATATACGGTAGCCCAACCCCTATTTAGTTTTTCGGATTTCTTACTGGTTGAAACGAAAATGGGCCTCGCTACGCCGCGCGCCGTAAGCTTGGAAGATGCCATTGCGGATTTATCTACATATGATGTCGTTTTTATTGGGGAAGCTCACGGACACGCCGCCAATCATTATGTGCAATCTCGTATATTTGCCGGGCTTTACACGGCTAACCCCGACATCGCGCTCAGCATGGAGCAATTTGAACGCTCGCAACAAGGGGTGCTCGACGATTATCTCTCGGGCGAGATCGGCGAGGAAACATTGGTTCATGACGGTAAGGCTTGGGATCATTATCGGCAAAGCTATCGTCCGCTTGTCGAATTTGCCAAAGTAAAAAACCTGCCGGTCATAGCTGCAGAAATTCCCGCCAATCTGGTCAGCTGCATAGGGGAGTCAGGCCCGAAATTTCTGGACACACTAGCTCCCGAACCCCGCGCGTGGGCGGCGCATAAGCTTCATCTTGAAGACGGCGCCTATAAAGAAAAGTTCTACGGCTTTATGGACGCAGCGGCCGGGCACGCTGTTGGCGGCAATATGAGCGATGCCGACAAGGAAAAACAGAAGTTCAACCGTTACGCAGCGCAAGTGAGCCGGGATGACACTATGGCGGAGAGTATCGCTCAGCATTTAGCCGCCCACCCCGGACGGAAGATTGTCCATGTGAACGGTAGTTTTCACTCTGCCGGGCTGCTTGGCACGCCGGAACGCGTGAAAGCCCGTCTGCCTGACATTAAAATGGCAAATGTTCATCCAGTGCTTGTCAACGACCCGGACAACCCCGTCTTCACGGTGGATGATCTTGGCGAAGGGCAGTATCTTCTATTGCTTTACCCAACGCCGAAACGGTTTGTAAAAATGAAAAACATCAATGCCTTTATCGCCCGCACGAAAGACGCAATCGATGCGGACAAATGTGCCTATTAGCAGGCCTTGGTTCTTGAGCGCCATAATGGCCTGTCAAATGCAATGTCGCGCAGACTTGTATCAGCTCCCGCCGCTACGGCTCATATGAAGATTGGCGGCAAAGCCGCAATAGATCAGAAGCTCATCTAAAACCTCTTGCGGGAAATCGTGATTTTCTTGCGTGACCGTGTAATTATATTTGAATTTGCTCCAATTAAACCCCGCTTTGAGCGTGAGCAGAGGGCGATTGCCGGCCTCGCACAGATCATATTGCGTGCTGAGAATACCGCGATGTTTAAGCAAAAACTCGTCTTCACCCGCCCCGTCAGCCCGGGTCAGTCGGATGATGACATGGCCCATCCAGTTAAAGATAATATCGCCGCAATCCACGCCGCCTTTCAAAATGTCAAACTTACTCATCCATATATTTTTGGATTTCAGGACGATGTCTTGGCCCCCGTAGGAGGTCTCGGCGCGGCTGGAAAACCAATTGGTATAGGTGAGTTCAAACTGAGGCTGCGCATCCCGCAAGAGCCGAAAGCTGCCTTTGCTGGAAGTGGATTCGAGAATAAGTGTCACGCTTAAACTGGCTCTACCTTTAGCGTTGTGCCTTTCACGGAGACGACGCGGAGTTCGGCGCCTGACGCCGGATTCCCGTCTTCTATACTTGCGCGCCATTGGGTGTCGCCGACTTGGACGCGGCCCATGCCGGTTTCGAAATCTGCAACGGCTTTGACGCGCATCCCTATCATGGAGCGCGCGCGGTCATTGAGATCAGACGGTTCGCCGCCCTTCATTTTGGGGCGGATAAATTTATGCCCCGCCACCAGCAAGACCGCGGAGAGGATAAAGAAGAGCAGGAATTGCATCTCCCATCCCAGCGGCAGAATGAAGGCGATAAAGCCGACAATCAACGCCGCCACAGCCGGCCAGAGAATATAGGTCGTGCCTGTGACCACTTCGAGGATGAGCAGGAGCACACCGGCAATAATCCATTTGGTGCCGTTCATGCTCTCCAGCATTTGCACGAGGAGATTTGCGTCGCTATTCATGGGCGTGTTCCTATTTCTTGGGCCTATTTCTTGGTCTTTTTACCGGCCTCTAAAAGACCCGAAATACCGCCCACTGTTGCGGCAAGGCCTGAAAGCTCAGCCGGGACAATAATTGTCTTCTGGTTGGGCGATTTGGCCAGCTCGCCAAAGGCTTTGACATAATCCTGCGCGATGAAATAGTTGACCGCGTTGATATCGCCTTTGGCAATGGCGGCTGAGACCATAGCGGTGGCGCGGGCTTCGGCCTCGGCTTCGCGCTCGCGCGCTTCGGCGTCGAGGAAGGCGGCTTCTTTGCGGCCCTCGGCCTCGCGCACAGCCGCTTCCTTCTCGCCTTCGGCTTTCAGGATTTGGCTCTGCTTTTGGCCTTCAGCCATCAAGATATCAGCGCGTTTTTCGCGCTCGGCTTTCATCTGCTTATTCATGGCTTGAGTAATATCGGCCGGCGGGGAGAGGTCTTTAATCTCGATCCGCGTAACTTTGGTGCCCCATGGGTCAGTCGCTTGGTCAATCACGGACAATAATTTGGCATTAATTGTATCGCGCTTGGATAAAGTCTCGTCCAAATCCATAGAGCCGACCACCGTCCGCACATTCGTCAGGCACAGATTCTTAATCGCATTATCGAGATTATTGACCTCATAAGCGGCCATGCGCGCATCAATGACTTGAATAAAGACAACCGCGTCAGCTGTGACCATGGCGTTGTCTTTGGTAATCACGTCTTGGGAGGGGATATCAATCACCCGCTCGCGCATATTCATTTTATACCCGACTTTTTCAAAAAACGGAATAATGAAGGACAAGCCCGGCTTAAGGGTTCGGACATATTTTCCGAATTGTTCGACCGTATATTCCATGCCCTGCGGCACGGCCTTTACAGTCATTTTAATGAGCGCAAGCGCCAACACGACTAGTAAAATGAAAAAAATTTGCGAGCTATTCATGATGTTTCCCCTTTAGTGGTTTGGAATATGTGTGTGAATATAGCCGTCAGTTTTAGAGGTTCTCCAGCACGTAATCAGCAGATGAGACTCTAAATTCCCCGCCCTGTTCGACGAAGATATTCTCGACCACGCCGTCATTGACGACCATGGCGTAGCGTTGTGAGCGGCTGCCCATGCCAAAACCGGAGCCGTCAAGCTCAAGCCCGACAGCTTTGGCAAAAGCGCCGTTACCATCGGCCAGCATAATCATTTCGCCGCTTACGCCTTGGTCTTTTGCCCAAGCGCCCATGACAAAAACATCATTGACAGCCGTGCAGGCAATTGTGTCAACGCCTTTGGCTTTGAACGCTTCGGCCTGATCTTTAAAGCCCGGCAAATGTTTGGCCGAACATGTCGGGGTAAAAGCCCCCGGAACGGCAAAGAGCGCCACGCGCTTGCCGCTAAAAAGCGTATCAGTATCAATCGGTTCGGGGCCGTCCGCGCCTATCGTCATGAACGTTGCCGCCGGGACTTTATCCCCTTTTTGAATAGGCATGCTCTCTCCTCATTCGTATTTTTCTTATACCATATATGGGGAGTGTATGACGCTTTTGCAAGAATGGTCATTCCGATTTCCGTGTGTTATGGTTTCGCATATATGACCGAGTCATCTGACATGAAGCTTAAGGGCCGTCTTTTAATTGCGACGCCGGATATGGGCGATCCGCGCTTTCGCTCGGCGGTTATTTATATCTGCTCCCATGATAGCGACGGGACGATGGGTATTATGATCAATAAGCCGAAAGGTAATCTGCAGCTCTCCGACATGCTCGGCAATATCGGTATTGAGGGCGATGTCCAAGCGGCTGATACGCCCGTGCTGTTGGGCGGGCCTGTCGATATTGACCGCGGCTTTGTTCTGCACTCCGCCGATTATTTCCGAACGGAAACCAGTCTTAAACTTTCAGACACGCTGAACCTGACCACGAGCAAAGACATTCTGATCTCTCTAGTGTCAGATGAAGCCCCCCAAAAAGCCATGCTCGCCATTGGCTATTCCGGCTGGGGCGCGGGGCAGGTTGAACGCGAAGTTCAGGATAATGTCTGGATCGTGGCAGATGCCGACGAAGCCCTGATCTTTGATACGGATTTGAACGGTAAGTGGAAAAAGGCGTTGGGGAGTATGGGGATCAGGCCCGAGATGTTATCGCGCACAGGCGGCTCGGCTTAAAAAGCTAATTCATGTAATTGTCATCCCATTTTCCCCGCCACCCCAAACACGCCTTCCCCTGTTCCCCGCCTTGAGCGGGGACCTCCTTGCGTTATTAACCGCACTCTAATTGAAGGAGACCCCCGCTCAAGGCGGGGGACACATTATGGCTAATCCCCCGACAATTTCGCGTAGATAATATGGTCTTGCCATTTGCCGTTGATTTTTAGATAGCCCCTAGCGAGGCCTTCTTTTTGAAATTTCATAATTTCCAGCACCTTGATGGAGCCCGCATTTTCGGGCTGCACAGCGGCTTCAATCCGGTGCAGGCCTAGTCCCTCAAAACAAAACTTACTTGCCGCAGAGACCGCCGCGCGGGCAAAGCCTTGGCGGGCATAATGCTCCCCGACCCAATAGCCTAATTGCGCGGATTGCGCGACCTGCCGCTGGATATGAGTGATATTGCAGGCCCCGATTAAGCGCTCATCCGAAGCACGGAAAACATGAAAGGGGTAAGCTTCTCCGCTCGCCACCATTTTCTTGAAGCGGCCCAGTCGCGCGCGGTAGGAAGGCCGGGCCAGATGTTTGTCGTCCCAAGCCGGTTCCCACGGTGTAAGGTAAGAGCGGTTCTCTCGGCGCAGCTCCGCCCAACCGTCAAAATCAGCCCAGCGCGGATGGCGCAAGATAACAGAGCCGCCTGCTGCCATGCCCGTAAGCTCGGTATTGGTGGTCACCTTTTTCATGATAGTTTTGGTCTCATGAGAATTTCAGCCGTCCGGCGCGGCGATGTAGGATAATATAGATAATCAGCAAAATCACGGCAAAACTATACCATGTCAGCATATAGTCGAGATGGTTATTACGAATATCCGGGCGTTTGGGCGGCAAAGTGTCCGCGTTTTCAGCCTTATCACTGGCATCAATATAAAACCGCGTTTCGACATCCCTCGAAAGCCCTTGCTCCCAACCTGATGTGTCCGGCATTGGATTAAACCCGAACCAGCGGTTTTCGCCGGGGGTGCTTTTCACCGCCAATCGACTTTGTTTTCTAGCTTTGCGAACATATCCGCCAAATTCAATCGGGGTGGCTGGATAGACGATGGGCAGAGATTTTTGCGCATCTGCGACCTCGCCAATATTGACGAAGACAATGCCCTGCTCCTCCCGAAACGGAATGAACTGGTTCCAGAAAACCCCTTTATTGGTGGATTTATAAACATGAAAAGGACGCTCAATCGGGACATAGGCGGCTTTGATATTAATGCGCCGGTAATCGGCCGGGCCGCCCTCTTCTAGCGCGGCCTGCACATCGGCCAGCGAGGTAAAAGGCGCGGCCTCTGCCGCCGCGTCGACCTCGGCTAAAAGCGCCGTTTTCCATTGCAAGCGGTGATATTGCCATGTGCCAAGACTGATTAGAATGGCGAGGCATATGACCGTCACAACGCTTAGCCACGGCATGGGTTTGAAATATAGTTTCATACCCTATTTCTTATGCGAACGATGTTGCGCCGCGCCGTGTTTCCATTGCAGATTAAACATCACGCCCCGGAGCATGCGCAGTAAAGTCAGGCTGACAATTATTATAACCGGAACCCAGATAACCATGGTCAGCCACATCGGCGCATTTAGGATCATGGAAAACCCCAGCGCTAGGGGGATGATAAAAATCCCGACCAAGAAAATTACAAAAACTGTCGGCCCGTCTCCGGCATCTTCAACCGTAAAATCCGTATGGCAGGCTTCGCAGCGCGTCGCAAAGTTCAGAAATCCGTCAAAAAGACTGCCCTCGCCGCAGACCGGGCACTTGCCGCGCAATCCGGTCTGAACGGGGGGGAGTTTTCCGGGGCTCACCTAATGCGCGCCGCCTGTCGCAAATAGGACATAGACAAAGGCAAAGAGGAAAAGCCAGACGACATCAACGAAATGCCAGTACCAAGCCGCCGCCTCAAAACCAAAATGTTTCTCGGGTTTAAAGCCGCCCTTCATCAGCCGCGCCCAGCAAACAAAGAGAAAGATCGTGCCGATCAAAACATGCAGGCCGTGGAAACCGGTCGCCATAAAGAAGGCGGAGCCATAAGCATCATTGCCAATCCACGCCTCATGCCCTTCGGCCCTCAAGTGAAACAGATCAGCATATTCGATCAACTGTATGACCGTAAACAAAATCCCCAGCGCAATCGTCAGGAACAGGCCCCATTTCGCGCCCTTGCGGTCATTATGCATCAAAGCATGATGCGCCCAGGTCACAGTCGTGCCGGAGAGCAGCAGGATCAGCGTATTCATCAGCGGCAAATGCCACGCGCCAACAGAGGTCACGCCCGGCGCCATGGAATCGGCATAAGCAGGGGCGTTTTCAAGAATATCTTGGTTCCAGCCCGCGCGGACTTTGTGGAACAGGCCAAGCTCAAAGAACATCCAGAACCAGCCGACAAAGAACATCGCTTCTTGCATGAGAAACATGATCATGCCGTAGCGCAGACCAATATCAACAACCGGCGTATGATCCCCAGCTTCGGATTCTCTGGCGACATCGCGCCACCAGCCATACATGACATAGGTAGCGAAGAGACAGCCAACCAGAAGGATAATCCAGCCGCCTGATATTGAGCCGTCCCCGGTCATAGTGGATTTAAGCGAATCAAGCCCGCTAGAGAAAAAGAACTCCATCATTGGGCTATCGCCTGTGCGGTCAACAAGCCCGGCAAAGAAGACAATCATGCCTAGGCCCCATATCAAGGCGGCGCATCCGGCCAGAAACGGCCACGGGCTGGGCGGTATCAGATGGTAGTCATGTTCAACGGCATGTGCGGACATAGTTTCCTCGTAGAATCTTTGAACCTGCTATAACCAAGCTCGTATAAATCTTCAATCAGTTTAAGGCCTCGCGGCGCAAAGTCGCATCTGCGTTATTTGTGCCGTCTGCCGGGTTTTCGACTTCGAAAAATGTATAGGACAAAGTGATCTCCTTAACATCGGCTAAGCGGTCATCCTCATCCAGTTGCGGATCAACGAAAAACAGCACGGGCATGGAGATTTCTTGCCCCGGCTCAACGCGTTGTTCGGTAAAGCAAAAACACTCGGTTTTGATGAAAAACGGCGCGGCTTTAATCGGGGTGACATTAAAGGTCGCCGTGCCGACCATGGCCTGTTGGCTGTTATTCTTGACTTTGTAATAAGCGAGTCCTGTCTGCCCGAGTTGCACGCTCATATTGCGCTGCTCAGGCGTAAAATCCCATGGCAGGTCGACAGTATTGGCATCAAAGCTGACCGTAACTGTACGGTCGAGAATTTCCGACAGATTATCCTCGGCATAACGCGTCGTGCCGCCATAGCCCGTGACTTTGCAAAAGGTGTCATAAAGCGGCTTGGACGCAAAGCCCAGCGCCAGCATGGCAAGGCCAATCCCGATCAGGATAAAAAGCGTTTTGCGGTTAGAATTCATCAGCCCGCAGAGCCGCGCGTTATCATCGTCACAAAAACAAAGATCATGAACAGCGCCAGAGCCAAAGCAATGGCGATATTACGCCGGCCCCGCGCCTTGAGTTCCGCCTCTGTCGGCGCATGAAATTCAGTAGGTGTGTCGCGATATTCGGTCATATTGGGGCCATGGTGTAATTTTCGTTCCTCTATAAGCAGCAGCGTGGGCGGTGTATATGGGACAATGTAGGTAAAATGTCGCAAAGGGGGTGTAATAACATTGGCCCGCGTGTATAAGATTTTGATTGTGAATGGTATTTTCACAAATTTTGAATTGCCCTCAATATGGAAACAATAAGCAATGGCATCACCAAAAGTTTTCATCAGTTCAACATATGATGATCTGAAAAATATTCGGTCTGATGTAGCAGACTTTCTTACAGAAATCAGTTATACACCTATACTTTTTGAGGAAGGGGGCATTGGTTTCCAAACTTCCGAAAATCTTGACGAAGACTGTTATGCAGCTGTTTCAACTTGTGATTATTTTGTGTTAATAATTGGTAGTCGATACGGTTCGCCAACTTCAAAATCCGCTAAAAAGAAAAAATATGACTCAATAAGTAAGAAAGAGTTTCTTGAAGCACTAAAAGAGGGCATCCCAATTTTTGTTTTCGTAAAAGAGGAGGTTGCCTCATCATATACTATTTTTGTTGAAAATGATTTTTCAACAAAAATTCAATACCCCAATGTGGATAACATTCAAGTCTTGTCATTCTTGAAGTATATTTACGAAGAGATTGGCAATACGACTTATGTTTTTCCTTTCCAAAGTTCTGTAAGCATCAACAATATCCTAAAGCAACAATTTGCTGCAATAGTGAAAAATAGCTCTAAACGCCAAAAACAAAAAAGGAAGAATACAAAACAAACCCGTATAAACACATTTCGTCTTTGGTACGAAATTAACGGACGGAAAAGAATAAAAGCAAAAAAAGTTGCTTCTGCTACTGAAATAAGCGGACGTAGAATTAGTCAACTGACTAAAATGGGCGGTCACGAAAACGAGGCTTTGACTTTGGAATCTTTTCCTACATGTTCGCATGAAGAATTATCTAAACTAGAGAGGTTTTTAGAGTGTGAGGGGCAACTTCGCATAGGGCAAAAAAAAGATTTTCAACATTTTTATCTCGCCGCTTATTGCCGTAGATACCCCAAACGCATGTTAAATGCCTATCCAAGTAAATATCACCGAAATGGTTTCAGGGTAAAAGCTGTTGTTTTCGATTTTGATGGAACAATGACACCAAATGAATTGACCACTTGGGAAATGATCTGGATGCATCTGGGTTATAGTCGAGACCTGTGCGGAAAATACCATAGGAAGTTTAGAACTGGTGATATTACACATGAAGAGTGGTGTAATATAACAGTCGATAAATTTAAGCAAAAAGGCTTTTCACGGGAAACATTACAAATGTTATCGTCTAAAATATTACTAAGAGATGATTTTACTGATGTTTTTGAACGTTTGTATCAAGAAGGCATGAACATGCATATCGTTAGCGGTTCTATAGAAGAGATTATACGACATACATTAAAGGATTGTAATCACTGTTTTCGGAGTATTAGCGCCAACCGGATGGAATTTGGTTCTGATAACTTAATTTCAAAAATCATTAGCACGCCATATGATTTTCAAAATAAAGCAAAATACATAGTTGACCGCCTTGTGATGGCAGAAAAACTTCACCCTCTTGAAATTTTGTATATAGGAAATTCAAGTAATGATGTTTGGGTTTCAGAATCAGGCGCAAGGACTCTTTGTGTAGATCCAAAACAAACTGATCCTGATGAGCCGTCACAATGGACAGATAAAATCCCGGATTTTGAATCTGCAAAGCAAATTCTTGAGCATGTATATCGAGGCTCTCGTCAAATTTAACGACTCTTTAGAACACTTCTCCCCCTTACACGCCCCGCAACAAAGCCTCAGCCGCCAGCACACCAAATGTTGCAAACAGATAGATGATGGAAAAGGCGAAGAGGTTTCTTGCCGCTCTGTCCCCTGCCTTGACCTCATAGAGCGAGGCTTCGTCGGCGCTGTCTGCGGTTTCGCCTGCGCGGGATTTCCAGACTTTGGCCGCTAGAGCTAAAAAGCCTATATTGAGAACCACCGCAAAGACGGCATAAAGTGTTCCGGCCAGCCCTGTGAAAATCGGCGCTAGAGCCACCGCCGCCAAGAGAACGGAATAGGCCATGATCTGATTACGCGTTGATTTTGCGCCTTTGACATTAGGCATCATCGGAATACCAACTTTGGCGTAATCGCCTGTTTTATAGAGCGCGAGCGCCCAGAAATGGGGCGGTGTCCAGATGAAAATAATCATGAAAAGCAGGACTGAGTTGAGCGTGATATCGCCGGACGCAGCCGCCCAGCCGATCATTGGCGGGAAGGCGCCTGCCGCGCCGCCTATGACAATATTTAACGGCGTCGAGCGTTTCAGCCACATCGTATAAATGACGAGATAGAAAAGGATGGTGAAAGCCAGCAATCCGGCGGCGACCATATTAGAGGCGATATAAAGCATCCAGACGGAGGCCACGCTGATCATAATGCCAAAGCCGAGCGCCGCATTCGGGCTGATCTTGCCTTGCGGGATGGGGCGTTTTTTAGTGCGGCTCATTTGCGCGTCAATATCGGCGTCATACCACATATTCAGCGCCCCCGAGGCCCCGGCTCCGGCGGCGATGCAGATGATGGAAGCAATCGCTTTCCAAAGCGGCATCACGCCCGGCGCGAGCATCAAGCCCGCCCAAGCGGTAAAGACCACAAGGCTCATCACCCGGGGTTTCATCAAGGCAAAGAAATCCGACGGCTCGGCCAAAGACAAGCCCGATGAATTAAAGGCCGTATCGGGTGATACGGCCTTTATATTCGCGTTATGCGAAACGCTCGCCACTAATGGCCGTCATTCTCTTCAATACGGGGAAGCGTATTGAAAGTATGGAATTCCGGCGGCGAGGATAACGTCCATTCCAGCGTCGTCGCGCCCTCGCCCCAATAATTATCCCCTGCAGGACGCTTACGCAAAAAGGCTTCGACCAACATGATGAAGAAGAAAGCCACGCCGGCCAGCGTAAGATATGCGCCCATTGACGAAACCTGATTCCAGAACTCAAATTCCGCCGGATAATCGACAATGCGGCGCGGCATGCCGTTTAGGCCGAGGAAATGCTGCGGGAAGAAAATCACATTGACGCCGATAAAGAACAGCCAGAAATGCGCCGCGGCGAGATATTTATTATAAAGATAGCCGGTCATTTTCCCGAACCAATAATAAAAGCCGCAGAAAATCCCAAAGACCGCGCCCATGGACAGCACATAATGGAAATGAGCGACAACGTAATAGGTATCATGCAGCGCCGTATCAACGCCGGCATTGGCCAGCATCACGCCGGTCACGCCGCCAATAACAAAAAGGAAGATAAAGGCCAGCGCCCATTGCATCGGAATAGTATAGCTAATCGAGCCGCCCCACATTGTCGCCAGCCATGAAAAGATTTTCACGCCTGTTGGCACGGCAATCACAAGTGTCGCGGCGAGGAAATAGGCTTTCAAATCCACATCCATGCCGACCGTATACATATGGTGAGCCCAGACCACAAAGCCGACAACGCCGATGGCGACCATAGCGTAAGCCATGCCAAGATAACCGAAGATCGGTTTCTTGGAGAAAGTCGAAATGACGTGGGAAACAATACCAAAAGCCGGCAGGACCATGATGTAAACTTCGGGATGACCAAAGAACCAAAACAGATGCTGGAACATTTCAGGATCGCCGCCCATAGCCGGATCAAAGAAACCCGTACCGCCGTCAATGCGGTCAGTAAAGAGCATGAATAGCGAGGCCGCTAATACGGGAAGCGCTAGCAACAGCAAGAAGGCTGTGACCAAAACGCCCCAAGCGAAGAGCGGCATTTTATGCATGGTCATGCCCGGTGCGCGCATATTGAGGATAGTGGTGATGAAATTAATCGCGCCGAAGATTGACGAGAAACCCGCCGCCAAAAGACCAATGATAATGAAATCAAAAGCCGGGCCGGGATTACCTGAGGTCGAGAGCGGTGGATACATCACCCAGCCGCCGCCAAAACCGTTCCCCGAGGCCGCGCCGGGCACCAAGAAACTAAACATCAAGCAGATAAAAGCCACAGGCAAAAGCCAGAAAGAGAAGTTATTCATGCGCGGGAAAGCCATATCGGGCGCGCCGATCATAATTGGAACAAACCAATTGCCAAAGCCGCCAATCAAAGCCGGCATAACCAGAAAGAAGATCATGATAAGGCCGTGCATTGACGCAAAGACGTTAAATTGATGACCCGTCTCAAAAATTTGGATGCCGGGTTCGGCCAGTTCCAACCGCATCATGAACGACAGATAGCCGCCGACTAAGCCGGAAATGATACCAAAGATCAAATAAAGCGTGCCGATATCTTTGTGGTTAGTGGAATAAAACCAGCGCGCGAAAAAGCCGGGCTTGTCGTCGCCATAAGCGCCGTGGTCATCGGTGTCACCATGAGGAATTGCTACCATGATCTTTTCCTATTCTTGAGCGGCTGTAACGCCGCCGCCATTTAGAGCCACATCTTTGGCAAAGGCGCCATCATTGGCAACCCAACGGTCAAATTCCGCCTTGCTGACAACTTTAATTTCAATCGGCATTTTATAATGATACGCGCCGCAAAGCTCGGAACATTGTCCATAATACGTGCCTTCCTTGCCGGGCAGAACCTCAAACCAAGTCTCGTTAATACGTCCCGGCACGGCATCTATCTTGACCCCGAAAGCGGGCATCGCAAAGGCGTGTAAATTATTTGAGGATGTCACCAAGACTTTGATCTTGGTGTCGACGGGCACGACAAGCGGCGCGTCAGTTTTGAGCAGATAGAGATCACCTGCATCTTCTTTTTCCAGCGGGTTGGAGATATAACTCTCGACATTGGTATGATCGGGATAAGCATATTCCCAGTTCCACGTATTGCCCGTGACTTTGATTGTCATTTCGGTTTCCGGCAGGCGGTCTTGCATATACAGCAATTTCATTGACGGCACGACCATGGCCAGCAGGATGATAATCGGCCCAATCGTCCAAATCACTTCGATCAATGTGTTATGCGAGGTTTTGGACGGTACGGGATTAGCTTTTTCTCTAAAGCGCACCATGATGTAGAGCATCAACACCGTCACAAAAACTGTAATCGCCGCGATAATCCAAAACACGAAATTATGCAATTTGGTCAGCTCTTCCATAACCGGCGTTGCCGCCTCTTGCAGCCACCACCCGCCATCTGTCGGCTTATTAGCAAAAGCCGTACTGGCGCTGGCAAAAAACGCGGCGCTCGAAGCTAAAATCAGGCGATTTATACGCATATGATGTCTCATCTTTAAGGTCGCACAGATTCGCATCTGCACATTTGAAGGCTGTATAGCGAAAGTCGCACGAAAAATCAGGAAGATTTGCCGCGCAGATTGTCGCATTGGCCCTTGTCTATATCGCCGTAGCCTCTAGATAAAGTGTTCAATGACGAAAAGCGCCCTTTATGTCTGATTTTGTCTTCCAAGACTGTGACCTCACAGCTGAAATTGCTCAGCAGAGCGTCGATGATGTTATGCACAAGGCCGATGACGGGGAGCTGTTCATCGAACGCTCGGCCAGCGAATCGCTCACCTTTGATGATGGCCGCCTCAAAACGGCGACCTTTGACACGTCGCGCGGCTTTGGCCTGCGCTGCGTCGCGGGCGAAATGTCCGGCTTTGCCCAAAGCACAGAGCTAACCCCCGGCGCCCTGAACCGCGCCGCCGAGGCTGTGGTCATGGCCAAAGACGGCTATGACGGCACGGCCGCCGCCAATCCGCGCCGCACAAATACACGCCTCTATCCCGATATCGATCCCATCGCCGCGCCAAGTTTCGGTATCAAGGTTGAACTCCTGCAGGAAATTGACGCTTTTTGCCGCGCGCTCGACCCAAAAGTTGTGCAGGTCACAGCGACAATGAGCGCTTCGCGCCGCGCGGTCAGCATCTTGCGCGCAGGCGGGCAGCGTTATGATGATCTCCGTCCCCTCGTCCGGCTTAATATCTCGATCACCGCCGAAAAAGACGGACGCCGCGAGACCGGCTATGCCGGCGCGGGCGGGCGGCAAAGCTATGACAGCTATATCGACCCCGAATTTTGGAAACCTCTCGCCCGCGAAGCTTTGCGCGGAGCTAAGGTCAATCTCGATGCCGTTCCCGCTCCGGCCGGACAAATGGACGTTGTGCTCGGCCCCGGCTGGCCCGGCATTTTACTACACGAAGCCATGGGCCACGGCCTCGAAGGCGATTTTATCCGCAAGGGCACATCCGCTTTTGCCGGAAAACTTGGCGAGCGCGTTGCCGCGCCGGGCGTCACCGTTGTCGATGACGGCACGCTTGTCGGCAAGCGCGGCTCGCTGACCATTGATGATGAAGGCACGCCGACCTCGCGCACAACGCTGATTGAGGACGGTATCCTTAAAGGCTATATGCAAGACCGGATGAACGCCCGCCTGCTCGGCGTGGCCGCAACAGGTAATGGCAGACGCGAATCATTTGCCCACAGCCCCATGCCCAGAATGACCAACACCTTCATGCTCGGCGGCAAAGCCGACCCCGAAGAGATGCTGGCCGAATTAAAAGACGGCGTCTACGCGACCAATTTTGGCGGCGGCCAAGTCGATATCACCAGCGGCAAATTCGTCTTCCAATGCACCGAAGCCTACCGCGTGCGCGGCGGCAAAGTCGAAGAACCGCTCAAAGGCGTAACATTAATAGGCGACGGCCCCACAGTGCTCACCCAAATAAGACACATAGGCAACGACATGGCCCTCGACCCAGGCATAGGCATCTGCGGCAAAGCCGGACAAGGCGTCCCGGTAGGCGTCGGCCAGCCAAGCCTCTATATAGAGAACCTGACAGTGGGCGGGAGCGCGGTTTAGGCTTCTACATCCTTCTCCCCATGGGGGGAAGGTGATGGCAGCAAGCTTCCCACCAAACAAAAAACCAGGCCGCAAATTGCGGCCCGGTTCTTTATCTTGGCCGCATATGCCGCCTCTGAGCTGACGTCTATTCGTCGTCGTCTTCAATATTTCTGGTTTTATTCTTCTTTACCTGTTTTCCCAGATAGAAAGACTGGGTTGAGAAGCCCATACGGCTACAGGTCAATGTGCCGTTCTCATCTTCTGTCCATGAGAAGGTTACCCAGCTAAAATCATTGATCTCGCGAACGGTTTTCACAAGCTCCGGATTAAAAGTAAAACAGGTGACCTGCTCTTCTTCAGCGTTGCGGGCCTGACAAAAAGCCCAACTGAAAAGTGCGCCGTCTACGCCTTCAGTATTACGCGTCCCGCAACCGATATAGGCCGCTTTACCGCCTGTACGGCGGGCGGTTGTCATGTCCCCGCTCGCCCTCATACTTTCCAGATCAACGACCACTTCTTGTGGCAGGGTTGTCCCCGCAAATGCCGGCATCGAAAGCAAGGTTGCCCCGAGCGCAAACATCCGTCCTTTTTTTAGTACAGTCATGTTTTTCTCCTTCTGCTACTAAACTTTATAATTAAAAACGTGCTTCGATTTGGCCGTTATTGATAGCGCGGTTAAGTTCGCCTAATGCCTTGATGCGTTCGCGCGGCGGCAAGCGCGAAATGCTTTGCTCAAGCGCCCCCAACTGCGTTGGCGTGATGATACCTTGTCCGAAAAAGCTGTTGATCTGTCCTGACACTGAAGCTTTAAGACCTGCCAGTTCGCGCGGATCCATGGCGGTTGCCAGCATTTGAGCCTCCTCCTGCGGGCGATCATCCAAGGCCTCAATGATCTTGTCGGCAATCGCGTCCATTTCTTCGCGCATAACGGCGCGGATATCATCACGGCGGACAAATTCATTTGCGCGCGACGCAGATGATATGACAGGCGGCGGAGTGTAGGATGTAGATGTTGTGGAGGACGCTGTGTTGACGGGTTGGTTAACTTGTTGATCAAGCGAAATCACGCGATAGCTTAAAAACAGCAAAAGCGCTGTCTGAAGTCCTAAAATGATAAATATTGACTTATTCGCGCCCACATTTGCCCCTAACGCGAAATACATTCGGGGCAACCATTATCTATTTTGAATGCGCCCTGTTGAGTGTTTCGCAACTCTCTGAATCAATTAATTATCAATTCACGGCAGGGCATAGTTTAACAGGAGACAAATGTCAATTGTATTTCCTTTAACGTGGCGTCGCCTTTATCCGGTAAACCTCGACCCAGCTTTTCTCGCCGTCAAAAGACTGTTCCATTTTCCAATTCCAGCCTTCATCCGTCGGCGGGAAAAAGGTGATGCGGCGCGGCGGATTTGGCTTGGGCGAGATATAATGCATAACAATATTTCCGGCCTCGTCCTGCTCTGCTGTGATATGGGAAAAGCCGGGCGCGCCTGTCGCTGTCCAGGCAATATCCCATTTTTCGGTCTTGGGGTTATACATGCGCAGATTGGTGCCGAAGCCTCCGGCATTGGGCATCCAGAAATCCTGAACGGCAACACCGTTGCCAAAACAGGCGAAATTCCAGCGTGCGCCCTTTTGTTCGGCCCACGTCTTGCCGTCCTTTGAAAGTTGCCAATCCTGAATATCCCAATCCCCGATATAACGGCCAAATTGCGCGGTCGGCCCAACCGTACAGCCTTCGGTCTCGGTCATGATGACGGAAGACAAATCTTGCGAAGCCGAGCTCGGAGCTTCGGGCGTGCAAGCCGCAAGAGCCGCCGCTAACATTATAGTGAAAACTTTACGCATAATAATCCTCTTATATTGCATGAGTTTATGGTAGTTTTTTCAAAACATCCAATGCGGGTTCGGCAAGCGCATTTATGTTTGGGTTTTGGCTATTAAGCGCACTGATATAAACGGCATTGGCGAAAGCTTTGGTATTGTGAAGTTTGGCCAATCCGGCTTCAGAGCTATAGGCCTCATTCCAACTTTCCATCGGCGCGGGATCGGCAATTTTAGCAAACCATGTGGCCCAGTCTTCCGCCGTAAAACCCTCCCGCCTCGCCATGAAAAAGAGCGGCCGCACGAGGCGGCCGGGTTCACCGTAAATATAAAAATGCGCATTTTTCGGTACGATTTGGCTCCCAATAGCGTCCCGCATCTTGGTTAGGTCTTCAGGCGTAATGGCAGGGTTTAGCGAAAGCTGCATCAGCACATCGGCTGTATGCGCCACGCCGTGACGCCAACCTTCATTCTCGTCATAGCCCCGATAATCCGTAATGCCCCTTAGATAATCAGTAGCCGCCGCTACGGTCTCGCGGCGCTCTGCATCTGTGAATATCGGCGTAACCCGGTCAACTCGAACAACTTCTGACAAGGCTAAAGCCGCGAAGGGTTTCGAAAACCCTGCCCTATCGGGCAAAGTGTCTTGCAACATAGCGGCCAATCGCTGGCGCAATATTTTAACAGCGTCCGTAGAGAGGCTTTTACCTCTCAACAAAGTGCTAAAACCTTCATAGCCGATTTTATCGCGCAGATCAGAATCGGGATCGCCGAGGCAATCCAGCAACTCAAGAGCAAATACCTCGCGCCGCGCCGCATCTTCTATCTCGAAATTGGCCTCACGCAGTTCTAACAGTTGAGCCTTGTCATAACCCAAAGGTCGGCACAGGCTTTCCGCCTTAGCCGGAGAGTTCTGGCACGCCGTAACCGTGATGAGGCATAGAGATGCAAAAAGGCCAAACATGCGTTTCATACATCTTTGTAACAAAATGCGCGCAGATTACCAGCCGCCTAGTTCTGCCCAGTACGACCGCGAATAACCATTCAGCTTCTATTCAATATATCTCTGTCATAAGGCGGCATGCCTCACTTAAATAGGACTATCCCCATGCGCCGCATTTTGACCACGACTGCCATTTCTTCCTTTTACCTGCTCTCGCTTACCGCCTGCGTTACAGCGCCAAATGCCAGCACTCTGATGACAGGGATTGACGGCGCCGAGCTGAGCACGACCCTCGCGCCCGGCGAAATGCGCAAGGCTGAAGACCCTGTCTGTGTGAATTTTTACAAAAACGCCCAAAATTATGCTGCCCAGGCCAATAGGCCAAATCAAGGCCGTAATTTTCTAACGACTTTAGGGATTAGTATTCTGGCCGGCGTCGCTTCGGGCGGCATTGCCAGCTCCGGCATTAATAGCACGGTCGGCCAAATCGCGGCCCAACAAGCCGCCAGCTCTGCCATCTATCAAGGCGGCACTATGGCGGTTCAAGGCATGGGTAAAAGCAATGGCCCGGCCGCTAAAATCGTCGCGGCAGCAGATCAATTAGGATGCCCAGTAAGCCTCACTTAGGTCTTAACTACAAAGATGGCCTTTAACCACGGCGCCGGCTTTGCCCATATCGAGCCGTCCGGCATAATCCGTTTTCAGGCGGCCCATGATCTTGCCCATATCTTTCAGGCAAGTCGCGCCGGTTTCTTCAACGATGGCGGCCACCGCAGCTTTCATGTCCTCATCCGATAAAGGGGTGGGCATGAATTCGCGTATGATTTCAATCTCTGTGCGCTCGCGTTCGGCCAGTTCGGGGCGGCCATTATCTTCATAAGTCTTAGCGCTTTCTTCGCGCTGTTTGACCATTTTCTGGAGCAAGGACAGGATTTCGGAATCTTCAATACCCTTGCAGCGGTCTTCGGAACGCGCGGCAATATCGCGGTCTTTGATGGCGGCGGAGACAAGGCGCAAGGTCGAAACCCGGATCTTATCATGGCTTTTCATCGCGGTCTTTGTGTTTTCCGAGATAGAATCACGTAGAGCCATTATGGTCGTCCCTTTCATATCGGCTTCTGCGGTTATACGCAGGTTAGGCCGGGCAGAAACAGTCGCCCACCACATTTTGGTGACTGCGTAGTAGGAATTAAGCGTTTTATATAGGGATTTTTGGCCTCATGCCAAGCATCCGTGCATTTGCCGCTTGTATCCTGCTTCGCCCTGATTAAAACACCGTCAACCGTCTGTAACGACTTTGCATCAAGGCAAGCAGGGGATTTATGTCCGTCAAAACCGAAAATCAAGTGTTTAATCACCTTGCAACAGGTGCTTTGATATTAGCCAATGGCGAAGTTTTCTATGGCCAAGGCTGCGGGGCGAGCGGCGCGGCGGTTGGCGAAGTCTGTTTTAACACGGCCATGACCGGCTATCAGGAAATCCTGACCGATCCATCCTATACCGACCAGATCATCTGCTTCACCTTTCCTCATATTGGTAATACCGGCACCACGTCCGAGGATGAGGAAGCCTCAACCTCCAAGGCCGAAAACGCGGCGCGCGGGGCTATTTTCAAAGCGCCGATCACGCCCGCCTCAAGCTGGCGCTCGGAAAGCGAGCTGGGCGAATGGCTGGCGGCGCGCGGCATTATCGGCTTGTCCGGCGTCGATACGCGGGCGCTGACAAGCTTTATACGCGATAACGGCATGCCCAACGGCGTCATCGCCCATGCCCCGAACGGAAAATTTGATATTCCGGCACTGACAGGGATGGCGCGCAGCTGGAACGGGCTCGTCGGGGCTGATTTGGCTATAGATGTGGCCACGCAGGACAGCTTTGACTGGCGCGAAGCCCGCTGGGTCTGGCCGCAAGGCTTTGAGGATAAAGACGGAATCAAATCCGTCGTCGTCATTGATTATGGCGTCAAGCGTAACATCCTGCGCAACCTCGTGACCGCCGGCATGAAGGTGACAGTCGTGCCGCCCAAAACATCTGCAAAAGATATTCTGGCGCTCAATCCGGACGGCATCGTGCTTTCCAACGGGCCTGGCGATCCGGCGGCGACCGGCGATTACGCCATCCCCGTCATTCAGGCCTTAATCGCCGCAGATAAACCCGTTTTCGGCATCTGCTTAGGGCATCAAATGCTCGCCCTCGCGCTTGGCGGCAAAACGGTGAAAATGGAACAGGGCCACCACGGGGCCAATCACCCAGTGAAGGATTATACCACCAATAAAGTCGAAATCGTTTCGATGAATCACGGCTTTGCGGTTGACCAAGACAGCTTGCCGGACACGGTGGAGGAAACCCATGTCAGCTTATTTGACGGCTCAAATTGCGGTATCCGCCTCAAAGGCAAGCCCGTCTTCTCAGTCCAGCACCACCCCGAAGCCAGCCCCGGCCCGCAAGATAGCTTCTATCTATTTGAACGCTTTGCAGCGGCTTTATAGGACTCGCGTATTCTCCCGCAACCAAGCATCAAGGTTCTTAAACGTCACCTCTCCGGCTTCAAATAACCCATAGATGAAGCGGGTTGTCTCGTCATCTGTAGCTGTGCAGTCAATGCCGTTAACGTCAAGAAATGTTAGGGTCACGTTCAAGGCGGTTCGTTTATTCCCATCGACAAAGGGATGGTTTTGCATGAAGCTCTCCCAAAGCGCGGCGGCCTCTTCGAGGATGTCCTTATAATAACCGGTTTGGGGCCGGAACAGCGCCGATTCCAATTGCCCCATATCGCGAATCCCAGGCGCCCCGCCGAACAGTTTCAACTGAACCTCATGGAAAGCCAGAACATCCTCTATTGAAGGATACCATCGGCTCATTTGGCCAGAGCCTCAAAGGTTTTTGCATATTTTTTCAATACACGATCATGCGCCGCTTTCACATCAGGCCGCATGACATAACCGCGCTTGTCTTTCAGAAACACCTCTACCGCCTCTTCCAAGACGGACTGGATTTGGCGGCCTTCTGACTTTGCAAAATCGCGCAAGTCTTTTAGCAGGCGCGCATCCATTTGCGTGGCGAATTTTTGGCGCGTAGCGGCTTTGGGCGCAGTTTCAGTAACAAAAACTTCGCCGCGTTCGCGCATTTCTTTTTTATCAATAGCCATAACGGTCTCCGAAGTTTGGAGATGCACAACTATAGATGATATCTTGTTTTGTCAAGATATATCATGATAAAGCTAGTTTTGCGCAATAACCCCGTTTTCTAGCAAGCTTTTCGCTGTGGCTAAGATAGTTTCCTTGGCCGGACGGGGAATGACTTTCGTCATGGCATCGACATAGGCGCTGTCCGCTTCAAGGAAAACGCCGAGATCATGGGTAATGCCTTTGACGCGGTCATCAAACAAAGCCGCGATGCGGAAGACAAAATTGGGCAACTCCCCCGTTGGAATTTTACTATATTGCGGAAACTCAGCCCGCAGAATTGCGCCGATGTCTTTAAACCAGAGCGTCTCGCCCGTTGCCATTAAGCGGCGGCCACCGGCCTTGTCCGATGTCATCGCCGCGACATGGATAGAGGCGCAATCCCGGACATCGATAATGGGATAGGCGATTTTCGGCGTGCGCGGAAAATCACCCGCGAACAAAGCCGTAATGAGACCCAATGACGCCCCGCCATTATCATAAGGGTCAGGGCCAAAAACAAGCCCCGGGCAAATCGTTGTCAGCTTATCTTCAAAACCCTGCGCCTTAACATAGGCCCATGCCGAAATCTCCGCACGGGTTTTAGACACCGGATAGGCACTCAGCGCCCGCCAATCCGGGTCAGACCAATCGCTTTCCGTAAACACCATATGACGGCCCCGCCCTTTTTGGCCGGTCATCGAGGCAATGGAGGAGGTCATAACAATACGCTCTGCCCCAGCGGAAAAACCGTGCTCTAAGACGCGCTGCGCTCCGGCCCGGGCTTCAGGCACCAGCGCCTCACGGTCGCTTGGCGTATCCACCGGCAGCGGCGAGGCGATATGCTGGATATAGCGGCAATCTTGGACAGCCTCTTCCCAGCCCGCATCTGATCCCAAATCAGCTTCGACAAGCTCAAGATTGGAGATGTCACTGCCATTATCGGCCAGCTTATCAACAATCTTCTGGCCTTTGATCTTATTCCTAACTGTGCCGCGCACAACATAGCCTTTGGCGAGCAGGCGCTCTGTAACATGCGAAGCGATAAAACCGGAAACTCCGGTGACAAGGACACGGTCAGCCATATCTATCTGATCTTATTGGGACAGGATTGATTATAGGTTTCAATCGCGGAAGGCATCAGCCGATTGAAATCTGCGACCCGGGTTTCCGGCGCGGGGTGAGTCGAGCCAAATTCCGGCGGCGTGGCTCCGGCTTGCGCGCCCATACGCTCCCAAAGCTTTGGCGCCTCGCGCGGGTCGTAACAGGCGCGGGCCAGTAATAACAGCCCGATTTCGTCCGCCTCGGATTCGTGCTTGCGCGAAAACGGCAGGGCAAAACCATATTGGCTAATGCCGCCAAAGACTCCCATCACCGCTTTTTGCGCCCCCATATCCATCCCGCCTGCGCCCATAGCCACGCCCGCGCCGACAATACGCTTCATATTTTGCTGGGCCATACGTTCCGCCCCGTGATGGGCCAGTGCATGGGCGATTTCGTGGCCCATAACCACGGCTAGCCCGTCTTCATTCTCCGCAATCTCGATGATCCCCGTATAGACCGCCGTATAGCCACCCGGCAGAGCAAAAGCATTGGCTTGCTCGGATTCGATCACGTTAAAGGCCCATTCAAAACCGGGATCTTCATCCGAGGCCGCGCGGGCAATCCGCGTCCCGATTTCGCGCACCGCGTCAACAACAGGGCCGCTTTGCACAAGGTTCTGGCGGTTATCGGACAGGATTTGCTTATAGCTCTGCAGGCCAAGCTGCATTTCCGCCGCAGGCTTCATAGTGCGAAGCTGTTTTCGGCCCGTATAGGGCACGGTTTCTTGGTTGGCGAAATAATAGACCGCCGCGCCAATGGCAAACAGCACCATGATCTGCCAGCGAAACCCGCCGCGCCTACGCCGCATGCCGCCTGTCCGCCTGTTCATTGTACGATAAACCATAATTCACCTTTTCCCAATTTAATCCCTGCCTAGCACAGATTTATCAGATTCCGATACTTGTAACACGCTAGCGCTTTCTTTAAAGGGGGGCAATTTGGTTTTTGGGCCAGATTCGTTATCAGATTCGTTAGCCGCTTTTGAGCCAAGAAGGTCAATTCATGCCGAAAAGAACCGATATCCGCTCTATCTTGATTATCGGGGCCGGGCCGATTGTTATTGGCCAAGCTTGCGAGTTTGATTATTCCGGTGTTCAGGCCTGTAAAGCCCTCAAAGAAGAGGGCTACCGCGTTATTCTCGTCAACTCCAACCCCGCTACGATCATGACCGATCCAGAAATGGCGGACGCGACCTATGTCGAGCCGATTACGCCGGAGATTGTTGAAAAGATCATCGCCATTGAACGGCCCGACGCCCTGCTCCCAACCATGGGCGGGCAGACAGCGCTCAATACCGCGCTGGCTTTGGAACAAAGCGGCGCGCTGGCAAAATATGACGTCGAGATGATTGGGGCCAAGGCCGACGTCATCGACAAGGCTGAAAACCGCGAGCGATTCGCCAAAGCCATGACCAAGATCGGACTGGAAAACCCGCGCGCGACTATTATCACTGCGCCAAATGGCGATATTTCAGCCGGCGTGGCCGAAGCGGTTAGTAAATTAGACTATACAGGCCTGCCCGCGATTATCCGCCCCGCCTTTACCCTTGGCGGCACAGGCGGCGGCGTCGCCTATAACATCGAAGAATTTGAAGAAATTGTCCGCTCCGGTCTCTCCGCCTCTCCAACCAACCAAGTGCTCATTGATGAAAGCCTGCTCGGCTGGAAAGAATACGAGATGGAGGTTGTCCGCGACAAAGCCGATAATTGCATCATCATTTGCTCAATCGAGAATATCGACCCGATGGGCGTACATACCGGCGATTCGATCACGGTCGCCCCGGCCCTAACCCTGACCGACAAAGAATATCAGCGCATGCGCGATGCCTCGATTGCGGTATTGCGCGAAATCGGCGTCGAGACAGGGGGCTCCAATGTGCAATTCGGCCTCAACCCCGAAGATGGCCGCATGGTGGTGATTGAAATGAACCCGCGCGTCTCCCGCTCATCGGCTCTGGCCTCCAAAGCAACCGGGTTCCCAATTGCGAAAATCGCGGCCAAGCTTGCGGTTGGCTATACATTGGACGAGCTTGATAATGACATCACAGGCGCAACCCCCGCCGCCTTCGAACCGACGATTGATTATGTCGTCACCAAAATCCCGCGCTTTGCCTTTGAAAAATTCCCCGGAGCCGAGGCTGTCCTGACCACGGCGATGCGCTCCGTCGGCGAAGCCATGGCGATTGGCCGGACATTTGCGGAATCTCTGCAAAAAGCCCTGCGCTCACTTGAAACTGACCTGACCGGCCTCAACGAAATCGAGATCGACCCGAGCGGCGAAATGTCGGCGGATGAGCTGAAAAACGCTATGAAGGCGCGGCTCTCTATTCTCGCCCCTGACCGTCTCCTCGTCATTGCGCAGGCTTTTCGCCAAGGTTTTACCACTGAAAAGATTTTCCAATACACCAATATTGACCCATGGTTTCTGCGCCAGATCAGAGACCTTGTAAAAGCCGAAGACTGGCTGAAAGAACACGGCCTACCCAAAACTGAAACCGAATGGCGGGCGATTAAAGCCGAAGGCTTTGCCGATGCTCGTATCGGCGAGTTGACCGGAAAGACCGAACGCGCTGTCCGCAAAGCCCGCCGCAAAGCCGGCGTGCGCCCCGTCTATAAACGCGTCGATACCTGCGCGGCAGAATTTGCGGCCAAAACGCCTTATATGTATTCGACTTACGAAGTGCCAAGCTTTGGCGGCAAAGCCCAGTGCGAGGCCCGTGTTTCGGATCGCGACAAAGTCATTATCCTCGGCGGCGGGCCTAACCGTATCGGCCAAGGTATTGAATTTGATTATTGCTGCTGCCACGCCGCCTTTGCGCTGGAGGATATCGGCATCGAATCCATCATGGTCAACTGCAATCCCGAAACCGTCTCCACCGATTACGACACCTCCGACCGGCTTTATTTCGAGCCATTGACGGAGGAAGATGTGCTCGAATTGATCATGACCGAGCAACAATCGGGCACTCTTAAAGGCGTTATCGTGCAATTTGGCGGACAAACACCGCTGAAACTCGCCGAAGCTCTGGAAGCCAATGATATCCCTCTTCTAGGCACAGCGCGCGACGCGCTTGACTGCGCCGAAGACCGCGAGCGGTTCAAAGCCCTCGTCGAGAAACTCGGCCTAAAACAGCCCAATAATGCCATTGCCCGCAACGCTAAAGAGGCGGCAGAAGCGGCTAAAATCGTCGGCTTTCCTATTGTCTTGCGGCCCTCCAATGTGCTTGGCGGGCGCGGCATGGAAATCGTCGATAATGACGCGGAGTTAGGCCGCTATATTTCCGAAGCCGTCAAAGTTTCGGGCAAATCGCCTTTGCTGATAGATCAATATCTGCGCGACGCCATCGAAGTTGATGTCGATATTATATGCGACGGCGAAGAGGTCTATGTTGCGGGCATTATGGAACATATCGAAGAAGCCGGCGTGCATAGCGGCGATAGTGCCTGTTCGCTTCCGCCTTATACCCTCTCTCAAGACATCCAAGACGAAATGGCGCGCCAAGCCAAAGTGCTGGCGCTAGAACTCGGCGTTGTCGGGCTGATGAACACGCAATTCGCGGTCAAGGGTGATGTTATATACCTGATCGAAGTCAATCCGCGCGCCTCTCGCACCGTGCCTTTTGTGGCCAAAGCCATCGGCCAGCCCATCGCCAATATCGCCGCCAAAGTCATGGCCGGGATGAAGCTCTCAAAATTTGATCTTACCGTGCGGCCTTCAAAACATATCGCCGTCAAAGAAGCGGTCTTTCCTTTTGCCCGTTTCCCCGGCGTTGATACTGTGCTCGGCCCCGAAATGCGCTCCACCGGCGAAGTCATGGGCTTGGCCACAAATTTCGGCATGGCCTTCGCTAAGAGCCAGCTCGGCGGCGGCGTCATCCTGCCCTCCACCGGCACCGTCTTTATCTCCGTGCGCGAACAGCATAAACCGCTCATGGCCGAGCTGTCCAAAGAGCTTATCACCCTCGGGTTCAAAATCATGGCCACAGGCGGCACGACCAAATATCTGCGCGCCCAAGGCCTCGAAGTCGATTATGTCAAAAAAGTCCATGAAGGCCGCCCGCATATTGTCGACGCTATGAAAAACGGCGAAGTGCATCTCGTCTTCAATACGACAAGCGGAAAACAATCGCTAAAAGACAGTTTTTCCCTGCGCCGCACGGCGCTAACCCAGCAAATCCCCTATTTCACAACAGCCGCCGCCGCGCGCGCCAGTGTCGAAGCCATCAAGGAACTGTCTAAGGGTGATTACGAGGTCGAGAGCCTGCAGGCGATTGCGGCAAGTTAGCGCATTAACTCTTAATCCGCACCGTCGCTTCGCCAAGCTGTTCACCGATAATTTTAAAACTTTCTTTCAGTTTCTTGGCATTGGCGCTCTTGAAAGCTTTGCTTTTGTCTGAGGCGCAGATTTCCAATAAATCTTCGCCTTTCTTAGGCGCAGCAAAAGCAACCGTGTAAATCGTATAGCCTTGGGCCTTGGCCGCATCGCAAATGGCCAAAGTTTGCGTATCAAATATCGGATCATTATTATCGCCGTCCGTCATAAACACCAAATGGCCTGACCATTTAGCATCGCTTTCAACCGCATCCTTCGCGGTCAATTGATCGACGGCAAACTGTACGGCTGATGTTGAATTCGTACCGCCATTTGCCCAAAATAGCGGATCTGTACTCATCGTATCCAAAATATGCTGATATCCGTTACGGACCGCATCATTGATAATTACGTCCGTATTATAGGTCGAAAATGTAGTGGAAAGGGCAGAGCTTAAAAGGCTCGGATTTTCCGAAGTCTCAAACATAGCTTGGAACAAATCACCCGTCGCCAGCTCCAATGCCTCAATTTTAACCTGACCGTCCGTTGTCAGCCACCCCATCGACCCCGAAGTATCAAAAGCGAAGGCAATCGAAATCGGCGGCACATAGTCAATCGCATAGCCAACGGTGGCGCTCGCTAAAACGTCTCCATTACTATGCCCGAACATAGTCATAAATGAGTGATTTGTTCTGGCCGAAACCGTCACGGTCACTTCTTTCGCCCCGTCATCAAATATAATTGACGGATTGGCATTGATGTCAATTTCCGTTTCCATAGCGCGGTTTTCCGCGAAAAATTCTTTCGACGTTTCCATGCGGGAATAATACCCATCACGCGCCACCAAGGCCGCCGCTAAGGCCGTACTATCGGCCATATCAGAGATTCTTTGCTTTTCTGAGACCATTTTGGACATATCAATAGCCACGCCGACACCCATAAATATGACAAGTATCATAACAGAAAACATAATCGCAATATTGCCGCGCTCGTCAGATATGTAATTTTTAATCACTTTTGTCTCCCAGCCCCAACCTATATATCTAGGAACGTAACAAGACGGTCTTAAAAAGCCGCAAATATATATGGTAAATGAGGCTTTAAGCAGACCCTACTTGACTCTTTCGTGACAATTTTGCAATCTAGGTGAGTCCTTACTTTTTTATCGTCTCCTTTCGTGAATGAGCAATGGACATTCTTAAACGGCAGGGTGGCACCCCTGCCGTTTTTTATGGGCGCTTCTCAATCTTTATAATTAAGGCTAGAGCAAGGAATTACCGTTAGTGAAGGCGCAGAGTTAGCGGAGCGGGATTGATGGCGAACGAAACCACAAAAATGGACAGCTCAAAAGACGAAGCTTATCATTATCCCGAGCGCGTCATTGAGCCGATGGAACACCGCAAATTTCGTATCGGCCAAGGGAAAATTTCCGCCAGCCTCGCCTGTAGCCTTGGCGTTTTAAGCCTGCTCGCCGTGCTTTGTTTTAAATTCCCAACTTATCTGACAACAGCCGAATTGCGAGCGGCCTATGATCTGGAATTCCTCAGGACGATGCTCAAATGGGGCATTGCCGGGGCCCTCGCCTTTGGCATGCTGACATTTATGATTGGAAAATTCCGCCGCTTGGCCGCGATTGGCGTGCTGTGCTGTATCGGCGCTCTAATGCTGGGCGGGCATGAGGTCGAAGCCAGGCCGGTCACCGACACGCCCTTTGCCTTTGGGTTGGATTGGTTGGTGCTCGCCTTTGTCTTTTCCGCGATTCTCTTTATGTTTCTGGAAAAAGTCCTTCCCAAATATAAAGACCAGGCCGTGCTGCGCCCCGAATGGAAGCTGGATTTGTTTTATTTTGGCTTTAATCACTTGATGATTACGGCGCTTTTATTGACCGGGAATTACTTCGTCGCCAATGTTTTTGGCTGGGCAGTAAGTGATGGGTTCCAAAGCTGGATACAAAATACGCCGATTTGGGCGCAGGTTATCATCCTGTTGCTCTGCGCCGATTTTGTGCTCTATTGGTCGCACCGGACATTCCATGAGCATAAAGCGCTTTGGAAAATTCACGCCGTGCATCACTCCGTCGAGCATATGGACTGGATGGCCGGATCGCGAAACCATGTCATTCAGATGTTTGTCGACCGCTGCCTCGCTATGGTGCCGCTCTACCTGCTCGGCGCGAGCAAGGAAGCACTGGATATCTATGTCGGCATTGCCGCCTTCCAAGCCGTTTATGTGCATTCCAATGTTCATATTCCGGTCGGGCCGCTGAGATATATTTTCTGCACGCCGCAATATCACCACTGGCATCACAGCTCGGAAACGCCGGCGATTGATACCAATTACGCGGTGCATCTGCCGCTCTATGATATGATTTTCGGAACCTATCATATGCCGGGCAAATTATGGCCTGCCCATTACGGCACGGTGACAAGGTTGCCGCGGACGTTTCTAAGCCAGCTAGTTTATCCGTTCAAAAAAGACACATAAGAAAGACGGCCCCAAAAAGGCGGCCTAAGACCGCCTTTCGCGCTAATTAAGAGGCCGCTTTATGATAGGCTGTCAGCCCATCATGGTCGATATCGCGGATATAACGACGCAATAGTCGGCGGGTGCAGCTTTTTACCGACGTCGGAAAGGAAGAAGGTTTACGGCTTTTCGCTTTGCAACTGGACTTGGCCGTGCGGGATAGTTTGGTATAGACGTCTTCAATACCGCGTTCCGTAGCCAAATCCTGCACATCAATATTAGCTATGACTTTTTCTCGCTCTGCGTCAGCAGCATAGGCTGGGCTGACAATACCCACACTGCCGGTTATGAAAGCCGCCGTCATGAGGGCTTTGAAAATATGAGGTGTCTGCATGATAGTCTCCTTTTTAGTTTTAAAGAATCGGTCAGGCCGCAACTTGGCACGGCTTTGGCCTGACCGAATAAGGAGAGAGCCAGTTCGAAGGGGTATTTCTCCTTATTGAAAATCGATAACATTTATTACGACACTTGTCATTATATAATTATCGATTTTCAATAAATAATTGGTAATGTTTTGGGATTTACGTACTATATTTTCTTTATTTAGTAAATTATACCTACTTATTGGATTATATTAGAATGTAATATTCCCTATGCTTCATAAAATCACATAGATGTGAGGCTATGAATATTTCTCAACGGGTTTAATGGCTTGATTAAGCTTATAAAATCCTTATCTGTGCGCGGCTTAAGAATTTTGGGCCAAGACGTGAGAATGACACTATGCAAAAATACCCGATGACGGTTGGCGGCCATGCCGCGCTGGAAGCCGAATTGAAAAATCTGAAGTCCGTAGAGCGGCCTTATATTATCAATGCGATCTCTGTTGCGCGTGAACATGGCGACCTCTCCGAGAACGCAGAATATCACGCCGCCAAAGAAAAGCAGGGCTTTATCGAAGGCCGCGTCCAGGAGCTTGAGAGCAAGCTTTCCCTCGCGCAAGTCATAGATACCAGCAAAATGGATGGCGAAACCGTCAAATTCGGCGCGGTTGTCAAAATCGTTAATGAAGACACGGACGAAGAAAGCACCTACCAGATCGTCGGCGAAGATGAAGCCAGCGTCAAAGACGGTAAGGTCTCGATTACCTCCCCCATCGCCCGTGCCATGATTTCCAAAGAAGTCGGCGATGTCTTTGAAGTCATCGCGCCCGGCGGTTCCAAGGGGTATGAAATTCTGGAAGTCAGCTATAAATAATGAGCGGCGGGCCTCTCACTTGTTTGGTTATTAGCGACGGGCGGCGCGGCATTGAAAATCAGGCTTTGGGCCTAGCCGAAGCTGCGGGGCGTTTGCGCCCTATCGACATTACCCCTCATAAAATTGACAACGGCACAGCCTTCAAAGCCGCCAGCCCAACATTGCAATTTGCCCTGAAAAACAAGCCGGCGGATTACGCCATGAACGGCCCCCTGCCCGACATCGCGATTGGCTGCGGGCGGCAGGCCATAGCGCCGTTATTGGCCCTTAAAAGAGCCGCGCCCGATATTTTTACGGTTTATGTCCAAGACCCGCGCATGGATACATCCCGTTTTGACCTTGTCGTCGCGCCGGAACATGACACTCTGTCCGGCCCCAATGTCGAGCCCATGATCGGCTCGCCCAACCGCGTAACTGAGGCGCAGCTTTCCGGCGAAACGCTGAGCTTTGCGGAGAGCCTCGCCAAACTCCCCATGCCGCGCGCCGCCCTGTTGATCGGCGGGGATTCCAAGACGCATAAACTGGGTAAGGCGGAACATAAACAGCATATGGAGGCCGCGCAGACGCTCCTCTCCAAGGGCTATAGCCTGCTCATCACCACATCACGCCGCACGCCCGACTGGGCGGTTGAAGATTACAAACGTCTGGACTCTGTCTGGGCCCATACAGGCAATGGCCCCAACCCCTATTTCGCCTTTCTCGGCGGCGCGGATATTATCCTCGTCACCGAAGACAGCACCAATATGCTCACCGAAGCCGCCAGCACGGGCAAGCCTGTCTTCACCCTTCCCATGCAAGGCAAAGCCGGAAAATTCGAGCAGCTTTATGAGCGGTTGGCTAAGCGTTGCAGCCTCAGCGCATTTACGGGCGACCTGAAAGCAGCCGATTACGAACCCCTAAACGAGACCGCCCGCATAGCCGAACGGCTCTGGGCCCATTTTGACGCCCGCACGGCGGTGATCAACTAACAACTTTCAAGCCGCCGCTATCTTGCGAATCTATAAGGCTCTGCCTATGTCTAGCAGGTAGATTTACGAGAGAAATTATGACTAAGAACATCCACCATAAAGTCTTTATTATCGGCTCCGGCCCTGCGGGTTATACCGCCGCCGTTTATGCCGCCCGCGCTATGCTGGAGCCCGGCATTGTCGCCGGCCTGCAACCCGGCGGGCAATTGACGATTACCACCGAAGTTGAGAACTATCCCGGCTTTCCCGAAATTCAGGGCCCGGAGCTAATGGAAAAATTTAAGGAACACGCGCTGAAATTCGGCACGAGCTTTTATGAAGACACCATCATTGATGTCGATTTCACCGTGCGGCCGTTCAAAATGATCGGCGATAGCGGCACGGTCTACACCTCCGACGCCGTTGTCATTGCGACAGGGGCGCAGGCCAAATGGATTGGCTTGCCGAGCGAGGATAAATTCCAAGGCTTTGGCGTCTCGGCTTGCGCCACTTGCGACGGGTTTTTCTATCGCGGCAAAGAGGTCGTCGTTGTCGGCGGCGGCAATACCGCTGTTGAGGAAGCTTTATTTCTGACCAAATTCGCCTCGCGCGTCACCCTCGTCCACCGCCGCGACAGCCTGCGCGCCGAGAAGATTTTGCAAAACCGGCTTTTCGCCAATGAGAAAGTCGAAATCCTCTGGGATACGACTTTGGTTGAAATTCTCGGCGACGAAGACCCGCTCGGCGTCACCGGCGTTCGCTTGAAAAATGTCAAAACTGACGAAGTCTATGACCGCGAAACCCACGGTGTTTTCATCGCTATCGGCCATAAGCCCGCCACCGAAGTCTTTAAAGGCCATGTCAAAATGAACGATGGCGGCTATATCGACACCGTGCCCGGCAGCACAGCGACTAACATCTCCGGCGTTTTTGCGGCGGGCGATGTCTCGGACGAAATTTACCGCCAAGCGGTTACTGCGGCGGGCCTCGGCTGTATGGGCGCACTCGAAGCTGAAAAGTTTCTCGCTGAACAGGAGGCCGCCGCGCAAGCTGCGGAGTAAATAAAGAATAATGGATACACTGGATTGGGATAAGCTGAAGACCTTTCACGCCGCCGCAGAGACAGGCTCTTTGACGGCTGCCGCTGAGCTTTTGAAGATTTCCCAATCTGCTGTGTCGCGCCAAATCACGGCGCTGGAAGAGAGCCTCAACACGCCGCTATTTCACCGCCATGCGCGCGGATTAACCCTGACCGAGCAAGGCCGCATCCTCTACCGCACCGCCCACGAAATGGCGCATAAGGTCGCCCTCGCCCAAGCCACCGTCATTGACAGCCGCAACAAGCCGCAAGGCACACTCAGGGTGTCGTCCCCGATTTCCCTCGGCGCGAATTGGCTAACCTCAGTGCTCCCGGAATTCATCGAGGCCTATCCCGAGATTGACGTGCAGTTGATTTTGGAAGACGAGGAACATGATCTCTCTGTCTTTGACGTGGATTGCGCGCTCCGTCCTTGGCCGTCAACACAAGGCGACGTCATAGAGCGCAAACTCGGCTCGATCTCGCAAAGCCTTTATGCTTCCCACGCTTATTTGGCGAAATATGGCGCGCCGACATCGGCGCAAGATTTGGATAATCACCGCATCATTGCCTTTGGCGATTTGGTTCCCGGACGCCTGCATAGCGCCAATTGGGTGCTGACCGAAGGCCGCGAAGGGCCCGCCAGAACGCCCGTGCTCTGCGTCAATAATCTCCACGGCATTATGCGCGCGGCCGAAGCGGGCATCGGCCTAGCCGGCATTCCCGATTATATGACAGCCCTCTCCCGCCGCCTCGTCCGCGTGTTGCCCCATGTCAAAGGCGAAGCGTTTGATGTGTTTTTTGTCTATCCCACAGAACTCCGCGGCTCGGTCAAAGCCAAGGTTTTTCGCGAATTTCTCGTTCGCGTGACCAAAAACTGGGAAAGCAGTAGCTAGCCACGCCATGCTATGCATAATTGCATAGTACCTCTGCGGATGTATCTGTTCTGTTCTAAAAATAATTTCCTATTTAGAGTTCACAAGACAGCAACGTCCTCCCCTTATTGTTTCTGTCTTTTGATACCGCGAACTATTCCTCCCCGAATGTTTTGCGAAGACTTCAGCCGGGCCCGGTTTTACCGTGTGCCCGGCTTTTTTGTCAGTTTGTTAATCCAATTTCGGCTATCTGGTTCGCGTGGGAATTGTCAGGCAACGAAATAACAAGCTGGGGATTATTCGGTGACGCAGAATTCTACAGAACCCAACGGGAAAATTGATCTTGAGATCAATAGCGACCCTTACAAAAGCCAGATCGCCGAGAACCATGGTTCCGATTTTTTGCGTATGCTCTGCGACGCGCTCGATGTCACCGTCAGTATTCTTGACGAGGACATGAATTATCAATTCATCAGTAAAAGTGTTTACAGCCAACTCGCAATTGACGAAACAGAGCTAAAAGTCGGCGACCCTTTATCACATATGCATGACCTTATGCTCGCCAATGGCATGATGACACCGGAAATTCTGGAGCAAAATAAACTCACCGAAGCCGAGCAAATCGACCGCACCCATGCCCATAAAGACACAATCCCATTGCTGGTTAAATTGGGCGATGGATCTACGCACAGGCATGTTCGCAAGGCTATGCCAAATGGTTACACAGTATCTATGTCAGATAATGTCAGTGAGTTGGTCGAAAAAGACCAGATGCTTGACAAGGCTTTAGCGCTCGGGAATTCCGGCTATTGGACCTATGATTTTGTAACGAAAGCCTATTTTCTTAGCGGGTCTTTGAGGCGTTATTTTTCTAAAGAAGATCAAGCCAAAATCAAAGACCAAGGCATCATCGCAGTTGTCCATCCCGAAGATCGGCGCTTATTCCGGCAAGCCTTCAAAGTTTTAAATAGCGCGAATAATAAATTTGAAGTCGCTTGCCGCACAAATTCCTTCAAAGGTAATGAGCGGTGGAGCCACACTACCGGCGAAGTTATTCGGGATAGGGATGGCAAAGCTGTAAAAATTCGCGCTTTCGTCAAAGATATCACGCGCGACAGGCGGCAAGCCCAAGAGCTGGAACGCGCCAAAGATGAAGCTATTGCAGCCTCCCATGCCAAATCGGAATTTCTCGCCAATATGAGCCATGAAATCAGAACGCCTATGAACGGTATTTTGGGCATGGCTGAACTTTTAGCCAATTCAAATATTGGTGACCGGCAGCGCGAATTTGTCGATGTCATCAATAATTCAGCCTCAGCGCTACTGACCATTATCAATGATATTCTGGACTTCTCTAAAATCGAGGCTGGCGCCTTTGAAATCGATCCTATGCCGCTCGACTTGAAAAACTCGATTACGGATGTCACATCTTTGCTGGCAGCCAAAGCGCAAGAAAAAAACCTGGAACTCATCATCAATTACCCGACTAACCTGGAACGGCAATTTATCGGTGATGCGGGCCGGCTACGGCAAGTTATTACCAACCTGCTCGGCAACGCTATTAAATTCACAGAAGCTGGTCATATCATCATTGATGTCGAGATCAGCCCTCCCCGTAGCGGCATGTCAGTAATCTCCATCAGCGTGACCGATACAGGTATCGGAATTGAACCCGCAAAAATATCCAAAGTCTTTCAAAAATTTACTCAAGCCGATGGCAGCACAACCCGCGTTTATGGCGGCACGGGATTGGGATTGTCGATTTCAAAAGCTATTGTCGAGATGATGGATGGACGTATAAGCGTGCGCTCCGAACTCGGAGAAGGTTCAACCTTCGCCTTTCGCATTCCCCTACCCATAGATAGTAACGCCAGAGTCAGAGTTTTTGACACCGCCACTCTGGCCGGGAAACGCGCACTCATCGTAGATGACATTGCAATTAACCGCACACTCCTCTCGGAACAGCTTAAAAGTTGGGATATCCGCTCGGAGGCGGTCAAAGACGGCGTTGAAGCCTTGACGCAACTCAAAAATGAGCATGACAGCGGCAATCCCTATGACTTCATCCTGCTGGATTATCTCATGCCCGGTATGAACGGACAGGAACTAGCCGCTATGATAACCGCGAATGCCGACCTCTCCGGCACGCCGATTATCATGCTCTCCTCTTGTGATCAGCCGATATCCAGCCAAGAACTCACAACGATAGGCATTGACTCTTATTTGGTTAAGCCTGTTCGCGAGAAGCGGCTCTTTGAGACAATCGTCAGAACCCTGACACTTGACGCGCAGCAAGAAATACCCGCTCAAACCGCGATAGCTAAGCCTGCCGTGCCGATATCCGAAAAAACCGAAATTCTGGTCGCCGAAGACTTTCCGCTCAATCAGGACGTCATCCGCCTAATGTTAGGCGAAACGCCTTTTGTGCCAGTCTTTGTTAATAACGGCCTCGAAGCGGTCGAAATGTTTAAAACAGCCCCCGGCCGTTTCCCGGTTATTCTGATGGATGTCTCTATGCCGGTGATGGACGGGCATGAAGCGGCGCGAACCATCACCGCATTTGAACGCGGCCACGGCCTGAGTCACACGCCCATTATCGCTTTAACAGGTCATGCAATGAAAAATGACCGTGATGAATGCCTAAACGCCGGAATGGATGATTACCTCACCAAACCGGTCAAGCAATCGGCGCTCCTTGAAAAACTCGAACACTGGACAGGACGTGTAGTTGAGGCCCGCCTAAGCGCTTAGCCCTCAAGCCTCTGTGGCCTTAACAAAGGCCGCAACAGCGGCTATGTCCCTTGGCGTGATATCGCCGCCGCCTTTGAAATATTTCCACGAGCGTTCGCATTTCTTATAGCCATCAGCCGCTTTTAAATCTTGCACGTCTACGCCATCGCCGCCTTTAACGAGTGAGCACTCACTTACAATGAGATAATCAGCAAGCGTATCGTTTGGATTTGAGGGGTCGGCATAGGTCTCTTTGCGGGTGATATTCAGAGCCGTTAGGGCCGCGACAAGATCGTCATCCGCAGGGGCTTTAACATGGGCTTCGAGGCTCGATTTGATAGCGCCTTCTTTGCGCAAGGGCTCAATTGTTTCGGACGCGGCGGCGCGGAAGGCGCGAAGTCTTTCCATCTGCCCGGCAAGTTTTTCGCTCAGCCATTCCTCGGGCACGTCCCTGAACAGCTCCATATGCACGGACTTATCTTCGCTCGGAAATCTCGCTTGCCAGACTTCTTCCATGGTGAAACACATGATCGGGGCGAGCCATGTTGTCAGGCGCAGAAAGACCTCGTTGATGACAGTGCGGCAGGCGCGGCGGCGGGTGCTATCCAGCGGATCGCAATAGAGCGCGTCTTTGCGGATATCGAAATAAAAGGCCGAGAGATCATTGGTGCAGAAATTAAATAATTTGGTAAAAACCAGCTTGAAGTCATGGGTTTTATAGGCGCTTTCGACCTGCTCGCTGAGTTCGGCGAGGCGGTGCAGCACCCATTTTTCCAGCGCCGGCATATCGGCGCAATCGACGGCGTCCGCCGGGTCATATCCGTCGAGCGCGCCGACCATATAGCGCAGGGTATTGCGCAGTTTACGGTAAGCATCCGCCGCCGTTTTGACGATTTCGTCGCCGATGCGCAGATCTTCGGTAAAGTCTGAACTCGCCGCCCAGAGGCGCAGGATTTCCGCGCCATATTGTCGAATGATGGTTTCGGGCGCGACGGTATTGCCGAGCGATTTGCTCATTTTGCGGCCATCCTCGGCCATAACAAACCCGTGGGTGAGCACGGCTTTGTAGGGCGCTTCGCCGTAAACTGCGCAGCTCTCAAGTAGCGAGCTTTGGAACCAACCGCGATGTTGGTCGCTGCCTTCGAGGTATAAATCTGCTCGGTCGGTTAGGTCATCTCTTTGCTTGAGGCAGAACGCATGAGTGCAGCCGCTATCAAACCAAACGTCGAGAATATCGGTGACTTTCTCCCAGCCCTTCGCGCTGACATCGCCCATCAGGTCTTCGATAGATGTGTCAAACCAACCATCAACGCCTGTGGCTTTTACCGCCGCGAGGATGCGGGCGTTAATCGCCTCCGCTTCGGGCAAATCTGTGTGCAAGCGCCCATCTTCATGCACGATCAAGGTAATCGGCACGCCCCAATTGCGCTGACGCGAGATCAGCCAGTCGGGCCTATCTTGGGCCATAGCTGTGATGCGGTTCTCGCCCCGCGCCGGATACCAAGTGGTGTCTTTGATGGCGGCCAGCGCTTTATCGCGCAGACCATCTTTAGACATAGACACAAACCATTGCGGCGTCGCGCGGCGAATGACGGGGGCTTTACTTCTCCATGAGTGAGCATCGCGCAAAGTCATGATCCCGCGCGCCAAGAGGTTGCCGCACTCCATCAAAGCCTTAATCGTCTCGGGATTAGCCTTGCCGTCCTGCCCGCGTTTCTTGCCGGAAGTGCGGATAACATCGAGCCCTTGGAAGCGGGCGGGGAGAACGTCGGTATAGCAACCATCATCGTCTAGAGTCATATCCACTTTTGGATTAATGCCGAGGTCTTGAAGTAAGTCTGAATAATTCATCCATACTCCATAATCATCTTCACCGTGACTAGGTGCTGTATGCACGAATCCAGTACCCGTGTCCGCAGTTACATGCGGCCCAGCCAATAAAGGTACGGTAAAGTCAAACTTTTCTTCTGCATCATCCAATGTCTTGAGTGGGTGATCGAGAATTGTTTGTGACAAAGTATAATTTGTTACATTAGCAATCCGAGTGGCTTCACGAATTAACCCCGCTTTAGCAACTGTTTCCCACAAGTCATCCGCTACAATGAGTTTATCTCCTGGCTTTGACCAAGGCTTAAACTCTGCTTCTTCCATTTCTTTAACCTCATAAAGACCATAAGAAATTTTCGGAGAGTAACTTACCGCGCGATTAGCAGGAATTGTCCATGGCGTTGTCGTCCAGATAACTACGGATGCTCCATGTAGCAAACCTGATTCTACGTCATCATCAAGTACTGGGTTTTGGTTGTCATCAAAGTCTATTGCAGGATGAGTACCATCATAACTTTGAACAGGAAATTTCACATAAATCTGCGTTGCTCTGCGGTCAGCATATTCCACTTCCGCCTCGGCCAGTGCTGTTCTCTCAACCGGACTCCACATGATCGGTTTTGAGCCTCGGTATAATTGCCCTGTCGCCGCAATCTTCAATAGCTCCCCGCAGATGATGGCTTCGCTCTCGAAATTCATCGTCTTATAGGGGTTATCCCAATCGCCTATCACGCCAAGGCGTTTAAATTCTTCGCGCTGAATATCGAGCCAATGGGCGGCATATTCGCGGCAGCGCGTGCGAAACTCTCCGCCCGGCACATCGTCTTTGCTGCGCCCCTTTGCGCGGAACTCTTCTTCGACTTTCCACTCAATCGGCAGGCCGTGGCAATCCCAGCCCGGCACATAATTGGCGTTAAAGCCCATCATCTGGTGGGCGCGGGTGACCATATCTTTGAGGATTTTATTCATTGCCGTGCCGATATGGATATGGCCATTAGCATAAGGCGGCCCGTCATGCAGGATATAGTCCGGCCTCTCCGCGCTCTGCTCGCGCAGGCGCTCATAAAGGCCAATTTTAGTCCAGCGCGCCAGCCATTCCGGCTCTTTCTTTGGCAGGCCCGCCCGCATAGGGAAATCGGTTTTAGGAAGGAAGAGAGTCTCGCGGTAATCGCGTTTTATATCGGTCATTATAGTCTCGAATGAATGTGTTGAAGTTTCAGGCCAGCGTTCCCGACAGGTTTTAACCTATCGGGTTTATAATTCGTATAATTATGGCTCTGTTCAACATAGAAGCGGGGTAACATAGACGGTTCCAATCGCCAAGCCCCGTTTTAATCGCTGTCGAGAAGCTCGCGCTTTATCCGCGCCAGAGTAAAGCCGATATTGCGGCGTTTGATCTGGCCTTGAGGGATATAAGCGAGGCGGTCGCGGTAAGCCTCTCCGAATTTGCGCTTAAGCTCGAAATGCAGCGACCGGACCATGACCAAATGCCTACCGCGTATCAGCACGAAATACAGCGCGAAAAATCCGACAATGACGGCATTATGGTTGAGGTAATAAGCCCTGTCAGTGACAAGCCGAAACAGGGCTAAAACGACCAACAAAACCGCGCTACTCGGCAAGACGCATCGCAGCAGCCAATAGCGCAGAGATAACCAGTCACGTTCGAGAAGCTCGGGTGTCATGCGGAGAGTATAGCAAAATTTAGAAGGTAAGGCGATAGGGTGTAAAATACCACATTCTACCGCCCCCTACTGTCCCCCGCCTTGAGCGGGGGTCTCCCTCATTTAAAGCGCGGTCTTTTACACAAGGAGGCCCCCGCTCAAGGCGGGGGACACATCGTTATTGGGGGAGCGGGTTACGGGGCTTCGCCCGCATTCACATCTTCGATAAAATCAATCAGTGCCGGGAAGAAATTTTCCTCATCGTCATATTGCGACAGATGCGAGCCGTTTGGCATCAGGGCAAAGCGCGCATTGGGAATTTCGCCTGCCATCCATGCCATATGTTTCGGGTCCATCGTGTCATGGGCCGCGCCAATGACGAGGGTCGGGACGGTGATGTTGTGAATATCGCCTGTGCGGTCCCAATGTTCCAAAATACCGCTGGCGCCGAGCTCGCTTGGCCCCTGCATCGGCACATAGACTTGCGGGTTGAGATGCTCGAAGCCTCGATTGATGGCGTCGGGCCACTCAGCCGATGGTATGCGCAGGATATGGTCAACATAATGATGCTCGATCAAAAGCTCGAAATAGCGCGGATTAGTATAATCTTCCGCCGCCTCAAACCCTTTGATTTCGGCGAGGATATCCGGGTCAATACCGCCTTCCATGACAACAGCGGCATACTCATTATAGGCAGGGATGGAGGCCATCATATTGGAAATGATCAGGCCCTTGAGATTGTCTTGGTATTTCAGCGCATATTCCATGCCGAGAATACCGCCCCAACTTTGACCAAAGAGATAGAAATTATCTTTCTCCAAACCCAAAGCCTGACGAACCTGCTCAACTTCCTCAACAAAACGCGCCGTTTGCCAGAGATCAGGCTCTTCGGGCTGATCGGAAAAATAAGAGCCAAGCTGATCATAATAATAAAACTCGATGCCAGCTTGGGGGAAATGATCTTCAAATATCTCGTAAATCTCGTGGGTCATACCCGGCCCGCCATGCAGCAGCAGGACTTTCATATCGGGATTATCGCCGATCTTTTTTGTCCAGACCTGAAACTCGCCTTTAGGCGTGGTGATAGGGATCAGGCGGCCTTCGCCGACATTCGGCACAGGTTTGTTTGTCGCGGCAAGTTGCGGCGATGACTTATGGGTCGCCTCCGGTTTGGGAGAACAGGCGGTTATGAAAATAACTGATAGGATAGAAATAAGAAAGAGACGCATTATATCCTCCGGGATTTATAGGCGGCCTTTCCTAAGCCGCTTGTGCCGTCTCTATAGGCGCGAAGGTCTGGTCTTGCCCAGATAAATCTGACCATGATGGATTTTCCGCATAGATCAAAGCCTCAAGCCATTGCCGCGAGGCTGACCGCAAGGCGCGGGCGCGAGTAGCGGCTTTAAAGGGACAGTCATACGGTTCGACATAAATGAGGCGGTCAATCCGAGAGGCCATATGGCTGACCTTTCCGCATCTATGCTGATAAAGCCGAATAGAAAGATTCCTCGCAGAGCCAATAAAAACAGGGCCGTAAGCCAAGCCGGAGAGGATATATACGCTGTGTATTGACATAGAACAAACATAGAACATAAATATGAACAAATAGTGAATTATATGGGGTTTTGAGCGTGTGCAGCTCATTAGTGATGAAACCCGTCAGGCATTTGGACGGCTATCCGCCCATGCTTGTTAAGTCCCTTTTTATATATCGCGCAAGCGTCATCGCCGGTCGCCCAAGGCATTATCATCGCTTTGGGACGGCTTGAAATCTTTTACAAGACTGCAGAGCGTCAGAACGGATCTCATAAATCCGGCTATTATTAATTCGGCCATAAAGGCGCACGGCATAAATGCCAGCCAGGCGGTATATTTTGGCGGCGGATATTACGCGCTTTAAGCGCCCCGGCTTTCCAAAATTCCCACCGGTAATTGAGGAAATCATAAATCTGAAATCGCCCCATAAAAGAGAGCTTACTGGCCCGCTCTAAAAATTGCGTATGCGAAAGCCCGCGCGGCAGAAAGGCCCGCAGAGCGCTGGTATTACGCGAGACCGGAAAGGCACGCCTTCCCCCGCGCGAAGCCATATGAACCTGATGACGATTACGGATATAAGGAACGGCGGATGAGGCCTCACTTATCGGCCCCCGCAAAGACGGATAAACACAGGACAGCCAAAGCCGAAGCGCCGCCAGAAAAGCGCGCATTGCTCCGCTGAAAGGAGCGGGGCTAGAGGCGGGTCGACAGGGCTGTAAGTCAAAACTCATATACGCAATATACCCCCGAAACTAAGAGTAGGGATGAGATAGTTGAAGTTTTTTAACAGAGCTTCTTTTTCAAAGACTTAGAAGACTCCGCGCCATAGTAAAAGCGTGGATTGAGGGCGGGTTTATCCTACAAAGCGGACATAGGAATATTCAAGAATTCTCCAGAAGGATATTCTAGAAACGCCTAAATATGAGCCAGTATATTAACGAGTTTCCCAAAGGGATCACGAACAAAAAACCGCCTGACTCCCCAAGGCTCTTTTGTTGGTCCATACTCAATATCTATTTTTAAAGTCTTTGCACGCTTTAATGCTGTGTCTAAATCATCAACTTCAATAGACATATCTGGGGTAGGTGTATTGGAGCCGCCTTGGGTAGCAATGCTGATTTGCACCTGCATTTTATTGCTATTCCCATATGTTGCAATCCAGCCAAAGTCCATGAGAACGTCAAGGCCAAGAAAGTCGCCATAGAACTGCTTAGCGCGCGCAACATCTTTGACATCTATATCTGTTACAATTCTTTTGACCTTCATTATTTGCCATCCTTATGTTGAGGCTTATCTTGAACCCATTGAACTAATCGTACAAACCTTTTCCACCAATGGGCTGTGTTTCTGTAATGCGCTCCATCCCCGCAATTAACGGGCGGCCTATTTTTATGGCATCTTGAACAGAAGACAGTGTAAGCGAGTTTTCATGCGCAGCTTTATTTGCCCATACTTCTGTTACCCACAGAGCGTTTATATTGGCAGGGTCATTCGCGACAATGTAGGATAAACTCCCCGGCATGTCGCGTAATCCTACGATTAAAATAGCGGAGAGTTCATCTCTCTTCCCATCAATGGCAGTTATTTTTGAAATCAACCCATACATGTTAGCTCCATTTATCTTTGATGAATTATTTTGAGTGCATCCTATCAACGGCATAGTTGCTAGGCCTGCCACTCCCATTATTATTTTTCTTCTGTCGATTTTCATAAAGGTTTTGTAGCATGTTATATCAATCGAGAACAATGATTTCTAATATCCCCTCCTGCCCCCAAAGCTGCCGAAACAAGGTGACTTAATTTCCGGCTGAACGGACGTGTCACGCCCGGTAATTACTCGCCAAAGACGGTTGTAGCACGGGATCGTAGCAACGACCGAAAACCAGTTACAAGCCCATTTCCTTTCGAGAGGCAATGGCAAGTTTAGCAATGAGTTCGTCTGTGATTGGCTTACTGGGTGAAAAGGTCACGCCAGTTTTCGTTGCCTTAAGGCCTGTGGCAGCAATGTCGTCGGCACAGGTCACAATGGCACCCTTGGCCACATAGAGGCCGCATTGCTTACTAAATGCTGCATAGCCTGCAATGATCGACTTTCCAAAACCAAACCCGGGCAAATCATATGCGATGATCTCCTCAGCGTCGGGAAGTGTCTGGGCAAGTTGCGCGCGTAATTGAACTAAAAGCGGGCGAAGCGTTTCCGAAGCCGCAGAAATATAGGCATCATGATCTGTTGGTTTTGTCATACAGTATCATATGCATTAAAGTGCTGCTATACAAGGGTAGCTTCGTCCACTCACTTGCCATACTATTTTAGTCCGCTCCTGCCCCCATTCCCGTCCTTGCTCGACTCGTTCGGGCAATCCATCTCTTGGGTTTTTGGCGACCGCATTATAGGGAGATGGGTTGCCGCCATCCCCGCGCAGTCGGGGAGACGCGGAAGGTCGAGCGTTTGGATGACTTCTCGCCGCCAGCCTGCAATCTCTCGGCCTTCCGGTTTCGCTTCGCGCCCCGGAATGACAGAAGGGAGAGGCGGGGAATGAAAATCCCCATACCGGGCTTTAAGCGGCTTTACTGGCGGCCTTCACAGACTTTTGCAAGGCTTTAAACTCGGCCGTGATATAATCGGCGATGTCTTGCACGTCCGGGACGGCGTCTTTGCAGGCGACGAGGCCGAAATCTAGGCGGTCGACATAGCTATGCAGCGTGATGTTGAGCGCGCAGCCCTGTCCTCAAAATCTCTTTATGAGAGAGCCTCTGCAAAAATTAATCCGTGAGCTGACTTAACTTTTCCCCACCGCCGCCGCTATCGACTTAAACCCATCTGCTTTGAGCCTCGCTTTGAGATCGCGGTTGATCTCGGTGACCAGTCCGGGGCCCTGATAGACCAGCGCGGAGTATAGCTGCACGGCCCGTGCGCCCGCGCGGATTTTGGCATAGGCTTGCGCTCCGCTGCCAATACCGCCGACGCCGATGAGGTCGATTTTTCCGGCGGCGGCGGCATAGAATTCCTTGAGGATTTCGGTGGAGGGGCCGAAAAGCGGCGCGCCGGATAATCCCCCGCCTTCGCCTTTATGGACGCTGGCCAAGCTATCAGGCCGGGCGATGGTCGTGTTCGAGACGATGATGGCATTCATACCGTATGTGCGGGCTTGCTCGACCACGCGTTCAATCTGGCCAAAATCAAGATCAGGCGCGACTTTGAGAAATATCGGGAAGCTCGGATTATCACCCGCAAGCTCGGCCCGGGCCTCGGCAATACGGCCCAAAAGTTCGTCCATTTCGTTAGCGCTTTGCAAATCGCGCAGACCCGGCGTGTTAGGGCTGGAGATATTGATGGTGAAATAATCCGGCAATCCCCAAAGCGCGAAGAGCCCGGCAACATAATCACCGATCCGGTCAGGGCTGTCTTTGTTAGCGCCAAGATTAGCCCCGACAATACCGCCCCTACCGCGCCGTTTCTCAAGCCGCGTTTTAAACGCCTCCAGCCCGCCATTATTAAAGCCCATACGGTTGATAACCGCCTTATCCTCGGTCAGGCGGAAGAGGCGCGGCTTGGGATTACCGATTTGAGGCTGCGGCGTCACCGTCCCGCATTCGGCAAACCCGAAGCCCGCCGCCAGCATCGCGTCCGGCACTTCGCCGTCTTTATCAAACCCCGCTGCAAGGCCTACGGGATTAGGCAAGCTTAGCCCGCCAACCTCTACCGCCAATTCAGGCGTAGCCAGTTTCACGGCAACAGGCCCCAACCCCGCTTTTAAGGCCTTGATCGTCGCCTTATGCGCGGCCTCAGCCGGCAAAACCCGCATCGCCGCTGTCGCTGCTTTATATAAAAAACTCATTGTCTAATCCGCCAGAACATCCGTCACGGCGTAGCGTCCTTTTACATCCGGTGACAAGACCCAATGGCGGGTAATGTGTTTTGCCGAAAGCGGGCCGTAGAGATGCGGGAATTCCGCCCCGCCGCGCGAGATTTCATATTTCAAGCCAGCAAGATCGCGGGCCATAACCTCGGCGAGGATAATATCGTCGCCATCCTGATAATGCTTATCCAAAGTGCCTTGAATTTGGGTCTTTGTGGAGAGGTGAATAAAGCCGTCCCGCCGATCATCCGCGCTACCGCTAAATTCGCCCTTGGCTTTCAGCTCTTCCCATTCCTTTTGGCGTAGGATTTTATAGATATGTTCATCGCGCATAAGTCTCTCTTTTAGAGCGTCTTTCTCCATATGCACAACAATAATGCAGATTCAAAATTTTTGCGCACATAAAATAGCCATCCGTGCCTATGAGCGGGAGTCTCCCTCGAATGACTCGCGACTCACCGGCTACAGCCCCACACAGGCCCATGATTAAAAGACCGAAGGGAATTCCTAATGCGTAAAATCGCGAAAATAATAGGTGGAGCGGCTGTGCTGAGCGCCGTTCCTATGCTCGCTTGGGGCCAAGACGCCCCAACGCTTGAAAGCTTGGCAGAAAATGACGCCTTTATCTTTAACACATTGCTCTTCCTCATTGGCGGTTTTCTGGTGATGTGGATGGCGGCTGGTTTTGCCATGCTGGAAGCGGGCTTTGTCCGTTCCAAAAATGTCTCCATGCAGTGCCTGAAAAATATCAGTCTTTATTCTGTGGCCGGGATCATGTTCTGGGTCATTGGTTATAATCTGATGTATGGCGGCACGCCGCATTTCTTCGGCGCTTGGGATTTTACGGGCTATAAATTTACGCCTGAAGATACCGGGGCCGGATATTCCTCTTATTCAGACTGGTTCTTCCAAATGGTATTCTGCGCGACAACAGCTTCGATTGTATCGGGCACAGTGGCCGAGCGGATTAAATTCTGGCCGTTTATGATCTTTGTCGTCTTCCTGACGGGCCTGATCTATCCGATTGTCGGCTCTTGGGAATGGGGCACGGGTTTCTTGGATAAAAAAGGCTTCTCTGATTTTGCCGGTTCTACGCTGGTTCACTCCACAGGCGGTTGGGCTGCATTGGTTGGCGCTATTATTCTCGGCGCGCGCAAGGGCAAATATGGCGCCGACGGAAAAGTCAATCCGATGCCGGGTTCGTCTATGCCGCTGGCAACGCTCGGTGTCTTTATCCTCTGGCTTGGTTGGTTTGGCTTTAACGGCGCTTCGCAACTCGCCATGGGCACAATCACCGATGCTGACGCGGTTGCCCGTATTTTCGTCAATACCAATATGGCCGCCGCAGCAGGCGTTATGGTCGCCGTTATCTATACGCAGCTACGCTACGGCAAGATCGACGTCACCATGGCGCTTAACGGCGCTCTGGCAGGTCTGGTGGCTATCACGGCTGAACCGCTAACGCCGTCAGTCCCCGCGGCCATGTTGGTCGGCGGACTAGGCTCGCTTCTGGCCATGCTGACAGTTCCGCTGCTCGACAAATTCAAAATCGATGATGTCGTCGGCGCAGTTCCTGTTCACTTGGTCGCCGGTATTTTCGGCACGCTCGCGGTCGCCTTCACCAACCCTAAAGTCAATTTCATGCCGCAACTTATCGGCGTAGCCGCGGTAGGCATCTTTGTCTGCACCGCTTCGGCCATCATCTGGTACGCGCTGAAACTGACCATAGGTTTGCGGGTTTCGGAAGAAGACGAGATGCGCGGCCTCGACCTCGCGGAAGTCGGCGTCGAAGCCTATCCAGAATTTGTTCAGGCTTAATCTGAACAGACAATCTTTCCCTCGCGCTTTATAATGAAGTTGCGAACACCTTCCCCGGCTTGCACAATATTTGTGCAAAGTCGGGGTTTTTTCGTTTAAATATTGGGCGCGAACTAGTTATACACACCCGCCTCATGCGCGCGACTCCCCTGCTTTATCTCGCCTCGTTAGCTCAACCTAAGAAAACTTGCGAGGGAATCGCTATGCATAAAGCAATCAAAGCCGGCCTCGGCACCTTCGCGGCTTTAGCTCTGCCGGTCACTGCAATCGCCGAAGAGGCCGTTGTCAATTCCGGCGATACAGCGTGGATATTAACAGCCACGGCTTTAGTGCTTTTCATGTCCCTGCCGGGACTAGCGCTATTTTACAGCGGGCTGGTACGGGCGAAGAACTATCTCTCGGTTTTGATGAAAATCTATGCCATTGCGGCGCTGGCCTCAATCATCTGGGTGATTGCGGGTTATTCGATTGCCTTTGGAAGCGGCACAGGATCTCTAGGGGGTTGGTGGGGCGGATTGGATAATCTGTTTTTGAAAAACCTCGGGCGCGACGCGGTCAGCGGCACTATCCCCGAATCCGTTTTCCTTGCTTTTCAAATGACTTTCGCCATCATCACTCCCGGCCTGATTGTCGGCGCATTTGTTGAGCGCGTGAAATTTTTTCCTGTTTTAATTTTTACGGCTCTATGGTTGCTCGTCGTATATGCCCCAGTCGCCCATTGGATATGGGGCGGAGGTTGGCTAGCCGAGAAAGGCGTCATTGACTTTGCCGGCGGCCTTGTTGTCCACGCCACGGCCGGTATTTCAGCACTGGTCTATGTGATGATGTTAGGCAAACGCAAAGGCTTCCCGAATGACCTCACCGTGCCGCATCGCCCCGCGATTGTCATGATCGGCGCGTCAATGCTCTGGGTTGGATGGTTTGGTTTTAATGGCGGCTCGCAGCTCGCCGCAGACGGCGGAGCCGGCATGGCACTGCTTGTCACGCATATTGCTGCCTCTGTGGCGACACTTACATGGATTGGTTTTGAATCTTTTGGAGGTCGCAAACCAACACTTGTCGGCGCAGCGACCGGCACCATTGCTGGTCTTGCAACTGTTACGCCTGCGGCCGGAGTTATCGGTCCGGGCGGGGCTTTGCTCATCGGCCTTGCGGGCGGGTTTGTCTGTTACTTTGCCGTCAACCTCATCCGCGTGAAATTGAAAATTGATGACAGTCTCGATGTCTTCGCAGTTCATGGTGTCGGCGGGATTTTGGGCATTTTGCTCTTGCCCTTCCTCTCGGCCACAGCTTTGGGCGGCACGGGCGATGGTAATTTCGCCGTGCAACTGACAGGGACAGTTGCTGTCATCGCGTGGGCCGCCATTGCGAGTTTCATAATCCTTGCCCTTCTGAAATTCACCACGGGTCTTCGGGTCGATGAAGATGCAGAATATACTGGCCTCGACATCAGCCAACATGGCGAGTCTGCTTATAATTAACCACCGCTCTCAAAAGATCAGCCTCGCATTCCTTAATAAAGGCGGTTTCCTTGACAAAATACATTTGACGCAATAGGAATATTTCCCTATATTCTTGTTATGTTCTCACATCATGATATCTGGACAGCGCTTGATCGCCTAGCCGAAAAACTATCAACATCGCCATCTGGCCTTGCCCGGCAAGCCGGGCTTGACCCGACGACCTTTAATAAATCCAAACGCCAGTCAGCGGCTGGCAAACAGCGTTGGCCTTCGACCGAAAGCCTTGCCAAAGTGCTCGATGTTGTCGGTATGAGCTTTGAAGATTTCGCCCGCTCGGCTGACCGCTCCGGGCCGAACGGGCCTGCGGTTCCGCTCATTGGTCTGGCGCAAGCTGGCGATGAAGGGTTTTTTGATGATGCCGGTTTCCCCCTTGGCGGGGGCTGGGAGGATGTCCGCGTTCCGGGCCTTCAGGACAGGAATGTCTACGCGCTACAAATTGCCGGAGATAGTATGTCGCCCGTTTTGCGTCATGGCGACAAAGTTCTAGTCGCTCCAAATGAATCCGTGCGGCGCGGTGACCGCGTGGTCGTCAAAACCATTGACGGCGAAGTCATGGCCAAAGAACTGTTCCGCCAAACCTCGCATAAGATTGAACTTATCTCGCTCAACCCTGAATTTGATGACCGTATCTTATCCAAAAAAGACGTGCAATGGATGGCGCGAATTGTCTGGGTCTCGCAATAATTATTTACCGTCTAAAAACCGCTCCGCCTGTTTTTTGACTTGCTTGGGATCATCATAAACGTCCAAAATCTCACCCGCTCGACTTTGAACTTTACGGAACAGATCATTATGCGCGGGCCATGCCGCCACGGCTTCGAGCAAAGGCCGGGCTTGCGGCCCATATTGCGCAGGGTCCAAAACCAGCAAAGACATGGCATAATTGGTTTGGATAACAATATCTTGCGGGGCTTTAGTCAACGCCGCCGCATAAAGCCGCTCGCCTTCTGCCTGCGAAGCGTCAAACCATTTATATCCGTTTTTCGCGCCCGCCTTGCGCACCACGCCCATATGCCAAGCGGCTAAAAGTGCAGTGCCGATAGGGTCATCCGGGTAAGCGGCGCGAAAATCTTCAATGGTCGCCAAGGTTTTGGTGGGAAGTTTTTTGCGAAACGCGGTAAGGCTCCCGCTCGTGCGCGTCACGAACCCATCGGTCAGGGCATATTGCAGCTTTGCATTATAATTATCAGGCTCCAGAGCCAGCGCCGCCTCTGCCAGTTTCCGCGCCTGTTTAGAGCGTTTATTAAGCTTGCCAATTTCGCCGAGCAAGATTTGTGCAGACAAGCTCTCAGCGGCCAGCGCATAGCCCTCCGCCGTATTCAGGTTTTCCGCAATCACGCGCGCCGCTTCATAATCACCAGCCAAAATCAAGGCCCTCGCCTCTTCGGCTGAATTGGCCCAGGCTGGAACAGCCAAAAAACAAACCATAAAAATTATGACAACACGAAACCACATGTCACACCATACCATATCAAACCGCTGCGTGGATAGGTTTTTACATTACGTTTAGGTGAGCTTTCCCGCCAGCGCATCTTCAATTAATTGCGCCGTCTCGTCAGGCCCGTAAATCGCTACGAAAGAGCCGAAACGCGGGCCTTGGCTTTGGCCGAGACAAACCTCGTAAATGGCTTTGAACCAATTGCGTAGATTTTCAAATGCGTGATCTTTCCCGACCGAAAAAATCAGCGTTTGCAGAGCTTCGCCATCGGCTTTCCCGTCGGCTGAAACATCGCGCAGACGCGCTGCTAAATCTTTCAACGCCGCACGCTCCTGCGCGGTGGGGTCGCGGTAATCTTTGCTCGGTTTGACAAAATCCTGATAATAACGCACGGCAAAGTCGGCGAGTTGATCCAGCGCCGGATTGTCTTTGGGGTTTGCACCCGGCGCATAGCGCTCAATAAAGCCCCAGAGAATATCGCGGTCGGAGGCATTGGCGGCGCTGACCAAATTCAGCAGCAGCGCGAATGACACAGGCGGGACAGCGCTTGGCGGGTTGCCGTTGTGAATATGCCAGACCGGATTGGATAGCCGCGCCTTTTCGTCCTGCCGTGACCAAGCGTCCAAATGCTGAAAATATTCATCCACACTTTTAGGAATGACATCGAAATAGAGTTTCTTGGCGACACGGGGTTTTTGAAAATTATACAGAGACAAGCTTTCCGCAGGCGCATAGGTGAGCCAATCTTCAACAGAAATTCCGTTGCCTTTGGACTTGGAAATCTTTTCGCCTTTTTCGTCGAGGAATAATTCATAGACATATTGCACGGGCGGCATCCCGCCCCCTTGGCCTTGAAGGATTTTGCAAATACGCGAATAAATCGGCGCGTTGTCCTGATGATCTTTTCCGAACATTTCAAAATCGACCGAGAGCGCCGCCCAGCGCATCCCGAAATCAGGCTTCCATTGCAATTTTACCTGTCCGCCCGTGACAGGCAGGGTCACTTCCGTACCGTCTTCATCTTCAAAAGTAATGGTGCCCGCTTCGGAATCTACCGCTTTCATCGGCACATAGAGCACGCGGCCTGTAGACGGCGAAATCGGCAAAAAAGGCGAGTAAGTCGCGCGGCGTTCCTCGCCTAATGTGGGAAGCATCACCGCCATAATATCATCAAATTTTTCCAACGCCCGCAAAAGCCATTTATCAAAACGCCCACTTCGGTAAAGATCGGTGGCAGAGAGGAATTCATAGTCGAACCCAAAACCATCCAAAAACGCTCGCAACCGCGCGTTCATATGCGCGCCATAGCTGTCATGCGTCCCAAACGGATCGGGCACATCGGTGAGCGGTTTTTGCAGATAGGCTTCCAGAGCTTCGGGGCTCGGCACCGTCGGCGGGACTTTGCGCATCCCGTCCATATCATCAGAGACGCAAATCAGCTTGGTCGGAATTTTCCCGTGGGTCAGAGCGATGAAGGCATTGCGCACCATGGTTGTGCGTACAACTTCGCCAAATGTCCCGATATGCGGTAGGCCCGACGGGCCATAACCTGTTTCAAAAATCACGGGCTTATCCCCGCGTTCAATGCCGCGCCGTTTTTCAATATCGAGGCGTTTAAGGATTTGCCGCGCCTGTTCAAAAGGCCAAGCTTTTGCGCTCATATAAAGATCGTCAGGCATTAGAGGTTCCGTTGATGGTTAAGCGCGGGAATTAGGCGGTTAGCTCGATAAGGTCAATGGTGCTCCGCGCGAAACTCTTTTAGGAGTTCTGAATATCCCTCGCCCTGCGTCCAGAAGGGCGTGATCTGTATCAACGTCATGAACACGCCTTGATCAATCAGGCTTTTGGGCAGAGCGGCGCCGTGGCGCAGATCGTGATATTGTAGCCAGAAGGTGAAATGCTGCGCGATGCGGCCCGCGAGTGCAGGCTTTTCGCCATCGGTAAATTCCAAATGCCCGCTTTCTTCCAGCGCCGAAAGAAGCGCCATAGCCGTCTGCTCTTTTAAGGCGAGAATACGCGCAAATTTATTTCGCAGGGACGGGATGCGGCCGATGAGCTCCGATTGGTTTTTATAGAAAAAACGAAAGTCGAAAATCTCCTCAAAGATAATATAGAGATAGACCCAATTATCTTCGAGTTTGAGCGGGGCATTGACAGGCGAGGCCAAAACTTGGCGGATTTCTTCCTCGAAATCGGCAAAAAGCTCGACGATAATTTCGTCCTTGCCTTTATAATGATAATAGAGATTGCCGGGGCTGATACCCATGACCGAAGCAATATCAACGGAGCTGACAGAGGACTCGCCTTCATTATTAAACAAGCCAAGGGCCGTGCGCAGAATTTTGTCTTTGGTTTTGGACCGTGCCGCCACGGGTTATTTTTTAGGGTTTGGTTTTTTGGCAGCCGGTTTTTTCGCAGCAGTTTTTTTTGTCTTGGCGGTTCTTTGGGTTGCGGGTTTTTTACGCGTTGGTTTCTTGCGGGCCGGCTTTTTAGGCTCCAACAGCGATAGAATTTTATCGAGCTTGGCCTCAACCGTTGACAGGCGGTCTTCAAAATTATCTGTATCAACGCCGCCTCCCCCGCGCGACAGGCGCGAGCGCATCGTCTTGATCCGTTCATCCAGATCAAAACCTGGGATATCAAAATCCGGCATTTCAAAATCAGGGACTTTCGCTTTATCCATCATTGATTTGCCTTTGATCTCGACGACTTTTTCGATCATCTCGCCCTTTTGCACAAGGTCGTCAAAAATCTCGCTGCCCTTGCCAGTCACGTCTTTGAGCGCTTCCTGCGCCTCGGTAAAGGCGCGGCCATAAGCGCCAATCCCCGCGAGCCAGATACGGCGGGCTGTTTCGGTCGATGTACGTTTTTTGTCTTTGGCCATAATAGTTCCTAATTTGCGGCGGCGAGTTTCTTGTCATCCTTATGATTAAACGAGGCTTCGACGGAGGGCAAGAGCACGGGATCAACATGCGGCATCGGCACTTCGGGCTCGCCAAAAAAGTCGCGGATCATACCGATGGTTTCGTCGCGGCGGGTCAACAGAAACAGATGCCCCGCGCCTTTGATGATTTTCAGGCGCGAGCGCTTGAGCAGAAAGTTCAAAAAACGGCCATTGATCACGGGCACGATATGATCGCGGTCACCCATAATCACGAGGGTCTTGGCTTGGATACGGCGAATGAAAGGCAAGGTCGAATAGCCGGCCATCGCGCCTAATTGAAAGAGATAACCCTTCATGCTGGGCGGCACCATATTGATAGAAAATTCGCCCACGCCTTCATCCGCCGCGTCGCCGTAAAGTGTTTCGAAGTTTTTAGCGAGGAAATCACGGTCAATATAGCGTTTGGGCGACAGCATCTTGGACAGCGCTTTGGGATTACCCGGCACCATAGTCATGCCCGTTGTCGTGGCGCAAAGTACTAGCCGGTTGGTCATACGCTTGTTCTGCCAAGCAAATTGTTGCGCCGGGCCGCCGCCCCAAGACACGCCGAGTACATCGACCTGACTATAGCCGTTTTCGATCAGGATTTGTTTGGCGGCTTTGGCCACCCACCACGGACGGTAAGGAATAGTCGGATCGGGCGAACCGCCAATACCCGGCATATCAAAGGTAATGATATCGCGGCCGGTAAAAGTATCGGCAAAAGCCTGAGCGATTTCAAGATTGGCGCCAATACCGTTGAAAAACAGCAGCGGCGTGCGTTTGCCATAGCCTTTATCCGCGCCCGACCAAATCGCGGTGCGCAGTTTCTGGTTGCCGATCTTTGAAAAAAAGATACGCGGCAGATTAGGATGAAAATCTGTCATTTTGAGCCTTTCCCGGGCCTGTAATTTGACGTCTTTAGGCCCCAACCGTGCGTCTTTTTATATTATCTGGGGGCATTTGCCCCCATTGTAAAGTTGTTAGCTGAGTCTCTTTATATTAGGTAAAGACATATTCACCCGGTGCCTTAGACAGCGGTGGATAGGCCTTAGTGCCGAGTTTCTTGGGCGCGTTTTTCATCTCGCCTGAGCGCTCAGACAGCCAGTCATTCCAGCGCAGCCACCAACTCGCTTCGGTCGATTGGGCCTTTTCAACCCATTCATCCGCTGTTGCGGGATAGTCCGGATTGGTGAAATATTGCGCCTTCGGATTGCCGGGAGGGTTGAGCAATGCCTGTAAATGCCCGGCATTTGACAGGATAAATTCAGTCTTGCCGCCATAAAGATGGACATTGCGGTAACAAGCCTTCCACGGCGTAATATGGTCGGTTACTCCGGCCACCATAAAGCTATCCTGCGTCACAGCCTTCAGGTCAATGATGTGGCCCATAAATTCAACTTCGCTTTCCGGGCGAAAGCGCTTATCGGAGTAAATATCGAGATAATCGGAATGAAGCTGCGCCGGCAGGTTTGTCGTGTCATTATTCCAATAGAGCACATCAAAAGGCGGCGGCGATTCGCCGAGTAAGTAATTATTGACAACATAATTCCAAATCAGATCATTAGGGCGCATCCAGGCAAAGCTGCGCGCCAATTCCTCGCCCGCCAAAATACCTTTCTTGCGGCTATGTTTGCGCGCCGCTTCAATCGCGCCGTCGGTGACAAAAAGCCCGACTTCGCTATCCGTTTTCTTGCCGTCCAGAACCGAGACAAGCTGGGTAAAGCAATTGACGCGGTTATCGCCGCGCGCCGCCAGCTCTGACATAAACAAGGCCATGGTAATACCGCCCGAACAGGCCCCGGAGACATTAATTCGCGGGCTACGCGTGACTTTCTTGATGGCGTCGGTGGCATCGATTAAAGCCTGAACATAGTTTTCAAGCCCCCAATGGGCGTGCTGACGCGTGGGGTTGCGCCACGACACAGCGAAAACTTGGTAGCCGCATTTGGTCATAAACCGGATAACGGATTTATCCGGAGACAAATCATTGGCGTAGAATTTATTAATTTGCGGCGGGATGATCATCAACGGAATTTTATAAACCTCCTCGGTTTTGGGCTGATATTGGATCACTTCCAGCATTTCGTTTTTATAGATAACCGCGCCTTTGGCCGATGCTAGATTTTCGCCGACTTTAAACGGACGCCCGTCAACCTGGCTTGGCATACCGCCATTATTACGCAAATCGTCATAGGCATTTTGCAGCCCGCGAAAGAGCGACATGCCGCCGGTTTCGAAAAGCTTTTTCATTGCCGCCGGGTTGCCGAGCAGCGTATTGGTCGGCGCGAGGCTATCAGCGACAATATCGGTGACAAATTTCGCACGGGCTTGATCGGCTGGCTGCATGCCGGAATTTTCAATCCAGCCATTAAGCTCGCGGCGCATGGCGAGCCAGCTTTGCAATCCGCGCTTATAGACCGGGTTTTTTGACCAGGTCTCGTCTTTAAAACGGCGGTCTTTGCGCGCAGGGGCCAGTTCGGAGGTGCCCTTGGCAATTTCAATCAATTCCCCGGCATAATTTTTGAGGTGTTTGGCAAAGGGCCGCGGCTGTTTCGCGGCATATCCGGCCATCAGGCCAAGCGAGCGTACAATTTCCGAGCGCCTAAATCCGACAATCGAATTGACGGCCGTTGTCGTCTCCGCTGCGCGCTTTCCTATATCTTCCGGTTTCAAAGCCATGTTTGCCCAATCTCTCTTTAAGTCTTCACGACGACCTTAGCCGCTCAATGCCCCTGCTGGCAAGCGGCCTCGCGCCTCGCGCTAATGCCGAATATAAAAAGGCGGCATATGAAAGAGATTCACATGCCGCCTGAAACTGGCCCGAAAAGGGGGAGGATTAGGGCCCGTTATGAAAAGCCTTAAGCGGCTTTTTTAACAGTTTTTTCTGTTTTGATCGCAGGCATGCGAACAGATTTAGTGGCTTTTTTCGTCATGGCCGAAATTTTCTTGTTCAGCTTGGCAATTTCAGCTTCCAGATTTTCAACGCGGTCATTGGCAGAAGCCGGTAACACGCCGCGAACTTTAGCGCTTGTATCGGCATAAGTCTCAACCGCTTTAGCTTGTGCGTCTTTGGCATAAACAGCCGCTTTGGCTTCAAGCTCTTCGCCTTTAACAACAAGCGTGTCAAACAAGCCGTCTGTGGCTGTGCGAACTTGCGTGAAACGGAATTGAGCGCGTTCAAAAGCAGCGCCGTAAAGACCGATATAGGCCAGAGTGCCTTTGCGCAGAAGCGCAGTCGCTTTAAGAGTTTCTTTTTGGGCTACTGTAGTAGCTTTAGGTGTTTTTGCTTTAGCCATGACGGCCTCCTGATTTGGTTTCAATTGGGTACGAAATCTCTTTCGCGGTGTTTCGATGAGACCGATATAGGGAGGAAAATTAGAAACCGCGTCCTAATCTAGGGAATATGCAGATCACTTGGATTGTTTCCCTGTCATTCCGGGGCTGCGTAGCAGAACCCGGAAGACCGAGAGGCTGTGGGTTGAACGAAAGAATGCCCCAAAGGCTCGGCCTTCCGCGTCAAGCGCGGAATGACAGGATTATCCGGGGTGAGGACGCGCTGATATTGCAGTCGCCCCCTACCCCCGCCGCCGTCTGCGGGATTTTTGGCTGCCATAGCGGAGTTTGCCGAGAAATTCGGCGGGGCTTGGCCAGTTTTCCGTGCGTTTCTTGAACTGCCATTTGGCTTTCTCGAATTGCATGACATTGGCGATGCGGGCATCGAGGAAAGCGCGGGCTTTGGCTTTTTCCGGCTCGTCATCCCCCAGCCATGCGCCTAATGTTGAGCCAATCACGCCCGAGAGTATTGTGCGTTTGGAATAATAATTGGCGTCTGTGCTGGTATCGCCAATTGCCCGCCAAATCGTGTCGGCGGCGGCCCATAGCTGTTTTGGCCCGTGTCCCAGCGCGTCCGGCAGAGACAATCTGGCAAGAGCCCGGCGCGCAGCTTCCTCATGCGGGCCGATGGCATAAAGGCGGGCGAGCACGCCTGCCGTAACCTTATCGCGGATTTTCATCTTGCTCTGGTCAAGGGCTGCAAGATCACGCTTAACCGCCTCGTCCATCTGGTTTGACCAAAACTTGATCACTTCCAATGGGCCTTCGGGGAAATAGAGCGCGTCCGCGCCTTTGGGCAAATCTGTCTCCGCCGCCGCCGCTCGCAAAGCTTTTTGCGTCCAGCCGTCAAAAGCGATCTGGCGGAGCATGGCCTCCAATATGGCCTCACGGGCAGTTTGGGATGGGTCGGTCATAGGGAAACTATAACGCAAACACTTCAGCCTGTCTTGCGGCGTAATATCGCGCGCATAAACCAGTCTTTTGCGCCTTTAACGCCTGAACCGGAGAGCACGCCGTAGCGGAAAATTCGCTCGGCCAGCATAATCACGCCAATAGAAAGCACTGCCAAAAATAGCGCCGAGAGGCAAAGCTCCCACAGCGGCGGATCAGACGGCAGGCGCACAATCATGGCAAAAGGCGCGGAGAGCGGAAACCAACTGGCGATCGTCACGATCGGGCTATCGGGCGATTGAATGCCGAAGGGCACGATAAATATACAGGCGGTCAAGACCAGCATAATCGGCGTGGTCAGGGTTTGGGCGTCCTGCATCGACTCGGCGAGCGCCCCGAGCGCGATAAAGAAGGCGCCGTAAAAAACATAGCCAAGCACAAGGAAGATGAAAAAGAACGACACCATTTTGGCGGTGAAGGTATTTTTAATCGCTTCGCTAACCTCAGGGCCGCCAAGGCCTAAAAAGAGCACCCCGATAATCGCGGCGAGGCCAATAAGAATATAAGGCAGCATCGCCGTGATTGTCAGCGCCGCAACGCCGAGAAGCTTGCCAAATATAATCTCGGAAAACCGCGTCGAGGCGAGCATCATTTCCATGAGCTTATTAAGCTTCTCCTCCAACATCGAAGTCAAAAGCATATAAGCGCCGGAAAACACGGTGAGCCATAATATACCGGCCAATATGCCGGCAAAGATATAGGGCAGAGTATCTTTATCGGTGACAGCTTGGTCGCCCTCCCCGCCCGTATCGGCCTTGCTCGGGTCAAAGCTTTTGACGTCCAGCGCGCTCTTGCGGGCGGCGCTATAGCCCTCACTGCTCAGCCCGCCGGAGTCCAAATAAGCATTGACTGCCTGCCGCCTGAAATAACGCTCGATCAGCTTGACGGCGGGGGGGTTATTGAAATTTGGCGACCAGTAATCAGCTTTCAGCCCGTCTTTTTCATAAATATGCATAAAGCCGTTTAATTTGACCTCTTCGCCTTCATAGGTGATGGGCCGCCCGTCAGTGACAATAGTTTTTAGCTCCGTAATGTCCCGGCTCGGCGGGTCAATAAAGACCATTTTGCCTTCGGGGTTTTTGATTTGCGCGGATAATCCTGGGACTTGTTTATCCATATAGGCTTTGCCGGCTTCGAGCCCTTGGGTCTTTAATATGGTCTCTAATTCCAGTGCCTTTTTATCCCCCATTATCTTCGCCAGAGATTTAAGCATGTCTTCTTCAAACTCGCCGCTAATATCCTTTTCGTAATATTGGACAATCCCCGCTTTGTGCTGCCCCGTCTCGTCGATAATCGCTTCGTAACGCACAGGCGAAATATCAATATCCGCAAGCGAAAAGAGAAGCCCCAACGCTCCGAAAATAAACGGCATGAAGAAAGAAATCCAGAAGCCCCAGGTTTTGACATAGCCAAGATAATCGCGGCGAGCGATGAGGTAAGTGCGGCGGAGATTTATCTTTGGAATGGTCATGGCGCGCCCTCCGCTTCGAGTTCCATTTCGGCAAGAAGATCATCCCCGACCATCGCCACGAAAGCCTCGTGCAGGGTCGGCGGTTTAGGTTCAAACCGCGTCAGCTTGATTTTCTTCGCCACGCATTTTTCCAAAACCTTTTGCGTATCGGCGTCATCTTTCAGCACAAGCGCAAGGCTGTCATCTTTGTCCCGCGTGACAGATTTCGTAAACGGCGCAACCAATGCCTCAAGCCCGGCATTCTCGGAAGCGATAATCATGCGGCGCGGGGCTTTGGCCAGCGCGTCCTGCGTTGGCCCGTCAAAGACCACGCGCCCGCCCGCCATAAGAATGATCCGGTCGCAAAGTCGCTCGGCATGTTCCATGACATGGGTGGAGAAAATAATCGTGCGGCCCCGCTCGGCGATCTCGCGCACCATATCTTCGAGCACTTGTTGATTGACCGGGTCAAGGCCGGAGAACGGCTCGTCAAGAATATAAAACTCCGGATCATGAGCAATGGCGGCTAGAAGCTGTACTTTCTGCGCCATGCCTTTGGACATGTCTTTGTTCTTTTTGCGCTTGGCTTCGGACAGTCCGTATTTATCCAGCATCTCGTCGGCAAGCTTGAAAGCGGCCTTGCCGCGCACGCCGTTGAGCCGCGCCATATGGGCAATGCTCTCGCGCGCCGTTTGCTTTTTATACAGTCCGCGTTCTTCGGGCAAAAACCCGATGCGGCCAAATGCGCCCGCCCCCGGAGCCGCGCCAAACAGCTCGACAGAGCCGCTATCGGGCTTGATCAGGCCGAGGGCTATGCGCAATGTCGTGGTTTTGCCCGCGCCGTTGGGGCCAAGAAAGCCGATAATCTCGCCGGGCCTAACCGCGAAACTCACATCCTCGACGGCAGTCTTCCCGCCAAAGCTTTTTGTGATATTTTTCAGAACTAAAGGGGATTGGGTCATAGATATCCTATGCCTTATTGTTTATCGGTAAATCAATAGCGATTAAGCTCCTATGGTAATTTAATATTAAATCCGTAAACTCGACTCATGCCCGAGACCCAAACCCGCGAAAAACTCCTCGCCCTACGCCGCGAAATCTTGGCCCTGTCCGATGCGGCAAAAGACAACCGCAAACCCGTCGCCCTCGACCAACAAAGCGTCGGCCGCCTCTCGCGCATGGACAGCCTGCAAGTTCAAGCCATGGACAAAGCGCAAGACGCAGCCCGGCAAAAACAGATTGTGCGGATCAATGCGGCGCTGGAGCGGCTGGAGCATGGCGATTACGGCTATTGCGCCACATGCGACGAAGCTATCGGGACAAAGAGGCTAGAACTCGACCCCGCCACGCCGCTCTGTATTGGATGTGCACGTTAGTCCTTAAGCGCCTCCAGCACAATCTCGCGGCCGCCGAGGCCCCAGAGGTTTTTGTGCTGGCCGCCTGGGAAAATATGGGCGGATTTCGGGCCGGTATAACCGTCATAGAGTTTTTGGCCTTGGGCCATTGGAATCACTTCATCCGCCGTGCCGTGCATCCAGATCAGCGGCACATGCAAATCTTTCAGCGCTTGATCCGAGCGGTATTGGTCTTTCATCAGCAGCTTGGCCGGAAGAAACGGCATTTGCCGCTGCCCTATATCCAGAACGGAATTAAACGGCGCTTCCATAATCAGGAGTGCGGGCAGGTGCTTAGCCGCTAATTGCGCCGCAATGCCCGAGCCGAGCGAGGTGCCGTAATACACCAGCCGCTGGGGGGAAATACCTATATCGTTGACGAGATAATCATATTGGCGCTCGACCCCCGCGGATATAGCTTTTTGCGTTGGCTTTCCGCCTGCCCCCGGATAGCCGACATAGCCGATGGACATAACGCCGTGGCCCGCGCCGATTAAGTCCTTGAAAATATCATGGTTAGTGTAAATCGCCGAAGCATTGCCGTGGAAGAATAAAATGACTTTACCTGCCTCGCCGGCTGGCGGTGACCACCACGCCAAAAGCGCATCACCGCTTACGCTTTGGATCTGAATTTCCTCAAACTCACCAAGCTGAACCGCCTCAGGCGCCAGATAAATATCCGGCGGAAAATAAAGCATTTTGCGCTGCAGGGCAAAAACAATAGCGGCAATGGCCAGATAGATAATTAACGCGGAAACCAGCAATCTCTTTACCCACTTCACGGGTTACAAAGCTTTGATAATATCTTCGACCATTTTCTTGGCATCCGCCAAGAGCATCATGGTTTTGTCCTCGTAAAACAGATCATTGTCGATCCCGGCATAGCCTGCCGAGAGCGAGCGCTTGACGATGAGCACAGTCGCGGCTTTGTCGACATCGAGAATGGGCATGCCGTAGATCGGGCTTTCTGGATCGGTTTTCGCTGCCGGATTGGTGACATCATTAGCCCCGATAACAAAGGCCACATCGGCATTGGCGAATTCGGAATTGATATCTTCAAGCTCGAACACCTCGTCATAAGGCACATTGGCTTCGGCGAGCAGCACATTCATATGGCCGGGCATACGCCCCGCAACCGGGTGGATAGCGTATTCGACATCGACGCCTTCGTCTTTGAGCCTATCCGCCATTTCGCGTGTGGCATGTTGCGCTTGGGCCACGGCGAGGCCATAACCCGGCACGATGATGACTTTGGAAGCATTTTTCATGATAAAGGCCGCGTCTTCGGCAGAGCCGCGCTTGACCGGGCGCTGTTCTTTATCCCCCGCATCTGCCGATGCGGAATCCCCGCCAAAGCCGCCGAGAATAACCGAGATGAAACTCCGGTTCATGGCTTTGCACATAATATAAGACAGGATCGCGCCGGAGGAACCGACCAAAGCGCCCGTGACGATGAGGGCGAGATTGCCGAGCGTAAAGCCAAGCGCCGCCGCCGCCCAGCCGGAATAGGAATTGAGCATCGAAATCACGACGGGCATATCCGCGCCGCCAATGGGAATAATCAGCAAGAACCCGATAATAAATGTCAGGCCGAGGAGTATCCAGAGCAACATAGGGTCGCCGCCGCCGGATTTCATCAACATACCAATGACAACAGCGATGGCGAGGCCTAGGCCCAAATTAATAATATGCCGTAAGGGCAACATGATCGGCGCGCCGCTCATGTTCCCGTTGAGCTTAGCAAAGGCGATAACCGAGCCGGAAAAAGTAACCGCGCCAATGGCAGCGCCGAGGGCAAGCTCAAAAAGACTGGCCGCTTTGATGCCGTGATCGGTCATAATCCCGAAACTCTCAGGGCTGAAAAAGGCGGCAACCGCGACAAGAACCGCGGCCATACCGACGAGCGAATGAAAAGCCGCCACAAGTTGCGGCATATCTGTCATCGGGATTTTGCGCGCAATGATAGCCCCTATGGTGCCGCCTACTGCCAGACCGCCGCCCGCAAGCAGCAAACCCTGTCCGCCAAGACCCGCCACAAGAATAGTCGTCACAACCGCAATCCCGATGCCAACCATGCCCATATAATTACCGCGCCGAGAGGTCTCGGGCGAGGACAGCCCACGCAAAGCGAGGATGAAGAGAACGGCAGATACTGTATAAAGAACAGCAGCGAGATTGGCGGAGAGGGTCATTCGGATGACTCCAAAATAGTATCAATAATGATGATTAATTCAGGTATGGACTCAGTAATGGTCTTATAAAGTGTTTTGATTTTAATATTGCCATAACCGTGAACAAAGGCATGTCTTGCGCCTATAATCGAATACCACGGTATTTGTGGGAGTTGCTTTTTTTGTTCAGTCGATATTTTGTTTGCTGCTTCGCCGATGGTTTCTACCGTCTTTACAACTGCATAAAATGTTCTTTTATCGTCGTTAAACTCTTCAAAAGTAAAGCTACCCATTAAGTCCACAGACTCTTGAGCATAAAATCTCATATCTTTGAGCAGCGCTATGAAGGCTTCATTCATAAAACCGCACTAAGTCTTTTTCCATACTCGGGCGGAAGGCAGGCCTCACCATTTCCCAATCAACTAAATCAACTGAAAAACCCAATTCCGTCCTTAATATGTGCCAGGCCCCGCCAATATCAAAATAGGTTACCTTGTCTTCGTCTTTAATTGTGTAAACAATATCAATGTCGCTATCTTCATTGGCTGTATTTCTTGCCCATGATCCAACAATACCAAAAATTTCAATTCCAAATTTATCAAGAATATCAGGACGCATTTTCGAAAGGCGTGATAGTAATGTTTCTTGTGAAACCAGCGGCATTACTTCGCCTTCTTCTTATACATCGCCAGCATTCTTTGCGTGACCAGAAACCCGCCGAAAATATTGACGGCGCAGAGGGCGACGGCGGCGACACCTGTCCATGTCGAAAGTGCCGCGCCGCCTTGTGTCCCGGCGGCAACGGCAATCAGCGCGCCGACGATAATCACGGAAGAAATAGCGTTGGTCACGGCCATGAGCGGCGTGTGCAGAGCCGGCGTCACTGACCAGACGACATAATAGCCAACGAAAATCGCGAGCACGAAAATCGTGAATTGGAAAATAAAAGGCGAAACGCCTGCGCCGCCTGCGGCCATAACCAATCCAGCAGATATAAGCGCTAATGTCATAATCTATCCCTTCAGTCTTTCGTGAACCACCGCGCCGTCCCGCGTCAGAGCGCAGCCTTGGATGATCTCGTCCTCCCAATCGGGGGCGTAGGCACCGTCTTCGGCTGTCACTAACGGCAGGAAGGCTTTGAGGTTTCGCGCGAACATATTGGAGGCGTCCGACGCCATCCGGCTCGGCCAGTTGAGCAAGCCGACAATGTGGACACCGTTTTTCGTTGTTACAATCTCGCCCGCTTTCGCCCCTTCGACATTGCCGCCGCGCTCCACTGCCAGATCAACCAGCACAGAGCCGGGACGCATTGTATCGAGCATGGCTTTGCTCACCAGAACTGGAGCCGCCCGTCCGGGAATGAGCGCCGTGGTGATGACAATATCCTGTTTGGCAATATGAGTTGCTGTCAGCTCGGCTTGCAGTTTTTGATACTCCGCGCTCATTTGCTTGGCATAACCGCCCGCTGTCTCGGCGGCTTTAAATTCTTCATTCTCGACCGCGATGAATTTCGCGCCGAGTGAGGCGACTTGTTCCTTGGTCGCGGGGCGCACATCCGTCGCCGTGGTTACAGCGCCGAGCCGCCGCGCGGTAGCAATGGCTTGCAGGCCCGCAACGCCTACGCCCATGATAAAACATTTCGCCGGGGCGATAGTGCCCGCCGCCGTCATCATCATCGGCATAGCGCGGCCATAAATCCCCGCCCCTTCAACGACGGAGCGGTAACCCGAAAGATTGGATTGAGACGACAGCACGTCCATGCTTTGGGCGCGGGAAATACGCGGAATATATTCCAGCGCGAAAGCCGTCACGCCGGCCTTGGCGCAAGCGGCGGCATATTTGGGATTATCAGTCGGGTTCATCAGCCCGGTAATGCCCGCGCCTTTTTTCATCCCGGTCACAAATTTGGCGTCGCGGCCCGTAATCGACATAACCAGATCGGCGGTTTTGGCGGCGGCGGCGTTGCTCGCAGCGATATTCGCGCCCGCCGCTTTATAATCCGCATCGGAAAAATTGGCAGCGGCGCCTGCGCCTTTGACAACGCTAACGGAATGCCCCGACGCAACATAGCCCTTCACCGTGTCAGGCACGGCGCTTACGCGGGCCTCGGCATTATCCCCGGACTTTTTGCCCGCATCGTTTAAAACAGCAATTTTCAAAAGAGAATCCTAGTAAATGAGGCTAAACAGGCGCAGCCGTCAAAATGGCAAGGAGAAAGCTAGCAATGGCCACAGGCACGGCTGCGGCGATGATGCCTGCATACCAGCCGCCTTTAAACTTCAGGGCGATGCCAAGAATAATCCCGATAATCAGCGTCACAATAAGGGCCGGTAACCAGCCCAAAGACGTGCCAAAGACAAGCGTCGGGAAAATCACGATCAAGGCCAAAGCCGCGCCGCCATAAACAGTTGTGCCCATAAAGCCGCTAAATGTTTTTTTATGTCCGTCAACACCCATAGTGCCGTGAACGTAATCCGAATGCTCTGCTGCCATTTTCAGTCCCTTAGACTCGTTAAGATTTCACGCAATAGCTATCATGGCGCTTTAGCAGACTCAATAGTCCAAGCCTATCATTAGGAGTGATAAATTGCCTCATAAGCGCAGTGCGGTGCATGACACTGCGCAAAGCTGACGCCTAGCAAAGATTTATGCAAAGACGGGATTTCATTGCGGGGCTTGGAGGTGTGGCCCTAGCCGCCTGCGCAACGGCCCCCGAACGCGATGCTGTATCGCGCATCATGCCCGTTAAAGTTCGCCGCGACCACATCCTTAAATCTGTTGTCGGATTGCGGCCTCATCGCGATGGCGGGTTTCGGCTGGAAACTGCTCCGCTGCAGGGCAAAACCCTCATTCATAATTACGGCCATAGCGGAAACGGCGTCTCGCTGTCTCATGGCAGCAGTCATATTGCAGCAGAAATGGCTCATACCGCAAGCGCGCGCGATACAGCGGTTATCGGCAGCGGCGTGATGGGCCTGACGACGGCGCGCCTCCTCGCCGCATGGGGGCATAATGTAACGATCTACGCCGCGGATTTCCCGCCCAATACGACCTCGAACATCGCCGGGGCGCAGATTATTATTCCGCGAAATAATAATCGCCGAGCACCGACGAAAGAGATATTGGAACAAGATGCCCGCGTCAGAACCATCACAAAGGATGATTGGGAGTCTATGGCCGGGCGGCGCGGTTACGGCGTAGAGCGCGTGACCAGTTATCGCTTACGGGGCGCGGATAGCGGCACAGGAACCGACCCGAAAGATGTTTTTCTGGGGCGGCGTATTAGGCGCAAACATGAAGCCATCATCGTTGACCCGGGGATTTATCTCGAAGCCCTCTTATCCGATATTCGTAGTGCAGGCGTGGGGCTTGAGCCGCGCAAATTCAATTCAGCCAATGACATCACAGCCCTGCCGCAAAAAACGATTGTCAATTGCACGGGGCTGGGGGCGGGCAAATTGTTTCTGGATAAGGACGTCGTGCCGATTCGCGGACAGCTCACGCTCTTAAAACCCCAGCCTGAAATTGACTATTCCTATCTGGCCGCCGACCCTATCAGCACGCTTTATATGTTCCCCCGCGAAACCAGTATCGTTTTGGGCGGAACGCGGCAACGCGGCAAAACTCATCTCAGCATTGATGAGGCTACGGTGGAGCGGATGCTGCGCGAGCATGGAGCGATGGCGGGGTTCGCGGAGCGGCGTTTGGGGGAGGCGGGTTAGTGGGGGGATAGGGATGAGCGTTAGGTTTCTAACGCTCATCCCACGCCAAACACTCAATACAAAGCAGAATTATATTTAAAATGCACGTGCACTTCTCCATCATTTATCAGCCCTGATATAGGGATCGAAAGCGTGTTAGATTCCTCTGGGTAATTATTATTAGCCAAAAACTCTGCTACTACTTGGCCTTTGGTGATAGCGTCCCAAGTATGTGCTCTTCCTGCAACAGACGGAAGGTAAGATTTTTCCGATAAGTGTTCAAAAATAGCTCTAACGCTAGCGCTCATCTCAAGTTCAAATTGATAATGATGAGTAATCACGTCATCCGCCGCGCAAACGCTATCTCTATCTATTTTGATGACACACAGCTTCATACAACAATCATATTACTTATTTTCAAAGTTCTTAGAACCAGCTTACCCTATTTTTGCTTGTATAAAAAAGAAATATCGCAGATCCGCTAACGAGATGAGCCGTCGTCAGGAGTGGTATCAGGTGCAGACATCAACATTCCCGCTTGTATGTAGGGTGAGCGAAATGATGAATTGGCGTGAGTGTATTTTGATGTAAGATGAGATGCCTTACGCACCCGGTTATTTAACGCTGCCGCTTTGATAAATTTGCTTGGCAAATTTTCAAAGCAATTCGCGAAGCCGCTTTTTTAGCGGCTTAATGGCGGGCTCCGCCGCCATCGCTCATTGATTTTTAACCTTGTCTCTACACCTGAAATTCACCCTTCTGTCCCATATTGCAACGCATAGAGCTGGGATCACCCGGCCAGAACGTGGTGAATATTATGGGAAAAACGGTTCTTATCGTTGACGATGATCCGACTCAGCGTCGTCTGTTGCAGGCGGTGATCGAGAAAAGCGGATTTTCTACACTCCAAGCGGATAATGGCGACACCGCGCTGGATATGGCGCTGGGCGCTGACGGGGCTAATATCCATGTCATGATGCTCGATCTTGTTATGCCCGGACGCGACGGTATGGAAACACTCGAAGAGCTGCAGGCCAAACGGCCCGAACTTCCCGTCATTGTCCTGACGGGTAAAGGCTCGATTGACGCCGTTGTCAAAGCCATGCAAATGGGCGCGCGGGATTTCGTGGTTAAACCCGCCTCGCCTGAGCGTATCATCGTCTCTATCCGCAATGCGCTGGAAATGAAAACGCTGGTTGGCGAAGTTAAACGGCTGAAGAAAACCACCGAGGGCGGGCTGACCTTTAAAGATTTAATTGGCAATGCAGGGTCGATGCGCCCGGTTGTCGCCATGGGCGAGCGCGGGGCGAAAGCTAATATCCCGATCCTGATTACGGGCGAGAGCGGCGTCGGCAAAGAAGTTATTGCGCGCGCTATTCAAGGCGCGTCCGGACGCTCCGATAAGCCGTTTATCACGGTCAATTGCGGCGCGATCCCTGAAAATCTGGTCGAGAGCATTCTCTTTGGCCACGAGAAAGGGGCCTTTACAGGAGCCAATGCTAAACATCTGGGTAAATTCCAAGAAGCCCATACCGGCACGCTTTTCCTTGACGAAGTCGGGGAGCTGCCGCTGGATATGCAGGTCAAATTACTGCGCGTCTTGCAAGAAGGCGAAGTTGACCCGGTCGGCGCGAAACGCACCGTAGCTGTTGATGTGCGTATTATATCCGCGACTAACCGCGACCTTAATGAGGCCGTGAAAAACGGAAGTTTCCGCGAAGATCTCTATTACCGTCTCAATGTGTTTCCGATTGCTGTTCCGCCGTTGCGCGAGCGCCGCGAAGATGTCCCGGCCCTGTTGGAGCATTTCATCAAGCGCTTTAACGCCGCTGAGCAAATGAACATTGTCGGCGCAGATAGCGAAACACTTGACCTGCTTAAAAATTACGAATGGAAGGGCAATGTGCGGCAGCTTGAAAATACAATTTTCCGCGCCATGATCCTCTCCGACGGGCACAAGCTAAAGCCGCATGATTTTCCGCAAATCTCCGGCCTTGCGCCGTCCATGTCAGGAAAGTCTTCCGGTAAAGCAGATGATCCGCTCTCTTCTTTGGTCAAAGCCGCAGACACAGAGGATGATAAATCTGTCACCTTCCTCGATCGCGAAGGCCATCTGCGCAGTTTGGAAGAGATTGAACGCGATCTTATTCAATTCGCGATTGAGAATTATTCAGGACATATGTCCGAAGTCGCCCGCCGCCTCGGCATTGGCCGCTCCACACTTTACCGCAAAGTCCGCGAACACGAACTCGACGTCGATCAAGTTCGCTCGGCTTAATCACAATTTAATTGGAAACCATCATGAAAAACGTAACGAAATTATCGCTACTCGGCGCGACGGCTATTGCGATAGCTGTGCCCGTTTCCGCCAATCATCAACATGCAGGTTTGCGCGGCATGTTCACGCCGCAAGCCGAGCAGATGCATTCAGGTCAATATGTGGCGGCGCAGCAATATGCCTCCTGCAACCCTTGTGCGCCTAGCTGGCAAGCACGGCGGCTTCAATCGCAAGTCCAATATGTCGACTCAGGTTATGTGCAAACCGAAACTGTCGGCTATTCCGTCGCGCAAAACGGCTATGTGACCACACAACAAGGTCTGCAATTGCGCGGCTTTTCTAATCCTAATGCTGTGCATTACAGCCGCGAGGCCGCTCAGGCGTTCTATGCAGATCGCAATTATAATGTTGGCGGTTTAAATGTACGCACCAGCGCCGCCCATTCGCGCGACATGCTGGACTGGCAAGAAAATACGACAGGCAAAACCCTGACCTTGCTTGCCAACCGCGCTAACGGCGTGTTGCAGCCAGATTCGCTCTATATCGGCGGCGGGTTCAAGGGCGCTTATATGTACCAAAAAACCAGCGATGATGGATTATTCCCCATCCTCTCGCGCTTCCCCTTCTTTAGTAACCGCACGGATGATGAAGCCGGCGTTTTTGCCATTAACAATGCCGCCCTGTCTTTCACCTCGACATTTGGCGACTGGACATCCGTCTATATGCAGGCGGAATATTCAGAAACTGATTTCCCCGGCGACCAAGACGAGTTCCAATTGCGCAAAGCCTTTGTTGTCTTTGGTAATTTAGACCGCAGCCCGTTCTATGCCGCCTTTGGCCGCAAGACGATAGATTTCGGTAATTTTGACGGCTATAACGCCTTCACCCAAACCGAAGGTCAGCATTATTTCATGGCGCATTCCGATCAGCCTGTTGCCGAGCTTGGGTTTTATAAAAACGGCTTTAAATTTACCGGCTCCGCTTTCTCCGGCGGGCGTCAACTTCGCACAGCCTATGCCGGCGAAGATAATAATATCGCCAATTATGCCTTTAACGGCGAAAAAGAATTCCTCTTGGGCAGAGGGAAAGCCTTTACGCTTGGCGGCGGTTATCTGCACGATACCATCTACCGCAATAACTGGACAGCCCATACGTTCCAAGGCATTCAAAACGGCACGCCGCCGGCTAATTTTATTGAATATCGCAACAGTGCCGTCACCGGTTTTGCAGAATATAATAGCCCGTTCTTTGACGCCATGGTCGAATATACGTCAACGCTTAAGCCTTGGGGCGCGGCCATTCCGCAAGACGCAACCGGCACGCCTTTCGCGCAATATTTAATTGACCCTGCCGGATCGACGACGGATATTAATAATATAAGCTTTGACCAGAACCTCGAAGTTCTTGTCGCCCAAGCCCGTATCAAACCGATGCTGCCCAATGGCCGCCGTATGGCCATTGCCGCCGTTGGCTCTTGGGGACAAATTGGTGATAATTTCGTCGGCGTCGGCATCGGCGGACAGCCCACGACATGGGAGAAAAACCAACAACATGCGGTCAGCGTTGAATATCCGGTCAATGACTATCTCGATTTCGGCGCGGAATATGTCTATAATAAAGGCTTTATTCCTTTCGTCGCGCCGCAATTAGTTTCCAATGACCAAGTCGAAGCCCATGCCATTAATGTCGGCTTTAAAGCCCGGTTCTAACTAGGAGTCTGCGCTGACATGAAAGTCTATGAAACCGCATTATTGTGCCTCGTAGGGGTAACAGCCTATCTTGTTTACGGCCTGTCTCAACATGCCTCTAATGACGAGACAGTTGCGCTAGTAAGGAACGAGGCCGAGACGTTACATCAGGCCATAGCCCATAAGGCCGGAAGCCTTCGCCGTCTTTCATTAGAGAGGTTCCAGCCCGATCCCCCCGAAACGGCCAAAGCCGTGAGCGTTACAGCGAAGCCGGCGCCAATCCCTCGAAAAGCTGTCTCAGCCCCTGAAATAATGCCAGAAACACATGTCACAACATCACATCTCGTCATGCCGAGTATGCCTGTTTCCGTAGCAAGACGCGCCCCGAAACCACAGCTTGGCCTCGCGCGGCGCGGCATCCCGTCAAAACTACATCCACCGCAAAAGCGCATGATAGAACCCGCTCTGCCGCCGGGCATCATAATGCCTGCGCCGGAAACTGAGGTTAAAATGCACTCACTGACATTGGAAAAGGCGGATATCGCCGCGGCAGAGCCGCTTAATCTTTCTCTTCCTCAACACGCCGAAACCAACGAACTATTCAACCGCGTTGTCGATATGGCCGAAGCCAGCCCGATACAGCCCGGTTCGCGCGGTTGCGGGACGACCGTGCTCGACACGCCCAAATCCGCCAATAACGTCAATAGTGTTGGATATAAGCGCGAGATTACCCCGCGCATCGATGTCGGCGTGGAATATGTCTATAAAGACGGCTGCTACCAAAACGCCATCACGCCGATAAGTTCGCTGGATATGCCGGCCGATGACGGGGTGAATATCCGCTTTAATATGCGGTTCTAAGCTTACCAAAGCCTGTCTTCCATCTCATATAATTGTAAGGTTAGCGCCTGATTTCGGCCCTATTTGAGGCCTCTCTTTGCTCTGCGCCCTCCGCTGGGGGCTGTGCATATCGCGGGCTATTTTGCCCCCTGTTTAAGGAGAATTGATATGACACGCTATATAAAGACAACGCTTTCTGCCGCTATTTTGGCCGCAGTACTCGCCAGCACTTCGGCTCAGGCCGGAACTTACCCAACAGATTTTACCGCGCTGGACGCAGATAAAAACGGCCAAGTAACATTTGCCGAATATTCTGCCGTCGTCAAAGCCAGCGGGATGACGACAACGGCTGCCGCGCAGCAATTTACGCGGATTAGCGCAGGCGATGCTGTCATTACGGAGGATGAACTTAGCCTCGCCCTTGCTTTCGAAGATCAGCCCTATGCGCTGCAAGCCGTAACGGGCGGGCAAACGGATATCAGCCCGGATATCAGCTATGTCTCCGCGCCTGAATTTACGCCGCAAGTCAGCGAGGTTCAAGACAGCCCTGTCGCGGATGCAGAGCCAGTCGGGGTTGAAACACCTGCGCCGGAAACAGCTATAGACGGCACGGCGATTATGCCTGAACCGGAAATCAATGTCGTGACTGAACCTGTAACAGAGGGTCTGGAGCCGATAACAGCTTCGACAGTGCCGGAGGCGGCGCCTGATATATCGCCAATCGAGCTGCCGGAAGCGGAGAGCGGCGATATCCTAGAAGAACCTGAACCTATTCCCGAAGGGTAGCTAAAAACTATTCTGTCCCCCGCCCCCGCGCGGGGGTCTCCCTCAATGAAGTGTGGTCTTTGACGCAAGGGGGCCCCGCTACCCGCCTACGCGGGCATGAACGGAAGGGCGGGGGACAGATGTTTAAGGCTTAACCCGTCTTCACAATGCGCAGAAACGGTTTCTTCGGCGCAGGCCGATATTCGGGGATGAAGACCACCTCATCTGTTTCTGGCGGCATATCCTCTTCAAGATGACGCACGCGCGGGCTGAACCCCTTCTTGCCTTTCGGTTTAAAAGAACTGCGGGGGTTGAAAGTTTTAGATTTATCCTCGCCGATCTCTTCTTTGGCCGCCTTGCGGTTATCCTTGGCTTTTTTATTGAGTGAGGCCACCACCCGTTTTTGCGCAAAACTAAGCGCGTCGCCGGGGCGGCCCTTTTCGCGGTCTTGAAAGGCGGAGCCGTATTTATCCAACCGCCCCGACACGCTCTCGGAAAATTCCGCTTCCCAATCGGTCAGGTCATCGATCTCAAGCAGTTTACGGCTTAGCCGTTCCAATTTACGCTTGGCATTACGCGCTGAACGCTCCCGCGCTTTTTGCTCTTTTGCGCGCTGTTTTTCCAGCGCAGCATCGCGCGCAGCCCCTTCGGCCTGCCATTGCTGTTTGTCATAATCTGCCGACATGAGCTCCCTTTAGCAGAAAAAGAACAAATGTCGAACATTTTATTGATCAGCGACTACATCCATATACATATCGAGCAAAGCTTCCTGCTCGGCCCGCTCCGCCGCGTCCAGCTTGCGCAAGCTCACCACCTTGCGCATCACTTTGGTATCGAGGCCAAAGGTTTTCACCTCCGCATAGACTTCGCGGATATCAGCGGCGAGTTCGGTCTTTTCGGCTTCGAGCCGTTCAATACGGGCAATGAATTGCTTGAGTTTTTCGCGGGTAGCTTGGCCGAGTTGTTCGGCGCGGTCGGCATCTGAGAGCATGGCAGTGTCCTATTGGGTTTGACAGCATCATAAATTCTACCGGCCATTCTGCCAGTCAGCAGACAAAGTTTATTGTGGATGGAATGCGCAATTCCCTTTATAGGCTCCCCAAAAGGAACCTGCTATGTTGACTCTACTCTATATCGTAACCATCGCCGCTTTTTTCTTTGTCATTTTCACTTTGATTATGGGCGCGAAATCTATGGCCAATAAATCCGAAGACGCGCGCGCAATCTCGAATAAATGGATGCAGCGCCGGGTTATGGGCCAAGCCGCGGCGGTCGGGCTGTTAATCCTAACCATTTATGTCAAAACCAAAGGCGTCTAGCTTGGTCAAGCTCAACAAAATCTATACCCGCACAGGCGATGACGGCACGACGGGGCTGGTCGACGGCTCGCGCCTGTCCAAAGCTGATTTACGCGTGCAGGCTTACGGCGATGTCGACGAGACCAATAGCGTCATTGGCTTGGTTAGGCTGCATCTGGAAAACCAACGCCTCGACGCAATGCTGGCCCGCATTCAAAATGATCTCTTTGATTTAGGCGCGGATTTGGCAACGCCGCTCCCGGCCAAAGACAAAGCCGATAGCGAATATGCCCTGCGCATGATTGAGGAACAGGCCACGCGGCTTGAACAGGAACTCGACGCGCTTAATGTCGATCTGGATCCGCTAACAAGTTTCGTCCTCCCCGGAGGCTCCCCGCCTGCCGCCTTTCTACACCAAGCCAGAACCGTTTGCCGCCGCGCAGAACGGGTGAGCGTAGCACTCGCCCAAAAACAGCCGATCAACCCAGCCGCGCTAACCTATCTAAACCGCCTATCAGACTTCCTCTTCGTCGCCGCCAGATGGTGCAACGATCAAGGCGAGAGCGACGTAAAATGGGTGCCGGGGGCTAATAGGTAATTGCGGGAATGGTGGCGGGTGGGGCGTAAGAAACTTAGTCAGCTTTGAAGGTATTAGGCTTTAATTATATACTGGGTGCTTTTCCGAAAAATCAATACTAGGGTTGAAAATCAGAGGTACGCACCTCATATCAAAATTGTTGTTCTTACTTTATCAATTCTAAGTCTGTATTAATGCACGATAATAAAAATGAAAAACCAAAATTCATTGAATGGTTAGGTTTCCGTCGAAAGTTGGATTTTTCTGAGGCCCGTTGGTTAGGGTCGTTTTGCGGTTTTTTTGTATTTTCAATTGCGCTTATCCTTTTCGTTGCAATGCTGATGACCTTAGCGGAATTTCTCTACACTGTGATTGGTATAGAGCCCTATGCAAACGATGATACTGGCGAAGCTATTCGAAATTTAGGTTTGGTTCTTGCTGCTTTTTTTGGTGCTCCATTTATAGTGTGGCGGACAGTTGTTGCTGCAAAACAAGCCGAAATCGCCCGCATATCATTATTCAATGACGAAATTAATGCAGCTGCTCAAGCCCTTACTTCTCGTCGAGAAATAACGCAGATAGTTGAGGAAAATGGTAATGAAGTAGTGTTGAGACTGTGGGAAGATGATTTAGTTACACGTGTCACCGCAATCGACCGTTTTGAAGGCCTTGTAGAAGAAAACAATGACGTTGCACCAAGAATTGTAAGGCTACTCGCCACTTATGTACGCGGAAATTTTCCATGCACTAATGTTGATTTTACGGAAAATTTTACTGAACGCTCAGCACCACGCATGGATATCCAAAAAGCGATAGATGCAATTGGTAGAGTATATAGAATTGAGGCACAAACCGATAGTTCCCAATGGCGACTTGTTCTAAAGGGATGTAATTTTGACGGTGTTAATTTCCCAAACGGTTATTTCAGAGCAGCCGATTTTAGTGGCTGTAGATTCGAAGCAAGTATTCTTCGGCAGGGCAATTTTGAAGGATGTTTATTTTATAATTCTCTTCTGAATTATGGTGATTTTTTTCAAACAAATTTAAGAGGTGCCAGACTTGATCGCGTAACTTTAAATCGACCCCAACCTATTGCAGGTGGGTTCGTTCAAAGCATAAACATGGGAGACTTAACAGGAGTGACTTTCGTTGCAGCAAATATATCGGCCCTAGACTATCTCGGTGAGGCAAAAGATATTTCACAGACTTTCGGAACACAAGATACAATAATATCTGGTGCTATACGGCGAAAAATGCTGGAATCAGAAGCGCACCACTTTGCACATAGTTTAAGAGGTGCTAGCTCTCGCAGAGATATTACCGAACAACAACAAGAACAGGTCAAAAGCCTTGAAGAGACCGGCTTTCAGCACTGGTCGCCTTTTCCCTCAACCGACGGAGCAACAGGATGGTTGTTAGAAAAATTTTTCGTTGAAATGGAAATGAAGCATTGGCCTTTTTATGGCTAGATGGGGACTATCTCTGTTAATCCGCGCATTCTGGTTAATGAACGTCTTCTAACGTCCCCACTGAGGATCAATGAGCTAAAGCCGTATTTCGTTGCTATGGTTTTGCCATCATCTTCTATTGTCATCCCGGCCTTGCGCCGGGACCTTTGGCTTATCTGTTGGGGCAGAGTCTGTGTTCGGGTTTTGGAGTTGCCATTATGCCTTGCTTGTACTCTGCTTGTTTTGCGGGGGATAAGGGTCCCGGCGCAAGGCCGGGATGACATGGGAGTTTGATGTATCTTTCACCGCGTTCTCCAACCACCTCATCTTGTTCCCCGCCTTGAGCGGGGATCTCCATCAATATGGCACTCAATAGCAGGGAGGTCCCGGCTCAAGGCCGGGAACAAAATGGTTGGTTATTTCCCGCTTTTCAAATGATACTCAATCCGCGCCGTCATTTCGGGCACGGTGCTCTTCCCAAAGAAAAACTCAACAAACTTCCCCTCCTTATCCATCAGGTAAATAATATCGGAATGATCGACGGTGTAATCTGCTGCGCTGTCCGGGGTTGGGGTTTTTTGGGAAAAGACTTTATAGGCCGCTTTGGCAATATCGACTTGGCTCTGCGTTCCCGTCAGCCCTGTCAGGCCTTCGGGGAAACCGTTGGCGGTGATATATAATTTCAGGCTTTCGGGCGTATCGCGGTCGGGATCGACGCTGATGAAAAGATAATTCAGTTTATTTCCGCTTGCGTCTATCCGGGCCTGAACTGCACCCATTTTTTGCAGCGCCGTTGGGCAGATATCGGGGCAGTAAGAAAAGCCAAAATAAATGAGCTGCGGCTTGCCGAGGAAAGCCGCTTCGGTCACCGTCTCTCCGTCCTGAGTAATGAGCGTATAAGCGCCGCCAATATCCGCCGTGCCTGATGTCACCGTGCGCCCGACCTTTGCGGTGGGCTGCCCGCAGGCGGTTAAGGCCAAAGCCCATAAAACCGCAATGATAAATCTAGCCATAGTCTTGTCTTTCCATAGTTTTGTCTTTCCACAGTCTTGTCTTTCCACAATGGAGCCCTAGGCTTATAAGCGCCTTATGAACGCCCCTGAAATGGACATCCCGCCCCCGCCCGTCAAGCCGCCAACTGACGCACCGCCGCCCGACACATCTCTGCGCCGCCGCGCCCGCACATCGGGGCAGCTTCGGCGCTCGACGCTGGTCTTGCTACGCTGGTGCGCGATTGGCGGACAGGCTTTGGCATTGTTGATTGTTTCGCAAATTCTCGGCTTTGACTTTCCGCTCTGGCCTTGCGCCGCAATGATCGGGCTGAGCATTGTTGTTAATATCGTCGTGACGTCAGCCTTTGAACTCGACCGCCGCGTCGGAGACCGGGAGGCAGGCTTCCAGCTCGGCTATGATCTCTTGCAGCTTTCTGTCCTTCTCTGGCTCACAGGCGGCATGGCTAACCCTTTCGCCCTGCTCTTCCTCGCCCCTGTCGTGACCAGCGCCACGACTTTGAATAAAAAAGTACTCTTTGCGCTTGGCGCTCTGGCCATCGGGCTGTCTTTCGCCCTGCTCTATACCAGCCTGCCTCTGCCGTGGTCGCCTACGGGCAGTTTCACCCTGCCCTTTAAGTTCCGTCTCGGCGTCTGGTTTGCAATTATTGTCGGTAGCACCTTTACCTCGCTCTATGCATGGCGCGCTACCAAAGAATCCCGCAGCATGTCCGAGGCTTTGGCCGCGACCGAAGCCGTGCTCGCCCATGAACAAAAACTCTCGGCGCTGGGCGGTATGGCCGCCGCCGCTGCGCATGAGCTTGGCACGCCGCTGGCCACCATCCAGATCACAGCCAAAGAAATGAGCCGCGAGCTTGATCCAAAATCAGCGCTTGGCGAAGACGCGGCCTTGATGCTCTCCCAAGCCCAAAGATGCCGGGATATCCTCGCCCAATTGTCCCAGCGCGGCGACGAAGGCGACCTTATCCATGATGTACTGACCATTGAAGACCTGCTCGAAGAAGCCGCCGCGCCTTATATAGGCTTTGGCGCGGATATTTCGCTCAAAGTTTCAGGCGACGGGCCGCAGCCGACTCTTAAGCGGCAGGCGGAGCTTCTCTACGGGCTCAAAAACTTTGTTGAAAACGCGGTCGATTTCGCTGCCGCTTCGGTGCAGCTTACCGGGCAATGGAGCGCCGAGACCTTGACCTTGACCATTGATGATGACGGCCCGGGTTTTGACCCGACGATCAAAGGCCGCCTCGGACAACCTTATGTCAGCAAACGCCAACGGCCCAAACAAGTCGATGAACTGGCCGGCGGCCTTGGCCTCGGTGTTTTCATCGCGACAACCCTGATTGAGCGCACAGGCGGCAAGGTCTCATTTGAACGCAGCCCGCAAGGAGGTGCCCGGATACATCTGAGCTGGCCCCGCAAAAATGCAGAACTGTTTACCTAGATTTGCACGGAATCATTTCCCATATTCAGAATAGCTGTTAAAGAGCCATATTATGACCGACTATAATATACCCGACGACAACACGCTTCTTATCCTTGATGATGACGGCCCGTTCCGCAATCGTCTTGGCCGCGCGCTTGAACAGCGCGGCTTTGCTGTGACTTTGGCCGAAACCGTGCTGGAGGCCAAAGCCATCGCGCAGGCCAATCCGCCCGCTTTTGCTGTGCTCGATATGCGGCTGGAGGACGGCAATGGTCTCGACGTCATCGACAAATTGCATGAAACGCGGCCCGATTGTAAAATGGTAATGCTAACGGGTTACGGCAATCTCGCCACCGCTGTCTCCGCCGTGAAACGCGGCGCGGTCGATTATCTCGCCAAACCCGCCGACGCAGACGATGTCTGCAAAGCCCTACTCGCGCCCAAAGGCGAAGCGCCAGAGCCGCCCGAAAACCCGATGTCCGCCGACCGCGTAAGATGGGAGCATATCCAAAGGGTTTATGAACTGTGCGGCAAGAATGTCTCCGAGACGGCAAGACGCCTAAACATGCACCGTAGAACCCTGCAACGTATATTGGCGAAGCGCGCGCCGCGTTAAGCCAGAATCGTAGGTTGGCTAGAGCGTAGCGAAAGCCAACATCCCAACTCGCGTTTAATTTGGAATGTCAGGTTTCGCTACGCTCTACCTGACCTACAATCCAAGCCTCGTTTTCATTTCAATGAGATAGAACAATACGGCTCGCGTCCCTTTTGACAACGCGCCGCGTTAAAACGGCAAGGCTTTTATATCAGGCGCGACCCAGGATTTTCGGGCTTTGACGGAAAATAACACGTCTTTGCTCCAATAGGAGAAGAGCCAGCCCGGCTTGCCAAATTCTTGGCTGAGCAAATCATTGACGCATTCATATAAAGGCGCCTCTTTGCCGTGAGTCTTTAGCACATATTGCGCGGCCATGAGCGAGGCTTGCGTAATCGTTTCGTGATAGCCCTCATCATCTGTATTTTCGCCTCCTGTGGACACGTTATAGGCTTTTATGAAGCCCGGCATGTCCTGAAAGGCATTATAATTTGGATCTGCCAGCAAACCGATGGCCGCCGCAAAATGCGCCGCGTGCGTCCATTCGGGTTTTGGCAGAGTTCGGGTGATGAGGCCGTTGGTAATATAAGCAATGTCGTCGTCGGATGAGAAGGTCATAATGTTTCCTTTGATATGCTGGACGGGATGTCAAAGAAAACCCCCGCCGATATTTGCGAGGGTGTGAAGAGTGAAATTATATTATAGTTGTCTTAGATGTTATAATTTCGTCAGCACAAAGCTCACCATCGCGCAATGATGGGTTTGCTGTTGTCGATATGTCATCGTCTTGTGCACAACCGTGTATTATAGCAGACAAAAATATAACGCAATCCGCGCTTGGCTTTAAATGCCTGCTCGCTTTGAGCAGCGCCTGTTTTGTAAATTAAATGGTAGTGAGAGTGAGACTTGAACTCACGACCTCAGGATTATGAGTCCTGCGCTCTAACCAGCTGAGCTACCCCACCATACCAATGAGAAGGCCGCGATATAGGCGAATTACCTCGCTCTGCCAAGAGGGAATACTAGCTTAAAAACATAAATAGCGGGTCTTTGAGCAAGCGCTTCATATCCGCTATCATGGCGGCGGCGTCATAGCCGTCTATGACGCGGTGATCGCAGGAGATGCTGAAATTCATCACAAGGCGCTCCGCCACTTCGCCGCCTTCCATGACCAATTTAGGCCTGATTTTATTGGGGCCGAAAATCGCGACTTCAGGACGGTTAATCACTGGGGTTGTGACGAGGCCGCCTAAAGGCCCGAGCGATGTCAGGCTCGTCGTCGCGCCGGTCAGCTCTTCGGCGGCGAGTTTATTATTGCGCGCGCCTTCGGCAAGCCGGGTAATCTCCTCAGCCAATTGCCAGATCGAGAGGCTCTGCGCTTTTTTCAGCACCGGCACGATCAGGCCGTTATCTGTCTGGGTGGCGATGCCAAGATTAAGGTCGGAGAACTGGCTGACATAGCCCGCATCGTCCATATAGCGGGCGTTAAATTGCGGCCAGTCTTTGAGCGTGGCCGCCAGCGCCCGGATGATGAAAGGCAGCACAGTGAGCTTGGGCTTATCCTCCGCCTTTTTTGCGTTGGCGCGCTTGCGCAAAGCTTCGAGCTCAGTGACGTCAATCTCTTCGACATAGGTGAAATGCGGGATATTGCGCTTGGCTTCCTGCATGCGCTGGGCGATGACGCGGCGCAGGCCGATGATTTTGATGCGAGTCTCGCCGTTTTGAATCTCGAAGGTTTTCTCCAATAGAGCCAGATCGGCATGGGTGACTTCGCCGTCTTTACCGGTGGCTTTAGCGAGGGCCAGATCAAGGCCCTTTTTCTTGGCCTCGCGGCGTACAGCGGGTGCGGCGAGGGCTTTACCGCTGGCTGATTTAGGCTTGGGTTTGGACGGCACAATTGCCGTGGCCAACGGGGTTATCTCGGCGGGCGGGGTGTCCTCTTTCGTTTCTTCGGTTTCGGGCGTAGTTTCCTCGTCCTCACCTTCTGTGGTCAGCACCACCAAGTCGGCCCCAACGGCGAGTATATCCCCCGCCTCGCAGGCGACTGTTTTGACAATACCCGTCACCGGCGAGGTTAGCTCAATCGTGGCCTTATCGGTCATGGCGTCGGCAAGCGGGGCGTCCTCTTCGACGGCGTCGCCCACGGCAACATGCCAAGCCGTGATCTCGGCTTCGACCACGCCCTCGCCAATATCGGGGAGTTTAAAATGATAGCTGCCCATTACGCGGTTCCCATGACTTTTCTAATGCCGTTTATCACGCGTTTCGGGCCAGGGAAATAGGCCCATTCCTGCGCATGGGGATAAGGTGTGTCCCAGCCCGTGACGCGCACAATCGGCGCTTCGAGCGAGAAGAAACAATGCTCCGCGACTTGGGCTGATAATTCCGCGCCAAAGCCGGAGGTGCGGGTGGCTTCGTGCAAGATCAGGCAGCGGCCTGTCTTTTTCACCGACTCGGTAATAGCGTCAATATCAAGCGGGAGTAGCGAGCGTAGATCAAGAATATCGGCATTGACGCCGGCCGCTTTGGCCGAAGCCTCGGCCACCCATGTCATGGTGCCGTAAGCGAGTATGGTCAGGTCAGAGCCTTCGCTAATTTTACGCACGCTTTCAAATGGGACGGTGTAGCGGCCTTCCGGCACTTCGCCAAGTTCGTGCTTGGCCCAGCTAATCGCCGGGACATGCGGGTCGCCGTAAAACGGGCCATTATAAAGGCGTTTCGGTTCAAGGAAGAGCACCGGATCATTATCCTCAATCGCCTGTATCAACATGCCTTTGGCGTCATAAGGATTGGACGGGATAACGGTTTTAAGGCCTGCAATATGAGTGAACAAAGCTTCCGGGCTTTGGCTATGGGTGGTGCCGCCATAAATACCGCCGCCGACGGGGGTGCGGATGGTGAGCGGGGCGGAAAATTCGCCGTTGGAGCGATAGCGCAAACGCGCAGCCTCGGAAGCAATCTGGTCATAGCCGGGATAGATATAATCCGCGAACTGGATTTCCGCGACCGGGCGCAGGCCATTGGCCGCCATGCCAATGGCAATACCGACAATGCCGCCTTCGGAAATCGGCGTATCAAAACAGCGGTGCAGCCCGTGCTTTTCCTGCAAACCCGCCGTGGCACGAAACACGCCGCCAAAATAGCCGACATCCTCGCCAAAGACGAGCACATCGGCGTCCTCGGTCATTTTAATATCCAGCGCATCGCGAATGGCTTCGATCATATTCATGCGTTTCGTAGGGCGCGCCATTAGAGGAAGCTCCCAAACATGAATGCGGTCGTCTTCACCCCATTTATGGGGGAAGTCCCCGTGAAGCGGGGGATGGGGGAATTATTTTCGCCTAATTGCAAATCAGCAATTGAAGGAACCAAATTCCCCCATCGGCCCCTTCGGGGCCACTTCCCCGGCAAGCGGGGTGAAGACGCGCGGATTAAATAATCTGGCATCACAGCTCTTCCTTGAAGGCTTCGCGTTGGGCGATGAGATGTCCCGGCAACTCTTCATAGACCTGCTCGAACATGGTAAAATCATTGACCTGAGTATCGCCTGATAGCGTGCCCATTTTCTCGGCCTCTTTATAGATCGTGCGGATTTCGGTCTTGCAGTCTTCCTCCTGCGCGGTATGGCGCGCCTCGTCCCATTCCCCGATATGGATGAGATGGGTTTTCAGGCGCTCAATCGGGTCGCCAAAGGGCCAGACTTCGGGCTCGTTTTTAGGGCGGTATTTGGTCGGGTCATCCGAGGTTGAATGACCTTCCTTGCGGTAAGTGAAATGCTCGATCAAAGTCGCGCCGCCGCCGCCTCTCGCCCGTTCTGCCGCCCATTGTGTTGCCGCATAGACAGCCAGAAAATCATTGCCATCCACGCGCAATGTCGCAAGGCCAAAGCCCGTGCCGCGCGCGGCAAAAGTCTCGCCCTCGCCCGCCGCTATGCCTTGGAAGGACGATATCGCCCATTGATTATTGACCACATTGAGGATGCAGGGCGCGCGGTAAGTAGAGGCGAAATTCAGCGCGTAATGGAAATCGCCCTCGGCGGTCGCGCCCTCACCCGTAAAAGCGCTAGCGATACCATCAGAGTTTTTATAGGCCTCCGCCATGCCCCAGCCCACAGCCTGAATCATCTGCGTGCCAAGATTACCCGAAACCGAGAAAAAACCATGATCGCGAAAGGAATAGAGCACCGGGATGGATTTGCCGTCGAGGCGATCGCCGGCATTGGACAGACATTGGCACATCATCTCTTTGATCGACGCGCCGCGATTGATCAATATCCCCTGCTGACGGTAAGTCGGAAAGGTCATATCATCTTTGCGAAGCGCCATAGCATGCGCCACAGATACCGCTTCCTCGCCCGTAGACTTCATATAAAATGACATCTTGCCCTGACGCTGCATATTGAACATGCGCACATCCATAGCCCGGGTCAGCATCATATCGCGCAGACCTTTGCGCAGGTGATCCGACGAGAGGTCAGGCGCCCAATCCCCCACCGCTTCGCCGTTAAAGCGCAAAACGCGGATAAGTCCGAGCGCATGCTGCGCCGTCTCGTGGTCATCACACATCGGATCCGGGCGAGGCGGTGAATGATCCGCCGGCACCGCAATATGGGAATAATCAGGCGTATCACCTGGCCGGAAGGGTGGTTCGGGCACATGTAGACGGGATTGATTAGATTTTTGGGACATGAAAAGCCTAGGAATAGGTGGTTTTGCGATTTTGTGAACGTCTATACCCATTTTATGTCCTGATATACATATTTTTTAGTTGAAATTCGCATTAACGTAGAATAATTTACCTGAATAAACCAAGCCGGAGGCGAAAAATGCCAAACAAAATTGACGGTATAGATGCTAAAATCCTGCACCTGATTCAAAGCAACGCGGCGCTCTCTGTCGCCGATATTGCCGATAAGGTCGGCCTCTCCTCCTCGCCGTGTTGGCGGCGTATCAAGCGCATGGAAGAAGTCGGGATTATCAAGCAGCGCGTGACAATTTTAGACCGCAAAAAACTGGGTCTGGATTTTGAAGTTTTTGTCGCCGTCAAGCTCTCTTTGCCCAACCGTATCAATATGGAAAAATTTGAAAAGGCCATCGCCCGCATGCCCGAAGTCATTCAATGCGCCTCGGTCACAGGCGCCGTCGATTTCATGCTCCGCGTGGTCACCAAAGACATGCACAGCTATGAGGATTTCCTGCGCGAAGTCCTGCTCTCGATTGACCTAATCTCCGATGTACAAAGCCGTATTGTCCTGCGCCAAAGCAAAGACAGCAACGCCATTCCGCTAAACCTGATCTCAAACGCCGTGCCTCGGCTTTAGGGTTAGGCTATTTCGCCCCTTATTCCGTCACCTTTATCGGCTGGCGCGCGATGATGCGTTTCCCGCGCATGACATAGCGCACTTCATAGTCTCCGGGCTCTTTGGGCACCGTGACTTTTCCCGGCGCGCCGTTAATCGGGTAGAAATAGCTCTTATATTTGTTATCTCTCGCATCCGGCGCGATGACCGTTACCCAATCTCCCTTTGCCGCAGGGCCGTCCCAATTAACTTCTATCGTCTCTCCGGCTTTAGCTTTTTTTGGCGCTTTCAGCGTCATGGTAATGTCTTCAATCGTGATAGGCTGCCGGGCGAGAATTTTCTTGCCGTCTTGCACAAAACGGATTTCATAATCTCCCGGCATGAGAGGCATGATAAGTTTCGAGGGCGAGCCATTTTTTGTATAGGCATAAGATTTATAAGCTTGGTCGCGCGCATCCGGCGCTGTTATCGTCACGAAGTCGCCCGAGGATTTTGGCCCTTCCCATTCAACTGTAATACTCTGGCCGACCCTAGCTGTTTTCGGCGCACTCACGTTCGCCGTCACCCCGGTCACCGTTAGAGGCTGCCGCGCGAGAACCTTATGGCCGCTACCCTTTGATTCGCCGGATTTTCCGACAAAGACGTAACGTATTTCATAGTCGCCCGGCTCTAATGGCACGGTCAACTTCCGGGGCGTAACTTTATTCTTGGTGTAAAAATAATTCTTATAACCGCCTTCTCTGGCATCGAGTTTGGTGATCGTGACAAAGTCACTTTGCGTAGCTGGCCCGGTCCAATCAACCGTAATTTCGCTATGCGCGGCCGCTGTTTCCGGCCCGGAAACTGTCGCCGCTACGCCGCTTACGGTAATCGGGGCTCTGGCCAAAACCCGATAGGGTCTACCCAAAATATAGCGCACTTCATAATCGCCCGCTTGTGTCGGAGCGGTCAATTTCACCGGATTACCATTATTCGTATACCCATAATTGATATAAGCTCGAGGGCCTTCATCCGGCTTGGCAATATCAATAAAGTCTCCACCGCGGTCCGGGCCTGTCCATTTCACTGAAAAGGGCGAGCCTGCACTCACCTCACCGCTATCCGGCGTCACTGTGGCTTCAAATTCCGGTTTCAAGACAAGTGTGAGCGTCCTATCCGCGCCGGGCAATATCTCGACGAGGCGCTGCTCGCTTTTCAGCCCGTCCGAGGCGCGGGCGACAAAAACATCGTAAACGCCGGGCGGGATATCTTGGGTTATTTCGCCGGCGTCTTTGGTCTCGATAATAATATCGCCGCCGCCCGCTTGCTGCACTGTCCATTCAAGGCCGTCCTCAATGGCCGGGCCATCCGTCAATTCTGTCGCATATAATGTCAATGTGGCGGGTTTAGCGTCTGCATCGACCTCAGCCACAGTCTCGCCTAGCGCGATGGATAATTCCCCTGCATTGGAGGCCGATAAATAACGCCCGCCTGTGCTCTCGGCGAGGCATTGGAGTTGCGTCTCCGCCTTTTGGTCGACAATATCAAAGCCAATAACATGGGCGGTAAAATCAACCCCGTCCGCTTCGAGCCGTTTTCCTAGCGCGCAGGGATCGAGATTACAGGTTTCAATCCCGTCGCTGATCAGGATTACAGTGGCCTTATTTTCGGTGTATTTCAGAGCTTCAGCGGCTTGCTTTACCGAGGCCGAAATCGGGGTTTTGCCCTTAGGGTTTATCGCTTTGACCGCCTTGCTGATATCCGCGCGGGGCGCGCCGACGGGAGCCAACAGCTCGATATCGCTACAATCGCCTTTGCGGTTATGGCCATAAGCCATCAAGCCAAGGCGGCGCGATTCCGGCAGTTCCTCCAAAAGTCCTCCCAAGACATCGCGGGCAATTTCAATCTTGGAGATGCCGTCAATCTGGCCCCACATCGAGCCTGATCCATCGAGCACAAGAATGGCGTCTTCGCTGTCTTGTTTAGTCTCTTGAGCAAATGCCCAATCCGGCATTAAGCTACTCAGCATGAGAGCTGCGCAAAGCATAATCGCGTGAATGAAAGTTTTCATAATAGAGCCCCAGGTTAAACTATGAGGCCTTATAACATAGCTTTGTCGTGTTGGTAACTAGTCTCCGAGCCCACTAACATTAGCCCCGTGGCCATAAACCAGATTGCCTCCCAGCCATCCGCCAAGGGCAAGCAATGCAAACCCGAAACCGGAACAAAGGATGGCCCATAGGCTGGGCGCTGTGAGCGCTCCCGCTTCTAATCTCAATAAAAGCGCCAGAAGATAAAAGCTGGCGGCTCCGGCCATAACGCTGGCATGGATCATAATTTTATCAATGAGAGCTTTTCTGGTTTTTAGCAGCTTAGCAAAGTCAAATATTCCGGCCGCTATAGCCGGCACCGAAAATAATAACCCGCCGCCGATAAGATAAGCACTACTATTATCAGGCAGGAAAGAGCTTGCTCCGATAAGCGACAGCCCATCGGCTAGGCTCGCCGCTGTCCAGAGGCCGATAGGCATGTGAACGAGGGCCGGATGTATGGGGTGGTTAGCCATCGTAGCAAGCTCTCAGCGGAGGGTTAGGTCAATGCTAATTTCGCCAGAAATAAAACACCAATTACGGCGACGCCTGCATGGACAGCAACAATGGCTTTGGGCGGCAATTTACCTTTGAGATGAAAAGACGCCAGAAAGAACCCGCCCAAAGCGGCTATAACCAGAATGACAAGCGGCGTTATGACAGCGGCCTCGCCCTTCAGATAAGCAAAGACAAGCAAGACAAGTCCCGCCGCGCCTAATCCGGCATGAATAAGCGATACTGCCCACGGGGCCGAATTTCCCTTGAGTATTTTTGAAACCATGTAAAGCCCGCCAAGCGCGGCAATGGCAAATATAATTAAAGCATAAAGCGTCATGTTGTCCTCCTAATTAAGTGTAATTTTTGCTTTCATCTGCCGGTGATAAAGGCAGAAATATTCCAAACGGGTTTCATCGCTTATCGTCAGCGCGAAGCTTTCCCCTTTTTTCAGGCGGCCTGAATCCCAGCTTTTATCAAGCGCCGTCACCGTATGAGGGACGACATCTTTATTCATCCAGGTAATTTTATCGCCAATCTTTGCCTTAAGAACGGGAGTTTGGAATTTCATTTTGTAGATGTCTATAATATGGGTTTGAACGGCGGCCTCCGGCATCATTTCACTAGGCAGGTTTGGCTCCGGATGTGCAATAACTTGCGCTGCGCCGCCCAAAAAACTGATAGCAAGAATGCTAATTATATAATTTTTCATGGCCAACATTATCCCTATTACCCAAGTTTATTGACCATCATTTGCGCATGTTCTTGATGGCCTTTGAAAATATCAAGACCGGCCTTGAACAAATCATTGACCTCTTCATTTTCTATATTCGGGATAAACGAATTTTCGACCAAATCATTGACGGCTTTGTGATATCCAAGCTCGTTAGCGGCGTAATATCGGTCAAATTCCAGCCCGCTCAGGCTATTTAATTTAGCGGCAATTCCATCCGCATCTTTATTCAGCTTCTGGCTTAAGAAATTATCCTGCGCCGTTGCGCCCAGCTTATCGAGCAACCCCAGAGCGAGGTCATTGACCGCTGTATGATCCCGGATCATAGTTTGAGCAAAAGCATGAATATCCGGATTAGTAGAACGCTTTAAAGCAATTTTAGCATAGCGGATATCTATGTTATCCGCCGTATAAGCAACATGGGCAATTTCCAAATCATTTAAACTTGCAGGCGTTTGCGCCATTGCAGCTTTAACTTCCGATTGCCCCTCTTGATTTGTTTCGCAAGCGGAAAGGCCTAACACTGCCGTTAGCAAGAATGGTAAAATATAAGGTTTCATGGTTTATCTCTAAATGATTGAATTGAGCGCCCTATGTCATGGGTAAAATATTATGTCAAATAAAAACATAATAATATGTATATAATAAGTTATATACTTTATAAACAGTCTACTCTATACGCGCCTTGCAGGAGAACATATGCAAATTACATTGCCTTTTGCCGGGTCAACACAGAATAATTTGCTGATGCTTTTACTGCGCAGCGAAGGGCCTTTATCTATTGAAGGTATGGCGCAGGGGCTGGAGGTTACGAAAACAGCCGCCCGGCAACATATTCTTAATCTGGAACGGGACGGCTATGTTGAAAAACAGTCCGAGCGCCGCGGGCGTGGGCGGCCTGTTCTGGCCTATCAGCTTAGCCGTGAAGGCCGCGAACTTTTTACCCGCCAATATGCGTTATTTTCTGAAAAAATGATCTCTCTGCTCAAGAAAAACCTGGGCGAAACGACGTTTAAAAAACAAATGCGCGATATGGGGCGGTCTCTGGGCCATGACCTTAAACATCGCATGCCTGATATGAAAAAATCCGGCGCGGTTACGCAGGCTACGCTTGAGGGACTCGCGGCGCTGATGCGCGAACTTGGCTATGATGCGGATACAGGGCCTGATAAAGACATCATCGCCCATAATTGCGTCTATCACCACCTCGCCGAAGCCCATAATGAAGTTTGTGAACTCGACCTGAGCTTGATGAAGACCCTGACAGGAAAAAAACCGAAACATATGGACTGTATTGTACGTGGCGGAACATGCTGTCGATTCAGCTTTTAGGCTTAGGCCGTCCTGAAACTACCCCTTGCTCTGCAAACGCCTTGCCTATAGACCGCGCGGCTTGACCTTTAGCTTGAAAGCTACGCCGTGATCCGTTCTTCTCTTTCTGCCTTCGCGGACCGTATTTCCATTCCGCAGCGTCGCCGCGCAGGCCCGCTGACTTATAACTTTGGCCGCACCAAGACCGAGATTTTATCCGGATTGACCGTAGCTTTAGCGCTTATCCCCGAAGCGGTGGCCTTTGCCATTGTCGCCGGGGTCGAGCCCTTGGTTGGGCTTTATGCGGCTTTCATTGTCGGGCTAATTACCGCTTTGATCGGCGGCCGCCCCGGCATGATATCAGGCGCAACAGGCGCTCTCGCAGTAGTCATGGTCGCATTGGTCGCGCAGCACGGCGTTGAATATCTCTTTGCCACCGTTGTTATGATGGGGATTTTGCAAATATTGGCGGGCGTGTTCAAACTCGGAAAATTTATCCGCCTTGTGCCTCATCCCGTCATGCTCGGTTTTGTCAATGGGCTCGCGATTGTGATTTTCCTCGCCCAGCTTACGCAATTTCAGTCTGTACCCGCCCCGGCAGGCGAACATCACGGGCCCTTCTCTATGCTCCACGGGACATGGATGACAGGCCCTTCGCTTTACTTCATGCTCGGGCTTGTCGCGCTGACTATGTTTCTGATCTGGGCGACGCCGAAAGTCACGAAATTCATCCCCGCGCCGCTGGCAGGTATTGGCATTGTTGCCGCCATCGTTATTGTCTTTAGTATTGATGTGCCGCGCGTAGGCGATATGAGTTCGATTAAAGGCGGCCTGCCGCCCTTTCATATTCCGAGAGTGCCGCTGAGTTTCGAAACCCTGAAAATTATCCTGCCCTATTCTTTTATCCTGGCCGCGATTGGCTTGATCGAGAGTCTTCTCACCCTCAACCTTGTCGGCGAGATCAAAGAAGAACGCGGCGGCGCAAGCCAGGAATGCGTTGCCCAAGGCATCGCCAATACGGTGACAGGTTTCTTTGGCGGCATGGGCGGTTGCGCCATGATCGGGCAGTCCATGATCAACGTAAAATCAGGCGGACGCACGCGGCTCTCCGGCATAGCGGCGTCGCTCTTCCTGCTCGCCTTTATTCTGTTTGGTTCAAACATTATCGAACAAATTCCGCTGGCCGCATTGGTCGGCGTGATGTTTATGGTCGTGATCGGAACATTTGCTTGGCAGTCTTTAACCATCATGCGCCGCATCCCGCTGATAGACGCCTTTGTCATCATCCTCGTCACCGCCGTCACCGTTTGGCATGATCTGGCCTATGCTGTTGTCGTCGGCGTTATCGTCTCGGCGCTGGCTTATGCGTGGAATAATGCCCGCCGTATCGACGCGGATGCGGAAATGGAGGGCGAGGCGAAAGTCTATAAAATCCAAGGGCCGCTTTTCTTTGGCTCCGTCGAAGGCTTTGCCGAATTGTTCACTATCAAAGATGACCCCGACACAGTGATCGTCGATTTCAAAGACAGCCGCGTGGTCGATCAATCCGCCCTGCAAGCGATTGAAGCCCTTGCCGCAAAATATACAGGGGCCGGAAAAGCCATCCGCCTGCGCCACCTAACGCGCGATTGCCACAAACTCCTCAACCGCGCCGGCCAATTGATGATCGATTCAGATGATGACCCGGAATATACGATCGCCGTGGATTACGGGGTGAAGACCGGACGCTTTGGCGGCGGGCATTAGTTAAGTATAGAAGGCCCCATCCAACAGGCGCAAATCACAATAAAAGTTGTTTCAAGCTAATCCCGCTTAAGACACACAGCCGTCGCTTCGCCGCCGCCGATACAGAGGCTGGCGACGCCCGTCTTGGCGTCTCTTTTTTCCATTGCTGCAATTAGCGTTGCCATGATGCGCGCGCCGCTCGCGCCGATTGGGTGACCTAGAACACAGCCGCCGCCATTGACGTTGACTTTGTCGTGGCTCAACCCGAGCTCTTGCATCGCAATCATGGGCACGACAGCGAAGGCTTCGTTGATTTCCCAAAGATCGACATCGTCCGCCTCCCAGCCCGTTTTCTTGAGGGCCTTTTTCATGGCGTGGACGGGGGCCGTGGTGAAATATTCCGGCGCATGGGCGTGAGCGGCATGTGAGACGATTTCAGCCAGAACTTTGTGCCCGCCTTTTTCGGCATCTGAACGGCGCATCAAGACCATCGCCGCCGCGCCGTCATTAATCGAACTGGCATTAGCCGCCGTCACCGTGCCGTCTTTGGTAAAGACCGCGCGCAAGCTTGGGATTTTCTCGGGGCGGGCATTTTTCGGGCCTTCATCCTCAGTCACCACCGTATCGCCCTTGCGGCCTTTAACCGTGACGGGCGTAAGCTCGCGGTCAAAATCCCCGCTCTCTTGTGCGGCCTTGGCGCGGCACACGGATTCGATGGCATAGGCGTCTTGTTGCTCGCGGGTGAATTGATATTCCTTGGCAATCATATCGGCAAACACGCCCATAGCGCCGCCGGCATAGGCATCAGTCAGCCCGTCATGCATCATTGAATCTACCACAGCCTGATTGCCCATACGCATTCCGGCCCGCGCTTTAGGCAGCAGGTAGGGCGCATTGGTCATGGACTCCATCCCGCCTGCCACGGCGATATTTATCGAACCTGCTTTGATCGCGTCATGGACCATAATCGCGGCCTGCATCCCGGAGCCGCACATTTTATTGACCGTTGTGGCCTCAACATGCTCGCCAAGCCCGGCATAGATTGCAGCTTGACGCGCGGGAGCCTGTCCTTGGCCTGCGGGCAACACACAGCCCATAATCGCTTGCTCGACTTTGTCAGCCGAAACGCCTGCCTCTTCCATAGCCGCCTTAATCGCCGCCGCGCCAAGCTCGGGCGCAGTAACAGCAGCAAACGCCCCTTGGAACGCGCCCATAGGGGTTCGGGCGAGGCCGACAATAACAACGGGATCAGACATAATTACTCTTTTTTTAATTTTGCTTCAGCTTTTATACGGTCAAGCTCGCGTTTTCTTAGCCGTTTTTTATCTTCAAATTTACGTTTTTGGCGGCCAGAATATACCCAGAGGCCAAAGACTATGGCGGCAAGGGCGATGACGAGGAAGATAGAGTTTTGGTCAGACATAGATATCCCGGCAAAATAATGGCGCAGGCTCCGAATAAGAGCCGAGCGCCAGAATTATCTCTTAATCAACTTCAAATGTAATCATGCAATTGACGCGATATTTGGAAATTTTATTGTTTTTAATCGTGACAGATTGGTTTTGCACATTGGCAGAGCGGATATTTTTAACGGATTTACCCGTGCGCTGCACGGCATTTTCAATCGCGTCCTCAAATGATTTCGAGCTCTCGCTCAAGATTTGTACCGATTTCATTATAGCCATAGTTTTCTCCATTTTAGCTAAGGGTTACCCCAAGTATTCCATCTTAGCCTACTCAGTGCGCGTAATCCACCCACCTCCGAGAGTTCTGTCCGCTTTTTCATCCGGCGCGTAAAACACGCAGGCCTGTCCGGGGGAAATCCCTTCGTCAGGCTCGCCGAGTTCAATAATAATATCTGCGCCTGTCAGCCGAAAAACCGCAGGCACTGGCGGGCGGGTAGAGCGCACTTTTATTTTCACCGCTTGGCCGTCCAAAGCCGCGCCGAAATCACCCGCGCCAATCCAGTTGATATCGGTCAGCCATATTTTTGAACGCTGCAAGGCCCCACGCGGGCCAACAATGACCTGATTGGTCTTGGCGTCAATACGCACGACAAAAAGTGGATCCGTGCCTGTGTCATCCCCGAGGCCGAGCCCCCGGCGCTGCCCGATCGTATAATACATAATGCCCCGATGCTGACCGAGGACGCTCCCGTCCAGATGTAAGAGATCACCGGGTACCGCCGCATCGGGCCGCATTTTTTCGATAACGTCCGTATACTTTCCCGTCGGCACGAAGCAGATATCTTGGCTATCGGGCTTGCTCGCCACAGTGAGGCCAAGCTCGGTTGCCAGTCGCCGCGTCTCGCTCTTCTCCATCCCGCCGAGCGGGAAGCGTAGAAATTCAAGCTGCTCTCGCGTGGTCGCGAACAGGAAATAGCTTTGATCTTTGCCGCCATCCATCGCGCGGTGCAGCTCCGGCCCCTCCGGCCCCATGACGCGCTTGATATAATGCCCCGTCGCCATGCAATCCGCGCCAAGGTCTTTAGCTACAGCCAAAAGATCGCGAAATTTTACTGTTTGGTTACAGCGCACGCACGGGATAGGCGTCGCGCCCATCAGGTAAGTATCGGCGAAATCCTCCATCACGGCGTCTTTGAAATTACTCTCATAATCCAGAACATAATGCGGGAAATCCATCATCTCGGCCACGCGCTTAGCGTCGTAGATATCCTGCCCCGCGCAGCAGGCTTTGGCCTTTTGGGTCGCCGCGCCGTGGTCATAGAGCTGCAAGGTCACGCCGATAACCTCATAGCCTTCGCGCGCGAGCAGAGCCGCGCAGACAGAACTATCCACGCCGCCGCTCATCGCCACAACCACGCGCGTGTCTTTTTCTGGCTTAGGAAAGCCCAAAGAATTAACAGGATATGGGTGCGTCTCGCTCATTTACGCTCTGTAATAGGTGTTTCGGTTAAAGGTTTTTCTTAATGCGGCCTCCATATAGGGAGGGTTTTGTCCCAAGTCGATACTTCCTGTGCAGGGAGCGGCCAGAAAAGACTCAATAGAATCAAATAACTACCGTTTCTGTAAACCTTTATTAACGCTAAAGCCGATTCTGTTAACCTTGGTAAACATTTGATTTTATTATGTTTTTTTGACCCTGATTAAACTCTTTTTAACGTCCCTTCGCTATACCCCTCCGCAATGAATAATAATAACAAGAAGGCGGCGCTCAATGTCTGACCGAATGATAAAAAGAGAGAATGTGGTGATTGGTCCCGAGGGGACTCCTTTAACATTGGCAGACCTGCCTAAGCCGGACACTGTCCGCTGGGTTATCCGCCGCAAAGCCGAAGTTGTGGCCGCTGTGCGCGGCGGGCTTTTGACACTGGACGGCGCTTGCGAGCGTTATGGCCTGTCATCAGAAGAGTTTCTGGCATGGCAGCGCTCAATTGAGAGCCACGGCATTTCCGGCCTGCGCACAACCCGCATCCAGCAATACCGTTAATCCGGCGCGGCACTAGCGCCAAGGTTAGACCAGCGCGCATACGCTTAGCAAAGCTTTATAAACTTCTTGCGCCGCCCATTTACGCTGGGGCCATCGCTTTATCGCTCTTCCTTCTGGATCGAGGGTAAACAGATCAATCTGGTGCCGGTTGACTGTGGCCGGGCCGTAGCCGACACTTAGATCAAAACCTGCAAGAATATCCTCCCATTTTTCAAGACTGCGAATAAGGTGGCTGTTCTCCCCAAAGGCAAAGTCGCGATCATCACCATAGGTTTTCAAGCGCTTGGGATTGTCCCATCCCGGATCATAACTCATGGCAATAATATTAAACGCGCTGGCCAGCCCGTCTTTTGCGGCCAGCCTCTGCACCTCACCCAGACCGGATAGGGTGCGGGAGCATTTTTCAGGATTGAGGCAGCGCGTATAAAAGAAGGCAAGCACTGTCGGCTTACCATGGCAAAAATCTCCCAAAGCCGCTGGCCGGCCCGCCTGATTTTCACTCTGAATAGACCAGACAGATTGCGGGATATCCGGGCAAGGTCTCTCCGCTTCTGGCATTATTTCCGGCATGGCGCTTTCTGGCTGACAACCACAGCAGCTTGGCGTCGTTTCCAGCGCAATAGTAAATTGCGAGATCGCGTCCTCAAGTGCTCTCAGAGGCGCAGGCGCTAAAAAATGGCCGTATGACTCTTGCCAATTTTTCAAGCTCTCCAAAGTACCCTCCGAAAAAGCCCCTATCGCAACAACCGCCTCGAAGATTTCCGTCAAGGCCGTGCGGCTTATCTCCGGCCTCGGCGCTTGGGATATCGTATCAAACCATATTTTTATATCCGAAGCTCGCAGCCGTGTTGCGGCCTCTAATAATAAATTGGACATATCTTTAGGCGGCATTCGCAAAGTTGCAGCCGCTCTGGCAGCGCCCGCTACCGCATAAGGGTTATAGCCAGTCTCAAGGGTTTCAATGATAACCTCTTGGGCCTTTCCCGCCACACCCGCCTTGGCAATCGCGGCCAAGGCATAGCCGCGCAGACGGTCTGTATCTTGAGCGCCCCGGCCTTGGTAATGTTTTGAACGCTCATCTAAAAATGTGAGCAAGTCTTCTTGCCTCGCAGGATCCCCGCGAAACCCGTCAATTTGACGCGCCAAGACTTCAAGGCTTTGGGAAACATCCATATCGCCGCCGATTAAATCTTATTAGCCTTTTGAAGATATTTTTTAACCGCGCCTTTTAAGATACGGGAGTTGGTTGTTTTATGTAGACCCGCTATCTGCTTAGCCAATATCTTCGCGCCGTCTTTAGCCGCTTTCTCCGCCGCCTGGCCCATATCCATAAACTCGACCTTGGCTGTGGCAATATAAGCGGCTTGGACTTTAGGATCTTCGCTTGGGTCTTCCACCGCTTTAAGGGCATTTTCCATAAATTCCGAGGCGTCAATCTTTTGCAAACCGATGGCGCTTAATTGGCGCAATTCATTTTCATGAGATTTGTCTTTCATAACTTTGGACAATAGTTTTGAGGCGCTTGGGTCGCTCGCCATAACCCGCACAGCTTCTTTCTGGGCCTTTTTATCCAAACCCCCAAACATGGATTTTGCAAGCTTGCTGGCTTCGCCGTGATCGTCCAGACCCAGAAGGCGAATGGCCCCCGCATTATCTATGACGTCCTCATTATCACTTTTGAGCGATTTGGTCAGGATATCGCGGGCATAATCATCCTTTTTGAGCGCGAGATTTTGCAAGGCAGCATGGCGAATTGTGGTTGATTTATCCGTCGCCACCGCGCGAAGGGCCTCTTCCACCTTTGCCCGGTGGGGCTGATAGGCGGGGCCAAAAAACTCGGCCAAGTTTAATTGTGTGATAACCGCGTCCCGAACTTTCACGGACTCGCTTTTTTTATGTAAAATAGCGATCAACTGATCAATCTGCTCACCAAGGTTATCCGCCGTCAACTGCGTTGATGCTACGGCATCGGCTTTCTCTTTTGCGCCGCCTTTGACGGCCTTCAAACGATCGCCGGCATGCTCCAATTCATCCTTCGCAGTCGCTTTGGCAGCTTTCGCGACATCAGCCTCATATTGTTTTCTGTAATCTTTAATCGGCATAATTCACCTTACACTATTCCGCCCATTCCGCCCACTATTTCAGCAGGCACGTCATCATAATCAAAACCCAGATAAGTTTGGCCGTGCAGAGCTTGGTAGTCCATCATATCCTGCACTCTCGGACTCGATCCCGGGAAGGCTGTTGCGGCACTTTCAGCCAATCCTCCGCCGGGCGCTGTGGGGGGCCGGTCCCCGCCCGTAATACCGTTCCATGGCCACATTGTATTCGGCAGATGGTGACCAACCCGGTTGCGACGAGACATAGCAAAGGCGCGGCTATTGCTGATATCCGTGCGCTCATGCAGCCATTGCCATTTGGCCCATAGCCGGTCGGCATTGCAATGAAGCATGAAGAAAAGCGGGTCTTTAGCAGCTGTGTGGATAGTAGTCATAAATCCTCTGAATCGGACATGGGCCATACCATGAGGATTAACCTCCAAACGCTCCACGAAAGGCCCGTAAGTAGCATTAGGCCGATCCCCTCCCAAAGCCAGTGTATTGGCCTCACTCAGCACGACGGGAGGTCGTTCCCAAGGCTGAAAGGTCATTTGGCGGAATATACCAATTTGGCCGTCCGTCGCCCAGTTTTGAAAGGGATGACCCGGCGAAAATTGAACCCAGCCGGACGCGTCTGGCAAGCCGATAAAATCGCGCGCAAAAAGATTGGGCGCAGCTTCGTCAAAGCGCCAATAGGGCAAAGTCACTTCGGGGTCGATAAGTTGCAGTTCCCGTTCAAGATCCATGATATAAGCACGGTGCCACGGCAAAAATCCAACATCGTTATGCGCTTCAGGATCGCTCTCTCTTGTGTGCATATCCCGGAAATCCGTGAATCGTCCCATACCGGAATCATTAAGCGTGGCCATAGCGTTCAGAAAACGATCCCTTTCAGCATTACTCAAATCATTTGCGTTTTTACGGATCCGCACCATCGCGTCTTGTGTCCAGAGAGCCGTATTATCAACAAGGTCTGTTATCTGGATAACGGTATCCCCATAAACGCTACCGGCCGTTTGGAATTTCGGCAAAACCCAAACCTCTCGCGGGGAGCCGTCCATGGGAAGATCAAACGCCATAACTTCAAAGGGATCATCAAATGTATCAGCAGGGTCATCCGTGGGATCAAATGAAAACCTAACCGCTACAGGGCCCTTATTTTCAAGGGTAATGGTCGTGTTATTATCTGCTGAGGGGAGCCGCCTGATCGTCAGTTTTTGGGGCCGCCATGTCAGAAAGGCGCGGCCATTGGCGTCCTGCGCGTCAAAGGAAACATCTATTTGCATGAGGCCGCCCCCGTAATATGAACACTGTGTTTCGAATTTGGGATTTGGATATCAAAATAAGAAATCGCGCCCATCCCGAGAAAGGCGGCTCCGCAGATCGCCATATAACAAGCTGTGTCGCAGCTACCGATGAGAGAATTATAGCTGTTTGGAATTGCCATCTCCCCGCAAATGGATTGCGCGAGGTCTGCCTTAAGCCGTGCATGTCCCCATATTCGCGGCGCCGCCCAAACCAGTTGAGACAAGCCAATGAATATCAAAATTTTATAAATCATATCGCGCACCCTATGGTATCATTAGCACATCTTTAGGGTGTTGGCTAGGGTGAGTCCGTATTTTTAAGGTTTTAACGTCCGCGCTATGCGAAATCCGTAATCATCGTAGCGATAATTCGTTGTGTAACGCAGGCGTTTGGCGGCGCGCATTTGATACCCATGCGTCACCCATGAGCCGCCGCGCATGACGCGAAATTTACAATCCCCGTCTTTACGGGCGCTGCCATTTCCGGGCGCGCCAAGATGGGTCTCGCTCCAGCAGTCCTCGACCCATTCATAGACATTGCCGTGAATATCATAGACGCCGAAATTATTGGCCGGGAATGAACCGACAGCCATGGTCTTGCGGCGATACGCCCCTTGCGGGCCGTTGCCATACGGAAATTCTCCGTTGAAATTAGCGTCATAGGCCCCGATGCCAAACCCTGTGGAAAACGGCCCGCCCTGTCCGTCCCGCGCGACATATTCCCATTCCGCTTCGGACAAGAGGCGGTAATTTAATCCGGTCTTCTTATTGAGCCAATTAATATAGGCTTTGGAGTCCTGCCAACTGATATTTATCACCGGGCGCTTACCTTGGCCCCAACCGCCATCTTTAGGGCGGTGCCCGCGGCAACCACCTCCGGCAATACAGGCGTTCCAATCCTCAAAAGTGATTTCATATTTTCCGACTTCAAATGGATAATTGATATGCACCTGATGTTGCGGGCCTTCATTGGCATCGCGGCGGGCCTCGCTTTGCGGCGAACCCATAGTGAAAATGCCGGGCCGGATCGTGACCATATTCATTTTGGCCGGTGAGGGGCGTCCGTGATCTACCTTCCGTACTGTACCGATAATTTTCGGCTTTACCGCGTTCAGCGACATATAGTGCACGGCTTCGGGCGAAGCTGCATCCGCCGCGCAAGCCGTCTCAACAACAAATATTGGAGCCGTCAGCGCAAGCGCACATAAAGTAATTATACGAGGCATCATCCCTGCCCTCCCTTGGCCTCCCCAGACCAAAGACGGTTTAGCATTTTGGGAGAATTTTACCCGCTACAAATGGGTTTAAGGTTAATGAAGTCTGGCCCTAGTGATCATAGCCCGGATTTACGCGGGCTAATTTACGCATCAGGCCGGGCCAGACGAGATTATCGCCCATGCCCGGGACAAAGGCCGCCGCGCCTTGGGCGTAGACCTTATGGCCCATCTCTTCCGGCTCTTCATGCAGCAAATCTTCATGCCCTGCAGCCTGCGCCAAAATTTGAACACGGCAGGCGTTTTCCAAAAAATAAATACGCAGAAACGCCGTGCCGCAGGTTTTTCCAATCGCCATAGTGCCGTGATTACGCAGGATCATCAGGCCTTTATCGCCAACATCTTTAACAATGCGCTCGCGCTCATCATGTTCCAGCGCAATGCCTTCATAATCATGATAGGCGATATCATCATAGACCTGCATCGACATTTGCGAATAACGGCGAAGGCCCTTTTTCTGCGCGGCAACAGCCATGCCGTAAGCCGTGTGCAGATGGATGACGCAGCCCGCATCTTCGCGCGCGGCGTGAACCGCGCTATGAATGGTAAAGCCGGCGGGGTTGATAAAATATTGGCAATCCGGCTGGCAAATATTGCCTTCCAGGTCGATTTTCACGAGGCTTGACGCCGTCATTTCGTCAAACATCACGCCGTAAGGATTGATCAAAAATCGTTCCTCACCATTCTCGTCCGGCAAGCGAGCGGAAATATGGGTGAAGACCAAATCCGTCCAGCCATGCAGGGCGCAGAGGCGGTAAGTCGCCGCCAAATCCCGCCGCAACACCCATTCCACATCCGAGACTTTGCCGCGCAAGCTCTCGATTTTAGTCGGGTCGGGGATGTTAAACCCGGACATATTTAAGGCTGCTGATTGGTCATTCATGGCGCTCTCCTATAGCGCTAATATGCGCGGGAAAGCGCCGCCATGCAAGGCCGCAGCCCTAAAGACAAGACGCCGCATCAACCGTATCAATACCCAGCGCCTCGCCGACGGCGGCATAGGTCAATTTGCCTTCGCAAACATTGAGTCCATTGAGCAAATGCGGATCGGCTTTCAGCGCGGCTTTCCAGCCCAGACGCGCAATATTTTTGGCATGGCCCAGCGTCGCTGCATTAAGCGCATAGGCCGCAGTGCGCGAGACTGCGCCCGGCATATTGGCCACACAATAATGCACAACGCCGTCAATGATAAAGGTCGGGTCGTCATGGGTTGTGGCTTTCGAGGTCTCGAAACAGCCGCCTTGGTCAATGGCAACATCCACCAAAACTGAGCCGTCGAGCATATCCGGGAGCATAGCGCGTGTGACAAGCTTGGGCGCCGCCGCGCCGGGGATGAGCACGGCGCCGACCACCATATCGGCGGTCTTGAGCAGCTCTGTCAAAACCGCAGGGGTCGAGCGCACGACTTTGGCGCGCACCCCGAAATAATTAGATAGCTCTTCCATCACCGTATTGCTGCGCTCCAATATTGTTACATCAGCCTGCATACCGACAGCCATTTGCGCGGCGTTAAAGCCGACATCACCGCCGCCGATAATCACAACTTTGGCCGGAGCCACGCCCGGCACGCCGCCGAGCAAAACGCCGCGTCCGCCGCCGTCTTTTTGCAAAGCCTTCGCCCCGACCTGAATGGCCAGACGACCCGCAACTTGGCTCATCGGTTTGAGCAGCGGCAGGTGGCCGTCATCATCGGTCACGGTTTCATAAGCGATACAGACCGCGCCGGACTTAATCAGGTCTTTGGTCTGTTCGGGATCGGGGGCGAGGTGCAAATAAGTATAAAGGATCTGGCCGGGGCGGAGCATAGCCCGCTCGCCCGCTTGTGGTTCCTTGACTTTGATAATCATCTCTGCGCGCTTGAAAACCTCGGCGGCGGTGGCGACTATTTCAGCGCCTGCATCCTTATAGGCCGCATCAGACGCGCCAATACCAGAACCCGCTAGCGTCTCAACAACCACCTCTTGCCCAAAATGGACAAGCTCCGCCACGCTTTCAGGCGTCAGGCCAACGCGATATTCATGATTTTTGATTTCCTTAGGCACACCGGTCAGCATGATAGTTCTCCAAATTAATTTAAGGCCCCATTAGCAAAAACCTGCCTGTGAAAATTCTTATTCTTTACGCCGCAAGCCCGTTGATATAGAATATCATTCTCTATAATTACAATATACCGGGATATTATTCGATGATGGACGATATTGACTATAAAATACTCGGCTGTTTGCAGAAAAATTGCCGACAATCCGTGGCCGATATTGGTGAGCAGGCCGGGCTTTCGCCCTCGGCGTGCCATCGCCGTATCGGTATTTTGGAAGATAAAGGCGTTATCGAGCGCTATGCCGCGCGGCTGAACGGGGGTAAGCTCGGCTATGCCATGACCTTTTTCGTCGAGGTTTCACTAGAAAGCCAAAGCGAGGCCGTGCTCGCCGCCTTCGAGAAAGCCGCCCTCGCCCGCCCCGAAGTGCTGGAATGCTACCTGACCACAGGGGCGGCAGATTACCTGATCAAAGTCGCCGCGCCGAATACGAAATCCTATGAGCGGATTTACAAACGCATCATCGCTGCCCTGCCCCATGTCGCCCGCATCCAATCCTCGCTGGTGATGAAGACGGTCAAACGCTGGAACGGCTATCCGCCCAAGCCGGTTTAGTTTTCAGGCATGGAAGACAAGGAAAGGGTTAGCCCCGCCGCCAATCTGTGGTTCCGTTTTTGCCGTCTTCCAGAATGATGTTTTCTTTGGCGAAGAGATCGCGGATTTCGTCGGCTCGTGCCCAGTTTTTAGCGGCGCGAACGGCGGCGCGTTCTTCTATCAGGGTTTCGATGCCTGAGTCGGTAAGCCCGCCCGCTTTGGCTTTGCCCTTAAACCACTCGTCAGGGTCTTTTTGCAGGAGTCCTAGGAGGTTGGCTTCTTTGACAAAGAGCTGTCTAACTTTGTACGCTTTAGTCGAAGTTTGTGAAATTTCATTGCCATATTTTTCATAAATTTCTAATACAGCATCGTAATTTTTTCGTACTATTGCAGCCTCTAAAGAAAGCCAAGATGTAAATTCAGGTGTTTGTAAATCCTCAAAAAGGTGATGAACATTCAAATCCGATGAATTTGCCAAGTCATCATAAGGAATGTCTTCTGTTTCTTGTAACACACGATACCAATGATCCAATTGCGCCCTACTCTCTTTTAGTAAGCCCTCAGACCAAATCAATTCACTCCTGTAATGCGCCTTTAGCAGCGCCAACCGAATCACTTCCCCGTCCCAATCTTTTAGCAAATCATGAATCAACGTCACATTACCTAGCGATTTGCTCATCTTCTCTTTGCCCATATTGAGGAACTCATTATGTACCCAGTAATTGGCCATGGGCTGGCCGTGGGCGCATTCACTTTGCGCGATTTCGTTTTCGTGATGTGGAAATTTCAGATCGACCCCGCCGCAATGGATGTCGATGGTTTCGCCTAAAACCGCTTTGCTCATGGCGGAGCATTCTATGTGCCAGCCGGGACGGCCTTTACCAAAAGGCGCGTCCCACCCGACGCCGTCAAGTTCGGGTTTCCAGAGCACGAAATCGGCGCTGTTTTTCTTGCGCGCCACTTCGCCTTCGCCGACACGGCCCGCCGCTTTGAGTTGATCCATCGTATTGCCCGACAGCTTGCCGTAATCATCAAATTTGGAGACATCAAAGAAAACATGACCTTCGGACTCATAGGCAAAACCGTCTTTGATCAGCTTTGCAATCATATCAATCATGCCGCCAATATTTTCCGTCGCCTTGGGCTGATAGGTTGGTGGCAGGCAGCTTATCGCCGCCAAATCCTCATTGTAAATCCGCGCATATTTTTCCGTGATTTCGCTAATCGGTTTGCCCTGTTCTTTGGCGCTGGCGATAATCCTGTCATCGACATCGGTGATATTGCGGGCGTAAACCACGCGAGGCTCTTCGCCTTCTTTCCAGTCATCACGTTCAGGATAAATATGGCGCAGCACGCGAAACAGCACATCGGCGACGACCGCTGCTCTCGCATTACCAATATGGGCATAGCTATAGACTGTCGGGCCGCAATTATACATCGTCACGCGTTTGTCGTTTATGGGCTTGAACGGCTCTTTTTTGCGCGTCAGCGTATTATACAGCGCCAAAGGATGTTCTTGGGGATGTGTCTGGTCAGTCATAGCCTCCTCATCTAATAGGTTCTTATGAAAACACAACAATACATCGCTTTTGTTTTGCTTTGCGTTGGCGCGGCGGTCGCGATTTACGGGGCGAGCCGCCCCGATGCGGGGTTGCTCAAATTCAAAGTCAAAGACAATATCGCTTACGGCTATGGCGGGACATCGGATTGGTCGGTGCATCAGGTTAAAAATTTCTTCAATGATAATCCGCAAGTGGATACATTCGTCTTAAAGAAAATGCCGGGCACGATAGACGCCAATATGAATATGCGCATTGCCCGCGATATCCGGCGGCGGGGCCTGAAAACCCATTTGGAGAGCAATAGCTATATCGCCTCCGGCGCGGTGGATTTATTCCTCGCGGGGACGCAGCGCACGATGGAATGCGGGGCGCTGATCGGCGTGCATAGCTGGTCGAGCGGTAAACATTATTATCCCGCTAAAATCGGCCATGATCCGGAGCAAAAGAAACACGAAAAATTCTTGACCGAAATGGGTATAGACCCGAGTTTTTACGCCTTCACCCGCGACGCCGCCCTGCCGCATGATATCTATTATCTGAAAATGGAAGAGATAAGGCGCTTTGGATTGCTGACGGAAGATGTGGAGTGCGGGTAGACCTTTCATCTCTCTGTCATTCCGCGCTTGACGCGGAAGGTCGAGCTTTTGTGAGCTGTCTTTCGTTCAACTCGCAACCTCTCGACCTTCCGGGTTCTGCTTCGCAGCCCCGGAATGACAGGTCATTGTGATGAGGGCGCATAGCCCCCATCCGCATTTGTGGCTGGTCTTTTCAAAGGGTTTTGCGCTATAGGCTTCCCCATGAGTACTGATGCCCCTAAAAAACCCGTGTTAAAAGCGGTGAATGATACGCCCCGTCCCTCCCGCGAGGCAGCGATGGAAGCTGTGCGGGTTCTGATTGCTTGGGCCGGTGATAACCCTGAGCGCGAGGGCCTCAAAGATACGCCCCGGCGTGTGGTGGATGCCTATAATGAATGGTTTCGAGGCTATGATCTTGACCCGGCGAAGGAACTCTCGCGCGTCTTCGAAGATGTTTCCGGCTATGATGATATGGTGATATTACGCGAGATTGATGTCGAGAGCCATTGCGAGCACCATATGGCGCCGTTTCTCGGCACGGCCCATGTCGCCTATCTGCCAACCGATAAAGTTGTCGGTATTTCCAAATTGGTCAAAGTCGTCGAGATTTTCGCCAAGCGCCTACAGACGCAGGAAACCATGACCGCGCAAATCGCCGAAGCTATTGACAGCGCGCTTAAAGCCCGCGGCACCGCCGTGATGATTGACGCGGTGCATCAATGTATGAGCACGCGCGGGGTGCACCATCCCAATGTCAGCACGATAACGACGCAGTTCACAGGCGAGTTTAAAACAAACCCGGCCTTGCAAGACCGGTTCTTGAGGTTGATTAAACCGGGGGCATAAAAGTCTAATTAGGCCGCGTAAAACCGCTTCACGCGCTGTTCGGATTTTGCATAGATCACCCGCAATTTCTGCATCACCCTCCCTTGTATGAATTTGACATGTCGGCGAGGCGGCCTAAAAGCGTGGGCCTCATATGTGCAGCGCATAGATATCCTTGCTATTGTTATCAACAGCGCCGCAAGGACTTCAAAGCGGTAAGACACCCCATGCCGCCTAAGTAAAGCTTGGCCGAATTATGGTTAGCGAAGGGTTAACGGGATTTAAGTTCCGGCCCGACAACTTCAATTTTATTGGTGAAAACGATGCCTTTAAAGTCTTTGGGGACAATCCCAAGCTGGCTAATCTCGTCCAAGCCAACCATGCCATTACTGTCGAAAGGCCCCATCAGTAGGGAGCGGCTCCCGACTGCATTTAACCGTTTCTCATAACGGTGCGGCCATCCCCATATCAGGCGGCGGTAATTAGCAGGCACAGGAATTTGGTTATTATGGCACGCCTTAGGCATGTTCCCGAACCAGCCCGTCAGCGCATAGTTTTTTAAACAGTTTTTTACATTTTGGCGAGACTGCGCCACCATTTCTGGATGCGCCGCTCGCACGATTTTTGCAGGAATTTTATGTGCGGTTAAGCCGAGACGCGGCCAATCCTGCGCCGGCACATATTCCAGAAAGGCTTTGGCTTCAGCAATAGATTTACTCTTAATATTGATCTGGAACTCTGTGTCAGGGAAAGACGCCAACACCTCTTTTAAGGTCGGCATGGCCCCCGCAAATTTGTCCCGGAACGGGAAACTCTGTCCTGCATCGGCCGTATAGCCATAACCGATATCGAGCGCTTTCAAGGCCTTCAGATCAAAGTCGCGCGTGCGCCCCTGTCCGTCCGTGCGGCAATCCAATGTCCAATCGTGAAAAACGACAAATTCACTATCTGTTGTGATGTGAATATCAAGCTCGATTATATCCGCGCCTGCCAAAATTGCCGCCCGCATCGACGGCAGAGTATTCTCTATAAAACCATGAGATGGCTCATCAATACGTGCGGCGGTGCAAGTCGTATTCGTCAATCCCTCGCGGTGATAGGTCTGGTGCACGCCGCGATGTGCCAACACACTCATCTGTCCCTCTGGCACGCCCGCGAGCCATGAGGCATTGGCGAGATATACGCCTGCCGCAAACACTCCGAAACCAATGCCGATGATTCTACGCTTTTTCATAAGCCCTCCCGAATCTCTGTCTAAAGAAGATTTAGGCCGGAATTTGGCAGCTTTGTGATAATTTCAGGCATAAAAAAACCCGCCTTAAAGACGGGTCTTTGCAAATCTGTTCACGAAGCTATGCCGCTTCGAGCTCGGCTTGTTTTTTGATGACGGCTTTTTTGATCTTTTTGGCTTTGTCCGTCAGCTTGTGGTTTTTTGTTTTCAGCAGAAAGCTATCGAGGCCGCCTTTGAAATCAACCGTGCGCAGCGAGGCTGCCGAAATACGCATTTTAAACTTTTGGCCAAGCGTGTCAGAAAACAAGGTCACGTTACAGAGATTGACGTTAAACCGGCGGTTGGTTTTATTATTGGCATGAGAGACATGATGGCCGCTCATGGGGCCTGTATCGAGAAGATCGCAACGACGGGACATTTTGCTACCTGTTTAAAAATAAAAGGCCCGCATCAGTGCGGGCGACATCAGTTGGCGGGGAATTAGAGTGTCATTCAGTCTACGTCAACCCTTTTTAAGGCTGGCGTAAGGGCGAATTGCACCTCTTTTATAGCACTGTTATATGACAAAGATTTCACGAAAATCAGGCCCTTTGTTCATCTTGGCGCTAGGTGAGTGCCTATAAATTGTGTATTCACCGCTTCACTGCCCCACAGGATTAAGACTATGAAACGAGCCCTTGCCACAGCCATCATCGGCATGACCGCTTTATCCGGCATCGCCGGAGCCTCATTTCTGGATAATACCCGTAATTTTGCCAAGCTCAATGACGGCAATATTGTCGATACGGCTTATGTCGTTCCCGCTCCCGGCCCCGATGCCACAGAATTTGACTTCAAGCTGAAAGGCTATGTCTTTGGCTTTCGTATAATCAAAGCCAATTATACGGGCTGGTTTGATGACAGCCGCTATAATGTCTATACCGACCTGAAAACGTCGGGTCTTGGCGCCCTGCTGAAAAAGATGGAAATCTGGGCGGTGACCTCGGGTCATTATAGCCCAGCCGGCCTTAAGCCTGATTTCCATGTCCAGCAGAATATGGACAAGAAAAACCGCCGTGTGGAGATGAATTACGACAATACCGCCCGCTCCATAACCGTCGATATCGAGCCGCCGCTCTGGACTCAGGGCACGCCGCCGGCAACACCGGCAGAGCGTTACGCCGCCAATGACGCGATTTCGGCTATTCTCAATATTATGATGCGCGGGCAGAAAATTGACGCCCCGCTCTGCGCCGGGTCTGTCAAAGTCTTTGATTCCAAGCAGCATTATGCCCTGCGAATGGAATATGTCGGCAAAATTCGGAAGAAGTTCAAAGGCGAAAAATTTGAAGCCATCAAATGCCATGTCTATTACGAGCCGATTTCAGGCTTTGACCCTGACGATTTGCCGGAAGCTGAAGAAAAAAACACACCGGTGAATATCTATCTCAAAGCCTTCCCCGAGCTTGGTCTTTATATCCCTGTCAAATTCACCTATAAAATCAGCTCCATCAAAGCCACGATCAAGCTCGATGAATTGACGGTAAGATCGCCGGACTATTCGGTGAGTATCGACTAGGCCCCGAGCCTCATTTAACACGCCCTTCCCTGTCATTCCGGGGCTGCGAAGCAGAACCCGGAAGGTCGAGAGTTTGCAGGCTAAGCCAGAGATGATTTCAATAATCACGCACAGCCGGCTCGACCTTCCGCATCTCCGGCTACGCCTGCGCGCGGAATGACAGGGGGGGCAAAACTAATAAGCCCTGAACTCAGGCCCCGCTGATAAGTCTTTTATTGGCGCGGGAAATCGCCAATATAGGACTTATGAATCCCCTGCTTAATCCTGCCACGCTGACGGCTGTTCTTGGCCCGACCAATACCGGCAAGACCCATTACGCGGTTGAGCGTATGCTCGGGCGGAGCACGGGCGTCATCGGCCTGCCTTTGCGCCTGCTCGCGCGCGAAGTTTATGATAAAATCGTTTCCCAAAAAGGCGCGGCGCAATGCGCGCTTATCACGGGCGAGGAGAAAATCATCCCGCCCCATGCCCGGTTTTATGTCTGCACCGTCGAGGCCATGCCGACCGAGAAACGCTTTGCCTTTGTCGCCATCGACGAAGTTCAGCTTATGGCTAACCACGAACGCGGACATATTTTTACCGACCGCGTACTTCATATGAGGGGCACAGAAGAAACGCTATTATTAGGGGCGGAGACAGCGCGGCCAGTTTTGCAGGACTTATTACCTAAGATACGCTTTGATCACCGCGAACGGTTTTCGACTTTGTCCTATGCGGGGCCGATGAAACTGACCCGCCTGCCCAAGCGCTCGGTGATTGTAGCCTTTTCGTCCGCTGAGGTTTACGCGCTTGCCGATCTTATACGGAACTACCGGGGCGGGGCCGCTATTGTCATGGGCGGGCTGTCCCCGCGTACGCGCAATGCCCAAGCAGAGATGTTCCAAAATGGCGATGTTGATTTCCTGATTGCGACCGACGCAGTGGGCATGGGACTTAATCTGGAGACAGACCATGTCGCTTTTGCGGCGCTGCGAAAATTTGACGGTCGGCGCAAACGCGCTCTGTCCCCAATGGAAGCCGCGCAGATAGCGGGGCGCGCGGGGCGCTTTCGCAATGACGGCACATTCGGCACGACGGGCAATTGCTTGCCTATGGATGACGAGCTTGTCCGGCGCATTGAGGCCCATGATTTTGACCCCTTGCGCTCAGTAGAATGGCGCAATTCAAATCTGGAATTCAGCTCCCTTGCGGCTTTGTCTGAAAGCCTACACGCGCCGCGTCCGCATAATCGTCTGCGCCGCATTAAAGGCGCGGTCGACGAAGCCGCTTATGAACGTCTGCGCACGATTCCCGAAGTCGCGGACGCCATCACCACGCCCGCAGATGTGAAACGTCTCTGGGATGTCTGCCAAATTCCCGACTTTCGCAACCTCACAATTGATGCCCATGTTCGCCTGTTACAGGATATTTACCGCTTATTGATCGCGCATCAGGGGAAACTTCCCGATGATTATTTAGAAAAACAGATGCGCCGCCTTGACGACACGATGGGGAGTGTGGACACCTTATCTTCACGATTGGCCCATATTCGCACTTGGACTTATTGCGCGAGCAAGCCATCTTGGGTGGACAGCGCGAAAAACTGGATTAATACAGCCAGGGAGGTTGAAGACCGCCTCTCGGATGCGCTACATCAAGGTCTCATCGAACGGTTTGTGGACCGCCGCACAAGCAAACTCTTAAAAGGCATAGGAGCCGACAGTTACATGAACGCCACAATCAAAGATAATGGAGAGGTTTGGGCCGAGGATCAATTGATCGGACAACTGGACGGCTTTAAGTTTGTCCCTGCGCCAAGCGGAACGGAACTGGAAGCAAAAGCACTGCAAGCCGCAGCTGAACAAGTCGTCGCGCCCGAAATCGACCGCCAGCTCACAAGTCTTTGCGGCGGCTCTCATGCAATTTTTACACTCTCTGATCGCGGGCAAATTCTTTGGGGCGGCAAAACCGTTGGCCGCATCGCGCCTGGCGGAAGTGTCTTTGCACCGGACGCTGAAATTGTCGGCGCAGAACTTGGAAATCCTAATTTGATATTATTAGCCACAGACCGTATGCGCGACTTTCTGCGCTCCAAAACCGCCAAACATCTGGTGCCGCTACAAAAGCTCAAAGAGCTCAGCGAGAATGAGAAGGCTCTCGCCCCGGCCCGCGGCTTCGCATTCACTCTGCTTGAAAATAACGGCGCCATTGAGCGGAAGGGCCATCAGCCGATGATCCAAGAGCTTGAACAAAATGCCCGCCAGCAACTCCGGGAAGTCGGCGTTCAGTTCGGTCAGTATAATATCTATTTGCGCGACATGGTTAAACCGGAACCCGGACGTCTATTAGGCCTGTTAATTGCGTATGGCGCAGGCGGTGACGGCAAGCCCTTTATTCCCTTTGCGGGCGTGACTTCGATTGCCAATGAGGGCGATCTCGCGAGCAAGAATTTCTCCGAACAAGCGCTGGCTCTGGCCGGCTATAAAGCCATAGGCCCGCGCATTGCCCGCTACGATATTCTTAACCGCCTTGGGCAGCAATTCCGCGAGGCACTGGGCCAATCAGGCGTGCCGCGGAAATTCCAGATCATGCAGGAAATGCTCGCCATATTGGGCTGTACCTATGAGGAAATGCAGGGCGTTTTACAACATATGGGCTTTAAGTCGGAAAACATCGAAACGGCAGGAACACAGCCGCCCATAGACGAAAATAATGCGGACAAAAGTAAAGCAGAGACACCGGATGGGGATGACAAGACAGAGGCCGCCAAAACGGCTCCAACCGATGAAGTCTCGCCTGTTCCTAAAGAGGATGAAACACCTCAAACGCTTCCCGATGAAAGCGAAACAAACACGGCCGTTGATGTAATATCCGAAGCCGAAGCTGAGGCGATGCCGAAAAAGAAAAAGAAGAGAAAATGGAGAAAAGGCCCGCAACCACTGCATGTCTATCTCGTTCGCGAAACACGCGAGGACGGCACGTCATTTGGCCTGCCCAATTACGAATATTGGTTTATGGATTACCGCAAACCTGTCCGCGGAAAACAGCCGGGCCAAGGACGGCCTCAAGGACAGGCTCAGGGACAAGATTCCAAAAAGCGGCCTGCCAAAAACAAACCGCGCAAAGACAGGCCTCACGATACAGCCGCTTACAATGCCCCCGCGCCGCGCAAGCGTAAATTCGAAGACTCGCCTTTTGCCGCCTTGGCCGCCTTGAAAACACCGGATCCCAAAACACCGGATAAAAAATAGTTGCAGATATCTACGCAAAAAATACAATCCAACACTGTCCCAGAAGATGCCTGCCGTCTTGATGTCTGGCTTTACCGCACACGCCTATTTAAAACCCGCAGCCTAGCGACTAAAACCATATTAAAAGGCAAAATTCGCATCACCCGCCATGGCCAGACAAAGCGTGTTTCCAAGCCGCATCAGGCGCTCCGCCCCGGTGACCAAGTGATCTTCATGCGCGGCCCAAATCTCGTTCAAGTCGAAATGATTGCCGCAGGCGCGCGGCGCGGCCCCGCCCCCGAAGCGCAAGGTCTTTACCGCATTTGCCAAGAGAAGTCATAATTACGCAGACCGAGCGGTTGACAAGCATTTCCACAGACGCCAAATCCCTCTCGAACATTATGGATATGACATGACTTATATCGTCAAAGATGAATGCATTAAATGCAAGTTGATGGACTGTGTTGAAGTCTGTCCTGTGGACTGCTTCTATGAAGGCGAAAACATGCTCGTCATTCACCCCGATGAATGCATTGATTGCGGGGTTTGCGAGCCTGAATGTCCTGTTGATGCCATCGTCCCAGATACAGAAGATGACCCCGACGGAAAATGGCTCGCAATCAACTCCAAATATGCCGAATTATGGCCTGTCATCACGATCAAAGGCACCGCGCCCGAAGACGCCGAAAAATTCGAGTCGGAAACAGGGAAGTTCGAGAAATATTTCAGCGAAAAGCCCGGCAAAGGCGACGGATAACCACCAAGCTATGAAAAACTTGCGTGAAGCGCTGGATTTTTAGTGATTTTTGTGTTATGCACAGGCTAGTTAAACGGTGCGGTTTGTAAAATTCCGCGCCGTTTGTTTATGAGATTAAATGATTTGCTTTGTTAAAAAGCGGATAAAAAAGGGCTCTCCAGCTATGGCAACAAGAAAAACGACCGGCAAAAAAACCGGCGCAAAGAAAACTCCTGTCAAAAAAACATCGTCCAGAAAGCGTATTTTCAAATCCGGACAAAATATCGTTTATCCTGCCCACGGCGTCGGCGTCGTTCTCGGTGTCGAACAGCAAGTCATTGCTGACTTTGATATTGAAGTCTATGTCGTGACCTTTGAGCAGGATAAAATGACCCTGCGCGTCCCGACCATAAAAGCTGAAAAATCCGGTATGCGGGCGCTGTCCAACGAGCTCATCCTCAAAGACGCCTTCACAACACTAAAAGGCCGTGCGCGTATCAAGCGCACGATGTGGAGCCGCCGCGCACAGGAATATGAAGCGAAAATCAATTCCGGCGACCTTATTCTAGTTTCCGAAGTTGTCCGCGACCTGCACCGCACGGATGCGCAGCCCGATCAAAGCTATTCTGAACGGCAGCTTTACGAACGCGCCATTGACCGCATGGTCCGCGAAGTCGCGGCGATTAATAAAACTGACCGCGATACAGCGCTCGGCGAAGTTCTTGATACGCTAACAAGAGCCCGCGACCGCCAAGCGGCTAAAGCCGCCAAAATAGCGGAAGCCGAGGCCGCCAAAGAAGCCGCAAAAAACGAAAATGATAATGGCGAGACAACAGAAGCCGCATAGGCAGCTCTGTCCCTTTTTATCACAAAATCTTGATGCCCCGCACCACGTTCGGGGCATGCGCATATGTATTGCTGCATTTACTCAAACAACAATTTCCGTTAGATAATAACGCGCATGATAAACTTCGCTTAAGCAGGTAGCCAGATGATAAAATTTCCGCCTCTCCTTTTAAAACCGCTTGCCCTGCTGGGTATCGCCGCAGGATTAGCGGCTTGCAGCGGAGGCGGGGGCAGTCCTGCTCCTGTTGCAGTCGTCCCTCCCCCGCCGCCGCCCACCGCAACTGGGCCGGTCTGGACAGCCGGAAAGTTTGACCCCTCGGCCAATTTTGAAAAGCAATGCGCCGCGCCGCGTGCGGGCACAGACGATAGATCCGGATCGACAAAATTGGAGAATTTTTGGCTACGCTCTTGGAGTGATGAGACCTATCTCTGGTTTAGCGAAATCGCGGATAGAGACCCTGCAACCTTCACTAATCGGCTGGCTTATTTTGATGTGTTGAGAACCACGGCAACGACAGCTTCGGGCGCAGATAAAGACCAGTTTCACTTTAACATCCCAACAGATGAATATGACCAGCTCGTCAATAGCGGCGCATCGGCCGGTTACGGCGCTGAATTTGCCCTGATAAGCCGCACGGTTCCGCGCGATATTCGTGTCGCCTTTACGCAAGCCGGTTCACCCGCCGCCAATGCCAATATTTTGCGCGGGGCAGAAATTATCGAAGTTGACGGCGTAGATGTCGTCAACGGTTCAGATACGAATACGCTCAATGCGGCCATTTTTCCGGCAAATGCTGGAGAGTCCCACACGTTCAAAATTCGCGAAGTCGGCAGTACGGCAACACGCACTGTCACCCTCGTCTCGGCCATTGTCACCGAACAGCCCGTCCATACCAGTAAGATGATAGATACGCCGAGCAGCAAAGTTGGCTATATCCATTTCACCACTTTTGGAACCACAAGCGCCGAAGAGCAAATACATAACGCCATAACCAGCTTGAAAAATCAGGGCGTAAACGATCTCGTTTTAGACCTGCGCTATAATGGCGGCGGCTTTCTCGATATTGCCGGCGAACTCGGCTTTATGATTGCCGGCGATGCCCGCACCAATGGCCGGATATTTGACAAGCTGACCTTTAGCAGCAAACATCCCGTGACCAACCCTGTGACGGGCCAGACGATTACGCCGACACCGTTTCACAAAACCGGCCAAGGGTTTTCAATCAATAACGGCGTTGCTTTAAACACGCTCGACCTGCCCCGCGTTTTTCTACTCTCGACAGACGGCACTTGCAGCGCCAGTGAAGCCGTGATTAACAGCCTGCGCGGCGTCGATGTTGAGGTTATCCTCATCGGGACGAAAACCTGCGGCAAGCCTTACGGATTTTACGCCACGGATAATTGCGGCGAGACCTATTTCACCATCCAATTTAGCGGCTCTAATGATAAAGGCTTTGGCGCTTATGCCGATGGTTTCACGCCGATAAATGATCCATCCGTGAATGGCGTGAAAATACCGGGCTGTCTTGTCGGCGATGATTTCTCCGAAGCCTTAGGGAATCCCGGCGAGAATATGCTGGAAGTGGCATTATCTTACCGCGAAAACGGGACGTGCCCGACGGGAATTCCCAAACCCAGCGCCCAGAAGCTGTCTTATGTCGGCGATCCGGAGACGGCCTTGTTAAATGAACCGCGCTTACAAAAACGTGAATTTTTAGCCACCAGCCGTATCGAAAATGCGCCCCGCAAACGGGGGCAGTAATGCGCCTTTTTGTGATCATTGCAGCCGCTCTAACGCCTTTGCTTGGGGGCTGCGAAACTGTGGCGGATACAGCGCCCGTAGCGGCTATGCTGGAACGCACAAATGCAAAAATTCTGACAAAGTTGGAAAATACTATATCCAAAGCGATGGACGGAAAGTCCATCAATCTTCCGGATGACAGCCTGATGAGCCAATCCTATATCGCCATTGATCCGCCTTCTGTCGGGCGGCGCAATGGCCGGATTATAGATGGCCGCTCTATGGAGCGCCCGGATCATTTTGACCTGATAATGGCCGGGAGAAAATGCTATTTGGTGCACCGCCAAAGTGGAACGCAATACCCACTAAAAAACATGCCCTGCATAGCTGCAGGTTAATCCAAAACTTCAAGCCTTTCGGGGTGATCCAGCCAAATCATTGGTCCGTTCGCCAGTTCAATCCAGCCCCGCACGCGCACCCGCGCACCTTCAAGCGCTAGCAGGTCAATGCCGGATTTCTCAAAGCGTTTCCGGTGTTTTTTGGCAATCGCGATAGTGAAATCGGTTTTGTAATCCGCACCGAAATTGAGGTAAATCCGCCCGCGTATATCTGCGCTAGAGGTAATGATCCCTTCGACAAGCTGGAAACTATCGACATCCTGCGCCAAAGGATTGGGATCGGGCGAACGAATAGCATAAAAATCATGCCCCCAAATTCCGCGCCCGGCGGCCCGCGCCTCGCGCTCAGCTATGTATAATGTTGCTGAATTCTGATACGTGTCCGGCCATGTATAGACCCACGCCATGCCAAGCCGGATCATTTCTTCTTGAATCCAAAGGTCGCGTTGCCCCTTCGCATTGACCGTAAAAACCTGCGCCAATGCCCGATCATAACGGTCGCGCCGCTCCCCGCCATAATAAAGCTGGACCTCGCGGTTTTTTGTCAGCCCGATGAGCGCCGCCTTGGCTTCATATCCCAAAGGCCAAGCTTCAAATCCCTTACGCCCCAAAGGCAGTTTCGGAGCTTGCATCGCCGAGAGGCGGGTTTTCAGCCCATCATCAAGGTAAAGCGTATCGCCGTCGAGCACAGAGCGAACCAGCCCCGTCTCGCCCGCTTCAAGTTCAGGGGCTTTCAAACCGCCCGCAGACGCGCCCATCAATAAAACCCCGGCCAAGACCGCCAAACGCTTGGGCCATGTTTTGAGCTTTGCAGCGCTTGCCTTTACGCCTGCTATATCCGAATGTCCCACCATAAAAGTCACCATGACACAAAACAACCCAGAGGTCGAATCGCTCATGCCCACCCCCATTGATCTCTATTGGTCGTTCCGCTCACCCTATTCTTATTTGGCCACGCAAGGCATTCGCAGTATCGAAAAAGAACGGGATGTCGTGTTTAACCTCAAAATCGTTCTGCCATTGGCGATACGCGATCCGCAGTTTTTCGATAGCCGCGGCCCGCCTTGGCTCGGCTATGTGATGCGCGATATTATCCGCATTGCGCAGATGACAGGACAGCCCATTGCCATGCCTGATCCCGACCCTATTATTCAGGATATGGCGACAGCCACAATTGCTAAAGACCAGCCCCATATTTGGCGGCTCTCGCGGCTGGGCCTTGCCGCAGCGGATACGGGCAAGGGTCTGGCTTTTATTGACGAGGTCAGCCGCATAATTTGGAGCGGTCAGCCTTGGACAGAAGATAATAATCTCGCAGAAGCTATCGCGCGGGCGGAACTAAATCTCGCTGAGTTGGAAAAGGCGATTGCAGGTAATGAAGCCGAATTCGACGCCCGTTTCGACGTCCATGACCAAGAACTGCGCAAGGCAGGCCACTGGGGCGTGCCGACCTGCGTGCTGGATAATGAGCCCTTTTTCGGCATGGACAGACTGCCAGTCTTAGAGTGGCGATTGGGCCAAATGGGTGTTGGCTAATCTATTGGCGCGCGATAAAAGCGCCCACACGATCCCGTAGCTCAGTTGGATAGAGCGCAAGATTCCTAATCTTGAGGCCGGTGGTTCAAATCCACCCGGGGTCGCCAATTTAATCAATAAATACAATGATTTATAAAATATTTTGATTTTCAACAAGGCAAATATAGCCTTACTCATTCGTTACACACTTTCGCGTTTAGGCGAGCATTTTTTCATATATCATCATATTCGTAGATTTTGTTTCGTTTTTACAAATATCGCATACTTACTTGATATTAGTTCTGATTAATATTAGACTATATTAATATTAGGAACGAATTATGGATTTTAAAAACATATTGGGAATAGAATTCAGAGTCACTAATGAGCTAATGCATAAAGGAAAGCCTGCGCGCAGCATAACGGGAAAGCGAGTATATCTGACTGAAATTGATGATTTATGGGATGCGCTTACTAATCATGAACGAATACCGCGTTGGTTTCTTCCAGTCAGTGGCGATTTACATATCGGAGGGAGGTATCAACTCGATGGTCATGCAGGCGGCAAGATTACCCGATGTGATTCACCCAAAGCTTTAAACATAACATGGGAGTATGGGAACGATATGAGTTGGGTCAGGGTGAGATTGGAACCAAATGAAAGAGGTACTGAGTTATTTCTCGAGCATGTGATGCTCAAAGATGCTGATAGTGAATCTCACTGGAAGAAATATGGCCCCGGCGCGACAGGCGTTGGATGGGAGTTGTCCTTTCTTGCCCTAGGGTATCATTTAGAAAATGACGGGGCCGTGATTAACCCTGAAGAAAATGCCGCATGGATGGAATCCAACAACGGGAAAGCTTTTATACGCAATTCCGCGAAAAATTGGGGTGTAGCCCATATTGTTTCAGGGGAATCAGCGGACATCGCACATGACATGGCTGAGATGACTGCCAAATTTTATACAGGTGAATAATGCACGCTTTTGATGTTCTTGGTGACCCTGTTAGGCGTCATATTCTTCAGCTATTGTCAGTCGACTCTTTATCTTCGGGTGCAATTGTTGGTATTGTCCAAGAGGAATTTGGAATTGGTCAGTCAGCAACCTCTCAACAATTGAAAGTGTTGCGAGATAATGGTTTTGCCAATGTGACGATAGACGGAGCCCGTCGAGTTTACGGACTAGATACGTCTGGTTTGAGAGAAGCAGATAATTGGTTAGCGCCGTTTCGCCAGTTTTGGACCCCAAAATTCGAAGCATTGGCTACTGAAGTAGCGCGCGGAAAGCAAAAGAAATAAATATCCTTGTTAGAAAACAATCGACATCATTGCCCAGCAACAAGTCCAACTTAATTGCGTTCATAAACTACATTATTCCTAATCTTGAGGCCGGTGGTTCAAATCCACCCGGGGTCGCCCGCGCCCCAAAGAAAAACCGCAGGGCCGTAGCGCTGCGGTCAAGTTGGGGGAAGTTGAATTCCGTGTGTGCGGAGCGCCCGCCTAAAACCATAAATAATCAGGATTGCGCCCTGCAAGATTGTTCTAATAGGCTAAGAAAGTGAGCACTGCAATTGTCACTTTGTCTTGGCGGCCTTGTCATTTTTGCGCACAAACGGAAGCATGCGGGTTAGGACATCGTCTTTATTGACGAGATGGTGTTTCAGCGCCGCGCCGATATGGAGCGCAATCAGCCCGATTGTGGCTTTGCCGATATTTCCGTGAAGGAATTTGAGCACGTCCTCCAATTCTTTACCGCGCGGGATACCCGGCATATGCGGCCAAGGCACAATGTCAAACAGCCGCGTCGGTATGCCGAGCGGCGAGGCCGAGACCATGGCCCAGCCGAGTAGCGGCATGCCGATCATGATAACGTAGAAAGCTATATGGGTGAATTTGGCGGCGCAAATCTCCCAGCCTTTCATCCCCTCCGGCAATGCGGGCGGCTTATGCGTCAAGCGCCATAGCAATCGCAAACACGACAATATCAACACCGAAATCCCCATGGATTTATGTAATTGATAGAGCGCGAAACGGTTAGGCATATCGGGATTAGTCATCAACAGCCCGAAGAGTATCAGCCCGATAATCATCAACGCGATCAGCCAATGCAGGAGAAGCGCAATTTTTGAATAGCGGGCCGATGGCGACATCGAAATTAGTCTGCTTTGACAAATTCAACTTCGATCATAATCGTCACATCATCGCCGACATAAGGCACAGCATAGCCAAGGTCCCAATCCGAGCGTTTGATTTGCGTTTTTGCCGAGATACCAAACATAGGTTTCTTGTCGCGGGTTTCGCCTATTTTATTGAGAGTCACAGCAAGCTCAACCGGCTTAGTGATGCCTTTCATGGTCAAATCGCCGACAAGCTGCCCCGTGGCTGTCGTCGCTTGGTTGAGAGAGGTGCTGGTAAAAGTGATGGTCGGAAATTTCTCAACCTCAAACATATCGCCGCTCTTCATATGGGTGTCGAATTTTGCGACCCCGCTATCGACGCTGGCTGCGTCGATAGTGACGCTCAAGGTCGAAGCTGTTGGGTCAGACGGATCAAGAGTAACCGCCGCTTCAAAGTCATTCCAGCGGATTGTCGGACGGGAATAGCCCTGATGCATATATTGGAAGGTAATATAGGCATGGCCATCTTCGGATTTATAAGTGCCCGCAGCTATGCCGGAAATATCCGCGCCGGGGGCAGAGGGTTTCTGGCCCTGCATGGCCGCTTTAGCTTTTTTGCCGTCATGATCATGATCTGAATGATCATCGACCTTCTGGGCCATCTTCACCGCAGGCTCAGCTACGTCGGCATTTACCTGCGCCGAACAGCCCGCGCTTAAAGTTAGTGCCGTAATAGCCAGAATAGATGTTGTCAGGTGTGATAATTTCATAATGTCCTCCAATGCCCGCTTATAGGGCCGTGCCTCTCAAGAGTCGCGTAAAATTTATGTGTTCCGCGTAAAGCTATCAAGCTTGGCGTTAAACATCGACCAATCATCATGCTCAGCAATCGGCTGCCACAGCTCTCCAATCTCGTCATAGAGCAGGCTGGCCGGGATATCCGTTCGCGGCGGCTCGCCCGCAGGCTCGAACCGGCCCAAAGCGGTAAGCCAATCGGCGAAATCCTCGCCCGTATAAAACTCTTTATTAGAGCCCGCCTTAACCGCTTTCAGCCGCCCAGCCCCGCTCTGCCAATCGTGCCAAAACTGCGGCCATGAACATTGCGAATTTTCCAGAAATTTAAAGCTCTGCATGATGAAAGCGACATCGGCCTCCTCATCCTTGGGCGCAATGGCGAGGCGGCGAAAAACATGTTTGCGCAGCGCGTCTCTATAAGCAGGGCCGTAAGGTTTAAGCGCGGCCAGCAGCTTCTCATCATCGCAAATCAGCGACAGGCTTTGTGCCAATTGCGAGAGATTCCAATACATGATCTCCGGCTGTTTGGCGAAAGCATAAAGCCCGTTATGATCAAAATAGGCGGCGGTAAAACCGGATTTTAGCGTCGGCAGAAACCGATAAGGGCCGTAATCAAAACTCTCTCCGGTGATGTTCATATTATCAGTATTCATCACCCCGTGAACAAACCCCGCCGCCATCCAGCTCGCGGCGGTATCGGCAGAGGCTATCGCGGCCGCGCGGAGCAACCCCTCCGGCCCTTCGGCGTCTTTATGAAAATGACGCAAACAATATTGCGTCAGTTTTTCAAGATTATCTTTATGCTCAAAAAACGCCTGCCGCTGAAACGTGCCGAAGCGAATATGGGAATGAGACAGCCTGACCAGCACAGCCGAGCGCGTCGGGGACGGCTCATCGCTGCGCTGTAATTCCTCGCCCGTTTCGATCAGCGAAAAACTGCGCGATGTATTGACGCCCATATGTTCGAGATAGCGCGTCGCCAAAACTTCCCGCACCCCGCCAAGCAATGTCAGCCGCCCATCGCCTGCCCGCGACCACGGCGTCTGGCCAGAGCCCTTAGTGCCTAAATCCATCAGGCGGTTTTGATCGTCGCGCATCTGGGCAAAGAGAAACCCCCGCCCATCGCCAATATCCGGATTATAATGCTGGAACTGATGACCATGATAGCGCAGAGCCAGAGGCTCGGCCAGATTATCGGGCAAGGCTTTAAACCGCCCAAAATGCTCCACCCAATCAGGCTTATTTAATTTCAGTCCAATCGACTCCGCCGCTACATCATCGCGGTAGCGCAATTTCGTTTCGGGGAAATCCGCCGCTTGGACAGGATCATAAAAATCCTCTCCAAGCTCATAAATGGCGCTCTGCGGGCTATATTTTATAACCCCAACTCCGCCCCATAATGCGTATGAACATTAGTGTAGAATTTCTCGCTATGCCGCGCCGTAAGCCATTTCGTCAGTGTCGGGTAATCTGAAATATCAATCTTGGACATTTTAATGGGCTCTAATGCCGCCACTAAAGCGATATCCGCCAAGGACATATCTGCGCCGCAAAGGAAGGCATTATCGGAAAGCACCTTCTCAATCACGGGTAGGCTATTGCCTAGAAACCGCAGGCCGTCCGCGAGGGATTGCTCATCCGGGTCCATGCCAAACATGGGAGCCAGAGAGCGGTTAAAATGCACTTTGGCGACATTAGTGCGGATGTGATGATTAACGTAATCCATCCATTGATTGACAACGGCCTGCTGCTGAATATCAGCGGGATAGAGCCCTGATTTTTCGCGCCGCGCTAGATAGCGCATAATCGCGGCGCTTTCCGCCATGGCAAAATCGCCGTCCTGTAAGGCCGGGACTTTGCCGTAAGGATTTACGGCCAAATATTCCGGTGAGGATTGCTCCCCTTTCGCAAGGTCAATGAGCTGTTTTTCATAATCCATGCCTATCGCCTCAGCTGTAAACACCGGCGCAAGAGATGGAAATGAGAGAGGGTGGTAATAGATTTTCAACATAAGTTAAGCTCCTTTAGGGTCCATATATTTACGCAGGAAATCTGCGGCATCGAGGGGTATTTTGCGTCCCTTAGGGAACATTTTGGCAAAGTTCAAAAAGCCATGCGGCATCATTTTCTCGTGCGCATATAGCACAGGCACGCCGTGAGACGACATAGTATCTGCGTATAATTTACCTTCATCTCTGAGCGGGTCGAGCCCGCAGGTGAGCACATAGGCCGGCGGCAGGCCGTCCATATTCATCTCAAATAAAGGCGAGAGCCGCGTCTCTTGGGGGTCAGATTCGGCGACATAATGCTCGTCGATAAATTTTAACGCCATAAAGCCAAGCTGTAGCCAGTCCTGCGGCCCCGGTTTGGGCGGCTTGAAATCGACGAGTTGCATCAGCGGGTAAAACAGAATTTGAGCCCGCAAATTCTCGCGGTATTTCTGCGCCAGATAGGCCGTCATATTACCGCCCGCGCTATCCCCGCCAAGCGCGAGATTATGACGGTCAATACCATATTCGTCAGTCCCGTATCCCTCTATGGCCCAATTCAGCACGATCTCGCAATCATCCGGCCCTGCGGGGAACGGGAATTGCGGCGCAAGCCGGTATTCAACAGAGAGCACGCGGTAACCTGTGCCCGACGCAATGCGCCGCGTAATGCCGTCATGAGAGTCGACCGACCCAGTAACAAATCCGCCGCCATGTAAATAGATAAAACACGGCCCCGGTTCTTCGCTGGCATTATGCGGAATATAAAGACGCGCAGGCACGGGGTAATCTTCGCTCGGGATATTAAAATCTATCACCCGTTTCATATCCGGCCCCGGCGTATCGAACTGATTAGTCATGCGGCGCAGATTATTATGAATATCAGCGATCTGGTCAGGGTCGAAACGGAATTTCTCAAGCTGCGCCCGCATTTTCTCCGACATTTCGTCAGCAAACTCTTTGGGCGTTTTTTTGGGTTTTCTTGCAGATTTTTTTATCATCAATTTCAGACCTCGGCGGCATAGGGTGGGGCGGGGTCATATTGCATCCCGCGCTGTACAGCTCTTGCAAATGTGGGGTCGAACATCTGTCCCGTCAACCACAGCACCATATCTATTCCGGCCGCGTAAAACTTCAAGGCGAATAACCTCCGTCTTTGAAGAAGCGTATTTCCTCCGCCGTATTCTCGCGGCCCAATATCTCATTGCGGTGCGGGAAGCGCCCGAAGCGTTTGATCACTTTGCGGTGTTCTTTGGCGTGATGCAGATTGCTGTTAGTGTCCAAACGGCTGTCGCAGAGCCGCACGCATTCGTTCTGCGCCTCCATGGTTTCGCCGTGCATGAAGGGCATATAGATAAAGGCGCGGCGGGATTGATCTATTTTCAAATCCCAGCCCTTATCCGTCATTTGGGTGGCCGTTTTAAGCGCGGTAGCATCCCAAGTAAAAGCGGCCTTGGTGCCGCGGTACATATTGCGCGGGAATTGATCGAGCGCAATGATAAGCGCAAGCATGTCGTCAGGCGTCTCCGTCCAAGGCTTTGTATTAGCGGCCAGAGTCATCGCCGTTTCCTCAAACCGTAGGCGTATTTCGGCGTCAAAGGCATCCGATTTTTGATACCAACGGGTGGGGCCGGCCTCGTCAAACCAGAACTTTAATATGTCATCTGGCGAGACTATAACCGCACCTCGCCGGAGCATATCTTCTCGTAAATATCCTCTGTAACCTGCTCATAAGCGCCCGTCGCAGGATTAGCGAAATAAACGGGGTCGGAAATATTATCGGGATTAAATCCGGCTTTGACGAGATTTGTTTTCTTGAATTTAAATGTGCTTGTCGTCTCCGATTCACTGGATAGGCGCAGAAATACAGGCCGCGCATAATGCGGCAGACTCGTCTCAAGATGAGCCTTCAAAGCCTTCATATCCGGCGGCTCTTCCGCAACTATCGCCCCCATACCCGCCCGGCCATCATAGCCCGGCACTTCGACGCCGTAGACATTAGCTTGGGTGATACCTGCAAATTTAGACAAAGCCGCCGCAACCTCGCCGGTAGCCACATTCTCCGCCTTCCAGCGATACGTATCGCCGACCCGGTCCATGAAATAATAATAACCCAAATTATCGCGCTTAAGCAGGTCGCCTGTGCGGAACCAAGCATCATCTTTCTTGAAGACATGGCGCAGGATTTTCTTCTGCGTGGCCTCTTTGGTCTCGTAGCCTTCAAAGCGAAACCGCGGATCTTCATTGCGAATTTCGCCGATCAGCTCTCCGGTTTCGTTGTCATCGGTGCGGATACAATAGCCGTCTGCACCGCGTAGATTGGCATTGGTTTCGACGTCATATTTGATGATATCGCAATTAAATTTTGACTTCACATAATTGGGTACGCGCCCGACCGCCCCGACAGGGCCGTCAATACTAATCAGGCTGACATTGCCTTCGGTTGCGCCGTAAAATTCGATCACATGCGGGATGTTAAAGCGCGCGACAAATCCGGGCCAGACTTCGGGGCGCAGACCATTACCCACCATCCAGCGAATATTATGGGCGCGCTCTTTAGGGTGGCTCGGGCTTGAGAGCAGGAAGCGGCAAAGTTCGCCAACATACATGAAGACCGTCGCTTTAAACTCAACAGCGTCATCCCAGAATTTCGAAGCCGAGAATTTAGGCCTTACAATGACCGCCCCTCCATTCGTCAGCGCTACGCCGACGCCGCAAAGCCCGCCCGTGGCATGATAAAGCGGCAGCACCATCATCACCCGGTCTTTGGGGCCACTCTTTGCCCCCGCCGCAAAGCCGCGAAGATAGTTTTGCGCCCGCACATGGGTGACTTTGGCCGCTTTCGGCATGCCCGTTGTGCCGGAGGTAAACATCTTCATGCCCTGCTCGCCCGCCGTGATACCCTTGCGCAAATCTTTGCTCGGGCGGTTAGGCACATGATTTGAGATCGCATGATCAAAGCTGGGATAGCCGTCAGCCTCGCCAAAGGCCGCGAAAATCTTGAGCTTGGTTTTCACTTCGGGCTGGGCCGCCAGCCATTGTTCCGTCATTTCATGATCCATGATCAGTAGCTTGGCATCCGAGATATTAAGGCAATGGGCGAGCGCAGCCCCGGCAAGCTGAAAATTGAGCAGCGCCGGAATAATTCCCGCCTTGGACAGGCCAAACCAAATCGCGACATATTCAGCGCGGTTACGAACAAAGACAGCAACCGTATCCCCTGCGGTGCAGCCCTCTGCCATCGCCCATGCCGCAACGCGGTTGGCATAGATTTCCATATCATCATAGGTCAAGCGTTTATCATCTTCGATAAAAGCGAGATTATCGCCATATTTATCGACGCGCAGTTCCAGCTCATCCGCGATCAAGAAATTACTCTTGGCGTCCACGGATTTCACAGCGCCGAGCATGCGAAACATTGCGCGAAGATAATGCGTTTCGCGTTTTATCGCAGCCCAAAGTCCCATAGAGTTTCACCTTATTTGCACCAATAATAATGCGCCGCGCTCACGCGTCAAGCGGCCAAAGAAAAACCCTGCTCTTTGGGAAGCAGGGTCTAAGTATTAAGACTAACAAAGATGCGGGCCGTGGGAGGACATTCCGCAACGTGGGAACACGTGCATTTTTTGTTAGAAACAAAAATTACACTTGGAGGCCGGGAGTCAGTGGCCTCGTGCATTCAAGATAAGTGTTGCAACGTGCATGCCAAGTTAGGGCCAGCTTAAAATTCGCTTTTAGGGCGTAAAATGGCTGATTATTCGCCTATTGTGGAGCGCCGTGCCAAAATCAGCACAGAGACTGTGCCGATTTGGAACATTCATTTAAGGGCGCGGATAGCCGCCATAAGTGTTTGATGTCGTCAGGCAGGTGCCGTCATCTTGCTTCATCGTGCCTGTCGGACAAGGCGCGGTTTCTATCGCAGGCCGGGGGGCGCGGTAGATCGGCGCTGGGTTTTGCCGATTAGAATCGGATTCCCAATAAGGCAGACCTGTCGGTTTAATGCCTCCGCCCGAACCGCCTTGCGCAACCGCTTGGCGGAAGCCCTCAACATAATTAGGCGGAATATAGACAGGGATTTCGCGTCCTGCCCTATCGAGCACAAGAACCGTCAGCCCGTCAAAGCGCGAGGCGTCCAGACGTTCCTGCGGAATATGCACGCTGAGGCGTTCTTCGCGGGCGCATTGCGTATTTACATTAGTCACAGCGCGGCGCGACCAGCTTGACGATTTGGGAAAGAAATCAAGGCCCTTACGGAAATTCCGTTTAGGGTTTTTACTGCGAAAAGTGCGGTCCACGGCGCGGTCAACACGCGCAGGACGCCTAGCCGCAGGGGCTTTAGGCGGCGGAGCCGGACGTGCAGCGGGCGCAGGTCTTGGAGCAGGAGCCGGACGTGCAGTGGGCCCAGGCGGCCTTGCGGCAGGCGCAGGCGGTCTTGCCGCTGGCGCAGGTCTGGGAACCCTGACTTGCGCGCGCGGTGTTGGCGCAACCCTGACCGGGCGCGTCGTCCGGGGCCCGCTATTACGGCGCCCATTATTACGGCGAGCGGCATTAGGACGGGGAGAGACTCGGTCTGCGCGGTCTATACGGTCTTCAACATCACGCGCGATACGTCCGGTAAGGGAGCGCGGGTTATTGCTGCGGCCAACAGAAGGCCTAGGGTTAGCCCGGCTATCAATCTCTCTCCGGCTCGGCCGCACGGGTGTACGCGGCGTGCGGTCATTTCGGCGTCCTGTGCGAGGCGTTACAACATCGCGGTCTCTATCGCGGTGAACATCATCTCCGCGGCGATTACGGCGGCGACTTGTTTCCTCGCCCGTTACTTCGCGGACTACGCGGTCTAAAATGCCGTCATTATCACGATGTCTGCGGCCGCGGTAACTGTCATGATGACGCCCGCGAGACCCTCTGCGATAGCCTCTATGGCCACGGCGATAGGCATGACCATAGCGATTACCATAGCCGCTATGTCCATAACGGTAATGACCGCCATAATGGCGGTAAGGCCGGTAGAAATTCAGATATAGCGACGGCGAATAATAGCTGTCATGGTGATAAATCGTCTCGCTGACTTTCTCCGAGCAATCCAGCACGCGATTATCGCGCAGGGTCACAGGCGCATATTCACCTGAGAGAAAAACCGCCTCTTCATAGCCGCGAATATCGTAGGGGTCGGATGTCGGAGAGCTGTAATAAAAGGTCAAATCCAGCAGAGCCCCGCCGCGCACGGATTGACCGTCAATCGCGACCGCATTGGAGACGGAGCGCAGGCTCGCCGTACCGGCCATGGTCTTGTCTTCTTCGAAAGGATCAAAGGTCGGCGCGATATATTCGCGCACGCCAGTCTCGGAATTATACTGAGTTTTCACATCGCCCGCAATTTGCCGGGGCGAGATTTCAGGAAGGTTTTCAGCCAGAGCGGGGCTCGCCAAAGCGGTGGTCAAAAGCAAAGCCGTACTAAGAAGGCCTGCACGAAGATAAGAAAAATATGTCATAAGCCTGACTAGCATAGCAAAGTTGAGGCCAAGCTGAAAGCCATGTTAACAGTGTGTTCATCTTTGTAACAACGCGGTAAGGTGCGCTTCATCTATTTCATTGCCTTATAGGTAGGCCAAAGCCTTTGCTGCCCATCTGGTGGCAACCGATGAGACATGACCGTAAAAGGTGGACGGCCTGCGCTGAACGGGCCGGGCATTTCGGCGTTACCCAAAACACCTACACCCACAGGCGCCGTTTCTGGTTCTGCAAGTAACGTTGCGCTCTGCGTACCCTGCGGGCAATCTGTCCCGCAACCGAAAGAACGAAATGACTATAGGCGGATTTGGGAAAGCAGGAATTGATCTATTTATTTCGCCGTCAGTGCTAGAGTTTTAGCATTTAAAATGCAGGGATTTATCCTCATTGCGAGTGAAACAGAAATACCATAAATTCTTTCATTGCAGGCATCAAAATCAATGAACCATATTGGGCGTTCCATTACAGATGAAAATTCATATTATCTATAGAGTCAGTGAGAGGGCGCAGTATTAAATACGTTGCCCTCTCAATTTGTTGCCCCCTCCACAACATATTTCTAAATGCATAAAAGTCTCTTTACACTTACCAATTCACGCGAACGCCTGCGTAAAACTCCCGCCCTATAGGGCGGTTTACATTGGTAACAATATTGCGCGAACTGCCTTCTCCAAATCCACTTGGAACAAATGGGCCTAAATCATTCGCCAGGTTTTTGATACCGGCATAGATTTCAGTGCCATGTTTATTCTCAAAATCATAACGCGCATAAATATCATGATAGGATTGACTATCAAATTTAAAGTAATCTGCATCGCCGGAAGACAACGTTATATCATCAAGGCTACTACTATAATATTGCCATGTATAACTTAGCTTTACTTTGTTGAAACCCCATCCAAGCTTTGCCCGGAACTGATCTTTTGCATTTTCAAGTTCGCCATTAAAATCATTCAACTCTGGCCCGTTCAGGCCTTCAAAAACTGTCTGATTGGTAAAGGTATGATTGTAAATAAAGCTAACATCAAATTCACCCGGCAAAGAGAGGGGCTCAAAATCATAATTAATACTGACGTCTATGCCCTCGACAAGACGGTTATTTAGATTCTCATCACGGTTAACAATCTCCACAACATCACCCGTGGACGCGTCTCTTGTAATCACATTACAAAACCGGTTATTGGGAAAGTCTGCCGCTTGATAGCATAAGTCAGCTGTATCTTGCGTTGAAACTTGACCAATCGCGCCATCAATATCAATGCGGTAATAGTCAGCTATGAAAGAAAAGCCCGGCAAAGCTTGCGGCGTGAAAACAGCACCTATCGTGAAGGTATCTGCCGTTTCTTCTTTGAGTTGGTTATTGCCGGCATTTGGGCCGAAAATATTATCATCACCCTCAAAGGCCAGTCCGGTATTATCGGGATTGGCGAAGAAAGCCCGGAGGCCTGTCTCGGATAAACAATTAGTCGTAACAACCGCAGACGCAAGGCCCGTTCCGTCCGCATTCAGGCCCGCACACGGATCATCAAGGTCATCAAAGTCACCCCGCGGAGGGGAAAAGAATTCGGTAATATTGGGAGCACGCTGGGAGCGTGAATATTGCCCGCGAACACGGAAATCCGGGGTTGGCGACCAACTACCGCCGACATTATAGCTGAAAATCGTGCCTATGGTGCTGTAATCACCAACCCGTCCGGCAAGTTGAAGTGATACATCCCCTACGCCCGAATCGGAAAACAGAGGAATGTCCAGTTCGCCGTAAGCTTCTGCGACATCAAAACTGGCGCTAAGGTTGGGAATGACGGAAACACTGGTTTCTTCAAGAACATTATCAGGGTCGCCTATCGTGTCTTGTTTTTCTTTGCGGTATTCAAAGCCAAGGGCAGCTTTAATAGGGCCTGCGCCCAATTCATATACATCGCCATTAATATTACCGGCAAATGTATATTGCGTGCGGTCTTGGTTTACTCGCCCGGTATAGCGGATGTAGTCAGCCATTTCCTGCGTAATGGAGCCTTCACCAAAAATATTGAGCGGCACACAGCCATCTGCCCGCGCATCTGCATCGGTGCATTGATATCCGCCATTACCATCGGATTCAATACGAAGGGCATTACGAATTTTTTGATAATTGACAGAGTTAAACTGGGTTTGCTCTTGGTTAAATGTACCATATGTGGCGTGAACATCCCAAGCCCAATCATTTTCAAGAAACCCTTTCAGCCCGACCATAGAGCGCAAAGTGTCGCGTTCATTTTCTTTAAATGTATTGCCGACTTCATTAAACCGACGGCGCCAGCTTACGCTCCCGCGGCGGGTTTCTTCCACTTCTGGTGGAATAAAAGGGTGGCTGGATGACATGCTGCCAATATCAATAGAGGCACCTGCCGGGCCAATGTCCGTGCCGCTATTGGCGGATCTTGCGGCATTGACCGATGTTGTATTGACCCTAGTGAAATATATATCTCCAAATGCTGTTACCTTCGACGATAAATCATAATCCGCTTTCAAGGCACCAGAAATGACTTCGACAGCTGGCGATAATGTCCGGCCCGGCCTTAGGTTAAATCCATCTAAATCTGTTTCAAATCCAACACTGGGAACACGGCCATCGGGCGGCACTAATGACTGGTCGTTAAACCAGACGCCGCCAATATTCCAAGCATCATCACCTTCAAAGCGGCCCCCAGGAAGGTTCGAGCTGAGATTGATACCAAAGACGTCGTCACCGCCCTCAAAATCAACCGCTGCAATGCTTTCAGGTCTTGTGCCATCTGCAAATACGGCCGTTTCGTCATCATAAGTGAACCCAATCATGACATTGCCGCGCTCATCATTAAAATTTTTGCCTAAGGTTAGATTTACGGTGTTTTCCTGCTCGCCGCTACGGTCGGCCTTGCCGTAACGATAGCCTGCCTTAATGCCGTCAAAGTCTTCGCGAAGCAAAATATTGACAACGCCGGAAATGGCATCTGCACCATAAATGGCCGAGGCTCCACCTGTGGTCACTTCGACTTTCCTGACAAAACCGGTAGGTATGGTTTGCAAGCTAACCCGCTCCCCATTGCCGCTATTGGATATGGCGCGGTGCCCGTTGATCAAAGTCAAAGTACGGTCGCCGCCAAGACCGCGCAGGCTAATTGTGCTTAGTCCCGGATTTTGTGTACTAAGCCCAGTGCTTTCCGGCGATAAACTAAAGTCCACGCCGGGTATTTCTGTAAGAACCTCCCCCAAATCTACGGTGCCGCTGGATTGAATTTCGGCGACATCCAAACCCTGAACAGGAATAGCTGTATTAATGTTTGAGCGGCGAATACGTGAACCCGTCACAACAATTTCATCCTCGACACGTGTCTCCCCTGTTTGCGCAAAAGCAGCCATTGCGGGAACAAGCAAAGCCATTGGTATAATTGCGGCCGTAAGCCAGAGTGATTTCTTAATTGCTTTGGTGGTCATGATTTCCCTTTAATCTGAGTCAGTGAATCGCAAGTTCTTGGTAACTTGAAACCCAAGATTAAAGGATGTTTTTCAGTATAAATATGTCAATATGCCACTAAGCCTATAACCTATAGTTATACCCATTACTTCCTTAAAACACATCAGCGCTTTTGCCATAATTTTAATTCGGCTTTAAAATCACGTAAAAAAGCCTTTGCCACATTAGAAAGCGGGCGAGACTTCAAGTAAAGTGCATTAACTTCAAACTCAATTGGCGGATTAAGTTTTGCATGATTTAGATTTGAAAACCCAGGAGCATTAGCTGTAAACTCATCAACAATGGCAATGCCGACATCACATGCCGCTAGGCTTTTTGCTACAAAACAAGATTCAGCAATTGCTACGGCATGAAATCCATCATTCGCACTATTAATTTCTTCCCAAAGTTTACCACCAAGTGGCCCCGAGGGATTTAGAGAAATAACATCTTGATCAACAATTTGTTCTAATGAGATACGATCCGTTGATAATTTAATTTTGTGTTTTTGAAAAACACAGGAAAATTCACCTGTACCCATCTGCTTTCGCACAAGGCCCGCATGGCTAGGGGCTTCAAAAACTAATCCGATATGGGTATCAAATTCCCTTAACGACGTTATTAAATCGCCATAATGCAAAGTTTGCAATTCAAAAGCAGTATTTGGATGGGATTTACTTATATGGGCCACTGTTCGCGGTAAAATTTCATAACTCAGCCCTGTGACCGTCGATATTTTTAATTGACCACTTAGAGTCCTTTTTATATCCTTGCTGGTTTGCTGAATTCTGGCAATACCAGCATAAACTTTACTTACCTCTTCATATAAAATATGTGCTTGCTCGGTTGGCTCCAGCCCGCGGCCTGTACGAACAAATAGAGAAAACCCAATTTGGTCTTCGGCATGGCGGAGTGCTTTACTGACTGCAGGTTGTGATATATTTAATCGACGAGCAGCGGCACTAATTGTTTTATTTCGGTAAACGGCATAAAATATTTCAATGTGCCGAATGCGCATAAAGCTTCTCTTTTATTTTTAAACGCTCTCACATCCCACGATTATCGTCAACGGCTTAGTGTTTTTTCTTGAAAAATACTAAATTCTTACGGGAGTTTACCTCCAACCTTGTCCTTACTGGACCTCGTCCGAAGGGTACGCAGAGCGCAGGCAATCTACCTCCGGGATTTTAGACAAGCGCATTATTGGGAGATAGGTTGTCGCCTTCACAGCAATGGCAGGGGTGGAGAACCAGCTCATTCACCCCCATATGTTCCCGGACACTCCGGTAGGGCCGGGCCGAAATACCCTGCGTTGGAGGCAGTGAATGAACGACGGCAAATCCACGATAAGCCTATCAGCTCTTCCGTTCATGCCCGCGCAGGCGGGTGCCGAGAATAGGGCTTTGTGAGGGGTATGTCAGCCCTTCCTCCTCATTACGCGCAACAGCCCCCGCCCTCCTGAATGGGCGGGCATTTTATGTCGCCATAGGAGCAATAGACACAGCAATCCCCGCGTATCGGTTTTAGAACTGCGCCGCAGCCTTTGCAATCATAGTAATATTGGTAGGCATTGGTTGGCATTATGTCGGTGGATTTATGGCCGCATTCAGAACAGGTCAAAGTGGATGATGCAATGATCTCTGTCGTAGGTTCCGCCATTAAAACCTGTCCTTGGCCGCCCGGATTTGGCCTAGTCTTTCGGCGCTTGCGGCCCTGACAAAAGGATTGGCCGCTTTTTCCGCTGCGACACTTGTCGGCACAGTTGGCCCGCCCTTTTCCCGCAAGATTTTGGCGACCTTGATATAGTCCAGCAGGGCTTTATTCTCCGGCTCCACGGTCACGGCAAACTTCGCATTTGAGAGCGTATATTCATGGGCGCAATAAAGCTTGGTTTCGTCCGGAAGCGCGGCAATCGCTTGCAAGCTGGCGTGCATTTGTTCAGGCGAGCCTTCAAACAAGCGCCCGCAGCCGAGGACGAAAATCGTATCCCCGACAAAGGCGGCCCCCTTACCGTCATTGGCATCGGGCACGTAATAGATGATGTGATCCAGCGTATGGCCGGGCGTGGCGATGACCTGCACCTCATGCGCGCCGAAGCTAAATTTATCACCGCCCGAAACGCCTTTATCCAGCCCCGGAATGCGGCCTTTGATTTGGTCCGGGCCGATGATGGTCAGCCCGTGGCGGGTTTTCAAGGCGAGATTGCCGCCAGTATGGTCGGGATGGTGATGAGTGTTCCAAATCTGGGTCAACGTCCAACCGCGCTGCTCGCAAGCGGCCTCGATTTTGGCAGTCTCCGGCGTATCAATCGCCGCCGTCTCGCCGCTGGCCCGGTCATGGATCAGCAGGCCGTAATTATCCGATAAACAGGGAAAAAGCGCGATGTCCAAATTGGAAGTCATCGTCCATATTTAGTCTATTCGGCTCGAAAAACAATCCGTTTTGTTTTGCCTGTCACCGCAACGGGCTCCCCATTCACGGTTTGGGGGGAATAGCGCAGGCGCTGCACGGCCCTTTTTGCTTCTTTTTCAAACTCTTCATTAAAGCGCCCGCTATGATCATTACTCAGGATGGTGATATCTGAAACCATGCCTTCAACGCCAATATTATATGCCACTGTAATGGCGACATCGACATAATAATCCCGGCGCTCAGCCGCCTTAGGGTATTTCGCCCGTGCTGCCTTTGTCTCCTTAGCCTCAACAATGACGTTCTCAACCACAGGGGCAGTCGCAGGTGCCGCAATCACAGGCGCGCTGGCCACTTGCGTAACCTCTGGTTCAGCAATGGCCGGAGGCGCGTCGATAGGCAACGAATAGAGGGGCGTAACTTCAGGTGCGGCTTCTGCTATATTGGGCGAGGACGCCGGCAAAATATCCGTAGCAACAGGCGTGACCGGCACGGCAGCTAGCGTATCATATAGCACAATCGTCGGAGCGGCTTCTGCTATTTGAACCGCTGGCGTTTCCACAACAAGCTCAGTTATAACAGGCGCAGCCACAGGCACTGTAAGAGCCTCCTCGCGCAAACGCTCGGTCTTTTTCAGCGAGGTAAGAAAGACCCCCGAAATGGTCTCGTCAACAGCAAGATCATAAATCGTTTTATACTCTTTGATCGCGGTTTTCGTTTCCGTTGTCTGGAGGCCATTAACCGGCCCCGTATAAAACCCCAGAGCTGTTAGCCGCGTCTGAACATCCTTGGTCAGTTCGGGATAGTTTCTTGCCGGTTTTGCCGGAGCAGATTGGGCCGCAATAGAGGCTGTCTTAACGACAGGTTTTTGGATTACAGGTTTTTTGGCAATAGTTTTTTTTGCGGCGGGTTTAGCTGTCGCCTGACTGTCGCCAACCGGGAGCAGATTAGGAATCGCCATAACGGGCAGCTCAAGCGCCGCCACTTTTTCCGCCTCGCTGATAGTTTCAACTTTCGGTGTTTCAATCACCGGAGCCATTGCAGGATCGATAATTGTTACTGCGCTTGCGACTTGTGTCGGGGTTGGCATGCTGGATTTGACTGCGAGTTTTTGCGGCGTAGCCTTGTTGAGAGCATAGCCACCGCCGATAATGGCGATGCCGCCGATAATGGCGCCTATTGCAATCAGGCTGGTGCTATTGCGGCGAAAGAAGCTTTCAACCTCAATTTCAGCTTCAATAACATCAGCGGTTATATCATCTATTTGCGGCGTGGTTTCTTGCGGAATTGTCGCCGGAAAGGGGGCATTCTCTGAACTGTCAGCCTCCATTTTAACATCCGCCACATCTTCCACCGCGATGCTGATTTCGGGGTCTGCCTCGCGTTTGAAATTTCGCCGCATTCGGCCAAAGAAACGGCCACTTGTCTTTTCGCTGTCTTCCCATTCAGGGCTGACGGCGTCGAGATCGGTTTTCAGGGTCGGGCTGTCATAGGCAATGTCTTCAACCTCGTCCGGGCGGCCGCCGGCTTCCAGATGGGTAATCGCAGCTTGATGCGCCGTTTCGCGGGCTTGTGTATCCTCAATCGCTTGCTGCGTGGCTTCCATTTCCAATCGCAGAGTCTGGTCAACTTCTGTCAATGCCTCTTGGTCTCGCTCCATCGCGTCAACGTCCAGAGAGGTCTGCATCAAGGCTGCCTGCGCGGTTTCGAATTTGGATTGTAGTTGCTGGGTTTTGACCGCCGTATCGCTGACTTTGCGGCTTTGGCTTTCAAACGCCTCTGTCAGGCTGCCAAGGCGGGCTGACATATCGCTGTCCTCAAGGCGCACGATTTCCAGATCACTACGCTTGATGTCGGCGCGGGCGATGGCCTCTTCCGCCTCTTTCTGTGCTTGGATATAATCTGCATCAGCTTGGGCGAGACGCATCGAGAGCGCCTGTTTATCGGTGGTCAGCGCCTCAGTTTGGAACTGCAAGCCGGACACATCAGAACTTAAAAGCGTCAGATCACTTTGCACTTTTTCAAAACTGTTGCGGCGCGTTTTCACGGTGCCTTCTTTTTTCGCTAAGATCTCTTTGGATTTAACTAGCTCAGCCTGCTGTTCAGCATTTCGCTTAGACAAGTCTCTCGCATCGGCTTCGAGACGGCCAAGTCGGTCTTTCAGGCGCTTTTCTTCATTCTGCGTCACGTCCAGCGCCGTGATATAGCGCTCCAGCGCGGCTTTACGCTCGGCCTCAAAGCGGGTGCGTTCTTCGCGTTTACGGGCGGCTTCGATCCTGCGGGCCTCTTCGGCAAGGCGCATCTCTTCGGCGAGGCGTTCTTCTTCGACGCGGCGAAGTTCATCCTGCTCTAACCGTTCGGCTTCTTCAAAGGCTTTGGCCGCGCGCTCCATTTCGGCAATGCGGTCAGCTTCGGCTTTCAGCGCCTCTTCGGCGCGGCGGGCCGCTTCTAAGGCTTTGCGCTGGGCGTCATCTTTCGCGGCGCTCGCGGCTTCCATTTTGGCTTTATAGGTTTCGGCAGCGCGGTGAGCGTCTTCGGCGCGGCGTTCAACTTCGGAGCGCGTATCCTCTGCCCCCGCATCCTTGGAAGAGATAAAACGAGAGAGCAAACTCCCCGCGATACCGCCCGAAACGGCTTTGGAAATATCTGCGCGCGGGATAATGTTCGACTCTTCCCAGATAATCTCTTTTTCCAGGTCCAGCTCGGAGCATTTCAAGGTCAGCATATCGCCGGGTTTTATATCGCGGGCGAATTCTGCCGGAATATCGATCTCTGTCGTCCCGGCAACAGAGCGGCAATCCAGCAAGGTCACTTTTTGTTGATCCGTCCAGCCAACGGGCGAGAGCCATTTTTTGCCATTGCGGCACAGGCTGACCAAGAGTTGATCGGTCTCGCAATCTTGATTGATGACTAATACATGCGCGTTCTCGGCTTGCGCCATATCCGTATTCTGTAAGCCCACGACAATCCCCTATTCATCCCATTTAAGTTACCCGCAACAAAGCGGCTGGGCAGAATAAGGGCAAGGGCAAGACGCCCCCGCTGTGGATAAGTCGGGCCTTCATCCACAGGAAATTGGAGGACTCGCCTATGGCGCGTATTTTGCGGCTAGTTTCGGTCAGACCGGCCTATTTTATCTTAACCGATGACATGAAGGTTTTGCTCTTTCTGACATCTTCGGGATTGCCGTAAACTTCGATCTGGCCCATGCCCGCCGCGTCGGCGTCAACCGACTCGCTGGCATAGACTTTAAGCTCGCCCATCCCGGCCAGATCGACATTCACATCTTCGCATTTCAAATCGCTTGCATCGGTTTTGCCGATACCCGCTTGATCCATTTCGAGCGTTCCGCAAGTGCCTTCAAAGGTCAAATCGCTAATGCCCGCGACTTCGATTTCAAAGCGCTTACTGTCGATGCCGGTAATTTCGCCCGTGGCTATGCCCGCCACCTCAAGACCATTTAAAGACGGCATGGTGATAACCGCGCGAATGCCGTGATTATTGTTCTTCCTGCCCATATTCCAGCTTTTCTTCTCGTCATCTGTGCCAAGCACAAGCGTGCCGTTTTTGACATAGATGTCCATATGCTCAACATCCTTGGCTTTTCCGGATGTCATAACAGAGAATTCTCCGCCGACCTGAACGTCGAGCTTATAGATGCCGACAACCTCGATTTTGGAAAAACCAGACAGATCGTGAGTCTCCTTGACATGGTCTTTATCATCCACCTCATGGGCCGAGGCCAAAGACGCCGAAAGCAATAGAGCCGCAGACAGGCTGGCGGCAAGAATATTTGAATAACGCATGAGAGTCTCCTTTATTATTGTTTTTCGATAAGGTATTTTGGCAGAAATGTCAATTCCTTATTGAAAAACGATAATAACATAGTATCACGTTTCACCCTTATAGCCTAATGTGCCATCATCGCGCGCGTAATGAGGGACAGATCATGACCGACACAAACGACCCCACAAAACCGATGCGTCAACGCGCGAGCGAATATGCCGAAGTCGATCAAGGCACGGCCTGCACACAGAGCAGTTTCAAAACCGGCAAAAAGTCCTTCTTCTTCTGCGGGCAACAAGGCGGCCGCTATAAGGCGATGCTCAAATTAGGGGACTCTTTTGAGGAAGCGAAAAAACAAGCCGCCGCCAAGCCGGATAATTACCAAGCAAGCAAGCCGCCATGGGTAACGCTGAGATTCACGGCAGAAGACCCTATACCGGAAGAGGTGTGGCAAAGGTGGATGGACGAGAGTTATGAGATGAGCCGGAAGACATAAGTTTTTCGAGAGCCACCCAAGCCGCAAACACATCATTTCATTAGTAAGTTACGGGCCCCTCATCCGCCTGTCGGTACCTTCTCCCTATGGGAGAAGGCGGATGGCAGCAAGATTTCCCGTAACTCGCCCTTCTCCCATGGGGAGAAGGTGGCCGTACCCGCCTTCGCGGGCATGAACGGTGGGCCGGATGAGGGGTTCGGGATTATCGTCTGTAAACCTAACCTTCAAACAGGCTTTCAAGATGCCAGATTTTGGCGACAATTTTCCAGCCCCGCTCTCCTTTCACAAAAGACAAATGGTCCACAAATATGTTTTTATGGGCGCGCAACCTTATTTTCACAACGGCGCTTATCGGGGATAAAAAATCTATCATTAATATCTCGTCCTCGCGGGTTTGTCCTTTACTGGCCGGCGAGGTTCTCCCGCCGACATCATCGCTGAAACTGATAATCGGCTCGGCAAATATCTTGCCCTCATCCCCATCAAACAGGCTTGAGGCCTCATGGAACACGGAATTGAGGAGTTTGGTATCGCAATGATACAGCGCGTCGAAATAGGTCTGGACGGCGTCTAGTAATTTTGGATCAATCGTCATCTTGCTCTCCTGAGTAATATGGCTATAATCCTGTGAACACATAAAAACCGCCATATGTATTTCGGCCAAATGACAGGGAAATCATGACAAAGTTAAATTTAAAGCCGCACCCGCATAGACCGCACCGCGTAGCCGCTCTCATTTATGACGGTCTCTGCGCCTTTGAATATGGCATTGTAGCCGAAATTTTTGGCCTCGCCCGGCCTGAACTAGGTCGCGTTCTTTATGATTTTCAGCCTGTTGCGCTGGAAGCCGGGCCGTTGCGGCTAAGCGGCGGATTGAAAATTGAAGCGAGCGGCACCAAAGCGGCCTTAGCCCGGGCTGAAACACTGGTCATTCCCGGCTGGAGGGGCAAGGACGCGCCGGTGCCTGAGGTGATCTGCGAGGCGGTTCGAGCCGCCGATAAGCGCGGTGTCAGGATTTTATCAATCTGTTCCGGGGTCTATGTGCTTGCGGCTTCGGGGCTGCTGGACGGAAAAACCGTGACCACCCATTGGCGATATGCCGCCGACCTTGCCGCCCGATACCCCAATATTACGGTAAAATCGAATAAACTTTATAGTCAAGACGGCAACATTATGACCTCTGCCGGAAGCTCCGCCGGGATTGATGCCTGTCTGGAATTAGTGCGCAAGGATTACGGCGCCAAGATTGCCAATTCAGTCGCCCGCCGCTTGGTTATGCCCGCCCATAGGCAAGGCGATCAGGCGCAATATATTGAACAGCCCGTGCCAAAAACACAGGAAGCCCACCGATTATCGGCAGTTCTCGACGATATCCGTCAACGGTTAAGCGATAACCATACGGTAAGTTCCATGTCCGAAAAAGCGGGGATGAGCGGGCGAACATTTCAGCGCCGATTTGCAAAATTAACCGGATTATCGCCAATCAAATGGGTGACCTCAGAACGCATCACACAGGCCCGCTTGCTGCTGGAGACAACAACATTGTCGATAGACGCCATCAGCTACAACATTGGTTTTGGCACCACAGAAGCGCTACGCTATCATTTCAGACAAGGCCTAGGCATCAGCCCCATGAGTTACCGCAAGCGGTTTATGCAGGCCGCCTGATAAGCCTCGCCATCCCTTTCCTTCGAGACGCCAGCCTGCGGCTGGCTCCTCAGGATGAGGTTTGTTTTGGCTCATTCCCTCACCCTGAGGAGTCGCCGCAGGCGGCGTCTCGAAGGGGGAGTTACGGGCCCCTCATCCGCCTGTCGGCACCTTCTCCCTATGGGAGAAGGATGAGTGTGGCGAAGACGCTCCCGTAACTTGCCCTTCTCCCATGGGGAGAAGGTGGCCGTACCCGCCTTCGCGGGCATGAATGGTGGCCGGATGAGGGGTTCCGAGTTTATCGGTCATTCCCGACTACTCACTCACACCCCGGCGCTGCTGCTTCCAGCACGTCCAGCACCCGCTCTTGCGCGACGTAATCCTCTACGGGCTTCTTCAGCGTTGTGGCTTTCCATTTCATCGCCCATCCGCCCGCCTCTGCGTCCCATTCCGTCCTTAGGCCGATCGTATCATCCCCTGCCGTAAGCAGCATGCGGATGAGGCGGTCATTTTTGGATCCTAGCGCTTTTGAGGTGGCATAGGCTTCATTATCGGCTGCGATGACTACCGGGATGGCGCCATTGCCGAAATCGACGCTAAGATCACAGATGCGGCCTTCATTTCCGCTGAAATTTTTGGCGCGGAACAAGCGGTCTTTTATCCCTTCCGGCTCTGTTACCCCCATGGCCGAGAGGCTTTCAAACGCGGCTTCGGAGAGGTTGTTGAGGCGCGCCGGGTCGCTGACCGGAATGACAAGGCGGTTTAATGCGGCACTACTGCTATCTTTGACTTTTTCGCTGCCCGATTTCACTGCGTCCGAGACACCTTCTACGGCATTGCCGACCGCCTTGGCCGGGACGGAAACGGCTTTGTAAATAGCATAGCCGCCGCCTGCAAAAGTTAGAGTAACAACGGCAATGGCAACCCATTTGACTGCGCCGAAAGCATTACTGGCACCTTCGGCAACCGTTGCCGCACGGTCGGCTATTTCAGCGGCTTTTTTACCGCCCTCAACCGCGGCTTTGCCAAGTTTTTTAGAGGCGGATTTCTTGGGCTCGTCTTCCATATTATCTCCCCATAAAAAACCCCGCATAAAGCGGGGCCAATTATTTAATTAAGCATCCTCAGTCGGTTTAGGAGCCGGCAACCCCTTACCGCCTTTTCGGCCTTCGATCTTGAGCTTGGCGGGCGGAACAATTTTGAAGGTGAGGTTTTCCTTCTTGCGGTCAACGCCGACTTTAACGAGGCCACCCTGTTTTAGCTTGCCAAATAATATCTCATCCGCCAGCGGTTTTTTGATATATTCCTGTATCGTGCGCGCAAGCGGCCTTGCGCCGTAGCGTTTATCATAGCCCTTATTAGCAAGCCAGTGATTGGCGCCTTTGGACAGTTCAAATTCGATCTTGCGCTCAGTGAGTTGCGCTTCAAGTTGAATCACAAATTTATCGACGACCTTGCCAATATCATCCGGCGTGAGGGCCGAGAAACTGACAGTGGCGTCAAGACGGTTCCTGAATTCCGGCGTGAAGCGGCGTTTAATCGCGGCGTCCTGCTCATCATCTTTCAGGCCGCGCCCGAAGCCGATTTCGGCCTTAGCCGCATCCGCCGCGCCGGCATTAGTGGTCATGATGAGAATGACATTACGGAAATCGACCTTGCGGCCATTGGCGTCGGTCAAAAAGCCGTTATCCATCACCTGCAACAAGATATTATAGATATCCGGATGCGCCTTTTCGATCTCGTCAAGCAGCAGCACAGAATGCGGGTTTTGATTAACCGCGTCCGTCAATAATCCGCCTTGATCATAACCAACATAGCCGGGAGGCGCACCGATGAGACGGGAGACGGTATGGCGCTCCATATATTCGGACATATCAAAGCGCAGCAATTCGAGACCCTGCGTCAAGGCCAACTGTTTGGCAACCTCGGTCTTGCCCACGCCAGTCGGCCCGGCAAAGAGATAAGAGCCGATGGGTTTATCAGGTTCGCGCAGGCCCGCGCGGGCGAGCTTGACCGCGGCCACGACTTGCTCGATGGCTTTATCCTGCCCGAAGACCATGCGCTTAATATCCATTGGCAGAGATTTCAGCGCTTTTTCGTCATCGCGCGAAATAGACTTTGGCGGGATGCGGGCGATTTTAGAGATGACATATTCGATCTCTTTAAGGCCGATATTTTTCTTGCGTTTCTTCTCTTCGACCAATTTGGTGCGCGCGCCCGCTTCGTCGATGACGTCAATCGCCTTGTCGGGGAGTTTACGGTCGGTGATATGGCGCACGGAGAGGTTAACCGCAGCCTGAATGGCTTCCTTGCTATATTTGACCTTATGAAATTCCTCGAAATAAGGCTTCAGCCCCATGAGGATTTTTATACTGTCTTCAATGGACGGTTCCGAGACATCAATTTTGAGGAAGCGGCGGGCCAATGCCCGGTCTTTTTCAAAATGTTGACGATATTCTTGATAGGTCGTGCTGCCCATGCAGCGGAGTTTACCGCTTTGAAGTGCGGGTTTGAGCAAGTTCGAAGCATCCATCGCCCCGCCGGAGGTTGCGCCTGCGCCTATAATGGTGTGAATTTCATCAATGAACAGGATTGCGCCATCGGTTTCTTGCAGCTTATTCATCACCGCTTTCAGCCGTTCTTCAAAATCTCCGCGGTAACGCGTACCGGCCAGCAAAGCGCCCATATCCAGCGAGAAGATCGTCGCGTCCAGCAGCACATCCGGGACATCATCATTGACGATACGCCGGGCAATGCCTTCGGCAATAGCGGTTTTGCCTACGCCGGGGTCGCCGACGAGAAGCGGATTATTTTTACGGCGGCGGGACAGCACCATGATGCAGCGCTCGACTTCTTCGTCGCGCCCGATCAGCGGGTCAATATCGCCGTCCCTCGCTTTTTGGTTCAGGTTGACAGTATATTCTTCCAGCGGATCTTTTTGCTTAGCCTCATCCCCGGCAGTGTCGTCTGCGCCCAGAATAGGCTTAGCGACTGTGCTTTCGCCGGATTTGGAAATACCGTGGCTGATATAATTGACCGCGTCATAGCGCGTCATATCCCGCTCTTGCAGGAAATAAACGGCGTGGGACTCGCGCTCGGCAAAGAGCGCAACCAGCGCATTGGCCCCGGTGACTTCTTCGCGGCCAGATGACTGCACATGAATAACGGCGCGCTGGATGACGCGGTGAAAACCGGCGGTCGGGCGCGCTTCTTCGAAATCTTCAACCGTGAGCGAGGCGAGGTCTTCGTCGAGATAACGCATGACGTCGGCACGCAAAGGCTCGATATCGACATCGCAAGCCGTGATAACGGCGGCGGCGTCTTTATCATCGAGCAGAGCAAGCAAGAGATGCTCCAAAGTGGCAAGCTCATGCTTACGGTCGGAGGCCAGCGTCAGCGCGCGGTGGATAGTCTCTTCCAATACCGGAGAAAATGATGCCATTATCTTGTCCTTTCACGGCCCCTAAGGGCAGACCTTATATGTCGTGTCGTTCTCATGCCTTTTCAAGAGTGCATTGCAGCGGATGTTGACCGCGTTTGGCGGCGTCCATGACCTGCGCCACCTTGGTCTCTGCGACTTCGAATGTATAGACCCCGCATGTGCCAATGCCTGATTGATGTACAGATAGCATGATCTGCGTCGCCTCTTCTTGGGATTTTTTGAATATCCCGATCAGGACAGAAATAACAAAGTCCATCGGCGTATAGTCGTCATTCATCAAAATCACGCGCCACATAGACGGCTTCTTGGTCTTGGGCCGCACTTTGGTAGCAACGCCGCGTTCTGTCCCCGCGCCGTCAGCATCGTCCTTTTCAGGACCTGCTATCAAGATATATTCCGATTCACTCATTCGCTATAAGTTAGGGACTAACAGGCGCGATGAAAAGGGCGAGATTGTAGTTTGCGGTTACTTTAAAGGCCTGTATGGTTGATAACTAAAACGGAGACCCGAATGTCTGAGATTGGAATATATGACGTATTGGCGACCTCATATGGGGAAATCGTTACGCCGCCCGTGCCAACAGCGCAGGATACTGCTCTTTTACTTGTGGATATACAATATTTGTCGACGCCGGATTATTTACAGGAAACAGCCCAAGCCGCCGGCCTTGCCAAAACCGATATAGAAAAAGCCTTAGCCGATTATCGGGAAAGATTCGAAGGCGCGCTTATTAACGCCAAAGCCCTGTTAGACACGGCCCGAAATATCGGCATTGCGCCTATCCATATCAAAATACAATCCTCTTGCGGCAACGCCCGCGATACAGGCCCTTTCCACCGCTCTATGGGATGGACATTTGCGCCCGGTGATAAAACCACAGAATTTTTACCGCAAACCAAGCCCAAGCCAGGGGAAATCGTTATTACAAAAACAGCCAGCGGCGCATTTTCCGGCACAAATCTTAATTCAACATTGCGAAATATGGGCATTCAACATGTTTTTATATGCGGGTTTGTGGCAGATGAATGCGTTGAAACAACAGCGCGGGTGGCTCTGGATTTAGGCTACCGGGTAAAATTGGCCCAAGACGCCACCGCAACATATGACAATAATTGTTATCTGGATACTATTCAACGTTTTACCCGGTTTGGCATGGCGCAAACTACGGCAGCCTGTATCGAAACCTTTGAAAAACTCGGCTAAATCACAGCAATTCTTAACGCGCGTTAACTATAGTTAAACCCTCTCGGCTTTATGCCCGTTTTGTGTTGCGGTTTTTCATCATATCCCTGCTCTTTTGGGCGTTTTCCGGCGCGGCTTTTGCGGCTGAGCGGCGTTATGCCTCTATCATTGTCGATGCCGACACGCTGGAAATCATCCATGCTCGGCAAATTGACGAGGCGCGTTACCCGGCCTCGCTGACCAAAGTGATGACTTTATATCTAACCTTTGACGCGCTTAATGCTGGAACGCTTAAACTTAATGAGCCTGTGCGGGTCTCGGCGAATGCGGCTCGAACGCCCCCCTCAAAACTAGGTCTTAAAACCGGACAGGTCATTACGGTTGAAAACCTGATACAGGCGCTGACCGTGAAAAGTGCCAATGACGCGGCTGTAGTTTTGGCCGAACGGCTTGCAGGCTCCGAAGCCGCCTTTGCTGGCCTCATGACAGCAAAAGCCCATAGTCTCGGCATGGTCAGCACCACCTTTAAGACCGCCAATGGCCTGCCCCATCCCGAACAGAAAACCACGGCGCGGGATATGGCCAAATTGGCTTCCAATACCCTCAATAACCATCGCCGCTATTATCATTATTTCGGCCAGACGCATTTTTCCTACAGGGGCCGCACGTATAAAAATACAAATGGCCTGCTGCATTGGCTCCAAGGCGTCGACGGTTTCAAGACCGGCTATACGCGGGCCAGCGGCTATAACCTGATTATTTCAGCGCAGCGCGATGGCCGCCGCTTGATCGCCGTTGTCCTCGGCGGAGCGAGCGGGAAATCGCGCAATACCCATATGCAGGATTTGGTCGAGCGCGGCTTTGACGTCATGGGCGTCGCGCCGGCAGCCTCCTTGCCGCCGGTTAACATTGTTCGCGAGCCCGTGCCGGACATCAAAGAACCTCAAATCGCCGTGACTCAGGCTGTAAGATTGCGCGGACGGGACAGCCGCCCCCTTACCGTTGTGACCGGAGACACTCCCATTCGCCTCTCCAAGCACGCCACGGATGATAAATGGGCCATTCAAATCGGCGCTTTTCGGCGGGAAATGGACGCTCAAGCCCAACTCGACGCCGTGACAGGGCTGCACGGCCTGACAGCGAAATCTGCCCATGTTAAGCCGCTGACACGGAACAGCCAAACGCTCTACCGCGCCCGTTATGAGGGGCTAACCGTCACGCAGGCGCAATCCGCCTGTAAAGCGCTTGCGAATTTGTCCGCAGGGTGCTTGATAGTTGCCTCTAACTAAGAGGCAACTGATGTCAGAAAAAATTAGGATCGTTCGCACGGAGCGCACATTGCGCGGACGGGTCTGGGACTATCGCGGACACGGTAAAAAAATCGCCTTTGTCCCGACCATGGGCGCACTGCATTCCGGCCATATGACGCTGGTAAAACTTGCCAAAAAGAAAGCCGACCGCGTTATCGTCTCGATTTTCGTCAATCCAACCCAATTCGCTCCCGGCGAGGATTTCGAAGCCTATCCCCGCACAGAAAAAACCGATGTCGCCATGCTGCAAGAGGCGGGAGTTGATCTCGTCTACATCCCCAAGGGCGAGTCGATGTATAATGCCCATCACGCGACAAAAATTACCGTCGGCGGCGTGGCCGAAGGACTGGAGACAGATCACCGCCCGACATTCTTTGACGGCGTCGCTCTGATCGTGACCAAGCTGCTTAACCGTGTAGCTCCAGATATCGCTGTTTTCGGCGAAAAGGATTATCAACAACTCGCCACCATCCGCCGCCTTGTTGAGGATTTGGACATGCCGATCAAGATTATCGGCGCGCCGATTGCGCGGGACAAATATGGCCTCGCCCTCTCCTCCCGCAATCAATATTTCAACGCCGAGGGTCTAGCCATCGCCCGCCGCCTCAACGAAATCATGCGCTTCTGCGCCCTGCAAATGCAGCAAGGCGAACATGTCGATATGGCCACGGATACAACCAAAAATGCGTTACTGTCCGCAGGATTTAGCCGCGTAGATTACGCCGAAGTCCGCAGCCCGAACTCGCTCACAGTACTGGAAGGCGGCTATCTGAATAAATCAGCAAGGCTCCTCATCGCCGCCCATTGCAGAGGCGTGCGCCTGATCGACAATTGCGCCGTTGAGTTTAAAGAAGGGCATTAAGCCATGCTCAAAATGCGGCCCAATTGCGAGATTTGCGATAAAGACCTGCCCGCGAACCGAGGCGGAGCGGTATCCTGCTCATTCGAATGCACTTTTTGCACAGATTGTGCAGGTGATATCTGCCCGAATTGCGGCGGACAGCTCACGCCCCGCCCGATGCGGGTTGGCCCCGCGCTGGAGACACACCCCGCCTCAACGAAACGTATTTTGAAAAAGGCTTAGTCGAGCACCTTGACCATGGTGCAGAGCGGGACGGGGACAGCTCCGTTCATATCCTCCCATTCGCACTCAATATGATAGCCGCATTTCAGGTAAAACGGCACTCCGGCCAGGGTCGCCGCCATTTCGAGCGCCTTAAACCCTTCGGCGCGGGCGGCCTCTTCACTGGCCTCAACAACCATTTTTCCGATACCGCGTTTGGTGTGGTCCGGATGGGTGTACATGGCGCGGATACGAGCGCGGTCTTTAGCCGGATCAAGAAGGCTGTCATCACGATCCGCACTATGATCGCCGCCATGAAGCGTCGCGCGCCGCGACCAGCCACCGCAGCCTACAATTTCGTCTCCATCCATAACGCAGAAATAGGTGCCGTCTTCAATCAACTGACTATCCAGCCCCATTCCGGCAAAAGACGCCCCAATTTGGGCCTTTGTCAGATAGTCTTTTTGAAGCTCAACAATCGCTAAGTTCATGAGAAGCTTGATAGATTCGATGTCAGACGATGTCGCCAAACGCAAAGTTAACATCATTTACTCTCTTTTTCTCTTAACTAAATATTAGAGAAGCATGGGTTTGGCCGGGTTTTTGGGCATAAACGTGTCATAAAAGTCACATATATGAAATAAATTTCATCAGATGGCGTAAAATCATTGTCCTTGCCGCAAAAAAAACTAAATTCCTAACCAGATCACCCACAGATCTCAATTGGTATAATATAGAGGACAAACCATGCAACGTTTTTCACTTAAATCTGCTCTCGCGATTTCCGCGTCAGCCGCAATGCTCACGGGCGCAATGGCCGCGCCGTCATACGCTCAAAATGCCGGCGACGTTATCGAAGACGAAATCATCACAATCGGTACGCGCCGTAAGGCCCGTTCAGCTGCGGACACGCCTGCGCCCGTTGATGTCATCTCCGGTGTAGAATTTACGCGAAGCGCCGCGACAGACGTTCAGGATTTGCTCCGCACATCTGTTCCCTCTTTCAATATTAACGCGCAGCCCATTTCTGATGCGGCTTCGATTGTTCGTCCGGCTAACTTGCGTGGACTGTCGCCCGATAACACATTGGTTCTGGTTAACGGCAAACGCCGTCATCGCGGCTCCGTTATTTCATTCCTCGGCGGCGGCATTTCAGACGGCGCGCAAGGCGTTGATATCTCGGCCATGCCCTCACTCGCTCTAAAGCAAGTTGAAGTCCTGCGCGACGGTGCCTCCTCGCAATATGGTTCCGATGCTATTGCCGGCGTTATCAACTTCGTTCTTAAAGACGCGCCAGAAGGCGGCGTGATTGAGGCCCAATATGGCTCAACATATGACGGCGACGGCGACAATTACCGTATTGCCGGCAATATCGGCCTCCCCCTCGGCGATCAGGGCTTTGTCAATTTGACGGCTGAATATGGCGATACTAACGGCACGGTTCGCTCAGTCCAGCGCAATGACGTTGCGTCATTTATCGCGGCAGGGCTACCGACCACTGATAACAGGCTAATTAACACATATACAGACGAGGTTCCGCAATATTGGGGACAACCCGATGTCGAGGATGACTTCAAATTCTTTGCCAACTCAGCGCTCGAAATTAATGAGCATCTGGAACTTTATGCCTTTGGGAATTACTCCAAGCGTAAAGTGACCGGCGGCTTCTTCTACCGGGCGCCTTATGGCACCGGTCAGCGCGGCGGTGTTTATGCCGGCCCAAGAGTTAACGCAGCAACAGGGAACGCTACCATCCCTAACTTGGCTGAAGATCCCAACAACCCTAATGATGATTTTATCGATTCCGTTACGATGGCCGTTGTGGCCGCGCCGGTTAGATCTATCCTCGTTGGTGACCTTGACGGTCAAAGCGGAGGCCTGTCATGCCCGGCGGGTATTCCTCTTGGCGCTGACAACCTAACCCCTGACCCTGCCATCCTTGCACTGGTATCAGGCGGCACTGCTGTTGGCCAAAACTGCTTCTCTTTTGTTGAGACCATAGCGAGCGGCTTTGTCCCGCGCTTTGGCGGCGATAATCGCGACTTCGGCGTTGCAGCCGGCCTTCGCGGGGAGCTGGATTGGGGTAACGGGCTGGGATATGATCTTAGCATCACCCACGGCGCGAACCGGACGGATTATTTCATCATGAATACAATCAATGCGTCTCTCGGTCCGAACACGCCGCGCGATTTCATCCCCGGCGGACAAGAGCAAATTGAAACCATCGTCAATGCAGATTTCTCTTATGCAGTTCCGATGAATTTTGCCTCTGATTTGAATGTCGCTTTTGGCGGTGAATACCGCAAAGAACAATTTGACCTTATTGCTGGCGGCCCTAACTCCTTCGCGCTCGGACCATTGGCAACTGACTGCGTCATCGAATTCAACGACCCGGCCATTGATGACATCTCTGTATGTTTCTCATCAAGCTCAAATGGTTTTGGCGGTTTCCCGAACAGCTCATCCAATTCTCAGGACAGCTATGCCGGTTATCTCGATCTCGAAGCCGACATTACCGATGCCTTCACCCTTCAAGGCGCTCTGCGTTATGAAGATTATAGCGCCTTTGGCGATACGCTAAATTACAAAATTGCAGCCCTTTACAAGCTCAATGATAATGTCCGTATCCGCGGCACCTATTCAACAGGCTTCCATGCTCCGACATCAGGCCAAGCCAATATCACAAATGTGACAACGCAAAACGTAAACGGTAGGTTGGTGGACCAGGGCACATTGCCGCTTTCATCTGCAGCCGGTCAATTGGCAGCAAACTTCATTGAAAGCCAAGGTAATGGCCGCCCGGTTTTGGGCACAGAAGATGCGCGCAATATTTCAGCTGGTATCGCCTTTGACTTTGGCGGATCAAGCTGGACTATTGACGCTTATGATATCAAAGTTGACGGACGCGTGGCGCTCGGCGCTAATGTTGACTTCCTGTCAGCTTTGAATTTCGCTGCAGGCGGCGGAACCTTCACATCAATAGCCGCAGCCTTAAATGGTTTGGACGCGGCCGGAACCATCAATCGTCAAGATTTTGTCGGTCTGGATGATTTGAGACAGTTCCGCTTCTTCTCCAATAGCTTTGACACCAAAACCCAAGGTATTGATGTTGTCGGTCGTTTTGGCTTTGATCTGGGGAGCGGGTACTCAAACCTCACTCTAGCCGCAAATTATAACAAGACCGACGTCACAAGTCTGGGTACGCAAAACCCGATCAGTGCCGGCCGTGTTCGCGCGCTTGAGGATCTTTTGCCAAATGTTAAAGGCAGCCTGACATGGAACCATACGCAAGATAAATTGCGCACTATGTTGCGGGCCAATTATTTTGGCGCGTGGCGCGATACAGGCAATGGTTTTGATGTCGGCTCAGAGTTCCTGATGGATGCTGAAGTTGGATATCAAATCACTGACAATATGGAAATTATCGGCGGTATCACTAACCTCCTTAATAATTACCCTGATGAGAATCCGGGCCAAGGCGGTTCAGGCCAACTCTATCCGGAAGCCAGCCCGTTTGGTTTCAATGGCGGTCAGTATTATGTTAAAGGCCGCTTAACTTTCTAAGCGGATCTTATAACCAAATAAAAGCCTCGGTTCGCCGGGGCTTTTTTTATGACTAAGGATTAGTTTTACCAAGCGCCGAGATTGGCCAACTTGGCCCGAAGCTCCGGGGGCAGATCTTGCGCGCCGCCTATGCCTACCAAATCGGCCGGTGCCGCATCAGGCTGTAGATATCGCCAGCCCTGAAATGGGCGCTTAGAGGTCGGCACAATCGGAATAAGTTTGGGCACCATCAGGATAGAGCAAGCCTTACGGCCATCAGATGTCCGGGTTTCTTCCAGAGCTGCAATCTCGTTACGGCACTGCATCAGGCCTTTAATCACCCAATAGATTGAGCCGCCATCCAGCAGAGCCTGTTTCTGCTTCGGAAACATACGGGTGACGTGTTCATGATAAGGCGGCAAGCCTTTTTTCACGCGGCGGGCAACCATCTTGGTTTGCCACGCCTGCAAAGAGGTAATGGATTCAGACCCGACCGAGAGTTTTTGCAAATGCAAAGCCATGGCCCTGCATAGGCCAATGGCTTTGGTGAAAGCTAGAGAGTTATCTAAAAATCTCGTTGATAAGGCTGCGTATCGACGATGTAGTCATCAGCTTTCGTATCAATTTTAAACGTCACCATATCCGGATCATTGCGTTTCGCGGCGATACCAGCCTTGCGGATCACCCGTCCAAAGACGGATTTTATCTGGCGATTCATGGGGCCGGCATGAGTATAGCTGGGCGACATGCCTAACTTCCGTCGCAGGGTTGCATTGGTCACCATGGCCGCGTTTTTCATGCCGCTCTCGCGCGTTGAATATTCGGTCGTGACTGAAACGCAAAAAGCGACATTATCAACGCGGTGCGGCATGTTGAGCGGCCAAGTGATACCTTGCCCCTCTTCCAGATCAAAGGCGCGAGCCTCCTTATCAAAAGCGGTTTTATAAGGCAGATCATCTTCCCGGTCATTTATCACGGAATGCTCATAAGCTTCGTCTGAAATAAATTTTTCAGTCAGAGGGTAAAGATAAATCCGCTTTTTACCGCGCACATGCCACAAGATCGTCTCGGTCTTGTCAAAATGATAAGGCACTTTGGCGACAGGCGACGAAATCAAAATGCCGCCATTGGCATTATAAGCTTTATTCCCGGTTTCCTCGGCAATCCCGCCATACATCATATCCAGCGCCGCTTTATATTCGGGATGAATATTCATACCCCGGCGCACATTGATCCAGATACGTCCAGCTTTGGCCGCGTCGAGCAATGTCTTACCGTCCACGCCGCGAAAATCGCCCGTGCGAAATTTATTCGGGTAAAGCGGGTGATCCGGCTCGCTCATGGTGCAAACGTCAAGCATATCGGAAGGATGTTTTTCCAATAGCTTTATTAAGGCCTCGTCCGTAAACATACCCGTTTCATTCAAGCCATGCTTGAATGTGATGATTTCTTTTTGGAATTTTGCCGTATGGCCATCGGACCAGTCTTTTAACATCGCGCTCATAGCCGTTCACCTATTCTTGTCGTGCGTATCCGCATCCTTAATCGCCCTATAAGCCCTAAATATTGATATTTTCTTGCCGAAGGCCTCAAATCCAATTCTATTTCATAGAATGACGCAGGGCATAATAGAGAGCCCCAATAAACATCATTGCGCCGATAAAGACCCCTGACGTTGCCAATAGAGGCCCATATTCGCCCAAAAGAGCCTCTCCGCCTTTCCTAAGCACAGCTACACTGGCGCCCAAAAGTATGGATCCCAATATGATCATAATCCAGTATGGCAGGCTTGAACCCGTATTTTTACCTTCGCTGACGGTATTGGTTTCAATAAATTTACTGGCGCTATCTTCATCATTTTCCAGAAGGTCATGCACGCGCATAGCGTCGTCTTCGCGCAAATTATCAATAACGATATCAACTTTCGGCTCTTCAAGATCGCCCTTGCGGCGCGATTTAAACGGCACGACTTTGTTATCATCTGTATCTGTAGGCGTAGTTTCAGCCTGAATTAAAGATTCCGGCCAAGCCTCATCACTCACTATCTCATTTCGGGCGCGCGAAGACCCTTCCCTAACCTCCCCAATCAAGGCGTCCAAACGATCGCTTAACCCTTCTGCAGCCACGGCAATGGGAGATTTGGCGGCCTCATCGGGTTCTAATGGCAAATCTTCATCGCGATAAACGCTGTCGGCCTCAAAGTCGCCTTCACCGTCAAACACTTCGCTAAGGGTGAGAACACCCGCAGGGCCGTCTTCGCGGCGGCGGGTCTGCGGCGGCGCAAGATTATAAGGCGCAACAGATACAACTCCAGCTCTGTCGTCATTTGTAAAGACCGGCAATCCATCATCAGTGCTGAGCCCAGCGAGAGTTTTATCTTCTATCGGCGGCAGGTCGATTCCCGACGCTTTCACCGGGCGGCCCTCAGGGCGCAGAAACAGCGCCTTTTCAGCCGTGCGGCGGCGCATCAAAGCATCGACGACGTAAATATTGCCGTCGATTTCGCTCTTGCGCCAGATATCCAGCCCGTTAGCCGCGTCCAGAATACGGCCATTATTCATTGCCCGCAGCGTATCGGAGCCGAGAAAAGCTTTCGGCCCTATATTATAAGCAAAGGAACACAGCGCGTCGAACTGGCTTTGGCTTAGCGGCGCGTGGACATTCTCGTTGACCATGTCTTCAAAGGGCGCAAGATCGGATTTCAGCAGGGTTTCGGCGGCGGCGCGATCCAAAACCATCGCGTCTTCACCAAGCGGGCGGTGACCATAGCCCACCACGCGCTGCCCAGTGACCAAGGTGCGGTCCACAGGGCGATAGCCCTCATAAGCCTTAATCAGCTTTAAGCCCATATCAGATATCGTTAATTGACGGCTCATTGACGTCCCAATCCATTGCAATTCATTAGTTTTCGAAGGTAAGGGATGCAATTTTCACGCCGAAAGGGAATATGGAGACAGGTTTATTACGGGGGATAAGTAGGGGAGATGATATTTATGGTTAGCAAAGGGTAAATTAAGCTCATACAGCACCCCATCCAAAGATATGGTGACTCATCATTCCCATACGCCTAGGCTAGCGTAAGCAAAGGGGCTGATAATGAAAAAATATACTGCAATATGGGCTGTGATGGCCGTAAGTTTGGCCGCTTGCGCAACGACCACAAAGCCGGAACAAGACCCGCAAGTTACCACTGAGCCAACAACCGTAATAGCGACGGAGTCCATTCCCGAGCCCCCCAAATATGAAACCCTGGTTTACGGGGCCGAAAAACCCTTGGTTTGTAGCCAGCCCTACCCCAAAGAAGCCGCGCTTAAAAACCGCCCTAATATGCAGCTTATGTGGGAGAACTATCTCTATGACCGGCCTGCCGGAATCTGGAGCGAAATTGGCGGCATGGTCGAAGTCAATGGCAACCTCCCGCCGGATCAAGGGCAATGGACGAATGCCTGCACCGTCCGCCTTTCGCATATGCTCAACAAAGCCGGGCATAAAATTCCGCGAGCTAAGGATAATAAAACCGTCAGCGGCGCGAATAAAGACCAATATTATTACCGCGTTACCGATTTGGAAGCCTATCTGACCGAAGCCTTCGGCGCGCCCGATGTGGCAATCACAGACGGGTCGGGCAATGGGTTTGACCTGCCCGACGCCCCCGGAATTGTTCTGATGGATTTCCCCAATGCTTCTTTTACGGGCCATGTCACGATATGGAATGGGGCGGGCACGGTCGATGGGGCGAATATTGGCGGATATCGCGTGCTGTTTTGGTCATTGCCCTGTTTCGTTCCCGAAGGCCGCGAAACACCTGTTGCCAGCCTGCAAAACAGCCGGATCAGCACATTACCTTAATTAGAGGCGAGAGTGATCTTGGGCACAAAACGGAAATGACCATGTATGTCGGTGTTAAACAGCAAGTCATCCTCAACCGGTCCGGCCCCGACATTATGAATGATCAGCGGCGTTCCCCAGCTAGACTTTTTATCTGACACAATACCAATATGGGGTAATCGTCCGCCCAAGCGCCAAGTCACGATATCGCCGGGCTTGTAGTCCCCGGGGTTTTTTGTAATCGGCACAGCCGCACCCCGGCGTTTTAAAAATGCTTCAAGGTTGGGAACCCTGCGATGGTCAATATTTTTGTCCGGCCCTTTTAGGCCCCAATTTTTCGGATAGGCTTTGAAATTTCTACGCATATCCTCATGCACGGCCTTTTGAAAATCATAGCCAAAAGCGTTGCGATACGTTCGAATAATGACATCTGTACAAACCCCTGTATCCGCAGGAACATCGCCGCCCGGATAGGTCAGCGCGACATATTTGGGATCATAGCGCACATCCGCCTGTGTTCTCTGTTGTGCCGCGCGCACAACAGCGTCCGCCGAATTAGCCGAAGCTATCGGGGCCAAACTCAAAACGAGTAAGATGATGGCTAGAAATCGCATAGGGTGATGTATTTACCCTATCGACGTTAATCAAGGGATAAGAGCAGAGTTTGCGTTTCTTCAATCATTCTGTAATGTTTCCAGGCATTGGAGAGGGTTTAATGGACAGTTTTGACTATGTCATCGTCGGGGCGGGGTCTGCGGGGTGCACTCTCGCTAATCGGCTGTCCGAAGACCCGAATGTCTCGGTCTGCCTGCTCGAAGCCGGAAAAACACATAAACATTGGTCAGTACGCATTCCGGCGATGAGCCTTGTCAATATGATACTGAAATCCCGCAATTGGGGCTATGAGACCGTGCCGCAAAGGGGCTTAGGGGGCCGGCGGGGTTATCAGCCGCGCGGCAAGATGCTTGGCGGATCATCGGGCATTAATGCCATGATCTATACGCGCGGTCATAAAAATGACTATGACGGCTGGGCGGCGCTGGGAAATAAGGGATGGAGCTATAAGGACGTACTGCCTTTTTTCAAACGCTCTGAACACCGAGAGGCCGGCGCAAATGACTACCACGGACAGGGCGGCCCGCTCAATGTCGCGCCTGTAACAAGCCCCGGTTCAGTGAATGGTATTTTCTTGCAGGCTTGCGGCCAATTACAACTCCCTGAAACTGATGATTTCAACGGCGCAAAACAGGAAGGTGTCGGCCTTTATGAGGTCACGCAAAAAGACGGCGAGCGTTGGTCCACGGCGCGGGCCTTCCTCGAACCGGCTATGACCCGTCCAAACCTGACCGTGATTTCAGGGGCCCATACCGAAAAAATCTTGATCGAGAACAAGCGTGCCGCCGGCGTGAAATATCGTATCAAAAAACAAAGACACACTGTAAAAGCCAAACGCGAAATCATTCTCTCGGCCGGCGCTTTTGGATCGCCGCAAATTCTGCTCCTGTCAGGCATAGGCGCGACAGACAAGCTCTCTTCGCACGGCATAACGCAGATTCACAACCTGCCCGGCGTTGGTGAAAACCTGCAAGATCATATCGACCACATCCTTAGCTTTAACGCCAAGATCAAAGATAATATCGGCTTCTCGGTCATGGGCACGTTCCGCATCATCGGCGAGATGCTAAGCTTTCACCGCGAACGCAAAGGCATGCTGACGTCTAATTACGCCGAAAGCGGCGGCTTTCTGTATATAGACCGCGATGAACCCTCCCCCGATATCCAGCTCCATCTCGTGAGGGCGGTCGTCGATGATCATGGCCGCAAATTACATTGGGGACACGGCTATAGCTGCCATGTCTGCGTTCTTCGCCCCAAAAGCCGCGGCCGCGTCTCGTTAAACGCCTCGGATCCGATGGCAGACCCTGCCATAGACCCCGCTTTTCTTGAGGATAATCGCGACATGGAAAAACTGGTTAAAGGCGTCAAGCTCGTTCAGCAAATCATGCGGGCTCCCGCCTTTGACGCCGTGCGCGGCAAGCCATTTTACGATTCGGATACAGACGACGAAGCCGTATTGCGAGCCGATATCCGCGCCAGAGCCGACACTGTCTATCATCCCGTCGGCACTTGCAAAATGGGCAATGATAATATGGCCGTCGTCGATGATCGTCTGCGCGTTCACGGCCTCGCAGGTCTGCGCGTCGTAGATGCCTCCATCATGCCAAATTTGATTTCAGGCAACACGAATGCACCCACCATCATGATCGCCGAAAAAGCGGCGGATATGATACAGTCTGATGCCGCGCGGATATCTGCCCCGAAATTTTAAGCGAGCTTAGCGGTAAGCCTAACTCGCCGGGCCGAATTCCGTATTCATGATCGGGAGGCTGCGCACGCGTTTGCCTGTGGCCGCGAAGATCGCATTAGCAAGAGCGGGCGTGATCGGCGGCGTACCCGGCTCCCCGGCGCCGCCAAGAGGGGCGTCGCTTTGCAAAATAACAACATCAATTTCGGGCGCATTATCCATGCGCACCATGCGGTAATCATGGAAATTGCTCTGCTCGACCGCGCCCGCCGCTATGCTAATCTCGCCGTAAAGCGCCGCTGTCAGGCCATAAATAATGCCGCTTTCCATCTGCGCTGTAAAACCATCCGGATTGACCGCCATGCCCGCATCCGCCGCGCAGGCGACATGCACCGCGCGCGGCTCTGCGCCTGTCATATCAACGGTCACGACTTGGGCCACAATCGTCATAAAGCTCTCGACAATGGAAATGCCTTGCGCCTGTCCTTCGGGGAGCGCCTTACCCCACCCCGCTTTTTTGGCCGCCGCGTCCAATACGGCGATATGGCGAGGTTTGCCTTCCAGTAATTTACGCCGGAATTTATAACCGTCCATACCCGCTTGATAAGAGAGCTCATCTATCAGGCTTTCGGTGAAAAACCCGTGCTGCGTATGATCGACTGACCGCCACGGCCCAAACCGAATATGGGTCGGGCTTTCGACATAACGGATATTCTGCGCCGGGATATTGTAAGGAATAAGGCTAGCCTCGGCCGGGTCATGTTTATGTACAAAGATATTATCCCAAGCGATAGGCATTTTGTTTTCGTCCAGCCCGACACGGAAACGGCTGATCGCGGAGGGGCGGTAATGATCGTGCTGCATATCTTCTTCGCGTGACCAGATCAGCTTGACCGGAAGGCCAGATTTTTGCGAAATCAAAGCTGCCTGATCGCTATAATCCGGCACGGCGCGGCGGCCAAAGCCCCCGCCCATAAAATGATTATGCACGGTGACATTTTTAAAATCCATACCCAGCGCCTTAGCCGTCATGCTGCGCGTGCCGAGCGGGTTTTGTGTCCCCGTCCAGATATCGCATTTTCCATCCCGCACCCAAGCGGTTGCGTTCATCGGCTCCATACAGGCATGGGCGAGATAAGGCACCTGATAGGAAGCTTCATAAATGCTCGCCGCCCCGGCAAGCGCCGCGCCTGCATCGCCAACCTTATGTAGTTTTTTGGCCTTGGCCGTGTCGATTGCTGCCGAATATTGCGCGAAAATATCAGCTTGGCTGAGGCTATCATTTCCGCTGGTCTCAAAGGTCACCTCAATTCTGCCCAGCGCCTGTTTGGCCTGCCAATAGCCGTCGGCGACGACCGCTACAAAGTCGCCCATATTATAAATACCGATGACGCCCGGCATGGCTTTTGCCTCAGCCGCGTCCAGTTTCGCGACTTTATTGCCAAGCACAGGCGCGGCCTTAAGCGTCGCATATTTCATCCCCGGCACATCGGCGTCGATGCCAAACATCGCCGTGCCGTCAACTTTGGGCGGCAGATCAATACGAGGGAGCGATTGGCCCATCACGGTGTAATCTTTGCGTGCTTTTAATGTCGGATTCAGATTAGGTTTGATCTTAGCCGCGCCTTGGGCAAATTCAGCATAAGGCGCGGACTTTCCGCTGCCATCATGATAGATATAGCTCTTGGCCGTGCGCAGCTCGGAGAGCGGTACATCCCATGTTTTCGCCGCCGTTTTCATCAGCAATTCCCGGGCAGCCGCCCCTGCCACTTGCATCGCGCCGGCGCCGGTAAAGCGCACAGAGCAGCTTCCGCCCGTAATCTGTAAATCCATACCCTTGGCGATTTGCATAAAGGCGCCGTTAAGGCTCTCTTGTACAAAACCAGGCACAGTTTTGCCGTTCATAATATAATCCCGCCCGAGAATATAATTTGCATATTCCTTCTCTGCCGGGGCTTCTATCACCACCATTTTTTCCCAATCGACGTCCATTTCCTCGGCCAACATGGCGGATAAGGCGGTATGGACACCCTGCCCCATTTCGCTGTGAGGAATAATCGCCGTGACCGTATTATCGCGCGCGATTTTGACCCAGGCTGTGACCAGGTGCTCACCCTCGCCTGTCACATATTTGGCAAGCTTGGGTTCCATATGGCCCGGACGGATGGCGACGCCGACAGCCAAGGCTCCGCCTGTCACCAGCCCTGCTGTGATAAAACCGCGGCGGCTCCATTTACGAGCGCGGGACTCGCCAGCACGTTTGGCTTTTTTAGCCGCTTTTTTTTCAGGTTTGGAAAGAGTGCTCACCTTACACCTCCTTGGCCGCAGTTTTAATCGCGGCTTTGATACGTTTATACATCCCGCAACGGCAGATATTGCCTTCCATGGCCGCGTCTATATCGGCATCGCTCGGATCAGGTGTCTCTGCAAGTAGCGCCACAGCCGACATGATCTGGCCGGACTGGCAATACCCGCATTGCGGTACCTGATGTTTAAGCCAAGCCGCTTGCACAGCATGGAGCGTGCCGTCAGCGGATGCTATGCCTTCAATCGTCGTGATCTCTTTGCCTTCGGCCTCCGAAAGCGGCGTCACGCAAGCGCGGATAGGCTGCCCGTCCAGATGAACCGTGCAAGCCCCGCAAAGCGAAGCGCCGCAACCAAATTTCGTTCCGGTGAGTTTTAATTGCTCGCGCACAGCCCAAAGAATAGGCGTGTCCGGATCAATATCGACCTTTTGCGGCGTTCCATTAACAGTAAGCTGAACCATAGCTGCGACCTCCGACATTCATATGCAACATATTGCATAGGCCAATTTGAGGTGTTTGACCAGAGGCAGGATTGATTGGGCGTATGCGGAAACTTGGGGCCATCATACCCACACCGAAGACTTCTCGCTCCGCCCCTATGGTCATCCCGGCCCCTCACAACTGACCTCCTATGCAAAATACCCCTATGCAAAATACAAAGCGTCATCATAAGCGAGCCATAAGACTGAACTTGTACACAGCATAAGCCGCAAATCTTATGATCCCGGATCACGTCCGGGATGACAAAATGTGAGTTATAGGGAGCATAGCTAACAAAAACCCGCCACAAAGGACGGGTTCTTCATTTATAATTTTAGAAACCGAAATCGCCAGCAATTTCGGCTTTCGCTGCAATCAATCCCCCGGATTAATTGCGACGCTTAAGCGTCTTCGGATTCCTTGCGGGCATGATCTACCGCGCCTTTGGCGGCTTCGTCGCGATCGACAAATTCGATGACGGCCATGGGCGCATTATCGCCGTAGCGGAAACCCGCCTTCATAACGCGAATATAACCGCCTGGACGGTCAGCATAGCGCGGGCCAAGAATGTCAAAGAGCTTCTTTGACATCTCTTTATTACGCGTGCGGGCAATGGCGATACGGCGGGAATTCAGATCGCCTTTTTTTGCGAGCGTGACCAGTTTTTCCACGAAAGGCCGCAGCTCTTTAGCTTTGGGCAAAGTCGTCACGATTTGCTCGTGCTCGATTAAGCTGCTCGACATATTGGCGAACATCGCTTTGCGATGCGAAGCGGTTCGGTTTAGTTTACGATGGGCCATTTTATGACGCATGGCTTTATCCTCTAATTATCTGCAGCGACCTAAATATGGTCGTCATATTTCTTGGCAAGCTCTTCAATGTTTTCCGGTGGCCAATTTGGCGCGTCCATACCGAGATGCAGGCCCATAGCGGCGAGCACTTCTTTAATCTCGTTCAAAGATTTGCGGCCAAAGTTTGGCGTGCGGAGCATTTCGGCTTCGGACTTTTGGATCAAATCGCCGATATAAACGATATTGTCGTTTTTCAGGCAATTAGCGGAACGCACAGAGAGTTCAAGCTCGTCAACCTTACGCAGAAGCGCCGGGTTAAAGTCAAGTTCTGGCTTCTCTTCTCCGCGGCCGACATCTTCCGGATCGTCAAAATTGACAAAGACCTGGAATTGATCTTGAAGAATACGGGCCGCAACAGCGACAGCGTCTTCGGGCGTAACAGCTGCGTTGGTTTCGATATCGATGATGAGTTTATCATAATCCAGCACTTGGCCTTCGCGCGTATCTTCAACGCGGTAAGCCACGCGCTTGACAGGCGAATAAAGCGCGTCAATCGAAATAAGCCCGATAGGCGCATCTTCAGGACGACTGGCCGCAGCGGGGACATAGCCTTTACCTGTGGTAATGGTCAGTTCCATACGAATATCAGCGCCTTCATCGGCGGTGCAAATGATGTGATCTTTATTCAAGACTTCAACATCGGCTGTTTCTTCGATATCGGCGCCTGTAACAGGGCCGGCGCCTTGCTTGCGCAGGATAAGCTTCTTCGGCCCTTCAACATGCATACGCACGGCAAGGCCTTTCAGGTTGAGCACAACATTGGTGACATCTTCGCGCACATTGGGGATAGATGTGAATTCGTGAACAATACCGTCAATTTGCACAGCAGAGACGGCTGCGCCTTGTAGCGAGGAAAGCAATACACGGCGTAGCGCATTACCCAGCGTCATACCAAAACCGCGCTCTAAAGGCTCAGCGGTGACGACGGCTTTACGTTCCGGATCGCGGCCCGGCTCAATCTCGGGATTGATCGGACGAATAAGTTCTTGCCAGTTTTTCTCAATCACAGTGTGACCTCTTTTAGTTCAGCGGCATGCTTGATACATGCCAAAATTACGCCCCAATATTCGGGGTTTTAAACGCGGCGGCGTTTTGGCGGGCGGCAGCCATTATGCGGAATCGCCGTAACATCTCGGATTGTCGTGATGGTGAAACCGGCGGCTTGCAATGCGCGAACAGCAGATTCGCGTCCTGAGCCGGGGCCGTTAACATTGACTTCCAGCGTATTCATGCCGTGTTCCATAGCCTTTTTGGCGGCTTCTTCAGCGGCAACTTGGGCCGCATAAGGCGTAGATTTACGCGAACCTTTAAAGCCCATAGCGCCGGAAGAACACCACACAACAGTATTTCCCTGAGCGTCAGTAATCGTGATCATTGTATTGTTGAATGTGGAGTTCACATGCGCAATGCCGGAGGTTATGTTCTTCCGGTCAGCGCGTTTAATGCGGCCTGGTTCTTTTGCCATTTTATCCTACCTACTTCTTCTTACCGGCAATAGCCCGCGCGGGGCCTTTACGTGTGCGGGCATTTGTATGTGTGCGTTGACCGCGAACAGGTAGCCCACGGCGATGACGAATGCCGCGATAATTACCCATATCCATCAGGCGTTTGATATTCTGTCCAATTTCGCGGCGCAGGTCACCTTCGACCTGATGCTCGGCGTCAATCGTCTCGCGGATTTGCAGAACTTCTTGGTCTGTCAAATCCTGCACGCGGCGCTCAGCCGCAACACCGACTTTTTCGCAAATGCTGGCGGCTTTGGCAGGGCCAATGCCGTGAATGTAACGTAGCGCGATGGTTACGCGCTTATTTGTCGGGATATTTACCCCTGCAATCCGAGCCACATTGGCCTCCTTAAAATTCCTGTTTCGCGTCTTTGAAGCGAAGCCTTACATTACCCCATAGCAAAAGGGGCGGATGAGACTCGTTCCTCCGCGAAAGCGGGTTACTTAGTCCTAAGCACACCTGCCGTCAAGCGCGGCGTGCCTATGTTTTTCAACAATTTTCAGCCCCCAAACAGACGGGCAAAAAATCCTTTTTTCAGCGCGGCGTCAGGCGTGCGTTTTCCGTTGCCATTTTTATTCAAAACCTGCGCAATCAAGGCCGAAACCGCCTCAATCTCGGCCATTCCGTCCACTTCCGTCAATTTCCCCTGCGCAGAGTAATAGGGCAGGAGCGGCGCGGTCTGCGTATTATAAGCATTGAGCCGCACTTTGAAGGCTTCAGGATTATCATCCTTGCGGCCTTCTTCCTCAAATCGTTTGCTGATACGGGCGATAAGCGCTGCGTCGTCCACACAAAGACGAATAACCGCATCTACTTGCATATTGCGGCTGGCCAGAAAATCATCAAGCGCCTTAGCCTGCGCGACCGTGCGCGGAAAGCCGTCAAAGATAAAGCCCGCAGCATTTACATTCATACCCAACTGTTCTTCTATCAACGCGATCACGATGTCGTCTGAAACCAATTCGCCGCGATCCATAATGCCGGAGACTTGCTTGCCAAGTTCTGTGCCCGACGCGCGCGCAGCGCGGAGCATATCCCCAGTGGAGAGCTGGATAAGACCGCGTTCAGTGACAAGTTTCTTAGCCTGAGTGCCTTTCCCGGCAGCTGGCGGGCCAAATAAGACGAGATTCATGTTTCCTCGCCTTCGTTTATTTCTTACGCCGGCGCATGCGGGACTTTTTGATCAGCCCTTCATATTGATGCGCGACAAGGTGCGATTGGATTTGCGCCACAGTATCGAGCGTCACAGAGACGATAATGAGCAAACTCATCCCGCCGATTAGCATAGCGACAGAGGGCGGAATAGCGCCGCCTTGGCGGGCGATAATAAATTCTGGCAGGACGCAGACAAAAGCGACATAGAACGCGCCAATAAAGGTCAAGCGCGAGAGGACATAAGTCAGATAATCCGCCGTGCGGTTCCCGGGACGAATGCCCGGCAGGAAGCCGCCATTCTTGCGCAGATTATCCGCAACATCATCAGGTTTGAAAACATAGGGCACATAGAAGTAGCAGAAGAAAACTATCAGAAAACCGTAAAGCGCCAAGTAAAGCGGCGAGCCATAGGCAATAAAGGCCAAAATAGTGCCGACAATGCCCGTACCCTCATCCCCGCCGCGGCTCATCAGAATCGGGCCCATCGTCGCCGGCAGCAATAAAAGCGAGCTGGCAAAGATCGGCGGGATAACGCCGGCTGTATTAAGCTTGAGCGGCATGAAAGAACTCTCGCCGCCAAAGGTCTTACCGCCTGCCATTTGTCGTTTCGGATATTGTACCAAAAGCCGCCTTTGCGCGCGTTCGACATAGACGATGAGCATCGCCAAGCCGATAAAGAGGACAATCAGGAATACCAGCAAAAACCCGCTAACGGTGCCTTCGCGGTTGAGGCTGAAGGCTTGGAAAATCGCTTTGGGCAGTTCGGCCACAATACCGGCAAAGATAATCAGAGAGACGCCGTTACCGACCCCGCGTACCGTGACTTGCTCGCCGAGCCACATCAAAAACATGGTGCCGCCGACCAGCGTAATCACTGTGCTGGCCTCAAAGAAAAGGCCGGGGTTAATCACTGCCCCGGGCGTACCTTCGAGGGCTCTCGCAATACCGTAAGCTTGGAATGCGGCCAGAAAAACCGTGAGATAGCGCGTATATTGGTTGATTTGCTTGCGCCCCTGCTCGCCGTCTTTATCCAGTTCTTTGAGCGAAGCCACAGAGCCCTTCATCAAGGTCATGATAATCGAGGCCGAGATATAAGGCATCACGTTAAGGGCGAAAATCGCCATCCGCTCGACAGCGCCGCCGGCAAACATATTGAGGCGGGTCAGAAGACCGCCGCCGCCTGCCGAGAAAGCCGACTGAAAGGCCGCCATATCCATGCCCGGAATCGGCACAAATGTCCCGATCCGGTAAACCACCAAAATGAGGAGCGTAAAGAGAAGGCGTTGCTGCAGTTCTTTGGCCTTAGCGAAAACGCCAAGGTTCATATTCGATGCAAGCTGTTCCGAGGCTGACGCCATAACTTCCGTCCCATTATAGATTATAGGCTCCTATATAGGAGCCCGGAACCTTATTTAAAGAGCGGGGCTGAAACGCCGCCGCTTAAATTTCGCCTAGCTTGCCTTCGTTTTGCGCAAGCAGATAATAAAACGTCACGCGGTTCTTCATCCGGGTCGGTTTCATTGTTGTGCAAACGGCTTTGACTTTTTCCATAGCCGCGTCTTTATCATCAATACCAAGCTTCTTTTTCATGAAGCCTTTGACGATGGTGTCGAGCTCGGTCTCGTCAGTGCAAGACACAAATTTGGCGTCTTTATTCTTCAAAGACGCGCCAAGATATTTCTCGATCTTGGTAACAACAGCATTATCGGCTTTTTTATCATAGACTTGCGTCGGCTCAAGATAATCAGAGACCGCAGCCTCTTCTTTTTTCTTTGCCGTTTTAGCAGGGGCCTTTTTAGCATCAGCCTTTTTAGCAGGAGCTTTTTTCTCGGCAGCTGGCTTTTCAGCTTTGGCTTTAGGCGCAGCTTTCTTTGGCTCAGCCTTGGCTTTGGGTTCGGCTTTCGCTTTAGGCGCAGCTTTTGTCTTTTTATCAGCTTTGGAAACTTTGCCGGATTTATCAGCTTTGACGCCCTTATCGCGGCGTGTCATTTCGTCAATAACAACGGTGACCGACCCTTTTGCATCTTCGACAGCTTTGATTGCGCCTGGCGTTGCCCCGGACACTGTCAGCTTAACAGCTTTGGACAGTTTGCCAGCCCCGATAAGGCGAACGCCGTCTCTGGCGCGGCGGATAACACCGGCTTCGACGAGCGCGGCGGCGTCGTAATTTGTTTTACCGTCAAGTTTACCGGCTTCAATCGCGCGGTTCACATTGGCGATAGACAGCTCGGCCCATTGCTTACGGTTAGGCTTGTTAAAGCCGCGCTTTGGCAGGCGCATATGGATAGGCATTTGACCGCCTTCAAAGCCCTTGATAGCCACGCCTGAGCGTGATTTTTGACCTTTGACACCGCGGCCAGCCGTTTTGCCTTTACCGGAGCCAATACCGCGGCCAACGCGCATGCGGGCCTTGGTTGCGCCGGGATTATCACTGAGTTCATTTAAACGCATTTTATTTCTCACTAACTCCCTTGAGGGAGGTTTTCCGAATTGACGGACTAGTCTTCTACAATTTCTACCATGTGAGCGATCTTATTGATCATCCCACGGACGGAAGGGGTATCTTCCAATTCACGAACGCGGCCAATTTTGCCGAGGCCGAGACCCACCAGCGTAGCGCGCTGATCCGGCTTGCGGCGAATCGGGCTGCCTGTCTGGCGAACTTTTACTGTTGCTTTTTTAGCCATGATAAATCCTCTAGGCCTCAATCGCTTCGGGCGCAGAAGCGCCGTCATTGCGGCGGCCAACAATATCGCCCACTTTTTTGCCGCGCTTGGAGGCAATAGTGCGCGGGCTTTCCATGCGCTTCAGGCCATCAAATGTGGCGCGGACCATGTTATAAGGGTTTGACGTGCCGATTGATTTACCGACAACATCCTGAACGCCGAGACATTCCAGAACAGCCCGCATCGGGCCGCCTGCGATAACGCCGGTGCCGGGAGGGGCTGCGCGCATCATGATCTTGCCAGCGCCGTGGCGGCCTCGAACATCATGATGAAGCGTGCGGCCTTCGCGTAGCGGAACCCGGATCATTGTTTTCTTAGCTTCTTCGGTGGCTTTGCGGATAGCTTCAGGCACTTCACGCGCCTTACCCTTACCAAAACCAACGCGGCCTTTTTCGTCGCCGACAATCACAAGAGCCGCAAAACTCATATTACGGCCACCTTTGACGGTTTTAGCGACACGGTTGATATGCACCAAACGGTCAATGAACTCGTTGTCTTCTTCTTCGCGTTTACCGCGGCGGTTGTCGTTTCTACCTGCCATAATCTTAGCTTTCCTAGAATTTCAAACCGGCCGTGCGGGCCGCGTCAGCCAGAGTTTTCACCCGGCCATGATAAAGATAAGGGCCACGATCAAAGACAACGTCATTGATTTTGGCTTTTTTCGCACGTTCGGCAATCAACTTACCGATACGCTCGGCAGCTGCCGTGTCAGACCCTTTGGTTTTTTTATCTTCGAGTGTCGAAGCTGACGCCAGAGTTGTGCCTGTCATATCATCAATGATCTGTACAGAGATGTTCTTATCAGAACGGAACACAGACAGACGCGGACGCCCACCAGCGTGTTTCTTGAGGCGGCGGCGGACACGTTGTGCGCGGCGCTGCATTTTTTCGCGAGCAGTTTTCATGGCTACTTCTTCTTACCTTCTTTACTGCGGACATATTCGCCGACATAACGAACGCCTTTGCCTTTATAAGGCTCAGGTTTACGATATGAGCGGATAACAGCCGCGACTTGACCAACCTGTTGCTTATCAATGCCTTCAACGATGAGCTGAGTAGGCTTTGGCGCCTTAATGGTGATACCGGCGGGCGGCGTAAACTCAACATCATGGGAGAAGCCAAGCTGCATAGAGAGCATGGAGCCCTTCATCTGCGCGCGATAACCCACGCCTTTAAGCTCAAGCTCTTTTTTATATCCGTTGGTGACGCCTTCGATGAGATTGGCGATCATGGTGCGGGACATGCCCCACATGGACATGCCGGTTTTATTTTCAGCGACCGCCGAAATTACAAAAGTTTCGCCGTCCATTTTCCCTGTCACAGCATCAGGAAGCGTGAAAGACAATTCGCCTTTCGGACCTTTAACTGTAACGCTCTGGCCACTTTGCGTCAGCGTAACGCCTGACGGGATGGTGATAGGTTTTTTACCGATACGGGACATCTTAGGACACCTGACACAGAACTTCGCCGCCGACATTGGCGTCGCGGGCGGCTGTATCGCTCATCACGCCCTTAGGCGTTGAGAGGATCGCGATACCCAAACCATTGCGGATTTGCGGAAGCGTTTTAACAGAGGAATAAACACGGCGGCCCGGTTTGGACACACGTTTAATTTCGCGGATAACCGCTTCGCCTTCGAAATATTTGATTTCGATATCAAAAGCACGGAAACCGTCAATTTGCGTTTCGTTATAGCCGCGGATGAAACCTTCATCAGCCAGAACATCGAGCACACGGCCGCGCAGATTTGACGCCGGCGTTGTGCAAGAGGACTTGCCGCGCATGATGGCGTTACGAATACGGGTGAGCATATCACCGAGAGGATCAGAAAATGACATATTAACCTCCTACCAGCTTGATTTCACGAGACCCGGAATCAGGCCTTGCGAACCAAATTCACGAAGGGCGATACGGGACATTTTCATTTTGCGATAATAACCGCGCGGACGGCCAGTAACCTGACACCGGTTACGCACGCGGTTGGGCGATGAATTCCGCGGCAAGGCCGCAAGCTTAAGCTGAGCAGCAAAGCGCTCTTCAACCGGCAGATCCTTATTGCGCGCAATATCTTTAAGCAGTGCGCGCTTGCCGGCATATTTTGCGACGAGGCGCTGACGCTTCATATTGCGTTCAATTGAACTTACTTTAGCCATTCATTTTTCTCCTATTTGCGAGGCCTTAGCAGCCCGCTTTGCTTGTTGCGTTCGTTTTAATTCCGACCAGACTAATTTCTGAACGGGAATGAAAACGCAGCCAACAATGCTTTGGCTTCTTCATCTGTTTTAGCGTTGGTTTGCACAACGACATCCATACCGCGCACCCCATCAACTTTATCATAGTCAATTTCAGGAAACACGATGTGTTCTTTCAGGCCCAAGGCATAATTGCCCTGACCATCAAAACTCTTTGCGTTAAGACCGCGAAAGTCCCGTGTACGGGGCAGCGCGATATTGATAAGACGGTCAAGAAATTCATACATTTTATCACGGCGAAGCGTGACCTTGGCCCCAATGACCATTCCGTCGCGCAGTTTAAAAGCCGCAATCGACTTTTTGGCTTTGGTCGGAATCGGCTTTTGGCCGGCAATAAGCTCAAGCTCGCCAATAGCAGCAGCGACTTTTTTCTTGTCAGCCACACCTTCGCCGAGGCCCATATTCAGCACAATCTTTTCAATGCAAGGGATTTGCATATCATTTTTATAGCCAAATTGCTCTTTCATCTTGGCACGGATATCATCACGATAGACCGCCGCCAGACGAGGTTCATACGGTTTAGCCATTGATGACTTCCCCTGATTTTTTGGCCACACGGACCTTTTTACCGTCTTTCAACGTTTTAAATCCAACCCGTGTCGGGACGTCATCTTTTGGATCAAGATGAGCCACATTAGAGACGTGGATCGGGGCTTCGAATTGCTTAATACCGCCATCAGGATCAGCTTGGCTGGGACGGATATGGCGTTTAACCATGCGTACACCGGCAACAACAACGCGGGATTCCTTCGGAAAGACTTTCAGGACTTCGCCCCTACGGCCTTTATCCTTACCGGTCAGAACGACGACGTAATCGCCTTTTTTAATCTTGGCCGCCATGACTAGAGAACCTCAGGAGCGAGCGAGACGATTTTCATGTGATTTTTAGCGCGCAGCTCACGGGGAACAGGGCCAAAAATACGCGTGCCAATCGGCTCACCATTTGGACTAATGATAACCGCAGCATTTCCGTCAAAACGAATGACAGAACCGTCGCGGCGTTGAATATCTTTGCGGACGCGCACAACAACAGCTTTGCGCACATCGCCTTTTTTTACTTTACCGCGCGGAATGGCTTCTTTGACAGAAACCACAATCGTATCCCCAACATGGGCATAGCGGCGCTTGGAACCGCCCAGCACTTTAATGCACTGGACGCGGCGGGCACCGGAATTATCGGCGATTTCTAGGTTTGTCTGCATTTGAATCATGAGACGTCTCCGTGGTTAGAATGGTAGATTTCGCAGCTTGGCTTGAAAGCCTATTCTGCGACAACTTCCCACCGCTTGAGTTTGCTTTTAGGCGGACATTCGATGATACGCACCATGTCCCCGACTTTATGCGCATTGTTTTCATCATGCGCGTGATATTTCTTCGTCCGACGAATAATCTTCTTATATAGCGGATGCATGAAAGACCGCTCGATCTTCACAACAATCGTTTTTTCGCCTTTATCTGACACAACCGTGCCCTGGAGTATGCGTTTTGGCATTTGTCTACCCTGCCTTAGCGGCTGACTTTTGCTCAGCCTGAATGGTTTTGACACGCGCAATATCGCGGCGCACCTGCCGCACACGGGCGGTCTTCTCCAATTGGCCGGTCGCCTCTTGGAAGCGCAGATTAAACTGCTCTTTTTTCAGTTTCAGCAACTCATCGGTGAGTTGGTCAGCTGACATAGCTCTAGCGTCTATGGCTTTCATCACTCTATTCCTTCTGCTCGCCCGGACGCGTAACAACTCTACACTTCACAGGCAGCTTGGCAGCTCCGAGGCGAAGCGCTTCGCGCGCAACTGCATCGGACACGCCGTCAATTTCAAACATGATCCGACCGGGCTTGACCTTGGCGGCCCAGAATTCCACAGAACCCTTACCCTTACCCATCCGAACTTCGGTCGGCTTTTTCGTCACAGGCACATCAGGGAAGATGCGGATCCAGACCCGTCCGGCCCGTTTCATATGCCGCGTGATGGCGCGGCGTGTAGCTTCAATCTGGCGCGCTGTAACGCGCTCAGGCTCTAGGGCTTTGAGGCCATAAGATCCGAAATTCAGATCTGTGCCGCCTTTGGCCATGCCCCTGATCCGCCCCTTATGGGCTTTGCGGAACTTTGTACGTTTTGGCTGTAACATTACTCTTAGCCTTCCAATTAATTCGTGCGTGCCGGACGGCGGCCACCACGAGCGCCGCCTTGGCGATCTTTGCCGCCGCGAGAGCGTGTATCGCCCTGCTCAGCCATACGTTTGTCATGTGCATAGGGATCATGTTCAAGGATTTCGCCTTTATTGATCCAAACTTTAATGCCGATAATACCCATAGTCGTCATAGCGCGGGCTACGCCGTAATCAATGTCAGCACGCATCGTGTGCAAAGGCACAGAACCTTCCTGATATTGCTCAATACGGGCAATCTCGGCGCCGCCAAGACGTCCGCCGACTTTAATTTTACAGCCCTTGGCACCCATGCGCATAGCAGATTGCAAAGACCGCTTCATCGCGCGGCGGAAAGACACCCGGCGCTCAAGCTGTTGGGCAATACCGTCAGCGACAAGATTGGCATCCACTTCAGGCTTACGCACTTCAACGAGATTGATAAAGACTTCGCCGTCAACCATTTGCGAAACTTTCTGGCGCAAAATTTCGATATCGCCGCCCTTTTTACCAATCACAACACCCGGACGCGCCGTATAAATCGTGACGCGGCAGGTTTTATGCGGGCGCTCAATAACGATACGGGCAACGGATGCGGCCTTAAGCTCGCTCATCAAAAATGAACGAATAGCCAGATCTTGATGCAACAAATCGCCGAATTCAGCTGTATTGGCATACCAACGGGATTCCCACGTGCGGTTAATACCGAGGCGTAGACTAATTGGATTTACTTTCTGACCCATTATGCGGCCTCTTTTTCTTTTTTCGGTTCAACAGGCGCAGGCTCTTCCTGCTCACGAACAACAATTGTCAGCTCTGAAAACGGCTTTAGTATTTGCGCGCCGCGGCCGCGAGCACGGGCCCGAAAACGCTTCATCACGAGGTTCTTGCCAACATAGGCTTCGGAGACAATCAGGCTGTCAATATCGAGGCCGTGATTGTTTTCAGCATTGGCAATGGCGCTCTCAAGACATTTTTTAACGTCATGCGAAATACGTTTGTGAGAAAATTCAAGATCAGCCAGAGCCTTCTCAACTTTGCTGCCGCGAATAAGCTGGGCCACAAGGTTAAGCTTGATTGGGCTTGTGCGGATCATCCGCAATTTGGCCCGGGCTTCGTTATCCGCTACGCGGCGTGGATTTTTAGCTTTAGCCATGACTAGCTCCGCTTCACTTTTTTATCGACGCCATGGCCATAATAAGTACGTGTCGGTGAGAACTCACCGAATTTATGGCCCACCATATCTTCATTAACGAGGACAGGTATGAATTTATGGCCATTATGAACCTGAAACGTCAGGCCGACGAAATTTGGCATAATCGTCGAACGACGTGACCATGTTTTGATCGGCTTATGACGACCTTCGGCGCGAGCCGCTTCGGCTTTTTTAAGCAGATATCCGTCAACAAACGGACCTTTCCAGACTGAGCGTGGCATCTAGCAGCTCCCTATTTCTTCTTCGCGTGGCGCGAACGAATAATGAATTTGTCGGTCGCTTTATTTGAGCGAGTCCGCGCACCTTTTGTTGGTTTACCCCAAGGCGTCACTGGGTGACGACCACCGGAGGTCCGGCCTTCGCCGCCGCCATGCGGGTGATCTACCGGGTTCATGGCAACGCCGCGAACTGACGGGCGTTTACCGAGCCAGCGTTTACGGCCGGCCTTACCAAGATTGATGTTCATGTGATCCGGATTGGACACAGCGCCGACAGTGGCAACGCAGGCTTGGTGAACCATGCGCATTTCGCCGGATTTAAGACGGACTTGCGCGTAACCTTCAGAGCGGCCAACAAGCTGGGCGTAAGTGCCGGCTGAGCGGGCAATCTGACCACCTTTACCAGGCTTAAGCTCGACATTGTGGATGATGGTGCCAACAGGCATGGCGCGAAGCGGCATGGTATTACCGGGTTTCACATCAGCACGGTCAGAGGCAATAACACTATCGCCAACGGCTAATCTTTGCGGCGCAAGGATATATGATTTTTCGCCGTCTTTATATTCGATCAGCGCAATAAAGGCTGTGCGGTTCGGATCATATTCGAGGCGCAGAACTGTCGCTGTCATATCTTTTTTCGCGCGTTTAAAATCAACCATACGGTAAAGGCGCTTATGCCCCCCGCCTTGGCGGCGCATAGTGATACGTCCGGTATTATTACGTCCGCCTTTTTTCGTAAGGCCTTCGGTCAGTGCTTTCTCGGGGCGTCCTTTATGGAGCTCGGAGCGGTCAACTTGAACCAAGTGGCGACGAGAGGGGCTCGTGGGATTGAATGTCTTTAAGGCCATTTTACGTCCTACAATCCGGTTGCGATATCAATGCTGTCGCCGTCTTTAAGCGTGACGAAAGCTTTTTTGATATCTTTGCGGCGACCGGGCATGCCCCGAAAGCGCTTGGTTTTACCCTTGAGGCGAAGCGTGTTCACAGCCGTTACAGAGACTTTGAACAGCTGCTCAACAGCTTCTTTAATTTCAGGTTTTGTTGCCGTGATCGGAACCTCGAACACAACTTGGTTATGTTCGGCAACAATTGTGGTCTTCTCGGTAATGATCGGAGAAAGAACACTATCATAATGACGGGCCGCTATACTCATTTGAGACGAGCCTCCAGATCTTGGACGGCCTGTTTGGTCAGAACCAATGTGTGACGCTTAAGAATATCGTACACATTAGCGCCCTGACTAGGCAGCACGTCGAGGTTAGGAATATTGCTGGCAGCTTTGGCGAAATTTTCGTCAATGGCACTGCCGCCAACGATAAGGCCGTTGGTCACGCCGAGTTTTTCGAGTGATTTACGCAAATCCGCCGTTTTAGGAGACTTCAAAGTGGCCTCATCAATGATGATCAGCTCTTTTGCGCCGTTCTTGGCAGAGAGCGCATGACGCAGAGCCATAGCGCGAACTTTTTTCGGCAAATCAAAAGCATGTGAGCGCACACGCGGGCCGTGGGCTTTGGCGCCGCCGCGAAATTGCGAGACTGAGCCGTTACCATGACGCGCCGTACCGCCGCCTTTTTGCTTGCCGATACGTTTGGTTGTCTTGGAGACCTCGCCGCGCTCTTGCACATGATGTGTACCGGCTTGGCGTTTGGCCAATTGATAGCGCACCATACGGTGCAAAATGTCTTTGCGCGGCTCTTGGCCGAAGACGGCTTTGTCAAGATCAACAGACCCTGACTTTTTGCCGGCAAGTGTTTGAACGTCGAGTTTCATGACTATTCTTCCTCGCCTTTATTGGCTGCTTTGCGCATTTTAGCCGCCAAATCTTTATCGACTTGCGCGCGGGGCTCGGCGCCGCCAATCATTTCTTTGGCTTGCTCAACCCATTCTTCTTTAGCGGCAATGCCGGGTTTTCCGATTTTTTCTTCAATCGCCGCCAAGTCTTTGGCAGACATGGCCACGAGGCCCGTCAATGTTCCGACGCCGGCAGCCTTAAGCGCCTCAGCGCCCTTTGGGCCGATACCGTCAACAAGGATGATATCATCAACAAAATCAGCAGAGGCTGTATCCGCTTTTTTCTCGGCTTTAGGCTCTTCCTTTTTAGCAGATGGCCCAGTTGTGAACTTACCCGGCATTGGCAAATCTTTTGCCTTTGTGCCTTTGACAGCATCGCGAATTTCAATCCACGCGCCTTTAGCGCCGGGCGTTGCGCCGCGAATAAGGAGCAGGCCTTCTTCAACGTCCACGCGGGCGACTTCAAGATTTTGAACGGTGCGGCGAACGGCGCCCATATGGCCGGCCATTTTCTTGCCTTTAAAGACCTTGCCCGGATCCTGACACTGGCCTGTTGAGCCGTGCGATCTATGCGAGATAGAGACGCCGTGGGTCGCGCGAAGGCCCTTAAAGTTCCAGCGCTTCATCGCGCCTGCGAAACCCTTACCCACCGTGACGCCGGAGGCATCAATTTTTTGGCCGGGAACAAAGTGTTCCGCGCTCATCACCGCGCCGACTTCAATAAAGTTATCAGCGGCAATACGAAACTCGACAAGTTTTTTCTTTGGCGTGACAGAAGCTTTGGCGAAACGCTCGCGCTCAGCTTTGGAGACGCGCTTTGGCTTAGCATCGCCCGCGCCGAGCTGAAGAGCTGTATAGCCATCACGGTCTTGGGTTTTATGCGCTACAACCTGACAGCCCTCTAATGAGAGCACGGTGACAGGCACATGATCCCCGGCGTCATTATAGACGCGGGTCATGCCGAGCTTCTTGGCTAAAATACCTGAGCGTAACATCTGCTAAGCTCCCAATTTAATTTCAACATCAACACCGGCGGCGAGGTCGAGCTTCATCAGCGCGTCCACGGTTTGCGGCGTTGGGTCAACGATATCGAGCATGCGTTTATGCGTGCGAATTTCGAACTGTTCGCGTGATTTCTTGTTCACATGAGGCGAACGGTTCACGGTGAACTTTTCAATACGGGTTGGTAGCGGAATTGGGCCGCGCACGGTCGCGCCTGTGCGCTTAGCCGTATTGACAATCTCCTTGGTGGAGCTGTCCAGGATGCGGTGGTCGAATGCTTTCAACCTAATGCGAATGTTTTGACGATCCATAGCGGAAATCCGTTTCTACACTTTCAAACAACAAATAAGGCCGCGCCGAAGCGCAGCCCGTTAAACTCTACTCAATAATCTTTGCAACGACGCCGGCGCCGACGGTTCTTCCGCCTTCGCGGATGGCGAAGCGGAGCTTCTCTTCCATCGCGATGGGCACAATCAGCTCGACATTGATCTCGACATTATCGCCCGGCATGACCATCTCTGTGCCTTTTGGCAAGGTCACAACACCGGTCACGTCCGTTGTCCGGAAGTAAAATTGCGGGCGGTAATTATCAAAGAACGGCGTATGGCGTCCGCCCTCATCCTTGGTCAGGATATAGGCTTCACCGATAAATTTCTTATGCGGTGTCACAGAGCCCGGCTTACACAGAACTTGTCCGCGCTCAACCTTCTCGCGGTCAATACCCCGGATTAGCGCGCCAATATTGTCGCCCGCTTCTCCGCGGTCAAGCAATTTACGGAACATCTCGACACCGGTGCAGGTGGTTTTTTGCGTTTCTTTGATGCCGACGATTTCAATCTCGTCGCCAACATTAACAGAGCCGCGCTCAACCCGGCCGGTCACAACCGTGCCGCGACCAGAGATAGAGAACACATCCTCGATCGGCAGCAGGAAAGCGCCGTCAATAGCGCGCTCGGGCTGCGGGATATATTCATCAACAGCTTTCATCAGCTCGCGGATAGAATTCTCGCCAATCTCAGGATTTTTGCCTTCCATAGCGGCCAGAGCCGAACCCATGATGATCGGGATATCGTCGCCCGGATAATCATAGCTTGAAAGAAGTTCGCGGATTTCCATCTCGACCAGCTCCAAAAGCTCATCATCATCAACCTGGTCAACCTTGTTCATATAGACAACCAAAGCCGGAACGCCGACTTGGCGGGCAAGCAGGATATGTTCGCGCGTCTGGGGCATCGGGCCGTCAGCCGCGTTAACCACCAAAATGCCGCCGTCCATTTGCGCCGCGCCGGTGATCATGTTCTTGACATAATCGGCATGGCCCGGACAATCGACATGAGCGTAATGACGCGCGTCGGTCTCGTATTCCACATGCGCTGTTGAAATGGTGATACCGCGCGCTTTTTCTTCGGGCGCGCCGTCAATCTCGTCATAGGCTTGGAACTCACCAAAATACTTCGTGATCGCCGCCGTTAGCGTCGTCTTGCCATGGTCAACATGACCAATCGTGCCGATATTGGCGTGAGGCTTATTGCGCTCGAACTTCTCTTTTGCCATTTTCTTTCTCCGTTACTCTTTCTGGAGTTTAAATTAATCGGGGTCGCTTACGCGCCGCCCTGCTTACTGATAACTTCGTCTGCGACGGCTTGCGGGGTTGCCGCATAGTGGTCAAATGTCATGGTGAACTGTGCACGGCCCTGCGTTTTAGAACGCAGATCATTCACATAGCCAAACATATTTGCCAAAGGCACCATAGAATTGATGACATTGGCATTGCCGCGCATCTCTGTGCCTTCGATCATCCCTCGGCGAGAGTTCAGATCGCCGATCACGTCGCCCATATACTCATCAGGCGTAACAACTTCGACCTTCATGATCGGCTCCAGCAATTTTATGCGGCCCTCAATCTTAATCTGGCGGAACGCTGCGCGCGCCGCGATCTCGAAAGCCATCACAGAAGAGTCAACATCATGGTAAGCCCCGTCATAAAGCTCGGCCTTAAAGTCGATCACAGGGAAACCTGCCAACAGACCCGTCTCCGCCATAGTGCGAATGCCTTTTTCAACACCCGGAATATATTCTTTCGGAACATTGCCGCCAACAACTTTGGACTCAAATTCAATACCTGAACCCGGCTCTAACGGAGTGAAATGTATCTTAACGCGGCCAAATTGACCTGACCCGCCGGATTGTTTCTTATGGGTATAATCGATATCAACAGGCTCCGCCAAAGCTTCGCGGTAAGCCACTTGCGGCTGGCCGATATTAGCTTCAACGCCAAATTCACGTTTGAGGCGGTCAACAAGGATATCCAAGTGAAGCTCGCCCATGCCGGCCATGATGGTTTGGCCTGATTCGTGATCCGTCGAGACGCGGAATGACGGATCTTCTGCCGCCAGACGCTGCAAGCCAATGCCGAGTTTCTCTTGGTCAGTTTTGGTTTTAGGCTCAACGGCAATTTCGATCACCGGCGCGGGGAATTCCATACGCTCAAGAACAACAGGGTTATTCAGGTCACAAAGCGTATCGCCCGTCGTCGAGTTTTTAAGGCCCGCAACCGCGATGATATCGCCCGCAAAGGCTTCCTGAATGTCCTCACGGTCATTGGAATGCATCATCATCATACGGCCCACACGCTCTTTGCGCTCTTTAACAGAGTTCAGAAGCGTTGTGCCGGTTTCCAGCTTGCCAGAGTAAATCCGGCAGAATGTCAATGTGCCCACGAATTTATCATTCATGATTTTGAAGGCCAACATAGAGAGCGGCGCGTCATCAGAAGCCGCGCGCGTTGTTTCCTCGCCGGTCTTAACGTCAATACCTTTAATCGCCGCAATATCGAGCGGACTTGGAAGATAAGCCACAACCGCGTCGAGCAAAGGCTGAACGCCTTTGTTTTTAAACGCCGTGCCGCAGAAGACAGGCACAACTTTACCCGCGATAGTCGCTTCGCGCACAAGGCGCTGAATAGTGTCAACATCGGGCATAGTGCCTTCAAAATAAGCTTCCATAACCGCATCATCCATCTCGGCCACAGCTTCGATGAGAGCTTCGCGATATTCAGTGGCCTTATCCACAAGGTCAGCCGGAATATCAACTGTATCGAATTTCGCGCCAAGCTCTGAATCTTCAGGCCATGTATAGGCACAGTTTTTAACCAGATCGACAACGCCCTTAAAGTGATCTTCAGCGCCAATAGGCAGCTGCATCTCAAGCGCATTTCCGCCGAGGCGGTCTTTGACAGACTGAACAGAGGCGTAGAAATCCGCACCGATTTTGTCCATTTTATTGATAAAAATCATACGCGGGACGTTATATTTGTCAGCCTGACGCCAAACAGTCTCTGTTTGCGGCTCAACACCGGCATTAGCATCGAGCAACGCAACAGCGCCGTCGAGCACGCGTAATGAACGCTCAACTTCAATGGTGAAGTCAACGTGACCCGGTGTATCAATGATATTCAGGCGCTTACCGGCCCAGAAACACGTTGTCGCCGCAGAAGTAATGGTAATGCCGCGCTCTTGCTCTTGCTCCATCCAATCCATGGTGGCCGCGCCGTCATGCACTTCGGCAATCTTGTGGTTTTTACCTGTATAATAGAGAATCCGCTCCGTGCAGGTGGTTTTACCCGCATCAATATGCGCCATGATGCCGAAATTGCGGTAATCTTTAAGGTCGTATTCGCGTGCCATGATCGTATCTCTTCTTTCGGCTACCAGCGATAATGCGCGAAGGCGCGGTTGGCTTCCGCCATACGGTGCGTGTCTTCGCGTTTTTTAACGGCTGTGCCGCGATTATTTGAGGCGTCGAGCAATTCACCAGCTAGGCGCTCGCGCATTGTGTTTTCATTACGTGAACGGCTGGCTGTCACGAGCCAACGAATCGCCAAGGCCTGACGGCGTTCGGGGCGAACCTCAACAGGCACTTGATAAGTCGCGCCGCCGACCCGGCGTGAGCGCACTTCGACAGACGGTTTGATATTCTCAAGCGCGTCATGGAATATACGGATAGGCTCGGTCTTGGCTTTGTCTTCAACGATATCCATCGCGCCATAGACAATTTTCTCAGCTGTGGACTTCTTACCATCAAGCATGATGGCGTTCATGAACTTAGCCAGGACCAAGTCATGGAATTTTGCATCTGGGAGGATTTCCCGTTTCTCTGCGCGGTGACGACGTGACATGCTATTCTACCTTACTTAGGACGCTTAGCGCCGTATTTCGAACGGCGTTGTTTACGGTCTTTAACGCCCTGTGTATCCAGAACGCCGCGAAGGACGTGATAACGCACGCCCGGCAAATCTTTGACCCGGCCGCCGCGAAGCAGCACAACACTATGCTCTTGCAGATTATGGCCCTCGCCCGGGATATAAGACAAAACTTCGAAACCGTTAGTCAGGCGCACTTTAGCCACCTTACGAAGCGCCGAGTTCGGCTTCTTCGGCGTGGTCGTATAAACACGCGTACAAACGCCGCGTTTCTGAGGACAGGCCTCAAGCGCCGGAACCTTGTTCCGCTTGCGTTTGTCTTTCCGGGGTTTCCGGACGAGTTGCTGAATAGTTGGCATCGTTATTTAAGCCTTATTTTTCTGCACAAAAAGCAAATATCCCGCCCCTCGAACCACTCGAAATGACAGGCCATCTGCAACAAAACCGCCCTCTCCGCGCAAAATATCACGCGAATAGACCGATAGGGTTATTCTATTTTCGCCTTAAATGAGGTTTCTACGGCAACCCGTAGACAGCACATTCATCGACATGGCGGGCGTATAGAAGGGGTAGAGCCCCCCGTCAACAGCCAAATCTGTCTTTTTTCACTGCGCGGCAGCACATTAGAAACGCGGTTCTATTTTCTCCCGCTTGCGCCATAAAAAGAGGTATGTTATACATTGTGCAACACTGAGGAACATATTATGGCGACAAAAACAGTAGGCGTGCGTTTGGACGCCGATATACAGGCAAGACTGAAGGCAATTGCGGAACGACAGGATCGCACACCACATTACCTCATGAAAAAGGCGGTAGAGCGTTTTGTAGAACGAGAAGAAGATGAAGCACTGGAACTGGCTATCGTCCGCGAACGTATTGAAAAATATGAACGTACAGGCGAGTCTATATCGCACGAGGAAATGAAAGAATGGATGAAAGGCTTGGCCGCAGGATATAAAGCCAAAGCTTCATGAAAATAAAATGGTCGCCGGAAGCCAAGCGCGACATTGTTCGGCTATATAAATTCATCAGGGAAGCCAATGAACATGCAGCTGATAAAGCGCTGGAACTTATATATGATGAAGCGGGTTTGCTTGGGCGGAATCCGGAAGTCGGCCGCATGCATGACATGGACAAATCCATACGTATCTGGATGTTTCAATTCGGGAAGAGCGGCTAAGTCATGTATTACAAAATATATGCAGACCACATTCTAATCTCTCGCATCTGGCACGGGCGCGAAGATCACTAGGCCCGTATTATACCCATATCCCCGCTTGACCCCTACGCCCCTCCCCGTTATATCGCGCATCCGAGCGGGGGACCCTCTAACGCAAACCCGTGACCAGAGGCTGAGGAGCCAATATAATGAAAAAAGACATTCACCCCGATTATCACATGATTACTGTGCAAATGGTTGATGGTACGAGTTACCAGACACGCAGCACTTACGGCAAAGAAGGCGATACCCTCGTCCTCGACATTGATTCCAAAACTCACCCGGCCTGGACAGGCGGCGACGGCAAGCTAATGGACCGCGGCGGACGCATTTCGCGCTTCAAAGACAAATTCGCAGGCTTCGGCGTTTAGACGCCCTGCATATGATGCAAAAAGGCTCCCCGATGGGAGCCTTTTTTATGGCCGTAATGCGCGTCCGAGCTAACCATTCGCCGCCCGCCCGAAGGCGGCTTCTAGGCGGCTGATTTGGTCGGCTACTGTATTTCCGCTTTGCGCAGCTATCGAGCCGTACAGCGAACGGTCGAGGCGCATGATGCGCTCGTAAAGTGATTCTGATCTCGCGAGCAGATCAAGCAGCCGGGCCGGGAGCGTATAGGCATCCTTGGCGAGGTCTGAAAAGCTGAGGCCCTCTTCGGTTTTTGTCTCGGCAACCAGTCGATATTTGTCCTGCCGGGCTTCGGAAGAGTTCATTTCGCCTTCTTTGAGCGCGCGCTGCACTAAAAGCCAGCTCGCCACTTGCATAAGGCGCGTGGTCAGGCGCATGGACTGGCTGGCATAGATCAGCGCGTCATTGCGGCCAAGTTTTTTACTATCATGGCGGCCCGGCCCGTCGAGATAAGCCGCTGTTTCTTCGACCATATCCATGCCTTCGCGAAAAGTTTTAGCGAAAAGCTCTGACTTTGTGAACTCCAATAATCGGCCTTCGGCCTGCGGGGTCAACGTATCCAAAAGGGCCACCGTCTGGGCATCTGTGTTATGTGTAACGCTCATTATATCTTTCCGGTGTTTGGATAAACCCACTCTTACCCAGTGTATCGTTGCTGTTAAGGTTTGCAAGGGGCGGGCCAGAGTTAAGCCATTTAGGTTTTAGGTCCGAATAATTGGTCGGCCGCAGACAATTCTTTCTGTTTCTTGGCTAATTCACCTTCGATTCGGCTGATTTCCACCTGTAAAAGTCGCAAGCGCTGTGTAAGCTCAGCAACAGAAACGCCGTAAAGGTCCTCTCCAAGTTCAAATTTTGTTTCGCTTTGGCGCACATCATCACTCATAAGCGGCTCTCCTCATTCTTCTGCAAAGCAAGGCTTGCATTATTAACTCTAAGCGCCTAGATAGCGCGGGTTCGTAGGGTTTTGAAACAAAATTCTCGAAAATCACCCCGCCGAGCGGGGTTTTTTAATGCCTCAAACTCGGAGAGCAACATGACACAGATTCTTATGCCCAAAGCCACAGCCGTTTGGCTGATTGATAATACCGGCATGACCTTTAAGCAGATCAGTGAGTTTTGTATCCTGCATATCCTCGAAGTCGAAGGTATCGCCGACGGAGATGTTGCCGCCGGCATCCGCGGAGCAAACCCGATTGCCAATGGCCAAGTCAGCCGCGAGGAAATTGAAAACGCCGAAAAAAATCCCAATTACGCGATGAAGGCCAATGTCTTTGACAGCGACACATTGCAGCCCAAAAAGGGCAAGAAGAAAGGTCCGCGCTACACGCCCCTCTCGCGCCGTCAAGATCGCCCGGACGCCATTGCCTGGATGGTGCGTAACCATCCTGAAATCTCTGATGCGCAAATCTCGAAACTGGTCGGCACAACCAAGCCAACGATTGCGGCCATTCGGGATCGCTCGCACTGGAAGATCAATACGATCAACCCAACTGACCCTGTTTCGCTCGGCCTGTGCTCACAAATCGATCTGGACGCGATGGTGAAAAAAGCCGCCGATAAAAAAGCCAAAGAAGACGCAAAACTCGAAAAAGAGACTGGCGAAGCGCTAAAACCAGTCGGCGATACAATTGCCAAACCGGCTCCCGAAGCTGACAAGCCTAAAACTGAGCATACACTTGAGTCTCTATTCAAGCCTTCCGAACCTAATAGTTAAGACTCGGTTTCGTCGCGCGGCGGCATGGTGTAATTTAGCGCCAGCCGCCCGCCATCGACATATATACACTGCCCGGTAATATAACTGGCATCTTCGGACGCCAGAAATGACGCCACGCTGGCGATCTCGTCAGGCAAAGCGACCCGACCCAAAGGTGTGCGGGCATGGATTTTTTCAAGCCCCGATCCAACAACGCCCGACAGCATATCCGTTTTGACAGAGCCCGGCCCGATAGCGTTAACGCGAATACCGTAAGGGGCGAGTTCAATCGCCATGGCTTTGGTCATTTGCAGCAAGCCGCCCTTTGACACCGTATAGGCCAAATAATCCGGTATCGAGACCGTATCATTGATCGAGGACATGTTAATGATGCTGTAAGGCCGTTCGGTCAGGCGCGAGCGGTCATCGCGGTCTTCGATTTCCTGAACCATATATTGCGCCACCGCCTTGGAAACGAGGAAAGCCCCGCGCAAATTAACCGCTAAAACCCGATCAAAATCAGATTCGGAGAGATCAAGCGAGCCGCCCTTCAGCGCAATCCCCGCATTATTGATTAAGCCGTCTATGCGGCCAAAAGTGCTCAACGTTTCGGCAACCAGATTATGGACTTCGAGCTTACTGGACACATCGCATTCAACGAAGATGGCATTAACGGGCTTAGCCCCCAATGTTTGTAGGGCTTGCTTGCCCGTAGCCGTATCCATATCGGACAAAACAACCTTATGGCCGTCCTCCAGCAATCGCTGGGCACAGGCCAGACCAATGCCGCGCGCGGCACCCGTAACAATAAAGACACGATCAGACATAGGCTCTCCAAATTGGTGAGCGGATAAAGATATGTCCGCGGCTTGAGGTCAAGCCTTTTGTGGGAGGTATTGGGCTTAAGCCGTCCGAACTTTTAAATGACTCATCTCATCTTTGAGAGCCAATTTTTGCTTTTTCAAGGTCGCTATTCGGAGGGTGTCGGGGCTGGGACTTCGCATTTCCGCTTTGATCAGATTGTCCAATTCGGAATGTTTAGATGATAAACTCTGTACATGCGATGAAACTGCCATTCATACCTCCGTCTATATGTAACAAAACCCCTCTAGCATAAATTATCGCGCGAGTCACATGTCATTTAAGCCACATTTGTTTGCATGGCCTGACTTGCGGCTACGGCTTAGCTGCACTAGCTTTCATTTATGAGTGACGAGATTAATGATACAGACGACAACGGAGTTGACGAGCCCAGTGATGCCGAGCTCGAAGTCATGCTCAAAACTCTAAAAGATGAACATCGCCGGATTGATATAGAGATCAAAGCACTCATAGAGATGGGCGCTTTCGATATGCTCAAGATCGGACGCATGAAGAAGATCAAATTATCACTGAAAGATCAGATCGTCTATATTGAGAACCAATTGACTCCCGACATTATCGCTTAAATTTCGGCGTCCGGCTGCCGTTTGGCCATATACATGGCGCGGTCAGCACGGGCGAGAATTTGCTCCGGCGTGTCTTCCGCTTCGCAAGGCGCAACCCCCCAAGCCGCCGTGACGCCGACATCTCCCGTCGGCATATCGACCTTCTGATCGGCTATCCGGCATGACAGCGCCGCCGCTTTTGCCTTGGCAATGCCCGGATCCGTTTTGAACAATAAAATGCCAAATTCATCTCCGCCAAGACGGGCAACCATATCGCAAGAGCGAACGCCCGACATCAAGACTTTGCCGACTTTCATCAGAAGTTGGTCGCCAACCCCATGGCCGAAACGATCATTGATGGATTTAAACCCGTTCAGATCAAGGAAAATCATGGAAGAGAGCAAATCGTAGCGCGACATTACCGTTTGGGCACGGCCAAGCTCGCGCATAAAGGCGCGGCGGTTAAAGACGGGCACAAGCGGGTCTGTATCGGCGGCGCGTTCAAGTTCAAGCACCCGTAAGCGAAGGCGCCCAACTTCGGATAGCAGATCTTCATTTTCCATGACCAGATCAGCATCCAGCGCCGTGCCGCTCTCGACAACGCGCTTGGCGCTGGTTTGCAACATTGTCGAAACGCGGGAAGCCGCCATGTAATTTCACCTAATCCAGCCTATAGTTCCCTGCTTTTAACCTGAATGAGGTTAAGAAATTTCAAACCTTCAACATGATTTGCGGGAAATAGCTGACATTTTGGCACAATTTTCAATTTGACCCACAAAATTCCTGCGGTATTGTCCATCGCTTTCTTACGGAACTTTACGGAAAGCGATCATGACACCCCCAATTGCGATTATTATGGGATCGACCTCGGACTGGCCGACCATGCAGCATGCCGCCAATATTTTGGATGCGCTGAATATTGGCTATGACACTAAGGTCATTTCCGCCCACCGCACACCTGACAGGCTTTATCAATTTTCCAAAGGCGCAGTGGAAGCAGGCTATCAGGTGATTATTGCAGGCGCAGGCGGCGCGGCGCATCTGCCCGGTATGGTCGCCTCCATGACCCGGCTACCCGTACTTGGCGTTCCGGTTGAGTCCAAAGCGCTGTCCGGTATGGATAGTCTCCTCTCAATCGCGCAAATGCCTGGAGGCGTGCCTGTGGGAACGCTCGCAATTGGCAATTCTGGGGCTAAAAATGCCGCCCTGCTCGCGGCTTCTATTCTGGCCTTGTCAGATAAAAACATAGCCAAAGCACTGGAGAGCTGGCGCGATGAGCAAACCGCCTCTGTCGCTGACAGCCCAGAAGGATAGTGATGTCCGGCGAAGCTCTGCCGCCCGGCAGCACTATCGGCATCCTAGGCGGTGGACAACTTGGCCGTATGCTCAGCCTCGCAGCCTCAAGATTGGGCTTTCAATGCCACATCTATGATCCCGAATGGAACGGCCCGGCCGCGAGAGTCTCGCGTCATGAAACCAATATGCCATATGACGACATAGAGTCCGTATTGGCCTTCGCCAAAGCCTGCGACGTCGTCACCTATGAATTTGAAAACGTCCCGGCTTTGACAGCGAAAATGGCGGCGAGCGCCGCCCCCCTGCGCCCCGGCGCGAAACCCCTCAGTACGGCGCAAGACCGCCTGACCGAGAAAAGCTTCATTCAAGACATTGCCAAAGTGCCTGTAGCTTTGTTCGAGGCTGTAGACTCAGTACATGAACTAAAGCGCGCCGCCAAACGCCTCGGCCTGCCCGCCGTGCTGAAAACCCGCCGCTTCGGCTATGACGGTAAGGGGCAAGTTATTCTCAAAAACGAAGCAGAATTTGATGCCGCATGGGACGCTCTGAAAGGCGCCCCCGCTATCCTTGAACAATTTATCCCGTTTCGGCGCGAAGTCTCAGTCGTCGCGGCAAGAGGCGCAACAGGCGAGACCGCAGCCTATCCGCTGATTGAGAATGTGCATAAATACCATATCTTGCACACAAGTACGGCTCCGGCAAACGGCGACGGTAAACGCGCCCAAGGTCTTGCTATCCAGATTATGAGCGCGCTGGATTATGTCGGCGTTATGGCAGTAGAATTTTTTGAGCTTCATGACGGCAGCCTATTGGTCAATGAAATCGCTCCGCGCGTTCATAATTCCGGTCACTGGACACAGGATGCAGGCTGCGTGGATCAGTTCGAACTCCACATCCGCGCCATCACTGGCTGGCCGCTTGGCGACATCGTGCCGAAATATAAAATGCAAATGACCAACCTGATCGGGGATGAAGTGAAAGCGTGGGAAGCCTTAGCCGACGAGCCCAACACCTTCCTGCATCTCTACGGCAAACGCGACATCCGCAAAGGCCGCAAAATGGGTCATGTGAACCGGATTATTTCTTAACGCCGATATTCCCGCTCGCCCAGAGGATAAGGGCGATTAATGGGAATTGCAGTAAAACTCGTATCCAAAGCTGCGTCGGTGTTGCCGCCATATCGCCGAGCGGAATGCCCTCCATCGCCATGTAAATATTAGCCGGTAGAACCGCGAGCAGATAAGGCGCGAGCCAAAAGCCTGCCTGTTTGCGATATTTCGAGAAAAGAAGCCCGATTGCGAAAACCAGTTCCATAACGCCCGTCGCCCAAACAATGGCAACAGGAAATGGGAGGGCTGGCGGAACAATGGCGGCAAATTCCATGTCTTGGACGAAATGCATAATTCCGGCGACAAAGAAGAAGAGCGCAAAAACGTAACACAATATAGTCTTGATGCTTTTCATATTACTTTCTCTCTTCGGCACCCCCTACCCAACACTTATCCCTCGCCTTCCATCGCCGCGAGCTTATTGGCTTGATCTTCGGCCATGAGCGCATCGACCACATCGCTGAGCGCATCCCCTGCCACGATTTTATCTAAGTTATAGAGCGTGAGGCTAATACGGTGATCGGTCACCCTTCCCTGCGGATAATTATAGGTGCGGATGCGTTCCGAGCGGTCACCCGAACCAACCTGATCTTTGCGCTCGCCCGCGCGTTCGGCGTCAACGCGCTGCTTTTCCATATCATAGAGCTTCATCTTGAGCAGGCGTTCGGCATTGGCGCGGTTCATATGTTGAGATTTGGCATCGCAAACGACAACCACGCCTGTCGGGATATGAGTCATGCGCACGGCCGAATCGGTTTTATTGACGTGCTGCCCGCCTGCGCCCGAGGCCCGCATCGTATCCACGCGGACATCGCCCATAGAGAAGCCGATATCAATATCTTCGGGTTCGGGCAGCACGGCGACTGTCGCCGCGGAGGTATGGATGCGGCCTTGAGTTTCTGTACTCGGCACGCGCTGGACGCGGTGAACGCCGCTCTCAAATTTCATTTTTCCGTAAACGCCCGCGCCGGAGACCGACGCCACAATCTCCTTATAGCCGCCCATATCGGCCTCGGAGTCGTTTTCAATCTCGACCTTCCAACCCTGAAGCGAGGCATAGCGCGCATACATAGAAAACAAATCACCGGCGAAAATCGCAGCTTCGTCCCCGCCCGTTCCGGCGCGGATTTCAAGCACGACTGAAGCGTTGTCATCTTTGTCTTTGGGCAGAAGCAGGAGCGAGACGTCTTTTTCGATGGCCGGGAGCGAGTCTTTCAAGCTTTGCAATTCTTCCTTGGCCATGGCGCTCATTTCAGGATCGTCGAGCATGGTTTTCAGCTCTTCCATCTCGGCGCGGATGCTCTGGAGTTTACGCACGCCTTCGGCGATCGGCCGCAATTCAGCATAATCTTTACCGAGCTGGACAATCTCGTCCGTGTCCATCGTCGCCCCCATACGCGCTTCGATATGTTCAAAACGGTCAACGACCTGGGCAAGCTTTATATCAGGGATATGCATAATGGCGGGATAGGGGGAATTCGTGCCCATGTCGAGTGTTCCAGGGCCTGTGGACAATTAAGTTTGGGATTAAGATATGCGCCAAAATTATTCAGTTTTAGAAGAAAGCCCGAAGGCGTGCGTCCGCACGGCAAGGGATTTCGACGACAAAATGGAGGATTTTGGCCATACCGCGAAGCGGCAGGGGGCTTTTGCCCCAGTTTCGCGTCGAAAATCCTCGAAAGTGCAAGCACTTCCTTGCGGTTTTCTCCTAAAACCGAGGCAAAATCCCTCCTGTCTTAACCCAACCCTAATTGTCCACAGGCCCTAGGCCATAATAGCCTCTGCTTTTTGCCCCTTGATACGACTCACCCCGCTTGGTAGGTTGCCCTATTACGAGGGCTATCAATTGGGCGTAAGCAAACAAAATCATATGCTGGATCTTCTCGACCGCGCTTATAGCGTGCCCGAGGATGCCAAGCAATTTGATGCGCTGCTGGAAAGCGCGCATATCTATTTCTTTGACGGCGCCAATAGCCGCAACATTTCGCCTGACTTGCCCCGCTATGCCGGACTTGACCCGCATATTGAAAATCATGTCGAGCGCTTAGAGCGCCTCATGAGCCGCGCCGAAGCGCAGCCAAAACTCGGCCTGTCGCTCAGCCATCATGCGCAAATAACTGTCGCCGAGACAGGGGCTGTCCTGTCGCTCAACACATGCGCGCAAGACCTCTTCGGAATTAAGCGCGCGGCCTATCTCGAAGGCTTGCCTCTAACCCATGACAGTCTTTCCGGTTTGCGCAAGATAATACAAGAAATACGGGCCGGCGTGGAGCAGGTCGAACGCATCCTCTATCTCCAAACCGACACGGAGCCGCAGAAATCTGTCTTTGCCTTCTGCCGGACACTGATTTTGGAAGATGAACATTTGGCCGATAGCCGCGCCGTCCATATCAGCCTGTCAGAATTTGAATGGTCGAATAATCTGCTCAATCATTTGGAAACGGCTTTGGGCCTGTCCGAAAGTGAAGGCCATGTCCTGCGCGGGGTGTTAAACGGACAAAGCCAGAAAGACATAGCGCAAGCGCGCGGGCGCTCGGTGGACACCATCAAAGCCCAAGCCAAGGCCGTTCTGCGCAAAGCGGGATGTGCCAAGATGACGGATTTGGCACATCTTTGCACCAGTATCTCCTATGTCATCGGCCTGTCGGAACTTGCTCATCCACCCCAAACGCCCGAAGAATGGGTGACGCCGAAACAAAATCTGCGCACTCTAAAGCTCAAAACCGGGCGCACATTAGTCTATTACGAATATGGCGACCCGAAAGGGCGGCCTATTCTATTCATACACGGCCTAGTTTACGGCCCGTTTTTTCTCGATTCGATGAAACAGGGGTTTCTTAAAGCAGGATTGCGCGTGATTTGCCCCTCGCGGGCGGGATTTGGTTATACCGACCCCGAAGCCAAGGGAGCCAATTATGACCGAACTGTTATTTCCGACACATTGGCTTTGACCACGCATTTGCGCCTCTCCGAGCCTTTGCTCATGGCCGCCCACCAAGGCGGAGGCAGCCACGCTTTTCGTATCGCCAAAGCGTTAGATCCATTGGTAAGCAAACTTATCCTCATCGGCGCGGGTATCCCGATTACGGCCAAGCATATGAAACATATGGACGCCCAGACCCGCACAATCGCCGCGGCGGGTCGCCACGCGCCCTCGGTGATGAAAATGATCGCCGGACTGGCCGTAAAAAGCTACCGCAAACGCGGTATGCGCGCCTATCTTGCGCGTTATTTCAAAGACCATGCTGTGGATTACCGCTCGCTTGAAGACCCGGCCATTCATCAAAAACTTGCCGAAGGCTATTATCACCTGGTTCAGCAAGGCCCTGATGTTTTCGTCAAAGACGGCATGGCGGCTATGGCAGACTGGACGGCGGATTTTGACGATCTCCCCTGCCCGCAACACTGGATACACGGCGAAGATTGTCCCGTGATGAATGCACAATATTTGAAGGACTATGTGCAAAGAAAAACCAATTACCCCGTCGATCTCTTGCCTGATACGGGGGTTAATATCCTCTATCAGCGTCCCGATATTTTACTCGCAGAACTCGCTAAAACCGTAAATTCATAGATAACATATATTTTAACCCCCCATTTTAACCCTTAAGGGTGATGCAGGGCTATTATAATAGCTCCATATATCTTCCATCTTATCAAAACGGAGGACATATGATGACTTTTACACATAAATTACTTTTAAATCTGGTAGCGGGCGCTGCTGTTATGACCATAGCAGGATGCGGCGCAACAACCGGCGGCGTGGCGCAATCTATTGCTGCCAAAACCGTCGCGACTAAAGTCATGGCACCAACGCCAACTCAAAGATCGGTCGTTACGACAATGCCGTCCGTTGATGCTTCGGCGACATGTGAACAGTTATCCGTAAAAATGGCTGAACTCGATGCCGAAATGGCGCAAAATCAAGCCCTTGTCGATACCAATACGGGCCGCAATATTGGCGATGATGCGGTCAATGCCGGAGCCAGTTACGGCCTCGCCAAATCCGGCATATTAAACCGCGTTCCCTTTGGCGGATCTCTGGCCAGAAGCGCGATGAATGCCAAAAGAAATGCGCGAGCCCAAAAAGCTGCCGACGCACAGGCCATGCTTCAAGACGCCGCGATTCGCAAATCTTCTGCTGCAGGGCTTTACGCCGGAAAGGGCTGCTCCTAGTCCTTCGTAAGATTGGAGAGCCCCAGGGGCGCATTAAGGGGAAGCCGCGTGGGCGCTGGCTTCCTCTTTTTCATTTAAAATTCAGACGACAGCCCCAAAAACAGGGTTCGTGGCCGTCCGGGGAAATAACGCTCACTGCCAAAGGCGAAATCGGCGCGGTCTGCATAGCGAGCGTCAAAAAGATTATCTATGCGGCCAAAAACCTTCACCGCGTCTGTTACCTCATAAGCCCCGCGCAATACGAAAATATCATGTCCCGGATATTTTTCCGTATTCCCCGGATTTGTGAAATAGCTGCCGACATGCCGCCATTCAATTTCTACCGTAAGCTCGGCCATAGGGAGGGCCGTCAGGCGCATATGGGCGAGCGTATCCGGTGCGGTATCAACGCGGTTTCCATCTACGATATTATTAGCGGGCGAGCCAACCAGTTCTGTAAAGTCATATGAGTGTTTGGCCAGAGTGCCGTCGCCCGATATTGAGAGCCAGTCTGTGAGCTTTCCGGAGAATGAAAGCTCGGCTCCGCTATGTTTTGTCTTGCCGTTGACGACATTAAAACCGTTAGCATTGCGAAAGAAGAAATTCTCTTTCCACATAGTAAAGGCAGCGAGTTCAATTCGAAAAATGCCGATATCGCCTTTAAAGCCCGCTTCCAGACTATCCAGCGTTTCAACATCCGCCTCGCCCGCGACCTGATTTAACTGCGCCGAATAAAGGTCGGTAACTTGCGGCCCGCGCGAGCCGCGGGCGGCGCGAAGATATATCATATTTTCGCCGTCAAAATTATAGCGCAAAGAAGCTTTCGGCGTGACCGTCAGAAAGTCATCGGAGCGATCAGCTACGCGGATAAACCGCCCCGAGCGGCCAGTGCTGGCCTTATTATCATATTCATAATCTGTGTATTCGGCCCGAATGCCGAGATCGAGAACCGTCTTCTCTGCGATGTCAAACTGCCTTTGCGCATAGACCGCCGCGACAAGGCTCTTAACCTCATAATCATAATGCAGGCCCTGCACGAATGAGAAACGGCTCGGATTATCTTGGAACTCGTAGAGAAAGCCTTTGGTATATTCAATATCCGCGCCGATATTGAAACCCTCATCGTAATAAGCACTCTGCAAGCCAACAGATGTGTGGCCGTTTTCCTCCAAAGCCTGTCCGGGCACGAAATGGCGAAGGAAGCGTAATTCCGCGCGGCGGGCATAGGGCGTGAGCGCTAGAGTTTTATCGCCAAAATTCTGCTCAAACCGGGCCTGAACGCGATATGTTTTTCCGTCCCGAAAGGCTTCGGGATTAGGATTGGTTTTGGAAATACCTTTATCAAGATAAGCGTCATTACCTTGTAGAAAACCAGCCGTTTCCTGATTGAGATTATTGAAGGACGCCAAGCCATCAACAGACCATAGCCCGAGATAGCCTTCATATTTAAGTTGGAATTTTTGTTGGTCAAAACCGCTATCCGCGCGAAAACCCTCATCATGGACAAGCGAAGCGGAGCCGCGAAAATCACCTTGTTTTACCGAGGCTGAGACAGACATCAAGCCCTCCTCGCTCCCCATCAGGCGAAACCGGTTAGGACTCTTTGCAGAGATGGATTGAACATTAATAAGCCCGTGCACTGCGTTCGAGCCATAAGGCGCAGGGCCCGGCCCTTTAAACACTTCGAGCTTACCCGCGAATTCCGTGCCCGCCTCGAATAGACCGTTGACATTGGCAAACCCAGCCGCCCGCAGCGGCACGCCGTCTTCGAGATATAGAAAGCTCCCGGCCCCCGCTCCGCCTGTCAATACGGGCGAACGAATAGCGGTTAAATGTTCCTGCCCCGAACCCCGGTGAATGTTGACACCAGCAACACGGTTTAAGGCTTCCGCCGGATGGATAGGCGCTATTTTTTCAAGCTCATGTGGCGCAATAATATCAATCAGGGCCGGGACATCTTCAATATAGCGAGGTTGTTTATAAAACCCCTGCACAATAATTTCAGGGGCAGGGCCGAAAAGAATAACCGTGTCATCCGCCGCCTGGCCCCATGCAGGCACAGCAAAGACGAGTGGTATTAGCACAAAATATTTCATGTTCTGGGTTAAGCGATACGCTCCCTCAGCGGGCCCATCAACGCCTCATTGGTGCAGATTATATCGCCTGTCTCCAGCACGTCTCCGCCGCTCAGGCTCTCGACTATCAATCCGGCTTCCTCGGCGATTAACACGCCTGCGGCGATGTCCCATATGGCTAATCCGCGCTCCCAGAAGCCGTCATAGCGGCCTGCGGCCATCCACGCTAAATCGAGCGCGGCGGAGCCCATGCGGCGCACGCCTGAGCTTGCGCCCATGACTTGATGCAGTTCTTTGAGGAATTTGGCATGGCCCGGACGGCCCAGAAAAGGAATGCCCGTGGCAAATAACGAATCTTGGAAAATATCGCGCTTGGCCGGACGCAGGCGGCGGTCGCTGCCGCCCCTCGTGCCGTCATTAAGGAACGCGCCTTTGCCCTTTTCGGCGAAGAACATTTCGTCGGTGATGGGATTAAATATCACGCCCGCGACAAGCTCTTTCGGATGGCCGTCAATGTCGCGTTCCAGCGCGATGGAAATGGCAAAATGCGGAATTCCGTGGAGGAAATTCGTTGTCCCGTCGAGCGGGTCGATAATGAAACGGTGGGTTTTATCCGAGCCTTTAATCTCGCCGCCCTCTTCCATCAGGTAGCTATAGCCGGGGCGGTCGCGATTGAGGTTTTCGTGGATGACTTCTTCGGATTTTTTATCAGCTTTCGAGACAAAATCAGCCGGGCCTTTGCGGGCGACTTGTAGATGCTCAAGTTCGCCGAAATCACGCAATAGACCGCGTGCGCCCTTGCGGGCGGCGTGCTGCATCACCCGCATAATCGGGGAGAGATGTTCCGTTGCTGTGGTCAAGGTCAGTCCGCCCGTTTTATATATGAACCGTCTTCGGTGTTGATGACAAGACGCTCGCCGACGCCGACAAAGGGCGGCACATTGGTGCGCGCGCCGTTAGAGAGCGTGGCGGGCTTAAAACTATTCGCCGCCGTCTGGCCTTTGACTACCGGCTCGGTGTCCTGCACTTCGAGGATGACCTGATCCGGCAAGGCGATAGAAATAGCGCGCTCTTCGTAAAACTCGACGGCAACCTCCATACCGTCCGTGAGGTAAATCGCCTTCTCGCCAACAAAATCAGCTTCGAGATTGATCTGTTCATAATTTTCAGAATTCATGAACACAAGCATGGCGTCATCTTTGTAGAGGAATGTATGCGGTTTTTGATCAAGGCGCACGCGCTCAACGGTTTCGGCGGCCCGGAAACGCTCATTAAGCTTACGGCCATCGAGGATATTCTTAAGCTCGACCTGATTAAACGCCCCGCCCTTGCCGGGCTTGACCGCATTACATTTCACCGCCACCCAGAGCGTGTCTTGGTGTTTGATGATATTGCCTTGGCGGATTTCGTTGCCGTTCATTTTCATAAGTCAGTCTCGCAAGTCTGCGTGGATTTGCGCGGTCTCTATCAGGCAAAAAGAAACGGAGCAAGCCAACAAAGTCAGGCTTACTCCGCCGCTCAGTTGGAGTTTTATTCGCTAGACGCCAATTTCTTGTCGAGCTCTTTGACATTGTCGGTCACATTTTTCTCTTGCAACAAGCGGCGCGGGTCGAGCGCGATATGGCCGGGACGATCTTTGACCGTGAAAGACAAGGTTGTTTCGGACTTGCTGACCCGCACTTTTTCTAAAGCGGCCCAGTCACTCCATTTGTCTTTCGGCTTGTTTTTATAAAACCCGATTTCAATCCATTCATTTAGCGCTTCGCCCTCAATTTCTGTGACAGAGATTTTCTTAGGCTCTTCCTCGGTCGAGATTTTCTTGTCGAGCTTGAAAGGGATTTCTATCGTGTAAGTGCCGTCGGAATTTGGCGAGACTTTGATATCGCCCTCACCAAAGGCCAACTCCCAATAGGTCATGCGGTCCCATTGATCGGTGATCAGCTGGTCATAATCCGGCCCAGCAGCCTCGCGCAGATAGTCAATGAGCTGTAGTGTCGTCGGATAAGGCGCGCCCGTTTGGCCGTAATCTTTCAGGAAATTTTGCATCGCTTGGTGCATTTTATCGCGGCCAATATAATGCTTGAGTCCCCAGAGCACCCAATCGGCTTTATTATAGACGAGATATTGCTGCTCCCCGGCTACGGCGAGCGGCACTTCTTTGTTCTTGTCGATAAAGGCCAGCGCGACCATCGGCTCGATTGTCGATTTTTCCAGAGCGTAATGCGCCTTGTCCCAGCCGTACATCTCTTCATAAGCATCCAGCGCCGCATAAGAGGTCAGGCCTTCGGATAACACATTATTCCCGCGCGTATCGGACGGCACAATTTGGTGGGCGAACCATTGATGCGCCATTTCGTGCAAAGTCGTCTGCGCGGCATTATCAAGGCTTTTCGTATCTTCCGGATCGCCGCTATCCATAATGAAACCCTGTTCTGAATAAGGAATTGTGCCGGCAAAGGCCTGAGCAAATCCAATAAAAGGCACTTCCATGATGCGGACATAATTATACTGATAGGGGCTGAAATTCTTCGAATAATGCCCTAGCCCAAATTTTACAGAGTCGATCATATTCTGAACGCTGTAAGTATGTTTTTCGCCGTGATAGACGGTGATCGGAATGACCTTACCGTCCGGGGCCGTCCAACTATCTTTTGTCACGGCAAAATCGCCGGAGAGGAAGGAATAAAAATTATTGATCGGCCTATCGGATTTATAATTGCGGCAGCGGCGATCACCCTTGATCGACTCGTCAATGAAATCTCCGGGCGCAATCGGTATCTGGTTGGCATCGGTGCAGACATGGGCTTCAAAATCAATATAGCCGCTCGCGCCAAAGAACAAATTGCGCTGCCGCGCCTCCATATCTGTGCGCTCGGGGCGTTTCTCAAACTTCGGCAGGTCATATTTGCGGCGCTTATCCTGATCGCGCATACGGTTGTCTTCAACGCCCAAAGTCGGCAGCGCCCGTGCCGAAGCCCCAAAGGAGCCGTAATTATTCAAAAAGGTTCCGTTTTTGCTAATGACGCTACGGTCAGCCAGACGCGGGCTATGGAAAAACGTCTCAAAACGCATTTCTGTTTCAGCCCCAGGCGCAAGAGGTGGGTCAAACTTGAAAACGGCAACGTCGTGTTTTGCAATATCAGTGACCAGATCGCCGTCTTCATTTTCGCCGTCGGTGAGCCGCACCGCGCCGTCAATTTCCATGAGCTTAATGTCTTCAGGGTGGCCGCTAGCCGGGTTGAGATAAAGCTCAATTATAGGTTCATCCTGCTCGTTTTTCATGACGAAACGCCCCTTGATCGTCGCTTCTTGTTTGGACGGATATATATCCGCATCAACGCTTACAAAAGTGATACGCGGCACAGGTAATTTGCTTTCGCGCAAGAACAGTTTTTCCCGCTCGACCTGTATGACCTCATTTTGCTTTCTATTCTGCCAATCAACCTTGTCGTAAGCTTTGTAAATATAAACGCCGCAGCCGATGAAGATAGCCAAAAGCCCGCCTGCTAAAACCCCCGAAATCGCCGTGATCTGGCCGCGTATATTTTTAAACCGCGCGATCAACGAGGTCTGCAAACCTCGCCGCCAGAGCCAAGCCGAGAACACGGCAAACAAGCCGCACAGCGCCCCGAAATAGAGATTAAACCATTTAAAATAGACCCAATTTCCATAGGGGCTGATTTCCGAAACGCGCCCCGGCGATGTCCCGCTAAAGCCCATCACAGGATGATAAAACGGAATGCGGGAAATGATGGAAGCAAAGAACACCATCGCCGCCGCCGCCATCAACATGCCAACAATACGGTTAGGCGCAAAACTTTGCATGAATAAAGCCAATAGTGTCAGCGCAAGATAATTGGGGAAAATATTCAGGAAGGTATATTTAAAATACAGGGCGACATTGATCGGAGGACCGCCGCCGATAACCTGAACAATCATACCGATAACGATAGCCAGCAGACAAAGCGTCGCAATAATTCCAGACAGCGCCAGCCATTTACCGAGTAAAAGCGGCCAATTTCTGACCGATGTCGAATCCACTAATTCTGTGATTTTAACCGTTTTATCGCGCCATATAATTTCGCCGCTGAAAAAGGCGATAATGAGCATCAGCGGAATGAAGAAACTGGCAAAGCCCAAACTAACCATAAAGAAGCTCGTTGGCACCAGTTTTTGCGGCGCGAAAAATACAGTCACAATTGTCAGAAACGCGAATAACGCCGCCGCTAAGCTGGCCATAATCAGAAAGGGCACGCTTTTCACAGTCGCCAAATATTCAAATTTCGTGCGGGCGGCCAGCGCCGCTATATCCGCGCCAAACCCTGACGTAAGACGCGCAGGCCGATAAGCCGGTATGTCGCCCGCCGCAACATGTTCGATTGTCTTGAGTTTGGTCTTACCGGAGAATAATCCGCGTTTAAATTTACTAAAGACAGCGGCCAATGCCAGCAATGATATAGCGCCCCAAACAAGCCGGTTTAAACCCACATAGCCCAAGACGGGCGTAAGCCGCGTATTGCGGTCTTCCGGAGTCCAATATTCAGTATCCAGAGTATAGGCGATATTGGCAAAGGGATCGATGATCGCTTGCAGCCATTTCGGCGCGTCAAATTCTGTTATCATTCCCGACATGATAGAATAGAAAAACAGGCCAATAGCGCTAACAAAAACCAGCATGCGGTTTTGCGTCATGCCCGCGATCAAAGTGAAAAACGCGGTCACAACAAGCGCGTTAAACAGCGTGAATAAGATCATTGGCTGCACATAAAAAAGCGGGTTAACCGCGCCTAAAATTTCCTTATCAATTTGCGGATTAAATTGCCCGATAAATTGCCCCAGCGTATTGGCGAAAATACAGGCCAATATCGTCAGGTAAATCCCGATCATGCGCGAACCCGTCATATCCATTGTGCGAACAGGTGTTGCATGGATGATTTCCAGCATATTATGGGTTTTATCGCGCAAAATACCGGTCACGACAAAGATCGCGCCAAAGAAAATCGCGCCAATGTCCCAGCTCGCAACGGTGCCGGCAATCATTTGTGCGCCGTTGACTTTTATTTTCTCGCCCGCGAGGCCCGACCCAAATATATCGGGTAACCAAGGGCTAATCGCGCCTAATAAAAACATGATTATACATGTCACCCAAAAGCCGATTTGTTTGCCTTGGAATCCGCGTTCAAATTTAAGCAGCCTGCCTAGCATCGCGCTCTCCTAAACCAGCTTGTAGAGATGAGCGAAATAGGCATCTTCGAGGGAAGGGTCAGCCTGTTTAAATCCGGTTTCCGGCTTCCCATCTGATAAAATAGTGACAACAACGCCGCCCATAAGAAGGCGGGTTTTGAGGACATCATATTTCTCTTTAAGGCCCGAGACTTGATCTTTTTCGACGGTTTTACGCCAGACTTTTCCGCGAATTTTATTGATTAAGTCTTCGGGATTGCCGCGCGCGACAATCTCGCCGTCGCCCATAATCGCCATATCCGGGCAGAGATCACGTACATCCTCGACAATATGAGTCGAAAGAATAATAATTTTGTCGGAACCCGCTTCGGATAAAAGGTCGAGAAATATCTGTCTTTGAAAGGGATCAAGACCAGCCGTCGGTTCGTCCACGATTAGCACTTTCGGATCGCCGAGCAAAGCTTGCGCCACGCCAAAACGCTGGCGCATACCACCGGAATAGGTCGCAACAGATGCAGATTTATGGGTGAATAGATCAACACTATGCAGCAAAGAGAGGATTTGTTCGCGGCGCTGGGCTTTATCGGTCACGCCTTTAAGTATCGCAATGTGGTCGAGCAAAGCTTCGGCGCTCATACGCGGATAAACGCCAAAATCCTGCGGCAGATAACCCAAAACACTGCGCATGGCATTGGGCTCTTTGGTGATATCAACGCCGTCATAGGTGATAGTGCCTTCATCGGGCAGTTGCAGCGTCGCAAGCGTCCGCATCAAAGTCGATTTACCCGCCCCGTTCGGGCCGAGCAGGCCGAAAAGCCCCGGCTCCAGATCAAGGCTGATATTATTCATCGCATGGACATCGCCAAAACGCTTATGGACATTCTGAATGGATAGCATGGTACTTCCCCAAATGGACTTCTCTGAGTCGCTGATTATCCTAATTCTTATCGAAAAACAACAATTATTTTCGATAAACGATAAGAATGGCCAAATATCAGCATTATGTCACCGAAATATAATGTGACAGCGGCGCGGCGCGGCGATAGGCTTTGGGGATGAATGACGTTTCCGCCATATCCCGCCCGCCGCTAAATTACGCTTTTGCGCGCGCGCAAGGTATAGTGGCATTGATGCAGGACGGCGAGATGGTACTGGCCCGCCGCCCCGGCGCAACTCTGGAGGCTTTGCTCGAAGCCCGCCGCGCATTGGGCCGCCCCGCCAAGCTCATCGATGTCACGCCCGGCGAATTTGAAAACCATGCCGCGCGCGTCTATGCACAGGCCGACCTGTCAAGTTCCGCTGAAGACGCCATTGATACGCCGGAAGATTTGCATGCGCTGGCCAGCGGCCTGCCGCGCACATCCGATTTGCTGGACAGCACAGATGACGCCCCAGTTATCCGCCTCATCAACGGTATCTTGCAAGAAGCCATTCGCTCCCGCGCCTCTGATATCCATATCGAACCTTATGAGAAACGCCTCTCGGTCAGATTTAGAATTGACGGCTCTTTGCGCGAAATGCTGAGTCTGCCCGCACGGCTGGCCTCGGTGCTGGTCTCCCGCGTCAAAGTTATGGCGCAATTAGATATTGCTAAAAAACGCGTGCCGCAGGATGGGCGCTTCTCGCTTAATCTCGGACAGCGCGCCATTGATGTACGGGTCTCTACCCTGCCCTCCCGCCACGGCGAACGGTTAGTGATGCGGATTTTGGAACAAGATCAATCCCGCCTCGGATTGCCCGAGCTCGGCATGGAAGCAGATGTTTTAAAAGCCTTCGAGGCCGCTTTGTCCCGCCCCAACGGCATCATCCTTGTCACAGGGCCGACAGGTTCGGGTAAAACCACCACGCTCTATGCTGGCCTGTCCCAGCTTAATGATGGCTCGCGCAATATCCTCACCGTCGAAGACCCAATCGAATATGCGCTGGACGGCATCGGCCAAACGCAGGTCAATTCCCAAATCGGCATGACCTTCGCCGCCGGGCTCCGGGCTATTTTGCGCCAAGACCCCGACGTGGTCATGGTCGGCGAAATCCGCGATCCTGAAACCGCAGAGATCGCCGTGCAGGCCTCGCTAACAGGACATCTTGTGCTCTCGACGGTTCATACTAATTCCGCCGTCGCCGCCATTGCCCGCCTGCGCGATATGGGCGTGGAGCCGTTTTTACTCGCCTCAACCATCACGGCTTTGGTCGCGCAGCGCCTCGTGCGCCGACTGTGTCCGGATTGTAAATCCGCTTATAAACCAAGCGCTCAAGAACAGGCTGAACTTGGCATGCGCAAAGCTAATGCAACATTTTATAAGGCCGAAGGCTGCGAGACCTGTTCAAATATCGGCTATAGTGGCCGCCTCGGAATTTACGAAATTGTGACGCTGGATGACAAACTCCGCGCCATGATCCATGACGGCGCCAGCGAATCCGATATGTCCAAATACGCCTTTGCCAAACGCAAAACCCTGCTTGGCAGCGGCGCGGATAAGGTCGCCGCCGGAGAAACATCAGCGGAAGAAGTGCTGCGCGTCTGCAAGTCCAATACGGCTGAGGAGTTATAACCTTGGAGGCCTTTGACTACGCAGCTCTGGACGCGGCGGGCAAACGCAAACGCGGCACGGTTATGGCCGGGTCCGCGCGTGATGCGCGCGATATTCTACGCGCCCGCAAGCTTATGCCCGTCGATCTCGCGCCTAGTAAAACCAAAGCCAAAACCGGCAAGGCCAACCCGGCTTCGAAAGTCAAACATAAGCATTTAACGCAAGCTTCGCGGCAACTCGCCATCCTAATCGACGCAGCCACGCCTATTGAGGAAGCGCTGAAAATCACGGCCCTGCAATTTGAACGCTCGCCGATGCGCGAAGCTTTGCTTGCCGTCCGCGCGCAGGTCATGGAAGGCTTGCGCCTATCGGACGCCCTGCGCGGACAGCCCAAAATCTTTCCCGAGCTTTACACCGCCATGGTCGCTTCGGGCGAAACCTCCGGACGACTGCCCGCCGTGATGGAACGCCTCGCCGATGATCTCGAAGCCTCGCAAAAAATCCGCCGTAAAATCATGGGTGCAACCGCTTATCCTATCGTGCTCAGCGCTGTCGCCTTGCTCGTCGTCTCGATCCTGATGGTCAAGGTCGTGCCCAAAGTCGTCGAGCAATTTGACAGTTTCGGACAAGAGCTGCCGCCGCTCACGACGGCCACGATTGCGGCCTCTGAATGGATGCAAAAATACGGCCTGATAACGCTTGGGCTTTTCGTCGTGGGTATTTTCCTCCTACGCCAAGCTTTGAAACAAAAAACCCTGCGCCTGAAATGGGACGCCATGATGTTAAAGCTCCCGGTTCTGGGCAAGGTCATTCGCAATATGAATGCGGCGCGTTTTGCGAGGACTATGGCGGGCTTGGTCGATAGCGGCACCCCGGCTCTGGCCGCGCTAGAAACAGGACGCCATACGCTGAAGAATATGGTTATGCGCGAAGCCGTTTCCGAAGCCGCCGTCAAAGTGCGCGAAGGCGCGGCGGTCAGCACGGCGCTTCGCAATACAAAAGTCTTCCCGCCCCTCGTCGTGCAGATGGTCGCGGGCGGCGAGGCCAGCGGAGATATGGGCAAAATGTTTTCCAAATCGGCGGAATATCTCGAAGACGAGTTTGAAAGCGCGACCGATATATTCCTCGCGCTTCTTGAACCTTTGATAATTATTGTTCTGGCCGGAATTGTGCTATTGATTATTGCCGCAATCTTCCTGCCGATTTTACGGCTCAATACTTTGGCCTTTTAATGGAGCGAATAATGCAAAAAAAGCGAAACAGCGAAGACGGTTTTACGCTCGTCGAAGTCATGGTGACCTTGGTCATTATCGGCCTTCTGACAACATTTGTGGTCATAAATGTACTGCCCGCTCAGGACAAAGCCCTCGTGCAAAAGACCAAAGGCGATATCCGTATTCTGGAACAGGCGCTGGAAATGTACCGCCTCGATATGTTTGATTACCCTGAGCAGGAGGCCGGGCTGGAAGCCCTGCGCGAGAGGCCAAACGGCGCGGACGAGGCGCGTTACAGTAAAAATGGGTATATCAGGCTTCTGCCTAATGATCCGTGGGGCCGACCTTATGTCTATCTCTATCCCGGCGAAAACGGTGTTTTTGATATTCTGTCCTACGGCTCGGACGGACAGCCCGGCGGCGAGGATCAGGCGGCGGATATTGTCAGCTGGGAACAATAAGTCATGTCCCGCAATCTAAAAGATGCGGGATTTACCTTGGTCGAAATTCTGGCCGTATTAGCCATTATTGGACTGATGTCCTCCGTGGTCATCCTGACCATGCCAAAGCCCAAATCGGCCCTCGATATACAGGCCAATAAATTGACCACGGCCTTAAATGCGCTGGCGCAGGACGGGTTGATATCGGGCCAAGTCAACGCCGCAGGTTTTTCCAAAGACGGTTATTCGCTCTATACTTACCGCGAAGGCCAATGGGTCGAGCGCGCCTCCGGTGAGTGGGCTGACAGCTACCGCCTGAAATTCACCCGCGGCACGGCCAAAATCGATATCCCTAAAAAGACGGTTCCAACGCTCCTCTTTCAACCAACAGGCCTATCCACACCGTTTGAACTGACATTGTCTGATCGCGATATGAAATATACGCTTAAAACCGCAGGCGATGGCCGCGTCATGCTTGTAAAGTCTGTCCCATGAAAGAGGCCGGCTTTACACTTGTAGAAGTCCTCGCAGCGTTGCTGATTTTCAGTTTTGCGATTATCGGTCTGACCAAGGCGGGCACCGAATCCATCCGCGCGGTTAGTGTCTTGGAGCATAAAACCTATGCCGGAATTGTCGCCGATAATCAACTTATCCGCGCCCGTATGGCGCCTCTAAAGATCGGCACGAATACGGGCGAGGAAAAAGCAGGCGGGCGGGCTTATAACTGGCGCGTTGAAACCAGCGCGACAGAAAGCGCAGGTTTTTTCCGCATGATTGTAACCGTCAGCGAAAAAGACAAAGACCAGACCGTCATTTCGCGCACAGCCTTTAGAACGCGAAAAGTCTTATGATCCACTGCGCATTAAATAACGAAGCGAGACATCGCCAAGCAGGTTTCACTCTTGTTGAAGTTTTGATCTCGCTGTTTATTTTTGCGCTGATTTCGGTCGGCACGATGATGGCCCTGACCCAAAGTCTGGAAGGGAAAGGCCGGCTGCGAAACGCGGTCACCGAGATCAACGAGCTTAATGCCGCCCGGGCCATTATCCGCGCCGATATCACCCGCCTGACCCTGCGCCCGATGCGCGACGAGCTTGGCGGAATCATGCCCTATGTCTTGACAACAGACGGCGACGCGCTTTTGACCTTTACGCGGCGCGGAGCTGAAAATCCGGGCGGGCTGGAAGCGCGGGGAGATCTACAGCGCGTGGAATATCATTTTGAAAACGGCAATCTCATTCGCCGCACACTCGCCCATGAAAACCCGGCGCAAAGCCCCAAGACCTTTGACCGCATTTTGCTCGATGACCTACAGGACGTAAAACTCCGGACGATGCTTTATATACTTGACTCTTTTGTGGAAATGAATGGTCTCAGGCTTAAGCCCTCTGCGGCAACCAACCAAAAACCAAAAGCGGTTTTGCTGGAAACCACGGACGACAAAGGCGAGGTGACCCGGCATATATTTGAGCTTGGCACATGAGAGACAAACCCGAAAAAGATCGCGGCACGGTGCTGCTCACCACGCTCCTCATCATGGCGGTGATGGCTGCCGTCTCCGTGGCGATTATGGACGATATTCGCTTTGCCGTAAAACGCGTGATTAATGTCGGCGATTACGCGCAGGCCGATTGGTATCTCAAAGGCGCGGAGGATTTCGCCGAGAGCTATATCACGGATAAGCTCGCGCCGCTTCCACCTGCGGTCAAAAACCAGCTGTTTACAGAGCCGCAGATTTTTACCTTTCCCTATGAGGGCGGAGCGATGATTTTAGATGTTCGGGACGGCGATAGCTGTTTCTCGCTTGGCAGCCTTATCACGGCAGCAGGCACGCCGGACGTAGTCGGCGGGCGGCAATTTACATGGCTTTTATCAAGCCTTGGCTGGGCCGATAATGAAGCCCGTAATCTCTCCGCGGTTCTGACAGACTGGATAGATGTGGACAGCCAACGCGCGCCCAACGGGGCCGAAGACGGTGATTATTTACGCCGCACGCCGCCGCACCGCACGGCCAATACGGCGCTGACTTCTGTTATGGAACTGCGCGGCTTACAGGGCATGACCGAAGAGCAATATCAAAGCCTGCGGCCCTATCTTTGCGCCCGCGAGGCCGGACAAAAGACCAAGCTCAATATTGAAACGGCCAAGCCCATTGATGCCTATGTGCTCTCGGCGCTGCTCGGCGGGCCGGAATATTTTCAAGCCGCTTTGCGCCTTATCACGGAGCGTCCTCAAAATGGTTACGGCCCAGAAACTCTGAAAAATGCGCTCACCAATATTGGCTATGAAGGTGAAAACCCCGCCTATGGCCAAATTATATTTGAGCCGCAAAAGCTTTGGATTGAAGTGCGGGTGAATTACCGCGGCGCATCACGCCTCGCCGCCTATGAATATGATCTACTGGACAATCGCATAGTAAATCAGGCATATCGCGGATGGGGGGCGGAAAGTCTGCGCCCGGTTCTAACGCCAGAGGATGATAGGTGACACAACGGCTGATCATAATCATGCCAAGCGCGAAAGGCGGCCCCGGATTATGGGGGCGCACAGACGGCGCTAAGCTCATCACGCACGGCCGAAACGCGCCGCCTGCCAATGACGGCGTGCGCGAGATCGTGGCCGTCCTGCCCGGCCAAAGCGTGCGCATCTATCCCCATGAACTGCCCGCCACATCCCGGCGCGACCGCCTTCGCGCGGCAGGGTTTAGCCTCGAAGATAAAATCGCCGCCTCGCTCGATAGCGTTCACCTCGCCTTGGACGACGCGCATATAGCCGTTATCGGCCATGCCGAAATGCAGGGGTTTTTAGATCAGCTTAAAGAGGCTGGCCTAACCCCGACCAAAGTCATTGCCGATTTTGATGCGGTCTCTGGTTTAGAGGGCCCAATCCGCCTGCTGGGCCGCATCGTCACGCCCGGCACTCTTGGCCATGCCGTAGACGCCGCTTGGTCGGATGAAAAAGACGTACAGCCCATCTCCGATGAAGACATTCTGGCGGCAATCGCCGCGAGGTTGGAAAGCGGCGGCGAGCTCAACCTGATGCAAAACGGGTTCTCGGCCAAAACAGGACTGGATCTGAATTGGCGCAAATTTGCCGGGCTTGGCGGTCTTGCCGCCGGCATCGGTTTTGCCGCGCTCATTTTGCACGGCGCAGAGACGCGAGCGCTTCGCTTGCAAACAGCAGATTTGAAAATACAAACCGCGCAAATTTACGCCGAGGCTACAGGACGGGCCGCGCCCGCTAATCCCGCCCTCGCCGCAACTCGCGCCCTAAAATCCGGCCGACAGGATAATCTTGATTTTCTACGTCTCTCGCAAATTCTCTTTGACGGCGTGGCTCAAATCGAAGGCCTGTCCGTTGACCAATTGCGCTATCAAGACGCGCGCAAAGAATTACAGCTTCGTCTGGTCTATCCCAGCTTTGAAAGCGCCGCCGAGCTTGAGGCCGCCATTCTTGCCGCCGGCGGACGGCTGACCACAGGCGGCGTCCGCGAGCAATCCGGCGAATTTGTCGGCGACGCGCTTCTGCAAGGCGGCGCGTGATGCTTGGCTTTCTAAAATGGAACGACAGAGAGCCTTATGAGAAGGCCGTAATGGCTGGCCTTGCCACGTTATTCCTGCTCGCAGGACTTTATCTGTTGGCTATCAAGCCTGTCCTCTCCGCCCATAAAACGGCTTCGGCCCAATCGGCCAAAGCCTTGCGGGATTATGAAATCGTAACCCGCGCCTTGCCGCAACTCGGCCAAGGCAATGTTGCGGCCTATGCGCCCTTTACCCGTAATGTTCTGATCCATACAGCGCGAGACGCCTCGGTAAAACTATCCCGCATTCAGCCCGATGAAAGCTCTATCACTATTTGGGTTGACGATGTCCCGACAGTCGATCTTTACGGCCTTATCAATACCCTCATTATCCAGCACGGGGCAGAGTTTACACGCGCCTCAATTACGGCGAATGATGCGGGCCTGCTCAGCGCCCAGCTTTCCATGAAAACCTCGGAATGATGTTACGAACTGTCACAGAGTGTGTCTGTGGTAGAGCCGGCAACCGCGTTATGGGCGGGTTATGAAATTTCCATTTATTGATTTACAGGCCCAGCGCGCCCGTATCAGCGGCGACATCGACGCGGCGCTCACGCGCGTTCTCGAACACGGGCAATTCATCCTCGGCCCGGAGGTCACCGCCTTTGAAGAACAGCTTGCAGAATTCGAGGGCGGCGGCCATGTCATTGGCTGCGCCAACGGCACGGACGCGATTATCCTGCCGCTTAAAGCTTGGAACATAGGCCTCGGCGATATCGTGTTTTGCCCGTCTTGGACTTATGCTGCCACCGCTGAAGCCATTGCCCTTATCGGAGCCGTGCCTTGCTTCGTTGATGTTGATCCTGCGACTTATAATTTATGCTCGGCCTCTTTGCGCAAAGCGATTGAAGCCAACCCGAATGGCAAAGCGATAATCGCTGTTGACCTGTTCGGGCAGCCTGCAGATTACCCTGTGCTTCGCGAGATAGCCGATGAATTCGGCTTGAAACTCATCTCCGACACCGCGCAAGGTCTGGGATGCCGCCTACACGGTAAAGCCCCAATTGAATGGGCAGATGTTGTCACAGCCAGCTTTTTTCCGGCCAAACCGCTAGGCTGTTACGGCGATGGCGGGGCGATGCTGACCCGCGATGCGGATTTGGACGTAGCGCTCCGTAGCCTGCGCTTTCACGGACGCGGAACGCTTGCAGGCGATCATGAGAATATAGGAATGAACTCCCGTCTTGATACGATGCAGGCGGCTATCTTGATTGAAAAACTTAAAATCTTTGAAAATGAAATCAAAACCCGTAACGCTATTGCCGACCGCTACACAGAGGCGCTGAAGTCCAACATTTTGCGCACCCCGAAAGTCATTGAAGGCGGCCTCTCGACATGGGCGCAATATGCCATTGAAGTGCCAAACCGCGACGCCGTGATGGCGGGTATGAAAGCGGCGGGTATACCCGTAGCCGCTTATTATCCACTGCCAACACATATGCAGACCGCCTATAAGAATTACCCAATCTCGCCTGACGGCTTGCCGCATACAATGGCAGCCAAAGACGTAATTATGGCCCTGCCTATACATGCCTATCTTAAGCCCGAAGATCAGGACGCTGTGATCGAAACCCTATTAGGGCTTGTGTGATTTCTCGTGATCGAGAAGCCATTGTTTCTTATCCACTCCGCCTGCATAACCGCCTAGGCCGCCATCTTTTGCAATGACGCGGTGGCAGGGGATAATCAGCGCGAGGCCATTATTGGCATTAGAACTCGCCACAGCGCGCACAGCCTTTTCATTCCCTACTGCGATAGCTAAATCTGTATAGGCACAGCTTTCTCCATAAGGGATATCTTGCAGGCATTTCCAAACCGAATTTTGAAATGCTGTTCCCGTTGGCGCGAGCGGCGTTTTGAAATCCGTCAGCGAGCCCTCAAAATAGGCCTTTAATTCCGCTGCAATCTGATCTGTGATTTTCGTGCGTCCCGGAATGACGGCGCGCTTATGCACTTTGCGCAGTTTCTCAAAGCCTCGGTCCATATTCTTGCGCACGGTAAATTCCAGCATGTAAAGATGACTATCATCACAGACCGCAAACATCGGCCCTAATGGCGTGGAGAGCCATTCGATAAAAAATGGCGGTTTGTTCGATTTCGCCGGAGCTTGGCCAAAGGTTTTGGCAAACGCCGTGCGAAAGCCTGAAGCGCTGTCATAGCCTGCGGTAAGTTGAGCATTTATCACTTTATCTCCATTCATCAGTGTTTTCGCCGCAGCGCCTAATCTTCTAGCGCGGGCATATTGGGTAAAGGTCAGGCCAAAGCGTTTTTTGAACTGCCGCCGCGCCGTGGACGGATCGATTCCTAAGGCTTTGATATCGCCCTCACCCCACCGCCGCTCCGGGTCACCTTCTATGAGCGAGATGAGTTTTTTGACGAGGCTTGACGCCTCACCAGAATGACTCGCCGGATGACATCGCTTACAAGCCCGAAACCCAGCTTGGAGCGCGGCCTCGGCATTATCATAAAATTGGCAATTTTCACGCTTGGGCATCCGCGCAGGACAGCCAGGGCGGCAAAAAATACCTGTGCTGATAACACCGACAAAAAACGCATCGGAATAAAGCACGTCCCGGCGGGACAAAATACTGTATCGTTCGCTATCATCCAAAACTCTCATAAACCCTGCCTAGCATGTTATTTTCTTCCTGCCGCCGAAAAACAGGCATTGTTATTTAAAAGGCTTATCTATAAGCCTCACTGCGAATTTAAAGGATAAAATATGACTGTCACATTGCACAAAGGCGACCTACCTTCCGGCATTGATTTTGGCTCCGCCGTGGCCGTGGATACGGAAACCCAAGGCCTGTCTCTGGTGCGCGACAAATTATGCCTCGTGCAACTATCTTCGGGCGACGGCAATGCCCATATTGTGCAGGTTAACCGCGAGACATTTGATTGCCCAAATCTTAAAGCCCTGCTGTCTGACACCAAGGTCGAAAAAATCTTTCATTTTGCCCGTTTTGATGTCGCCATGCTGAAACGGGATCTCGGCATAGATGTTGCGCCTGTCTTCTGTACAAAAATCGCCTCCGGCCTTGTGCGCACTTATACAGACCGGCACGGGCTGAAAGACCTGACGAAGGAACTGCTCAATGTCGATCTCTCCAAGCAGCAGCAAAGCTCGGATTGGGCGTCTGATCAACTAACCAAAGCCCAGCTCGATTATGCGGCCTCAGACGTGCTCTATCTGCACCAACTTAGGAACATCCTCACAGCGCGGCTGATGCGCGAGAGCCGGTTGGATATGGCAAAATCCTGTTTTGATTTTATCAAAACCCGCTGCGAACTTGACCTTCTGGGTTGGGACGGCGTGGATATTTTCAGTCATAAAATGCGCCGCCCTGACTAGGGCTATTGTAATTTGCCGCATCGGCGAATATTGGCCGCCATCTATTGCCGCAAATTAAAAGACGTTCAGATTCTGCGGCTCTCTCTTGATGCGGGGCGTCACTGCGTTACATGGATAGTAGATTACAAAACACGATCCATAATTTAAGGACATCACATGCGTAAATCTCTTATTCTCGCCAGTGCCGCTTTAGCTTTAGTCTTAACCCCGCTTGCCGTGTCTCAGACATCTTTCACGCCTGTTAGCGCTGTTGGGCAGTCATCAGCCATGACGCTGGATGCCCGGCGCGGCGTCTTGACCATGGCTCCCCTTTTGGAGCGCGTGACCCCGGCTGTTGTTAGCATTGATGTTTCGAGCAAAGCCAAAGCCCAGCCTGAAATGCCGGAAGGTTTTAAAGGCAATGAAGAACTTTTCGAGCGCTTTTTTGGCGGGCGTATGCCGCAACAACAAAACCGTCAACGGCGCGGCCTGGGCTCCGGCGTCATTGTCGATGCGCGCAAAGGCCTGATCATCACTAACCACCACGTTATTAAAGACGCCGACGAAATTACAGTCACGCTGGAAGATAAGCGCGAGCTTAAGGCGGAATTAGTCGGCTCCGACCCAAAGACAGATATTGCCGTAATTAAAATCTCCGCGCGCGGCCTGACGGATTTGAAATTCGCCAGAGCTTCAGATGTGAAAGTCGGCGACTACGTTATCGCCGTGGGCAACCCTTTCGGGCTTTCGCACTCCGTCACTTCCGGCATTGTTAGCGCCATGGGACGCGACCGCGGCGCAGGCGATAATTATCAGGACTTCATCCAGACAGACGCTTCGATTAACCCTGGCAATTCCGGCGGAGCTTTGGTCAATTCCAAGGGCGAGCTTATCGGCATTAACGCCGCTATCGTCACCCGTTCGGGCGGCAATCAAGGTATCGGCTTTGCTGTGCCGACTAATATAGTCCAAGGCGTGATGCGCCAGCTCGTGAGCTACGGCGAAGTGCGGCGCGGGCGCATTGGTATCTCTATTCGCGATATTTCGCCTGATCTTAAAGAGGCGCTGGGTCTCTCCACCCTTAACGGGGCCTTGGTCAATCATGTGGTCAAGGATAGCCCTGCCGATAAGGCCGGACTTGAGGAAGGCGATATTGTCATCGGCTTTAACGGCGGCAATATTCGCGATGCCTCGGACATTCGCAATGCCGTAGGCCTCGTCGAGCCGGGCGAAAAGGCGGATATTACCTATCTAAGGAATGGCAAGCGGCGGACAACGCGTATCAGCGTGGCTGAATTTGAAGAAGAAAGCGAAGTTTTGGAGGCAGAAGCTGCGGCTGATATTCCGGCGCTGGAAAGTTTTTCAGGCGCGTCCATTTCTGACATCCCTGAAGATTTGGAACTGCGCGGCGGAGATGAAGGCATCTATGTTGCCGGCGTTGAGCGCGGCTCCAAAGCCGAGCGCGCCGGACTGCGCAAGGGCGATATCATCCGCGCGGTCAACCGCGAAGATGTCGCCGACCTAGAAGATTTCGAAGACGCAATTGACGGCAGAAGCGGCCCCTTCGCCCTCTCGGTCGAGCGCAATGGCAGCAATATATTTATCGCCGTGAAATAACCTAGGATCGGCCCCTAACGTTTCATTCTCCCTGTCATTCCGCACGCAGGCGCAGCCGGAGGTGCGGAAGGTCGAGCCTTTGTGAACCATACTTGATATGGCCCTCAACCTCTCGGCCTTCCGGGTTCTGCTTCGCAGCCCCGAAATGACAGATATTTAATTCTACATTACGCTTACTTTTGGCGGCTTTCAAAAGCCGCCAATTGTTCCGGCGTGGCGGGCAATTGGAACTGCTCTTTCCAGTCCTCATAGGCCATGCCGTAAATCCGCGCTTTAGACTCTGCGTCTGTCATCTCTACGCCGTGGTCATCAGCGGCTGATTTATACCATTTTCCGAGGCAGTTGCGGCAGAAACTGGCGAGGATCATCAAATCAATATTCTGGACATCTTTGCGGTTATCCAGATGGGAGAGGAGTCGCCGAAAGACTGCGGCGTCGAGTTTATCCTGTGTGTCTTGGTTCATAACTGTCTCCACTTTGCCCATGCTTTATGCGTAAATTTTAGGACTTGTCAAAAACCTATTCTCTGATATCTGCGCTTTATTGGTCGCCCGCAAGGGCGTGAATATGGGAATGGGGTTTAAAGCCCCGACTGCACCCGCAGCTGTAATCGGCGAGGGGTTGGCACTGTCACTGTCTCCTTTGAACGGGGGGCGGGAAGACGCCAACACCATCAGAGCCGGAAGTCAGAAGACCTGCCAATAACGTCGCCAGCGCGCGCGGGCGGGATAGACCGATGCGCATGGATGTTTCCAATGACGACATTTCGTTAAACCTGCGCGGCTGAGAGCGGCGCAATATTGGAGTCATGATATGAAACGATTATTATTAGGGGCTGTTAGTGCTCTAACTATTTCGCACATAGCAAATGCACAATTATATTATTCCGAAGATCCAGCGGTATTGTGCGGCGAGCCCATGACCAAAGCAAATTATGAAGCCTGCCTCAAAAAACATTACCGTGAAGACGAGATTGTCAGTGTTGCAAATCGGATTGGTTATTCGAAGATTAAAGACATTACCAGTCCGTCTTCGATCATTACTTCCTCTGAAATTGCGGCCCGTGGCCCGCAATATATCTCCGACCTGCTACGTTCGCTACCCGGTATTTCCGTCAATTCCTCCGGGCCGGCTGGCGGGCTCACCCAAATCCGGATGCGCGGCGCGGAGGCCAATCATATCCTCGTCTTGATTGACGGCGTTGAAGTCGCCAATCCCAGCGCGGGCGAGTTTGATTTCTCCGGCCTTCGCGCAGAGGATGTTGTGCGTATCGAAACCTTGCGCGGGGAACAATCCGCGCTTTACGGTTCGGATGCCATTGGCGGCGTCATCAATATCATCACCCGTGCGGGCTCAACCCGCGAAGGCTGGCGAGCCTCAATTGAAGCCGGAAGCCGCAATACGGTCGAAGGCCAGATCAATGCTGTTATTCCCATCGGCGTAGCCGCTTTGTCGGTGGGCGGAAATCTATTTAATACCGAAGGCTACGATATTTCAGGCCTTGGCGGAGAACGCGATGGCTCGCAATCTCGTAGCCTGAATATAGGGCTGAACAATGTCGAGCTTAGCGGTATCACCCTATCAGGCAAATTCGGCGCGTCGCGTCTGGATGTTGATTTTGACGGCGACACGGATTTCAATGGCCGCTTGAATAATACATCCGGCGAAACCACGGTAAAAACCAAAACGGCCCGCCTCGATGCGCGCTTTAATTTCGCCGGATTTGATCATCTTATTACGGCCTCTCATCTCGATACGGATAGCGATACGCGGGGCGGGTTTTCTTCCCGTTCTATCGGTAAGCGCTTTAATCTTAACTGGGCGGCAGAGCGCGAATTCGGCGAGAGCAGCTTTACGGCGTTGGCAGAAATTGAGCAAGAAAACTATCAAATCATTCCGAACTTCACCGAAGCCGAAGCTAAACCAGAGAACCGAACTTATGCTGCTGCGGGGGATTACCGCTATAATTCAGGCCCGGTTTCGATCTCGGCGTCTGCGCGCTATGATATTAATGATCTCTTTGCCGATGCCGCCACATGGCGCGCCGGAGGCGGTTATGCCTTTGAAGGTTTTGGCGGGCGCTTGCGGGCCTCAATTGGGACAGGCGTTAAAAACCCGTCTCTCATTGAGCTCTTCGGCTTTTTTCCCGCCTCTCGCTTCACCGGAAACCGCGATTTGCAGCCAGAAACATCCCTAGGCGTGAGTATCGGTTATGAACAGAAACTTGGCGAGTTTAATCTCTCGGTCGATTATTTCCGCTCGGAGCTTAAAGACGAGATCACGACAATTTTTAACCCTGATTTTACCTCGACAGTTATCAACCTTACGACTGACAGCACGCGCCAAGGCGTCGAGCTTGAAGCGCGCTGGGCTGTATCTGGTACGCTTTCCATACGCGGGGCCGCAACATTCTTAGGTAGCGAGCAAGACGGGAGCGAAGAAATCCGCCGCCCGGATTTTATCGCCAGCGCTACGGCGACATGGAAGGCGAGCGATGATCTGTCTCTGACCGCCAATCTTGACCATAATGGCAAGCAACTCGACACTGATTTTGCAACATTTTCTAATGTTACATTAGATGCCTTTACCCTTGTAGGGGCGCGGGCGAGTTATGCTGTCAGTGACTTTGCCGCAATCTCCATTCGCGGCGAAAACCTGCTGGATGAAACATACCAAGAAGTCGTCGGTTATGCTTCTCCGGGGCGCGCAGTTTACGCGGGGTTTAATCTGAACTTTTAGGCCTCACGATGGTCGGGTTAACCGGGTTAATGACGTTCTCTCCCTGAAAGGCATAAAACCGCGAGACGTCATAACCTTGCCCCCGAAGCTGCTCTATCAGGCTGTCTTCGCCCAAGAGATGCGCCGTTCCAACCGCGACAAAGGCAGTCCCGCTATCTTCCATAAAGCGAGTGATTTGCGCCGCCCATTTGGCATTTCTTTCGGTCAGGAGTGATTTATATAAATCCGGCGAGCGAGTTTTCATCGCCATCACGACCTCGCGGGTGAGGAAATTCGTGCGCCCGACAGCCCAAGCTTGAGCGACCTGATTGAGGTCATCTCCTAATATATTAAACCCTTCCAGCGTTTCGGTTAGCAATGTCATTTGCACAAAATCCGGCTGATTCGCGATAGCATGGATTTGGTCTTCTATCGTTTCAAGATAAAGAATATTTTTACCTTCGCGCGCGGCCCGGGATTTTAGCGCATCGTCGGCGGAAAGTTCGGGCGATAATCCAGCTTGGTGCGCGGCTTCCAAAGTGAGAAACTCACTGGCCAGCCAAGGCTTCATCCCGTCCAAACGGGCGAGGCTAAGCTCGCCATTATGCGCGGCGGCGGCCAGCAATTTAAGCTGATAACTATCCAGACTATCGGACAGCCGCAGCCCGTCTTTACGCATGCCCAGACTTGTCGTTAAAACCAGCGCTTTTATTTGCGCCTCGCGGCCCGTATCAATTTCAAAAAATACGGTTCCGGCCTCAGCAAAGGCGGCCCGCATATCGTCTTTCTGCCAAGACAAATCACCCGGCAATAAATGCACCGTGCCGAACAGATAGACCGTGCTGTCATAATCCTTCGCCACCCAAATGGCCGGGCCGTCATTACGCGCGCGGGCGTCAGAAACCTTGGCGTCAACGCCGCTACCGAGCGGGGCCGGGCCGCAAGCCGACAGGCAAGCCGTAAGGCCAATGAGAAACGAAATAATAAGGCGGTAAAACATAAAGCGCTCTTGAACACTAAGCATAAAAATTTCAAGCGATCTTTACTGTTTCTTTTGGTCAGCCCCATTGCGCCGCCCGCAAGCTTGGCTTAAAGGAGCCATCCATACGGCCACTACCAAAAGGCACCCGTAGCTCAGCTGGATAGAGCGCTGCCCTCCGAAGGCAGAGGTCGCGCGTTCGAATCGCGCCGGGTGCACCATTATTATTCTTATATATCAATAGTTTATAGCTCTATCGGCTTTACGTTAAAAACTTTACTGGCGCGCAATTGGCGCGAAAAATAATTTTATCTGGCGTCAGCGCCTATGAGACAGATTTAAGTCTGGGCTAAGCGAGAGTTTTGCTCAAGAGGACTCTTTGGTTAGGTCTTATTAATGGGGTTTGGCCCCCATACTAATGCTGGTTTATGTTTGTATATTGTCTTCAAACTGCACGATTTGTGTAGATATTGGAGCACTATCAATGTTGCGAATATGTATTTTTATTGTTGTGTCAGTCTCGATATTATGGCGGGCCGGTGCTGCCTTTGGGCAAGAGGCTTATACGCCGGATGTGGTAGAGCTTGATGGAAGCAATGGATATGCGTTTCCGCCAAGCCCTGAATTGACCCTTCAAAACGGGGCGACCATAGAGTTTTGGGTTCAGTGTGATTGGGAAAAAGATCCGGGATATGATCCAGTCATCCTATCAAATGCCGGGCCAAAAGGTGCGCTATACTCGATCGCCATTTTGGGTGACCGTTCAGGTCTTAGCTTGCAGGCGGGTGATAATATTGGCAGTATTTCCTATGATTTTAAGATCCCGCAAATGAACTATGTGGCGATTGCAGATTTTTCTGAAGGCGCGGCGGTTTTAGTAAATGGCAGCGTTGTTGGTACATTAAATTTTGGATTTGCAGATAGGCCTTCCGTAGGATTTTGGATTGGAACTGCGGATGGCGCGACGGCCCCCTTCAAAGGCGCAATCGCAGGTCTGCGTTTGTGGGATGTCGCATTAGACCGGAGTGATCTAGTCAAATACTCGACGGAAGATGTGACACGACCAGACGCTCAACATCCAGACATTAATGCGCTCATCGCCAAAAGTGACTTTCAAAATATCACGCTTAATATTTTTTCAGAAAATAGTATTGCCGCAAACCCGTAACCCATATTACCTAGGAAATATTCATGTTAAAACGCACATTTTTTATGTTTACCATTGTCCTTAGCATGACGCTGATGTCAGCTAGTAATTGCATTGCCCAAAAGCGGTTAAAATCAGTCCAAAAACATAAAACAACTCCGAAAAACCCGGTATTGCCAAAAGCGGCTCACAACAAAGCGGTTGGTCAGTTTCGCGCTGTGCGTAATAATTTGGCGCGTGAACGTCAATTTTCAGCGCAAACGCACGGGAGTGCAGCCCGGTCTTTGCTGCGCGCCAGAGAGACAGAGCGGGCCCGAAAAGATGTTCATGATTTTGCGAAAGCTGCTTATAGGCGCGGACCAATGGGGACGACGAATGCTGATAAAGCGGAGCGCTCACAATTGTATGAAAAGCAAAAAATAGCTACGCGTAATTTGCAAACTGCCACAGCGCGCCGTGCCAATGCCGAAGCTACATTTTCTCAAACCCGCACGAACCTAAAAGAAGCCCATCGGCAAGTGAGCGCGGCTAACCGCACACTAAGTTTTGCCAAGAAAGGTGATTGGGTTAATGCTCACCGCGTTGTCGGGCGGGCAAAACCTTTAAAGCCTGCCACGCGCCCGCGCAAAATATCATATAATTTTACGCCCCAAAAACCGACGCCCACAAGCGCGGGTTCACGCAAAGGCATATTGAAAACAAGCCCGCGTAAATAATACAAATTCTACGATATGGACTTTCTTGCCAGTTTAAGTATTTTACTGGCGAGGGAGTTAAGGCGTGGCACGTGTTGAGGGTTTAAGGATAAAAACGATTGTCATTGCTGATGACCATGCAATTGTACGCCAAGGCACTGCGCAAATCTTATTGCAAATTCCAAATATTGAAATCATTGCCGAAGCTAGTGATGGGCTTGCAGCCATCACTGCCGTTAAAAAACACAAGCCAGACTTGCTGATACTTGATGCTGCCATGCCGCTGGCGCGCGGCGTTGAAGTTTATGCAGATGTGCGGCGCTGGAGTCCTGATACGCGCGTCATTCTTCTCACCGGATTCACATCTGTAGGCCTCCTATCAGATTGGCTAAATTCCGGCGTTGACGGCATGCTACTCAAGTCCTGCTCGCCAGAAGAAATGCACGAGGCGTTTGTCGCTGTTTTGGGCGGCTCAGGCTATGTCGCTAAAGACATTTCTAAAATGCTCAAAGATGTGGGCGAGGTGCAAAACTTAACGCCGCGCGAGCGCGAGGTTATGGCGCTCGTTGTGGCTGGCCGCACCAATGTCGAAATTGGCGAAAGACTTTTCATTAGCGTCAAGACAGTTGAAAAACACCGGGGCAGCCTGATGGCAAAACTTGGAGTGCGCTCTGTTGCAGACCTTATGGTGACCGCATTGCGCGAGGGTTGGCTCGATGAGCATAAGCAGCTTTAATTCAATATGGGGGCCATCCCCCATATTATTGCACCTTAAACCCATGCATAAGATTATCATGAAAACATTGGCCCGTGTATTCTTTAAAGCTTACGCTTGTACCAGACAATGGCTTGTCCTGTGGTTTGGTATAACCAGCATTCTTGTACTCACTACAACAACGGCGCGAGCAAACCCAATCATATTGCAGCCAAATAATACCGAAGCCATAAACCTTACGCCCATGACAAGCTATTATCTTGACGATACGGCAGAAATGACCATTGAGGACGCCGTAATAATACCCGGCCAATTTGCGCCAGTTGAAACAAAATATATTGATTTTGGCGTCGGAACATTTCGGACTTGGCTCAAACTATCTGTCTATAACCCGGCACAGGACGAACAGATATGGCGGCTTGATCTGGGGCGTCCATACACACAAGACCTTGATGTTTACATGGTCCGAAACAATAGTCCACCTGAGCATATATTGCGGCATGAAATAGCCGATGCATTCGGGAAACGCCCCATAAACACGCTTACGCTGATGGTGGATGTCTCTTTACCGCCAGCTGAAGTGGTTGATATTTATATCGGTTACCGGTCTTTAAGCACGACTTCGCTACCCATCACTATCGGACGCCCCGAGGCGATTGTAGAGCAGCGGGCCTGGGAAGGGAAAATAGACGCCTTAGTCAATGGCGCGCTTGTGTCCATGATCTTGCTTGCGGCGCTTATGTTGCCCTTCACAGGATGGCGTCTCAGCCTCGCCTTCGCCAGTTATATCTTAGCCGGGATGCTGTATGTGGCGCATGCGGACGGGTATACATTCAAATATCTTTGGCCAAATTGGCCGGGCGGTAATGACGGGCTCAACTTGGTCTTTATGCTGTTGATGACGGCCTGCGGGTTTAATTTTGCGCGCATATTATTCGGGTTTTCCAAGAGCTGGCCAGCCTATAACCGGTTCATGCTCGGCTATATCATGCTCGCTTTGATATTTGCCTGTTTGGCGGTTCCCTTTATCCGGTCCTATTGGCTGATGCTTATCGGCTATGCCTTTGTGCCGCTTGGCGCCCTGATACAGCCTATAACAGGGCTGCTAGCTTACCGCAGGGACTATCTTGGCGCCGGCCCTTTCATTGCCGGGGCAATCTTCGTGCTGGCCTCACTTGTCTATGCCGCAATGGCCCATCTTTCACCGGGCGCGTATAATCTAGACCGCACATTAGATGTTGGGCATTTGGCCTTGCTCGGCGAATGTTTTGCCTTCGCAGGCGCGATAGTTGTACGCCTACTCGGCGTGCAGCGTGAGCGCGACGCGGCTATGTCAGCAAAGCTTGTCGCAGTCCAAGAAAAACTGGCCATGAGTTCGACCCTGCGCGAGACGCAAAAACAATACACGCAAGCCCGCGAGCTTTCCCGACAGCGCAAAGATCAACTCTCATCTGTCAGCCATGATCTGCAGCAACCATTGCTCAGTCTTCGGCGCACAATTACTGACCTAGCGATTGATAATGACGAAGCTGGCAACCAAATGCATTCGGCGCTGGATTATCTGGAGCAACTCGCTAGGGATCAGATCAAGGCCGATCAAAGCCCGCCGCCCAAAACCCAATCCGATGGCAGCACCGAGGTCTTTCCCGTCAGTGTTATTCAAAATAATGTCTATGAAATGTTTAAGGGCGAAGCGCACAGTAAGGGCCTTGATTTACGCATACACACACTGGATGACTTGGTCCAAGCGGACGCGGTTTCGCTCATGCGCGTCATCAGCAATCTGACCCATAATGCCATTTGCCATACAGATAAAGGCGGCGTTCTGATCGGGGTTAGGCGTAGAGCAGATTACATTATTATCGAAATTTATGATACGGGGGCGGGCATGAATGAGGCCGAGATGAAGGGCCTGATGAGACGTCACATCAAGGGTGATAAATCCGGTGGTAGCGGGCTTGGCCTTGACATTGTACGCGATATTTCTGCGCGCCATGATCTGAATTTTCGTTTGCTCTCAACGCCTGGCCGCGGCACATGTGCCCGCATTGATGTGCCGCGCCATCGCTAGCCAAATGGGGTGGAGCCCCCATACCCCAATCCTAATTATTATGTGAGTTTTACCAAAATCAAGCGGCACTGCCGCATCATTATTTTGGAGACTGTAATGGCTCACCTAAGGCGTCTTTTACTTGGAATATCCGTAATACCATTTGTATTTGGCAATACCGTTTCGGCACAGGAAATTTCTACCGAAATGGCTCCCAAATTGTTTGCGGGTTGCGAAGACAGTAAAATTATTCCAAAGGCAATAGATAACCCGCGCGCGCGCATGTTCGACGCGGCCAATAAAACCGACCCCATTACCAAACGCGTATTTAAGAGCTTTAAATTGGAAGAAGTCGCGAGCGTTGACACAGATGATTTTGACGGGTTGTGCTGGTCGCGCGTGGATGGTTTATGGCAAGAACATATGCAGGTTTCCTTCGATAAAAGTGTCAAACTTAGTGGGTGGGCTGGATTAAAATCAGGCATGGAGGAGTTTGCCCACGGCACATATACAACGCCGGTCATATTGGCGGCCAATATGGATAATGGCTATCAAACCATTACACTGCGAAGCGCACTGGGGCCGGGGCGGCCTATACGTTTCACAAGCCAGGATAATATTACAATTGAGGATATTCTCAACAAACCCGGCCAAGCAAAAATTTATAAATCTGAGCGTATAAATGGCCATACCCAGAGTTTAAAACTTAGCATATCACACACGGGATATATGCGGCTTCGCATGGGCGAGCGCGAATTTCGGAGGCCGCGCCCGGACATCTCAAAAACAGCCCGCGGCGAACAAGTACCCGCAAACGACATATTCGCCATTGCCTATAACCCAAAAAACCTTGTGGCCAACCGCCGCGGTTATGACGTGACCACAAAAAACCCTGATAGATTTCTCGACAGTGAAGGCAAGCTCGAAGTTTTCGCGCGGGCCCAGCCGCGCGATTATTATCTTGCCGAACAAATGACTGTACCCTTGGGCCTTGAACTTATTGAAGAAGGCATACAGGGCACCGTATTTTTTGAACGCCTACTCTCAAGCGAGTCCGAATATCAACAAGCAACTGCAAGTTCTTTTGGGGTAAATGCAGGGCTTTCCGGAGGTGTCGGCGGCGAGAAAAAGAAAAATGGCGGCATAAAAAAAGGCACAGCGACGGAGATCGGGGCGTCTATCGGATACCAAAATGCCAAAGAAGAAGTGAAAGGCATGAAAGAGCAACATTCTGTCGCCTCTATGGACGGGTATCAGCGTTTTAAAAAATATGCTTTGGTGCGCGACCATGCCTTTAGCGAGCTATCGGATGATTTTTATGACGCGGTTGAAGATGCTTTTCAAAGCGGCGATTATCAAAGGGTTGTTGATAAATTTGGTACCCATTATAGCTATGCCGCCACCTTTGGCGCGGCGGGCCGTCTGCAAACCTATATGACCGAAGACACAATATCCAATAATGCTAGTTCATTTAAATCAGAAGGCGGAAGCGGCGGGTTAAAACTCGGGCCCCTCGACTTTTCTGTGACCAAGGACAGCTCAAGCACATTAACCACAGGCAACAGCACCACAACAAAATTAGGCAAGACAGTGTTTACAGCTGTCGGCGGCAATGGCAGCTGGGATCAAAGCGGGTTTGTTGCAGGCGATACGCCTTATCCCATCCTCATGGATTTGCGGCGGATGGACGAGCTTCTTAATCCCATGTATTTTCCAGAACGCCCTGAAATTTATAACGGAGCTCGAGGCAAGCTGGGCGACGCTATCACGAATTATCTTTTCGGAAAAGCTCAGCTCGTAAGCACAAAATCCCTCTTGTCAGATATTGAACCCATGCAAACGATGGTGATTAAATTAACCGGCTTGCAATGCCTTAAAGCCGGAGCATGGGAGGGCGCGGGAAATCCGGTTCAGATCGAAGCTGTAATAAACCTAAAATTCCCGGCTAGCCGCGCTGTTTTTGGGAAAGATGTTCATGCTTATAACACCACGAAAAGTACAAAAGACGGCTATACGGTCATTCATTGCCCCGGCGGTACAAGAAAAATTTCTGGGAGAAAAACGGCGCGGCGATTCAAAGGAAAGGCCTCGCAATTGGCGGCGGCAAGGTGGGAAATCCACACAAGATTAGAGGAATGGGATTGGGGTTTTGATGGCTTGGACGGGGCAGAAATTATCCGAACTGCCCCCAAACGTGGACTAAAAATTCCTAGGCTTAATGTCGGGCAAAGCAAAAGCGTGCATTGGAACGTCCCGCCTAATAAAGCCGGAATGCCAAAACTACGCATTATCGTTCGGTTCACTCGTGAAAAATAATCATACTAAATTACACATTTGCATTTTCGAAAGGATACATCATGTCCCGCCTCATTTTTAGTATCGCAGCCCTCGTCACCATTACGGCCGCAGGCAATCCTGCCCAAGGCCAATCAACGACATGGCTTGGAGACGCTCCATTTTGCAGCGCCGAGCCCGCTGATTGCAGCGCCAAAGGCATGAAATATAGCCGCGCCCATGCCAGCGGCGACGGGGAAACCTGCCTGATCGGAACCAAAATACAGTGCAGCGGCGGCGCAGCCTTATCAACAAATACGTCTTGCCCGGCGAGCGCCGCAGGCATCAAGACTTCCATGGTTTGCAAATGCTCCGCCAGTCAAACAAAGCATGGCTCTATTTGGGGCGTCATTGATTATACAGCAGATTCGTCTGTCTGCCGCGCCGCCGTTCATGCAGGCGTTATTCCAGCCGGTGGCGGCAATATTCGCATTGCCAAGAGACCCGGCCTTAGCAGTTATAGGGGTTCAACGGCCAATGGCGTTACCACCCATAAATATGGAAAATATAGAAGCGGATTTCGGGTTTCTAAATAATTTAGGCCTTCAAAGCCTTGACCGGCACACCCTTTGAAAATGACAAAAAAACACGCTGGGGACTGGCGTGTTCTTTTTTATGTTTTGTAATTTTCCCCTCAATATTTATCTGATCTGGGTTTTCTGGGCGGCATGCCGGGCGGGCGTTTTGATTTCGGGTCTTTGCGTGTTTCCTTGAACGTTACGGTAAGCTGTTTTGGCGGCAAAGGCGGCGGCGCGGCTGTCGGCGGGTTAGGTATGATGCGGTATCCGCGCGCAGCCGCAAAATTAGCATAGCTAGTTTGGGTAAGTTTACCCAGCGCCACTTTTGCATCGTGATGCTCATTGATGGCTTTGCGAACTTGCGCCAAAGCCGCTTTGTCTTTTCTAAGCTCCTTGCTCACAACCATAAAGTCAGCAAAGTCGTTAAGGCGGGCATTTAGGGTTTGCACTTTCTTCGCTTGATTTTTAATGGCGCTTTGGTGCAGGCCTTTCGCCTGATCACGGGTTTTGTTATAGGGTGAAGCTTTTGAGGAGCCGACCTTTTGGCCCTTTGGTCCTGCCAAGGCGGCCTGCGGCATCAATGTTGATACTATCAGCATTAGCCCTATGGTTTTTATTAGTAATTTTGGCATATGTGTCTCCTATTGCTCTGGCGCGCCCACGATTCCGCTTGGAATGCTGGGTCTCTCGATGATGTAAAAATCATTTGTATTAAAATCGCTATGCCCTGCCAAAAAAGTGAGGTCAGGATGAAGCGATGTATCCGAAGTCGAATCGGCCCATGAAAATTTGATAAGGGTTTCAGGCTCTATCGCTTTGCCCCAAATTCTAAGTCCTGCGATCGCGCCATAAAATGGCGCGCTACCTCCTGCGGAGGCCCCTAGGTGTAATTCTGTTGAAGAAATATCTTTAAATTGAAGCGAAGTGGCGCCTACGATTTTTCCATCAATCATAACAATCACCTGATCGCCCAAATTTACAAGGCCCACATGATGCAATTGCGGATCATCAAAATCAAAGGTGATGCCCCCTAGCATTTTCCCGCTTTGAATTGTGAGTCCTTTCTTGTCAGCGCGCATAGCAATTTCATACAAAAGCCCGTCTTTGCCTACATTGGATAATATTACTGGATTATATTCTGGTACATCAGACCAATCCGCTGCCACCCAAAATTCAATCGTACCGCCATCCCATATGGAAAGCCGGTTATCAGATTTGAAAACATAGCTCTGCTCACCGTCCAAAGTTAAAATATCAGGCCGGTATGGCTCGGAGTCGGCTGCCGCCACAATGTCCAAAAGACAAGTTGCCGCAAATATTACGGGAAGACATATTCGTTTCATAGATAATCTCCAAATAGATCGTTATGAAAAGAATATGCAAAAATTAGGTGCCAAACACTATGGGGGGCAAACCCCATAATAATAAGTGTGAACTCATTGCGTTAAGCTAAGGAAATTTAGTTGCAAGCATCACATGCCCGCTGATGTAGTGCCTCTGACGTCAGCGCCCATGGCACAGATTTAGGTCTGTACTAAGCGAAAGTTTACTTCGCCGCCGAGCCGAGACCCTATGATAGGCCAGCTCGCCTTATTTCTTTTTTCGAGCTTCGCCTTTTTTACGCGCAGCGACGATGCCGCGGCCTGTTGTGCGCTCGACAATACGGGCAGATTTACCACGGCGCTCGCGCAGATAATAGAGTTTGGCGCGGCGGACTTTACCTTTGCGCTTAACTTCAATTTCTTCGACCAGCGGCGAATAAACAGGAAAAACGCGCTCGACGCCTTCGCCGTAGCTAATCTTGCGAACCGTGAAGCTCTCATTGAGCCCCCCGCCGGAACGCGAAATACAAACACCTTCAAAGGCCTGCAAACGTGTGCGCGTGCCCTCTGTAATGCGGACTTGCACAACCAATGTATCGCCGGCTGAAAAATCAGGAATAGTTTTACCCGATTCCAAAAGCCGCGCTTCTTCTTTTTTATTCAATTTTTCAATCACGTTCATGACCGTCTCCTTTTTGATGCTTGGTCCCCAAAAACTCTTTATAGAGGGCGGGTCGCCGCATCTTTGTAATCTCTTCACTTTGTTGGCGCCGCCACTGCGCAATCTTTTTATGATCGCCGCTTAGAAGCACCTCCGGGATGGCCCGGCCCTCAAATTCTCTTGGCTTGGTATAGAGCGGATACTCCAGCAAGCCGTCTTCAAAACTTTCCTCCGAGGCCGATTGCGCGTCCCCGAGAACCCCCGGTAGAAGCCGCACACAGGCTTCGATCATCACTTGCGCCGCCGCCTCGCCGCCGGCCAAGACATAGTCGCCAATAGAAATTTCTTCCATCTGGCGGCCTTCTATAACCCGCTGATCAAGTCCTTCAAACCGTCCGCAAAACATAATAAGACCCGGGCCTGAGGCTAGCTCCCTGACCCTTTTCTGGGTGAGAGGCTTGCCCCGGGGGGTCATATAGATCAGCGGGCGGCCATCTGGATTGGCCACGCTATCGATTGCTTTTGCAGCCACATCAGGTTTTAACACCATTCCGGGGCCGCCGCCCGAGGGCGGGCTATCGACAGTTCGGTGCCTATTAACGGAAAAATCGCGTATGTCTATAGTTTCCAGCGCCCAAATCTGCTCTTTTTGCGCCCCGCCAATGATAGACGCGCCCAATACGCCCGGAAAGGCGTCAGGAAAGAGGGTCAGCACACTGGCAGTCCATGGATTTGGGGCTTTTTCACTCATAATCCGCGCCTTTTAGAGACAATGGCGGCACGAGTCATTAAGAGAGTCACGAAGGCCCGGTGGATTGCTTACTTGTTCTCATATGGTTCCATCTTTCGCTCCTTGAGATATAAGATGAACAAAAACTCTCCCTAGCTAGGCTTAAATCTGTTTCATAAGCGCTAATGCCAGACACTTACTGCGCAGCATGGCTATTACTCCAACAGCGTTGGCGGGACTTTGCCTTTGACCTCTTCGGGTTTGGTCAGGTCAAAACGGTAAGAGAATTTATGCAGCTTGCCCCATGGAAAGACGCCGCTGTTGGGCGTCGCTTCAAATATATTGGTGTGAATAATAACGCTCTCCAAACAGGCGCCCGGATAAGAGATCGGCGGACTGTCAATTTTGGCTAATTTATCGACCGGGCAATTAGAGCGTTGCCGCGTATTATGACTATCAACATGGCGTACATAGCGCTCCGATGCAGTGTGATTAACATCATCACCGGCCCGCACATAAGTAAAGGGGTAATGGGTCAAGTAACTTTCCTCGCATTGGACGGCATTGCCGCCAATCGTTCCCGAATAGCTTTTAATCCCCAAAGCTCCATCGGTTTTTATGGTAACGTCGAGACTATCTGCGCGCGTGCTGCAAACCCGCTTAATGCGCTTTTTGCTTTGCACATTATTAATCAGCATAGAGGAAATCTGCGCGTCCATATACACGCCGGATTTCTCGCCGTTCAAATTAGCTCCGTAATTAGGGTAAAATTTAAACGCTCCTCCCGAATTTGCGCGAGCGTAAAATTGTTTATCAACGCCAAATCCGGCAGAGGTGGTCGAGCCATAATCGGGCGAAAACCCCATGATTTGAATATTGTAGGATATAGGATCAATGCTGCGAGTGCCCCGGTCTTTGTCGCAATAGGCTTGCGTCATTACATAGTTAAATTTCGCCGTCTTGCCATTTTGCAAATCAAGCCGCGCCCATTCATAATTAGAAAGCGTGTTGGGCACCATAACCAAGCGCTCATCATCAGGGAGTATCGCCGCGCGTACTTTCCCGTCCGTCAATAAAGTTATACTGGCATGGCCGTCTTTGTTGCCCATGGCTTCAAGTTCAATATCTTCGTCAATATCGTTTTTGAGATTATACATGAGCCGCTCGGTAAAGATTTCCGCGTAGGCCTCATCCGCAATCATAATCTTGGCCTTGATCGGCATGATAGACACGTTTTGTCCCGGTAGATTGCCGCGGTGACAGGAAATTGTCACAAAGATGCGGGCCTTGTTTTTATCGGCGGCTTTGCCTTGTCTTGGCTGAGCGGCAGGGGTTTCGGCAATATCCTTAGCGGCATCCACTTTGGGCGCAGGTGAACACCCGCCCAACACAAAGCTACTTATCAAGCCAGCTTGAGCTAATAGAAACATGACGGTTTTCATTGGAAAATCAGTAAACCCGTTTTTTGGGTTTAATGTACTCGATCTCGTCGGTCATGGTATAATCATGGACGGGACGGTAATTAATTTTTACTTTGTTTTTATCGCCGTCATACCATGCCAAAGTATGTTTCATCCATGTCTTGTCATTTCGGTCGGGATAGTCTTCATGGGCATGTGCGCCGCGCGATTCTTTGCGGTTAGCCGCGCCGTTAATCGTGACCGAGGCATTCCCGAGGAGGTTATCGAGTTCCAAGGCTTCCATGAGGTCCGTATTCCAGATCATGCTCTTGTCATAAACTTCGATATCCGCCATTTCGCCGGCGACTGTGCTGACTTTTTGGACACCTTCATTCAGGCTCTCATCCGTGCGAAACACCGCGCAATGTTCCTGCATGGATTTTTGCAATTTAAGACGTAAGGCCGCGGTTTTCGTGCCGCCCTCGGAGTTTCTAAACTTCTCAAGTCTGGCGATGGAGGCTTCGCCAGCATCTGCTGCCAGAGGCTTCTGCTCGGCATTTGCGGTCAATGTTTCGCCGAGGCGCAGACCCGCCGCGCGGCCAAAGACGACGAGGTCAATCAAGCTATTAGACCCAAGACGGTTAGCCCCGTGAACGGAAACACAGGCCGCTTCGCCAACCGCCATCAAGCCTTTGACAACGGCGTCGGGGTTCTTGCCTTTCAGCGTCACGACTTCGCCGTGGAAGTTGGTCGGGATGCCGCCCATATTATAATGGCAGGTCGGCAGAACAGGAATTGGGTCTTTGGTCACGTCCACACCTGAAAAAATCATGGCGGTTTCAGAAATGCCGGGAAGACGTTCGGCCAGGATTTTAGGATCGAGATGGTCCAGATGTAAATAGATGTGATCTTTCTCCGGCCCAACGCCTCGGCCTTCGCGAATTTCAATGGTCATAGCGCGGGAAACAACATCGCGCGAAGCGAGGTCTTTAGCTGAGGGGGCGTAGCGTTCCATAAAACGCTCGCCCTCGGAATTGGTCAGATAACCGCCCTCGCCGCGCGAGCCTTCAGTAATCAGGCAGCCAGCGCCGTAAATGCCTGTGGGATGAAATTGCACAAATTCCATATCTTGCAAAGGCAGTCCTGCGCGCAGCACCATGGCATTGCCGTCGCCCGTACAGGTATGGGCCGAGGTGCAAGAGAAGAAGGCGCGGCCATAGCCGCCTGTCGCCAGAATAACGGTTTGCGCCCGGAAACGGTGCAATGTGCCGTCATCAAGCTTCCAAGCTGTCAGCCCTCGGCAAACGCCGTTCTCCATAATCAAATCCAGCGCGAAATATTCGATAAAGAACTCCGCGTCATGGCGCAGGCTTTGGCCGTAAAGCGTATGCAGCATAGCATGGCCTGTGCGGTCAGCCGCCGCGCAAGTGCGCTGGGCTTCGGGGCCTGCGCCCATATTTTGCATCATGCCGCCAAAGGGGCGCTGATAAATCTTGCCGTCATCTGTGCGCGAAAACGGCATGCCCCAATGCTCAAGCTCATAAACCGCCTTGGGCGCTTCGCGGCAAAGATATTCGATAGAATCTTGATCGCCGAGCCAGTCGGAGCCTTTAACCGTATCATACATATGCCAGCGCCAATCATCCGGACTCATATTGCCGAGGGATGCGGCAATGCCGCCTTGGGCGGCCACAGTATGGCTGCGCGTCGGGAAGACTTTGGTCACGCAGGCGGTTTTCAGCCCTTCTTGCGCCGCGCCCAGAGCCGCGCGAAGGCCGGAGCCCCCGGCGCCCACAACAACAACATCATATGTATGATCAATCCATTGTGTCATGGGTCGCTATCCTAAAAATACGAGTTTGATGATTGCGTAAACTGCGGCTGCCCAAGCCAGAAAGGCGATAATTTTATTAGCGGTCAGGCCAAAAGAGCGTACTCCGCCATCGAAATAGTCCATCACCACTTCGTCAAATTCTAATTTACAATACCAGAGAGCCGCTGTGAAGAAAACCAGTGTGTTGGCGATTCCTATAGGGCCGTCAATCCAGGCCAGCATACCCGTCAATCCGTGTACGCCGCTTCCCATAAATAAAATCACCGTTAGCGGCAATGTGGCGATCATAACCAAGCCGGCCGCGCCTTTGAGTCGGTGGTGCTTTGTGCCGTTTCCATGTGCCACTAGAACCTCCCGACCGCAATAAATGTAACGATGGCCGCAATTATGAGCGCCAAAACAATCATAGCATAAGACAGCCAATTATTCGTGTCAGGGTCCATCATCGCCCCGCGATCCCAAATCAAGTGACGCAATTGGGCGAGCGCCATAAAAACCAAGGCAAACATGCCAATGAACAGAGCGGCGGCGCCAAGCGGACTGAAGATAAGGGCCTCAAATGGTAATTTGCCGGTCAGCGCTAGAATCAGGAGCACCAAACTAATTTTAATCAACACAGCATAGCTGATAATCGTGCAGGCGCGGTGCAAGATTGAGCTGAGCATCGCCGGATGCCAGCGCCAGATTTGCAAATGCGGCGACAGAGGGCGCTTATCATTCCAGCCAGAAGCCATTGAGGAAGTCCTTTCTTACAAGCGCGTAAATTAGCGGGGAGCGCGGCTAAGTCAACGAAGGATATTCAAAGCCATGGGCAAGGTTCAGAACCTGTTAAGTTGGAAAATATAAACATCCGGTGATATGGTAGGGGGAGAGGGACTTGAACCCCCAACCACCCCGTTATGAGCGGGGGGCTCTAACCAAATTGAGCTATCCCCCCAAGGGTTTGAGCACGGTTCGAGCGGGGTCTATAGCGCGGGTTGTTGCGTCCGCAAAGCCTGAAATGTCATGTTGTGAGGACTTTTTGAACGACGGCGTTCCAGCCTTTGAGCAGGCCGCCGCGAGTCTCCTCGTCCATATGGGGGGCAAAATGTTTATCGCGCTGCCAATTGGCGGTCACATCTTCCAGAGAGCCGTAAAGCCCAGCTTGAAGCCCAACCAGATAAGCAGCTCCCAGCGCCGTCGTTTCCAGCACTTTCGGGCGCTCGACGGGGATGTTCAGCACATTGGATAGATGCTGCACCATCCAGCTATTATGCACCATGCCGCCATCGACGCGCAGGCTCGTTGGGCTTACGCCGTCATCGCTCATAGCTTTGAATAAATCATACGTCTGGTAGACAACGCTCTCCACTGCCGCGCGGGCAATCTCGGCGCGGCCCGTATCGCGGGTTATGCCAAAAATCGCGCCTCTTGCATCAGGGTCCCAATGCGGCGCGCCGAGCCCGGTGAAGGCGGGGACAAGATAAACGCCTTTATTGCTGCTTTGCCCTTCGCATAGGGCCTCGGTCTCGGCGGCATCTTTAATAATCCCAAGACCATCACGCAGCCATTGCACGGCGGCCCCGGCGATAAAAATAGAGCCTTCGAGCGCATAAGTGGTTTTGCCGTTCAGGCGGTAACAGACCGTAGAGAGCAAGCGGTTCTTGGAGTCTATACAGTCGCCGCCCGTATTGAGGATAACGAAACAGCCCGTGCCGTAAGTGCTTTTAATATCGCCTTTAGCAAAGCAGCCTTGCCCGATGGCGGCGGCTTGTTGATCGCCGGCCACGCCGAGGATAGGAATGGACTCGCCGAGCAGGTCGGCATCGGTCATGCCGTAATTATCAGCGCAATCTTTGACCTCGGGCAAGACGGAAACAGGGACATCAAAGAGCCGCAACAGCTCTTCATCCCAATCTTGGGTATGAATATTAAACAGGTTGGTGCGGCTGGCATTGGTGGCGTCCGTCGCGTGAACCTTGCCGCCTGTGAGTCGCCAGATCAGGAAACTATCGACCGTGCCAAAAGCGAGCTCTCCGTTTTGCGCTTTAGCTCTAGCATACTCAACATGGTCTAATATCCAAGCAGCTTTGGTCGCGCTAAAATAAGGGTCGAGCAATAAGCCCGTCTTAGCGCGGAGCTTATCCTCGTCATAACGGGCTTTAATCTCGCGGCAGGTCTCCGCCGTGCGCCGGTCTTGCCAGACAATAGCGTTATAAATCGGCTGGCCCGTCTTGCGATCCCAAATCAAAGTGGTCTCGCGCTGATTAGTAATGCCGAGGCCAAGAATATCGGCCTTACTCTCGCGCACAAAACGGTAAGCCTTGCGCAATGTCGTCAGCGTCGTCTCCCAAATCGCTTCGGGATCATGCTCGACCCAGCCATCGGCGGGGTAAATCTGCGGGAACTCTTCCTGCGCGGTAAAAAGAACATCGCCGCCCGGCGAAAACACAAGCGTGCGCGAGCTGGTCGTGCCTTGGTCAATGGAGAGAATAACTTGGCTCATGTGCTTACCTTAGAGTGTTCCGTGAATGCGGGTCAATTTGTTACTGGCCGGGGAAGTAATCTTCCTTGTTCCCCGGCTTGACCGGGGACCTCCCGCAATAGAGCGCCCAATTACAAGGAGGTCCCCGCGCGGGGGCGAGGAACAGGGAAAGGGGCCTCTTTATTGCGGGTCAATTTGTTACTGGTCGGGTCGGGTAAATCTGTTAGACACGGCCTATGTATGATCTACTGATTATTGGCGGCGGGATTAACGGAGCCGGGATTGCGCGCGATGCCGCCGGGCGCGGGTTAAAAGTTCTGCTCTGCGAGAAGAACGATCTGGCCAGCGGCACCTCGTCAAAATCCTCAAAGCTGATTCACGGCGGGTTGCGCTATCTTGAATATGGCGAGTTTCGGCTGGTGCGCGAGGCGCTGCAAGAGCGCGAGACCCTGATGCGTATCGCCCCGCATCTGGTCAGCCCGCTGCGTATTGTCTTGCCGCATCACAAAAGCCTGCGCCCGAAATGGATGCTCCGGCTGGGCCTTTTCCTCTATGACCATATTGGCGGCGGCCGCACCCTGCCCGGCACCAAAGTTGCCAATCTACAGACCGGGCCGGAGAAGGGTGTTTTGAAGGACAGTTTTAAAACCGGCTTTGTATTCTCCGATTGCCGCGTCGATGATGCGCGGCTGGTAATCGCCAATGCACAGGCCGCGCAGGAACACGGCGCAGACATCCTGACCCGCGCCAAATGCACAGCTTTGTCGCATAAAGACAATATCTGGGAAGCGGTTTTGCAAGAGCGTCCAAGCGGCAAAACTCGAACCGTGAAAGCGCGGGCCATTGTCAATGCTTCGGGTATTCGCGTCGACGAATTGGTTGAACTGGCGCTGAGCCAAGAACATGAAGACCACCTCCGCCTTGTTAAAGGCAGCCATATTGTTACCCGCCGGCTTTATCCGTCGCGGCATCTATATATGTTTCAAAACCCTGACGGGCGGATTATTTTCGCCATTCCCTATGAGCAGGACTACACTCTGATTGGGACTACGGACGCGCCTTATCAACTCTCGGACGGGCCGATAGAAATTTCCGAAGAGGAGACGGATTATCTGCTCGGTGCGGCCAGTGATTATTTCGCAAAACCCGTCACCAAAGCCGATATTGTCTGGAGCTATGCCGGGGTGCGTCCGCTTTATGATAATAAAAAACAAAGCGCTTCGGCCGTGACGCGCGATTATGTCTTTGATTTAAAAGACACGGACACCCCGCCCATACTCTCGATTTTTGGCGGCAAGATCACGACATATCGCGAGCTTTCCGAACATGCTTTAAAGAAACTCCGCAAACATTTCCCGGATTTGCCAAAACGGTGGACGGGAACCAAATGCTTACCGGGCGGCGATATAGCGGGCGCTGATTTTGACGCGTTTTTGGCAGGTCTTGAGACTAAATATGTATGGATGGACAAAGCCAATCTGCGCCGTATGGCCCGGAGCTACGGCTCTAAAATCCACGATGTCATCGGTGAGGCTCACACCGAAAAAGATATGGGGCAGATATTCGGCGGCGGCCTAACAGAGCGCGAAGCAAAATATCTCGCAGCGCATGAATGGGCAAAAACGGCAGAAGATATCCTCTGGAGACGAACAAAATGCGGCTTGCATATGAGTCAGGCGGAACGCGCGGAATTTGCGGAGTGGTTTGATGCGAATATACCCTGTTAATATTACGAAATGACAGGAAAGAAATAGCCTGTTCCTATCTTTTGTCATCCCGCACAAACGTGAAGCGTTGCAGATGCGGGACCTAACCTTTGGTACAATAATTGTTGTTAAGTCCCGGCTCGGCGTCGTTTCACGCCTTGGCCGGGATGACAGTGGGAAAACAGGCGGCACAGCTTTGGCGCTGCTCATGATTATGACCATCAACGCCGTCTTTAACCACGCCGGCTGGGAAGCCTATTCGGACAAGTGGGGGAAAGGATGGTGGGGAAAGCACATCATCACCGCCAGTCACCACAATCTCCATCACACAAAATTTAAAGGTAATTACGGGCTGTATTTCCGGTTTTAGGGGAAAGCGATGGGACGGATGTGGGGTTGGTTTAAATTTGGAGTAAGGTTTACTACAATCTATAACTTGATTGATGGTAAGAATAATTTGGTGCTTTTTTCATTATTCTACTCCTAATCGCTCCAATTTGCTTTTGAAAATCATTCGGCATCGCCAGAGTAGTAAATCTATTTGTTACTTTCAACCCAAGCCTCGATAGAACTGGAGATACTATTGTTCCTCCTATTGAACCCGACAAATCATTTGATAAGGAAGAGGCTAGTTGCCCAGTAACTGAACTAATGAGATCGATGCAGAATTTGATATTTTTTTCCATTTTTAACTGCGCATTCGCGGTGCTAATTTGATTAGATACATCAGAATACCGATCTCTGATTAATTGTTCAAACTTATCCACTGATAGATCTTTGTCTAAATCGAGATCAACCAGTAAAGTTTGAGATAGTGAGTTAATCTTTTGTCGGGTGAGTGCGAATTCTTTTCTGATTTGCAAAAATTCCTTAAACGGTAGGAACTCTAAATTTCTAGGAATGTCTACATCAATTGTCGTAGCGATAAGGCGGGATCTCTTCTGAGAATCGGGCATTTTTTTACTTAGTAAAAATGCCTCTACTTGCCTCTTTAATGGTGCAACAGCTGAGAGTTCTTCTTTGGCCGCGACATTTCTAGCGAGACGTCCCAATATCAAATCAGCAATAATTGGCTCTATTAGCACTGGATTTTGTTCATGGATGTAGGAGTTTAACGGGAACGCCAAATTTTGATCATGAAGTAATTCAAACAATTGATATGGAAATTTTTCTAGTGCGATAGGTTTCCAATTGTACTGTTCCTTCAAGCGGGTCATTTTCGGCTCTATTGCTGGATCGCCTATGGAGTGCTTCGGGATGCTTTTAACAAATTCACAGTAGTACTTTTTCCCAACAGTTGATTTTATTGCTTTTGTAACAGCCTCTTGCGCAACGCTTTCATCGTACCAATTTAGGTTATCATATGATGGGTCAATAAAATGCAATAACTTCTGTTGTGAGGCCAAAATTTCTTTCGCTGCCTCACGTTCGCTTACTGCTGGTTGGTCAACTTGGGGAACTATTGTGTTGACGGAATCGTAAAATAGTAGCAAGCTTCTTAGGTTTTGTTTATCAGGTAAATAACTTGGAAATGACAATATTTGGGGAATAAAAATCTCTTTTAAATAGTGACTATATATTCAGCTAAAATAAATTGTATTAAATGTCAATTGGAGCAGAAGTCACCCCCCCCCTTAAGCCGCTGTATCTCATCGCGCAACCTCGCCGCTTCCTCAAATTCCAAATTCTCTGCCGCTTCGAACATGCGTTTCTCTAAATCTGCTAATGCGGCGATGATATTGCCGCCGCCGATGAACGGCTCTTGTTCGCCTTCTGCCACCTCCAGATATTTTTTCTTGATCTGGCCGCTGGGTGTGTAGCGGTTGGCGTCGTCTTTGATTTTTTCTGCGGCTTCGCTGTCGCCGACCATATCAGCGACGCCGCGCAGGACGGATGTCGGCGTGATGCCGTGCCGCTCATTATGCGCGACCTGTATGGCGCGCCGCCTGTCGGTTTCGTCCATGGCGCGCTGCATGGAGCCGGTTATTCTATCGGCATAGAGCACGACGTTAGCTTCGCTGTTTCGGGCGGCGCGGCCAATGGTTTGCACGAGCGAGGTTTCGCTGCGCAGGAAGCCTTCTTTGTCCGCGTCCAGAATTCCGACAAAGGCGCATTCGGGAATGTCGAGGCCTTCGCGTAATAAATTAATTCCGATCAGCACATCGAATTTGCCAAGCCGTAAATCGCGGATAATTTCTATCCGTTCCAGCGTATCGACATCGCTGTGCATATAGCGCACGCGTATCCCCTGATCGTGCATATATTCGGTCAGGTCTTCGGCCATTTTTTTGGTCAAGGTTGTGACCAGTGAGCGGAAGCCATTGGCGGCCACGCGTTGCACTTCGTCAATCACGTCGTCAACTTGGCTGGCCCCGTCTTTGGCCACGGGGCGCACTTCGACGGGCGGATCAATCAGGCCTGTTGGGCGGATGACTTGCTCGGTGAAAACGCCGCCCGTGCGCTCCATTTCCCATTTCCCCGGCGTAGCGCTGACATGCACGGTCTGGGGCCTCATGGCGTCCCATTCTTCGAATTTCAGTGGCCGGTTATCAATACAGCTCGGCAGGCGGAAGCCATGTTCAGCGAGGGTGGATTTACGGCTATAATCGCCTTTGCTCATCGCGCCAATTTGCGGCACGGTGACATGGGATTCGTCGGTAAAGAGCAGCGCATTTTCGGGTAGATATTCAAACAATGTCGGCGGCGGTTCGCCCGGATTTCGGCCCGTCAGGTAGCGCGAATAGTTTTCAATCCCCGTGCAAAAGCCCTGCGCCGCCATCATCTCCAGATCAAATTCGGTGCGCTGGGCGATGCGCTGGGCTTCGAGCAATTTACCCTCGGCTTCATAGTCTTTGAGGCGGCGCTTGAGCTCTTCCTTTATGCCCTTCATCGCTGACTGCACAGTCGGGCGCGGGGTGACATAATGCGAATTGGCATAGACGCGCACCCCGTCGAGGCTCTGCACGCTCTTGCCCGTCAGCGGATCAAAGGCGGTGATTGTATCGACCTCATCGCCGAAGAAATCAAAGCGCCAAGCGGTATCATCATAATGGGCGGGGAAGACCTCGACAGTGTCGCCGCGCACCCTGAACATGCCGCGCTGAAAGGCCAGATCATTGCGCGCATATTGCAGTTCGACAAGCTGCGCCATGAATGTGCGCGGATCAATTATCTGGCCCTTGGCAATATCAATGGTCATCGCCGTATAAGTCTCGACCGACCCGATACCGTAAATACAGGAGACCGAGGCGACGATGATACAATCGTCGCGCTCCAGAATGGCCCGCGTCGCAGCGTGGCGCATGCGGTCAATCTGCTCATTCACGCTGCTGTCTTTTTCAATGAAAGTATCGGTGCGCGGAACGTAAGCCTCGGGCTGATAATAATCATAATAAGAGACAAAATATTCCACCGCATTATCAGGGAAGAAGCTTTTAAATTCGGAATAAAGCTGCGCCGCGAGGGTTTTATTAGGCGCCATGATGAGGGCCGGGCGTTGAGTCTGCTCGATGATTTTTGCCATAGTGAAAGTTTTGCCCGATCCCGTAACGCCGAGCAAAACCTGATCGCGCTCTATCGAGTCCAGTCCTTCGCAGAGCTCTTTAATCGCGGCAGGTTGATCGCCCTTGGGTTCAAATTCGCTAACCAGCCGAAAGTGCTTACCGCCCTCGGACTTTTCGGGCCGCGCAGGGCGGTGCGGTTGCCACATCATAGGAGCTTCGCGCACGGACATGTCGGCAGGTTGAGACATGAGGGTAAAGTAAGAGGGTTAGGCTAAAATGCAAGCACGCTGTTGCACCGGGGCTTTGCGTCTTGCTTACAGGGCGTTTGAATGACGGCGTCGCGGCGGCCGATAGCTTACGCTATGAAAACATCTTTGGTAAATCAGCAGTCCAATTTCCGCTCAATCGCGTCCCAAGCCAGAGCCGCTGCGTCCACGCTTGAAAACCGTTTGAGTTCCTGCACGCCTGTCGGGCTGGTGATATTTATTTCGGTCATTTTATCGCCGATGACATCAATGCCGACGAGGATTTGCCCGCGCGCTTTGAGCATTGGGCCGATGGCCTTGCAGATTTTCATATCGGATTTTGTTAGCTCTGTTGGCACAGCTGTGCCCCCGACATGCATATTGCTGCGGGTTTCGCCCTTTTGCGGCACGCGGTTAATTGCGCCGACAGCCTCGCCGTCAATGATAATAATGCGTTTATCGCCACTCACAACATCTTTGAGAAAAGCCTGCGCAATGATGGGCTCGCGGGAGCTAGCCATGAACATTTCCAGAAGTGACGAATAATTACTGTCGCCTTGTTTAACGAGAAACACCCCTGCCCCGCCATTGCCGAAAAGCGGTTTTAGAATGATGTCTTTATGTTTGTCCCTGAAATCATCTATGGACTGCCGGTCGCGAGTGATCAACGTTTCGGGCATGAGATCGGGATAGTCCAGCGGCAGGATTTTCTCAGGGCAAGAGCGCACCCATTCCGGGTCATTGACGACCAGCGTATCCCCTTTGAGCCGCTCCAGCAAATGCGCGGCGGTAATATAGGACATATCAAAAGGCGGGTCTTGGCGCATCCAGACGACATCGACATCTGTGGCCAGATCAATAAGCTCCCGCGGGCCGAAATGGACATGAGCGCCCCGCTCCCGTTTGACCGTCATCGGTTTAGCGCGGGCGAGGATCCGGCCAGCGTCATAAGACAAATGGCCAGTGCCATATTCATAAAGCTCCATACCGCGCGCTTGCGCGATTTCGGCCAAGGCAAATGTGGTATCGGCGTCAATATCGACGCCCTCCATCGGGTCCATCTGAAAAGCTACGCGTAATGTCATGAAGCACTCCTTTATGAGCGGCTTTTGCCGTAAGGCGGCTTATCACGCAAGCCTCTTGCTAGTGATGGCCAATCACATCTATGTTGCACGCGAAGAGGAGAGCTTATGACTGACTTAATCGTAACAAATTTGGAAACCGTACCGGGACGAAAAATCGTTCAGCATTTGGGCATTGTACAGGGTAATACTGTGCGCGCCAAACATGTCGGACGCGATATTATGGCCGGGCTGAAAAACATCGTCGGCGGGGAGCTCAAAGGCTATACCGAACTTCTGACCGACGCGCGCGAGGAAGCAACCCAGCGCATGATGGGCGAAGCCATTGAAAAAGGCGCTAATGCCGTGGTCAATGTGCGCTTCTCGACCAGCTCGATTACGTCCGGGGCATCGGAACTCTACGCTTACGGCACAGCCGTGGTTGTGTCCTGATGGGGAGTCTCTTAGGAGTCGGCATATTATTGCTAATCGGGATTATTTTCGGCTCGATGAATGAGCGCAATCACTTTGCGCGCCTGAAGAAAGACGAGGCGGAGCTGTCCCATATCAAGGTTCTGAATATCAAAACCCTCCCCGACAATCTGGAACCGGGCGGCGTCTTGGTTTCGGGCAATGTCGTCATAGCGGTCGATTATTTTAAAGTCTTTGTTTCGTTTTTTAACATGCTTTTTGGCGGTCAAATTACGGGATTTCAAACGCTGATGGAACGGGCGCGCCGCGAAGCTATTGTCCGTATGCAGCGACAGGCCGACACTATCGGGGCGGATGTGGTCTATAATACCCGCATCGAATTTTCCGCTGTCGGGCAAAGGCCGCAAAAGATAGGCGGAGCGGAACTGCTCGCTTACGGCACGGCGGTGAAGATAAAACCATGAGTGACTTTGAGACCAAAAACCCGGCGGACGGCACGGTTTTGCGCGGGTATATTTGGGCATGCGACAAGCCAAAGATAGCAATGAGCCTTATCCACGGCTTTGGCGAACATTGCGGACGTTACGCAGGCATGGCAAAATATCTGAACGCGCAGGGCATCGCTGTTGTTGCGCTGGATTTGCGCGGACATGGCCGCTCGGACGGCAAACGCGGCGTCTGCAAAGATTACAGCTTACTGTCCGCAGATGTGGACGCACTGTTGGCCAAAACCCGCGAGGCGTTTCCCGGCCTGCCGCATTTTATCTTCGGTCATTCCATGGGCGGCGGTTTGGTTTTACATTACGGCTTAAACCACTCGGATGATATTGCAGGCTTTCTTGTCTCCGCTCCGCTGATCCGTCCCGCTGAACCCATACCCGGCCCGTTGCAAACAGTCGTCAAAATCCTGCGCCGCATCGCGCCCAATGGCACGCTGCCCAATCCTATTCCGGGAACAAAAGTTTCAACCGTCCCTGCTGAGCAGAAAATCTATGAAGCGGACACGCTTAATCATGGCCGGCTCGGATTTGGCCTTGCCGCTGGTATGATAGAGGCCGGCGAAGAGGTCTTGAACAAAGCAGGAGACTGGACCGAGCCGCTCCTGCTCTGGCATGCCAATGGCGATCAGCTCACTGACTTTACGGCCTCCGAAGGCTTTGCCGCCAAAGCCCAAAACTGCACTTTTATAGCCTATGAAGATTGCGAGCATGAAATGCATAATGATAGCTGCCGCCCTAAAGTTTACACCATGATGGCGGAGTTCATGCAGGCCCGCATTGCATGAAACTCACCGTTTATCACCTAAAAACCTGCGATACTTGCCGCAAGGCTATCAAAGCCATGGCGGCGGCAGGGCATGAGCTGACCTTGGTTGACGTGCGCGCAGACGGCGTGCCGCCCGCTGATTTAAAACGGATGGCAGAAGCTGTTGGTTGGAACCACCTCCTTAACGCCCGCTCGACAACATGGCGCAATCTCGACGCAGATGATAAAGCCGATATGAACGCCGCCAAAGCCGCGTCTCTCATGGCCGCACATCCCACGCTCATCAAACGCCCCGTCATTGATACGGGCGCAGACATTACTGCTGGGTGGACGAAAGAGGTTCAGGCAAAATTCGCCTGATTGTTTCTCTAATTATTCCTCAGACTTTTCTTTCTTCTTCATCGCTTTGGCCGCTTTTTTTGCGCCTTTCATGGCGGCTTTGCTCGGCGCGGGGCACCCAATTTTGGTAGCAGCGGTGTCGATTTCTTCTTGCGGCGTTAATTTATCAGCCTCGCCTGTGACTGTATCCAGAGCGGTTTGCCCGCCTTGGAAAACGACCTGGTTAGCCGCGCCCGCGAGAGCCAATTCAAGGAATGAAGAGCTAATCCCTAGACTCCCCACGCCCCCGCTCGCGGCGCCTGCCAGCATTCCCAAGACAATCGTCTTGCCGAAGTTTTTGGCCGCTTTTCCGGGCTGAGGCTGAGTAATATAACGGGTCGTATTGGCGTAGAATTTCAGGCAAGTCGGGTTTTCCGCGCCCAATTTAGCTGCGCTCGACCCCTCAGCGCTGATTTTACTCGGATCAATACCGGAGAACAGCATCTCATTTGCGGTTTTTGCCGTGCCCGTGGTCTGGCATGCGGCCAGAGATAAAGCCATAACGGCAGACAGAGTTAGAGTCAGTGATTTCATGGTTTCCCCCAAGGATTATGGTTAACAGGGTGTAACTATGATAATGTTAGGAGGCTGACCAGCCTAAATTGCAGTTTTGGGTTTAGCGCCCGCTGACATAAGAGACCGGGATTTCTTTGCCGGTTTCAGGGTCGATATAATAAGGTTCGCTCTCGATAATCGAAACCGCCTCGCCCGCTTGGCCTATGCGGTATTTACCCAGTTCGGCATCTGTCGGAAAATCCTTATTCAGGCGGTCGCCCATATCAGCAATTTGGGCGGGGGCTGTTGGGCCTTGCTCGATCAACGGCATGGGCTGGGATAACGGCGCAGTCGTCACCGTTCCGCTCGGCGCCGGAATGGCGGGCGCGGCGGTATAAGGCGACGGAATTTCGGTAGGCTTGCCAATGGAGGGCGAAGCTGCTTGTGGCGCTGTAGTTAAAAAACTTGGTAATTCCCGCTGCGGGGCAGGCTGTATATAATGGGGCGCTGCTGCAGAGGCGGTAGGGCCAAATTGGCTGATCGCCGATTGAATGCCCGCTACTTTGACATAAGACACAACTTCTCTGGCCCCGCGCGTTGTACTCGCGATTTGAGCGGCGCGCTCAAGTTCCTGCTGATTTCGGGCCATGCCGAGCAAATAAACAATACCGTCATGGGTCTCGACATTGAGGTTGCGGGCTTTGACATATTTATCCGCTGCTAAGCGCGTGCGAACGGATTTTTCCAATAACCCGTCTTTGATATTGCGAATATTGCCTTGCTTGTCTTTGACCCGAATTTCATTGCCGATCTGGTCCACACGCGGAGCCGACCAAGCGATGCGCTCGGCTTCAATCCGGTCTTCACGGCGCGGAACATTGCCGGACAGCACGACAATCCCTTCTCTAACCTCGACATCGACGCCTTTAAGCTTGAACCCATCGGCGCGGCGCATACGGGCTTTGATGACGCGGTCAGCGCTGACATCATTCATCGAGCGGGCGAAATTTCGTTCATCGCCTTTCTTGACACCAGCGGTCATGACGGCGCAGCCAGACACAGAAAAAGAAATAAGGACAAGGGGGAGTATAGTAAATTTTTTCATAATGACGGTAAATTACGCGCCAATGCTAAACTAAAGGTTACCAAGAGCGGCAAATGACAGGGTTTTAATAGCCGTGAAAGGCATTGGTAATGTGTCGAATTTTCCAGCGCCCGATGACATAGATTATATCAAAACGTAGTTCAAACTCGCATTCGCGCAAAGCTGGGCTGCGAGTCAGAAAAATCTCCGCTGCATTCATCACGCGCTGCTCATTTTGGTAAGAAACACTCTCCTGCGCTGCCGTTTCGGATTTGCGTTGTTTGACCTCGGCAATAGCGATGACTTTGCCTCTACGCGCCGCAATATCAATCTCCCCTGCTCGCGTTTTATAACGGCGGGCGAGTATCCGGTAACCTTTGAAACGAAGATACCAACAGGCCAGAGTCTCGGAGCGGCGGCCCGCTTTTTCGTAAGCGCGTTTCTCGGCCTTGGTTTTCATTTCAGTGTGATGGCAAGCTTATAAACATCGCGCTTGGGCCAGCCGCACTGCGCCGCGATTTCCGCGCTGGCGCGTTTGGCACCCTGCTCTGCGATGATGGCTTTTAAAGCGGCCTCCACCTCATCTTCCGGCCAGCGCGCCTGTGTTTTAGGCGGGCCAATCAGCACGACGATTTCCCCGCGCGGAGGGTCAGTCTCGACACTGCTAATAAGCGCTTCAAAGCTGCCATGCCGGGCTTCTTCATAATGTTTGGTCAGCTCTCGCGCGAGAACAGCATCGCGCTCCCCCAAAACATCGCGCATATCCGCGAGGCTATCTTTAATGCGCGGCCCCGTTTCGAAAAATATCAGTGTGGCTTTGACCATCGCCAACTCTTCCAGCACCGTCTTTCGAGCGGCGGATTTGGGCGGCAGAAACCCCGCAAACATAAACCTATCAGAGGGCAGGCCGGATTTGACCAAACCCGCCAGCACAGCCGACGCGCCCGGCAAAGGAAAAACATCAATCCCGGCCTCGACCGCCGCTCGCACCAGTTTAAAGCCGGGATCAGACACCAGCGGGGTTCCGGCGTCCGAAACCAAGGCAACCGCCTTCCCCGCCTCTAAATCTTTTATCACTCCCGGTACACGTTTTGCCGCATTATGGTCATGATAGGGGCTTAACGGTGTTTTAATGTCATAAGCGTTGAGCAATTTGCGGGTCTGGCGCGTGTCTTCGGCCAGAATGGAATCAGCCGCGCAGAGCACATCTAAGGCCCGCAAGGTTATATCGCGCAGATTGCCGATCGGCGTGGCGACAACATAAAGTCCCTTTTCCAATTTTCTTGGCTTAAGGGAAACCGACTGTAATTCTTCGCCTGTTAGCTGTTGCGAAGAATCTGCGCCGCTTATAGAGTTAGAAGGATTCACACATCTTCCTTATCGTGGGTCCGCTACGAATTGAAAGGCCAGTTATGGCGAAATTAAACGGCTTTGGCCATCTCGGATTTTCCCGGGTCGGATTTGCCCGGATCGGATTTGCAAGCACGGCTTTGGCCGTAGTGATGCTCTCGGCCTGCACAACGGTTCCCGTGCCGACAGGTCAATATCCGCAAGGCCCCGTTGTTCATCGTCCGCCGACAGGCCCCGTTGTGACGCCTGACCCAACAGGCGTGAAAGACCCCAAGAAAAACGAGGAAGAAACTAAAGACCCTAAAGAAACTAAAGACCCAACATTCGAGCCCGGCCCCTATGTTAATCGCAGGGGTGGGCTGACCCCGCCGCATATGGCCGGCCGCGACATTAAGCGTATGGCGCTATTGCTACCTTTCAGCGCCAAATCTTCCCGCCTGCGCGAAGAAGCCAGCTCAATGATGTTGGCGGCAGAAATGGCCGTCTTTGACCGCGAAGAACCCGATGTCCTGCTGATTGCGCTGGATACGCGCGGCACAGCCAGCGGCGCAAGAAGCGCAACGCGGGCCGCCGTGAAATCAGGGGTTGACGTTATTCTCGGGCCTATCCTGTCAGCCTCGGTCAAAGCCAGCGCAAGTGAAGCCCGCCGCAGTAAGACACCTCTTATCGCCTTCTCGACCGACCAGAAAGTTGCCGGCAGCGGTACTTATCTGCTCTCCTTCCCGCCCGAAGCCGAAGTCAAACGTATTGTCGATTATGCCGCCTCGACAGGCGCGACGCGCTATGCCTTTGTCGGGCCGCAAAATGAATATGGACGGCGGGTCAAGGCAGCCTATGAGGGCGCAATCAGAGCCAATGGCGGCGAAGTCACGGCCTCTGAAACCTATGACGGGCGGGATATCTCCGTCATGCAAGAGCCCGCCAAGCGGCTCGCCGGTTTCCATCACCGGGGCGAAGAACAGGCGAAACAAAATGGCGGCGAAACACCGATGTCTTACGAAGCCATTATGCTGCCCGAAGGCGGCACAGCCCTGCGCTCCCTCGCGCCGCTTCTGCCCTATTACGATGTCGATCCGGCAGATGTGCAATTTCTCGGAACCAGCCTGTGGAAGAATGACGACACTGTGCGCGAACCGGCCCTAAGCGGCGGTATATTTGCGGCGGCTGATCAAGACGCCCGGCAACCTTTCTTGGATAAATATGACCGCACTTACGGCGATGATCCATCACGGCTGGCCTCACTGGCCTATGACGCCGTAGCCGTTGGCGCTTTCGTAGCTAACGGCGACCCGCGCCTAAGACGCGCCCGCGCCGAAGACCCAAGCGGCTTTTACGGCGCTGACGGCTTGGTGCGGTTTAATCCCGACGGCACCCCGGATAGGGGGTTGGCAGTTTACCAGATTAAAAACGGCAGGTTCGTGATTATCGACCCTGCACCGCGGACTGTTGTGGGGCCTTCCTAACATAGCTCCTCCCCCTCCCCCTGTCATTCCGCGCTTGACGCGGAAGACCGAGCCTTTGCGGGCAATCTCTCGTTCAACCCGCACCCTCTCGAACTTCCGGGTTCCCTACGGGCCCCGGGATGACAACAGTTTTAGTTTAGAAGCAGTTTTTCTGTTACGGTATTGAGCACAAGGCGGCCTTCTGGGGTTGCCTTTAAATTATCGCCGCCGCATTCAATCAGCCCATCATCCGACAACTCCGCAATTACGCGCTCCGGCAATTCCCTCCCGGCAATCTCCTCGAACCGCGAGGCCGAAATCCCTTCCTCTATCCGCAAACCCATGAGCAGATATTCTTCTGCCCATGCCTCATGCGAAAGCCGCTCTTTCTCGGCAATGCCCAAACCCGTTTCCGCTACCGTTTTCCGGTAATCCGCAGGCCGCATTGCCGCGATAGTCGCATAGCGCGCCCCGTCCACCGTCAACCGCCCATGGGCGCCGGGGCCGGCGCCGACATAATCCCGGCCCTGCCAATAGACCAGATTATGCTTCGAGCGATGGCCGGGCTTTGCAAAGTTAGAGACTTCATAATGCTCAAACCCTGCCGAGATCAGCCGTCCGCGCACCCAATCATAAAAATCCGCACTTCTATCGCCGTCCACCGCCTTCATATCGCCGCGCGCCTCAGCTTTTGCGAAAGCTGTGCCTTCCTCGATGGTGAGTTGATAGGCCGAGATATGCTGCGCGCCGCTGGCTATGGCGATATCTAAATCCTGTTGCAGTAAGTCTTCGGTCTGTCCGCGCCAACCGAAAATCAAATCAAGCGAAACGGACGGGAAAATATCCACCGCAATATCCAATGCGGCCTTGGCCTCTTCGGCACTATGGTCGCGGCCTAAGAGTTTCAATGCGGGGTTATGGAAGGTCTGCACACCCAAGGACAAGCGGTTCACTCCGGCTTGACGGTAGGCTTCCCATAACTCGGCATCTGCATCATTCGGATTAGCCTCAATCGCGATTTCGCAAGTTTCGGATAGCCCCCACAAGCCTCGAACCGCCTCAACAATCGCCGCAATATCTATGCCCGTCATTAAAGACGGCGTGCCGCCGCCAAAATGCACCGAGGTCACCTCGCGCGGCCCGCTCCAATCTCGCCAACCGTTCAGGTCAGCGGCAATAGCTCCTGTTAGCCCGGCATCATCCTTCTGTTTATAAACATTAAAATCGCAATAAGGGCAGATACGCGCGCAATAGGGCCAATGAATATAGACCGCGAGAGTCATACAATATCCTCCACCGCAAAGCGGGGGAGGTGCTGAAGCATAGCGAAAGCGGAGGGGGTGCGCGCAGTCTTGCGCACTAAATAGAACTCTTCAGGAATCGAAACTTGGGCCGCCCCCTCCGGCCCCCATGCGGGGGCCACCTCCCCCGCTAGCGCGGTGGAGGATGAGTATGACCGACTAAGCACCATAATCAGAAAACACATCTTTTATAAATTTCACGAAAGCGTCGGCGCGGTGGCTTTTGGCGTGTTTCTCGGCTGGGTCGATTTCGGCAAATGTTTTCTTATCACCTATCGCTTGAAAGACCGGGTCATAGCCAAAGCCTTTATCTCCGCGCGGCGGCCAGACAATCTCGCCTTCGACTTTGCCTTCCCAGACTTTGCTAGAGCCATTTTTGTTTCCTTGGGGAGGATAGGCCAGACAAAGAGCGCAGATAAAACGGGCAGTTCTGACGCCCCCGCCAATTCCGTCCTGAACATGCCACATCGCCATATCGAAATCACGACCGCCGCCTTCGGATTTCGGGATTTCGGCCCAGCGCGCCGCATATATTCCGGGGTCGCCGCCCAGCGCGTCGACCGCCAAGCCGCTATCATCAGACAGGGCCGGAAGGCCCGAAGCCTCCGCCGCCGCCTGCGCTTTTAGCGCGGCATTGCCCGCAAATGTGGTTTCTGTTTCTTCGGGTTCGGGCAGACCCAATTCGCGTGCGCTCACCGTCTGCACGCCGAAAGGTGCCAGTAGATCGCGGATTTCGCGCACCTTGCCTTCATTATGCGAGGCCACAACGATTTTGGTAATGTCTTTCATAAGGCTCCCTAAGCTCTGTTTTACCCACTTGCAATACAGCTATTATTGTTTATCAATAAGAACGAGTCATAGAAAGGCAGCCACTTGACCGCTGTAAATGATAATAAAGGCACACCTGTTGCCCGAGGGCTGAATATCCTCTTGATGATTGTGATGGCTTTTTTGATCCTTGGCGTGTTTATTCTGTTAGGCGTTGCCGTTATTATGCTGACCAATAACGGGATGCGGGCTGAATTGCTCTCCGATCTGTCCAAAGTCGACAGTTCCGCCACGCCGCAAAAAATGGCTATTGCCTGCCTTGGTGGAGCTTTGGTGGCGGCCGCCTATGTTTTCGTTATCAATATCCTGCGCAAAATTGTCGGCACGCTGCTGCACGGCGATCCTTTTGTGCCGGCCAATATCTCGCGCTTACGCCTGATGTGGATTGTCCTAGCCGTGACAGAAATCCTGCGCATCATTATTACCCGCATGGCCGATATGAACCTGTCAGGCGGAGAGCCTGTTGCGCTCGATATTCGCGTCGGAACATGGTTTCTTGTCTTTGTCATCGCCGCCCTTGCCGAAGTCTTTCGCCACGGGGCTGAACTCAGGCGCAATGCGGAGCTGACGATATGAGCATCCGCGTAAATCTTGACCGTGTCTTGCTCGACCGCCGCATGTCTCTGACACAGCTGGCCGAGCGCGTCGGCATTACGCTGGCCAATCTCTCGATCCTGAAAACCGGTAAGGCCCGCGCTATGCGCTTTACCACGCTTGACGCGCTGTGCCGCGAACTCGACTGCCAACCCGCCGATATCTTGGTTTACGAACCGGATGAAGATGCAGGCGAAAACGGCGTGAAGGCTGCGGCGGAATAAAGTTCCAACTCAAGCCCCTGTTCCCCGGCTTGACCGGGGACCTCCCTGCGTCACACTCTGCATTCCAATTGATGGAGACCCCCGCGCAAGACGGGGGGCACTAATAAAGTTGGTGGCAAATATTTGAACTCTTAATCCAAGCAGTAACGCTCGCTTGTTTTGGCTAGCTTATAACCACGCTTCTCGATCTCTTTATAAACCGCAAACCCTTCAAACCGCGCCGGGTTGGTGTGGTTGAGATGAATGAAACGTACTTTCTTTCGCTCACTCTCATGCAAAGCATCAAATCGGTCCATTGAGCCTTCCAGCCTTGGGTGAGGAATGGCCGACATATCGCGGCCCGGAAGCTCATTATCATCATAGAATGTTGCGTCGAGGAAAGCGTAATCCACTGCCCCTAGCCGCGCCTCGATGGTTTGGCCATATTGGCTCTCCCACTCATCCCAACTATCAATATCGGGCAGGAAGAGAACAGCTTTGCCCTGTGTCGAAATCTCAAAGCCGGCAGTTTCGGAAAATTCATCGCGGTGCGGGACTTGGTAGGGCGTGACCGAAATCGCATCTGATAAAACAGCCCCCTCGCCTGCCGATAAAGGCTGCAAAGCGATATTGCCGAAATCAACCAATTGCGACCATGGCCCGTTCGCCGCCAAATACTCCGCCATTCGCGGCATGGCATAAACCTTCAGTCCCTTAGTGCTCGCCGATTCATGTCCGGCAAACATCAAACCGGCATAGTGGCCGATATGAGCGTGGGTGAGAAAGACACCGGCAAGACCGAGCGGATCGCTGTTCTTAGGAGGAGCCATTTCATCAAGCCGAAACAGCTGCTCGCGCATATCCGGCGTGGCTTCAAAGAGGTAACGCGAACCGCTTTCGTGATCGACCAAAGCGGCGGAGACGGCATGGCCTTTCAGCGAGGCGTCCTGCCAAGCCGGGTCGCCCGAATTACCGATTTGCGGCGCCCCCGCATCCTGCGCCGTGCCGAGTATGATGAACTCGATAGTGCAGGTTGTTTTTGTTTGAACGGGGCTACAAGCGGTCAATCCAAAAAAGATCGCAGCGCTAAAAAGATATTTTTGAGGCAGGCTTATTTCAGCGCCTGCGCTTGCAAGGCGCAAAGCTTACCAATGCCAAGACCTGCGAGCCGCATCAGCTCCGCCATTTCGTCAGCTGTAAAAGGCGTCTCCTCGGCGCTGGCCTGCACTTCGATGACGCCGCCTGTTTCGGTCAGCACAAAATTAGCATCGGCTTGCGCGGCGCTGTCTTCGACATATTCCAGATCGAGCCGGCATTCGCCGTCGACGATGCCGCAGCTCACCGCCGCCATATTATCGGTGATCGGGTTTTCGGCGAGTTTACCCTGTTTGACGAGGCCTTCGCAAGCTTGATAAAGCGCCACCCAAGCGCCCGTAATCGAGGCCGTGCGCGTGCCGCCATCGGCCTGCATGACGTCGCAATCGACAATGATCTGCCGCTCGCCGAGTTTTTTAAGGTCAATCGCGGCGCGTAAACTCCGCCCGATCAGGCGCTGGATTTCTACCGTGCGCCCGCCCTGTTTACCGCGCGCCGCTTCGCGCGAATTACGGCTATGGGTGGCGCGGGGGAGCATGCCATATTCCGCCGTCACCCAGCCCTTGCCTTTACCCTTCATCCAGCGCGGCACATTCTCGTCAACCGAGGCCGTACACAGCACATGGGTTTCTCCGAATTTTACGAGACAAGAGCCCTCCGCATAGCGGCTAACGCCGGCTTCGAGCGATACGGGCCGCAAACTCTCGCGGGAACGGTTATTAGGGCGCATTGTTGCGGGCATGGGAGGTTTCCTTTTTGGTTTGCGCGAGAGGTAGCGGAGGGGCAACAAAATGGCCAGGCAAATATGAGTAAATATCGACGAATAACCCCTAGGGGTGATGTCGGCCCAAGGTAAATATGGGACTGTCAGCAGGATTGGAAATGATGTAAACTCTTAGCCAAGCTGATAACCGAAATTCGGAGGACAAAATGAAACCTTTTAGCAAATTGATATTCGGCGCTGCGGCGGCCATGCTCTGCGCCCTAACCCCATTAGCCGCCTCGGCCCAAACCCCGCTTAAAGACGGCTATGCCGCGTATCAGAACAAGGATTACGCGGCGGCGCGGGCTCAGCTTGAGCCGCTCTCAAATTCGGGTAATAAAATTGCGCAATATATTGTTGGCGTCATGCATGAAAATGGCTGGGGCGGGTATGCCAAATCCGAAACCGAAGCCTTTCGTCTTTATAAAGCCTCCTCCGATCAGGGCTTCGAAAACGCCTATGAATATTTGGCCGATATGTATTATTTTGGCTCCGGCACACCCAAAAACTACGGGGAAGCCTTTAACTGGTACTCCAAAATTGCGGCAGATAAGAAAAGCGGAACGGCTCTTCGGCGCATTGGCGATATATATGATTATGGCTATGGCCGTCCCATAAACCCGAGCATGGCTGTTGTCTATTACCAAAAGTCCGCAGACAAAAACAATGCTAAAGGCCAAGTCAGCCTTGGCTATATGTATGAAAATGGTAGAGGCGTCGCGAAAAACCTAAGCCAAGCCGCCATTTTATACCGCAAAGCCGCCGAGCAAGGCAATGCGCGCGGACAAACCAATCTGGGCTATATGTATGAAAGGGGAAAAGGCGTTGAACAATCCTATGAGCAGGCGGCGCAATGGTACCGCAAAGCGGCAGACCAAGGTTTTGGCCGCGCCCAAACCAATCTCGGATTTGCTTTTGAGAAAGGCCGCGGCGTCCCGCAGGACAATACCCAAGCGGCAAATTATTACCGCAAGGCCGCCGACAAAGGGCGCAAGATAGCCCAATCCAATCTCGGCACAATGTATGAAAAAGGTAGAGGCGTGCCCCAATCCTACGAACAGGCCATACATTGGCACCGTAAAGCGGCGGCTCAAGACTATGCCCGTTCTGTATCCACTCTTGGGTATTATTACGAAAAGGGCCTCGGCGTCCTCCAGTCATACACCGAAGCACTAATCTGGTATCGCAAAGCCGCCGCGCTCGGCTATGCGGAAGGCCAGTTCAATGTCGGCACGATGTATTATAACGGCAGAGGCGTTACCAAAAGCCGCGAACAAGCCATCGAGTGGATCAAAAAAGCCGCCGCCCAGGACTACGAAAAAGCCAAAAAAGCCCTCAAACAACTCGGCGTGGAGTAAGGCCAGCGTATGAAAAAACTACTATTTGGATTTACATTGGTTAGCCAGCTTTTCGCAAGCGGCGTCTTTCCACTGGTTGGCAGCGCCTGGGCCCATTCCCCAACCTATGCTTATGAAGGTTTGTTTGCAGGTTCCATGATTTGCGAAAGCGGGGAAATCGGTGTGCTGTTTCATATTGAAGAAAACGGCCCGATAACGCGCGGGGAATTTGACCGCGTAAATGGCACATGCAGAAGTGGGAGTGGCTCCTGTAATGTTTCAAAGGATTTAAAATATGTTGGCACGCGAAAAGTCAAAGGCACGCTTGATATTTTGCCAACGGCGGCCAATCCAAAAATTTTCTCCGCTAGATTGCTAATAACCGGCACAGGCACAAGGCTTGAAACGCCTGCATCGGCAGCGAGCGCCATTGCGCTGCCTAATTCCGTTCATACCGATCTCGAAATAAAATCCACGGCGGCCCGTAAATTATTCAAGACCGACCTCTCTGGATTAGATTTCTAAATCACAATCGCCAACCCCCTAGCCAAGCCGCCTTATGATAAAATGTTCGCGCAAGACCTAAGCCAGCAATGCCACAACCTCACCCTGACTCAAGTAAAGGAAACCAAACCATGAAAAACATATTAATAGCGATAACACTCGGATTAACACTCACGGCTTGCGGGGGCGCAGACGCGCCGCCTGAAAAGCAAATGACAACCAAAGAATTGGTCGCGGCTGCGACGGCAGGCGATAAAGACGCTATGCGCGCGCTTGAACGGCAGGTGGCCAAGAAAGCCAAAGCCGATAAGACAAAAATGGATGCAGCGGCTGGCAGCGGCGATCCCGTTGCGACGTTCCAAAAAGCATTTATATCAGGTGATGGTAGAGAGGAGCGCATTAACGCCTTGGCCAAAGCAGGTAATCCTAATGCTCAACTTTGGTTGGTTATGGATCAACGGTATAAGAGCGATCTTAACGATGCCGACAAGCGGCTCTACCGCACCTATTTACAAACTATCGCCAAACACGGTCAGAATGATAAATATGTCAGTCTTAGCAACTCGACATGGCCACTATCCGCCGAAGCAGCTTTTCAAATCTCCGAAGACAAATTAAGCGCCAAATGGCTTTTTGAGGCAGACACAGAGGGCGCGATTAAATACCTAAAACAAGCCGCCGCCGAGGGCCAGACCAAGGCCATGCTCAAACTTAGTTCGCGCTATGAATACGGCCTTGGCATGGACACAGACCCCGTAGAGGCGAGGTCTTGGCTAGAGAAAGCCGCGAGCGCTGGCAATCACGACGCCAAAAGAGCGCTAGCAAATTTGAAAAGCGAGCAATGAAAATCATAATCAAATTTTTAGCCTCTACCGCCCTCGCCGTTTCGTGTTTTAGTCCTAGTATCGCCTGCGCTCAAACTGACACGCAATTACCGCAAGGGTTTAGCATTTATGATCGCAGCCCAACGCCCGCCGCGCTCGCGGCCGCGCGGATTAAACAGACTGAAGACGACGGCTATGCGGCCTATTCAGCGGGCAATTATGTGAAAGCCATCCAATTATGGACACCTGCGGGGGAAGCGGGCAGTGCCAAAGCCCAAACGAATTTAGCCAAAATGTATATAAATGCGGAAGGGACAGGGCAGTCCAAGGAAAAGGTATCGTATTGGATCAATAAGGCGCTTGGCCAAGAATATGCCCCTGCTTTTAGTGTCACTGCGGAGATGCACCAAAAGGGAATTTTGCGCCCCGTATCCATGCCAAAAGCATATGAGTTTTATGAGCGAGCGTCGGAGCTAGGCGAAGCACGGGGCGCTTATTTTATTGGTATGGCAGAAGAAAGTTGGGAGAACTATAAGGAGGCGATTAAAAATTATGAACTTGCAGCCCTACGCGGTTTCCCGGACGCGCAAGCCAGGCTTGGCGTTATGTATGAGCAGGGCACCGGGGTTGAAATTGACTTAAACAAATCCATGCAGTGGCACCTAAAAGCCGCGCAGCAAGACTTTCCCTTTTCTATTTACACTGTGGGGATGAATTACAAAACCGGAAGCGGCGCCGCAAAATCTCCCGCCTTAGCAGACCACTGGTTTAAACGGGGCGCGCGCCTTGGCGATGGCGCGTGCCTGATTTCGCTGGACGAGGCATCGCGTAAGCAGATTAGGAGAGATATATTCGTGCTTACAAAGAGCAAAGCCGAGAGCGGCAATGCCAGAGCCCAACATAAATTAGCGCAGCTCTACCGCACCGGCCAAGGCACCGAAAAATCTACATCTATGGCAATGTATTGGTACGGTAAATCAGCAGACCAGAACTTTTCAGAAGCTATTCTTTATCTGGCAAATTTTTATGACGATGAAAGCGCAAACTCTGAAAACGCGCAAAAATCCAAGGCGCTTTATATGAAGCTCGCTAAAAATTTGCAGCAGCCCCGCGCCGTTATTGCGCACGCGATAAGGTCCTATGATCTGGGTAATTACAACACAGCATTTTCGCTTGCCATGCCCTATGCGGACGGCGGAAATAAATATGCACAAAGCATAACCGGGAAAATGTATCAGTGGGGGCGCGGCGTTTCCATGTCCAAACAAATAGCACAAACTTATTATAAAAAAGCCGGCGACCAAGGACTGGCGGACGCACAATATAGCACGGGCTATATTGCCCAGTATGACAAGGGAAACCTGTATGCCGCTCGAAGCTGGTATAAATTAGCCGCAGCGCAAGACCATCCAGAGGCGCTTGTGGCCCTTGGGCATTTTTACGCCAATGGCAATGGCGTTGATAAAAACCGGGACGAAGCCATAAAGTTTTACAGCAAAGCAGAAGCCGCTGGCCATAAGAAAGCCGCCGCTTATAAGAGCGCTACCCAGCAAGAAAAATGGGACGAGCAGCGCCGCGCACAAGCCCGCGCCGCACAGGCCGCGCAGGCTCGGACATATTATTACCCACCTAAGAAGGTAAGCAAATGGTCTGTGCAAGGATTTTTTAATAGCGTAGCGGAACGCCAAGCCCAAAACTATGGTAGCTATAACTCTACAAGTTCAAGCTCAAGCTATGGCGGGTATTCAAGCGGTTCCACATATTCGCAGGGTTCATCCTCCGCTACGCGTTCTCCCTACGCCACTTACACCCCGCCCCCTAAGGTCAGTCCCTATGAATACCGCTATAAAGGCGCATGGACAATTGACGGCCCTAGATACTGAGGCGGGAATGACGATAAGATGAAGTCCCGAAAAATAATAGCGGCCCTCTTAATGCTTGGAACCACCGCTTTGGGCGCGGTCTATTTAATCAACAAAACCCCGCCTAATATCCCGCAGCCTGTTGATACGGATATCACCTTCCCTTTAGACGATGAAAACTGAGGACGATAAAAATTGAATTGGAGAACAAAATGGCAAAATCAAATTTTATAAAAACGGCAGGGTATACCGTTTCGGCGATTGCAATTCTCAGCCTGCTTGATTTTATGGGCGCGCGGTTCATGGCGCCGTTTAGTCCGTTTTATAAAAAACGGGAGACAGCCGTACCGACAGAGCCGGACTTACCTGCACTGGATTTATCCAAGCTAAAGATATCCGATACGAAAGAGGTATTGGCGCAGCGCGACGCCTTGAGGAAGAAATCGGGCAGCAAACCGAACACGCAAACACTTTCGCTGGACAGCTCCAAAGGTCTTAGCGGCGCACTTACCCCCGCCGCGATGAAGGCACTGGCACTTGACGGCGCGGCAGAAACGGCAGCGCCCGCCATGACGAGAGAGCAAATCAATGCCCGTATTGCTGAAATAACGAAGCGATTACCGGGCTTATCCCGTGATGGTATTGACGGCGTCATGGACGAAATAGAAGAATTGGAAACCGCGCTCTACGCATTAGAGGGCCGGCAAAAGCCTGCTGCGCCGCCGACCAAAAAGCGCGCATATTTGGGGCCGAAGAAACTCACCGAAGCCGCCCTTAACGGCGACGCAGACGCGCAGGCCCGATTGGGATTGCTCTATTATATTGGCTCAGGCGTTGAGGAAAATGAGCAAATGGCATTTGATTGGCGCCTCAAGGCCGCCAATCAAGAACATGCCGATGCCCAATACGAGATTGGAATGGCCTACAATCTTGGCAAAGTCGTCGAAAAAGATTTAGCCGCCAGCGTAGCATGGTATGAGCGCTCCGCAAAAGGCGGCAGCGGCAAAGGGCAACTCGCTTACGGCGAAGCGCTACAGTTCGGCAAAGGTACGGCAAAAAACTATGCCGTAGCCGCGCAATGGCTAGAGAAAGCCGCCAAAACAGAGAACAGTTCAAGGCGCTTTAGCGCCGCAATGAATCTCTACACGATTTATTACGAAGGCGATGATCATCTCGCACAAAACTATGAGCAGGCGTTCAAATGGGCCGGGATTTTATCCAAAATCAGTGAGATCGGCCCCAGTTATTATTATTTGGGTCGGCATTATGAAAATGGCCAAGGCGTAAAGCAAGACTACGGCCTGGCTAAGCTTAATTACGAAAAAGCGGGCAGTCTTAATTATGGCGACGGACAATACGGTCTCGCCATGATGTATCTGGACGGCAAAGGCGTAAGCGCCGACCGAGACAAAGCCATCACGCTTTTAAAAATGGCCAAGGAAAACCTTAGCCTTGAGGCCACCCTAAAACTCAATGAACTTAACATTTCTAGCGAATAGGCCCGCGTCATGAAATACACAAACCGCCTAAACGCGTTTAAACCGACGGTCACTTGGGACGTTACCGAGGGCGGGTTGTTCTGGTCGGATGATAAAGGCGAGGCGGGGGATATTCCTTGGGCCAAGATCAAAAGCGTGCGCCTGCGCGCCGAACCCAGCCGGGCCGAGATAAGGCGCGTGGTGCTGCATGTCTACACCCCGATAGATCACCCGATCAGCAATATTCACTATAAAGGCCCGATGAATTTCAAGGCGCAAAAACATGAATTTCGAGAGTTTGTTCTTGCCTTCCACAGAGCTTTTCCAAAAGACACCGCAACCATATTTTACAAAGGCGCAACCCGCGGCGCCTATATCGCCAATGCCCTAATTACCTTGGGCATACTGGCATTCCTATTCCTGCTTGCGCCGCTGCTCGCGCTCACAGGCATTCCCAGTGCAGGCTCAATCCTGCGCATACTCATCATTATCCTATTCGTGCCGGTTTTGCTTTCAATGCTAGTCAAAGACAAACCGGATATTTATGAACCTGATGACGTGCCGCTCTCTATGTTGGGCAAATAGACATCCCCTAGGCTCAGAACGCATGGGCGAAGGCGGCGGATAATAAATCCCGAAGACTTATATGAAAAAATAATATTCGGATTAATAGCATAATCCTCAGCACCCTGCCCCGCTGACATCAGCGCCTATGGTAAGTCTCAGTTTTACATAGACGTCTTGCCCGCTATTTGTCATTTAGAGATATGACAAATTCTTGGAAGCCCGAACTCGATGAACTTACCGCCCGCCGTAAGCTGGCCGAAGCGATGGGCGGGGCCGAAAAAGTGAAACGCCAGAAAAATCGCGGCAAGCTAAATGTGCGCGAGCGCATGGATATGCTGCTGGACACGGGCTCTTTTCGCGAAATCGGTAAAATTGCGGGCAAAGGCAGATATAATGCCAAGGGCGATCTGAAAGATTTCACGCCGAGCAACTTCATCTTCGGGCGCGGCGATATTGCCGGGCGGCCTGTCGTCGCCACCGCCGATGATTTTACCGTGCGCGGCGGGGCGGCTGACGCGGCAATCTACCGTAAATTCACCCAAGCCGAGCAGATGGCGCATGAAATGCGTTTGCCGCTGATCCGCATGATTGACGGTACGGGCGGCGGCGGCTCGGTCAAGATGATCGAGGATATGGGCTTTACCTATGTGCCTTATGTGCCGGGCTGGGAACATGTCGTCAAAAATCTGGACTGTGTGCCTGTGGTGGCGCTGGCGCTGGGCCCGACGGCGGGATTAGGCGCGGCGCGGGCGGTGGCCAGCCATTATTCCGTCATGGTCAAAGGCCTGTCGCAAATATTTACCGCCGGGCCGGCCATTGTCGCGGCTTTGGGCGAGCAGCAGGATAAGGAAAGCCTTGGCGGCTCGAACATCCACACCCGCAACGGCGTCATAGACGACGAAGCCAAGGACGAGGCGGAAGCTTTCGCGATGGCCAAGCGCTTTCTTTCTTACTTGCCAAGCCATGCGGGCGCGGCTTTGCAGCGCACTGACACGACTGACCCGCTAGATCGCGCCGACGAAAAACTCCTCTCCATCGTACCGCGCGATAAATCCAAAGCTTATAATATGCGCCGCATTGTCGATTCGGTAACGGATAAAGGCAGCGTCTTTGAAATGGGCCGCCGTTGGGGCCGGGCAGTGATCACCGCCTTTGCCCGGTTTGACGGCTGGCCTGTGGCCGTGCTGGCCAGCGATCCGACATTTCTGGGCGGCTCATGGACGGCGGACAGCGCCGAGAAAGCCAAGCGTTTTGTCGCCCTCGCCGAACAATTTGGACTGCCGGTGATACACCTCGTCGATAATCCCGGCTTTATGATCGGGCTGGAGGCCGAGCGCACGGCTACGATCCGGCGCGGCGTTGAGGCCATGAACGCTATTTATTTGGCCAAAACACCGTGGGCCAGCGTGATTATCCGCAAAGCTTACGGCGTGGCGGGCGCGGCAATGTCAGATCATAGCCGCTTCCAATACCGCTTCGCTTGGCCGAGCGGGGATTGGGGCAGCCTACCGATGGAAGGCGGCGTCGAAGTCGCCTACCAAGCCGAACTCACTAAGTCCAAAGATCCAAAAGCAGAACTAACTGCGATAAAAGATCGCCTCACTAAAGTCACATCTCCATTCCGCACAGCCGAACACTTCGCCATTGAAGACATCGTAGATCCGCGCGATACGCGGAAATTGCTCTGTGAATTTGTCGCGCTTGTGATGAGGTAACCGTCCTTCGAGACGCCAGCCAAGGGCTGGCTCCTCAGGATGAGGGGTGTTTTGTGTTTTTTCCCTCATCCTGAGAAACCGCCGCTGGCGGCGTCTCGAAGGGCTTACCCCCGCTTTTGTGTCTCTAAACCCCTGTTTCCTCAGCGCTTTTACCTATCTCATCCCCCGCGTCCATAGCCGTGATAGAGTGCGCCTCTAAGTCATTCACAGGAGCTTCCCCACAGACCCACCCTCTTTTCCATATCCTCCCTTATGTCGCCGTTTTATTCGGGCGGGCAGGCCTGTTACCTGTTTCGAAAGCGGCGTGATGTTTGTCGTTGGGGCTTTGTGTTTAACGCCGCAAAGCCTGGGCGGCCTGCCGCGTGCTATCTGTCCCTCGACTGGACACTGATGGCCGGTAGCGGAGAAAGACATCACCGCATGTTCACGGAGCGCAAAAACCCACCCTAGCTACCGGTTCCCCCGGCGCTCTTCTCTGAACATGCGGACATCCCGTTTCTCCCCAAAATAAAGAGGTTCAAAATAGAGAGGTTCAAAATAGAGAGGGCCCAAATAGAGAGAGGGCAAGACAGACAAAATGAAAGGACTGAAATGCCCGCAATAGATAGCTCTAGCGTTTCAGCGCTGTCTCTACCGCTTCTATCTTGGCGTTAAATTCGGCATCTTCGGCGCGGAGCGAGTCGATGCGTTTGACGGCGTGCATAACCGTTGTGTGGTCGCGTCCGCCAAAGCGGCGGCCAATATCGGGCAGCGAGCGCTTGGTCAGTTTTTTGGAGAGATACATGGCGACTTGGCGCGGGCGGGCGATGATGCGGGCGCGGCGTTTGGAGGTCATATCGGTGAGCGTGACGCGGAACTCTTCGCAAACAGCTTTTTGGATGCGGTCAACGGTGAGGCGCTGCCCTGAAGTGTAGCGCGAGTCGGAGAGTGTCTCCTGCACGGTTTCCAGCGTAATCGGCGTGCCGAGAAATTCGCTTTGCGCGACGATCTGGTTAAACGCCCCTTCGAGATCGCGCGGCGTGGCATTCATCCGCGCGGCGAGATGGTCGCGGGCCGTTTGTGGGATGGCGAGGGTCTCATTGCCATTGGCGCGGCGGCGGGCGATGAGGCGGTCTAATATCCGCAGGCGAAGCTCATAATCAGCCGCGCCGATCTTGCAGACCAGCCCGGAGGAGAGATAGGATTTGAGGCGCTCGCCGGCTTTGTCGATTTTATCGGGATGGCAGTCTGTTGCAATCAGAATTTGGCGGCCTTGGTCAACGAGGGAGACGAGCGTATGGAGAAGCTCTTCTTGGCTGCCGGGCTTATCGGCGATGAAATGAGCGTCGTCTATGATGAGAAGATCAACATCGCGCAGTGAGGACTTAAAAGCATCAATCGCGTCGCGCCCGCCGCCGCGCACAGAGCTGACAAAGGCGCTGACAAAGGCTTCGGCGGTGATCAGGCTCACGCGGTGGCCCGGCTCAGCTTGCTTGACCGCATGTTCAATGGCGTAGAGAAGATGCGTTTTGCCCATACCGTTCGTGCCGTGCAGGACAATCGGATTATATTGCGCGGCGCGGCATCCTGCGATTTGGCGGGCAACGGCAAAGGCGAGTTCATTGGACGGGCCGACGACAAAATTGGTAAAAGTGAAACGGTCGCGCGGATTTTCTTTGCCGTGGCCCGAGCCACTACCCGCCTCCATGGCAGGGGGTTTTTCGGCAGGCGGCATAGCAGCGCAGGCCATCAAGCTATTTGTACGCGGCGCTTTGGAGACCGGCACAGCTGGCATCGGCGCAGCGCCTGCGGCGGCGCAGAACATAACGTCGCGCGGCGGGGCGACCCTGTCGTGTTTCTTCCACAGGCGGCGCAAAGTATCCGCATATTGGGTCTCGATTTTTGAAGTTATAAAACGAGTCGGCGCGCTGAGCGTTACAATCCGGTCAGTGGCTTGAGAGATACGAAGCCGCGCCGTCCAAGAGCGGTGGACATTGGCGCCGAGCGCATAAGACAGATCGTTTTTGACCTGTTTCCATGTATTATGAGCGCTATGGAGGGGCGGCTCACCTGTATACATATCCGGGGCGGGGCGATCTATGTTTTTGACACTATGATCGTCATCCCTCATGGAATTACTCCGCACTTTCCCAGCAGGCTTAAACGCATAAGCCATTGATATATAATAACAATTTATGGATACTACCTATGCAAAGATCACGCATAAGCAGGTTTCCCCTTGTCAACAGTTGCGCCCTAACAGCCCTGCTGACCCCCTCTATAAACCGACTCTTTTCGGCTCCGTCAACAGCAATGAGTCGCAAAGTCGATATCATTTTTTGTTGACAGGAAAAAACGTAACTACCGCAAAGAACTAGCCTCTAAAAAAAATTCATATTTTGTTAAGTTTTTGCAGTTGGCCCTGTTCTAGTATTCGAAGTTACGTTGAAAACCTGACTGTATAGGCGACCTTCTCAACGCCAAGGCGAGCGATGAGTAGATTTAGGAAATCTCATAAAAAAACCCGGAACCAAGTCCGGGTTTTCAGAAAGTGATAAAGAGCAGAGCCTAGAGAGCTTTTACGCGCTTATTAAGACGCGAAATTTTACGCGAAGCCGTGTTTTTGTGGAACACGCCCTTGCCGACAGCGCGCATCATAGCGGGCTCAGCCGCTTTTAAGGCCTCGGCTGCAGCTTTCTTATCGCCGGCAGTGATTGCATCTTCGACTTTGCGCAGATTGCCGCGCACCATCGTGCGTCGATTGCGGTTAACGTCAGTTTTGCGGGCCTGAGAGCGAACCGCTTTTTTGGCTGATGATGTATTCGCCATATTTTCCTCAGATTTTGCTGTCCTAAGACAGACTCGAATTTCAAGCGCCGCCTATAACGTTGCCTGTTGAACGCGTCAACAGGCGTTTTCATGTTTAAGCCTTTGCCATCCCGCTCCCCCACCCGACCTCCCACTAGGATAAACTGATTGGGAGGTCGGGTGGGGGAGCGGGATGGCACAGAGATACATAAGACGTCGGGTAAGACGGCTTATGTATTGAAATAAAGATCCCTTATTTGTTCTTGAAATGCGGCTTTCGTTTTTCGCTAAAGGCCGCCATGCCTTCTTTTTGGTCTTGTGTGGTAAACATGGATTGGAACAGGCGGCGTTCAAAATGTAGACCCTGAGCTAATGACATCTCGAAGGAAGCGTTAATCGTCTCTTTGGTCATCATCGCAATGGGCTGGCTTTGCGCCGCGATTTTGGCGGCGGCTTCCTGTGCTATGCTCATAAATTCGTCGAGCGGCACGACGCGGGAGACAAGCCCGGCGCGTTCGGCCTCTTCGGCGTCCATCATTCGCCCCGTCAGGCACATATCCATAGCTTTGGCCTTGCCCACGGCTTGGGTTAAGCGTTGCGTGCCGCCCATGCCGGGCATAACGCCAAGATTGATCTCGGGCTGGCCGAATTTGGCATTATCAGCGCAAATGATGAAATCACACATCATGGCAATCTCGCAGCCCCCGCCGAGGGCATAGCCTGCCACAGCCGCAATGATAGGTTTGCGAAAGCGCTCTATGGCTTGGTGATGAGCCGAGAACACATCGTCTTTATAAATATCGAGATATTGATTATCGGCCATCTCTTTGATGTCCGCCCCGGCGGCAAAGGCTTTTTCCGAGCCGGTCAGGATAACGCAGCCAATGGCGTCGTCTTTTTCCAGCTTAGCCAGCGCATCGGCGACCTCTTTCATCATCGGCGTGCACAGCGCATTGAGCGCCTTGGGACGGTCAAGCCGGATCGTCGCTACGCCGCCCTCCTTGGTCAGTTCAATCATGTCATAGCCCATGTGGGACTCCATCTATATGTGTGGGGGCGTTTACACCTCCGGGCGAGGGCTTGCAAGGCGTTCCCCTTTGAGGGCTTGCGACCTATAGGCTTGTTTTTCCTTGCGGATCATTGCGAAATAAGCGCGGCGCAAGCGGTAATGTTCAGCGGTAAAGCGCGCGCCGGTGTCATTAAAGCTCTCTATCCGGTCGAGGCGGAAATTCCGAAAATCCTGCCGGAGTTCGCAATAGCCGGATAAAAGCGTAGCCTCGCGAAAGAAAAGCAGGGCGATGGGTTTAAGCGCTCGCTGCGTGGCCTCGCCTGACAAGCTGAGATAAGATATAGTGATAACGGATTTATTGCGGATAGCGAGGCGGGCCTGTGTCAGAAGTGATGAGAGGGCTGCGGGCGGGCCGCTAGGCGCGTAGAGATCAATCGCGTCAAAATCTATGCTGTCTTTCATCCCGGCCCGGATTTTGGAAAAAGCGTTCTCGGCGGCTTTTCGCATTGGCATATCGCCTTCGCGAAAGGCGATACGGAGACCTATTGAGAGCACATCAAGCTCGTCATGCGTAAATTGCAAGGGCGGCGCCGTGAAACCGGGGGCCAAAACATACCCCACCCCCGCTTCGCCCATAATCGGCAAGCCTTGGGCGATTAGCAATTTCACGTCTCTATATATGGTGCGCTCTGACACGCCGAGCTCTCCCGCGAGCCGATAGGCGGTTATGGGCCGCCGCGCCGCGCGAAGTTGCTCAATGACATGAAAGAGACGTTCAGTTTTTTTCATATTTGGAGACACTCCTGACAGACTGCTGTCAGCATGGCCGTGTTAGGGATGTTTGAAAAGGGCAATATTATGATCGAATTTTATAAATTCAAACCGCAATTCGGCACGCGCGACGCCAGTCCTTTTTGCCTGCGCTTGATGACCTATATGCGGCTCGCAGAGGTGCCGCATAACACGCATGAAATCATGGACCCGCGTAAAGCGCCTAAGCAGAAAATGCCTTTCATTATAGATGAAGACAAGCCGATGGGCGATTCAGAGATGATTATAGCCTATCTAAAATCCAAATATGGCGATCCTTTGGGCAAGGGGCTAACCGATCAACAGCGCGCCATCACCCATGCTTTTAATGTCATGTTTGCCGAGCGTTATTATTGGGCCGCGATGATCTATCCGCGCTGGGTTAAAACCGATCACCGCGAGCTGATAATCGAGACATGGTTTGGAATGATCCCCAAACCCATGCGCGGTTTTATCACTAAGGGTATTTTCAAGAATATCGCGAAAGCCGCTCAAGGTCACGGCATCGGTCGGCATAGCGAAGCAGAAATCTATGCGCTCGGCCTGTCAGACTTAAAAGCCGTCGAAGCGCAATTGGGTGATAAAGACTTTCTGTTCGATAACACACCCCGCGAGATTGACGCGACGGCCTATGCCTTCCTCGTCAATACGGCCGGCAAAACTTTCGTCACGCCGCTTAGCCAATATGTTGACGGCTCGGAAAAACTGATGGCTTATATAAAGCGCGTCGAAGCTGCGGCTTTTGGTTAGCGCTGGCACTCCGCGCAGTAAAAACTACTCCGTCCGCTTTGTTTGATGCGCTTGATAGGGGCGGCGCAGATTTCGCAAGACTCTCCCTCGCGGCCATAGACGGCGAAACTGTGCTGGAAATAGCCGAGCTCTCCGTCTGCGCTCGCGAAATCGCGCAGGGTCGAGCCGCCCGCCTCTATGGCTTCTGCTATCGTGTCTTTGATATGGGTGACAAGGCTCTCTGTTTCGACGATGGTTAGCCGCCCCGCCGCGCGTTTTGGTGATATGCGGGCGCGGTAGAGCGCTTCGCAGACATAGATATTGCCTAGCCCCGCGATGATTTTCTGGTCGAGCAGCGCGGCTTTTATTTTGCTCTTTTTGTCTTTGAGTCGTTGGCGCAAATCAGGCGCGTTAAAGCCGTTGCCCATAGGTTCGGGGCCGAGGTCATCGAGGCGGTAAGGTTGCCCCGCGCCGACCAGTTCCATAAAGCCGAAACGGCGGGGATCGTTAAAGGTTACCCGCGCGCCGCTGCTCATCTCGAAGATGACATGGTCGTGTTTGGGATTGGTAGTGTGCGGCGGCGGACCGATGGTAAAACATCCTGACATGCCCAGATGCATGAACAGCCGCTCGCCGGAGGAGAGATCAGCTTGCAAAAATTTCGCGCGGCGGGAGAGGCGGGTAAGGGTCTGGCCTTGGACGCGGTCTATGAAACCCTCCGCAAAGGGAAATCGTAGATCAGGGCGGTTAAGTTGCACGCGGGTAAAGGCAAAACCTTCCATGACGGGGATAAGCCCGCGGCGAACGGTCTCGACTTCTGGGAGTTCCGGCATTTACCAACCTATTTTAAGATCCCTCTCCCCGAGGGAGAGGGTGCCCGAAGGGCGGGTGAGGGGCATACGGCATAATGAAACGGAACCTGACATATGTTGCCGTGGCCCCTCATCCGCCGCTTCGCGGCACCTTCTCCCTCAGGGAGAAGGTTATGTGCTAACTTTTCGCCGGTCCCGTGCTGACCGCCACCATTGCCGCGCGCAGCGTGCGATCCCCTAGCGTGAACCCCGTTTGCATCACTACGGCGACATTGCCTTTGTCTTCATCGGACGGAAGTTGCGCGACCGCCTGATGCACATTGGGGTCAAATTTTGAGCCGGTGCCCGGCACAGCCCGCACACCGTGGCGCGATAAGGTGAGGATCAAATCTTTTTCAGTCAGTTCAATCCCGTCCAGCAGGTTCTTAGCATTCTTGCCCAAATCTTCCTTGGTCTTACCGTCGAGGGTCAGAAGGGCGCGGGAGAGATTGTCATGCACGGAGAGCATATCGACGGCAAAGCGCTCAATCCCGTAAGTCTTGGCGGCGATAACTTCGCGTTCGGCGCGTTTCTTGACATTATCGGCTTCGGCCATAGCGCGCAGGGCTTTGTCTTTGATATTGGCGAGTTCGGCTTCCAGCTGCTCAATTTTTTGCGCGTCGCTATCCTCTTCGGCTTCGCTATCTTCTGTGGCAGCCTCACGTTGGGTCATGCCGTCCATTTCCATATCAATAGCGCGCTGTAGCGCGTCCAGATCAGCATCAGACGGCAGGCCGTCTTCGCCCAGATCCATATCTTTCATGTCGATATCTTTGATATCTTTTTTCTTATCTGTCATTTTCTTGCCGGCCATTTTCTATCCTACCTCTTATCGCCGAGCATTTGCCCGACCAGTTGCGCGGTATAGTCCACCATCGGAATGACCCGCGCATAATTAATCCGTGTGGGGCCGATCACGCCGACCGCCCCGATAATGGTCTGCGAACTATCGCGATAAGGCGCGATGACCACAGAACTTCCCGACAGGGAAAATAAAGGGTTTTCCGTGCCGATAAAAATCTTAACCCCGTCTGCCGTTTCCGCTCTGTCAAGTAAGGCGATAAGCTCTTCCTTGCGTTCCAGATCTTCAAATAACAAACGTATACGCTCCAAATCGGTCTGCGCCTCCAAATTGTCAAGGAGCTGAGCGCGTCCGCGCACAATTAATGACCGTTCAGAGCTGTTTTTCTCAGTTCCTGACCAGCTTGCGAGGCCTTGCTTGATGAGATTGGCGGCGGCAGTGTCAATTTGGGCGTGTCCGGCCTTAATTTCGGCCAAAATATCCGCCCGCGCTTCATCAAGGCGGCGGCCTTTGAGCCGGGCCGAGAGAAAATTGCCTGCACGTTCTAATGATGAGGGCAGCAGACCGTCAGGACGCGGCATGAGGCGGTTCTCGACATGCCCGTCCTCATAAACCATCACGACTAGCGCTTGCGCCTCATCGAGATTGACAAATTCGACATGTTTTAGCGGCCCGGCTGTTTTTGCAGGCATAGACGGCGTGAGCACAAGCCCCGCCCCGCCTGCAAGACCTGCCAGCATACCAGACGCCTGTTCCAACATCTGGTCGGGAGCCTGACCTGCCACCGCGAGCCGGGCTTCAAGCGATTGCCGCTCATTTTTGGACAAATCACCGATCTCCAAGAGGCCATCAACAAACAGTCTTAAGCCCGCATGGGTGGGAATTCGCCCGGCGCTGACATGCGGCGAGTCGAGCAAGCCGTAGCGGGTCAAATCTGCCATCGTATTGCGGATAGTTGCCGGAGAGAGCGACCGTCCGCCGGACAGAGCAAGTGTGCGCGAGCCGACAGGCTGCCCGTTCTCCAGATAAGCCTCAACAATATCCCGAAAAATATCCCGTGCACGGGCATCAAGATCAGTGAGTGACAATGTGTAAGGCACGAAACTCATAAGGGGGATATGTGGGGGAAATCTGGTCAAGGTTCAAGTGTTTAAGGAGAAACCGAGCCAGAAGGACTCATACGCGTTGTCGGGCCGCGCGAGACATGGTAGTCTCGCCTTAACGGAGGATATTATGAAAGCAGCATTTATTTCGGCCATGACCGCGCTCGCCTTTGCCGCCTGCCAACCCGCAGGCACAACTTACGTGACCAGCGGCAATGCTCCGATGGCGCAGATACAGGTCTCGGCCACAGGCAAAACCAATATGGCCCCTGACATGGCGACCGTCACGGCAGGCGTGGTGACGCAAGGGAAAACCGCCCGCGAAGCTATGTTTGGCAATGCCACTAAAATGACGCGGGTTTTTGAAGAACTCGAAGCCGCGCAGATCGAGAAAAAACACATCACGACCTCGCAGCTTTCCTTGCAGCCGAAATATAATTACCAAAACCGCCAATCGCCTAAAATAACCGGCTATGAAGCGCGTAATACGGTATCCGCTAAGACCTATGATCTGGATAATGTCGGGGCCATGCTCGACGCGCTGGTCAAAGCCGGGGTTAATAATATCAACGGCGTGCAGTTCTCGATAAAAGACCCGAAAGCGGCCAAAGACAAAGCCCGCGAGGACGCGATCCGCGAAGCCCGTGCCAAGGCGCAAGCTATGGCTGAGGCTGCAGGCGTGAAACTCGGTAAGTTGATGTCGCTGTCGGAGTCCGGCGGAAATTTTCGCCCACAACCCGTGGCCTATGCCGCCCGCTCCATGGAAATGTCGCAGGCCTCGACGCCTATCGCGGCAGGCGAGCAGACTCTAAGCGTAACGGTGAATATGACTTACGGGATAGCCGAGTAGCCCTCTGTCCCCCGCCTTGAGCGGGGGCCTCCCTCAATTAGAGCACAGTCTTTAACGCAAGGAGACCCCCGCTCAAGGCGGGGGACAGTGCTTATTATACTAATGCACAGGCGGGATAACGACCTCGTTATTCTCGTCGAGCAGCACCACATTGGGGGCGTAATTACGGGCTTTTTCGGCTTCCATTTGGCAATAGGTGATGATGATAATCTTATCGCCGATTTGCACACGGCGGGCCGCCGCGCCGTTCAGACCAAAGGTTTTTGAGCCGCGCGGAGCGGTAATGGCATAGGTCGTAAAGCGCTCACCATTGGTGATATTGAGGATATCGACCTGCTCATTGGGTAAAATCCCCGAGCGTTCGAGTAAATCCTGATCGATTGAAATCGACCCTTCATAATGTAGATCGGCCTGAGTCACAGTGGCTCTGTGAATTTTGCCTTTCATCATGGTCAGAAGCATATAGCCCTCCTATTCGTTACGGGCGTGTTCGTTACCCACTATATATAGGTATAGTTTCAGGATTTCAAAGGTGAAGCCACAAAAATGCAAAGGCTCTATGCAAAGCATTTATCTTGTGTTCAGAATAGGTTAGAGGCAAATTATGAACGTTCTTATTCTCATTACAGGCGGCACGCTCGATAAGGTGCACGACACCATCACCGAAAGCCTTATATTTGGCGGCGGGGATAAAAGCCGCGTCTCCAATATTCTCAAAACGGGCCGCACCGACCATCCGCGCCTTAAGACCCTGATGCAAAAAGACAGCCTCGATATGACAGAGGAAGACCGAGAGCTCATTTTGCAAGCCATTTTGGACGCCCCGCAAAGCCGTATCGTCATTACCCACGGCACGGGCACAATGGCACAAACGGCCCAATATTTGGCGAAGAAGCATCTTGACGGCAAGGTCGGCGAAAAAACCGTGGTGTTAACCGGGGCCATGCGCCCGCAATCCCTCGGTGGGTCAGATGCAGGCTTTAATCTCGGCGGCGCCATCATCGCCGCACAAACGCTGGATTTCGGCGTCTTCGCTGTTATGAACGGGCGAATATTTGAGGCAGAAAACTTACAAAAGAATACAGAATTAGGACGATTTGACGTTTAGGGCAGGCCACTGCCCTAAGCTTTTACCCGATATCTTGAAGACATCCTGATTGAGGTGGCCATGATTTCCAGTGGACGTGGGTACGTGCTATGGCTTGCGCCCGGGCCCTTGAGGACATCAATCCAAGCCGAGCTGCACTGTTATGGCATCAACAAGCTTTGCCGCGCCATAGGGTGCAAGGTGATTGTCGTCCGCATAAAATAAATGCTCATCATGAGTTCGGCAGGCTTTCTGATCGCTACAAAAAATATGAGTAGGGTCAATACGCAAAATAGGGCGCGCATTTGTAGAGACGGCATCCAGCGCAGCAATGGCGCGGTGTGCTTGCTTGCGATGATCCGCTAGGGGTGTGCTGATATCAACGCGCTCAATATCTGGCAGGCGAACATAGTTTTGACCCGCCAGTGCTGATTGAAAGGCTTCAGGGACATGCTCGCGGGCTTCTGGTACAGGGTAAATAATAACCAAATCATGGCCAGCATCAGACCAGCCAGACAGGGTCTTAATGACAGCCTCTTGAGTAGAGGTTTCATCTCTCATGCGAAAAAGAGCTGGACGCTCCGCAACGACATCACCGTTCATTGCTGCAAATCCATCATGGCCCAAATAGGTGGCGAGAAAAGAGAAATACATAACGGTGGCCTGCGGGGCACTTTGGATAAAGCCGTCAACTTTAGCAGCTTTTTCTAGGCATTTTTTTTGTTTGTCGATACCGTGATCGGAGCGGTAACTCCCGGGAATTAAAGAGCAACCACCATCGGCAAAAAAAACAAAGTTCACGCGATTAGCTTGCGCCTCAATTTGTAGTAACCGACTGATCGTGTCGGCATGGCTGTCGCCAATCAAAATAAGAGTTGGCGCGGCTTGATCAATGATGAATTTGCAGCTCTCTTCAAAACTGCGGTCAATGCAGAACTTGTCGTCTTGCCTCAAAGCAATCCGCTTGGTTTCGCTTATCAGTGATGATACTCCGCCCATACGTTCCGGGAGGCCGTTATTATGCCAGAGATAATAGTTACCTACAAAAAGACCACATAAAGACATGAGGATTAACACGATGAAGCGGCGTAGGGGCAAGATGTCTTGTTGGCGCGCAGGCCTCTCAATTAAAAAATACGTGATGATAGAGAGAATGACAGAAGCCGTGATCACCAGTACAATCATGCCATTGGTCAGCGCGCCCCCTTTCCAAATTCGGGCAAAGGCAAAGAGCATGTAATGCCATAAATAGAGCGAATAAGATATTAAACCAATGCCGACCAAGAGGCGGCGGCTCAGGAGCCGTGATATGAAATCGCCACGCCCGCCAAACCAAAGGATTAGGGCCGTGCCGCAAACGGGCAAGGCGGTTAACAATGAAGGATGAGGCGTGCGGGCGGAAAACAACAGAAAGCTACCCATAATCATTACAAGGCCCAGCAAGGGGAGCGCTTTCAATATTCCGGCGGCCTGTCGCCTATCTGTTGACAGTTCATACTGGGCAAGACTGGCGCCCAAGAGTAATTCCCAGCCGCGAAAGGGCAGTAGATAGAATCCAGCATCGCTCGCAACGACGCTAACATAGTGAGCTACAGCCAGCGATAGAAACCCGAGTAAAATAAAGCAGAGTAGAATATAGCGTTTTACACGGGCCCAAAGCGCCATGACAAGAACCGGGAAAATCAGGTAAAATTGTTCTTCTACGGATAGACTCCATGTGTGCAAGAAAGGCTTTAAGGCCGCAGGCTGTGCAAAATAGCTATCTTCAAGCCAGAACCAAATGTTAGACCCAAACAAAAGGCTTGCTATATTAGCGCCAGCATATTCCGTCAGTGCCTCTGGCAACATTAACGTCCATGCCAGCGGTACGCTGAAAATCATAACCGTAAGAAGCGCGGGTAATATCCGGCGCGCGCGCCGTTCATAAAAATATTTGAGGCTAAAGCTGTTATCTTTAAGGCCCCGTAAAATGATAGAACAGATCAAATATCCAGATATTACAAAGAAAATATCGACGCCGATAAACCCGCCCGTTAATAGCGGCGTCCCCGCCACTGAAAAACCGGCATGATAAACTAACACCGCCAGAACTGCGACTGCGCGTAGGCCATCAATTTCTGGGCGGTAGTTAAGCGTCATGACGATCGTTTTTCTGGTTAATTTTATTCCATGTGTTCAGACGCGGCGGCTAATAAAACTTTCGTTAATTGTTCAATCCCATGACGGTTAAGATGGGTAATATTATAGAAATTATTGATATCGCTCTCCAGCTCTTGGTTTGGCGATACACATTTAACATCCGGATGCGAGGCGCAAAATTGTTCAATCAAGTTCAAATAGGCTATAATATACTGGTCATCAACACCAATATCCTTAAAGCTTTGACGGTAGAGGGGCGACGGGAAAAGAACGATTTTCGCGCCGCTTTTTCGGGCTATATTTATGGACCGCAACAAAGTGTTTTCGAGTAGGTCTTTATGCTTAACCACCAGATCAGGCTTTAGCTTATAAGTATCGGGAATTTGTGGTTTGCGCATCACGCTTGTGGTTTCTCGGCTGGGATATGAGCGGCGCAGCCTTGCGGGCATAGATATGCCCCATGGGCGTTTTACAAAGTAAGAAAAATAATCAGCGCTGTTAACGGATTTTGCCAGCGCGCATGATTGTAACAATAAACCGTCTTCAAAAAAGCGCGCACCTTTGCGGGACAGTGCGGCAAGGTCGTTAATGATAGGAACTTCTATAAATATGATGGTCGGCCTGATAACTGAGGTATTTGCATAGCATAAAGACGCCGAAATTTGTGCGGAGTTGGCTCCGATTATTGCAAGGTTTGCGATCCGGAGGTCACTACCACTAAATTGCCGTGCCATTGCTCCTGACAATGCGGCTTCGGCGCTCATAGGATAACCCCAGCTAACGGAGGTGCCGACAATTAAAATTTTGTTTTCGGATGCGGACTGCAATTGGCGGCGGGCATAAATAGCATGGAGCGGCAATATTTTTTCGCGGTCATACTCGCGGATCAAGACGCGAAATCTTGTGGCACTATCCTCACTCTTGGCCGTTTCTATTTGGCGAATATTGGGAGCACGCAGATCAAATGCCTTGGACGTTTGAACGGAGAGAAACAGCGAGAATAAAACATGAGAGCAGGCAGCGCTGAAGAGGGCCAGTAAGAAAAACGGGGATATGCGAGTTTGTAATTTCATTGGGCTAATCTAAAAATTAAAATACAGGAATTCGGAGGCGTATGATCCGATTGAGCTGAGAGCGAAATATAGAGCCGTGCCGGTAAGCACAGGCAATAATGTGCGGCGTAAAAGCCGGATATGTCTATTACGCAAAAAGAAATTTTTCTGTCCTTGAATGGCTGTGTGCCGATGAGAGCCTAATAGTTCGGAGGTGTTTGGCGCAAAAAATGCAATCATCGCTGCAAAGCATATCAGCGCTACCCCGAGTTCGAATTGACCTTCGATCACAAATACAGGTTTGATGCGCGCCGCACTCGGATTAAATAAATCGCTATATAAGGAATAAGCGGCAGGAAGGTTTGCAGCTCTGAATAACACCCAGGCCATACAGACCGCAAAAAAGGTAGCCGCCCAACTTATGAACTTTGGCAGCGCTGGCAATCCTGCGCGGCGCCATAAATGCGCGCCTGTTACTAAACCGGCATGCACAACACCCCAGAGCGCAAATGTATAACCGGCCCCGTGCCAGACACCGATAAGTATGAAAGCAATGACGAGGTAAATCATTTGCCGCAGAAAACCACGTCGGTTTCCGCCAAGGGGGATATAGATGTAATCTCTTACAAACAAGGAAAGCGAAATATGCCAACGTCGCCAAAATTCAATAATCGACGCTGCCTTATAGGGAGAGAAAAAATTAACAGGGAGTATGAAACCAAACATCCGGCCCAGACCAAGCGCCATATCGGAATAGGCACTAAAATCAAAATAAATTTGAAAACTATAAGCCATAGTCCCCAACCATGCATCTCGCTGCGTGACATGGCGTCCACTCGCTTGGCTAAAGACGGGATCGACCCAATGCGATAGCACATCGGCAATCACTATTTTTTTAAATAACCCCAGCGCCAATAGAGCTATACCTGCCGAGAGAAAAAGTTTTAAAGTGTGCCCTGAAATCCCGCGCCTCAAGCGCCGAAGCTGTTTATCAATAGAGTGGTAGCGAACAATAGGGCCCGCAATCAATTGCGGGAACAAGGCGATATAGGCAGCATAATTCCAGATGTCTGTTTGGCTGGCACGGCCTCTACGTGTATCAACAAGATAACTGATTTGCTGGAATGTGAAAAATGAAATACCAAGAGGAAGTATAAGGTTCTCAAAAACATTATGAAATATTGGCCCATCCGTAAATATTCCAAGAACAAAGGCTGCGTATTTGTACCAAACTAGGAGAGCCAAATTTAGGATGATGGCCAAGCGAAATATCCATGTTTTACGAATATATAAACTCAGCAAGAAATTAACAAGCATACTTGTTATGAGCAGAGGTAAATAGGCTGGGTTCCACCAGCCATAAAACACCAAAGACGCGGCCAGCAAAACAGCTCCCGAAAGCTTGGGTGCGATGGCATTGCTAAGGCGAAAAGCGCCATAAACTACAGGTAAAAATAAAATCAGAAAGTCAAACGAATTAAATAGCAATGTCCCCTACTTTCTTGTTTTCCTGTGTAAAGCCTCTCTCTAATACGGCCAACATAACTATGCCACAGTTGCATAAAAAAGAAACCCCAACAACATACTGCACTTCGCAAAGACCCAACCTCATTATAAGTTAGCCATTCCAACCTATACCCATTGAATACAAAGGAGAGAAAATGATAAATGGCGCACTGGGGAAGCGTCAAGGGGGTCTATAAAATATAATAAAATCAACAACTTAGACAGTTTTCAAATTTACAATGTTACACAAAATGTGTGCAATTTGTACCACAAAATAGGGCGCACTAGCCTTTAATCGCCGCAAAACATGCGGTTAATGGCTGTGAAAGGCGTGGAATATTGCTAAGCAAGCGCGTACCAAACACCGCGCCCACGGCCATGCATAATAAGGTGCCTTTTATCAACAAGGATGCGGAAATGTTCTTTAAGCGTGTTACGGCTAATGCCTGTGAGTTTAATCATATCACCAATCGTCACGCGGCCATGCTCGCGGGCTTGTTCTAGAATTTGAACGGAAAGTTCAGGCAATGCGGCCAGTACAATTTTCTCTCGCTCAACTTTTTTGGAAAGGACTTTTACCTGCTGGTGCAATGACCGCAAAAAGAACAAAAGCCACGGCTGCCAGTTTGGGTCATCCGTTCTAATCGTGCCTTGCGTTTGCCTTAGGGCGAGATAATAGCTTTCTTTGTTTCTCTCCACGATGCTTTCGAGTGATGAATAGGGCACATAAGCATAGCCAGAACGCAAAAGCAGGAGCGTTGTCAAAACGCGGCTAAGCCGCCCATTCCCATCTTGAAAAGGGTGAATTTCCAAAAAAACCACAATAAAAATTGCGGTCACAAGCAATGGATGGTGCGTTTTATTTTCAATCGCGTCCTGCGCCCATGCAATTAATTCTTCCATAAGCTTGGGCGTGTCAAAAGGCGTCGCCGTTTCAAAGACAATTCCTATTTGTTTCCCAGTCTCGTCAAAGGCCGCTACGCTGTTAGGGTTAGTTTTATACTGGCCACGATGTCTTTCGTCTTTTTGGCTGTAGGCCAATAAATCACGATGAAGCTGTTTGATGTGATTTTCTGTAATGGGTATTTCTGCCCAAGACTGAAAAACCGTCTCCATGACATCAGCATAGCCAGCTACTTCTTGCTCGTCTCTTGTTTCAAAAGATTTAATCTCTAAATTGGCAAGCAGTTTTTCAACATCACGGTCAGAGAGTTTACTGCCTTCAATGCGCGTTGATGAACCAATACTTTCAATGGTGGCAACACGTCTTAGCGCGGACAGTCTTTCCGGTGCTAAAGTACCTAAAGCACGCCATGCACCCTTGAATTCATCTATCGTTGAAATCAAAGACAGTATGTCCGTTGTGATGTGTATATTATCTGTTTTAATCATAACAACCAATACTACACCCAATAACACCCATTTAGCAAGCCAATAATACACCCAATAACACCCAATAACACCCATTTGTTTTTCTTTCAAAACGCGGTTTTAGCGAATGCAACAAAACCGCTTGCCAAGCCACTTCTAGGATGGGTGAATTTTGCAATTTGAAAATTGGGGTCAACCTTTAGGGGGAACCGATTTTCTACTTTCAAAAGAGGGCAGGAAATGCCTTACAGGACGCTACAAACAAAAACGCCCCAAACCGTAGCTTGAGGCGTTAATAGCATTTTGTGGTCTAAACCTTGTTAACGGAAAGCTCACATTTTCCAGAGTGCTATAGGTTGCAGTGTAGACGGTTTACCGTAATTATGCAATAGTGTTTTAAATTGAAAATATGGGTTTGATATGAATTGGCGTTTGGGGTTGGATTTGGGGAGTAATTCGCTTGGTTGGGCGGTTATTGATTTAACGAAAGCTGATGATGTTTGGGTAGCCAATAGAGTGGAAAGCGCAGGGGTTCGGATATTTTCTGATGGGCGCAATGCGAAATCGAAAGCTTCCAATGCAGCCGAGCGGCGCGAACCGCGCGGTGCGCGGCGCAATCGTAACCGTTATATCAAACGGCGGAGCGAATTTATGCACAGGTTGGTTACATATGAACTAATGCCTAAAACGTCCGTTGAGCGCAAAGTACTGGAGGCCCATGACCCGTGGATATTGCGGGCGCGAGGGCTAGACGAAAAACTAGCGCCATATGAATTTGGCCGCGCCTTGTTTCACCTGCAACAACGGCGCGGATTTAAATCTAACCGCAAGACCGACAAAGGCGACAGCGATAGCGGTAAAGTGGCGGATGCGACCAAACTAACATTGGAGCGCATGGAAAAACAAACCGCGCGCACACTTGGGGAGCTATTTGGAAAACCAAGACTTAAAGCGATCAAATTTAATAAAACTGCGCCAAAGGGAAAGCGCCAAGCTCAACCGCTTGCTCGTGTTCGTAAATCTGGCGAAGGGGCAAAATGGGCCTATAAATATTATCCAACCCGCGACCTTATTGAGCATGAATTTGACACGTTATGGGCAAGTCAATCAGCCCTTAATCCGAATACCTATACAGACGAAGCCAGAGATAAATTACGCGACACCCTGTCGTTTCAACGTCCGTTGAAACCGCAACCCGTAGGAAAATGTACCTTGCTCCCCGAAGAACCGCGCGCGCCCAAAGCTCTGCCCTCCTCGCAATTGGTTCGCATTTATCAAGAAGTCAATAATCTACGCGTTGGTCATACGGGCAGAATAGACCGCCCGCTTGATATGGAAGAACGCGACATTCTTGTTGAAAAACTCAAAACAACGGGCAAGCCCACATTTGCCAGCCTTCGTAAACTTCTAAAAATCCCGACAGGACAAGTATTTAACCTTGAGAGCGAAAAACGCAAAGACCTCAAAGGCGATGAAACGGCCATGGTCATGAAAAGTGACAAGCGTTGGGGTAAGGCATGGCTTGAACTTTCGCTCGTGGAACAAGACGCAATTATCAATAAATTGCTGGACGAGGAAAGCGAAGAAAAAGTTTTAAGCTGGCTGCAATCAAGCGATGGCTTTGACAAAGACCGTGCCAAGGCCATCGCCGATGCCAACCTGCCTGCTGGCTACGGTAATTTATCAGCTATGGCGATTGATGAGTTGCTGCCAGTGTATAAAGCCGATGTCATTGTTTATGATAAGGCCGTCGACAAAGCTTTTAACATGAGTCATTCCAATTTTGAAACGGGTGAAATTTTTGACGAAGCTCTGCCCTATTACGGAGAGTTACTGACCCGTTCAGTCGCCTTTGGAACGGGCGATCCCAAAGACCTGCCTGAAAAGCGTTACGGGAAATTAGCCAATCCAACCGTGCATGTATCCATGAACCAAATCCGTGCCGTCATAAATGATCTGCTAAAACGCTACGGCCCACCAGAGCAAATCGTGTTGGAGTTGGCAAGGGATTTGCCTATGTCCGCAGAAGGCAAGCGCGAACTTGAAGGCACTCAGAAGAAAAACCAAGAGGCCAATGAGAAGCGCGCCAAGCAATTGGAAGAAGAATTCAAAGTCCCCAATAGCTATGAGAACCGTATGCGCTTACGCATTTGGGAAGAAATGGCTGCTATGGACCGCGCCTGCGTATTCACGGGCGCAATTATCAGCCGCGAAATGTTGTTCTCGTCTGAAGTGGAAATCGAGCATCTCCTGCCATTCTCGCGTAGTTTTGATGACGGGATTGGCAATAAGGTTTTATGCCTGCGTAAAGCCAACCGTGACAAATTAAATCAAACCCCATTTGAAGCCTTTGGCCATAGCCCCGACGGCTATGACTGGGAAGCTATCTCCCAACGCGCCGCAGAGCTTCCCTATAATAAACGCTGGAGGTTCTCTGAAAATGCTTGGGAAATATTTGAGAAAGACCATAAAGGCTTTTTGCCAAGACAGCTTACCGATACCCGCTATATCGCCCGCCTAGCGGCGCAATATGTTGGCGCAATTTTTGGCGGCCAAGGGGCCGAAGGCATAGAAAGCAAAGTCTGGACGGTCAATGGCCGCCTAACCTCTGACCTGCGCTGGCAATGGGGCCTCGATAGCGTCCTTGCAGGCCATAATGCGGGAATTGGCGAGAAAGAATATAAAAAGAACCGCAATGACCATCGTCACCACGCTATTGATGCAATCGTTATAGCCCTGACTGACCGCGGCATGGTGCAAAAAGCGTCGAAACAAGCCAAGAAAAACCACGAGAAATGGGATGACCGCCTGCTCTCTGACCTAAAAGATCCATGGAAAGATTTCCGCGCTGATGTGGTCAAAGCCATTGGCGAGATTAAAGTATCCCACAAACCTGACCACGGGGTTCAGGGGGCTTTGCATAATGATACGGCTTACGGGTTCATCAATGGTAAGGACGGAGAGCCCGATAAAAAGGGGGTGCGCACCGTAGTGCGGCGGGTGCCACTCGACAGTTTTGAGAAGCCAGAAGCCTTGCAAAAAATTCGTGACTTCACGATTAAATTCCACTTGCTCCAAGAGACAGAAGGCTTGACGGGCAAGGGTTTTAAGGCTGCGCTCTTACACGCTGGCGAAGCAATGACCCCGCCCGTACGGAAAATTCGTATCGAGGAAAAGCTCCGCGTTATACCAATTAAAGATAAATCAGGTAAACCCTATAAGGGCTATAAAGGCGACAGCAATTATAGCTACGATATTTGGATGGGCGACCCCGATAAGAAAGGTAATGCCAAATGGGAGGGCGAGGTAATCACGACATTTGATGCCAACCAAAAGGGTTTTGACTGGCGCTCTAAAACTGCGCGCAACGGCAAGCCGTTGATTATGCGTATTCGTAAGAATGATTATGTTCAAATAGAGCATGATGATAAAATAAAGTTGGTTCAAGTTTATAAGTTTTCCAAAGGCGCTATAAATATGGCGGAGCATTTTGAAGCAAATGTTGACTCTCGCATGCGCGAAGGTGATTTAGGCCGAATACAAATGGCTCCATCCTCTCTCCAAAAATCCAAAGCGCGGCGCGCAACCATTAGCCCGTCTGGTGTTTTAAAGCTTTATTAGAAAACGCTACCTATACAACTTTGGCCCGAATTTTGCATGGTTTTCCCCCGTGGAGGACATCTATGCAAAACAGGATTGTTGAAATCACTTCTGATAATGTGCACTTATCATTATCACGCAGCTTTATGAAAATCACCCAAGACGGCGAAAAACTAGGGCAAATTGACATTACTGATATGTCTGCGCTAATCGTGCGCGGGTATAGCGCGACAATTAGTATAAACCTCTGCTCCCGCCTCGCGCTTGAGAATGTGCCCGTTATCATCTGCGGCGCGAACCAATCCCCTGCTTCTATCCTCTGGCCCATAGATGGACATCACAGGCAAGGACAGCGTATGCAAGCACAAGCGGACGCAACCAAGCCCCTTAAAAAACGGCTTTGGCAATCCTTAGTCAAAGCAAAAATCCTCGCGCAAGCGAGCGCCCTTGACCATGTAGGGGAAAGTTCTAGCGCATTGCGCCTGATGGCAAAGCGGGTAAAAACTGGTGACCATGAAAACCTAGAAGCCCAAGCCGCACGCCGTTACTGGCCCGCTATGATGGGCGCAGACTTTCGGCGAAGTAAGTCAGGTGCTTCCCAATCCCATGCCCCCAATCCCGCAAGCAATGATAATCCAAACATCAATGCATTTTTAAATTATGGCTATACGGTGCTGCGTGCCGCCTGCGCCCGTTCTATACTGGCGGCAGGCCTTCACCCCTCTCTTTCCTTGCACCACGAAAGCGCAGGCGATGCCCTGCGCCTTGCTGACGATCTCATGGAGCCATTTCGGCCATGGGTGGATATTGCCGCCTATCAATGCGCCCAGCAAATGGAGGGAGATGATCCAGTTCTAAGCAATGCCCACAAGGCTAAACTGGCGGCAGTCCTAACTATGGATTTACACACGGCGCACGGCGCAAGCCCTCTACAGCTCTGCCTTGACCGCTTGGCCACCTCACTCGCACAAGTGTTTTTGGGCGAAGAAACTTATCTGGACTTACCAGATGCGCCCATGCCGCTTGCCCTACATTTGGGCCAGACATGAGCAAGAAATTAAAAGTCACACACAATAGCGGGTATAGATTTATGTGGGTTATGGTTTTATTTGATTTACCAACAACATTAGACGAAGAACGCAAAGCCTACACGGCATTTCGCGGGTTCTTGCTCGATAACGGCTTTGAAATGGCGCAATACTCCGTCTATATTAAACACACGAGCGGAAAAGAGGCGGTTAAGGCCGTTATTCGCAAAGTCGAATCAGCTATGCCAGCAGATGGAAAGGTAGATATTTTACAATTTACCGACAAACAGTACGAAAATATCGTATGCTTACGAGGACGCAGGCGTGATTCGCCGAACAAAAACCCTGAACAATTGGTCTTATTTTGATATGAAACGGTTCTTTTTAACAATGAAAATCACCAAAAACCCGTTTCTTATCAATGCCTTATGTCGCGATCAGGTATAGCACTCTGGAAAATGAAAGCCAACCGCAACGTGTTTGTATTCCGTCCATTTCAAAAACATGGTATAGCACTCTGGAAAATGAAAGCCAACCGCAACAAACGTATCGTTGGTTCAACTTACCCGAAGGGTATAGCACTCTGGAAAATGAAAGCCAACCGCAACACCGCCGCGCTTATACACATAAACCCCAAAGGTATAGCACTCTGGAAAATGAAAGCCAACCGCAACTAGCGGCAGCTCTGTCGGGGTTTGGAAAGAGGTATAGCACTCTGGAAAATGAAAGCCAACCGCAACACGATGGTCGATGTGGTCAATGAGCAGCATGGTATAGCACTCTGGAAAATGAAAGCCAACCGCAACAACAATCAACTTGGCGGCGGACTTGTTAAAGGTATAGCACTCTGGAAAATGAAAGCCAACCGCAACAATATGTTCCACGGCGTCCCCGTTAAAATCGGTATAGCACTCTGGAAAATGAAAGCCAACCGCAACTACATTGGCAAATTGGCCGTGCTCACCAAAGGTATAGCACTCTGGAAAATGAAAGCCAACCGCAACTTACGCTCGATTATTACCGTGGCTTTGTAAGGTATAGCACTCTGGAAAATGAAAGCCAACCGCAACCGTTATGGCGGAGACTCGGAAAGACCTTTCGGTATAGCACTCTGGAAAATGAAAGCCAACCGCAACTGCTCGAGGGGCGGCGGCAAAGCATTATAGGGTATAGCACTCTGGAAAATGAAAGCCAACCGCAACATATACATACTCAGCTCGCCATCTACTAACGGTATAGCACTCTGGAAAATGAAAGCCAACCGCAACTTATTCGCCGCAGCGCTCGCCCGCGCGCTGGGTATAGCACTCTGGAAAATGAAAGCCAACCGCAACACTCGCACCCACGGGGAAATAAGATATTTAGGTATAGCACTCTGGAAAATGAAAGCCAACCGCAACCCATAATGTGAGGGCGTCATAATCATCTGCGGTATAGCACTCTGGAAAATGAAAGCCAACCGCAACTTATTGACGAATATGATCAGCCAGAAAATCGGTATAGCACTCTGGAAAATGAAAGCCAACCGCAACATGTGGGAGAGGTTATCTCGCGCGAGTTTTGGTATAGCACTCTGGAAAATGAAAGCCAACCGCAACGGTGTGGATAGATACTCCGGGCAAGATCCCGGTATAGCACTCTGGAAAATGAAAGCCAACCGCAACTGTCTCTTCCGCCCATTCTCGGACACTATCGGTATAGCACTCTGGAAAATGAAAGCCAACCGCAACCAAGGTCGGGGAGAGCGTCCCTTGTGGATTGGTATAGCACTCTGGAAAATGAAAGCCAACCGCAACTTTAATGTGTATTGTATCAACCGCGAGATCGGTATAGCACTCTGGAAAATGAAAGCCAACCGCAACCCCCGCGCTCCGGCAAGCAAAACCGCTGGTGGTATAGCACTCTGGAAAATGAAAGCCAACCGCAACCCAAAATGGAATGGTAAGACATTCCGGACAGGTATAGCACTCTGGAAAATGAAAGCCAACCGCAACTCCAGCTGATCAATAAGCTTGGCGTTGTCTGGTATAGCACTCTGGAAAATGAAAGCCAACCGCAACAACAATCAACTTGGCGGCGGACTTGTTAAAGGTATAGCACTCTGGAAAATGAAAGCCAACCGCAACCTATCAAGCTTTAACTGCACGGTGTTTTCGGGTATAGCACTCTGGAAAATGAAAGCCAACCGCAACCAGACGCATGCACTGCCCCCCCCCCCCCCCCCAGCCCTTAATCACCGCACAAAACGCAGAGAATAATACTTGCGTTTGCGGTGATTAACCCCTATATTCACCGCATAATATGCGGAGGTTAAAATGTATATTCATCAGGATATGGCTTGGCCAAACTTTTACTGGAGCGACAAACAATTATCAGAGCAGCTTGCTTCGGTGCGGCATCGGCAAGGACGGCTGATTGGTCGGATGGAATCTCTGGGCTTTGACCTACGGGCAGAAGCCGTTTTGCATACCCTCACCGAAGACGTTCTTAAATCTAGCGAGATCGAGGGCGAGGTGCTGGATAAGGAACAGGTGCGCTCATCCGTTGCTCGCCGCCTTGGGATGGATATTGCTGGCCTCACGCCTTCGGAACGTCATGTGGACGGTGTTGTGGAAATGATGCTCGACGCAACGCAAAAATATGACCAACCCCTGACGGGCGAACGCTTATATGATTGGCACGCCGCCTTGTTCCCGACAGGGCGTAGCGGTATGAGCAAAATCACGGTGGGCGCATGGCGAACCGATAGCGGCGGCCCGATGCAAGTGGTATCGGGTGCAATAGGCCGCGAACGTGTTCACTACGAAGCCCCCGCCGCGAAACGTCTCAAGAAAGAAATGAAGGTATTTCTAAAATGGCTAGGCGGTAATGGCGGCATGGATTTGGTCGTCAAATCTGCGGTCGCCCATTTATGGTTTGTGACGCTGCATCCGTTTGATGATGGCAATGGCCGTATCGCTCGCGCCATATCTGACCAAACCCTCGCCCGCTCCGAACAAAGCGCCAACCGTTTCTACAGCATGTCGAGCCAAATCCGCGAAGACCGAAAGGCCTATTACAACATTCTCGAAAGCACCCAAAAAGGCGGACTAGATATAACGGCATGGCTTGAATGGTATCTCGGCTGTCTTGACCGCGCTTTTGACGGCGCGGAAATCATCCTCGGCAAGGTAATGCAAAAAGCCAATTTCTGGCAAACCAATAGAGGCCAAACATTCAACGACCGCCAAACCAAAATTCTCAACCGCCTGCTTGACGGTTTCGAGGGCAAACTAACCTCATCCAAATGGGCCAAGCTAACCAAATGCTCTCAAGATACAGCCCTGCGCGATATAAATGATTTGTTGACGCAAAGTGTATTGGTGAAAGAAAGCGCAGGCGGGCGCAGTACGAGTTATGTTTTGGCGGAATTATAATTAAGGAAGTGAAAATGACAGAATTAACTCAAGAACAATTACGCTTTTTACATTCTCACAAAATTCAACTTAGTAATGTTTTTGATGGAACTGGCATGGCTAAAGTCGATTACCAAAAAGCAATGACGGATTTAGAGAAAAGTTTTGTTTATGGCGTTACCCCATGTTTAAAAGGGGGGCATACTCTTCGTACAAAGGCGGGCCATTGTATTCAATGTGATGTCCGAACGATTGCATTCCAACTAAGGAGTAAAGCGAAAGCTCATATTTATATTGCGGGTTCATATAAACTCAAACTCATCAAAGTTGGTTCATCACTTGATATTGATGATCGATTGCACAAGTTAAATGAATACAAATATGGCGGCGCTGACGATTGGTCTATGTTAGCTTCGGCCTATCAAGACAAAGCAGGGCGAATTGAAAATTATATTCATGGCAAGCTCAAGCAATATAATGTGAAAGGAAGCTATATTCGGGAAGGAAGAAAACAACAATGCTATGAATTATTTCAATGTAATTTTGATGACGCCTATAAACCACTGAAAGCCCTTGCGGGCAAATCCGTAAGAATACGTTGCGCTAGTGAAAAACAAGCTCAAGCTGCTTATAGTTTTCGCTAAACATTCAACTTGTCTTCAATTGAATTTCTAATGGCCTCCGCAAAACTATCTAGTAGCTCTGCGTCTTTGCAAAACCTATCACGCAAAGTTTTTGGGACTTCAATTTGAGCCCCCATGTCAGAACTGCCCCGATTGCAAATATTTGTTACCTTTTGAGCCGTAAACAACTTTTTATCTACCCTGCTTTCGAAACCAGCAGATTTCAATTGAGCGGCAATAAAAGTGACAAACTCATTATCACGCCCGCCCAGATAGATAGGGGATTCATCACCTCTATTTGCCATTCCATGAATACCAAGCACTACCTTAGACTTTCTAACAAGCTCCAAAGCGCTAGGTTCATCGAAGTTAGTTGATGTGATATGGAGTGTTTTATAATTATATTTTGATAAACAACCCTCAAAAAGATAAAGTCTAAAATCATCTTGTGCGACTGCCCTCGCAATTTCAGAAGTGCCTACTTCAATTATTCCAGCGTGTGGCGCGACTATGCACACATCGCTACCGGTATCATTCTTGATTATTTTATAATCGGTTCCTTCAGTGTATTTTGATGCCAGCTCATCATAACTATTAAATGTATCTGCCATGCTTTATTACACCAACGCAGGATTCATATGAATAATATGCGGTTTCGTATTCTTCCCGTGCGGGCGAATAACAATATCCACGTCACAATCGAGCGCAGTCAGCAAACGAGTTAGGCGCTCGACGCTATAGCCTCTAAAATGTCCGCGTAGGATATTGGATAAATCTGGCTGTTTGATACCCATGCGGATTGCCGCCTTGGTTTGGTTGAGCTTTAATGCTTTCATACGGTCTTTAATCGTCAACGCCATGTCCGCTTTAATGCGGTGCGCAGGCGGGAGGCCAAGATCGTCAAAGACTGAACCGCTGGACGCACTTACCGTTATATTTTTATCACTCATAATTTACGCTCCTTTTGTAACGCATTGTATTTTTCTTCTGCTGCCCGTAGGCGGCGTTTAATCATATCCAGTTCGGCCTTGGGGGTCGCAATGCCTTTCTTGGCCTTCTTTTGAAAGGCATGCAGTGCAAAGACCGCTCCCTTAAACCGCACAGTATAAACGGCGCGATATGTATCGCCGTCATAACGGTCAACCACTTCTAAAATGCCGCTCCCCTTATAACCTTTAAGCGGCTTGGCTTTTCGGCTCTTCCCGCCCATTTGGGCTTCGTGGAGCGCAAAGCCGATACTGTCCATAACATCGTCAGGAAACCCTTTTAAATCGCCAAGGCAGCTTCCCACCCAAAACAGCGGTTTTAACGGTGTCTCTTTATCCATTTTCATAATATAGTCATATTACTATAAATGTCAACCAATGCCTCGTCCTCTATCTCTTCCAAGTGTCCACGAAATTGAGTTGCCGCGCATTATGCCTGATATTGATTTGCCGCGATTGCGTTCGAGCATGTCGCGCCAAGGGACGAGGGTGAAGTCTTTGGCTCTTTCCATGATAGCGTATTTACCGCTTGGCCTTTCTATAGGCTCTAGGTAAATTCCTGATATACGGCCTGATGTTAGCGCTTCTGAATAAGGTTTTCCAAGCGCCGCAGATATTTTACTGCCTGCTGCTTTAAGGTCACGGCTTTCTAGGTCGCCTAAGAGTTTGGTATTGATTTTCCCATTTTCTGTTTCTAGCAAACCTTGCTCGACTAAAAATTGTCTGCGGGCAATTATTGTGGTTTTAACCTCTTTGCCAAAGCCCACACCTTCAACAGTCTCGCCGCTAGCAATCGCTTCATCAATCCATGTGCGCGCCATAACAGTTTGCAAATTTTCTAGCGGCTCTTTCGCTAGTACTTTCAAGATGACAGGTTTTACGCTCGCTCTCTGCATTTCGTAATTTTCAGCGTTGCGTAAATAGTCATTTGGGATTTCCCATGAACCATCTTGATTGCGGCTTACATGCCCCGCTCGGCGCATGGCTTCTAATCTTCTGATATGCGCTTGAACAAATTCATTGCTTGCGGATTGGTCGGATTCCAAATGCGCACTTGGACTATACGAACCACCTCGCTCTTGCGCCAGTTTAGCAATGGTATAATCAGAATTTTTCGGCGCAACATCTGCGGGGCTAATATGGACAGTCATGCCGCGCCCAAGCCCTTCAATGTTTTCGCCGCGCCCCATCGCAACATATTTTGCTTTACCGCACGTTGTGTCCAGCACGATATAAGATTTGTCGTTCACATCATCTTGCATCCCTATGCCAATGATTTTTCCCGTGAGGGGCTTCGCTCTACGGTGGAAAGGTTCGTACATCCTACCGAAAGTGTTTGAACGCGTAATACCCGATTGCTCTAAAACCTTTTCGTAGGTTTTACGGATGTCTGTATTTAGGCCAAGTTTTATGAGCTGCCCCCTTACGTCTTTGTCTAAAGTCCACTTGCGCCCTTTGCACGGCTCGACCATTGCCATCTGTGCCAGTTTACGAAGCCGTGCCACAACAATGCGCCGCGTCCACTCCGTTCCGCGCACGGGCGTTTTGGAAAGATCAATGGTGTCGCCATCGGCTAGGTTAAGAACCATTCTATCAAGCGGGGTGTAACGCATCCTGTCTATGTCGAGGGCAAGCCGTTTGCCATATTCAAGCTGAACTATTGGCCCCAATTCCATGTTCACAATTTTCTCGGCCTCAAACCGCATACCGTAAGAAATATAACCGCGCGGAATAGTGAGCGTTCGCCCCATGTCATCTTTGCCGCTAATTACAATATGGGTGTGCGGCGTTCCTGTGTCATAATGATTTGCCGCAACCCAATCTAGTCTAGTGCCTAAGTCTCTTTCCATCTGCGACATCAAATCACGAGTAAACGCCCGCAAGTCGGTTAGCTCTCTTGCGTCTTCCGCTGATACGATAACGCGAAACTGGTGTTTGTCTTTAAGGCCGCGTTTTCTAAACCCGTCTATATCGGTTTCATCATTGCGGCGATCAAAAATAACGCCGCGTTCTTCATCACGGCCAACGCCTTCTCTTTCGATATATTTCAAATGAAGGCGCTGGGTTTCACCGCCTCGTCCGCCCATCTTTACAACGCTGAATTTTACAATCACGCGCCGCGCAAAATATTTTTCGGCTGTGGTGCGAGCGCGTCCGCGATATGACCTTCGCAATTCTTTCTTTGCCATTTGCTTACTGGCCCACTCAACCTTTTTTGCAAAGCTCATCAAGTGGGGCAAGCTACCATCTGACGAAGTTAGGTAACCAAACCGTACGGAAAACGGGTTATCACTATCGCGCCACATAATAATCACCTTTCATATTCTGGCAGTGGAATACTGCGAACAATTAGGCTTTCATCATGCCAAAAATTGCATGTGTTGAAGAGAGAGTAAATAACAGGAAATTGGGGGGTTGCGGGACGTGGGCCAGCACTTTTCCTAGGCGCTATGGGCGATAGCGCCGAATCGGTGGCCCGCCATTTTTCGGTGGGCCACAAAAAACGATGTGGCAGACAAGGACTTAGCCCATTTTGGGCCAGCCCCTTTATCTTGCCCTGCACACAATTCCTCTAAAACCACCCCAAACCCCACATACCGCGCCTATGTGCAAAGGCTGGTATTTGCTAAAATTAAGAGCTTAACCAATTCTGTTTCGCAGTGACCAGCGCAACAAACCTCGGATGTGGTAAAACACGCGCCCGCCATGTTTGTGGTAATTTGGGCCTTGTCCGCGCCAACGCATATTGTGCAGAGTTTTCGGCTCAATGCGCAAATATCTAGCCGCTTCTTCCGTTGTCATAAACGGGCTTTCCACAGTTCTTGCCATAACAATCTCCTGTATAAATTACGGGTATTACAAATTGTCATGCAATTATTACGCCATTTCTAAATAGTGGCAAAGATAAACCTAGCGGACACACTTGTTTACATAAAAGGTAGAATGTCCATATAAGGCTCGAGCCATGCAACGATCTCATCTTTAAGAGCTTGCGGCACTACACTAGGCTTGTCGTAATATGCCCGAAGTAAACGCAAACGGTCGATCACTATAACTTGGCCAGCAAGGGCGGCTGTTCTCAACATTTTATCATCTATCACAAATGGCGCAGCAATTCCTGTACCTGGGTCCACCGCAGCATTAAGCCATTTTTTCCACTCTGACGCATTTGGCGTATGAATTTTATTCCGCCAATTATTGCCACTTGCACACTGTATCAAAAATATAGGTAAGGCTTCTTTATCATCATCAAAAAATCTATAACAAATCACATCAAGGCCTCCATCCTTGCCTTGATCTGCGACCCACTCTGACAAATCAGTGGCACCGCGACAATTTAATTTATCGACTAAAGTGTTAACCACCTCAAATATATTTGGCGTATTATCTGGCGACCACCCCACCCTATACACCTCCCAACCTAAAAAGAGGTTTGCGCATAAAACTTCAACAATTTTTTCAAAAACTAAGCCCTGTTGGCTTGAGTTTTTTATATCTTTTGCCCAATCGGGATATAATCTAAATAAAGATAAAATAAGAAATAATGACCTAACAGGGTCATTTCTCCAATCATCTATTCCGCTAATCTGATCTCCACGAATAACAATGGTGTTTGGATTGCCAATATGTCGCTTCCGCGCACGCAGTTCAGCCATCCATCATCCGCAATACTATTAGCTAAGTCTTGGTTGTTACATATACCTTGCTCTCCAAGTACATCAACAATATCAGATTTTGAAATGCTCTCATCCCCGAACAACACACTAGCCTCAATCCAGTCCCCTAACTCCATGAGGCCAATATTACGCGTTGTCACCGACCTGCGGAATTTCGTTTCAGGTATATAGAGCACGGTTAAAGCTTTTCAAAAACGGTAGAGAGCCTTGCCGTATCTTCTATTACACGCTCCGCGGCTTGTTGGATTTCTGGCCTATCTTTATAGTGATGAACAGTAGAAAGAGCGTCTTCAATACTAAAAGCAGCCGCATTTAAAAGGTCTAGTACTTCAGATTCTTCACCGCCTGCGAGGCTGTATGCTTTATCAAAGTTCGGCCTGCGCATTGCACGAAAATAGGCCAAAGCGGGCTCACTAGCCAAAATAACGCCAAATTTGTCAACTAAACGCGAATCCTTTACAATTGGTTCGACTTCTTCATTGCCAAACAGCCAGAGCGAATATTCTTTCAAATTATTAATATGGTCATCGTCGATAGGCTGGCGAGCTTCTGCTGGCTCGGCTTTCATATCAATACCTAAAAAGTGCTGAACCCCCGCTGTTCTCAAAGATAAAAACAACACACTAAACTTACTCTCTACAGCGGCAACATCTACATCCTCAGTGTCTTCCATTTGGAGGAGGAGGGAATATGAAATATAGTTTCGGCGCACAGCTTCGGTTTTACTACCAATTTTACGCATAACTTGCCTATAAGTCATTCCCCGATCGTTAATCAGGTATGCAATAAACTGAGCTTTTTCAGCTGGTGCCCATTCTTTAATTCCAGTGACATGTCGGAAACCTAAAAAGGCATCTACCTCTTCACGACTGTCCATTAGTATATATGGAATATCATCGAATAAACCGTCAGGTATATCTACATCATCCAACATGGCCGCCCATTTTTTACTTCGAGGGTTGCCACTTTGTACGGCGTGGAGATTTTTAAGCGCTGCGAGCCTACGGTTGCCCTCGACCACTACTAGGCAGTCACGCCCGTAATGTTCCTCAACTACACACAATAACGCCTCATGAGGCCAATATCCACTTTCCAAGAATGAGATAGCAATTTCATCTAGAGACCAATCTTGCATTTCAGCAAGGACTTCGTCAGGGCTCAAACCCTGTTTATGCGCGGACCTGCAAGCCTTGGGTTGTTAGGATCAAGAATGAAATCATCTAATTTTTTATATTCAATTTGTGTACTCATAAACGCTCACTAAAAATTGGCAGCAGCAACTACAGTTGCTCTTCGGGTTTTCCGCCAGTTTAAGGCTGATGAAGTAGAATCAGCAACATATTCCCCAATTAAATTATTAGCAACGTTTTGAATGACTTTAACATTTACAGCATTGCCAAGGGCCTTATAAGTACCTGTTTTCGATTCAGGGAGGTACTTTAATGCCCCCATACTTTGCAGGCGTGCGCATTCGCGCATTGTCATAAAACGCCTCTCCCACCCTACAACAGGTACTTGGCTTGTCGTCAAAGCAACAAGTGATGGGGCCGTGTACGGTTTTTTAACTCGAATTCCAGAAGCTCTAAATTGAACTATCGCCCGCTCTATTGAGCGCGGGCCGTCCTTCCAATTCCATTCAAGCTTCTGAAAGCTAGGCGCAAATGATTGAACCGCAGGAAGCCATTTCGACAATATGTCTTGATGTTTTTTATAAAAATCACGATTGCTTTGAATAAATGCAACTTTCCAACTTGGGAACCCTCCTAATTCTTGACGGGCGTAAGGTGGTAATGTTAATATCTTTTGCGCTTGTGACAGACCTTTTAATGGTTGCCCGAACGCCCCCTTATAACACGCTAACGCTCTACCAGATAGTTGAGCAGGGGTAAGCCCCGTCAACGGATAGTCGGCACCAAACTCCATTGACCAAATTGGAAATGAAGGGAGCGGGTCGGACTTTGGAATAATATTCAAAAACTCTTGCCAAACATCAAAATACGCCTGAGCATTTTCTGAGAGATATTCGGATTCTTCAGGATGTATATCCAAAATACTTTTCACAGAAATGTCTTTTTCCGTATGCGTTGGCGTTGGCCATGCAAACGTTGATAAACCTTTCTTTTGCCCAACTATAATTGCTCGCTTCCTCTTTTGGGGAACGCCAAACATATCTGGCGATACCATGTGGGAGTCAACACCATAATTTCGCGCTTCTAATTCAGTAACAATCCTTTTCCAAGTTGCACCTTTATTGTGTTTAAAAATATTAGGAACATTCTCCAGTAACAAATATTTTGGATTATGTTGGTCTATTATTTTTAGAACATAGTCAAACATATCACCCGAACTAGGGCACTCAAACCCAAGTTGCCCACCAGCCTTAGAAAAAGGCTGGCATGGAAAGCCTGCACACAGCACATCATGGGCAGGTACATGTACCCACTCATCCCTGATATCTCCATGAGGCGTTAGAGCAAAATTCTTTTCGTAAAGATCACGTAATTCTGAGCTTAATTCGGAGGCAAAAACGCACTCATGTCCTAGGTTAGACAGCGCAAGATGAAACCCTCCTAAACCCGCAAATAAATCGATGAATTTAAGTTTATTAATGCCCACTTTTTACTCGCAAGCCCGACCCGAAATTATCTGAATCTAGAAATTTAATGCCTGATTGTTCCAAAACTTTTTGAATATCGCGAAGGGTGCGCTCATGTGGCCTACTTTTCCCACACTCATATGCTGCCAATGTTGCGGTAGCTATATTGGCTTTTTTTGACAACTTTTGTTGCGACAAGCGTATGCCAGCCCTTGCCATTCTACATAAATTGGGTGTCAATTGAATAGACATAATAACCTTGGATTTAAACTAATATTAGTTATTTGAACCAATATTGAAAACATATCAATAACAAACCCAAATAATCGTTAACTTTTTCTTCTTCTTACCCAATTCAACCTTATATACATCAGACGACTAAAAACCCAACCCCCCAATTTCCTCATTCTACCTCACTCTATGTACCGCAACCCTCATTTTAGCACCTTGTAAACTCTTTGAAATTTGGGCGTGAAAGTGGTAAAATAACGGATGGATAATATTGCTACAAAGGATATTGAAGCGGCGACTCGGATTGCGGCTGACCTCGTGGCTAATTATGGGGAAGTGTATTGGCCGATTTTTTCTCGTTTGGAAAAAGAGCTGAAAGCACGGCAGTCACGATCTGCGCGTTTGGCTAAATTTTGCAGTTCTACAGGCTTTGAATAAACGCCTTTGAAATCGGGTGCGCGATTTTTAAAAGCTCATTGCGTCTATATTCCAATGAGCCGCCATCACCATAAGAGGGGCGGTTGTTTTTATGCCCCATGAGCAGGCACCGCAAGCCATAATCTAGCCCTGCCTCTAACATACGTTTCTCAAATGAATGGCGGAACGAATAAATTTTATGCTCGCCGCTTGGCATAAGCCCGCGCACTCTAAATGTTTTCATCAATGATGCGGACAGAAGAGCGCTCTTATCTCGGTAATGGGGAAAGCCATCTGGCGCTTTCTTGAACGCTTCGAGGGAAATTCCTACGAGTGGAATGACACGGTTCGAGGCCATGCTTTTTAATTCCCGCTCCATATGGGGTTTAATCTTTATGTGCGGGACTTCGTGATTAAGGCAAATATTTTCTGGCAATAGGTTTGCAACTTCACTTGGTCTGCAACCCGTTTCTATCAATCCATAAACTAGCAAACGCGCTTCATCGTTAAGTCCATCAAATACATTGGGCCGTAGGATTTTGGACTGAACCCATTTGTCTGGGAATGGCGGCGTCTCGGTAATGTTTTTATCTTTAAAGCGCAGCTTTCTAAATGGGTTTTGCCGTTCTTCCTGTCCCTCATATTCCCAATACTCTCTGTAGAGTTTTCTTAGGTTTCCAAGGTCACGGTTGGCACTGTTTGGATTAAGCCCTTGTTTTCCGTCTTTGGGCAAGAGCCGCGTTCCCCACCAATTATAAAATTTTCGTGCGTGGGTGCGGTCTATGCTGTCCATATGTATATCGCCAACTATTTTAGTGAAATTATTGATGGCTCTTAGCTTGGATTTTTTCCATGCTTTTTTCTGCGCTTCAGATTTATTGACGACCTCTCCAATGGCTATGCGGTCGCAATAAACCTTAAACGCAGCGCTTAATTTGACTTTGGGCATATCTGCCCCGCCAAGCAAAGCTTCCGCTTCTTGCTGTTTGTTTTTGGTCTTACTGCCGACCTGCATTATGCGCTCAATCAAGTCCGATAATTCTGGCGTTTGCGCCAGTTCATTGGCAGGCGTATAGACAAAACCTCGCGCCATTGCTCGCCCGCAAGCGGCCTTGTAACGCGCCCGCATTTTTGATTGAGAACCTTGCTTTAATTCACCGTCTACATCATCAAGAGAAGCCTCTAATGAAGCCCAAAAATGCTCGTCTGCTTCGCATAAAGAATCCCGCCTAGAACGGGCGACTTCTATGGACGTTGTGCGCAGCGCGGTTCGAATTATACCCCTTGTATCCCATTGTGTATAACAAATGGGTACACGGCGCACATAATGCCAATGCCCGCTACGACACTGTAAATATTGGTTTAAGTCTCTCATTGCCGCCATAGTGTATCACATTCTGTTACACAAACTGTACCACAAATGCGCGAGTAATTGGGGGGTCGCGGGACATTGCGGGAAAACAAGTGAATGTTTTCAGTGTGTTAGTTGATTCTATGGGGAGTATAATGGCGCACTGGGGAGGATTCGAACCCCCGACCCCCTGATTCGTAGTCAGGTACTCTATCCAACTGAGCTACCAGTGCGTGGTCGCTTTTAGCGAAGCCGCGTTAAAGCCTATTCACTCCGCCCCTGCAAGTGTTTTTTGCGGTTAAACTTAATCCCGACACCCTTAAAAGAGCCGCTTTTCATAATACCGCAACGCCGCGTCATATTCGGGATAATCGACATCTGCCAGAGCCTTGAAACCCATCCGCTCATGAAAACGGTGCGAGCCGGGGTTATCGGGTTTTGTGTTCACCTCGCAGACTAATCGCGGCAGGCCCCGCTTGCGGGCTTCATCTTCGAAATCTTCATATAATCTGCGCCCATAGCTTTTGCCTTGCGCGTCTTCGGCGATGATAACGCGGTCGATGTAATAGAATTTATCAAAGCGCGGGCGCAGCCATGCTAAGTTTTTATGGTCGTAATCCACATCATGGGCATAGCCGATCAGCGCCCCTGCCCCGCCGTCTATTTGCCGCGTATAAGAGGCGAGGCCTAAAAGCTTGGCCAAATCCGCGGCATCCAAAGGCGAGAGCCAATGCACGAACCGGGCGTTATTTTTGAGTATTTCGGCGTGATGCGCCTGTGTGATCTCGCTGATCATTTGGAAGCTTCGTAAACGCCGCGCATCAGGGCGCGGGCGACACATCTTGCCGCCGCCGCGCCGAGTTCGGCTAAGGCTACGGGGTTTTCGCAAGGCTTATCCCCGGTTGACAGCGCGAAAATCGTATCCCCGTCCAGCGGCGTATGAGAGGGTTGCACCGCCATGGCGATGCCGTCCTGCGCCATGATGACGAGGCGTTTAAGCTGTTTTTGGGTCAGCGCCGCATCAATGGCAACCGCTCCGATGACCGTACTTTGCCCAGCGTGTTTTAGAAATTCCAGCTTGGTATCTTTGGCCGGAGTGAATTGATAATCTACGGGCGGGGGTTTGCCGCCAAATTCGCCCGCCTCTTCATAGACCCATGCCCAAGGACAATCTGTGCCGGGCATATAAGGCGAGCCGACGGAGTTAGCCGCGATAATCGCGCCGACCGTAATACCCTCCACGATTTCAGAGGCGCTGCCAAGACCGCCCGGGTAAAGCCCTGCCGTCGCGCCGTAACCTGCGCCGACTTTGCCGAGAGCGAATGTGTCAGAGGCGGCTTCGCAAGCCGCAATTCCCAAAGCTCGAAAAGGCGGCTCCATCCCCCAACTCTTATTCCCGCCATTAGCATTATCAAATAAGATTGCGCTTGGCACGATGGGCGAAACCGGCACCGGCGCAGGCCCGGCCTCATAACCGATACGCTTCTCTCCGAGCCACCCCGTCACGCCGTCCGCTGCCGCGAGGCCGTAAACCGAGCCGCCAGCGAGGACAATGGCATGCACCTGCTCAATCAGCCCGCCATCGGCCAACACCATGATCTCGCGCGTTCCCGGCCCGCCGCCGCGAACATCCACCGCGCAAACCGCAGGCGCATCCGGCAGGATAACGGTCACGCCGGTCTTGACCTTTGCGTCATGGGCTTGCCCGATGGTCAACCCGCCTACTTCTAATATCGTGTTCTTCACCGCTTGCCCTTCGGGTTTTCTGTCTTATTATATCAGCTTAGCTATGAAAGCCCCTGATATGAAACTCTTTTCTGCTCTGCTCACATCTATCCTGCTCATGGGCGGCACCGCCCTCACCGTTACGGCCTGCGCTAAAACCGAGGCCCCTACCGCGCCGTCTTTTAAGATCGCAAAAACCGAGGCCAAATCTCCGGGCATGGTTGCAGCGGCCAATCCACATGCAACGCAGGCCGGCGTCGATATCCTCAAAGCCGGCGGCTCGGCTGTGGATGCCGCTATTGCGGTGCAAGCTGTGCTCGGCCTTGTCGAACCGCAAAGCTCCGGCCTTGGCGGCGGGGCGTTTATGGTGGTTTATGATCCCAAGGCGGCCAAAGTCTGGGCCTATAATGGGCGCGAGGCCGCTCCGGCAGACATTACGCCCGAATTGTTTCTCGATCCCGAAACCGGCGAGCCGCTACGTTATTTTGCCGGGATTGCTTCGGGCCGCTCTACGGGCGTGCCGGGCGCGGTGGTGATGTTGCATAAAGCGCATCAGGATTACGGCAAACTGGCTTGGGGCGAACAGCTATCCCCTGCTATAAATCTAGCCGAAGACGGATTTGCCGTTAGCCCTCGTATGGCAGGCTTGGTCGAGAGAATGGGGCGCTATGTGCTCAAAAACGACACCGATGCGCGGGGTTATTTCTTTTTAGAGGATGGCTCGCCCATCCCCGAAGGCTTTATCCGCGATAACAAACCCTATGCCGAAACCCTGCGCGCCATTGCCGCTAACCCCCGCGCGCTGCTCGAAGGCCCGATTGCGCAAGCCATCATTGCCAAAACCCGTATAGAGCCGTTACCCGGCACATTAAGCCTTACCGATATGGCCGCTTACCAGCCCAAAAAGACCGAAGCTTTGTGCAGCGCTTACCGCCAACATATTATCTGCGGCGCTCAGCCTCCGGCCAGCGGCGGCGTCGCCGTGCAATCCATCCTCGGCGCGCTGGAGAATTTCGACATGGCCGCCCTCGGACAATCGGCTGAAGGCTGGCATGTTTTCGCCGAGGCCAGCTTCCTTGGCTATGCTGACCGCGATAAATATGTCGCCGACCCTGATTTTGTCGAGGTCGAAACTGGGTTGATGCTGAATAAGGATTATTTGAAATCCCGCGCGGAGCTCATCTCTATGAACGCGGCTATGAAAGACGTCAAAGCGGGTAACCCCTCCGCATTTATTCGCGGGCAAGACGCCACGCCCGATAGCCCTGGCACCTCGCATTTCACCGTAGTCGATAGTGACGGGCTAGTCGTGTCGATGACGACAACGGTCGAGGCCGCTTTTGGCAGTCAGCGCATGACCCATGGGTTCTTGCTCAATAACCAACTCACAGATTTTTCTTTCCGCACAGTCGATAAAGATGGCGTCCCCATCGCCAATGCGCCCGCGCCCGGCAAACGCCCACGCTCCTCTATGAGCCCGCATATTGTGTTTAATCCCGATGGCGAATTTCTTTTCTCCACCGGCTCGCCGGGCGGTAATTCCATTATCGCTTATACTGCCAAATCAATTGTCGGAATCATTGATTGGGGCCTCACCCCGCAACAAGCGATTGAACTGCCCAACGTCATTGCGCGGGGCGGCAGCCTTAAACTCGAAGCGCAAGGGCTGGAGCCGGAACTGACGGACGAGCCCGAACGTATGGGCCCGGCGGCGGAATTCGGCCTTGATGAGGCGACGGTAAAAGCGCTGGAAGCTAAAGGCCACAAGGTTGTGCGCAGTAAAGGCGAGATTAGCGGGCTTCACATCATTTACCGCAATCCCGACGGCAGCCTGACAGGCGGAGCCGACCCTCGGCGCGAAGGCGTTGCAACTGGATTATAGTCTTGTTGTTATGCTCTTGTGCGATTAAAGACGCCCCTAATCGCCCATAAGGTTATATAAAATGAAAATAATCCGCCTTTTGGCCCTGACGGGTCTTGTGTCAATTCTTCCCATTACCGCCGCAGCGCAAACTGCCAATCCGGCAAGCCTGCCCGTAGAGTTTTGTAAGGGCGGCACTGTTATCATCGTCGATGATACACGCCAATGCCGAATGGATGATACGTTGGATACGCTGATCGCGGATTTTGAGCAGGCCGAAATTTCGGGCAATCCGATTACCGCCGGACAAGAAGGTGACCGCGCCGCCCTGCGCAAGCTTCCCGATGTCAGCCTAGAGGGGATGAAGAGCTATCAGGCCCTGACCACAGAGTTTATCCGCCGCCATGCCGCCCTAGCCGTGCGGCCCATGTCCGAAGATAAGCGGCTAAATTATGATCTACTGGGCTTTGTTCTTAAACAAAGACAGCGAATGATGCCCTTTGACGAAGCCCGCATCCCGTTCACCAATGATAGCGGTTTCTTTAACGAAATGAGCTATATTTCTCGCCAAACCAGTTTTCGCACAGTGGATGATTATGAAGCTTACGCCGCCCGCCTGACAGAAATTCCACGCTATTTTGGCCAGCATAAAGCCAATATGCGGCGCGGGGTTAAAACCGGGATGACAGCGTCACGCGAAATATTGCCCGGCATTATCGAGATTGTGAAAACCTATAGTGAAGGCCCGGCGGAGACGCATAGTTTTTTCGCCCCGTTCAAAACCTATCCTGATACAATTGGTGAAGACGAGCAAAAAAGGCTCACAGCCCTTGGCGAAGCTGCGGTTAATAATGCTGTCTTGCCAGCCTATCGGGGTTTGTTGAAATTTTTCGAAACCGAATATTCCGTCAAAGCCCGCACCTCTGCCGGCATCGGGACGACGCCTGAGGGCCGCGAATATTACCGCGCATTGGTTCGCTATTTCACAACGCTCGACCTCTCGCCGGATGAAGTCCACGAGATTGGCCTGTCCGAAGTTACCCGTATCCGCTCGCAAATGGACACCATTATCAAGGACGTTGAATTTAAAGGCAGCTTCGCAGAATTTCTTGACTTCCTGCGTACCGATCCACAATTCTACGCGCCTAGCGAAGAACAGCTTTTGAAAGAAGCCGCCTGGATTGCCAAACAGATCGACGGTAAAATGCCCGAATTTTTTGCGACCTTACCTCGACTCTCATACGGCGTCATGGCTGTACCTAAAGAAATCGCCGCAAATTATACTACGGGCCGTTATTGGGGCGGCAATCCCGAACAACACCGCGCAGGCAATTATGTCGTCAATACCAGCAACCTTAAAAACCGCCCGCTTTATAATCTGCCCGCTTTGACCGCCCATGAAGGCGTTCCCGGACATCACCACCAAATCGCGCTGGGGCAGGAGCTAAAAAACGTCTCGCGCTTCCGGCAAAATCTATATCCCAATGCCTTTGGCGAAGGCTGGGGACTTTACGCTGAAAAGCTCGCCGCCGAAATGGGGATTTACAAAACGCCCTATGAGAAGTTTGGCCAATTAACTTACGAAATGTGGCGGGCCTGCCGCCTCGTCGTCGATACCGGCATGCATTGGAAAGGCTGGAGCCGCGAACAGGCCGAGGCGTGCTTCTTCGAGAACTCCGCCCTCGCCCCGCACAATATCAAAACCGAAGTCGAGCGCTATATCAGCTGGCCCGGACAAGCGCTGGCTTACAAGATCGGCGAAATGAAAATCATCGAACTGCGGCAGCGGGCAACCCAGACGCTGGGTGATACATTCAACATCCGCAAATTTCACGATGCCGTGCTGGAAAATGGCGGCATGCCGCTGGATTTACTGGAAAGCAAAATCGATAGTTGGATTTTCGAAGAACAATCGCAGCCAGCACAGGCTGAGTAAAAGGCATCCAAAAAGCTTTGCTTTTTACCTCCGTATCGAGAAAAATCTATGGCACCTCCGCTTTTAACCCTCGCTGATATTCACCTTACCTTCGGCACCACGCCTCTGCTGGAAGGGGCTGAGCTTACAGTCATGCCGCGTGAGCGGCTTTGCCTCGTTGGGCGAAACGGATCGGGTAAATCGACCTTGCTCAAAATTGCGGCAGGTATCGTCGAAGCCGATAGCGGCGATCGCTTCATAAAACCCGGCACGACGATACGTTACCTGCCGCAGGAACCTGACCTTACGGCCTACAAAACTTCTCGCGATTATATTGAAGACGGGTTGGTCGGCGCAGATGACGGCGGACGCATCCCCTATCTGCTCGACGCGCTTGGCCTGACAGGGTTTGAAGACCCGGCCGTGATGTCAGGCGGCGAATCCCGCCGCGCGGCCCTTGCCCGCACGCTTGCGCCCGAGCCTGATATTCTGATGCTGGACGAGCCGACCAATCATCTTGACCTACCCGCCATTGAATGGCTGGAGAGCGAGCTCTCCAATATCTCCTCCGCGCTCCTTCTGATTTCGCATGACCGCCGCTTTCTCGAAAACCTCTCTCGCCGTACCGTTTGGATGGACAGAGGCGAAACGCGAAGCCTTGATAAAAGCTTCGCCCATTTCGAAGATTGGCGCGATGAATTTTTGCAGCAAGAAGAGCTGGGTCGTCACAAGCTCGACCGAAAAATAGTCCGCGAACAGCATTGGGTTGTCCACGGGGTTTCGGGCCGCCGCAAACGCAATATGAAACGGCTGAAAGATTTGGGGTCGTTGCGCCAGCAAGTCAAAGACCAGCGCAAAGTTCAAGGCGCGGCGTCCATTACCGTGACTGAAGGCCAAAAATCCGGCAAGCGTGTGGCCGAGCTTGAGCATGTCAGCAAGGCTTACGACGGGCGCATGATCGTCGATGATTTTTCGGTCAAGATTATGCGCGGCGAACGGATCGGCATTGTCGGCCCCAATGGTTCGGGCAAGACGACATTATTAAAGCTGATGATGGGGCAGATTGAAGCCGATGACGGCAAGATAGATTTGGGCACCAATCTACTGCCGCTGATCATTGACCAGAAACGCGAGACCTTAGATCCTAACTGGACACTCTCCGAAGCCATGACCGATAATGGCGGCGACAAAGTCATGGTCGGGGATAATTCCGTCCATGTCATTCGCTATATGAAAGATTTCCTCTTCGCCCCCGAGCAGGCGCGAACGCCGCTGCATGCCCTATCTGGCGGGGAACGCGGACGGCTGCAACTCGCGCGCGGGCTTCGCCTGCCGTCTAACTTTCTGGTGCTGGACGAGCCGACCAACGATTTGGATTTGGAAACGCTTGACCTTTTGCAAGAACTGGTCGCCGATTATAAAGGCACCGTTGTCGTAGTTAGTCATGACAGGGACTTTCTTGACCGCACGGTCACGCGCACAATCGGCTTTGAAGGCGGCGGCCGCTGGCAGGTCTATGCGGGAGGCTATACCGATATGACGCGGCAACGCGGACACGGCGTTCAGGCGCGAAAGAAAGCGTCACAAGCGGCAAAAGAGGCCAAAGCTAAAGAAATAGGAGCGCCCGCGCCGCAAAAAACCAAACTCTCCTACAAACATAAATTCCGTCTGGAGCAATTACCTAAAGAGATGGAACAGCATGAGGCGCACATCAAAGTGATTGAAACCATCCTCGCCGACCCGCAATTATTCTCCGATGACCCTGACGCATTTAACAAAGCCATCGCCGATTTAGACATCGCCAAAACTGCGCTCGAAGCCTGCGAGGCCGAATGGCTGGAACTGGAAATGCTGCGCGAGGCGTCGAGCTAGCAGGCTAAAACGGGCTTTCGGCATGGATTTTAATATCGACGGTCACTTCTGTGCTAACCTGATCTCCACTCGCCCAAGACCCGCTCCCGACTTCCCATAAGGTGCGGTCCAGCGTAACCTGTCCGCTCATATCAGCCGATGCCCCGTTAATAGCCAGCGTAAACGGCAATGTTAAAGCTTGCGACTTGCCTTTTATCGTCAATGTGCCGCGGGCTTCATATTGGCCCTCGCCCATCTTGACGAAATCATCGGATTGGAACACCGCTTCGGGGAAAGCTTTGACCGAGAACCAATCTTTGCCGGGGAGCGCCCCGTCGCGGTCTTTATTGCCCGCTTTTACAGAGCCTAAATCTATGGCCGCTGTAACATTGGCTTTATCCAGCGCGTCTTCTTTGAAATTGATCATGACGCGGTAATTGGGAAATTCGCCGGTAAAACTCTCGCCCTGCTGGGTAGCCGTAAATTTGATATGGCTATCGGCTTTCACCACTTCCCAATTACCGATACGCTCCATGGCCGACGCGGCGGCACTCGTAGCGGCTTTTGGCGTAGCGTCCGTAGCTTGGCTACACCCGGCAATAGACAGGGCGGCGGCGATTAGGGGAGCGGTAAATCTGTTCATGGTCATATCCTTATCAATACACTAACATAGCCTGATATAATGAATTGGGAAATATTTTAACGCAGACTGCATCCAAATAGCCAAGCCGTAACGTCTTAGACATATAACCACATAAAAGGAGACGATCGTGGAAGAAGTATTAGTACCCATAGCGCTATTTGCCATAGTGCCGGTCATTGTTTGGGGCGTTGCGCGTTACCGCTATAAAAGCCAACAAGCCGCGACTGAAGTCATGAAGTCTTTGGTCGATAAAGGCGAACCTTTAACCCCAGAGACGATTAAGGCTCTCGGCATTCGCTCGCGCCGTAAACATGGCGATCTACGCACCGGACTTATTCTGATTGCCTTGGCGGTTGCGACAATTTTCTTCGGAGGTGCCATTCCGGAAAAAGAAGCGCAGCAGATCTTTGGCGGCCTCGCCATGTTCCCGCTGCTGGTCGGGCTGGTCTATGTCGGTTTGTGGGCCTTTATCGGCCGCAAAGACCCTGAGAGCTAGCCTATCCAAGGCGGGCCTGAATTTGAGAACCTCGTTCGCGCCCATCAGGGCGCGATCCGGAGTTTTTTGGCCCGCCTGACCCGCAATACGGCTTTGGCCGATGATCTGGCGCAAGTCAGTTTTATGAAGGCCTATGAACAGCGAGAGAAATTACGCGACGCCAATGCCGCAAAATCATGGCTCTTTCAAATCGCCTATCGCAGCTTTATCGACCATACCCGCAAAGAGGCGCGGCGGCGTGAGTTGGCGCAAGGACAGATTGAGAACGACACGCCAGACGCCCCCGCCGGGCTGAAAATGGATATTACCCGCGCGATGGATAGCTTGCCGCCCGAATGCCGCGCCGTTGTCATCCTCTGCCTTGCCCACGGTATGAGCCATAGCGAAGTCGCCAAAGCCGCCGACTTACCGCTTGGCACGGTCAAATCCCATGTCCTTCGCGGCAAGACTAAACTCCGCACTTTCCTTTCTGCTTACGAGACGGTAAAATGAATATGATGACCCAAGCTGAAGACAACCTATTTCAAGACATGCTGGCCGATTACGCCGCGCCCGCGAGTGATGACGGTTTCACTGATGCCCTGATGCAAAAGATTGAAACTGAAGCGAAGCGCACGGCGCAACTTCGCAAAGGACTGATCTATGGGGCCTGTTTTGTCGGGGGAATTATTGCGGCAACGCAGATCCCGGCCTTGATGACTTTGTTAAGCACTGTGGATATGGCTCTGCCGGATGTTCCTTCACCGGCTCCGCTGCCGGCCCCGCAATGGATCGTGCCGTCCGCTGTACTTTTAGGCTTTGTGCTTTGGGCCGCGCTTGATAGAAAGGCTTCCGAGATATTCTAACCGGAGCTTTTATGTCTGACACTTTTATGGCCGCCCCCGGCGCGGATTTTGATCTCTCCGCTTGCCCCACCCGCGTGGATATTTTCGAAACTAAAACCGCCGCGCGCGAAGCCATCCGGGAAAACGCCAAAGCCATAGCCCCCCTCGCTCACCGGCTTTACGGCGAAGCTAAGCGCAGTGTTTTGATTGTCTTGCAAGGCATGGATACCTCCGGCAAGGACGGCACAACCGCCGCCATCTTCCACCGCACCCCGCCGCTTAATGTCACTGTCGCCAGCTTTAAAGCGCCAAGCAAAACCGAACTCGCCCATGATTATCTCTGGCGCGTACATGACGTCTGCCCCAAGGCCGGGCAGATTACGGTCTTTAACCGCAGCCATTACGAAGATGTGCTGATCGTTAAAGTGCGTAATTTTGCACCCGCAGACAAAGTCGAGCAACGCTATGAGCAGATCAATAATTTTGAAAAGCACCTTGCCGAAAACGGCACGATTATTCTGAAATTCATGCTCAATATGTCCAAAGACACCCAAGCCGAACGCTTACGCGACCGTTTGGCAACTCCGCGTAAACGCTGGAAATTCAATCCCGGCGATCTCGAAGACCGCAAGCTCTGGCCGGAATTTATGGAAGCTTATGAAACCATGGTGCAGCGCACCTCAACGGAGCGCGCCCCGTGGCACATCATCCCCTCCGACAGCCGAGCCGTGCGCGGAGCGATTATCTCCGGTATCGTCAAAGACACGCTAGAAAAAATGAACCCGCAATATCCCGACCCGGGCTATCGCTTGGATGATTTCGTGATTGATTAGCGGCCTCGTTGGCGAACGGCCTAAAAATCCCAGAGCGTGCGCCTCCCCCTCATCCTGAGGAGTGAGCGTTAGCGAACGTCTCGAAGGACTGTTGCCTCATTAAGCCGATCCTTCGAGTCCTGACGCTTTGCGTCGCCTCAGGATGAGGAAGTCTTTAATGTCTCTCGCTCGTTCGTCATTACCCCTCCTTGTCATTCCGCGCGGCCCCGGAATGACAGAAACCGTGATTATCTAATAACCTAAAGCACATCCAGAATAGCTTCGGCTAGGCGCGGGATATTGCTGGCATTGGCGCCGGCTATATTCATTCGGCCAGAGCTAATTAGATAGACGGCGTGGTCAATACGCAGGCGTTCGACTTGAGCGGGACTTAGCGGCAAGGTTGAGAACATGCCGTTCTGTCCTTTGATCGCAGCAGACATAGCTTCCCCGCCTTGCACATTAAGCGCTTCGGAGAGAAGCTGACGAAGACCGATCATGCGCCCGCGCATCTCGTCCAGTTCCGCCTGCCAAATACCGCGCAAATTATCATCGCCCAGAATACGCACGACTATGGCCGCGCCGTGATCGGGCGGCATGGAAATTAACGTGCGCTGGATGGTGCCAAATTGGCTTTTGATAATTGCGGCCTTGTCCGACGTCTTGGCAAGGGCGGCGATAAAGCCCGTGCGTTCGCGGTAGAGCGCAAAGTTTTTGGAACAGCTTGCCGCGAGCAGCATTTCCGGCACATGTTCCATAACCTTTCTAACGCCGTAACTATCCTCAGCCATGCCCTTACCTAGGCCAAAATAGGCCAGATCAATAAAGGGTAACAGGCCGCGCTCGGCCATAAACGGGGCGAGGCGATCCCACTGCTCCAGCGAAAGGTCAGCCCCGGTCGGGTTATGACAACATCCGTGCAGGAGCACGACATCGCCGCGCACAGCATGTTTATACAGATGATCGAGCATATCCTCGAAATCCACACCGAGCGTTTCGCGGTTATAATAGGGATAGCTCTCCATGACCAAGCCCGTACTGGTAATCAGCGGAACATGGTTGGCCCAAGTCGGCGTGCTGGCCCATATTTTTGCGTCTGGCGAGGCGGCAAAAATCAGCTGCGCGCCAATCCGCAATGCCCCTGAGCCGCCCGCCGTTTGCGCCGCAGCCATCCGGCCTTCGCCGAGCGCCGGATGATCCGCGCCGAGTATAAGGTCGAGCATATGGCGGCAATAATCGGCATTACCCGTTGTCGCGACATAGGTTTTGGTCAGTTCCTCACGGCCCCACATTTCTTCGGCCAATTTGACGGATTTTAAAATCGCCGTATGCCCGGTCGCGTCTTTATAAACACCGACGCCGAGGTCAATTTTATGGGCGCGCTCATCCGCCTTGCATTGCGCCATAATCGCCATGATGGGATCGTTAGGACTGGGAGATAAGGTGTCAAACATAGCAAGCTCAAAAGAGAAGGAAATTATGCCCAAGGATTATCCCAGACACGCCGAATTGAAAAGTCAGAATATGGCGCAATATGGAAAATAATTTACCCTATCGGATCATCCAGAGATGTCGGCGGCGGGCTGAAATATTTTGGCCCGGCCTCGGTCATATAGAGACAGTCCTCTAGCCGGACTCCAAATTCGCCGTAAATATAAAGCCCCGGTTCATTGGACAGGCACATGCCGGGGGCAAGCTTGGCCGTTTCCCCGCGCACGAAATTGACCTGTTCATGACCCTCAAGACCAATGCCGTGGCCCAAGCGGTGCGGCAGGCCGGGCGTTTTATAATCCGGGCCAAAGCCTTTGGATTCATAGAGTTTACGCACGGTGTCATCAATATGGCCTGTGGGCGTACCGAGTTGCGCGGTTTCGAAAGCTAAAGCTTGGCCATCACGGACAAGATTCCAGACCTCTCTTTGGCGTTTTGTCGGGTCGCCATAAACAAAAGTGCGCGAAATGTCGGATTGATAACCCTGCACATGGGCCCCGCAATCCATGAGAACGATATCTCCATCTTGAACCATTTGCGGTTTGCCCGAGCCATGCGGATAGGCACTGGACTCGCCAATCAAGGCCATTGAAAATTCAGGCGAACCGCCAAGTTCGCGCGTGGCTTTATTCATAATGCTACTGATATCTTTGGGCGTCATGCCCTTATCCACTTGCGGAATAGTGCGGCGGTAAGCAGCCATGGTGACGTCATTGGCGAGTTGCATCAGGGCCAGCTCTGCCGCCGATTTAAACATACGGCAGCCCCAGACAATCGGCCCGCCCGAGACGATGTCATAGTGCGGAGCAGCTTGCTTAAGCCCGTCCACGGCGAAGAAGCGCACTGTGTCTTCAAAGGCGACTTTACCCGAAGTGACGCCGCGGTCTTTTAATATCCCGGCCACAAGCCCATGCGGATTTTCATGCTCATGCCAGACGCGTACATCATCGCCAATTTTCAGGCTCTCGAGAATGCTGGGTTCTTCGAAATGCGGCGTGACAATCGCAATCACGCCCTCGGCAGGAATGATGGCAGCGGTCAGGCGCTCACTGCGCCACCATTGAATACCCGTGAAATACCGCAGGCTCGCCCCGGCTTCGATAATGAGCGCACCAATGCCTTGCGCCTGCATCAGGCGCTGGGCTTTTTCGGTGCGCGATTGATGGTCGGCGGCGGAAATCGGAACGGCTTTTCCGGTGATGGATTTAAACGTTGTAGCTGGCGGCTTGGACTCAGCTTGCGGCGCGCAAGCGGCGGCCCCCAGCCCTAAGGCGGCCAAACCCCCGGCTTTTAATAAATCGCGCTTCGTGAATACCATATTATCCCGGCATCTTATCAAAAGCCGGGATGCTCTCATCCATAATCGTGCAAGGAATTTTTGAGCTGGCATAGACATTAAATTGCGGCTTAATGTTCTCTTTTTCGTTTATCCCGCCAGCTTTAATCGCTATCATCCCGGGGCGGGCCAAATTTCCGCCAAACATTTGAGACCCGCAATTCGGGCAGAAATCTTTTGTCAGCTTATTGCCACTATCGACCGTATGTTCGAACCGCTTGGTTTCGCCCGTGATTTTGACATCCTCGTCTTTCATAAAGACCAATGTTGCAAAAGCGGAGCCTGATATTTGTTGGCAATCCGTGCAATGGCAATTGCCTTGCATTGCGATATCTCCGACAGCTTCAAAGCTGACTTGGCCGCACAAGCAGTTTCCGGTTAATTTTGGCATGGCGTTCTCCTTATAATAGGAAGACTATAGGCCAGCCCGCGCTAATCCACCAGACGGAAAAATTCGGCGCGTTGTTCGGGTTGATGAAACTTTCCCGATAGAGCCGAGCTAATCATGCGGTGCGGGGTTTGGATGCCGCGCATGGTCATGCACAGATGCTCACCTTTGGCCATGACCGCAATATCATCGGTGCCCAAGATTACTTTCACTTCATTGGCAATATCGGAAACAAGTTGTTCTTGCAGGGTCAGTTTATGGGCGTGTTTATGGGCAATACGGGCAAATTTAGACAGGCCGAGCACCTTGTCATCAGCAATATAAGCAATTGAAACATCGCACCAGAAGGGGAGCATATGGTGCTCGCACATCGACCAAACTTTCATCCCTGTGACGGCAACCATCTGGTTATGTTTGACAGCGGAGAAAGTCGTGTCGAGCTTGCCCGCATCATATTCAATAAATTCACGCCAGAAATTAGCAATGCGGCGCGGCGTCTCTTTCAGGCCTTCGCGGGCCGGGTCTTCGCCCAAAGCCGTCAATAATTCTGTCACAAGGGATTTAACTTTATCGTAATCAATTTTTTGGGGCATGATAGGTTTAACTCTCTAAAGCCGCGCGGATAATTTCCACACGTTTGCGGTTCATACCCCGGTCGGAATAGCCGACGCGAGAGGCTGAGCGGATATGATAAATATCCTCTTTGTCATGACGGATTTCAACATCATCGACGAATTTAAAAATCTTGGACATATAGGTGGCCGAGAGATAATTGCGTGATTCTGACGTAACCGTGCCACCGGTTGCGACGATAGCCGTTTTAATCGCCTTCATAGACCCCTGAAGCGGAGCAACTTTTCGCTCCGGCTGCACATCAATCTCAGATGAAACACAATTGGGCGCAGAGCCCGGTTCGGCCAAATGCCCCTCCACCAATCCCTTGGCTTTACCCTTTTGCGACTTCAGGCCGAGGAGGAAAAACATAATAAAAACCAATGCAATAATGATGATGATAAATGTCATGATAATCCAAAAACTATGTTCGAGATGTAATCATCATACCATGTTGGCCCCGTCAAGCTTTGAAAGAACCCATTATGCCCGCCGTAATCATGAATGATACGGCGGGCATTATCATTAAGTTCCAATTTCATAATATCGCCGGACGGAATGATGCCGTCATCCGCCGCCGTTATAATACTGATCGGCACAGGGCAGGTTTTCAGATCATGAGGGTCAACACGGTAGGCCTTAAAATAAGCCTCCATGGTCGGGTAGCGCGAATAAAGCGGTATGACTTTTTCAGTCATGCCGAGAACGCGCTTGGCTTTGATGATCTCGTCAAAATCATAAAGCTCAGGAAAAAGCGCCTGCTTTTTGCGCAAGGATTTGGTCCATTTTTTCAGAAAGTAGCGGCGATAAAGTGGATTTTTATCAATGAGCGGCGCAGCGGCCCAAGGATCGACGACAGGACTGATCGCGAAAATATGCTCTAGGTTCTTGATCGTCAAATCGCGCAATGACCTTGCAACCCGGAGGGAAAAATTTCCGCCCAGCGAAAAGCCAACAATATAGACCGGCGCCTCGCCCGCGAGGTCAGCCGCCTGTTTCACGGCTTCGAAAACCTCGTTAAACAATGTCGAGAAAAATAGGCCTTCATTAAGATGGTGGCTGTCGCCGTGGTCGCGGTAATTGAGGCGAAACACAGACGCGCCCTGATTATAAACATGACGCCCACAAGACGCGACATAGGTGCTGTCTTGACTGCCCTCCCAGCCATGGAGAAAAATCACGAGTGCTTTATGGGCCGGGTTAGGGGAATAACTCCCGAGCAGGCGGACACCGTCTTCGCAGTGCAGCACGCGTTTCTCGGCGGCGTCCAGCATCGGATTCTTCCCGCGCTTACGGTATTTCAATGACGCCAGCCCTGTCTGCACAAGCGAGCTACGCATCCAAGCGGGCGGATTAAAGGGCTTGAGGGCCGTATCTGTGACAAGCGCGTCCATAGCACCCGTTTAAGAGCCTATGATATATTTTTCAATAACGCATAACTAACAAAGCTAAACTCAGAATCTAACCTTTTCATCCACCCTGTCATTCCACACGTAGGCATAGCCGAAGATGCGGAAGGTCGAGCCTATGTGAACCATATTAGAGTGGGCTCTCAACCTCTCGACCTTCCGGGTTCTGCTGCGCAGCCCCGGAATGACAGATCATGAGGAAAGGGGAAATTGGTGCTTGAGACCTATTTCTACTTTATTTCCCTCATCACCCGACTTTGCCCGAAGCTTACGCAAAACGCATATTCTACATTTACAGTAAAAGGGTCGGTCCCGGATCAAGTCCGGGATGACATTATTGTTAGCCCGTGCCAAATTCCATAATCACTGCGTCCACAGCGAGGTTATCCCCCGCTTCGCAATTGATCTTCGAAATCACGCCGCGTTTCTCGGCGCGCAATGTATTTTCCATTTTCATGGCCTCAACCACGGCGAGGGCTTGGCCGTCCATGACCTCGTCGCCTTCTTTGACCATGACAGAGACGATGACGCCGGGCATCGGGCAGAGCAGGAGATTGGAGGTATCGAGCGGGATTTTCACAGGCATTAATTTGGCCAGTTCTGCGCCGCGCGGGGTGCGGACACAGACTTTAAATTCGCAGCCTCTGTGCCAAACGCGGTAGCCTTCGGAGCATTTTTTGGCTTTGAAGTTAAAGGGCTGATTATCGACAAAAGCCCGCACTAGGGATTGGCCCGGTTTCCAATTGGTCAGCACTTCCATTTCAAGCGCGGCTTTGTCGCTCTCGTCATTTATGACAATCGTGCGCAGCCCCTGTTCGCCGTTAATATCGGCTGTGTAATGGGTGTCTCCAATCTGAACCGCCCATTCATCGGGAATATGGCGGGCGTGATTGGCAAGACTGCCTGTGGCTTTGGCGGCGCGGTGTTCGGAGATATCGAACATCAACGCGCAGACCGCCGCGATTTTGCGGGTATGGCCTGAATTGACCTCCGCGCCCATAAATCCGTCCGGATATTCCTCGGCGATAAAGGCGGTGGTGATGTCGCCGCGCTCAAATCGGTCATGGTCATAGACCGCTTGCAGGAACGGAATATTATGGCCAATGCCGTCTAGCTCGAATATATCAAGCGCGCCCCGCATCGCCGCAATCGCTATGCCGCGATCCTCGCCCCATGTGCATAATTTGGCGATCATCGGGTCGTAATACATCGAAATTTCACCGCCTTCATAAACGCCGGCGTCATTTCGGATAATCGCGCCGCTAGGCAGCGTCCCTTCGGCGGGCGGGCGGTAGCGTTTGAGACGGCCAATAGAGGGCAGGAAATTCCGATAAGGGTCTTCGGCATAAATGCGCGATTCAAGCGCCCAGCCGTTTAACTCGACATCGTCTTGTTTAATATTTAATTCATCACCTTGCGCCGAGCGGATCATTTGCTCAACCAAATCTACGCCGGTAATTAATTCGGTGACGGGGTGCTCGACTTGCAACCGCGTGTTCATTTCGAGGAAATAAAAATTGCGCTCACTATCGACAATAAATTCTACCGTCCCGACGCTGTCATAATCGACAGAGCGCGCGAGGGCCACGGCTTCCTCGCCCATTTTCTGGCGAGTGGTTTCGTCCAAAAATGGCGAAGGCGCTTCTTCAATCACTTTTTGCTGGCGGCGCTGGATGGAGCATTCGCGTTCACCCAGATAAATAATATTACCGTGTTTATCGCCGAGCACCTGAATTTCAATATGGCGGGGCGAGGTAATAAATTTCTCAATAAAGATACGGTCATCACCAAAGGAAGATTTGGCCTCATTCTTAGACGAAGCGAAACCCTCGCGCGCCTCGGTATCATTATGGGCAATGCGCATACCCTTGCCGCCGCCGCCCGCCGAAGCTTTAATCATCACCGGATAACCGATTTGTTTCGAGATTTTAACGGCTTCATCCGCATCTTTAATCAGCCCCATATGACCCGGCACAGTCGTCACCCCCGCCTCTATCGCCAATTTCTTAGACGCAATTTTATCGCCCATAGAGGTAATCGCGACAGGATTCGGCCCAATAAAGGCGATCTTTAATTTGGCCAATTTCTTGGCAAATTCAGCATTTTCAGACAGAAAGCCATAACCCGGATGCACAGCATCTGCGCCGCTGTCTTTAATAGCCGCAAGAATTTTATCCATGACAAGATAGCTCTCGCTCGCGGGCGAGCCGCCAATATGGATGGCCTCATCGGCAAGGCTCACATGCAAAGCATTTTTATCCGCATCGGAATAAACGGCAACAGTCTTGATGCCGAGGGTCTTGGCGGTTTTAATAACACGGCAAGCGATTTCACCCCGATTAGCTATGAGTATTTTTTTTATCATTTATACTTGCTATCAATTTCTTCTGCTATGGAATAATTCAGCTTATCATTTTTCCAATCTTCAAAAAATACTTTCAAGAGAACAGCATTTTCTCTGTCAAAAACAAATTGAGGCTCTACACATGTTGCAACAGCACAAAATGCCATAACAAGATAATGTGAATTCTCATTTCCCGAATGAAATTTGAATTTAATCTTATTTACTTGGACAATATCTTTATCAAAGTTATCTTTATCGCGTTTCGCAATTTCTTCCCATGATAAAAATTTATTAATAGCAGCTATATATCCATCAACGTGTTTTTCCTTTATGCGAATAGCATCTAATCCATTCATATATTGAGCTATTTCTGACTTATGAATAAGATCTGCCTGTATCCACCCCATATCTCCCTTTTTTCGAACATTCATTAGAATAAAAGTTGCTCTTTCGCCATATGAATTCGAGACAGTATTGTATTCCAGAACCCTAAAAGGACTATCAATATTTACTTTCTCACCCGCCAACGCAGGCTGCGAAGCCATCAAAAATATTAAAATTAAAAAGAATGCTCTGTACATTTTAACTCCTATAAACCCCGTTCATTCCTGCGAAGGCAGAAACCCAGTGTCCCTATTTTTTGCCAAAAATGACCAAAGGAATTTTCATCGTATCTGTTGCCGCCTGCGGGATAGCTGGGTCCCAGCCTTCGCTGGGATGCACGGATATGGGGGGTGGGTTTGTCCATTATCACAACGGCAAATTCCCGTGTTTTTTCCATGGGTTTTTTAGGTCTTTGTCTTTTAGCATGGCTAGGGCGCGGCAGATGCGTTTGCGCGTTGAGTGCGGCTGGACGACCGCGTCGATATAGCCGAGTTCTGCCGCCCTGAACGGGCTTAAGAATTTCTCTTCGTAATCGGCAATATGGGCCGCTGTTTTCTTGGCGTCGCCCAAATCTTTGCGGTGCAGGATTTCTGTCGCCCCCTTGGCCCCCATCACCGCGATTTGCGCGCTTGGCCACGCATAATTGATATCGCCGCGCAAATGTTTGGGCGCCATGACGCAATAGGCGCCGCCATAAGCTTTGCGGGTGATGACCGTGACTTTGGGCACGGTTGCCTCGCCGTAAGCATAGAGCAGTTTCGCGCCGTGTTTGATCACCCCGCCATATTCTTGGCTGGTGCCCGGCAGAAAACCCGGCACATCGACCAATGACAATATCGGGATTTCAAAACAATCACAAAAGCGAATAAATCTGGCGGCTTTGCGGCTGGCATCACTGTCCAGACATCCCGCCAGCACCATGGGCTGATTGGCGACCACGCCGACGGTGCGCCCTTCAAGGCGGATAAAGCCGGTCAGGATATTTTTGGCAAAGTCTTTCTGGATCTCAAAAAAATCGCCTTCATCAGCGATCTTCTCGACCAGTTCACACATATCGTATGGCAGGTTCGGATTATCCGGCACCAGCGTATCAAGGCTCTCGTCTATGCGGTCATGTTTGTCATAAAACGGGCGGCTCGGCACGCCGGAGCGGTTATTGAGCGGCAGAAAATCAAACAGGCGGCGGATTTCGGCCAGCGCCTCCATATCATTATCATAGGCCCCGTCGGCAACGCTGGATTTACCCGTATGGGTTTTGGCCCCGCCGAGTTCTTCGGCGGTGACAATCTCGTTGGTCACGGTTTTAAGCACGTCCGGCCCGGTCAAAAACATGTAAGAACTATCCCGCACCATAAAAATAAAATCCGTCAGCGCCGGTGAATAGACCGCCCCGCCCGCGCAGGGCCCCATAATGACGCTGATTTGCGGGACAACGCCGCTAGCGAGAATGTTATTTTGAAAAACATCGGTATAGCCCGCCAGCGCGGCAACGCCTTCTTGAATACGCGCCCCGCCGCTATCGTTCAGGCCGATTATTGGCGCGCCTTGTTTCATCGCCATTTGCTGCACTTTGCAGATTTTTTGGGCGTGGGTTTCCGAGAGCGAGCCGCCAAAGACGGTGAAATCCTGCGCGAAGACAAAGGTTTTTCGCCCGTTAATCGTGCCCCATCCGGTGACCACGCCGTCGCCCGGATAATGGGTTTTGTCCATCCCGAAATCAGTGGAACGGTGCCGCACGAACATGTCAAATTCTTCAAATGAACCAGGGTCGAGCAGAAGCTCCAGCCTCTCGCGCGCCGTTAATTTGCCTTTGGCATGTTGTTTTTCAATCCGGGCCGCGCCGCCGCCCATCTCCGCCTCATCGCGGCGGGCATCCAACTGATCTATGATATCGCTCAAACTATCCCCCTCAGGAAACCTACCGCCGACACTAGCCGCTAAGGCGGGGATTTCAACCCTGATTTGGGTTATGGGGGTGAGGGTGGTTTAGCGAATGATTGTATTCTCAGGCGCTTTTAGGAATTCACTGGATTGATTAAGTATTAAGAGTTGAGTCAGCAACGATAATACCGTCGATGTTCTTTCAGCTGGGCAGTTATTTTGACTGTTGGAGCGCATAAAATTAGGAACTGCCACATAGTTTTCGCCGTCATGCTCAACTCGAGCCGCATAGGAAACTGGCTGTGCATATTTGGCATTAACAATTTTGAAAATTGGCCCAAGAGTATCTATCTTGGTATAACCGCCATAAGGCAAAGGCACGATGGAGTCGCAAGGACTAACAACTACATTTTGATCTGTCATACGCGCAACCTCTCCCAAATAATAAATCATGCCGTCAAATGATTTAAGATTGAAATTGAGCTTTGGCACAGTATTTGATGCACCGTACATTGATTTTTGCTTTGCTGCCTCTGACAAAGTAAACACCGGCTTTTTATCCAAAGTTTCGCAAGATTTTAATGTAACTTCATTCTTATCGGACGACCGCTCAAGTGTGAGTTTTCCCTTTAATTCCTTCTTTAAAGCTATAATATTTGCTATAGCAGGATTTTTTGTATGAATTATTTGATCAAATGATAGTGTTTGTGTGGTGCAAGATGGGTCTTGGCTGGTTTTTTCAACAATTTTAAGGTCTTTTTTTAGGTTAAAATTTTGCGGATGAACACCCAGCAGTCCTGCAATGTCCGCCACGAATTTATATTGATTTTCCCCGTCATTATATGCATTGTCTTGACTGCGCCCAACAACTGATACATCTTGTACCATCAAAAGGGTAACCACATCTTGTGGCCAGGCTTGCATATATCCCTGAAAGGTTTTCTTGGAGATAGCGCTATAAAGGGACTTGCCGCCTTCATCTGTACTCGCAGCAAAGGGGCTGATTTTATAACTCTTACCACTTCCTCTTACAGAGTTATATGTGGATCCACTTGCTGAAAAAGGTAGCGGTGCATTGCCCAAACCCAAGGGGGAAAACGAAAAGCCCGTTGTATCAGATGCCGTCGGGTTGGAATCTATTCCTGAAAGAGTTGTATAGCTTGTAGGCCACCTATCGCGCGCGCGTAAAATATTTTTAAGAATAATAGCATTAGACGTATTATTATAAGCTTCATTGAGTTTGATAGAATCGGTCACGATATCTGGTGCCATATTCGCGCCATTATTGACGGTCTTACATCCTGCCATCGTCAGCAACAATGTGCTCCAAATAACAGTCTTCGCAAACTTAGTAGTATTATTGGTCATAGAACGCCTCCCGGTAGTTGTGTGACCGTTTATGATTCGCGTTACGAATGTATTAACCCATGCATATTTGACCCGCGAAATTGCAGATTTGTCAGTTGCGTTTGTGAATTTCACGATTATTCTGGCGTAATGTGAATTCTGCCATGTGAAGCCATCTAAAGGGCCCTAAAAACTTAATATGAAACTTAGCAAATCCTATATCTTTGCCGTCGCCGCGATTGTGGTCATTGTGCTCTGGTTTTGGAGCAATTCCAAAGATGCAGCCAATACTGCGCCTGCGCCTAAAAAGGTCGTTGAGGCCGTTATGCCCGCTGTCGTGATCGAGCCTCGTACTGCTGAAGACCACTTGGGGCAAATCCAACTTTATGGCCGCACCGAAGCCAACCGCGTGGTAGAGGTCAAAGCCGAAACGGCGGGGCTTGTGAAATCAACGCCCGTCAAAGAAGGCAGCTTCGTCAGGCGCGGCGCTCTGCTCTGCCGCCAAGATGTCGATGCGCGCCGCGCTAATCTCGATCAAGCCCGCGCCAATCTCGAAGCCCGCGAGTTTGATCAGCAATCCACACAAACGCTTGTCGATAAGGGGTATAAATCCGCGATCCAGCTAAAATCTTTGCAAGCCGCTGTGGACGGTGCAAGAGCCGCTGTTAAACAGGCTGAAATCGAGCTGGATAATGTCAATATGCGCGCACCCTTTGCCGGGATATTTGATAGCCAGATGGCAGAGATCGGCGATTATCTTGGCCCCGGCCAGGCTTGCGGTAAGCTGATAGAAATGGATCCGCTCATTGTCGTTGCGCAGCTCAGCGAAACACAAATCGGCACAATCAAGCTTGGTGATGACGCTGATATCATTTTAGCAACAGGCGAGACGCTCACTGGAACTATTCGTTTTATCGAGAGCCGGGCCAATCCTTCAACCCGCACCTTCCGCGCCGAAATTGCGGTGCCAAATAAAGCATTAAAGCTCAAAGGCGGCGTGACAGCGACGATTAGGCTTGGCGCGGGCAGTGTTAAAGCCCAACATGTGCCGTCCAAAATCCTCTCGCTCAATAATGCCGGAACGGTGGGTATCCGCTATCTTGATTATGATGATATTGTCCGCTTTGCCGTGACTAAAACCATTGACGAAGATATGGACGGTGTTTGGGTCACGGGCTTGCCGGATAGCACCCGCATCATTGTACAGGGACAGGATTACGTCTCCGAAGGCACCAAAGTCGATCCGCGCAGAGCCAGCAGCGGCACAATCTCGCAATAATTACTCGCTAACGACCAAGCTCTCGGCCTCTGCGGGCGCGAAGATTGCCGTATATTGCGTTCCGCCGCCTAAAAGCCGCCGCCTTACCTGCCAGCGAAAGGGCTCATAGCGCACATCAGGCGCGTCCGAAGGCGATATATCGGTTTTGCGCGAGGGCGGTAGGCGCTCAAAAGGCACGCTGACCCGCGCCCTAACGCCGTCGGTTTTTATCAGCTCAGCGGCAATATCATATTCCCCGAGCGGCAGCATTTTACCGGCGATGAAGTTCCATCGCCCGCCTGCGCCAACCCGGGTCTCGCCGATTGCAGCCCCGCCGGCATAAATTCTTACGCGTCCTTCTTCGGCTGTCGTGCCGGAGAAAATCACCCCGCCGCTATCATCATAATCGATCGGCCCCATAGAGAGCGGGCCGTCCGTTGGGCTACCGCCAAAGGGCGTTTGCACGATCCGCGTCGGCCCGCCGGGGGCGCTAACCATTATCAGGGCAGGTTTGACGACGTCATTATCTTCGCCTTCACTGACCGGCACAGGAATACGAAACACCGTCTCGTCGCCGCGCACATTCAGCCCCCCTTCGACAAACATGACCATTTCCAGCACCATGGACTGCCTGGGAGTGACATCGATATCAAGGCTCCAAATGCCGTCCTCATCCGCCTTTATTTGCCGCACACGTTCATTGCGATTGAGCAAGATAAGCACAGAATTAGGCTCGCTCGTACCGTTCAGGCGTAATTTGCGGGCAGGCGCTATCCCATATTCATTGATTGTACGGAAAATAACCGGCGTGATTCCCGTATCAAGCACCTCAGAACTTGCGGGGGGACTCGCAGATGCGGGAGGCGGGTTATTGGTCGCAGCCGTTTTTGACAAAAAACCCGTTGCTTGTACGGCGGCAAGTAAAGCCAGCGCCAGCGCCAATCCCGTCACTATCATCCAAAATAATCGGGATTTCATAAAATGTTTCCTGATTGCCACATAGGTCGGGCCAGAATAAGTAATGAAGAAAACAAGGCAAATGAAATTACGCCCAGAATGAAAAATAAATAACAAGCGTGGTAAATATATGACAAGCCTATGCGTCTTATATGACTTTCACCTCAAACAAATTCCTTTAAAGATAATATTTGTGCAGGCTAGCGGGTTCGTCCATGTATAATATATTCTGTAACGGGGTTGGCTTATGAAAATTGATGAAACCAACAAAGTTGTTCGTGATTTCATCACCGCAGCATCTACAAACTCCAATAATGCGATCAAAAATGTTTGGTTGATTTTATTTACAGCAGGAACTTTTTCAGCAATTTCTCAGGTAGATATCGCCTTTAAAACTCTTGGTATTATTACAAAACCTGTCGGCATGACAGACGCACAATACCCTTTGATATCTATTTTGGCATTTGCAGTTTATTTTTTGACATTTTTTAGGTTTTATGTAGGCGATATTCGGATATTTGACATACGTTACAATGAGATTTTGCATATCATCAACAATCATATAGATTGTGTCGGACTGACTCCAAAGACACAAAACCAATTACTCCGATTTCTAGATTACCACGATAAGAACTTATTCAGGCTTGAATCTGTATTCCTGGTTTTTCAAACTGTGATTATTGTCTATCTCGCATTTCAGATATTATACCCAGAAAACTTTATCCGTGTTTACATCTTGCTGATGGTGCTGAATGCAAGTTGGTTAATCCTATCCAATCGTTGGTTCAAGCCGCTTATCTTTGATATTGTCTCCCAGATTTTACCCGGCGCTATCAATGTGAGCAGTTTTAATGCGATGTTTCCGCGACAAGTCGGTTGGGTGTGGGTAAAAAACAATCTTGGAACCGCTCTAATTCTGATCGCAATAACCATGTCAGTTTTTGCGCAGGAGCCTGCTTATTCTTTGACAACTTATATGCCATTGACAACAATTTACTGGATTGCATTTATTGTGATTTTGTTGAACTGTCTCATAGATTTGCATTTGGCTAGGGATTTCTATTTTCCAAGGTTTTCCGAATTATATGTTGCGCAATCTGAAATTCAGAAGCGTCATATTGTCAGGCAACGTCGGTTGAATTTTTCTAAACAAAATAGACGTAGAAAATAGACTGTTTTTATGGGTGCATATTTCGCTATTCGAGAGGTGTGTGATATATCTTTAACAAACTTGAAAAGGTTAACTCCTGTTTCGAAGGTTATCACCCATATCTCAAAGGCTTTACCTTGCGAGCAAGGCCTATTCAAAAATCGAAACCCTACGCGAGCAAAGTCTTGCAAATCGATTCCAGCCCAGCTTTGTCCTCGGCATCAAAAGACCCAATCTCCAAGGAATCCACATCCAGAACCGCGGCCAGCTTTCCCTCGACGTCATAAATCGGCACAACAATTTCAGAATGAGAGCGGCTGTCACAGGCAATATGGCCGGGGAAAGCATGGACATCATTGACCATAACGGTTTTACCGCTTTGCGCCGCCGCGCCGCATACGCCTTTACCAAATGGTATACGCAAACACCCTAATGAGCCTTGATAAGGCCCGATGACAAGTTCGCCCGGCTTGTCCAGGTCAACAAGGTAAAATCCCGTCCAAAAATAATAATCAAAAGCCTCAAAGAGCAAACAGGCCGCCGTCGCATAACGGGCGGTGTGGGATGGCTCGCCCTCCATCACCGCCGCAATTTGCTTGGCCACATCATGATAAATTTTGAGTTTGGTCATAGATATCAGTTAAGATGTAAGCGCAGAAATATCAATCACCTATCGCTTTTATAGCCTGTGATGATTTACCCACTTTCGCTTTCAATGGAAATGCAATAGTGACAGCTCCACCCGACATCTAGGAGATAAATTGTGACAACTAAAATTGCGATCAACGGATTTGGCCGTATCGGGCGTAATGTTTTGCGCGCTCTGGAAGAGAGCGGCCGCAAAGATATAAAAGTCGTCGCGATCAATGATCTATCCTCTACGGATAATCTCGCCCATCTGCTGAAATATGACTCCGTCCACGGGCGTTTTAGCGGCACAGTCAAACATACAGACACTACGCTGGATATTGGCAAAGGCCCTATTCAAGTCACGGCCATTCGCAATCTTGAAGATCAAAACTGGGCGGATAATGATGTTGATATCGTCATGGAATGCACCGGAATTTTCACAGCGCGTGATGCGGCGGCCAAACATCTGGCTGCCGGTGCCCGGCGCGTATTGATTTCCGCGCCCGGCAATAATGCAGATAAAACGATTGTCTATGGCGTGAATGACAAAACACTCACAAAAGATGACCTCGTAGTCTCCAATGGCTCATGTACAACCAATGCCCTCGCCCCAATTGCCAAGGTCTTGCATGACACATTTGGCATTGTAAACGGATTTTTGACCACAGTTCACGCCTATACAGGCAACCAACCTACGCTCGATACTATCCACCGCAAAGATTATAATCGTGGGCGCGCTGCAGCCTTGTCAATGATTCCGACATCAACTGGCGCGGCTAAAGCTATCAGCCTCGTAATTCCCGAGCTTAAAGGTAAGCTTGACGGCAGAGCCATCCGAGTCCCTACGCCGAATGTGTCGGTTGTTGATTTGACCATAAATGCAGAAAAATCAACAAGCGCCGATGATGTCAATGCGGCGTTCCGTAAAGCGGTCTCCGGCCCGATGAAAGGCATCATTCAGGTTATTGACGATCCGGTTGTCTCGATTGATTTTAATCATGACCCTCATTCCTCTAGCCTGATGACGGGCGAAACGGTTGTGATGGACGGCAACCTTATCCGCGTGTTATCTTGGTATGATAATGAGTGGGGTTTTTCCAACCGGATGCTCGATACAGCCGCCGCTATGGCCAAATTTCTCTAACCAAGGAGCCTCACATCGCCCGCAGATCCGATGCCACAGGGCTTTTAACACGCCTACAAAATCAGCTCCGTGAACATCATGGCCGTATTGCCTCTGATCCACAATCCAATGCAGTCAAACTGCTCGCCTATGACATTTCCAAAGATGTCGAAGACCGCGCTGTTGCCTTTCGCGATATTGAAGCCCTCGTCAAATCCATCTCGGACAAAGCGGCCATAGACCGGGCCCGCCGCCTGCGCAGCCGCGCCAATGTGCGAAGCCTCCGGGCGATGGACAAAGTGATTGTAGATATCGCGGCAAAAGAAGCCGCCAAGGGATTCAAATCGTTCAAAAACTGGGCGCAGAAACCGGGTCTTGGCATTGTCTTGACGGCCCATCCGACCTTCTCGCTCTCTCGCGATATCCGTAATTGCCTTGGCCAAATCGCCTCTTTCAAGGACGGAGATTACGCCGCTCAGGTAAGCCAGCTCAAAACCTATCCATATCTGCCCAAGCGCGCGCCGACCTTGCAGGAAGAACACGGCGAAACCCAGGCCGCGATAGAGCGGATGCAAGAGGCGCTTTGCGGTATCAATATAAAAATACTCGACATAGCGCGCAAAGCCTTTCCCGATAAATGGACAAGCCTGACGCCGCATCTTGTCGATATCTATAGCTGGGTCGGTTATGATATTGACGGGCGCACCGATATTACATGGGGCGACGCCTTGCGCTTGAGGCTACAAGAAAAACGCGACCAGCTTTGCCGTTATAAAAAAGCGGCCCAAAAAATTCAAAATAAAGGCAAGCTGGACTCCAAAGGTAAAGCCGCGCTGGATAGGCTCGCCGCTAAATTATCTGATGCCCATGAAAGCGCCGAGCGAGATTTAATCCTGTTTGAAAAAGACATCACAGATCCGGAAAACCTCGTTGCTGCCGCCAACAATCTAACCCGCAGATCAACCCGGCGTTTTTTGAATCTGAAACCTGCCATGCCGCTGATCAAAAAAGCGATTGCGGGGGCTCAATCCAATAGCCTTATCAAAGACCTTATCTGCCTGCGTTCGCAAATGATCGCCTTTGGCCTCGGCACAGCGCGTATTCATTTCCGCCTGAATAACCGCCATGTCGTCTCCGGCGTGAAGGCCGTATTCGGGATTTCAGACAAAAGCGTGGATAACCGAACGCTTCTGATGCGAGCCTCGAAATTGGCTAAGAATGTCAAGCCGCAACCCGTCAATTTTGCCTCCCTTGCACTGGAAAAATCAACGGCGCATGAGAAGATGATCCTGACGGCGCAGATCCATAAATATATAGACGACGAAACCCCTATCCGCCTGCTCATCGCTGAATGTGAGGACAGCCTGACCCCGCTGGGCATGCTCTATCTCGCGCGGCGATACGGGCTTGAGAAACATCTCGATATTTCCCCCTTATTCGAAACGGCCGACGCGCTCAATAATGGCGGGCGGATTATCGGTAAAATGCTGAGCAATGAGGTTTACCGGAACTATATTAAAGATCGCGGCGTCTTTGCCATACAAACCGGGTTTTCCGATGCGGGCCGCTTCATGGGGCAAATTCCTGCGACATTGGCGATTGAACGATTACAATCCCATTTTGCCGCCCAGATGGCGAAACATAATATGAAGGATGTCGTTTCGATTGTATTTAATACCCACGGCGAAGGTCTCGGGCGTGGCGGGCATCCGGGCAATATTATCGAGCGCGTCAATTACGTAATGAGTCCTTGGGCCGTGCATCAATTTGATAAACGCGAATTACCGCTTTGCCACGAAACCAGTTTTCAGGGCGGAGACGGGTTTATGTGGTTCCAGACGGACATCCTTGCCCGCGCCACAATCGGGTCTTTGATTGAGGCCCGTTACTCCGACAAATCCAACTCCGAAGAAGATGTCTTTTATACAGAAAATGATTTCTCGTGGGACGTCTTTCGCACTATCGCGTCTGAACAAGACAGTCTTTATAATGATAGAAATTATGTTGCTGTCCTTGGCGGGTTTGGACAAAACCTGCTGATCCCTACCGGGTCCCGCGCCGCAAAACGCACTAAACCCGGGAGCGGCGGCGATATGTTTAATCCGCGGCAACTGCGCGCCATTCCCCATAATGCGATCTTGCAACAATTCGGAACTCCCGCAAATATCTTTTACGGCGTCGGCCGCGCCGCTGCTATTGACCCCGAAAAATTTATTGTGCATTTCCAAAATTCCGCCCGCGCCAAATCCATTTTCACTCTGGTCATCCGCGCCATGGAACGTTCTAACCTCTCTATCCTCACCGCTTATGGCCGGCTGTTTGATCCCGGCTTCTGGGTCAGCCGCGGATTATCCGGCAATGAATCCCGCCTTGCCGAAAAATGTATTACTGTTGCAGAAACATTGACATCTCTGCCGTGGAGGTCACAGATTATGGACCTCGCCAATCGTCTCCGCATGGATATGTTTGATTCCATACGCTTCCTTGAAGCTTGCGACGAGACCGCCAATTTCGACACAATCGAAACCCTCGAAATCCTGCATGCGCTACGCCTCGCTGTGATTATGAAAATGATGATTATCGCCGCCGAATTACCCGCCATTGGCGAGGCCGGAACCTCGCAAATGAATGTGCTGCAAAAACTGCAAACCTTTCAGATTGATAGTATCTTAGCCGATTTGAAACAGCGCTATCCGATCAAAAACAGCGCATTGGAATGGATAGAAAAACTACAGGAAAAAACCGACCGCTCCGTTGTTCCGCCCCGTGGGTTTCCGCATATATCGGCAACCATTATCAAACCGCTCAAACGCGCCGCAGATTTGTCGCGCCAGATTACGATAGCAATTACGCATCACTACGACGCCTTCGGATAAGTTTACGGCGTATAGATCGTATAGGTAATTTCGGCGCTGACTGCGCCCGTGCCCATCGAGAAATCATAATTATTTCCGGTAATTCCCCCGCCGCGAAGATTATAGCGCGACTGAAAACTGACGGCTTGCTGCATGATTGACCCGTCTGTGCGGGCCGTGCGCCGACCGCCGTCAAAGACCTTTGTCGGGCCAGCAGAGAGGTCATTCAGCGTCCAAAGTGTTCCGTTTTGTCCCAAAACTACACCCGCGCCTCCGGCCCCCGGATCCTGTGCGCGCTGTCCCCAGCGGTTCGCCCCGCCCCCGCCGCTGACTTGATAGCGCAGACGGTAACGGATATTGGTATAATCAAGCCCGGCAAAATCGCCCGTAGCCTGAAAATTAGACGCCTGTCCGTAAACGTCAAAAGCCGCATTGGACGCAACGAAAAAACGTGACGCACGTCCGCCGCCGCCGAGCAGATCTATATCCGTGGTGTCGTCCAGGCCAAAAGCCGTATAAGCATCATTAGCATCGAGTGTCTGGTGCGGCGCGGAACTGGTAAAGGCCCCGCCAAAAACGGCATTATTGACCTGAAATTCCCAGCCTGAACCACTGCCATCCTGTATCGGGTTATAGCGCGCCGTATTGTAATTAATGGTACGGCCATCGACTCCGATAATATCCGTCGCGATAGTGCCGGAGGCCACATTGTCTAATAGGTAAAAATCATAGACTACCGGGGCCACGCCGCCATTTTCGGCAAAATCATCTGCCCCAAAAACGATGACAATTGAACTGGCCTTGAAAAAAGGCCGGTCGACAATATCGGCGCGGACAGGAACGCTGATACAGGCCGCCGCCAACATCATGGCGGCGGTTGACCGTCCGGCGGCCCGCATCGTCTTCCCCCACACAAGATTTGAGTCTTTTGCTCTCAAAATCATGAATTTATTCCCAAAGTTGAAAGCAATGTAACAAACCAAACTGAAAGAACCGCGAATATATAAGGTTAGAATCGGGTTAATTATCGCGGATATAAAAGACCTAGCCATAGCCCTATTAACCTTTTGCGCTGAAATATTCAGCTACCGTTCATCCATTTTTTTCTTTTCTGGCGCGGGGTGCGCCTCTGACATTTCGATGGCGGAACGTGCCTCCATGAAGGGAGAGCTATCCCCCAGCGCCCTTCCCGACATCCCGCCATAACCCGCAAGCGGCTATGGCGGGATGTCGGGTGGGAGAATGGGGGGGGGAGCCAAATGCCGCAAAGACAGACCTCCCCTATAACGTTATCTATAGATTGGATCATATGTCCCGCAGCGCATACCGGAAATACGGAGTTGGCGCTAAAACACGGCTATATTCCCCCATATTTTAGCGCCCAAAAATAAGGAAATATTATGATCCGCTAGAACAAGAAGTCCGCGTCTGTTAGAGCTGTGGCGTCAAAGCCGATAAGCTCGATACTGCGGTTGGTCCAAGTAATCAGGCTGTCAGCGCCGTCAAAGGTGATCGTCAGGTCGCTAAATTGCGTCGGGCCTGATTGGAACTGGATAATATCAAGCCCGTCCTCAAAGCCAAAGATACGGTCCGTGCCGCTATTCGCGCCAAAGACAAAAGTATCAGACCCCGCCCCGCCAAACAAATCATCATCGCCTCGCCCGCCGGTCAAGCGGTCATCACCGTCCCCGCCAAAGAGACGGTCATCGCCGTCCGCGCCGATAAGCTGGTCATCATCGCCCAGACCCTGAAGATCATTATCTCCCGCATCCCCGATCAGGATATCATCATAGATTGTGCCAAAGATATTCTCGATAGAACTATAGGTATCTCCCGCAGCCTCGCCCGTATTCAGCGCAGGATTAATCAAATTCACCGTAACCCCCGAACTCGCCGTTGTATAAGACGCCCGGTCAATCCCCGCCCCGCCGTCGAGATGATCCGCCCCCAAACCGCCAAAGAGCTGGTCATTACCGTCCCCGCCATTGAGAATATCATCGCCGATACCGCCGCGGATAATATCATTGCCCGCCAAGCCGTTAACCGTGTCATTATCAATGCCAAAACTGACATTATCATTGCCCGCTGTCAGGTTGGTCGTGACATTATTGCCAGAGGGGTTCGGAAGTGGTGTCAGGAAGACAAAATCCGCCGCCGTTAAAGTCCCGGTAAAGCCGATAAGCGAGGTCACCCCGTTAAAGTGGGTAATCACCGTATCGCCGCTGGCGTTAATCGTAATCGACAGATCCGAGAAGCTGCCCGGCCCGCCGCCAAATTCGATAATGTCAATGCCCTGCTCATAGGTAAAGATCCGGTCCTTACCCGCGCCGACGCGGATGACAAAGGTATCAATCCCGGCATTGCCGTGCAGATCATCATTGCCCCGGCCTCCGTCCAAGCGGTCATTGCCGTCGCCGCCAAACAGCCGGTCCCGGCCATTGCGCCCGATCAGCTGGTCATTGCCCGCAAGGCCTACCAAATCCACGCCGCTGTGATCGGCCGATAATATATCATTATGTATCGAGCCATAAAGCGCCTCGATAGAGCTATAGCTATCCCCCGCAGCCTCGCCTGTATTGGCCGCGCTATTAAACAGATCGGCCCGCAAACCCGCCGCTGCCTGGCTGTAAAAAGCCCGGTCATGGCCCGCTCCGCCGTCCAAAACATCCGCCCCGAGCCCGCCATATAAATCATCATTACCGTCATCGCCAAAGAGCTGGTCATCCCCCGCCCCGCCGTAAATCGTATCATTGCCGCCAAGGCCATGAACAATATCTATACCCCCCAAGGCATCCAGCACATCATCACCCGACGTGCCGTTTTCCGTATCATCACCTTCCGTGAAGACCGGCCCGCCAGCAGGCGCCAGAGTCGTGATGTCAAAATCACCATCCGCAAACCGTAAAAACTCGATGAAGCTCAACGTATCAACACCGTCCGTCCCGACATTATCCGTCACCGTGTAAACACCGCCCCCAATATCCGTAACCGTATAATTAGCTAAAACACCGCTGAAAACAGCATAATCAACCCCCGCCCCGCCATTGAGAATGTCATCCCCAATACCGCCGGTTAACGTATCATCGCCAGTATCAGTATCGTTGACAGAATTATCATCCAAAGACACTTGTAACTCATAAGTGCCGCCCGTCGGAATGGCAGCTCCGCCCACGGCACTAACAGCAATGTAATAAAGTCCCGGCGTTAGAACCGTGTAATTAATATAGGCATCCGTCGACGATGTAGACCCGCCCGCTCCGGCAATAAAGGGGTAGAGTTCATTCGACGCCAGTGAATTTCCGCTGGCATCAAAAAGTTCGAGGCGGCTATTAAAAGATCCCGCGCCGCTGGTTTCGCCAAAATCAATATCAAGCGTCAGGAGCGAGTCCGAACCATAAACCGTAATTTCGTAATAATGAACAGTTTCGTCGCCTGTAGCCGTGATCGAAACATGCGCCCTTGTGGTCGCCTCCTGAATATCCGCGTCAGGGTCCAGCGAATATTCATCGTCAATATTAAGCGCATTGGCGATAGAATCATTGCCCGCTCCCACATTGCGAACAATTTGACCACTTCCCATTACCACACCGGAAAAACCTAAATCATTTCCTCCGTAAAGCGTGTCATTACCATCTCCACCATCCAGTATATCGTCTCCGACTTCGCCAAATAATGTATCGTTTCCTCCCAAACCCATAATCATATCCGCGCCATCACCGCCGCGAAGCTCATTAGCTACAGATGATCCAGTGAGAGTGTCATTTCCTGCGCCTGTTTGCGCATTCTCTATGCTCATAAGTGTATCAGTGTTAATTTCGGTACCGCTGGCTATGCCCGAACCAAGGTCAAGGGTTATAGCCTGCGTTGCATCCGCATAAGAAGCCGTATCTACGCCTGCACCGCCATTAAGGGTATCATCGCCCGCCGAACCGAAAAATATGTCATCGCCCGCATTGCCCGTCAGTATATTATTTGCCGCATTGCCAGAAATACTATCATTTCCTGAGCCGCCAATCGCGTTTTCGATGAGTGACCGCGCATCACCTTGGTATTGCAAGGCGTTAAAAATATTACCACGGGAAAATTCACCCGTCCCGAGTCTGGCAATTTGCACGGAACTGAATACGGAGTGCCCTCCCGGAGAGAGGTCAATCTCCAAATCCGTAATGTAAGCGCTAAGGTCATAGGTATCGATTCCATCGCCGTCCCATATGGTCGCAAAAATACGATTTCCCCCGGGGCTAATTGCCACCACGCCATTGATCATTGTATCGCCGGACCCGGGCGTCCAACTATAAACTGTATTACCGGCATTTGCTGTAAAATCTGCACCATACATGTATTGCAATGTCGCAATATCCAACATCATGAAGGTTTGTGGAAAGCCCCAAGTTTCATTGGTCGCACCGCCTGTCGTCGAGGCGCCGATAAAGGAGCGATACGTCATGAGGGAAAACTCATTGGAGTCTACATTCGCAGGCAAGGCTCCATAATTATAAGTCAAATGTCCATGTTTCAAACCAAGCGCATGACCGATCTCGTGCAACATTGTATGCCATTGATAATTTCCAGCTTCTGCTATACGGAAATTACTGCCCGTACCAAACCAGACATCGCCATCGTCATTGGTACTGGTCGAAATGTCACTTCCGGGAAAATCAGCAACTTGCGCCGTTGGTAGCCCTGGGTCTGAGGTTTCTGCAAAGCGGATTTCGGCCGTGGCGCTATCCACATTTCCGAGGAAATTAATATCCAAATTAGTAAAACCCTCTACTGAGAAACCCGCCTGAGCCGCGCTGCCTTGCATCGAACTTAAGGCAAAATGTGCAGCGGCTTCTTGCTGCGCAGAAATCACATCATTGAAGTTTCCGGGAAGATCCTCATTGCCCGTTCCGGCATAGTCATATGCGCCCGCAGTAAGCGAAAAGGCGTAAGATATTGACGTACTGGACCACTGATCACCATTTATACTGCCGTCGATACGCTGATCCCCAGAGGCGAGAACATTGGTTGTTCCGCTACCTCCTGCGAATAGTCTACCATCATCCTTACCGCCGGACAGGTCAAGAATACTGCCCTTGGTAAAATGTCCGTCAAAACCTTCAACCACAGCAAATTCACCGGTTAGGGTATTATATAAAAGCTGCGAAGCGTCTTCTATGGTCAGGCCAAGGTCATTTTTAAGAACATCCATCAGCTCGATTGCGCCAAGGTCGAAAGCCACCGTTGTTTCCAGTAAGCTGGCGACGGTCACATAATCTCCTATCATAACAGGCCCGTTACTATTCCCCCGGCCAAAGAGTTCTAGATAGGTGTCAGGGTCGTATTGCGTCACTTCCGCGATATCAAGCAAAGCTCTTTGCAGCGCCTGGTCCATAAGCGAAGGCAAAGACGGTCCCGAAGCATAATTCGTGATAGTGTCTGCAAAAACCAGAGACGTTCCGGAAACAAGCGGCACCACAAAGGCAATATCCGTCTCAATATTATCATTAAAATCCAAGGTCGGCACCTCTAAAGTCGCCAACACGGAGTCCAAACCAAATTGTCTCATGACATCATCCCTCGCGCCAATAAAGCCCAAATATGAGCCAAAAATATTAATCACTGTTTTGACTGCTACGTCAAGTCCAGACGTGAGCGCCTCTACAAATCGTGATGCGCTCGTGAGCATTTAGCGCGCCATATTTATGGCTCTTGGCACCCCATCAATGGTCTTTTTAATCGCGCGGGCAGGGCCGGGGCGGCGGCATCGAGTCAATTAAAGCCAGCATGCGCGGAATGAATTGTTTGTCTGAGAGTTGAGGATTCTCGGCCAGGAGTTTCTGGCGCCGAATATCCATATCCAATACCCTGTCATCGCTTGATAGAATGTCCACTATAAGAGGCTTTAGAGCCTTCGGGTCATAAATCATGGAGGCCACACCCATTTCTTCAAAATCAATCGGCGGGACATAATCTCCAAAATTCAGAGCAATGGCTCTTAGATTTAAAATCCCGGCTTCAACCAGAATATTGCTGGTTTGCGCAATGACCACTTCGCTGAGCATCATAATGGCATAGATATTCAAATCCTTAGTGATGGTAGATCGCTCCCGAAGTCCATGATCTGAAATACAATTCCTGTAGCGCCGCATATTCTCGTCTGGTTCAAACGGATGTAATTTTACAACTAAATGGACGCTATCCATATCCTGTAAAGCTTCGCATAAAACTTCAAGGCATCGGAGGTTATCGTTAATTTCCATAGGCTGTGTACCAAAGGTAATAATCTTGCTCGCCAGGCCACCGACCAGAACCTTATCTCGTAATACAGCAAGCTTGGGCGCGGGATATTCCGCCTGAATAAACTCAATCATTTCATCATATCGGTGCGTGCCGCCGCACGTCAACCGATCCGTAGGAAAGCCAAGATAGTCTTCGAAATAACCCTTTGACCATGTCTCTAATACCGAGCAGTAACTCGTATTGGGTGTGCGGTGGCGCACCATACGGCCGCCCAATACGGTTTGAATTTCTTGACTGGAAATACCAAACAGGCGGGCCGCCTGTGCCACGATACGAATATAGGTATTGCGCGTGGGGAAAATGACGAGGCGATCAACATCAAAATGGCAAAATAAGCCTTCGGAAAATACGGCATGCCGGAGATGCAAAGGTATGACTCGGTTATAAAGCGATATTTGCATATCCTTGACATAGCGCCGAAGAGAGGTTTGATTCAAAGACAACGCTTGATGTTTTTCAATGCCTTCGAAGATATTGTCGCTTTTCTTGTTTCTGTACCTTTTATCAAAGTCAAATTCCAAATGGAATTCAGTCTGCACATCACGGTAATTGAAAACCACCATACGGGTCGTAACGGGAAGCTCTAAAATTAATTGTTTCACTTTTTCACTAGCCCGCGGCGAGTAATCATAGAATAAAATATCTCTTTTACCTGCATATTCTCGCAATAGACGCTGCGCCAAAGGCCCATAAACACGGTCATCCAAATTGGCGCAAATACAGACGGCCTGATCAAGCCATTTCTCATCTGGCTTATGCACAAAGCCAATAAATTGGGCTTTTTCAAGAATGATTTTATGCGTGATATCTTGGGATTTATTCAAAGGCTTTTTGCCGCCAAACAAGGCCTTCCAGGCCTGAGTCGTAATATCTTCGCGTTGTTTTATCTGATTCTGGATATCACCCTCGCTCATGGTCTTCAGCTCGATCTTTGCGAGATGGAGAGGGCCGATTCTGTCTCGAAAAACCGGCTTCAGAGCGGAAAGGTTTACCCCGTCTTCCTGCACGGCAACAGGCTCAGGCAAGTCATTCCGAAGGGCATCTTGCATCGTTTGGAACAGCCTGAGCTGTACCGAGGCAGATTTAGCAATAGTCGTAATACGGATATCATTCCGGCTACAAAACTGGCGAATAACGGCCAGCGCCGGATAGAGATACCCCCCACTCAATGTGGCGATAAATGAATGATCAAAGTTGCGGGTCTTCATCAATCCTTCAAGCGCACATAGAACTCTCAAAAAACGATAAATTTGATCATCCGCAGCCAAGGACAAAACTTCATTGTAATATTCTAATCTATCTTTAAGCGCAGGCTTCGTTTCAGAATCCGAAATATCTTCAATAATACGGTCAGCTAAAATGCGCGCCAACTCCGATACGGGTTTCATGCGCGCGACGTAATTACCCGTAAAATCAACAAGAAGATCAGGGAAAAGGACATTTTCCCATTTTGAAAAATGGGCCTGGTACCGGGCAATAATATCCCCCGGCCTTGCAAGAAAGCAGATCGTATAACTTTCCGAATTGGGGTAATAATACTGAATGTACTCTTCAACTCTTTGCGGCGGAATATCCCCTTCGACAAGTATCAAAGTAGCCTTTGTGGCTACCTCTATATCCGGCTTTGAAAGACCTATATCTTCGTCGTTCCACAAAGATTCAATCTCGGCAAATGAACGCGGCTTCATGAGGAGTAGCGGCAAGATTAAAATCCGTAGCGTCTTGTCCAGATGCATGACACCACTAATATTGTAAAATTGCGCATTCACCCTCACAAGCAATGCACTATGGTCTTGTCTGACCCATTCAAGATAAGCTGCGATGACCATCAGGAAATGATAAGCTGCCCCTTGCGTAACGTGAACCAATGCCGCCCTGCACTCGGCCCAAAGCGCGTCATACTCAGCCTCTTCTAATCTTATCATATATAAAAAGAGCCCATTGGCACTGACAGGGCCCCAACGATAGGTTCTGCGTAAAATATTCGTCAGTCCTTCATATTCTTTTAAGGCCGTGAGAATTTCTGGAAAATCTGTGCCTTCGTAGTTATCATCTAGGCGTGAGGAATTTCGCGATTTAAAAAATCGAGGATTTTCAACCTTGATCTGCTCAGCATAATTCCCCAACAGAGTCCGTACTGCCCGCATATCTTCATACCGCGCGGCTTTATATAATGACTTTGAGGCCCTTTTAATACGCTTCAACAAAGCTTTACCCCGGAGATATGGCGTAAAATAGTCCTTTTAAAACATATATAATATTCGCACGTTATCATAGGCTTTGGTTTATAGCGAGGTAAGTAGTAGTCAACAGCCTAACTATACTGAGCACAGTTGGGCTTGTTCTCTTATCACTGCATATATTGATCATGCCAAAATGAATAACCCTGCTGAGATCAAACTTAAGCCCTCATACTAACCCAATATCTTTGAAAAAACTATTGTCCAAATAAGGCAAACATGCACGCGCCGCCATAAGATCAATGGGGTAATCAATATCTATTGCCGGACTTGTTTGAATAATATGCCCTTTACGGCCAAAAAAAATCCCGCCCGGGCGCTGCGCCTGAAACGCCTTGATATCAAAGGCATAGACAGCTCCGCTGAGGGCGTAAGTTTTTTGGCCTGATTGAACCGCCAGCTTTCCGCCATCATAAGACGATAACTGTCCCTCCTTACCCATTGACAGTAGATTGCCGGGGTGATGAAGGGTTGGTGCAAATGTGGCGACAGAATCATAACCGCCAGCAACCATTTTCTGCAGACAATTTGTAATCTCCTCAGAAGTCCGGAAGGGCGATGTCGGTTCGAGGTAAATCACATAATCATAACCTATACCCCGGGAATTAAACTCGGCCAAATGATGGTCAACCATACTAACGACAGTCGAGGCATCTTGAGATAGTCTGTCGGGCCGCCTCAATATTTCTGCGCCCGCCGCACGTCCTGCACGAGCAATGTCTTCATCATTGGTTGATAAATAAATATCTTTTAAAAGCGGCGTAGCTTGGGCCGCTTTGATTGACCAGGCCACCAGAGGTGCCTGTCCTAATAGCTGTACATTCTTCCGTAATATGCCTTTTGAACCGCCTCGGGCCGGTATGAGGGTCAAGATTTTTTTCGGTGAAATAGTCATAGGACCGCCTCACCTTCCATCAACGCCTTGACAAAAGCATAATCTCGTGGGCTGGTAATTCTGACGGAGGCTTTATCACTCATCTCACACCCCCGCGACAAGCCTGTACGAAATGAACTTCCGCCATCAGCCATAAAGGCCTGAGTCTCGCATATACTGATGACATAATTGGGCACATAGGCGCTATCTTGTTCCTGCCGTCTTTTGAAAGGGTCCGCCGCGACATAATAGGGCTTCATATCAGCGTTCTCAATATCACTATCGAGCGCCCAAAATCTCCCCGGCACCAGCTCGCTCTCAACAACACTGATAACAGATTGAGTGCCTTCCTGCGCATAGAGAGCGAAACAATTATTTATATCCGCAGTCGATAGAAGCGGCGAGTAAGCGTCCAAATTCACGAAACATTCGCATATTCCATATTCCGAACTCACTTTATTTAAAGCCCCGGCAATCACAGCCGGCAAGGTAGGATTACGCTCAATTTCATTTGGAAAATACGGCATTGCTACTGAACCAGCCCTCTCTGCCAAAGCTGAAATACGCGCATCCTGCGAAATAACAAAAACCTTATCTATTGCCGTACAGGCTTGGGCCGCCAATATAATGTGCTTAAGCACCGGACATCCCGAAATGGCGCATAATGCCAAATCGCGCCAAGTAACATCGTCCGTCACAGCTATAAATGCGGGTGTCATTTTTCCTGACTTTTACAGGCACGTTGCGCTATCATTACCATTGTGAAAAACCGCCATCAACAACGATATTGGTGCCTGTGATATAGGAAGCTGCATCGGAAGCCAGAAAGACCGCCGGGCCAACCATTTCATGAGGTTGTGCCAAACGTTTTAATGGCACGCGGGCGCTATAGCGGTCTTGAAAGGCCTTGTTTTGTCCCGAAAACACTCCGCCGGGCGTTAGGCAATTAACCCGAATACCATGCTCGCCCCAATAGGCAGCCAAATAGCGGCATAAACCGATAACCGCCGATTTTGACGCTGAATAAACCGGCGGCGTATTGATTTGAGTGCCCATATATTGCGAGCCTTCATATAAGTCTGGATTAGGCGCAATAATACCATAAATACTGGAAACAAAAGTCATGCTGCCCTGTATTTTTTTCGCGATCATATTATTGCCAACAATTTGCGCCAGATGAAATCCGGCATCTACATTTACAGACATGACTTCAGCCCATGTCTTCATGTCAAAATCATTAGGTCCCGACATAAAGGCATGAATGTCTGAACCTTTAGAGGCGGCATTATTCATTAAATGGGTAATATTTCCAAGCGAGCGGTTGATCTCTGCAACAACGTCTTTGGTCTGAGCAAAATTAGCAATATCGAGCGAATATCCCCGCACTCTTCCTGTACTGTACAATTCGGGGAATAAACCCTGCGTTTGCTCGGCTGTGTCAGGGGCTAAATCACAGATCGCGACAACGGCACCTGAATCCAAAAATCCACGCGCAAAATTCTGGCCAAGAATACCCAACCCGCCCGTTAGTAAAACAATTTGGTCATCCAACTGAAATTTGTTTTCAAAACCGGACATAGGCCTCTCTTTCGCCGCACGCTTCCTAGCAATGGACTCATTAATAAAGCCAGCCTATTATTACAGCTACCCTCAGATGCAAGTGAATATATACCAAGTCGTCGAGCAAGCCAAAAGATATGAGAAAAATACTGGTAAAAATTTCCAAGGTATCTTATGTGCGCCCCAATGCTTAATCTGCTTAACTCTATATTGGAATGCGAGGACATATGTCTGGATCAAAAACTTTACTGATCGGGGCTGGGCCTATGGCCATAGCCTACGCAAAAGCCCTTAAATCCCAAAATAGAGACCTCATCGTGATTGGCCGCGGAGAAGGCTCTGCCAAGGCCTTCACAGAGGCCGTCGGCTATAATGTTATTCAAGGCGGGCTGGAGACTTATCTCGGCGTCGCAGATGTCAGTGACATATCCCATGCCATCATTGCTCTGCCTGTGCCCCAACTTGCAAAGGCTGTGCAGCAGCTTACGCATGCTGGTGTACCTAAAATTTTGGTTGAAAAACCTGCAGGCCTTGATCCCACAGAAGTCAGGGCGCTTTGCGATCAATGCGCAAGTCACGCCGCGAATATATTCGTCGCCTATAATCGTCGTTTCTACGCATCTGTGCAGAAAGCCATAGACATGATCGAAGCGGATGGAGGTGTGAGTTCCTTCCGCTTTGAAATTTCGGAATACTCCCATATTATCAGCAGCTCGGCTATTGCCGATATTGTTAAGCAAAATTGGTTTTATGCCAACACATCTCATGTCTTGGACATGGCCTTTTTCCTCGGCGGCTTTCCAACTACACTTGAAGCTAAGGTAGAGGGCGCTCAGAGCTGGCATGGATCTGCGGCCAAATATGCCGGACACGGGATTTCGGATAAGGGCGCATTATTCAGCTATCACGGAGACTGGACATCAGCCCCTCGCTGGGCCGTTGAAATTTACACGCCGAAACACGCTCTCTCTTTACAGCCCCTGGAAAAATTATTCTCTCGACCTATAGATGGATTTGCCATTACGGAGATTGAACTGGATCACGATTTGGACACAAGCTTCAAACCGGGCATTTTCAAACAACTTGAAGCTTTTTTGGATGGGACAGACCCCGAAAAACTCATTACCCTTAAGACCCATGCCAATCACATGGAAGCCATCTATGCCGTCATGCATAAAGGCGGGGCTTGTACAGCTTAGGCCCGTCCAAGAATTATCTTGAGTTCAAGATCGAAAACCATCATAAAATTTAAAGCCTAAATTCAGGATTTAAGGGGGAGTTTAAAGAACAATGCGCAAAACCCTCTTCATATTTTTCTCCATTGAAGAGAATGTCCTAAAGCCATTTTTTGCAACATCGGATTATGTAAAAAGCCACAATGTGGCGTGCATTACGCCGTCTTTCAACAATATCCGTTACCCGCTTAAAACTTCATATTACGACATAAAAAACCCCATCGATATTTTAGGGGAACATCACACCCGCCGCATATTTAACGATGTTTATGACTGGCAAGCTCATCTTGGCGGAACGCCGTTGGAAAATCATACAGATTTGGAAGATTGTTTTCGGCTCTCTTCATCCGGTCCATCCGGTTATTTAGGATGGGTTCTTCGATTTACGCCGATTATTCAAACTCGCTATCTGGTAATTGATACCATCTTGACCGCGCTGGAAAATCACGATCCAGACGAGGTTGTATTCGCCGGCATCGGAGAGACAGTTTATTGGCATCGCGACATCGCCATGAAATGCGTAAAATCCCGATCTCCAAATGCAACTTTTCTAGAATTTGAAGATATCTTAGAGGGCGATCTTCGAAAGACATATCTCGATATCAAAAACGCTGCATTAGCCAAGTTAGAAGCCGAAAAAAATGAAAGAGAAAAACGAGCTCGCGACATCTTAGAAAAGCGCGAAAATCAACGGAAAGAGGCCGCCGCCCGCGCCCAGGCGAGAGTCCAGGCCAGAGCCAAAGCCGTAGCGAAACGAGATGCAATTGTGCTTGAACGCCAATTGACGCGGGAGCAGAATATTCTCGAAGCCGCTAAAATAGCGAAGCAGAATATTAAGGCGCGCGAAGCTGCGCAGGCCGAAGCCAAAAGTATCGCCAAGGCCAAGGCCGAGGCCAAACGGGAAGCTCTGGAATATGAAAGGGCTTTAGCCAGAGAACAAAAAACAATCGCCGCCTTGAAAACGGCAGAGGAAAAAGCGCGCGCGCGCAAGCGCATCGCCCGCGAAAAAGAACGGCTGGCACAAGAAAAAATGGAGACCGCTAAAGCTGCGGCCAAAGAGGCGGCTCAGGAAAAAGCCCGGGACCGCGCCGCCATTCGGCTGGAAAAGCAAATGATTGCCAAGGCCAAGGCCCAAGCCAAAGGAGACGCCGTTAAGCGTGAACGCCAATTGGCACGGGAAGCTAAGATACTCGAAGCCGCTAAAATAGCGAAGCAGAATATTAAGGCGCGCGAAGCTGCGCAGGCCGAAGCCAAAAGTATCGCCAAGGCCAAGGCCGAGGCCAAACGGGAAGCTCTGGAATATGAAAGGGCTTTAGCCAGAGAACAAAAAACAATCGCCGCCTTGAAAACGGCAGAGGAAAAAGCGCGCGCGCGCAAGCGCATCGCCCGCGAAAAAGAACGGCTGGCACAAGAAAAAATGGAGACCGCTAAAGCTGCGGCCAAAGAGGCGGCTCAGGAAAAAGCCCGGGACCGCGCCGCCATTCGGCTGGAAAAGCAAATGATTGCCAAGGCCAACGCTGAGGCTAAACGGGAAGCTGTGGAATATGAGAGAGGGATAGCCAGAGAACAAAAAATAATATCCGCAATGGAAACAGCTAAACAAAAACTGCAAGATCGTGAAGATCAACAAGCTCGGATAGCACAGCAAAAAACAGAAGAGCGTGAGCAATTATTAAAACAAGCCCGCATCTTTAACTTTAATAACTACGCCATACGGTCATCCGGTCGCGATTATGAGCGGTTTCAAAATCATCCTATTTTTGACACGCCGCCACCCTCCCGAAAAATTATCTCCGGTATATCGCGCTTGGCAATTTACTTGCCAGCAAACAAACCAAGCGAGTCTAAAAACGCTTCCAAAGCTAAAACCAAACGTCATGAAATTCTTTTGAGAGCCATGAGATTATCAGAAACACTTATTATTTATTTGCGAGAGCCGCAAGATAACGAGCTCGTGGCCATTCAGACACTTAAAAATCTTGAAGCAATACTTGATAGTTGGTGGCCCATTCCACTGACCTATCGTAGCCGTAAACCGCTTGCGGATAAGTCAGAGTTAAAAAATACCCAGTTTCTGAACAGCCGCATACGCTTTGCCCTAGCCCGGTTTATTATGGAATATGATAGAGATGCAGGGTTTTTGAAGGACGACAAAACATTACTGCCCTCCAAAATTCAAGACCGCCTTAAAATCCGCAAGGCGGCTATTGTCAGAACATTTAATGCCGTCCACCTCGCCCGCCAGTCCGTATTGGAATATCTAAAGTCATGAGCGACTCTATATTTTATAAAATAGATATTAACCGCATTTCAGCAATCCTCGGGCTGGAAACGGATGACAGACCACGCGCTATATTTATTGCCAGAGGTCATCCAGGTAATAAATGGTATTTGGACGCAAAAAATCAATGGGTTCTCAGAGATGAATATGCCGAGAACATTCCTGAAGCCCTTATTGACATGTGCAATAGGCTGGGATGGTGCCTCACCATTATATATGCAGGTAAGCCGCCTCACTTCGATACCGAAAAACGTAGTTACACAGATAAGCACCCCGGATTCGTTACTGAAATTAATTTCGCTGATATTAAATACCCTCTGTCAAAAGAACGTGCAAAAACGCGCGAACTATTTGAAGGTCGTTATGATTCCCTTCACTCTGATTCAAACTTTTCTGATCTTTTCTCATATCGCGGCATCAATTTTAAAGACCATATGGAACAAAAACTCAAAACTGATATACCAAATTTAAGTACGAATATGAGCGCACTTTATAATTTATGGTCTGAGGTTTTTTCCCTGTTAAAGCCTAAACTGGTGATGGCAGGACGGCTTGATGTGATGCCATATATTGTAAGCGCAGCCCGACAGCAAAATATCGTTTCAGCCAATATCAAACTAGGTATTGGCCAAGAAATGATGTTTTCATTTGCCATTAAAAATTCCAGCAATGAATTTGAAGCGGCCACAGCGCCACACATCACGATCGTTTGGGGGGAGGCGCAAAAAGCCCTTATAGAAAAATCCTATCCAGACTACCCTAGCCATATCGTTGTTTCAGGACGAACCCGTAATGATACATTCGCCAAACTGCCCTCCAAATCCGTATTAGCAAAGGTTCGGAAAAAATTAGCTATCAAACCCAAAGATTCGGTTATTTTATTTGGCGGAAACCATAGAACCTATTTTGGTATGGCGGATAATGAACAATCGGGAACCGCCTGTATGAGTCCTCTTTCAATTCAAAAAACGCTCGAAGCCTTGGGCGATTTTGCCGCGGCCCGAAAAAACACACATGTCATTTTCAAACCACACCCTGCTGATAACATAGACATGATGCAGAGTATTTGTGATGATATTGGCCCGCCTGTCCGGATGCTCAGACCGGATGCCGGATTTCATAATTTAGACCTTTTGACGATTTCAACAATTTTTGTCTCTTCAGTATCTTCCATGTTCACAGAGGCACTCTCGGTAAATTGCTTGCCGATCAATTTATGGCTGGATGATGTCAACTATCTCTATGAGCGCGAGCGCCGCGATGTCTGGAGTGAAATGGCTTATACCATTGACAGTATCGAAGAACTCGGCCCCGCTTGCGAGAAGTTTTTTGACCATAGAAAGGACCGAGATAAAGCATTAGACCACTATAAATCCGCCCTGCCTATATATGCCGGACAATTTGACGGTAATAATGCACGCCGCGCTGTATTAGGCGCATTCAACTATCTGGACTCTCTCGCGAAAATTCCGGGTTTCAAAAAAGCGGCCCGCGACTTTATGAGGCCCCAATCATTATAATTTTACAATATCCTCCGCTTGACGTGAGGATAGAAATTTGTGAAGGGTCGCCAAGTAAAACCAACAAACAGATATTTTTATGACCCAATCTTCTCCCCGCCTCAGCGATCTTTTTAATCTTTCGGGTAAAACAATTCTTGTCTCCGGCGGGGCTGGCCTTCTCGGCAGCCAAATCAGCCATGCCCTCGCCGAATATGGCGCAGATATTATTATTGCCAGCCGCAACCTCGAAAATTGTAAAGCCCTCGCGGCAAAGCTTGAATCTGAATATGGCGTGACAAGTTACGCCTATAGTGTGGATATTGGCGACCGAGCAAGCGTTGACCAGCTCTATAAAAACATCACCGCTGATATCGGTAAGCTAGATGGCCTCGTCAATTGCTCAGGGTTTGGGAAGAAAAATACATGGGAGTCGATTTCCGAAGAAGATTGGCTTTTTGATATCAATATTTCTTTAAACGGCCCCTTTCGTATGACTAAAGGCGCGTTTGAGATGCTCAAAGCCAGTCGAGGGGTCATTATTAATATTGCTTCAATGTATGGTTTGGTCGCACCGGATTACCGCATGTATGATGGGGATAAATACGCCAACCCACCCAGCTATAATGCCGCAAAAGGGGGTGTCGTACAGTTTAACCGTTATCTGGCCAGCTTTCTCTCACCTTACGGCATACGTGTTAATGCCATTAGCCCCGGGCCGTTTCCTTATGAAAGCACTCAAAAAGAAAACCCTGCTTTCATAGAACGGCTAGGCGCAAAAAATCCGATGGGGCGGATCGGCAAACCGTATGAAATCAAAGGCGCGGCCCTGTTTCTCTGCTCGGAGGCCTCCTCTTATGTTACTGGGCAAAATATCAGTGTCGATGGCGGGTGGACCGTGTGGTGATTAAGCTTGGTCTTATCGGTCTTAGCCCTGCCAACGGGCATCCTTACTCCTTCTCCGCTATAATTAACGGCTTTGATGATGCTGGTATGAAAGCGTCAGGCTGGGACGGTATCTATAATTACTTAAAACAGGCCGACCCCGCCGAAATCGGCTTTGATAATGCTGTGATCAGCCATGTCTGGACTCAAGACCCTGAAATCACCCGCTCTATCTGCCGCGCTTCAAATATTGCCCATGCCGTCTCTGCGGCGCAGGATATGATAGGCCATGTTGATGGCGTCATTCTCGCCCGCGATGATTATCAAGCCCATATGGACATGGCGAAACCTTTTTTGGAAGCCGGATTGTTTGTCTTCATTGATAAGCCTTTGACCCTTGATACCGAGGAACTGGCTTGGTTTACGCCTTATCTAAAATCCGGGAAGCTCATGTCCTGCTCGGGCTTACGATATGCAACTGAACTGGATGTCCTAAGAGGCAATCCTGCCGCGAATATTGGCGAGCTACGCGCCATACAATGCGGCGTTATTAATGGCTGGGAAAAATACGGCATTCACATGCTTGATGCGGCCTTCGGTGTTTATCCAGATTTACAGCCCAAAAGTGTGACGCGCCATTTCGGGGAGGCTGAAATATTTTCTATCGAGATGGTCGGTGGATCTTATTTTTCTATTATCTGCCTAGGGAATAAAGCTCCCGTATTCTCGCTCAATTTTCTCGGCGAGACAGGTAGTTTCCATGCGCAAATTTCCAATAATTTCGGAGCCTTTCGGCGCACGATGCTGAAATTTGTTGAGCAAATAGAAACCGGCCAGCCCGTTATTCCGTGGTCCGAAACCTTGCGAACTTTAAAAATATTAATTGCCGGATGCGAGTTGGAAAAAGGCGAAACCACAGCTTCTATTTAAGCCACTTACGCAGTTAAATACCGTAAACTTCAGTCTCATAATAGGATTTCGAACTATTCGTGTCGACTTTATAGCTGTCAATCTGTGCTTTTAATTCTGCATAATTAGCAACAGAGCCCAGCATATTCAAATTCTCGTCAACCATCACGCCTAATTGGAAATCATCCGAGACGCGTATATTGCGCGGAGGCGCATTAAATAGCATCACCAAAGCATTGGGCGCAGTCGCCGTCATGAAAGCTTCGAGTTGTTCCTTATTCATAGATAGGCAATCCACACCGTTTACGATCAAGATCGTTTTCGCGTTCGCGAAGGCCATGCTAAGGAGCAGGAATTGACTCTGGCGAGAGAGTTGGCTCCAGACCACGCGGCTGTCATGATTTTTATCATCATCTGCTTTTTCAATAAAAGTTTTAATTTCAGAAATATTACTCTCAAGCCCCACATAACGCCGGCGAAATTCAGAGACTCCAAATTGTGGCGCCAACCCCAACTCAGCACGCCAATCCGAGCTTAATAAAGGAAATCCACTGCTAATAACGCCGTAGGGTTTGGGTTTCCCTGTTTTCGCTCCGCTTAAAATACGTATCATTTTCTGCGCTTGCCAATGATTAAACGGTTCAAAAGTAATCGCCGCCAGCCGGAGCGGGTTTTTCTTTTTAAGAGTACCTATAATCGCCGGCGCCGCGCTGTGGCTATTCATATCAAAAATCTTATAGACCCGTATAAAGAAGGGTTGCAACGCGACTATGGTCGTTACCGATTGCACGACCGTGCGAGTATTGCGCACCAAAAACCTAAAGACGATCAATCCAATAATCAGATTGGAGAGTGCGAAGCCCTCGGCTGTGCCGCGAAAGACGAGGACAAGAGAAATGATAATCACAGCGGCAATTATCGAAACATCACTAATCGCATTACTGAATCCACCCAGACGCTGCCGATCCACATAGGCATCCATATATTTCTTATTGCCGCTAGAGCGGGACAAATCTCTACTGTCAAAATCAGCCAGTGCATCCGGGTTTGGGTGCTGATAGATCAGTGAGGTGAAATGATCCACGGTTTCGCCGCGCTGCACCGCCCCTTCGCGAATCCGAATCGCCGTCATATTACCCCATTTCATCAATTTGAAATGAAAGGGAAAGACTGCCAGAACACAGAAAAACACGATCAGCGTCAAGTTTTTCTCAATGGCAAAGGCAAAAGATAATATACCGATTGTCAGCACAACCGGGTAAATCAACCGCAACAAATGCATATAGCTGACTCCCGCATAGCGAGAGTCATATTTCAGCGTTCCGTTGACATCGACCATCGAAACATCCGCTCCAGCAGCCAGTTTTTTACGGGCTTCATCGAGCACGCCTTCCGCCAAACGTTCGAAATATATGCGGCCCTCTCGTGTAATCAAGATAGTCGTAATGAGGTTTAAAATAACGGCGATGCCTAGCCCTGTCGGAATTGCGATTGCAATTTTCATGAGCATTTCATGAGAATATTCAATCACAAGACCAAAAAAATCGCGCAGAGTACCCTTTTCGATAAGGCGAACAAATATGGCCATCAAAACAAAGGCCGTAATCTCGGACAGGGCAGCGAGAAAACTCAAAATGAAAATAGATATGGCGCCGAAGGTTGAACCGAATCGTAGTAATCGGAGGAGGTCTTTCACCATAACTTACTACTCTAACGTTAAATTAACGGCCCAGTTGTCAAGTCCTTATACGTATTTTATCCAGCTTCATAGCTTTCTATATCCATAAAAACGGTCTCCTACAGAATTTTAATATATACGTTATCTATAGATTGGATCATATGTCCCGCAGCGCATACCGGAAATACGGAGTTGGCGCTAAAACACGGCTATATTCCGCCATATTTTAGCGCCCAAAAATAAGGAAATATTATGATCTGCTAGAACAAGAAGTCCGCGTCTGTTAGAGCTGTGGCGTCAAAGCCGATAAGCTCGATACTGCGGTTGGTCCAAGTAATCAGGCTGTCAGCGCCGTCAAAGGTGATCGTCAGGTCGCTAAATTGCGTCGGGCCTGATTGGAACTGGATAATATCAAGCCCGTCCTCAAAGCCAAAGATACGGTCCGTGCCGCTATTCGCGCCAAAGACAAAAGTATCAGACCCCGCCCCGCCAAACAAATCATCATCGCCTCGCCCGCCGGTCAAGCGGTCATCACCGTCCCCGCCAAAGAGACGGTCATCGCCGTCCGCGCCGATAAGCTGGTCATCATCGCCCAGACCCTGAAGATCATTATCTCCCGCATCCCCGATCAGGATATCATCATAGATTGTGCCAAAGATATTCTCGATAGAACTATAGGTATCTCCCGCAGCCTCGCCCGTATTCAGCGCAGGATTAATCAAATTCACCGTAACCCCCGAACTCGCCGTTGTATAAGACGCCCGGTCAATCCCCGCCCCGCCGTCGAGATGATCCGCCCCCAAACCGCCAAAGAGCTGGTCATTACCGTCCCCGCCATTGAGAATATCATCGCCGATACCGCCGCGGATAATATCATTGCCCGCCAAGCCGTTAACCGTGTCATTATCAATGCCAAAACTGACATTATCATTGCCCGCTGTCAGGTTGGTCGTGACATTATTGCCAGAGGGGTTCGGAAGTGGTGTCAGGAAGACAAAATCCGCCGCCGTTAAAGTCCCGGTAAAGCCGATAAGCGAGGTCACCCCGTTAAAGTGGGTAATCACCGTATCGCCGCTGGCGTTAATCGTAATCGACAGATCCGAGAAGCTGCCCGGCCCGCCGCCAAATTCGATAATGTCAATGCCCTGCTCATAGGTAAAGATCCGGTCCTTACCCGCGCCGACGCGGATGACAAAGGTATCAATCCCGGCATTGCCGTGCAGATCATCATTGCCCCGGCCTCCGTCCAAGCGGTCATTGCCGTCGCCGCCAAACAGCCGGTCCCGGCCATTGCGCCCGATCAGCTGGTCATTGCCCGCAAGGCCTACCAAATCCACGCCGCTGTGATCGGCCGATAATATATCATTATGTATCGAGCCATAAAGCGCCTCGATAGAGCTATAGCTATCCCCCGCAGCCTCGCCTGTATTGGCCGCGCTATTAAACAGATCGGCCCGCAAACCCGCCGCTGCCTGGCTGTAATAAGCCCGGTCATGGCCCGCTCCGCCGTCCAAAACATCCGCCCCGAGCCCGCCATATAAATCATCATTACCGTCATCGCCAAAGAGCTGGTCATCCCCCGCCCCGCCGTAAATCGTATCATTGCCGCCAAGGCCATGAACAATATCTATACCCCCCAAGGCATCCAGCACATCATCACCCGACGTGCCGTTTTCCGTATCATCACCTTCCGTGAAGACCGGCCCGCCAGCAGGCGCCAGAGTCGTGATGTCAAAATCACCATCCGCAAACCGTAAAAACTCGATGAAGCTCAACGTATCAACACCGTCCGTCCCGACATTATCCGTCACCGTGTAAACACCGCCCCCAATATCCGTAACCGTATAATTAGCTAAAACACCGCTGAAAACAGCATAATCAACCCCCGCCCCGCCATTGAGAATGTCATCCCCAATACCGCCGGTGAGGTCATTATTCGCATCATTACCTGTGATCGTGTCATCCCCTGAGCCCCCGATGGCATTTTCGATGACAGTTCCAACAGCAATGGTCAGTAGATTGATAAGCGGATTGACCCCTGACTGAACACCAATAGAAGAATAGACCAAAAAGTCGCCGCTCGCGGTCAGATTAATAATTTGATCGGAGGCATAACCCGAAACATCGAGCGTATCTATGCCTCCAGTATCGTAAATGGCAAATGATGGCGGACGTATGCCTTGGCTATTCCACATGGCAAAATCGTAAATCGAGCCGGTTTCGGTGGTGTTAAATCCGTAAACCGTGTTCCCGCCCCGTGTCGTGGCTGCAGCGCCATAAAGATCATGAATGGCCAGAAGATCAGCCACTTGCAGACCCAGAACAAGGCGGTTTGTGCCCGTCCCAGCTTCGGACTGACTATGATAGGACATAACCGTATGGTTCCACGTATCTTGTAGATAGACATTGTCGGTACCGTAAGTCGAATTGCCATTATACGGACCGCCATGGCCAAGACCAATCGTATGGCCAATTTCGTGCAGATAGGTCTGGTAAGAATAGCTATTAACATCATCACCATAAGTATCTATCCACTGGGTTTGACTGACATTGATAGTCGAGCTTGTGATGATCCGATCACCCGCAGAATTTGTGCCATAACTGCTCGAAGAATAGGCACCACTTTGGTCATTAATAAAGGTAATATCGCCGGTACCCGAGGTTTCTACAAAATTCAACCCTGTAACCTCAGCCCAAGCTTGAAGTGCCAAAACGATGAGGTTTTGCACATCATCCGTCCCCCCCGTTCCGTCCGGAATAGCGTTCATATTATAGGTAATCGTGGCTTGATCCCAATAAGCCCGGAGGCTGAACTGATCGGTCAGGAAGAAGGCGATCTCGCTCGTCGTAAAATCAGCCCGCGTGTTACTTTCTTCGGCATAAATTGTGTATCCGCCCGATTGAGTAGTCCAACCGCTGGCTTCGAGAAAATAGGTATCGGTTGTCGTCGCCGTAAAGGTGATACGGGAGTTCTGCCCCCCGCTCGGGGTGTCGTCATTACTGGCTAGCTCTGTCAGCCCATCGGGCGAGAACACGCGCAACCAAGGATCGCCATGAGGATCCGCGCCTCCAACAGCATCGCGGAGCATGAAGAATGTATATTCTTGTCCCGCCACAAGATCAATTCGGAACCAGTCCGTATCCGTACCGCTATTGCGCACGCCCGATCCCCGGCCGCCAACCAAGATAACTTCTGTCGTTGTGATATCGCCCGGAATAGTATCGCCCGCATCCGACCCAAATAATGCGCCGCCATCATCTTTAATCAGATCAAACTTCCCATCATCAAAAATATCATTGGGTGAAAAAGTTTCGAAATCAAGCCATTCGGTGACGCCGGTATCTCGAATGGAGATACCTGGCAAAAGAGATTGGGGGAAGAAGGAATCAGAGAAGAGGTCAGCAGAAAAATAAAATTCACTATCCAGATTCTCAAATGACACTCCGTCCAAATGACTCACATTATATGAAAATCTCATACTCATTCCCTACTCTTTTAAACCCACACTCTTTTAACCCAAAGTGCCCGTTGGTTATTTAAGCCTACCATAGTTCTTCATATTTGACCATATTCGGGCAATTCTTGTACGATACCCTAAAAATCAGAAGCCCCTTTACAACTCATTCCCACATATACCATAAATATCGTCTTAATATAAGAGCTATAACACATCACAATTTGTTCATATTTTAGACATTACCGCAATATCGCTCATAAAACCTCTGAAGATATCTCATAAAAAAACCCGCCTTGAAAGACGGGGTTTTTCAATTCTGGTAAGCGGCGATGTGCCGCTTTGGAATAGCTGTAAGCCTGCGATTAACCGCCGATGCGGCCTTGTAGACGAACAGAGTAAGTGCCGCCTGAAACGGACCCAGCAAGACCAAGTGACCAGTTGTCAGACGTGCTGCCGCGGAACTGCACACCGCCGCCAAAGCCTATTTCTGTGCTGCCGAAGCCATCATCATAACCTGCGATACCGCCGGCGACTGACCATGTCTCGTGTGCATTTAGATAGAGATCCGGGATAGCCGCTACAGCCGCAAGACCTTCGCGCATTTCGCCAATCGCCGCTGCGTTGAGCGAAACACCCGCCGCATTCACACCGATAGCCGTAAGGTTTGTCGCAATACCTGCCGTATTTAGCGCAATCGAAGCCGAGTTCGCTGTAATATTGGCGGAATTCGCGGCAATAGCTGTGCCATTAGTCGCAATACCGATCGCATTAGTTATAATGGCTGTGCCATTAGTCGCAATGGCTGTCACATTAGTGGCAATGCCAGCCGCATTGGTTGCTGACGCGGCTCCAACGGCCGCAATAGCTGTCACGTTAGTCGCGATACCAGTCGCATTAGTTGCGATATTGGTCACATTGGTTGCGATATCACCAGTATTTGTGGCGATATTACCGGTATTGGTCGCAATATTACCGGTATTCGTGGCAATATTACCGGCATTAGTGGCGATATCACCGGCATTAGTGGCGATATCACCGGTATTGGTCGCGATATTACCGGCATTAGTCGCGCCGGTTGCCGTATTCGCTGTGATACGCGCATCCATAGCCCCGCCATCAGAACTAAGATTACCGGCAGCATCGGATGTGATGACACTGTTAGCTGCGCCGTCCGCCAGATTAGGCGCTGTAATCGTATGCGCCGCCGTACCGAGCATGATTTGATTATTCATAGTCGTGGCAGAATTAGCGCCTAAAGCGACGGAGCCAAAATGACCCGCCATAGCCGCGCGGCCCAGAGCCACGGAGGATCCGTCCATAGCCATAGCGCCGCGGCCAATCGCAATACCGGCAACTGCACTCGTAGCATCACCGGCAACGCCGACAACCGCGCCATTACCTATGGCAATGGCATCATTTGAATAGGCCTGAGCTGACACACCAAAGGCGGCGGATTGCGCGCCTTCTGCTGTCGCATTTGGACCCACGGCGGAGGCGACAAACCCTGTCGCGCTGGAACTATAGCCCAGAGCCAGAGATTGGATACCCATGGCACTGGCCAAGCGGCCCACAGCCACGGCCCCGGAGGCGCCGGAGACGCTGTCACGACCGACAGCGATGCCGCCAATACCGGCCACATCGACACGGGCATTATTGCCAACGGCAACGCCGTCATTACCCAAAGCCACAGCCGAGACGCCTACAGCCGTTGACTGCGCGCCGTCTGCGGTTGCGTTATTACCGAGAGCCGTACCGTTCACGCCGGCAGCATTGGTTTGGAAGCCATAAAGCGTGGCACCTGTCGCAGCCGCGCTGGCCACCGCAAATGTACCGGACACGGTTTGGTTTGCGCCTAAAGCCGCTGCCTCGGTGCCAACGACAATAGAATTAGCCCCGATGGCATTAGCCCCTGTTGCGCTGCCAAGATTGGTGCCAATGACGATAGAATTAGCCCCCTGCGCGTTGTTAAATGCGCCAACGGCAATGGCATTAGCACCTTGTGCTAATGCGACAGTTCCGAGGGCCGTTGAGAGGCCGCCAATAGCGGTAGCAGTATTACCCAAGGCCACATCGCCGAAATTTGCGGCGACGGATACAACGCCGATTGCGGTTGAGAAAGCCCCCGCAGAGTTTGCTTGAACCCCGAAGGCCGTGCCTGATTGACCTGTCGCAATAGAATCAACGCCTACAGCAGTAGCAAAGTTACCTGTTGCATTGGCGCGCGTACCCACGGCTGTGCCTTGTATGCCGCCTGTGGCATCCGCATTTGTACCAAAAGCAGAAGAATCAGCGCCAGAAGCAACAGCGCCTGTACCGCATTGTAGATTACCTGTAGAATCATCACAAAACGGAAAAACATTTGGCGGCGCACTAACACTATCATCAGCAGGCGCCTGTGCGTTCGCGCTATCGGCAAATTCGCCGCCCTGATAATCAAGAATACTCGCTTGCCCCCAAGCTGCGCTACTCATACCTAATGCCAGCATGGCAGAGACCGAGACAGTGGCTAGGCGCAAGCCCAGCTTTGGATTTTTACGTTCTATAGACATTAAGCCCTCCATTATATGTTCCTAATTTGTCCAGCGGGACAATCCCACATTTCTAAAAAAGACTTAAACGCCGCTGGGTTGAAAGTTATTTTAACGCCCACGCCCCCGCACCATCTTACAAGTCCTTAATTCTTAATTAACATATAGTTCTATCGAGTAAAGCCATTAAAATATTAAATTTGTAAACTGTGGCTAAAAAATCACGATTCATTTCAAGGGCTTAAGGCCGTAAAAGTGGGGGTTTTATTCAAAACTTCCGAGACCGCCCCCACTTAAGCCCTTGAAAACTACGCATTAAGCCAATTATTAACCATGCTACTAAAGCGATAAGCGCGCCCTGCTCCCCTCCTGCACCCTATTGAAGCCAGGTTAAATCTGTTAAGATAAATTAGACCCATCGCAGAAATTCTGCCAGATAGAGCAAGATGAGTCTTTTTCACTATATCCGCTATTGGGGGCTTGGAGCGGCATTTTCACTGCGCCGCCGTCTGCCGCTTTATATGAATGACCGCGCACGACTCGCGTCCCGCTACGCAAACGCGTTGCTGACACTCTTTATAAACCGGTCCATATCTATGCCGCAAAAACTCGCCTTATTTGAACGCTTTTCCGATTGTTTCAGCCTTGATATTTCCGCCCGAAGATTAACCGATGCCTTGCGCTCGGACGAACGGGGCACGGCCTTTCTGAAAGCCGCTCGCGCAAAATATAAACCCGGCAGCGCAAAGCCGCATTATGAGCGCATGCTTCAGCGCTTAGAGGCTCGTATGGTTCGCGAACGGGCCATAGACAGCCGCCACATACCGCGCCGCAAAAGCTATAAAACCTTGCATTATGACGGGCGGCAATTTTCTGTGAACGCAAAACCCGAAGCGCCGCAAGCGTCAAAAGCGATCTTATGCCTCTCGCCGGACGGGATGGACGGAACAGATATCGAGATATTTAAGCGGTTTTCCGAAATCATCGTCCTCAACCCTGAACCGGAAAACACCGAAGCTATTCGCGCAGAGCTTACGGCCAAGCTCAGCCCCGATACAGTTCTGACCCTCCTCGACCCGCGCGATCACTTTGGCGCGCCTTATTCCAACAATGACCAAACCGTATCGGATTTTTGCGATAATCTTGGACAGGCGCTATTGGCGCTGGCGCTTAAAACACCTTCCATCCGCCGTTTCGTGCCGCCTGTCATTGAGGCGGAAATAACGCTCGATATCTCTGATAAGCTTTACCGTCCCGTGCAACAGCTTCATGCGGCCCTCACTTATATCCAAAACTGCCCGCCCGATCTGCCGCTCTATGTTAATACCAAGGACAACCCGGCGGCAAAAATAGTGGCGCAAGAGCAGAGCAGGCCCGTTTTTGTTCTGACCGATAGTCTTTCGCATCATCAAGCTGAGGATGGCCTCGAAGCTCCCTCACCCGCCTTTACCCGCACTGAGTTAAGGCGGTTTTTCCGCCAGCTTAACTATCACACCGAGGCCCGCCTACCCAAAATAGACGATAGCGGTGAGCCGCAGATCATCATCGCCGCCAATAGCCGCCACAATAGCTATAAAAAAGCGCTTGGGCTTATTCAGGCGCGCATAGAGCAAATCGCGCCTGTCACGGTGATCGATTTTGCCGAGCCAAGCCAAGAAAATCGCCAAATCTTTAACATGGCCTATTTTTTTAAACCCGGTGATCCGCAATGGTATCGCGGACGCGGCGTATTTTCACACGCCCTCAGCCTAGGATTAAAGACGCTTTTAGCCAGCCGTAAGCTTGGACAGTTCCGCGCCGATGATATGGCAACACTCCTCACCGACTCCCTCGAAGAAGCGATGCAATATATCATCGGAAATGTGGTTTTATACAAGGAAACAGAGCGGCGATTGCGCGGCATCACTAAGGCAGGACTGATAATGATTCCGGGCCGACATGCCCCGATCCGCTGCGCCGCACGCGCGTTCCAAACCGCAGGGCTACCAACGCTCGATGTGCAAATCCTCTTCGTGTCTGAAATGTCGCGCTACAAAGTCCCCGCCGCGGATTACTGTTCAGTGATTGATAGCTTTGCCCGCAATCTTTACACCGAAAAATGGGGACTTGACCCAAACACAGTAACTCCGGTCGGGGCGATCCTGCTGGACGAGGCTATTGTCAAAGCGAAAGCCGCTGACAGAGCTAGTCTAAAGGACGAGTTATATCAGGCACAGAACCGGAAAATCCTGACATTTGGCTGCCAACCCCTGCCCGATAGTGAAATTCTAGCCGCTGCCAATAAGCTTGCACATTACGCGAAACAACGCCCTGAAATCCATCTCTGTATCAAGTTGCACCCTGCCCAAAGCGCGGCGCTGAAAAATAGCTTGGCGGCACAGAGTGAACACATATTAGGATCGGCAGGACAGTTTACCCTGCTCCATAAGACGCCGTTTTGGAAAATTATCGCAACGACAGATATACTTGTCAGCTATTTTTCAAATATTTGCCTGATGGCCCCTGCTTTTAACATTCCGGTCATCACCCTACCTACATCGGCCCCCACCCCGGCCCTGAGTTTGGCAGATATGGGCCTCGCCGTTCAGGCAAAAACACTTGCAGATATTGAGGCAAAGCTTGATCAGCTTATTGATGGCAAACCCGCCTCAGGCCCAGCCCAGCCGCCGGAGCCTTACTTGGCAAGAAATCCGCATATGGCAGCGCCGGAATCGCTGGAAAGATTGGCGCGGTTGACGACGGATATTTTTCGCTTTTAACGAACACGGGCGGGGTTGCCGAACGCTACTGCGCCCGCAGGAATATCGAACACGACCACAGACCCTGCCCCCAATGTCACATCCTCACCGATGTTTATATTTTGGCGGATCGTGCTGCCCGCGCCGACCAAAGCATAATCACCAATCCGGACATTTCCGGAAAGGGTTGCGCCCGCCGATATATGGACATGATCGCCAATCTTCCCGTCATGATCAATGATCGCGCCAGTATTGATGATGCAGTTTTTCCCTATTTGTACGCCGGTATTGAGTATGGCTCCGGCCATAATGACCGTGCCCGCGCCAAGCTCTATGTCGGATGCGAGACTCGCCGTCGGGTGCACAGCCGTGACCGGTTTTAATCCCGCCTTTATCATATCACTAAACAGGCGAACCCGCACAGACGCGCCGCTTTTAACAGAGCCAAGACCGATAATGAACTGATCGATCCTACCCTTAGATATCAGGGAGGCTATATCCGCATCCGTCCCCAAAACGGGATAGGGCAGATTGCCTTTGACGCCGCTATCAATAAACCCCGCAATATCAAGGTCTGCGGCCTGCAAGACGGAGGCAACAACGCGGCCATGTCCGCCCGCGCCTATAATCGCGATACCGCTCATGACGCGCCGCCTATCAAGCGGAAAGCTTTGCGCGGGCCTGATTTGCTATCGAGAAAATCGGCGATAGCGGCAACAATTTTAGGCGCCGCCTGCCCATCACCGTAAATATTGGCGCCTTTGGCACATAGGGCCCGAAAATCAGCGGATGTCGCGGTTTTGATAGCGGCTTTCAGCGCCGCAGGCTCTCCGGGCACTGCCAGAACATTTGCCGATATTTCCCGGCCCTTTTGACGATCGCCAATATTGATCACAGGCAAGCCAAAACTGGCCGCCTCTAAAATTCCGCTTGAAGAGTTTCCGATCATCATCACCGCATGTTCCATAGCCGAGTAATACCCTTTTGCGCCCATATGACCAATCAAGATTTGTCCCTCAGTATTAGCGGTAAATTCTTTGATCTTCGCATTTAGCGCCCGGCCGGCCGTATCCGCGTTTGCCGCCGTGAAAACGCCGCGCAGACCCATATCTTTGATCGCCGAGAATAGCGCCTCAATCTCGCGCGCAGTGGCGTCCAGATCAAGCGTCACGGGATGATAAGTTATCAGGGCAAAATCATCCGCTTCGGGGAGGCCGAATTCTTTGGCCAGTTCTGCCCGCGAGAGGCGCGGCAAAGTGGCAATATTATCCAGCGCAGGCGCGCCTGTCACAAAAACATGGGCCGAAGTTTCGCCCATTTGGCGAACACGCCGGGCGGCCAACTCCGTAGCACAGCAATGCAAATGTGAAAGTTTTGTGAGCATATGGCGCAGCACATTATCCATCGCGCCTTCGGTTTCTTCGCCGCCGTGAAGATGGCAAATCGGCAAGCCGCGCGGTACCGCGGCAAGAGCTGCCGCTGCCATCTCAAAACGGTCGCCCAACACGAGGAGCATATCGGCCTCTATCATCGCCAGCGCCTTGGCCGCGCCGATGGTGGCCTGCCCCATGCTTTTACCAATGTCAGCGGCGTTATCACCTTCAGCCAAACATTCAAAGCTCGCAGCAATCGGCCAGCCGCTGCTTTGGACATGTTTGAACGTGTAGCCAAAATCCTCAGACATGTGCATGCCCGTAACGAGGAGCGTCGGCGCTATATCCGGGTGAGCGTCCAACTCCCGCAAAACGGATTGATAAATTGAAAAATCCGCGCGGCTTGTGGTCAAAACAACGACATCCCATTTGGATTTTATCGAGGCCTTCATGATTATCCCAGATATTCCATCTTGATGACATGGTCCGCAGCAATATAGATTTTTGCTTTGCGCCCGACAATTTGGGGGATCATACGCGGCGCAAGGCCCGTACCCGGACGTTTGCAGATGAGGTGGTCTTCGCTGATGACCGTGCCGGCAGGAATATCGCAGGCAGAAACAATGGAACGGCGCGCAACTTTGGCCGTGTCAAATTCTGAAGGCTGCGGGCGCTTGATGCCGTCTCCCAGCGCCGCTTCAACATCTCGTAATTTACGGATAAGATCTGCAAATTCGGCGGGTTCCAGTGAGGCTTTATGGTCGGGGCCGGGCATCGTCACATCCAGCGTATAATGCTTTTCCAATATTCGCGCCCCTCGCGCTATGGCGGCCAAGGCTACGGCATCGCCCAACGTATGGTCTGACCATCCGATAGGTACGTTAAAAGCAGCAAATAGAGTGTCCATAGCGCGCAGGTTAGCCTCTTTTGGATCAGCCGGATAATTGCTGACACAATGCAGAATCGCAAGCGGCGGATTGCCGTTTTCGCGTATCGTCGTCACCGCTTCTTCGGTCTCGCTCATATTGGCCATGCCCGTAGAAATAATCATCGGCTTGCCCTTCGCCGCCATATGCGCCAGCAATGGTAGATTAGTCAAATCACCGGAGGAGACTTTATAACCCTGAATGCCGATCTCTTCGAGCAAATCGGCAGCCTCTTCGTCAAAAGGGGTGGAGAGGAAAATAATTCCGCTCTTGGCGCAATATTGCTGGCAGGCTTTAAGATCGGATTTGGAGAGTTCCAGTCGCCGCAGCATCTCAATCTGGTTCCCCGCCTCACCGTCATTAGCTTTCTGGTAAGCGGCCTTTTCAGCCGTAGACGTCGCGAGTTTTTCAGCCGAAAATGTCTGGAACTTCACCGCATCCGCGCCGGCACTGACCGCGACATCAATCATTTGCTTGGCCACATCAAGAGATCCGTTATGATTGACACCTATTTCGCCAATTACAATACAGCCCTGCTGGCCATTAAACCAATCTGCGAAAGCATTTGTCATATTATTTCAATATCTCAAATTTCAATAAAACCCGTATCGCCCTCTTGAACATTCAAGTTGATTTTTGCAAGCCTATATGTGACACGGCGCAAAAGCGGGGCATGGATTAGGTGGCGCATGGATAAAAAATGATTGTTGACACAAAAGATATTCAAGTCAAAGCCACGACGACCCTCCGAGACGCTTTAGAGCGGCTAAATGCTTCGAGCATTAAAATTATATTGGTTACGGATAAAGATAATCACTTGGTCGGAACCTGTACCGATGGGGATTTTCGCCGTGCAATGTTGAAATCTGGCAATATAGACGGCTTTGCGCTGGATATTGCCAACCGCAACCCTGTTACAGTGCATGAGGACCTCAATGCCGGCAAACTCAAATCACTGATCCGTGAGCGCAATGTGCGCTACATTCCAATTATCGATGACCAAGGCCGACTTAAGGGATTATATGACGGAACATCAAAGCCAAAGTCCGATGATCTGAAAGTGCCTATTGTGCTGATGGCGGGAGGTCTGGGTCGGCGCCTAATGCCTTTAACCCGCGACTGTCCTAAACCCCTTCTGCCCTTAGCGGGGAAACCGATTTTGGAACACATCATCACACGGTTCCGCGATCAAGGCTATAAACGCTTTTACATCTCGATTAATTATCTTGGTCATATGATTGAAGATTATTTTGGTACCGGAAAAAACTGGGGTGTCGAGATTACCTATTTGCGTGAGAATACGCGCCTTGGAACCGGCGGCGCACTGGACTTATTACCCCAAAACATGGGTTTTCCTTTTCTCGTCATGAATGGGGACCTTATCACAGAAATAGATTTTGATGAAGTTGTGAGCAATCATATTGAGGCCGGCGCAGCGGCAACAATGTGCGTGCGGGAATATATGACAGCCATCCCCTTTGGCGTTGTTAAATTTCACGGGAATACTTATCTGGATGTCCAAGAAAAGCCAACATTAGTGCATCACATCAATGCCGGAATTTATTGCTTGTCAAAAGATGCGCTAGAAAATATTCCGAATAATGAATTTTATGATATGCCTACACTTTTTTCTGACATATCCGAAAAACAAATTCCTTGCGCCGTGCATGTTATGCGCGACACTTGGATAGACATTGGCAATCTGCGGGAATATGAAGCGGCGCAAGCACGTTTCAGTGCTGCGGTAAAAACCGAAACCAAAACAGCAGAGTAGGATCTTAGTGTGACGCCTCTTTCAATGACCGCTACAGGTCGTGACAGGTCTCTATTTCACGCCGACCTAGCAGAGGCCGACAAGGCCATATGCGCGGCAGTAACCGGGGCGCGTATCCTGGCCATCGGAGCGGCGGGGTCGATTGGCTCCAACACGGTTCACACACTCGTAAAATATGCCCCCAAAACTTTGCATGTGGTTGACCAGAATGAAAACGCACTGGCGGAACTTGTACGAGAATTACGCTCATCCCCAGAAGGGTTAAACGTCGATGATTTCAGAACGCTGCCCCTGGATTATGGCTCTGCGGCAACAAAATTGTTCATGGCCTCAGAAGGGCCTTATGACCGGATTCTGAACTTTGCAGCGATCAAACATGTGCGTTCCGAGAAAGACACATTCTCTATTTTACAAATGCTCGACACCAATATCGTCAAACAAGCGCGTCTGCGCCGTTGGATTGCACAAACATCACCCGATGCTGATTATTTCTCGGTCTCCACCGACAAAGCCGCCAATCCCGTCTCTTTCATGGGCGCAACCAAGCGGATAATGGAACATGTGCTTTTTGACAATGCGCGCAATGCCGGACTCACCGGAAAAGTCACCACGGCCCGTTTTGCCAATGTCGCTTATTCCAACGGTTCGCTGCTACAAAGTTTCGAAAACCGACTCCTCCGTAACGAACCGCTCGCCTGCCCGCTTAATATTGACCGTTATTTCGTAAGCCTTCAGGAAAGCGGTCATATTTGCACTCTGGCGTCGATTATTCCCCCGCATGCCCATATTGCTATTCCCCGGCTTGACCCGAAGGAACATTTGATACCGCTACAGCAAGTCGCCGAAGCCTTCTTGACCCATCATGGTCTTAAACCAGAATATTTTGAAGACGAGCGCACGGCCTGCACCTCCGTGGCCGCTTGTAAAGCCAAAGGCAAATATCCGCTGCTCCTAACGTCTGCGAACACAGCCGGGGAAAAACCCTATGAAGAATTTGTTGGTAAGCGCGAAACCACGCGAGAAATCGGCTTACCTAATATGCTCTCTGTACCCTATGCAGGCCTGCAGCACGGATCTATGCGCGACATCCTAAACCGCCTTAGTAAGGTCGTTACGGGCGAGGATGACGCCGCAAATAGCAAAGATGCGATTAAGGCAATCATCGGTTCCGTCGAGCCGGACTTCCTTGACAGTCATATCGAGAGCAAACTCAACCTCGACCAGAGAGTTTAGCTATGCCTGATACGTTCATCCCCTTGGCCATTCCCAATATCACCCAAGCCGAAGGTGATAATCTGCAAAAATGTATTGAAACGACCTTTGTCTCAACCGTCGGGGCTTTTGTTGTCGAATTTGAAGAACGTATTGCGAAACTATCCGGCACGTATTCCAAGCCCGAAAATCCGCTTCAAAGCTGCGGCGGCGTCGCCATGGGCGCCGGAACCATGGCCCTACACATGGCCTTGCGATGTCTGAATATAGGTGAGGGCGATCTTGTCATTTCGCCCAGCTTTACCTTTATCGCCAGCTCAAACTCTATTCGCCATGCGGGTGCGCGGCCTTGGTTGTTCGATATAAATCCTAAAAGTTGGACGATTGATACGGCCCAAATACGCGAGGCGTTAGACACCAAAACCCGCCGCGACGCAGATGGCACGCTCCGTCATATTGACACGGGCGAACGCGTGGCGGCCTTCATGCCTGTATATACGCTTGGAACGCCTGCTGATATGGAAGAACTCCATGCTTTGCGCGAGGAATATGGCTTGCCGATTGTGGCCGATGCTGCTGCCGCGATTGGTGTAAATTACAAAGGTAAGCCGATTGGCGACATGGCAGATCTGACATGCTATAGTTTCAACGGCAATAAAACAATCACAAGCGGCGGTGGCGGAATGGTCGTTGGTGAAGACCGGGCTGTCCTGAACCGAATAAAACATGTCTCCAGCACAGCCCGCGTATGGCCGGATTATGATCATGACGAAGTGGGGTATAATTACCGCATGACCAATCTCGAAGCCGCTGTTGGGTGTGCGCAACTTGACCGACTGGACGAATTTCTCGCAGCCAAGCAACGCATCCGCAAAGACTATGATGCGGCCTTCGCTGATATTGCCGGCATCTCGCCTTTCCCTTTGCCCGCAGATCGGGGCTCAACGTGTTGGTTTTCCGGTTTTGTTATTGATGATCCCGCCATGTTGCGGCCCGCCGAAATTTGTGCGCAACTCCGCGCACAAAAGATCGAAGCACGGATATTCTGGAAGCCTGTACATCTGCAAAAGCCTTATAAAGACACGCCTATGGAAGACATGTCCGTTTCCGAGAATGTCTATGACCGTATCGTCACGCTTCCCTGCTCGACTATGCTTACGCCCGCAAGTCAAGCCCGCGTGATCGCGGCCGTGAAAGATATTTTAAGATAATGCAGGTTGCCGCTTTCATCCTTGCCCGGGCTGATAGTCGGGGCCTGCCCGGTAAAAATATTATCGATTTCATGGGTAAACCGCTCCTGCATTGGAGCATTGACGCGGCGCGGGGTTGTGCCGCGATTACCAATATTTATGTCTCGACCAATGGCGCGGATATTGCGGCATGCGCGCACGCGCATGGCTGTGAGGTGCTAGGCCGTCCCGATGACCTCGCAACAGGCATATCCCATCCTAAAGATGCTTTGCGCTACCATATGGGCCGGATGGGTAAAAAACCTGAAATTATGATTTTATTGCAACCCACATCGCCGCTCCGGACCACGGGTGATATCACATCGTGCCTCACAGCGGTCATGGATGAAGGCTATGATTCAGCGGCAACCTTTGTGGAATCCAAAACCAGCCCCTATTCAGCATGGCTCAATACTGAAAACGGCCCTGTGCCCTTCATCAAAGGCTCCAACCCTTGGCAAACCCGTCAAGCATTGCCGACAAGCTATGCCTTGAATGGAGCGGCTTATGTCGCCAAAACCGATCTGTTCCTTGCCGATGAAACCCTAAGTTTTTTACCGGGGCGCGCCAAAATGGTGATCATGCCTCAAGAGCGCTCAGTCGATATTGATACCCAGCTTGATCTGGACTTGGCTACCGCGATCTATAAGGCAAATAATCCGTGAGCGCGGCACCTAAAATATCTGTCATTACACGTACCTGCAACCGCCCGCGCCTATTGGCCCGCACTATCAAGGGACTGGAAGCACAGAGTTTTAAGGATTTTGAGCTTTTGATCGTCAATGATGGCGGAGCCCCTCCTCTAATCGAGACCCTATTAAACGCTCGTACCATTAATCTACCGGAAAATTTGGGGCGCGCGGGCGCGGCAGATCGCGGCCTGCGTGAAGCCAAAGGCGACTATGTGCTGTTTCATGATGATGATGACAGTTTGAAAATGGAAGCCTTGGGAAAACTTAGTAAAGCTCTTGATATGGCACCCGATTGTATTGGCGCTATTTGTGGTTACGAAACCATTTACGAGGCGAATGCGGATAAGGATTTCAAACCCACCGGGCAGCGCGATACCCATATTCCCGACCTGCCGCCAACGCTCAATGATTTGGCCTTTGCCAATACGCTCCTGACAATTTCGACATTATTCCGCCGCGAGGCTGCTCTCAATGCGGGCGGAATGACGCTGAGCCTCAATGCACTGGAAGATTGGGACTTATGGCTCCGCCTCATGCTCGAAGGAGATTTTACCCTTGTCAAAGAGGCTCTGGCCTATCAATATCTGCGCGGCGATACAAACGATGCTTATGCTCAGTCTGCTAAGACCGTACATGACGCGGCCCGCATCCGCCTACTCAATCATTATCTGCGTGAGGATATTAAGATGGGCCGCCCCGGCCTGGGCCATCTGATGAATGTGCAAAACCGCCAAACCATTGAAGATTTGTCCTATCTAACCCGAACCTTGAAAAGCCTGAAACGCCGTTTGATATTCTGGCGGCGTTGAACCTATGAAGTGCGGTTCTGCCTGTTTTCTATAAGGTCAGCGACCACTTCCGGTTCTGCCAGAGTTGACGTATCTCCGAGGTTGTCAAAGCTATCCTCAGCGATTTTACGCAGGATTCGGCGCATGATTTTACCGGAGCGGGTTTTGGGCAGGCCCGGCGCAAATTGGATCAGGTCGGGCGCAGCAATGGGGCCGATTTCGGCGCGCACATGCCGCACAAGGTCTTTGCGCAGATCGTCTGAAACCTCCGTCCCCGCCAGCGGAGTGACATAGGCATAAATCCCCTGCCCTTTAATATCATGCGGATAGCCGACAACCGCGGCTTCGGCGACGGTGCTATGGGAGACAAGCGCGCTTTCAACTTCTGCCGTGCCCATCCGGTGACCGGAAACATTGATGACGTCATCGACGCGGCCCGTGATCCAGTAAAACCCGTCTGCATCGCGTTTGCAGCCATCGCCCGTGAAATAATTTCCGGGATAGGCGAAGAAATAAGTCTCGGCAAAACGTTTATGATCGCCGTAAACCGTGCGCATTTGGCCGGGCCAACTGTCTTTGATAATCAGATTGCCTTCCGCCTCACCCTCCAGCTCATTACCTTCGGCATCGACAAGCGCAGGCACAATCCCGAAAAACGGATGGCTGCCCGCGCCCGGTTTCATCTCGGTCGCGCCGGGGAGCGGCACAATCATCGCCCCGCCTGTCTCTGTCTGCCACCATGTATCAACAATCGGACAGCGGCCCTCGCCGACGACGTGGAAATACCATTCCCAAGCTTCAGGATTGATCGGCTCACCGACAGTTCCAAGTAGGCGCAGGCTGCTGCGCGAGGTCGCGTTGACCGGTCCGTCCCCTTCGCGCATGAGGGCGCGGATAGCCGTCGGCGCGGTATAGAAAATACTGATATTATGCTTGTCGCAAACCTGCCAGAAACGGGAAGCATCAGGGTAGGTTGGCACGCCCTCAAACATAACCGTCGTCGCCCCGTTGGCAAGCGGGCCGTAAACAATATAGCTATGCCCCGTAACCCAGCCAACATCAGCGGAGCACCAATAGACATCCTCTTCTTTCAGGTCGAAAACATAGTCGTGGGTCATAGACACCCAGACAAGATAGCCGCCCGTAGTATGGAGCACGCCTTTGGGTTTGCCGGTTGAGCCGCTAGTATAGAGAATGAAAAGCGGATCTTCGGCGTTCATCGGCTCACACGGGCATTCATCAGACACGCCTTCCAGCGCCTCATCCAGCCAGACATCGCGGCCCTCAGCCATGCTCACTGCGCCGCCCGTGCGCCTGACGGTCAGCACGGTTTTAACACTGCCCGCGATCTCGCAAGCGGCGTCGCAATTCGCTTTCAGAGGGACTTTCTTTGACCCGCGCAGCCCTTCATCTGCCGTAATCACAAATGTGCTGTCGCAATCCGTAATTCGCCCGGCCAGCGCGTCCGGGGAGAACCCGCCAAAGACGATAGAATGCACCGCGCCAATCCGAGCGCAAGCCAGCATAGCGTAAGCCGCTTCCAAAATCATCGGCATATAAATCGTAACGCGGTCACCTTTTTTAACGCCAAGCGTTTTCATGACATTGGCGAAGCGGCAAACTTCGCGGTGGAGCTCACGGTAAGTCAGCGTCTTGGACTCGGACGGATCATCGCCTTCCCAAATAATCGCCGCCTTATCGCCGCGCGTTTCGAGATGCCGGTCGAGGCAATTCTCGGCAACATTCAAAACCCCATCACTATACCAGCGCACATGTAAATCAGCCTTATCCCAACTCACGTCTTTGACGGTGGTGTAATCCTGCATCCAATCAAGCCGCTTACCCTGCTCACCCCAAAACTTAATCGGATCAGCAATCGACTCCGCATAGAGATCCGCATATTTTTCAGGCGTCAGGTTAGCTTTGGCGGCAAAATCAGCAGGGACGGGGTAAGTTTTAGGCGCATCACTCATTAGGCTTCAGTCCTTTGATTAAATTTTACTCATTGGCTTCATGTAAGTTTCTTGCAATCGTCTCTACTACGACAATTATAAATATTAAAGCTTATAGGCGAGAAAATGCGGCCGGTGAAAAGTTTTGACAAGATAATATTTCAGGCTTTGCCCGCCAAGGCGGCCGCGCTATAGACGGCTTTATAAAACGATTTAACACGCCAAAGTAATAGCTAAGCAGGACTGACGAATTTTGAGGAACAACAAGGCCGTATTAAAAATATGACACAACAAAAATTACCGCCGCCCGGCGCGCCGGATATCGAAATTGCCCGCGCGGCCAAGATGCAGCCGCTTGCGGCGTTAGCAAAAGAAAAACTTGCTATTCCGGCCAAGGCCCTTGTGCCTTACGGTCATTATAAAGCTAAAATATCGCTGGAGTACATCGAGAGCCTAAAAGACAAGCCTGACGGCAAATTGGTTCTGGTGACAGCGGTGACGCCCACCCCTGCCGGTGAAGGCAAGACGACGACATCGGTCGGGCTAAATGATGGGTTAAACCGGATTGGCGTGAAATCCGCTTTATGTCTTCGCGAACCTTCCCTAGGCCCTTGTTTTGGCATGAAGGGCGGCGCAGCGGGCGGCGGGCGGGCACAAGTCTTGCCGATGGAAGATATCAATCTTCACTTTAACGGTGATTTTCATGCCATTACATCTGCCCATAGCTTGATTTCCGCAATGCTGGATAATCATCTGCAATGGGGCAATGAACTCGATATTGACCCACGCAGAATTTCGTGGCGGCGTGTGGTGGATATGAATGATCGGGCTCTGCGCAATATTGTCATCGGACTTGGCGGCCCTGCGCAGGGCATTGTCCGAGAAGACGGTTTCGACATTACTGTTGCCTCCGAGATTATGGCCGTCTTTTGTTTGGCTACGAATTTGAAGGATCTACAAAATCGTATCGGGAATATCATTCTTGCCAGAACCTATAAGAAAAAACCTGTCACTGTGCGAGATATCGGCGCGGATGGCGCGGCGACTGTTTTACTAAAAGAGGCGCTGCAGCCAAATCTTGTTCAATCCATCGAACACAATATAGTCTTTATCCATGGCGGCCCTTTTGCCAATATCGCCCATGGATGTAATTCCGTTATTGCCACACAGGCCGCGTTGAAAATAGCGGATGTTGTTGTTACCGAAGCTGGCTTTGGGGCTGATTTGGGGGCTGAAAAATTCCTTAACATTAAATGCCGTCAATCGGGCTTGCGGCCTGACGTCATTGTCCTAGTTTGCACCATTCGCGCGATGAAAATGCAAGGCGGCGTGCCCAAGAACACTCTTAGCCCGGCAAATGTCAAAGCCGTTCGAGACGGCTGTGTTAACCTCGAACGCCATATTCAAAATTTAAAAAAATTCGGCTTAAATCCCATTGTCGCGCTTAATCATTTTGTCCATGACACGCAGGCAGAAATAGATGTCATTAAAGAACTGTGCGATACAGAAAATGTTCAAATGCTTGTGGCCCGCCATTGGGCTGAGGGCGGTAAGGGAGCAGAAGATTTAGCCCACGCGGTCAAGGCGGAATTGAGCAAGCCAAAGCCGCGCTTGAGCCTCACATATGATGATAGCGATAAGCTCGCACTCAAAGTTGAGAAAGTTGCGCGAGGCATTTACCGCGCTGAGACGATTATACTTAGCGCAGCGGCAAAAAAGGCCTTCCGCGAGATTGAAAAAATGGGATTTGGGCATTTACCCATCTGTATTGCTAAGACGCAGTCCAGTTTCTCAACCGATCCGAAAAGACTAGGAGCTCCCAGCGGCCATATCGTTGAAGTGCGCGAAGCAACGCTCAATGCGGGCGCGGGATTTGTCGTCGCGGTTTGCGGTACGATTATGCGGATGCCGGGACTACCGCGGCGTCCTGCCGCATTGGATATCGGGCTGGATCAAGACGGTCAAATTGTTGGCTTGGCGTAAGCCGCAAAGCCGCTTAAACTTGCCGCTATAAATCTTTATGCAGCCATGATGGGATTATGAGAATTATAAGAACTATAGGCGGGTTGATACTGGCCGGATGGGTAAGTTTTGCGTCTGTGGCCGCGCCGCCCGCGGCTCAGGCTGCTGACGCGCCCACCATCGCCAGTACCTCGCTTTGCGGGGATGGTTATTTACAAGCTTTTACGCCCGGGCATATTACCGCGCTGTCTTGGCAATCGCGTAGTCCGCTCTCGCGCGCTAACAACACACAAAAGGACTTGCCGCAAATTTGGGATGAAGCTGAAATTATCGCCGCCAACAAAGCTGACTTTATTCTCTTTGGCACCGGTGAAGGCGCTATTGCGGATAGGCTGGGCAAGACATCTCTCTCTTTGAAATGGGGCGAGAGCTTTGAGACTACGATTGAAAATGCGGCGCTTTTAACAGCGGCGTTAGGCCAAAATAATACGGCGCTTGCAGTCTGGCAAGAGCGGCTTGATAAGCTGCGATTGCGCGGCAAGACCCGCAGCCCAAAGCCCAAAGTCCTTTATCTCTCCCGCGCGGGCGGGTCTGCGGGAGCTGGCACATTTGTTGATGCCGCAATTGCCGCTGCGGGCGGAGAGAATATCGTCACGACATCGGGATGGATAACCCCCGACCCTGAAATCATTATCTCGCTTAAGCCCGATTTGATTATCACCAGTTTTTTTACCGATGGTTATGAATCGGTTCAGGCTAATGGCGCGCGGCATAAAATCATCCGCGAGTTTATTGCCGCCCATCCCCGCGTGGATATAGACGGGGCGTTATGGCCTTGTGCGGGGCCGGGCCTGCTTGAAGCGGCTGAATTAATCGCCAACGCTATGGATGAATTGCCATGAAAATTATCGGCTTGGTAATTGCGTTAATCGCCGTCCTTATCCTCTCGCTGTTTTTTGGTGCCGCAGATATTTCTCCTGCCAGCGCATTACAGGCTTTATTAGGCCAAGGCGATGACCTTGAAATCACCATTATACAACAGCTTCGCCTGCCGCGTGCCTTGCTAGGGGCCGTCATCGGTGCAGGCCTCGGGGCCTCGGGCGCCGCTCTGCAAGGCTATACCCGCAACCCGCTTGCCGCGCCGGGTATTTTAGGCTTCTCAGCCTGCGCCGCGCTTGGGGCCGTGACCGCACTTTATTTCGGCTTTAGCGCATGGGTGCCGCTCGCCGCCCTAGCCGGAACTGTATTAGGAGCCGTGCTCATCCTAACACTGGCGGGCCCGCGCAAAGGGGCTTCAACGCTTATCCTAGCCGGCGTCGGCGTCGGCGCTTTAGCCACAGCGCTTACGGGACTGATTATGAATATGGCGCCTAACCCATGGGCGCTGTCGGAGATCGTTTATTGGCTGATGGGGTCATTAAAAAATGCCGAACTTAGCGGGCTTTTAATCTGCGCCCCGCTCACCTTTATCGGTCTTTTGCTCCTGCTCTTTATCGGCCCGGATTTGCACAATCTTAGCCTTGGCGAAGAGACCGCTATCAGCCTCGGTGTTTCGCTGCCCAAAACCCGCGCACTGCTCATTACGGGCACAGCCCTTTGCGTGGGCAGCGGCGTGGCCATCGCCGGCGCTATCGGGTTTATCGGTCTTTTCGTACCTCATATCATTCGCCTGATATTCGGCTCTGATCCCGCGAAATTAATTCCTTTATCTGCGCTGGGCGGGGCAACCTTCCTCGTCTTTGCCGATGTGATCACCAAAGCGCTTTCCGGCCCCGGCACCCAGCTTTATCTCGGCATTCTAACCTCGCTTATCGGCGTCCCCTTCTTCCTTTATCTCGCTGTGAAGGAAGCCCGGACATGATTAGCTTTAACAATTTATCGGCTGGATATGGTGCGCGCGATGTTTTACGCAGCGTTAGCGCTAAGGCAGAGACGGGAGACTTCATCGCTCTGCTCGGCCCCAATGGCAGCGGCAAATCAACGCTTTTGAAAACGCTAACGGGGATCATTTCGCTCTCGTCGGGGCATATCACAATGCTCGATCAAGACCTCTCAACCCTTAAGCTGAAAACCCGCGCACGCAACATCGCTTACCTCGCGCAATTGCGCGAGACGGCTTCCGCCATGACCGTCAATGATGTTGTGCGTTTGGGCCGCGCGCCTTATCGCGGGGCCTTAGGCAAGATCAGCGTAGACGGCGAAGCGGCTATTACTTCCGCCCTCGCCCGCACGCAATCAACGCAATTCACATCACGCCGTTTCGATAGTCTCTCGGGCGGGGAACGGGCGCGGGTTTTGCTGGCCCGGGCCTTAGCGGTTGGGGCGCCTGTCCTTCTCGCAGATGAACCCATCGCGGCGCTTGACCCATTTTACCAACTCACCATGATGGAAATATTGAAAGCCGAAGCGGCCTCGGGCAAAACGGTTATCGCGGCATTGCATGACCTGCCACTAGCAGCGCAATTTGCAAGCCATGTCTGGGTGATGCAGCATGGGAAAATCGTCGCCAACGGCCCGCCCAAAACCGCTTTAACCGCTAAAGTTTTGAAAGATGTTTTCGGTATCAAAGCCCCCAAAGGCGGCTTTAAAGTGCTGGAATTATCTAATTAATTACCACCATACTTGTACGATTTATTTGCCCTCCCATAAGAGCAATAGCAGGTATATATAAGTGAGCACTCACTCATATATTTAAAAGACTTGGAAAAAGAACAACGGCAACAAAATGTGGGAATAAGGTGTAAGATGGAAAGTTAAGCCTTAGCTAAAACCTAACACTCCACCACATTAACTGCGAGGCCGCCTTGGCTGGTCTCTTTATATTTCGTGGACATATCGAGGCCCGTCTGGCGCATGGTTTCAATCACTTGATCAAGGCTGACTTTCATCGCCCCGTCAGCGTGCAAAGCTAATCGGGCCGCATTGACCGCTTTGGCCGCGCCAATAGCGTTGCGCTCGATACAGGGAATTTGCACGAGGCCGCCCACGGGGTCGCAGGTCAGGCCGAGATTGTGCTCCATGCCGATTTCGGCGGCTTGGGCGACTTGCTGCGGATTTGCGCCCCAGACCGCCGCAAGGCCTCCCGCCGCCATAGAACAAGCGACGCCAACTTCGCCTTGGCAGCCCATTTCTGCGCCCGAAATCGAGGCGCGTTGTTTATAAAGAAGTCCGATGCCGCCCGCAGTTAATAGGAGTTTACGGATATTTTGCGGCAGGCAATTCTCGCCCGCGCAATAATGTTTTAGGACAGAAGGAATAATCCCCGCCGCGCCGTTGGTCGGCGCCGTGACGACCTGTCCGCCGCTGGCATTTTCCTCATTCACCGCCATGGCATAGACATTAAGCCAGTCAAAAAGCTGTTCGCGTTCATTGGACATCGGCGCGCTATGGAGTTTCTGCCACAGACCGGGAGCGCGGCGCGCAACGTCCAGCCCGCCCGGGAGAATGCCTTCATTATTCAGTCCGCGCTCAATGCAATCCATCATCACTTGGGCTATGCGGTCCAGCGCAGCATCCGTTTCCGTTCGGGGCCGCATCGCATCTTCATTGGCATAGATAATTTCGCAAATGGTTTTCTTCTGCGCATCGCAAAGCGCCAATAATTCCGCCGCTGAGCCAAAATTATTAGGCACATCCGGCCCGACCTCGATCAAATCATCTTCAACAGGCATTTTCATTTGCCGCTTTGAAGCAATAAACCCGCCGCCAGTTGAATAATAAGTCTGGCTCCGCAGACGTTTCCCCTCCGCGTCATAAGCTGATAATTTCATACCGTTGGGATGTAAGTCAGGACTGGTTTCAAAATCAAAAATAATATCCGTTTCGGGATCAAAAGCAATCTCTTGCTCGCCCAAAACCCTAAGAGACTTATGCTTATAGACATTCGCAACATCCGCATCCGCCGTTAGCGGATCGAGCGTTTCGGGCTCTAATCCGAGCAAGCCGAGGATAACCGCTTTGGGGGTCGCGTGGCCGTTCCCGGTTAAGGCAAGAGAGCCTTGAAGCTCAACCACCACCCGCGCGGTTATTGCTAGGCAGTCTTTGCGGCGCAAGCTCTCGCCAAAGCGCTTAGCAATACGGATAGGCCCAACCGTATGCGAAGATGACGGGCCAATACCAATACGAAAAATATCGAGCACAGAAAGCATAGGCGAAACCTACGCAAGCAAGCAGCCCACGTCTATCCGAAAAGAGCCGCGGGCCGTATTTGTTTATACGCCGAGCGATTCCAGTATTTCTGCTTTGGGGGCAAAAGGAGACGTTAGACCCGAGGTTTAAAGCGCCCAAATAAGGTCGCTGAGTAAACATCCGATTTAAAAATTTTGCTAGTGTTCCGAGCGGTTTTGAATACTTTAAGAGGGCCATATCAGTATATGGTAAGACAGCGCGTGTTTGTTTTTATGAAATGCATCTGTGTCGGCTACGCAATTGGATGCGTTGCACAGGGGATGTGTTTAATACATAAGATGCAAATATGTTGCTATTCGATACCTTACTGCGATTGCCTACGGTAGTTGGATTACTGTTTTTTACTGTGTTGATTTTGCGCGATGAAGAACGATCATTGCAAACTTTGATTGCAGTGTCGTTCGCTATCAGTTTGTCGGCGCTGTTACTGTCTAATGCACCCGCCGCTTTAGCGCTCCCGCACAAATCATGGATAGCGGCCAAAGTTTTGGCCGTACCCAATCTCGCTTTGCTTTGGTGGTTTGGGCGGTCTTTGCTGGACGATGATTTCAAGTTAGGTTTGCTGGAGTGGGCAGGGTTCGTGCTACTGTGCATGAGCAACCTTCCTCATCTACCTGAAAAAATCGGCTTCGGTACAGGTTGGGGCATTTTCATGTTTGATGCCCTGGGGTTCGCCGTTCCTGTTCATTTGGCATTTCTGGCGATTACCGGGTGGCGTGATGACCTGATCCAGCAAAGGCGGCACTTCAGAATTGCTCTCCTTGTCTGGCTTGTGGTTGCCCTCTCAATCATCTTGTTGATGGAGCACCGAAGTGGACCTGAACCTATCCTATCTCTCGTCCGTATGGGACTGACGTTCCCAGCGGTTTGGCTCGTCATCCTTGTTAGCACTCAGATGCATCCTTCTGCCTCCCTCATGTCGCCATCACGTCCAATTAAGAAACCACCTGCACCAAATAGCGTTCGCAGCGCTGCACTTAAACGGCTTCTACATGCGATAGAATCTGACAAGGTTTACTTGGACGCCACACTCACGATTATAGCACTCTCCAAGACATGCGGGGTGACAGAGTACCAAATGCGAAAACTTATCAATGAACACCTTGGCTTCGCCAATTTTTCAGAGTTTTTGAATACCTACAGAATAGATGAAGCCAAGTATCAACTTATCCATTCAGAGCAACCAATTACATCAATTGCTCTGTCGTGCGGGTTCCAAACACTGTCGACGTTCAATCGCGCCTTTCAGAAAATCCAAGAGCAAACGCCAACAGATTATCGGCAAGCCGCCTGCAAATCGGATTTTTGAACCTGTTTTAATAAATTGCAGTGCGTTTCGTAGATATTGCATAGCACTGATATTATATTTCTGAGAGCCTAGGCATTTAACTTAAAGGAGTTAGATGTGTCCAGAACGATCAAATTTATAGTCGGTATTAGCAGCCTTTTGGTTGGTCTTTTGTTGTTAGCAAGCTGCGCTCTCATCCCGCCCCGTATTCCCGTGCCAACGTCCAAAAACCACATCATCGCAAATGTCACAATATACAATCCCGGCGAACCGATTTTACCTAACCGGACAATAATTGTCCGTGATGGAATAATTGCAGGTATTCGCCCTACAGTTCCGAGCGACGGCCCTGCTATTTGCGAAAACTGTTTTGCAATGCCGGGGTTAATTGATGCTCATGTGCATACGCCTCCTAAACTTGCCATCGGAAATCAAAAACTCTTCTCGCTCCTTTACTTAAAATACGGTGTGACGAGCGTGCGGGACCTGGGTCAAATAGATAACAGTACGCCCAAACTTGCCGCAAGGTTAAATGCGGGTAAAATTGTTGGACCGCGCATGTATCGTTGTGGCCGTATTCTTGACGGTGATCCACCGACGATTTCAGGTGCACGTTCAGTGGTCACCCGAGATGCCGGCATTATGGCCGTCAAGGACGCCGTGCAAGATGGTGTGGATTGTATCAAAGTCTATACCTATATACCAGCGGAGGCCTTTGAGGGTGTTGCTCTTGAAGCGGAGAGGCAAAATTTGCCGTTGGTTGGTCATACACCGCACGCAGTAAAATTGTCGGCCATCTCAAATTTCGAGAGTCAGCATTTTACCGGTATCCCTTATATTTTTCGTGAGCCAACAACGGGCTGGGACTATAAATCAACTGACTTATTGGAAATGGACTCTGCGGAAATTGTGGAGGTTATACGGATTATGCGCGCGGGTAATATTTCCTTCTTGCCAACTACAGCAAACGGGTTTGCTAGGCTTACCGTGGCGGACCCAGACCGGTTTCCCCCAACGGCTGGCGCAGCGCATTTGCCAAAATTGTGGTCAATTGCCTGGCCCAATATTGTCTCGCATGCGCAAACAGATGATGAAATTGAGACAGATCTGCGCGGCATAAAAAAAACGCAAGAGTTTATCCGGGCGGCCCACGAAGGGGGCGTTGATATTCTTGCCGGAAGTGATGTGTTGATGCCATACGTTATCCCGGGGGAATCGTTGCACCTACAGATCGGCATATTGGCAGATGCTTTTGATGACCTCGAAGCCGCATTAATAGCTGCCACCAAAATTAACGGCGCGCACATTGACCCGGGTAAGGTTGGCCGGATAATACGGGGCGCCCACGCCGATATTCTTATCCTTCAGAACGACCCTAGGGAAACTTTGGATGCCGTGTTGCATTGGGAATATTTATTGGTTGGCGGGCGCCTCTATGCAAGACAGGAAATTGATGCCGCAGTCGAAAAATATGACCGTCATTTCAATAGCAAATTTTACAATTTAGTTATGCATGCTGCATATTCGATATTCATGTCTGAAGAAGGGCATCGCGCCGGAGAAGGGCACTAGTTAAAGTGCCATGAAGCTTTGCCATTCGCGTTTGCCGCCAATAGGCCTATAGCGAGCCGTTAATTAATTTCATGATGCCTGAAAAATCGAGTCCGTCTTTGCTCGCCGCTTCCATGAGGGAATAGAGCGCTTCGGATTGGGTGCCTAGCGGAGTTGCGGCGCGGGCTGAAGTTGCGGCTTCTTGCGCGAGGCGCAAATCTTTGAGCATCATTGCCGCTGTAAATCCGGCTTTGTAGTTCTTATTGGACGGGGCGGATTCCACCGGGCCGGGCGCGGGGCAATAGCTAGTCATGGACCAATTCTGGCCGCTAGCAGTGCTGGAAATATCGTAAAATGTCTGCGCGTCGAGGCCAAGCTTTTCGGCCAAATTAAATGCTTCGCAGGTCCCGATCATATGAATGCCGAGCAGCATATTATTGCAAATCTTGGCAACCTGTCCGTTCCCCGCATCGCCTGCGTGGAAAACATTCTTGCCCATCACGTCCAGAAAAGGTTTGGCGCGGTCATAGGCGGGTTGCGCGCCGCCGCACATAAAGGTCAGCGTTCCCGCTTGCGCCCCGCCAACCCCGCCCGAGACGGGCGCGTCGATCATTTCGAAACCTTTATGCTCGGCGGAAGCAATCACCTCGCGCGCCGAAGCAACATCAATGGTCGAACAATCTATAAGCAGTGTATTTTTTTGAGCGTAATTAAAGACGCCGTCTTCGCCGCCGTAAACCAGTTTCACATGAGCGCCTGCGGGAAGCATGGTGATAACGACTTCGGCATTTTCAACGGCGTCTTTGGCAGTCTTAGCGCCTACACATCCGGCCTCAACAGCGCGGGAAACGGCGTCTTTAGATATATCCAAAGCCCGCACCTCATGGCCAGATTTAGCGAGGTTAGTGGCCATGCCAAGGCCCATATTGCCGAGTCCGATAAAGGCTATTGTGGTCATGTTAAACTCCTTTTGAGTGAGCTTTGAGTAAGCAGTGAGCAGTGAACAGTTGTTTTTATCCCTGCTCACGGCTTACTGCTTACTGCTTACTGCTTACTGCTTACTGTTCACTTTTCACTCATCTAAAAACGCCTGCGGGGGCTTTGCTGTTTTGCGAAATAATCTCTGTATTTGCGGTTCGGTCACCGCATTTAAGCTCTCATGCGCCCATTTCGGATTGCGATCTTTGTCAATTAATTGCGCGCGAATGCCTTCGTAGAAATCCTGTGTCTTGAGGAAGTTGAGGCTGATATCCAACTCTTGCGTCATCACCTCGCGGAAATTCATTTTGGCTCCGCGCCGCAAAGCCTCGAATGTAACCGCCATGGCCAGCGGGCTTTTGCGCCGTATATTTACGGCCTGTTTGGCCGCCCATTCACTGCCGTCCTCATCAAGCGCCCGCAAAATAGCCGGCACGGTTTTCTCGCTAAAAGCTTTCACTGCATCGGGCACGCCCTCGCCTACAGGGGGAGCTTTAACAAAGCCCAGTAGCACATTGGCGATTGCGACATCGGAACCATCAAGCTCGGCCTTGCCCAAGGCTTTAATTAATTTCGGATGGTCTGCGCTCGGCACATAGGCATTGGCCACGCCGATCTCGCAGGCGAGCGCGGTTTTGGCCCGCGCTCCTGTCAGGCCGAGCCATTGCCCGATCTCCATGCCCAAGCGTGGTAGAAAGAATGTCCCGCCAACATCGGGAAAATATCCAATTCCGGTTTCGGGCATGGCAAATAGCGTGTCATCTCCGGCCACCCGCAAGCGCCCATGCACAGACAGGCCAACCCCGCCGCCCATGACAATCCCGTCAATCAGCGCGATATAAGGTTTGGAATAGCGGTGAATTAATTCGTTAAGCGCATATTCAGTGCGCCAGAAATTCTCGGCGCGTTTATCCCCCGCCTTGCCGCTATCGTGGAGGAGAATAACATCACCGCCCGCGCAAAAGGCGCGCCCGCCTGCGCCGTCCACCAGCACAGCCCCGATATTCGGGTCGCTCCCCCAAGCTACGAGCAACTTGGTCATCTCCTCGCACATGGCATGGGTTAGCGCATTAAGCGCCTTGGGGCGATTGAGCGTAATATGGCCGAGATTGCCAATGACGCGGGATTTAATTTCGTGGGTCATACCGTACTTATCCAACTTTCCGTTCATTCCCGCGACGGCGGGAATCCAGTATTAATTTTAGTTCCAACCGGGTCCCCGCCTTCGCGGGGATGAATGGTATTAAAAATTGAGGGCAAGGCTTTATCATCACCGCAACAAGCTCCGGCTGATAATCATGCGCATAATCTGATTAGTGCCTTCGAGTATCTGGTGCACCCGCAAATCGCGCACAATTTGCTCAATCTCGTAATCTTTGAGATAGCCGTAACCGCCATGAAGCTGCAGCGCGTCATTGGCGATCTTGCTGCACATATCCGTGGTAAAACGCTTGGCCATGGCGCAGGCCGCGCCTGCCTCCGGGTGTTTTTTATCGACCATATCGGCGGCGCGGTAAATCATCAGGCGCGAAGCGGCCAGCTCTGTTGCCATATCGGCGAGCATGAATTGGGTGTTTTGAAAGGCAGATATAGTTTTGCCAAATTGCTGGCGTTCCTTGGTATATTCCAGCGTTGCATCCAGCGCCTTTTGTGCTCCGCCGAGGCTACAGGCGCCTATATTGACCCGCCCGCCATCAAGCCCGCTCATGGCGAATTTAAAGCCGTCGCCCTCGGCCCCGACGCGGTTTTCCGTCGGGATGTGGCAATCTTCGAAAATCACCTGCGCGGTGGGCTGGGCGTTCCAGCCCATCTTCTTTTCCTGCGCCCCGAAGCTTAATCCCGGCGCGTCTTTTTCGACGACGAAAGTCGAGATACCCTTAGCGCCATCGCCGGATGTGCGGGCCATAACGATATAGACATCCGACCAACCTGCGCCGGAGATAAAGCTCTTACTGCCATTGAGGATATAATCACCGCCGTCCCGGACAGCCTTTGTGCTCAGCGAAGCGGCATCAGACCCCGCCCCCGGTTCGGTCAGGCAATAGCTGGCAATTAAGTTGCCTGCTGTCAGGCTCGGGACGAATTTCTCGCGCACATTATCATCGCCGTAACGGTCCACCATCCATGTCGCCATATTGTGAATAGTAATCATCGCGGTATGGGAGACATCGCCGCGCGCGAGCTGTTCAAAGACAAGCGCCGAGTCCAGCCGAGACAAAGCCGTGCCGCCGTGTTCCTCGCCGGTATATATTCCCATAAAACCAAGTTCGGCAGCTTTGGTGAAGACCGCGCGGTCGAGATATTTTTCCTCATCCCATTTGGCGCTATGAGGCGCAAGTTCGGCATCACTAAATTGCCGCGCCATATCCTGGATAAGGGTCTGCTGCTCTGTGAGGCTAAAATCCATTATGCTTTACCTTTCAACACGAGATATAATTGCTCCATAACGGCATCAAGGTCATCATAAATATCCGCGTTCGTGAATCGGACGACACGGTAGCCCGCTTCATTAAGGACTTTGGCCCTCTTTTTATCATAATCTACTTTGTCGGCATGTGAAATATCATCCAATTCGATAACGAATTTCTCTGACTCGCATAAAAAATCAACGAAGTATTTATCAATGGGCACTTGGCGTCTGAATTTGTAATTGTGGAATCGGCGATTGCGAACCTCGGCCCAAAACAAATCTTCCGCCGCCGTTTGCTCTCGTCTCAACTTGCGGGCAAATTCTATATGTTCATCGAGAACGCCCATTTATAGTCGTTGCCCCTCATCCGCCGCTCTGCGGCACCTTCTCCCTCGGGGAGAAGGACAGTTTCCCCTCTCCCTTAGGGAGAGGGTGCCCGAAGGGCGGGTGAGGGGCCCAAACATAAAGATTAAAACGTCGGAATGATAAAGGCGCTGTCATCGGTTTCGCCTTCAGGCCATCTTTGCGTGACTGTTTTAACCTTAGTATAAAACCGCAATCCTTCCATGCCGTATTGATTGGCGCTGCCAAAGGCGGAGCGTTTCCAGCCGCCAAAGCTGTGGTAAGCTACCGGCACGGGGATGGGGACGTTAATCCCGACCATGCCGACTTCGACGCGGTCTGCAAATTCACGCGCGGCGCGGCCATTTTGCGTGAAGATCGCCACGCCGTTGCCGTATTGATGCTCACTTGGCAGTTTCAGCGCGTCTTCGAAAGTCTCCGCACGGACAATCTGTAACACGGGGCCGAAAATTTCATCTTGGTAAGTTTCCATATCCGGCGTGACATGATCGAGCAGGCTTGGGCCGATGAAGAAACCATCTTCATAGCCCTGCAGTTTAAAATCCCGCCCGTCGATCAAAAGTTTCGCGCCTTCTTTGACGGCTTTGGTGACATTGGCCCGAATAGAATCGCGGTGTACGCTCGTCACCACAGGGCCGTAATCCGCGTCGGGGTCAACGGAAGTGCCGATTTTCATTGCTTTAATGGCCGGGATCATTTTCTCCAAAAACCGCTCGGCCGTGCCTTCGCCGACAGGCACCACTACCGGCAGCGCCATACAGCGCTCGCCCGCCGAACCGTAAGCCGCGCCGAGAATATCTTTGACCGCTTGGTCCATATTAGCGTCCGGCATGATGATGCCGTGATTTTTCGCCCCGCCCATACATTGCGCGCGTTTGCCGTTGGCGGTGGCGCGGGCATAGACATATTGCGCGATATCGGAAGAGCCAACAAAGCTGACCGCTTTAATCACCGGATGATCGCAAATCGCGTCGACGATTTCCTTATCGCCGTTGATACATTGCAGCAGACCGGGCGGCCCGCCCGCCTCGATAAAAAGCTCGGCCAAGCGCATCGGTACGGACGGGTCTTTTTCGCTAGGCTTCAAGATACAGGCATTGCCCGTCGCAATCGCCATGCCGAACATCCACATCGGGATCATGGCGGGGAAATTAAACGGCGTGATCCCGGCGACGACTCCTAATGGCTTGCGCATGGAATAGACATCAATTTCCGGCCCAGCGCCGTAAGTGTGCTCGCCCTTCTGGCCATGCGGGACGCCGCAGGCAAATTCGATGACGTCTACCCCGCGCATGACATCCCCGCGGCTATCGGCGACGATCTTGCCGTGTTCAGAAGAGAGAAGCTCGGCCAGCTCGTCCATATGCGCGTCCACCAGCTGTTTATAGGCAAACATGATGCGGGAGCGCTTTTGCGGATTGGTATTCATCCATAGCTTTTGCGCCTTGGCGGCAGTAGTAACGGCGGCGCCGAGTTCTGCGGGCGTCGCCATATTGACCTGCGCTTGCACCTCGCCCGTATTGGGATTGAAAATATCCTTAGTGCGGTCCGATGTGCCCGCCGCTAAGGCTCCGTCAATGAAATGACCGATTTGTCTCATGGTCTCGTCCTTATATGTTTGCCGCCTTATAGAGGGCTTGCGCGTAAAATTCTGCCTAAAATTCACTCTGCCGCGCTATAATCAGATTAGGAATGGCGGAAATCGAAATGCGCGTAGATAGGGTTTCCCAAACGGCGTTTAAATTCGCGCGACGAGCCGTGCCAATTATTGGTAATCCGGTCGCCGTCCTTATACCAACTCGCGTCGATTTTGGCCCAAGCGAGTTTTGAGAGTTTCTCTTGGGCCTCTTTATTATAGGCGGCTTCGGGCTCTGTATTGACGTCAACAACGCCCTCCCCTGTCTTTGCCATAAGTTTGAGAATATGCTGCACCTGCGCCTCCAGCTTATAGATAATCGAGCTATGGCCCGTATTGGTGTTCGGGCCGTAAAGCATGAACATATTGGGGAAACCCGACGTGGTGACGCCTAAATAAGCAAAGGCCCCGTCTTTCCAGTGCCCGCTTAGGCTCTGCCCGCCCTCGCCCTTCACATCAATCTCCTTCAGGAACGGGTTGGAATAAAAGCCCGTCGCGAAGACGATAATATCGTGTTGGCGGCTCTCGCCCGCATCTGTGATAATACCGCCTGTCTGAATTTCGCTGACCCCGCTTGTCTCTAGCGCCACATTCTCGCGGGCTAAAGCCGGATAATATTTATCTGAAAATAATATTCGTTTGGCCCCGATAGGAAAAGTCGGTGTCAGTTTTACCTGCATTGCCGAGTCTTTGATATGTTTCTTCATCTCTTTCAGAGATGCCCAACGTGCCAATTTTCTGCGGATCGGCGCACCTTTAATCACCGGCCAAATTCCATATTCACCAAGGGCCCAAAGATAGGCGCGGTAAAATTTTGCCATAAGCGGAAAGCGTTTTGCAGAATTTTTCTCGCGCTCGGAATAAGGGCGATCGCCCTTATTAATCATCCAATTGGGACTGCGTTGATAGACCGTCAGGTGACCTGCGATTTTCGCAATTTCGGGGATCAATTGCACAGCGCTGGCGGCATTGCCTATAACGGCGACATTCTTGCCCGCCATATCCACAGAATGATCCCACTCGGCGGAATGAAAATTTGGGCCTTTGAAATTACCTCTCCCTTTAAAATCCGGAATGGATGGATTGTGTAATTGCCCGATGGCGCTAACAAAAAACTGGCCATCATAAATACCGCCCGAAGCCGTTTTGACGCGCCAGCGTCCCCCATTATAATCCGCGCCCGTAACGCTCTCGCCGAATTTTATGTGGCGTAACAGATCGCGGTCTTTGGCAAAGTCTTGTAAATATTTCAATATCTGCGGTTGTTTAGCCCATTTGAAATCCCAGCCGGGATTGAGCGCAAAGCTATAGGAATAAAGCGCCGAGGGAATATCGCATTCGGCCCCGGGATAGGTGTTTTCGCGCCACGTCCCGCCGACATCTTGCGCTTTTTCGAGGATAATGAAATCCTCATCGCCGCGCTCACGAAGTTTTGCGGCCAAGCACAACCCGCCAAAACCTGTCCCAACAATAACGGTCTTATATGAGGTTTTATCAGAATTCATGACAGGAACGTACCTCGCCATGCTGCGCTCTGCTAGTCTTGAAATATATCCTCAATGGAGCGGCCGAACAGGCGCGCAATCTTAAAGGCGAGCGGCAAGGACGGGTCGTATTTTCCCGTCTCGATGGCGTTCACTGTCTGCCGCGAAACTTCAAGCTGAGCGCCAAGCACTGCCTGCGACCAACTTTTCTCGGCCCGCAGGACTTTGAGAGTGTTTTTCACTAGACGATATCTCCCTCATCCATCACCACGCCTTTTCGCGAGAATACGCGTCCGAAACATGTTCCTGCGCTATAGGCGACACAGAAAACCACGAAGATATAAAAGACCGGGAATTTCGGGGCATCCGCCAAAATTTCAAGAAAACCCCAAACGCTGGAAAAAGCCAAGGTAACAGCCACGCCAATTAGAACCCCCTGTATTTGGCGGTAGCGTTCATATTCATCGGTTTCAAATATCCAGCGCCCATGTCCCCAAATCAGCCAGATAATACAAAACGCAGGTATAAGCGCTAACCCGATATTTATGGCGAGGTGTGAGTCCGTGAATTTTGTCACCCAAGTGGCAAAGAATGTCGTGATCAAATATAAAGCCATAGACGGTATAAAGACCTTCATATAACGGCGTTTGGCTTGTTTAGGTGTCATGATAACATCTCCAATCTGTAAAGTAAGCTTTACATAAACGAGATGAATTTGTATGTCAAGTGTACTTTCCTTTTAGTCTAGTTTTCTTGACATACCTATCACGCATTCGGCTATTCTCAATTTACGCAATTAATAAAAAGCCTGATGCCCGGTTTGGGCGCGGCCCATTATCAGGGCGTGGATATCGTGCGTGCCTTCATAGGTATTGACGGTTTCAAGGTTCATGGCGTGGCGCAGAATATGGTATTCTTCGGAAATACCGTTGCCGCCGTGAATATCGCGGGCGACGCGGGCGATGTCCAGCGCCTTGCCGCAATTATTGCGCTTCATCAGCGAGATTGATTCCGGGCTCCACGCACCTGCATCAAGCGCGCGGCCTAGCGCAAGCGCCCCTTGTAGGCCCAGCGCGATTTCGGTCTGCATATCGGCAAGTTTCTTTTGCACAAGCTGCGTGGCCGCAATTGGCTTGCCAAAGACGATACGCTCCATGGCGTAGTCGCGGGCTGCGTGCCAGCAAAATTCAGCCGCGCCCATCGCGCCCCAGGCAATACCGTAACGGGCTTTATTGAGGCAACTAAAAGGCCCGCGCAGACCTTTGCCGTCAGGCATGAGATTATCTTCAGGAACAAAGCAATCATCCATGGCGATCTCCCCTGTGATAGACGCCCGTAATGATAGCTTGCCTTTAATTTCCGGCGTGGTGAGCCCTTTCATGCCGCGTTCCAAAATGAAGCCGCGAATGACGCCGTCGAGCTTAGCCCAAACCACCGCGACATCCGCCACGGGCGAATTTGTGATCCACATTTTGGAGCCGTTAAGGATATAGCCGCCCGGCGCAGCTTTTGCTGTTGTGCGCATCGCGCCCGGATCGGAGCCGCCGTCAGTTTCGGTCAGGCCAAAACAGCCAATATGTTCGCCGCTTGCCAATTTGGGCAGATATTTCATCTTTTGCTCTTCGGAGCCAAAGGCCTCAATCGGATACATCACCAGAGAGCTTTGCACAGACATCATCGAGCGGTAGCCGCTATCGACGCGCTCAACCTCGCGGGCAACAAGGCCGTAAGCGACATGGCTGGCTTCGCCGCCGCCATATTTTTCTGCCGTCATAGACCCGAGCAGACCCTGCTGGCCCATTTCGTGAAATATCTCGCGGTCAAAGCGTTCTTCGCGGTAAGCCGACACTACGCGCGGCATCAGCTTATCTTGGGCATAACCGCGCGCCGCGTCGCGGATCATGCGCTCATCTTCCGAGAGCATGCTGTCGAGAAAGAGCGGGTCATCCCATTTATGGGTCAGTGTCGGGGCATCAGCCATGAAGGCCTCCATGAAATTTTTTCAATTTAGTAAGCTTAGAGTTGGGCTTTGACCAGTGTTTGTTGCGCCGCGCCCCTGGCTTCGGGCTTTTGCCAAAACCGCACCTCGCCGCCTTCAGAAGCTTCCAAAACGCTGAGCGCATCGGGCAAAACCAGCAGGCCATTATTACTCAATGTTACGGGCGTTAGCACGGCGCGAAAATCGGCGACTTTGCCTGTAGCAATGAGCGTTGGTTCGCCCTGCGCCCCGCATAAAGAAACAGAGATGGGAGAGGCAGAAATTGTGCTGACCCGCGCATTCATAATCGTGCGGATAGTGTCGCGGTGAACCGACATGATCGGACCGCCGTCAAAAAGATCAATTGTGCCGGAGAAGATAAAACCTTCGCGCTGCAATAGCCGCATTGCACCAATGCCGGAGGGATGAGGCTGCCCAAATGAAGCTCGGACGTTAAGCGGCATATCCGCCGTCTCAAGACAGCCAATCGGGACAATATCGCCGAGGGCGTCAGGATTGCGGTCATAATATTCGGCGTCCGCTTCGAGGAAGGTTTTCTCCAGCTTATCCTTGAACAAATGGTCATAGAGCGGGCTGCCCTGCGCGCCGCACATGCCCCGCAATTCGGCGATAACACTATCGCCAAAACACCACGGCTCTGACGCCATCAGCAAATAACGCACTTTGGCAAGATAACGCCCTAAACCATCAGCGCGGTAATCAGGGTGCAGGAAAAGCGAGCCAACTTCGGTCGCGCCTTTAAAACGAGAGGAAGCTTGCAGGCATTGCTCCAGCCCGTCGCCTTTGATGTCAAAATTGATGAAAGGGCTGTCGAGGCCAATTTGGGTTTTCACAGCGGCGCATCCGATAAGATGGCCAGACTCTATTCCTGCGCTTGTCTCAAACAAGCCGAGCAAATATTTATGCGGCGCTTCCAGCTTTTTGCTTCCCGCAAAACTTTTTTCTGAACTGGCGATGTATTTTTTCAGGAAATCAAGCCGGGGCTGAAGGCTCGACAGGCCGCCGGTGGATTGCTGCACAAGGGCCAGCAGAGCCGGGGCGTCTGCCGCCATAATCGGCCTAAAAAGATATGTTGTTTTTATATCGCCCAAGGCGGGCTCCTGATTACGGTTTCGCGGCTTTGAATCGTCTTAGAAAGTGAAGCAAATTATACTCTGCTTTTGCAGTGACAATTTGAGCAATTTAATGTATATTTTAAGGCGATTTGAGGATTAAATATGGCAATGCGCGTAACTTTTAAAGATCAGCAGCTTTTAAGCGTGCTGCGCGGCAAGGCCCGGGCCAGCACGACCGAGCTTGCGCAAAGGCTCGGAGTCTCGCGCTCGACCGTGCAGAAACGGCTGCAAAGGCTGGAATCCGAAGGCGTGATTGCTGGCTATACGGTGCAGCTCTCCTCCGAATATCTTGACCAAGAAATCAAGGCCCATGTTATGATCACGGTCAGCCCGCGCATGACCGGCGACATCATTGCCGAAATGGAAAAACTCAGCGGCGTTCGCGCGGTCTATTCCGTCTCCGGCCCGCATGATCTTATCGCAGAGGTCGCGGCGATGAGCGTGGCGGATATGGACACAGTCATCGACGCCATCATCGCCATTGGCGGCGTTGAGCGAACGGTGTCATCGGTGATATTATCCACGCGGCTTAAGCGATGACCTGTCCCCCGCCTTGAGCGGGGGCCTCCTGTGGCTATGACCGCACTCTTTTTGAGGGAGGTCCCCGCTCAAGGCGGGGAACACTGTAGGGGAGAGTGAACGGGAAACGCAGGGTAACAGGGGTACGTTAAAACCTGTGCCTAGGTAAATTATTTAGCCGCTCATGCGCCCTGACATCGATGCGGGTATCCTCAAGCTCGCCTTCGAGCCTATATTGTTTTTTGGTCAGGCGTTTGCGTTCCTCAGGCGTTTCTTCGTCCTCGGCGAGGCGGCGGCGCACTTCGGCTAAAGCTTCGAGCGTATCATCATAATTCTCGATCAAGCTCTTATGCTCGGCGTAAATTTCGTAAACTATCCGGCCTTCGTCATAGCCCTGCGCGAAACCGCTTTGCGGATCATCGGCGCAGACCTGATTAAAACTACTGCCGTTTTCGCCCCGCTCGAACCCCTGCTCATAAGTGCAATATTTTACTAGGCCCTGGTCAAAAGCCGTAAGATAAGCGCTGCGGTCAGGCGCGACGCCATATTTGCCGCAGGTCTTGGCATAATCAGCGAGCTTGCCGCGCGCGCGGCCATTAACCCCGTCCTTATAACCGATATCGCTCCAGCTCCCCGCAATACATTCATCTTCTGAAATTGTCGCGCAGCCGGACACCGCCAGACTGGCCAAAGATAATACCGCAATGCCTAAAATTGATAGTCTCATAATCTTGCCCTCGTTTTCATTTCTGCCTTAATAGAAAATTATATCTGAACTTTCCATGAGATATTCATTCATTTTCGCGTCACCTTAAGTTAGAGGGATTACATGAGACTCGATACCGATAAAATAGGCCGTGATAAAACCCCGCCTCTAGGCCTTGCTCTGGGGGGCGGCGTTGCGCGCGGCTGGGCCCATATCGGGGCGATTCGGGCCTTAATCGAGGCCGGTATTAAGCCTGATATTATCGCCGGCACATCCATCGGAGCCGTTGTCGGCGCGGCTTATCTGGCGGGGAAGCTGGATGTTTTGGAGAACTGGGCGCGAGCGCTAAACCGCCGCCGTATGATGAGCTATATGGATGTGCGCTGGGGCGGCTCGGGTTTTATGCGCGGCGAGCGCTTGGCTAGAGTCCTCAACCATTATCTCGGCGACACCAATATCGAAGACCTCGACCGTAAATTCACCGCCGTGGCGTGCGATTTGCGCACCGGCTATGAAGTCTGGCTGCAGCGCGGCCCGATCGTTCCGGCGGTGCGCGCTTCTTTCGCTCTGCCTGGCGCTTTTGAGCCGATTAAAATTGACGGCCGCCATATGATAGACGGCGCGCTGGTTAATCCTGTTCCTGTTTCTGCGTGCCGCGCTATGGGCGCGCATATGGTCATCGCGGTTAGCCTTAACGGAGATGCGTTTGGCCCTATCGGCAGCTCGCACGAAATGGATTTCGATGTCGACGACGAAGACGACAGCGCCGACCCGTTTGAACTCGCGGCGCAATCGCTGAACAAACTCCGCCCTGACAGGCTGTTGATTAAATCCATGATGGGCAATGCCAAGCCGGGAAAAGGGCCGAAAATCGGCGCGGTGATGATGGGCACACTCAATATCGTGATGGACAGGATTTCGCGCTCGCGCCTCGCCGGAGATCCGCCCGATGTGTTCGTCGCTCCAAGAATAGGCCATATCGGCATGCTCGAATTCACCAAGGCAGACGAACTCATCGAGCGCGGCTACCGCGCCATGCAGCACGAAATCCCGCTGATTAAATCAGTCATGGAAGTGTTAAGCCAAATGCCTTCCGGTAGAGATGATGAAGAGTGATTAAGCGGTTATAATCGCCGACTTCAGCTCGGCGTCAATATCCGCCAAAATCGCTTTATCCAGCGACTGCCCCTTGGTCAGGGCCATCTTTGTCATCATGAATTCACGCGGGCTATTGACGGCGTCGACAGCCAACAACTTATCGCCTTTAAAATAAAAGGCGGCGAAGCTGCGGCTGGTTTCATTATCGCCGCGAATGATGATATCGTCATAGCCTTCGGATAATCCCGCTATCTGCAATTTAAGGTCAAATTGATCCGACCAGAACCACGGCAGGGAGTTATAGGGCGCGGCTTTGCCGTTAATATGACTTGCCACCACCTTGGCCTGCTCTGTCGCATTAGGTACGGATTCGAGCCAGATATGGCGGTCATAAATCGGATTATAATGCCAAGTGACATCGCCCGCCGCGTAGATATCAAGGTCGGAGGTTTGGCAAAACTCATTGACGACAATGCCGTTTCCGGTCTCCAGCCCCGCCGCTTCGGCCAGTTCGGTATTGGGAATAACACCGATACCGATAATTACCATATCGGCGTCAAAACCTTGCCCGCAGGACGTTTTCACGCAAAGGCCAGCTTCCGTTTTTTCAATCGCGGAGGCCATCACGCCTTCGAGGATTTTAACACCCTCTTCGGTGTGAATACGCTTATAAAAATCCGACATGACGGGCGCGGTTACGCGCTGCAAAATGCGCGGCATGGCTTCCAGCACGGTGATATCCATGCTTTGTTTTTTAAGCGACGCTGCCGTTTCGAGGCCAATATAGCCGCCCCCTATAATGACAGTTTTTTTGCCGGCTGCGATCTCCGTTTTGATAGCCGCAACATCTTTCCTGTCGCGGAGATAAAAAACGCCGCCCAAATCTGCACCGGAAATAGGAAGCCGCCTTACCCGCGCCCCCGTTGCCAGAACCAATTTATCATATGGCACGTCTTCGCCGTCATCTGTAGCAACGGTTTTGGCCTCGCGGTCAATCGCGGCGACTCCGGCGCCAAGTTTCATGTCGATATTAGCCGTCTCGTAAACAGAGGCGGGGCGGATGAGAATTTCCTCAAAGGTTTTTTCGCCCGCCAGAAAATCCTTGGATAAAGGCGGGCGGTGATAGGGCAGTTCGGCCTCATCCCCGATGACGGTAATCGCCCCCTCCCAGCCGCCTTGGCGCAAAGACACGCAGCACTGCGCCGCCGCGTGGCTGGCTCCGACAATGATAATGCCGGGCTTCATTTAACTATAGACCACATCGGCCTTGGTTTTGGATTTGACCTCTTCAATGCTCACATCCGGCGCAAGCTCTCTGAGACGAAAACGGCGCTGTCCTATCTCGCGGTCAAAAACGCCGAGGTCAGTAATCACCATGCCGATACAGTTTTTCCCGGTCAGCGGCAGGGTGCACTCTTTGAGAAATTTACTCTCGCCGCGCTTATTGACGTGATCAAATAAGGCGATACAGCGCTTAACGCCCGCGACCAAATCCATCGCCCCGCCCATGCCTTTGACCATCTTGCCGGGGATCATCCAATTGGCGATATCGCCGTTTTCGGCCACTTCCATCGCGCCCAAAATAGACAGATCAATATGCCCGCCGCGGATCATGGAAAAGCTAGTGGCGCTGTCAAAAAAGGAGGATTTAGGCAGGGTGGTAATCGTCTGCTTGCCGGCATTAATTAGGTCGGGGTCTTCTTCGCCCGCATAGGGAAACGGCCCCATGCCGAGCATACCGTTTTCGCTTTGCAGGGTCACGTCCATGCCGTCTGGGATATGATTGGCAACCAGGGTCGGGATGCCAATACCGAGATTGACATAGAAGCCATCTTCAAGTTCTTTTGCGGCCCGCGCCGCCATTTCGTCGCGTGTCCAAGCCATTACGCCCTCCTCTCGCGGGTCGTGAGTTGTTCAATCCGTTTCTCGGCTTTGGCCTCAATAATACGCTGCACGAATATCCCCGGCGTATGAATGAAATTGGGGTCCAGCGAACCAACAGGGACAATCTCGTCAACTTCTGCGACCGTCATCTTGCCCGCAGTCGCCATCATCGGATTAAAATTCTTGGCCGTGGCATTAAAAATCAGATTGCCTTCTGCGTCGCCCTTCCAAGCCTTGATGATGGACAGGTCGGCCGTCAGCCCGGTTTCCATAATATAGGCCTCGCCGCCAAAATCCTTTTGATCTTTACCTTTGGCAATGAGCGTGCCGACGCCGGTCTTGGTAAAAAATCCGGGGATGCCTGCTCCGCCGGCGCGGATACGTTCGGCGAGCGTGCCTTGCGGATTAAATTCAAGCTCCAATTCCCCGCCGAGATATTGCCGTTCAAATTCTTTATTCTCGCCGACATAAGAACTGATCATTTTCTTGATCTGCCGGGTCTCCAATAATTGCCCGAGGCCAAACCCGTCGACGCCGGCATTGTTTGAAACCACCGTCAGCTCTTTTGCGCCGCTATCCCGGAGCGCCGCAATCAGGTTCTCCGCTATCCCGCAGAGGCCAAAGCCGCCGCTCATCACGGTCATGCCGTCAAAGGTCAAGCCGCCCAGCGCGGTCTTTGCATCTTTATAAATCTTATGCGTCATATAGAATCCTATCCGCCTGTAACTGACATATGCCGGGCTATAGCAGGCAATGCGCCGCGCCGCGAAATATCAAATTCATGCCGTTCGGGTTTTCCGATCATCGCGCGCGTTAAGGCCGCGTCCAGCGCCGCTTCGGGGTCAGCCCCGCGCATGGCGGCGCGTAAATCTACGCTATCCGAATGGCCCAGGCACATATAAATCTGCCCGGTGCACGTCACGCGCACGCGGTTACAGCCGGCGCAGAAATTATGCGTCAGCGGCGTGATCAGGCCGAGCCGCCCGCCGGTTTCCTTGACCCGGACATAACGCGCCGGCCCGCCCGTGCGGTAGGGAATATCTATCAAAGTAAAGCGGGCTTCCAAACCGTCGCGCACCGCCGTTAACGGCAGATATTGATCGACGCGATCTTGCTCAATCTCGCCCATCGGCATGACTTCAATTAGGGTCATATCCATGCCCTTGCCATGCGCCCAAACCATCAGTTCAGGAATTTCCGCCTGATTTGCGCCTTTAAGGACCACCGTATTGATCTTGAGTTTCAGCCCTGCCGCAAGCCCGGCCTCGATCCCGCCCAGCACTTTCTCCAAGGCAGAACGCCGGGTGAGCGCCTTAAATATTTCAGGATCGCGGCTATCAAGCGAGATATTAACCCGCTCAACCCCGCATGCTTTCAATTCATCGGCATATTTAGCGAGTTGCGTGGCATTTGTTGTCAGGGTGATTTCGTCCAGCGCGCCGGTTTTCAAATGTTTGGATAAATTGCGAACCAACTCCATGACGCCCCGGCGCACCAAAGGCTCCCCGCCCGTCAGCCGTATTCTGCGCACCCCGCGCGCAATGAAGGCGCTCGCCAGTTCCGATAGTTCTTCCAGCGTCAGCAAGTCTTTACGCGGCAGAAATGTCATTGCCTCGGCCATGCAATAGGTGCAGCGCAGATCACAACGGTCTGTCACCGATAGGCGCAGATAAGTAATATCGCGTCCAAAACTATCCGTTAACTGAGCCAATCCGCGCTCCTTTCATCTCAGCATCATAAGGTGGATGTAAACATTAGCAAATACCCAAAATGCAAATCTGAATTACATGGAATTCAGGATGCGCCTAGCGCGTTGCCAACCAAACCAACACGACTCCCAAAACTAATGAAAACGGCGCACTAAGACGGGCCATCCACGGTTTCATCTTATCTGCCCAATAGACAGCATAGGCGTGGTGCCATTTTCGCGGAATAAGCATCAAGACAATGGCGGTGAACGCGAAAAAACCACCACCAATTCTTAGGATTTGGACGTAATCTGTGTGCTGCGCGAGGCCGACCAGCCCTAATCCCGCGATCAAGCGCAATGTTAGCTCCGAATAATTAATCAAATTGGTGCTCGCGAAGCGGCGTAAAGCTTTCAGAGCCAGCTCTGGACGGGCGAAAATGAAAACACTGACACAGACAAGCCATAGACCGAAGGCAATAACAATGAGTCTGGAGGTCAATTCCATCTAAGCGAGGCTTTCCAAATCTTCGCGCGATAGGTTCGCGGCGGCGAAATAGACGAGGTCGAGCAACACGGCCGGTCGTCCTTGGCCTACAGTTTGCGCTATGGCGCTTAGATATTCCGCATTATCGGGGCTGAGCCTGACCGTTGTTCGGCGCGAGGGCGCGAAACGCAGCTCGGAAAACCACGCCGTAACTTCGGAGGCGTGAAAATCATCCCGGATATGGGAGACCGCGCGGTCTATCACCTTTGAGCGGGCTTTGGTTTTCATTCGCCGTCCCATTTGGGTGATGAGCGCTTCCGCCCCCGGCTCGATCAACATCTCAATGGCTTTCGTCATGGGGGCTTTTATGGTCATGAGAGCTGGTTAGCGAATTATGGTTTATATTGGGTTAAGGATGGCTAGGGTTTGAAAGGCCTACCAGCCATCATTCCTCAAGCCTTAACAAAGCATGACTTATGTCTTGCAAATGAAAGATTATGTAGCCGTCATTTCGAAATGAACTGAATTATTTATTTCCTAATCAATGTTTAACAGGCCGCTGGGTTTGAAAGCTAATCTATCCATCATTTTGAAACCCGCGCAAAGAAATCTGCATTGAGGCGAAACGCCTCTTCATGGCCGATACCTATCACCGTATCTATGCCGGCTTCTTGCAAAAGCGCCGCGCCGCGCCAATGCACGCGCGGGTCAGGGTCGATGATGGCGATGATGCAGCGAGCAATACCGGCCTCGGTCAGCGCATTGGCACAGGGCGCGGTCTGGCCATAATGCGAGCAGGGTTCCAGCGTAACATAGGCCGTTGCGCCCTTTGCCTGCGAACCGGCGACTTGCAGCGCATTAGTCTCTGCGTGCGGACGTCCGCCATCAGACGTGGCGCCCTGCCCGATAATTTCGCCATCTTTGACCAAGACGCAGCCGACAGACGGATTAGTGCCCGTGCGCCCTTTTTGCGCCCAAGCGAGCGCGAGGGCCTTTTGCATATACTGCTCGTCACTACGCACTCTTAAGTTCGGGCAAGTCTTTGGCGCGTTTCTTATCGAGATATTTTGCCGATTTTATGTCCAATGTGCCGTTTTCAAATTCGATCAAGAGCGGGTTGCCGGTCGGAAGCTCAATGCCGGGAATGTCTTTATCCGCAACATCAAACAGGTCTTTTAAAACCGCCCGCAAACTATTGCCATGCGCCGATATAATCAGATTATTACTGGCCTTAATAAACGGTACAATCTGGTCTTTGAAATAAGGCAACACCCGCTCGCAGGTGATTTTTAGACTCTCGCCGATGGGCAGGTCATCGGGATGAAGATGTTTATATTTGTGTTCTTTGGACGGGTGATATTCGCTATCTTTATCCAAAGGCGGCGGCGGGGTGGCAAAACTGCGCCGCCAGATATGGACTTGCTCATCGCCGTGTTTGTCGCGCATTTCCTGTTTATTCAAGCCCGTCAGCCCGCCATAATGGCGCTCATTAAGCCGCCAATCTTTGGTCACCGGAATATGGAATTGCTCGACCCCTTCCAGCGTGAGCCATAAAGTTTTGACCGCGCGGCGCTGGTAGCTGGTGAAAGCAGCGTCAAACTCAACCCCTGTTTTGGCCAGTAATTTACCCGCTTTTTTGGCCTCGCGCACGCCTTCGGGCGTGAGCTTAACATCAACCCAGCCGGTAAAACGGTTGGCCAGATTCCATTCAGATTGTCCATGACGGAGAAGAACAAGATAAGTCATTTAATTATTTCCTTTAATGTGCATCATTCCAATTTTTCGCGGCATGGGCCTCGACAACCAATGGTACGCTGATATTCAGCGCAGGTATAGCTGCTTTTTCCATCGTTGATTTCGCTACTTTAATTAATTCATTCGCTTTACTTTCCGGCACTTCAAAGACGAGTTCATCATGCACTTGCAGGAGCAGTCTTGCGCCCTCTATCTCCGCAATCGCGTCCGGCATTCTGATCATGGCGCGGCGCATGATATCTGCAGCCCCGCCTTGTATCGGGGCGTTAATGGCTTGGCGTTCGGCAAAGCCTCGCACGGCCTGATTACGGTCTTTAATGCCCTTGATATGGCACTTGCGGCCAAAGATAGTTTTGACATAGCCATATTCGTGGGCCTCAGTTTTAGCCGCGTCCATATAGGCTTTGATACCGGGGAATTTTTCGAAATAACTTTTGATATAATCACTCGCTTCGGTGCGAGAGATAGAAAGGTTGTTGGCCAGTCCAAAAGCGCTAATGCCGTAAATAATGCCGAAATTAATGGCCTTGGCACGGCGGCGCGTGGCGGCGTCCATATCCGCCACAGGCACGCCGAACATCTCGGAGGCGGTCATGGCGTGGATATCAACACCGTCGGCAAAGGCCTGTTTCATCGTCGGCAGATCGGCAACATGAGCGAGCAGCCGCAATTCGATTTGAGAGTAATCCGCCGCGACTAAAACATGACCATCTTCGGCAATAAAGGCGTCGCGGATTTTGCGGCCCTCTTCGGTGCGGATCGGGATATTTTGCAGATTTGGATCCGAGGATGACAGCCGCCCCGTTGTCGTCGCCGCCAACGAGAAACTTGTATGCACACGGCCCGTATCAGGGTTAATCTGCGTGACCAGCGCATCCGTATAGGTCGATTTGAGCTTAGCATAGCCGCGCCAATCGAGAATAGTTTGCGGGAGGGCTTCGCCCTTTTCTGCAAGACCTTCGAGCACTCCTGCCCCTGTCTGCCACGCGCCTGTCTTGGTTTTCTTGCCGCCGCCCAGCTCCATCTGGTCAAAGAGGATTTCGCCGAGCTGTTTGGGACTGCCGAGGTTAAATTGCGTTCCCGCAAGCTCATAGGCCTCGGCCTCAAGCCCGGCCATTTTCTGCGCGAAATCAGACGACAGCCGCGCCAGTTGCGCGCGGTCAATTTTGATACCCTGATTTTCCATCTTCGCGATGATCGCAGGCAAAGGCCGCTCCAGTGTTTCGTAGACTGTCGCGACCTGTTCCGCCGCCAATTTGGGTTTGAGGAGTTTCCACAGGCGCAAAGTTACGTCCGCATCTTCGGCGGCATAAGGCGTTGCCTCTTCAAGAGTCAGTTGATCGAAGGTTTTTTTGTTTTTCCCCGTCCCGACCAGCTCTTTGAAACTGATTGGTTTATGGCCGAAATGCATTTCAGAAAGCGCGTCCATACCGTGGCCATGCAGCCCGCCTTCGAGCGCATAAGAGATCAACATCGTATCGTCATAGGGCGCTGGATTGAGCCCGTAGCGCTGAAACACGCCGAGATCATATTTGAAATTCTGCCCGATTTTCAGAACGGCTTCGCTTTCTAATAACGGCTTTAAAATCGCCAGAACTTTATCGCGATCAATCTGCTCGGGTGCGCCATCGCCGAACATATCGTCGCCGCCCGTATGGCCGACCGGGATGTAACAGGCTTCATTATCGGCGACCGAAAGACAGATGCCGACCATATTCGCCGCCGCGCTGTCCAGACTATCGGTTTCCAAATCAACGGCAATGACGCCGACCTCAAAGCCGCGACGCGCCCAATGCTCAAGCCGCTCTAGGCTCTGCACACATTCATATTTGGATTTATCAAAAATGACATTACCCGGCGCGCTCTTACCTCCGGGCGTTTCAAATTTCGAGGCGCTGTCATCTTTGCGCAACCCGGCGGTTTCGCCCTCGCCCAAAGCGGCGCGAACACGGGCGGTAAGCGTGCGAAATTGCATCTCCTCCAGAAAATCAAACAGCGCATCTACATCCGGGTCGGAGACCGCGAGCTCTTCAAGAGCCACATCAAGCTCGACATCGGTTTTCAGCGTGACAAGCTCCAACGACAGGCGGGCATTGTCGATATTGGCCATCATCTTTTCGCGGCGTCCCTTTTGCGGGATCTCGTCGCAGCGCTGCAACAGCGTTTCCAAATCGCCATATTCATTAAGCAGAAGCACCGCCGTTTTGACCCCAATACCCGGTACGCCGGGGATATTATCAACGCTATCACCCGCCAGCGCTTGTACTTCGATAACCCGTTCCGGCGGCAGGCCAAACTTCTCGATAACCTGCGCAATGCCGATCTGCTTATTTTTCATCGTATCCAGCATCGAGACACGCTCGGAGACTAGCTGCATCAGGTCTTTATCGGAGCTAATAATCGTGACCCTTGCGCCTTTGGCCTCGGCCTGCTTGGCATACGTCGCGATCAGGTCATCGGCCTCGAAACCTTCCATTTCAATAGACGCCGCGCCAAAAGCCCGTGTCGCATCGCGGGTGAGCGGGAATTGCGGGATCAAATCTTCGGGCGTCTCGGAACGGTTGGCTTTATAGTCGGGGAAAATATCATTGCGGAAGGTGTAGCTGCCTTTGTCGAATATAACCGCGAAATGGGTCGGGCGGCTGTCATCATTCTGGTCGCGCAGTAATTTGAACAGCATATTGGAAAACCCGGCCACAGCCCCGATGGGTAGACCGTCCGTCTTGCGCGTCAGCGGCGGCAAAGCGTGATAAGCGCGGAAAATATAGCCCGAGCCATCAACAAGCACGACATGGGAGTTTTTATCAACAGGCGCAGATGCAGACATGGAGATTCCTTTTTACACCCTCTTTTGGCCCTCCAACCTGCGCAATTCAATAGCCTGCCCTATTTTTGCCGTATATATTTTGCTCTAAGGTCTGTAAAAGACGGGCATGACCTTCGGGAGGGACGAAAACTGTGTATCAGTCAATTGACGATCCACAAGATGAAACAACGATGCGCGAGAGCGTGCGTAAGCCTGTGCTTATCTGGCTTGTAGCTATTTTAGGCCTCACAGCCATATTCGCCCTTATTTATACAAGCCGTCCCGGATCGGCGATGGTAGAGCCTGTCGATGAGGCCCTGCGCGCTGAGCAGAGCATTTACCGCAAAGCTGTGGCCGAAACATTAGCCCCTATGCGGCGGGCGCGTTTGCAAGACTTCCTCACGACCTATCCCGAAAGCGGCTATACCTCCATTATAGAGGCGCAACTTGATGTCATTAATCGCCGCGAGGCGCAAAGTTGGCGCGGTGTGAGCGAGATTATTTTTGACGAAAAGCTCTCACGCGACGAAAAACTTGTCTCTCTGGAAACTTTTGAGCAAAAATGGGGCGCGGCCCTGCTCGGCGGGCGCGGGGACGAGATTTCCCGACTGCGCGCCGAAATCATGCAAACGGTTGAAACCCCTAGCCTGCCCGACCGCAAACTTAAGGAAGGTCCCAGCCCGATCCCGAAAAATGTTCCGGATACAGAACTCGTCGGCGGGCCGGGCCGGGCGGCCCCGCCGCCCGATATTATAGAACCAACAATGCCGATTGAAGAGCCGGTAAAAACCGTAGAACTCGATATTGTCCCGCCGAGAATCCGGCGCAATGTTACGCCGCGTTATCCACGCAAAGCCATGCGAAGAAAAGTCGAAGCCATTGTAACCTTAAAGCTGAATATTAATGCCAAGGGCAAAGTCGCGATGACAGAGCTGGTCGACATTGAAGCGGATAGGTATCAAAAAGACTTTATCAAAGCCGCCGAACGCGCCGCCCTGCGCACGCGCTTTCACCCCAAAACCATAGGCGGCAAACCTACTGAAGCGGTAGGCGTCATCAAGCGTTACAGATTTCAAATTTCAAATTAATGCGCGCCAACACAATTTCTTAGACGCTGTATAAAGGGCAAGAGATTTGGTTAAGGCTGGGCTGAGTGAGATGGAAACATTATTTATAGTCGGGACGGCGCTGAACTTACTGCGGCTGAGCGCGGAGTTTTATTCAAAGCTCTGGACAATAATTATAAAAGTAATTTGCATCTAATGTAGTACCCCACAACGTCTTAGAGACAATGGGAGATAGGTTTGTTTTTGATAAGCTTATAAGCAAATGACGATATGGAGTGGCATAATGAAATTTTATCTATTAACACTAGGTTTATTACTCCTTACATCATGTACCGCGCCCGTATCGGTTTACAATCCTCCGGAAAATGTTGAGAGCCGTATCACGGCGCTCATGGATAAATACAGCGCTGCAAGCGTTGGGGTTGGAATTATAAAAAACGGGAAACTCGTTTGGACAGGCTACTATGGTGAGCAAAGCGCAGGTGTCCCTGTCAGTTCCCGCACTATGTTCAATACTGCCTCAACTAACAAGGCCGTGACCACTGAAACAGCTCTCAGGCTAGCCAGCCGAGGCGTGATCGATCTGGATGAGCCTATCTCGGACTATTACATACATCCTGACCTCAAAGACGATCCGCGGCATAAATTGCTGACACCGCGCATACTCTTATCACATCAAGCGGGTTTTAAGAATTGGCCCTATTTATATGAGGATGAAAAACTCGCCTTTATCGACGAACCCGGCAATGGTGCATATAATTACGCCGGCATAGGGTTTCGCATTTTTGCCAAGTTCTTAGAAGCCAAACTCGAAAAACCATTCCCCCAAATCGTCCGCGATGAAGTCTTTGATCCCATTAGTATGGACCACGCCACCAATTCGCACGATGAAGCTAGGGTCATGACAACAATTGTCACGCCCGTCGATCAAAATGGGGAATTTCAACCGGATTATGAGTTGGAAACCGAGTATTGGAGCGCTGCTGATGATCTTTTTGTATCGGTTGAAAGTTATGCCGCATTCCTTATTTCAACGATGAAGAATGAGGCCGTAACTACAGACATGGCCGCTGAGAGGCACAACGTTCAAACTCATATATCAGATCATGTTATTTGGGGATGCGCTAAGGATGCCGTGAACCCCTGCCCATCACCTTACGGTCACAGTATTGGCTGGTTCGTATTTGGGTATGAGGATGGTCTGGTGCTGCATCACGGCGGAAATGATCGAAGTGAAGGCGCTATGGCTTATTATGAACCTTCAACAGGTGATGGCGGTATAATATTTGTAAATAGTCCAAAGGGTGCAGAATTATGGCCGGAAATTGCTGATATTATTGATCCAGAACAACCAATAACTGATGTCTTCCATGATTTAATAAGGAAGTTCTTTTAGCGTTCGCTCACATCCCAACTTTACTATTGCGCTAAGGGTTCGCTTTATGCGCTATGCCCGTATTGATGTTTTAATCCGTGGACAAAATAGTTTGCCCGTCCAGCCTCAGTGACCGCCGCCCACCGCGTTCGGATCCAGCACGAAGACCCCGTCGCAATATTTACAGCGCACGGAATTTTTCGATCCCATATCCAGCCAAGTTTTCGGATGGCCCAAGGCTCCGCCGCCGCCGTCACAGGCGATACGTTTTTGGGTCACGACCGTTTCGCCTTCCGGCATTATTTTCGGGTTTGACATGCGGGCCTCTTTCGCGTCACTAAGCAGTTCAGAGCCTGTCTTATGAGAGCAAGGTAAATGCGTCAATCGGGCAATGTGAAAGTTACGGAATATGCCACAGCCAATACCGCCTGCTATCGAGATCACCGGCCTGACCAAAACCTATGCCAAGAGCAAGAAAGCGCCGGCAATAACCGCGCTTAAGAGCGTTGATTTGACCATACCGCGCGGCTCTATTTTTGGCCTACTCGGCCCGAACGGGGCCGGCAAATCAACCCTAATCAATATTTTGGCAGGCCTCGTCAACAAGACCAGCGGCAGTGCTAAAATCTGCGGCTATGATATTAGCAGCCAAACACGGCAGGCCCGCGCCTCTATCGGCATTGTCCCGCAGGAAATCGCTATGGATGTGTTTTTTACACCGTTTCAGGCGCTGGAATTGCAGGCCGGCTATTACGGCGTGCCCAAATCCGAACGCCGTAGCGAAGCTATACTGGCCGCCCTTGGACTTGCCGATAAGCGCGATGCCTATGTCCGGCAGTTGTCCGGCGGAATGAAGCGGCGGCTCTTGATCGCCAAAGCGCTTGTGCATAATCCGCCCGTTCTTATTTTAGACGAACCCACAGCCGGCGTAGACATAGAATTGCGCCGTCAATTATGGGACTATGTCGAAGAGCTGCATAAGCGCGGTACAACTATCATTCTAACAACCCATTATTTGGAAGAAGCCGAGGCGCTTTGTGACCGAATCGCGATCATCCATCACGGCGAAATTGTCGCCAATGACAGCAAAACCAACCTCTTATCACGGCTGGATAAACGCCGTTTGGTCATATCGCCGACCAAAACCCTGACAAAAACCCCTGAGAGTTTGGCTGATTTGGATATTAGCCTGACGCCTGAAGGGCATTTGTCGATAAATTACCGTAGCGGGCAGGATTCTATTTCAGGCCTGCTAAACCGCGTAAAAGCAGCAGGTCTGTCCATCGCCGACCTGCGCACGGAAGAACCTGACCTCGAAGATGTCTTCATGTCCTTGACATATGGGCAAGATAGCCCGAAAAAATAGGCTAGAACGTGTATTTTACGCCTGAGGTTTGACCAATGGCCTATTTATACGTTAAAGGGAAGAATCTTGTAGTGTTAATTTTTAGGTAGCTCCACAAGTGAAAGTTGTTATGTAGTTGGCACAACATTATTGTAATAAGGATAAAGGGAAATATTATGGCAAGGGCAAGAATGCGGGATGCAGATAAAGAAAAGATCATCGACAAACATGTCGGTATGCGATTGAAGCTTTTGCGCTTGGCGCAAAAAATGTCGCAAACAGAGCTTGGCGATTCTGTTGGAATTTCATTCCAGCAAATCCAGAAATATGAACGGGGAAGCAACCGGATTGGCGCAAGCCGTCTTTGGTCCTTTTGCGAAGTCTTTGAGACGCACCCCAATTACTTCTTTGATGGCCTCAACGAAACTGTTGACCTTCCGGCCAATTTGGAAAGCGAGAGTGCTCTGGGCCATATCATGAACCGTCAAAACCATCGCCTGATTCGGATGTTTGACAATATTGACAGCCCCGATGCGCGCACAGCGATTTTACGCCTCTGCGAAGTACTTGAAGACGAGCATTAAGTTTTTTTTGAAATTCTTTATATAAAAAAGAGCGCCTCACGGCGCTTTTTTTGTGATTAAATCCCAACCATGAAGCCGCGGATCATGTAAAACAGCATCGCGGCAAACACCGCTGATAACGGCACGGTCACGACCCACGCCACGACAATTTTGACCAAGAGCGAGCGCTGCACCAGTTTTTCACGGTAGGCACGTTTGAGTTTCTTTCGCTTGCCATGGCCCTTATCCTGCGCTTTCAAGTCCTCAAGAATGCGCTGTTTCTCGCTCATTGAGGCGTCATCAAAAGCCTGCACAAATACGGCTGCCGATTCTTCCGTCTGGCTCTTTTTATCGGCGACATAGTCTCGCACGAGTTCCAGCTTTTGATTGTAACGATAGGAAAGAAGCTCGCGCAGGAACCCGACGCCGAAAATCGCCCCTACTGCAATATGGGTGGAGCTGACAGGTAGTCCGAAATGGGTTGCAATAATGACCGTAATAGCGGCGGCAAGCGAAACGCAAAAAGCGCGAATCATATCAAGTTCGGTAATTTCAGAACCTACAGTTTTCACCAATTTGGGGCCATATAGAGCCAAACCAACTGCGATACCCAGTGCCCCGATACCCATCACCCAAAGCGGAATGGCGGCTTTTATCGCAACTTCGCCTCCGCGCACAGCCTCATTAATCGCCGCTAAAGGCCCAATCGCATTGGCGACATCATTAGCGCCATGCGCAAAACTAAGAAAACAGGCTCCAATAATGAGCGGAATGATAAAAAGACTATCGAGGCTTTCGCGGTTATTTTTAAGCTTAGCAGAAGCCTTAGTGATCATCGGACGGGTAACAAAAAATGTCAGCACAGCCGCCGCAAAGCCGATGGCCAACGCGATAGGCATTTCGACTGCCACGAGTTTCTTAATCCCTTTAATGATAAGATAAGAGACAAAGGCCCACGCCATGATGCCGAGCAATATCGGCACGCGGTTACGGCCCGCCGCCAGCATATCGTCCTTATAGATTATGTTGCGTTTAATGCCGTAGAGGAAAGCCGCGGCAATCAATCCGCCCATAGCAGGAGAGATAATCCAGCTCGCGACGATCTGTTGTACCTTGCCCCAATCGGCAATCCCCCAGCCGCCCGCCGCAATGCCTGCGCCCAACACGCCGCCAACAATAGAGTGCGTTGTGGACACTGGCGCGCCAAGGGCTGTCGCGATATTCAGCCAGACAGCCGCAGCCAGCAGCGCCGCCAACATCACCCAAACGAACGTTTGCGTATCCCCAATCATAGACGGATCAATAATGCCTTTTTTGATGGTGTTGACCACGTCCCCACCTGCAATCAACGCGCCCGCGCCTTCAAAAATAAAAGCCAAAAGAATAGCCGCTGTCAGAGTGAGCGCCCCTGACCCAACGGCGGGGCCGATATTATTAGCAACATCATTCGCCCCGATATTAATTGCCATATAGCCGCCCACAACAGCAGCAATCATCAGGAAAATACGCCCTGTCGGGTCGGCAATATCGCCAATAACAGTACCATTGATGAAGAAATGTACAGCCGCCAGAAACGCAATCGCCAAAAACAGGCGGATAAGGTTATCACCGCGCAATAGAGTCGGCGACGGGCTTGTATTAGTCTTAGGAATGAGCATGGGCTGTCCCCTGAAATCAACGGTCTGATATCGTTAGAATCATGTGAAGACTAACGTCCTAAGCAGGGACTACCTAATGGATAATGTGACATATCCATAACAATTTTATGACAAATGCGGAAGGCGGGCTTAGAAATCAAACTGGGTCCGTGCGAGAAAGCCCTCGCCCTTATCGGCTGAGCCGTTTTTGGCATCAGCGTTGAAATAATTGATCCCGAAGCGTGTCTTCTGGGTCGGCCACCAATCAGCGCCAAGAATAACCGTATCGAGCTTGCCAGTATAAAGTGCGTCTTGCAGATCAACGCTGTCATAGCGCACAACAACGGAGACCGCCCCCATACCACCTTGGCCAAAAGGCTTATCGACTTTGGGGCGGTTAAATCTGTTGCCCTTATAGACTTTCTTGCCTCCAAAAAACAGACCGGCTTCGCTGTAATAGCCGCCAAAATTAGCATCAGGGTTTGCTCCTGCGCCATTCGCTTTCATGAAAGCCGCTTCTCCCGCAACCCATAATTTGCCGTTAGTCGCCGCAGCTTCAAGGCCAAAGAAATTATCACTTTTGGCAAAACGGCCTGTGTTTATGATGCGCGACGGCGCAGCATGTGTGTAGGGGCGTTGACGATAGCGCAGGTTGGAATTGTCATCACCTTTACCCCTGTAGCGCCAAGACGCGCCCAAATGCACGATCATATCTTTCGTTTTGACGGGGTTGTAGGTCACGCGCGCTGACGCAGCTTTGCCTCGTCCTGTAGAACCCCCGCCTACGCCTTCCAGATTGGAAGAATAAATACCCGCCGCAAAAGAGTAATTATCACCGCTAGTGCCAACGCTCACGCCAAGACGCCGGTCAAACCCGAAGGCATCTGTAAAGGCCGAACGCTCCAAGGCTGAGATGAACCGGGATGAGGTCAATTCATCAAGAGAATTTGTTGTCTTTTGATGCCCTGCAGCAAAGGCCCAATCCCCACCACCTGGCGTAAATTTGAGCAAAACGTCTTCAAATATCAAATTGTCATCATCAGGATCGATTGTGACTTCGATTTTATATTCCAGATTGTCACTCAGATCGCCAAAGACCTTAACACTAAAGCGGCGGATTTCTCCGGTCTTGATTTCGCTATCCGGGCTGCTGAGGTCAGCCGATGTGTAATCGAGCATGAAACGCCCGCCGAAATTGAGTGATGGGTCTCCGGCCCAAGCCGTATCCGTGATTAAGCCTGCGCTAAAAATGGTTGCGGCGAAGCCGCGCTTCAAACCCATTATCATCGTTCTAACCTTTTACACTATGGCCGAATATAAGCCGCATATAAGACGGCGCGAGCGAATGTCAAATATAGTATTTCTCCATTCTTTGCGGCGCAGTCTCGCAGAAAGGGGCCGTTAATGTGACGGATTTGTGAGAGCTCAGGCCTCATTGGCACACCGATTTTTCTTTATTTCATCGCGCAAGCCCCCTAACAGGCGCGAATGGCTGAAACCATGACAGATAACATACCGCAAAAGGCGGTTCTACCCAAGACATGGCGCGGCGAAATGCGTGCCTTGCTCAGGCTCGGCTTGCCTATGGCCGCCGCGCAATTTGCGCAGTTTTTTGTCTATTTCATTGATGTTGCCATGATTGGGCGGTTAACGCCTTCGGATTTGGCCGCCGCCGCCACTGGCACGGTGATTTATTTTGCTCTCTGGATGTTAGGTGCTGGCCCTGTCATGGCGGTCTCGCCTCTTGTGTCCCAAGCTTTAGGCGCAGACCAGAATGATACGATTGATGTGCGCCGTTCTGTCAGAATGACATTATGGGTCATTTTTCTTATGACGCCCATCATCATATTGCTTTTGTTGCAAACCGAGCGGGTTTTACTGTTTTTTGGGCAAGACCCTATTGTGTCTGCCAAAGCCAGCAAATATGTGCTGGCTCTGGCCATCGGCCTGCCTTTCGCCATGGCAACAATGGCTTTGCGCAATTTTCTGGCGGCGCTAGAAAAGACAATGATCCCGCTAGGTCTTGTTATCGCGGGCACAGCGCTAAACGGATTGCTGAACTATATCCTCATCTTTGGTCATTTCGGCGCTCCCAGATTAGAACTCGTCGGCGCGGGCATTGCCTCATCACTGTCTTATATTTTCAGCTTCTTCTTATTCGTTCTGTATATTCGCCTCGATAAGCGCGCCCATAAATTTCGCCTTTTTGAACGGTTTTGGAAATCCGACTGGGCGCGCCTGCGCGAAGTCATCGCGCTCGGTTGGCCGATCAGCCTGACAACCATGTTTGAAGGCATGTTGTTTAACGCCGCCGTCTTGCTCATGGGTATTATCGGCGTTTTAGAAACGGCAGCTTACCAGATTGCGCTGAATGTCGTCGCCTTGGCTTTCATGCTGCCCTGGGGTTTGTCCATGGCCGGAGCCGTTAGAATTGGCCTCGCGGAAGGCGCCAAGAACAGCCCCGCTGTAAAACGGGCAGCGAGCACGACCATGGTTGCCGCCATGGCCTCAATGCTCCCTATTGCAATATTTATCGGGTTTTTCCCCACAACGGTAGCCTCGTTTTATTTTGATATCAGCAATCCCGATAAAGCCGCTCTGCTGACATATGTCATAGGCTTTTTACCGATTGCAGCGGCTTTCGGTATGTTCGATGCTGCCCAGGTCGCCGCGAACCAACTCTTACGCGGACTAAAAGATGTGCGTTGGCCAATGGCGTTGACGGGGATTAGCTATTGGGTCATCGGTTTTCCTGTGGCTTATTACCTTGGCCTTAAAACCGAAATTGGCGCAAATGGGATTTGGCATGGCCTGATGGCCGGGTTGATCGCCGCCGCGATCTTGCTGGGAGGGCGACTGCTTTGGCGCATTCGTTAACGCGGCATATCTGCAAATAAAGTGCTAAGTTCTGCTTCGGGATAGGGTCGTGGCCAAACTAACGGGTAATCTTTGGAAAAAAGCCGATCCCCATCCTTGAGTTTTTTCTCGATAAAAGGCTGCACGGCTGCGCCGGGCTTGTCAAAATACCGAACATCATCGCCGCAATAGCGAAAAGATATTGCACGCCTAAACTGATCTTGAGTTCTGTTCCCGCCAGACCCATGCACCGTCATGACATGATGAATAATCACATCACCCGGCTCTACATCAAAGCTGATTATATCATAATCATCCCGGTTGGCCTCAATATCCGGTGTTTTTTCATAAGGCGACATCGGATTGGTGGATTGCGCGAAGAGGACATTGGGCGCAAAGGTTTTATTCCAACGATGTGAGCCGCGTATATACTCCATCCCGCCATTACGGGAGCAGACCGGGTCTAGCGCAATCCAGACAATGCAGCATTTATCCCCTTCAATCTGAAAATAGGTATAGTCCTGATGAAAGGACGTGCGTTGGGGCGTATTGGGGGCTTTCACAAATGTCGTGTCCTCCCAAAAGTTCAGATATGTCGTATCAAGTAACTTGGCACAGAGACTCGGTAGGGACGAATCCAGCGCCGCTTTACGAATTTCATCGTAAAATCGCCACCCCCCCGCATCATAGAAAAACATACCCTCATCACTGTCATCACCCTCAAGCTCGTCTCTCAACGGACGGGAGTGTGGGTCGTTTGTTAAAATCGCTTCAAGCATGGCCATTTCAAAGCGATCCGCTTGGCCAACTTCCACAGTTGCAGATTGGCTCCACACCTGCTTGGCAATAGATTCAAAATCATAGGCTGAGGATGAATTATGCAAATTTTGGATTTGTTTGGAAACCGCGCACCTTAAGTCTTCGACTTCTTTCCCGCTCACAACGCCGCGAAGACAGACAACGCCATCTTCATTATACGTTTTGATATCGTCATCGCTGATAAGATTGAATATAGATTGAACGCCCATCAGGAATCCTCCCAGCCTATGCCGAATCTAAGAGATGCGCCGCAATATCGCTTAGAGCCTCTCGTAAAATTCTTTCAATGACAGGGCGGGCCATGGGCATTTCCAGCAAAGCCGCTATATCATCCAGAAGCGCTTCGCCCGAAGGCGAGATTTTTCGCGGCAAAGCGATAACCTTACCTGACCCTTCCAGCATTTCGTCATGTTGCAAATAAAGATTATAAATATGCTGCACATCTTTCGTCATTTTTACCCCCAACATGTGGTATTTTATTTTAGGATGCTCGTCTGACATGCCGCGTATCGGCCAAACGTTTTGCGCAATGCAGCGGCACAACCATGCTGGCAACTTTTTCGTTCGTTCCGGCATATTGACGAGACCGTGCCAAGCCTTCTTCGGTTAATGTGCAGATTGCGGCAATATATTGCGTACCATCCGGCGCATAAATCTGCGGGGTTCCCAGCGGAACCGTATCCCATATATGAGCTGCAATCGGGTAGTTTTTCATATAGGTCAGCAAGGTCACTTGCCTGATACCGTAGGCCAAGCAAAATTCATTGACCGCTAAGGTAATATTAGCACGAACCCGAATAAATTCGGCTTGAGACAATCCGACTTTAGTAACCATATAGCGAGAATATTCATAAATTTCATTATCGTTAGGGATGGTTCCAAAGTCACAATATTGTGGAAAAATATCAGATAAGAGGTTGGGTTTGGTTGTCGGGTTTAGCCGCGCACAAGCCACCATCCGGCCATCACTTGCATAATCAACGAGATAAATCGTGTCATCCGTATCAAATTCATCTATATCATAACCGTCCTTGGCATTGGGCAACGGCCAGCCCATTTCATTAACAGCAACCTGATAGCGAAGACGGAACATCTCATCAATGGCGTCTTCGTAGAGACTGCGATTTTCGTGTGTAATAATGTCAACCATAACCAATCCTCACTGATATTGAGAATTAGCCAATTCTGATAATATTGATATTACCCGAAAGAGTAGGTCTGGCGAAGAAGCAAGAATAAGGCTCAAGACCTAGATTGTGATCTGTTTTGGTTCATCTCGTCTTGAAGGGGTTTTCAAGGCCATCATTAGCAAGCCGTAGTTCACTTGCATATGCGGCGCTAACCGGCTGTTATATAGTTCCGCATGGCCGCAGCTTCCTTCTCGGCATCCTCAATTTTGAGTTTAACGACATCGCCGATTGAGATCAGTCCCATTATTTTGTCGCCGTCCAAAACCGGGACATGACGAATACGAGAACTTGTCATAATTTCCATAACTTCATCTACAGCTGCTGAGGGCGGAACGGTTATCACATTTTTGGTCATGGATTTTGTTACAGGTTCTTCGCGAAATCCTGTTTCTTGCAACAGGGCACGGCGAATAATATCCCGTTCTGACAAAATTCCGGCCAGTTTTCCACTGCTATCCGTCACCAGAACCGTGCCTATATTATGGGTGTTAAGCATTGCGATTGCTTCTCGAAGCTTAGCCGTGGTTGAAACTGTATGAACCGCGTGGCCCTTGGCGTTTAATATCGTGGTAACGCTCATATCTCTCTCCTTAGGCCTCCCTAGCATAAAATAGCGGATGTGTCCAAAGGCGCCATCTTATTGGACGCGGCAAGGCCTGATGGTCGCCCTTGCTTATAAGACAGTCCGGAAACACGCACATGCGAAAAAATCCCGACATCTTATCGCTCTTTTTATTTCTGTGCTACAATATGTCTGAAAATTTGAAAGACAAGAGGCATAAAATGAGCGGAAAGTGGTTTAATGAGCTGGAAGTGGGGCAAGTGTTTAGGCATGCGCTTCGCCGCACTGTCACCGAGAGTGATAATATATTGTTTTCGGCCATGACGCATAATCCGGCGGCTTTGCATCTGGATCATGAATATTGCCGCGCCGAGACCGAATTTGGCAAGCCTTTGGTCAATAGCTATTTCACCCTTGGCTTGATGGTCGGGATTTCTGTGGGCGATACGACGATGGGCACGGCGGTGGCTAACCTTGGTATGAGCGACGTGAAATTCCCCAAACCGGTCTTTCACGGCGACACATTACATATAGAGACGGAAATTATGGCGCTGCGCCAAAGCAAGTCGCGACCTGATCAGGGCATCGTCACCTTTGAGCACCGGGCTTATAATCAAAATGATGAGCTGGTGGCGATATGTACGCGGATGGGTTTGCACCGGAAAAAGCCGAGCGTTTAACTCTACCTCCCGTTCATCCCTGCGAAGGCAGGGATGAACGGGGCCGGGATGAGTGGATTTTATAATAGGCTATTTCTTAAGCCCATGTTTCCTCAGCAACCCTCGAAAAGCATGATAGGTCATGCCTAAATACTCCGCCGCCTTACCTTGGTGGTTTTTGGAAATTGTTAGCGCTTCATCAATCAGGCCGCGCTCGAAGGTCATAACGCGCGACGCTAAATCTTTTGCGGCAGGGGCTTGCTCTGTTTCTGCCTCTGTTATTTCTCTCGCTATATTAGCGGCGGGCAAGTCTTTATATATAGGGGAAGCCTTTGTAACTGCCGCCTTGAGCCTATAAGGACTGGCAAAGGGATCTAGCACTAAGCTCTCTATCGGCACTGCCAGAGTTTCATCGGCGAGAAAGGCGCGGGCCACACTGCGTTCGACGGTGAGTTTAAGCTCGCGCACATTCCCCCGCCATGTCTGGGCGAGAAGCGCGGCCCCGGCTTCGGCGGAAAAGCCCGGAAAGGTCTCTGCGCCCAAATCGGCGGCGATTTTCCGCCCGAAATGTTCGGCTAGTGGCGGGATATCGTCCGGGCGCACTCTTAAAGGCGGGAGGGTGAGGACGTGAAACGCCAGGCGATCGAGCAGATCGACGCGAAATGTGCCCGCTTCGACGGCACTGGGCAGATCTATCCCGGTGGCGACAATGAGCCGGACATCAACAGATTGCGTCTCGGACTCTACCCCGGCTTCAAATTCGCCATATTCCACCGCCCGCATCAGCTTTTCCTGCAGGCGCGGACTGACCATATCTATATTGTCCAAAAATAATGTCCCGCCATCGGCCTGATAGAAACGGCCATTAGTGTCCTCGCGGCTATCCAGGAAGGTCTCGCCGAAAAGTTCCTGATTAAGCATCTCCTCACCAAAGGCGGCGCAATTGACCTTGACCAATATTTGCTCCCAGCGCGGGGAGAGGAAATGAAGCCGCGAAGCAATCAGCTCTTTTCCTGTGCCGTGCTCGCCCGCAATCAGCACAGGATGCTCCAATGCGGCGATGTCAGAGACCGAATCCATGAGCTGATGGAATATCTCGGATTGCCCAATAGGCTGTGATTGAATAGCTGGCATGACCTTTATTAGCATAAATAGCTAAATCTGAAACTAAATAATAGTGAAATATACTATATATTTTCTAGCATTTTCTAAGGAAAATGAAAAAATCAATAGAATCAATGACTTAAAAATTCTCGACAAAACCCCCTGTAATTGCCATCTTGAATTTGTCGCTGAGGGCAACACCTCAGCATAAGGAGACGATAAAGGAGAGAGAATATGACTTACCGTACTTTTGACATAGATGCCGGATCTGCTGCAGGGAGTGCCGTCCCTGCCGTTGAAACCTCAAACCCGGCGCGTAGCACGCGTTCACGCCGTTACAACGCATTGAGAAGCAGCCGCTCAGGCGGTGCCCGCATTGCCGGCTTCGGCTTTTAGGAGACGATAGGATGAGCCGTTTTGATAACGACTACGATACGGAGGAGAGCTGGCGCTCAAAAGGCGCCCGCTTCCTTCGCTACCTCGCAACCCGCAAGATGGAATGCTGGGGCTTTTTCGCCGCCGGTTACCTGATTGCCACAATTTTTTAATCACCGTTTTTAAGGAGACGTATCATGGGAATTTTCTCACGCATGGGCGACATCATCAATTCCAACCTCAACGCCATGATTGACAAGGCCGAGAATCCGGAAAAGATCGCCCGCCTGATTATTCAGGAAATGGAAGACACATTGGTGGAAGTCCGCACGGACGCCGCCCGCAACATTGCTGAGCGCAAAGAGCTAAGCCGTAAAGGCGAGGCTTATAAAGAGCGCGCCGGAGAATGGGCCGCTAAAGCTGAACTGGCCCTCACGAAAGACCGTGAAGATTTGGCCCGCGGCGCTTTGCAAGCCAAGCAACAGGCCGAAAATATGTCTGAAGTCGTGCTCAAAGAAATCGAGATTCTCGACGAAGCTGTCGGCAAAGCAGACGGCGACCTCGCCAAGCTGCAAAGTAAGCTCGACGAAGCCCGCGCCAAGCATAAATCACTGATGATGCGCGGCACAGTAGCCAAGAGCCAGATCAAGATGCGCACCAAGCTGACCGACCACAAAGTCGAAGACGCCCTATCCCGCTATGAGCGGATGGAACGTAAAGTCGACGAGCTTGAAGCTCAGGTCGAGTCTTTTGACCTCGGTTCCGGCGAAAGCCTTGAAGGCCAATTCGCAGCCATGGAAGCTGACGAAGCCATCGAGAGCGAGCTTGCCGCGCTTAAAGCCAGCTTGAAAAAGCCGGTTAAAAAAGTCCGGGCAGTCAAATAAGGCTGTAAAGTAACGAAATAGGTTCTGGGTCTTGGTGATAATTGTGGGCGCTTCCTTCCCCCTTCACCGGCACCCTTTTAGCGCCAAGACCCGAACCGCCATTAAAGAGAGAGAGATATATAATGGGACCTGAACACCTAGCTTTACTGATCCCGATTATTGCCATCGTTATGGGCATCGGATCAGGCATGCTCAGAATGCACTATAAGCATAAAGAGCGAATGATGAACCATATGAGCGGCGACCAAATCGCGGAACTCGACCAGATGTCAAAAATTGCAGATATTCTGGATCAACGCGTCAATGTATTGGAGCGCATCCTCGACGATGAAGTGCCAAATTGGAGAGAGAATAATGACAAAACGATCTAAAAAATATGCAAGCAAATGGGACAGCTGGGACAGTGTCTATGAAGAGCGCGTCTATGACAGCAATGACTTTCAGGGCAAACGTCTGCGCCGTAATAAAATAGACGGCGTTTTGGGCGGGGTCTGCTCTGGGTTTGGCGATTATTTCGGAATTGACCATACTATTATGCGCATCGCTTTTGTACTTTCCGTCATCTTTCTTGGCTTCCCGCTCATCGCTTATTTCATCCTTTGGATATTTATCCCCAAGGATAAGCGCGCACCTTACCGACGTGAATATCGCGAAGCCCGCCGTGCCCGCCGTGCACACCGCGACAATCCCGAAGTGCCGCTGGTTCGCACGTCGAATTTTCGCGACGTGAAATCAAAATTCAGATCCCTGGAAACACGGATGCAGGATTTGGAACGCTCAATCACGAGCAAAGAATGGAAATTACGCCGCGACTTTCGGGACCTAGAAAACTAGGCCCGATAACCGCCCGGGATCATAAAGGCCCGGGTTCATAAAGGAGAGAGACATGATCAAAGTTGCTTTAATAACCCTCGCCAGCGCGGGAGCCCTCGGCACCGGCGCGCAAACCCTAAGCCCGAGTGCCATCGAGCTTAACGCCGGAACCGTTATCTTGAGCGCCGGCACAGACGGCGTCAAAACCAAAATCGCAGAAAAAGCGGATTACGCCCTGCGCATCACAACAAAAAGCGGCCGCGTCATCGCCATCCGGTTCTAGGAGGACATCATGATAAAACGTATATTCATCGGAACATGCCTAGCGGCATTACTGGCCACCCCGGCCTTTGCAGACGGCCCCGAGCTTTTGATTGAAGACTTTGTGGGCAGGATAACGGTTGTCGAGACATCTTCGTCCAAGATTAAAGTCACGCGCGAAGACAATATGAAAGGCGTCAATCTCTATGAAGATGGCGGCAGTCTTAAAATTGACGGCGGGATAAACGACCCTGACGGCGATAAATGCAAAGGCTATTACGGTCAGTTTAACATAACTTGGTTTAAGAAAAATAATTCCGGTGAATTTGGCGGTTATGAAGACCTCGAAGATTACCCGCAGCTTACCATTGAAGCACCTAAAGATACGGCCTTGGTCATTCGTAATTCCATTCCGTTTATGACAGCAGGCGACCTCGGCAGTGTCGACGCTAATCTAGGCCATTGCGGCAAAGTTAATCTCGGCGATATCGCCGGCGATGTTCGCGCCAATATTCGCGGTTCGGGCGACCTGACAGCCGGTAATATCGGCAATGCCGCTATTAATGTCCGCGGCTCTGGCGATGTCGAGTTTGAAGATGCCGGCCATGTCGAGATTTCCATTAGCGGTTCAGGCGATGCCGAATTTAACAATGTCCGCTCGGCGGAAGTCTCTGTCTCGGGTTCAGGCGATGTCAGCTTTAATAATATAGACGGCCCTTTAAGTGTTGAGAGCCACGGCTCCGGTGATTTCGAAGCGGGCGATGTCAACGGTGATTTTGTCTATGACAGCCACGGCTCGGGCGATCTAAATATCGATTCAATTACGGGCCGGGTTTCGGTTGATATTGCCGGTAGCGGCGACGCCGATATTGACGACGGCCACGTTAGTGAACTCCGCGTGTCGCTCTCGGGCTCCAGTGATTTTCGCTTTGACGGCACAGCCGAAAGCGCCGATCTTTATGCTAGCGGCGCTAGCGATATCTACGTCAATGAAGTGACCGGCGAAGTGCGCAGCAAGGAGCGTGGCGCGGCGGATATTTCCGTCAATAATTAAACACAAAGCTGGGGCACAATAGAATTAAACCCTGCGCAGCGCCTAGGCGCCGCGCGGGTTTATGGCGGGCGCGCTTTCCGGTTGGGCTTCTCTCTCGCCGCAAAGCGCGCCCAAGCCCGCTCCAACCCTCGTTCCGGACGGCATAAATATCCTCCAAAGGAGACTTTAGCATGTACTGTGCAGTAATATTTTAGGCTACTTATTTTTCCAATTTTATTTTTGAGGTGGAAATTTCAGGTTGCTGTCCCTCTCCCAATAAGAGCCAGTCGCGCATTGCATCTAAATATGTAGACCTTTTGTCCTGATCATTTGGCCCAAAAGTATGTTCCATGCCCGGAATTTCCCAATAGGTAAATGCAGTATTATTTGCGGATTTCAAATCGCTTATTAATTTTCGTGCGCTTTGCACAGGCGTTCCGTATTTGTCCTTTTCACCATGTATTATGAGAATGGGTACAGGGTTATCTTTTAATAAAATGCTTAGCCTCGCAAATAGGCGCGTTTCCCATACTTTGTAACTATTATCCTCACCTGACCATGTTTTCTGCCATGTGGGGTTATTACGAATGTCTGTAAACAGCTTATTATGGTAATCTAAACAAGGTTGCCGCTCCTCAGCAGTTGTGAATTTCTCAGGGCGGCAGGACAAAATATCTTTGAAATGTTCTTCCATTGTAAAGCCGCCGCCCATACCGCCAAGCACGGCCCGCTTAGTATTGGGATAATACGCAGTAAGGCGCGCCCCAATATCGCCACCATCCGACCAGCCCCAAATGAGCAAATCACCATCCCACCAAGGCGCATTTTTTCTTATATGTTGCAAAGCCCGCATATGCTGTAACAAACGGTCTTCAATAGAATAGTTTTGTGAAAACAAATCAGAACAAGACTCGCCACTATCTTCAAGGCCTACACCTATTTTTTCGACTATTAATCGCGCATATGGAAGAGGGGTTTGCGGGTTTGGGCGCATAATATCAAAAAGACCTGGCTTAGGCCCTCCACAAGATGAGCCATCAATGATGAGCATTAGTGGAACCGCAGACTTTATATTCGGTACATCCAAATGATAAGTTAAATCAATTTCATCAACTGTTTTTATGGTGCGCGTAATATCATATTGATAAGTTATATTAGCGGTTTTATTTTTAGAAGAAAATTGGCACCCTGTTATCAGGGATATTGATAGCAAGCAAAGTGAGCAAAGCAGGACCCTCATTATATTTTCTCCCCCAGAATATGACTATGTTGAAGATATTATTGTGGTGCAAGTTAAATAAACTTTAGAATATTAACGTCTGCTTCTGCCCCCTAATCAGACCCAAAGCCTATAATCCAGTTACTTTCCTCTCGCCGCAAAGCGCGCCCAAGCCCGTTTTGAAATCGGCAACGGATCGCCGCAAATTTTGGAGACAATCGCTTCGGCCAGAAGCGGGGCGAAGACAAAGCCGCGCGAGCCTAGCCCTGTCAGGAGCCAGAGATTTGTGTCTATCTCGCCGATCACAGGCAAGGTGTTGGCGGTGTTAACGCGCACGCTGGCGCGGGAGGGTTTGTCAGATTTTACCGCTTTGACGCCCGCCGCTATTTCAAGCCCGGCCAGGTTTTCCAAATCATCCGCATCTGAAGCTTCAAAAGGATCATCCCGCGCCACGGGCTGATGCGTCGCGCCGAGAAGCAGACCCGCGTCCAATGGCAGCGCATAGCCGCCATAGGCAAGCGGGCGGGGGATGCCGCTAAGCGGCTCGGCCCATGTTAATTGCCCGCGCGAAAAGCGAAGGCTTGGCAGGGTCTCTCCGAGGATATCTTTTATACCATAGCCGATTGCGAGAAGCGTAGGGGCCTTGCGCGGCGCGCCCATATCAAATCTTTTTTCAATGGGCTTGCAGGCGTTAAGCCAGCCTTTCAAAATATCCTGCGGGGGAATGATCAATGATTTTCCGAGAATAAGCGCTTTATTTTGAGGGTCGAAATTCAAATGTTCAGGCGGCAAGGGAGCTTGATTATTTAGTTTTTCAAACCGCGCAATCTCTTCATGCGGTTTTGCAATATGGGTTATGCCTTCCATGAGAGCGTAATTATCATAGGCGTTTAAAGCATAGAGGTAGCTGGCTAGAAAGAAGCGGCTCTCGGGGCGGTCTTGTAGATCAAGCCGGGGTTTAACTAGCGCGGCAGGGTTATGACTGGCCGCTGGCTGGGTCGGGTCATGATAAAGAATTGGCGTGATGCCGCGCCGCACGAAAGCTTTGGCGAGGGAAGCCCCGGCAATGCCTGCGCCGTTAATGACCGGAGTTGCGATGGAGCTTTCTTTATGCGGCTGGCCGGGCAAGCGGGCTTCGAGGCGGTGGCGTTTGCGGCCAAAGCCGTCTTTTTTTTCGACCTCAAACCCCGCCTCTATGAGGGCTTGACGCACATTGCCAGCAACAGTGAAAGAGCCAAGCCGCGCACCGGGCGCGGAGAGTCGGGCGATCTTAGCCATAACCTCGCCCGACCACATATCGGGGTTTTTGGCAGGCGTGAATCCATCCAGAAACCAAACCTCGACCCGCGCATCGAGCGCGTCTAAGCCGCCGGAAACATCATCATGAATAAGCGTCAGAGTGACATCGCCAAAATGCAAACGGTGGAACCCCTTCACCCGCCCCGGCCATTGGTTGATGAGCTGCGCGCTATAGCTTTCAAGCTCGGGCCACGCGGCGAGAGCTTGTTTCAGCTGCGTCTTATCAAATGGGAATTTTTCAATTGAAATAAAATGCAGGCGGCTATTCGCGGATTTGGTTTTATCCCACATGCACCATGCCGCGAGAAAATTCAGCCCTGACCCAAAACCAAGCTCGCCAATGACAAAGCGCCGCCGATTTTGCCAAGCGTCAGGCAGGCCGCAGCCTTTGAGAAATACGGTTTCAGTTTCTTCCAACCCGCCATCAGTAGAAAAATAAATATCATCAAAATCAGTAGAGGCGGGCGCAGAAGGGCGGCTCCAATCCAGCGCAGGCGGGGGGCATTGTGTTAGGGGCTTGGGGGCGGGCATAATCCCGGTTATTGCGCCATTAGCTTCGCGAAAAGCGTCTGCTCTATATAGCCGTCTGTGGGCAATCCCTGCGTTTTTTGCCAGGCCCGGATGGATTTGCGCGTCATGCGTCCGATTTGGCCGTCGACCCCGCCCGTATCGTAACCCAGCGCGTTGAGTTTCCTTTGAAGCGCTTTTTTATCGCCGCGCGAGAGCGGTTTATCGGAGCGCGGCCACGGCGTTGTAATAACGGCTTTGCCGCGCAGAGCTTCGCCGAGAACGGTAATCCCCATAGCGTAGCTGGTGGAATTATTATATTTTTTGATAACGTCAAAGTTTTTGAACGTGAGCAGCTTTGGCCCGCGATGTCCGCCCGGCGCGATTAATTTGGCCTCTAAAAACCCGGCATCTGCTGACCAACGCTGTCCGCCGATTGGCCTAACGCCCAGTGCCGTCCATTGATTGACCGTCATTTTGGGCCCTTCAAAGAGGCTATAGTCAAAACCCTCCGCGACTTTGACTTCGGTCATGACGGGTTCGCCCCAGCGCCAGCCATGGCGGCTTAGATAATGCGCCGCCGAGCCGAGGGCGTCGGCTTTATTGGCCCAGAGGTCTTTATTGCCGTCATTATCAAAATCAACGGCATAGTCGCGAAACGTCGCCGGAATGAACTGCGTCATCCCCATCGCGCCGGCCCAAGACCCGGTCAGTTGATCCGGGCGTACCGCGCCGCTCTTGACAATATCGAGAATGGCGAAAAGCTGGTTTTCGCCAAATTTACTGCGCCGCCCTTCAAAGGCAAATGTCGCCAGAGCGCTGATCACGTCATGATCGCCCATGATGGTGCCGTATGCGGATTCCAGACCCCAGATAGAGGTCAGAATATGGCGCGGCACTTTATAGCGGGCTTCAATTTGGTCAAATGTAGCGCGCTGCGCGGCCAGCTTGGAGCGGCCATTATTCAAGCGCTTGGCAGAGGCGGCGCTGTCAATATAGGCCCAGACGGGCCGGGAAAATTCGGGCTGTTTTCTATCGCGGTCCAGCGCCTTTTCATTGATCTTGGCGGGCATGATAAGCGAGGTCACAAAGCTGCGCTCATAACCTTTAGCTTCGGCGCGGGTAATGAAGTCGGTCTTCCACGCAGCAAAACGCTGAGCCTGATTAAGCTTTGGATTCGGCGTAGAAATGCTTGCAGGCTGAATTTGCGCCGCAGTTTTGGCGTCCGGCGTGCTCGCGCAAGCGGGCAGGGCTACAAGCGAAAGGGCTAAAACAGGCGATAGACAACGTGACCACATAAGCCGTGCTAACAAGATTTGCGAGTCGAGGCCAGAGCGATGTTCAGTACTGTCCTATTTTTCATAGTCCTTAACGCAGGGCTGTCCTAGGGTGATGTCATGAGTCTGAAAATCACCAATCGTCAGGCGCGGCATTTGCTGATTGCCGCGCACGGGCTTGCCCGCCCGCCGACAGGGCCGCTGGATGTTCTCGCCATCATCAAAGCCATGGGCTTTGTGCAGCTTGATACCATCCGTAATGTCGCCCGCGCCCATCACCACATTCTCTGGAGCCGCAACCAGAATTACCGCGAGCCGATGCTGTGGCGGTTATTGGAAGAAAGACATCTGTTCGAACATTTCACCCATGATGCGTCGCTTTTGCCGATAGAGCTTTACCCGGTCTGGCAGCGGCAATTTCGGCGCTTGGAGCGGCAGTTTGAGACCAGCAAGAGATGGGCCGCAAAACCGATTAACAACGATGTCAAATCCCGTATCGCAAAAGAAGGCGCGCTCTGCACCCATGCTTTTGACAGCAAAATCGAAGGGCCAAAAGAAATGTGGTCGCGCCCGCCGCATAAAAGGGCTTTGGATTACCTCTGGTATATCGGGGAACTCGCGACCTCCCACCGCGAAAATTTCACCAAGTTTTATGATTTAGCAGAACGCGTGATTCCAAATCATAATGAGGATTGCGGGATGACGGATAAAGGGCAGTTGGGATGGCTGTGCGAGCAGGCTTTGCAGAGGCTGACGATTGCCACGCCCGCCGAGTTGCAGGATTTTTGGGGCGTCGCCAGCGCGGCGGAGATTAAAGACTGGCTCAAAACAGCGGATTATGTGCCTGTCTCGGTGCAAGGGGCGGATGGGAAATGGGCCCCTGCTTTTGCCGCGCCGGATATTGAAAGCCGCCTTATAAATTTATCTCCGCCAACGTCCCGCTTGCGTATTTTAAATCCCTTCGATCCGCTCGCCCGTGACCGTAAGCGGCTTTTGCGTGTCTTCGGCTTTGATTACCGCATTGAGATTTTCGTGCCGGCGGCGAAACGGCGTTGGGGATATTATGTTTATCCAATCCTCGAAGGCAGTCGTTTTGTTGGGCGAATCGAGGTGAAAGCTGACCGCAAAGCGGGGATTATGACGGTGCTCAAGCTCTGGCCGGAGCCGAAAGTAAAATGGACGGCGGCGCGGGAGCAGAAATTACAGGCAGAATTGGACAGATTAGCCCGTTTTGTGGGTATTCGCACCGTGACTTGGGCCTGCAAACCACCCCTCAAAAGCGCTTGACGGAGCCGCCCCGCCCCCCTATATGCCGCGCTTGAAATTATATTTTGCAATAGGCAAGACCATGAAAGTCCGTAGCTCTTTAAGATCCCTGAAAAATCGCCACCGCGATTGCCAGATTGTGCGCCGCAAAGGCCGTCTTTACGTGATCAATAAAACTAATCCGCGTTTTAAGGCGCGCCAAGGCTAACCTTAATAAGGTTAAATCTTATACAGCTACAGCCGTCTGTAGCTCAAACCCTGATAATGCCTCTTGCCTGAACAGGTTGGAGGCATCATTGTATCCGGGATTATGAAACCCATTTGGCTCAGCATTGTTTTTACGGCGATTTTCGCTGTTCCTGCCGCTGCGCAGGATAAACCCGAGATCGACATTCAGCCGCCTGAGGTCATTGTCGTCCCCATTCCTGATGCGGTAGATGAAGCAGATATCATCACGGAAGAGCCTGCGGCGATTGACAAACCTGATTATTCCCGCCTCACGCCCGATGCAGAACGCACGGCGCGGCTTGATAAATTGTTCGAGCGCTTGAAAGCCGAAACCAATGCCGAGGACGCTAACCTTATCGCCGAAGATATCTGGGCGGTCTGGTTGGGGAGCGGTTCGGCGTCTGTGGACTTTATTTTACGGCGCGGCACGGCGGCGCAAAAACGCGGCGAGAAAAAGCTCGCCCGCCGTATGTATGACCACGTCACCACGTTAAACCCTGATTACGCCGAAGGCTGGGCGCGTTCCTCCCGCTTGGCACTGGAAGAAAAGGACTTGGGCCGGGCTTTGGTCGAAGCCTCGCAGGCACTGGTCTATGAACCCCGTCATTTCTACGCGCTGTGGACGATGGGCAATGTCTTTGAGCAATTAGGCCGCCAAGACGAGGCGCTGGAAGCCTACCGCGAAGCCAATAAATTATACCCGGAGCTAAAAGCGGTCAAAGATCGGCTAGAGGCTTTGCAAAGCGATATTGACGGGGACGTGCTTTAGCTGGTTTGGGCCCCTCATCCGGCCTTCGGCCACCCTCTCCCTTTGGGAGAAGGGCAAGAGGGGCAAGATTTCCCGTAACTCGTCCTTCTCCCATAGGGAGAAGGTCCCCGACAGGGGGGATGAGGGGCCAAAGCTTTAATTATTTTCGCGGATCATCACAATCTTCTCAGGCCGCGATAATTGCTTGATTTGATATTCGCGTTTTGAGGCTGCGCTTCTGTCTTCCGCTACTTCTGAATAGACCAAGACTACAGGCAAGCGTCTCTGGGTATATTTCGCGCCTTTACCGGCATTGTGCACAGCGATGCGTTTTTCCAAATCCTTAGCGATGCCCGTGTAATATGTGCCGTCCGTGCAGCGGACAATATAAACGCTCCACATTATCCGCCCTTATTAGTCAGGAAGGTTTTCAGAAAAGAAACGCCGCGCATTACCGCCCATGACTTTGCGGATGACGGCTTCGTCCATGCCCTGCGCCATTAATTCATGGGTAATCGCGGCAAGCTCGGACGTGTCCAGCGCGGTTGTGACCGAGCCGTCATAATCCGAGCCCAGTGCCACGGCGTCTTCGCCCATAAGCTTGGCCGCTTGAATAATCGTTGCGGCAATGCCTTTGGGCGAGGGATCACAAATCGCGCCTAGGAAATAACCAACGCCTAAAATGCCGCCCCGCGCCGCAATCTCTTGGAGAATGTCGTCGGGCAAATTGCGATTAGCGCTTTTTGGGCAGGCGCTCACTGTGCCGCCGTGGGAGATAAAGATTGGCCCCTCGATAAGCGCCAAAACATCGCGCACGGTCTCGTTGGAGCTATGGGCGACATCAATCATAATATTTTGGCGGCGCATCTCTAAAACCGCCTCGCGGCCAAATTCCGTCAGGCCTGCATGGCTGCGGCCATGTTTGGAACCGCCAAGCTCATTATCAAAGAAATGTTGCAAGCCCATGGCGCGGTAACCCTCATCATAAAGCCGCTCGATATTCTCGATTTTGCCTTCCAGAGGATGCGCGCCTTCGGTCAGGAGCAAGGTGATAATCGTGCCTTCGAGCTGCTCAAGGTCGGCTTTGCGGCGAGCAATGACGAGTTTGTTTTTCGGGTTTTTCTCAATCTTTTGCAGCCGCTGGGCCTGAAACGCCGCGCGTTCATAAATCGAGCCCCATGTCCGCATTGGCCAGAGTTGAACCTTTGCCAGCATAGTAATATCATCTGGCGCATTGGCGTCATTGCCGTCAAAGTTCAGCCCGCGCGGGGATTTGGTGACGGCGGAAAAAACTTGAATATTAACCCCGCCCTCGCGCAACCGCGGCAGATCAACTTGCCCGCGCTCCCAGCGCTTCTCGGGGTTACGCCGCCAGAGCAGGCTATCGGAATGAAGGTCAGCGACGATCATATCATCATGCAAAGCTTGCGCGGCCTTAGAGACCGGATAGGACTCATGCGGGGTCACGGCATTTAGTTTCGCGTCGGTCTGAGGGACGAAAAACCCAAAGAGATAAACCGCGCCGCCAACAAGAAGCATAAAGATGAGCATGGCCAGAATTTTGAAGAATTTTTTCATAAGGCCTTTTCTCCACAAAGCCGCGCAGGGTCAAGGGATCAGCGTGAATAAGCCAAAACTCTCCATGGCCCCTTGGGGTTTTACATTTAATGTCTTTGACAATCCGCTCACCAGTTGGCTGCTAACTCATTCTTGAGTGCCTCTTACCTGACTAACAAAGCCCGAAAGGTAAAACTGACAGATAGTCATCACTCCGCTGCCTCAGCCAAATCCCGCTCCGCCCTCAATTCCCCCGCGCGCGCTTCCACCCGCCGCACTATATCCTCAACCATTTCCTCATTCCCCGTCTTCCCCGTTTTCACGCCCGCATTATACATCATGCCATATCCCGCGCTGCCGCCGGTAAAGCCGATATCGGTGAACATGGCTTCGCCGGGGCCGTTGACGACGCAGCCTATTATGGAGAGGCTTATCGGCTCTGTGATATGAGCTAATCTGTCTTCTAGGATTTGCACGGTTTTGATGACGTCAAAGCCTTGGCGGGCGCAGGACGGGCAGGAGATAATATTGACGCCGCGCGTTCGGATGCCGAGAGATTTTAGCATATCAAAACCGACTTTAATTTCTTCGACCGGTTCGGCGGAGAGGCTGACGCGGATGGTGTCGCCAATGCCGGCCCATAATAAATTACCCATGCCGATGGAAGATTTAACCGTGCCTATTCTGGTGCCCCCCGCCTCTGTCACGCCCAGATGTAGCGGCGCATCGGTCGCCTCGGCGAGCTGGTGATAGGCGGCGACGGTGAGGAAAATATCGCTGGCTTTAACGCTGATTTTATAATCGCGGAAATTCTCGTCCTCTAACATTCTTGCGTGCATTAAGGCGCTCTCGACCATGGCTTCGGGGCAAGGCTCGCCGTATTTTTCCAGCAGATCTTTTTCGAGCGAGCCGCCATTAACGCCGATACGGATAGAGCAGCCATGATCGCGGGCGGCGGCCACGACTTCTTTCACGCGGTGTTGCCCGCCAATATTGCCGGGATTAATCCGCAGACACGCCGCGCCGTTCTCCGCCGCTTCAATGCCGCGCTTATAATGGAAATGAATATCGGCGACGATCGGCACATTGACCTCATGACAAATCTCTTTCATCGCGGCGGCGCTTTGCGGGTCGGGCACGGAAACGCGGACAATATCCGCCCCCGCCATCTCCAGCCCGCGAATTTGCTCAATGGTGGCGGCCGCGTCGTGGGTGACCGTATTGGTCATGGACTGCACGGCAATGGGCGCGTCGCCGCCAACCGGGACTTTGCCGACCATAATCTGGCGCGATGGGCGGCGCGTAATGTTGCGCCACGGGCGGATGGAATTGATATCTTTAGGGGCCGAACTCATAGGAGGGTTCTGCCACGGCATCGCGTCAGCATAAAGGCGTTATTATGGCGCATCTTTGCATTGAAGCGCGGCGGCTCTGGCCCGCCCGCCCCTCTTGTTCCCTGGCTTGACCGGGGATCTCCCCGCATTCATTCACGGCGCTTCACTGTAGGAAATCCCCGGTCAAGCCGGGGAACAAAGAGTGGGGTAACAAAGGGTGGGCCGAAGGAACAAGGCCGGGATGACAGAGGGTAAGCTATTCAGCTAAGGGCACATCCGTGAAAGCAACGCCCGCTTCGCCGAGCAATCCGGCATTGGCCTTGCCGATGAAAAGCTGAAGCGCGCCGCCGTCCCGGGCGGAGATGGTCGCGCCGGAGCCCATTGGCGTCTGCCAAGTCTCGCCTGTAACAAAAATTCGCGAGATAATCACTTGGCCCTTGCCGTCTTTGATCTGCACCCAGCTTGGCGCCGTGGCTTTGATGGTCAGCATATTCGGGTCGGAAAGATCGGGCGCGGTATAAGCGGCCATGCTCTGAAGGCTTAAATCGGGTTGGTTGATTGTCGCCGCCTGTGTTTCAGTTTGCGTCCCGTACCAAACGGCGAGCATGCCCGCGCAGGCCATAACGGTGGTGGCCGAGACAAAGCCGCGCGGCAGGCGGATCTTGCGCTTGGGGACAAAATGCGGGCGGTCGCGCAGGCCGAGATTTTCCGGCACTTCGCTATCGGTTTTATATCGCGCCACGGCGCTCGCCCCATCCATGCCGAGGAAATTGGCGTAGCTGCGCACATAGCCCAGAACATAGCCGATGGAGGGAAGTTCAGATTTGGCGAGGCCTTCAATGGCAGTAATATAACTTTGCTGAATACGGGTCGCTTCTGCCACATCGGCAGGTAAAAGCCCAAGAGCCTCGCGCGCACCGCGCAATTCTATGCCTATATGTTTTATCGTGCCCAATTCATGCATCCATTGCGTATAAAGATGCACCCCTGCTAATAGGTTAACACCATTTAGAATTAATTTTCAAGAAAGTTCTGCGCAGAGGCGAATATTTTTGCAGCCGGATGGGCAAAACGTCACAAGACAGCCTCCAGAAGAGCCCTTATATGGAAGATATGAGATTGACCGTAAATTCTGCGCCCCTCCTCGCGCTACTGCTTTCGGGCGGCTTGCTTGTTGGCGCATGGATTTTTCAATATGGCTTTGGCTATGCGCCCTGCGAGATGTGCTATTGGCAGCGCCATGCCCATAAAGCCGTTTTGGTCATGGCGGCCTTAGCTTTGGGGCTCAAGGGCCGCGCCGACCCTCGCCTCTTTACCGGATTGATAGCCTTGGCTTTGGCCGTCAGTTTTGGCCTCGCCCTGTGGCATGTCGGGGTCGAATATAAATGGTGGGAAGGCCCGAAAAGCTGCTCCGGCATTGCGCCCAATTTTGACACCAAAGACCTACTAGCGGCGCTGGATAAAAAAATCCGCCCGCCCGCCTGCTCAGAAGCCGTTTGGCATTTTCTCGGCCTGTCCATGGCAGCGTGGAATGCTATTATCTCATTGGCGGGAGCGGCGCTGATGCTTGTCTTGATGCGCAAGGGGAAAGCCGGTGCGTAAAGCGGGCCACAAAACCAACCCCCGTATCGCGGAAATGCTGCGCGTCGATCATGCCGGCGAATATGCCGCCGTCGCCATTTATAAAGGCCAGCAAGCGGTTTTTGCCCGCAATGCCAAAACGCAGAAAATTGCCGCACAGCTAGCTGAAATGGAAGCGGAAGAGCAAAAACATCTCGCCGCTTTTGATGATATGTTGATCGCGCGAGACGTGCGCCCCACCATCATGAATCCGCTCTGGAACGCGGCGGGTTACGGCCTCGGCGTCGTCACCGCGCTGATGGGCGAAAAAGCTGCTCATGCCTGCACTGAGGCCGTCGAGACTGTCATTGAGCAACATTACGGCGCACAGGTCGAAGAGATTTCCGAAGAAGACCCTGAGCTCGGCGCGACCTTCGCCGAATTTCGCGAGGACGAACTACGCCACCGCGATACGGCGATTGAAGAAGGCGCACATGAGGCCAAAGGCTATGAGGTATTATCTGCCGTGATAAAAACAGGTTGCCGCGCCGCGATTAAAATTAGCGAGAAGATTTAACCCGCTAAAACCTAACGCAGCGTCAGATCCGAAATCCTAATATCCATTGCTTGCTCAACGCCCATGCCGAGCGCCTTGGCTTTGACGCGCATCGTGAAGGAATCTGTATAGCTAAAACCATTAGGCGCGATAGCGCAGCTTTGCGTGACTTCCATCTCTTTAAGCTTGGCAATAATCGCGATGCTCATCGGGCGGGTTAGCCAGATTTTGAAGTGTTTTAACTTTGCATCGGGTTTGGATAGGATAAATTCACCGTCGAGCCGTTCCATCATCTTCTTCATCATTTTACGCTCTGTTTTCGACATTTCCGCATCGTCATCGGTGTCCATCATGATCTTGGCCATGGTCTTCATATCGACTTTGATGACGGCCTCGGTTTCGGTCTCGGACACAACCGTCAAATCCTCAAGCACGATATCCTCATCGCCCAAAACGCTGTTATCGCCGCCCTCGCACCAAAACTCCTCGGCGGCCTCTTCGGGCGTCGTCTCAGGGTCGCGCATGTCTTCGAGCATCTCTTTAAACTCGTCGCCATAATCCTCATGCGAGGTCGAAAGAATAGTGACGCGGTCTTCTCCGCTCAAAGACGGATTGACCAAAAGAGTGGCGGTAAAATTATCGGCTTCGCCGCCACCTTCTTCTTCGGACATCACGATATCAACCGTATAATTATACGGCACAATTTTCGGCGGCGAGGGCTGAACAACAGCCTGCTGCCGTTCAAGAATGCTGAGGATGTCCTCGGCTTGAACAGATGAGGCGCTGAGCAGAGTTAAAGCAAATGCGGTAAGTAACTTTTTCATAAAACCCCCATGGGCGCTTGGCGAAAGTCTTTCAAATTAAAAGGGGTTCATTTTGCAGCGATTAAGCTTCTGGCACCTGCTTAGCCAGCATCCCGCCAACCCGGATAGGTTCGGCTCTTATTGCTAATCCCGTCTTATTATCTGTCTCGACAAATATCCCGCATAATGTTCCCTCGCCGCTGGCCGGGGTGAAACGTCCGCCGCGCATTCTTGTGGTGAAGCGGTAAAGCGGCTCTTCTTTGTCCATGCCGATGACGCTGTTATAATCCGCGCACATCCCGGCGTCGGTTTGGTAGGCGGTTCCGCCCGTCAAAATTCGCGTATCCGCTGTTGGCACATGTTGATGGGTGCCGACGACAAGGCTGGCGCGGCCATCGCAAAACACGCCCATGGCCTGTTTCTCGCTGGTCGCTTCGGCGTGGATATCGACGATGACCGCATCGGCGACTTCGCCCAATGGCGCGGCGGCGAGTTCGCGCTCTACCGCTACAAAAGGATCATCCAGCGCGTCCATAAAGACGCGGCCCAGCACATTAATGACGAGGAGCTGAAAGCCGCCAATATCATAAAGCCCGGCCCCGCGCCCTGTGACGGTGTTGGGCGGATAGTTACAAGGCCGCAGCAGACGCGGCTCATTCTCGATGATGCTAATGCCCTGCGGATTGTCAAAGGTGTGATTGCCGAGGGTGAGCACATCCGCGCCCGCCTCATAAAGCTCGCGCGCGGTAGAGGGCGTAATTCCAAACCCGCCCGCCGCGTTTTCCGCATTGATGACCACGGCGTCGAGGGACAGGTCTTTGCGCAGACGCGGCAGATGCTTGGCCACAGCCTTGCGCCCGGCCCGCCCCACAACATCTCCGAAAAAAGCCAGCCTCATATTTTCCGCCTCATGAAAAATCCTTGAAATATTGCGCAGTCAACATGCCGTCCAATTGATGATCAAATTCATCTGTCGGCAGGCTGGCCGCTTCTTGCCCAGCATAGGCCACGCCGCAAGCAAAAACATCTTGCCTCGCTTTAAGCGCGGCCAAAGTGCGGTCATAATAGCCGCCGCCATAACCGAGCCGCTCGCCATGTTTGGTGAACGCGAGCAGCGGGACAAATACGAGCGTAGGATAGGCTTGAGGCTGGTTTTGATAAGGCTCGCGAAGCCCGTATTGCCTCAACCGTAATTCATCACCGTCAGCCCATTTGCGAAAAACCAGAGGATGGCCTTTTCGAACTGTGCAGGGCAATGATAATTCAAATCCGGCATTTCGAAGCGCCTGCATTAACAGGCGCACATCAATCTCGCCCGGTAAAGGCCAAAACCCGCCAATCACAGCCCCGCGAAACCGGGAGGCCGGAAAATGCCGGATAAGCTCGGCCCCCGCCGCCGGGTCATGCACCGCCGCGCGGGCTTGCTTAGCCTGAAGTCGAGCGCGGGATTTTTGCAGTTTTATATTCATATATTCTGAAACTGCCACGCGGATATTAATAAGGCCAATGAAATCCTCCACTACGGCCTAGCTATTTTCGGCTCTTTTTGCCATCATGCGCAGATGGAAAAAACAATTATCCTATATGGTTTAGTCCTCGCCGTAATCGCCGTTATTTTGACATGGCTCGATTACCGGTTTTGGATGCGCGATATCGGGCCGGAGATTTACGGCCTCGGCATCGCAGTCTTATTCGCCGGGCTTGGTATTTGGATCGAACGGCAAAGGCGGCCTCTTCCCGCAGCCCCGGCAAATACACGTAATGACAAAGCTATAAAAGCATTGGGCCTGACCCGCCGCGAGGTTGAGATGCTAGGCTTTCTTGCGCAAGGCAAGAGCAATAAGGAAATCGCCCGGGATTTGGATCTTTCACCCAATACGATCAAAACTCACCTATCCAATCTTTACCAAAAACTTGGTACGAAAAACAGGACCCAAGCAGTGACCAAAGCTGCCAAATTGTCTATTAATCCTATAGCCCGGACGGATTAAACGGCGTAACTCACCCGTCCGAGCGAGTGACATGGGGTCAATTAACGTCTAATTTTAGGCCAGGTTTTTAGGAGATAAACATGAACACAACAGATCGAACACCAAATCCTTCATCCGGCTTTTGGAAAACGGCCTTTATTTTCGGCGGATTAGCGGGACTCCTCATCATAGCCATGATGATCACAAGCTATTCCATATTTGGCATGCACAGCACCGCCACCTCAATGACGGTCGGTTTTCTGCTTATGTTTTTTATCCTGTCCCTGATCTTTTTCGGGATGAAGCGGTTTCGCGATCGCGACCAAGGCGGGGTGATTAAATTTACGAAAGCGCTCATGTTGGGCCTTGCGATGTCGGTCTTTGCGGGGTTCGTCTATGTGATTGTGTGGGAGATTTACGTCGCCAAGACCGGTAATAGTTTTATTTTACAATACACCGATCATCTGATTGAGCTCCAAAAAGCCAAAGGCGTCAGCGGCGAAGCCTTAACGGCATTTACCGAAAAAATGACCGCCATGAAAACCAATTATGCCAAACCAGCCTACCGGATTCCGCTAACTTTTTCTGAGATTTTCCCTGTCGGTTTTATCGTGGCGCTCATATCCGCATTGTTTTTACACAATCCCAAATTTTGGGCTCGAAAGGATTAAGCGGCTCCCGGCTCGTCGTCGCTTCGCTCCTGGGCCGGGATGACAGTTTTAAATGTGACGGTACCACAAAGTCCGTGGCGGCTAAGAACCCTCGTGAACCTGAGTTTCAGGTGGGCGTCGGAATTATGAAGACCACGGTCAACACAGAGCCAACTCCCGAGGAGTTATTTAAGGTCCGGTGGATTAGTGCTGCTCACAAAACCCGTAGTGACCGTCGGGCATAATGTGGGCGCTTAGGGCTTTAGGCGCAAGGGCTTATTACCGACGATTAGGCCTTACACATAACCCGATAATCGTGTATAATGTTCTCATATCGGGAGCGCAAACATGGCACAACATTTCACCGCCGCTGAGTGGCAGGCTATAAATACTTTTCTGGATCAGGGCGATAATGCCGTAATTCACGGCATGCCGGTGCCGAGTAGCGGCTCGGTTATTTTCAGCAGTTGGAATATCAGAAAGCTTGGCGCGCTTCGCGATGACGACGGGACTTTGAAAAAAAGCGCCGGCGCGACCGCGATGATGGCGCGTTATTGCGGCCTTTGCGACCTGATCGCCATTCAGGAAGTGCAGGACAATACCGAGGCCTTATTTGATCTCGTAGACCGCCTAAACGCGGCGGGCGGAAGCTATAAAATGATTATGAGCGATGTCACCGGCAAAGCCCCCGGCTATACCGGCATGGCTGAGCGCAGCGGCTTTATTTACAATACGCAAAAAGTGAAATTGGGTAATTTAGCCTCTGACCTGTCGCTCGATCGCAGCGCGGTTCTCTCCAATATCAGCGCGGCTCATAAACAGGCCTTGGAAGGACAAATTCCAGACGACGATGATCCGTCTCTACTGCAGCGCGCCACGCAGTTTTTCTCTAATCTCCGAGCCGAGCGGGCGATGAATAAAAAACTCAAACAATTTGTGCAATTTATTCGCGCCCCGCATATGGTCGAATTTATCGTTGAAACCGCGCAGGGAGCCTACGAAATTTATTGCGTGAATGCGCATTTGGTCTCGGGCAGTAGCAAGAAAGAGCGCGAACGTGAGTTTTTTGCTCTGCTAGAATGGCTGCTTTTGCAAAGCCCCAAAACCGTCGTCGAGCGCGGCAAGGTATTCATGATTATGGCCGATCTCAATCTTGATTTCGAAAGCACGCTATCCAAACGTCAGCGCGGAATAGAGGACTATGTCACTAGCTTAAACCAGACAAAAAACATGGACGCCAAAGTCAATTTCCCGTTTCTGGATGGCGGCTTCCTCACCAATGCGCGCGAGCACAGAACCTTTGATCATATTGCGTATATTGCCGAAGATACGCGCTGGCCGCGCGGGCGGCATAATGACCAATCCGGCACGCTCGGCGCCGATCAATTTGAATTTGGTATGTTTAACTTTACTCAGGCCTTTATCGCGGCCGGGCCCGGCCAGCTTCCCAGCGGCGAGCCTGATTATGATCGCTTCACTCATGATTTCTCAGATCATATGCCGATCTGGCTAAAAATGCCGCTGCCCTCGGACACGCAGCATATTTTTACAGTTTAGTCTTTATTCGCCAGCCGCTCGGCCAGCTTTTCAATCCGCGCAGCGGCGTTCAGCAAGCTATCAGCGGCTTTGGTTTCGGTTTTTGTGGCGAGGCGCGTGGCGGCAGTGGTTTCCTTGCGCAGATTGCCAATGCGCTTATCAACTTCATTATCGACGGATTTGTTCATTTCTTCGAGCTCATCCAGCATGGTGATACCGGCCATGACCAGCAAGCGAAGATCGCCGATTTGGCCGAATTGATTGGCCATATTATTGACGCGGTCATCGAGCTTTTGCCCCAAACGCATCAGGCGCTCTTCTTCGCCGTCATCGCAGCCCAATGCGTATTTGCGGCCATTGATATTGAGACTGACTTTAGCCATTGCCTAGCCCTCTCCTAATGCATTGCGCACTTGTTTAATCACCCGGTCAAGTTCCCGTGTGGTTTCATCGGCCAATGCGCCGAATTCTTTTTCGCGCATGGAGAACTCATCAGCGCGTGACTTTGCGTCATCGAGCTTGGCCGCGAGCGCGGCCCGGTCTTCGCCCATGGTTTCGGCTTCCTTTGCGCTCGCTTCCAACCGGCTGACTTTCGCCAATAAGGGATCCAGCGCCCCCTCTAAAGACTTAAGCGCGGATTGCAGTCGATCAGCCGCCATTTTTATGTCAGCGCTGTCATTCATGGTCTATCCCGAATCTATCGTTAATTTGCCTAGAGTGGCCCAATAATTGCTCTTCAACAAGGGATAATCTGTTGACTCAAATCGACCCCTCCGCCATTCCGAACGAGAGTTCAACTAAGGCAATGCCATATTATAAGGCTGTTAAATGACAATTCGCATCGGTATTAATGGCTTTGGTCGCATTGGCCGCCTTGTCGCCCGCGCCCTCTCTGAATATGACATCAATGATATTGAGTTGGTCGCGATTAACTCGCCCGGCGCTTTGGAGACATCCGCACATTTGCTGCGCTATGACAGTGTCCATGGCCGCTTCGGCGTCGAGGTCATTGAAGGCGACGGGGTCATTGATTACGGACGCGGCAAAATCCGCATGAGCCATGAGCGCAACCCCGCAGATATTGACTGGGGCGCCTTGGATGTTGATGTTGTTATGGAATGTACGGGGATTTTCCGTTCCAAGGAAAGTGTTCAACCCCATTTTGCTGCGGGCGCGAAATCAGTGCTGATCTCCGCGCCGGGCCAAAATGTTGATAAAACCATTGTTTACGGCGTGAATGAAGACGATCTGACCTCTGAGGATAAAGTGATATCCTGCGCATCCTGCACCACTAACTGCCTCGCGCCCATTGCCAAAATCTTGATGGAAACGGTCGGAATTCGCCGCGGTTTTATGACAACCGTTCACAGCTATACGCAAGATCAGCGCATTTTAGATAACTCACATAAAGATCTCTACCGCGCCCGCGCAGCAGGTCTGAATATGATCCCGACGTCAACAGGCGCGGCCAAAGCCGTTGGCCTCGTTATCCCCAAGCTTCTCGGCAAACTCTCCGGCACCGCCATCCGCGTACCGACAGCCAATGTTTCCATGGTCGATCTGGCGTTCCAACCCGAAAAGCATACCAGCGCTGAAGAGCTTAATGCGATGATGAAAGGTGCCTCTGAAGGGGCCATGAAAGGCGTGATTAGCTACACCGAACGGGCCCTCGTCTCGTCTGATCTCAACCACGACCCCGCCTCGGCGATATTTGCCGCGCCGCTGACAAAAGTCATGGACGGCGACCTGGTCAAAATCATTGCTTGGTATGATAATGAATGGGGCTTTGCCAACCGCATGATCGATGTTGCCCGCGTCATGGGCCAAAAACATAAGGGTTAAGTCATGGATTTTCGCAGACTCAAAGGGGCGAAGCTTAAAGGCAAGACAGCGCTTGTGCGCGTGGATTTCAATGTTCCGCGAAATAAAGACGGCTCGATTTCAGATGATACCCGCCTGCAAGCCGCCCTGCCCACCATCCGGCATCTGCAAAAAGCGGGCGCAAAAACGATTCTGCTATCTCATTATGGCCGTCCAAAGGGCAAGCCGGACGAGACGCTTTCATTACGCTTTATTGTTCCGGCCCTTGTCGAAGCTTTAGAAACCGAAGTCCTGTTCAGTCCGGCGCTAAACCCCAATGCTACCGCTTTGCTGGAAAATGGCGGCGTGATGCTGATGGAAAACACCCGCTTCCACGCGGGCGAGACCATAGGCGACGCTGGCCTCGCCAAAGATATGGCCGCGCTTGGCGATGTCTTCATTCAAGACGCTTTTTCTGTCGCGCACCGGGGTCATGCCTCCAGCGCAGGCATCGCAAAATTCCTGCCCGCTTATGCCGGCCTCGCCATGGAACGCGAACTTGACCACATCTCCCAAGCGCTCGATATTCCCAAAAAACCCGTCATGGGCGTTGTTGGCGGCGCGAAAGTGTCCTCTAAAATTGACCTGCTAAAAAACCTAGTCAGCAAGCTCGACGTGCTCGCTATTGGCGGCGGCATGGCCAATACTTTCCTCTATGCGCAGGGTTATAAAGTCGGCAAATCGCTCTGCGAAAAAGACTTGAAAGACACGGCGCTGGAAATTTTGGCGGCGGCTAAAAAAGCCAAATGTAAAATCATCCTGCCCGTTGACGTAATCGCGGCCAAAGATTTTGCCGCCAATGCCAAACACCGCCAATGCGGCATTGATGATGTCAAACCTTCCGAGATGATACTCGATTGCGGCACCGATAGCGTCGAAGCCCTTATGGACGCAATGGACACGGCCAAAACGCTGATCTGGAACGGCCCGCTTGGGGCTTTTGAACTGACGCCCTTTGATACCTCTACGGTTGAAGCTGCGAAATATGCAGCCAAATTAACTAAAAAAGGCAAGCTCATCTCTGTCGCCGGCGGCGGCGACACAGTGGCCGCCCTTAACCTTGCCGGCGCGGCAAAGGACTTTACCTTTATCAGCACAGCAGGCGGGGCCTTTCTCGAATGGATGGAAGGCAAAGCCCTTCCCGGTGTAGAAATTCTAAAAAAATAGAGACATCAGATGGATATTCAGGCCCTCAACGATATTGCCGTTAAAATGGTTGCGCCCGGATCGGGCATTCTCGCAGCAGATGAAAGCTCAGGAACTATTGGCAAACGCTTTGACAGTATCAATGCGCAAAGCACGGTCGAGTCCCGCCGCGACTGGCGCGAAATGTTGTTTCGCACAAATGACGCGATGCACGATAATATCTCCGGCGTCATTCTCTATGACGAAACTATCCGCCAAAAGGCCAAAGACGGCACATCTTTGGTGGATCTGATCAAAGCCAATGACGCTATCCCCGGGATCAAAGTCGATATGGGCACAACGCCTCTGGCGGGCCGCCCCGGCGAAACCATTACACAAGGGCTTGACGGGTTGCGCGAGCGCCTCGCCGAATATTACACATTAGGCGCGCGCTTTGCCAAATGGCGGGCCGTAATCGAGATTTCCCATCCCGACCAATATATCGGCGCAACCCCGTCCGACGGCGCGATCAAAGCCAATAACCACGCCCTCGCCCGCTATGCCACGCTGTGCCAAGAAGCCGGTATTGTGCCTATTGTCGAACCCGAAGTGCTAATGGGCGGCCATCACAATGTTGAACGCTGCCACGAAGTCACGGAGCGGGTGCTCAATTCGCTTTTCACCGAGTTTTATGAGCAAGGCGTTGTCCTCGAAGGCACGATCCTGAAACCCAATATGGTTGTCGCCGGCAAGAAATGCCCCGAACAACCCAGCGTGCAGGACGTCGCCGAGCGAACGATTAAAGTCCTCAAAGACACCGTTCCCGCTGCTGTGCCGGGAATTGCATTCCTCTCCGGCGGGCAGGATAATGAAATTGCGACCCAGCATCTGGATATGATAAATAAGATAGGCAATTTCCCTTGGAAAATTACCTATAGCTATGGCCGCGCGCTGCAACAAGCCGCGCTCATTGCGTGGCAAGGCAAAGCGGAAAACTACGCCGCCGCGCAAGCCGCCTTTAACCATAGGGCCAAAATGAACGGCCTCGCCAGTCTAGGTGAATGGACGCCGGAGCTAGACGCGGCGGGCTAGGTTTTAGGCGGTAGGCCAAACTTTCATTAGGCTTCGCTGAAAGCCTCATCATCTGTAATATTAACCCTCAATTGACCCTCAGGCCAGCTTGGCGATGTCCACGGGCACGCCGTTTAGAACCGCATTGCCGGACAGTTCGTCGATCACTGAGGGGTCGGTCAAATCATTCATCGAAACCCCCGGATTAGAGGCGGCCACTGAAAGCTTCACGCCTTTGCGGTCATGGCCATATCCATGCGGAATAGAGACAACCCCTGGCATAATATCCTCCGTAATTTCGGCGGGCAATTCCACGGCTCCGACAGAATTAGACACAAGCGCTATATCGCCATCCGCCAATCCGAGCCCCGCCGCATCGCCCGGATGGATCATCACCGTGCAGCGGTTCGGGCCTTTGAGCAGGCGGCGACTATTATGTAGCCAGCTATTATTACTGCGAATATGACGGCGGCCAATAAGGCTGAAGCCGCCCTTAAGCGGTTTTGCAAAGCCGGATTTAAACGCCGCCAAATCCTTACGCGGCATCTCCGGCGCGCAATGGATTTTCCCGTCTTTGGTTTTGAGGCGTCCGGGCAAGCGGGGCTTGAGCGGGCCCATATCATAGCCGTTCGGGCAGGCTTCTATCTCGGCTAATGTTATTTTATGCGGCGAGCTTTGCATCATCTGGTCAAGCACATCGCGCGGATTTATTTTCGCGGGGGCTTTGTTTTCACCCTTTATGTTCTTGCCATGCATCAAAGCTAGCGCGCCTTGAAGATCGGCCATGATTTCCCAATCATCTTTACTGCCGCCGCTTTGCGGAAAAAGTGCCGGCGAATAAGCGGCGTAATTGCGAATGGCGAGGGGCGCAAAAAACATCGGATAATGATCGCGCTCAAGCGGGCCGCAAGGCGGCAGGATATAATCGGCATGGCGGCTGGTTTCGGTAATATACATATCAATGCTGACCATCAGCTCTAGCGTTTCCAGCGCTGCGTCCAACTGCCGCCCGCCGGGCGCAGAGATTACGGGATTGCCTGCCAATGTCAGAAGCGCTCCGATTTGGCCCTCGCCTTTTGTTGTGATTTCCGGGGCCAGTTCTGCGGCCGGAAGCTCGCCTAAAACTTCCGGGCGGCCCGAAAGACGGGTATGGTAACGGCCATATGAGCCTGTGCCGCTACGCTCGACAGGGTCAATAATCGGGTCGGGAAACATCACCCCGCCTACGCGGTCAACATTGCCCGTGGAAATATTAAGCAGCTGGATCAGCCAGTGATTGAGCGTGCCGTAGCGGGTCACAGAGACTCCCATACGGCCATAGACGATGGCGGGTTGGCCGCTGCCAAGCTGCGCCGCAATGGCGCGAATGTCATCGGCGGGAATGCCGCAATAAACTGACAGATCGCCGAGATTAAATTGATGTATCTGCGCCCAAGCCGCGTCCCAATCTTTAAGCATCGGCATAAGCCGCCCCGGATTGACCAGCCCCGCTTCGTCCAAGGCCAGTAATAATCCGAGAAACAAAGCCGTATCCGTACCCGGCTTGATAAAATGATGGTCATCCGCAATCTTGGCCGTTTCCGTTCGGCGAGGATCAATGACGACAAATTTCCCGCCGCGTTCCTGCAAGCGTAAAATGCGTTTCTTTACATTCGGCACCGTCCAGAGCGAGCCATTAGACGCCATCGGATTGCCCCCAACGCAGAGCATAAACATTGTGCGGTCAATATCTGGCACCGGATAGAGCGCATTATGGCCGTAAACCCATTTCTGGCAAATCATATGCGGGAGTTGGTCCAGTGTTGAGGCCGAATATATCCCCTTCGCGCCCCATGATTTTATCAGCCCGCGCATTGAAAAACTGCTCGAATAATTATGCGCATTCGGATTGCCGAGATAAACCCCGGCCGCTTTCGGGCCTGCCGTAATCGCTTGGTGCCTAGCGGCAATTTCAGAAAAAGCCTGCTCCCAACTTATCTCCTCCCAGTCCTCGCCGACTTTCTTTACCGGACGGCGCAAACGATCCGGATCATTTTGAATATCGGGAATAGCGGTGGCTTTGGGACAGATAAAACCTTCAGAGAGCACATGATCGGGATTGCCTTTGACGGACAGGACCTTGCCGTCTTGCACCGTCATCAACACCCCGCAATTGGCTTCGCAAAGATGGCAGGTGCGGGCATGAATTTCGGCCTTAGAATGGCTCATAATGCAGTCCTTTTATAATGCGCTAGACTATGAACCCTTTAGCAGAATTTGCAAATGGCGTAATAGGCCTAGTCTCGGCTAACCCATGCCAAAATACGCTCGGCCCGCTTGACCACAGGCGCTTCGATAAATTTACCGTCGAGCAACACGACATTACCCTTCGCCGCTTCATAAGCCGCAATCACTTTTTGCGCTTGCGCAATCTCTTCGCCGGACGAGGCGAGCGCATTATGAATAGGCTCTATCTGCGCCGGATGGATGGCGCTGCGGGCGTGAATGCCAAGCGCTTTGGCTTTGCGGGTGCTGGCCTCGCAATCCTCTAAATCGCGCACAACAATATGTGGCGTATCAAAAAGCTGTACGTCATAGACAGCCGCCGCGGCGACAAGATGCGAGCGGGCATATAAATGGGTTTCCCACGCCAGATCGCAATCAACATCGCCCGCATAATCCACCGCCCCGTACATGCCTAATGTGACCCGGCCATTGGAGAAAATCTCTTCGGCATTGAGCAAGCCCTCAGCGCTTTCGATAATCGCGAAAAACGTGCCCAGCGCGTCGGGCAAATCGTCATCAAGGTCATTGACCTCGGATTTAGAGGCCACTTTGGGTATCATCAAAAACGGCAATGTCAGGCCGCTCTCTTTTAAGGCCGCAATATCAGCCCTGCCATCAGCGGTCTCCACGGCGTTAATACGCAGGCTAACATGTTTATGCTCTGTCTTGGCGAGCCACGCTAAAACCGTGCTCCGGGCCGCGTCTTTCTCGCCCGGCCCGACAGCGTCTTCCAAATCGATACAGACAAGGTCGGCACCCGCAGCGCAGGCTTTTTCAAAACGGTCAGGCCGGTTGCCGGGAACAAAAAGTTGGGAACGGTAATGCATGGGGTAGGTTATCCTGTCTGGCTCAAGTCGTTTTCATGTAAGTCATTATAAAGTAGAATCGGGATGTTCAGCACTGTGACGAATACGAACAATAAAAATTGAATCAAATGTCTTGCGATAGAAAATAATATGTTTGTTCATCGGGAACTGTCTTAATTTTGGTTGGTCTTCGACCTGACGGCCCATATCGGGATATTCAGATAATAATGTGAAATGGTTATCAAACTCTATGCGATAGACTTCTGCTTGTTGTACTCCCCACGTCTTTTTCGTGTAATTATAAATCGCTTCAAGGTCGTCATAAGCCTTCAAGCTAATCTTAATCTTCATGATCGAAAACCTGCGCGTCCTGCTCGGCGGCTTCGGTATATTTTAAGTGCATACGGCGCTTAAAGTCTTCGGGATCCCAATCTATATAGCCGCTATCCTCGCCTTCCTGTATCAAACGCCGCAGATTTTCTTTGGCTTGATCCCGAACTTCCATATTCCGCAGGGCGGCGCGAACGACTTCCGTCGCCGAGCCATATTTTCCACTCGCAACGCATTTTTTTAAGAAATCTTCCCAATGCTTTCCAAGGGACATTGATGTGCTGGCCATCGCGCTACTCCGCTAATATTCAATATGAATATAGCAGGGTTTTGCGCTTTTGGCCAGCATTCAATCAGTAGAGCGTGGCTAATGCCTTGGCGTCATAATCTTTTAGCTCGCCCGTGCGGCCGTCTTTTACTTTTGACGCCCATTCTGGGTCTTGCAGGATTGCGCGGCCAATCGCGACGAGGTCAAATTCGCCTTTATCCATGCGGTTGATGAGGTCATCCAGCGGCGCGGCGCTTGAGTTTTCGCCTTGAAACGCGCCGATAAAGTCGCCCGAAAGTCCTACGGAGCCAACTGTGATCGTCGGCAATCCCGTCAGTTTTTTCGCCCAGCCCGCAAGGTTTAAATCAGAGCCTTCAAATTCAGGTTCCCAGAAGCGGCGTTGTGAACAATGAAGAATATCGACCCCGGCCTCGGTAAAGACATTAAGAAACGCTTCCAATTCTTGCGGGGTTTGTGCGAGCTTGGCAGAATATTCCTGCTGTTTCCATTGCGAAAAGCGCAGAATAATCGGCATATCCTCGCCAACCGCCTTGCGGCATTCACGTATAATGTCCCCCGCAAAGGTGGCCCGGCCCGCCAAATCGCCGCCATATTTATCTTCGCGCTTATTCATCACGTCCCAGAAAAATTCGTCGATAAGATAACCATGCGCGCCGTGAATTTCGATGGCGTCAAAGCCAAGGTCAGCGGCGTAGCCTGCGGAACGGGCAAAACTCGCAACCATATCTTCAACATCGGATTCAGGCAATACCGGCGCGACTAATTTGCCTGTATGTGTCAGGCCCGAAGGACTGTCTGTTGTCCCTTCGGGGTTTATGCCTGTGCCGGGTTTGCGGGTTAGCCCGGTATGCCAAAGCTGCGGCGCGATCTTGCCGCCTTCTGCGTGAACGCGGTCTGCTACGTTTCGCCAGCCCGCTAAGCCGCCGCTGTGAAAGATCGGGACATTGGCATCGCTGGACGCGCCGGGGCGATCAACCGTGGTGCCTTCGGTCACGATTAAGCCGACATCGGCGGCGGCGCGGCGGGCGTAATAGGCCGCGACATCGTCAGTCGGAATGCCGTTTGGCGACCGGCTACGCGTCATGGGGGCCATAACGATACGGTTTGGCAGCGTCAGGCCGCGGCAGGAAAAGGGGGTAAAGAGAGGATTTGTCATGGACGCCGTCTATCCAGCCCGCTGCGAGCTGTCCATAATAAATTTAAGACGGCAAAATTTTGCCCACAATCATGACAATATACGCCCTTGGCATTTTCGCCTGATAAGTTATGTTGCCCTTTCAAATCGGCTCTCTCGCGAGGGCTTTTTTTAACATGACACTATTCAGGCTGAGCTGATGAAAATTTCGATTGAACGCGCGGATTTATTAAAAGCGCTGGGACATGTGCAAAATGTGGTCGAGCGCCGCAATACGATTCCCATTTTGTCCAATGTCTTGATGACCGCCGAAGACGGCAAACTGACATTTGTCGCCACCGATCTGGATATCGAGATTTCCGAAGAAACCACAGCCGATGTCAGCGCGCCCGGCCATGTCACGGCCCCGGCCCATACACTTTATGATATTGCCCGTAAATTGCCGAGCGGCGCGCAGGTGTCTCTGCAAATCAATGCCGAGGAGCGCCTTGATGTTGATGCCGGACGCTCGCATTTCACCTTGCCACTTCTACCAGCCGGGGATTTCCCGAAAATGACCGCAGATGGATTTTCGCATAATTTCGTCCTGACAGCGGCAGAACTACGCCGCATCATTGACAAAACCCGTTTCGCCATCAGCACCGAAGAAACCCGCTATTATCTCAACGGTATTTATGTGCACGCTCATGATGGAGCTTTGCGCGCCGTAGCCACAGATGGTCACCGCTTGGCACTAGCCGAAATGGACCTGCCCGAAGGCGCGGCGGGCTTGCCTGGCATTATCGTCCCGCGCAAGACAGTCGCCGAAATCCGCCGCTTGATTGACGGGGCTGAGGGCAATGTCAGCCTTTCAATCTCGGAGGCTAAAATCCGCTTCCAATTTGGCTCGGCGGTTTTAACCTCCAAGCTGATTGACGGCACTTTCCCCGATTACGAACGGGTCATCCCCAAAGGCAATGAGCAAGAGCTGACCGTGGACAATAAAGTCTTTGCCGATGCCGTTGACCGTGTGGCGACGATCTCCGCTGAAAAATCCCGCAGTATTAAATTATCCCTTACGCAGGACAATCTCGCCCTCACGGTGAACAATCCCGAGAGCGGCAATGCGCATGAGGAACTGATGGTGGATTATAGCGGCGAGCCTATCGAGATCGGCTTTAACGCCAAATATCTGCTCGATGTCGCCGGGCAGATCGAAGGCCAAGACGCAACCTTCTTCCTCGACAGCGCTGCGGCCCCGGCCCTCGTCAAAGACGCAGAAGATACAGGCGTGCTTTTTGTGCTTATGCCGCTACGCGTCTAATCGCCGGAGACTGTGGCCCATATTTCCAGCCTCCGCCTGACGGATTTTCGCTCTTACCCCACGCTTGATGTAGAACTGTCCGGAGCGCCTGTCGTGCTTTACGGCCCGAACGGAGCGGGTAAAACCAATTTGCTCGAAGCGATATCTTTTCTCTCTCCCGGGCGCGGTTTACGCCGCGCCAAAATGGATGACCTTGCCCGCCGCGAGGGCGAGGTCATAGCCCTCGCTTGGGGCATCAATGCCGATATCGGCGAGACGCGCGTCTCTGTCGGCCAAGTACCGGAACAGCCCCGCCGCCGCATCGTGCGGTTGGACGGAAAAAACGCGACAGGCCCGCAGCTCGCCAAATTGCTCACCCTCATGTGGCTCACCCCCGCCCAAGACCGTCTCTTTACGGGCCCGGCCTCTGACCGCCGAAAATTCCTCGACCGCTTCTCCCTCGTCCACGCCCCGGCCCATGGCCTGGCCAGTATCCGTTATGAAAAAGCGCGCAGCGAGCGCAATCGTCTGCTCTCCGACGGCATTACTGATAGGGGGTGGTATGAGGCGCTCGAATCCGACATGGCCACGCAAGGCGCGCATATCGCCCAAGCCCGGGCGGTCACTGTCATGCGGCTGGTTGACGAAATCGAACGCCGCGCACAGGAGGTTAGCGGCAGCGCTTTTCCCAAAGTAATTGTTGCGCTCGAAGGCGAAGCCGAAGAGCAGTTTCAAAGCGGATTGGCTTTTGGCGATGTCGAGATTTTCATTGCTGAACAATTAGCCATAGACCGCAAGATTGACCAGCGCGCCGGCCGAACGCTTCGCGGCGTTCACAAATCCGATCTTCACGTCCGCCATGCTGAAAAAGACATGCCCGCAAAGGACTGCTCGACGGGGGAGCAAAAAGCCCTGCTTATCGGCCTCACACTCGCCCATGCGAGAGCCCAAGCCGAGCAAAAACCGATCCTCCTGCTCGACGAAGTCGCCGCGCATCTGGACATAGACCGCCGCGCCGCCCTGATCGAAGAACTCCTTGCGCTAGGCACACAGCTCTTCATGTCAGGCACCGACGCCTCATTGTTCGACGCCTTTGAAGGACGCGCCCAAATGCTAGAAATCAACAATAGCTCTATTAGCGTATAATAAGATTTATTTTTCGTAGCGCTTTGCAGGCATGTTAGCTTGCGCAGGGACAAGACGTAAGTCTGTCCCGAGCACAAGATGACGTGTCTGCGAAGATGATACGGGAAATAAAAATGCCCCGTTATCCGAAGATAACGAGGCGACGATACCGAAACGGGGCGCAATGTCCGGTACCGAAATCAGGCCCCCAGAGCCCAAATTCTTTATTAGAAGAACCTAATATGGGTCGTTACATGAACCTAAGTTGAACGGATTTCTAGAGCAAATGATAGCGTTGTCCTCCCTACAAATGTAGGGGGATAGGGCGACATCATTTCCGGGGTAACTATTTTATTCGCGCCCGAAATTTTAGAGTGAATCCCGGAGTGCTAGCACCTCCCGCCATAGTGCCGGAAGGCAGAAAACACACATGGCGGATATTGGGGTCATAGCCAAGCGCTGCCGCGTAATTGCAGCCAAGAAGGCTTGTCGGCGCGGCAGCATTATCCGAATATCCGGCGTCGCTGGCATAATCAAATGTCATGCCTGTACCGCTATCTGTAAAAAGGATGGGATCGCCGCCGCCAATATCATCATTGTAAAACTCAACATCGTCCGGCAGGCTGTCAATCAAAAACAGCGTATCTGCATCCGGCGAGCCGTTACCTGCGTTTTGGACGCTAATCGTATAGGTAATGTCGTTCCCCGGAAGACTATAGAGCCCCGAAGACATTGGATCGTAAACTTCGACGGATTTAGACGCGGTTATGTCCGGCGCGGGCGGCCCCTCACTGGTTTCCGTTTCCGCCGGCGGGCTTGTAAAAACCGCAAATGTGCCGCCAAAAATATCCCCGCCATTGACCCCACCGCTCGTCGTCAAAGGCGCATCGGTTAAGCCGACAAGATCATTGGCGTCAAACATATCATTGGGGAAAAGCGAATAGCCATACACGACTTGCCCCGGCGTTGCGCCAAGCGCGGCAAAAGACACAAATGACAGGCCAATAAAATTAGTATCCCCGCGGATATAAGCCACAGGGCCATTATCGCTGCCAACAGGCGCCGTGCCATTTCGCAAATACAGATTACGAAGAAAGGCTCCGCCGGAATCCACGGGCCGCCCCATATTACCGTAATCAACATTGCCTTGTATTGTTTTAAGCGAACCGTAAGTCAACGGCGCTCCGAATGCGTCCAACGACGTAATCATGGCGATTTTATAAGTATTATTACCGTGTTTTTCATTGGCAATGGTTCCAGCTTCGGCCAGCAATGCAGGCGTTGTAGGCAGGGTCATGCCAATAGGCAGCACAAAATCTACCCGCTCGATATTATTGGCTTTTTCGCTGCCCGTATCGACATTGAGGAACACATCCAGACCGCCGCTGGTCAGGTAATCATCATTCATCGCCTCTTCCATAGACGCAGCCTCGTCGCCCTCCAAGTTTACCGCTGAACCACTTTTCTTCCCGGCATAGAAAAATGTCAGCCGCTCTCCGGTGACATTGGCATTATTTTTACGCTTAATCACAATATTGGGTTTGGACACGGTCGAGCGGCTGACCGTGAACCCGCCAATGACCGCCGAGACCAGCTGTACATTCTCGCCCGTGCCGTAAGAAATAGTGTTCCCGCCAATAGTATAAGGCCCAGACGGCACCGCCGCAATCCGCATGGTTGTCATGCTGGTCACTGGCGTACCGTCGCCCGCCATAGCCGACATGCTCAGGGCAGGTAATAGCCCCATTATTACGGCAAAATATTTGCACTTTAACGACTTCATCCCGATTCCCACAGCGGCGTTTCGCATATTCCACGCTGCGAACTGCTTTTGTATCCACGCTCACGGTTAAAATTCCCTTTATGGAGCTTCGTTATGCGGCATAAAAAACCTCTCGCTTAACGGCGTTTTTTTGTTAAAAGGGCTAAGGAGATGCGTATGAAACCGGAAGTTATTACCATCCTGAGCATTTTTCTGGCCTTTATTGTCGCTGAAATTATTTTCACGCGGTTTTTTCAAAAAAAGAATCAAAAACCCAGCGACGGCGCTGTTGAATTTATCAGCGCCGGAGCTTTGCTGCTTCTGACTCAGCCTTTCATTCTCGGCATGGCTTACGCGCTGAGCCTTGCCCTGTTTCCGCAATTTCAGGGTAGCCTGTCTGGTCTGCATTTTCTCGTAGGCTTTGCGCTGTTTCTGGTCTTGGATGATATGACGCAATATGGTTGGCACCGGCTATCCCATTCCGTACCGTGGCTCTATAAGCTGCACCGCCCGCATCATAATGCCGAATATATGAGCATCCGCCTCGTTTACCGCAATAATCTGTTTTACTATCTGCTTATGCCCGGCATCTGGTTTTCAGGCTTCTTAATCTATCTTGGTCTGGGTTGGGTTTACGCGGTCTATATTATAATGAAGATGACCATCATCTTCGGCGCGCATTCCGACCTTGCCTGGGATAAACCGCTTTATAAAATCAAAGCTTTGTCGCCGATTATGTGGGTGGTTGAGCGCCTCATCAGCACGCCGTCCACACATCACGCCCATCATGGCCGGCACAAGGCCGACGGCGTGACCAATTACAAAGGCAATTTCGGCAATATGCTGTTTCTCTGGGATGTAATATTCGGCACAGCCAAAATCACCCGCCGCTACCCGCCGGAGTTTGGCGTCGAGAACCTACCCGAAACCTCGCTGGCCGAACAATTGATCTGGCCCATCGCCCGCAAACACCCCCAACCCAAAGATGGCGGGCCTGTTGAAGCGGCGGAGTAATTAATTTTGCAGTAAGCTCGGTAAGGCTCCGCTCTCGCCCGCCGCTTCCTGCATGAAGAATTTTTGCGCAGGCTTAAAGCGGTTGACGGCAGCAAGGCCTAGCCGCCTTGCATGGCGCACAGGGGCGATAGTATTCGAGAACAGGCGGTTAAGAATATCGGCGCTCATCGCCAGAGCTTTATTATCAAAATTGCGCCACGCCGCATAATCGCCCAAAGCCGCGCCGCCTATATCCAAACCGACTGAGCGGGCTTCGGCGACAACATCGGCCAGAGCCGCCGCGTCGCGCAGGCCCATATTTAAGCCCTGCCCCGCAATCGGGTGAATGGCATGGGCCGCATCCCCGACCAGCGCAAGGCGCGTATCAGTATAGCGCTCTGCCATTTGCAGCGAGAGCGGATAAGCCGCGCGCGGGGCGCAGAGCGAAATCTCGCCCAGAAACCCGCCTATACGCCGCGCGAGTTCGGCGGTGAACGCCGCCGCGTCCAAAGCCATGGCCGCGTCAACCGCCTCGGCCTTATCCGACCAGACGATGCTGCAACGATTATCCGTCAGCGGGAGCAGCGCCAGCGGCCCGCCCGCAAAGAATATCTGGTGTGCCACGCCGTCATGGGGGAGTTCATGCCGGAAAGTCGTCACAATCGCCTTTTGGTCATAGGCGAAATGCTGCACCTCAATGCCTGCGCCGCGGCGCAAGCTTGAATTTCGCCCGTCAGCCGCCACAAGAAGACTTGCTGTTATGTCCGTACCGTCTTCCAAAGCGGTTTTCACCTGCCCGCTATCGCGGCGGGTTTCTTTGACCTCTATAGGCGCGCGCAATACCGCTTTGTCGTGTCCCTCAATCTGCCCCAGCAAAGCCCGCCGCAAAAGCCTGTTCTCGATCATATACCCCGTTGGCCCGCTTACGTCCGCGCTGTCAAAATGCAGCGTCAGCGGCGAAACATCCCCCACTCCGCCATCAGCAATCAGCATATCGGTGATCGGCTGAACCTGCCCGCCCAGCGCATCCGCAACCCCCAAATGCCGAAACATGGCAAAAGAACTCGCCGCAATCGCAGAGGCCCGGCCATCAAAGTCGGCGTCCAAACCCTCATAAGGATCCCGCGCGTCCAGCAAGCAAACCGAAGCGCCTTTATGGGCGCAAGCCAAAGCCGTGCTTAGCCCAACAAGGCCCGCGCCAATAACAATGATATCAAAATCTGTTTTCATACCGCTTTGTAAGCGGTCTTATCCGCCTTGGCCATGGGACGTTTTTACGCCTCTCTTAACCCCGCATTTACTCCTCTCGTTCACACTCTCTTAACAAAAAGACGGTGAGGACGGATATGCCACCCAGTGCAACGGCAACTGATTATGACGCAGGCTACGCCCATGCCTTGATGGAAGATCTCAACATGTCTGCGGGCGGGGCGTTTCGGCGGGCTGTGTTTTCGCTTTTTCTCTGCGCGCTTGGCGCTTTTATCCTAATCGCTGTGACCAGCTATAATCCCTTCGATACGACCGGCGACACGGCGGGGATTGGCGGCGTTTCAAATCTTCTGGGCCGACCCGGCGCGGGGCTGTCTAATTTACTTTTGCAAATATTTGGCTGGGGCAGCGTGCTCGCTGGCGGGTTGACATTTTTTGCCGGGGCTCGCGGGATTTTGCGGCCCCGTCCTAAAGGCACAAAGCTGGATATTACGCGGCGGTTTTTAATTTGGACGGGCGCGGTCATTTTCGGCGCAGCCACATTGTCTGCCTTTCCTATTCCGCAGAGCTGGCCGATGGCCACTGGGCTTGGCGGCTGGGTCGGCGATAGTATTCACCTCAATGCCAAAACCGGATTCGATCATTTTAACATCCCAATTGCGGGCGCGATTGTTGCCTTTCTGACCTTTATTGCAGGCGGCTTCTGTCTTGGCCGCTTCCTCAATATTGTAGCCAAAGACCTCGTCGATATCTTGGACGCGGCAGGGCTCGTCTGGGCTTATATCCGTATCGGCATTGATAAGATGGCCGTGGGCGTAACCAAATTGTTCAAGAAAGGCTATGTCGCAGAACTGGAAGGGGGAACTCTCTACCGGGATATCCCGGATGTCCCCGCGCCCAAAAAACGCAAACGCAAACCAGCGGCAAAAACCGCGCCCGCCCCTGCCGCCAAAAAGAAACGCAAAGCCAAACCTAAAACGCCGAAATTCAACTTCCCCGAAGGCGCCGATTTCGTTCTTCCAGGGATTGACCTGCTGAAAATGCCGCCGCCGCGCTCCGCTATTACCGATGAAGGCGCTCTGCGCCGCGCCTCGGATAATCTGCACCGCGTTATGTCTGATTACGGGATTGAAGGCGAGATGGGCGCGGTGCGCCCCGGCCCTGTTGTCACTTTGTTTGAATTTGAGCCCGCCCCCGGCGTGAAATCCCAGCGCGTGATTAACCTCTCGGACGATATCGCCCGCAATATGAGCGCCCAATCCACGCGCATTGCCGTTGTGCCCGGCCGTAACGCTATGGGCGTCGAAATGCCTAATCGCCGCCGCGAGACCGTCTGGCTGCGTAATATGATCAATTCCGAATTATTCCAAAACACCGATATGGCCCTGCCTCTAATTTTGGGCGAGGATATTGGCGGGCAGCCCTTTATTACCGATCTCTCGAAAATGCCGCATCTCTTGATTGCGGGCACAACGGGTTCAGGTAAATCGGTCGGCGTCAACGCGATGATTCTCTCGCTGATGTATAAACTCACGCCGGAGCAATGCAAATTCATTATGATTGACCCAAAAATGCTCGAACTCTCCGTCTATGACGGCGCGCCGCATCTGCTCGCCCCCGTTGTGACCGAGCCGAAAAAAGCCGTCGTCGCGCTGAAATGGACGGTGCGCGAAATGGAAGACCGCTACCGCAAAATGTCCAAAATGGGCGTGCGCAATATGGCCGGCTATAATGAGAAAGTGTTAGAGGCTAAGCGCAAAGGCGAGGTCATGAGCCGCACCGTGATGACGGGCTATAATAAAGAGAGCGGCGAGCCGGAATATGAAACCGAAGAGCTGAATTTCGAGCCGATGCCGTTTATCGTCGTGATTATCGACGAAATGGCCGACCTCATGATGGTCGCCAAGAAAGATATTGAAGGCAGCGTCCAGCGCCTTGCGCAGATGGCGCGGGCGGCAGGCATCCATATCATCATGGCAACGCAGCGGCCATCCGTGGACGTCATAACCGGTACAATTAAAGCCAATTTCCCAACCCGTATTTCTTTCCGCGTTGGCTCCAAAATCGACAGCCGCACTATTCTGGGCGAGCAAGGGGCCGAACAACTTCTCGGCAATGGCGATATGCTCTTTATGGGCACGGGCCGTCCGCGCCGCCTGCACGGGCCATTTGTCAGCGACGGCGAAGTCGAAAGAATTGCCGCCTTCGTCAAAGCCCAAGGCACGCCAAGCTATCTCGAAGATATCACCACCGACCGCGAAGAGGCCGCAGAAATCGCGGCGGCCGCGAGCGGAGAAGGCAATTCACTCTTTGACCAAGCCGTAGCTATCGTCGCCCGCGACCGCAAAGCCTCGACTAGCTATGTCCAGCGCAAGCTCTCCATCGGTTATAACCGCGCAGCAGACCTGGTCGAGCGCATGGAAGATGAAGGCATGATCGGCCCGAGCGGCTCGGGAGGAAAACGCGAAATTTTCTTACCGGAAGCGGATGGGTATTAAGCCGGTTTATCTTCACGCCTTTTTCCGATAAGCTAGCTAATGTCATTGTTTTCAAGCTTACGAAATACCGGCCCTGGCGCTTTAGTCACGGCGGCTTTTATTGGCCCCGGTACGGTGACAGCCTGTACTTTGGCAGGCGCAAATTACGGCTACGCCCTTCTTTGGGCGCTTCTCTTTGCTACAATCGCCACCATTATTTTGCAAGAAATGTCAGCGCGGCTTGGCCTAATCAGCCAAAAAGGACTTGGCGAAAACCTGCGCGATATGTTTGCGGCCTCAATATGGAAATGGCCGCTGGCGATATTGGTTATCACCGCGCTTTATATTGGCAATGCTGCTTATGAGGCGGGGAATCTATCCGGCGGCGCCTTGGGGGTTCAGGCCGTCTTTAATGAAAGCCTTCCCATTTACCGCTTGGCCGTTATCGCGCTGTCCCTGATCGCGGCCGGGCTCATATGGCGCGGCGCCTATAAGCTGATCGAGCGCGTCTTAATCGCCTTGGTCGGGCTGATGGCGCTGGCCTTTATCGCCAGTTTTATAAGTGTTGGCCCGGATATCCGTCCGATCATAAAGGGCTTGCTGGTGCCGCAGATTCCGCCAGGCAGCCTGATGACCATCATCGCTTTAATTGGCACCACCATTGTGCCTTATAATCTGTTCCTCCATGCCTCTGCGGTTAAATCAAAATGGTCTAGCCCATCGGATCTTAAAACCGTGCGCCGGGATACATCCATTGCAATCGGCCTTGGCGGCCTGATCACGCTCTTAATCGCAGCAACAGCCGCCGCGAGCTTGTTTGGCTTGGGACTCAGCATCAACGGCGCGGGCGATATGGCCAAACAGATAGAACCGCTTTTTGGCCCCGCAGCAAAATACATGCTCGGCCTTGGGTTTTTGGCTGCCGGATTGACCAGTACGATCACCGCGCCTTTGGCCACTGCATTTGCAGTGACAGAAATTCTTGGCCTAAATTCAAAGACATCTTCCCGGGCCTTTCGCGGCATCGCGCTAAGCGTCATAAGCATTGGGGCGGCTCTCGCTCTCACCGGTATTAAACCGATCACCATTATTTTGTCGGCGCAATTTGCTAATGGATTGCTCTTGCCGATTATCGCCATTTTCCTGCTCGCCGTAATGAACCGCACCGAAATTCTGGGACGCTATAAAAACGGCCCTATCGGCAATATTCTGGGCGTAATTGTCGTCGGCCTCACCGCCCTGCTCGGTGCAAGACTGATCTTAAAAGCCGCCGGAATTATGTGATTTCTAGGTTAGCCAAGCACCGCGCGGCTATAGATAGCGCAACGAGATAATCATGGAAAAAAACATTAGGCTCCGCCCGCTATAAAGCCTTAATCTCCTTTTTGATAGAAAAGCGCATAGCTGCGGGCCTGACCCAATCCGAACTCGCGGATACGATAGGCGAATATCAAAGCTTCGTCGCGAGGTTGGAGAGCGGACAAAGACGCGTCGATGTCGTGGAGTTTGAAAGGTTGGCGAAAGTGCTGGGGTTTGAGGTTGGAGCGTTTTTTGGAAGATCGTCAGCCCGCTAAGTCAACCTTTTCCCCAACCCCATCAACGCCGCAGTGCTCGCATCATGCTCTCCCGCCTCCCCCGCGTCCATCTCTGCCAATATTGTGCTTGCCAGAACTTTTCCTAATTCAACGCCCCATTGGTCGAAGCTGTTGACGTTCCAGATGACGCCTTGGACGAAAGCTTTGTGCTCATAGAGCGCGATGAGGTGGCCGAGGGCGAAGGGGGTTAATGCGTCCAGCGTTATCGTCGTCGATGGACGGTTGCCGGGGAAGGTTTTTTGCGGCGCAATTTGGTCTATATCATCGCGGCCCTCTAAGTCCTCGCGTACTTTATATTCGGGCTTGCCTAGCATCAAGGCTTCGGATTGAGCGAAGCAATTGGCAAGGAGCGCAGCGTGGTGTTCGGGCCGCCCGCTATGGTCTTTGAGCACAGCGACAAAATCGACAGGCGCTCCGGGCGTTCCCTGATGTAGCCATTGGAAGAAAGCGTGTTGACCATTGGTGCCTTCATCGCCCCAGATGATGGGGCAGGTCAGGCCTGCCTCTTCGCCGTCTCTTGTGATACGTTTACCGTTACTCTCCATTTCGAGCTGTTGCAGGAAGGCCGCTAATTTGCGTATCCGGCGGGCATAGGGAATGACGGCGAGCGAGCTATAGCCGAGCACATTGCGGTTCCAGATACCAACCAGCGCCATCATCACGGGCAGATTTTCCTGCAAAGGTTGATCGCGGAAATGCTCGTCCATTTTTTTTGCGCCTTTGAGGAAATCGCCAAAGACATCGGGGCCAAAGGCGATTTGCAGGCTCAGCCCGACCGCGCTCCAGACGGAATAACGCCCGCCTACCCAATCCCAAAAATCAAAAATTTGCGCGGCGGGGATATCAAAGCCTTCCGCGCCTTTGCGGTTGGCGGTGACAGCGATGAAATTTGCGCCCGCTTTTTTTCCAAGGGCTTCGGTCAGCCAGCCGCGCGCCGCTTCGGCATTCATCCGGGTTTCCTGTGTGGTAAAAGATTTGGAGACAACGACAACCAATGTGGTTTTCGGGTCAAGCCCTTTGAGCGCATCATTGATAGACGCGCCGTCGACATTTTCGGCAAAGCGCAAATCCAGCGCCATCTCGTCCGTTGCTTGAAAAGCATCGGCCACAAGACGCGGCCCCAGATCAGACCCCCCAATGCCGATATGAATGACCGCTTTGAATTTGCCTTCTTTGCGAATTTTATTAGCGAATGCCGCCATTTTTTTGCGCATCGCCGCGACATCTTTTTGCACAGCGGTCGTTCCGCCAACGCCGCGTAGGGCCATATGCAGTACGGCGCGGTTTTCAGATGTATTGACCGTTTCACCCGCAAATAATTTCGCGCGCCATTCTTCGAGGTGACACCCAGCAGCGAGGCTGAGGAGTGCATTGAGCGCGTTTTCGCTGATCGCCTGTTTGGAAAAATCAGCGCGAAGCGGCCCTTCCCGCATGACAAACCGCTCTAAACGTTTGGGTTCTGTTTTGAACAGGTCGATAATGGCAGGGGATTTGGCGGCCAAATCCTCAAGGGTTTTAAAATATGCAGCACGGTCGGTCATAAGGGCGTTTTAGGGGAGTTACGCCAATGCGCAATAAAAAACCCCGCTGCCGAAGCGGCGGGGCCTAGGGCTTAAATCAAGTGGAGGGTGATTTAAGAGCCGTATTTTACCGAGCAGCCATAGGGCGCGGTTTCGGCGTCCGTCACAGCCTGTCCTGCTTTCATATCCGCGAGCGCTGCCGACACATAGTTCTTAGCCCCGGCAACAGATGACGGGCTGGCCGAGCGGTTATCATCAATCGCGCCTTGATAGACGAGGGTCTGGGCGGCGTCGATAATATACATATGCGGCGTTGTTTTAGCCTCGAACGTGCGGCCCATTGTGCCGGAAGGATCGAGGATAACAGCGGTAGGCTCGGCGCCGCGCGAGGTGGTCAATTGGTTTGCCTCCGCGCCTGTAACATGACCTTGCTTGCCGGGCGCGCTGGAAACAACCGTGAGCCAGACCGTATCATTATCCGCTGTCGCCAGTTTCTGCGTCTTTTGCATATTGTCGGTGGAGTAATGTTTTTTGACATAGGGACAGCCGTGATTTGTCCATTCGAGCACGACTTTCTTTCCGGCAAAATCAGAGAGGTTATGCACCGCGCCGTTAGAATCCGTGACGCTCATATCAGAGACATTAGACCCTGTTGCGATCTTGGCACTGGCGGGCGCTGCGAGCGCTAAAGCGGATATGGCGAGCGCCGCAAAACATGTTTTTGAAAAATTCATCAGTCTTTCTCCTTTATATCAGCCCCCGGCGATAGCCTCTCTTATCACATCATAGCTCAAAACTTGAGGTAAAATCACAGGGTTCACGGAGTTTTGATGATAGACCAGATAAAGCGGCACGCCCGCGCGACCATATTTGGCCAATTCTGCCGCGATAACGTCGTTTTTATTCGTCCAGTCGGCGACGAGAAAGGCTGTATTGGTGTCTTTGAAAAGCTTTTCTGTGCGGGTTTGGCCAAGCACAAGTTTCTCGTTGACTTTACAGGTCACGCACCAAGCGGCGGTGAAATCTACGAATATCGGGCGGCCTTCGGCTTGAAGTTCCGCCACGCGTTGATGCGACCACGCCTCGCTTGATAAGTTTTCTGGTGCAGCGTTGGCGGTGATGGAAACAGGAATGGCTATAGCCGCCAGAACGGAAACCAGACCAAGGGCCTTCCCGAGCAGGCTCTTGCCTTTGAAAAACCAGATCGCGAGCCCGGCTGCGAGCATAGCCAGCAACGCATAGAGCACGCCGCCCTCGCCCGCTTGCAGGCTCAACACCCAGACCAGCCAGATTGCGGCAGCAAACATGGGAAAGGCAAGAATTTCCTTAAACCGCGCCATCCACGGCCCCGGCTTGGGTAGTTTTGACAGCAGCCCCGGCATATAGGCGATCAGCAAGAAAGGTAGCGCAAAGCCAATCGCCAGCGCCATAAACACGGCCAGCGTTATGAGCGCAGGCTGGGCCAGCGCATAGCCAACAGCCCCCGCCATAAAGGGCGCGGTGCAAGGCGTGGCGACGATAACGGCGAGCGCGCCGGTAAAGAAACTGCCTGCGGCTCCGGATTTTTGCGTCAGCTCAGTGCCTGTATTTTGCAGCCCCGTGCCAAACTCGAAAGCACCGATTAAGTTCAGGCCAATGACAAAAAGCAGAACCGCCAATACCGCTACCACTTTCGGCGATTGTAGCTGGAACCCCCAGCCGATTTCCGACCCGCCCGCTTTCAACGCCAGCAAAGCGATTGTCAGTAAAAGGAAAGTGGCCATAACGCCCGCCGTGTAAAGCCAAGCCTCGCGGCGGATTTTTGACCGCTCGCCATGCGCGGATTTAGCAATGGACAGCGCCTTGATGGAAATGACCGGGAATACACACGGCATGAGATTAAGGATAAGCCCGCCGATTAGTGCGCCGATAATCGCCGTCCAGAGGGTTACCCCGCCAACCGCCGCTTTGGGCGTGGCAGCGGCACCAATATCAATAGAGCTCCCGACCGCCAGCGCAATATTAGTCCCGACGGTCTCCCCGCCGGATTGATAGGTCAAAACGCCCTCAAAGATTTTTGGCGTGGCGCTGTCCCACGCATAGTCAGGTTTGGTCGTCAGGCGCAGTCCGCTGCTCCCGCGCACAATATTTTGGGGATCGCTATGTAAGAGCACACCTTGGTCATAGGGAAAGAAATAAGCGCCGGAGAAATCCCCTTCGGGCAGATTTGCAAAACTCATCTCCAAGACATCGCCAGATTTTTTAATCGCGCCTTGAACCCCGCCGCGCCTCGGCGTGGCCGCGAGCGCCGCGTCAATTTCGGTCTTCCAGCCAATATCTTCAGCCATCTCGCCAATCGCAATCGGCAAGCTCACATTGCCTTTTTCAGGGATACAGACATCTTTGCAGACCAAATAATAAAAATTCGCTGTGATGTTAATGACCGAGCCAGGCTCTGCGTCTGCGCTCACGGTAAACTTCACAGGAAAGAGCGGCGCGCCTTCAAACCCGTAATTGATAATCGGCCCCGTTGGCACCGTCTTGGGCAGCGGCCAATTAATTCTCCCCGCCGTTACGCCTTCAGGCAGAACCCAGTCAATCTGCACAGGTTCGCCGCTATCGCCGGGATTACGCCAATAAGTATGCCAATGGTCGTCAAGCTGTGTGCGCAGGGCAATGTAAAAACTGCCGCCCGGCGCAACGCTGTCATGAGAACTGACAAGGCTCGCCGTCACCTTGCCCGTATCCACAGGAATAGACTGGCGGGCGAGCGCAGGCAGGGCGGCCGCCGATATCATAATTGCCAAAAATAATATACGGATCATGCTCAACATGCGCACCTTATAACGTCAGGTGATTAATAAATCTAATGGCGAATACGGAGACTCACGCGGATGTGAGACCTAGGGTCAGAGCCATTTAATCATGCCAGATTCCGTCCGGCTTGAAGGCGGCGAAGGCGAAGGCGAAAGTGACGTCATAGATCGCCTCTTGCCACGCGCCGTCAGCGTTTTTTCGCTCGGCCCTAATCGTGCCGACATCGCGGCCATCCGCGATGCGCCCGCTATCCAAAGCCGAAGCCTGACCTGGTTGCCAGCTCAGGCGAATATCCCCTTGCTCAATCCTGCCCGCTTTGGCCAGCGCGCTTAACCGCCACGCCTGATCACCGACAACGACAACACGTTCCATACGCGAAAACCCGCGCGGCAGGCGGGCAAAGACATTAAACATACCGTTTGAGCTATCATAATGAATATAGGGATTGCGGCCATAACGGTAGCGTCCCGGAAAAGGCGGTTTTAAAACCATTCCCTTGGGATAAGCCTGTTTAAATTGATCAAAGGATATCAGCGGCGCGGGCAGGCGCGTCAGAACATGGCCGGTGCGCGCGCCGACAATTGCCTCGCCGGTAAATTGCTGCCACCAGCTTTCCGTCTCCCGGTCATACATAACAAGATCGGCATTGCGCAAAATCCCTGTGACGCCAAAGCTTCTAATGCGCCCGTCCACGCGGCGGTCAAAGACAATGGCGGCATTGCAAAGCGGGCAATAGGTGACGGCCACAGGCCGCCCGGCAATGATATCATTGACAATTTCATGGTGGATTATGATCGACAAAGGATAGGCCCGAATATCGCCTTTCTCGCGCAATAAAATTACCGGTTCACGGCCATCAATATCGGCGTCTCCGATGGGCTGGAATTCCGGATGGTCAACCGCGCGAATGCCGTCTTTGCCGGGCCCGCCGGGCAGGAACTCTTCTGCCGGAGCGCTAAAGCTCGAAAAATCTGTATTTTGCCATTGGGGTTTATTCGGCCAAGAGGCGGCATAACCCGGAGCCGCCAACAAAAGCGCAAGGAAGGCCAAACATAGGACTGTAATTTTGGCTGCCATAGAAACTCCGTATCCAGCTCCCTTCCCTTTGAAATAAGCCAGAGAGCTGCAAAGCGCCAATCAAGGCTGTTCACAGTTTCGCGACACGGCTTAGAATTCGCCCTCAACCGCAATCGCCCCTTGCCTTTTCCCCTGCCCCCGCTAGAGACCCGCGCATGTTGACAATTACTGACCTTGATTACCGCGTTCAGGCGCGACCGCTCTTTTCCGGGGCTTCGGCGCAGATTGCGTCCGGCTGGAAGGTCGGGCTTATCGGGCGTAACGGGACGGGGAAATCAACTCTGCTCCGGCTCATCCGCGAGGAGGTCGAAGACCCTTCCGGCGATGATTCCATTCGCATGAATAAAGGCGCAAAATTGGGCTGGGTGGCTCAGGAGGTGGCGGCAACGGACGACACGATTATGGATGTCGTTTTGGCCGCCGATACGGAGCGCCATGCGCTGATGGCAGAGTCCGAAACCGCCGTCGATCCTGACCGCATTGCCGAAATTCACACACGGCTCATAGATATTGACGCTTGGACGGCAGATACGCGCGCCGCCGTGGTGCTGCACGGGCTTGGGTTTTCGGATGATGACTTTTACCGCGCCACGAAAGAGTTTTCCGGCGGCTGGCGCATGCGCGCGGCGATTGCCGGCGTGCTCGTTTCGGAGCCCGATGTGCTATTGCTGGACGAGCCCACCAACTATCTTGACCTTGAAGGCGCGGTCTGGCTTGAAGGTTACCTGAAAAAATATCCGCATACGGTGATTATGGTCTCGCATGACCGCGAAATGCTCAATCGCTGCGTCACCCATACGCTGGCTTTGGAACATCAAAAACTGACGGTCACGCCGGGCGGTTATGATGATTGGATGAAGCTACAAGCCGCCAAGACGGCGCAGCTCGAATCCCAAAAATCCAAGCAAGATGCCGACCGCGCCCATCTGCAAGCTTTCGTTGACCGCTTCAAAGCCAAAGCCTCTAAAGCCCGGCAAGCCCAATCCCGCGTCAAGATGCTAGAAAAGATGCAGGAAATTTCGATTCCCATAGCCGAGCGGACGACGCCGTTTAACTTCCCCGGCCCGAAGGAAAAACTCGCCCCGCCTATGCTCGAATTGGAGAATGCGGATTTGGGTTACGGCGAAGATGCATTGATCCTCAAAAACGTCAATCTACGGCTTGATCCCGATGATAGGATTGCCATTGTCGGGGCCAATGGTCAGGGCAAGACGACTTTAGTTAAATCTATTGCTGAGCGATTGCCGCTTATGGCAGGCACCCGTAAAGCCCCCCGAAAAATCCGTATCGGTTATTTCTCGCAAGACCAACTCGACGAGCTCACCGAAGGCGAAACCGTGCTTAACCATGTCGCCCGCGCTCTGCCCAAAGACCTGCCCGAATCCAAACAGCGCGGCGCGGCTGCGCAGATGGGGTTCTCGCATGAGAAGGTTGAAACTAATGTCGAGAAACTCTCCGGCGGTGAGAAAGTGCGGCTTCTATTGGGCCTTATGGCGATTGAACGTCCGCATATCCTTATTCTGGACGAGCCAACCTCACATCTGGATATTGATAGCCGCGAAGCTTTGATTTACGCGCTCAATGATTTCCCCGGCGCAGTGCTGCTCATCACTCATGATGTCTACCTCGCCGAAGCCACGGCCGATAGATTATGGTTGGTCAAGAATGGCCGCGCGCGGCGCTATGACGGCGACCTAAAAGATTACCGAAAATTGGTTATGGCGGCAGACCGAGCTTAAGGGCACACAACCTTCTCTTTAAAATTAAAAAACAATACCCATATAAAGGGTATGGGGACAGCTAAGACATATCGCTGGGAGCGCCGCCGCCGGAAACAGGCGGATAAGCAAAAATTTGCATTTCTGGATATTCATGATCTTGTCATTCTCATCTTAGTCTTCGCGATGAGCCGCATTTCAGAGAGATCAAAAATGGTGTTTGGTATGCAGGGGGCAATCAAGCTTGTGTTTGGCTGGATGAAAACAAAATCACTTATGCGGATCACGAGCGACAAAACTATGAAGTTCCGATGAAACACAAGCTCGGATTGGGCATCTCGCATTTCAAAATCTTACAGTCTGTTCAGCGGTATCGTCCACTTTTGGAAAGCGAACGGGAAAGGTTTTTGGGAAAGAGAGCCTGTCAGGCAGACATTACCAATTACGGGAAGCCAAGAGAAACCTGTGGCCCAGATCATCTATATCCTCTCCCGGTAGGTGTGGAACCTGATCTGGAAATATATGAATATGGAACCTTCAATATTCCATAAAAAAACCCGCTCTGCTGAGCGGGCTTTCTTAAAATTTCGAAGCGACTACTTTTTCTTCTTTTTTGCCGCAGATTTTTTCTTGTCTGAGGCTTTTTTCTTGGTCGCTGTTGTTGCCGGAACGGCGTCTTCGGCGGCGCGGCGCAGGGTCATGTTGACGAGGCGCTGCCAATTGCCGAGCGACACCATATGGGCATGGGCAACCGCGAGATAGCCATTTTCGTTAAACTCTTTGAGTTTGTCTGCGGACAGACCTTTGAGGCGCTCTTCGGTGATGGCGAAATAATCGGCGATTTTCTGGCGCTCAGCAGGAGATCCGTCAGGGTTCTGGCCTTGGAAATTCATTTCTTTTTGTTCAAATAAATCCAGCTCTTTAAAAGCCTTAATCATCAAATCAGTGGCTTGGCGGTCGCGCTCAAAATTTTGCAAAAACTGAAAAGCCTCATTGGTGAAAGCTGATGTCTCGTCACCCTCAAAGAATTTTTGCTGCGGGGTTTTATTTGTCACGCATTCTGCATCTTCATCAACACAGACAACAAAACGATCATTTTCCTTGTCGCCCGCAAGCACGAATGGGTAGCGGCGGGCAAAGGCGGGCATGTAGAAATCCTGCGCAAATTGGCCCTCTGTCACGAACAGGTTTTCGCCGGAGCGAATGCCCATAACGGCGAGAGGGTTGCGCTCTTCGCCGGCAAAAATGATCGGGAAAGACGCTGCGGCGCTGCCAAATTCAGGCGCGGTTAGCGGCATGAAATGCTGATCAGCCATAAATTCAAAAGGTTTCGCGATCTGTTTGACGCCGAAGCCGGCATGTTTATCTTTGGTCATGGGCTGCGGATTCTTATAGAACATGACATTGCCAGTGACAGCGACGGATTGTGGTGTTTCGGCCATTATGGTCCCTCTAGGTTTCTTTTGCCCCATATGAGGGGCGTAATATGAATTTCAAGCCCGCCTGTAAACAATTCTAGCCCGTGTTTCAACAAATGAATCATCCGCTTGGCCCCGCGATAAATCCGATATTTGACCGGCTTTGGCGTTCAGGTTAAGCTGAAAGAAAAACAAGGTCGGGATGATGGGGAAAATTGAGAACATTTTAGAGCAAACGGGTCTTGCCGATCCTTGGTCTGTGCCGCTGGAAGCGCTGGATGTCAGCGACGGCGCGATTTTCGAACATGAGCTACACCACGAATATTTTAAACGTCTGCGCAAGGAAGCCCCCGTCCATTGGTCGCCGACCGGACCGACAGGCGGCTATTGGTCGATCACGAAATTTCACGACATTATCGAGATCGACAAAAATTATCAGGATTTCTCGTCCGAACGAGACATCGTTATTGGCGATATTTTTGAGGATTTTGAACCGACCATGTTTATCGCCAAAGATCCGCCCGTCCACGATGTTCAGCGCAAGGCCGCCATGCCCGCCGTGGCGAAACCGCGCTTGGCCGATATTGAGCCGCTTATTCGGGAACGCACAGGCAAGGTGCTGGACAGTTTGCCTGTGGGGGAGACTTTCAATTGGGTCGAGCGAGTCTCGATTGAACTGACGACTCAATTATTGGCGACCTTATTTGATTTCCCGTGGGAGGAGCGCCACCTTCTCCCCTTTTGGTCGGACGCCGCGACATCTGCCGAACAAGTCGGTAATTTTGTTATGGAGGAAGAAGAACGGCGGGGAATTTTGATGGAATGTTTGGTCTATTTCCAAAAACTGTGGACGGAGCGCGCGGCGGCCCCGCCAAAATTCGATTTTATTTCGCTGATGGCGCATAATCCAGATACCAAAGATATGATCAATAATCCGCTGGATTTTCTTGGTAATCTGATGCTGCTGATTGTCGGCGGCAATGACACCTCGCGTAACTCCATGACCGGCGGTGTTTATTACCTTAATCAATTTCCGGGCGAATATAAAAAGCTAAAGGCTGACCCGAGCCTGATTCCTAATATGGTCTCCGAGATTATTCGCATTCAAACCCCGCTCGGCCATATGCGGCGCACGGCAACGCGCGATATCGAATTTCGAGGCAAAAAGATTAAAAAAGGCGACCGTGTTGTGATGTGGTATGTTTCGGGCAATCGCGACGAAGAAGTGATTGAAAACGGCGACCACTTCATCATTGACCGCGCCCGTGCGCGGCAACACCTGTCCTTCGGATTTGGCATTCACCGCTGTATGGGCAACCATGTCGCGGAATTGCAAATCCGTATTCTCTGGGAAGAAATTTTAAAGCGCTTTGAACATATCGAAGTGGTTGGGCCGCCCAAACGCGTGCCTTCCAATTTCGTCATGGGCTATGAAAGCTTGCCCGTAAAAATTACGGCGCGGCTCTAGGATATTCCCGCTGGCAGACTGCAAGCAAAGCGTATAGTATAACGCCATGACAGATCACCTCTCGCATCAAGACATGTCCACAGAAGAGCGGGTTGCCGCCGCACGCAAAACCTGTGAGGCCGCCGGGGAGCGATTTACTGCCCTGCGCGCCCATGTCTTTGAATTGATTATCGAGGATGGCGGCGCGGTCAAAGCCTATGACCTACTCGACCGGCTTAGCCCCGACGTCGGCTCGCCCAAACCGCCAACCGTTTACCGCGCGCTGGACTTTCTCTCCAAGCTTGGCCTTGTCCACCGCGTCGAAGCGCTTAATGCTTTTATTGCCTGTGACCACGGCCATAGCGGCCATCTTGCGGAGTTCTTTATTTGCAATGACTGCCAGAGCGTCGAAGAACGCCACGCCCATGACCACACGGATTGCAAGCCGGTTGGCTTTGTCATCGCCCATAGCGTGGTTGAGCATTACGGCTCTTGCGGCAACTGCGCGGCATAATTTTTAATGGATGAATTCCTGAAAACATGGGCGGGGGAATGTTCGGCTTGGGAATGCGATGGTCTCGGTCATCTCAATATGCGCCATTACATGACTAAGGTATATCAGGCGCGGCAGATGTTCTTTATCCGGCTGGGATTGCATGACGCGTTTAAATCCGGCGCAGAGACCTCTGTGCGGGTTCTGGATTTTCATATTAAATATCTCGGCGAAGCGCGGCCCGATAATCCCCTTTATATTGAAACGGGAGTATTGCAGCTTGGCGAGAACGATGTGCGGCTCTGCCATATGATGTATCATCTGGGCGGGCGGATCGCGGCCACTATTGTCGAAAATGTGCAGCATATTGCATTGCCAAGCGAAGGTGAACGCCCTTGGCCGAAGCGTTTTCGCGAAGCGGCAAAACCCTATCAAGTCGATCCCCCTGCCCCGTCTCTGCCGCGCGCTCTGTCTTATGAGGCCGCGTCTACAGCGCCGAACGAAACCGCGCTTAAGAGTCTGGACGTGACCCATGTCGGATCGGGGGTGTTTCAGCCTTTTGAAATCGGCCCGGGAGGCCGGGTAACGCCGCAAGCTCTGATGGGACGGGTGACGGAAACCATTGGCCATATTCAGGACGGCTATCCTGAATTTAAAGACCCTGATTATCACGCCAGCGGAAAATCAGGGGCCTTGCTTGAGGCGCGGATATTTATTCACCGCGTCTCCCGGGCCGGGGATGGATATCATTTCTATTCAGGCCTTGCCGAAGGCGGCACATATACGCGCAGCCTTATTCACCACTGCGTCGACGCGGTAACCGGAGAGAGCATTTTCTCCATGATCGGTATTGGCTGCCTCTTTGATTTGAAAGCGCGCAAGCTGATCAAAGCCACGCCTGAGCAAGTCGCCGTGCTCAAACAAAATGTAACGAAGGGCCTAACCGTCTAAGGCGGCTTTGCTCAACACATCACCCAACCGCGCCGCCGCATAAGCCGGATCATGCATCGGGAACATATGGGCGATGTCTTTATTATAAGTGATGTTCTCCGGCCCGATTTGCCGGGCGAGAAATTTCCGCGCGCCGTCAAAACTCACAGATCCGTATTTTCCGGCAAAGGTGATATGGCTGTTCTTTGGCAAGAACCGCGCGGCTTTGAAAAGATTATGGGCTTGGGCGATAAATATGGCCTGCTCCCATTTTGGATCGCAGGCCAGCCTCACCCCGCCTTCATGCGCGATTAACCCGCCTGTCAAATAGTCATGCAGAGCCTCGTCGGTAAATCCGCGGAAAGCCCCGCGATCTTTGTAGCGGGCAAAAGCGGCCTCGTGATCGGCGAAAAAGGCTTTGCGCCGCCCCGCCGCCGCCGCAATAGGAAAGCGTTTTTTGAGCATAGCTCGACCGCCGGGAATATTTGATATCTGCCGAAACAACCCCGGAATCGTCACAGGGTCAAAACCGACATAGCCGCTTAACCTGTCTTTTAAGGCAGGCGCGGACAAAATTCCCGCCACCGCGCCATAGCTATGGCCTGCAAGCACAACAGGCTGGTCGATATAGCGTTCAAAAAACTCTACCGTATCATCACGAAAAATATGCCAATTCCTAAGCGCGGCAACATCTGTCGGCAGTTCGCTCATTCCGTGCCCGCGCATATCCAGCGCAATGCAATGCACGCCCAAAGGCTCCAGCAGGCTCTTATAAGCATAGCCGTTAAACCCGTTGGCCGGCAGCATAACAAGCTGGGCAGGATTAGAGGTCAGCCCAAAATGCACGGCAGAGATACGGCCATCGCGCAGGTCATAGAATTTTCGCGTCGGGGCGGGGTAGGCGGTCACGTTTTGAAATTATTTCCGACTCGCGGGGCCATCGCGCCTGCGAGAGCCATCAAGCCGCTGACCGGGCGGATCATGACTTCAAAATCAGTAATCAGGCCCTCAGCATTAAAGCTGATAAGATCAATACCTTTTAAGTCTTTATCGCCGATATTAGCGGAAAATTCGAGCGCGGCCTCCGTCCCGTCATCACTAACCCATTCTCGGTGATAGGTGAAGTTTTCAAAGACTTCGAAAACATTGGAGAGCAGGAAAATAGCAGCCTTGCGCCCTTGATAGGGCTTGTGAACGGCTGGCGAGCGGAAGCTCGCATCTGCGTGGAATATCTCGGTTAAGCCTGACATTTCGCCGGAGACAACGATATCATGCCAGCGTTTTAGGGTGGAGTGGCCGCTCATTACATCGCGTGCACTTTGGCGGGGTCGAGATCGTCTATTATGGCTTGGTCCAAAATAGCAAATATCTCTTTGCGGCTACGCAGCTTTGTCTCGCGGAAGGCCTTGGGGTTAGCTTGCCCGAACATTTGCCCAGCCATGGGAATAGCCATAGGCCATTGCTCGGCCGGGACAACACGGTCAAAGAAGCCGGCGTGCATCGCGCCTTTAGGGCTAAAGATTTCGCCGTTAATAACACAGCGATTGAAATAATTATTTGCCAGATGATAGCGGCCCATTTCGATGCCGAAATTATGCATAGTCATGCCAATCAGAGTCTCGTTGAGGCCAACTTTGTAATCACCCTCTTTAATCATAGAGTAATCACAGGCGAGCGCTAAGAACGCGCCCATGGCAATCGTATGACCGGGCGCTGCCATAATGACGGGGCGCGGGAATGCCATGATGCGGCGGGCGAATTTCGAGCCTTTGGAGGTCAACTCCAGCGCGTCCTCAGGCCCGCTGCCCATTTCTTTAAGATCAAAGCCGCCCGACATCATGCCCTCGCGGCCTGTGATAATGACAATGGCATCCTCTTTCTCGGCCTGATCAAAAGCGGCATTTAAGGCTGTCCACATCGCCGCGCCAAGCGCGTTGGCTTTGCCGTCATCAAGCGCGATAACGGCAACGCCGTCTTTGATCGTGGTTGTTACATTATCAGTCATTAGGCTGCCTTCTTATCTTTACGTCCAAACTTCCCGTAAAACGTCTCGCCGCTTTTCGCCATGTCGCGGAGGAGCTGCGGCACTTCAAATTGCGGACCGTAAGCTTTTGCCAGTTCATCAGCGCGGGCCGTGAAAGCCTTCGCGCCCATCGTATCAATGAAGCTGATCGCGCCGCCGGTAAAAGGCGCGAAGCCCCAACCAAATATCGAGCCGAGATCAGCTTCGCGCGGATCGTGGACAATACCCTCGGCCATGGTGCGCGCCGCTTCTATCGCTTGGGTGTACATGATGCGGTCTTGGACATCTTTGACATCGGGCTGCGGGTCTTGCAGGCCGTTTTCTGCAAATTGCCCAAGCTCCGGCCAGAGATGTTTCTCGCGGCCTTCATAGACGTAAAAGCCCTTTTGCGTTTTGCGGCCATAACGTCCGGCTTCATACATGGCCGTGATAATCTTATCGGCCTTGCCTTCGCTATATTGACTGCCGAGGTCGGCCTTGGTTTGGGTCATGACTTTATAGGCCAGATCAACCGCCACTTCGTCTTGCAGAGATAATGGCCCGACCGGCATGCCGGCCATTTTGGCAGCGTTTTCAATCAGGGCTGGTTTCACGCCTTCGGCCAGTAGGTTATAGCCTTCATTGAGGTAACGGTGGACACAGCGATTGGCGTAAAATCCGCGCGTATCCTCAACCACAATCGGCACTTTGCGTATCTTGGTGACAAAATCAATGGCGCGGGAAATCGCGTAATCGCTGGTTTTTTCGCCTTTGATAATTTCGACCAACATCATTCTGTGCACGGGGCTAAAGAAATGAATGCCGATGAAATTTTCGGGGCGGCTTGACGCCTTAGCCAAATCCGAGATTGGGATGGTCGAAGTATTGGAACCAAACACTGCCGTATCGCCAATGATCTCTTCGGTCATTTTTGTGATTTTGGCTTTCAGCTCTGAATTTTCAAACACGGCTTCGACGATAAGATCGACATCTTTAAGCTTGGCATAATCCGTCGTCGCTTCAATGCGCGCGGCAACAGCGTCAGCTTTTTCCTGCGTAGTTTTTTTGCGTTTCACGCGTTTGGCCTGCTGCTCTATTGTGAAGGCTTTGCCCTTATCCGCGCCCTCTTGGTCGCGGTCAATCAGCACAACATCAATCCCGGACATGGCCGAAACATAGGCCACGCCTGCGCCCATAAATCCCGCGCCGATAACGCCGACTTTCTTGATCTCGCCTTTTTCCTGCCCAGCCGGACGAGCTTCACCTTTTTCCAGCGCTTGTTTAGACATAAACAACGAGCGGATCATATTGCCGCTTTCGGGGCGCAAAAGCAGATCGCAGAAATAACGAGTTTCAATCCGCAGCCCCGCATCCATCGGCACTTGGCTGCCTTCATAAACGGCTTTGAGAATATTGGCGAGGGCCGGATAATTGCCAAAACTTTCCTTGCGCACCATGGCCGGCGCTCCGGCAAACATCGGGAAGCCCTTAGGCGTCCACGGATCGCCGCCCGGAAAGCGGAAGCGATCCTCGTCCCAAGGCTGTTTGGCCTTGGGATTGTCAAGCGCCCAAGCTTTGGCGGTATTAATTAATTCGGCCTGCGGCACGACGCCGTTAACAAGCCCCATGGCCAGCGCCTCTTGCGCCTTGATCTGTTTGGCTTGGATTAAAAGCGGCGCGGCGCTCATTAATCCGACCATACGCGGGAGGCGCTGCGTGCCGCCTGCGCCGGGCAAAAGCCCAACCATAGCTTCTGGGAAACCGAGGCGTAGTTTCGGGGCGTCGCCAGCGGCAAAACGGGCGTGACAAGCCAGCGCCAATTCAAATCCGCCGCCAAGTGCAAGCCCGTTAATCGCGGCGGCCACAGGCTTGCCGCAAGTTTCAAGGGCGCGAAATGTTGCATTGAGGCGGTAAACCATATTAAATAAATCGCGCTTGGCTTTTTGTTCGTCTTGTTCAAGCTCGGCAAAAACATCCGAGAATTGCCCGCCGAGTTCTTCGAGATTAGCCCCGGCGCAAAAAGCGGCTTTGCCGGATGTTATCACCGCGCCTTTAATGCTCTCGTCTTCAGCGATGCTCGCCGTCCACTGCGCAATCTCGGCAATAACGTCCTGAGACAGCACATTCATAGAGCGCTCCGGACTATCAAAGGTAATTAAAAGAATGCCGTCTTTATCAGTCTCTAAAGTAAAATGTTTCATGTCTCTAAGCTCTCTCAATAATAATGGCGCTGCCCATACCGCCGCCTACGCATAATGTAATTAAGGCGGTGTTTTTGTTGCTGCGCTCCAGCTCATCGACCATGGTGCCGATAATCATTGCGCCTGTTGCGCCTAATGGGTGGCCCATGGAAATCGCGCCGCCATTGACGTTCATTTTCTCGTGCGGAATATCCATGGCCTGCATCGCCCGCAAAACAACCGAGGCAAAAGCTTCGTTGATTTCCCAAAGGTCAATGTCGGAGGTGGTCATCCCGGCTTTTTTCAGCGCTTTAGCGGCGACAAATTCCGGCCCGGTGAGCATGATTGTCGGCTCGCTGCCGATCTCGGCAAAGGCGCGTATTTTTGCGCGCGGTGTCAGGCCCAAATCCTTGCCGATAGATTTATTGCCTACCAAAACCACCGAGGCGCCGTCGACAATGCCCGAGCTATTGCCCGCATGATGGACATGGGTGATGCTCTCAAGCTCAGGGTATTTTTGCAAAGCAACAAAATCAAAACCCGGCATCACTGTGCCCATGGCGGCAAAGCTGGGGTTAAGCGAGCCCAGGCTCTGCATATCTGTGCCGGGGCGCATATGCTCGTCTTTTGACAAGATATTGACGCCCATCTGGTCTTTGACCGGCACGATTGATTTCTTAAATCGCCCTTCATCCCAAGAAACGGCTGTGCGTTTTTGGCTCTCCACCGCATAGGCGTCGCAATCATCGCGGCTAAAGCCGTATTTGGTGGCAATTAAATCTGCCGATATGCCCTGCGGGATAATATGGTGGTCAAAGGCTATGCTCGGATCAACGCCCATAGCGCCGCCGTCGCTGCCCATCGGGATGCGAGAGAGGCTTTCCACCCCGCCGCCAACAACCATATCGGACATGCCGGACATGACTTTCGCCGCCGCAATATTGACCGCCTCAAGCCCCGAGGCGCAGAAACGGTTAATCGACAGCCCCGCGCAGGACTCGGCCCAATTAGCCGTAATCACAGCCGAGCGGGCAATATCCGCGCCCTGGCCTTTGACCTGATGCACGCAGCCCAAAATCACATCGTCAACTTTGGACGTATCCAGACCGTTGCGCTCTTCCAGCGCCTCAAGCTGCTGCGTCGCCAGCGCGAGCGCCGTGATCTCGTGCAGGCTGCCGTTTTTCTTGCCCTTGCCGCGCGGGCTTCTAACCGCGTCATAAATATAAGCGTCTGTCATGATGACTCCTTTGAGAATTCTATAAATTAATCTCGGCCATTGCTTTGGCCGTTGAGTGTTCACCCCGCGCAATCAATTCTTTGATCACATTGGCATGTTCATTTTTATTTTTATTTGCGCTCATTTTTCTTGCGCCTTGCAGGCTCTCTATTTCCATTTTGAAATAGACAATACCTGCCATAATTTTTTCGGCGTAATCCTGCGCATTATTTATCTGCCAATCGCCTTCGGGTTCATACTGGGCGACTAAAGCTTCCATTTCCGGCATGTAATCCGCGCGCGGTAAAGCCACCGGATACCCTTTGGCCTGAACGCTAATATAATTCCACGTTGGAACTTGGCGCGCGGGATTGTCATACCAGCTGGCAGAAATATAAGCGTGCGGGCCAGAGAACATTATCATCGCCTCATGCGAGCCGTCCAAATCGTGCGCTTGGGGGTTTTGCCGCGCGAGATGGCCGTAAAGCGTTCCGCGTTCACCTTCATCTTTTAACACAAATGGCAAATGCGTGGCACGCAATCCGTCTGTGCCAATAGTAGTTAGCACCGCGAAACTATGCTCACGCATCACGCCTGCCAAAAAGGCGGGTGAATTATCGATATAATAAGGCGGTGGATACATTTAATCAGAACTCCCCATATTGAGAATATCCACATTCTCCGGCACCGGGATCAGCATGGAGCTGGCGCTGGCGCGCGCGCATAATTTACCTGCCGCGTCAAATAGCGAGCCTTCGGTGAAGGCGATTTTGCGGCCCAATTTTACTATATTGGCCTCGCAGGTAATATCGCCCAAAGCGACGGGGGAGAGGAAATGCGTATGTAGATCAATCGTCGGCATGAGAAACTTGCCTTTGGTTTTTATCAAGATGGCCGGGGCGAGCGTGTCGTCCAGCATGGCGGATAAAAACCCGCCTTGAACATGGCCCCGGAAATTGAGAAATTCCGGCTTGGCTGTAAATCCGACTTTAACCCAGCCTGTTTCCATATCGAAATCAAGTAATGTCCAACCCAAATGTTTGGGCGCGGGCGGCGTGGTTTCGGCGGCGAAAAAGATATGGGGATCAAAGCCTATTTTTGCCTCCTAAAGCGAACGCGCAATGACCATTTTCATGATCTCGTTTGTACCGCCGTAAATCTTTTGCACGCGGCTATCGCGGAACATGCGTCCGATGCGGTATTCATTCATAAAGCCGTAACCGCCGTGAAGCTGTAGGCAGCGGTCGATGATTTCGCATTCTTTATCCGTCGTCCAATATTTCGCCATTGACGCCGTGACCGTATCAAGCTCTCCGCGAAGGTGTTTTTCCACGCAGTCATAGACAAAGGTTTTGGCAATGGTGGCAAGAGTTTTACATTCCGCCAGCTCAAATTGAGTGTTTTGGAAATCGAGAATGCGCTTGCCAAAAGCTTTGCGCTCTTTGACATATTCAATCGTGGTTTCCAGCGCCGCTTCCATCAACGCTACGCTTTGCACGGCAATGTTGAGGCGCTCTTGCGGCAATTCTGTCATCAACTGGATAAAGCCCATACCGGTATCATCGCCGAGCAGAGCATCGGCCGGGACTTTCATATCGTCAAAGAACAGCTCCGCTGTATCTTGTGCGTCGAGGCCGACCTTGTCGAGAATACGCCCGCGCCGGAAGCCTTCAAGATCGTCCGTCTCGACCACAAAAAGTGATTTGGAATGTTTGCCCTCGCCCCCTGTGTCGGCCACGACAATAATCAGATTAGCCGTGCCGCCATTGGTGATGAAAGTTTTAGAACCGTTAATTATCCAACCATTACCGTTTTTCTTGGCATTAGTTTTGATATTTTTAAGATCAGACCCCGTGCCCGGCTCGGACATGGCAATCGCGCCGATAAGCTCGCCGCTGGCCATTTTTGGCAGCCATTTTTGCTTTTGCTCTTCGGTGCCGAAATGCAGGATATAGGGCGCGACAATGGCGTTATGCAGCGAGAGGCCGAAGCCGTCGACATTGGCGCGGGTCAGCTCTTCCATAATAATCATTTCGTGGCGGTAATCGCCGCCGCCGCCGCCATATTCTTCAGGGATAGCGCAGTTCAGCAAACCCATATCGCCCGCCATTTTCCAATATTTACGGTCGACTTTTTTATTCTTGCGAAAGCTCTCCGAATGCGGCGCCATTTCGCGCGCGTAAAACCCGTAAACGGCTTCGCGGAAGATATTGATATCTTCCTCGTCATACCAATCCGGGTTTTTGAAATCTATGGCGGCCATTGGGTTTGCTCCTAAAACCGGTCTGCGGCCAAGGCCATGACAGGCTCTGCCCCGCTTTGGATTTTGGCGAGATGGGAGTCTAAATCCGGCAGTATCCGCGCGAGGAAATATTTTCCAGTGATAATTTTATCGGCGTAGAACGGGTCGTCATTTCCGGCGTCAATTTGCGCCTGCGCGGCTTTAGCCATTCTCGCCCACATATAAGACAGCATGGAAATGCCAAGCATATACATATAATTGACGCTGCCCGCTCCGGCATTATCCGGATTGCTCATGCCGTTTTGCATCAGCCACATCGTGCCCGTTTGCAATTTATTTTTAGCTAAGAGCAAGCCGTCCATAAACGGTTTTAAATTCTCGTCGCCTTCATTGTCTTTGGCAAAAGCTTCAATTTCCGCCGAGATAGACATCAAAGCGCGCCCGCCTTTTCGGGCGAGTTTACGGCCAACAAGATCAAGCGCCTGAATACCGTTTGCGCCTTCATAGATTTGCGCAATACGCGCGTCGCGGACAAATTGGCTCATGCCCCATTCTTCAATATAGCCATGACCGCCGTAAATCTGCTGGGCGTTGACGCAATTATTAAACCCAATATCTGTGAGATAGCCTTTAATCACCGGCGTCATCAGGCCGAGGTAATCCTCTGCCCGCTCGCGCACTTTTTCGTCGGGCGAGAGCACTTCCAAATCTTCTTGCAAAGCCAGCCAGTATAAAAAAGCACGCCCGCCTTCGTTAAAAGCGCGGCTATCCATCAGCATCCGGCGCACATCGGGATGGACAATAATAGGGTCGGCAGGGCCATTTTCGTTTTTAGGCCCCGTCAATGAGCGGCCCTGAAGACGGTCATTGGCGTAAATCGCCGCGTTTTGATAGGACACTTCACTCTGGCAAAGCCCCTGCATACCGACGCCCATACGCGCCTCATTCATCATCACAAACATAACTTTCAGGCCCTTATGCGCCTCGCCGATGAGTTCGCCGACCGCGTCGTCAAAATTCATCACGCAGGTCGAATTGCCGTGAATGCCCATTTTTTCTTCGATAGAGCCGCAGGAGACGCCGTTACGCTCGCCGACACTTCCGTCTGCGCCGACTTTGTTTTTCGGCACGATAAAGAGAGAAATACCCTTCACCCCTTCCGGGCCGCCTTCGATACGAGCCAAAACCAGATGGATGATATTATCCGCCATATCATGCTCGCCCGCCGAGATGAATATTTTCTGGCCGGTAATTTTATAACTGCCGTCATCTTGCGGCACAGCTTTGGTTCTCAACATACCGAGATCAGTCCCGCAATGGCTCTCAGTCAGGTTCATTGTGCCTGTCCATTCGCCCGAATACATTTTCGGCAAGTATAAATCTTTCTGGGCGTCCGAGCCGCCAATGGAGATGGCTTTGGAGGCGCCGCCCGTCAGTCCGGGATACATGGTGAAAGCCATATTGGCCGAAGATGTCATTTCTCCGCAGGCCGTCCCTAGAACACCTGGCAAGCCTTGGCCGCCATATTGCGGGCTGGCGGAAAGACCCATCCAGCCATTTTCGCGCATATGGTCAAAGGCTTCATGAAACCCCGGCGGCGTGGTGACGCTGCCGTCCTCATTGCGCACACAGCCATGCTCGTCGCCGACCCGGTTAAGCGGCGTGAGAACATTTTCGGCAAATTTGGCGCTTTCTTCCAAAATCGCGTCAATCATTTCAGCATCGGCGTCCTTGAAACCCTCAAGGTCTGAAAAACGTGAAAGGTCCAGCACTTCGTGCAGTAGGAATTTTTGGTCCCGTATAGGTGCTTTATATGTCGGCATGGTGTCCTCCCAGTTTAGTCTGTTTGTTGGCGTTAAGTTTGTAAAAAGTCTTCATTCATGGTTTGGCGAAATTTCGCAGCATAGGCTTCGGCGAATTGAAACACGCCCGATGCCGGCGCGGTGATCATATAATCGTCAATCACGGCGCATAAATCCTGCATGTCTTTGGTAATAATTTCGATATCGCGGCGTTTACGGCGCAGACGGGTAATCACAGCTTCAAAACCGGATTTACGGCGCACAAGCTCATCCGGGTCGGTGACCTCGCCGTCTGTCACCTCTAAAAACTGTTTAATATCTTCGAGCGAGAACCCAATACGTTTGGCGCAGAGAATTTTCTCCATACGCGCCCTATCGCTATCGGAAAAAACCCGATGCCCGCTCGCCCGTTCAGGGGCAAGCAAACCCTTATCTTCATAAAACCGGATAGCGCGCGGCGTGACATCGAACATATCTGAAAACCCGCGAATACCCCAGCTTTGGGTTTTGGGTTGCTGATGAGGAGTCACTGGCATAGCGCCCTATAGTTGACGTTGACGTTAACGTCAATCCGGCAATCGCCGGAAAACTCTGGGTTTTCTGTTATAAGCCCGAAAAACCCCAGAAATACGGCGCAAAAGGTTAACGTCTTAACCCCGCATTAACCACAATCGCTGTTTATTGGCCCTCTAATGGCGGGAAGCTTCGGATTCGCGTTTGGCTATGGATGAAGGGTTCAGGGGACTATGACAAAATCGACGTCCAAAAAACCACCACACCGCCGCAAATCACCCGCGAAAGCCGCCTCTAAAGCCCCCGTTAAACCTAAAGTAAGAGCTGCCGCAAAACCGACGCTCGGCTCATTGCATAAAACCATCGCCGCTCTCGAAACCCGCATGAAACGCACCGATGCGCTGACCCGCAAAAGCGTGGCGGCTCTGGAATCTTCTGTTGAAGCCCTTGGCAGCCGCAGCAAGAAAGACAGCACCGCGCAAAAAGCCGCCCTCACGCGCAAAGTTAATCAACTCTCGGCCAAGCTAACCGATATGGCCGCTCAAACCCAAGCCGACGTGAGTGCCGAACTTAAATCCGTGCTCGACAACCCAACGGCGGAGGGCTTGCAATCTGCGCTCACTCGCGCCGACCAGCGCCTCTCGGAATCCGAAGCCGCCCAAGCGACCGCCATTGCCAAAATCAACCGCTACCTCGCCAATCTTGCCACCGCTATTGATGCGCGGTTCAAGACCGAAGAAGACGCCCGCAAAGCGGCCAGCGCTGCTCTGTCCGAGCGGATTGAAATCATTGAAACTGACAGCGCTGCCGCCTTTGGCCAGATCGGCGATAAGATGGCGCAAATCACAGATGAGCTCAAAAAACACGGCGAAGCCGGAAGCGTAAGCATTCGCGAGAAGGTCTCCGAGATTGCGCTGCAAACCCAGACCGAGTTTGAGCAATATCGCGCCAATCTTGACCGCCGCGTGGAGGGCTTAGAGCAATCTGTTGACGGCAATAATGCGGCTGACACCCAGCGTCTTGAGCGCATGATGAACGGGCTGGCTTCGCGTATTGAAGAGCTGGAATATGGCATTGCTAATATTCCCGAGCAGGTCGCTGAACATCAACAAACCGAACAGGCCGCCTATATCGAAGAGAACCGTGTCCAAGAACACCGCCCAGCGCAAGTTTTGGGCGTGGCCGGAGCCTCCGCGATGCAAGCCAAAATCATGGATGCTTTCACCCCGGCGCCGCTACCTTCAGCCGCCGCCCCGGCCGCGCCGCCTAATCCTTACCTAACCGAAGTTCAGAAAACAGACCCGCCGCCGCCTGAGCGCGAAGCCCATATGCCGCTGGAATTTGATCCGGCGACAATGCTGCCAACCCCGCAGCCTGTTCAGACACCTCCGCAAGCATCAGCCCCGCCAGCAGCGCATCATTTTGATGCCGCCGACCCTCCCGCCGGTGAGCCGTTAACACAGCAAAGCCCGCCGCCCTTTACGCCCAGCGATAATACGCCGCCCGCCCTCAATATGCCCTATGCCGATCCGGCCTATGCCGAGGGCCACCCAACAATGGATAAGGCCCGTATTGGCGGCCCCGGCCCCGGCACCGGAAAGCTTGGCGATAAATTAAGCAACCTGCCCAAACTTACAGGCCGCAATCTACGCGTTGCGGCATTGGCAACAGGGGTTGCCGTTATTGGGTTAATTGCCATTAAAGGCCTGATGGGCGGCGATAAAGCCCCTACAGATTTGACTGCCGCTGCGCCGATAATAGAACAAGGCGGCGCGCCCGTTAGCATTCCAACGGCAGTACAAAATATCAATGCGCCCAATATCACTATCGCGCCCATCGGTGATTATGCCGATAACCGGGCTGTAAATATCCCGGCCAAGGGCGAAGCCGCCAAGACATTGACGGCAGCGGTATCGGCAGGCAATAAAATTGCGCAATTCCAACTCGGCCTGTCTTATTTGGAACAAGGCCGCACAGATGAAGGCGTTGACCTTATCCGCAAATCCGCAAATCAGAACCAACCTGCCGCGCAATACCGCCTCGCGAAATTATACGAGATCGGCGAAGGCGTGGCGCAAGACTCCGAGATGGCGCGCCAGCTAACAGAGCGCGCGGCCCGTAATGGTAACCGCATCGCCATGCATGACCTCGCATTATATTACGCCGAAGGCCGGGGCGGGGTAAAAACCGATCTGCCGACCGCCGCCAAATGGTTTGAAAAAGCAGCCGAGCGCGGCGTCGTCGACTCGCAATTTAATCTCGGCGTCTTATTTGAGAGCGGCCAAGGCCTGCCTAAAAATGTTCCCGATGCCTTTGTCTGGTATTCCATTGCCGCCACACAAGGAGACCAATTTGCCAAAACACGGGTGGGCGTCCTCAGTGATACGCTACCCGAAGCTGATGTGACGGCCGCGGCGGCGCGGGCCGCAAAATTTACACCCGTCAAAATTGACGAAGCTGCCAATGGCATTTTCCGCAATGTCCCTTGGGCCAAGGTAAACAATGAAAAGGCCCGGCAAGTCACACAAGTGCGCCGCGCCCAGCAATTGCTCGCCGAAATTGGCTTTGATATTGGCGGCGCTGACGGCTCTATCGGGCCTCGCACCAAAGCCGCCATTATCAGTTTTGAGCGCAGTAATAGCCTGCCCGAAACAGGCCGGGTGAATACCGATCTGATTGACCGTTTGGAATTGGCCTCCGGCGCATAATAGATTTACATTCTTGAGTGAATTGATATGGCACTTTTATGAGCGCTATTGTGACATTGAGCCAAGCCACATCCCCCGAGGATATCGCGGCGGTTAAATCCATTTTTACGGAATATATGCGCTTTATCGAAGACTATCTTGGCGAGTCGTTGAATTTTCAAGGCACAGAAAAAGAATTTGCCGAGTTTCCGTATATTTATGACGCACTTTTCCTTGCAAAGCTGGACGATAGGCCCGTTGCGGCTTGCGGTATCAAACCTTTCAAAGAAGGCGTCTGCGAATTAAAGCGTCTCTATTGCCGCCCCGCCGGACGCGGCCAAAAATTGGGATTAAAGCTGACGGAAGCCTCCATCGCAGATGCGCGGGCGCGCGGCTATAAACAAATGTTCCTAGATACAGACCCCGGACTGACCAGCGCGAATGCGGTTTACGAAGGTTTGGGCTTTACCGATATTGAGCGTTATTACGACAACCCGATGGGCTGTTCACGCTATATGGCCCTGACTTTGTAAATCAATCATTTGAGCGTGGAGGAAGTCGGCGGATTTAACAATGCACTGGCAGATATAAATTCAGTTTTGCAACAGTTACCGCTTGATAAAGCGACTCGCCCCCCATATATGACGCTCTCTAACGCGGGGTGGAGCAGCCCGGTAGCTCGTCAGGCTCATAACCTGAAGGTCGTAGGTTCAAATCCTACCCCCGCAACCATCATTATTTGTCAAAATAGCCGCGTTATTTAAATGCCGCATTAAGCGCATGTAAATGTGCTCTTTCGGGTTCGACCCGCGTTCTGTTCACATCAAAGCCAAAACCTTAAGTGTCATAAGCGCAAGTCTTTTAGGCACGGCAAAAACTCAGTCCAACTAGAAAATTTTGCGCTGTGATAGAGCTTATGCACCGGCGTTTTGCGGTAACCTTGCGTATGCAACATGAAGGGCGCCGCAGCATTCTCAGCCGTGCCTGCATCGGTCTCGCTATCGCCCACATAAAGACAAAAATCATCCCCAAGCAAGCGCACGGATTCATATAATGGCGCAGGATCAGGTTTTCGCAAAGGCATACTATCCCCGCCGACCAGCACGGGGCAAAATTGATCAAGACCAATAGCGTCCACCACAAGCCGCGCCAAACGATAGGCCTTATTGGTACAAATGGCCATTTTGCGCCCCTCCGTCATTAATGTTTCAAGCGTATCCATCACGCCCATAAAGGGTTGACAAAATTTGGCCGGGTCAGCCGCATATATATCACTAAACCGATCTATAGTTTTATTCAACGCCGCGCCCGTTTGAGGCTTACCATTATGGGCCAAAGCCGCGCTGACTAATGGCCCGATCCCGTGACCGATAAATCCGGTTATAGTTTTTAGATCAAGTTGCGGCAAACCCATTTCATCCATCAAAATATTGGCGCAATAATGCAAATCAGGTGCGCTATCGACAAGGGTGCCGTCAAGGTCAAAAACGATACTGATAGGCATTGGTCTTATGGCTTCCACTTGATTGAGCACCCCATAGACGGGGTTTGTTGTTGCGGCCCCCGGCCGGTTTGGGCGACTAATTTCATAGCCTCAAACAAATCACGGCGTAAATCAACAGGGCCGCTCTCCTTACGCGACGCGTCAAGTCGGCCGCGATATTGCAGGCCGCCCTCTATATCAAAACCAAAAAAATCAGGCGTGCAGACAGCGTCATAAGCGCGGGCCGCAGATTGATCCTGATCATGCAAATAGGGAAATCCAAAATCAGCACGCCCGGCTTGCGCGGCCATGCCCGCAGGCCCGTCGTCAGGATATGATAGTTCATCATTTGAGCCAATAGCCGCGATACCAATACCTAGGCTTAGTAGCGCTTTTGTGTCCCGCGCAATACGGGTTTCAATAGCCTTCACATAGGGGCAATGATTCGAGATGAACATGACCAGCGTGCCATTAGGTCCAGCTATATCGGCGTAATTATAGAGACTCTTATCAATAGAACGCAGATTAAAATCAGGAGCCTTCCAGCCAAAATCACAAACCGGCGGTACGGCGGCCATTACGTTTGCGCGGCCTCTCCCGCATCGCGGATGGCTTTTATATTGGCCGCGTAAACAGAGGTTTCCTGCCCGCCCTTACCATAAACAGCAGAACCCGCGACCAACACATCTGCGCCGGCTGCCGTTACCAGAGGGGCTGTGACGGGAGTAATACCGCCATCAACTTCAATAAGAATATCCCGGCCTTCAAACATAGTTCTGAGGTCACGGATTTTTTGCACTTGTGAGGGCAAGAAGCTTTGCCCGCCAAAACCCGGATTGACGCTCATGACAATGACCAAATCAAGTCGGTCCAAAACATGTTCAATAACATTGATCGGCGTTGACGGATTGAGCGCTACACCTGCTTTGCAGCCAAGGTCCCGAATAACCTGTAGACTACGGTCAAGATGTGGATGGGCTTCGGGGTGGATAGAAATGTGGTCCGCGCCCGCTTTGGCAAATGCTTCCAGAAATGGGTCAGCAGGCTCAATCATCAAATGCACATCCATGATAGTTTTGATATGAGGCCGGATAGCTTTGCACACACCCGGCCCGATGGTCAAATTAGGCACATAATGTCCATCCATCACGTCCACATGCACCCAGTCACAGCCTGCGGCCTCAATGGCGCGGACTTCATGACCAAGATTGGCAAAATCCGCAGATAATATAGACGGAGATATTTTAATGGCCATTAGAGGCTCCTGTAAAACCCGGAGTTGAGTCACGCTGAATTTAGCGCGCCGTGCCCGAATAAATTTGATCAATGATAGTCTAACTAATCACCGGCGCAAGACTCCCATCCGCATATCGCTTCGCCATATCGGCCATAGGAATTTCTTTGATTTTTGATGCGTTGCCGGCTGTGCCGAAACGTTCATATCTATCCTTACAAAGCGCTTTCATAGCGGCTGTTGACGGCGTTAGAAATTTACGAGGATCAAATTGTTTGGCATCTTCTTGAGCCACTCTTCTAAACTGCCCCGCAATCGCCAAACGGCAATCCGTGTCAATATTAACTTTACGCACGCCGTACTGAATACCTTTGACAATTTCGTCAACAGGTACGCCGTAAGTTTGTTTCATATCGCCGCCATATTTATTGAACATATCTTGCAATTCTTGCGGCACTGACGAGCTACCATGCATAACCAAATGTGTATCAGGAATACGTTTGTGAATAGCCTCCACCCTGTCCATGGCCAAAATATCGCCCGTAGGTTTTTTCGAGAATTTATAAGCGCCATGCGACGTGCCCATAGCAATAGCAAGAGCGTCGCATTTCGTAGCTTTAACAAATTGCGCCGCTTCGTCCGGGTCGGTCAATAGCATATCCATAGACAGTGCCCCTTCAAAACCATGGCCGTCTTCCGCTTCGCCCATGCCGGTCTCCAAAGATCCCAAACACCCTAATTCGCCTTCGACCGACGCGCCGACATCGTGTGCAACATCGGTGACATATTTGGTGATATTTTCGTTATATTCATAACTGGCAGGTGTTTTTGCATCGGCCTCTAACGACCCATCCATCATCACAGATGTAAATCCAGCTTGCAGAGCCGAAAAACACGTCGCGCCATTATTGCCATGATCCTGATGCAGGCAGACCGGAATATGTGGATACATTTCTTCGGCCGCCTCAACCATCTTCACCAGCATAATATCGCCGGCATAAGAGCGCGCACCCCGACTTGCCTGCAAAATGACCGGGGCATCCACCTCGTCAGCGGCGTCCATAATAGCCAGAACTTGTTCCATGTTATTGATATTAAATGCAGGAACACCATAATTATATTCCGCGGCATGGTCGAGTAATTGTCTTAAAGTTATCCGGGCCATAATTTTATTTCCTTTTTAAATAAATCTAGCTTTGCTTGCTAATTGGCTTAACAGTTTTAGCGGTTACGGTGTCGGTCATAAGGTTTATCATTTAGCGCGCCGGCTTTGATCGACAAGCCGATGGATCAATGGGGTCAATATTAACTGCATTGCCAGGTCAAGTTTGTCGCCGGGGATAACAATAGAATTAGCGCGGCTCATCCAGCTGTTCTGGATCATCGATACTAAATAAGGAAAATCAATGCCGCGCGGATTTCCGAAACGAATAACAACAAGGGACTCTCCTGCCGTAGGAATCCACCGAGCCACAAACGGATTTGATGTATCAACGATAGGCACACGCTGAAAATTGATGTCAGTATTGGTAAATTGCGGCGTGATCACATGCACATAATCATGCATCCTGCGCAAGATCACATCCGTGACCGCGTCGGTTGAGTAACCGCGCTGTGTCTTATCGCGATGGATTTTCTGTATCCATTCCAGATTTATCACCGGAACGACGCCAATCTTCAAGTCAGCATAATCGGCAACCTTTATATCATCAGTGCGAACCGCGCCGTGCAAGCCCTCATAAAAAAGCAAATCGGAGTCTTCAACAAAATCCTCCCAATCGGTAAAATGTCCCGGCGGCACGCCAAACTGCTCGGCCTCTTCTTCAGAGTGAACATAGTGACGTGTCTTGCCTCTACCGGTGTCGCTATAGTCTCGGAACACACGTTCAAGTTCGTCCAAGACATTGGCTTCCATAGAAAAATGACTGAATGTGCGATCGCCTTCCTCGGTGCGCACTTTGAGTTGTCTCTTCATCTCGGCCCGGTCATAGCGGTGGAAAGCATCCCCCTCAATGGAGATGACTTTCACTTTCTCTCGGCGAAATATCTGATCGAAAGTGTGCTTAACTGTGCTGGTGCCTGCACCTGAGGAACCGACGACGGAAATTATGGGGTGCTTTTTAGACATGAGAGTGAGTTTCCCTTAAAGGTAAGCGCATTAACGTAGAAGTCCGCGCATCTTAAATAACGGCGATGCGGAATTATCGATGGATCTCTGATGGTGATATTTCGCGACCAGTTCGACCTGTTTTTTTGACCCGAAAACAAACGGAACCCTCTGGTGCAATGTACGAAGGGTCTTGCCTAAAATGCGTACGCCGCCATCTGTCGCCACGCCGCCCGCCTGTTCGATTATGAACGAAACCGGATTGGCCTCATATAGCAGGCGCAAACGCCCTTCCCCATATCCTTTGCGATCATCTTCAGGATAGAGGTAAATACCCCCGCGCATTAATATGCGATTTGCGTCCGCAACAAGCGAGCCCACCCAACGCATATTTTGCTCAGTACCCAACGGGCCGTCTTCGCCCAGCAAACAATGGTCAATATAGGTTCGTATTGGACTTGGCCAATGCCGGTGATTAGAGGCATTTATACCATATTCAACGCTCTTCTCTGGAATAGACATTTTGGCAATTGTCAGCTTGAATATCGCATCATCCGGATCAAGCGTATATAATTCTGTACCATTGCCTGTGGTGATGATGAGTGTGGTTTGCGGGCCATATATAAAGAAGCCACCCGCAAGCTGTTCTGCTCCGCACCTGAAAAAAGAGGCCTTAGCTGTATCTTTAGCCTCAAAAATAGAAAATATCGTACCAATAGAAATATTGGTATCTATATTCGTAGACCCATCGAGCGGGTCACATGTCACAGCGAGAGGGGCCCCTTTTTTCAGTATAATAATTTCGTCTTGTTCCTCTGAAGCGTAAAAAGCGACGGGCGCTGTTTTCAAGGCCGCCAGAACAATCTCGTCGGTTCTGACATCCAAATTCTTCTGGCAATCTCCATCTTCATCTCTGGCACCTGTTGCGGCACCCAATTCTTGTTCGAGCAATCCCCGAGCACAAATATTTGAGATTTCAATCGCAGCTCCAACCAGAGTTTTGAGCGTTTTCTTAAGTGCCGTGCGTTGACTCGTATCAGCAATATGGCTGATAATCTGATTTGAAAATTTTATCGGCATCGGCATTCCCGTCAGTTACAGCCTTTAAAATGACGTAAAACCAGCTTGGCTACGCACGTTATTTTCGCTGAATCACATATTATTGTGCGGTTATAGGGCGATGATGGGCCAAATACTAACAAAATATAATTGAATAAAATCTAATAGTAATTTAGAATATCTTAATGTCCTTATCCCGCGATGTTACACTAAAGCAAATCCGGGCCTTCGCCGCTGTCTCGCGTACGGGGTCGATTACGTTAGCTGCTGCGGAGCTATTTGTGACCCCGCCTGCGATCTCGTGCCAGATAAAAATTTTACGGTCATTGGTGGGGGCTGATATTCTGGTGAGGGATACAGGGGGATTACAACCCACACAGATTGGTAGTGAGCTGTTGGCGCTCTACAATCAAATCGATGCCTCTGTGCATACAACAGCTCAGCGTATTGAAGCCTTGAAGGCCGGCAAATCCGGATCTGTTGGTTTCGCTGTAGTTAGTACGGGAAAATATTTTGCGCCAGCTATCATCAAGGCATTTATGCGGGCCTTTCCTGATATTGAGCTAAACCCAATGATTGGGAACAGAATGGAAGTTCTGAAATCACTGCAAACCCGGTCTGCTGATCTTGCGATTATGGGACGACCCCCTACGAGTTTAGATGTTGTGAGCCATGAATTGGCCGATCATCCTAATATTATTATTGCGCCTCCAGACCATCCTCTGGCAGGGACTAAGCGGGTGGACCCCAAAGCTCTTATGGCGGAGACAATATTGCTGCGTGAACCCGGCTCAGGCACGCGAAATCTGGCCCGTCAATTTATGGACAGGGCCGGGGATGGAATGGACTATTCGACAATGGATATGGATTCTAACGAATCCATAAAACAGGCTGTAATGGCGGGGTTGGGCATTGCCTTGATCTCTGGCCATACTGTCATATCAGAGTTTGACTCGGGCAGATTGATTGCGCTGCGTGTCCCGGGATTACCAATCATTAGGAAATGGATATTGGTGCATTCTGCTGATATAGAGATGTCCGGCGCGGCCAAGAGCTTTCACAGCTTTCTTCTTGAACACCGCGCCAAACTCATTCCAAGCCGCCAATATTCCTAAACCCGCAAGCCTATATCTGAGATCGGTGAGCGATTTTGGCAGAGGCACGCTGTCATATCCTAGCAAGTTTAAACCAACAAAAAAGCCCCGCAGGCCCGCCCATTCGGGCAACCATACGGGGCTTTTGTTGTTCTTTGATATGGAGGGATTTACAAGCATTGCTTGGATAAACCGGGCGGTGACCTACTCTCCCGTGCCTTAAGACAAAGTACCATCGGCGCTGAGAGGCTTAACGACCGAGTTCGGAATGGGATCGGGTGGGGACCTCTCGCAATAACCACCCGGTTAATGCAAGCAATGTTGTTTTTAATAGTAAAGATATCGTCTGAGTGTTTATTTAATTTTTGCCGAAGCGAATTAATCGCTGCGCACAAACACCGTGTATTGAGATTGATTTTCACAAGACCTGAAATGAATCAAGCCAATCGAGTTATTAGTACCGGTAAGCTCCATGTGTTGCCACACTTCCACACCCGGCCTATCAACGTTGTGGTCTACAACGACTCTCAAGGGAGTTCTAGTATCGAGGGGGGTTTCCCGCTTAGATGCTTTCAGCGGTTATCCTGTCCATTCATAGCTACGCTGCAATGCCACTGGCGTGACAACAGCTCCACCAGAGGAATGTCCACCCCGGTCCTCTCGTACTAAGGGCAGATCCTCTCAAAACTCCTACTCCCACGGTAGATAGGGACCGAACTGTCTCACGACGTTCTAAACCCAGCTCACGTACCGCTTTAAATGGCGAACAGCCATACCCTTGGGACCTTCTCCAGCCCCAGGATGCGATGAGCCGACATCGAGGTGCCAAACAACGCCGTCGATATGGACTCTTGGGCGTCATCAGCCTGTTATCCCCAGCGTACCTTTTATCCGTTGAGCGATGGCCCTTCCACACGGGACCACCGGATCACTATGACCGACTTTCGTCTCTGCTCGACTTGTCAGTCTCGCAGTCAGGCTGGCTTATGCCATTGCACTCAACGACCGATTTCCGACCATTTTACATAACTCTAACCCCGCCTCATTGTCATAAGGGGGTCTAGCATCCATTGCATAAGGGTGCGGCGGTCTGTTATGAGATCGCCTTGTAAAGTCATACCTGCTTTTAGATCGACTTCATTGCCATAGGCAGAGACCGTTTGCTTGTTGAGGTCAACAACGACGCGGTAAACAGCTTGTTCATACGGGATAGGGGCGTCAAGTTCGCCGGGCCTGTATGGTGTGGCCGAGATATCTTTGATGATGCCTTTTTGCACCCCAAATTTCTGATAGGGGAAGGCGTCGACTAATAAGTTCACATCCTGCCCTGCTTTTAGAAAACCTACGGAGCGGGACGGGGCTAAGAGGGTAGCCTGCAAGCCCGAGCCTTCGGGCACTATCATCACGATAGGCGCATTGGGCGATACGCTTTGTCCTGCTGAGCCTTGCAAAGCTGTGACCGTCCCTGCGATGGGGCTGCGGACGAGATAGCGGCTGGAGGCCTCAATACTAGTGCGGCTTTCTTCTAATTGGCTGATTTGCACTCGAATTTGAGAGAGCTCACGGTTCTCATTATTTTTAAGGCCTGCAATCCCGAAGCGAACTTCGGATAGTGTGCCTTCACGAGAGATGATTTGCTGATCGACAGTTTCAAGCGCTAGGCGCTGATTGATATCAACAGAACGCGCATTATCGAGTTCAAGTTGGGATGTGACTTCCTGTTCCGTCAAGCGTTGGATTTTCTTAAATTGAGCTTGAGCTAAATCGACGGCTTCTTGTTGCAAGAGCCGCCGCCGCAGAAGGCCGTCTAGTTCACGTTCATAATTTAAGGCTTGAGACGTTAAGCGTTCTCTATCGCCTGCAAACCGTTTTTGCGTATTGGAAAGTTGTTCACGGAGTTCAGACAGGCGCACATCTGTGCTTTCTAAACGGCGTTCACCGATAAACCCGCCTTCTGTTTCGACATCGACGCGGCTTTCAAAGAGGGGTGCCCCGGCTTCGACACTATCGCCCTCACTGACAAAGACCTGTGTCAGGCGGCCGCCTTGGTCGGCGCGGATGATGGAGAGCCCATTAGAGGGAGCCAAGTAGCCAACAACTGTTTCTTTGCGTTTATATTCGCCGTTTAAGAGAAATCCGACCAAGCCCAGAGTCACGGCGAAAAACACAACCGTCATAATGAAAAATCCAACGGGTTGCACGAGGATAACTTCGCCGTGCAGCTTACGGCGTTTGTGGTCTAAAGCTTCTTTACGAAATAGGGTCATACCGATTTAAATAAGAGAGTATTATTGCGGGCAATTAAAGCTAAAACTGATAAAATCAGTAACTTTACCACAACGTTTACAACGTTCAAATACATGTTTTCAAAGAAAATTATATAAACCATAATTAAGTTTATAATACCATGAAAAATACAAATGGAAATCAAAAAAAACCAACGTTTCTGAATTGCGGAGTAAATCGAAATTTTAAATAAATAATAATGAATTATTGCGTGGAACACGATACTTAAGACTATTATTAAATAAGGGGCTACATTAGCAATGTTGGGTTCATGGTTTTCGTATCTAAAGTCAAAGAACATATCGCTAATAATTTTACCTTTTTCTAGAGCGGTAAATATTATTGCTGTAAATATTAATGATAGTTTGACCATGGTAGTTTTGTTGAATGTCTTTTTGACGGTGATAACTTTTCCGAAAATGGTGGCGCCAAAAATAGCTCTTATAAATTCTTCAGTTACTCCAGATAATGAAATGTCCAAAATTGAATTTAGTGTTAAAAACGAGCCCAAAAATATATACAATAACGAGTTCGTAAAAATCGTTGCCAATGATATAATTAAAGAAAATAAGACGCATGAGAATATAAGCCTAATTCTATTCATAACTTTTTAGTTCTTCTTTTGTAAAGAAAACGAGTTTATTAAATATACCCGCTTTCTTAAGTTTATTACCTATGTTTAATCTTCTGAATTAAGCAATCCTCCAAAATTACCAGTTTCCCAAAGCCATACAGAAAAATTATGCATAGCTTCGCCAATATCCTCACCAGTTAATCGAAAGCTGAATGCGTCAATTGAGCCATCGATACCTATGCTTGCTGAGAAACCGCCTTCATCTACTCCAATAGAATAATCAAAGCCATCGCCCGTAATATCTCCTGAACCTAGTGAAAAATAACTACCACTGCTACCACCGCCAATTTGTTCAAAACGACCGTTTGAAAAATTATAAGCTGTGCCTGTTCCGGTGTCATAACCACCTGTTGTATACGCTATACCATTTACTAGTACGCCTGTAACGACAACTTCGTCCACGCCTCCTGATACCATATCCATTTCATTTATATTGAGTTCACGTAACATGTTGTTTCCTTTCTAACATGTTTGCAAACGAAGCGTAAGGCCGTTATAGACCTTCCGCCCGCTTGCGGGTTGATGAGGGGCTGTGTTGTGTTGCTAAACTTTGGCACAGCCTCTCGCTTTCGGATCACCTCATCATTGAGATGGCCCGCTTATCAGCGCAAATGCGCTCATTCTGTTATTCGATTGTGTAGCTATCTCCCAGAACTCCATATCAACGCTGTTTGATATACGGTGTTTTATAGGTGATGGGCTGCGGCCTGCATTGGCCGAGAGCCCGTCCCGATAAACCCCGGCAGGGATCACGGGGAAAGCCGCGCGGCGGGTAAGGCACCGGGGGCGGTGTATAGGCGATTGGCCTGTCCGGGGAGAGGCCCTGGCCCGCCCCTCCCGTTGCCTGCTCCAGTTCCTTATCCGATAATTTCCGCATTCTATGACCTTCAGATTAAATCTCTTATGAGGGGTGGTTAACTATAACAGCGAACCCGTAAAGCGAATGCCCCTATAAAGGGAGTTAAGAACGAGTAACCCTATAAAAAGAGCGAATCTTATTGCAAGCACCCTCCAAGATAGTCAAGCATCCAACGTGATGTCCGGACAAACACAAACGCGTGATAAGCGTAATGGCAAAGCTGATATGCGGGATACTATTGAGGGCGCAGACAAACTCAACCTATTCAAATGGAACAAATTGCCCATAATTCTGCAAGCCGAGGCGGCGGAATGCGGCATAGCCTGTCTGGCCATGGTAGCAGGGTATCACGGCTATCAAACTAGCCTAACGGAACTGAGGCGGAAATTTACAGTCTCGTTGAAAGGTGTGAACCTCAGGTCGCTGACGGTTGCGGCGGATCAACTCGGCCTGTCAGGACGAGGGCTACGCTGCGAACTTGAAGACTTACGCCAGCTTAAAACACCTTGCATATTGCATTGGGGGCTGAACCATTTTGTAGTGCTGAAAAAAGCGGGGCGTAATACGGCGACTATACATGATCCTGCCCGCGGCAAACGGGTGATGGCTCTAACAGAGCTTTCCAAACATTTTACGGGCGTTGTCCTCGAACTGACGCCTACACCTAATTTCGCCAAAAAGGAAGATAAAGAGCGTGTCCGCATTATGGACTTATGGTCAAAGATGACAGGGTTTATACCTGTGATCCTCCAGATCATTGCCATTACAGTTATCTTGCAAGTCTTTGCCGTGCTCTCGCCTCTCGTCAATCAATTGGTTGTCGATGAAGCCATTGCCAAAGGCGATGCCAATTTCCTTAAGGTCATCATCATGGGATTCGCACTTTTATTGCTTGTGCAAACAGCTATTGGCGTTTTGAGATCCTATATCTCTATGTATTTTGGCACGCTTTTAAACTTTCAAATGCGCTCAAATATGTTGCGACATGTAATGCGGCTGGAAGCGGAGTTTTTTGAAAAACGCCATATTGGGGATATCATGTCGCGCATAGGTTCTCTCAAGCCCGTGCAAGACTTATTCACTTCAGCTTTTGTGACAGTTCTGCTCGATGGAATTATGGCCGTGGCCATGGGTGTAATCATGTTCCTTTATTCTCCGCTTCTCGCTGGTGTTGTCTGCGGGATTATCATGCTCTCATTCATCACCCGTTTTGCTACGTTCCCTTACGTCATCCGCATAACTGAAGAGCAAATACAGAAAAATGCCGACCTCCAAACCATTATGCTTGAAACCATAAGAGGCGCGCGAGCAATCAAAATATTTGGCCGCGAACAGGAACGACACGCGCATTGGCAAAATGCCTATGCCGATAGTGTCAATGTTGGATTACGTCTGCAACGCTTTGGGATAAGTGCGGGCGCAGGTAGCGGAATTATCTTCGGCCTTTTGGAACTTGGCATTTATTATCTGGGTGCAATGTTAGTTATCAATCAATCCCTTACCCTTGGAATGTTTTTCGCGTTTCAATCTTATCGAGGTCAGTTTACAGGTCGTATCAATTCCCTCATCGGGCTTTACTTCTCCTTTCGTACCGTCGGGCTGCATCTCGAACGATTGGCCGATATAGTTTATGCGGATCAGGAGAAGGGTATTGATGCGCCTTTGATGGTCGGCAAAAGCCTGTCAGGCAAAATTGAGGTTAAAAATCTCCGTTTTCGCTACGGCGATAATGAGCCTTGGGTTTTGGACGGGGTAAATATGACGATTAACCCCAAAGACCGCATTGCTTTGATTGGGCCATCAGGCGGAGGTAAGACGACACTGCTTAAACAGCTTATTGGTCTGCATAATCCCGTCGAAGGCGAAGTGCTTTATGACAACCGCTCCCTTGCATCCACAGGCGTCAGGGCCATTCGCAGCCAGATAGGTGTCGTCATGCAGGACGATCGTCTGCTCTCCGGCTCGCTCTATGATAATATTAGTTTCTTTGATCCTGAGATGGATATGGAAAAAGTTGAAACCTGTGCACGGGCCGCCTTTGTTTATGACGACATTATGGCGATGCCAATGGGTTTCCAAAGTCTGGTAGGCGATATGGGGTCAATCTTGTCCGGCGGGCAAAAACAACGGGTGTTGCTGGCTAGGGCGCTTTATAATGGCCCGCGTATTCTTTATCTGGACGAAGGCACGGCAAATCTTGACGCAAAGTCAGAGCAAAACATCGTCAATCTACTGGCAAGGCTACCGATTACACAAATTATGGTCGCTCATCGTCCGGCATCCATACTGGCATGTAATCGTATCTTCCATATAGAAAATGGCAGAGTTCAGGAAGTTGAAAAACCTGCTAACCTTGATATCAAAAGAGAAGAATCGCCAGTGAAAATCGATGCTACATGGCGAGGGAAATACTTTGTAGCAGAATAAAACTACCCACAAAAAAAGCCCCGCAGGTTTATCACCATGCGGGGCTTGTTATTTTGTGATATGGAGGGATTTACATCATGATCTGGATAAACCGGGCGGTGACCTACTCTCCCGTGCCTTAAGACAAAGTACCATCGGCGCTGAGGGGCTTAACGACCGAGTTCGGAATGGGATCGGGTGGGGACCACTCGCAATAACCACCCGGTTAATGCAGATCATGGTGTTTTTAATAGTAAAGATATCATCTGGATGTTTATTTAATTTTTTGCCGAAGCGAATTAATCGCTGCGCACAAACACCGTGTATTGAAATCAACAAGATCCGAAATGAATCAAGCCAATCGAGTTATTAGTACCGGTAAGCTCCATGTGTTGCCACACTTCCACACCCGGCCTATCAACGTTGTGGTCTACAACGACTCTCAAGGGAGTTCTAGTATCGAGGGGGGTTTCCCGCTTAGATGCTTTCAGCGGTTATCCTGTCCATTCATAGCTACGCTGCAATGCCACTGGCGTGACAACAGCTCCACCAGAGGAATGTCCACCCCGGTCCTCTCGTACTAAGGGCAGATCCTCTCAAAACTCCTACTCCCACGGTAGATAGGGACCGAACTGTCTCACGACGTTCTAAACCCAGCTCACGTACCGCTTTAAATGGCGAACAGCCATACCCTTGGGACCTTCTCCAGCCCCAGGATGCGATGAGCCGACATCGAGGTGCCAAACAACGCCGTCGATATGGACTCTTGGGCGTCATCAGCCTGTTATCCCCAGCGTACCTTTTATCCGTTGAGCGATGGCCCTTCCACACGGGACCACCGGATCACTATGACCGACTTTCGTCTCTGCTCGACTTGTCAGTCTCGCAGTCAGGCTGGCTTATGCCATTGCACTCAACGACCGATTTCCGACCGGTCTGAGCCAACCTTCGCGCGCCTCCGTTACTCTTTAGGAGGCGACCGCCCCAGTCAAACTACCCACCACACAGGGTCCCGGAACCGGATAACGGTCCGCGGTTAGACATCTATAAGGACAAAGGCGGTATTTCAAGGGTGACTCCCCGCGAGCTGGCGCCCACGGTTCAAAGTCTCCCGCCTATCCTACATATGTCATTACAAATGCCACTGTGAAGCTGTAGTAAAGGTGCATGGGGTCTTTCCGTCTAGCCGCGGGTACCTCGCATCTTCACGAGGAATTCAATTTCACTGAGTCTATGCTGGAGACAGCGGGGAAGTCGTTACGCCATTCGTGCAGGTCGGAACTTACCCGACAAGGAATTTCGCTACCTTAGGACCGTTATAGTTACGGCCGCCGTTTACTTGGGCTTCATTTCGCGGCTTGCACCACTCCATTTAACCTTCAAGCACCGGGCAGGCGTCAGACCCTATACGTCGTCTTGCGACTTCGCAGAGCCCTATGTTTTTAATAAACAGTCGCCACCCCCTGGTCTGTGCCCCCTATAAAAACTTGCGTTCATATAGGGCCTCCTTCTCGCGAACTTACGGAGGTAATTTGCCGAGTTCCTTCAGCATAGTTCTCTCAAGCGCCTTGGTATACTCTACCTGATCACCTGTGTCGGTTTGGGGTACGGTCTCATGTGGGAGCTATTTCCTGGAACGACTTCACCGCACCCCCAATCCAATAAGGGGATACGATACACGTCATCCGTCACTACCCACTGGCCCAGGAATATTAACCTGGTTCCCATCGACTACGCCTTTCGGCCTTGCCTTAGGGGCCGGCTAACCCTGCGCTGATTAGCATTGCGCAGGAAACCTTGATCTTTCGGCGAAGGGGTCTCTCACCCCTTTTATCGTTACTCATGTCAGCATTCTCACTTCCGATACCTCCAGCATCCCTCGCAGGACACCTTCACAGGCTTACGGAACGCTCCGCTACCGCGCACATAAATGTGCGCCCGTGTCTTCGGTGAATGGCTTAAGCCCCGGTACATTTTCGACGCAGGAGCGCTTGACCAGTGAGCTGTTACGCTATCTTTAAAGGATGGCTGCTTCTAAGCCAACCTCCTGGTTGTTTAAGCACTCTCACATTCTTTACCACTTAGCCATTACTTAGGGACCTTAGACGACGGTCAGGGCTGTTTCCCTTTCCACTACGGACCTTAGCACCCGTAGTGTGTCTGCCAGATAGTACTCCACGGTATTCGGAGTTTGGTTAGGTTTGGTAAGTCGGTGAGACCCCCTAGCCCATCCAGTGCTCTACCCCCGTGGGTATTCATCTGACGCTCTACCTAAATAGATTTCGCGGAGAACCAGCTATCTCCAGGTTTGATTGGCCTTTCACCCCTAGTCACACGTCATCCCCTCATTTTTCAACATAAGTGGGTTCGGTCCTCCAGTGCGTGTTACCGCACCTTCAACCTGCACATGACTAGATCACCTGGTTTCGGGTCTGATCCCACTAACTCATTCGCCCTATTAAGACTCGCTTTCGCTGCGCCTACACCTAACGGTTTAAGCTTGCTAGTAAGACCAAGTCGCTGACCCATTATACAAAAGGTACGCCGTCGCCCCGCAAGGAGGCTTCGACAGCTTGTAGATTTCCAGTTTCAGGAACTGTTTCACTCCCCTCGTCGGGGTGCTTTTCACCTTTCCCTCACGGTACTTGTTCACTATCGGTCGCACAGGAGTACTTAGGCTTGGAGGGTGGTCCCCCCATGTTCAGACAGGATTTCACGTGTCCCGCCCTACTCGAGGACTATATCCATCAACACTCATACGGGGCTGTCACCCACTATGGCCGGCCTTTCCAGACCGTTTTGATTAGATAAATATAGCCACTGGCCTGATCCGCGTTCGCTCGCCACTACTAACGGAGTCTCGGTTGATGTCCTTTCCTCCGGGTACTGAGATGTTTCAGTTCCCCGGGTTCGCTTTTTTAACCTATATATTCAGTTAAAAATACCTAACACAAACCTTGATACTAAACCCTCGAAAGAGAGTAAAATATCAGGGTTTGTAAAGGTGGGTTTCCCCATTCAGAAATCTCGGGGTCAAAGGTTATTCGCACCTCACCCAAGCTTATCGCAGCGTATCACGTCTTTCATCGCCTCTGTGCGCCAAGGCATCCACTAGAAACCCTTGTAACGCTTGATTCTTCAGATTCTTGAGATGGTCAATCACCGGACCAGAAGAGCTCGATGACTAACCTCAATTTCAATTGTTTGGCGTTCATGCGCAGTGAATAACACGCTCCGAAGAGAGTCTATTCCCTGACATAAACAGCCAGACGATATCTTTACTATTAAAGCCCATCCTCAAGAAATTTTAGTAGTTGCTTGCATGCATTCGATGTCGAATGCGCAACATACTGGGCGGATGAGCCCTCCATATACGATGTCAAATATCTATCGCGCCAAAGCCAAAGCGAAGGCGGATAAAACTTGTTGTGCGTTGAAACGGGGAAAACTTGGTGGAGCTTAGCGGATTCGAACCGCTGACCCTCTGCTTGCAAAGCAGATGCTCTACCAACTGAGCTAAAGCCCCTTAATCAAGGTTTTAGTGAAGTGGTAGGCCGAAGAAGATTTGAACTTCCGACCTCGCCCTTATCAGGGGCGCGCTCTAACCAACTGAGCTACCGGCCTCCATAACACTTCTGTTTGAAAACAGGCGCTCAAATAGGCCATTTCAACACAACGTAACGCTATCGGGTGCCATATTGCACCGCAGTCGCAGTTACGATCAAAGGGAAGAGAAACGAAGACGGCGCTTGGCCGTTATGTGATCCATAATGCCGGAGAGGCACATGGACCTAATATTTTCTACGAGGTCAAATCAATGCGTGGTCAATAAATTGACCGAAGATCGACAAGACCATCCTTAGAAAGGAGGTGATCCAGCCGCAGGTTCCCCTACGGCTACCTTGTTACGACTTCACCCCAGTCGCTGACCCTACCGTGGTTGGCTGCCTCCATTGCTGGTTAGCGCACCACCTTCGGGTAGAACCAACTCCCATGGTGTGACGGGCGGTGTGTACAAGGCCCGGGAACGTATTCACCGTGGCATGCTGATCCACGATTACTAGCGATTCCAACTTCATGTCTTCGAGTTGCAGAAGACAATCCGAACTGAGACGCCTTTTAGGGATTAACCCTCTGTCAGCGCCATTGTAGCACGTGTGTAGCCCTACCCGTAAGGGCCATGAGGACTTGACGTCATCCCCACCTTCCTCCGGCTTAGCACCGGCAGTTCCGCTAGAGTGCCCAACTAAATGCTGGCAACTAACAGTGAGGGTTGCGCTCGTTGCGGGACTTAACCCAACATCTCACGACACGAGCTGACGACAGCCATGCAGCACCTGTGCACGGTCCAACCGAATTGAAGAAATCCATCTCTGGAAATCGCGACCGGCATGTCAAGGGTAGGTAAGGTTCTTCGCGTTGCTTCGAATTAAACCACATGCTCCACCGCTTGTGCGGGCCCCCGTCAATTTCTTTGAGTTTTAATCTTGCGACCGTACTCCCCAGGCGGAGAGCTTAATGCGTTAGCTGCGTCACCTACAGGCATGCCTGCAGACAACTAGCTCTCATCGTTTACGGTGTGGACTACCAGGGTATCTAATCCTGTTTGCTACCCACACTTTCGTGCCTCAGCGTCAGTATCTGTCCAGTAAGCCGCCTTCGCCTCTGGTGTTCCTCCTAATATCTACGAATTTCACCTCTACACTAGGAATTCCACTTACCTCTCCAGAACTCAAGATTAACAGTTTTAAAGGCAGTTCCAGGGTTGAGCCCTGGGATTTCACCTCTAACTTATTAATCCGCCTACGCACGCTTTACGCCCAGTAATTCCGAACAACGCTAGCCCCCTCCGTATTACCGCGGCTGCTGGCACGGAGTTAGCCGGGGCTTCTTTACTAGGTACTGTCATTATCATCCCTAGCGAAAGAATTTTACAACCCTAAGGCCTTCATCATTCACGCGGCATGGCTGGATCAGGCTTGCGCCCATTGTCCAATATTCCCCACTGCTGCCTCCCGTAGGAGTCTGGGCCGTGTCTCAGTCCCAGTGTGGCTGATCATCCTCTCAGACCAGCTATAGATCGTCGCCTTGGTGAGCCATTACCTCACCAACTAGCTAATCTAACGCGGCCCCATCTTTCACCGATAAATCTTTCCCCCGGAGGGCGTATACGGTATTAGCAGCCGTTTCCAACTGTTGTTCCGTAGAAAAAGGTAGGTTGCCACGCGTTACTCACCCGTCTGCCACTGTCTGCCATCCGAAGATGGTTTCTCGTTCGACTTGCATGTGTTAAGCCTGCCGCCAGCGTTCGTTCTGAGCCAGAATCAAACTCTCAGGTTGAGAGTGTCCTCCGACTGTGTCGTTATTCACTGGCGTTTTGAACCGAAGTTCAAAGCGCTTGTGCGTTTCAAAGAAATAACGAAAACCTCTATCAGAACCCCAGTAAACTGAGATTCATCAAGCGATTTCATTATTTTCATAAAGAGAAACGTCAACAACAGTCGTTAAACAATGATGTGCAGCTTGTTACCAAGTCTGCGTCACAGTCAAACGCCGCCTGCGTCTCTCTTCCCAATATTCACAATGTCAAACAGCTAGGAACCCAGTCAGACTTTGTTCCAAAACAAAAGGCCTTCCGAAAAGGCCCGGCGCCCGCTAAGTGTTCCTCAGCGAGGAGCGCTATATAGGGAAACGTTTTTGGGCTTGCAACACCTTTTTTGACAAATATGCAGAAAAACTGCCATAAATATCAGATAAGGCTTTGCCTAAACAAGAACCCCAATAAAACTGTGGTTTTTATGCTAAAACTTACCCACAATCTGTGTCATTCGCCCGAAATAAGAGGCTTTTTAAGGCATCCTCATGTTTCCGAAGCTGTTCTATAGCAAATATTCTTTGCAAAAGCAAATTTTTCTGCCGATTCCGCCCCAAAGCCGTTATAGATTCTTGAAAATGAGAATCGCGTCCTTTCCATCGGCGGCGATAAGGAGGTTATTATGACAAAAACCCTGATGACCCCAGCAGGAGGGTTTGCGCTAACCCTTGCCCTGACAGTTGCGTAGCTATCCCTGAGGGCAGGCTGGCAAAATCGATTCTAAACAAATTTCTAGTGAATTGACCTAGTTATCTACATAAAATACAACCTTGTGCCTGAACTTGACAGTTTTTCAAATATAATTCTATAAGGATTTTCCCAAAAATAAGGACGGTAGATAAATGACTAAATTATTGACCCTATCTATCCCTATCTATCCCTATCTATAATGGCCCTGATGGCTTTGTTTTTAACAGCATGCTCCGGTAGCGGCGGCAGCACGCCTATTGCAAATATTCTGCCGACAATTGAAGCAGGCGCAAATGTTACCGCACAGACCGGAACACAGGTCTCTTTGACAGGGACTGCCGCAGATAGTGACGGCACAATTGCCCGTTTCCAATGGGTCGCCTCAGACAATTCTATTGTACTTACAGGCGCAACGACTGCCAATGTCAGCTTTACGGCACCAAACACAACGGTCAACATTACGATCATAATGACATTGACGGTCACCGATAATAATGGCGGCATGGCCAGCGACACCCTAGTTGTCACAATCGAGCCCCTTGCCAACGTAATACCGACCGTGGACGCAGGTGCTGACACCACCGTCAACGCCCGTAGCACGGTCACATTGGCAGGCACGGCCACAGATAGTGACGGCACCATCATCACCTTTCAGTGGGTTTCCTCAGATACTTCCATTGTTTTGACAGGCGCAGATACCGCAACAGCCAGCTTTACTGCGCCTGATACGGCGGCCAATCTTGCTATTACTTTTACGTTCACAGTGACAGACGATAGAGGCAGCGAAGCCAGTGACACCGTCGTGATTACGGTGCGGCCATCAAGTGCTTCGAAGATTTTCGTCGCGCCTAATGGAGATGACGCCAATGGGGGCAATACTGCCGCCAATGCCTTGCGCAGTTTTCAGGCAGCGGCAAATGCAGCGCGCGCAGCGGGGAGCGGTACGGTTGTTGAATTTGCCGACGGTCAATATGATTTCACCCAGGCGGTGGTTCTAGACGCCTCTTACAGCGACTTGACTTTCCAAGCGGCGGCGGGAGCCACGCCAGTATTTACCTCGCTTGTACAGGTCACGGGGTGGACAAATTTTACCGGCAATATCATGGTGGCTGATCTGCCAGCAGGTATTGGCCATGTCCGGTATTTGCAAGATGCCAGCGAGCCTTGGATGGAACGTTCCGCCTCCGCACAATTTTCTACGACCGAAACCGGGTTTGATATGGGATGCCTGGAGTGTAATAATTACGATCAGGGCGCCCAGGTGAGCATGTCCAATATGCGCTATACGCCTGGCACTGCTGTAGACTGGAACAAGGCGGCCCAATATGATCTCAGGGTTTCGGTTTTGCCCTGGCATCAAGACATTCTGCCAATTGCATCATTTAGCGGTGACCGAATTCAAACCGCTGTACCCGGACTGTATGAGCTGCGTCAGGATGTGGCGGAAGGCGCACCCCAGGCCTGGATTATGAATACAATTGAAGGCATTGACGCCCCTGGGGAATGGGCCTCACTGGACGGAAAAATTTACTTGTGGCCCCGCAGTGGCACTGACGATATTTTCGTGCCCCAACTCACGGAACTGATCCGGATAGATGATGGCACTCTAGATGGTAATGCCGCAGTGACAACACCCGTTTCCAATATCATCTTTGACGGCATTACATTTACTGGCGGCGATTACCGAGTTATTGAGAGCAACGATATCACGGCCCAGCATGAATGGATGGTGGTTGATGAGCCGGACGCGCTTCTGCGCATACGCAATGCCACCAATATTACAGTGCGCAACAGCACATTCACCAAAAGCGGCGGCACGGGTGTGCGGGTTGACCGCTATGGCCAGAACATCACAATTAACAATAATACGCTTTCCTATCTCGGCAGGGGCGGTATTGGCCTTGCCGGGCGCGGGCCGGGATACGGCGATGTCAACCGGGACAACGAGATCGCCTTTAACCGGATTGAATATATCGGCATGGAGCAATGGGCTTCGGTCGCGATCCTGCTCGATCAAAGCTCTAATAACCGGGTGCATCACAATTATATCGCTAACACTTATTTCACAGCTATAGCCGTGGTTGGCCCGCGCCAATTAGCAATCGCAGCCAAGGTTGAGGGCGCGGACAGTTTTTATGTGGGCCGCGAGTTTCACTATTTCGAGTGGGCTCCCAGCGTTGTTCAATTTGCAATCGATAATGGCGGTGTTCTGCTAGGTTCCCAAGAGGCCATGCGCTTTGTGTATAATTACAACAACCGTATCGAGGAAAACGCCCTGATTGATGTGAGCACAGGACAGAACCTGTTTATCAATGGCCAGATATATGTATCTGGCGCCCAGCGCAGCGCCCCTATCACCGACATCAAGACAAATTATGTCGAACGCAATTATATGTATGATTCTTTTAACCATTCGTCGAATGATTATGCTCTTTACAGCGACAGTGATCAGGATGATTGCAATTACATTGGCAATATGATTAACGGCGTGCAGAATAATGACCTCCAACCTGATGTGACTCCGATTATTCTGGCTTTTAATCAGTGGGCAGAATCCGAGACCGAAGGAGCCGGACAAATTACGCTCCGCGCCAATATCACGGAAAATTCAACCTTCTGCAATACAGCGGAGTGCCGCCATACTCTAGGCAGGGATTTTGTCGAAGAAGGCCAGATCATAAACGGCACCGGTGGCGATGCCGCTTTCCTAGGCGTCTATCAACAAATGTTCACAGCGGTCTGCGATGAAAACTTCCCCCAGATACAGTCATTGCCAGGGGCTCAGCCCATGCGGGACCGCTTAGAATCAACCATCACCGGATTTGGCGGAACAACAACCTGTACATCAATGCCTTAGACGCTGTTCCGGTGCATTTTGATACGCAGAGTTGATCAGAGCCTGATGCCTCCGCTTACGCTCAAACTTATATCTCGCACGTCCATCGCCATGGCCGCGCGCAAACTCTGCCACGCCTGATATCTACCGCGCGCGGGCCGTCGCTGCGCAAAACCCACACTAATAAGCGAGGATTGTCTTTACTAAATATCCGTAGAGCAATCTCAAAAGCAAATTTTTCTGCTGATTTCGCCCCGAATCCGTTATAGATTTTTAGAAATGAGGATCGCCGCCTTGATAATCGGGCGGTAAAAGGAGATTAGTATGACAAAAACCCTGATGATATCAGTAGCAAGCTCGGCAATAGCCCTTATCCTAACAGCCTGCACGGCGGCTGTGGATACCGGGGACGACAAACCGGCCGCCTCTACTGAGCAAAACCAGCGCCCAAAGAACATCATCCTCTTTATCGGCGACGGCATGGGCGTCTCGACTGTCACCGCCGCCCGTATCTTTGATGGGCAGAGCAAAGGGATGAAGGGCGAAGAACACGCGCTCGCCTTTGAGGATTTTGGTCATCTCGCCTTAATCAAGACTTATAATACCAATGCCCAAGTGCCGGACAGCGCCGGAACGGCGACGGCCATTATGTCGGGCTATAAAACCAATATCGGCGTCATTAATGTCGAGCCGGGTCAGGAACTTCAGGGCTGCGGCGATATTGCGGCCCCAGCCACGCTGAGCGAAAAGGCCATGGCCGCCAGCAAAGCTGTCGGCATCATCTCTACCGCCAGCATCACCCATGCTACTCCCGCCGCTATGTATGGCCATGCCGATAGCCGGGGTTGGGAACATGACAGAGACATCCCCGAGAAAATTGCCTCTTTTAACTGTAAAAGCCTCGCTCAGCAAATGGTTGAGAGCGGGGCCGAGGTCATTCTAGGCGGCGGCTGGAAAGAATTTACCGACGCGCAAATTGAGAGTCTTAAAACGGACTTTATATACACAACAAATAAATCTGAGATGTTAGCCGCTGGAGAAGGCAAATTACGCGGACTTTTCAACCGCTCCCATATGAGTTTTGAGGCTGACCGGGCCGAGACGGATGAACCTTCTCTCGCTGAAATGACAGGCACTGCCATTGACCGCCTCTCCGCTGACGAAGACGGTTTTGTGCTGATGGTCGAGGCGGGGCGTGTCGACCACGCCCATCACGGCACCAATGCTTTCCGCGCCCTGACCGATATGCAGGCGCTGAACGAAGCTGTGAAAACCGCCAAAGCCAAGACGGGCGATGATACGCTCATATTAGTCACCGCCGATCACAGCCATGTTTTTACCATGGCGGGTTATCCCGTGCGGGGCAATCCAATCTTGGGCCTCGTCAAAGAGGCGGGCGCAGATGACTATAAGAAAGCCGAAGACGGCAAGCCCTATACCACACTCGGCTATCATAACGGCCCGAATGTGCGCGAAGCCGATAGTCCGGCGCTCACCGACAACATGGTACAAGCCAAAGACTTCCGCCAACAAACCGCCGTCAAACTAGGCAGCGAAACCCATGGCGGCGAAGACGTGCCGCTCTATGCCAGAGGCCCCGGCGCAGAAAAAGTACGCGGCGTGATGGAGCAAGACGAGATTGGGAAGTTGATTGCAGAAATGTTGCCAGCGCAATGAGAATTTCCACCTAACCCTGTTATAATCCCCCCTCCCGCGCCAAACTAGCTTAAAAATTCCGTTCCTGTGTTTAATATAAAACATGCTATGTAATGCAAATATCTATACTTTTTTAGAGAATAGTCTTGATGCTCACCAGCCTGCCAGGGTGGTCAAGAATGACAAACGCTGTGGCGTATGGAAGCTTGCTGATGTTAGAATGCCGATAAGGTAATTCAAACTCTGATCATAGTGAATTTATAACCTAAAAAATGACCTGACAGCTTGCTTTGGGAACTGCCGCCAGGTCATTTGAAGTTTGAACAAGTCCGGTGTGAATGGAGTTTGTTCGTAAGGCAGGAAGTGGATGTGTCGCCTTACAAGTGCGTATATGCCTATATACACCTAATAAGAGATTAATATAATAGTGTTTTTATAATATTACTCTTTATTAGTGTTTATTTGCTACTTTGTTATAGATACAAAATAGAATGCCCAAATTATTGGACAGACCCATATATGTTTATTTTATACCCCAATCTCGATCTATCATTTGTGAGTGCGAGTTTTGTCGACACTTATTCACTACCTACTGCTCAAAGACTGCAAGGCATATCTGTGTTCTCAATGCTGGAGTATATTGTCTCGCCTGAAAGTGATGAGGATCACAACGTTTTATCAGACGCAAAAACCAAACTACAGGCCATAAATATAGCTGAGGATGTTTTATATAAGTTACCCATCAATGGTACAGTCTATGAATTAGCACTAAGCATGCTCCCAAACGGTAAAATTCTTGGAAAAATGGCCATTTTGGAATTGGCACATTTAGCGGTGGACACTGAAAAGCCGCAACAAGATTTGCTCGACGAACCTCAGCCCGCCCCTTTGTTAGAAGCCGTAACGCCAAAGCAAGACGTCACGGCGAAACTAAGCCATTTTTCAGCAAAACAAAACTCCAACCACATCAAAAACCTGTTTTCAATATATTCGGGTACGCAAAAACAAACTCTTCCCCGAATTCTAGTTGTCGATGATAGTGAAGTGAATCGCGAAGTTGTCAGTATTTTTCTTTCGCCCGACTTCCCACAACCATTATACGCAAAAAACGGCCAAGAAGCGTTGGATATTCTTGCCAATAACCCCGTCGACCTGATTTTAATGGATATCCATATGCCGGAAATGAACGGTGTCGAAGCCACTTTGGCCATTCGGGAAAGTAAAGCCCCTTGGTCTGAAGTTATTATCATCGCGCTAACCGCTGATACTGAATACCAGCACAAACGTGTCTACCGTAATATCGGCATGAACGATGCGATTGGCAAGCCCTTACGACAAGATGTCCTGACACGAACAATTCTCATAAACTGGAATGCGGCAAAACTCAGTAAAGAGACGCAATCAACTCAGCTTGATTACGCCTCCTAAGTACAGGTAAAATTAAGCCATTTTCAACAGCGTGAGTGGCTGGCTGCCAAATGATGTGTCCTGGCAGAAATTTTGCAAAATATAAGGTGTCTTAAGACCTTCAGTTTCACGGGACACTTCCAATAAGCCTTCAAAGAAATAATCCGGGCGGACATCAAAATATTCACAAAACCGCCATAAACGGCTAACACTGATGCGGTTGACGCCTTTTTCATATTTTTGAATTTGCTGAAAGGTGACATCAACATGGCCGCCAAGTTGTGTTTGGCTTAAATCATGCCCACGCCGCAATGCCTTTAGGCGCCGCCCGACATGAACATCCACAGCCGTAGCAGAGCGTGTATTCATCGTTTTGGTCATTACAATCTCCTCAATTGCATCGCCTCACTGCCTAAGTTTACGCAAGCAGAAGAGGCGTATCGCTTAGGCGGTTTTAAGAAATTCATAGGCGGAATTGACGAGTTCATCAGCGGCGGTCAGACTATCCGCAGATTGACTTTGCACGACCTCATAATGCCAAAGCGTCAGAACGGCTTTTGCATCATCAAGGCTGTTTATTGGGCGAGAAAGTGCTGTTTCGAGAAGGGCAGCTTGATTATCCAGCAAGCGTGTTTCTTTCTCAATCAGCTCTTTTTGCTCAATACGCGTCTCAGGCACGGCATCAGCGAAAAGGTTGAGCTTGATCGCAATCGCTTTATATTCAGCAATGACATCCGTTAAAGAGGTTGTAGGCACCGCAACTTTAATATTAACAGTATCAAGTTCAGATTTTAATGTAGCTTCGGTATTCATAATTTTATCCTAGATAAGAGTTTCTTCAGATCCACATGCAATTACAAATACAAAGAAGGACACGCAAAAATAGAACTTACCTAACGGGGCACATACATGGCGAGTCAGGCACGGTGAATCAATCACAGGGGTCTGTTTTAGGTGAATCAAATGAGGCCACGCATATGCGTGTGACGCATTTACTTAGCCCTGCCATTATTCAATCTTAGCTAAATTGAAAATCAGAGTGGGAAATATGGCTTAGGAAATGATCAGTCCCATATTTAAGGCCTTTAGAGCCGCCGTCGTTCTATCTGTGGCTTCCAGTTTAATGAAGATCCGGCGCAGATATGAATCTACTGTATGTCTGGAAATGCCCACAATATCGCCAATAACGGAATTACTTTTGCCGCGCGCAACCCAACGGATGATTTCTAATTCTCTAGCAGACAGAGTTTCCGTAGAAGATTTTTTACGAGTTATATATTGCGTATACACCATATGAGTGTAATTACATATTATCTGGCATTTTCGAAGCGTGTGGCTATTGATATCGGCTTGCCGGTTTTCAAAACTCAAACAGAAATAACCGGATCGATTAGAGGCGCCATAGACAGGCAGAACAAGAATATTGTTGCCCATATATTCCGTAAGTAAATTTATGAATTCAATTTGAGACTCCATGGCATCTTGCATGACTTCAATATTGAGCCAGTCATAAGCCCCGTTTAGCGTAAGGGCCTGCATTTGCACGATATCAGATTCATAAAATCTTCCATCTATGTAACGATCAATGATAGATTTGGGGAAACCCTTCACAAAAATATTATTGGAATCAAAACTATCGTCGGCGATAAGCGGGATATGCCTATAAAATACATTGTTAACACCACATGACACAAGATACTCACTAAGAGCACTCCGGAGAGAATCGATTTCTCCGGCTTCATCGACACCTGTCATGGCTGCAAGCAAGTCGTTCATACAATCTATATCGCGACATCTAATGAGTATGGCCTTTTGCCAAAACTCAATCTGCCCACCTTATACATGACATCAGTATATTTATGCATCGAAAGTCCAACAAGTTAGCCTCGTAATTTACTTATGAATTTGTCACACATCTCAATCTTATAAAGAATCGATCTGAATGAACCCCGCTTCCAAGCAAATTACACTGAACCCCACATTCGACTGTATAAGGCTTCAAATCCCAATCAGCCACCATTTATCAATACGAAGGTGCGCCACATAAAGGGAGAAATAATGATAATCTCACGCGTTCATGTTGTAGATTTGGAATATTGGCTGAATTTACTTACTTAGGAGGAAGTTTCTCCAAAAGCTTAGCTTATAAAAAACGCGGCGGCCGAAGCACCCAATTTTCAAGACGTGTTGATGATTCGCTTTCAAGACGGGTTTGCTCATCCTTATGGCGAGCCGCTTTAGCGCGCGCCTTGATGATGTCCTCTTTTATGAGAATTTCCTTTAAGGCCTGTTGTTCAAGCCTGAGGACATCCAAGATGGTTTTTTTTTCGGCCTGAAGACCTTGAACCTTATAATATACAGCTTCCTGCCATCGCCCTAACCGCAAGGCATCACCAACAGGGTCGTCGGGTGATATTTCGCCCAAAAACACGGCGTCATTCATATGGCCCTTTCGGACTTCTAAAGTCGAAATTTTCATATCCAGAGCAAGCAGTCGGTTTTTAAGCACCGCAATTTCGCGCTCCGTGCGTGAGCGTTTCAAACCGAGAACATCGCAAATTTTCTCTAAATTATTCATATATCCTAATAAGATTTAGGCCGCATTTTATCGGCAAAATGAATGGCAGCAGCGACGGCTGCATAATGCTCAGGCTTGATACCGTCGCCTATTTCAATCATGGCGTAAAGCGAACGGGCGCAGGCTGGGTCAGAATGAATCGAAATATCATGCAATTTGGCGCGTTCGCGAATGCGCATGGCTATTTCATCAACGCCTTTGGCAATGCATAGCGGAACCGCGCCTTTATCACGCGACCATTGCAGAGCCACCGCATAATGGGTTGGATTGACAATCACCACATCAGCCTTGGCAACATCACGCAACATACCGGATTTTGAAATCCCTTCTGCTTGCATCCGCCGCGCCCGTTTCATATGCGGATCGCCTTCATTTTCCTTGGACTCGTCTTTAATCTCTTGAAAGGTCATACGGAGCTTCTTCATATGCGCAAAACGGGCATAAGGCAGGTCAATCAAGGTAATCAGTCCGGTTGCAATCAGCATGTAAAAAGTAAGCTTCAGTGCCACCGCTTTCATTTCTATCAAGAGATGATAAGCTGGCAACGCGCTTAGGCTCGCCAGTTCAAAAAAGGCTTGGTAAAAAAACAGGGCCGCAATCACGGAAATAAAGGAGAGTTTCGCCAAGCGCTTCAAAAACTCAACCATACCATTCGGGCCGTATTTCTGTTTCGCATTGGAAATGGGGGAAATACGGGATAATTTCGGTTTAATTTTCTCCGGTGCAACCACAATAGCTTGCTGCATAATTAACGACCCCAAAATAAACACTATCGGGATAAGAAAGACTGGAGATATAACCACCACGATACGTATCAGCATATCTGTAAAAGGCCCGGCGTCCTGATCTTGTAAAACCATATGTCCAAGCGTTGAGGGGCGGGCAAGCATAGCAGATAGTGTAGAAAACAACTGCTTCATGACTGTCCCGCCGACCATTAAAATAACAACCAAAAACCCCATATAGAGCATAAAGGTGTTGGCTTCAGTAGATTGAGGCGTATCTCCCTTATCCCGCGATTTTTTGATCTTGGTCTCAGAGGCCTCAAAATTCTTTTCTTGGCCATCATTATCGCTGCCCTCACTCATCGTGCGAGGCTGCCGACAGAAAGATCGTAAAATCCATCAAAACTACGGGGATATTCTTGCACCCAAAACAGCAATATGCTGCCCGTAGCGATAACCAAAAGAAACAACCCTGCCCCGGTGATTGCCGGCATACCAACAAAAGAGACCATAAGCTGCGGCATCGCGCGGTTCAGAAAGCCGAGCATGAGATTATAGACAAAGTTTAAAATGATGAAGGGCAAGGCTAATGTGACGCCAAAACTGAACATGCCCATGGCTTTATGCGTCATCCAATAAGCTACATTCCCCATATTGGGCGTCGTGCCTAAGGGAAATGTCTCATAGCTGCGGTAAAACACGCCAATAGCCTCAACATGTATATCCATCGTCACTAGCAACGTGATCCCAGCCATCATTAAAAGCGTGCTGATCGTCGTATTCGGTTCTGTGGCAATACCCTCACCCAAGACTTGGGAAATCGACAAGGCTTGCGAGACAATATTTCCCAAAATTTGCAAGACAAAGATCATCAAACGAAAGGCAAAGCCCAACACAAAACCGTGGAATCCTTCCTTGGCAATCAACACAGTTCCGCTGATCAGCGTCACATCCGGCAGGACTAATGACGGCGTTAAGAGTGGCACCAATATCCAGGTAATCAAAAACGCGGATGAGAGCCGCACGCGCTGCGGAATAACCGTTTCACCAAGTCCCGGAAGCAAATATATAAAGACGGATAACCGCGTGAAAATAGCAATGACCGGCACTAAAAATACAATATTCTCGACAAGAATATCAGAAAATACCGTCAGGAATTCCACTACGCCACTCCGACAATAGCCGGACGTTCAGTGGACATGATCTCCTCATAAGAAATCACCGGATTACGAATGCCCTTGGCCGTGAGCACGGTCTTAAGGAAACGGCGGCGCTTGGCACTTGTAGCCACCGCCGCGAAATGCCCCTGAGTGGCTGCATTATCAAGCTGTTCCTTCACCGAACTGGCCAAACGGTTAAATTCATCCGGCGGCAAGGCAATATCGACGCGGCCGGTTCCATCCGTAATTTCGTGCCCGGAAAATTGCGTTTCCCAGTCAGGCCCGATTTGAACAAGTGGAAGGCGCCCCTGCGTGTCTCTCAGCTTTGTGATAAATTGATAACTCATCCGGCGGCGCACAAAATCTGCTATCTGGTCAATGGCCGTCAAAGACGTGCGGGCTTCGGCAATGGTCTCCAAAATAACCGGGATATTGCGAATGGAAATCCGTTCTTCCAAAAGCAGGCGCAAAACCGCTTGCAAAGTCTCCATCGGGACTTTTTCGGGTAAAAACTCTTCCAATAGTTTTTTATTAGACGCCGCACGGTCAGGATCTGTCACGTCCTTAAATGTATCCAGCGTATCGCGTAAAGAGCGGCGGGTCAGAAGTTTTGTAAAATTCGCCTGTACGGTTTCGAGCAGGTGGGTGGCTAGAACTTCTGTCACTTCAACCGTCGGAATGCCGAGTATCATCAATTCATCCTGATGGTCTTTAGTAACCCATCTGGCTGGGGCATTGTAGACGGGCTCGCGGGTATTTACCCCCGGAATTTCAGGATGATCCGCCGTTTCCATCAAGGCCAGAACATGACCGGGCCGCAGCATATTCGTGGCCACTTCTGTGCCTTGAATTTTTATACGGTAGGTGTTGGATTCAAGTTGTGCATTATCAGTCAGGCGGATAGAGGGCAGGATAAAACCAAACTCGGTGGCAATATATTTACGGATTTTTTCCACGCGCTGATCAAAGCCAAAATCCTCACTCATCGCGACAGGAACAAGCTCCTTGGAGAGTTCAACATGAACCTCGTCAATATCGAGCGTATCACCAAGCAGCGGCACTTTTGGCTCATCTTGTTCTATCTTAGTCGTTTCGGCAGCTTGGTCCTTCGCCGCCTCTTGAGTCCGGTAGGATCGATAGGCCGCATAAACTAACACACTCGACCCTATCATAAAGGGCACAAAAGGCAGTCCGGGGAAAAAAGCAAAAACGAGCATAATACCCGAAACTGCGAGCAAGGCCGCTGGATATTGCGAAAATTGTTTGAACATCGCATAATCAACCGTACCTTCGCTTCTGCCTTTGGACAGGAGCAAACCTGCTGCAATGGAAATAATGACAGCGGGAATTTGCGAGACAAGGCCGTCTCCGACAGTTAAAACCGAATAGTTTTTAACCGCCTCGCCAAAGCCAATTTTATGCACGCCAACACCGATAGCTATGCCGGCTATAAGATTGAGCAAGGTAATGAGAATACTCGCAATAGCATCACCTTTCATAAATTTTGAAACCCCGTCTAGAGACCCCAGAAAGGCCGTTTCTTCCTGTTCTGCTGTCCGTCTTAGGCTCGCCTCTTGATGGCTGATCGCCCCCGCAGCCAGATCGGCATCAATCGCCATTTGCTTGCCCGGCATAGCATCCAAAGCAAAGCGAGCACCGACCTCGGCCATGCGGCCCGCACCTTTTGTGATGACCATGAAATTAACGATGACAAGAACCGAAAAAACGATAAGGCCAATAAAGATATTACCGCCCATAATAAACATGGCAAAACCCTCAATAACGCCGCCCGCCGCATCCACACCCGTATGGCCATTCCCGATGATCAGCTTGGTTGAAGAAATATTGAGCGAGAGCCGCAAAAGTAGCGATGCCAAGAGCACAGCCGGAAATGAAGAGAAGTCAAGCGGGTGCTCGATAAATAGCGTGATAGTGAAGATTAAAATCGCAAAGGCAAAAGATATTGTTAGCCCTGCATCAAGCACCCAGGACGGTACAGGCAGAACCATCATGATGATAATCATCATCAAGCCCATCGACAAGAACACTGTCGAATTATTAAAAGAAGAAAAGGTCAGCTTTGGCATTTAAAAATCAGCGGCTTATCCGGCTATCGCAGGAATAACATGATTATCGAACAGACTAACGCATATACGCGCCATATAACCAGCGGACATAAAAAATACGATCAACATGACAGCAAGTTTGGGCACGAATGTCAGGGTCATTTCCTGAATGGCGGTCAAAGCCTGTAGAAGGCCGATCACAAGACCCACAACAAGGGCTGCGACCAATAAAGGCATGGCCATCAAAGCCGCACCCCATAAAAACTCCCGCAGAACTGATAAAATTTCAGCCTCGGACATTACACCGGCATTCGTAGTAGTTCTTGGTAAGCTTCGACAACACGGTTACGGATGGTCACCGCTGCTTCCAACGCAACTTCGGCAGTCGCCAGAGCTTCAACCACGGAATGAGCATCGCCCTGCCCCGTGCTCATGGCCTGGGTCGTGGTTTCGACTTTCTCAAAGACTTGCGAAAATTCTTGTAGGCCTTGTGCCAAAGGGGATTGTTTTGCCTCCGCCCCTGTGAGCTTCGCGCCGCTTTTCAGATTATCAGGGCTGAGCGCCTGCCGGGCAATTTGATAGTGGCGCGCTGCGCCGAGAGATGCAGGTTCCATAGCGGTCTCCTATCGACGCAATAGATCAATCAGGCTGCCATACATCTGGGCGGCCTGTTTGAAAGTGGAAAGATTGGCTTCATAACTTCGGCTCGCTTCGCGCGCATCCGCTAGTTCGATCATCATATCAACATTGGACATCGCAACATAGCCTTGGGTATCAGCAAGCGGGTGGTTTGGGTCAAATAAAAGCTCGCCCGGGCTGTGGTCGAGCATGACATCATCAATTCTTACACCGGGCGCGCCGGATAGCTTATTGACCTGATGATCAAAGCTAACGAGTTTGCGCTGATACCCATGGGTATCAGCATTAGACAGATTTTCGCTGACAATACGCAACCGAAAGGCCTGTGCATTCATCCCGCTACTTGCGGCAGACATGGCTTTTGAAATTGAACTGGGTCCCATAAACGCCTCCTGCGTTTGTTAAAATTATGCGGGTACGCTAATCTCCTGACAGCGTGGGTTTAGGTTTAAATATTCTTGCCGAGTGCCATTTTCATCATATCAAGAGATTTTTTATAAACAGCGAGGGCCATATCATGATCACCCTTTGTCTGTACGGACAGCATCATTTGTTGTTCCAGCGACACTGTGTTGCCATTGGGCGAAGCGACATCACCTGTCTCCATCTCTATGATTTGTGCGTGTAGTGATTTTATGTTCTGTTGACCCTGCGCTGCCGCGTCAAAAACTTGGGCGAAGGGCTGAAGGTCTTTTGCCTTGAAGTTAGGGGTGTCCGCATTTGCGATATTGTCAGCGATGACAGCATGACGCCGGGCAGCGTGCCCCGCCATGGCCGACATCGTGTCGAGTAATTTGATATTACTGAGCATGATGAAACAATCCTTGTCATCATAGTTAACGATTATCTAATAATTACACCAGATAGTTGAACAAATTATTAATAAACTATTTTACTAGGACACATCAAGACATGCTTGCAGCCCCCGCCGCCTATAAAACGAGTTTTGAATGCAGCCTACGCGAAACACCTCCAACCCCCGCCACGTCTCTTTGGGGGCATGTTACACATATCGGCGCCCAGTCTATTTCCTTCACAGGCTTATCGGCCATTATCCGTTTGGGCGATCTGGTTGCGATCCACACAGATAACGGCGCTGAACTCCGCGGCGAAATCATTTCGCTTCAAGACGAAGCCGGCATCGCTATGATGCATGGCAGTCCGGTGGGGTTAAGGGTCGGGCAGCGGGTCTATATATCCGAAGATCGTCCGCCGCGTCCTTCAGATGACTGGATTGGGCGGGTTTTAAATCATGCCGGGCGGTCTGTTGACGGGCATATGCCGCTACCCGGCCTACGCCCTGCGCCTCTACAAGCCCGGCCACCCGAAGCTATTTTACGCAAAGCTCTTGGGCCGCGGCTACAAACGGGCGTGGCGGCAATTGATACATTCTTGCCGCTCTGCCAAGGCCAGCGGATTGGACTTTTTGCCGGATCAGGCGTTGGTAAATCCACCTTATTGGGAACACTCGCCAAGGCCAGTAATGCTGATATTAATATCATTGCATTGATCGGTGAGCGCGGGCGAGAGGTTCGAAATTTTGTTGAAAAAACGCTCGGCCCCGAAGGTATGAAAAAATCAATCCTATTTGTTGCCACTTCAAATGAGCTATCTGCGCTTAAACTCCGAACAGCCCTTCTCGCAATGGCGACTGCCGAATATTTCCGGGATCAGGGGAAACAGGTTTTATTCCTCTTTGACTCCATCACGCGCTATGCTGAGGCGCACCGGGATGTCGCTTTAACAGCGGGCGAAGTCCCGTCTCTGCGGGCTTATCCACCTTCAACCTTTGGCGCGCTCGCGGCTCTCTGTGAACGGGCAGGGCCCGGCATTGAATCTACGGGCGACATTACTGGGGTCTTTAGTGTTCTTGTCGCCGGATCTAATATGGAAGAACCTATCGCTGATATGGTACGCGGCATTCTTGACGGCCACGTCATTTTGGATCGCGAGATTGCCGAACGTGGCCGCTACCCTGCCATCAATCTTTCTCGTAGCATCTCTCGCGCCCTCCCCGAAGCTGCAACGCAATCAGAAAATAATGACCTGCTCAAAGCCCGAAAATATATTACGCAATATGAAGACTCCCGCACGCTTATACAGGCCGGTCTCTATGTCAGCGGATCAGATGCCGAGCTTGATAAAGCGATTTCAGTTTACCCAAAACTCGATGCCTTTATTGGCCAAATTGGCGAACCCAATATAGATATGAATTTTCAGTCTCTTCATAACATCTTGGACACGCCTGACGAAACCTCAATCTCTGAAGCAATAACCCCAAATCATGAGGCCCCAAACGAAAACAACACCGAAGAAAACCATCTTAAACCCTAGCTATTTGACAATAGAAGATTAGTTATGCCTGCGCTGCCAAGACCGCCATTTAAAATAGCTATGGCCGCAAAACCGGGCGTGGACGCCGATGGCCCTTGTTCAATTTGCCGGCGCAATAAAAACCGCCGGATTGTTGTTTCAATGATCTCAGGGTCGTCAAATATATCTACCGTTTTTCCGCCAAATAGACTATAGGCCTTATCCGATAGGATATCTTTCTGGCGATCCAAATCGAGCTGCGAAAACCCTTCCGGCAAATTAAATGCGCCTTCCAGAACTGTTCGGATAGGAATTGAGGCCATAGCCTTAAACCATCCTGCATTTTCCGATAAATCGCGACGGGCGAGATCAGCAATATCGCGTTCAAAGTTTAACGCCAAACGCATGGCGTTATCAACATTGCCGACCTCAACTTCGAACACTTCAGTTTGATATTGCGCCGCAATTTGGGCTGCTGTGTCCGCGTCAATACTCAATTGCCCGTCTTCCCCAACAACGAAACTTCTCGCGAGGTCAAGATAATCAGAATTATTCAAACGCACGGCAAAAGATTGACTATCAACCGCGCCCTCCTCAAGAATTTTTCGAACAAAGGCTCCTTTGTTGATTTCATCGCTGAGGCCGAAAGCTCCAAGAACCACCTTTAAAAGACGGCGATCTGCCATAAAGTCATCCAATGATTCAACGCTACCGATATTGGAAGTGAAATAGTCAATATCTCTTTGGATATCCGGTGACCGGTTGAAAATTTCTGTTTGAGTATCGAGGGAAGATTTCAGAAAATTCCAACCGGCCAATCCGGAAGCTGGTATGACGGGCGTAAACGGCATAGCAAGGTTTAACCCGCCATCGCCGACAATACTTCATCATGAGAGAAGCTGGGCACCGGGTGCGTAAGAAGTTGGTCTTCAATGGGTAAGAGCGGTTTTAAAGCGCAGAGCACAGAATAATATCGAGCGTTTACAGCAGCGGCTATAGCTTTTTCAATATTTTTCAAAAGCGGCGTATCTGCAAAAACAGTAGCCAAGGCCTCAAGACCTTTACGAATATCGGCGTCAATTTCAATCGCACCAACATCGCCTGACAAAATAATCTGGGCCGCATAATAAACGCGGCGAAGAGGCGTATTGACCTCACTAGGGTGAATGACATCGCTCATACGCAGAACGTTAACATCATCATCACCAACGCAGATTTGCCCGCGCTTCGGCCCATTGCTAAGCAAAGCGCCATTGACGAGAAATTTTTCATTGGGTTTAAGACTAAGAACAAGACCGGCCATAATTATGCTGCCTCTATTTGGGGGGTTATGGTGTTTTCAGGCAAGGCTGCGCTTTGGCGCAAACCCGTAATAATAGACTGGTTAATATCTATGAGTATCTGGTGGTCAGCCTCGCCGCCGAGCACTTTAAGTGTCTGAACTTGAGTAAATTCGGCCAAAGCTACAAGGTTGGTTTTCAAGTCCAAGGGAAGCGGGTTTTCCGGGTTAACCAAATCGACAAACAAAACACTCCAGAGTTTTGCATTATCGACAAGCGCCTCGGCCAATTTGGTAGGCCCATCAATAGCCCCATTATCAACACGGCTAAGCGCGGATGTCACAGCGGTGAAAACTTTTAATTCAATCGCTTTATCAGAATTCATTTCCCGCTGCACAGTTTTATATCCATGTCGGGCTTGGTAACTATTCATCATCAGAAAACTGACCTTCTCATCCTGAGTTATTTATTTGGGGTGGCCGGAGCGGAAAACCGCTCCGGCCGGATTATAATGGAACCTTCTATCGGAAGAGTGCCAAAAGCTGCTGCGGACCTTGGTTGGCGATTGACAACGCCTGAACACCAAGCTGCTGCTGAACCTGTAGAGACTGCAAACGAGCTGAAGCTTCTTCCAGATTTGCATCTGTCAAGGCGCCAATGCCTGTTTTTAGCGAGTCTGTCAGGGTCGAAACAAATTCAACCTGATTTTCGATACGTGTCTGCTTTGAACCGAAGCTTGCAGAGGCATCAATAGCTGTTTGCAGATACCCTTCAATGCTTGTCAGAGCTGCCGCGGCGCCTGCATTTGTCGAAACATCAACGGCGTCTAACCCGGCTAAACCGCCGCCAGATGTACCGTCTTTGGTTGTCGCCGTCCTAGTAATAGCAACATCGCCCGCATTTGCATTATTGAACGTAATAACGGTATCTGTCGAAGATGGATCCGCCACTTGGGTAATATCAACAGTAATACCTGCGATACCGGCCGCGTCTGTCAAGCTCTTGAGGTTGCGAGCCACATCATTGAGCGTATCGCCTGCACGAGACACATATGAAATGCTATTTGTGCCGCCAATATTAAACTCAAAACTAGTTCCGTCAGCCAATGCGCCGGCTGCCAGGGTCAGAGTTTCTGACGCGCCTGCTGTAATAGTACCATCAGCCAATGTTGCAGCGCCGCCATCAGTTCCAGCAAGTGCTGTTACGCCGGCTACGGCTGTTGATGTTGCCAGGTCAACGCGGTTAACGCCGATGCTAGAAGCTGTTACAGAGCCATCGGATGCGCGGTCGAGAGACGACAGAATATTGATGCTACCGCCGCCTGAAATCAGGTTTTGGCCGTTAAATTGTGCCGCACCGACAATAGAACCGATTTGAGCCACGAGTTCTGTGACATCAGTCTGGATTTTACTCCGGTCAACATTTTCTTCCTGTGCAGACACAATCAAAGACTTCATATCTTGCAGAAGGTTGGTAACTTGCTCGGAGGCTGAACGTGCAACGCCGACGGTTGCAGACCCAAGGTTCAAACTATCAGAGATTTGGTTAAAGCTTTCAACATCTGTAGACATGACAGTTGAAATCGCCCAAATCGCGGCATTGTCTTTAGCTGTAGCAACTTTTTTACCAGTTGAAATTTCGCTTTGAACAGAACCAAGATTTTTGTTGATGCCGCGAAGCGTGTCGAGCGCCACCATGGCACTACTATTTGTTAGAATACTAGACATAGGATTTTTTCCTTATTATACGCATATGCGCTTTTGAAATTATGAAGTTGAAACAACCCCATCACGATCACATTCAGAATTAAATCTGATCACCTAAGTCATCCTGACGGTTTTGAGGGCTTCATTTTATGAAAATTCAACCCGCAAAGCGCAACCCTCCTGAGTTGCTTAACTTGCTTATACACCAAATGATAATAAGACGTTAAACTATACTCGTTTCTCGGAAAAAACCTGATCTTCTGATATAAACAACTTATTTCCCGATCTATTATAGGCCCCGACTTTTGCTTCTTGATGTTGCAAAGCTTGGAGCCGTTCCCGCGCTGACCGTAAGCCGTTCAATACACTTTTCAAAATTATTCCATTTTCATCAGCGAGGCGCTTTAGCTTCTCCATTTGGGGCGCAATGTGAATAAAGTTCTGCCGCGTATCGAGCTTCGCTGTTAAAACTTCAAGTTCGTCCATACGCTGTTTTTTTTCCAAAACAATATCTTCCAATCCGTCAATACGGCCTTTACTCAGGAGCTTGGTTTCTTGTTTTAAAACATAGATAAGCTCTGAAATTTTGACATTACAATTTACCAAAGTCGACATTTTTACCCTCCTCATTATGGTCAATAGAAAGACCGCCAAGTTTTATCATGCGGTCATAAAAATCTTGGGCAAGGCCAAACCCGCCCTTTTCAGCAATTTGTTCGGCAAAGCTTTCAATATAAAAACTAGTAAAGGCAGACACCTCTTCGCCGCCGCCGGCCATAAGCGCTTTGTCCAGCCCGCTAAAGGTAAGCATTTGCGCAATATATGCCGCTTCAAAATCTTGAGCCGCTTTCCGGAGCTCTGCTTCCTTGGCCGCCGGCACAGTTTTTTCATCAGAAATCGCCGCACCCGGCAGCGTCAATATAGAAGGTTGTGATGAATTAATTTGTAAAAGCATGTAAAATCCAACATTTTTTTAACTATATTTTTTAACACGTAAAGGATTAGTAAATACTTTTAACTTATTTGAGGTTGCAATGAATATTATTCCAAAATTCCTGCAAATCGAAACAACGGCCACTCCCGAACACTCGGAAATAGGCCCGGGAGATATACCGGATTTCGATATTGGCCCTGATACTACAGAGGGAACGGATTCTGATATTATCCACCCTCGCGGCAATCAGGATGAGACAATCAATTTTCTGCAAGCCCTGTCAGCAAACGCACCTGAAACGCTGGCCCGTCCACCTCGGCTACCACATGACAGACCTATCCATATCTATACTCACCGTCCAATGGCCGCCGGCAATTCTTTTACTATACCGACAACAAATGATGTAATGACCGACTCTCAGGCCCCGGTAGAATCCTTGCCTTCAGGGCCTGCGGACCTCGATAGTCCCAATCCCGCGATAATACCTGATGCAGTCCATGAGATTTACCCTGAAGCAGCCTCTGCGCCGCAGCCAAAGATTACCTCGCCTGAGACTATGCCTGCGACTCCCTCTGAGATTACCTATGAATTTCCCTCAACCCCTTCCCATAATATGGAACCTGCCGTTTTGCAGGGTGAGGCCCCCGACACTATAGTCTCTGTGAGGCCCGCTTCGTCAGCCGCCGCGTCAATGTCGCCAGATAACGCACCCCCAAACACCCCTATTCTAGTACCAAACACGGCGCATAAAGATACATATCTAAAAAGCCCACAACCTCAAAACCCCCTCCCGGATTCCTCCAAACTTACCGTGCCGCAAATAGATCAGAAAAATGACATTAACCGCATCATTAAATCGGCAGGCACTATACCAATAGCAAAGTTAGAGTTCTCCGATGTACAGCAAAACCCCACAATAGAAGCGGTCTCTATAATACGAATGCCTGAAACACAAATAGATGTTGAGTTGCCAAAGACCCATTCCGGGGATATCCGGCTTGTCGACCCTAAAGTTATTTCCGCCACCTCCTTTATGACGCCTTCGGCTCTTACGGCAGTTCCTAACAGTCATTCGGCTCCAACTATTACGCCTACCGCGCCGGATTTCACAAATGCCAAAAACTCTAAACCAGTAGAAAACACCCCGATTATGCCGCAGAGTAATGTTGCGGATACCCCTGTAGATATTGAGGCCGCAACACCCAAAGCTGTAGAAGCCGCAATCAAAAACCCTGATGTGAATCAACACATGGCTGTAGTACCCACTATAGCTATTGCAGAGAAAGCGGAAGCAACGACCGGAGAGATAACGCCGCCAAAGGATACAAGGCACCTCACGCCAGTAGCAAAAAAACCTGACACCACACAGCGCATGTCATTAAATATAACGGCCGTTAAAAACCCCGAAATAACGACAGAATTTTTAACGCAAACAACACTTGTAACATATCCCGCTACGGACATTCCGGTTAAAGCTATCCCGACTCTCCTACCGACACCCAATTCAACCATTCATCCGGCTGTGCAAACCGTTGCGCAAACGCTTATCAAAGCTCAGGAAACACAGTCAGGATTATCCGTGAGATTAGACCCACCTGAAATGGGGCGCGTTTTTATTGAATTTCAATTCGACGCCGATCGTAGGGTAACAGCCATAATCCGCTCCGAAGTGGCCGAGACGGCGACCTTATTAAAAGACAAAGCCGATATCTTTCTACAACTACTTAAAGAGAGCGGGTTTGACTCGGTTAATTTAAGTTTCGAGCAAAACCAAAATTCAAAACAAAAACCCTTTGCCTTTGAGCAACAGGAAAAACCACCCGTCTTTTTCCGCGCGGATCACGACGAGGATCACCTTTCTGGTGCAGCCCCGGTGCCTGCGCAGATATATAAATTATCATCGGGCACTCACATCGATCTAAAACTCTAATATTAAACTTAGGAGCCTGTCATGAACATCCAAAACCTCATCGCTTTAACTAAGGGCCAACAACAGCCCCGTTTTTCTCTCTCGAACGATGTACCGTCCATTCCACTAACGCAGGAAAGTGCAGAGGCGCAAGCAGCAGAACCTCTTGCCAATTCGGCGCAGGATACCGGTGAAGAGTTCTCAACATTTCTAACATTACTAACAGCGCAAATTAAGAATCAAGATCCGCTAGCCCCTCTTGATTCTACGCAATTTGTGGAACAATTGGCAACATTTTCAAATCTTGAATTACAAGCAAAAGGCAATGCCGTGTTAGAAGACATCGCGTTTATGTTGGCGCAAAGTCTCTACACGCAAGATACGTCAACGCCGGAGCCGGAAACCTCATCTTCTTCATAAATTAACTATTATTATTGTTCTTGGCGAGCGATATCCAAAATCAGGATGTCCTTGATACCTTTTGGCAATATTGCTTCACAGGCTGATAATAATGTGCTGCGCACTGTTTCATAACTCTCTGAACTTGTCAGATTTTCTCCGAAGACACCCGCATTGGATAAGGCCAAAAGTTCTCGCGTAATGGCGTCGCGTAATTTGGGTTCAAGACTATAAGCATTTTCCGGCGCATTCTCGTTTAATTCTAGGTTCAAGTTCATAATCACAAGCGCATCAATTTTCCCATGTGTCATCACCGGCACTACGAATTGCCGTTTGAATTTCAAGTAGCTGATTTCGTCAAAATCATAAGATGCACCGCCATGGTTACCTTTGTCTTTATCATGACCTTTGTTTTTCTTCGCCTTTTTATCTTTCTTATGCGATGATTTTTCTATACCGTGACCGTCTGTTTTTTTGGTTTTCTTCTCTAGTTTATCTGTGCTTTCAACAGCATTATCTGAGCTACGGTTTTTGAAGAAATCCCCAGCGACGCCGCCGCCGATAACAAAGATAATCATGAATATAGGCAAGAGAATTTTTTTCATTGGGTCGCAACACTCATTTAAAATGGAAGGATTTTTGACAGCACTTTATTGCCTATACGCGGCCGCACAGTATTTGTGATTTGGCCTTGACCACCGTAAAAAATCCGAGCTTCAGCGATCTTGTCATAGGTTATCGTATTGAGCCGAGAAATATCTTGCTTGCGAACAAGTCCGGTGATTTGCAGATAGCGGGTTTCATTATTGACCATAATTTCCTGCCGGCCAACAAGGCTTAAATATCCATTTGGCATGACATTCACAACGCGCGCCGCAAGCCTTAGGGTTATCTTTTCTCCCCGTTTGATATTCCCGTTTCCGTTCACATTACTGGCCCGCTTAATATCTACAGCAGGCGTGAGGCTTGCACCTTGAGGTAATTTCGGGCCAAGGAATTCAGGAAGGCCAAAAAATGCATTTATGGAAAAATCCTGATCACTTGAGCGGCTCTGCGCGACAGAGTTTTTTATCTCAGCACCATCATCGATCTCGATCACTACCGTCAGGATATCCCCATACTGGCTGGCCCGCCGATCCCCGAACAAAGATTTAGGGCTGCTATTCCACAGCGATGTCATTTTAGCATTACCGGATTTAAGCACCGGCAACGACCCTCTCAAGACGGGCGGCACATCATTGTAATTTTTCGGGCTTTCCCAATTATCTGGCAGATTTTTTGGGGCGTGCATATCATTATTAGACGCGCAGGCCGAAAGAACAAAAATTGAGATAGCGGCGAGGGATTTTAAATATATCACAAACTAACCTCAACGATACCTGATTGGAGAATTCTGCCTTGAACCCGTTTGCGGGATTCTAAATTCATAATACTGATGATATCACCTGCACCGCCCTCATCCAAGGCACGCCCCCAGGCATTGATTTCCATACGGCCAAAGCGGTAAACCATATTGACGCGGCTATTACGGCGAACAAGGATAGGCGCACCGACAAATGACGGGTTTAATTTATAGCCCGTATAGATGGTACGCTTCATTTCCATACCAAGATAAGAACTGAGAATATCAGTGCGGTTTTCACCCGCAGATATCTGTATGCTCAAATCATTGGCCTGAATTACGGAACCCCGCTGCAAAGTTGCATTGGCCGTCACCGTAGCGCTATGCGCCTGTAAGGCGAATAAGGATAAAACAAACCCGGTAGCTAAGCGTTTCATCTATCTGATCCGTGTTGTCGCGGCATACATTTCATCCGCCGCTGTTATAACTTTTGCGTTCAGTTCATAACCGCGTTGAGCTTCGATTAATTCCGAAATTTCCTTGACGACATCAACCCCTGAATCTTCCAAATATCCCTGCCGCATAGTGCCTATACCTTCGGTACCCGGTTCGCCGACAATCGGCGCGCCTGAGCCCGCTGTTTCGCGAAACAAATTACCACCCATCGCCTCAAGGCCTTTGGGATTAGCAAAGACTGTCATTGAAATACGCCCGATCTGCTGACCATCCGGCGAATTGTCAAAATAGGCTGTGACTTCACCATCCAAGCTTATCGTAAGCCTGCGTGTATCATTTGGGATCGTAATATTATCGGCCAGAGGGTATCCATCCGTATTGACAACAAGGCCTTCAGAATTACGGAAAAACTTCCCGTCCCGCGTATAAGCCGCATCTCCGCTCGGGAGTGTAATTTCAAAATATCCGCGCCCTTCAAGCGCAATATCCAAATCTCCGCCCGTCGGGCTGAGCCCGCCTTGCACAATCTCTATCGAGACAGTCGAAGGCCGCACTCCCATACCCATTTGAATGCCGGCGGGCACAATATTCCCCGTTTGCGAGGAAACCGCTCCGGGCGAAAGGTGCTGTAGATAAAGCAGGTCGGCAAATTCTGCGACGCGGGGCTGATAGGCCGTCGTACTCATATTCGCTATATTATTGGAAATCACGTCAACCCGTGTTTGCTGCGCGGCCATACCCGTGGCTGCAATCTTTAGAGCGTTCATCCTGAACCTCCCTTTCTATAACCGGCATCCTGCCGACTGCGTTCAGCTAGGTTAATTGCCGAACCGTTGTGATGACCGATTTGATACGGTCATTTTCGATCTCTAAAAGTTTTTGCCCCGCATCGTAATGGCGCTGCACTTCGATCATGCGTGCAATTTCAGCAACGGGCTCAACATTGGAATCTTCCAAGAACCCTTGAATGATTTGAGGGTATTCAACCGGGACATAGCCATTTGCGGCAGACCAGAGATTATCACCCTCGCGCGAAAGGTCCTGCGGAATAGCCGTAACAATACCCAGCTTTCCGAGTTCAACACCGTCTGCGCTGAGCGTGCCGTCGCCGCCAATCGCCAAAATATTGACGTCTTGCGGGATTTGAATACGGCCGCCAGCATCATCCAAAATCGCAAGGCCCGACGTATTAATCAGCGTGCCTTCATTATCTGTCATAAAATGGCCGGCCCTGGATAAGCGTTCGCCTTGCGGCGTTTCGACCAAGAAGAACCCCTCGCCGTCAATGGCGACATCAAGACTGCCCCCCGTACGCCGTAATTCGCCGCTCTCAAAATGGCTGACATGTGCCCCGAGCCGTCCCATGGACAGGCTATGGCGCGGATCATTTGTCATGGCACCCTCGGCGGCAGACTTAACATATTCTGTAAAAATCGCGCTCTCGCGTTTAAACCCGGTCGTATCCGCATTGGCTATATTATTGGCAATGACGCTTAATTCCTTAAGCAGACCGGATTGCCGCGAAAGGCTGATATAGGTCGGATTATCCATTTGAGAGGTAAGCTTTTACCAGCGAAATATCGCTATCAATTTGTGTTTTCAGTAAATCCAATTCGATTGCCGTATCGGGAATAGCCCTGTCAATATAGGCGCGGCTTTCAATGCCGACATAATTGGTAATAGCAATTTTATCAGAAGTCGCTTTCGTAGGCATTTTATGGGCCAGAGCTTCAAGAGCAATTTTAGCCTCCCCCCAATGGCCCTTTTGCCAAGCCATATCCGCTTGCCGGCTGAAGCGCGTAATATCCGCTGGCTGGCGCCGCAATAATTCGAGCGTTTGTTTGCGATTACCGGATTTAATAGCTGCGTCGAGAATAAGCGCCTGAAACTCTGGATCAGATTTATGAGACTTAGCCATATTAATAGCGCTGTCATATTCGCCTTGCTTCATGGCGAAATGCACTTTGGCATAAGTCGCCCTTTTTTTCTGATCTTCTGTCAGAGTTTGAGCTTCGGGCATAATGAGCGAAGTGAGTTCAGGTAAATTAAGATCAATTGCGCTTTTATACGCTTGGTTTTTAAGAGCCTCAATCTGCGTATATTTCGAGAAAAAGAGCGGATCATGGAAGTAACCGTTTAAGGCATAAACGCGAGTGCTTTGATTCTCATCCTGCAAATCCGACTGGAGGCGGTCGCCGAGAAGTGCTACGGCTTGGCTGCGTTCAGTATCAATAAGCGCAAACTCTTTCTTTGAAAGTTCAATGGCGTCAATGAGGTGGCCCGCTTGCAGGCGCCGCCTAACGGTTTGAAGCGTTGCAAGACGGCTTTGGGCTTGACCATTATATTGTTGACTAACAGATTCAAGATCATCTGAGAAGTTCTCGTATAAAGTTGTTCCATTATGAAAGTTATCTTGAGCAAGTTTTTGCAATGCCCGCGTTCTGTAAAGACCGTCATATTGCGCTAGGTATTGGAAAATTTGGTGGGCGACGGGATCGCCTTTCATCTCCCTAACCAAAGCAAAATAATAAAGCATATCGTCATATTTATTCACCGGCAGTTTTCCATATTTCGATTGCGGTTCAAGAGAGAATAAAATTCGCTCTGCTATGGCTTCTGATGATTGCTCAGCGGCATAAATACCAAACCGCAACTTAACACGGCTTTGTAGTTGCGGCGGGAGCGTTTCCAAAAATTTATACTCGTCTTGAGTAAGTTCAAATGGTTCCGAAGGTTTGCTGATAACATCATCAGTGGTTTTTACAAATAAAGACCAAAATTTTGTACCGATATTACAATTAGCATATTGGGCGATAGTTTTCTGGTCTTCCAGCGATGGATATCCGTCTATAAGTCGCCCCATGGATTCCAGCAAACGGGCGTCATGGCCTTTAAATCTACGCACCAAGCTAGCCGTTTCTGTACCAAAGCCTAACGCTAAATAGGTTTTAGCTAATGGCACCATATCTTCAAGCCTATCTGCTTTTTTGATATTGGACTTTGCTAATGAAATATCATCATATGCGTTCACAGATTGATAGATGGATAGGTCAAGAATCGAAGCAATACTGCAATTAATTGGCGCCAATTCTTTAACTTGCATTGGATTCGACTTCGTACGGAACGGTTTTGATTTCGCAGCTACGCGCGCTTTTCTATTCTGTCCCTCAATGGCCAAAAAGCCCTGTTCTCCAGCTTGATGCAAAATATTTTCAAGTGATGTTGCCGCATCACTTTTAGGCTGATGCATAGCGGGAACATCTCTGGCCACAGCCATATCACCCCAAATGAGAGTGGTTGATAACATCACGCTTGACGCGGTTAGGATAAATCTAAACGACTCCTTCATCACGCGGCCTGCTTTAAAGCTTTAAGCGAGTCTTCAATATCTGTAAAACTTGGCCGGTTATGCTTTGGCGCACTACGGCGCGCTACTTCAACGCAGAGATTAATCGGGTTATTATGAAGATTGGAGACAAGCACACCACGGATAAGAGAATAAAAATAATGCTCTTCCTCACGCACTGCTTTCACTTTGGTGGCAAATGGCCCCACCAAAGAATAGGCAAGAAAAACTCCGAGGAATGTCCCAACAAGAGCGCCCCCAATCATGCCTCCCAAAACTTCCGGCGGCTTATCAATAGATGCCATTGTTTTTATCACCCCCAATACGGCGGCTACAATACCGAGGGCTGGCAATGCATCAGCCATGTTTTGCAAAGCATGTGAGCCATGAAGACTCGTTTCTTTCATCGTGTCCAATTGCCTATCCAGAAGTTCTTCAACTTGATAAACATCGTCAAAATTCATTATCATAGACCGGATGGTGTCGCAGATAAGCTCAACAAATCCGGTCTGTTTTAATATACGGGGGTATTTCTGGAACAGAGATGACTCCTCGGGATTTTCTATATGCGCTTCTATTTCAACCGGACTTTCCTTTGCAATACGTACGAGTTCATGCATCAGGCAGAGCAGGTCATTGTAATCAGATTTTTTCCACTGTGCGCCTTTGAAAACAGCGCCAAAATCTTTAAGCGTTGCTTTTATGGTGTGCATATCATTTCCGCAAGCAAATGCCCCGACGGCGGCTCCCCCGATAATCATCATCTCGTAAGGAAGTGAGTGCATGATGATACCAAGATCGCCGCCGGCCAGGATATAACCGCCGAAAACGCAAACCAGAGTGAAAATAATTCCAAATATAGAACTCATATCATTCCATTAGGTTTTGATGGTTACGTATTTATTAATATTGCACTATATTGGTGTTTTATTTTTATTGGTGTTTTATTTTTCATCGTGCTAATGAACTTGGACAAAATTCAGGATCCATGTCTTCTATAAGCTTTACAGCTCGGTGTGATTTATAAATACCTAACGCGGCAGAACCGAAATTGACACTACCGTCCATCATTTCCGCTTCCAGCCCAATAGATTGTAGTGACACCCCCGGCAGATCGATAACTTGGCCGATATCAAACCGCGTACAATCCGCTACTGTCATGCGGCAGGTTTCTACAACGGCCCTAACCGGCACAATGGCTGCATCGAGCGAGCGCCGCATATGGTCTGTCCAAGGGTTATCCGGATCAATTATGGGTGGGCCTGCATCCGATATGCAGGAGGCGAGAAGATGTTGCAGTAAAGATTGCGGCAACAAAACCGTGAAGGCGAGCGGGGTGGTCTTTCCGCTAAATTTTGATTCCGTTTTCCTCTTACCGCTCTTTTTTGTGGTGGGTATATCTGCCGCGTCCGCTGGTTTAGTAATTTCATCTTCGGCTTGCTGGATATTGAAAGTGATATTATTCCACACGCCAATATCCTTAGGTAGCTCAAATTCTTTCGGAGAGAGTTTTTGTCCAATCTGTTTAAATATCTCTCCGGAGTCCTTTTGCGCGGCAGCAAAGAGCGCACGAAGCTGCGTTTGGAAAGCCTCGGCCACAGGTTTGAATAACATAAGGTCTAGAGTACTGGTTAGATAGTCCGAGCCTACAGGGCCGCCAACTATTGCTAAAGAGCGGGATGTCGCCCAAGCTGCAAATTCTGCGTCATAAAGGGAAAGTATTATGCAACCCTCCTCAGCATCGCCATAACCAAAACAAAGCCCCCTTTCCGGCAGGCCAGATTGTAGCTCTTTTAATTCACCTAAGCCCAGTTCAATTCTGCACGGTTCCCAAGGCCTTTGTGTGAGATCAGAAAAAGCAGCACATATGGCAAGATGCAAAGGCCGCCATATTGCAATGCTATTTTTTATGTGATCCGGCAGGCTGGGTTTAACATTCAGTTTCTTGCGTAAAATACTCATAAAGCACCATATTAGTGTTATTTTGTATACACTCTTTATACAAGCCTGCCTTACGAAAACCTTAACGCTTAACCCGTTTTTAACCGCGTTTCTTACTCATAAATTCAGCCCTATCAGCTATCAACTCAACTTCAAGTAAGTTATATGGGTATAGCAGGATGAGTGAAGCGGTTCGGCCAATTATTATACGGCGCAAGAAGGTTTATGCTGCGGCGGCGCATCATGGCGGTGCTTGGAAAGTTGCCTATGCTGATTTCGTGACTGCGATGATGGCGTTCTTTCTTTTGATGTGGCTCTTAAATGCGACTACGGAAGAGCAGCGCAAAGGAATTGCTGATTATTTTAGCCCTAACATACCTATTGCAGCGGTGTCCGGAGGCGGCTCTGACGCACTCGCCGGAGATTCGTTATTTACACAAGACACCCTTGTTAAATCCGGCAGTGGCGTAAAGCCAGATACAGGCAGCGAAGTCTTGGATGACGCGGATAAAGAAGACGCGGCCCAAAAAGTACAAGTTCAAATTGAGACTTTAAATAAAGCTATTCTCGCAGAAAATACTGATTTATTAGATCATATTAGCTTAAAAATGAGCCCCGAAGGCCTTGTCATTGAACTCATAGACAGCGACGCAAAACCTCTTTTTTCTATCGGAGATGCTACTCCATCTGATCTCCTCAAGCAGCTTTTAAAAATCGTGACAGAATCGTTTAGTACCGTGCAAAATGACATCAAGATCGTTGGCCATACTGACGGGCGCGTTTTTGTAAACGGCACGGGTTATTCAAACTGGGAATTATCTACAGATCGTGCCAATACAGCTAGGCGCCTGCTAATGACTTACGGCTTCCCTTATGAGCAAATATCAGAAATTTCGGGAAAAGCCTATACAGACCCACTTGATGAAAATCTCCTCGCCGCGCAAAATAGGCGGATATCCATTACTATACTAAGTTAACCGTATAGGTGTATATTTTATTATACACTTATTAACCTTGTGAAACTACTCCTATGGGTTGAGTTTGTTAACCATCAAGGATTGATCATGACAATATCTTCTTCTCTCAATGCCGGAGTAATGGGCCTAAGAGTCAACGCCACCCGCCTCTCAACAATATCAGATAACATCGCTAATTCCGGCACATATGGCTATAAACGCAGCACAGTCGATTTCTCAAGCATGGTCATAAACCAACGCCCCAGTGTTTATTCTGCGGGCGGCGTAAGAGCAATCACCTATAAAGATATCGCCAGTGCCGGCTCGCTCATTTCCACAGGCAATGCTTTAGATATTGCCATTAACGGCAATGGTATGATCCCCGTCACAGATGTTTTCGGTATCAACCAATCCGGCACACAACGCGATTTTATGATGGTACCCACGGGAAGCTTTTTTCCTGATGAAAATGGCAGCCTTCGCACTCAAAGCGGCCTATATCTTTTGGGATGGCCCACAGATTCCACAGGGGCCGTCCAAAGTGGCAGCCGCGACAGCTCGACCAGTCTTGTTCCGGTAAATATAGATATCAGTCAGTTTTCAGCCTCGCCAACGAGAAATCTCAACTTGGGAATTAACCTACCCGCCGAAGCGACCGTCGCGGGCGGAACAGGCGAAAATTTCACGCTCCCGATTGAGTATTATGACAATCTGGGCCGGGCACAAACATTGACGTATACATTTTCCCCAACGGTTCCGGGCTCAGGCGCCAGTAATAGCTGGAGCGTCAGCGTTGTCGATTCTGCAGGCGACCCCCTAACACCTGTCGCCAATTTTGATATCTCCTTTAATGACGGCGCAGGCAATGGCGGATCTATCAACACGATTACGCCTGGAGCTGGCATGAGCTATGATGCCGCGACAGGCGAAATGAGCTTTAATGTCGTAAGCGGGCCAATGACGGCCTTTATCGGCAAACCAGGCGAAAGCTCTGGAATTTCTCAACTCGCAGCCCCCTTCTCGCCTTATAATATAACCAAAGACGGTTCTCCAATCGGTGATCTGCAAGCCGTTGAAATCAATCAACAAGGCCACGTCGAAGCCATATTCAGTTCCGGCTTTCGCCGGACGCTTTACCAAATCCCAGTAGTTGATGTTCCAAATGTTAACGGACTGACGGCACAAAACAATCAAGCCTATTCGGTCTCGCAGGAAAGCGGCGATATTTATCTCTGGGATGCAGGCACAGGATCAGCTGGCGGTTATGCAGGCTATGCCTTGATGGAATCCAGTACTGATATTGCAACAGAACTAACCAGCCTCATCGAGACACAACGCGCCTATTCCTCCAACGCCAAAATTATCCAGACCGTGGATGAAATGCTGCAAGAAACCACAAACCTCAAACGCTAGAGTTGGAGGCGATTAAAGGCCGGATAAATGACACTCTCGCGCGCCCTTTCTAACGCCTATTCCGGTTTGGCTAGCAGCGCTTTTCGCGCGGATATTACAGCCGGAAATGTTGCCAATGCCGCCACGCCCGGCTATGTGCGGCGCGAAGTTGTTACCAGCGAAAACATTGTCGGCAATCGCGGCAATGGCGTTCGCATATCCGGCGTTACGCGGCATCAAGACATGCCGCTCTCAAGGCTACGGCGTGAATCCGATGCCTCTTACGGGCGCGCCAGTATTCTCGCCGGTACATATAATCAACTCAATCGCGAATTGGGCGCACCGGGTGATAATTACGGCCTCTTTGCCGCATTTGAATCGCTGGAAGCTAATTTCAGAGAGCTGGCGACTACACCAGAATCTTCCGCGCTGCAAAATGCAGCCCTCGCCTCCAGCACGGAATTAGTGAACCAATTTAACGCCCTTTCCACAATGACGAATTCCCTGCGCAATAATGCTGATGCAAATATTGCCCGTAATGTTAAATCGGTAAATGCCGCGCTCAATCGCCTCTATACACTTAACGGCGATATTGGCGGACTTAACGAACTGGCGGGTGATGCCGTTGCGCTTGAGGATGAGCGCCAAAGACTGATAGATTCGATTTCAGAAATTATTCCTATACGCGATATTCACCGTCAGGGCGGCCAAGTTGATATTGTAACTGATAGCGGTGTTTTCCTATTGGCCGGCAATGTCCATGAACTTACTTTTCAACGGGCAGGCGTTATTCCTCCGGGGGCGTCTTATACCAATGGCACGGGCGGTCTTTCGGGGCTTTTCGTCGGAGACCAGGAACTAACACCCGGCATAGGCGGAAATTTCTCTCTGAGCTCCGGAACTCTGGCCGGTCATTTTGCCATTCGTGATAATGTCGCGCCAACATTTGGTGCCCAGCTTGACAGCCTCGCCGCAGATCTGATTACGCGGTTTTCAGATGATGCGCTTGACCCAACAAAAGCGGCCGGCGCGCCAGGTATCTTTACCGATGCAGGCAGCCCTGTTGATCCGTTAAATATTCCCGGCATTGCCGGACGCCTGCGGCTAAACGCGGCAATTGATCCAGCCCAAGGCGGAGACATTGCACGTTTTCGCGACGGCCTTGGCGCGGCCACGCCCGGCCCAACAGGTCATGCCGAGCTTATTAACGGTTATCTGGAGGCACTCAACGCCTCCAACACAGCGCCGTCAGCCTCCGGCCTCTCCGGCAGTTTTTCTTCCATTGAACTCATCGCAGGATTTTCTTCTATTATTGGCGAAAGCCGTATCCGGCATGACGCTCTAAGCGCAAGCGCCCTCACACGTAGCAACCTGCTCTTTGATGCCGAAATAGAAAAATCCGGCGTCGATACGGACAGCGAAATGCAAACGCTTCTTTTAATAGAGCAATCCTACGCCGCAAATGCGCGGGTCATTCAGACAATAGGCGAAATGATTGACCGCCTGATGCAGATTTAAGGTAGAGCCATGCAATTAAATGGATATCCGGATCTCCTGAGTTTTACCCGGCGCAATAGAACAACTGCGCGGATTAAAGCCCGGCTTGATATCGTGTCAAAAGAAGCCGTGACAGGCCAAAGGGCAGATTTAACAAAGGCGACGAACGGCCGGGTCGGCGGCGCACATCTCATGCGCAAAGCGCTCAATGATATTGAACTGAGCACGCGGATTAATTCCCTAACCACGACGCGTCTTGACCTCATCAGCCAAGGCATTAGCGGAGCGCGTATTGCCATGAACGGTATTGATACCCGCGCCATAATTGCACTTAATTCTGCGGGCTCGGCAGGCGTAGTGGCTATCTCTAATGAGGCCGAAGCCAATCTGCGTAGCGTGATGACGGCCTTAAGTATCAAACATGGCCCGCGCAACCTTCTTTCGGGTAATGTAACAGACAGGCCGCCTTTTTCGGGGCCCGGCGCCTTACTCGATGATGTCCGCAATATCATGACCACCGCCGGATCGCCTGCCGATATAGACGCCGCTTTGGACATTTATTTTAATGATCCGGCGGGTGGTTTTCAAACCAATATTTATACGGGCGGCACGGACGCTGCCCCGCCCATGCATATTGGCAATGGACAAAAGATTAGTGTCGATGTGCGCGCGGATAGCCAAACCATCAAAGATGTTCTTCGGGGTTTAGCGGTGATAGCCACGGCCCAATCCTCCGGCAATGCCATTGGCACAAGTGAATTTACCGAAATTTTTAACAATGGAATTACAGCCGCTACAAATGGCACAAGCGGGTTAATCAGTCTTGAAGGTAATTTGGGTATTTTTTCAGAAACGCTGGAAAAAGCCAATGCGCGTAATCAATTCGAAGCCCTCTCGCTTTCAGCCGCCTATCAAACCCTGACAGGGCGCGACCAATTTGAAGCGGCGGCCGAATTAAAGCAGCTCGAAGTCCAACTTGAGAGCTCTTACATTATCACGGCGCGGCTCTCCGGCTTAACCCTAACAAATTACTTGAGATAGATTATGACTGCTTTTCTGATACGTTTATGTCTCTGTTTCATCCTCATGATGTCGACCCTTGGCACTCCGGCTTTCGCGAGTGTCAAAATTAAAGACATTGTCGATGTTGAAGGTGTGCGCGGCAATGATCTCGTCGGTTACGGCCTTGTCATCGGACTTGACGGTACAGGCGATACTATTCGCAACTCACCCTATACCGAAGAAGCCCTCTCCAATCTCTTGGAGCGTCTGGGCGTAAATATTCAAGGCAGTGATTTCCGTCCCAATAATGTTGCTGCTGTAATTGTCACAGCCTCCCTCCCCCCCTTCGCCCGCTCAGGCTCGCGCATCGACATCAATGTGTCCTCCATTGGTGATGCTAAAAGCCTAGCGGGCGGAACCCTCATCATGACACCCTTAAACGCAGCAGACGGCGAAGTTTACGCCGTTGCGCAAGGCAGTGTTCTCATCAGCGGTTTTAAAGCCGAAGGCGACGGCGCCTCTATTACCGAGGGCGTCCCGACGTCCGGCACGATCCCGAACGGCGCACGGGTCGAGCGCGAAATTAATTTCGACTTCGCGTCCATGACGCGTATCCGCCTGGCGCTGCGATCTCCCGACTTCACAACGGCAGAACGCATCGAATCCAAGATCAATAAGAGTTTCGGACGCCCGATTGCGACCTTACTTGATTCCGGCACGGTTGAGCTTGATTTGCGCAGCGTCAAACAATCTCCGGCCCGCTTGCTTAGCCGTATAGAAAATTATGACCTCATACCTGCACAAAAAGCTAAAGTCGTGATTGATCAACGCTCGGGCACAATCGTGCTCGGCCAGAATGTCAAAGTCTCTTCTGTCGCTATTGCACAAGGCAATCTGTCTATCAAAATCACTGAGGCACCTGTGGTCTCCCAACCCAATCCCTTTGGCTATGGCGATAGTATCATCCTGCCTCGCACTAATATTAATGTGTCCGATGGCGAGCCTGGAAATATCGCACTGGTGGATGAAAATGTAACTCTACCTGACCTTGTCGCCGGATTAAACGCGCTTGGCGTTTCTCCGCGCGAAATGATAGATATTCTCAAAACTATGAAAACGGCCGGGGCGCTGCATGCCGAATTGATTTTACAATAGGGCTTTAAACTTCAGTCTCAGAAACAGGTTTAATCAAGGCAATACGGCCGTCTTTTTCTAACTTGCTAATAAAGCCCATCAAACTTGAAATCGCGCCATCAGCTTCTTTTTGGCTAATGTCTTTCAACTCCTCAACCTGTTCTTTATACTGCCCCGCCATACGCTGGGAAATATTGGCATAGAAAAATTCTATAGTCTCAGGCTCCTGTCCACCGCCTGCTTTCAAGGCCTTGTGCAGTTTATCCTGATCAAAATCACGAAAAAGGATAGGAATGGCTGTCGTCGGTAAGCGTTGTGGTAAATCCTCGAACGTCATCATACCTTTGCGGATACGCTCAGCCTGCTCAGGATCTGCTTTTTCGAGGCTCCCCAGCATCATATCGCGCCGCTCGCGCGGTAATATCCCCAAAATCTCGCTGACAAAGGCCGTAGAACTGGACGTATCAATGCCTCTCCCTTCCGCTAGAAACTCCGTTTGCACAAGCTCCGCCACTGCGTCGATTGTGCGTTGATCAATATCCGTTTCGCGCGACATTTGCCGAACACAGGCCACAGAAATTTCTTCGGGAAGCTCAGTCAATATTTGGCCGGCAACATCCGTTGAAAATTGAGACAGAATAATGCTTGCGACTTCGCCTTTTTGGCCGCTCAAATAGCGCGCGATGTCAGCAGCCTTACGCTCTTTCAATAAGGCCCAGACCGCATCTGCTGAAGTTTTGGGTGCAGGCGGCGGCGGAGGCGCTCCAATGAGGCGGGCAACACGGTCTGCTGCAAACAGATTTTCCGCCAATTCCCGCGCCGCTTCCGGCCCGCCGCGAAACCCGCCGCGCCTTGCGCCAAGTTCCGTAATAAAATCCGCTACAGCGGCCAACATGCTGTCTCTGGGAATAAGCCGTAAATTCTCAAGCGCTGTCATAAATGCACGTAAGTGCTTATCTTCTATTTTCTCGACAACAGGCCCTGCATTATCAGCGCCTAATAGCGTAATGATAATGGCAGCTTTCTGAGGCCCCGTCAGGCGGTGATGGTCTTGCGCCTTCATGGCTATTGATTGCGGCGGAATAATTACAGGATTGTTGGACTGCGCCGCAGTAGCAGATGGCTCCATCACGCCACTCCATAGCCGCGCAGTAGCGCTTCGGTTATTTTAACCCAGCCATCCGCCATCACAAAGAAAGCAAGTTTGAATGGCAGGGATACCACTGCCGGCGGCACCATCATCATCCCCATAGCCATCAAGATAGAGGCCACAATTAGATCAATAATGAGGAAGGGTAAGAAAATGATAAAGCCTATTTGAAACGCCTGTTTGATTTCAGAAAGCATGAATGATGTCACAAGCAGTGAAAACGGGATTTCTTCTTCAAGATTATAATTGCGCTGCGGCATGGTTGCGGCAAGGCGTTCCAAAGTATCACGTTGAACACGGGTTTCCATGAAATTTCTAAAGGGCGTGAGCGTGCGTTCAATGGCCTGTTCTTCGGTGATTGAACCCTCCATTAAAGGAGATAGCCCTTCATCCCAGGATTTCATAAACACGGGCTCCATAACGAAGAAGGTCAGAAACATTGCAAGCCCCATAATCATCATATTGGGCGGGGATTGCTGCAATCCAATTGCTTGCCGCAGAAAGGAAAAAACAATGATCATAAAGGGCAAACAGGTAATCATCATAGCAAGTCCTGGGGCAAGGCTTAGAACCGTAACAATCAGAAAAAGCTGAATAATGCGCGCGTTCAGGCCGACACTCTCGCCATCGGCATTGGTTTGGGCGCTTTCCAGTAAATCTTGCAAGGCATTACCAGCCTCCGGCGCGACTTGCGCTTGAGCATCCGCCCCAAAGACAAGAGAAATGAGAAGCAGGCCCAAACTTGCTAGCGCCCAAATCCAGATGGTTTTTCTCTTATAATATGGTGTAGCTGTCATTGCAGCATATCTTCTGAGATATCGACGATTTCAGTCAATTTCACGCCAATACTGCCCGTAGCCGGGTCAGTCTCAATCAGCTCACCGCGGGCGATAACGCGGTTATTGATGCATAAATCGACGGGGTCTTCGATCTTGCTGTCAAGCTGAATGAGCGAGTCTTGTTTAAGCTGCAACAATTCAGCAATAGTAGGGCGCGCTGTGCCGATGACAACCTGTACGGAAACGGGTAGTGCATAGATCGAGCGCTTGTAAACCGCGCCGTCATCCCCATCCCGCCGTTCGGACATTGGAATGTCATCTGTGGTTTTCGGGTCCTTTGTTTTCGTTTTGGCCTTACTCATCTGAGTTATTCCTTGCTTTAGTGGATCCAATATCATGCAATGCTGTTTCGAGATGGGTTAAGCAGGCCTTCGCCGTGCCTAGGCAGTCGATTTCGCCGCCCCCGCCTATCCACTTAAGGCACATCTGTTTTGGGGCCAGAGAGGGGTCAGGCGCGAGAGTTATATCCTGCGCCCCTTCACAAAGCTGCTCGCAATAGGCTTGATCATCGGGATGAAAGCTTAATTGAATCCGCCCCTTTAAAGTAGACCCGCAGGCTTTTTCTAAAATAGCCTGGAGTTCCAAATCTGTTCCGCCCCGCATCAAGGCCGGGAAAACAGCGCGCAAACAGTCTGAAACAGCGGATAAATGACTCCGTTCAATCTGCCGGGCCATAGAGGCCAGTTCTGCCTCTAATGCGCTTACAGCCCTTTGCATAACGCTCACCGTGTCTTGATAAAGAGTCTCGGCTCTGGATTGCCCCTCCGCAAGGCCCGCTTCATAATCAGATAAGAGCGGATGCCCCGCCTCTAAAGACGACTCTGGTAAAGGGGTCGATTGATGAAACAGCGAAATATCAGCTTTGATAAGCGTTGTCTCGCCGCTCTCTCTGCTGGGAATAAGCCCCGCTAGAGCGGCATCTGTGGGATAGATATCCATTTTTTTTATAAGCGTAAAATCCATTAACTAACCGCCTGCGCATCTTGGTCCAGCCAACTGGCTAAAAGGTCAGCGGCTTCGCTGGTTTGTTCAGAAGTTATAGATTTCAACTGCTCAATCGGATCGTTGGCGGGAGCGCCATTGCCCGAAACCCCGGCCGCGCCTTCAATCAATAATCGACCCCCCGAGGCCTGTCCGGCAATCGCCAATTGACCTTCGCTGCCAATCGCACCCGCAGTCTCAAGCGCCATCGGCAGCAATCCCTGAACCGGTTCAGGCGCGCCTTGCGTCAAGAGCGGGCGCACAACAAATAGTCCCAACACAAGCACAACAATGGCTAAAATCCCGGCCTGAATTGTACTCCATAAATAACGTTCCAGAAATTGCGCCATAAGGCCCGGCTTTTCAATAGGGTCTGCAGCCACAGGCCGGTCAAAAGACAGGCTTTTAAGTGTCAATTTATCACCGCGGGTTTCGTCAAGTCCTGCCGCTGTACTGACGAGTTCTTGCAAAGCCAGCATCTCGGCGTCCGAGCGCGGCGTGCGCGTAGCGGTGCCGTCATCATTGCGCGCTGTAATATCGCTGACCAGCACAGCAACCGTCATACGCTTTATTCCGCCGGGAAGAATTTCCGTGTTTTTAATAATCTCGGAAATCTCATAGGTTACAGTTTCAGACGTTTCGCTACGATCAGAACTATTGCTCCCGCCCCCGGCTTCGCCTTCGGGCAAATTACTGGCGACAGTGACTGAGCCGTTTGTACCAGAATTGCTGTCCGTGACTTCGTTGCTGGTCTGGGATTTGACGACTCGCGTATCCGGGTCAAAACTACGTTCGGCAGTGGTGATATGCTCGCGATCTATATCAAGAGAGACATTGACCCGTGCATTTCCGATACCAACGCGGGCTTCAAGTAAACTCATTAGGCTTTGTTTAATCTCTGCCGCGCGCTCAATTTCGCCCAGCCCCCCCTTCGTCATCTCGCCGTCGAGGCCAGGGCCTGCAATCACGCCTTGAACCGTATCTATGACAGCCACATCAGAGGGATTAAGACCCGATACAGACAAAGCCGTCAGATATTGAATAGCTTTGGCTTGCTGTGCCGTGACGCCGCCGGAGGCGGAAATCGTCACTGAAGCAGAGCTAGCGGAGGGGCCGTTTGAAAACCCTTTTGCTTTTTGCGTGCCAAGATGCACGCGCGCAGTACGAATGGAAGGCATGGCCAATAACGTGCGCGCAAGTTCCCCTTCCTTGGCCCGCCAATAGGCTGTATCGAACATATCAGATGTCATGGCGAAGCTGTTCATATCGTCAAAGAGTTCATAACCAACCACGCTTTGGCGCGGCAATCCATCCCGCGCTAACTCAAGCCTTAATGAGTCGCGGCGGCTCTTATCTGCATATATTGCATTGCCCTTGACCTCATAGGCCACATCCATGGTTTCAAGTTTGGCAATGATTTCGCCGGCCGCCGCCGGATCAAGCCCTGCATAAAGTAGATCCGTCTTGGGCTTCATTGTGGTGCTGACCAGAAAATACAGAGCCCCGACAGTTGCGAGCACACTGAGAATTGAAGTCAGACGTTTTTGCGGCGATAAGGCCAACCATACACTTATTATATTCATCCTGCTGCCGTGGTTACTTTAGTGAATCCTACACCAATAAGGCGAATTATTGAATTAAGCTTAAAGCGTTAACAGAGAGTTTACCTTAAGGTGCGATTTATGTTTTACACCATATAATTGGATTAACTGCAGAGACTGTGACGCTTTATGGCCAAGAAAAAAGAAAAGCCTAAAAAGGCTCCTGAGGAGCGGAGTGATGAAAAGGGCAAGAAAAAGTCCGGTAGCGGCTTTATCGGGCAAATTGTAACGATGATCGCTCTTGGCGCGGCCTCTTTCGGCACCGTCTTTATGTTGCCGGACACTATGCCCGCCGAAAATACTGCGTTTGAAGAAGATACAGCCCATCACAACTCCGAACCGGAACTCCAATTGACAGTTCCAACCGGTTACCTGGAACTCAAACCCCTTACGATATCTTTGCAAGAGAATGCCCGTATCCTGAAAATCGGCATCACATTAGAGATATTGGCCGGAGAAGAAGACTATATCGATCCCAACGACCCAAAAGTCAGGGATGCCTTTATGGGCTATTTGCGGGCCTTGCGTCTTGAACAGATAGAAGACGCGGCCTTCATGGCGCAGATGCGGGCACAGCTTTTGCGGCGAGCTCAACTCATCCTCGGCGCGGAAAATATCCGCGCTATTCTTATAACCGATTTTCTGGTGCGATAATCATGAATATACCAAACCTCACAGACCTTACACCTTATATTCCCGATATGGTTCTAATCTTCATTTCAGGATTTGCCTGTCTTTATTGCGCTTTGCTAAGCCGCCGTCTTAAGAATCTCAATAATCTAAAGACAGGTGTTGGCGCTTCAATCATCTCCCTGACCCAAGCGATTGAGGATACCCATAAAGCCGCACAAGAGGCCCAGACCTCAACCTTGCAAACGGTTCAAACTCTGCGGCACTTACTCGATAAGTCTGAAAGTGCCGCGCCCAAAATAGAAGCGCTCATCTGCGAACTTGAGCACGCTTGCGATAGGGCCAAAAAACAGCACCACCAACTTGACACTATTCTTGAGCACTCATTGTCGCCAGCCATTGACAAGGCCCAGATAACGGCTTCAGGCTTACTCAAGATTACTTCGGACATTACTCGCTTTAAAGACACGCTCAACAAGCCAAAAGACAAGACACAAAGCCGTAAAACAGACAGGCATGTGAAATTAACCGCTATAAAACAAGCTGTATCATGAAGACGCGCATACTCCCCGTCATTGGCGCTACATTCGCAATATTGCTCATGAGCCGTACCGTAGCTGTTTCCTCCGAAGGCGTTTTGAACAAACCTGCTATTTCGGCAAAACCCATTGCTGAGCAAAACAATCCTGGCCTGCCTACATCCCTGGCAAAGCAATGTTTGACGGGTTCCGTTTTAGAAACCTTAAATGCGGACCTGGCGCGTTTGAATATCCGCAAAAAGGAGATTACGGAGCGCGAAAGCGCCTTAAGCGCTATCGAGTCAAAGCTAGCGACCCAAATGACGGCCATAGAAGACGTCAATAGCGCCCTTCAAATCAAAATTGATAATTTGAAGTCTATCGCCAATGATGACCTCAAACATCTTGTTGGTATGTATCAAACCATGAAGCCCAAACAGGCGGCAGAAATTTTTAATTCTATGGACCCGGCATTTTCCGCTGGTTTTCTGAGAGAAATGAGTAGCGATAAGGCCGGACTTATTATGGCTAATATGGAGGCTCGGAAATCTTATGCGATTAGCGTTATTATTGCCGGACGTAATGCTAAATATAGAAAACCCAGATAATGCACCCGTCAAAATAAATTGACGGCAAAGTGATTCGTTTTAAAAGCCTAAAATAGAATTAAGAGGAAAAATTATCCTTTTGGGCCATAAAATTCTCCTTAAATTAGTATTTTTTTATCTAAACTCTATAAGATGTAACGTAAATGCGTGACCGTAAATCATGATTTTCGAAAAAACTTGCCCAAAAACTCACCTGTGATTCACATTGCGCTTGTTCCAATTGCAAATGATTCCTATAGAGGAAAGGCTGTGGGAATACTCGTTATGAGGAGCTGGGAGCTAAATTTTGACAGCAATTTTGAACTATGGCGAAACTTCGTTTTCTGTGGGGCCATCGGTGGAATTATCGGTACGGCAACAAGAGGTTTTAGTGTTAATCGCCAAAGGATATAGCAACATTAAGATCGCGCACTGCCTCAGCCTATCAGCCCATACGGTTGATGCGCATTGTCGGCGGATATTTCTTAAATTTAAAACCCGGAGCCGCGTTACAGCGGCTGTCAGAGCAGCCCAATTAGGGCTGATACCCCTCGTTTAAACCAGTGGCTTCAGGAGTGTAGATGCATGGCTTGTGATCAAAATTTAAATACTCTTCTTGATGGATTTGAATCCATTTTTTCGATGGATGAAATCTGGGACTCCCTTTTCGCCTATACGAAAGAACTGGGTATTGGCGCCATGAGTTATTACCATCACTCACCTCCCGGAGCTCTGGATTTTGACGAAAAAATCTTTTTTGCGCGCGGTTTTGATTCTGAAAGTGTGTCAGATTACAGACGGCGCCATACCTTTTTTAACTGTCCGCTGGAAAACCGTACTATTCCGTTAATCAAGCCATCATTCTGGCCGAAAGTCTGTAGCGAGCTCAGTTTATCAGATGAACAACGCCTATCTTTGAAAAATTTCTATTTCACACATCATCAAAGCGGTATGGTTATTCCTGTCCACGGCCCACATGGCCGAAATGGGTGTATTGTTTTGTGCTTTAAAGACAATAATCACCGTTTCAGCAAATCTGAAATCAGGCGGCTACAATGGGCCAGTCAATATGCACATCAAACATTTTGCCGGCTGCAAGCTAAGAAGAGGGCTAAACCAACATCGCTGACAAGCCGTGAACGGGAAGTTTTAACCTGGGTTGCCCGGGGTAAGAGCAATTCGGTTATCGCTGATATAGTCGGAATTTCACAGCATACAGTTAATGGTTATTTACGCCGTATATACTTAAAAACCGGGACATCTGACCGGACAACAGCGTCATTAAGAGGTATTGGGGAAGCCCTTATAGACTACTAGGCTAGGGCAGAAAAACTTACAGTTACAACTGCCTTTTCGTCTATACCTTCGCGGCAATTTCGCTTATCAGGCCGTTGTTTTCTACCCTTGCTAGAACTTATCATATTCTAAGCGGTTGTTCTGATGTAACCGCCCCTAAAAGTTGAAAGTAATTGGCAAATAGGGTGGTTGAGTTAAATTTGAGCGCATATATAATTACAGGTCAACCGATGCCATATGAAGATACCATTATCCCTCTTGAAACTTTGCTTGAACAAGCTCTAAAACTTGAAAAAAGAATCAGCAAAGCCATTGCAACGCACGATAATGATACTGTCGATAAATTGTCCACTCAGCTTGAGACAATTATATCAAATATACTGTCATTTTCGACGGCGTCGCTCTCCGATTTAAAACATAAATGTAGTTTTGGAGAAAAACTCATTCTTCCGGATCATAATGACCCTGATAATGTAACAAATATCTTTTCAAAATTAATACAAGATATTGAGCATTTGGATATAATTTACGCCCGCTAATATAGTCTATCCATAGTTTCCGAATCTAACTTGCAAAAGCCTGACAGAGCTTAATCATAAGATTACGTTTATCCCCATCTTCAATAGTCTTGAACGCTAACATCAATTTGATGTCTTGTGAGGTCGCCACAGTATTGGGAATAAGGTCTCCCGGCGCATGTGATTTACCAGACACATCCAAAACACTCTCGAAGAGGAAATCGGGTGATATCGAAAAGATATTACATATTTGCCAAAGACGGCTGACAGAAATACGGTTAAGACCCGTTTCATATTTCTGCACTTGCTGATAGGTAATACCCATTTTCTTGGCGAGTTCTTTTTGAGACATTTTCTGCGCCATACGCAGCATTTTCATCTGCTTGCCAATATGTCTTTCAACATCCTCAAGTTCCATAAAACGATCTCGCTAAGTCACTATAACCTTATCTGCCAATTCCGCACGCTCTTGATCATTGCAAAATCGTGCTTTCGCAGTAAGCATGAATCAATTCGCCTGTAAATCATAGCGGAAAATGTAGCGAGTTGAAGTCTAGCTTGATGGAATTGATACGAAATCGATTAAAGCTGATCATATGGCAGTCCAAAAAACACCATTATTAATATATAAATATTTATGCACTATATGGCTGCATATCATAAATCACCGCAAAGTTATATCTATGATGGATGTCCCTGAAGCCCAGAATATTGTCAATCTAGATGAAATATTGCCCGCGCAAATTATGGAGCCCAGCCCTTTAACTTCCCGGTCCCAAGAAGCGGTAAAACCGCCATTTTCACAGTTCGGTCTCGATTTAAGCGCCCGTAAAGTTTTCGTTATTTTATCGGCTGCACTCCCAGCCCTCATTCTAGCAATGTCATGGTTTTGGCCTTCCGCCTTCTGGGCCCTTATGATCATTCTGCCTTTAATAGGTCTTGGTGTCTACGACATGCTACAACGCACACATACGATTTTACGCCTTTATCCGGTTATCGGCCATATACGGTTTTTATTTGAATCTATAAGGCCGGAAATTCAGCAATATTTTGTTGAATCCGACACTAACGGCACGCCCATAAGCCGAGAGTTTCGCTCATTGGTTTATCAACGCGCAAAAAAACAACGCGATACACGCCCATTCGGCACACTTTTTGATGTCTATCGAGGCGGTTATGAATGGATTAATCATTCCCTAGCGCCAAAACCAATCACCACCGAAAATCCCAGAGTGCATTTTGGCGGCCCGGATTGCAAACGGCCTTACAAGGCCTCACTTCTCAATATTTCAGCCATGAGCTACGGCGCACTGAGTCAAAATGCCATTCTTGCCTTAAATAAAGGGGCTAAGATAGGCGGTTTTGCCCATAATACGGGCGAAGGCGGTATCAGCCCTTACCATCTGCGCCATGGCGGCGATTTGATCTGGCAAATCGGCACCGCTTATTTTGGTTGCCGCGATGATGACGGAAATTTCGATGGCGCCCTATTTGCGGAAAAGTCTCAATATGATTGCGTGAAAATGATTGAAATTAAACTCTCCCAAGGCGCCAAACCCGGCCATGGCGGAATTTTACCCGCCGCGAAACTTACGCAAGAAATTGCCGATATCCGCCATGTCGCTATGGGCATGGATGTTATTTCTCCTCCTGCCCATAGCGCTTTCTCGACACCAGTAGAACTCCTAGAATTTGTAGCCAAGTTACGCGCATTATCCGGCGGCAAGCCCGTTGGCTTCAAACTCTGTATTGGCCGTAAATCAGAATTCCTCGCTATTTGCAAAGCTATGCTCGCAACCGGCATCACGCCGGATTTCATTACTGTTGACGGCTCCGAAGGCGGCACAGGAGCGGCCCCGATTGAAATGACAAATTCTGTCGGCACACCCTTACGCGAAGGTCTTGTCTTTGTTCAAAATGCCTTGGTCGGGTCAGGCCTAAGAGAGCACATCCGACTTATCGCCTCAGGCAAAGCTATTTCCGCCTTCCATATGTTGCGTCTTTTAGCTCTTGGGGCCGACACGGTTAATTCAGCGCGCGCTATGATGCTCGCCCTCGGATGTATCCAGGCCCGGCATTGCCATAATGACAATTGCCCGACAGGCATCGCCACACAAAAGGCAGCCCGCTATAAGGCTCTGGATGTTGAGGTCAAATCACAGCGCGTGGCCAATTATCATCACGCCAGTATCGAAAATATGTTGGAAATTGCAGCCGGAGCCGGGCTAGACGCACCAAGCGCAATTGCGCCCCACGATATCAACCACCGCGTCAGCAGCAATAATATAAAATCCTACGCCGAACTTTATTCATTTCTGCCACATGGATGCTTAGCGACCGGCCACGCACCAGAAAACTGGCGCAATGATTGGAACCAAGCTAACAGACATAAATGGTGAATAAAGAAGCGCTATTTAGTAACATTATATATTAAGAGATAAAGTCACCGCAATTGGCACGGCCGAAAAGAGTCGGAATTGTACATAATATCATTTAATTGCAATGGCTTATGTGGTCCGTGAGTGAAGACTGGCACACCGTTTGATACACCAAAATGGGTTGAGCCAGCCGCTTTGGTTTATATTAGCTCCCATATATGTCATGCCGAAAGTTTTCTTAGGGGTGTCTGACGTCAGACATGTTGCGTAAGATGATTTTGGCACGGGCGCGAATCTCATTTCCGGTTAACAAGTCTGAAACACGAAGCGACAACAAATCACACTCTCTGAGCTTACTGTCGAGTCAAGATTAAACAGGGCTAAGTCTTTTTTGTGATCGCTAATTCTAGCCGAATGCCGATTGCCTAAACTTGTTGCCGTTTAAATGGTAATTTTTTGCCCCATGAGCTTTCCCTTATTCCAAGGAATGTGTGGCGCAATAGTATTTGTAGTATAGTTCATATTTAACTCTAGTTGTTGAAGTAAAATATGCTGCAAGGTGTGCGCCAAATTATTACCTATTGGGCTTAAGCCGTGTGCCGTTCATTAGGGATGGATTGTCAGACGATATGTATGAGCCATCATTCATGCGGTACATATATTGGCCGCTCCCGATATTTTGCTCCGCCGTGCCTGTGATGCTGTACGGATCATTATAGGTATTCACGCCTCTTATGGCGTTGACAGTGCCCGTTTGCCCATAACTGGTCGAGGCATTGCGATCATTATAGCCTTTCATACTCATGTCATTTATATCGCTAAGGGCTTTTGACATCGGGTTTCCGCCTACAGGCATTTTATTGGTCGCCATACGGGCTTTTGATGCCCCAATGGATTTTCTCGCCATCTGATTCACGCGCTGCTCTTTATAGGCATCGACCATTTGCATGTATTGTGGGTTATCAATTTGCGTACCCAAAAAAGCTTCTGCCTTTGCAAAGTCGAGCTGCCCGGTAGGTGCACGCATTGAAAACACGGGCAAAACGGATGTGTATTCAGTCTTCACGCCTCCCATGCCCATCATGGGGTCTTGTACCACGAAGGCCGTTTTAAAAATAACAAAGGCGGCTTCATCATAGTTTTGCCCGCTTTGCGAATAACTATACCTAACTATCCCCGCTTTAATACCGAAATGCATCCGCGTATCGGGTGCCATTTGTTTAGGCCTCGGCAATAGGCTGCTAAACAGGGCCATGTCTTGCGGGCTTGGTTCTTCATAGTGTTGTATGCGGGCTCCGGGGCGTTTTTGCGTAATGACATTGGTGATAAAGGCGCGAGTATTATTCGTTGGTGTATTGGGGCACCCTTCCAAACCACCTTGTACATAGGCACCGGAAGCATTGAAAAATATCTGTTCAGGCCACAACTCCATTTTGTTTCGCCCGTCTGGGGATTGCGCAGACCATGTCCTGTGGGGCGTGGCCTTGCCGCAGAAAACACTACGGGATTTTTGCCAACTTGCCTGACCTGATGCGCTCCAGCCCACAGGGATTTTGCGGGTAAAGGCCAGCATTGGCCCTCTTGGAGTTTGCCTGTCCATAAACCGCACCGTTTGCGTGGCGCCAAGTTTGGCCGCGAGGTTGGGGTCTGCTGGGAAAGGATTGGAAGCGTCCTGCTGGCTAGGCGAATTTGCATATGAATTTGGCTGTTGGCCATAAGGATTTTGTTGATAAGGGATTTGCTGATTTGGCATTTGTCCATAAGGATTATTCATAGGTTGCTGCCCATAGGGAGACATTGTTTGTGACCTGCTTTGGCATTGAGGTGAATTGGCGTAATAGGCGGTCTGGCACGGATCAGCGCCGTTTTGGCCATATGGCTGCTGGTTTGAAGGTTGGTTCTGATAATTATTATAGCCGTTTATGTCTTCAAGATAAGCGCCGTTTTCTTCGAGGTAGTCACCGTCCTGTGCTGCAGCGTTTGCGGCTGTGAACAAGGTAAGAATGGCAATAGCGACCATTGTTGTTAGGTTGCGATATTCCATTTGGGTCTCCTATAATGACTTAAAGGCGACGCTCGAAATATTCACGCCCTTATCTGTTAAAGCGCGGGAATGACGGGAAATGGGTCAAGAATATCTATCTTTGGAAATTGCGACAAGTTTCGGAGGAACCTATTATGCTTCGCAATTATGGGATTCTTGCTCAGGAGCTATAGTGTCTAGATAATAGAAATCTATCTCGCTAGCTGTAAAAGAGTTATTTGAAAATGCGAGTTGATATGATTCCTCAAGCAAAGCGCAGATTTTATCTTTATTACTCCCCACTAAAATCTTGTCTTTGTGCTCCAGAAGTAAAGCTAATTGCGTTCGCATTGATATGGCCTCGAGTCGAACCTGAGCATAATCAGGTGCAAGCTGAAGGAATTGATCGACAATAGCCATCGCGGCCATGTAATTACTTTCTGCCTTAGAAAACTCGAACGATAATCCGCTATGAACATAGGCCCTATTTCGGTGCGTAGAAAATAGAATCTGGAGATAAGAAAAGGTTTTGCTATCAAAAGGTTCGAGACGGGTAAGAATTTTATCCGATGTCTCCAAATGCACTTTCATCTGTTCAGCTATGGCCAAATTCTTTTGAAAATCGGGGTTTTGACGAATAGCATTTTGCAGGGCTGCTTCCGATTCAAACTGTTGCCCTAGACGGTCCCTCAAATCGAATATTGAGGGCCGCCACTCTACCCCCGCAGATTCAAAGGGTAAATAATTTTCCAGCGCCCAGAAGTATATATACATACCCATGGGGTTTGCAGGCTCATTTTCATAGTTCTGCTTCTTGAGATTGAACCCTGTCTCAGTCCAATTAAGCAGCGTTGAATATTCATCCCGATCGGGAGTCGTTATAATTTTATAAGGCCGTATCCATTTTCGCGCAATAATGGGTGCGGTAATATATAAGAACGCTCCGTAATTAATGATGTTATCATCATTAGATAAGTCATTTGCAAAAAGTGTTTCAATACCTTCTTTAATACTCAGGATTTCTTTGTCCATTGAAGGGTTAGGATTACTTTGTGTCTCCATAAGCCAAAGTTCAAACCGCAAATCCAGAAGTTTAGCTTGCGCTTCTACATTGTCCGGATCTTCCAACAATATCTTCTCATATATTGGCTTTGTAATCGCCACGGCTTCGAGGAGGGGCGCGTAATCACCAAAATGAAATCTGCTGATATAGGCTCGTATTTGCACGGCATCGGCATATAGTTTTAACGTTTCTGTTGATGGGTTCGGTTTTTTAGCGAGCCGAGATAAAGTTTCTACAGCATACTCATATTGCTTTAGACCTTCTTTAGGATTCCCTAAATTTCGTCCGCCCGATGCGCTGAGTAAATCGCCAAGTTGCATGCGGCCTACCGCCAAATCGGTTTCAAGTGTCGGATCATCTTGGGCAGCTTTGGCTAAGATATCGAGATATTTTGCAGATGTTTCACTTACTTTTTTTTGCAGAGGTAAAGTGCCGGGCAGTTTTCCAAGACCCTCTCCAAAATCAACAAGCAAAAAGCTGGTTAGTTCCCGTGTCTCGCTAAACCTGTTATCGGCGTCAAGGCGCGCGCTTTCGGCTGAACGGTATAATGAGGACGTAATAATTAAACCACCGATCAGGCCCACTGCAGCCACGGTCGCAAGCGAAACGGCCAGTTTCTGACGGGCGATGAGCTTTTTGAATTTATAGCCCGAGGTTTTGCTGGCGGCATTTACGGGGAACCCACCCATATAATTATCTATATCGACCATTAAAGCATTGACCGTATCATAGCGGCTCTCTGGCTTAAGGGCCGCGGCTTTACCAATGATAGCCTTTAATTCTGTATCGGTGGTTTCATTTGTGAGCGCACTTAATAATTTCCCGAGTGAATAAATATCCGACAGCGTATTTGCCCCCGCACCTTGTGAGCGCTCGGGAGCTGCAAATCCGGGCGTGAAGCTTAGGCTGGCGAGGGAATGTTCCATATCGAGCACGGCGGCGTCTTCGTCGAACGGTTTGGCAATACCAAAGTCGATGAGTTTAACTTGCCCCTCTGTATCTACCAACACATTGGACGGCGTAATATCGCGGTGAATGATTAGGTTTTGATGGGCGTGGCTAACTGCGCTGCACACCGCTTTAAACAACGCGAGACGCTCTACTTTGGCTGCATTGTTTTTATCTGCAAACTCCGTAATCGGCAGGCCGTCAATAAACTCCATAACGATATAGGGCGCGCCGCTATCTAGCGTGCCGCCGTCAAAAAGCCTCGCAATATTGGGGTGGGACAGGCTCGCCAAGGTTTGGCGCTCGGCTTCAAACCGCGCAACTAGCTTATCTGACATAGCGCCGGGGCGCACGACTTTGATGGCAACGTCATGATCAAAATCACCGCTGGCCCGCTCGCCTCTATATACGGCCCCCATGCCGCCGCGCCCGATCAGGCCTGTGATTTTATAAGCGCCAATACGGTCGGGCAGTGCCGTATCATCTAATGTCTCGTGAAAAGCCCCGCCCGTATGAAATGCGCCTTGGGTCATTTTATCATGCGATAGATAGCTCAGGGCTTTATCGCGCAGTGCGGCGTCATCGCCGGCCCGCTCTTTTATCCATGCCGTGCGCGTGCCCCGCTCCTGCCCGAGAGCCAGCTCAAACAGCGCTAATGCCTTTTCGTTTAATGCACCCGATCCTGAAGTCATAACTGCCCCATATTTTTAATATAATAACTCATATTGGTTAAAGCGTAAAGCCGTAAGGGTTTGGGTCAAAAGCTATTCCTGCTTCTCGCTTGTGATAAAGACCCATTTGAACTAAGAGGGCTTAGGGGTGATGATGGCTGAACTAGATGACAAAGATGCAAAAGAATTATTGGATGCTTGGCGGGCGGGCGATGCCCACGCGCGCGACCAATTGTTTGACAAGCTCTATGTGCAGCTTCGTAAAATATCGGCAACTCTGCTGCGCGGCGAGGGTAACATATCTTTGACCACTGGTGACCTAGTCAATGAAGCCGTCATGAGGGTGATTAAAACGGAAGCGTTAGAGTTAAATGACAAAGCCCATTTCTTGGCGCTGTCTGCTCGCACCATGCGCCGCGTTCTTATTGACCATGCGCGCAAGCACGCATCGGATAAACGCCAGCACCAGAAAGTCACGCTGGTCACCCGCCATATGGATATGCAAAACAGTGTTGATATTCACCTGCTGGAAAACGCGCTTTTGCGGCTCAAAGTCATGAACCCGGACCGGGCTAAAATCGTGGAGATGCGCTATTATGGCGGATTGTCACTAGAGGAAATCGCCGAGGTTATGAACTGCTCGGCCTCTACGGTGAAACGCGATTGGCGGGTGTCGCGAGCTTGGCTTCTGGAAACACTTGAAGAACTCAGGCTTGAAGACGGTTAGATTTTAGACAGATAAAAACCTTGGCGCTTCACCTGCCGCTAATATAACAGCCGTCAAAGCGCCGCCGTAACACGCACCTGTATCAATATTTATGCGGCGATAATTACCGTCAATATCAGGCTTGCTCGTCTCCGTCGGCGTATGGCCATGGATGACGGTTACGTCTTCCAATATTGGATTGTTCCAAGTTTTCGTATCAAAAAACCCGGAGGCACGAGTCCATAAATACCTATCCTCGCCGTCATTTGGAAAGTGCGCAGGGTCAATACCCGCATGGACAAAGATCAGCTTAGCCGCCTTATCCCAGTGTAAGGCTTCTAGCGTCTTCATCCAATCCAAATGACGCTTAGGCGGCGCGTCAAACCCGGCCCGGCGATAACTATCCAAAGTTTGCCGTCCGCCATTATCCATCCAGAAATGATAAGATTTAAAATCATCATCTGTATAATTGGCCAGCATAATCTGTTCGTGATTGCCTTTTAAATTGATGATGGCGCACGTATCTTTGCTCTCCATATTCATAATACGCTCCACCACATCATAGCTATCTGGCCCCCGGTCAATATAATCCCCCAGATGCACAAGCACATATTTACGTCCCGGATAATCGCGTTCATGACGCCGCTCAATCCGGCCATGCAAGATGGCCAGCTTCTCCGCTTCTCCGTGAATGTCGCCAATGGCGTAATAGACTGCGTCTGGCATAGCTGCTCTTTGATAAATTGACGGCCTTCATATGTATAAGCGCAAAACATGCGGACGGCGCCCAAAAAATCATTAAATTATTTTGACCCAACTCCCGAAAAGCCTGCGCTTTCAACAATAGACGCATTTAACTTTAATGGGGTGACCATATGTTTATTGATACACACAAGCTAAGCTTATACGGTAAAACTAAAGCGCAGACGCGGCATTTAAAACGAGGTATATCCTGCTTGGCTTTAGCCTTAGCCCTATCAAATCCTGCTTGGGGCCAAGCAACTCCCGGCGGCCCTGAATGCCAAATTACTGGTGATACAGTTTCCTGTACAGGCGATATCTCCGGTGGTTTTCAGTCCATTAATACTCCAAATCTGACCACCTATGAATTTAGCAATCTGACAACCGCTATCACAACGACGCGTTTTGGGATTGGTATTGTCAATAGCGGTACAGCCGATGTGACGGTAACAATCGATGATACAGCCAATATCACAACGAATGATGATTTAACGGATAACTCCCTTGCGCCGGGCTTGTTTGTGAGAACGGTCGGGGCCAATGCAAATGTAACGACAGCAGCCACAATTACGGCCAACAGTACCGGTTTTTCGGCAGTTGGTATTGCCGTGGATAGTCAGACCGGGAATTTGACGCTGACCAATACCGGGAATGTGACATCTAATTCCGGCGGCACCGGAGAGATCGATGTGCCAACGGGCGCTATTTTTGTAGCCATTACTCAGGGCGGCGTAATAGACGTTAATAATAGCGGTGCGCTTTCGGTCGATACAGGCGGCGGGCTCACGGATTCCAATCTCGCGGGCGGTGCGGGGACTCTCATAACAAATAATTTTGGCTCCGGGACACGGACAAATATCGTCAATACCGGATCCATAAATGCTATCGGAAATATCACCAATGGCATAGTGGCTGTCACGACAGAAACAGGTACTGCCTCTGCAGGTGTGACGTTTGAAAATTCAGGAGCGATATCGTTAAATGGCACAAATACTAATGGGATATTTATTCAAAACCTTTCAGGCCGAGGTATGCAGGCAGGTTCAAATACGGGTAATATTACTATAGATAATGCTGATAATTCAACGGGGATTCGTATTAGAAATATAGGAACTTATGCATCCGCAGTTTTGAATAATTCGGGCGATATTACACTAAACGGAACAGGTGGTTTCGGAATCTCAGTTGAAGCTGAAACACAGCCAGGCGTGGCTGAAACGGCCCTAACCAATGTAACGAATAGTGGAAACCTGATATTTAACACGGTTGAGGGAACTGGGATATTTGCCAACGCTACACTTAATGATAACATCAATATCTCACTGTCAAATAGCGGAACGATTGACCTGAGAAACACAACCGGGTTGGAGTCTTACGGCATCTTGGTATCAGCCAATCTTGACGACGGAAATGGCGATGCAGGTTTCAGCAATGTGGCGATTTTCAATTCAGGCGATATTTTGACCGCTAGCTCCGCTGGTGCTATTGTCGTAGCAGCGGACATGATTATAGTGGCGAATAGCGGAAATTTACGCTCGACCAGTACGGGCCGCCCTGTTGTGCAACTCCAGGGTATTGATACAAACAGCGAAATTATATTTGATCACACAGGCCTTATTCGCACAGATAATAACACCTTTGATGGTGTTTTTATTGGTAATGCAGGCACCGCCAATGTTTCTATTACGCAAAACGGACAAATTGATGTTGCCAATTCCGGCGGCGCTGGTGTGGGCCTGCGGGTGGAAGATGCTGTAGCCAATATTACTTTAAATAATGGAACGATCATTGGCGGCATTATCACAGATGATGAAGATGACACGCTGACGGCTACAAATAACAGCCTTATTCAAGGCGATATCAACCTTGCAGGCGGAAATGATACGATTAGAAATAATGCGGGCGGTATAATAAATGGCAACGTCATGCTCGGCACCGGAAATGACAGATTTACCGGATTCGCAGACAGTCAGTTAACGGGCGATTTATTTACTGGCGACGGGGATGACAGCGTCTTATTCGAGGCCAATACGCTGTTTGGAAATGTTGATCTCGGCGACGGTGATGACAGCATCACGATTTTTGGCCCTGAAAACTTCACGACCATTGTCGGCGGTGCTGGCAATGACAGATTTACTTTCGTTCTGAATACCGGGGATGATATTGAGGCTGATGCTGAGTTTGGAGGGTTTGAAATATTTACCCAAGCGGGTGATGGCCGTATAACCCTCACCGGAACCAGCACAGATGTAGTGCGTTATAATCTGAATGATGGAACCCTTGTGCAAAATGCAATTTTGACCAATGTTGACCTGCTCACATTTACAGGCTCGCAACTTGATATTCTGGGCACAGTCAGAAACCTCACTGTTGGCGGCATAATCAGTCCAGGCGGCGATGGGGTTATTGGAACAGGAACCATTATCGGTGGCCTAACATTCACGGCGGGCAGTCAATTTAATGTAGATATTCTCGCTGATGGAACATCTGATTTGCTGGACGTCACCGGAACCGCTTTTGTCACGGGTGATGTTGTTGTCAACAGTCTTAGCCCTGAAGGTGATTTCACAGGCACAATGGATTACACGATTCTGCAAGCTGCCGGCGGCGTTTCCGGCATGTTTACAGGCGTGAATGATGCTGACCTGCCATTTTTAAACCTGAGCCTCGTTCAGAATGCGGCCAATGTGGTCTTGCGGGCTGTGCGGGCGACGATGCCTCCTCCTCCTCCTCCTCCTCCTCCTCCTCCTCCTCCTCCTCCTCCTCCTCCTCCTCCTCCTCCTCCTCCTCCTCCTCCTCCTCCTCCTCCTCCTCCTCCTCCTCCTCCTCCTCCTCCTCCTCCTCCTCCTCCTCCGCCTCCTCCGCCTCCTCCTCCGCCGCCTCCGCCTGTGATTGCATTCTCCAGCGTGGCTCAGACAGCCAATCAACAGGCAATAGCAGAAGTCTTTGACGCGGAAGAAATGTCGGCCATCGGTGACTTGGACACGGTCATTGATGCGCTGGTCTTCACGACAACGCCGCAAGCTCTTAATGCCTTTGATACAGCGTCTGGCGAAATTCATGCCTCTGTGATGACATCCGCGCTGTCTTCGGCGCGAAGTTTTCAGCAAACCAACCGGGTCTTCGCGCCGACGGAAAACGGCACAACAATCTGGGGCGCTGCTATTGGGCAATGGCAGCGCCACAACGGAGATGAATTTAGCAATGCGTACACCGTTGATAATGACGGCAACGGATTTGCTGCCGGTATCTCTAAGCGTAAGACAAATAAATATATCGGAGCCAGCGTGCAGACTATTGCACTGGATTCAACCCGCGAGTTCGGACAATCCCGTCCGGTTGATGCGAGCTTAACTCATCTTACGGCTGTTGCCGGCCTGACGTCCGGCCCGGTAGAACTAGATGCGTCTTTGGGCTATGGTTGGTACGATTTTGATGTCGAACGCGACATTATTGTCGGGCCTACAATTTCTCGCAAAGCCACATCCAGCTATAATGGGTCCGGCGTTACAGCCGGAGTAGAAGCCAGGCTTGACAGCGGACAATCCGTCGCAGGTTATGCTGTTAAACCTTATGTTTCCATCGATTACAGCCAGCTCAACCGTGATGCCTTTACTGAGTCCGGCGCACAGAGCCTTAATGTTATTGCGCAGAGCGGATCGCATGAGAGCGCCATTTTAGGCGCGGGTCTCGGGCTTTCCAAAACCACTGAAACAGGCGGGGAGTGGACATTGCAAACCTCGGCGCGTCTGGGCGTGGCACATGAAGCAGGGCCCGTAGGCGCCGTGCTTCATGGACGGTTCCAAGGCCAGACGAATAGTTCGAATTTCACTGTGCTCGGTGTTATGCCAAGCCGGACGCGGGCTGATATTGGGGCCGCTCTCGCCTTGCGAAACGAAAGCGGCATGAGCCTTCATCTGAATGTCCGAGGGGAATATGGCAAGGATACCAACAACACCAATGTGCTGGCAGGTATCTCCTATAAATTCAAATGACACGACCGTGACTGAACGGGGGAGCAGGTTTGCGCAGGCTCTTAGGGGCGTTAGGTTAGGTTCCGTAATCCTGCCAAGGCCTTTGCTGCTCAGCATCATGCAAGTGTACGATATGGTGATCTGGCCCGTTGTCTCTGTCTTATATGCCAATACCGATCTTGATGAATTCGTCGAGACCGGCGCATACGCGCTCAATCTCCCGGGCACAGCAAAACCAACGCTACCGTTTACGGCGCAGGCCGTAATCCACGCCTGCTTCTAGAATTCGTTTCTCGAATGAATGGCGGAATGAGTAGATGCGGTGATTTTCGGTGGTAAATAAGTCACGCACTCTAAACGCATCCATTAAGAAGCCAGAGAGTAAATTTCCTTTATCGCGGTAATGGGGAAGCCATTGGGAGCCTTTTTCATGGCGGCTAGCGATACGCCGCCAAAGGGGTTTCTCTCAAGGATGATTTAGATTTAAGTTGCGTCAGCAGTTTCTATTGCCTTTGGGCTGCAAGCGCTTGGCCCACCATTTATAAAAAACGCCGCTCCTATGGTAGTTGTGAAAAACTAGCGGCGGATTGGACGCAGGTTTTTTGATCCAAACTCTCCGCTTCACTAAACTTTATATATTGGATTGGCGTAGCCACTCGCGCTTGACCTTTTAATTCGGGATACTGTTGCCTAATACCAGAAAATAAATCTAAAAGTTCCGCGCTACTCGCCCCTAAATCCTGCATTGGAATGATAGTTATTTCAGCTGCGCGAAGCGAATAAACCGGGGCTTTCTTGTGGAAACACTCGAAATATATATTGCCTTGCCCTAGAACCACTCCGCCATTTATTATTGAATCCGCACCCCGAAAAGTCCCTCCTCTTCCAATCATCGCATAGTCGCCAGGTTCGTCTTGCCTAGATTGGAAAAATTTTATGGTTCCATCATTACCTTTGAACATGGCCGGTTGAAGAGAGCCTGTAAAGGTTTGAAAAATTTCGCCTTTGGCTTTAGAAGATGACAAATTTATTGGTAGGAATACATTTCCAGCCGCTCCTCTGCTGGGTATTTTATCCGCGTAAACCAATAGGCTTTTTCCTGTTGTTGGCTCAAAGCTCTTTGTGGTCGCGCATCCCGTTAAGGTGAGCGTGAACCATAGACAGAAAACTCCATTCCCAAATCGTTTTATCATTTTATTTCTCCCATTTCATTTGACTATACAAGTGCAAACCCCTTGGCCATCATTCTGCGTTTTGCTGCTTCATAACGACGAACGGCTTGCTTCGTTTGCTCGGCGTTTAGACTGCTTGCGGAGAGACTATCGGCGGCGCTGGACACGCTTGCCCAATACAGATCGTCAGCCTCTATCAGTAAGTCGCGCCGCTCTCTGGCAACTTCGATGGATATAGATTTAGTATCAAGACCCTTCCTGATATAGCCCCGTTCGTCAAAATCAGCATACTTTTTGGGTACGCCCTTTCCCCGCTCCTATGGCGCATAGTGCCAGCGGCCATTATTGCGTATTTGAAGGAACTTATCCTCGTCTTGCATACCTTAAACCCTATTTTGATACACCAAAACAAGAGTAACCGCTACATAGGTCACATTGAAATATAATTTATCGTATATTTCAATAGCTTAAGTGATATAAAGAGAAAGAATTGGTGCGGCCGAGAAGAGTCTAAATTGAGTATATTGTTGTTTAATATCAACAGCTTAGGCGGCTAGAGGGTGAAAATTGATACACCAAATGATACACCATTTGATACACTGAAATAGGTTATACGGCCGTTTTTTGCTATATTCGTTCCATATACGTCATGTCGAATGTTTTCTTGAGAAACCCCACGTTCAACTTCTACTGCTTAACCCCACGAAACAGACATGTGATAATACCTCCTGAACTTTAATTAAGGGCTTAAGAAAAATTATGGTAAGATAAAACTCCGAATCAATTTTTTGATAAACTTTAATGTTGAGGACCTTATCTATTGCCAAAAAATATTTTAATTTTTTCTGATGGAACTGGACAGGTTGGCGGCATTCATCCTGATCAAAAACTATCCAATGTATATAAAATGTATCGTGCTCTTCGGCCGGGCCCAGAATCTATTATCCAACCAAATCATCAAATTGCATTTTATGACCCCGGATTAGGAGCAGGTGAAATTGGGGGGCTTACATTTAAGAGAGTACGGAATATTCTAGAAGCCGCTGTTGGAACAGGTATCGATACAAACGTAATTGACTGCTACGAACGGATATTACGTTACTATGAACCTGGAGATCGCATTATGTTGTTCGGGTTTTCTAGAGGCGCATATACCGTAAGGGCTCTAGCAAATGTTATGAACCTTTGCGGAGTGCCGTCTAAAATGGCCGATGGTTCTCCGATTCCAAAATTTGGCAAGCAATTGCGGACTGTAGCGACAGAAGCTGTGATTGATGTGTACAATCATGGGGCAGGACATCCTCGCAACCACAAGAAATTCTTCACGGAGCGAGAAGAAAAAGGCAAACGATTTAGAGCTAAATACGGTAGTGCGCCAATGGAAGGTGGTCGAGATGTGCAAGGGAATGTACAACCCGACTTTATTGGTGTTTTCGATTCTGTCGCCGCATTAGGGACAAGTTCCTTAACCGTATTGATGCGCGGCCTTATGGTTATCTCTATCGCTATACTTTTATTAGCTTTCGTTCAGAGTTTTTGGTTTCTAACATTGCCTGCTTTTGCATTCTTCTTGGTAGTTACTTTTTGGTGTGTGAAAGTACGAATTTCGCAATTCAAGCTATTTTCCCCTGATCCTAAAAAACCTCTCAAACTACTCAACCCGTTCCATTGGATAAAAATAGTAAAAAACTCTCATAGAGCAACTTGGAAAAAAATCAACTATGACGGCTGGCTTGATAGTGATGTTGGGTTTGCTCGTCATGCGCTTGCAATTGACGAGCAACGGGCCGATTTTCCAAGAGTAATTTGGGGTACTGATAAAGAGGCGAAAAAGAACGAAGGCAAGTCGCCAGCATGGTTACGGCAAGTATGGTTTGCAGGTTGTCACAGCGATATAGGCGGAAGTTATCCTGAGGACGAATCTCGCCTTAGTGATATTTCTCTGGACTGGATGATACGGGAATTGAAAGACTGTTTTCCTGATATACAAATCAACGAGAATGTTCTTTCACGTTCACCCGACCCCCTTGGACTACAACATGAAGAAACTTATTTCATAAATTGGGGTTTTCTCAAGCGAAAATGGCCTGTCGGGCCACGCAAAATTTATGATGCATATGAATTACATCCATCAGTGATTACTAGGTTGAAGGCTGAGGTAGTCCCTCAACTTGACCAAATGAAGCCCTACCGACCAAAACAACTTGCTAAACACCCTAAAGCCAATAAATACTATAAAGGAAAAGCGGATACACTGTAGGCTCTTGCCAAAACAACAGGCCCTGTTCCTTGCGCTAGAAATTCCTTCAGACCATACGTTAGGCCGCAATCAATATGCTCACTTAAGGCAACTTATATATGAAAATTTTTCACTGGATCCATCTGTTCGATTAACCCAGAAACACTGTGTTCCAAAATCAGCCTTTCCTACACTAAAGTAAAAAATGCCAACTCCTACCTTCTTGACGGCATCAGGATGGTTGTTAAGGGCTATAGATAGAACTTCCCCATCTTCATCAGACACTCGTTCCCCAGGGGAGTATTTGTTTAGCATTGTTTTAAAAAATAATAAGGCATCACCCTTCTTATCAAATTTTATATCACCAATAATTACAGGCTTTCTGGGCATTCATTAATTTCCTTGTTTTCTATCTAATCAAGTTAAGTGTTCCACTAGACCTACTAGACTTGTCTCCAATGAACATCGCATCTTTTAAATCATCTGAAGGCATCGCTGTTGCGAATATTATTTGGTGGCCAACTTCAGCATCGTTAGAAATGCGCACGATTTGGTTTTGAAAATTGTAACTACGTTCTGGCTCCATACCCTTGTCTTCAGTCGTATCTAGAAGCAAAAATCTTGGGTGGCGAAATGCTCCGTCTTTTAAGGCCGCGGCCAAGAAACCCAAATAAAAACTACTTTTTAATATGACCCTTGAACTGGCGGAAAAATACGTCATTTCATCAACAGTGATTTGGTTTTTTCGAAATGAAAATTGAATAGATTCTGGGTTTTCAAAAGAATCTTGACGCTTTAAATCGTTTTGTAAGAGCGTCTTTATTTCGTTTTCTATAAGTTTATGCGATTTCATTAATTGATTTGTATGCTTTAGCTTACGAATGTCTATCAGATCTTTTAACTGCAATATCTCATTATTGAGAGAGCTTTTCTTTAGTCGAAGCTCATCTAATTTAGCAGCAAGTTTTAGTTTTTTCTCCATATCATCTATTTCACGATCTAGGTAACCTTGGCGCCTATGCAATGCTCTAATCTTTTCACGTGACTCAGTAGTTGGCAGTACTTGTAATGCCTCCAATTCTTTAGCGGCTACCGCCCATGCCGATTGTTTCTCAAACAACCCTAATTTAACTGTTTCAAGCTTCTCTTTTCGTTTTGTTTGCAATACGGTTGATTGTTTCAGTTGTATGGCTGCGTCATTTAGTAAACCTACTATTCTTTCTTTTGCTCTCTCACGATCAAAGGGTGTTTTGCACAGTGAGCAATTAGCAGTATTATGATCACTTTCCAGAACTTCTGCATGACACGCTGGGCAAGTTCCAAATTGAATATGCTGAACAACGGAGGCTGTTACTTCCGCATCTCTAAGAGCTTCAATTTTATAGCGAAGATATCTGATAAATTCGCTCGCATCAGCAATGTTGAATTCAAGTTCAGTAATTATATCTTTGAGCTCTCCTAGAGCAATCTGAAGCTGTTGTACTTTTTTGTATGCATCATTTTGCGCTTTTAAAGTAAGCTCATCAGCATCTTTTCTTTCATAAAAAACAGATTCTTCTTTGGTAATGCTTACTATTAACTTTTCACGTTCGTCGATCAATGAACTTTTTTGAGTGTTCACCCAGTCTAAGCCAATGCTCTCATCAGAATTGTTACTTAAGACCGTAACAATGCTAGTTAATTCAGCTTTGGCAGCATTAAATTCATTCTCACGTCGCCTTAAACGTTGTTGGAATTCATAAATATCATTTGTGTATGCGCCACTTAATAAATTCCCCACATTCTCACGAATATCTTCAAAGTCACGGCTCTCATACTTAAATAATTCATCGACAGGGCTCAATTGATCCGCATACAACAGCCTGAGTATCTGGTGAACTGTTATATTACCTGAGCCTTCATTTGCGACATTTGGCATTCCCATAAGGCGAAATAATGCCTGAGAGAAGCTTTCGACATTCGCTGAGCGCCGATAAGGATATTTATGCCATTCGGCTATTGCGGCTACAGTTGCATCATTAAACCTACCCCCATATATCCACATTGGTTTAAGTGTCTTATTATCGATTTCCCTTCTCAACGTTGCTGGGATGCCATTAAATTCAACTTCAACCCATGTCTCATCACATAAGAGAGCTACATCACTCCAATCACCTAAATCGCCACCTATCGAATAAAAAATAAAATTTAGAATAGTGGATTTACCGGATGAATTTTCACCTCGAATTACGTTTACACCATTATGAAACTTTTCATCGTAGACACGGTGAGAACCACGAGTAATTACGAGCCGTTTTATTATTAAGGTTGGGTTAAATTGCGTCATTACGGTGTTCCATAAGAGTAGTTCTAGCTTTTAACCCGTTCGGCCCCAAAAGTTCATATTCAATTGCAAATGCACTAAGAATTGAGATAATATTTTCTTCCTCTGAATTTTTTTGCATGCACTTTTCATACAATACTGTCGGCACCTCATCAGCTAAAAATGATACTTCATGCTTTTCATAAGCTGGTAAATCTAAATAGCCTTCGATTGCCATTGTAGAAAGTGCTGCTTTTTGTATCGGCTCCATCCGTGAGAACAACACCTGCGCATTTGGATGCCTTCCGTATGGGCGTCGATCCTCATAACCTGTAGCAATTTTTTTGAAGGACCTATGTTCAACCTTCAATCGAATTTCTTTTATAAGATATGGAAACAATAAGTAAAAATCTAAGATACGAATACTCTCAACACGATAGTTTACCCTATTTGGCAAACTGATCATTAATCTGTGGAGGCGAAAAATGGTGTGATAAGGATCGAATGCTGGCTCATATGAAAGTTGCGTCATTCATGCCACCTAACATAGCATTGCTCTGCTAACCAATATACCATGCCAAAAACAAGGTCATAATCTAGGATAAATACTTCATCACCACACTCTTCAACTATAGGATCTATAATTTTTTCAATTAACAACTCATTTATTTCTGCTCGAGTTTTTTCAGGAATTTGTGGGTGGATCGTAGAACGAAAAATTGTCTCTGTTTTAGCCAAGAAATGTGCAAATATTTGCTGAGCTGTAGAATACATTGACCATTTAGCTAGCAAGCGTACAAACCGTTCTTTTTGTTCTATTGCGTCTAAATAGATATCGGAGGAAAACCCTGCATTCTTGAGCTTCGCTTCTAGCCCCTCAATTCCATCGTGAGAACGTTGCGCATAATACCTACCTAAAGAGTCAATTGTATTTTGTATTTGTTCGTCGGATTCAACTTGCTCTTTTAGTTTAATTAATAATTTTTCGACAAGGCTTGGCGTGGTCAAAACTACGTTTACTGACGTGTTTTTATCTCCGCCAACAATGTCTTGGCCGGCACTCGCGTTACTTTGATCAATTCGTGAATTCATATCTAGCTAGATTTGTCTCCGCCAACAATATCACCGCTTGCAGTAGATTTTGATTGATCAACAATTCGACCAGACCCCATAACAGTTTGTTTTTTTCCAAATCTAAACCCCACGGCACCGCCACCTACCACGCCTAAAATGAATGTTAGTAAAGGTTTCCATAATTCCTCAGGGATTTCACCCATAACCTGCCTCCCAGAAATTGATTCTAATATGCACGTTATAGCTTTATCTTATTTGAGCTTGCAAGACTTAGTTCCTGTTCTCCTAAAACCTATTTACCCGTAAGCGGCTTTCTACAACACCTCTGTGTCAGCTATATAAGTATCGCCAAGAAGGCTTGGTGAAGGGGGACGGGGAGCTTGTGGAGGCTAGGGCGCCCCTACGTCCGCTTTATTATCACTCATAATCGCCTATATTTCACAGGTTATTCAACAAATTACTATAAATACTCAATGGGTAATGTCCGCTTACCCTCCACACGCTCAAACCATTCACCGCTTGCTCAATTTCCGCCTCCGCCGATATATTTTTAGGCGTTCTAGTCTTCCCTTACGAGACTGCAATTCTTTTTCCAATCGTTCGAATGTGGGCCAATAATCATCGCCGTAGCTCTCGACCAAACGCGCCACAGTCGATAGGCATTTTTCTATTTCATCAATGCGGGAATCCATTTGCACAGCGGGAACGTAAAGCGGCTAGGTTAAGTCGTCTTGAGGGGTTTTAGATATTCCAATGATTGCCATGATAAATCCTTTCAGCGTGCGAGTTAAGTTGACGGTTAAATTGGAACGGATTGCGGAGCTGGTCTAGTGTGTTTACAGGGTAAAAACTTGAGGCAAATTGAGGGTACAGAGTACTAGACTGTGTGTTCTCAAATATTAGCACCTACAAAATTTGCTATCCGCGCTAGTTAAGCTGGCGGGTGCAAATTTCTATATGGGCGGCGATTAAGCGCTGCATGTCGTCCATTATTTTGTGGTCTAGGCCCTCGGCTCGTATTTCATCAATAATCGCTTCAAGGTTTGGCATGATCTGCGCGCTAACTTCTTCCATCCAGTTTTCGATTTGGGAGAAACGCACACCGCACGCTTCGCCGAGCCGTTTCCAATCGCGCCCGCTAATGCGGCGTAGATTATAATTCTTACCGACTTTCATAGCGAGTTTTAGGCTGGGCTGCTCGTGCTCATAAAAAGGGAGCGTGGCCGTAATGTCATAAAGCGGAGCCAAACCGATATTGCCGCCGGGCAACAGCAAGAGCGAATAATTCTTGGCGTGAGCATCCGTACCGCCGATAAGCCAGTTAAGCATTTGCGCTTTAATAAATATTTCTACGTCCACATCAGGGCTGCTCGATACATTTCTGATCAGCCCCGTAATATCGCCAACACTCGGCCCGCCATCGTTTTGATATTTTAGGGTGGGCAAAAGGCCTAAGGCTTGGCACATGTCCTCTTGGTGCAGGCGTTGATATTTGCCTTTCCCCACAAGCAGGCGGTCATAACGCTCGACCACAATCGCGCTCTGGTCTTCGAAATTCATCACTTGTGAATTAGCGGCAGGCAGACCGATGCTTTGCGCGAGCCTTAGGCAGATATGCTCATTCACCGCTTGCCCGTCGAGGCCCTGCATAGGCGGTTTGAAAATATGCGTGGTCGGCGTACGCCCGCTCGGAATGGCCCAACGGCCTTTCTCAAACAAGAACGCGGTTTTGGGCAATGCCCCCGCCAAAGATAGCCGCCCAATATCGTCTGGCTTGCGCCAAGCGGCTTGGTCTTTGCCTAGCTCCCTAAGGCGCGCGGCAATGTCCGCTTCGCTAAGCCATTGCAGTTTTCGGCGTTTGCGCGCAGTGATGCCCTCGTATTTCTCTGGCGTGAGGACCTGCACCGCGCCTGCGCAATCTTCGCCGACCTCGGCCAAAAGGCCATACAAATTACGCCACGATATTTGCGCCGCCTTTGCCCAGCTCCGCAAAATAAATTCATTATCGGTGAGCAGCCCCCAAAAATAATTACTGACAACCTCGCCCCTATATTTCCCGCCCGCAATCGGCATGGATAGTGACAGCGGAAAGTCTTGCCAATCTTCTGCATAAGTAAATTCATATTTCCCGCCGCGCAAGCGTTGCAGCTGTCCGCAAATTTTCCCGCCGAGTAAAACTAAGAGTGACTCGCTCATGGCCTAGTCGTCTTTGCATAGACTGCCGCCAAAATATCTTTGCCGCGATTATCGGCGGGCGCATCATCAAGGCTCGCGCTTAAAGGCACATCCAAATAATTAAGCAGACGCAACACCAAACCGATTTGCGCATTGGGGTGGCCACGCTCAACCTTAATCACCCAAGCACGGCTCACACCAATTTTATCCGCAAGATCTGCCTGATCGATTCCCATATCCTTACGGCGGCGGCGAATAAGGGCGCCAATGTCTCGCGTGTTTTTTAGTCGTGGGTTACTCATGGTCTCGCCCTATTTTTCAATTCCTAAATGTCATATAACGATGACATTGCGCATTGTCAACGAACGATTACTTTTAATAATGTTAATGAACGCTGACACTAGCAGCATGAATTTATCCTAGCAATTCAGGAACACAATTCCCATTATGCAAGGATAAATGCGGATGAGAAAACAGTGCGGATTCATGCCCCAAAACACCAACATTCAAAAACCACGCTAAACTTGAGAAAAATGAGGGTGGGCATGCCGCTTTCCCTGCTCCCATGGGGCATAGCGCCGTTTGGGTGGGCACGCCAATTTTGCGGTGGGCCAGAAAAAACGATGTGCAGACAATGACTTAGCCCAAGGTGGGAGGGGGCCTTTATCTTGCCCTCCCTTTTACCCCCTAAAACCATCCTATTTTCGCGCTTTTTCTCCCTTAGGGAAAGCTTACGATTACCAAGCAAATCAATTTTTCCTAAAGTGCTTTCATATCCACTTCCCCAAAAATTTGGTCGTCAAAATTTATATGCATATCGGGCGGTAATGAGAAAAACAGAAATCCTGTTTTGATGTTAGCGATTTGACAGTTCAAAATATCGCGCCCCAAACTATCCCGATGCAAGGCAATGGAGACGGGATAGTTTGGGACCTTGGTCGGATAGTTTTTATATATAATATGCCCTAAGCGACCACTTAGCCGCCTTAAATAATAGACTTTTATCATGAAATTTCTCAGCTTTTTTGCTAAACAATTACCCTTTTCCACCATATTTAAAATCTATTTATATGTGTAAGCGAAGCCATTTAACCGAATTATTTGCTAGATTGTTGACGGTCGCAACGGCTTTATTCGCCAATTAAATATGAATTATTTCCGCTTTAATCCGTAGTCTTTTGCGTAAATTTCCAACTGTATTATGGGGTTTAGGCACATCTTTTTTCAATGTTTAACATGAAACGTTACTGACTTTAACGGCGCAAATATCCTTCAAAGCAGACGTTAGTTTTGGCCTTAAATTAACCGATATTATGACACCCAGCGATACCGCGTTATTTTTGAGCTTGGCTGATGGGCGTGACGTCTGGAGCGTTCCAATTTCCATCAAGAACCTCGTCTTGGGGCCAATACAAACGCAAGGTCAAGGCGAATGGAGCGTCCGAGGGTGCGGGCAACCAATTCGATAACTTGTCGTCACTCGGCGGTTGGAGCTGGACGTGAATATCTAAAGAGCCATCGTCATTGAGCCGTAAGTCATTTGCATTTCCAAGAGCATAACGATTTATCTCATTACTGACCAAAAAGCCGTCTTCATCATAAAGAGTGATCGACCAAAAAGCTTTCACGGGCGGCAACTCACCTGCTTTAAAATGCACGATGTAATTCTTAGACGAATGCAGCGGTTTTCCATTAACGTCCTTTGACGTGTTTGGGTAAATCGCATCAACGGGTTCATTGGCCCCCAATCCGATATGCGTGACAACAGCGCGTAGCTTATAATCTATGCCGTAAGTCCCGATAGGTTTAGAGGGATTATTCCCCATCCAGCCTTTTTTGCGGCTAATCAATTTTTCAATAAAACCGAGCCGTTTATAAGCTTTATCTTTGCCGCTATTGAGGTTTTTCGCACTCGGATTGGATAGCTTTAATGGCTCTAAGACTGTTTCAATAAAGACGTCATCACCTTTCGCCGGCGGGTTATCTTTCATGAGGGTTTCAAGTTTTTCAAAAAAGACCTTAGCATCCATATCCTTTATTTTTTGCATTATATCTACAGGCGTCATTGGCCTTTGCGGTTGAAGCACTGCGGGCTTGCCGCTTTGAAAGTCTGAAAGTGTGCGAAGTGTCATTCCATCTTGAAAAGCGTGGGCCCCTTCAAAGTCTTCAGGGCCTTCTGCATATACCCGCCCAAGCATCCATGCCATAGCTGTCGGTGAACGATACACCTTCATATCCTCTGGCATACCCTCTGGCATATCACCCTCCCAGCTAGGCCCCGTGATCAAATATGTCCCTGAATTTGCACCCGTAGTTCTAGATCCAATTGAAGCAAATACATTTGTCCAAGCATCTAAAATTGGAATTAAGACGTAACGACCCTTACTATCTGGCAGGGTCAATACAACGGCTTCTTCTTTCAAATCAAGCCATGCAATTGAATAAAGAGTATCAACGTTGGGCCTGACGACATTACGAAAATTATGGTCGGGAAACTTCCGAAGGTGTTGTAATGTGTTTGGCGGGTAAGCGGATGTTTGCCGCGTCTCGTCCATCATCACCAAGGGGTAACCATAGAGGAAAGCATCTCGCGCTTGTTTTTCTGTTTTGTTGATGCACCCCGTAAGAGTGATCAATATTATGCAAATTGCTGGCAATATTTTGAAGGTCATAGTTAAATTTCCTGTGCGGGGCTGGGTGATTTCGGGGCGTGAATAAATGGCCAAAATAATTGCTCGCCGACCGACGTGTTCGGTAAATTTTCAACACCCATTTCGGCTGGGTACTGACGGGTAATTTTAGCAGTACCAAACAGAACATCCCAGAAGAATAAAAGATTACCAAAATTGCCTTTATAATGAGTGATCCCGTCTGATTTATGCTTGCCGTGATGGGCCGAATGTGTCGACGGTGTTGAGATGGTTCTCTCGACAATCCACATGATGGGCGACAGCGCTTTAATTTTGTAAAGCGGGGCATCCCAACGCACGTCGGAATGTGCCCCATAGATAACCGTCATTTTGACAATAATGTAACCCGCATAGACCCAGCCACCCCCCAAATATATCAACGCGCCTGAAAACCAGAGTCCGGGCATCAGCAGATAATAGAAAATATTATTCCGATAGACTACGCGGATTGACAGATATTCTGCATTGTGGTGCGGACGGTGTAAATTATATAACCACGGCACACTATGGGATATCCGGTGCCACCAATATTGGGTCATATCATCAAAGACGAGGAACAAACCGATTACAGCCCAAATTGGCCAAACTTTCAACACGTCCGCTGCATTGGGCGCGAGGAATGCCGCAACAGCAAACCCCATTCCCATGACAAGTGGTTGCGTAATCAGTGTCAGGACAAGCGTGCCAATAAATTCAACAATGCCGTCACCCGGCTTTTGGCCTTCTTTTTTGAAAAATTGCGTAAATATAATTTCTAACGTGATAAAGCCTAAAAAAATGCAGAGAATGACGAGTATTTCAGGTTTCATAGGGCTCTCTCGTGGGTTGGAGACTATATAGTAAAACCTATTTAGACACATTACTTGCCAGAGAATGTTAAATAATTTACATTTGCGGAATGAACGCTGACCCATTTACCATTAAAGCTCCGGCATTTCTTGATAGGCTTCCAAAACCATTGGCCACGAAACTGATCGAAACGGCTACGCTTATTAGATATGACGATGGCCAAATGATTCACAGCCGAGGCGATACAAAATTCGGTATTTCAATCGTCAAATTAGGCCTCGCCTACATTGGTGCCTATGGACAAGACGGGTCATTTGTCCTGACATCTATTCTTGGGCCGGGGCAGACATTTGGGGAGTTTAGTTTATTTGCTGATTTGCCGCGTACGCATGACGTTACGGCCGCAGGTAAGACGGAAATATATCAAATTTCGGCGGCTCGCTTCTCAAAACTTTACAATAGTGAACCCGATATTTCTCGGGCATTGCTGTCCTGTTCACTTATTCGAACTCACTTTTTGCTTGAAATGATGGATGCCATGCGCCGTTTACCCCTTAACGAGCGGACGGCAAAAATAATACTGATTATGATGCAAGCCGCTGGGGGCGAGAAAACTTATGAATGCAGGCAATCCGACATTGCTTTTGCACTGGGTATTTCCCGCATGTCTATAAGCAAAGCTTTGCAACATTTATCTGGTTTGGGGTTGTTGGAATTAGGATATAGACAAATTCGAGTGCCCAATCCAGAACGATTGGCTAACTGGATTAAAGCTCAAGCCGAGGGTTTATAAGATTCCGTTTCATCTCAAACTAGCGGTAAAACAGTTTGGATCATCAACATTGAGTAATTTTGATCTTCAATCCAACTAGTAATCAGATCATTGTGAGTTTCTTGTTTTTGGCATTTTAAGCAGTTCGACTAACGGCTCCACCCGCCCCCAAAGCAGCCGTTAGCTGTTGATAATGTTGGTGGTTAGATTCTTTCTCTTTCTTCCCAGCATGAACCTCGGAAGGGCGGGGGTGGGCGGTGTTAGGGCTCGTTTGCCTCGCGTATGAGGGAGCGGGGCAAGGGGTTTGGTAGGACGGCTTGAATGCATTAAATGACTTAAAGCCAAACCCCTTGCGGCGCGACCGCGCGGGGCTATTAGAGCCTACCGCCTACCCCCGTTTTTTTGAGTTATCACTTCAAGCCAACCATCTAAAGCAAATCTATACTCTCCTCAAAACCCTCTGGCATGGGATGGGCTATCTTCAATAATTCATCGCGTCTGTATTCCATCGAGCCGCCATCGCCGTAGCTTGGGCGGGAGTTTTTGTGGCCCATTAGGAGGCAGCGTAGGCCGTAATCTACGCCTGCTTCTAGCATGCGTTTTTCAAATGAATGGCGAAATGAGTAGATGCGGTGGTTTTCTGTGGGGAATAGGGCTCGCACTCTAAAGGCATTCATTAGGGAGCCAGAGAGCAGATTTCCTTTATCGCGGTAGTGAGGGAAGCCGTTGGGGGCTTTTTTCATGGCGGCGAGCGATACGCCGACCAAAGGGATTTCCCGCACGGATGATTTAGATTTTAATTGCCTATCGGATGTTGGCCGTATCATGATGTGAGGAAATTCGTGGCCGAGAATGATAGTATCTTGCGACAAACTCGAAAGCTCGCTTGGGCGGCAACCTGTTTCAATCATGGCGTACACCAAGAGCATGGCTTCGGGATTTAAGCCCTTGAACACGCCCGGTGTTAAGATGCGGGTGCGTACCCATTCATCTTCAAAATGCGGAATGTCTTTGAGGCCATGTTTGCCAAAGCTAAGATTACGGAAAGGATTGTCGCGGTCTTCTTCGCCTTCATATTCCCAATATTGGCGGTAGAGTTTTCGGATATTTCCTATGTCGCGGTTTGCGCTATTACTGGTCAGCGGTTTTCTATTGCCTTTGGGCTGCAAGCGCTTGGCCCACCATTTATAAAAATTCCGCGCGTGCTCTCTAGTGATTTCGTCCATGCCAAGGTCGCCGTTTAGTTTGATAAAATTATTCACGGCGCGGAGTTTAACCTTGCGCCATGATTTCTTTTGCGCGTCTGATTTACCGAGTAGCTCACTCACTGCAATTTGCTCACAAAGCATGTCAAACGCCTGCGAGACCGTGACGGATGGTTTCGGGGTTAAGCCTAATACGGCCTCTGCTTCAACCTCTTGCGGCAGGCTATTGGCGGGCAAGGTTTGTATGCGGCTGACCAATTCCGTGATGTCGGGATATTCAAGCAAGTCGGCGTTGGGCGTGTACATAAACCCTTTAGCCATAGCCCTGCGCTTTGCCGCCTCATAACGGCGAGCGGCTTGCTTAGTTTGCTCGGCGTTTAAACTGCTCGCAGAGAGGCTATCGGCGGCGCTGGACACGCTTGCCCAATATAGATCGTCAGCCTCTATCAGCAAGTCTCGCCGCTCTCTGGCAACTTCAATGGATTTCGTATCAAGACCCTTCCTGATATAGCCCCGTTCGTCAAAATCGGCATACTTTTTAGGCACACGCCGCGCATAGTGCCAGCGGCCATTATTGCGTTTTTGAAGGAATTTATCCTCGTCTTGCATACCCTAAACCCTATTTTGATACACCAAATGATACACCATTTGATACACCAAAACAAGAGTGAGCACTACATAGGTCACATTGAAATATAATTTATCGTTATATTTCAATGGTTTAAATGATATAAAAGGGAAAGAATTGGTGCGGCCGAGAAGACTCGAACTTCCACGGGTTTTACCCCACAGCGACCTCAACGCTGCGCGTCTACCAATTCCGCCACGGCCGCACATTAAGGTTCGCGCCATATAGCATCTAATCCTCATTTGTGAAGCGCCAATCTTGTTTTTTCGCAGACTTGATTTTACATGCCGTCACCCGCATGTGTGAACCATGACAGAGCATAAACTCTATAGTGATGTGCCCGTCCTTTGGCGGGTCTCAGGCGGGCTTGTGGCCTATCCCGAAGCCGAAGCCTTTATGGAGGCACGCGCGCGGGATATTGCAGCAGGCAAGACCACCGAACAGGTTTGGCTTTTAGAACATCCGCCGCTTTATTCAGCGGGGACGAGCGCCAAACCGGGCGACCTTGTCGATCCTGACCGTTTTGAGGTTTTCGAAACCGGGCGCGGCGGGCAATATACTTATCACGGGCCGGGACAGCGGGTCGCCTATGTCATGCTCGACCTTAGAAAGCGCGGACGGGATGTCTCTGCATTTGTGCGCACTTTAGAGCAATGGATCATTGATACATTAGCCGAATTGGATGTCAGTGCCGAACGGCGTAGCGGCCGAGTTGGCGTCTGGGTGGCACACGCAGACGGCCGCGAGGAAAAGATCGCTGCCATTGGTGTGCGGCTTAAAAAATGGGTCAGTTTTCATGGCATTAGCATCAATGTAACGCCTGACCTGTCCCATTACGGCGGCATTGTGCCTTGCGGCATAGAGGAGCTCGGCGTGACAAGCCTGCAGGCCCTGGGCAAAGATGTTTCTATAGACGAATTAGACGCAGCCTTGAGCTTGCATTTCGAGCGCCTCTTCGCGCCCATAAAAAAACCCGCCGATTAAGGCGGGCTTTCTTTACGTTATATGGGCTACTTAAGAGGCAGGGCCATATTGGTTGTCGTGGTCATCACGTTTGACGAACATATTGGTGCCATAAGCGATGATGAAGCTAACAAGAGCCCCGGCAATCGCTGACGGGATAGCTGTTTTCTTCGCCATACCTGCGCCCATTTCCTTAGTGACCCGCATAATTTCGCCAATGTCACCAGACTCACCCGCTCCAGTCATAGCGGCTTCCATTTCTGCCTGCATATCACCAGCAAACATGCCTGTGACGATAGAGCTAATAAGAAATCCAAGGACCATAAATGCCAAAATCGGAATCAAGCACATCCATCCCGTCTTGCCGCCATCATGGAAGCGTTTGATAAAAAGTACGATCCAGCACCAGAGCGTGGCAAGGCCAACAGGAATAGCGAGCATACTAAGCCCAAAGCTAATGAGCGGTAACACCGCCATAATAGCGCCTATGGCGATCAGGACATAAGCCCCCTTCATAAATTCAGCCGGACTGATTCGGCCACTTGGTGAAAATAGTAAATTGCCCATAAGGCGCTCCCTCTTGTTGTTTTACGATATGAGACTGCCTAATTTTAAAATAAAAGCAAGTAAAATCGGTCAATTATGTCACAGTTAATTTGCAGCCGGGCCATAGCGATTATCCTTAGGTTCGGGTTTTGAAAGCCCAACCCAGAGCGTAAACAGGGCCGGAACCGCCATGAAAAGCGGCTTAATGATATGATTATTGGCCGTTAGTTTGGCCTGATAGGTCTCGATAATGGCTTGGGTCACAGCCGGATCAATATCTTCTTTGCGGTCAAATTGCGCAAAAGCATCAAAATATTCTGCGCCGCCAAATGCCATCATAACCCCGATGATAACGAGCAATTCAAGCGCTATCATCCCCGTAATCGGCCAAAACCCCCGTCCCATATCGTGCAAGCGTTTGCCGTAAATACAATAGACCATATGCAGCGCGATAAAGGGAAAGGGCAGCGAGATAAGAAAGGCCAGAGTGCTATTGCCCATTTGGCGCAAGAGGACATTAAAGGCAATGACAAGAATTGTAAATCCGCCCAAAACCAGCCAAAACGGCTTAGGGCCAATACGGCCCGAAGGCGAGAGGAAGAGCTTATACATGGGCGGGTTAAAGCCTCTAATTATTCATATGACAAGAGGCCGTTTCATATAACAAGAGGCCGTCAGTTTATGCTATGACTTATTCAGGTCCTTCTTACTCATCCGCAACAGGAACCGCCTAAATCATAACATTAGCTAAGGCGGTTAAATAAAATCGCATTCTTCGAGCGTGAAAGATAATTCGCCCAGCATGACACATTTTATGTTATTAAAGAGAGGAACGGTATTGACGATACCGACAACCTGGTCTTCAGGGCCAACTTCCGCAGAAATCGTACTCCCCACGCCCGTAATATCGCCACAAGCTACAGGCTTGCCGTTAATTATCAGCACTGCACTAGCGCCCGTATTTGAGCAAAGGTTGGAATCAACCGCCCGCATCACCATGTTTTTAGTTATCTTTTCGTCAAATTTATGATGCACAGTTGAGGATGCGCCGCTTTCGCCAACACCTCCCTTCGCAACAACTTTACAAACTCCCATATCTTTACCAGCCCAAAGCTGCTCCCTATGGCGCAGGGTGAAATGAAATACTAAATTGTAGCGCCATCAAGGATACTATGCCCGAAAAAAGAGTAGTTAGCAACAAAAACCGTTAAAGCGGCGCATTCACTTCCCGCGTTTTGACACCGCTGCTGGCTTCGAGCGTTTTATGCACCGGGCATTTATTGGCCAGCGCTATGATGCGCGCGCGCTGCTCGGCATCGACATCGCCCAAAATCGTAATCTCGCGGGTGAAGACATCTTTTGGCGGGAGATCCCCAATGGCGATTTTCTTATGGCTGACTTTGACCGCGATATTCTCCACCTCCCAACCTTTGCGGCTGATATACATGCGCAGGGTAATCGATGTGCAAGCCCCCAGCGCCGCGCAAAGATATTCATAGGGCGTTGGGCCAAGATCGGCGCTTCCTAGCTCCATAGGTTCATCGGCATAGAGATGATGACGCGAGGTCATTACATCTTGAGTATATTTACCGCCGGGGCGTTCTTTGACAATTACGGGGTCTGCCATGTTTAAGTCTCCAATAAAGCGCAAAGTGCAATAATCTCGGTGTTGATTAAATCCGTGCGCTCTTTGGCCTCTTCGTCCTCGCCCCAATATTTTATTTGCCAAAGCTCGTCCAGACGCGAGAGCCCAAAGCCCTGCTCGCCCGTCAGATGTTGTTCCATCACGGCCATTGCCAGAACCGCCGAGCCAAAGACGGCGACCAGATGCACAAACAGCGTTAGCGGTATATCCTCCAGTCCGCGCGCGTAATCTGCCACAGCGTCGAGCGCGGCCTCATCTTGCACGGCAGCGATAAGCGAGTCGGTTACCTTAAGCGCAACACCTTGCTCCGCCGCCCAAGCCAGAACCGGGTCCCATGTCTCGGCTTGATGCTCTCTATATAGCCGTGTCTTGCTCTCACGGTAGCACAACAAATCCGTGCCTGCATATTTGCGCGCTTCGGCCACAAGCGCGTCCCTATTTTGCGGGGTTTGCTCGATGACCACATTCAGCAGCCGCGTCACAGACATAGAGGCCGGGATAATATCCTCGCCCTGCGCCGCCCATTCCGCCGCCGCGAGCTTGGCCATATATTTATGCGGCACAGCAAATAACAGCTTGCCCGGCGTTTTCAGCGATCTCCCATCAAGCAGGACAACAAAGCCGCCGTCCGCCTTGGCAACGCTCACCTCTTTATAAAAGCGCTTATTTCGCTTGCGCGCCATTTAGGAAAGCGCGTCCCAGTCAATATCTGGGTCTTTGCCGTCAAATCCAAAAGTTTCGAAGGCCGCGTCCATATGATCGGGCAAGGGCGCTTCGATAATCAAATCTTCCCTGTCTTCACGCGGCAAGGTCAATTGCCGCGCATGGAGATGCAGCCGATTTTCCAGCCCGCCGGGCAGAGGCCGGTCCGTCATATATTTAGGATCGCCCGCAATCGGCGAGCCGAGCAGCTGCATGTGCAAGCGGAGTTGGTGGGTGCGTCCGGTCAGCGGCTGCATCACCACCCAAGCCGCGCGCTGTCCGGCCTTGGCCGTACAGTGATAAAGCGTCTTGGCATGTTTTGCGCCCTCCGTACCGTGGCGCACAGCCATCATCACTTCCTTGCCTTCATGGCGATTGCCAAAACGGTTATCGAGCCGGCCTTTGGCGATATAGCCCTTGATCTCTCCTACTGTAGGTTTTGGCACGCCGTTAGTAATGCCCCAATAAATCTTCTCCGCGCGGCGGCTTTGAAAGGCCCGGCCCGCCCATTTTGCCGCCCGCGCATGTTTTGCAATCAGCAAGACACCACTCGTATCCCGGTCCAGCCGGTGCACAAGGCGGCAGCCCTCGCCCAAAGCCGGCAACAGCCCGTCAATATGGCGCGACGTTCCCGTACCGCCCTGCACTGCAATACCGCAGGGCTTATTTAGCCCAATCACCTCAGCGTCCTCATAAATCACGAGGCTGCGCATATAGGCGATATCATTAGCATTCACCGGCGCTGTGGTTTTAACCTCGCTGGGTTCGGGCAAAGGCGGCACGCGCACAATCTGACCACCTTCAATCCGGGCATTGCCTTTGGCCCTTTTGCCGTCAAGACGAAGCTGTCCTGTGCGCAGTAATTTCTCGACCTTACCATGCGGGATATGCGGAAATTGGCGCTTAAACCAACGATCAAACCGCGAGCCTGCATCAGCCTCAGCCACCGTAATTTGCTGAACGCCGCTCATGGCGCGAATATTTTTCTAGCAAGGATAAGTCCGACCATCAAAGCCCCGACAGACAGAACAACCGAACCGCCAACATAGCCCGCAAGCGCGCCGTAAGCTTTTCTCTCATACATCAAGACAGCCTCCAGCGAGAAGGCGCTAAAGGTGGTAAACCCGCCGAGCAAGCCAACGCCTAGAAAGAGCCGTAAATTCGTTCCGCCAGAGATTTTCAAGGCCAACCACCCGGCTAACATTCCCATCAAAAACCCGCCCAGCACATTAGCCATCATCGTGCCGTAAGGGTAGTCCGGGCCGAGCGTCTTAAGCGTAGCCATGCCCAAGAGATGCCGCAAACTCGCGCCGAGCGCGCCCCCAAGGGCAACATATAGAATACCGTTCATGCGGGGTGTTTAAGCGCAAGCGAAGTCAGGGGCAATGGCTAACGTTTCGACAGTAAATCTATTAGGGAATGGACTCAGTAGGCTTGCTTTCACGCTCAATCATTTTTGCATAATCTAACTCTTTTGTGAGTTGATTAATCCTTTCCTCTATACCAGAGGGACATAATGAAAAAAATAGCCCTATATCTTGGCCTCGCTGCCATCGTTTTTCCAAATGTGGCAATGGCTCGACCTGTCTCATATGATGATAGCTGGACGGTAATGCTGCGCAATGATGCCGATCAAAACAGCGCCCATATCCATTATACTTTCGACACGCAGCACAGCATCGGCCTGCGTCTGCGCTATGACCGCGAGGGGGATTTCACCTTTGTTGGCGCGCAGCTTAACCGCCTGTTCAAACGCTGGAATAAATCCGATAGTCAGGCCAATATTTATGGCCGGTTTGCTGTCGGGCAGGCTATTGATAATTTTGACAACGCAGAAATTCGCCTCAAGCGCGAAACCGACACAGCCTTATTTCTTGGCCTCTCCGGGGATTGGGAAACGCGGCGTTATTACGTCTCCGGCGAAGCGCAATATTGGGATAATGGCCGTTTCGGGGATTATTCTGCTTATCATGGCCGCCTCGGTATTGCGCCTTATGTCGCCAATTCTGGCGCCCTTCATACCTGGTTCATGATCGAGGGTCATCATAAGCCAGAGGATAAAGACAAAGTGGGCGCGACCGCGTTACTACGTTTTTTCAAAGGGCCGAGCCTACTGGAAGTCGGTATAGACGACCAAGGCGAGCCTCTGCTAAACTATATTCACCGATTTTAGGAGATCGCTATGAAAACACTGACAACATTGATGATGGCAGGAATGCTTGCGCTGGCCCCGGCAGCAAGTTTTGCCAAAGAGAAAAAGATGAGCGGCCCCGAAGTCGTGGATATCGCCGATATCTCTGTCGGGCTTAATGGCCTGGTCTGTGACTTCTGCTCGTTGGCTTTAAATAAAACCTTCAAGAAACAAGACGAAGTCGCCGGAACCTATGTCGATCTGGATACCAAGACACTCTCCGTTGCGCTGGCTGACGGCAAGGGTTTGGATAATGACGCAATTATCAAGCTGGTTAAAAAAGCCGGATATAGCGTGACCAAAATCACCCGTAAAGACGGGACTGAATTTATTCCGCCTGCCGGATCATGAGCGCAGAATCATGAGCAAAGTATCATGAGCAAAGCCCGTCTAGCCTTGCGCGAAACTGCCGCCCCCACGCTTGCGCTGGTCACAAGCCTTTCGACATTGGTGTGCTGCACGCTTCCGGCGGCCATGATTACGCTAGGAATGGGCGCAGCGCTGTCGTCACTAACCTCCAATGTGCCGCAACTCATCTGGCTCTCGGCCCATAAGCCGCTGGTTTTTGGCGGCTCATTCGTGCTGCTGTGTCTGGCATGGCTGGCCCGCTACCTAACGCGCAATATGCCTTGCCCGGCAGATCCTGCCATGGCCAAAGCCTGCGCAAGATTACGCGCCTTTGGCGGATGGGTGCTATATATCGGTTTTGGCGTGTGGGCCATTGGCGCCTTCTCGGCTTTCGTTCTGCCAAAATTACTCGCATAAAAAAAGGGCCCCGCAGGGCCCTCTCTTCTAATTTTTGACTTCGCTTAACCTAGCGGCAAACATACATATAATTACCGCATGTTTTCATGATGTGGACATCCGTACCGTTAGCCGATGTTACCCGGAATGCCTCAAGGTCGGCAGGGTTTGACATATTCAATGTTGAATATTGCAGCGCATGCTGCAGACCAAATCCGAGCAGGCCCTTCGAACCATTTGTCAGAGTATCGTCCTGGAACATGGACGCATCCATCGCCGAAAAACCGCTATAGCCGAGCGAGCGAGCCATCAGATTGAGGAAAGCCCGGTCAAACCCGCCAGCCGCATGCGCCGCTGCCAATTTATCATAAAATTGCTGCGGACTCAGGCCTTGGCTATTGCCAAATTGCGGGTTGGAACCAAGATAGCTAACAGGTTTTGGCGTGTAATTAGGCACGTTAAACAAGACGTTAGATGAGGCTCCGCAAGTGCGGCCAAAATCCGGTGGCGGGGCGATTGGCTTAATCGGCTCCGGTTTGCAACTCGCCAGATCATCAACGGTGGCACCATCCCAACATGTATAGGTCTGCACGGGGCATTGAGCCTGAGTATCGACCTTGCTACCATCCCAACAGCTCACAGGCTGAACCGGACAGGTAGAGACGTTTTTGACAAAACTACCGTCCCAACAGGTGACTTTCTTCGGACATAGAGCCAGTGTTTTCGCTTCACTGTCGTCCCAGCATGTCACGGGCACCACAAGAGGCGGCGGTGGTGGTTTGCAGGATTTAAGCAGAAAGAACAGGGCTAATAATGCCAGAAGTCCCAAAAGCAGCCATTTCAGCCAACCCCAACCACCGCCCGTTGCCGCGGCAGGAACAGCGGCAGCGGCCGCAATGGGCGCAGCGGCAGCGACAGGCACGGCAGCAGCGATAGGCACAATTTTGCGAAGACAAGAGCGTCCGACCTCACGGCCCGTCTCGTCTTTGAGAATATCCATAAAATAGCCGCTTTTTTCCATGCGCTCATAATTATCGCGATTGTCTTTCAGGCGCAGGACAGCGGCGAGTTCAGAACTACGCTTGGAAATCGAGTTGAAGCCTTCAGAGCGGATCAGAACATCGCCGTCATCATCATAAATGACGAAATATTCTTTATTATTCGCGTGTGAGAACATCGCCAGATTATTGGCCCGATCCGTGACAGCATGGCCGTGATACTCCTCGCATTTGAGGTAATCATCGTCTTTATCGCGCGGCGGCACGGGCCTAGCTGCAACGGCAACAGCGGCAGCCGCCACGATTGGGGCGGCTTTGACTTTGGGTTTGGCGCGTTTGCGCGTGCCTATAAGATAGGCCGCGCCCGTGGCCGCCGTAGCGGCTGAGCCATACCAGATAGAGCGGGCGATTTCTTTGCCGTTACCGGCTTTTAAGCGGTAATCATATTTGCCATTATGCTTGTAAGGTCCGCGGTAATCATAGCGGTTTGCAAGTTTCATGTTTTTCTCGACAGAGGCTATGCCGGTTTCAAGCGCATTGGTTGTCGGGTAGCCTTCCGAGATCATCCTGATTTTACTATTTTCAAACACAGCGAAATAATAAAGCCCGTCATCGCCCTTGAAGCTCTCAATACCTTTTTTGCGGCCTTTTGTATGTTTGTTATAAAATGCCAGCGGACGGTAATTATCTTCATCATTAGCTTTGCGCGGCGCTTTTTTCTTGGGCGCAGCTTTCTTTTTTGCCGCCGCCTTCACTGAACCGTTCAAACGCCCGGCCACATGTTCGGCCTGTTTTTGGGTCGCAAAGCTTGGGCTGACAGCCACTTCCTGGCTGTTGCCGGCTTTCAGGCTAAATCCGTATTTCTTGCCGTAACGCGTATCGAAATCATAACGGGCTTTGATTTTGGAGTTCTTCTTAACCGATTCAATGCCGTTATCCCGTCCGGCTTCATTAACATAGGATTGGCTGATGAGCGCAATGCCGCCATCTTTATAGAGCGCAAAATAATGCGCGCCGCCTTGTTCAAATTTCGCAAAGCCGTTTTCGCGGGCTTTGCTATTATCTCTGTAAAATTTCAGCGGTTTATAATCGTCTAGATTCTTATTAGCCATAGTTTCCTCCCTGTATGGCAGCCCCCGCGTTGCAACATAGCTCAAACATTAACTATAAGTAAAGAGTTTCGCGCTTTGCGCGAGTCGTTAGTTTTTACGTTTTTGGCGTACTGAGTCCCAGTGTTCCAACCGCTGCTTAATAGCGGCTTCGCGGCCCGCGCCTTTGGGCTCATAGAATTTACGCCGCTGCATCTCGTCGGGGAAATAATCCTGCCCCGAAAACCCGGCTTCGGTATTATGGTCGTAATTATATCCCGCGCCATAGCCGATATCTTTCATCAGTTTGGTCGGTGCGTTGAGACTATGTTTGGGCGGGGCAAGCGAGCCGGTCTCCTTGGCCGCTTTCATCGCGGCTTTAAACCCCGTATAAACCGCATTGGATTTGGGCGCAGTCGCGAGATGCACAACGGCATGGGCTATCGCGAGTTCGCCTTCTGGCGAACCTAAAAACCGGTAAGTATTCATGGCTTCATTTGCGATCATCAAAGCGGTCGGATCGGCGAGGCCTATATCTTCCGAAGCAAAACGGGTCATCCGCCGCGCGATATAAAGCGGGTCTTCGCCGCCGGTGAGCATCCGTGCCAGCCAATAGAGTGCGGCGTCAGGATCAGAGCCGCGCATGGATTTATGCAAAGCGGAGATAATATTATAATGTTCATCCCGGGATTTATCATAAGCGGGGGCGCGTTTTTGCAGGAAGTCTGCCACGCCTTTGGCATCAAAAGGTTTTTTGGGATTAACCGCAAAAACCTCCTCAGCCAAGGTCAGGGCGTAGCGCCCATCGCCATCGGCAAATCCGATCAGCGCCGCGCGGCCGTCCCCAGTGAGTTTGAGCTTTTGCCCCATCTCGGACTCAGCGCGGTTTAACAGGCCTTCAATCGCGGCTGCGTCCAAACGCTTAAGCACAAAGACCTGCGCGCGGGAGAGTAAAGCCCCGTTAAGTTCAAAACTTGGGTTTTCTGTTGTCGCGCCAATCAACGTCACAATGCCCTCTTCAACATAGGGCAAAAACCCGTCTTGCTGGGCGCGGTTAAAACGGTGAATCTCGTCAACAAATAACAATGTTCCCCGCCCCGTCTGCCGCCGGACCTTAGCCGCGTCAAAAGCTTTGCGCAGATCTGCAACGCCGGAGAAAACGGCAGAGAGCTGAATAAACTCCAAATCCGCATGATCGGCGATCAGCCGCGCTATTGTTGTCTTGCCGACGCCGGGCGGGCCCCAGAGAATCATTGACGCTATTCGCCCGCTCTCCAACATACGCCCGATAGGCCCGTCTTTGCCGATCAAGTGGTCTTGCCCAACGACATCGCCAATGACCTGCGGCCGCATCCGGTCTGCCAACGGGCGCGGCGCAGCATCTTCAAGACCGGCGGATTTAAAGAGGTCAGCCATGGGGTAGTCTTAGGATTGCCCGCTATCCGGGGCAAGCCTGCCCGTCTATTTAGCTGTTAAGTCTTTTAGACTAGGCCATGGCTTTGCGGCGCGAAAAAGACACCATGCGCTTTGTGCTCTCGCACCACAGCGCCAGCTTTACGCATTTAAAGCTCTGCCATAATGTCAGGCGGCCAACTTGCTTAAGCTCTGGATGGTCTTTGAGAATACGCTGCAATTGATAAAACGGAATTCGGCTGGAGAGGTGATGCACATGATGCACACCGATATTGCCCGTAATCCACATCAACGGCGCGGGAAGGTCGTAATAAGAACTCCCCTTCAAGGCCGCAGATTCGCGATTCCAATCCTCATTACGTGACCAATGGGTGCCTTCAAATTGGTGCTGCACATAAAACATCCAGACACCGATAGAGGCGCCGATAATGATGGTCGGTATTTGGATCAGAAGAAAGGCCTTAAACCCGACGCCCCAGATCAACAGCGCGTATAGGATAAGGATACCGGCATTCGTCGTCAGCGTTGAAACCCATGGCATAGTGCGTTTCATCGCGCCTATCGGTAGGCGTTGGGCCAGAATAAAGACATAAGCAGGGCCAACGCCGAACATTACAACGGGGTGGCGATAAAGCCTATATTTCAATTTTCCAAATTTCGACAGCGCTTCATATTCTGCAACTGTCAGCGTAATAATATCGTCGCCAACACCCCGCCTGTCAAGATTGCCAGAGCTGGCGTGATGAAGCGCATGGCCCCGCCGCCAATGATCATAAGGCGTCAGAGTTAGAATGCCGATAAAGCGCCCGACCCAATCATTGGCTTTCTTCTGCGAGAACATCGAGCCATGACCGCAATCATGCTGGACAATAAACAGCCGCACAATAAGGCCGCCTGCGGGAATAACTCCAATCAGCGCCCACCAGTGACCTGCGTCGAGCAAGGCCCACATTCCGGCCCAAAGCACGAGAAAGGGCACGAGCGTGATAAGGAGTTCAAAAATGGCGCGTCCGTCTTCGGCCGTTCTATAAGGCGCAAGGCGCGCAAACCAAGTCTTTGCAGAATTTGGAACAGAGAGTGTCATAGAAAACCTTGTAAGAAATCAGCCGTTACCAGCGAGAATGTGTCTCCCGCCTTACGATAGGGTTAACGCGGCAAAGTCAATTAATGAAAGCACCGTTTGCAGTGAATACCTCTAAACCTTCTTAAACAACAATGTCATCCGGTTGCTCTCGCCTATCGCTTCCATTTGGGCTTTGAGTTCGGGATTATCCTTACTGGTGCCTAAGCTTGGCGGCAGGCGCCAGACAATGTCTTCACTTCCCGGCATGTCTTTGGGATTAGCGTTCATGTCGCTATCTTTGACCAATTCAAATCCTGCCGCTGTCATGACCGCAATAAACTGGGATTTTTTCAGATAGCCATTATGCCCGTCCGCCCATCCGTCGTCGCTGTCTTCCGGGGCCTGATGTTGCACTATGCCGACAAGGCCGCCGGGCTTAAGCATAGCATGGCTATCGGCTAAAGCTTCGGAGAGATAAGCGCCCTTATCCTCAAACCGCGCAAGATTATGCAAGGCGCGGATAAATAAAACCGCGTCGACTTTTCCGTCCATAGCCGCGTCGCGCCCGCCAAAAGCAAAAGCAGAAATCTTGCCGCCCGATCCCGCGCGCCAAGCTTGGGCATCCTCAGTCCATGTCGCCGGCCAAGCTTTTTTCTTTGTTATAAATTCGGCGTCGGCAAAGCCGCCAAATTCAGGCCACATGGCGAGGGAGTAATCGACGCCGACGATATGGCCGTCATTGCCCAGATAAGGGATCAAGATTTTTGAATACCAGCCGCCTCCAGGTAAGATTTCGGCCACCGTCATGCCCGGGGTAATACCAAAAAATTCCAAGGTTTGCTGCGGATGGCGCGCCCCGTAACGCGCTTTGGCTTTATCGCCCTGCGCAGCCAACACCATGGTGAGCTTGGCGCTATTGGCCTGGCTTTCCATAGCGGCGGGCAATTTTTCCGTGGCAACATTTTTCATGCCGCCCGCCGCCTCGGCGGCTTTATCTTTCACGTCTGGGCCCGAACCGCCGCAAGCCGCGAATGTTAAGGCTGTTGCCGCCAGAAATAATGTCTTGAATGTCATAAGTCTCTCCCGAATGTTTTTTGAAACCTTAAGCAAGTTTTTCGCTGCTGGCAAATATCATCTTTGTGAACGGCGGTGCCTATCCAGAGACTGCCTAACCTGCGCTAGCTGCGGAAGCAATCCAGCCCAATCGATCGCCATGAATTCCGGCCCCAATCCCGCTCTTAGATATTCAATATTAGCAACGGATTGATCGCGCACCCTTCGCCCGGTATTGGTAACATGCACCCGCTTGGCCCGCCTGTCTTTGATATCACTGATACGGCGGCTCAGGCCTTTTTGTTCGAGCTTTTTAACGGTGGACGACATGGTTGGCTGCGAAACCTGCAGCGCCGCAGCCAGTTCGCTAATCGTTTCCTGCGTCTGCAGCCGCAAAAGATGATTAAGCACACCAAATTGCGCTGTGGTCATCCCTGCAGGCAAAACGGAGGCTGTGAGAGTATCGGTCAAATGCGCAATAGCCGCAATTTCCGACAGGGCTTTAAACTCCGGACGGCCTACTTTTAGACCGGGATTGCCTGTAGAATATGTAGTTTTATTTGGGGTCACGGAAATTCCATTATACATAGATATCTATGTATATACCTAAACCTCTGTTTTGGCAATAAACTTATAACCTCTGATTATAGCATGATTTTTATGGCTTGGCGTATGCGCCTTTTGGAGCTTATGAGGCCCCTGTCAGGCTCGTTTTTCGTGGAACTGACCGTGTTTGCGGTAACGCTCAAGGTAAGGCGGCACGATGGCCTCGATAGTTTCGAGCGTAACACCTAAATCCGCAAAGCCCTTTGTATTATCAGCCGCCACATTGTCAGTCTTGAGGCTTCTCACCTGATCGCGGGTCAGGAACGGCTCAATGAAGGGAACATAACCCGACACCTCTCCCGCAAAGCCCAGCATATTGGCGGCAAACCACGGCACAGGCACCAGAAGACGTTTGCGGTCAATGACGCCAAGCATGAATTGCAGCAATGCTTTGTAAGAATAGACCTGCGGCCCGCCAAGCTCGTAAACCGTACCGCTTGTCCCCCGCCCGACGACTTTCGCAATCGCCTCGGCAACATCGCCCGCATAGACGGGCTGCATCTTGGTTTCGCCGCCGCCAAGTAGCGGCAAAGCAGGCGTAAATTGAGCCATCATGGCAAAGCGGTTGAAAAATGTGTCCTCAGGCCCAAACAGAATGGAGGGCCGCAGAATGTCAGCGCTTGGAACAGCGCCGATCACGGCTTGCTCGCCTTCGGCTTTGGTACGGTTATAATCACTCTTGCTATCGATACCCGCTCCAATAGCCGAGAGCTGGACGAAATTGGTAATGCCTTGGTCGGCAGCGGCTTTAGCGAGGATCGCCGCGCCGCGCACATGAACGCTCTCGAAAGTCTGTTTGCCCGATGGGTAGAGCAAGCCGGCAAGATTGACCACAGCGTCCGAGCCTTCGACCGCGCGCTCTACAGATTTGGCAAACCGGATATTAGCCTGCATCAATTGCACCTGCCCGACATTGCCGATAACTTTTAAATCTTGCGCTGTATGGGGGCGGCGCACAGCCGCGCGCACCCGCCAACCATCCTTGACCAGCGCCCGCACAACATGTTTGCCAAGAAAGCCGGAGCCGCCAAAAACCGTGACCAAACCTTTAGCCATGTAAGAATCCCTATAGGTTAAATTCACACTTCAGATAACGGGAATTATGAGGGCTGTCTATGGCCGGAATTGCCGCGACATCAGCTTAATCAATGTTTGGAAATTCGCTTTTGTAAAGCTTTGCAATGCGGGGGCAAATAAAGAAAATACCGATTGGGAGATAAAAGTAAGCAAAGAATGCAACAATCGCATTTGATTGTTTCCCTAAGGCGTGGCGTTCCAGAAAAGTCAAGGCTCGTGCGCCCGCAACAAAGTTTGTAATTAATGAGACAAAGAAAAGGATGAAACAAATTTCAGCTACTACTTGATAGTTTTTATCAGGGTTATCTGAGATTGAAACTGCACTATACAGTCCGCACGCAACCACACCTGCAAGCAATAAAAGGGCTCCTATAAAACAAATGAATGGCTTGTGCCGCGTATAATGCTGGAGTGCCAATTTTATCGGGAGAGCTGTCCAATAAAAATACGGCCACATCACAAACAAGGACATTATAACCCAAACCTTCAAATATAGCTCATTCGTCGATGAAAACATCACTATGGGGCCGCCGATTAGGTAAAGCAGAAAACTTGCAACCGTCAGGTATTTCATGATGCGGAGATTTGGCTGACGCATGGCTTCAATTCTCTCCATCTTGTGACGACAATGCCGTAATCAACCCGTCGCTGGCTTGCTCCGCCAAGTCCAGAACACGGTCAAAACCATCCTCGCCGCCATAATAGGGATCGGGAACTTCGCGGCTGGCGGCTAAGGGCGCATAATCCAGAAACAGGCCGAGACGCGCCTGAAAGCTCTCAGGGCACTGTTTTTTCAGCGCCTTCAGGTTTGCCCAGTCCATTGCGAGGATATAATCAAACTCTCCGAAATCCGCGCGGATGGTTTTGCGCGCCGCCTGACCTGCGAAACTATAGCCCCGAGCTTCGCCGGTCGAGACAGCGCGCGGGTCAGGGGCTTCGCCGATATGCCAGCCGCTTGTCCCCGCGCTATCAATCACGACCTCCAGCCCGGCCTGGGCGGCGCGGGCGCGAAACACCGCTTCTGCGGTGGGCGAGCGGCAAATATTCCCAAGGCAGATAAATAAAACTTTTGGCACAATCATAATTACCTTCTACGGTCTTATCCATGAAAAGCAAAAACATTGTGGTGTTGACCGGGGCGGGCACCTCGGCCGAAAGTGGTATTGATACATTCCGAAGCGCGGGCGGGCTGTGGGAGCAGCACAAGGTCGAAGATGTGGCGACGCCGGAAGGCTATTTCAAAGATCCCAAGCTGGTGCATCATTTTTACAATCTGCGCCGCGCAGCCCTTAAAAATGTTAAGCCCAATGCCGCACATGAAGCTTTGGCACGGCTTGAGACCGAGCTTGCCGAGTGCGGGGGAAACCTCACCATCGTCACGCAAAATGTTGACGATCTGCACGAGCGCGCCGGTACAAAAAATATCATTCATATGCACGGCATCCTGACCTCTATGCTCTGCGGGATTTGCGAACATCGCTGGCACTGGGCCGAAGCGTCTTCGACGGAAACACTATGTCCGTCTTGCCATGTAAAAGGCAGCCCCCGCCCCGACATCGTCTGGTTCGGCGAAATACCTTATCATATGGACACTATCGAAAAAGCTATTGAAGCCTGCGATCTCTTCGTCTCAATAGGCACCTCCGGCGCAGTTTTTCCGGCAAGTGGTTTTGTGCAAATGGCGCGAGCGCTTGTCAAAGACACGCTGGAATTAAATTTGGAAACCACCCAAGGCTCACATTTCTTTCACGAATCTCGCTTTGGCCCGGCAGGAACACTAGTGCCCGAATGGGCGGAAGAACTAGTGAGAGAAACGTAAGAGGTACAGTTGTCATAAAATTTCTACCATCCCTCATTCTCCTTACGATATAAGCAACAGATACAACTGTAAATATTCGAATATAATGAAAATTCCAATGCTGCGGGGAGCCAAAACCCAGCCGACACTCATAAAACCGGGATTTGAGGCTTGCGCCAAGCCCCTATGGTCAGCCCAAGAGCGGGGGTGTACTGACAGTGTAAAATTGCCTCCACGAAGCACAAAAGTGCTTTAAATCTAACCCTTAGTCTCATAACAAGTATAAATGAAAATTACGATCAAACCTTTTTTGTATAGCCTTGCATTTATCTCTCTCATGCTATTTGGTTTCCAACTGGTAGAATATTTTACCTATCAAGGAAAACAAAATGATCTTGCTTTATCCAAGGCGCAAGCGACGACAAATGCGCTCAAGGATAATATCGAAAACTTGCTAGAAAATATTGAGACCGCGGGCCAGTCATTGGGGGCTAGTTTCGGAAATAACGAATTTTCAAAAGAAAATGTCATTGAGGCCATCAAGAAAGCATCGCTCGATTCTCCAGAAATTCGAGGCGTGGCGGCCTGCTATCAACCAAACGCCTTTTCCGAAGGCGTACGCCTTTTCTGCCCCTATTATGACAAAGGTGATCAAACCACCGTTTTTGTAGAAAAGTCTTATGATTACACCGTTAAAGGACGACCGGGAACGGAATGGTACACGGGCGTCATCGAGAACGGCGCTACATGGTCAGACCCCTATTACGGCGCAGCATCAGAAGAATGGTATATCGATTACGGCGTTCCCTTTTATTACGTTAGCGGGCCCAAAAAGGGACAAATTCGCGGGATGCTGGGATTGAGTATTGAGGTCGGGGATTTTAAAAATTTGATACACTCTATCAGCGTCGGCAAAACCGGCTACGCATTCATTACAGCCAAGAACACCACATTCATCACACATCCAATTTCGGATTATATCGGTACGAAATCTCTGGATGATTTAATCGAAATGGACCCCAACCACGCATTAGCCCAAGCCTATCAAGCTATCAAAACAGGCGCGTCGGGACATGTTGAGTTCATCGACAAAACTAGCGGTAAGGCCTCTTTGTTTTATTACGACAACATCCCAATATCGGATTACGGGCTCGGTTTGTTTTTTACCAAATCAAATTTATCGGGGAGCCAGAGCGCTATAAATAGGCGTTACGTCAAATTATCATTGACCTTTTCATTCTTTTTAGTGATTTTGATTGCGCTTTATTTTGGCCGGGATGATCTTGACCGCCGCGAAATTGAAATCTTAAGCGTCCTCACCAGCCTATTATTATTCGCCAATATATTCCTTATTGGTACATTGCAGCATGGCCTCAGCGAATCCTTTGGAGAAACTGATAGCCCTCCCATTATCGACATGACCTCCCTTGGCAGCTTTATTGATATACAAAACGAAAAAGCAGATCGGCTTAAGCTTGAAAAATTGACGCCTGTGCCGGTTGGAATTTTTATAGAACGTATGGAATTTCAGGACAGTTATAACGTAAATATTGGGGGAACAGTTTGGCAACGCTACCCCTTGGACGTGGTCAAAAGCGCAAGCATAGGCTTTCGGTTTCCGCAAATATCGCCCTTCGCAGAGGCCGCCTATATAGAGGAGAGTTACCGCGAGACCGTTAACGCCAAAGAAGGTGAAGACGGGTATTTACTGGTGGGATGGGAATTTCGAGTCACGCTACGCCTCAACCTGAAATATGAAGATTTTCCATTTGATAAGCGCCACCTTAATATTGAAATTGCGCCTTTATCAGCTACAGATCATCTTGTTTTTGTGCCGGATTTATCCAGCTATAGCTTCACAAATCCAGACCGAAAAAGCGGCCTTAGCAAAAAGATTTCACTTTCCGGAAACCGTATAGTGGAAAGCTATTTTAATTTTACCACGCATACTTATGATGCGAGTTTTGGTTACCCAACACAGCTAGCGTTCGAGGATGTGCCAGTATTGCATTTTAATATTCATTTAAACCGCAAACTCTTAAATGCATTTGTCACTTACCTCATCCCGATTTTTGTTTGTCTCAGCCTGATTTACATTCTCATTTTCGCGAGCGCTAAAACAAACGACCGACAAGGCATTATCGAGAGCATGGCCGCGTTTTTCTTCGTGCTGATATTTTCCCATATTGATTTACGAAAAGACATCGTCACAGCAGATCTGATTTTTATTGAGTACTTCTACTTTTGTACATATTTAATGATTATATTGTCGACTTTGAACTTGGTTGTCTACACTAAGAACAAATCTAAGGTTTTCGATTACAATGAAAACCAAATTTATCGAGCCGTATACTTCCCGCTATTTCTCACTTTAATTCTAATCGTCATGTTATCTAAATTTTATTAGCGGACTCTGATAAACTGTTAGAGTGACAATTGCTCATATAAAAAGCGCAAAATACAAAACTATTACAGCTTTTGGTACGGGTGGTCGGAATCGAACCGACACTCCAAAGGAACGGGATTTTGAATCCCGCGCGTCTACCAATTCCGCCACACCCGCGTACCAAAGACGCCTGTCTATAAGGCAAGGTTTTTAAAAAAACTACAGGCTTTTTCGCGGCTATGTGTTTTTTTTCGCATTCCGAAGGGTTTAGCCTTAATCATGCCTTAGGGCTTTGCTTTTACCCCTGCCTTATGAAAGGTCGGCTCGCATTTCTGGCAAGGTGGTATGACGCGGTTAAAGCTGCGGCAAGGCATAAGCGCGCAGAACCAACGCTCGCAGCGCTGGCTTTGGCCGAAAGCTCTATATTCCCGCTCATCCCGGTTGATGTTATGGTCATCCCGATGGTGCAGGCGCGGCCCGAACGCTGGATGCGCATTGCCGCTATCGCCGCCTTTTTCTCTGTTATGGGCGGCGTCATAGGCTATGGGCTGGGCTATGCGTTTTTCGAAATTCTGATGGAGCCGCTATTGGCCAAACTTGGCAAGGCCGACAAAATCGGCGAGTTTGAACAGATCATTGGCGAGCATGGCGGATTAGGAGTCTTTTTCGCCGGGCTGACGCCGTTTCCTTTCATCATCATCACGGTGATGAGCGGGGCCTTAAAAGTCAATTTCGCGGTTTTCATCATCGCCAGCACGATATCAAGAACATTACGATTTTTCCTCGTCGCCGGAATTGTCCGCGCCTTTGGCAATACGGCCGAGCGCTGGCTCAAACAGCATTTCGCGCTCTTTACCTTTGGGCTATTTGCGCTCATCGCCGCGTTATATTTCGGCTACCGCGCCCTAACCGGGCATTAAGGCCACAAGCTGCTTAAAACCAAAGCTATGAAAGGTCTGCCGCCTTGCATCTGTTGTCTGCGGGCCGACCAATAAGGCCACATCCGGTCCCGGCCTTGGCGTTTTAAACGCCTTAATTTTGGCCAACACATCTTCGATCCGCTTGGCAATCGCCGCCCCGCTATCAATCCAATGCACGGATTGAGTAACGCTGGCTTTAAGCTCCTTCTGCAAGAGCGGAAAATGGGTGCAGGCTAGAACCACCGCGTCAATATCCGCCCCGCCCCGCCCCGAAAACATCGGCGCAAGTTCAGTTCTAACCCAGTTCAGATCAACGGGCTCTCCGGCCAGCTTTTTCTCGGCGATGTCAACGAGATTAACCGAGCCTTGTAGGATCACATGGCAATCACTGGCAAAATCATGAATCAGCCCGTCAACATAGTGGCGCTGCACAGTGCCGGGCGTGCCGAGGACAGCGATGGTTTTTGTGCGGCTAATGGCGGCTGCGGGTTTGATGGCGGGCACAACGCCGATAACAGGTACATCCAGCGCCGCGCGGATTTCAGCCAGCGCCGTGGTCGAAGCCGTATTACAGGCAATGACGACAATATCCGGGTCTACCGCCTCGCAGAGCTCCCATAGCAGCCCCGGCAGGCGGGCTTTGAGCTGCGCTTCTGACTTCTCGCCATAAGGACGGAAAATATCATCCGCCGCATAGGTCAATTGCAGACCCTGCAGGCGCTTTCGGATTTCGGAAACAACTGACAGGCCGCCAACGCCCGAATCAAATATAAGTGCATGTCCCATAGTGCTGTGCTGAACCACTCTTATTACTAATTCCTTATGACATATAAATTGGTTTATTTTTAGGCAGGAAGGCGGCATAGCCATGGCATGGATATGACCGCCAAATATCAAAAATGGACAATATGGCTGATCGCCGCTTTGCTCGTCTTCCGGCTTGCGGCGCTGTTTATCTCCCCGCTGGGCCTGCATGGCGACGAAGCGCAATATTGGGCATGGTCGAAGACCTTGGATTGGGGTTATTTTACCAAGCCGCCGCTCATCGCTTGGGTGATCTGGACGACGACGTCAATTTTTGGCGATGCCGAATGGGCGGTGCGGCTATCTTCCCCGGTGCTTCATTCCCTTACGGCCTTTATCATATTCCGCACGGCCCGGTTTGCCTTTGATTCCCGCACCGGGTTTTGGGCGGCGGCGATCTATCTGCTGATGCCCGCCGTATGGCTATCAGCCGGGATTGTCAGCACGGATGTGCCGCTTTTGCTGTGCTGGGCTTTAGCGCTAAATGCGTGGCTGCATCTGCGCGACAAACCAACATGGCCCCGCGCGCTGCAATTGGGCGCAGCGGTTGGGTTCGGGCTGCTGGCCAAATATGCCATGTTATTTTTCCTCCCCGTATTAGGACTGGCCTTTCTTTTTGATAAGTCGACCCGCAAAGCCCTCAATAGCGCTAAAGGCTATTGCGCCGGAGTGCTCACCCTCGTCATTTTCGCGCCTAATATCTGGTGGAATTTCGCCCATGATTTTGCCACCGTTTCGCATACGGCGGAAAATGCCAATATTGAAAACGGCATCCCGTTTCATCCCATGGAATTACTCAGCTTTCTCGTCGACCAAATGGCGGTCTTTGGCCCGGTCACATTCATCCTCTTTATTCTCGCCCTTATTGCGGCCTTGCGCGGCAAGCTCGATAGGCCCGCTTTGTGGATTGCGCTATTCGGATTAAGTCCGCTTTTGATTATTTCCATTGAGGCCCTGCTCTCGCGCGCCAATGCCAATTGGGCGGTCACGACTTATATCGCCGCCTCGATACTGACGGCGCATTTCGGAGTGAAATTCTGGCCCAAGGTCAAAAATTGGCTGGTTTACGGCGTCGCCGCGCAATCCATTCTTTGTCTGGGTTTGGGGCTTATTGTGTTAGCGCCAAGCCTGACCGATAAAATCGGCGGCGCCAATTCGGTCAAACATATGCGCCTTTGGCCCGAAACTGTCACCGTGATTGAAGATATTTACGCACATGGCCATGAAGAGAAATCATATGATTTCATCGCCTTTGACAAGCGGATTATTTATTATGACATGGTCTATTACGGCTTGGGTGATGTCGCGCCGTTCAAGATGTGGATGTATCAAAACCACCCCATTGACCACGCCGAATTAACCGCGCCTTTGACGGCTACAAAAGGCCCGGTTCTGATCATAAATTATTATGGTCACTATGAAGATGAACTGCGCGAAGACTTTGCGCGGCTGGAACGCCTGCCCGATTTGGATATTGATCTGGGCGGCGGCAAGAGGCGGGTGTTAAAGGTCTGGGCGGGCTATGACTATACCCCGACAACAAACCGCCAATAAACTATTTCGTCCAAAGCTGCTCAACCCGTTTATCGCGGCCGCAGCCATTACGGTAATATTTATATTTGCGCGGGTTCTTTTTGTAATAATCCTGATGATAGTCTTCCGCGTCCCAAAAGGTTTTAGCTTGCAAAACGGGCACAGCAATGGGCGCTTTGAAGGGCTTGGTCTGCTGGGTTTTAATCTTGGAGGCTTTTGCGGCCACAAATTGGTCGGGCCGCGCATAAATTACGGGGATATAAGCATGGCCGCGATCGCAAAATTGGCCGCCATCATCGGTCGGGTCTATATGGTGCCAGTAATAATCCAGTATCTGATCATAAGATATCATGGCCGGGTCAAAAGTGATCTTGGCCGCTTCGACATGGCGGCCATGATTGCGGTAGGTCGGGTTTTGCAAATCCCCGCCTGTGTAGCCGGAGACGGCACTGACAACGCCGGCAAGATGTTCAAAATCTGATTCCATACACCAAAAACAACCGCCTGCTAAAATCGCTGTGTCAGTGGGGCTGGATGCCGCTGTTTTGGTAGCCTCACTTTGAGGCGCAGAATTTTCAGCGCTTTGGGCCGAGGAACACCCCGCCAAAGCCAAGATCGCAATATATGTTATGTTTTTCATAAAGCCCTTCTATGGCGGCTAAGAGGTCACCGCTAGTGACAATGAAATCACAAAATCGCGATTAGCGGCCTGATGATTCCTATAGTAGCAAGACTGTAACTTTATAAGAGAGGGAGTTATGCCCAAAGCTGCCAAAAGCCGCCGACTGCCAAAGATATTGGTGATTATCGCTATTATTATATCTGTCTTGATTATCGCCCTGCAATTTTATCAGGCCGAATGGAAACAACAGGCCAAAACGGATTTGCGTTTCGTCCCTGCCGCACTCCCCTTCGCCCATAAATTTGACGCTGGCGCCATGCTCCCCTTTTTAGGCTCGGCAGTCTTTGACTCAGATGGCGACGGGATTGACGAGTTATTCCTCGGCGGCGGCATCGGGCAGAGCGATAAAATTTTCGCGTTCAAAGACACGGGCAAAGACACCGGCTTTGTAGAAATCCATAGTCTCGACAAACCCGGTAATGTCGCCACCCACGGCGCGGCGCATCTCGATATTGACGAGGACGGTGATGTCGATCTTTTCACCGCGCGCAGTCATTCAATTTGGCTACATGAAAATATCGGCAGCGGATTCAAGAGCCGAAGGCTTGACTTGCCTTTGGCAGAAAATACAACGCCGCTCTCCATCGCACTGGGCGACATTAATAATGACGGCAAGGTCGATCTCTATATCTCCGGCTATATCAAAGTCGAAGATGTCGATGGCCAAACTATTTTCGCCCGGCCCTATGGCGGCTATTCATATCTCTTCCTCAATGAAGGCGATAATACATGGCGCGACGCGAGCCGCGAAGCGGGGGTTTGGCGGCAACATAACACCTTTACCGCTGTCTTTGCAGATACGGATAATGACGGCGATAGTGATCTTGTCATTGCGCAGGATACGGGCGTGATAGAAACCTACCGTAATGATGGCGGCTTTCCTCTGGTCAAAACCAATAATCCGAGCGTCAGCTCCTATCCCATGGGCTTGGGCGTTGGCGATTATAATGGCGATGGCCTAATTGATATCTTCGCGTCCAATGTCGGCCATACCATGCCCGCAGGGCTGCTGCGTGGAGACCTTTCCAAAGACGCACCATTTAATACCGAATATTACCTTTTAAAAAACACCAACAATGGTTTCGCGGATGCGGCTAAACCCGCAGGCCTGCACCGCCTCGGCTTTGGGTGGGGCAGCGTCATTCAGGATATGGATTTAGACGGAAGGCCCGATTTATTAGCCGCGCAGAATTACGCCCGCCTGCCGATGAATGAAATTATGTATCGTTACCCCGGCAAACTGCTGCTCAATCAAGACGGGGAAAGTTTCCTGCCAGCAGAAAAGCGCGCCAAAGCGCTCAACAAAGCTTTCGGAATTACGCCTTTGATTTCCGATTTTAATAATGATGGCCGCCCGGATATTATTTGGGCCAATTTGGCGGGGCCGTCCAAAGCCTATATTTCGCAAGGCGGCACGGGCCACAGCCTGCGCGTTCGGCTTCCCGATCAAACCGCTTTCCTCGGGGCAAGCGTTAGGGTGACAGACTCCGCAGGGAACCAATACGTGCAACAGCTTATTCCGGGAGAAGGCTTAGGCTCGGATCAAAGCCGCACACTGATTTTCGGGTTGGGCACTAATAGTTTCAAATCCGCCGTGGTGACACTGCAAGACGGCACCGAGAAAACCTTCACATCCGCCCCTGATGGCATCGTCACATGGGCGCGTTAAAATTTGCCCGGCTCTGCGGCTGGCTAGGACTGCTCGGAGCCTACCTTGTCGGGCTGGGTGAGTTTCTGCTGCAATATACGCCAAATGGCGGCTATGAAGACGGCTACGCATTTTTTGCTGACGTTCCTAAATTCCGGCTCACCCTTGGCCACTATATTGCCGTCCTCGCCGCCCCGCTCTACCTGATGGGCTATTGGCATCTCGCTTATAATATTGACCGCAAGAACGGCTGGGCGCGGAAGCTGTTTTTCTGCCTAGGGGCTTATGGGTTTGTCATAGGCACAGCTTGGATTAGCCAGCGCGTCTTTCTGGCCTTGACCGCGCACAGCATCGCGGCGGGCGAAAATCTGGGCGCTCTGCAATCCGCCTTTGCCGCCCATAATGAACCGCTTATCAATGTCCTGCGTATCGCGATGTTGGCTTTATCAATTCTTTGGGTGTTTCAGATTTTAAAGGGCCGGTCGAATTACCCTAAATGGATGGTGGTAGTCTCGCCCCTCGCGCTCTTAATCCTGATGGCGCTTCTCTATACATTTATTCCGATGGTCGGGAATTACCTGCTACCTATCGCGATGAACGCGGCGCATTTTATCATTTTTGCCCTGTCGCTCTGGACAACGCGAAACCTAGAAATAGCCCGCTGAAATATCAAATAGATCGGCCATAACAGATTCTGCTGTTGGCCAACGGCCTGCGCCTTTGCCGCGAATTTTATAGGGGTCGCCATCCTCGAAATGAAATACCGCATGGGCTTCCTCGCCTTCGGCTTGGGCGGCGAAATTATTTAGAGGTAAATCTTTGAGCTCCAGCTTGGCGGAAAAGCCGTTTCTGTCTTTCCAGCACACTGCCACGCGCTTCATCGCACCATTGGGCGGAGTGTTAGGCGCGAAATTTTCGATTGTGTCGCGCGGGATATCATCCAGCGTGATGGGCTCTCCAAAGCCAAGCAATGCCACAAGCCGGATTTTAGCGGCAGCGTCAGAGCCGTTGACATCGGCGCTGGGATCAGCTTCGGCAAAGCCTTTGTCCTGCGCGTCTTTGAGCGCTTCTGCATAAGATTTCCCGGCGCTGATTTCGTCCAACATATAATTAGTTGTGCCATTGAGCAGAGCTTCAACCCGGGTAATCCGCCCCCGTTCACGAATGCACATCTCCAGCACTGGCATGCCGCCGCCCGCCGCGCTGGAGAACATTAATTGCGAACCCTTATCTCTGGCAAAATCCAGCAGGTCTTGCCCGCCCGCCGCAATCGCTTGTTTATTAGCGCTGACCACATGCACGCCTTTGGCCAGCAAGGTTTTGCAATGCTCCAAAGCCGGATCGATCGGGCCGGAAACGTCAATGAAAATATCAGGGCATGACGCTTCAATATCCGCAAAATCTGTGGTCAGCTCGGCGGGATTGTAGCCTTGATCAATATATTTCTGCTTATCCCGCACCATGATTTTGACGATTTCGAAGCGGTCTGCATTGGCCTTTATACGGCGGTAAACCCCGCCGCCGACGACGCCGCAGCCAAGCATAGCGATTTTAAGTTTTTTTGGCTTAGGGATGGGCGAGAGCGCACCAGTCTCAGCGCCAATCCTCGTGTAAGTCGGAATGCCCGGCTTGCCGATATCAAATTCAATCTTATTGTTTTGCGCGAATTCTAGCGCCTTAACAGCCACTAACGGCGCGGCTTTGATTTTGGCATCCTGCCAACTGATCTTATCATACCGTTTCGGAACCGGGCCCGCTTGTTTTGGATCATGTTCAAATACGCCCTCAACGTCTTTGAGCAAAACCGCTTTGACACCCAATCGCTGCGCCACATAAAGCGCGGTCAAATCCGCCCCGCCCTCGGTGAGCAGAACCGAGCGGTCTTTTTCGCCAATCGCGACATAGCCGGGCATGACGACAATATCATGGGCTTTCAAATCATCTTCAAGCTGGCCGGTATTTAAATCCACTAGCGCCGCATCCCGGGCTTTAAGCCCGAGGTCGCGAGCTTGCCGCACAAAGGCGGGCGCGCCGATACGCTCCAATGCCAGCGCCAAAAGCGCCGCCGATCGCCGTTCACCAAGCTGTATTAATTCTGGCAAGTTTTTGGCGCCGCCCTCAGGCCCTATATGCCGCGCTTCGGCCATCAAGATATCTGTCCGGTCGCCTTGCGCCGAGGTCACAGCCACGACATTGTTTCCCTGCCGGTAATGGCGGTAAATCTCGCTCGCCGCCTGAGTATAATCATCCAGACTACGCAATACGCTATGGCCAAAATTCAGGACGATGACGGGGACGGGCATGAAGGCTCTCTCTTTAACAAGCTCCGCTCCCTAAAAGCGGGATTATGGAGAGTCAATAAGGTCGCATTGTTTTCCAAGTGAATTTCATTATGTGATATTCCATGAATTCCAAAACCCATACCCATAAATGGCCGATCCTGAAACGCGGGTTTTAGGCCGCTGCCCGAATTGCGGCGATGCCAAATTATTTCGGGCTTATCTTAAACCTGTTGAGCAGTGCCCCTCTTGCGGAGAAAACTGGGGCCAGATTCGCGCTGATGACGGCCCGGCCTGGGCATCTATACTCGTCGCTGGGCATTTTCTTGCGCCGTTTTTCTTCCTTATCACCTTCAAGACTAACCTGCCAGATTGGGCGGCGACCTCTCTGCTCATAGCCGCAGGTATCAGCATATGCCTCGCCGTATTGCCGCGGATGAAAGGCCTGTTCATCGCGCTAATCTGGGTCAGCGGCGCGCCGACCTCGTAACATCGCCCTTGACCGCCCGATATATCTCCCGCATATCGCAGCCCTCATCAAGACCAGCTGAGGGACAGGCCCTTAGACGCTGGGGCAACCTTGTTTAGATAACAAAGGTGCCAAATCCTGCGGTTAAACCCGGAAGATGATTTAGGCTAATAGGCCATTTGTTTTCCACTCCGCAGATTTAGCGCCGCATTTTGGAGCGGACATGCCGCGCGATATTGAGACCCGATTAGGCGATAATCGCTTACAGCGCGGATGCGTGCTGAAGGATGATGTCGTCATGGGACGGCTTTATGGGCCTAAAGATGCGCCTGTGATTGTGGTGATGGGCGGGATTTCGGCCTCGCGGTTCGTCGCCGATGGCAGCAAAGGTAGGCGGGGCTGGTGGTCAACATTAGTGCGCAAAGGCGGGCCGATTGATTTGAAGAAGTTTCAAGTTTTGGGCCTGGATTTCGCGCCCTCTGTAGAGACTGATAACCGCCCTGACTGTATCACCACATTTGACCAAGCCGCGCGGCTGAAAGCTTTGCTCGATGATTTGAAGATCAAAAAATTAGCGGCGATTATCGGCTCGTCTTATGGCGGGATGACCGCTTTGGCGTTCGCCCAAGATTATCCGGATCGCGTCGAGCAGGTTTGCGTCATCGGCGCGGCGCATAAACCTTATCCGATTGGCGTGGCGTGGCGCGGCATACAAAGACGGGCAGTGCGGCTCGGCATTGAAGCCGGCCGCCCCAAAGAAGGTATGAAGCTCGCCCGCGAACTGGCCATGACCACTTACCGCACACCCGAAGAATTTGCCGATCGCTTTGATTTGGCAGAGACCGCGACCTCCCCTTCGCAATTTGATATTTGCGATTATCTCGGCGCGCGCGGCGATGCCTTTGCCGAATTGATGGACGCGCAGCGGTTTTTGGCGCTATCGGAATCCATCGACCTGCACCGCGTCGAACCCGAAGCCATCAAAACGCCGACCTTACTCATGAACGCAATATCCGACCAGCTCGCCCCGCTCACCAATATGCGCGAGCTGCGCGACCGCCTCGGCGGCCCCAGCGAGCTCTTTACCTTCACCTCACTTTACGGCCATGATGCGTTTCTAAAGGAATATGACGCGATGGGGCCGAGATTGGCGGAATTTTGTGGGGGGTTGGAATGAACCTAGTTGGAGCCATTTTTGCTTGGATAATTTACGCGTTTCTTTCAATAGTAATCCAGAATGATACCGCAAAACGCAAGAACAAAAAATTGACTTGGTTAAACTGGGTTTATGCTTTTGGCATATCTGCCATTTTCATCTTCGGATTTTATTATTTAGCGAACAGAACATCATGACCGATAAACGCACAAAACTCATCCAGGCCGAGATTGGCGATGACCCGGCTTATGGCGCGGTCAATCCGCCGCTTTACCTCTCCTCGACTTATCGGTTCAAATCCATCGACGAGAAAGGCCCTTATGATTATGGGCGCACGAGCAATCCGAATCGGCATGGCCTTGGCAAGGCTGTGGCTGAGCTTGAAGGCGGGGCGCACGGGGTGGTCACCGCGACGGGGATGGCGGCGATTGATTTGGTGCTCAACCTGTTCAAAGCCGATGAGCTAATCCTCGCGCCGCATGACTGCTATGGCGGCACGCACCGCTTGCTCACCCACCGCGCCGACCAAGGCCGGTTGCGGGTATTGTTCATTGACCAAAATGACGCGCAAGCCGTCAAAGACGCGCTCGCGCAAAAGCCCTCGCTTGTGATACTCGAAACGCCGTCTAATCCGCTGATGCGGCTTGTTGATATTCAGGCTCTTTGCAGCGCGGCCTTACAAACCGGCGCTTTGACTTTGGTGGATAACACTTTCCTCTCGCCCGCGCGGCAGCAGCCTCTCGCGCTGGGCGCGGATTTCGTCATGCATTCGACGACGAAATATCTCAACGGCCATAGCGATGTTGTCGGCGGGGTGGTTGTGGCCAAAACCCTAGAGCACGGCGAGGCCCTCGCCTGGTGGGCCAATTGCACCGGAGTGACTGGCGCGCCGTTTGATAGCTATATGACTCTGCGCGGATTACGCACATTATTCACGCGCATGGACGCACAAGAAGCCAATGCCATGGCGATTGCGCGGTTCCTGCACAAACATAAAAAAGTCGACCGCGTTTATTATCCGGGCCTGAAATCTGATCCGGGTTATAAGCTCGCCAAAAAGCAGCAATCCGGCCCCGGCGCTATGCTGTCTTTTGAAGTCAAAGGCGGATTTGAGCAGACCAAAACCGTGCTGGAAAATGTGAAACTGTTTCAGATGGCGCCTAGCCTAGGCGGCGTCGAGAGCCTGATCTGCTTCCCGACCACCATGACCCATGGCGGCATGGCCCCCGAAGCGCGAGAGATTGCAGGCATAAAAGACACGCTTATCCGGGTTTCCGTTGGTTTGGAGGCCGAAAAAGACCTGATAGAGGATTTAAAGAACGCTCTTACCCTTATTTAAGCCTATCTGAGGATATTTTTGCATATAAACTGCTAAAATCGCGATATGACGGTAAATTTTTTCCTTGCTCCTGTTAAGCCTTTACAATATTGAGTTTAGGCTTTTAAAGGATAGCCATGAACCCGTATCGCAAAGAGATTGAACCTAAAGTGAAAACAGCCGTCAAAACTGACGTCTCTATCGCGCCTGTCGTTTTACTCCTTCTGATATCTGTAATTGTGCTACTCATTAGCGGAGCACCGAGCGGGATATAAGGATTTTAAAAACCTTAAGCCACCCGCTCCGAGATGAGCGGGTTTTTTTTTGCCCTAACGAGATTAAGATGACGAAACGAAGTGACGCAATTATTAAAGGCCCTAGCCGCGCCGCCGCGCGGGCGATGCTGCGCGCGACCGGCATGGATGATGATAATTTCAAAGGCCCGATAATTGCGGTGTTTAACACATGGACCAATATGGGGCCGTGCAATATGGATTTGGATAAATTAGCCGTGCCTGTGCGGGCGGGCATTCGCGCAGCGGGCGGCACGCCTGTTGATTTTAATTCCATCGCCATTTCCGACGGCATCACCATGGGCAGCGAAGGCATGCGCGCGAGCTTAATGTCGCGCGAAGTGATTGCCGACTCGATTGAACTCGCCGTCAAAGGCCACTCCCTCGACGGCGTCATCATTCTGGTAGCTTGCGATAAAACTATACCAGCGGCGGGCATGGCCCTCGCCCGTATGAACATTCCGGGCCTTGTGCTTTATGGCGGCTCTATCATGCCCGGCCATCATAAGGGCCGCGATCTTTCCGTCCAAGATGTGTTTGAAGCCGTCGGCGCTTGCGCGGCGGGGATTATTGACGCGGCAGAACTCAAAGACATTGAAAAAGCCGCCTGCCCCGGCGCGGGCGCATGCGGCGGGCAATTTACCGCCAATTCCATGGCCATGGCGATGACATTTCTCGGCCTATCGCCGATGGGCGCGAACGATATCCCCGCCGTGCATGAGGATAAAAACGCCTCGGCCTTTAAAGCCGGCGAACTTGTGGTCGACTGCGTGAGCGATAACCGCCTGCCGCGCGACATCATCACGAAAAAATCTCTGATCAATGCCGCGATTGCCCTATCGGCCACGGCGGCCTCGACGAACGCCATCTTACATTTACTCGCCATCGCGACAGAGGCGGGCGTGAGTGATTTTAGCATTGATGCCTTTGACGACATTTCCCGCTCCACCCCTGTCATTGGCGACCTCAAACCCGGCGGTAAATATATGGCCTTTGATCTCTATGCGGCGGGCGGCTCTGCGCTGATCGGCAAGCGCCTTGTCGAAGATGGCCGCATTGATGATAGCCCAACGGTAACAGGCCGCTCTATTTTTGAAGAAATTTTAGACACTGAGGAGACCAAGGATCAAGATGTCGTTCGCCGCTTCTCAGACCCCGTAAAATCACGCGGCGGCTACGGTATTCTTTACGGCGACCTCGCCCCCGAAGGCTGCGTTGTCAAATTAGCAGGCCACGGCGCGCTGTTTTTTGAAGGCAAGGCGCGGGTGTTCGAGTCCGAAGAAGACTGTTTCGAAGTCGTACAAAAAGGCGGCATTAAAAAAGGCGATGTTATCATTATTCGCGGCGAAGGCCCTTGCGGCGGGCCGGGTATGCGCGAAATGCTCGGCGTCACGGCGGCGTTGGTCGGGCAAGACCTCGCCGATCACGTCGCCCTGATTACCGATGGCCGTTTCTCTGGTGCCTCTTATGGTTTCGTCATCGGTCATGTCGCGCCCGAAAGCGCCCATGGCGGCCCAATTGCTTTCGTCAAGGACGGCGACAGGGTTACAATCGACGTTGAAAAACGTTTCATCAATGTCGAGGCTGATCTTGAAAAACGCGCTAAAGGCTGGACAGCGCCAAAGCCAAGATACCCCAGCGGCGCTTACGCCAAATATGCCGCCCTCGTCGGCAGCGCCTCCAAAGGCGCGGTGACGAGTTTTCCCTTTGGAGAGGCGTCATGAACCGAAATTTCAAACACTCTTGTCATTCCGCGCTTGACGCAGAAGGTCGAGAGTTTGCAAACCACACTCACATTTGCTTTCAACCTCTCGACCTTCCGGGTTCGCTAACGCGCCCCGGAATGACAGACTTAATTAAATAGGACTCCGCCCATGTCACTTGATATTTATTACGATAAAGATTGCGATCTTTCGATAATCAAAAAGAAGAAAGTCGCCGTGCTCGGATATGGTTCGCAAGGCCGCGCCCACGCCCTTAACCTGAAAGATAGCGGCGTTGATGTTGTCGTCGGTCTGCGCCCGGACAGTTCGACCAATAAGAAAGTTAAAGCCGACGGGCTTGAATCCAAAGCTACAGCCGACGCCGTCAAAGGCGCGGATGTTGTCATGGTGCTGGCGCCTGATGAGTTGCAAGCCAAAATATACCGCGAAGATATTGAGCCCAATATTATCGAGGGCGCGGCTCTCGCCTTTGGCCACGGCTTTGCCATTCATTACGGCCAGATTGCGCCGCGCCGCGATTTGGATGTTATCATGATTGCCCCCAAAGCCCCTGGCCACACTGTGCGCAATGAATTCGTCAATGGGCGCGGCATTCCGGATTTAATTGCTATCGCGCAAGACGCCAATGGCGGCCATGCGCTTGAACTGGCGAAAAGCTACGCCTCAGCCATCGGAGGAGGCCGCACCGCGATTATCCACACTACCTTTAAAGATGAAACCGAAACCGACCTGTTCGGGGAACAAGCCGTGCTTTGCGGCGGTATTGTTGAATTAATTAAAATGGGGTTCGAAACGCTGACCGAAGCGGGCTATCCGCCCGAACTGGCTTATTTCGAATGTCTGCACGAAACCAAATTAATTGTCGATTTAATCTATGAAGGCGGCATTGCTAATATGAATTATTCTATCAGTAACAATGCGGAATATGGCGAATATGTCACCGGTGAAGCGGTCATTAACGAAACCTCTCGCGCCGCCATGCGCCAAGCTTTGAAAAATATCCAAAATGGAGATTACGCTAAAAGCTTCATTCAGGAAGGCGCATTGGGATATCCAAGCATGACCGCCCGCCGCCGCAATATGGAAGCGCACCAAATCGAGACTATCGGGAAAGAGCTGCGCGATATGATGCCGTGGATTTCGGCGAATAAGATAATTGATAAGGACGTGAATTAGCTTGCCCTCCTTATTAAATACCGTTCATTCCCGCGCAGGCGGGAACCTAGTTTTAACTGTAGCTCATACTGGGTCCCCGCCTGCGCGGGGATGAACGGAAGAAGAAAAGTAAGATCGTATTATTATGACCACAGCCACACAATTTGCCGCGCAGCAAACGCAAATCCTCGCCGACCGCGACCCTAAATCCGGCGCGCAGCTCCTGCTCGAATCTATTGCGGCGCAGGGCGTTGATATAATCTTCGGCTATCCCGGCGGCGCGATCATGCCTGTTTATGATGTTCTGCCAAAAATTAAATCCCTGACTCATATACTGTGCCGCCACGAACAGGGCTGCGGCATGGCGGCGATTGGTTATGCGCGGGCGACGGGCAAGGTCGGCACATGTCTGGCAACCTCCGGCCCCGGCGCGACTAATCTCGTTACCGCTATTGCCGATGCTTATCTCGACTCGGTTCCGGTTGTATTCATAACCGGGCAAGTAACATCAAATTTGATGGGAACGGACGCCTTCCAAGAGGTCGATATTTTCGGCATTACGCTTCCCATTGTCAAACATAGCTATATCGCCCGCGACCCCGCCGATATTCCCGGCATGGTCGCCGAGGCTTATTTCATCGCCGCTGAAGGCCGCCCCGGGCCTGTCTTGATCGACCTGCCCAAAGATGTCGCCAATGCCTTAACCACCGAGCGGCATCAATGGCGTCCCTATCCTAAGGTCAAGCCCGAAATGGGCCAAGCCGCTTATATCGGCAGAGCCGAAGACTTAATACAGGCCGCCAAAAAACCGCTCTTTTATATTGGCGGCGGCATCGCCCAAGGCGACGGCGTGGCCGAGCTTCGCGCCCTTGTCGAGCGCACAGATATTCCTGTGGTCTCGACGCTAAAAGGCCTTGGCGCTATGCCGTCTGATTATCCCCAATTTCTCGGTATGCTCGGTATGCACGGGCTCAAAGCGGCCAATTACGCGGTGCAGGAATGCGATCTGCTGATTGTCGCAGGCGCAAGGTTTGATGACCGCGCCACCGGCAAGCTCGATACTTTTGCGCCCCATGCCAAAGTCATCCATATGGATATCGACATTGCCGAAATAAATAAACTCCGCGCTGTGGATGTTTTTCTCGACGGCTCGCTTAAGAAAAACCTTGCCGCGCTTAACCCCGAAAAACCCGACTGTGATGACTGGCGGAAATTATGCTATGACCGCCGGGCTGAGCATGCGTGGGATTACGGCGCGGCCATTGACGCCATGAAAACCAAAGGCGTTTACGCGCCCAAACTGCTCCATGATCTCTCCCGCCGCGCGCCGGAATCTGCCATCATCACCTGCGATGTCGGTCAGCACCAAATGTGGGTGGCGCAGCATTGCTATTTTGATGATCCCAAAGATCATATTACGTCCGGCGGTCTCGGCACGATGGGCTTTGGCTTGCCGGCTGGCCTCGGCGCAAAACTCGGCGCGCCGGAGCGCACGGTGATTACGGTCTCGGGCGACGGCTCGATCATGATGAATATTCAGGAACTGGCAACGCTGAACCGCTACGGCATTCCGCTCAAAATCGTCTTATTAGATAATTCCGCCCTCGGCATGGTGCGGCAATGGCAAGAAGTGTTTTTTGAGGAAAATTATTCCGAAGTAAACCTCGATGACAATCCCGATTTCGCTTTGGTCGCCAAAGCTTTCAACGTCGAGGCTTTCACCGTCACTAAGCGCGGCGAAGTCGATGCCGGCATAGATAGATTGCTCGCCCATGACGGCCCTATCCTGATGCACGTAAAAATAGACACATACGAAAATGTCTGGCCCCTAGTTCCGCCCGGGCGGAGCAATGCCGATATGATGGAGAGGTAGGGATGTTAAAGTTACTTAGATATGCGCTTATTTGGATTGGAATTATTCTCCCTATTCTGGGCACGATAACGGTAGCGATGACCTTCCGTGATTATGGTAAACCCATGTTAGATGGCCCGTTTGCTTGGCCACACATGGCTTACGCTTACTTTGAGAATCTATTTCAAAACTTTGCACTTGGCCTATTATGCATCTTTGCCGCACACAAAATCAAACCCTTCGGTGGGTCTAATGACTAACTTCCAACACCCCTTCGTCATTACCGCCCTTGTGGCGGTAATCCATCACCCGTTGACCCGGGAGGAGATGGATTACCCAAACATGTCGGGTAATAACGGCAAGAAAGATAAGCTATGACCCAACTTCAACGCGATAAGATTTTTCAGCCCTCCGGTGTTTCGGGCAAACTTAAGGTCGTGCTGCACGATGTTTCCGGCACGCTTATCCGGGCGCTCGGCACGATTGAGCGGCGGGGGTATGATTACCGCGATGTGCATTGCACGCAAAGAGTCGATGGTGATTTTGACCTCTTGGTTCATATTGAAGATACGGGCGGGCCTAATAGTCTGGATACGCTCTGCAAGCAATTGGAGCGGCTTTATAATGTGGTGAGCGCCGAGAAAGTTGGGCGACGTAAACATGCAGAGCGGGCATAAATGAGTGAACAGTGAGCGGTAAGCAGTGAGCAATTGTTTTCTAATCCTGCTCACTGCTCACTGCTCACTGCTCACTAAAAACTGAGACTAAAATGAAAACAAAACACGTAAAAATATTCGACACCACCTTGCGCGACGGTGAACAAGCGCCCGGTTTTTCTATGACGGGCGGGCAGAAGCTTGGCTTGGCTAAGGCGCTCGAAGGGCTCGGCGTTGATATTATCGAGGCCGGATTTGCCGCCGCCTCGCCCGGAGATTTCGAGGCAATTAAAACCATCGCTACTGAAATTAAAGACAGCACTATATGCAGCCTCGCGCGCTGTAACGAAAGCGATATTCGGGCCTCCGGCGAGGCGATCAAGCCTGCTGCGTCGGGCCGTATCCATACCTTCATCGCGACTTCGCCCTTACACCGTGAATTTAAATTAAAAATGTCCAAGGACGAGATTGTCGCCCGCGCCATAGAGGGCATAGAGCTGTGCCGCAACTATACTGACGACATTGAATTTTCGCCCGAAGACGCTATCCGCACCGAGCGCGATTATCTAAAGCGCGTGGTCGAAGCCGCCATCCGCGCCGGTGCAACGACGATCAACATCCCCGACACGGTCGGCTATACCACGCCCGAGGAAATTCAGGCGCTGTTCCGCTTCCTGACCACCGAAATAGAAGGCGCAGAGAGCGTGACCTTTTCCGCCCATTGCCATGATGATCTCGGCCTCGCCGTCGCCAATTCCCTCGCAGCAGTGCGCGGCGGCGCACGGCAAGTAGAATGCGCGCTCAACGGCATTGGCGAGCGGGCCGGAAATTGCGCTACAGAAGAAGTCGTTATGGCGCTGCGCACGCGCAAGGATTTCTTTGGCCTTGAAACGCGAATTAAAACCGAGGGATTTTACGGCGCTTCGAAATTGCTCGCCACGCTGACAGGCAACCCGGTGCCGCGAAACAAAGCCATTGTCGGCAAAAATGCCTTCGCCCACGAATCCGGTATTCACCAACACGGCGTGCTGGCCAACCGCGAAACCTACGAAATCATGAAGCCCGAAGATGTCGGCGTCTCGACAGATAATCTTGTGCTCGGCAAACATTCGGGCCGCGCGGCGCTCAAAGACCGCGCCTCAAAATTGGGCTTCGAGATGTCGGACAATCAATTGCAGAGCGTCTTTGTCGCCTTCAAGGAACTGGCGGATGCCAAGAAGGAAATATTTGACGCCGACCTTGAAGCGCTGATTATGGGCGAAACCGTCAGTACTTCAGGCCCGTGGACAATTGACAGTCTTTATGTCTCGGCAGGGTCTGACGAAAACCGCCACCCCAAAGCGACGATCCGCCTGTCGCATGAAAACGGGCGAAAGGCTGAACATATCTGCGAAGCCAAAGGCCCGATGAACGCGGTGTTTGACGCCATTTCCGAAATCACAGACCAGCCCATGACATTGGAGCATTTCAGCGTCACCTCAGTCTCGGGCGGAGAAGACGCTATGGCAGAAGCCACCGTGCAGGTCAGCACCGAGTATGAGAATTATCACGGGCGCGGGGCGAGCACGGATACAATTTTGGCCGGAGCCAAAGCTTATCTCGACGTCATCAACCGGATAGAGCGCCGCGCCGTGCGCCAAGCCTCCATCGCGGCGCAGCATTGATGAAAACCCTCTTTGATAAAGTCTGGGATCGCCATGTTGTTGTGCCTGAAACGCGGGAGCACCCGGCGACGATTTACATCGACCTGCACCTGATTCACGAAGTGACCTCGCCGCAAGCCTTTACGGTTCTGCGCGAGCGCGGATTAGCTGTCCGCCGTCCTGACCGGACATTAGCCACCATTGATCATTCAACCCCGACCTTAATTAATTCCGATGGCACCCGGCCTTTTGTGACAGAGCAAGCGGGACTACAGGTCGAAACCCTCCTTGCCAATACGCGCGAACACGGCATCGAAACCCATGGCTGGGAGTCGGGCAATCGCGGCATCGTCCATGTCATGGGGCCGGAATTGGGCGCGACCCGTCCCGGCATGACCATTGTCTGCGGCGACAGCCATACCAGCACTCACGGCGCTTTTGGAGCCATCGCTTTCGGCATCGGCACGACTCAGGTTGGCCATGTCCTCGCCCATCAATCTCTCTTGATGCGCAAACCTAAAACCATGGCGATTTATGTTGAAGGCGAGTTGCAAGACGGCATAACGCCCAAAGATATCATCCTCGCTATCATCGCCAAAATCGGTATCGGCGGCGGCACGGGCTACGCGCTGGAATATCGCGGCAATGTGTTTGAAGACATGTCTATGGAGGGCCGCATGACGGTCTGTAATATGTCAATAGAGGCGGGCGCGCGCTGCGGCATGATTGCGCCGGATGAAGTGACATTTAGTTATTTAAAAGACCGTAAATTCGCACCCGAAAATTATGATATGGCTTGCGCAGATTGGGCGTCTCTGGCGACAGATACAGGCGCAGTTTTTGACAAAGAGGTGCGCCTCAAAGCCGAAGATATTCGCCCTATGGTCACTTACGGCACCCATCCCGGCATGGCCATGCCAATCGACGGGATTGTGCCGAAAGCCGTGGACGCAGCCGAAGAAAAAGCATTGGATTATATGCAAGTCACAGGCGGAACCAAAATTGCGGGCACCAAAGTTGACCGCGTCTTCATTGGCTCCTGCACCAATTCCCGCATGGAAGACTTGCGGGCAGCGGCGCGGATCCTGCAAGGCCGCAAGGTCGCTGGCAAATTAATTGCGATTGTCGTGCCGGGGTCTGAACTGATTAAAAAACAAGCCGAGGTAGAAGGCCTGCATGATATTTTCACGGCCGCAGGGGCGCAGTGGCGCGAGCCGGGATGCTCTATGTGTATCGCTATGAACGGCGACAAAGCCGCGCCGGGTGAATTGGTTGTCTCGACCTCAAACCGTAACTTTGCCGGCCGCCAAGGGCCAGGCGCGCGCACGGTGCTGGCCTCGCCTGAAACAGCGGCGGCGGCGGCGGTCACAGGGGTCATAACGGATCCGCGCAGTCTGGAGGCCCGGCATGAGTTTTAAACCGCTAAAACAAATCACCTCTAAAACGCTCGTCCTCCCGGCCGCTAATATCGACACGGACCAGATCATTCCGGCGCGGTTCTTAACCGTCACTTCGCGCAAAGGGCTTGGCCAACATGCATTCAATGATTGGCGCTATACTCAAGACGGCACGGAGACCGATCATCCTCTAAATAGCGGCGCGGCTAAAGCCTGCCAGATATTAGTTGGCGGACATAATTTTGGCTGCGGCAGCTCGCGCGAACATGCGCCTTGGGCGCTGACAGATTACGGCATCCGTGTTGTCATCAGTTCTGAAATCGCGGATATCTTCAAAGGTAATTCTCTCAAAAATGGCTTGCTCCCTATCGTCATAGAAAAATCCGCTCATCAATGGCTGCTCGACCATCCCGGCGAAGAAGTGACGGTTGATCTGGAAAGCTGCGAAGTGCGCCTGCCCAAAAATGGCGGGACCTATAATTTCGAAATTGACGCCTTCTCTCGCCGCTGCCTGATGGAGGGGGTTGACGAGATGGGGTATCTCGCAGCGCAAGATGACGCTATTACAGATTATGAACAGACAAGGAGTGAGCGGTGAACAGTGAGCAGTGAACAGATTTCTTCTAACTCCTGTTCACTGCTCACCGCTCACTGATAACTAATCATGAACATCAATTTCACATACCTCCCCGGCGACGGTATCGGCCCTGAAGTCGGCGAAGCCGCGATGGCGGTGCTTAATGCTGTGGCGATAAAGTTCGGCCATACGCTGGAGCCTGAATTTCACTTGATCGGCGGCGCGGCCATTGATGCGCTGGGAACGCCTTTGCCCGGCGAGACATTTGCCTCTTGCGAAAAGACAGGCGCGATATTACTCGGCGCTGTAGGCGGGCCTAAATGGGATCATCTCAAAGGCGCAGGCCGCCCCGAACTGGGCTCGCTTTTACTGCTGCGCAAACGGCTCAACCTCTATGCCAATATCCGCCCCTGTAAGCCCTATCCGGCGCTGATTGATCGGGCTCCGCTGAAACGCGAACGGCTCGAAGGCACGGATTTCATCGTCATGCGCGAACTCACTGGCGGGATTTATTTCGGCGCTAAGGGGCGAGATAATTTAGGCGCTTATGATGAATGCCGCTATAGCGAGGCCGAAGTCGAGCGCATCGCCATCAAAGCTTTTGACCTCGCCATGACTCGCCGCAAAAAGGTGACCTCCGTTGATAAATCCAATGTGCTGGAGACCTCCCGCCTCTGGCGCGAGACAGTGATTAAAGTGGCAAGCCGTTACCCTGAAATAGAACTGGAACATCTGCTCGTCGATGCGATGACCATGCACATGCTGACACGAGCGCAAGATTTTGACGTTATCCTGACCGAGAACATGTTCGGCGATATCCTCACCGATGAAGCCTCCGTGCTTTGCGGCTCTATGGGCGTTATTCCCTCCGCTTCGCTCTCGGACGGAACGCTCGGTATGTATGAACCTATTCACGGCAGCGCCCCGGATATTGCGGGCCAAGGCAAAGCCAATCCTCTCGCGATGATCTTATCCGCCGCGTGGATGTTGCGGCTGTCTTTTGGGTTGGATGAAGAAGCAACCGCTATCGAGACTGCTGTCGAAGCGGCATTGGAGGCGAGGCAAATGACAGGCGATCTGGGCGGGGCGCTTTCAACATCCGAAACCGGCGACTGGATAGCGGCTCATGTCGAAGGTTAATCTCAACGATCTTAAAGCCCGTATTGATGCGGCGGATGTGTACGCACTTGCCAAGCGAACACCTTGCCAGCTTGCGCCAAAACTGTCCGCGGAACATGGCCGCAATATCTGGCTCAAACGCGAAGACCAACAAGACGTTTTCAGCTTTAAAATTCGCGGGGCGGCTAACCGTATTTCCGGATTAAGCGATAGCGAAAAAGCCAAAGGCGTCTGCGCGGCCAGCGCGGGTAATCACGCCCAAGGCATGGCGGCAGCGGCGGCTTATTATAAAACCAAGGCCGTGATCTTCATGCCTGTCACCACGCCGGAGATTAAAATCAATGCGGTTCATGCGTGCGGCGCAGAGACGCGTCTGGTCGGCGAGAGTTATGATGAGGCCTGCGAGGCCGCGCTGGGTTACGCCAAAGAGACAGGCGCGGTTTTCATACATCCGTTTGACGCATTAGATGTCATTGCCGGGCAAGGGACTATCGGCAAAGAAATATTAGAACAAATGCCGCGCCCCCCTGCGGCGATATATATTCCCGTCGGCGGCGGCGGATTAATTTCGGGGATTGGAGCTTGGGTTAAAGCGATCTCGCCCGGTACGAAAATCATTGCGGTCGAACCCGAAGGCGCGGCCACGCTCAAAACATCGCTCGAAGCAGGCAAACCGGTGCCGCTAGATAAAGTCGACGGGTTTGCTGATGGCGTGGCGGTGAAACTAATTGGCAATAATACATTTGAAATTTCGCGGGCCGTCGTCGACGAAACTCTCATTGTTTCCAATGACGAAATTTGCGCGGCGGTCAAAGATGTGTTTGAGGCTACCCGCACGGTTGTTGAACCTGCCGGAGCTTTGGCGCTGGCTGGGATTATTAAACAGGCCCGAAACGGCAAAGCTCCAAATGGTGATTGCGTCATCATCATTTCCGGCGCGAATGTGAATTTTGACCGTATCGGTCATATTGTTGAACGCGCAGAACTCGGCGCGGGCGAAGAAATGCTCTTCGCCGCAACCATCCCTGAGCAGGCCGGTGCCTTTTTGAATTTTGTGCAGGCCTTAGGCAACCGCGCGGTCACTGAGTTTAATTACCGCTTTGCCGATACTGCAGATGCACATGTTCTTGTCGGCATTAAAACCAAATCGAGCCAAGAACATAATGATGTGATTAAGGCGATGGACGCCCACGGAATTGCCGTGGTCGATTTGTCAGGAGACAGCCTCGCCAAACGTCATTTGCGCCATATGGTCGGGGGGCGCGCGAGCCTCGATATCAACGAAGTGATTTACCGTTTCGAGTTTCCCGAACGCCCCGGCGCGCTGACGGACTTTCTGATAAATCTTGATGCCCGCTGGAATATTTCGCTCTTCCATTACCGCAATCACGGCAGTTCAACCGGCCATGTCCTGTGCGGCTTCCAAGTGCCTAAAAGCGATATTGCAGAGCTAGATGCCAGCCTCGCCAAAACCGGCTATCCAATGAGCCCCGAGACTGAAAATGTCGCTTATGATTATTTTTTGAAGGCTTAGGCCTTGCCGTGAAGCCTCCTAAACTCTCCAAGTCTTCACACTGACTTCATGGCCATATCTTTGCACGAATTTGCGTTTGATACGGCGCATCCAATTGGTTTCGTCTTCGAGTTTCATGCCTTCTGCGAGGATAACGGTTTCTGTGAACACTTTGGAGGTTAGCATTTTGCCCTCTTTGACGAGATCAGCGCCTTTGACGCCGGCGCAGAAATCCCAATTATCGCAAAGCTCAGTGAGTAAAATATCAAGATCATCTGCAAGATCAGGATGAAAGAGTGTTTTGCGGCTCATGATTTAACTCGTCATTTTTGATAGGCTAAGGGGATGTTTGGTTTGAACCAGCTTTTGCATACGTTCGTCCAGTACATGGGTATATATCTGCGTCGTTGCAATATCGGCATGGCCTAGCAATGTCTGAACACTGCGCAAATCGGCGCCATTAGATAAAAGATGCGTGGCAAAAGCGTGGCGCAGGACATGGGGCGAGATTTTACTCGCATTGAGGCCTGCCAAACCTGCCAGCTCTTTGAGCATTTGCGCGAAACGCTCGCGGGTCAGATGGCCCGATTTGCCGCCCGAAGGAAAGAGAAACGGTTTAGCGCGGTCTTTAGCGATAGCGTTTTTGGGCAAGGTCGGCTCACGCAGAGCTGTCCAAGCCGCTATTGCGCTTATCGCGGCCCCTGTTAGCGGCACGAGCCGCTCTCGCCCGCCCTTGCCTTTTATCATCAAGCAATTATCGCGGCGGGCGGCCGCGTTTAGTTTCAGCGTCACAAGCTCGGAGACCCGCAAGCCGCCGGCATAGAGAATTTCAAGCAGGCAGAGCAGGCGCATGCCTTTAGGCGAGTTGTCCTTTTCAGCCGCTTCAAACAGCCTGTTCACATCAGCTTCGGACAGGATTTTCGGCAAAGGCCGTCCTTGCTTGGGCCCGCGCAGATGATGAGCGGGATTATCTTCGCGCAGGCCTTCTATTTGCAAAAACAGGCAAAACTGTTTCAGCGCCGAGAGCTTTCGCGCCGTTGTCGAAGGCGCTAGGCCTTTATTGGCCCACGCTGCCAGAACCGATTCCAAAGACCCTGTGCTCGCCGTCAAAAGATCGCGCTTAGCCTTGCCCAGCGCCCCCGCCCAATCGGCAAGGTCGCGGCGGTAAGCTGCCAGCGTATTTTCGGACGCGCCGCGTTCTGCGCTCATCATCTCAAGAAAAGAGTCTATGGCCCTAGTAGAATTCATAAGCCGCTAAGAAAATCTTCAGCTGCGAGGCGGCCCGCAAATTGCGAAAGCCCCGCAGTATTGAGCGCTTCGATCACAGCCGCGAGCGAGCGGTCATCGAGAGGTGATTTATCAACCATCATGGCGGCGCGCAGCCCGGTTTCTGCGCGGGAGCCAGCTTTGGCAGCGGCAGAGAGCGCCAGTAAGTCGCCCGCTTTGACCGCATGGCCTGCGCCGTTACCAATACCTTGCAGCGCCAACGCTCCATCGCCTGATAGGCGCGAGCCCATAGCCAAGGCGATGAATGTATCGCGCACGGCCCGGCGTTTTTCAGCTCCGCCCCCCTGCAGGCGGCGCTCAATATCTTTTCCGAGTGTGCCCAGTATAAATCCATTGCCCAGCGCATCGGCCACAAGCGCAATCCGCGCTTGCTCGGAGCCTTCAGGCAGAGCGCCGTAGAAACCTTGCAGCATGCCAATATCGCCGCGCTCGACCGCTGCCCGGGCAAAGAGCCCCAGATCAGTTTCGGCCTGTAAGCTCGGCGGAATAATCGCCATATCATTGGCAAAGAGTTTTGCAAAACGGGAGAAGACGTCTTTTTTCTTTGCTGCTTGGAGCATTAAAGCCATGGCTTGCACAGATGAGCGAGCATCGCCGCCCGCTTTGGCGAGCTGAAAAACCTGCGCCGTGCCGCGCGGGCTTTTATCCGCTACCGCCGAGGCCAGATCAAAGCTCGACGAGCCTGCTAAATCATTCTGGTCATAAGCGAGGCCTGAAAATATAGCTGCAATCTGGTCATCGCTAAGCTGGTCTGCAAATTGGAACAAAGCCTTCAAGCGGATTTTAGGCTCGGCAGCGCTGTCCAGCGCCGTATCAACCGTGAGCGCGTCCGTGCTTCCGCCAGCTTTTTTGGCCATAGCTTTCAAAAGTGGGTCGGAGGCATTTTTCATGTTGGGAAGTTTCTTTGACGCTCCCGTCAACACTTTCATCACCCCGAAATAAGCCGCATCTTCATAGCCGGAATTTTTTAAAAGCTCTGTTGTCAGTTCCGCCGCCGAGACTTCATCCCGCTCGATATGGCAAAAGGCGCGAAGCTTGGCCCAGACAGGACGGCCGCGGCCTTCGGAAATATTATCAGCAATCTGGCAAGCGCCTGCGATATCGCCGCCCGCTAAAGCCAAATCCGCCCTCACGGCAGGCTGACGCGCAATATCCGGATTTCGCGCTGTAAAATTATCCAGCGCTTCTGTATCGCCCATTTTAGCACTTAGGGCCATGACGGCTTTTAGCCGTGCCTGAGCATAGACCTCATCCGCGCCTTCTGGCGGTACGCCTGCGGAAAGCACCACGGCTTCAATCATATCCTGCACCAGCGCATTATCGCTGTTCATCGGGAGCGCCTCCATAAGGCGCACAGCCGTGGCCGCCGATGTGCCCTGCCAGAGCGCCGCGTCCAGCCCGCCTGTGCGCGCATCAATCACGCCGGCATCATAGGCTTGGGCCGCGCCAAGCTGGCCTGTTTCAACCGACTGAGCATAGGTCATCATTGGCGCAAATATCAGGGGCGCAATTATCAGGGCGGTGGTCAGGAGAAGTGTTTTCATATTATTTCTCATAGGTGTCGGGAAGCTCAACAGTGACAGCCTCTTGCGGGGCGTTATCGGGCGCGGCTCCCGCAACAAGCCAGAAAAACACGCCGAAAACTAAGACCAGTAGGGCGATAGCGCCCAGTGTCAGTTTTTTCATCTCATTTCGCCTTTTTAAAGATTCACGCCAATTTGCGCTTTAAGTGTTGAGCATAGGTTATTTTACGCTCATATTAAGGCAAATTTTCGCAAATAGCGCCAGCGCCATACACATATGGGCCGCAGATGCTCAGGCGAGGCAAGGAATAGGCAAATGACGCCGGACATAACATTGCGCCCCATAGCCTTAGTTGGCTTGATGGGCGTGGGTAAAACCACCGTCGGACGGCGGCTGGCACAAAAGCTGCGCCGCCCGTTTTTTGATTCTGATGACGAAATTGAAACCGCTTCGGGCCGAACAGTGGCGGGCTATTTTCGCGATCACGGCGAGGTGGAATTTCGCGATGGCGAGCGCCGCGTCATAGACCGCCTGCTCGACGGCAGCTCTATTGTGCTGGCAACAGGCGGCGGAGCCTTTATCCCCAAAGAGACCCGTAATATCCTCAATGAACGGGCGTTGACCGTCTGGCTCCAGGGGGATTTTGACACCATTATGGAACGGGTCAGTCGTAAAAATACGCGGCCATTGCTGCAAGTTCCCGACCCGCAAGCCCGAATGCGCGAATTGATGGATGAGCGATATCCGATTTACGCCAAAGCCCATATCACTGTGCCGATCGCCAAAGGCCCGCATATTCGCACTGTCAATAAAATCCTGCAAGCCATACGCGATCATCAAGGCGCGGAGGCATGACCGCAGTCACAGTTGATCTGGGGCCGCGCAGCTATGATATCGTCATTGGCGATGATGTGCTGGCCCATGCAGGCGAGTTGATTGCGCCGCATTTAAAAGCCCGCCGCTTGGTCGTGGTCACGGATGAAAATGTCAATGCACTACACGGCAAGACGTTGCGGGCCGCTCTCGGCGATTACGAAACTCACATGATTATCCGCCCCGCAGGCGAGAACCAAAAAAGTTTTGAGGGTTTGCAGGCTGTGCTGGACGACCTGTTTAGCGCCGGATTTGACCGCAATGATACGGTCATCGCCTTTGGCGGCGGGGTTATTGGCGACCTGACAGGCTTTGCGGCAAGTATTTACAAACGCGGCTGCCAATTTATCCAAATCCCGACGACATTATTGGCGCAGGTTGATAGTTCTGTGGGCGGCAAAACGGCGATTAATACTCAATATGGGAAAAACCTTATTGGCGCTTTTTATCAGCCTAAATTAGTGCTTGCCGATATCTCGGTTCTCAAAACCCTGTCCGAACGGGAATTAAAAGCAGGCTATGCCGAGGTCGTAAAATACGGGTTGTTGGGGGATCGTGAATTTTTCGATTGGCTGGATAAAAACGGAAAAGACGTTCTTGCATTAAAACCTGAAGCCATCACCCGCGCTATATCTGTGTCTTGTAAAACCAAAGCCCGGATTGTCGCCGCTGATGAGCGCGAGCGCGGCGAGCGGGCGCTGCTTAATCTCGGCCACACATTCGCTCATGCTCTCGAACTTGAAGCGGGTTATTCCGGCGATCTGCTCCACGGCGAAGCGGTCAGTGCGGGGATGGAAATAGCCTTTGAATTTAGCGCTGCGCAGGGATTGTGTTCGGCGGAAGACGCGGCTCAAGTCAAAGCCCATTTTTCGCGGCTGGGCCTTACCTCTATCTCTGATGTGGCTCCTTTGTTAAAAAGCCCCAAAGCGCTAATCCGGCATATGGATCAGGATAAAAAGAATGAAGGCGGGGCGCTCACCCTTATCTTGGCCCGCGCGATTGGCGATACCTTTGTGCAAAAAAATGCCCCGCGCGGCGCCCTATTAACTTATTTGGAATCCTTATCGAAAGCCTCAAATGCTTGATGCCCTGACGCAAACTGATACTCTGGTGAAGCTGGGCATCGTGCTCCTACTTCTAATTGTCTCCGGGTTTTTCTCCGGCTCAGAAACCGCGCTGACCGCCGCTTCGCGCTCGCGCATGCTTGCTGCGGAAAAAGCAGGCGATAAGCGTGCGGGCCTTGTTTCGCGGCTTTTAAATATGCGCGAACGTCTGCTGGGCGGCATTCTGCTGGGCAATAATTTTGTCAATATTCTTGCCTCCTCGATCATGGCGGGTTTGATGCTGTCTATTTTTGGCGAAGCGGGGATTATTTACGCCACCATTATTACAACAGTGCTCATTTTGATTTTCGCGGAAGTTCTGCCCAAAACTTACGCTATTTCCCAGCCTAATAAAACGGCGCTCAAAGTCGCGCGGCCTATCCGGCTGATTATCGCCATTCTCGCCCCCATCGTCTCGGTCGTGCAAATGATCGTCAATGGCACGCTCCGCCTGTTTGGCGTCGACACCAAAGCGTCGGCTTGGACAGCCGTGGATGATATCAAAGGCGCGGTAGACCTTCATCTGGAAGAAGGCGGCATGGCCAAACGGGCACGGGATCAAATTTACGGCGTCTTAGAAATCGGCGAACTTACTGTGGAAGAGGTCATGATCCACCGCAAAAACCTGATTATGATGGACATTGACCAGCCTGCCGACCAGATCGTCAAAGAGTTTTTAAATTCAGGCCATTCCCGCATTCCGCTTTATAAGGAAGACCCGGAAAATGTCGTTGGTGTATTGCATGCCAAAGATATCCTCAAAGCTCTGTCCAAGGTCAATGGGAATTTTAGCGCAATTGACCCCAAGAAAATTTCCCGCGACGTCTGGTTTATCCCGGAAACAACCTCCGTGGTGAAACAGCTTCGCGCTTTCCAGCATAAGCGCGAGCATTTCGCGCTGGTTGTCGATGAATATGGCTCGCTTATGGGGGTTCTCACCCTCGAAGATATATTGGAAGAGATCGTCGGCGATATTCAGGACGAATATGACGACGGATTAGACGGGATTAAACGCCTTAAGGACGGCGGCGCAGTCGTGCGCGGCGATGTCGCTGTGCGCGATTTAAACCGCGCCATGGACTGGAATCTCCCTGACGAGGAAGCCGTCACTATTGCAGGTCTCGTCATCCACGAGTCCCAAACTATCCCCGAGGCAGGCCAGACATTTGCCTATTATGGCTACCGATTCGAAATCAAAGAGCGGGAACGCAACCAGATACGGTTATTAAAAATCACCAAAAGCTTTTGATCCTAGCCGGTGCAGTGAGGCTTAACGCTCCTGCGCGTCCAGACTAAAGGCGTGGATCAGTTTCATCTCTACTTCGAGCGCCTCCAGCACCGCGCGATGCCGCGCTAATCGGCTCATACCTTCGAATTCTACGCTGATAATCACGACGTGGAAGTGGGATTCTGCGCTGCCGCCCTCCGCTTTATGTTGCGCGGCTCCGGCGTGATGAGCATGTTTATGGGACTCGTCAATCACCTCCAAATGCGACGGATTGAAACTTTGTTCCAGTTTTCCCTTGATTGCTGTGCCAATAATGCCCATTTTGTGCAGTCCTTATTCAATCTAAGTAATCTATATAGGCATTATGGCTGGCAAATACGAATATAAACCCAAAGGCATCGATATCCGTGTTAATAAGGGGAAGAAAAAACTTGATCCGAATGAAACGGAATGTGACTGGGCCGGCTGCGTCACTATGGGCGGCTGCAAAGCACCCAAATCCCCTGACCGTTTGCGCGAATATTATAATTTCTGCACAATCCATGCACGCGAATATAATAAGAACTGGAATTTCTTCTCCGGCATGACCGATGAGGATATTTCCGAATGGCAGGTCGGCGCTAAACATGGCCACCGCCCAACTTGGGATGTACGTAAAAACACTGGCGAACGAGCGCGGGCTAATAAGCGCCGCAAAGCAGGGGCAACATCGGCAACCTCCGAAGGCTATAATATCTTCTCTGACAAAGACGGCAAGGCCGTGACCGAAGCCCCGCGCAGACGGCTCTCCAAGATGCAGCTTAAAGCTCTGCATGATATGGGGCTGGATGACGGCGCGAGCAAAGATGATGTGCGCAAGCGTTATACCCAATTGGTCAAACAGCTTCATCCCGATGCCAATCAAGGCAAGCGCAATACCGAAGAAAGCTTTTCCCGCGTGGTCAAAGCCTATAAGGTTCTCAAAACCACTGATTTGGGCTAGTATAGGCGAAGCAGAATTTAAACACATTCCATTACCTTCTCCTTGGGGAGAAGGTGGGCGCGTAGCGCTCGGATGAGGGGATATAAACCTTGATTAGGCTCTCTGATTTCATACTATGGAACCCCTCATCCGCCCTTCGGGCACCTTCTCCCTTTGGTGACCAACTGGAGGGAGAAGGGAATTATAGAATGGACTGACTGTGAGCGATCAATTCCCGATTTTTCAGCCGGACAAAACCGTCTCGGCCCGAGAGACCTTCAAGGTCGATTTCGATATGGAGGTTCCGGCCTTTAGTCAGCGCTCCGAATTCGTGCCTGAAATTGATGACGCTTATCTTTTCGATAGTAAAACCACGCAGGCGATCTGCGCCGGCTTTGCCTATAATCGCCGGGTGATGATCCAAGGCTATCACGGCACCGGCAAATCCACCCATATTGAACAGGTCGCCGCAAGGTTGAACTGGCCGATGGTACGGATTAATCTCGACAGCCATGTCAGCCGGATTGATCTCGTCGGCAAAGACGCGATTGTGCTCAAAGACGGTAAACAAATTACCGAATTTCGCGAAGGCCTGCTGCCTTGGTCGCTGCAAAACCCTGTCGCGCTTGTTTTTGACGAATATGACGCCGGCCGCCCGGACGTTATGTTCGTGATCCAGCGCGTGCTCGAAGCGCAGGGCCGCCTGACATTGCTCGACCAGAATAAAGTGATTACCCCGCATAATGCCTTCCGCTTGTTTTCAACCACCAATACGGTCGGCCTCGGCGATACCTCCGGGCTGTATCACGGCACACAGCAAATCAACCAAGGCCAGATGGACCGCTGGTCTATTGTTTGCCAATTGAATTATCTTAGCCACGACGCAGAGGAAGCCATTGTGCTGGCCAAATCGCCAAGCTATAATAGCCGAGAAGGCAAAGACATTATCGCCTCCATGGTGCGCGTCGCCGATATGACAAGAAACAGCTTTATCGCCGGAGACATCTCCACCGTGATGAGTCCGCGCACGGTGATGAATTGGGCCGAGAATGCGCGCATCTTCGACGGCGACATCGCGCAAGCTTTCAGGCTGACATTCCTCAATAAATGCGACGAGCTAGAGCGCCCGATTATCAGCGAGTTCTATCAACGGGCTTTCGGCAAAGATTTACCGGAGAGCGCCGCGACGGTATTGGTGGCTTAGTGGCTCACCCCCTCACATCCATTCATTCCCGCCCCCACCTTCGTGAAGGTAAACTACGGCAGAACTCAGTATTAGCTGGCGTTCAAACTGGGTCCCCGCCTTCGCGGGGATGAACGGAGTGTTTTAAATGACCACCCGCGCCCCCATAGACGAATTTAAACGCAGCCTCGCCTCTGCCACCAAAGCCATTTCCGGAGAGCCTGAGATGGAGGTCTCCTTTGGCGGTGATGTCGCCGGCATTGTGCGCGATCAGGTGATGTTGCCGGCCATGCCGCCCAAGCCCAAGCCCGCGCAAATTGCCAAAGCGCGCGGCGAGGCCGACGCTCTGGCTTTGCGCATTGCCCTGCATGACAAGGCCGTTCATACCCGCAACCAGCCCAAGACGGGGCCAGCGCGGGCTGTGTTTGAAGCCTTAGAGCAAACCCGCGTCGAAGCTTTGGGCGGGAAACATCTAGCAGGGGTCGGCGATAACCTCATGGCGGCGCTGGACGCGCGGGCCAAAAGGCGCGGCTTTGATAAACCGGATATTACCAAAGACGATAATAGTTTCGCCGAGGCCGTTGGGCTTTACGCCCGCGAGGCTCTGACAGGGCGCAAACTGCCCGAAAGCTGCGACGGCATCATGAGCGCGTGGCGGGCCGAGATTGAGGCCCGCGCAGAACCGCATATGCGCTCGCTTAAATCCTTGATCGGCAAGCAACAGGCTTTCGGGCGCATAGCGCATAGATTAATTGCAGATTTTGATTTGGGCGACGAGCTGGCCGATCCCAATGAGGATGAAGACGCGGAGGATGAAAACTCCGAGAACGAAGATCAACAGCCCGACCAGTCCCCGGACACGCCGCGCGAAGACCAACAGGGCCAAGCCGAAGTCTCCGACGCCGACGCGGTGGAGGACGAAAACGCCGATCCGCAAGATATGGTCGACGCCGAAAATATTGACGGCGAGGGCGACGATTCCGACCAGACGCCCAACCCCAATGCCCAGCGCCCGCACCCGTCCAACCTGCCCGACCCTTACACGATTTACACCGCCGCCCATGACGAGGTGATAAAGGCCGAAGATTTGTGCGAGACTGAAGAGCTTGACCGTCTGCGCGGCTATCTCGACGGCCATATGGCGGGGCTGTCCTCGGTCATTGCCCGGCTCGCCAACCGCCTACAACGGCGGCTGCTGTCCCAGCAACAGCGCTCTTGGACATTTGATCTTGAGGAAGGCATGCTCGATACGGCGCGGCTGACGCGGGTCATTACCGACCCGATGTCTGCCCTGACTTTCAAAGAAGAAAAAGAAACCGATTTTCGCGATACCATTGTCACGATCTTGATTGATAATTCGGGATCGATGCGCGGGCGGCCAATTATGGTCGCCGCTGTCTGCGCTGATATTATGGCAAGAACGCTGGAGCGCTGCGGGGTTAAGGCCGAAATTCTCGGCTTTACCACGCGGGCCTGGAAAGGCGGACGCAGTTTTCAGGACTGGATGGCGGCAGGTAAACCACAAGCGCCGGGGCGGCTTAACGATCTGCGGCACATCATCTATAAGGCGGCGGATATGCCGTGGCGGCGGGCGAAGCGCAATCTCGGCCTGATGATGCGCGAAGGGCTGCTCAAGGAAAATATCGACGGCGAAGCGCTCGAATGGGCTTATCGCCGCTTAATGGCAAGGCCGGAACAGCGCCGCATCATGATGGTCATCTCCGACGGCGCCCCCGTAGACGATGCCACCCAAAGCCAGAATAAAACCGGGCTGCTAGAGAGCCATCTGCGCATGGTCATAGACAAAATAGAAAACCGCAGCGACGTCGAGTTAGTCGCAATTGGCATCGGGCATGACGTCACAAGATGGTATAAACGCGCGGTGACGATTATGGACGTGGAGCAGTTAGGCGGCGCGATGACTGAGAAACTGGCGGAACTGTTTGAGGACGCCCGTAGCGCCCGCAAATAGTCTGAGGGACTATTTGCGGCAAAGTGCCGAAACCGCTGGTCGGTTTCGGGGGATGAGATGTCCCGTTACTTGTCCTTCCCCTATGAGGGGAAGGTGGCCGTACCCGCCTTCGCGGGCATGAACGGGGGCCGGATGAGGAGTTCGGGGGTTTGCAAAACTTGACGTTCCGTAGGTCGGATAGAGCGGAGCGAAATCCGACAATCCCATTCTGTCTGCAAACACGGAATGCCGCGTTTCGCTCCGTTCATTCCTGCGAAGGCAGGAACGCTCTACACGACTTACAGCGGCGCTCTCCTGCATTTAAACCGCGTCCAATTGAGCCAACAGCGCATGAGCTAATTTGTAACAATCCCCGGGCCAGCGGCCTGACACCAGATGCCCGTCTGTGACGACGAAGCCTTTATTCGGATTTTTGGCCGTCCCAAAAGCCGGAATTGCGGGGCCGGGTTTGAAATCGGCTTTGCTTTTCAGCCCTCGGCAGACTTCGTCTTGAACCGTTTCGGGATAGGTTTGATAATGATCGCCCTTATGTTTTCGGGTCATTTTGATGGCGGTTTTTTCCAAAAAATTAGTCAAGCCCGTCACCTTATAGCCATGGAGCAAAGACCGCCCGTCCTCGTCTTTTGCCCGCGACAAGGCCAAGATACCGTGGCAGACGCTCGACACGGGAGCCTTGCGCTCAAAGAAATTGCGGCAAATACGAAACACATCCTCCGATTCCAGATAAGGCTTTACCCCCGGCGCGTGACCGCCCGGCAATACCAGTGCGTCAAAATCATCCGGCGCGGCATCCCTCCAAGCCAGTGAATTTATAAACCGCTTATCCTTCGCCATCGCCTCATAGATCTCGCGGTTTGCGGGCCGCGCAGCTAAGCTTTGTAAATGTTTGGGCAGCCCTTCGCCCGTCAGCGTAATTAAATCACAAGCCGGGGCGCCGCCATCCTCGCTGGCAAACCACACATTATGCCCCGCATCAGTCAACACCTTCCAAGGCACGCAAGCCTCTGTCGGGTCAAATTCAATATTGGAAACAAGTATAAGGATCTTTGCCATATTACGTCTCTTATGGGGTCTGTTTAATTATCATAAATAATCGATTGATTTTGCAAATGTTTTATTCGGGCTCCGCAACTACGCGCGCCTCAAATAATCGTCCCGAACACATGACCAATCGCGCCTGTGACAATCATCGCGGCCGCCCCCCAGAATAATATGCGGGTCATAGCCCGGCCTTTTGGCGCTCCCCCAATTGTGGCCGAGACAAAGCCTAACGCGGCGAGGCTGAACAGCGAGACGGCGGCAACGACCCAGGTCAATATATCCAAAGGGGAGACTATGGCCGCGATAAGCGGGAGCGCCGCGCCTAGCGCAAAGCTGCCCGCCGAGACCAAGGCCGCCTGTATCGGGCGGGGGCGGGCGTGCGTTGACAGGCCAAGCTCGTCGCGGGCATGGGCCTTCAGCGCGTCTTTCTCGGTTAATTGCACGGCCACTTCGAGAGCTAAATCTGCCTCCAAGCCGCGGGCCTCATAAATGCCTGCCAGCTCTTTTAATTCCTGTTCGGGGAAATCAATCAGCGCTTGCCGCTCGGTCTCCAAATCCGATTTTTCGGTATCGGCTTGGGAGCTGACAGAGACATATTCGCCCGCCGCCATAGACATTGAACCCGCCACTAGCGCCGCGACGCCTGCAATGAGAATATTGCCTGCCGAGGCCGAAGCCGCGGCCACGCCGATAACTAAGCTAGCCGTGGAGACAATGCCGTCATTGGCCCCCAAAACAAAAGCCCGCAACCAGCCGGTACGGTGGATGAAGTGATGCTCATTATCTTGGTGTGTATCGGCCATATGGTTTAGTTACCCTTAGCGTAATATTTTTATCTGGGAGGCATTCTGGCCCCGGCATCCGTGCGGATATATTCGGCGTTGATATAAGCATGTTCGCACATGAAATTGACGACATCTGAATATTCACCGGGCTGCCCGAAACGCACAGGGAATTGCAGATGGGCGCGTAGGTTTTCTTTCACTTCCGGCTTCATTTGTTCATAGATCGGGGTTTCGTAAAAGCCCGGCAAGATGGTGTTGACGCGGATGCCCTCACGGGCCAGATCGCGCGCCATCGGCAAAGCCATAGAGAGGATGCCGCCCTTAGAGGCGCTATAAGCCACTTGCCCGATTTGCCCGTCTTGGGCGGCGACAGAAGCGGTATTGATAATCACCCCGCGCTCTCCGTCCGGCTCGGCCGGGTCCAAGCTCATCATCCCGGCGGCGGATTTGGAGGCGCAGAGAAACGAGCCGATGAGATTGATATTAATAATGCGGATATAATAAGACGGGTCATGGGCCATGATCTCGCCGGTATCGCGTTTACGCGACGCGGTTTTCATACCCCCGCCAATCCCGGCGCAATTGACCATGATACGCTCTTGCCCATTAGCAGCGCGGACGGTTTTAAACCCCGCATCGACGCTGTCATTATCGGAAACATCGACCGCCGCAAATGCGCCGCCAATCTCGCTGGCCACGATCTCGCCGCGCTCGGCGTTCATATCAAAAATCCCGACCTTGACGCCCTTGGCCGCAAGACCGCGCGCCGTCGCCTCGCCAAGGCCCGAAGCCCCGCCTGTAACAATGGAGCTAATATTGGATGAGAGTTTCATGGGAGTCTCCGTGACTTTGATTTGAGTTTGCGATTTGAGTTTGCGATTTGAGTTTGCGATTTGAGTTTGCGCATTTTATAACGGGAATGATATATGTCTCAAGCGCTTATACGTTTTAGGCTCAACATCTACATGCAGCGATAAAAACCCATATAGAAATATATTATTCATCATAAATATAAAATGAGTGAGCAATCACTTATTTTTCCTTGCTGCTTTCGCTTTATTGGGATATGCACCTTGATTAATGAGTGATTGCTCACTCATATATGTGAAATACTATCCTATCAGGATAGAGAGGCTTGGATTGGCAAATATGCGTCGGCCCTGCCGCAAAGACGGAGCATAGAATGGCCCAGTTTAACGATCCTGCTCGCGGCGTTTCTGCGGCTAACGGCACCAATAAAGCCAAGATTGAACGCGCCGCTGTCTGGCTGTTTTCCGAACACGGAATTGACGGGGTTTCGACCAAATCTATTGCCGCCGAAGCCGGGTTGTCCGAAGGGCTTATCTATCGTTACTTTCGCAATAAGGACGATCTTGCGCGCTCGCTCATGCGGGCCATTCATAGCCGCCTGACCGATATGATTGAGGTTGCCGGCGCCCGCAATGACGGGCTGGCCGATCAAATCCGTTTTATCGTCCGTCATTATTGCGAGATTGCTGATGATGATTGGACATTGTTTCGCTATCACATTTTGCACCTGCATGAATTTCCCGCTTTGTCGGAGAAGCCGTCCAAAAGCCCGCACGGGGCGGCCGTCCGGCTTCTCAAAAAAGCGATGAAAAACGGCGAACTTAGCAAAATGAACGCGGATATTCTGGCCGCTATGGCGCTGGGGGTTGTCTTGCAGCCCGCCCAAGCCAAAGTCATGGGCACGATTAAAGGCCCCCTTGCGGCCCGCGCCGCTTTGTTCGAAAAGGGCGTGTTGGCCGTGCTCGGCTTGGACGCAAAAAGAGAAGGATAGATATGCGGTCTTTATTATTTAATATCTTCTTCGGCCTTGTCACCTTTATCTATGCCTTCGTCTGTGTTGTGCTCTCGTTTCTTCCGGGGCGAAAAATCATGATGGGAAGCCTGCACCGTTACACCAAGCTCATGGTCTGGGGCATGCGCCGCATTGCGGGGATTGACGTGCAGGTCACCGGGCAAGAAAACGTGCCCAAAGAGGGCGCCGTGATTATCGCGGCCAAGCACCAAAGCTATGGCGACGGCTTTGTCGCCTTCTCGCAATTTTTTGATCTGTCTTTCGTGACCGGAGACGCGATTACGAAATTTCTTTTTATAGGGCGGATTCTGGCCAAGATGAATGCTGTGGTGATTAATAATTGCGGCGGCGTTGACCAGCGCCGGAAAATGGCAGAAACCTCGGCCGTTATCCGCGAACAGGGACGGCGTCTTTTGATTTACCCCGAAGGGCATCTGTCGAGAATTGGCACACAGCACCGCTACCGCAAAGGCGTCTATCACCTTTATAAAGATTTCGATTGCCCGGTTGTTCCCATGGCGAGTAATCTCGGCCAGCGCTGGAACCAAAATGACTGGATAAAACATCCCGGCCCTGCCAATCTCGAATTCCTGCCGCCGATTATGCCCGGGCTCGGAAAGGACGAATTCATGGAGCGGCTTGAAACCGCGATTGAAACCCGCTCTATAGAACTACTGGATATGGATGATCTCGGCCATCTCAACCCAGACGATATCGGCAAGATGGTCGAAAACGATGTCGCCCACGCCAAAAGACTGGCAAGAGAAGCCGAACAACAAGGCACCGAAGAAGGGGAAACATCATGAGCTTAAAAATTGCCGGAAACCTGTTCAAACAGAAACGCTTCGCGCCGCTTTTTGTCTTGCTCCAAACGGGGACATTTAATGATAATGCGCTAAAAAACTCTCTCATTGCTTTAATCACATTTGGCGGCATTGCCTTTCTCTCCGATTTGCCATCTGCCATTCGCGTCCCTGTCGCCGCCTTTATTTTCACGGGGCCGTTTCTTTTGATTTGCGCCATTGCCGGACAGATTGCAGATAAAATAGACCGGGGAGAGATATTGCGCTGGGTCAAGCGCGCCGAAATCATCATCATGATAATTGCCGGTATCGGGTTTTGGTTTGTCAATGTGAAAATTCTGGCGCTCGCTTTGGGCCTGATGGGAGCGCAATCGGCATTTTTCTCTCCCACTAAAAATGCGGTACTCCCGCAATGGCTGACCGATAAAGAGCTTATAGCCGGCAACGCCCTGCTCAACGGGTTTGTCTTTGTTTTCATTCTCTTCGGCCAGATCATCGGAACCTTGCTGGTTCTAAAGACCGGCGGCCCTAAAATTGTGGCGGTGCTTTTATTTGCCTTAGCAATCATCGGGTGGTTTGCCTCTAAGTTCTGCCCCGCAGCCCCTGCCCCTAAGCCCAATTTAAAGATAAATTTTGAACCCGTCACGGCAACTTGGAATGTGCTCAAAAAAGCTTTTGAAGCCCCCGCCGTATTGCGGCCTATGTTGGGCATTGCTTGGTTTTACGGCCTCTCAACAATTTTCGTGACAACCTTCCCGGATTATATCGCCAGCGAAATGCATTATGACGCCAATGTCCTGATCGCCATTTTAGTGGCCTCCACCCTGTCAATTTTATGCGGCTCGCTCATAACCATGTTGGTAGGCCGGTGGAAGTTGTGGGGGCCTGAAGCTGTGGGCCTATCCGCCCTAGGAATTACCGGCGTAACTTTTTTTGTCTCTATTTTATATTTCGCTCAAAGCCCGATCTATGTCGGCGAAGGGCTGGGCACAGCGGCGCAGTTTTTTGACAATGCCGATACGCCCTTGTTTTTGGCAACTGTTATCGGCGCGTCTGTTTTCAATGGGCTTTTCGTTGTTCCCCTCAGGCCATGGCGCAGCGAAGAGCCGACCCCGAGAAACGCGCACGACTGATGAGCGCCGGAGCCGTGTTGCTCAACCTGTTTGTCAATATTACAACATTTGCTCTGATTGCCATGGCAGTAAAACAATTTCCGCCCAAATCCCCATTTTTGATCATTATTATCATCAGCGCGGTTGTCGCCGCCTATGCAATTTGGCGCAGTTTTCATCCCCATCACTTTAAATCCCATGTGAGTGAAAGTTAAAATGCGCGGCTATTTCGGTGTTGGTGTTGAGGGGATTTCCAAATCCCATAATTTGGGCGCAGTTTTGCGCACCTCCAATGCTTTTGGGGCGAGTTTTGCTTTTACCATCGGGGCCACACATAAGGCGCTCGAAGTGCGGCGCACGGATACATCGCGCTCCGAGACCCATATGCCGTTTTATGAATGGGACAGTGTGGGCGATCTTGTTCTGCCCAAAAATTGCCAGATGGTCGGGGTTGAGCTCACGAAGGAATCCATAGACCTGCCGAGTTTCCGCCACCCTACCAATTGCGTCTATGTGCTCGGGCCGGAGAAAGGCTCACTCTCGCCGGAGATACAAGCCCGCTGTGATCATCTGGTCAAAATCCCAACCAAGTTTTGCATCAATGTCAGCCTCGCTTGCGCCCTCGCCCTTTATGACCGCACGATCATGATGGGCGGTTATCCTGACCGCCCGGTTAAAGTCGGCGGGCCTGAGGGCTGGGTGAAGCCAAAAAGAACGCGGTGATATTCACCTGCCATTAACCCCCGCTTAATTATAATTCTCGGCTATAAAACTGAAAATATTTTGGTGCTGACATGAAAAAATTATTGCTGATATCAACGCTCGCCGTCATGGCGCTTCCCATGACTGCCCACGCCGAGCCTAAACTAGAAGGCACATTTTCCGACTGGACGGTTTATTCGCGCGAAGAAGGCGGGGATAAAATCTGCTACGCCATCACCTTGCCTACGGTGAAAGCCCCGAAATCGGTTAATCACGGCGATATTTATTTCATGGTCTCAAATTGGCGCTCGGGCGCGGCCAATGAACAGCCGAGCTTTCTGGCGGGCTATAGTCTCAAGAAAAACCGCGCGCCCAAAGCCAAAGTCGGCGCCGCCAAATATGATATGTACGCCGTCGAAAATGAGGCCTTTATCGAGAGCGGCTCTGATGAACGGGGTTTAGTCAAGAAGATGCGGGCCGGAGCAACAATGCGCGTCGAAGCCGTCAGCGCCCGCGGGACGAATGTCTCTTACGAGTTTTCTCTGCGCGGCATTACGGCGGCGTTGAAAAAAACTAAAGCGGCTTGTAAATAGGTATAGACTAATCCGCTCATCCCAGCGAAAGCTGGGACCCAGAGCGGCTATTTATTATGCTTGCGATTCTGGATCCCGGCTCCATTCATGCCCGCGAAGGCGGGTGCGCCGGGCAGAGCGGATGGAGGGGTCCCATGAGTTTATTTCGTAAAGAAGCTTTGGAGCACCGCTCGCGCGCGCTCTTTGGCGAGGTCGTGTTGCGCGGCTCTATTGCCTCTTGGGTGGTGACGGCCCTGTTGATCGCCGTTATGGCGCTGCTGATTGGCGGGCTGTTCTTTATTCATGTCGAAACAGATACAGGTCCTCTGCGCTTGCTCGATTGGCTCCTCTCGCAGGGTAGGGCGTAATGTTTAGCCGCAAAACCCTGCCGGTTATTTTGCAAACCGAGCTGACCGAATGCGGGCTGGCCTGCCTTGCCATGATCGGGCGCTATCACGGCCATGATATTGATTTGAACGTGCTGCGTAAGAAGCACCTAGTCTCTATGACGGGCGCGTCGCTGAAATCCGTCATGGCCGTTGCCGGCGGCTTGCAACTGGCCAGCCGTCCGCTCAAAGTTGACCTCGATCAGCTCTCCAAATTGCAAATGCCGGCCATCCTGCATTGGGACCTTAATCACTATGTCGTGCTGAAATCCGTTAAGGGCGACACTGTGCAGATCATTGACCCCGGTCTTGGTCTGCGCTCCATGACCCTCTCCAAAGTCTCGGATCACTTTACCGGGATTGCGCTGGAGCTAACCCCGACAGCAGGGTTTTCGCCGATTGAGGCGCGGTTGCGCCCGCATCTGAGCCTGCTCTGGTCTCGGCTGGTCGGGCTTAAACGCGCCATATTCCAGACCCTGACACTGTCGATTATTTTGCAGATTGCTGTCCTAACCGCGCCGTTTTACTTGCAGCTTGTTGTCGACGGCGCTTTGCCGCGCGGGGATTACGGATTGCTCATGGCCTTAGCGCTGGGCTTTGGCGGGCTGGCTATTTTGCGCGCGATATCCGAAGCCGTGCGCAGTTGGGCCATCCTGATTTATGGTAACCAGATGAGCCTGCAAATGGTCGGCAATGTCTTTCGCCATCTTATCCGATTGCCAACAAGCTATTTCGAGAAACGCCATGTCGGTGATATCATTTCGCGCATGAGCAGCACAAAACCGATACAGGAAGCGCTGACGCAATCCCTTGTCTCGGTTCTGATTGACGGGGTGATGGCGGCGCTAATGCTGGTCATTCTCTATCTCTATTCGCCGCTGCTTGGGACTATCGTTCTGGTCAGCGTCATGGGCCTCGTCATCATCACGCTCCTCATATATCCGCATTTGAGGCGCACACAGGAAGAAGCGATTTTCAGCAAGGCGATTGAAAACACCCATGTCATTGAGAGCATCCGCGCCAGCACCACGGTCAAATTATTCGGGCGCGAGGCCCAGCGCGAAGCGGCGTGGCGCAACCTCTATACCGACTTCATCAATGCCAATGTCGAATATGGCAAATATACTATCTGGCAGAAATTCGCCGAGACCTTTTTGACAGGATTGCAGATTGTCATTGTCGTCTGGGCAGCGGCCAAGATGATGATGGATGGGCCCCAAGACGGAAGGGTGTTCTCGCTCGGCATGCTTATTGCCTTTCTCGCTTACCGCCAATACTTCACTGATAGCGTCACGCAGCTCCTCCAGAAAGGTATCGAGTTTCGCCTACTCTCGCTACATCTGGACAGGCTCTCCGATATTATCTTTTCCGAGGATGAAAAACTGGATGAGGCCAGCGCAGCGTTGATGGAGATACCTAAGAAAATCAAAGGCAAGATCGAACTTGAGAATATCTCCTTTCGCTATTCCGCGACGGACCCGTGGATTATCGAGGATTTTTCCCTAACCATTGAGGCCGGGTCAATGACAACACTGACGGGTCTATCGGGCGGCGGTAAGACAACCCTGATGAAGCTCATCCTCGGGCTTTACCCGCCGACCAAAGGCCGCGTGCTGATTGACGGGCGGCCGCTTTCCGAAATCGGCATTCGTAATTGGCGCACTCATATTGGCGTGGTCATGCAGGACGATAAGCTGCTCTCAGGCACCATCGCCGATAATATAAGTTTCTTTGATCCCGAGATGGACATGGAGCGCGTGGCCCGCGCGGCGCAGATGGCGCGCATCCACGAAGAGATCAATGCCATCCCGATGACCTATGCCTCCATGGTGGGGGATATGGGATCTATCCTATCGGGCGGTCAAAAACAGCGCGTCTTGCTCGCGCGCGCCCTTTACCACGACCCGAAAGTGCTGTTTTTAGACGAAGGCACAGCCAATTTAGATGCCAAAACCGAGAAAATCATCGTCGGAATCATCAAAGATATGCCGATTACGCGCCTCATCATCGCCCACCGCCCGGCCTTTATTGACGCTTCAGACGCTGTCATTACCCTCTAATGGGCTAAAAACCTTCACTTTTGAGAGAAAATTAACCATAACTTGTCTCTTTTTGAGAAAAACCTCTTGATTTCAAAACTTTAACTCGGTTTAGTAGTGGAGATAGCACCCACGCTATCTAATAACAAAAACAGGGATGTTCAATATGCGTGAACTAACTCTTGAAGAAATCGAAGTCGTAACGGGCGGACGCCCTATTGTCGTTGATTTCTAAACCCTTCCGTCTTCAAGGCGGAGTTTAGAGATGTGGGAACCCGCTTAAGCGGGTTTTTTTGTGGGTAAACCCCACACAATGTTAAGCTTTACATGTCACTTTTCAGGAAAATTACCTGCCAAGTGATATGAAAACCATAAAGATAAAATTTCTATCAAGCCTTATGATCGGCACGGCTCTGCTTACAGGCACGGTCAGCCATGCCAATGATTCGGGCATTACAGCTGAGATAAGCGAAAATGCTGTCAAATTGGCCCAGCGTATTCAGTCGGATACTTTGGTCGCCGCACTGACAGAAATGGATTACAAAGACACATTGGCGGGCCTTCCTGAAGATAAAAGGATTGATTATCTACGCCGCGTCGCCATGGATGCCCTCAGCCTTCGTAATCAGCTTGATCAATCTGTATTAGTTAAAGCTTATGCTAATGAAGCAAAACGGAGAAATATTCAACGCGACATTGATTTATCCTCCCTTTATGTTTTATATCTTAAACATAGCGATACGGGCGGCCAATTCACGGATTTCCATATATTTCAGACTAAACTTATTCCTTTTCTAGAAAATGAAGATTGGGTTATCGCTCATCGTGCCAAAGTGTTTTTGGCTACGGTGGAATCTTTCAAACTTGACCTCAACACGGCTTTATCAAATGCACTTGAGGCCTTAAATGAAATACCAAATGAACAATCAGAATATGTTGATGAAGCCGTCATCGAATCATTAGACCTTATCGCTTATCTCCACAATCTTTTGAATAACCCCAAGCTTGCTGTGGCGGCCACTGAAGATCTCATTAACCGACGCATAGAAAAAGGCTATGATGTTGACGGAATCAGCCTGATAAACAACCTGATCTATTCTTTCGGAAAATGGCGGGATTTTGAAACCACTAGCCAGCTTGCGGAAATACTCGTCGCCCTCGAAGGTGAAAACACGACAGGCCTGCAGGGACTGTCTCAATTACGCTTGGCCCAAACGCTTAATGATAAATCAGATTACGGTGGCGCACTAAAAGCTATAGACGGCATTATCAACAAAGTTGACCATAAAACGGTTCGGGCGAATTTGCTTATTAATCGCACAGTGGCTCTCGCTGGGTTAAGGCGCATCGAAGAGGCTGAAAAAGCCATGATCGCCTATGAAAATTTCAAATCTGAGATTAGCCTCAACAGTAACAACCTTCAAAGCCGCGAGCTTATGGCCGAAGCTCTTCTGGCCCGGGCTAAGGGCGATATGGCGACGGCCTATATCAAAATGCAGCAGCGCTTCACGATTATTGTGCAGCGTATTCTCACCTCCAATAATAACAGCACCGCCAAGCTTCTCGCTAATCTGGAAAACTCCAAAGGGCGGCAGGAAGAGCGCGAAAATGCGCTTATCCGCGAGGCCGACTTAAAACAGGCTAAGCTGGAACAACAACAGCGCATCAATCAGCTTCTTATGGCGCTCGCCGGTTTTCTGGGAATTGCCGCTATCTGCGCCGTCGCCTTTGCCCGCTACCGCTACAAAATTTCCAAAGAACTGGCGATCAAGACCGAAGAGGCGCAATCCGCCGATAAAATGAAATCCGAATTTCTAGGCATGATCAGCCATGAGCTGCGCACGCCGCTTAACGGCATTATCGGCATTGCCGATCTGCTCTCGACCCAAGGCCCGACGGAGGATGTTCGTAAAAAAACCAGCATCATTCTCGAATCTGGTAATTTGCTCTGCGAGGTGGTTGAGAGTATCGTCGATATGTCAACCATCGAATCCGGTAAGCTGACACTCTATCCGGAGCCGACCGATATTGGCCGTATCGTCAATGAGCTGGACCAAGACTGGCGGCCAATCATCGAGAAAAAAGGCATCATTTTTACCACATTTGTGGATCCAATGCTCTCTGAAACTCTCGAATTGGATGGTCAGCGCTTCCAGCAATGTTTGAAAAACCTGCTCTCCAATGCCGTAAAATTCACCGATGAGGGCCGCATCCATTTACATATTACTGCCGCCCCCATTGAAGGCGCGCAGACAATGGGCATCACCGCCGTTCTCGCCGATACCGGCCACGGCATGAGCCAAGAGGTTCAGGCCAAATTGTTTAAACCCTTCCTGCAAGCGGATAGCTCCATGACCCGTAAATTTGGCGGCTCGGGCCTCGGCCTTGCCATCACGCGCTCTATTGCGCGGATGATGGACGGCGACGTGACGCTGGACTCCAAGAAAGATCGCGGCTCTATTTTCACCCTGACAGCACAAGGCAAACGCAGCGAAGACAGCCTTGTTATGGACGAGATCGAAGAGCTTTTGCAGCAAAGCAGCGACGAGATGCCGGCGCGAGACGAAAAATCTCTGAGACGGGCGCAAGATACTGACGGTATTCAAACAGAGGCAGCGCCGGCCCCTGAGCTAATGCCTCACCAAACCATAGATATTAATGTCCCCGTTATGGAAAACTCGGCCTCAACGCCGCCGACAAAACCCACTATCGCTTATGATACCCTGCGCGGATTAAAAGTTTTAATCGTCGAGGACATGCCCTCCAATCAAGAGGTGATTAAACTCTTCCTCGAGCCTGAAGGCTGCGAGATGCTCTGCGCCGCTAACGGGCTTGAAGCCCTTGCTATTCTCGGGGCGCAAGCCGTTGATATTATCCTGATGGATATCCGCATGCCCGCTATGGACGGCATTGAGGCCATGCGCGCCATCCGCAGCCAACAAGGCGCCAATCAACATGTCCCGATTATCGCGCTTACCGCTGACGTGGCGGCAGAAAACAACGCCGAATGCATGGCGGCCGGAGCTGATATTTTCCTGACCAAGCCTGTCATGTCCAAAAAGCTGACAGACGCTATTCGCTTTCTGCGCCGCCTCGAACAGACGGGCCATGAGGACGACGAAGCAGAGCAGCTGCAATCCGCTTAAATGCGGATATCTAAATATGTAATGAGATGCACGCCAAAGTGATGCGGCGACAATGATATTGAGAAGTGGCTATTCGCAGCCGTAGAAATAATTCCCGCACGTTTTCATGAAATGCACGACGGTGCCATTGGCGCTTAAAATGCGGAAGGCTTGACGGTCTTGTTCTGCGCTCGGGAGCACAGAATATTCATAGTGATGCGCCTCGCCCAAGCCTAGTAAACCCGAAGTGCCGACTGGCAAGACATCATCTGAGAACATATAAGCGCGCGCCTCGGTAAATCCGCCTGCATAGCCCATTGAGGTGAAAAGGTGATCCAAATAGGCCTTATCTTCTTTGCGGCTTTGATACCGCGCCTGAAGCTTTTCAAAAAATTCTGCTGCTGTCAGGGCGTGCGAATTTCCGAATTCCGGTAGCGTACCAAGGCGGTTAATCTGCTTGGGATCGGCTCCTGCAGGCACATTGAAAATTGCGACTTTGGACGCGCCGCATATATTCAGATTAGACCGCATTTCCAAGATAGGCAGCAATACCGGGCATTGCGACAGATCATACACGCTTGTCACGCCGTCGCTACAAATCTGCATAACAGGCACAGGCGGGGCGGGCTCAAGAACCACAGGACAATGCGAAATATCGGCCACAAATGTCACATTATCAGGGCACTGATATGTGGCCGGCTTCGGCGCTTGCGGCAAAGTTTGTGCGGAAAGAGCGGGCACAGGCGCAGCAAAGGCTTTAATAGCAGGGGCGCGGGCGGGCATGACAACATCGCGCGGGGAGATCCGGCGCAGTAATCCGCGCGCTGTATCTTGGTCAAATTTGATGCGCATCTGTAAATAGACGCCCTTGCGGCTATATTCAGCGGCTTCAAAATCATCATCTTTAAAGCCTTGGACATTATAGCCTGCGCTGAGCCAGATATTCTTGGCCGGACTAATCCCCACAGACGGGCCATAACTATATTGCAGCGTGTTGGTACCGGGGGACTTAAGCATTGACCCGCGCAGGCCGATATCAATCCGCTCGGTGACGTCAAAACGGGCCTCTCCGCCGAGCAAATGGTTCCAACTTTTTAACCTTTGCCCCGCAATTTCCGCGCTGACATGTTTGACGCCGTAATTTGCGGTGGCTTGCAGGCGGTCCGAAATCATTTGGTTGATGGCCAAATTATTGACAATCTTGGTTTCTCTTTCCCCGCGAACGTTTTTATCATGGCTGACATCGAAACGATCGAAAATAATTGTGTTTTCACCGCGCGGACGCCATGCTGCGCCAAGGCGGACATCCAACTGACTGGTCGCATTAACATCATCTTTTGGCTCGTTAAACAAAGCGCGCGCCGAGCCGGCAAGCGATAATTCTTCGGAAAGCTCGCGCGCTACGCTGGCCGAAGCCGTCCATGTATCGCCAATAGATGATTGGCGGGCTTCTAGCCGGGCCGAACCGCTCATAATATCCGTGCGGTAGCCTGCGCCGATATAGGCGGAAGTGAAATCTTCATTGACCTCCAGAGGCGAGACGGCGGCGTCTGGCGCAATTTCGATAATTTCGCCTTGTTGGTCTAAAATACTGCGGTTGCGCAAACCAGCCGAGATCGACCATTTATCGCTAAGCTGAACCTGTTGGTTCAAACCTATAGTCGCGCCGAGGCGGCGGCTTGAATCATTGGTCAGTAAATCTGAATTAGCAGAGATCGTTGTCCCTTTCCAAGGGCTCGTCGAAACACCGATAACAGTATTATTGCTTTTGCCGTTGCCGCCATTGAGGAGTTCGTGGCGAATAGATACGGTGGCTTTATTGCCAATATTTTTATCAATGCCCACAGTCGTGCGCCCCGGATAGGCGCTAACGTCATCTTTGCCGCCCAATGGCTGTTCATGACTGACCTGGATGGTGGCGTCATATTTAGGAATGCGCAAAGACGCCCGGCCTATCGCCAAAACAGATTGGCGGTCATCACTATCAACAAGCTCGTCCCGGCTGGCCCGCAGCCCCGCGCTTACGGTAAGGCGCTCGCCTTCATGCGTTAGTAAAACTTCGCCGGTATTACGGGCATTACCTGTTGTCAGATTCTCCTCACGAAAGAGCTGACCCTCGATACGGCGAGAACCGCGGCGGCCCGTCTCTTCGTCCTCAAATTCAGAGATTTTATAATTGGCCCGCGCTCCGAAGCGGCGAATTTCATTGGTGTTGGAGTTGGTCTGCCCCAAGCCAAAACCGCCTTCTTCTTCACGGAAATAGGCCTCGCCGGAGAAATTCTCTGAGGTATGAATAATCTCCGCCAACATCGCAGAGCTGGTGCCGTCATTAGCGACGGTACCCTTATTCTCTGTGACTGCATATTCGGCGCGGATTTGCGTGTTGCCTGAGACTTGCGCGATAACATCAATGCCAATCATATTTTGCTCTATGCCGCCCGTCAGCGCGCTGCCGTCTTCATGGACAAAGGTCGAGCCAATTTGCACTTTATCGCCCAGCACCTGCGTCTGCACGCGGCCGCCAAAGGTGATATTACGCTCCGCATCTTCGGAGGTTTCATAATCAACGACAATGACATTGGGATTAAAATCGACATCCGAAACATCAACGGGCAGGCGGAAAATAAGCTGGCCGGTATAATAATCCAGCGTATAATCAAGATAGCGCACCATGACCTTGCGTTCGAGCACAATGTCGGGCCGGAACCGGTCACGCGTTTCGACAATGATTTCTTCGGATTGCGCGAGGATACGCTGATTAGAGAGCTGATAAGTACCGCTGGTGCCGTCCGCCGGAATTTCGTCTTTGGCAAAGCCCTGATTGGTTTCGGCGGCAAAGCCCAAAACCTGAATATGCTCGCCAAGATATTCCGCCTTTAGGCCGGAAAGACGGCGATTATAAGAGGTTAGGCGGCCCTCGGTGATATCGGTATCGTAATCACCAAACATGGCATAGGCTTGGCGCTTTTCAAGTTTAACGAAAACGGGATAGCGGGACACGCCCTCAAATTGTTGATAAGAGCGGTCACCATAAAGCGTGTAATAGGCATTAGGGTCAATTTCGCCGAGAAAGTCGCCATCGCGGTCGCCTCTGCGCTTATCCGTGTCCACAGACAGGGTCATGAGCCAATTACCCTTGATCAGGCCCTTAGCGAAAAACGCCACGCGGCCATCTTTGATAACGTCTTCGCCTTCGGTTTCGCCCAGCGCAATGGCGTTGCCTGAAATTTTATCATAGCCAATAGAGCCTTCGGCCAGCCCAACCAAAATCCAGTCGCGCTTTTCAGGCTCCATATACATATAGATCGGAACTTTGCGGCCATTATCCAAAGTCGCAATAACTGTGACCTTACCCGTGCGCAGAGTCGGCTGTAGTTTAACCTTCAAAATACCGTCTGGGCCGATAGAGAAGTCCTGCCGGGCGGAAAGCGGGGCTAAAAGCTCCTGCGTCTGGTCCAGCAAGCGGTTTTGGCCGGTTTCGTCATAAAGACGGTAAGGCGGCTCAACATCTATGGTCGTGATCCTGCCGGCATGAACCGGGCGGCCCGCCTCGTCTTCCATACGGATGGCCACAATCGGAACCGTGCGGCCATCGGCAATCAGGGTAGAGCGGTCGGGCATGGCCGTCGCGCGGGCAATCTTTTTCACATAATAGATATTTTCGCGCAGAGTCTTGATGACGGTTCCGCTTTTATCTTTAACCGCCGCTATGATTTCATTTCGGCCTTCCAGCAAATCAACGCCGCGCCAGCGGCTAATCATAGCCCCGCCATTGACGCTGCCGTCTTTCCCGGCAAAATTCATATCCGAGATAGACCGGCCATTGACCGTGATTTTTATACTCTGCCCGGCGCCGTGTTTGATACCAATATTGGTCGAAGGCTTGGACGGCGTGCGGCTTATATCCGGATAGACCCATTCAATGTCAGAATTTTGGGCGTCCAGCCACGCGCTATCATAATCGAGATATTCTTTGGCGTTGTTGAAAATTTCGACTTCGACCTTTTCTTCGCGCGCGCCGGTCTGTTTGAGATAGAAATTGGCGCGCCAGATACCGCCGCCCTGAACATCAACAAATTTTGACTGCATCGAGCCTGCATAGCGGGTATTCTCTTCGCATTTCATCAACTCGAAGCCCTGCGGCAGGGTCACTTTATCGACTTGCACTATATGGGTGCCTGTGGTGACCCCTTCAAAATGGAACAGCCCGTCAGGATCGGAGACAACATAGGCCCCGGTTTCCATATAGAGGCGAACCCCCGCAACGCCTATGCCGCGCTCAATGCCCCGCGCCCAATCTTCATCCCCATCACAGGACTTTTCCGAAATACGGCCAACAATGGTCGAGCGTGACCGGATCAAATCTTCGCGCAAGCGAATGCCTGCGCGCGCAATATTGGACAATTGATCCCCATCGCGGCCAAGGATAACCGCTTGGTTGACGGCGTCGCCCATCGGCGCGCCAGGCCCTATTTCCAGCGCATAATCCAAAGTGAGCGTTGTGCCCGGCGTGATTGTTCCCATCGGGAAGGTCAGCATCGTCGCATCCGGCGAGATATCAGGATCGTCAATATTTCCCTGTATTAAGCGAGATGTGCCTTGTACATAACGAAACCCTATTGGCAGCGTATCATAGAGCATGATCGGGGCGGCAACATCGCCGCGATTTTCAATGGTCACCGTATAATTGATAAAGTCGCCAACATCGCCATATGTCCGGTCAGCGGTCTTGTTCAGAACAATCTCGCTATCCGGGTCGAGCGGGATATCAAAGCGGAGCGGGCCGGACGGATCGAGTATATAATCCCCGCCATAAGAGGCATCAATGATGACAAAGCCGCTACTGCCCGAAGCCTGGGTCGCGCCTGATGGCGCGCCGCCGCCAAGACCAGCCAAAACTTCTGGCGGCACGACAGAGGCAAAACGGTAACCCTCGGGCGGATCCACACGCACAACATAGCGTCCGGCTTCCAACAACGGGAAGCGGAACTCACCCGTATTCATTTCGTAAGTGATGCCGCTTGTATCTGTAACTTCACTGCCGCTGATAACTTCGGATGGAAATGCGGAGAACCCGTCAACGCCGTAAACTACGGCCTCTTGGCCTGTATTTAAATCAATCAAGGTGATAGTCGCGCCGCTGACAGGCTCGCCCGTAACGGAACTGAATACGCGGTTAAGAGGATCGACAATCGCCGTATCCACCGTCACATCCGTGGAATCGAATATATCCACATAAGTGGCGGTTAATTGTGTGTTCTGGCTTGCCGTAATGACCGGATCATGCCTCGGCGTGGCGAGGCGCGTTGATGGCAGATACGCCCAAAACTCGCCGGAGTCGGGCTCCGACTCATAAAGCCGCATAACAATAAGATCGCCATTATCGGCCGTAATCGTGATAACAAGAGTTTCGATTTCATTTGAGTCGAAATTTTGCCCCATATCCGTAACGCGCACGAACATAAGCTCGCCAGCCAGATAGGTCGCTGCGGGGATGAGCGGAATTTCGCCAGAAAGGTCAACGAGAGCGCCGCCTGTTGTGACCGGATTGCCAATAGCGTCAAAGGGCCCGTCCAGATTGCCGGAAGCGCTATAATCCGAGCCATTAACACTGCGCAGGATCGGAGAGGGGGCCGCCGGAGAATGGCGGAAAAATTCAATGACCGCAGGGGTCGCGGCAGGTCTTATGGTAAAAACGACCTGATTGGTTGCGACAGTATCCGTAGAACTGCCGACAGAATAACTGACCGTGGCAACATTGATAACTTCAGTGCCGAACTCAGCCGCAAGCGCGCCGTCCGAACCTGCAATCCAAGCAGAGGCGGCAAGGGCGATAGCGCCAAAATTATGTTTAAACGATTGAGCCACGTTTCATTCCCACAACCGAAACAGGCCAACTCAAGTGAGCCGCTATTTCGGAATGTGACCTGTCACTCACAAAAGAAATGGAGTGACAGGTCATGGAAGTGGATAATTCCGCTTACTTAACAATGGCGCGGATTGTCACCGTGCCCGTTGTTGAGGTCGCCGGCGCAACTGGCGCCGGAAGCGTAGCGCCGGTCAAATTGACCACACAAGCACCAGCATTGCAGTCCGTGCCGTTAGCCGGCAAGGCCGGAGAGGCAAATGAACCGCCCGTAAAATCACCGCCAAATGAGGCCGCGCCGAATGATAATTCATCATCGAGCACGTCATTGATGACGATAGTTGTCGCGGCGTCTGAGCCGGAATTAACAACCGTAATCACATATTCAACACAAGCGCCCGGAATGGCATATCCGCCAATGGCAGCGCCCGTTGTTGTTGTGCAGCCTGTTCCGGCTTCGTCGTGAACCCCGACAACTTTGGCCGCTGTAATATTAGCCGAAGCTACGATATAGGTTCCGGTCGCAGAATGATCACCGGCATTGGCAACTTCATTAGCTGTGCCCGTGCCGTCATTGAGAACATTTTCAGCGACGCCCGTCAGGCTGTTACCATCGCCGTCCGCCGTAACGGGAACATGCGATACCGAGTCAACCGTATCAGCAATAAGCGAGATATCGGCCGTATTGCCGTCAACAGCACCTGCCGGAATGTCCTGCGTGATAACAACCCAAAGCACATCATCAGGGCCGAGTTGCGGCGGATTAGCTGGGTTATAAGTCGTTGCCGTTGCGCCGTCTCCCGCGCCCGGTTCATAAATGCCGTCGCCGTCATCTATATAATAGCTGATAACAACAGCCGGGGCGACAGGGTCGTCCGTATTTATATCATCGCCGCCCTCTTCAACGACAGACAGAACATAATCAAATGTGTCGTTACCATCATTGACCACAGAGAAGATAAGCTCTTCATTCGTGGCGCCGGGCGCTACTGTATTATCGCCTTCTGAATTGACGGTCAGATCGACCAAACGGTCAACCGTAAATTCTGTTGGGCCGTCAGGATCTCCGGGTATGCCAGAAATATTGTCGATTTGTGTTTGCGGTGTACCGCTCACATTATAGTTCAGCGTAAATGTGTTGGACACATTCGCGCCCGCCGCCGTGTAATTATTTTCCGTCCCCGGAACGTGCTGCGCATAAGCGCTGCCCGCCGAAAAAGCTGTTAGAGCCGTTGCCCCCAACAGACCCTTCAATATTTGTTTTGATTTAGTCATAACCCACTTCCTTATTTAGTTGGTAGGTTAATTGTAATCAAAAGTGGTTAAATCGTCCCTTAGAAACATAGTTAATGGGCTTCTAACGAGGCCTTAATATTGGTTAACCAATAGACATATTTATTGTTATATTTCAATAAGTTAAATGATTTCAAAGGGCGCGGTATTAAGTTTTTATTTAGGCTTTTAAGTTTTTTATTTTGACGGGTTTCGAACCGATAAAAATTAAGCCCGGAACGAGGCCGGGCTTTACACTAAAAGTTGAACTGCAAAAATTCGATTGAGAATTTTATTTTAAAACACCTTTAAAGGATAAGCTCCCACTCTCGCCCGCGGCGACCGGGCCCGAAACCGTCCAGCGCACATGAGTGATCTCTCCGGCTGAAGCGCGGCGGAGTGTGCCGTCAATATCGGCGACCTGAACCGTTGCCCGTTTGGCAAATGTGTTACCGCCATCCGCAGAATAAACAACGCGCGCGCCAACATCCGTGGCGCTCCCGTCCATATACCTGACAGCGCCCGGCACGGGCATAGTCAAGACCAAACCCGTCGCCGGTTCGGCCTGATCATTGGTAAAATTGAGCGTATAAACAATCCGCTCGCCCGGCACGATCATTTCGGCAGCCTCGCGGGTGATAGTTTCTGTGCCGTCAGGCATTTGTACAATGACTTCTTTTTCAACAACTTGCTGAGCCGTCAAAGCAGAGGCAGAAACCGACGTCATCAAGCTTCCTGCAGCGATGAGGGTTAAAGTAAAATGGGGAAGATTTATATAGCGCATAACAGGCTCTTTTCCGGCAATTAAGTTACAATTACCATGTAAAATATACCCACATGCTTAATAGACTTCTAATGCTTCTGCTATTTTCGCGCCGGCTCTTCATCTTTTTTTAACCCATAATTTAAGCCTTTATTAAACTCTCTTTCTTGACAGAAATTTTTAATCTTTGCCCTACCCCAATGCCAAGTTCCCCTTTTGGGAGGGGGAACATGGGATGAAAGGGATGGGCTGATGCGCCTCAATACACTTGTCACATTAGGGGCCTCTGCCGCCTTCGGTCTTATGGCCGTCTTTCTGGCGCGCGGCTGGATCAATGACGCGATTGAAGATGAATACCGCCAAATACGCCCGGCGCAAACTACGCAAGCCGCCGCGCCGTCTTTCGGTATGCCTGTCGTCATTGTCAGAAACGATCTTTCCTTTGGCGACACATTATCCCCCGAAGCTTTGCGTATTGTTGATTACCCCGAAGACGCGGTGCCGGTCGGGGCCTATTCTGCGATTGAAGATATTTTCACCGATTATACCGCCCGCACCGTTGTGCTCACCCAAATGCGCCTGAACGAACCTTTGCTGGATTATAAAATCAGCGGCCCCGGCGGTAAGGGGTCTTTATCGGCCCGTATATCAGAGGGCTACCGCGCGGCATCTATCCGCGTGGATGATGTTGCGGGCGTGGCCGGTTTTATCGTTCCTGGGGATTTCGTCGACGTTATTTATACGCGGGACAAAAACCCGGATACACGGCGCGGCGGCACAGAACTTATCGCCGATGTTTTGCTGCAAAATATAAAAGTATTGGGTATTGACCAGAACCTGTCAGACGAAACCGACGCCGCTGACCTTGCCCGCACGGTCACGGTAGAAGTCACAAATGCCGATGCCCAGCGCCTACATCTGGCGCTCGATAGCGGCAAGCTGTCTTTAACCCTGCGCGCTCTGGGTGAAACAGAAATGGTCGCTGTCTCTACCGTCAAAGCCTCCACTCTTGGTAAATCTACGGCGCGTCAAGCCCGCCGGCCTTACCGCGCGCGGCCCGCTAAAAAACAACCCACTGCACGCACAGCCCAAGTTACCGTCATTCGCGGCGAAGCCCGCGACGAGATCAGTGTTCACCGCGAAATCACCGAGCCGACATTGGCGGGAGGATAGAATGACACGCACCTTTAAAACCTCTTTGGGCCTCGCCCTCATGCTCGCTTCCTTATCCGCAGCGCCCGCTATGGCCAAATCGTGGGTGGATAATGCCTCAACCTCGGCCCGCGTCTCGACCACCGTCACCAAAGACGACATGATAGTCATGCGTACAGATGATGCGTTCAAAGAAATCCGCGTCGCCAATGCCGAGATTGCCGATGTTGTTGTCCTGACCGATAAATCTTTTCAAGTGCTCGGCAAAACCAGCGGCAAGACTAATGTCATGCTTTATGACGCGCAAAAGCGCTTGGTCGATATCGTCGATGTTACGGTCGGCTTTGATGTTGCGGGTTTAAAGAAAACACTGTTTGAAACTTTCCCCGCAGACCGCATAGAAGTGCGCAGCATGGCGAACGGGATATATCTCTCCGGCAATGTCAGCAATGACCGCGTTGCTAAACAAGCCGAAAAAATCGCGCAGGCCTATGCGCCTGACCGCGTCACTAGCGGATTATCCATTCGCGACTCGCATCAGGTGATGCTGGAAGTCCGCTTTGTCGAAGCCACGCGCGACGCTGTCAAAGAATTAGGCATTGGTCTTTTGACACAGCAAGCCGGAGACTTTGCCTTTCAAAGCGGACAAGCTTTAGTCAATCCGGTTTTATCGGGCGTTGTCTCGGGCACAATCGGGGCCGCCTCTATTGACGCCTCGATTCAGGCCATGGAAGAAAAAGGCATTATCCGCACATTGGCTGAGCCCAACCTCGTCGCTATGTCGGGCGAGACCGCGAGCTTCCTCGCAGGCGGCGAGTTTCCTATTCCGGTCTCAGCCGATAATGGCCGTATCGCGATTGAATTTCGTCAATTCGGCGTAGGCTTGGCTTTCACGCCGACAGTTCTCGATGACGGCATTATCAATCTAAAAGTCGCGCCTGAAGTCAGCCAGCTTGATAATACAAATTCAGTGCGCATTGCCGGCGTCGAAGTTCCGGCTCTGCGCGTGCGCCGCGTCAATACAACAATTGAGCTGCGCAATTCACAAAGCTTTGCCATTGCCGGATTGCTGCAAAACGAAACGTCAAATCGCAAAACACAAACGCCGTGGATTGGCGACATCCCTATCCTAGGCTCATTGTTCCGCTCGACCCGTTATCAGAAAGCCGAAACCGAGCTGGTGATTATTGTCACCCCGCATCTCGTGCAGCCGGTATCGGATATGTCAGAGCTGCGCACGCCTCTGGACGATATCGCCGTCGCCGGCGATGCAGAAAGCTTCCTGATCGGACAGATCGAAGGCGCCCCAAAAAATAATTCAGCGATGCCCTAGGAGCCAATAGATGAAACATTTAATCACACTCGGCGCAATCCTCTCGCTCTCTGCTTGCGCGACAACAACCCCTGCGGCCAAAGCTCACGCCCCAACATTCGGGCAGGCTGTCAAACATAATATGGCGGCGCAGGCCATTGCCCCGACGCCGGAGCAAAAAGCCAATACTTTCATCCCCGCCGATCCGGCGAAGCGTGCCAAGGCCCGCGAAAATTACCGCACAGGCGAAACGCCTGACCCTGTGCCCATCAGAACCAATGGACGATAGAAGGAGCGCATCATGAGTTTTTCAAAACAGTTTAAAAAATATGCCAGAAACACGAGCGGCGCGATCGCGCTATGGGGCGTTATAGCGGCGCCTGCCCTTATCGGCGGCGCGGCCCTGTCCGTCGATGCTTCTCGGCTTTACAATATGGATAATGACCTGCAAAGCGCGTCAGATGCTTTGGCCCGCGCCGGCGCAGCCGAGCTTGATCAGCGCTCCGACAGCCTGCAGCGCGCGACCCGCGCCATTCAGCGCCTCGTCTCCAATGATCAAAAATTCGCCAAGACAGGTAACGGCGAAGTCGGCATTGATACCATCCGCTATCTGAAATCTTTGCCCGCCAATGATTATGACAGCGTCACCAATAACCATGTGACCTATAATCCATCAGAAGCCAAATATGTAGAGGTTAAGGTCAAGCCGGAATCCGTCTCCACGATTTTCCCAACGTCCTTGGTACACAAATTAACCGATACAACACTCTCCGCGAAATCCGTGGCCGGGTTTGACCAAAGCGTTTGCGGCGTGGCCCCGGTCTTTATCTGCAATCCCTTTGAGGGCATGGAAAAAACGATTTACGAAGCCATGGAAGACCCTGATTTCCGCCGCCGTCAAGTGAGGTTTAAAATCCCCGGCGGCAATAATGCGCAATATGGCCCCGGTAATTTTGGCTGGCTTGACCCCTTTGGCGGTAATAGCGGAGCGGCGAAAATTCGCGACGCCGTCGCAATTGATATCCCGCCTGTCTGTATGAGCAAAAGCGCCGGCGTGGTTTTGCGCCCCGGCAATATCAGCTCGATACGCCACGGCATGAATACGCGTTTTGACATCTATAAAGGGCCTTTTAAGTCCAAGAAAAACGATCCGCGTTACGCCCCCGCTGCCAATGTCGTCAAAGGCTATTCCGTAGGTAATAAAGTCTGCAAACAAAAACCTGACAGCGACGCTATCGGCTTGCCCCGCGATCATTGTTTTGAATGCGGCGATTGCACCGATGGCAGCGGACGGTTAGGTAACGGTAATTGGGACTTCGTTGAATATATGAAGATCAATCATAATTATATGAGCCCGATCACCCTCGAAGGCGTGACCTATAGCTTAAACTACAACAACCACACGGTTTCTCCGGCTGAGCCGCCCTCGCGCTACGCTATGTATCGCTGGGAAATTGACACCAATTGCGTCCCCGGGGATATCACTTACGGCAACGGAAACACGCCCGAAGAAGGTTTGCCGCAATGCCATAGCTACGGGCCGTCAACCACGGTTGATGACCGCCGCATCATTCACGCCGCCGTTTTAAATTGCGGCATGATCGAAGCCAGCGGTGCGTCCATGGCCGGGCGCACAGATCCGCTGCCGGTTGAAACCTTTGTCAAGGTCTTTCTGACCGAGCCTATGGGCAAGGGCCAAAATAATATTCTCTGGGGCGAGATTGTCGGCCCCGTTGTGCAAGGCCAAGACGCCGTGTCCAAAGATCAGGTGGCCTTAGCGCGTTAATGATAAAGCTGCGCGCATATCAGACTTGCCAGTCCGGAGCGGTGGTAGTGGAAGCGGTTTTCGTTTTCCCCTTGCTGATTTTGCTCGGGTTTGGGGCTGTGGACAGTTCGCTATTGATGTTGCAAAATCACAAAATGGAAAACGGTTTAACCGCCGCCGGTAATTATTTATCGCGCAGCGAAAACCCGCAAAGCCTTGAAACTAAAGCCCGGCGCCTTGCGACAACAGGCCAATTAACATCAGGCGGCAGCGCCAAAATCACAGGCTGGGGCACGAATGATGTCGTGATTTCTTATCAGAGCACAGCCAATCTGGATAATGGCGGAAGCCGTGATTACCGCGGCGGCGATACGATTAAAGTCGCGCGTCTCACCTCGCAATTAAGCTATGACGGTATCGGGTTTTTAAAAGCGGTTACAGGCGGGTCGATCACAATCAAAGCCAGTTATGAAGAGCGGTTGATCGGGAATGCCAGCTAATGCGGCTCCGTGATTTTATATCAAATAATTCCGGCGCCGTGACGGTTGAAGCGTCTTTCATGATCATGATCATGGTCGCGCTAACCGGCGCAACTGTAGAGGCTGGTTACGCTTATTGGCAATGGAACGGCGCGCAGCAGGCCGCCCGCCACGGCGCGAGGTTGGCAGCAACATCTGATCCCGTCGCCCGCGACCTTGTAACAATGACGGGTTTGGGCGGCGGAGTAGTAGCCGGCGACCCGATGCCGGATTATCAACGTAATTGCTTTGGGCAGACATCAAATTGTGATCAAGGGGTTTATGATAGCGCCGCTATGAACGCGATTGTCTTTGGCCCGGATTTGGATATGACATGCGGCGCAACAGATAAAGAGCGCCGCGGCATGTGCGATGTTTTCGGGTCGCTCGGCCCCAATAATGTTAAAATCTCCTATGTCGGCTCCGGCCTCGGGCGAGCCGGAAACCCGGCGAGCCCTTCGCCGATGATTAGCGTTACTGTCACTAATTTAAGTTTTGATTTTGCTTTTCTCGATTTGTTTTTACCGGAATCCCTGACCCAAATTCCTGATGTTACCGTCACCGCCATGGGCGAAGATTTAAGGAGCGGGACATGAGCCCCAAAGATTTAATTCATTTGGCATCTGACGATGGCCTGACCATTCCGCCCGCCGAGAGAGGCGAAGCGCCGTTAGTGCTGGATGATGTTGCGCCACATGAAAATATTCAAACACAGACTCCCCCCGCGTCCCAAGACGCCCGCTGCCTTGCCTTGATGGGCGCGGCCGGCGGTGTCGGCGTGACCAGCTTGGCCGTTGAAATTGCCTATAATCTGGCGCGGGAGACGCAGAAGAAAACGGCAAAAAATAACCGCGCCACTGAGCCGCTTGTGTGCTTGATTGATCTGGACTTTGAAAGCGGGGCCTGCGCCCATCACCTTGACCTACCGCCAAGTCTGGCCATGAAAGACTTGCAAGGCGCGCCTTCGCGCATAGATAAAGCCTTTACGACGGCGCTGATGAGCACGCATGAAAGCGGCCTCGCCCTGCTCGCCGCCCCCAATACGCTCAGCGGGAACGATATGGTCAATCCCCAGACCGTTGTCACCTTGCTGGATATGGCCTCTAAAATGTATGATTTTGTTGTGCTTGACGTGCCTCGTTTTTGGCGGCCTTGGACCATGGCCGCGATTGGCGGCGCCGATCATTTCGCGCTTGTGACAGACACCGCCATTCCGTCATTACATCTCGCCCGCGCGCGTTTGGACGCCCTTGAAAGCGCCTTCGACGAGACTGTAAATTGCGATATTATTTTGAATAAATATGAGCGCCGCTCCTTTCGCAATACGCTTCGGATTAAAGACGCCGAAACCGCCTTAAAAAGACCCGTCTTGGCTAGTATTTGCTTGGACGTTGATACCGCCCGCGAAGCCGTAAATTGCGGCGAGCCTGCCGGCGCGATCCGTCCGGATAGCCGGTTTTCAAAAGATATTCGCGCGCTTCAAAGCCAGTGGTTAGGCGAGCGGCTCAGCGCCGCTAAAACCGCCGCAGAGCCGCTGAAGACATCCGCCGCCTAAGGTTTTTAACTGCCCCTTAAGCTTGTTCCTAAACTCCGTTTTAGGGGATATTTGCTAAGCCATAGCCATGGGACGGTTTTCTAAAATAATTGAGCAATCGGGCGGCAGCGCGCCGGGAGAATCAAAAGCGCCGATAGCGCCGGAGAGCCTCGCTGAAACAGGCTCGCCTGCGGAGTTAATTGAAGCTGTTGATCTTGCCCCGGTAGAGCCCGTTCTGCCCGCAGATACTCCCGAAAATATTGACTGGCTTGAGCTTAAAATCAAGCTCCATAACCGCATCATTGACGAAATTGACCTGACCGCTTTAGACGGTATGGACTCGCCGGCATTGCGCGAAAATGTCCATGATATTGTCAAAGCCCTTGCCGCTGAAGACAAATTAAAACTCAATAGCCGCGAAATTGAAAAACTTGCCCATGGCGTCTTTGACGAGATGACAGGGCTCGGGCCGCTGGAGCCTTTACTGCAAGACGATTCTATTTCTGATATTTTGATTAACACGCATAAACAGGTCTATATTGAGCGCGGGGGCGAGCTTGAATTAACCCCCGTACAATTCGCCAATGAGCCGCATTTATTGCGTATTATTAACCGCATCGTTTCGACCGTCGGACGCCGCGTTGATGAAAGCCAGCCGCTTTGCGACGCGCGGCTTTTGGACGGCTCGCGGGTCAATGTCGCCATTGCGCCGATTGCCGTTGACGGGCCGCTCGTCTCTATTCGGAAATTTTCTAAAACGCCCTTCACGCTCGACAGGCTGGTCGAGTTCGGAGCCGTACCGGATGTCGTCGCGCAATTCCTTTGGGCGGCCTGTCAGGCGCGAATTACAATCCTGATTTCAGGCGGGACAGGCTCCGGCAAAACCACTTTGCTCAATGCCCTTTCGCAATCCATTTCGCATAAAGAACGCCTTATCACGATTGAAGATGCCGCCGAATTACAGCTTCAGCAACCCCATGTCGCGCGTATGGAAACCCGCCCGCCTAATATTGAGGGTAAGGGCGAAATTCGCCAGCGCGGCCTTGTCAAAAATGCCCTGCGGATGCGGCCTGACCGCGTTATCCTCGGCGAAGTTCGCGGCGAAGAAGCCTTTGATATGCTGCAAGCGATGAATACGGGCCATGAAGGCTCAATGGCGACGCTTCATGCTAATACACCGCGCGACGCCATTACCCGGCTTGAGCAAATGGTCGCCATGGGCGATATGAAAATCACGCCCGAAGCCGTGGCCGGACAAATCGCCTCTGCTATCGGGATTATCATTCAAGCCGTGCGCCTCTCGGACGGCCAACGGAAAATCACATCTGTCTCGGAAGTTACCGGCATGGAAGGCCCGATCATTCAGATGCAGGAAATATTTAATTACACACGCACCGGCACGGGCCCCAAACATGAAGTGATCGGCGAGTTTCGTTCAACCGGCATTCGTCCGCGCTGCCTCGACGAAATAATCACCCGCGATATTCCATTGCCCGAAGGCCTGTTTGAACCCAAGGTTTTGCCAGTCGGGAAACAGTCGGATAAAACCATTCGCGAGATTGTGGGTTAAGCGATGTCGTTTTCCCCGCAAATGCTGATCTATTTGCTGATATTTTGCGGCGGATTTCTCGCGCTACAAGCTATTATTGGCGGGGGGCGGCAGGCCGCTTTGCGCGTCAAGCTTGCCAATGACCGTCTGCGGCGCATGCAAAAAGACGAACCGCAAACCGAAATTCTCGCCAAGATGCGGAAATCCCGTAGCCTAAGCTCAGACGGCAACTTGCAAGGCTTAATTATCTGGCTTAACCAGCTAGTGCTTCATTCGGGCCTGCCGCTCGGCACTTACGGCATTTATATGGCTCTGCCGGGTTTTTCGCTCAGCCTTGCCCTAACATTATTTCTCCTAAAAGGGACACTGCTTTGGACAGGCATCGGCGCTGTGGGCGGGCTGTTCTTGCCGATATTTATTTTGCGTTTCCTTGTTAAACGCCGCCGCAATAAAGCCGTTGCGCAATTGCCCGAAGCGCTCGACGTTATTGTCCGCTCTCTCGCCGCCGGCCATCCGGTGCCTGTGGCTATGGGGCTTGTGGGCCGCGAAATGCCCGACCCAATTGGCTCGGAATTTGGCGTGGCCAGCGACGAAGTATCTTTTGGCGCTAATATAAGCGCCGCCATTCAGCGTCTTGCTGATAGAATAGGGCATGATGATTTTGAATTATTTTCGGCCATGATCCGGCTGCAAGAACGCACGGGCGGTAACCTCGCCGAGCTTTTGCGCTCTAACGCCAAGACTATTCGCGACCGCCAGAAAATGCGCCTTAAAATTAAAGCCGCTTCCGCCGAAGGCCGTATGTCGGCGATGATCTTAAACCTCGCGCCAATTTTGATGTTTATGCTGATACAATGGATGGCGCCTGAATTTTACGGCGATGTCGATGACAGCCCGATCATGACCTATGCTTTTTGGGGCGTTGTCATCTGGATGGGCCTTGGGAATTTGGTCATGCGCCGCATGATTAATTTCAAGATTTAGAGACCGCTATGTCGTCCACCTTTACCAATGCCCTGACAATTATGGTCGCTCTGGCTTTTCTCGCAATTTCGCTCGGCCTGATTTATATTGCCGTGCGGCAAGCGCTCGACCATGGCCAGCAAATGAACCGCCGCTTGGCCGGCGGGGCCGGGCATGACGCGCCTGAACTTGGTATAAAGCAGAAACGCCGCCTCTTAGCCAAGCTTGGCAGTCACCTCTCATTACCTGATGCCAAGAAAATTACCCGTATTCGCTTTCAGCTCGCCCAAGCCGGATATTATGACGTCACAGCCGTAAAATCTTTCTACGGGGCGCGGGTCATCAGCCTGCTTGGCCCGCAGCTTTTAATGCTGCTGTTTTGGGGGTTTATTTGGGCAAAAATTGGCGCCACTTGGACAGTAGCGCTCGCTGCCGCGCTGCTCATTATAGGCCTTATGGCGCCGTCATGGTTTATCCGCTGGAAACAATCCAAGCGCACATTGCAATGTAAGAACGGCTTCCCTGATATGATGGACCTTATGGTCGCCTGTATCGAAGCGGGCCTCGGTTTGGACGCCGCCCTTATCCGCGTCAGCCATGAGCTTGGCGGGCGTTATCCGGCCCTAAAAGTCAATCTGGAGATTATGAATTTGGAGCTTCGCGCGGGCCGCGAGCGGCACGAATCGATGATGAATTTTGCTGCCCGCATCAATCTCGACGAAGCCAAAGCCCTCGCCGTCATGCTTAAACAGTCCGAAGAAATGGGCGCGTCCATGGGCACGGCCCTGCGTACTTTCTCCGAAGATATGCGAAGCAAACGCATGCTCAAAGCCGAAGAAAAAGCCATGGCTTTATCGGCCAAGCTGACCGTACCGCTGATATTATTTATCTTCCCGACGCTGATGGTGATGCTGCTCTTGCCTGCGGGCCTGCGTATCGCGCAAGGGCTCAGCGCGACATGAAAATGCTAGCCATATATATGGGCGTTTTAGCCGGACTTTTCTGCGCGCAGGCAGCCTCCGCCAAAGACAGCGCCCCCACGCCAAATATATTCGAGACATTAGAGGTGCGTCCCCTCACGCGATCAAGCTCAGATGTCTATGATGTACTTACGCAATTAATTAATGCGCGCGAAGATTATGCAGCTAAGCGGTTTGAGCGCAGTTACCGCGCCTATAAATACGCCGCTCTGCATGATCGCAATAATGTTGAGGCCGCACTCGGCGCCGCCAATTCTGCTTTGGAAATTGGCAGAGCTGCAGAAGCTCTGGTGATTTTCAAAAACCTGTCTGCTGTAACATTGAAGACCGAAGACAATCTCGCCGTTCAGTCAGGGCTGGCTATAGCTGAAACCTTGACGCTTGAAGCGGGCGACCCTGAAAGCCGTTTGCTAGCCGCCTTAACATTAGCGCCCAAGGATGCCCGCCTGTGGAATGCTCTGGGACATGTCTATCAATCGCAAGAGAGGTGGCGGGAGAGTAGCCGCGCCTATGAACGGGCGCATGAGGAAGGCTATAGCCGCGCCGGGCTTTATAATAATTTCGGCTTCATGTTGATGGCGCAAAATAATTACAGCACAGCCGCGCGGTATTTCGAACATGCCTCGAAGATGGCCCCGGACGCCGCCTCATATGAAAATAATTACCGAACGGCATTATTGATGGACGGACAATATGAACGGGCCATGGAAGCCATAACCGATACACGCGCCGCCTCTCTACTAACGCAGAGCGGGCACATCGCGATTAAAAACAAGAACCCAGCACTGGCACGGCTCCTGCTGCAAAAAGCCGCTAAAATCAGCCCGGTCTATAATCCCGCAGCGCAAGCCGGGTTAGAAAAACTGGCCGAAATCGACAAATAGGCTGGTGACGCCCAAAGCCACGCCTAGGCTGAGAACAAAGCCCAAAATAATCAACACCCCATCCCGGGCCGTAATTCCGAGACCGAGCAGTCCAATGATAAAGGCGGGGGCCAGCACGCCAAAAGGCACGACTCCCAAAGGCGCCATTAACACGGCCAGAACAATCGCCAGCAGCGCCGTCAAAGCCTGCATCGGGCCGCTTGTCACCCAAGGCAGGCGCGGATGGATGACATTATCAATGCGGCTCAAAACGGGCGAGACAAATTTTCGGGTCTTCTCCAGCCTTACGTCCGATATTTTTATCTTACGCAAAATCTCCGGCATCCAAGGTGTCTCGCGCCGGAATAAAAGCTGCAGTGCAAAGACGATAATAATCAGGCCGAAAGCAGCAGGCAGGCCCGGTATCGCGCCAATCGGCGTCATTAAAAACAGCGCGCAGAGGATCATCACAGGGCCGAACGCCCGCTCGCCAAAGGCCTCGACCAATGTTTTCAAATCGACCTCGGTGCCCGCCGCCGCGTCGCGCGCCGCGTCAAGGATAGAGGCAAGAGGCCCGCTACTGTCTGAATTTTCACCGTTCATATTTGCCCGATACCATAATTTTACGCGATAGCCAGAAAAGGATTTCACATCATGGCCTTTGCCGCATATGAAAGCCTATGTCTTTGGAAGTCTGGTTGGCGTTAGTCGCTTTGTTCGGTGTGGGCGGTTTAACCCCCGGCCCGGCGGTGATGCTGGTCATGGCTTCGTCTTTTCGCTATGGTTTCAAACCCGCCATGCTCCCTGCCCTCGGCATTGCCAGCGCAAATCTTCTCTGGCTCTTACTGGCGGCATCAGGCGCGGCGGCTCTGGCCACGACTTTCCCGAAAGCCTTTCTGGCGCTGAAAATTATCGGCGTGCTGGTTATTCTTTATCTAGCGCTGACGGCGATGTTCGGGCCTCTACCCGATCCCGAGAACTGCGATAAAGACGCGCCGCCGCGGGCAAAATTATATTCCAAAGGATTGGCGCTACAGCTCTCCAGCCCGATGCCGCTGGTCTATTTCGGTCTCTTGCTCCCGGCCTATTTTGACGTCAGCTATTCTATCCCGCTGCAGGTCTTGATTATGTTTATCACCGTAACCGTAACCGAGCTTTGGGGCTAGGCGCCTATGCTTACGGCGCGCAAAAAATCCGGACATGGCTGCGCGAGCCAAAACAAGCCCGCGCCTTTAATATCGTCATTGGCCTCGTCATGATCGCCTCAGGCCTCTTCGCCATAATCACGACGGCGGGGTGATGCATCCGCATCTTTATATCGATTTGATCGCTTGGGGTTGGGCCTTTGCCGCAGGCTACGCAGCCACTCGGCTGCGCCGTAATGCCGGCGCGCCATTTGCGGCTACTCCTTATCCTGTAGGGTATTACGCGGCGCTCGCTTGCGGCGCGATTATCGGAGCCTTTGCGCTCGGAACGCTCAATCTTTATCTCTCGGGACAGCCCGCCATCGGGCGCAGCATTATCGGCGCTCTCTTTGGCGGAATTATCGCTGTCGAGATCTATAAAAAAATCAATTCCATTGCAGGCAGTACGGGCGGGGCCTTTGTCGCGGCTTTCGGCATAGGCGTCGCGATTGGCCGAATTGGCTGCTTCGTTTCGGGCCTTGAAGATTTCACTTATGGCACGCCAACGAGCTTGCCTTGGGGCGTTGATTTCGGCGATGGTATTTCGCGCCATCCTGTGCAGATTTATGAAGCAAGCGTCATGGCACTCTTCACCGCCGTCTATTTTTACGCCCTATGGAAACGGCAAAACTGGGCGGTTCAAAACGGATTTTATGGGCTTGTCTTAATCTATGGAGCGCAGCGTTTTATCTGGGAATTTCTTAAACCCTATCACAGCCCCGCCGGGATATTTAATATTTTTCACTTTGTCAGCGCCGCGCTGTGTGTTTACGCTATATATATGATGACAAGGAAATCACGCTGATGGGAACAACGGACGATATTCGGCGGTCGGCCAATTATCTGTTTTATGGCCAAACCACCTCCCTATGCGAGACTTGCCTGTCCCCCGTTCCGGCCAAAATTCTGATCGACGGCGATAATGTCTATTACCAAAAAAGGTGCCGCGAGCACGGCGTGCAAAAATCTTTGGTCAGTACGGACGCGGAATATTTTCGCCGCACCAAGGATTATCTCAAACCCGGCGACCGCCCCCTCAGCCTGCAAGCCAAAACTGATTATGGCTGCCCGCTGGATTGCGGTCTCTGCGCAGATCACGAACAACATTCCTGTCTCGCTCTGATCGAAATAAATCAGGCTTGCAACCTCTCCTGCCCCGTCTGCTTTGCCGAAAGCTCGACTTCAAAAACAGGGCAGCGTAGCTTGGCCGAAGTTGAGACCATGCTCGACACATTGGTTGAGAGCGAGGGCGAGCCTGACCTTTTGCAAATTTCAGGCGGAGAGCCGACTATTCATCCCGAATTTTTTGAAATACTCGAAGCAGCCCAGCGCCGCCCCATCCGCCATATCATGATCAATACGAACGGTATACGCATTGCCAAAGATGCGGAGTTTTCTGAAAGACTGGCAAGCTATGGCCCGGGCCTCGAAATCTACCTGCAATTTGATAGCTTAAAACGCAGCGCTCTGATGAATTTACGCGGAGCAGATCTACGCAAAATTCGGCTCGATGCCTTGGCACGGCTGGAAGCTTTAAATCTTTCAACAACGCTCGTCGTAACCGTTAAAGCGGGCGTCAATGACGGCTTTGACAAGAAAGCTAACCGAGTATTGTTGACCGATATACGCCGCTCCATTGCCGCAGATAGCGGCGTGTTCAGCGCGGCAGATATGGTGCCCCTGCCGTGTAGTCCTGAAAATATCTGTATCGGTTATGGCCTCAGAAATGGCGATCAAGTCGCGCCGATTACGTCCATGTTCCCGCCCGAAGTGCTCTCGGCGACCATGCCCAATACGGTGACGTTTGAGAATTACCCGGCGCTTAGAAAAAGCGTCTTTGACCTGCTCTCGCTCTCGACAACGGCGGCGGATGCTTCGGATAAGCTCGCCTCTGTGCTCTGCTGCCTGCCGCAAGCGGAGGTGCCGGAGACGCTAAATTACGAAGACACATTCCGCGTCGTGATTGTGCAATTCATGGATAAATATAACTTTTGTGTCGGCGGCGTGAAACGCTCCTGCATTCATTTCGTCGAGCCGGATGGGAAAATTTATCCCTTTGATACGTTCAACTTGTTTTATCGTGATAGAGCGGTTGTTGAGAGGTTGCGGGAGAAAGTGATATGAACGAAACTCGGTCCCTAAGAGCGGCAGCGATCATCATCGGTATTATCGCCTGTCTTTTGATAGCCACTAGCGGATTATGCGCTATCATCTTCGCTGCGGATAGTCCCAAAGACACTCTTGGGATTTTTCTTTTCAGTGCAATCGGACTTGTTCCCGGAGGATTGCTGGCTTGGGCCATGTGGCGGCACATAAAGCAAGGCTCAAATCTGACGTCGGAAATTATTGCCATCCTGTTTGGACTTTTAACAGTGGTCTTTGGCGGACTTGGCCTGCTCTTTATCGGTTGGGGTATTTGGAGCATTATAACCCGCAGAAAGACACCTCATGAATAATTCTAAAAACCTAAAACGCTATGCCAATTTAACCATGGTTATCGGCGGCGCGGTTTTGGCTTTGAGCGGTCTCTGTACGGGCGTATTTGTCGCCTCGGGCCCCGATGAATATGTGCCCAATGCGCTTGGCGTTATTGGCATGGGGCTTATCGGGATTATCCCAGGCGCAATTCTGTTCTTCTCTGCCCGCAATATCTTAAAAAAGGGGCCTAAATATCTCCCGGCGATTTTAATCCTGCTCATAACGATTCCCCTGTTTTTAGGCTGTTTACTGCAATTGTTCTCGATGTTTCGTAGGTTTTTTAATGCCGCATATTCTTCTGTTGGCTTTTTCATTATTTTTACCGGCGTAACTTTATGTGTTTTGGCTATGGTGGTTTTTGGAATTAAGACCATTCGCGCGGCTCGCAGCGGGCCCAAACCCGCTGATGAATTCTAATTCCGTATGGCCTTAACCCTTGCAATAACGCCCTTGAACGTTATCAGGCCCGCGACTGAAACAGCTATCGAGATTATCCATGGATGTGAATAAAATCCCCGTTGGCGAGAACCCGCCCTTTGATATTAATGTTATTATCGAAGTGCCGCTGGGCGGCGAGCCGATTAAATATGAGCTGGATAAGGATAGCGGGGCGATGTTTGTGGACCGCTTCCTTTATACCGCGATGCGCTATCCCTGTAATTACGGATTTATTCCTCATACTTTGTCTAATGACGGCGACCCGACTGATGTCTTGGTCATGGGCAACCGCCCGCTTATGCCGGGCTCCATCGTTCGCGCCCGCCCTGTCGGGGTTTTGATGATGGAAGACGAGGCGGGGATTGACGAGAAAATCATCGCCGTGCCGCATAAAAAACTCACCGCCTATTATGACGACATTCAGGATTATACCGACCTGCCGCAAATCATGCAGGACCGCATCCCGCATTTCTTCGCCCATTATAAAGATTTGGAACCCGATAAATGGGTCAAGATTTTAGGCTGGGAAGACCGCGAAAAGGCGGGCGAGCTGATCCTAGACGGAATTAAGGCGGCGGGTTAAGGCCCCAAACCTACACCCATTCATCCCGTTGAAAAACGGGATGAATGGTGTTTTAAGGGCTAAGCCGCGTTCTCAAATTGGTTCATTGTATTATGCGCGCCGCCGGCTTTGAGCGCGCGCTCGCCGCCTGTCATCTCTTTGAAATCATCGCCGAGATTTGAGCCGACTTCGTGCTGATGTTTGACCGCCGAAACATTGGTGCGAATTTCTTCGCGCTGGATGTTTTTGACATAAGCCAGCATTTTCTGTTCGCCAAAATAACCTTCGGAGAGATCGTTCATAATCTTGGCCGTGCCGTGGAAGGTCGGCAGGGTGATGAGGTTATGGAACACGCCGGCCTCGCGGGAAATATCGGTTTGGAAAGCCTGCAGGCGGGCATCGGCTTCGAGGCCGAGCGCGTCCGTATCATAAGAAGCCGACATAAGCTGCGTGCTGTCAGGGTAATCGCCCTCGGCGATTTTGCCGGACGCAATCCAGTCTTCGCGCACCTGTTTGCGCAGGTTGAGCGTCCAGTTAAAGCTCGGACTATTATTATAAGTCAGCTTGGCATGGGGAGCCTTCTCGCGGATACGGGCAACCATGCCGGCGATTTTCGCAACATTAGGCGTCGCCGTTTCGATCCAGAGTAAATCTGCGCCGCCGTCATTAAGAGATGAAATACAATCCTCAACCACGCGGTCTTCGCCCGTGCCGTCCTTAAACTTATACAGCCCATTAGGCAGGCGCACAGGCTTGACCAATTCGCCGTCCAGATAAAGCGCGACATCGCCCTCACTCAGCGGATTGGCCTCTGTGACGGCTTCGGTTTCCAGCCATTTTGTATATTCATAAGCCGCGTCGCCGACTTCCTTGGAGACAGGAATTTTCTGCGTCAGGCCTGCGCCGAGGCTATCCGTGCGCGCGACAATCACGCCGTCATCGACGCCGAGTTCTTCAAACGCCATACGGCAAGCGCGGAGTTTTTCAACAAAGTCTTCGCGCGGCACGGTGACCTTGCCGTCTTGGTGGCCGCATTGTTTGGCATCGGAGACTTGGTTTTCAATCTGGATGCAGCACGCCCCGGCCTTGATCATTTCTTTGGCCAGCAGGTAAGTTGCGTGGACATTGCCAAAGCCGGCATCAATATCGGCAATGATCGGGCGAACATAGCTTTCGAAATTATCAATCTCGGCTGTGATCGCTTTTTTCTCGGCCTCGGTTCCGGCTGATTTTAATTTGGTGAAAAGATCATTTAAATCGACCTCATCGGCTTGGCGCAGGCTGGTGTAAATCTCTTGGATCAAATCCACGACAGAGGTTTTTTCGTGCATAGACTGATCCGGCAAATGTCCGAAACGGTTGCGCAGACCTGCCACCATCCAGCCGGAGAGATAGACATAGGCTTTATCCAATGTGCCCTTTTGGCGCTTGATCGCCCGCATCATTTGCTGGGCGTGAAAGCCCGACCAACAGCCGAGCGATTGGGTGAAGGCGCCTGTATCAACGTCATAATCCGCCATATCTTTGCGCATGATAGTGGCCATGGATTTGGCAATATCAAGATGCGTCTCGAAGGTATTTTGCGTTTTTAATTGCGCCAAGTCTTCAAGATTAATTCCGGCGGCCATGCCGCTTGGATATCTGTTTTTTAGCTGCGTAAGGGTTTGTGAATAAGTCATTAGTGAGTCTCCAAAATTGCGTAAGCGGGAAGGGTTAAAAATTCAGGCAGATCAACCGAGGTCGCTGTCCGGGTAAAAAGCTTGGCGGCTTCGGGGAAGCGGCCTTTGATGAAGGCATCAGGGCCAAGCTCGTTTTTAAGCGCGTCAAATTCTTCGTCAAATAGCCTTGTATAAAGCGCGGTGCTCATCACCTCATTTGCGCTGTCTTGCATTTGCACGCTCGCGCCGTGGCGCAGCCATTGCCAGATTTGCGCGCGGGAAATTTCCGCCGTGGCTGCATCTTCCATAAGGTTATGGATCGGCACCGCGCCTTTGCCGCAAAGCCAAGCCGCAATATAGCGGATGCCGACTTCAATATTAGTGCGCACGCCGGCCTCGGTCACAACGCCGCCATGCGGGGCGAGCATGGCCTCATTGGAAATCCGCCGGGCTTGTTGCTTCTTATGGATTTGGTGTTTTTGCGGCATAACCTTGTCAAAGACTTCCATCGCAACCGGCACCAAATCGGGATGAGCAACCCATGTGCCGTCATGGCCAAGCCGGGCTTCGCGGTCTTTATCCGCGCGGACTTTGGCAAAGGCAGCCTCATTAGCCCCTGCGTCGCCTTTGACCGGAATTTGCGCCGCCATGCCGCCCATGGCATGAGCCCGGCGCTTATGGCAAACCTCGACAAGGCGCGCGGCATAGGCCTGCAAGAACCCTCTATCCATGCCGACTTGGGCGCGATCAGGGAGCAGGAATTGTTTATGTTGACGCAAGGTTTTGATATAGGAGAAGATATAATCCCAGCGGCCACAATTCAGGCCGGTAATATGACCCCGCAGCACATAAAGAATTTCTTCCATCTGGAAGGCTGCCGGCAAGGTTTCGATTAAAACCGTGGATTTAATTGTGCCGTTGGGAATATCCAAAACCGCTTGGACAAAGTTAAACACATCATTCCACAGGCGCGCTTCCTGATAGGCTTCTATTTTCGGCAGATAATAGAACGGGCCGCGCCCATCTGCCGCCAGTAATTTGCCGTTGTGGAAAATATGCAATCCAAAATCGACCAAGCTGGCGCTCATCGGCTTGCCGTCAACGGTGATGTTTTTTTCTTCCAAATGCCAACCGCGCGGGCGCACCATCATCGCCGCAGTTTCGGCGTTAAGCGTATAGGATTTTTTTTCAGTCTTTAAAGATAAAGTCCCCCGCGCATAATCCATCATATTAATTTGGCCCTCGATCATATTGGCAAAGGTCGGGCTGCTCGCATCCTCAAAGTCGGCCATGAAAACCTTCGCGCCGCAATTGAGCGCATTGATCATCATTTTGCGGTCAACGGGGCCTGTGATTTCAACGCGGCGATCTTGCAGGGCTTTCGGGCACGGCGCGACGTCCCAGACGGAATTGCGGATATGTTCGGTTTCGAGCGGCTGGCTCGGCATTTCGCCGTCGTCAAAGCGCTCTTGCTGCAAGCGGCGATTGCCCAGCAAGATACGGCGCTGCGGCCCGAAGCGGCGCTCAAGATCGGCCAAAAACAACAAGGCATCAGGAGTCAGCACGGCGTCATAACCCGGCCCGGCTTTGCCCACGACCTTAGCCAATACGCGGTGACGCGGAATAGGTTTGTCGGCTACTGTCATTGGCGCGTTCATAGCGGTCTCCATAAATTATAATCTTGCCACACTATATTTACAAACAGCTATGTGAGTCCATAAACTTTTGTAAATTATAGGTATTTTTGTCACAGTGTGTGTGTTATAAATCAGAAAATTTGTAAACTTTGTAAATACCACTGTTAAATTATGGCCAAAAAAACCGAAAAACTCCTGATCGGGCCGCGCCTACGCCGCTTCCGTACAGCTTTAGGCGTGACGCAGGCGCGCATGGCCGAAGACCTAGGCATTTCAACCTCTTATCTCAACCTGATGGAACGCAATCAGCGGGCTTTATCGGCCAAAGTCTTACTAAAAATGGCGGAAATTTACGATTTTGATATTGCCGAATTTGCCGGGGCGGGGGACGCGCATCTGGTCGCCGAAATCTATGAGGCTTTGCGCGATCCACTGTTCAAGGCCGAGACCATCTCCAAAAACGAGGCTGAAGACCTTGTCAATGTTAGCCCCCGGGCCGCGCGAGCACTTTTAAAGCTTTACGGCAAGCACCGCGACCTCGCATGGCGCACGGCGGAAAATGCGCCCGATCGTGACCGCGTGGAATTGCTTGAGCAGTCCTCGCAAGCTGTAGAATCCGTGCGCCGCTTCATTCATGAGCAGAAAAACTTCTTCCCCGCCCTCGACGAAGCTGCAGAAGTTCTGGCCAAAGAGATTGGCTATAACAAACCGCTCATCGCGGCGGCGCTGACCGAGCGGCTTAAAACGCAACACGAACTGACCGTGCGCATTGTGCCGATTGAGGTTATGCCCGAAATGCTGCGCTATTTTGATCGCCACTCCAAACGCATCAACCTCTCGGAACTTCTCCCGCAATCGGGCCGCCGCTTTCAGCTCGCCTTTCAGATCGGACTGCTGGAACACCGCGCTTTGATTGACGAGATTACCGCCTCGGCCAACCTGCCCGGCCGCGAAGCCGAAGGGCTCTGCCGCACCAATATGGCCAATTATTTCGCCGCCGCCGTGCTCATGCCTTATGCAAGGTTTTTAAAACAGGCTGAGGGCAGCAAATATGATATTGATCTATTGTCCCACCGTTTTGGCACCAGTTTTGAACAAACGGCGCACCGCTTAACCACCCTGCAAAAACCCGAGGCGCGGGGTATTCCGTTTTTCTTTGTCAGAATTGATGTGGCCGGCAATGTCTCCAAGCGTTTCTCCGCCGGGCGGTTTCACTTTTCCCAATTTGGCGGGGCTTGCCCGCTTTGGAATATCCATGATTGTTTCGCCGCGCCCGGCAAGACGGTGACGCAGATGATTCAGTTGCCTGACGAGACCACTTATTTTTCTATCGCCAAAATGATCGCCCGCGGCGGCGGCACTTATAATGCCCCCGCGCAGAAACTCGCTATCGGGCTGGGCTGCGATATCGCCTATGCGCCCAGATTAGTTTACGCTCAGCAATATAATCTGGATACGCCGCAGCCAACGCCAATTGGCGTGAATTGTTATCTCTGCGAGCGCCCGCATTGCCGCCAACGCGCCCACGCCCCCCTCAACAAAACCCTAAGCTTTGACGAAAGACGAAGAGGCGTAAGCCTGTTTGATTTCGAAGCGGAGTAGGTTTTTCCCGCACAAAAAAACCCGCAAATATTGCGAGCCTTTCGGGAGGGTATTTCAGCGCGGGTTATTTTTGCGCGAATTTTACCGGCGTCTTTGCCGTATTAAACGCCAAGACGCGGTTTGTCTTATTGAGGCGGCAGGTGAGTTTAAAGCGCTCTCCGGCTGATTTTTTATTCGGGATGGCTTCCAGTGATAATGTCCGGTCTTTATTGCCCTTTGTGCTTTTAAAGCGCAGGCGGTAGCCGTCCAGAATATCCGGGTTTTGCGCTGTTATCTCTGCGCGGCAGGCGGCGACGTCGTCTTGCGGGCTGGCAAAAGCCGGCGCGGCTGTACATGCTGCGGCGATAAGAGCGGCGGTTGTGATGGTCTTTATATATGACATGGTGTTCTCCTTAGTGATGTCAGTTTCGCGGCCCGGTTTGGGCCATGAGTTAAAACTGACAGGCGGGGAGGCGGAAATCCTATCGATTGCGAAATCGAGTATTGATTTTCAAAATCCATCAGAGGTTTTTATTATCCGTCAAGATTAGTTGTTGTTTTGCTGAATTTTTTGCCGAAACGCGCTGGGCGTCATATTTTCACGGTCGCGAAAGGCGCGGTTAAACGGCGCGAGCGAGTTAAATCCGACATCCATAGCGATGGTCAAGACAGGAATACGGGAATTTTCCGGGTCCTTAAATGCCGCTTTCACGGCTTCTATCCGGTAGAAATTGAGAAACGCGCTAAAGTTTCGATAATCCAGCCCCTGGTTAATCAGGGCGCGAAGGCGGTGCTCAGGCGTTTTTAGGGTTTCCGCCAAAGTGCGGATAGTCAAGCCGGGTTCTGTATAGATATGGTCTGTTTCCATCGCCGCTTTTAGCTGCTCCAATAAGCGTTGATCACGCGGATCAATATCCGGTTTTTTCGCAATAGGCGCTTTAACTTCTTTAAAGAAAACCTTTTCAGGGTGCATTTGCGTGAGCCATAACAGTCCCCAAAGCGCTAACGGGAAAATGAGGGCGCATCTAAGAGCGGTTAAAATGTTTCCATGATTGGCCGCGAGCATATTCTCGATAAAGACAGCTATGAGCGTCACGCCGATCATGGCCATGACGAAATAAAGCCGCAAGCGGCGGCGGGGCTCAACCAAATCATCGGCCCGGCCCTTCAATGTTACAAAGGCCAGATGCCCCATAATCCCGAAAGTGACTGCATCTAGTCCATAATTGACAACCGGGTGGAAATATTCAACGCCCTGCAACTCCATGATACGGGACGGCAGCAAGCCGGCGAGATTAATCCCGAGCACCAGCCAATGCGGCCAGCGCAGTCGAAAATTGTCTTGGAACATGGCAAGGCCCAGCCACCAGATAAAGACGATATTGCCAACATCCAAAACCCTAATAATGAAATGAAAGGGTTGCGGGAGGCGTAATTCGGGCCTCGCCGTGCCCAGCAACATGAAAGCGACAGATAATGTCGCCAGCACTATATATATAGCCGGTTTAAATCCGCGCCCGTCCTGCACCGCCAAGAGAGCAATCGCGAGGAGCAATGTCACAGTGGAATACCGCAATAAGACATCCAAGATTAACATAACCACTCCCTTTATAGACGTCATGCCACATCACGGTGCAAACTTCACAGAAAAACCTGATGGATTATAAAAAACTCTGATTGATTTTGAAATTGAGCAGCCTTTTTCAGCATCAAGGAGATTTCCGCCTCGATGTCGGCCAGAAAAAGCCTGTCTGCACAGAGCCCAGAAGCGTCTTGAGCCGCCTCCCCAAGCTTTGTGCAGGCGCAGATAATATGGAGATTAAAATGGACGCGAGTATTTTAGAGTTTATCAGCCACATGCCGGAGCGCATTATCATGGGCATTCGCTATGAAGGCACACGTTATGTTATTGGCACAATAGGCGTCTTTGTCGGTATCTGGCTCATCCTCGGGCCGTTCATCCGCAGCCGCCGCATAAGGCAGCGCCGCCTGCCCGCCAAATTACTAAACAAGCAAGTGCGTATGGAGCTTATCAATTCCTTCCGCACAATTCTTATTTTTGTTGCGCTGGATATATTTATCTTTGACCTCGCCGAATCCGGCGTCTTTCGGTTTTATGATGATATTGCCGATTTCGGGCCTATCTATTATTGGGCCTCAATCGCGCTGGCGATTATTTTTCATGATGCTTATTTTTATTGGACACACCGCGCTATGCACCATTCCAAGCTTTATAAGCGCTTTCACTTAACCCATCACCGCTCGCATAACCCGACGCCCTTTACCGCCTATTCTTTCGCGGCGGGCGAAGCGGTGGTCGAATATGGCTATGTTCCGCTTATGCTGCTCGTCCTGCCCCTGCACCAAAGCGCGCTCGCCATTATTTTGATGATAATGATTTTCAAAAATGCGCTCGGCCATTCAGGCTACGAGATTTTCCCGCGCGGCGCGACCACACATTGGTTTTGGAAACACATGACCACCGTCACCCATCACGACATGCACCACGAAAAAGCAGGCGGCAATTTCGCGCTCTATTTCACCTGGTGGGACAAGCTGATGGGGACAGAACACGCAGAGTATCACGAGAGGTTTGACGCGGTGGTGGGGCGAGGCCGGAAAGAAGAAACCGCCATTGCATAAATAAGCGCTTGGTTTTGAGAGAGAGCAGGCTGATCCGTCTAAATTTCTCTTTCCATACATATATACGGCGCTTAAGATGTAGCCTTCCTAAGGCGAATTGGACCATAGAATGCGGCGAGTAGTAATTGTTGGAGGCGGATCTGCCGGATGGATGACAGCCGCCTATCTCAATGGCGCATTGAATAATCGCGGCCAAAACAAGACCGTTGATATTACCCTAATAGAATCGCCTGATATTCCGCGAATTTCCGTTGGAGAGGCCACTGTTCCTTCTATTCACCATATGCTTGACGTTATTGGGGTTGATGAAGCCGACTTTATGAAAGCCACTGATGCGACGTTCAAACAGTCGATCAAATATGTCAATTGGCTCAACAACAAGGGAGAATATTATCACCACCCCTTTAGCCGGGCCACTTTGGGGCCGATTGACCGTACTGGCAAGCGCTGGATGGAAAGCCAACGAGATATTCCTTTTATAGAAACTGTATCGGCGCAAGCAATAATTTCTGAAATTAACAGGGCCCCAAAACCTTTGGGCGATCAACAATTCATGGCGCCGCTGAAATATGCTTATCACTTTGACGCCCAGCTTTATGCAGATTATTTACGGGACTTTTCAACAGCCCGCGGCGTTTCGCATATTTTGGCAAATGTAGTGAGCGTCGAACAGACAGAAACCGGGTATTTGAAGCAAGTAAACTTAGATACCAAAACATCTGTTTCGGGGGACATTTTTATTGACTGTACGGGGTTTAAGGCTGTGCTTATTGAAAAAACGCTCAAGGTTCCATTTGATGATTATTCGCAATGGCTGCTTTGCGATCAAGCACTGGTGACCCAATTTCCTTACGAAGATTATTTCCCCGGCGTCATCCGGCCTTATACAACATGCACGGCCCAATCGGCGGGGTGGATCTGGGATACACCCACACAAACGCGGCGGGCCATAGGCTATGTCCACTCTTCTGAATTTATCGATGCTGAAACGGCTAAGGCTGAATTGCTGGCTTATCAAAGTGAAGGGCTGAAAGATTGTGATACGCGCTTGATTAGATTCAAAGTGGGCCAAAGGCAGAAGGCCTGGAGCAAGAACTGTATAGCAATTGGCCTGTCCGGCGGCTTTATAGAGCCGCTTGAATCAACCGGAATACATATGGCAGAACTTGCGGCCGTACAGTTGGCGGAGCACTTTCCGTATAAGGATGAAGACATTCCGGCTTTTGCTTTTCGCCTGAACCGCATCATCTCAAATCGCTATTACGAAATTCTGGATTTCATCAATCTACATTATTGCCTGACCCGGCGCAACGATACGGCCTTTTGGCGTGAAGTGCAAAAACCGGAACGGATCAATGACCGGCTAAAAGCCAAACTCGAACATTGGCGCAAAAAGGAACCGACGGCGTCTGATTTTCAAGATCAGTCATTTTATGGATATAATTATAACCGTGCGCCTATAGATGATCCGGAAATTGACAATCGCCCGCCTGTGGACACAGGGAGTCTCTGGAACCACGCCAGCTACGAAGCGATATTATTTGGCATGGATTTTCGAGGCCCCGAATTCGCAAAGTCAATGGGCGATAAACGCCCTCATTCGCGCCCTGTAGACTTTGTGCTCGAAGCTATCCAGCAAGCCCCGAAGGAATTGCCGCCCCACCATGTATGGCTACATCAGGCCTTGGGGATGCAGGCTTGGGACACGCATAGCCTGCCTGATGCGTGGCCCCGCGAGGAACAATCATACATAACCCAAAAGCTGTCTTAATCCCGGACAGGCATAATCCACGAGCTGTTTTTGCATGTCTGGTAAAATTGAAGGTATAATTTGACCTTTAAGTTCCAAATTTTCGCGGGCCGTGCCGCTTTGTTTGCGATCAGAGCCAATCCGGACGCGGGTCTTCCAATCCTTGGGTAGCTCAATATCGGCAAACCCCAATAAATCTCTAAAAAAACCTTCTGCTTTTTGGCTATCTAGTATTTTGAGGTGCTTCATGATCTCTTCGTATTTGACAATTTTCACACTTGTTCCTAGCCACGGCGCAGCATTATTTAAATAAATCTCATTCATATTGGGGAAGCGGTTATGCATACCAAAAATCATCATATTCATAAAATCATTTACTGATGTACGCCCATATTTCAAATCCTCTAAGTTGAATTGGAAGTTTTCAGATAAGAAAAACCGGGTGCGCGCTAACACCCAATCATATGGGTCTCTCACAAGCAAAATGTGCTTTATATCTTTCAGGAGCACCGTTGAGCTATCCGCAAAAAGCATATGTCCCCAACTGAGCATTGGGGTTTTAGATAAGAAAACATGGCGATGTTGTTTGAGGGTCGGGTATTGAATGAAATCAACACTGTATTGTTGATCCACAGGCACGAACATACGCACAATATTTTTTAGTAAATGGCTACCGCTCTTAGGTACACTGTTTAAAAAAAAGTGCTGAGTCAGCGGATTCTGTAAAAAATCGGCATTGAGTTCGTTCAAATTATCCGCCTTAGCCAATACGCGAGGCATATCCATCTATTTGTCCTTATTTACTAAAAAAGGCGGGCCGAAGCCCGCCTCTCTATACAGTGTATTGTAGAATTTTCTTAGAATTCTTTTGAGACGTTGAGGAAGACACGACGTCCAAGAAGGTCATACTGAGATACAATTGGTGAATTACCAAATGTACTTTGCAGCGTTGTTGCCGGCGGATGCTCATCAAAGATATTGCTAACCCCCGCGCGGAATGCCCAATCATCATTTTTATATTGCGCTGACAGACTGTGGTAGATCACCGCTTCCAAATAACGTTTGGCGAAGACAGTCGTTCCATCTTGAGCGAATGAGTAACTACCATCAGCGCCCAGCCCAGTAATCGAACTGATCGGTTGTTGGGGGAATGAGCTTCTTAAAGCATCAACACCTCCGATATAATCAATTCCGTAACGCAGTAAGATATTATCAGTCGCTTCAAATGTGAAATTGGTTGTCCCTGTCAATTTCGGTTCGCCAATACCGCCATTTAAGAACTGTGTTCGACTTTGTGCCAAAAGTTGAACTTCATCTGTAAGCTGACGCGACCATACGGAGCTAAGATTGACGCGGCCCCATTTTGTATCTTGCCCGTAGCGAAGGGTGACATCTATGCCTGAGTTCTTTTGCGAGTTAACATTTTGAAAGCGTGCATTAATATCAACAATACGCAAAGGAGCGCCCGTGTCGCCTGCTCCCCCCGCAGGGATGTCTCGCTCACGGTTAAAGAAGTCACATAGAGGCTCGTTCGCAAAGTCTTGGGATGCATAACAGCCGCGGATGACATTTGCTGCACTTAGTGCCGTAATTTCATCGTTGATAGTGATATCAAAATAATCAACGGCGAGACTTAAATCACCAAAATTAAGGTCAGGCGTAAACACGGCACCAATTGTGTAGTTTTTCGATGATTCAGCATTAAGCTGACCAAAACCGCCCCCGAGTGTAGCTGTAGCGGCAATAGGTGTTCCGGCATGATCCAAAGGAATACCATCAGCCGCACAATTTGCTATGATAGCCAGTGCCGCTGGATCTTGATCCACCGACAAGTTGGCAACACCAATACAAATATCAGCTGTGCTCTGGCGAACATTGCTAGTTTCATTAGCTAGAAACTGCTCAAACAAACCCGGTGCTCGGAATGAGGTGCCAATAGAGCCCCTTACTCGCAGCTCAGGGATCATTTGCCAATTGCCCGTCAAGCGGTAGTTAAAGCCGTCGACGTTAATACTACGTCCATCGATATTGCTGGATGTGATTTCTGAGTACCGGCCGGACGCCGTCATAGACAAGTCTTCGAAGAAGGGTTTGTCAGTTATGATCGGGATACTTAATTCACCGTATATAGCTGTTGTGGTTTGCACGCCGGTTGTAATACCTGCTGTACTCCCCAAGAACTCGTTACCGGTAAGGACCGTGTCGGATGGGCGGTCTGTAATCTCATCACGCTGATAAAAGACGCCAAGAGCAGCAGACAGCTTACCTGCGGGAAGATTGAATAGGTCACCCGTTGTAAAACCCTCAACCGTCGTTTGAGTGAATTTTGTTGAGCCTGTATCCTCACTGAACAAGAAAGCTCTTTCCTCAGGACTAACATCGCCCGCATTGAAATTTTGATCAAACCAACGCACATCCGTACATGGAATGCCCGCAATGGTAATCACCTCACCACTAGGCAGTGTTGTCGTTGCGCCTGATGTTATGCCTACGCCATTCCCACTATCAATATTATGGCAAGATTCTGTCGAGAAATTGTAATTTCGAATAGAATCATTACGCACGATTTGGTTGGTATATTCTGCGTCACTATTAGAATGCTGAGCATAGATATCCCAATCCCAATTTTGCATTGGCCCGGATTCACCAAAGTTGCCTTTTAAGCCCCCAACAAGGCGAAAATAATCAATTTTATTTGACTCATCACCATGATCGGCCACTGGCGTCGGGCTGAACCATGAATTAGTGCCGTTCCATCCTGCTGCAATTGGGTTTGTATTGTTATTTCCGAATGAATCCGCACCATAAATATAGGAGAAATACTGCGTAATCGCATTTCGATGGTTTTCACGACGATTGAATAAGGCTTCACCATAAACGGTTACATTGTCTGTAAGTTCGTAATCACCATCCACCATAACTGTAAAACGCTCTTGTTCCGGTGTTACGGAGGTATCGCGCTGAAGTGGATTATATGTATTTGTAACAGCGTTCTGAACATTTGAGTCAGGATTGAAAGCTCCGCCTAATGCTGCGTATGGCGCTAAGAAGCCGGAGGTAGGATCATCACGGTCATTTAGCGCATCTGCCGTAAAGTACTCTACCTGATGCCAACCGGCTGGAATATCAAGACCTGAACCATTTAAACTTGCGGGCACTTGAGGCAGCAGACCCGTCAATTCTCCATTATAATTATATTGCAGCAAACGGTTACGGCGGTTTGGAATCACATTATCTGATCCGTAATCATAAACCCAAATATGCCCCCAAATCGTCCCCCCGCATTTAGGATTGCCGGTTCTAGGGTCAATAACATCTGCCCGTGTTGTTAGCGTAGCGTCAGTGAATGTATAATCTTCATTACAATCAAGATATTCACGATCTTTACGTGCCAGTTCCTTCTCTTTCATATAGTCGGCTGTAATACGGAAACGTCCTTTGTCGAAAGTTTCGCCATATGTTGCACTTCCGCGGAAGACCTCACCGCCGCCGCCTTCACTAATCTCCGTAAACAAGTCAATCGACTTCGCGTCTGACTTATCAGTGATGTAGTTAATAACGCCGGCGATCGCATCTGAACCATAAACAGATGAAGCGCCATCTTTTAAGATATCAACACGCTCAACGCCAAGAAGCGGAATAGAGTTTAGGTCAAATGAGCTAATTGAACCGCGGATGCCGGATGGCCCTGCGCGGCGGCCATTGATCAAATCAAGTGTCCGGTTTGCAGCAAGGCCGCGAAGACCAACGTTTTCGGCACCGAGGCCGCCATTCGAGATAAAGGCTGAGGAAACAGCAGATGTAATCTGACTTGATCCTGAAATGGCTGTCGATGTTTGCAGCAAACCGCCAATATCAGCAATACCTTCAATTTTGGCATCTTCAACTGTCAGCACATCAATAGAAACCGGACTGGTAAATGTACTCTTCTTAATCCGAGAACCCGTAACAACGATTTCGTCACCGGTTTCGGCGTTTTCATCTGTGACGTCTTGCGCAAGAGCTGAACTCATAGCAACGGCCGTGATGGCAGAGCTTTGCAGCAGCGCCTTTAGAAATGTCTTGGTGTTCATGGTGTCCCTTCATGGCATAGGCCAAATTATCTGTTTTATTGCAACGGTTTCCCCCCGCTCTCTCTAGAGCTAATAAATTGAATACTAATCCTCGGTCAAGGCCAGACATGACATTCTTGTAAGATAATTTGGGGGTGTGATGGTTTTACCACGCTGTAGATCCACAACAGCATTCGGTCGTTTTCTGGATTACCGGTTCCATTCCGCCTTGATTCCCCCATAAAAACCCTTACAAGCCCTCCCATTACCGCGAGGGGAAGCGTCTGTCTGGGAGGATTGACGGCCAACTTCACTTAAGCGAGGGGAAGCGCGTCCAGAGAGATGCGGCCAACTTCATAACATCCGGGCCTCCAAACACAACGGCCCACATTATGGAGAGAGTGATGAATACTCTTTATTTGATTATCGCGGCAGGTTTGCTGGCCGTATTATACGGGGTTATTACCCGCGCGGGCTTGATGAAAGCTTCGACCGGCAATGAGCGCATGAATGAAATTGCCGGCGCTATCCAAGAAGGTGCTAAGGCCTATCTTAACAAGCAATATAAAGCCATCGCCATTGTCGGCGTGGTTGTGACCATCATTTTAGCACTGCTCTTCAAAAACGCCATTGCCCCTGTTGGCTTCGTCATCGGCGCAGTGCTCTCTGGCTTGGCGGGCTATATCGGCATGCTGGTCTCTGTGCAGGCCAATGTGCGGACAACCGAAGCCTCGCGAACCTCGCTCGGCGCAGGTCTTAATGTTGCCTTTAAAGCGGGCGCTGTCACAGGCATGCTTGTCGCAGGTTTTGCCCTGCTCGGTCTTGCCGGATATTACATGATTCTGACCGGCCCAATGGGCGCAGATGAGCGCGGCGTGATTGACGGACTTATCTCGCTCTCGCTTGGCGCGTCCTTGATTTCAGTCTTTGCCCGCCTCGGCGGCGGTATCTTTACCAAAGGCGCGGATGTCGGCGGCGATTTGGTCGGCAAAGTCGAAGCCGGTATTCCCGAAGATGACCCGCGCAACCCGGCCACCATTGCTGATAATGTCGGCGATAATGTCGGCGATTGCGCTGGTATGGCGGCGGATTTGTTCGAGACCTACGTCGTGACCATCGCGGCCACTATGGTGCTCGGCTCTATTCTGTTTGGGGCTGTAGGCTCGCTCGCGCTCTATCCTATGTCGATAGCGGCGGCCTGTATCGTGACCTCTATCATCGGCACTTATTTTGTTCGCCTGTCTAAAGGCTCAAGCAATGTTATGGGCGCTTTATATAAAGGCCTGATCGTAACCGGCGTGCTCTCCGCAGCTGCCATCGCGGCGGTCACCCATTACACGCTCGGCTTTGGCGAAATTGCCAATACCGGCTTAACCGGCAAAGCGCTATTTTTCTGCGGCCTAATCGGACTCGCGATTACCGGCGCGATTGTTGTCATCACCGAATATTATACCGGCGTGACGTATAAGCCTGTGAAATCCATCGCGGCAGCGTCCGAATCCGGTCACGGCACCAATGTTATCCAAGGCCTTGCGGTCTCTATGGAGGCGACAGCCATTCCGGTTCTGATTATCGTTTTCGGCATTATCAGCACCTTTATGCTGGCCGGGCTTTACGGCATCGCCATTGCGGTGACGGCTATGCTCGGCGTTGCCGGCATGATCGTCGCGCTCGACGCTTTTGGCCCCGTCACCGATAATGCCGGCGGCATTGCCGAAATGGCAGAGCTGCCCGCAGATGTTCGCAAGACAACGGATATGCTCGACGCGGTTGGCAATACCACCAAAGCCGTGACCAAAGGCTATGCCATTGGTTCTGCCGGTCTTGGCGCGCTGGTGCTGTTTGCGGCTTATTATAAAGACATCGAGTATTTCTCGGCCCAACCCGGAAATGCACTTTCCGGCGTGACCGTGGATTTCTCGCTGACCAATCCATTTGTCATTATCGGCCTCTTTATTGGCGGTCTTTTGCCTTATCTCTTCGGCGCTTGGGCGATGCAATCTGTTGGCCGCGCGGCCGGCGCGATTGTCGAAGAAGTCCGCCGTCAGTTCAAAGCCGACCCGGGCATTATGAAAGGCACATCGCGTCCCGATTATGCTAGGGCCGTTGATCTTCTGACCGGCGCGGCGATCAAGGAAATGATCAAGCCGTCACTTCTGCCCATTCTGGCTCCGATTGTTTTGTTCTTCGCCGTGAAAATGATAGCCGGCACAGAGCAGGCTTTAGCGGCCCTCGGCGCCATGCTTCTCGGCGTCATCGTTACCGGTCTTTTCGTGGCCCTCTCCATGACCGCCGGCGGCGGCGCTTGGGATAATGCCAAGAAATATATCGAAGACGGCCACCACGGCGGCAAAGGCAGCGAGGCGCATAAAGCGTCAATCACAGGCGACACAGTCGGCGATCCCTACAAGGATACAGCCGGTCCCGCCGTCAACCCGATGATCAAAATCACCAACATCATCGCGCTGTTATTGCTGGCGGTACTCGCGCATTAAGCTGGTAGAAATCGAAAACGGGAAACCCTGCCATTTGGCGGGGTTTTTTTATGCCCGCTATTAGGCACGCGCCTTGCATTGCCTCTCCATTAACAACGGAGACGGCCATGCGCGGCACAAATCTTATATTAGCCGTTTTGCCGGTTTTTATATTATGGCTTTTGATCCCGGCCTTTCAGGCCGCGCCTATGTCTAATCTCGTCAAGGGCAGCGTGATTGGACTTTACCTTAGCATTTCCATCATCAGCCTGCTGCAAATGAGACGCCGCCCCTAACTTTCATCGCGCTGTCATCCCGGTCTCCTCAGCCTTGCCGCAAGTGCGATATACAAATAAGGCACACAGGCGACCACCCCAACCAAGCTCATATAACGCATTTAAGGCTAATACGATGATCCCCGATCAAGTCCGGGATGACAATGGAGAGGGTTTGGATTATGGCACTGTTATGAAGCCCCTCGTCCCAATACATGACCCCGCCCCCAAAGCCGCAAATCGCGGCACGCCCGCTGATCTTCTGGCGGCCATTCTTGCGGGGCTCGCGGCGCTGACAGCCTTGGGTTATAGCCTGTATTATTTCACCCGCTTTCTCGAAAATGACGCCCATCTCTGGGGCATTGTCTCGGCCTTTTTGCTTTGCTTTGGGCTCGGCGCTTTTGCCTATGTCCCGGCGGCCATTATCTCGCGCCTCGCACGTCTCGCGCATAAGAACGGCGCGCGGCGTAAACCCCTCATCTGGGCGCTCACCTTGCTCGCGCCGTGGATTTGCCTGTCTATCGTGCTGGTCTTTATCAGCGATTTGCCCAAGTTTTACAGCCTGCCAATCCTCGCAACTGCCGCGCTTTTAACCGCTTGGGCCGCAATTTCGCTCTTGCGCCTAAAACCCGCCTAATCTCCGCTTCACAGCCTTGTGCAGTTGGCGGCATTGAAAAACCCCGCAAAACAGTCTATATTCAGCAAGCGTTCAGGGACGGCGCGATAGAAACCTGCGTAATATAGGAGACACCCCATGAAATTACGTCACCTCGCCTTGGCCGCGTCCGCCGCTATTTTAGCCGCCTGCGCCACCACAACCCCTTACCAACCGGCCTCCAAACCCGGCGGCTTTGACGGCTTTAGCCAAACCATGATCGAAAATGATCGCGCCCGCGTCACCTTTGGCGGCAACTCGCTGACCGAACGCGAGACGGTCGAAAATTACCTGCTCTACCGCGCCGCAGAAATGGCCGTTGAGCGCGGCTTTGACAATTTCACTTTGGCCGAACGGGCCGTGGAAGAAAAGAAACGCGTCCGCGTCTCGCCCGGTCTTGGGCTTTATGATCCTTATTTTGATTATAGCTTTTACCGCCCGCGCTATGGCTGGAGCCGAGGCTATCAGTATAGCCGCTTTGGCGGTTTCTACGGCCGCAGAGGTTTTGGACATCGCGGCTTTGGTCACAGCTTTGGCGGCTTTGGTAGCTATGGCTATGATCCGTTCTTTAATGATTACGATGTGCGCGAGATTTCCAAATACCGCGCCACAGCCGAAGTCAAATTCGGACGCGGGGCAAAACCCTACGGCAAAGACAACGCCTTTAACGCCAAAGAGGTGTTGCAGAATTTGGGCCCAAGCATCACTTTCCCCGAAGAAAAAGCCTAAGCGCTCTACATATCAAAATAAAAGCCGCCTTGGCCAGTTTTACTGGTGGGGGCGGTTTTTTTTATGGCTGTATAAAAGGGGCTGGATGGCACGCATTCTTGACAGCTCGGACATCCTACATTGCGGACGTTACATCCCCTCTCCAATACCGCCAGTCTTGACCCGCGCTTTAGATTAAATTTTCGCTTTTTGTAATTTCTTACTTGCAACTCATTCGCAAAGTTAATAGATGATGATAATGAGAACTATTCGCAACTAAGAATTCATATGATTATTCAAACCCATAGAAAAGTCTTTTCGGCTTTAATGCAATTGGACGCACATAATACTGTATCCGCAGCTTCATTGAGGCAGCAAATGGATGCGGGCAGTGCCTCTTTCCATCCGCGCGATAAGCTCTCTCCAAACCCGCCTTCAAATGACCGCACAAAATTACCTTATCAAAACAAAAAATAGAAAACCAAGATTATGAAACTTCAGACATCCGGCTGCGCAATCACGCTATTATTAGCCTGCGCCGCCCCTGTTGCCGCGCAAGATAATGCGGACGCCCTAAACGGCATTGACACAATCACCGTTATCGGGACCGTGCAAAACGCCGATGATATCTCCGGCTCGATCACCTTTATCGGCCCGGAAGAACTGGCCAAGCAGAGCTATAGCGATATTAACCGCGTGCTGCGCATGGCCCCCGGCGTGAACATTCAAGAAGAAGAAGGTTACGGCCTGCGCCCTAACATAGGGCTGCGCGGCTCGGGCGCTGATCGCTCTTCCAAAGTTTTGATTATGGAAGACGGCGTGCTCATGTCCCCCGCGCCTTACGCGGCCCCGGCCGCCTATTACTTCCCAATGACGGGCCGGATGAACGCGGTCGAAATCACCAAGGGCCCGGCGACAGTCAAATATGGCCCCAATACAACGGCCGGGGCGATACAGTTTTTCTCCACGCCTATCCCGCAAGAGGCGAGCGCCCATGCCGAGCTCATGGTCTCTGATTTGGGCCGCGTAAAAGCCCATGCTTGGGCGGGCAGCCGGGTTGACGCAGGCGCATTTGATCTTGGGTTTTTGGTCGAAACTTACCAAGACCATGCTGATGGCTTCAAACAGCTTGCCACGGGCGATACCGGATTTGATGTCGAGGATTATGTCGTTAAACTTGGCGGCTATTCCAAAGACGGGCGACAATCGCTCGAACTCAAATTCCAATATAAAGACGAAGTTTCTGACGAGACCTATCTCGGCCTGACCCGAGCGGATTTTGAGACTACGCCTTATCGCCGCTATAATGCCAGCCAGCTTGACCAAATGGTTAATGACCACAAGACCTATCAGCTCACCCATAATATTGATATTTTAGAAAACTGGAACCTGACCACCATTGCCTACCGCACAGAATTTGCGCGTAATTGGTTCAAACTTGACCGCTTTGATAATAGCCAACTTTCAGCCTCCTCGGATTGTAATTCACTGGATGAAATTCTGCGTGATCCGGTCTTATGCTCACAAGAATTCGCCGCGATAGAGGGCGCGGCAGGCTATGTTAGCCCTGATAACGTGCTTAAAATTCGCGCCAATAACCGCAGTTATTATGCGCAGGGCATTCAAACAGCCTTTGCCGGGGCGGTGGAAACAAAGGCGATGACGCATAATCTTGTTCTCTCTCTTCGCTACCACGAAGACGAAGTTGACCGCTTTCAAGACCAAGACGAATACCGCATTGATAATACGCGCCTTGTCCTGACCACAGACAATGCCCCCGGCACTCAGGCTAACCGCGTCTCAAATGCAAAGGCTTTGTCGCTTTATGTTGAAGACCGCATTGAATTTGATAAATTGACAGTAACCGCAGGCCTGCGCCTCGAAGATGTTAATTCGCGGCAACTGCGCTGGAACACGCCGGACCGTTCTCTCGCCCCGTCCAGCACGCGCGAGAATAATTATACCGAATGGCTCCCGGCGCTGTCGGCCAAATATGATATTAGCGAGGCGGTCTCCATTTTGGGCGGCGTTCACCGCGGCTTTTCCGCAGCGCCGGTTTCGTCGCGCCAAAGCACCGCGCCTGAAGAATCCGCCGTCTATGAAGGCGGGCTTCGCTATCGCGGAGGCAATGGACTCCGTATCGACGCCATTGGGTTTTTCAATGATTATTCAAACCTGCTCGGCGAGTGCACCAATTCCTCCGGCGGGTCGGAATGCGAAATAGGCGACGCCTTTAACGCCGGCAGAGTTGATGTCAAAGGGCTGGAATTAACGGCCTCCATGGACCTTGCGGACACCGTAGATACCGGGCTTTCTATCCCCGTCAGCCTAACCTACACCTATACAGATACAGAGATAAAAACCACATTTTCAGATAGTTTTTGGGGCGACGTTATCGCGGGCGATGAGCTGCCCTATGTGCCCAAAAACCAACTCACCATAAGCGCCGGGCTAGACGCCCAAAATTGGGGCGTGAACGCGGTGCTAAATACTCTCAGCAAAACCCGAAATGTTGCGGGACAAGGCACGGTGCTTGCGGGCGAAGTCATAGGCGGGCGCACGCTTATAGACGCGGCGGCTTATTACAAACTCAAAGACGGCATCACGCTGAAAATCAAAGCCGAGAACCTGTTTGATAAGGCCTATGTCGCGGCGCGGCGGCCTTATGGTTTGCGCCCCGGAAAGCCGCGCGAAATTTTCGCAGGACTAGCCCTTGATTTTTAAACCATAACCGCCGATATAGCGCACGCGCACGGCAATGCTCGGCGCTATATTGCAATGGATTAGATTTAGATGAGTTTTACGGGCCATAATTATAACGACCGCTTGAAAGAGCAAAAAGAGGCCAAGCTGGCCATGCTTAAACGCGCCAAAGATAAGCAGCTCGACCCCGAGCAAAAAGCCAAGCGCCTCGAAGAACGCGCCAAGCGAAATGCTGAACGCGCCGCCCGGGAATCCGAAAAAGCGGCCGCCCGCAAAGCCAAGATGGAAAAATTGGCGAAAGAAAAAATTGAGCAAGAGCGCAAGAACAAGCTCTCGCAAGAAGCGGCGCAAAAGGCTAAAATCGAAATGGAACGCGCCGCCAAAGCCCGCCGCGACGCCAAATATGCTGCGCGCAAGAACAAATCCGGCCGCCGCTAAAATTCAGACTTTCCAACCCCAGTGAAGGGCGGCAACACCGCCCGTAAAATCATGATACCCGGCGCGGACAAACCCTGCCGTTTTTATCATTTGCAAAAAAACGTCTTGGCGCGGAAATTTACGGATCGATTCGACGAGATATTGATAGCTGGCCTCATCATCGGCAAGCAGCCCTCCAAGCTTGGGAATGACGGCGAAGGAATAAGCGTCGTAAGCTTTGCGCAAAACTTTGGTCGGCGGCGTTGAAAACTCCAGCACAAATAACCTTCCGCCGGGCTTTAGAACCCGCCAAAAATCGCGCAAAGCCATATCCCGGTCGGTGACATTACGGATGCCAAAAGCAATGGTAATGGCGTCGGCATAATTATCCGCAAAAGGCAGGCTTTGCGCATCTCCGCAGACCCGCTGTAAATCAAGCCCGGCATCTTTCTTGGCATCGACCCCCGCCAAGAGCATTTCAGCATTGATATCGCATATGATCGCTTTGGCCGGGTCGCCGCCCCGCCGCAGACGCACGTCCTCCGCCTTGCGGATGAATCGCCGCGCCAAATCGCCCGTCCCGCCGGCCACATCAATCAAAAGCTCGCCGGGCTGGGGGTTGAGCTTGGTGATCGTTAAATCTTTCCACACACGGTGAATGCCCATCGACATGGCATCATTCATCACATCGTAATTTTTCGCAACGGAGTCAAAAACGCCCCGCACCTTTGAGGCCTTTTCCTCCACCGGAACCTCTTCAAAGCCAAAATCTATAGTTTTTGCGTCTACCATGCCACCTCATGTCACAATTTTACAACATCTACTAGTGATAGAGGGCCCTATTTCGCTTTTTTCGAGAGTCCGCTTCACAAAGGCATTTTATGTGTTTATGACAACGCCTGTCATTATAAGGGGAGAACTACATGGCAGGTGAAAACGATAAGTGGGAAATGTACACAGATAAGCGCAGCGAGCATCGCTGGCGCCGCAAGGCGACTAACGGCCTGATCGTCGGCGCGTCATGCGAAGGCTATACCAAAAAGCCTGATTGCAAGAAAAATGCGCAGCGCCACGGCATGGACGGTAATCCGGACGGCATGGGCAGCAAAGACAAATGGGAAGTCTATAAAGACAAGCGCGGCGAGTTTCGCTGGAGACGCACCGCGACCAACGGCGAGATTACAGGCGCTTCATCGGAGAGCTATAAATCCAAGAAAGATGCTGAGTCTAATGCCCAGCGCAATGGCATGTAGTCGTTCCAACATTAAGACTAAAAACCGTCAGCTTGCATTGGCGGTTTTTTTATGCGCTGATAAAGCCTATTCGGCGACTTCCAGCTTGCGGGGCTCCAGCACATGCGCATGGTCCGGGCTATCCGCTTGGGCGCCGCCGCAGGTTAAAGATTGCCCCGCTTCAAAGATGGACGGTTCTCCAAGATAGAAAAACGCCCGGTCTTTTAGGATGGCATCGACCAAAAAATCAAAGACGGCGCGAATGCGCGTGCTCTTGGTCAAGTCTTCATGGGCGACAATCCAGAGATCCTCATGATGGGTTTCCTCGGGGAGAATGCGCACTAAATTAGGCGTAGCTACGATAGAGCATAGCGGTAAAATTCCAATCCCGTAACCTTGAGCAATCGCTCTTTGGTGTGCTTGAAGACTATTGGAGCGAAACGTCATTCGCCCATGCGGATAGTAACTGCCAGTATCGTCGTGCGTGGGCCAGACATAATCGCTTTGCTGAATACGGAGCAATATGCTGTCATGATCCGCGAGGTCATCTTTGGTGACAAGCTTTTCCGGGCGGCGGGCAATATAGTCTTCAGAGGCAAATAAGCCAAAAGCGACATCGGCAACTTTTCGTCCAATCAAGCTATTTTGGCTGCCGGGCCCCATCCAGCGCAGCGCAATATCGGCTTCGCGTTGGGCCAAATTTGAGGCCTCATAGCCGATTTCCATGTCGAGCAAGATATCCGGGTGGGATTGCCTAAACAGCTGAATGGCGGCCGGTACCCAATCTGTTCCCAACCCTTCCGTAGCTGAAATCCGGACGGGCCCAGCCAGAGAATGCTCTAGCGTCGCCGAACTGCGGTTAATCGCGGCGGCCTCATCGCCCATGCGGCGAATATGGTCGAGCATAGAATGGCCGAAACTTGTCGGGGTCAGCACCCCATTTTCTTTTTTAAGCAGCGCCGTGCCGAAATGCTCTTCAAGTGCGCGGATGCGCCGCCCGACCGTGGGTTGGCTCATACCCAGCTTTCGTCCGGCCGCCGTCAGGCTCCCCGTTTCGGCGACGGCTAATAATATTGGATAGTCTGACCAGCTGTTCATACAGAAGTGTATAACTTATATACAAATTTTGTCAATTCCATTCTTTTTTGAATTATCTATATGGGAATAGTCACACGAAAGGAAAACGATATGACTTATAGAAACTTTAGAAAACCTGCCATGGCGGTCATGACTGCCCTGACTCTCTCCGTCGCCCTCCCTGCTGCCAGTGCCATGGCCGCAGAGATGACCGATGGCTTCTCCGTCACCAGCACGACGGACGGTAAAATCCGCGCCGGTGTCTCCGCCTTTAAAAAGGGCGATTACAGCAAATCCGTGAGCTTTCACCGCGCGGCGCTTAAATCCTCTCTCTCAGCCCGCAAGGCCGGGATCGCCCAGTCCAATCTCTGCGCCGCCTATGCCAAGCTCGAAATGATGGACAAGGCCCAAGCGGCCTGCTTCGCCGCGCTGGAATTACGCCCGGGTTACGCCCCGGCAAAGGCAAATAAAGCGGCGCTGACGATACGTTTGGCGCAAAAATAACACGTCCTACAAATGAGATAAGGCGTCATTCGGCGGCTTATCTCTCTGCCCTTCACCGCGCGGGCGGCTCGGCCATCACGTCAATATCGCCGTGGTTTTCTGTAGCAGTGGTAGCCGCAAGTCTCTAACTATCCACATCCGCCTCTAGCGCATGCTCAATAATAAAGTCGCGCCTTGGCTCGACCACGTCGCCCATCAGTTTTGTGAACAGAGCATCGCTCGCATCTGCCGCTCCGATTTTGACTTGCAACAGGCTCCTCGCATCGGCGTCCGGCGTGGTTTCCTGGAGCTGGTCGGGGCTCATAAATTAAGACCCCGCAACCAATTGCGGCCCCTCTTTTTATCAATTGATTCGGTGATGGATTACAAGAACGAGCCTTGTAATGACGGGATGGGTAGACCTTATCCAAGCGAGCCATCCACCATACGAATAGGCGGTAGGTAAGGCAGCAGTGCTAAATAAGGTTGGAAATCGCAACTTTAGCCCTTAGAACAGTTGTATGAAATATATTATACCCCTGTTTTTACTATTCGCGCTCACGGTGCCCGCCCAAGCCGGAGAGATTACGCGCACCGATACCTCCTCCGACTTCAAGTGGAAAAGCACGGAATGTCCGAAACCTATTCCAAGACCGTCCATATCAAGCCTGTCATCGGAAGACCGCCTCATGGCCTATGCGCGGGATATTGAAATTTATATCGATTGCATTCAACGTGAAGCCCAGCGCGATTTTGACGACGCCCAAACCAAGATGCACCAAGCCGTTCAAAGAGATGTGCAAAAAGAAGTCAATGTCATGAATGACATGATGCTCAACGCCGCAAAGACAATGCGGTAATAGGCACTCCTCGGCGTTCAGCGCCAATCAGATAATTCCGGAACCCCTCATCCCCCTGTCGGGACCTTCTCCCTATGGGAGAAGGCGGATAGGGGCCAATTCTCCGCTTGCCTGTCCTTCTCCCATAGGGAGAAGGTGGCCCGAAGGGTCGGATGAGGGGTTCCGGTGATTGCCTATTTGTATGACAAAAAAGTAGGGAAGGTAGAGCGAAACGAAACCTGACATTTCACCTTTGAAGCACGTTCGGATGTCGGAATTCGTTCATTCTATCCGGCCTATGTTTGAATACTGTTTGAAGCCTCACGAATGAACTGGATGATTACACTAGGAGGTATGGCTAAATGATAAGTACTGGAGTATGTGCCCGCCGCCGCACTAGCAGTCCTAGACTCGCCAAAGGCCGACTGAGTTACAACACCTACAATCTCCCCTTTTTCATTGAGAATTGGCCCACCGCTATTTCCTGGACTCACAAGGTTTGATATAGTGATAAACTCTCTACCGTTACGGTCTGTTATCGCTCCATTTATTTCACCTCGATGAGCCAAGGCGTATTGTGCAGCAGCAGTTGGAATGCGAGGATACCCAATTGATATAACAGAACTCAATATTGGTAAGTCAGGCGTCATGGAAAGCACGCTTGTTCCATTGGGGCGGTTAACTGGAACGAGAGCTAAATCATCTGTTTCGCACAATATCGGATCGTTTAATACATCGTATGTAAGCGACCCCGCCTGGATTGAAACTATTTCATTATTCTCAACTATGTGCCTATTCGTTAACAACATAAACCCATCTACAACGCTAATTAAGGAACCTGTTCCACAATTAATGTCTTGATCTGGCCTGCGAATGTTAATCGCGGGCACTGAATTTCTAATATCTTCGAGTAAGTAATTGATACCAAAAACTACATAATCAACAATTCTAGCGCGCCTATGTGCTTGAAACATCCCTTGCTGAATTAAGTATTCTGGGCCGTTGTTGCCATACCAATTCTTTGTAACTAATCCATGATATTCTAACTGCTCTAATAAGGTTATCAAAACGGAAGAGCTGATTGTTTGGTTAGTTGTGGGTTGGAGGCTTAATTGTCTTTGTAAAATTAATATCAAGTTTTGCAAATCAAACCAACCGTTAGTCAGGCGACCAAGGTGTGCGCGGTGGGGCATCGTATTCAAGTAAGGATATAAGGTTGTCAATTCTTGTAATTCGGTTTCTCTAACACTTGGATTGGATAGATTCTCTAATAATTGAACTATCCTTCTAACCTGGTTACGGTCAGCGTTAAGGAGCAAAGATCGGAATGACATAAGATTATACTTTTAACTATCCACATCCGCCTCTAGCGCATGCTCAATAATAAAATCCCGTCTTGGCTCGACCACGTCGCCCATCAGTTTTGTGAACAGATCATCGCTGGCATCTGCGGCTCCGATTTTGACTTGCAATAGGCTCCTCGCATTGGCGTCCAGTGTGGTTTCCCAGAGCTGGTCAGGGTTCATCTCGCCGAGGCCTTTATAGCGCTGGATTTTGAAGCCCTTTCTCCCGCCCGCGAAAATCACCTCAAGCAGTTGCGCCGGGCCGCCGACGATGATCGGCTCGTCCTCGCTGCGGCGGAAACTGGCTTGGCCCGAATAAGTCTCGGCCAAAGCCGGGGATAATTTATTGAGGCGGCGAGCATCGGAACTATCTCTAAAGCCCGGGCGCAGGATGATACGGTCAGTCACGCCGCGCACTTCGCGCTCCAGCACCATGGCGCCGTCTTCGTCATAACGGCCTTTCCAGCCGTCCTCGCCCTCATCGGCGATCATGTCGAGGCGCTCTACAGCCCTGTCAATCGCGCCTTGGCTTTCCTCAATATTTAGCGCTCCGGCAATAGCGAGTTGGGCTATGGCGCTATCGGGGGCGCGGTGTTTCATGCGGTTAATCACGCTTTGCACTTTCAGCGCGTCTTTGGCGATACGTTTGAGGTCTTCGCCCGCCACGACATCACCGCTATCCAGTGTTAGCGTTGCGTCTTTAGAACCGGCCTCGATGAGATAATCATCAAGCTCGTCTTGGTCTTTGAGATATTGCGCGCTCTTACCGCGCTCGACCTTATAGAGCGGCGGCTGAGCGATATAGAGATAGCCGCGCTCGATCAGCTCCGGCATTTGGCGATAGAAAAAAGTCAGCAACAAAGTACGGATATGAGCGCCGTCAACATCGGCGTCAGTCATGATGACAATTTTGTGGTAGCGGGCTTTATCAGCGTCAAAATCATCGCGGCCAATGCCGGTGCCCAGCGCCGTAATCATAGTGCCGATTTCCTGACTGCCGAGCATGCGGTCAAAACGGGCGCGCTCGACATTGAGGATTTTACCTTTGAGCGGCAAAATAGCTTGGTTCTGGCGGTCGCGCGCCTGTTTGGCAGAGCCTCCGGCAGAATCCCCCTCCACGATGAAAATTTCGGACAGAGCCGGGTCGCGCTCCTGACAATCGGCAAGCTTGCCGGGGAGCGAGGCCACGTCCAGCCCTGATTTCTTGCGTGTCAAATCACGCGCGCGGCGGGCGGCTTCGCGGGCGGCGGCAGCCTCGGCGATTTTCGTCATCAGGCGTTTAGCTTCGACCGGGTTTTCTTCGAACCATTCGCCCAAAGCGGCGTTCATCGCGCTCTCGACCACGGGGCGAACTTCGGAGGAGACCAATTTGTCTTTGGTCTGGCTGGAAAATTTCGGATCTGGCACTTTAACCGAGAGCACACAGGTCAGGCCTTCGCGCGCATCATCGCCCGAAATCGTAACTTTTTCGCGTTTGGCCACGCCGGAACTGGCCGCATATTTATTCACCGTTCTTGTAAGCGCTCCGCGAAAGCCCGCCAAATGCGTGCCGCCGTCGCGCTGCGGAATATTGTTGGTAAAGCAGCGGACATTTTCGTGATAGCCGTCATTCCACCACAAAGCGGCTTCAACGGTAATACCGTCCACTTCGCGCATGACCGAAATCGGCTTTTCGAGAATGCCCATTTTATTGGAATCAAGATGGAGGACAAAGGCCTCTATCCCGCCTTCATAATAAAGCTCGGTGACGATGTCGTCTTCGGGGCGCTCGTCCGTGAGGATAATCATCACCCCTGAATTGAGGAAGGCGAGTTCGCGCAAGCGGCGCTCAAGCGTATTGCGGTCAAATTCCACCATGGTGAAGGTCTCTTCACTTGGCAAGAACCGCACTTTAGTGCCGGTCAAAGTTTTTACACTCCCGTCGCGGCGCTTGTCCTGAGGCGCCTCGCCCACGATCTTAAGCGAGGCCGCCGCGTCGCCATGTTTGAATTCCATATAATGCTCTTTGCCATTCCGCCAAATGGTGAGCTGGAGTAAAACCGAAAGCGCGTTGACAACCGAAACGCCAACCCCGTGAAGGCCGCCGGAGACTTTATAGGAATTTTGGTCAAATTTCCCGCCCGCATGAAGCTGGGTCATAATCACTTCGGCGGCAGAAATACCTTCTTCTTCGTGGATATCGACGGGGATGCCGCGGCCATTATCGCTAACTGAGCACGAACCGTCACTGTGCAAGATAACTTCGACGCGGTCAGCATGGCCGGCGAGGCTCTCGTCAATTGCATTATCGACAACTTCATAGACCATATGGTGCAGGCCCGAGCCGTCATCGGTATCGCCAATATACATGCCGGGGCGCTTGCGCACCGCGTCCAGCCCCTTAAGGACTTTGATACTATCAGCGCCATATTCAGGCTCTTGCTCAACAGGTTCGGCCATAAGGGCTTCTTTCACGAATCAGGTCATATTCAGAGAGAAATATAGGGCATTATGCAGGTAAATGCACGGCTTTATCCTAGGCTCAAGGCTTCTTGATCTGTCATTCCAGCTTTCCCCTGTTCCCGGCTTTTAGCCGGGACCTCCCGCATTGGAGTGCTGTGAATAAACGCAGGGAGGTCCCCGCGCGGGGGCGGGGAACATGATATGCGGAATATGACAGGGTAAGCCCTAATTCTCTCGCGGCAGATAGCGGATAGGGAGCGTGCCGATACGGCCATTGCGGTCAACGGAAATATCCCACTCCGTTTCCGCGCCGGATGAGAGCAGAAGCGCGTCCAATTGGCGGGCCGAGACGATATCATCCTCGCCTATGCCGACAATAAAATCACCGGGGCGCAAGCGGTTATAATTGGCCGCGCTGCCGCGTTCGACTTTCATCACCATAACGCCTTTGACATAGGGATCAAAACCAAGCTCTTCGCCCAGCGCAGGCGACATATTGACCACCACAGCGCCGTCCAGCGGGTGGTAGCCTTCCAGCCGCCGCTCGTCCCGGGCCGGACTTTCTTGCGGCGTGTCGGCGCGGACGGATATCGTGCGCTCGCGGCCATCGCGCCAGATATTAACGCTGGTTTTCTGTCCGCGCCGCAATGTCGCCAATTTAAAGCGAAGCCCGCTATCATCATTAACGTCCGTGCCGCCGACGGAAAGAATAACGTCGCCTTTTTCAAGCCCGGCTTTATCGGCCGGGCCGCCTTTGTAAATATCATTGATTACTGCGCCTTTGGAACGATCCAGCCCCAACGCAGAGGCCATGGTTGCGTCCACGGCGTTGGTGCGCGCGCCAATCCACGGGCGCACGATACGGCCTTCGGAAATGGCGCTGTCCACCGCCCGGGCAACAAGCTCGGCTGGGATAGCAAAGCCAATACCGTTAGAGCCGCCGGAGCGGGAGAAAATCGCCGTATTAACGCCAATAAGCTCGCCGGAGAGATTAACCAAAGCCCCGCCCGAATTACCGGGATTAACCGCCGCGTCGGTTTGAATAAAGGACGATGTATCGGTTACGTTAGTGCGGCCCAACGCAGAGACAATGCCGCTGGTCACGGTCTGGCCAACGCCGAAGGGATTGCCGATGGCAAGGACAATATCGCCGATTTCTATAGTGCCGTCGCCCCCCGAATTAGACGCGCCGAGGATGGGAAGACTCGGCAGGCGCTCGCCCTTGGTGTCAATTTTCAGCACGGCGATGTCGATATCCTCGTCCTGCGCGATGACTGTGGCTTCAAATTCGCGGCGATCATTAAGCACAATTTTAAGCTCGTCCGCGCCTTTAACGACATGGGCATTAGTGACGATAATGCCGTGACTACGCACAATCACGCCGGAGCCGAGCGAGCTTTGCGTGCGTTCCTGCGGCGCCCGGCGCATGCCGAACATTTCGTCAAAGAATGACGAGCGGCGGCGCGTGCGCACAGTGCGCGAGGTAAAGACATTGACCACGGCGGGCGCAGTCTGTTTGACCACAGGCGAATAAGACAGCTGCACTTGCGCTTGCGAGTCCGGCACAACCCGGCTTTTGCCCGGAATAGAAAATAGCGGGTCTTTAGCTAGAGCGTAGTCCGGGGCCGCACTCACCCCGCCCAAAACCAAGGCTCCGCCCAACAAAGATAAAATCTGTTTTTTCATAGACTTATATTTAGGGGGCTTTACGGCAATTACCAAGGCGCATGGGCAGAAAATGGCCTAAATTTCATATTTGGCTTCACACTCCGTATTTCACATGGGGCTTAACGCGCCTTAAGCCGTTCGTCCCAATTCGCCTCTAGCGCCGTTAGCGTTGACGGCAGCCCCCCCGACGCCGCCAGCCATGTTTCGAGGCTACCGCCCGAGGCAAGCTCCCGTGCCAGCTTTGCAAAAATGCGCTCATCCCCCGTTTCGGATATAATAAAATCGGCAAAGCCTCTTACTTGAGTGTAGAAAACACCCGGGTCGCCCGCTTTGGACGCTTCGAGAAAGGCCTCGGCCTCTTTGCCCGACAAAACAATGGCCCGGCTTTCGCCTTGGCCGAGCTTCCCGCCCATTTTTTCTTTGAGGCTTTGCGCAGATTTCAATGCAGGATGTTCCATAGTTAGAAATTTTGGCAAAGGATAGAGGTCAGCTTTTGCAATTTTGGCAAAAGCGGCGCGGCGTGTCTCCGTCAAAGCCGCGTTTTCTAAAAGCACAGCCGCCGTCTCGTCTAGCCAATCGGGGGCCCAACCGCCATAGCCGTGCCCCTTGGAGCCCTTATCTGTGCGAGGCTGGTCTGCGCGAGGTTGAAACGCCGCTATAAACCAAAGATGGCCTAACTCATGGGTTAGCGCGCCCTCTTCAGTCGCGCTCATATTGGGCGAGGCTGGGTTATCGCCGCCGCTCACTTTGGCCAAAGCCATCTTCATAATGGCCGCCTGCTGCTCGGGCGGCAGGCCCTTTGTTTGTTCCTGAACTTGACGGCGAACACTCTGCGCAGCAAGAACCTGCTTATCCGCCGCTGATATCCAAGGCAGAGACCGGTCAAATCCGTTTCGTTTCAGCTTTGCGCTCATATCTTTGGTAATCACGCCGCCGGGTACGATGGCAACGGACGAAACCTTCGCGCCGAAATAACGGGTGAAGGCCGCCGCCCCCTCTTGCGCGGATGACAGAATGGGATCTGCGATATCCGGCTTTGCAATAACCGCTATTTGCGCGTTTGATATGCAGGGCGCCAGATCACCGCAATCCACCTTGGCCGCTATTTCTGCCGTGGCACAGCCCGTTAGAATAAGTGATAAAATTATAGCTTTGTGAGGGGACATACCTTTTCTCCGTTAACTGTAAGTCTCACCACGCCTTAATACTCAAGACACGTTCGAAGGGGCTTCAAGAATTGCGGCGTGGTGAAATTTTATTACTCGTCTTTGAGCGCTCGTTCGGCGTCCTTCAAGGCGCGGCGGGCTTTTTCGAGCTCGCGCTTGGCTTTGCTAACCTTGTGCGAGGAGGTGCCTTTCTCTTGGGCCTGTTTTATCAAAGCTTCGGCGGCTTCGAGCAGGCTGTCAGCTGATTGCAACCGCGATTTGACGACTAACCTCTCTATATCAACCTCGCCGCCGCCATCGCTCATGAAGAACTGAAGTTGTCCCTTGCTCCCCAAGCCCGGCGGGAATGGCGGGTTTGGCACATTTGGAAATTCAAAGCGGTTTTCGCCGTCTTTATTTAAAAACAAAACCCTGTGGCCCTTATTCTCTTCTGCCCATTTCTTGAAATCGCCCTCTTTCCAGTCTTTAAAGTCGCCTTCTTTCCAGTCCTTGAAATCGCCGTCGCGCCATTTTGCAAACCCGCCCCGGCTCATCATTTTAAGCTTGTGCTCGCCGCCCAAACCAAATGACCAAGCCTGGCCGCCTTTCATGGCTTCAAGATCAAAGCCTTCTATTTCGTTCGCATCAATCGCAGTTTTACGGCCAGCATTATCAATCTCGAAGGCTTCAACCTTGTCGCCGTCAATCGAAATCTCGTAATGTTTGGACACGACCTTACCATCATCATCGGATTCAAATTTAATCACCGATTTTGACTTCCTTATGTCGTGTTTGCCCGCCAGCTCCTCTTCAGGATGATCGCTCGCGACCGTCAGCGGGGCCGTCATAGCGGCTACCCCCATAATAAGCGCCGCCGCAGCGGTGCGCGACATCCAGCCGGATGTTTTTCTCTGTGTTCCCAAGATCATAAGTCTCTCCTTTAAGGGATGGTGAATGGTGAGCGCCAAGGCGCTATGATGGGGCGCGGCCCCTTTGCCCGCTGCAGTTTTTGCAGCGTGAACTAATGTTTCGGCGTAGCCAGAAATTGTGCCCCGGCCTCCGCCTATGGCTTTGAGCACAGAAGCGTCGCACGCCGCTTCTTGGTCCGACCTGAAATGACGCGCCGCGTAATGCACCAGCGGGTTAGGCCAGTTCAGCGCCCGAAAGGCGAGGCCGAGCAAGGCCGCCCAAAGGTCGCCGCGTTTTAAATGGGTGAATTCGTGGACAAGGGCATATATTTGCTGTTGCCCAGAGAAATCCCGTTCAAAACCATTTGGCAAAATCACAATGGGCTTAAGAAAACCGCTGACAAGCGGGCCGCTGCCATCATCTGCAATGCGCACATCCGGCGCATGTTTAAGCCCCGTCAGGCGAGCTGCGGATATAATTTTTTGCCTCAGGGAAGCTGGAGCCTGCTCAGAATTATAGCGAAGATCATCCAGATGCGCGGCTTGGCGCAACCAGGTAACGGCAAAGAAAATCACAGCGCCGATAAGCCAGGCCGCCATCAGAAGCGGCCATATCTGGCTCATCAGCGGTAGGCCCGCCGCGCCCATGTCGAGCGCTTCAGGGGCCAGAAAAAATTCAACAGGCAATTCCGCTGCCGCTTTTTGGGGAAATAAGCGCGGCACAGTAATCTCGGGCATGACCAGCCGGATAAGCGGCAAAACCCACAGCGCATAGGCCGCTCCGGCTCCGAAAACCTTAGCAAAGGGACGGCGGATAAGCAGAACCAATCCGATCAGCACGGTTACGGCCAATCCGGTTTGCACCGCCCATGCGAGAATGACATCACTACTCATTTCTTCAGCTCCCTCAATAGCGCCTCAAGCTCGGCAATATCCGAAGCCGTTAGCCCGTCTCCTTTCGCGAGATGCGCCACGAGCGGCGCGGCGCGGCCGCCAAAGAGGCGATCTGATAATCGCTTCGTGGCACTAGCGGCATATGAGTCTTTGGTGATGAGCGGGGCGTAAAGATAACGGCGGCCATCGGCCTGCGTCGATAGCGCCTTCTTCTCAACAAGGCGCGAGAGTAAGGTCTTGACGGTTCTGATATTCCAATCCTTACGCGCCTCTAACGCCTTGGCTACATCGCTGGCCGCCAAAGGGCTTTGCGCCCAGAGCACAGACATGACATCCAGTTCGGATTGTGAAATGCGGGTTTTCATCACGGCCTCATATTGATTACGTCTGTAGTCATACGTAAGACTACAAGTGTGGTCAATAGAAAAATTGAGGCAAGAGATTAAAAAGTGGAGAGGTTTTCGCGCCTCCCCTTCTCATATCCCTGTCCCCCGCCTTCCCGTTCATGCCCGCGCAGGCAGGGAGGGGAGGGACAAAGACTACAGGAGAATGCGGTGTTTAGCCGAAGCCCTAATATTTTAGCGACGCAGCGTGCGGCATGCCTTCAAAAATCGGGTCGAGATATTTATTGCGGTTGCCGCCTTCCCAGTTCTGCACATTCTTGATGCAAAACCGCACAACTTGCGGCGCTTTGCCGGAGCGCTTAGCACGGGCTTCATCGCGCTTAAAAGCTTTGATTTGCGAAAGCGGTGTGGGCGCGCCGTTAGCGCAAGCGGAGATAACCTCGCGCGGCGTCGTGTTGGGCACCTGAATAAATTCAGTGCGGTTATAAGCTTTGTAATTCACCGTGACGCGGTCGCCGGAGAGGAATTTTACAAATATCATACGGCGATATTCGGGATTGTCCGACGGGCCGCTCTCGACCAGAAGAACCGGCGAAAGATCGCCAAATTGCGCACTGGCAACAGGCGCTGTCGCTAGCAAGACCGCACTTGCGGCTAAAATTGATACATTACGTGTCCACATAAGACCCTCCAAGTTTCGTCCGTTTTATAAAGCAGGTTTCATGCCGCCGCATCTCCAAATTGCAGTTAAACGTGATTTAGGGCGGTAATAAGGCTAAAATATCCGTCTCAGGTGAATAAAGATGCAGGCTTACGCGCAAGGCGGGCTGTCATCGTTTTGACCCCGCAACGCCAATGCCCTAGAGCAGGCCTATGAGCGCCGCCTCCCTTGCTATTATTCTTATTCTTATTCAGCGATAAGCCATGCTCTGGTCGGGGCGGTAATGAAGCGCTCGGATGACAAGCTGGTTCTGCGCGGCATTCTCGGCGCGACATCATTCGTTGTTGCCCTGCCCATCGCTTTGATGTTGCCTGTGCCGCCTTGGCAGGTTTGGCAGATAATGCTCCTCGGCGTCTCGGTTCATTTCCTCTATCAATTCGCCCAAGCGGCCGCCTTTATGCGCGGCGATATGTCGGTTGTTTATCCCATCATGCGCGGGACAGCTCCGGCGCTCGCCGCTTTCTTTGCCTTTCTGGTTTTGAAGGAAAGCCTTGCCCCTATCGAGATATTCGGCTTGGCCATTGTCGTGGCCGCCTTAATCGGATTTGGATGGCCGCAGACAGTGAAAATAAAAGGGGCGGCCACCGCCCTCGCCTTCGCCCTGTTTTGCGGGGCGCTAACCGCCATTTATACGGTGATTGACGCTTACGGCATAAGGCTGGCCCCGCATAAATTCGGCTTTATCGCTTGGTTTTTTGTGATCGAGGGTTTTGGCATATCTGTGATGGTCAGTTTCCTAAAACGCTCAAACCTGAAAACCCGTATTACCAAGGATTTGAAGGGCGGGATTGTGGCAGGGCTTCTAGGCTTAGTCACTTACACAACGGCTTTATACGCCTTCTCTCTCGCTCCGATTGCGGGGCTTGCGGCTCTGCGCGAAACCAGCGTTATTTTCGGCGCTGTCCTTGCGGCTCTCTGGCTGAAAGAAGGTTTCGGCGCGCGGCGGATTGTGCTGGCCATAATCCTTGCCATAGGGCTGATCCTGATGCACACCGCTTAAATGAGCGACACACCCCAAAGCCCGTCTAAAAAGCCCGGAAGTTTCTGGCTCGATTTTGGGCCTTTGCTTGTCTTTTTTGCCTCCTTCCAATATTTCAAGCGCAAAGCACCTGACGACGCTATGCTTTGGGCGGCAGGGTTGTTTGCTGTCGTCGCCGTTATAGCGCTGCTCATCGGCTGGGTGAAACACCGCTACATCTCCAAAATGCTTTTATTCTCGACGGTGATTATTGTGCTCACGGCGGGCCTTGCGATCTGGTCAGGCAATAAAATGATTTTCTATATGAAGCCGACCATCATCAATGCGCTCTTTGGCGCGGGCGTTTTAGGCGGAATTTTCTTCAAGAAAAACGTCATTAAAATGATGATGGGCGAGGCGGTTTCCCTGCCCGATGCCAAATGGAATACGCTGGCTGTGCGCTGGGGGCTATTCTTTTTCGCGATGGCGGCTTTAAATGAGGTCATTTGGCGGACACAAAGCGAAGAATTTTGGGTCAATTTCAAAGTCTTCGGCTTTCTACCATTGACCTTTGTCTTCACCCTCTTGCAACTGCCCTTCATCCAAAAACACGGAAAAATGCGCGGAGCTTAGAGGCCCGCACTTATTGATCTGTCATTTCGGGGCTGCGCAGCAGAACCCGGAAGACTGAGAGGTTGTCCTTCGAGACGCCGCCTTTGGCGGCTCCTCAGGATGAGGAGGAAACTTAAAACTTACCCCCACCTCACCTCACCCTCAGGAGCCAGTCATAGACTGGCGTCTCGAAGGGCGGAATGACAGGGAACGGGCGAGAAAGGGGTTTGGGCTTAGGTTCAGGGCCTAGCCGCCATCCGGACGCGGCACTCTCCAATGTTTTGCCGCCATACCGATAACATCTACTTCAGCGGCGTGATATTCGCCGTCAACCTTGGCAATGGCGTAAATCGCGTCCAGCACCTCGGCCCGGCCTTCGAGCTCAATCAATGCCAGAATATGCCGCAGAATAACCGTATGCGGATCCGGCTCATCCATCCAGGCTTTAACCTCTTCGCGGTGCACGACAAACCAATCAAAGGCCATTTTTTTAGTAAACAAAATATCAGGACTGATACTATCTTTAAGCGTCAAGGCGCGCTCGACAAACATATCGACTTCTTCTTTATAGACGCGCTTATCGACGACAACCGCCACCGTTAAAAGCGTCAATATATGACGTCCACAGCCTGATGTGCACGTCAACTCCCTCGTATTTTTCCGGTGCCCCCGGAATTGCATTAGGCATGACCCCGCGAGGGTGAACGTCAGATGAATATTTTTCGGCAAAAGGTTAACGCCGCTTTGGCAGGTTAACGCGGCTTAAGGTTTGGCTAACCCTCGATTAACTGCATTCTGCGAAACTTCGTGCAGAGGCATTGAACGATGATAAAGGAACGCCACTTTATCCTTATGATGAAGTTGAAGGTGGGATATATTATGGGGCTGACATCCGGGATAAGCTATCCGCGCGTGGACGCGGTGATTGCCTCTGTGGAGCAAACACAAGATTGGAGGACGGCAACAACGCCGGCCAATGCCTATCTTTATCAGCTGCTCGCGACACAAAATATCGGCATATTTGAGCCATTCAATGCCGAGCAAACTGCGCTAAACGATTATCTAGCCAAGCGTCAGGCTGGAAAACGGCTTTGCGACTATGCTTGGCGATTATTTGCACAGTCGCTCTAAACTTACCTTGCTTTAACATTGAACCTAACGCCTGCAGTGCTATAAGCCCCTCACATTATGGATTGAGGATTATCATGGCATCTCTGGACAGTTTTAATTGCGAGCGCGAGATTAAAGTGCGCGGCGGCACTTACACCTATTATGATTTAGGCGAGGCCGAAAAAAACGGGCTGAGCGGGATATCAAAACTACCGCGCTCGCTCAAAGTCCTGCTTGAAAACCTACTCCGCCATGAAGACGGCAAGACTGTCACCAAAGCCGATATTCAGGCTATGGCCGATTGGCTGGAAACAAAAACCTCAACCCACGAAATCGCTTACCGCCCGGCCCGCGTGTTGATGCAAGATTTCACCGGCGTTCCGGCAGTTGTCGATCTCGCCGCCATGCGCGACGCTATGGTCAATCTCGGCGGCGACGCCAAGGCGATTAACCCGCTAAGCCCGGTTCACCTTGTCATCGACCATTCGGTGATGGTTGATTATTACGGCACCAAGACGGCGTTTAAGAAAAATGTCGAGCGCGAATATCAGCGCAATGGCGAGCGTTATGATTTTTTGAAATGGGGGCAGGAAGCTTTTGATAATTTCGCTGTCGTCCCGCCCGGCACCGGCATTTGCCATCAAGTCAATCTCGAAAACCTCGCCCAAACCGTCTGGACGAAAACGGCGGACGGCAAGACCTATGCTTTCCCGGACACCCTTGTTGGCACCGATTCCCACACCACCATGATTAACGGCCTGTCTGTTCTCGGTTGGGGCGTCGGCGGTATCGAAGCCGAAGCCGCCATGCTCGGCCAGCCGATTTCTATGCTCATCCCCGAAGTTGTCGGTTTTGAGCTTAAAGGCAAGCTGCCGGAAGGCGCGACAGCGACCGACCTTGTTTTGCGCGTTGTCGAAATGCTGCGCAAAAAAGGCGTGGTCGGCAAATTCGTCGAATTTTTCGGCAAGGGTCTTGACCACCTCTCGCTCGAAGATCAGGCGACATTGGCCAATATGGCCCCCGAATATGGCGCGACTTGCGGCTTCTTCCCTATTGATGAAGACACACTGAAATATCTCGACGCCACAGGCCGCGATAAGCAGCGTATTGAATTGGTCAAAGCTTACGCCAAACAGCAGGGCTTATGGCGCGACGGGTCGGTTCCAACTTTCACCGATACGGTCACGCTCGATGTCGGCACGATCATGCCTGCCATCTCCGGCCCGAAACGCCCGGAAGACCGCTTCGATTTGAAAGGCTCAAATGTGCATTTCGCTAAAATCCTGCGCGATGAATTTGGCAAAACGCCGACGGGCGACAGCGCTATGCCCGTCAAAGGCAAAGATTACAGCGTCGATCACGGCGATGTCTTTATTGCCGCCATTACCTCTTGCACCAATACCTCCAACCCATCCGTCATGATGGCGGCGGGGCTTGTGGCGCAGCGCGCAAACGAACTTGGCCTGACGGTCAAGCCTTGGGTCAAGACCTCCCTCGCGCCGGGCTCGCAAGTCGTTGGGGAATATCTGGAAAAATCCAAACTCCAGACAGAGCTTAATCAATTAGGGTTTGATGTGGTCGGCTATGGCTGCACGACCTGTATCGGTAATTCCGGCCCGCTCGCGCCTGAACTGGCCGCCGCCATCGCCGAGGGCGATCTGGTGTCGTGCTCTGTGCTCTCCGGTAACCGTAATTTTGAAGGCCGTATCGGGCCGGATATTAAAGCCAATTTCCTCGCCTCGCCGCCGCTGGTGGTCGCCTATGCGCTGGCCGGTTCGCTGCATCATGATTTTGACGCTGATCCGCTCGGCGTATCCCATGACGGGCGCGAGATTTTCCTCAAAGACATCTGGCCAAGCTCCAAAGAAATTGCCGATGTCGTGCGCAAAATCATCACCCGAAAAATGTTCACCGAGCGCTATGCCGCTGTGTTTAAAGGCGATGCCCAATGGCAGAAGATCAAAGTCACGGGCGGCAAGACTTATAATTGGGCGCCCGGCTCGACCTATGTCCGTAACCCGCCCTATTTTGACGGCATGACAACCACGCCCGACCCGGTTGAAGATGTCAAAGATGCCAATATCCTCGCCCTCCTCGGCGACGCCATCACCACCGACCATATCAGCCCGGCCGGCGCGATTAAACATGACGGCCCGGCGGGGGATTATCTCTCGGCCCGGCAAGTGCCCAAAAACGAGTTTAACTCCTTTGGCTCGCGGCGCGGCAATCACGAAGTAATGATGCGCGGCACTTTTGCCAATATCCGCATCAAGAACTTGATGGCTCCCGGCACAGAAGGCGGCGTGACTAAACATATCCCGTCCGGCGACATCATGTCTATTTTCGAGGCCGCCGAGAAATATGCCAATGATGATAAAGACCTCGTGGTCTTTGCCGGCACGCTTTACGGCAATGGCTCCTCGCGCGATTGGGCCGCCAAAGGCACGATCCTGCTGGGCGTCAAAGCCGTCATCGCCGGAAGTTTTGAGCGTATTCACCGCTCCAACCTGATCGGCATGGGCGTCTTGCCGCTGGAATTTTCCGAAGGCGATAGCTGGCAGAGCCTTGGCCTGAAAGGCGACGAGACGGTCAGCATCGCCAATATTGACGACCTAAAACCGCGCGGCACGCTTGAGGTAAAAATAGATTTCCCCGACGGCGCGTCAAAAACCATCACCGCCAAAGTCCGTATCGATACAGATAACGAACATGAATATTTCAAACATGGCGGCATCTTGCATTACGTGCTGCGCAATCTGGCCCTCGAAGCACAGGCAGCCTAAGGCAAAATAAAAGGCGGCTCCAAAAGAGCCGCCTTTATCTTATGGCTATGTGCGGCGTTCGCCGTTTTCATAATAGGTGTTACTGCCGCCGCGTTCGCGGAAATAATAACGGCCTGTCGCCTCGTCATAATAACGCGTAGATTTGTCCAAATCGGGATAATAATCGCCGCGACCTTGCTCTAGGCGCTTATCTTTTTCGCGGCCAACAACCGCGCCGCCGACCCCGCCGACTACCGCGCCGATGGCAGCCCCTGTTCCGGCATCGCCCGATCCGGTATTATTGCCGATCACCGCGCCGATAACCGCGCCGGAAGCCGCGCCGATGGCAGCCCCTTTTTCGGTATTGCCTGTTGTCGTGCAGGCGGCCAAGGACATAAGGCTGAGCGAAGCCGCCGTCATAATCAGATGTTTTCTCATGATACTCTCCATAGTGATGGGTAAAACATGGCGCGAAAAAAGGCAGGAATGTGGCCTGATATTCAGCAAAACATTAAAATATTTTCAGGCGCCGGACAGGCGGGCGGGTTTTCACCCCGGTCTCCAACCTAGTTTTTCCTAGGCGTTGGCGCGTTTTGAGCCTATCTCCGAGGCCCCGTCGAAAGGTTACATCATGAATTACGATCTTGTTTTTTCGCTTATCAATTATTCAGTTATGCCCGCTTGGGCGCTCTTAATTCTCGCCCCGAAATGGAACGTGACCGAAAAACTCGTCCATTCGATGTTCTATCCGCTCCTCCTCGGCGTGGTTTATAGCGGCGGTTTTATCATGGCCTATGCCGGACATGGCGCGGACGGCGGCGGCTTCACTTCCATTGAAGGCGTGCGCACATTATTCTCCGCCGATGTCGGTCTGGTTATTGGCTGGGCGAATTATCTGGTGTTTGATTTATTTATCGGCGCTTGGGAAGCGCGGGACGCAAGGCGGCGCGGCTTTAATCACTGGCTCTTAATCCCCTGCCTGTTTTTCACCTTCATGGCCGGGCCGATAGGCCTGTTGCTCTATCTCGTATTGCGCAAGCTCACAGGAAAAGGCGGCTGGAGCTTAGCCGAAACGCAGGAGGCCTAATCATGGCTCTCTTTCCCTCCCTCCCGGAAACCCCGCATCTCGCCGATGTGTTCAAAGCCTTCCCGGCGCAAGTGCGGCCATTGCTCGCTTATCATGACGCGCTGCTGCGCGCAGAGAGCCCGCTGACCATTGCCGAGCGCGAACTGATCGCGGTCTATGTCTCGGGGCTAAATGCCTGCAGCTTTTGTTACGGCGCGCATCGTCTCTACGCCAATGTCTTTGGCATTACCGACGATGTGATAGACGCGCTGATGAAGGATATCGACAGCGCCCCCATAGAGGCCAAGATGAAACCGCTGCTGCATTACGCTGCCAAACTCACAAAGCTTGAACCTTTGAGGAGCGCGGACGCGCAGGCCGTTTACGCCGTTGGCTGGAGCGAGCGCGCCCTCTATGACGCCGTGCAAATCTGCGCCCTGTTCAACATGATGAACCGCATCATCGAAGGCACGGGCGTGAGTTTTGACTATGCGAGCAACCCGCCAAGCGAGGCGGATATGGAAGCGCGGAAGACACGGAGCTATTCGGAATTTGGGGATAGCTTGGGATTGGAGTAAGGATACACCCCTCCTCCCGTGCATCCCAACGAAAGTTGGGATCCAGTTATCCAAACTTCGCCTCAAACACCCCATCAATTTAAGTTTACCAACTCCAACAAATACCAGAGCCACCAACCGATACATCAGGGACTCTGGGTCCCAGCTTTCGCTGGGATGAGCGGTGTGTTTGGGGGTTTTGAATTACGAACAGCAAAGCGGGATAGGCTTGCGGAATTAAAGGGCGTTGTGAGGTTTGGCTGACCTATTTAATCACTCAAAATAGGTTGGACCCATTTGAAGTAATCATCTGCTTCATCATCCCACGGCCAAACACCGGAGGTGTTAGGGTAGATTAATTGTAATGCCGAGTATGATTGGCTATTATACAGCCATGAGTTCCAGGCCAAATATTCATCAATTTTATCTGGCCGAACTGATTTGAAATTACAGGCAAATCCATCTAAAAAATCTGGCGATGTTTGTCCATTTTCAAATTTTTTATCGCCGCCGCGCAATAAATGAGTCAAATGATTTAGCATCCATTTTGACAACTCGTATTTTAAACCGATTATAAGGGTTTCGGGGTGGTTAAAAGAATACCCCAACCCCATTGAATATGTAAATTGAGGAAGGTTTTCTTCTTCCATAACATGGATGATATGCAATCCGTGCTCTGCAATATTTTTAAGCACTTTTGCGTCATCTTCATCCCTTGGATTAGGTAATTTCATTTCTAATGCCTAAAGTGCCGCATCCCGGTAAACACCATCGCAATCCCTTGCTCGTTCGCCGCCTTTATCACTTCGTCGTCCCTTATACTTCCGCCCGGCTGAATAATCGCTGTGGCGCCTGCTGCTGCTGCGGCTAGCATGCCGTCGGCGAAGGGGAAGAAGGCGTCGGAGGCACAGGCGCAGCCTTTTGTTTTCGGCGCGTCCCAGCCCGCCGCTTTTTGCGCGTCTTCGGCTTTGCGGGCGGCAATTCTGGCGCTGTCAATGCGGCTCATCTGGCCCGCGCCTATACCCGCCGTAGCGCCGTCCTTAACATAAATAATAGCGTTGGATTTGACGTGTTTGGCGACTGTCCACGCCATGCGCATATCCGCCATTTCGGCATCTGTGGGCTTGCGTTTTGTCACAATTTTCAAATCCGCATCGGAGACATAGCCATTATCGCGGTCTTGCACCAATATACCGCCCGCGACATTGCGCTGGGTCAGGCTCGGCGCCCGCACATCGGGCAGACCGCCCGCAATTAACAGCCGTAGGTTTTTCTTCTTCTTGAAAACCGCGATTGCGTCCGCGTCAGCTGAGGGCGCAATCACGACTTCGGTAAAGACTTTGACAATCTGCTCGGCGGTTTCCTTATCGAGATTACCGTTAAGGGCAACAATGCCGCCAAAGGCCGAAACCGGATCGCAGGCCAGCGCATTTTTATAGGCGGTGATAAAATCATCCGCCGTAGCCACGCCGCAGGGATTGGCGTGTTTGATAATCGCGACCGCTGGCCGAGCCCCTTGGTTATGATCGCCAAATTCGGCGACAAGTTCATAAGCGGCGTCAGTGTCGTTGATATTATTATAAGACAAAGCTTTGCCTTGTAATTGCTCGGCCGTCGCCACGCCCCGACGATCAGAGCCGTCTGCATAAAACGCTGCCGTCTGGTGCGGGTTCTCGCCGTAGCGTAATGTCTGTTTCAACTTGCCGCCTTGGGCGCGGTAAGGCGGGGCCATATCGCCCATGTGATCTGCGAAATAATTAGCTATCGAAGCATCATAAGCCGCCGAGCGGGCGTAGCATTTCGCCGCGAGTTTCTGGCGCAAAGCCCCCGTGGTTTGATTGTCATTGGCGTCCATATCGGCCAGCACCGCCTCGACATCATCGCCGTCGACACAAACCGCGACATGGGCGTGATTTTTAGCCGCCGCGCGGATCATAGCCGGGCCGCCAATGTCGATATTCTCGACGCACATTTCGTAGCTGCCGCCGGAGGCCACTGCTTGTTCAAACGGGTAGAGATTGACGATCAGCAAATCAATTGAGAGGATGCCGTGATCATGCATGGCATCACGGTGCGAGGCGAGGTCGCGGTCACCCAGCAAGCCGCCATGCACCATGGGGTGCAATGTCTTGACCCGGCCATCCATCATCTCGGGAAACTTTGTCAGTTCCGAAACATCTTTGACCGGAATACCTGCCGCTAAAATCGCTTTATGCGTGCCGCCTGTCGAGATCAATTTCACGCCGCGCGCATGCAGAGCTGCCGCTTGGTCGATTAGTCGTGATTTATCCGAGACCGAAATCAGGGCGCGCTTGACCGGCGCAAGGCGGGCAGGGTCAAAAGGAGGAAGGTCGGGATTGGGGGCTGGCATCGGGGCGAATCCATTCACTAGAGTGTTTTCGCCGCCCTAACATGAGGCCGCTATCGGGACAAGCCGCCATTAGGTTCATAGTCAGGCAGAAGCGCTTTAAGCGCGGTTTTGATTTGCGGCTTATTGCGCTTGGCAATCGCGGCCAGCAATTTATCAATTCGCCGGAGGGCCGAGGCCGGGTCGGCGACTTCGCCGGTAAAACGCAGCACGCCTTTAACATAGGTGCTCTCCAGATTTTCATCGACCGCAGTTAAATCCTCGGTCAGTTTTTCGCCGGGGCGCAAGCCTGTATATTCGATCTTGATATCGCGGTCAGGAACAAAGCCGCGTAGCCGGATAAGCTGCCGCGCCAGCCGGGCGATATTGACCGGCTCGCCCATTTCGAGCACGTAAATCGAGGCTTGGCGCTGCGCCTGATAGGCATTGAGCGCAGCGGCTTGCAGCACGAGCGCGGCGGCTTCGTCCGTGGTCATGAAATAGCGGTTCACATCTTTATGAGTCACGGTCACAGGCCCGCCGCGCGCGATCTGTTCTTCAAATAAAGGAATGACCGATCCCGTCGAGGCCAACACATTGCCAAAACGCACTGCAGAAGCTGAAAGATTGGTCTCTGCCGCCTCGCTGGCCATGGTCAGCATTTCAACCACGCGTTTGCTCGCGCCCATAATATTGGTCGGGGCCACGGCTTTATCGGTCGAGATAAGTGTGAAGCTTTCAGCGCCGTATTTCACAGCTAGGTCAATAATTATCTTGGTGCCGACAATATTGGTTTTTAGCGTCTCGATCGGGTTGGTCTCCCCGAGCGGGACGTGTTTCAAGGCCGCCGCGTGGAGGATGATTTCCGGCTTATGGGCTTTAAAAATCCCCTCCATTCGCACTTTGTCGCAAACATCGCCAAGACGCGCCGCCCACTCCACCTCTCCGTCATCGGGCAGAAGCTCGTGCATCAACCTATCCAAATTATAGAGATTAAATTCGGATTGATCGACAAGGATAATCTTGGCCGGGGATAGCGCTGCGATCTGCCGCGAAAGCTCAGAGCCAATAGAGCCGCCCGCCCCCGTTATCATGACGCGGCGGCCATCGATAAGACGGCGCACCGGCGTGATGTCCAAAGCCCGCGCTTCGCGCCCGATAAGGTCAGCCGCTTCAAACGGACTGAGGCTATCCGAGCCGCCTCGGCTGACGCGGGCCAGCGGGGCCCCGATTTCAGAGGCCGTCTTGACCAAATCATAGGCTTGGGCCCGGTCGGGGTTTGGATCGGTTGCGATCAGAGTCGGCGGCGCGGTCAGCCCCGAGGCCATGCGCGCATAGACACTGCGCAAATTTTCCAGACTGCCAATCACGGGCACGCCGCGAATGGAACGGCCACGATAGCTGTCATCAGTATCAATAAGCCCGCGAATATTATAGCCCGGCCCGCCGCTTTGGCGGGAACTATCGCGCAGATAATTATGAAGCGAAGCCCCCGTGCCGATCAGGATCGCGTTTTTCTTTGCCGTGACTTTCGCCCGAAACAAAGCGCGGAGATCGCCATTTTGGATCAACATGATGACCAAGCGGCTGACGGTCAGGAGCAGAAAAAACAATGCGCCCGATATAATCGGAGCCGAGCGCGGAAAGTGCTCGGCGCGGTCTACGAATAAAAACAAAATAAGAGGCGTAAGAATACAGACGAGAAACACGCCTTCGAGCAATTTGCGGATATCATTAAGCGAGGTGAAGCGCCATATCGCGCGGTGAACACCGGTGAAAAGCCAGATAAAAATAACAAGACCGAACATTATAAACCCGGCATTCTCATCAACATTATTCGGAATGGGTTTGTTCAAAAAATCATAGCGCCATTGGATCGCGCCGTACATAGACAGGCCGCCGAGCAAAGCGTCAAATAAAATGACCAAGCCCTTGGCCAGCCATTGCGAGCGGAGCATGCCGCCATTTGCGGACTTCGCGCTCATGATTTTCGCACGCCTGATGTACGGGCTGCCAATTTACGGAACGACCAGCGCACACGATTGCTTCGCGCCTCGCCGTCGCTGTCGCAATAGGCCAAGCCGGAGATCACAAGCTGCTGACAGCGCATGGGCTTATGGCCGTTTCCGAGATAAATCGAATCTTCCAAAGCTAGCGGCCCGCCATCGGTGCGAAAGCGCCATCCCGCTTTGCCGCCCTGAACGATGAGAGCGCTTTGTTGATCTTGCGAGAGACTAACCCGCACATCGGGATGGAAATGAAACCGTATCTGAAACGGTTTTTCGGCATTGCTGAGCGGCACCGCGCCCAAAGGCACAAAAAGGCTATCCTCGCCGCGAATATCGTCGCCCTCAATCGACATATAAAAGCGCCGCCGATGGGTGAGCCCGGTCTCTTCGCGGTAGCCGTCATGTGAGGTTTCAAGCCAAACTCCTTCTTTTTGTTCCTTGCGCACAGAGCGTACAGGCCCCGCTTCGATAGCCACAGCCTCCCCGGCCGCGCGGCTTTGCCAACCTCGTTTGAGTAATCTGCCTGATGATGCATTGTCAAATATAAGCGCATTATGCGCCGCTGTTGAGCGCATAGCCCGCCGCCATGCCGCAGGCTGCCCCTCCGTCCAGCCGCAATTGACTACCATGCGTCCCAAATCATTAGACAGCTCGAAAGCCAGCGGGGCGAGGTGGGCGTCCAGATCATAAGGGCGGGGCGAAGTTGCTCCGGTATCGACAATCAACACTGTGCCGTTCTGCTCAATGCGCTGATAGCCTGTATGCGGACAATAGCCGAAAGGCTTTGGCGTTCCGGGCGAGGCTTTCATCACCGCCTTTATCCGCGCCGCGTCGCCTTCGCCGCTACCCTGAAAACAAGCAAGCCCACCACCGCCCGATATGCCGCCGCCCGAGGTGAAAAAAGGAATGATCGAAGTCAGGCGGTCAATGGCCCGGCTCATCGCGCGCGAGCCTTCCACGCCGCGCGCCTGCAAAAGACTGTCCAGCGTCAATAATATTTCCAGCGCTTCCAAAGTTTGCGCGGGGCTGCGCGAGATATGTCCGCCGTCAGAAAGTATCTGCATCTCGATCTCGTCGTCCAGCCAATCGAGCCCGCGCGCCAGAAAGCCGTCCGTTTTGTCCTTAAGCCGTGCGCCGCCCATCGCCAACACCGCCGCCGCTTTGAAACGCGGCAAGCCCGGCTCTGTGCGCCGATAGACTATGCGCAAGCGCTTGAGCTGCCGCAGCATAGAGCTGCGCCGGGTTTGGGATTTCTCGCCAAGCGTATCCCCCGTCAGCAGTGGCGACCATAAGGACAGCCATACATAAAGCCGGTCTGCTAAAATATTGGGCTGCCAGGCAAAGCTATTCCACTGTCCGTAAGTCTCGATCCATGTATCAACCAACACTCGGGCGCGAATGGGCGCGGCTTTGTCTTTAGAGACAGCTAGATTAGACATCCAATGAAACCCATGAAGCCAATCAGCAAAACGGGTCGAGGGCACGGCAATCGTCCAAGGGTCGCCCTGAGCGCCAACATCCAGCTTCTGGCCTGCAAATTCAAAATGGCCTTTCAGCAGGGCCTCACCTGCGGCCTTATCCCCGTAAATCAGTGAGGGACGCATATCGTGAAAAATTGCGGGCTTTCCCGCACGCAGATTAAAAAACCGCGCAGGCCCGCCAATATCGACTGCGAAGCGCTGATAAAACTGTTTCAGGCTTGCCCCGAACAGGGTGAAAAGCGGGATACGCCGCGACATGCTAGGCCAGCGCCCCACGCAAAGCGGCAACATCAGCAGATAATATAGACGGCGATATGAGTGTCATCTCTGGCATAATCTCCTATTATCAGTGACTTAGAGCCCGCGCAAGCAGAGTCCCTCATCGAAAAATGGGACATAAGACATAAAAAAACCCGCCGCAGCTTAAGCCGGGCGGGTTTTAAAAATTGGCTGTATTATTTGCGGATCGGCAAATAATCTGTCGCGCCGTAACCACCATCAGACGTATAGCCATAAGATGATGTGTTAGAGTTCGATGTTGTCGCGTCGCCTGTATAAAGCTCAACAGAGCTTCCGGTGTAAGACGAAGACCCGCCTTGCATACAGGTGCCGTCAGACTGGGCCGTTGTGCCAGCCGGGCAGTCAACCGGCGCAGAAGAGGCGGATGAATAGCTGGATGAGCTATAGCCATAAGAAGCTGACGGCGCGTGCGTATCCGGCAAGGTCACGCTATAGGACGACGATGCGCCTTGCATACATGTACCGTCAGACTGAGCCGTTGTGCCGGCCGGACAATTGACAGGCTCGCCATATGTTGTTGAACCGGATGAGTAGCTGGAGCCAGAAGAATAGCTAGAGCCTGTGGAATAGCTTGTTGTCGGCGCGCTATAGCTTGACTGCATACAAGTGCCGTCAGGTTGAGACGTTGTTCCGGCCGGACAGTTAACAGGCGCTGAATATGTGTTTTGCGAATATGTTTGGTAAGACTGCACAGGCGCAGGCTGTGAATACACTGTGGCTGGCTGCGTATATGTCGGCGCAGGCTGCGCACATGTTCCAACAGTTCTGCAATCCACATAGACGGGGCCGGGCGCGACTGTGCTGCCATAGCGCGAGGACGTGACAGGCGCAGCAGGCGCTACGCAGGACTGACCGCAGCTTTGCCCGCTCTCATAATCATAAACATTACCATAACGCGAAGATTGTGCATTGGCGCAAGCTGTCACCGACAGTCCCGCCAGAGTGATTACGGCGATTGCGCCGGATTTATAAATTGTGTTCGTGCTCATAGGAGCCTCCCATTTTGAAACATCACAAAGCTCAGTTGCAAAACTTAGACCAAAACAAGGTTAATACAGCCTTACCTTTCGTCTTATTTTTCGCGCTCAAGCCGAGCGATAAAAAAGCCGTCCATACCCCCCTTATCCTCCAGATAATACGGCAGGGACCTAAGGCCTCCGGTGGAAAATGCGTCCTCCGGCAGGGCCAAGCTTGGAGCCTCTAGGACTGGAATAAGGCGAAAATCTGGCACATTCTGTAAAAATTTATCGATTCGAGGCTGGCCTTCGACGGGCTGTAGCGAGCAGGTGCAGTATAATAATGTTCCGCCGGGGCGCACAAATGCCGCCGCTTTGGCCAATAATTTGTCCTGCAAGCGCACCAAATTGGCCACATCTTTGGGCGTCTTATTATAAAGTACGTCGGGATGACGGCGAAATGTGCCTGTGGCTGAACACGGCGCGTCGAGCAACACGATATCAAAATCTGGGTGTTCTGGCGACCATTCGAGGGCGTCCGCGCAGATGATTTCAGCGGCGAGTTTGGCGCGCTTTAGGTTCTCTTCAACGCGGCAAAGACGGCCTTCGGACCTATCCAGCGCCGTTACCACGGCGCCTTTGGCGGCAAGTTGCAGCGTTTTACCGCCCGGAGCGGCGCATAAATCCAGCACGCGCAAGCCTTTAACATCGCCCAAAAGCTGCACGGGGAGGCTCGCGGCCACGTCCTGCGCCCACCATTCGCCGTCTTCAAAGCCTTCCAGCGCTGTGACGTCGCCGATTTTATCCAGCCGGACGGTCTGCGCGCCAATCACCTGCCCCCCGAGTTTTTCGGCCCATCCGGCGGCATCGGATTTGACCGTGATATCAAGACAAGGGTCTTTAATCAGTTGCGCCGCCGTTTTTCGGCCCGCGTGGCGGCCATAGCTACGTTCCCATTCGCCCCGAATCCAGCCGGGAATATTAATCTTGGGCGGCTGGGAGCCTGCCAGCTTCGGGCCTTCCTCGGCCACGCGGCGCAAAACCGCATTGGCCATATTGGCAAAGCCTTTGGAACTACCGCGCGATTTTAGCATCGCCACGGTCTCGCCGACCGCCGCATGAGGCGGAGTGCCGAGATAAAGGAGCTGCGCGGCCGCCGTCTGGAGAGCGGCATAAACCAGCTTGGGCGGCCTTTCCCGCACAAAAGGCTTAAGCGCGGCATCAATCTGCCCCATCCGCCGAAATGTCGTCGCTGCAATCAGCCGCACAAAGGCGCGGTCACGCGCCTCAAGCATGCCGTAATCCGTTTGCCCGGCCAAAACCTGCTCCAAAGGATTATGGTTTTCCATCACCTCTTTGACGGTCATGGCCGCTAATCTACGAGAGGTCAGAGAAGAATTATCGCGCTCTTTTATGTCCGGTTTATCACTCATGCGCCGCCCCTATAGTAATTTTTGAAGCCCGTCACGGCGTTAAACATGGTAAATGAAACCCAAACACGCGTTTAATCAAATTCTAAGGCTCATCGTGTAACAAAACGGCTCACACGGACGGCCTTTGGGTTTTTCATATGTGAGGTCAGGCCAACAGGTTTGACGCATAGCCATTGGGGCGTTAGCAAGAGGGAATGTCCTACATTCCCGAAAATGCCGCCCCGAATAAAGACTTAAGCCCCGCTGCAAAGCGAGCGCTTGAGGAAGCTGCCGCGCGCCGTAAGGCCAAGGCGGAAAAGGCTAAGCGTCCGTCTGAACATGCCGGGCCGAAAGGTGCGGAACCCACACGCTTTGGCGATTGGGAACGCGGCGGGATAGCCTACGACTTTTAAGGCCCTCTTTGCCCTTTGCACCGTAATTTTTTAGCTGCCTTCGCTGATGAAGGTGAGCGTGGTGAATATCAAAACGGGCTAAGGCCCGAAAACAAAGTGGGAGACGCGATAATGCGTATCAAAGTTTTAGGTTTGGCGGCCGTAAGCAGCCTGAGTTTAATAGGGTTTTCAACCCCGGCATTAGCCGGTGGATGCGGCTATGGCATCCCCGCCGCGCAATGCGGCATGTCCGTTAATGTTATTCCGAGCACACAGCCTGTGTTTGGTCCGATGACAATAAATACCCGTCACCCAATGGGTCATCTGCGGTCAGTTCAGTTCAACCGCGCGCCAAATGTTTCAATTATGCGCGTTCACAGCATGGGCCCGAGCGCCGGATTGTCTGATGCGCCGTCAGGCTTTACAGGCGGATGTTTCCCGACCTCAACCAATTATTGCCGTACAGATGTCGGCACGCCGATCCGTGTTGATATGGCGCCTATCGCCGCGCCTTATGTCGCTCCGCCTGTTTATCAAGCCCCTGTCATTGCTCAGCCTTTGCGCACATGGACCGGACAGGGTTATGATCCTTCAAAATTTGCGCCGCGCCAATATGGCGACAATACCTTCACGCCGGGCATTGCTTATGTGCCAACATCTTATGTTGACCGCAATCCTGCCCACGCCGATATGGCGCTTAATTCAGGACGCGCAGTGCCGCAGCCTCTCGCCAATGGCGGCGTTGCGCCGCGTCCTTTTCCTATGATGAGCCGTGGGTACGGCATTACTTTGCCAGATACGATGGCCCAAATGCCTGCAATGGGTAGCCAAGGTTACGGCATTACTCTGCCTGATACGATGGCCCAAATGCCTGCAATGGGCCGCCAAAGTTACGGCATCACATTGCCGGACACTTACGTCCAAGGCCCGGCCATGGGCCGTTATTCTGCGCCTATGATGGGCGGACAGGCCACCACGCCTGTTCTGACACAAAACGGCACTTATGCGTCCAATGTCGGAGCTGATGGCACCTATTGGGAAAAAACCTCCGGCCCGACAATGTTTGGCAATACCATGGCAACGCAAGTCATTTGTAAGCGCAAACTGCCGACACGGGTGGTTAATCCTGTCGTCAATGTGCCTTACGCTGTGCCAACGCCTGTGCCGACATGCGGCCCAGCGCCTCATAATATGCACCCCGGACATAATGCCCGTTACGGCGCGCCTCAAGGACGCTGGACGTACTAACGCCTTATACAGTTTGTGGGGAAGACGAAGCGGCGCCTTTTAAAGGTGCCGCTTTTTCATTTCGGCACTCTCTTTTTAGGGGAATCATTTTGCCAGTTCTCCGTGTCTGGCACATGAATTGCTGAGCTTACGGCAAATGTATCAAAACGAGAGGTGGGTCTATGTCCCGTATTATTTCAGCCGTTGCAGCTATCGCCGCAACAACACTTATATCCAGCGCGGCATTTGCCGGCTGTAACAGCGGAACCTATTGCAATAGTTCCGGGTCTTCTTCGAGCCTTCCTGCGCTTGGCAGTTGGTCAAACTCATCTGTATCCTCATATGAGTCGGCTCCGTCTTATAGCACGTCCAGCTACCGAGCATCGCCAAGCACATCTTATTCTTATGGTTCTTCATATGGCGGCTCTTCATATGGCAGTACAATGTCGTCATCTTATGCAGATGCCACTTACGGCACAGGCTCCATCAGCAATAGTTACACAGGCGGCGATGTCCAAATGTACGGTTTTTCCGGCGGGACAACATCTGTTCCCGGCCTTGGCTTGAATGAAAGCCTGCAAGCCACGTCTTGCCCGGTCAGCGTCCACAACCCCGGCGGCGGACGTGTTCTCGGCTGCTATAATGTCGTAAAACCCGTTCCGCAGACAACCTATTACCGCGTTGTCCGCCCGATCATTTATGTCCGTTACCCTGTCCCTGTCGCCGTGCCTTATTGGTCAGGCTGCACAGTTGTGACACATGCGTCGCGTTATGGCGACCGCTGGGGTCACGGCGGCGGTTGGAACCGCGGTCATGACCGCCGTTGCGGCTAGGGGTTGCGTAGCTAGATAAATTCAGCTATAAAGAAAGTCCACATCTAAGACCTTTCGCCCTAGGGCGGAGGGTTTTTTTGTGGTTTCTTAAGCGCCCATGTTTTTCAAAATGTCCCGCGCCGCGCGTTGCGGATCATCCGCCGCTGTAATCGGGCGGCCAACAACAATATGCGACGCTCCAGACTTTAAGGCATCATGCGGCGTGGCAATCCGTTTCTGGTCGCCTTTATCCCCGCCCGGCATGCGCACGCCCGGCGTCACAATCAGGAAATCATCGGGCACGCGTTTGCGAATTTTAGCGGCTTCCAGCGGGCTGGAAACAACGCCGTCTATGCCCGCAATTAAAGCCTGATCAACGCGGCGCATGACAAGCTCTTCGGCGCTTTCGTGATAGCCTATTTCTTCCAGTGCAGCTTGGTCCAGCGACGTCAGAACCGTGACGCCGAGAATTTTAAGATCGCTATCTCCTCGCCCTAGCGCCGCCGAAGCCATAACATCGGGCGTGGCGTGCACGGTCAAAAGGTCAGCGCCAAGACCGCTAATTGAACGCGCCGCTTTTTCGACCGTCGCGCCGATATCGTGAAGCTTGAAATCATAAAACACATTTTTGCCAAGCGCTTTAAGCTCCTGACCCAGCTCTGCCCCGCCTATAGGCAGAAGCTGCAATCCGATTTTATAACTGATAACCGCCTCGCCCAAAGCCTCGACCATGGCCCGAGCCGCGTCCAAGGAGGGAAGGTCAAGGGCGACATATAAACGTGGGTCGGCTTTCATTTTAATCTTTTCTTATCCGGTGGGAGTTTTTTGCCATTAATTTTTGCGCCGCTGAGCCCGGAAGAATTCGCGCCAGAACCGCCAATGATTTATTCACCCCGCCGGGGATAAAGACGGCGCGGTTGCGCTCGCAAGCTTCGACCGCGAGTTCAGCGCAGTCCTGCGCCTCCATAAACATAAAGCCGGGCATTTTATTAACCGCCTCGCGCGTGCCGTTAACATCGTGAAATTCGGTAAAAACAAATCCGGGGCACAGCGCGGTAACATGCACGCCTTTGCTGCTAAGTTCGGCGTTCAGGCTTTCCGAGAATTTGATTAGATAGGCTTTGACGGCGGCATAAAGCGTATGGCCCTTGGAGCCCGGCAAATGCCCTGCGAGAGAGGCGACATTGATAATTCGGCCAAAACCGCGCTTTGCCATGGCCGGGGTGAGCTTGCGCGCCAGTTCGCTCGGCGCTGTCAGCATAAGCTGGATAAACTTGGCATGGTCATCCCAATCGCTGGCCAAATAAGACCCCGGATGGCCATAACCGGCATTATTAACAAGCCCGTCAATTTCGAGCCCCTTGGCCTTCAAACGCTGAAGCAAATTATCCGTAGCGTCGAGGTCAAACAAATCGATTTCGAAAATATGGCTGGTAGTGCCAAAGTCTTTTTTCAGCGCCGTCGCCAGCGCGGTCATGGGCGCTTCGCGGCGGGCGCACAGCGCCAAATCCCAGCCCCGGGCCGCATATTCGCGCGCAATCGCCGCGCCGATACCCGCCGAAGCTCCGGTGATAAGACAGATGGGTTTTTTAGGCTTGGTCATAAGGCGACTGTTAGCTGAGGCGGGCGCGAAACTCAAATGGTGATTGTCCAGTCCAAACTTATCTTTATTCTGTCATTCCGGGGCTGCGTAGCAGAACCCGGAAGGTCGAGAGTTTGCGGGCTAAACGAAAGAGGGTGCCCAACGGCTCGGTCTTCCGGGTTCCCTCCGGGCCCCGGAATGACAGAATAAAGGGGATGACAACAACCCCATTATCCTGCCCCAAACTCTCATTTGCCAAACCGCTCGAATGCTCTTAGATTAAAATCAAAGGGGTAAGCTTATGCTGTTCATTCTACTCGGTCTTGTCGTCCTCCTCGCTATTGGCGGGGTTGTCATTTTCAACCAGCTCGTCGGCCTGCGGCAGATGGCGGAGAACGGCTGGAGCGATATCGAGGTGCAGCTCAAGCGCCGCGCCGACCTCATCCCGCGGCTTGTTTCGACAGTCAAAGGCTATGCCAAACATGAGAAACAGCTGTTTATTGACGTCACCGAAAAGCGCAATCTGGCGCTGGCCGCAGGCAATGACCCCAAGGCGCGCGGCGCGGCGGAAGGCGCGCTTAAACGCCCTGTCGGAAAACTGATCGCTCTGGCCGAAGATTACCCCGAGCTGAAAGCCAGCCAGAACTTTCTCGATTTGCAAAATGAGCTATCCGACACCGAAGATAAAATCGAAATGGCGAGGCGCTTTTATAATGGCGCTGTGCGCGGGCTGAATATCAAAGTGCGCAGCGTGCCGTCCAACCTCATCGCCGGGCCGCTAGGCTTTAAAATGCAGGACTATTTCGAAATTGACGAGGCTGATGCCGTCGTCCCCAATGTGGAGTTCGGCACATGATACGTTTTGCTTTTGGGTTTCTACTCTCCTGTTTGCTGTTTACGGCCGCATGGGCGGAAGAAAAAATAACCTCCTATGATGTCAAGATCGAAGTCGAGCAAAGCGGCGGGTTGGTCATTACGGAAACCATCGACATTATCTCCGAAGGCAATGAGATCCGCCGCGGCATCTTCCGGGAAATGCCGCTCTATTATAAGTTTGAAGGCGTAAAACTCAAAAATGAATATGAGCTTCTCTCAATCCGCCGCGACGGAAATAAAGAGGCTTATTCTATCAGCACAGATGGAAATGCCGTCACATGGCGCATCGGTAATGCCAATATATTTCTGGATAACGGCCCGCACCGCTATGAAATCAAATATCATATCAATGAGCAGGTTCGGCGTCATAGCGATAAAGACGAAATCTATTGGAACGCGACAGGGTCTTATTGGAATTTCCCGATTGAGAAAGCCACCGCCACCATCATCTTCCCGCAAGGGGCAGAGATTATTGAACACCTCGCCTATACGGGCGGATTTGAAGAGGCAGGTTCAGATTATGCGTCTGAAACACAGTATAATGTCATAAGGTTTGAAGCCATCCGGCGTCTCCGCCGCAAGGAAGGCTTAACCGTCGCAGCCGCTATTGCCCCCGGCCTCATTGACCCGATGAGCCAAGAGCGTCTCCGCGAACTTAACTGGATTCGCAAAGGCGGGCCTATCTTGCTCGGCTTTGGCGGCTTAGCGCTGCTCTTCTATTATATGACCATGTGGGGACGCGTGGGGCGCGACCCGCAAAAGCCGCCTGTCTTTGCCCGCTATGAGCCGCCCAAAAATTATTCCGCCGCCGCCGTACACCATATCCACCATAAAGGCTTTCGCAAAATGGACGCCCTGACAGCAACTCTCATGAGCCTGTCGATGAAAGATGTGCTCGATATCCACGCGACCAAGAAAAAGACGACACTACAGTCCATGCTCGACAATCGGAATACGGCCAATCTTTTGCCAGATGAGCGCAAATTACTGGATATTTTCTTTGGCGAGCGCGACGGCAAAATCGTCATGGATAAAACCACTGACACTAGCTTTTACAGCAAGGTCACGAAATTTACCCGCTATATTCAGAAAAATTATGGCCGGGATTACCATAGATCAAATGCCGGTTGGGGCCTGCTCGGCATGGTGACCAGTATCGCCATTATCGTCTTTGTGATGAAGCAGCCCGTCTCGACCAACGGCCCGGTCTTTCTCGCTATTTTGGCCGCCCTTGCCGCGATGAATATTTTGTTTTTTATCCTGCTCCGCGCCCCAACAAAAAAGGGCGCGCAGATTAGTTCCGAAATTGACGGCTTTAAACTCTATTTGGAAACAGCAGAGAAAGCCCGCATCAATACGGCCAATCCGCTGGGCGAAAAACCGCCGGCCATGACCACCGAGCTTTATGAGCGCTTCATGCCTTATGCGGTGGCTTTGGGGGCCGAGAAACCTTGGACAAAACAATTTGAGAACACGCTTCCGCTTGAAGCCAAAGATTATCAGCCTAGCTATGCCCACGGCTCGCTGATGGACGGCAAAGGCGGCAGCCCGTTTAAAATGAGCAGCGCCCTGGCCACCGCAATGACCGCAGGCGTCGCAGCAGCAGCCCCCGTCAGCCAATCCTCAGGCGGAGGCTCATCCGGCGGCGGCTCATCCGGCGGAGGCGGCGGAGGCGGCGGAGGCGGCGGGTGGTAGGGGTTACTCTGCCGGGCAGCGCACGTCGTAAACATCGAGCAGCTTACGCGTGTCGGCTTTTAGCCCCCCAAACAACTCTGGATTCTCGTCCCATATAGACTGTGTTACCCGCGCAAAGCCGCGAAAATCCTCGCACTTGCTCTCGGCTTGCAATTCATAATTTAAAGCCGCGCTTGCGATTGTGGCCGTCATCGGCATTTTTTGTTGCTCGCGTAAATCTAGTGTGTGTTTCGTCGCTATGCGCATATGTTCCCGTGCCTTGGCTATATTCTGAGCCGGGCCGTCGACATAAAGAATACGCGCCTTAAACACATTATGATTAACCTCTGCGGCGGCGCCATAGATCAAGTCGTCAAGTCTGTTGGCCACTTCCAGCGCCTTATCTGTCTGGTTTAAAAATTGTAGCTCATTTGCCAATATCTGTGTCTCGGAGGAGGTGAAGAAACCCCTCTTTTGCTGCCAATAGTCATAGGCAATTTTAACAAGCCTTTCGCGCTGTCCCTGAGTGGCCGCAATGATGGCGGAGGACTCCGCTCCCCCGCCTGTTGCATTTAATGCATAAGTCTTCGCATTCAAATCACTGAGCTCGCGCATGCTGGCTTCCGCGCGCCGCCCCGCCTCCGCATCCTCTTTATCAGCGCGTAAAATCACCTGATCATAAAAAGCAATCATGCCGATAGCAAAAGAGAACGGCAGAGCAACGGCCTTCATGACTTCGCGCCAGTCCTTATACCAAACGGTTTTGCCGGCTTTGGATTCTGCCATTAGCCGCCTGACATCGGTCTCTAGGTCAGAAATCCGAATTGCAGTATCTTTATCTGTAGCCATTATGCGTCCCCGTTATTTTAGCAATTTAACCTCATGTTGCGGATAAGGAATTGTAATACCATGTTTCCTAAGCGTGCGCCAGACGATGAAATTTACGTCTGATGTGAATTTATTCGGCCCGTCATCAATACCTTCGCACCAAAACTCGATCGCCATATTAACACCGCTATCGCCGAAACTGCGGAGTTCCAGATCGGGAAGTTCCGGCTCTTTGAGCACTTGCGGATGTTTGAGCACTTCGGGGATGAGAATATCTTCGAGACTATCCAAATCGGTATCGTAATGCACCGAAAACTCAACCTCATAGCGTTGGCGCGGATCTTTATGCGTCCAGTTCTCATAGGCATCTTCGGTAAATTTGGTATTGGGCACCATGATGTCTTTGCCGTCCGCGGTTTCAACAACGGTAGAGCGCATATTAATCGCCTCGACCGTACCTTGCTGGCCGTCAGGCAGCACAACAAAATCCCCCGCCTTCACCGAGCGGTCAAAGAGGATGATAAGACCGGAAATAAAATTCGCGGCAATCGGCTGTAGGCCAAAACCAATACCGAGGCCGACTGCGGAGAAAATAACCACAAGCCCCGAGAGCGGTATGCCGGCAAAGCTTAAAATCAAGACAAAGAGAATGATGAACAGCAGGATTTGGAATAATTTGGCGACGATCTCGCGCACACCGACGTCCAGCCCTTCCTGAGAGCGGATGGCATTTTGGCCTTTAGTATTGGAAATATTGCCGAGATAGAAAAACAGCGCGCCGAAAATGCCGAGCCTGACAAGCGTCATAATCGTGATCGGCGTATCCCCCATTTTCATGAGCGTCGTTCCGTTCAAAGTGTCCATCAGATTGTCATAATAGCCAAACACCGCCAGCACTGCGAGCGGGATAACAATCCACGTTGCGAGCTTTTGAAACAGCGGATTGGAGACAAAGGTTTTAATCACGCGGTAGAGCAGGAAGACCACGGCGAGACCTTGGGCGAGCTTGACCAGCCAGTCTTGCCCGAGCGGGGGAATGTTTTTCAAAATGATGGCAAAGAGCGCGAGCAGAGCCACCTGCATCGCGGCGCGCAAAAACTCCCGCGAGCGGTAAATATAGTCGCGAACAATTCTAAGCTTGGCATCCTTGGCGGGCGGGTCGCGGAACAAGAACACCCGCTTGCGCAAAGCTTTCGTGAATATCGGGGCCAGAAACCAAACTAAAGCAATCGCGCCAATTTGCGCGAGAAAGGGCGGGCTGGTCAGCCAGCCGATGATTTTATCGAGTGCCTTTTGGCCCAAAGCTTTAGCCTCATCCGCCGAGGTCGGGAAGGGCCGTTTCTTTTTAGGAACCTCTACCGTTTCGGCAGGGGCAGGGGCGGCCATTTTCTCTTGCTGGGCCTTAACCGCCTCGGCAATGGCGCGGTCAGCCTTTTCGCGGGCGTCCAAAGCCTGCATCAAAGCCGGGTCGGAGAGATCAATTTCGGGCGCGGCTTGCGCAGAGATTTCAGCCTTAGGGGCCTCAACCGGCGCTGGGTCAATTGCTGCCTCTTGCTGTGTTACAGGCGGCTTAGCCTGCAGTTCGCTATCTTGCGCGGCTGCGGCCATCGTAAAACCGCAAAGCAAAACAACAAATAGAATAACTGGGAACAAAGAGTTGCGAAGAAACAGCATGAAAGAGCCTTGAGTGAGTTCGTCGTTTTGTTAATGACAAGACTATCTTTTGTAAATGCTTTTAGGCTATAGCCGCGCGGTAATTTTGGAGAGCTTCATGTCCAGTCCTAAAAAAGTCGTCCTCGCCTATTCCGGTGGTTTAGACACCTCGATCATCCTCAAATGGCTGCAAGAAGAGCGCGGCTGCGAAGTCGTGACTTTCACCGCCGACCTCGGCCAAGGCGAAGAGCTTGAGCCCGCGCGGCGCAAAGCCGAAGCCCAAGGCGTGAAAGAGATTTATATTGACGATCTGCGCGAGGAATTTGTCCGCGATTTTGTCTTCCCGATGTTTCGCGCCAACGCCCTTTATGAAGGGCTTTATTTGCTCGGCACCTCTATCGCGCGGCCTTTGATTGCCAAGCGACAAATTGAAATCGCCCACGAGGTCGGGGCCGACGCCGTCTGCCACGGCGCGACGGGCAAAGGCAATGACCAAGTGCGTTTCGAGCTTGGTTATTACGCGCTTGACCCGCAGATTAAAGTCATCGCCCCGTGGCGGGAATGGGATCTCAATTCGCGCACCAAGCTCATAGAATATGCCGAAAAACACGGCATTGAAATCGCCACGGATAAACGCGGCGAAGCGCCCTTTTCTGTCGATGCCAATTTACTGCACACCAGCTCCGAAGGTAAAGCGCTCGAAGACCCTGCCTTGGAAGCGCCGGAATTTGTCTATCAACGCACGGTGGCCCCCGAAGACGCGCCGGATAAAGCGGCCTATATAGAAGTCGGGTTTGAGCGCGGCGATCCCGTCTCGATTGACGGCATTTTATTATCGCCCGCCGATCTGCTGACGCGCCTAAACGAGCTGGGCGGCGCCAACGGTATTGGCCGTCTTGATCTTTTGGAAAACCGTTTCGTCGGCATGAAATCGCGCGGTATCTACGAGACTCCCGGCGGCACAATCCTGCTCATGGCGCATCGAGGCATCGAGCAAATCACACTGGATAAAGGCGCGATGCACCTCAAAGACGAGCTGATGCCAAAATATGCCGAAATTGTTTATAACGGATTTTGGTTCTCGCCCGAGCGCGACATGCTGCAAGCCGCCATCGATAAGAGCCAAGAAATGGTGACAGGCATCGTGCGGCTCAAGCTCTATAAAGGTAATTGCGACATTGTCGGGCGAAGCTCACCTTACTCGCTCTATAGCCAAGAACACGTCACTTTCGAGGAAGACGACGTCTATGACCAAGCCGACGCTGGCGGGTTTATAAAGATCAATGCCCTGCGCTTGAGGCTGCTGAAAGCCCGTGACCGCAAAGCCGGGCGGAATGATTAATTCGCCTTAAGGCGTGACTGGCTTTGGCATTGGCCTTGACGGAACTTCGCCTACTGGCGCGATTTGCGGTTCGTGAACGGGGCTTGGAGCATTGGGGCCGGGAACCGTGGAGCTGGGAACAGCGGGGCCGGGCTGGATAGCCGTGGCCGCGGAAACTATGGGGCGTTCCGCTTTCTGGCCTATCATCTTCAGGCCTAAAATGGTGAACAGAACTCCGGTTAATAAACCCGTTGTAAAGACCAGTGCAGGCGAGCGGCCTTGAGAGCCGCTTTCCGCGTTTGGCGTTTTGGGAGTTTTCGGGCCGCGTTTGAATAAGGACTTTTTAGCCTCGGCGGGGGCAGCATCTACGGCTTGCGGGGGCGCAAAATGGCCCGGCTGTGGCTGTTGGGGCTGCGCATAGGCTTGCCGGGGCTGTTGTTGATGAGGGGGGCGCTGCGCTTGCATCTGCCCTTGAGGGGCCTGCTGCATTGGGGCTTGATAGGCTTGCGTAGCATATTGGGGCTGTTGCCGCACTTGTCCTTGCGGGTGCTGTGGCGGCATTGGCTGTTGCTGCATGGGCTGTGAATGAGGCTGCATTTGCTGCGGTTGACCTTGCGGCATTGCAGGCGGCGCGCCCTGCGGCACTTGCCCGGCTGCCATCTGCTGACGGCGAAATTCATTGGCATCAAACGGCTGGGTCATCCCACTCTCCATAAATTCTGACACCTGAATAAAGCCGTAAAACATAAAAATGCACTTAATGCCGCATTAACCAAGTTTTGACATTTCGCGGCCCTGAAAACTGTAGAACAGTTTTTTACGCGACGTCTAAAATTAGGCATATTTTGCCTTCCAAACAACAATAGCGCTAAGGCGGAAAAACAGCTACAGCCTATCTCAAACCCAGACTAAGCGAGGCCTCATGACGCAAACTTCTTCCAAAGAGCCCAATTTCCGCCAGAGCGTGGATATCATGTTTAATCGCGCGGCCAGCTTTACCGATATCTCGCCCAAAATGATCGACAAAATCCGGGTCTGTAATGCGACCTATACAGTGCGTTTCGGGGTCAAATTACGCGGCGAAGTGCATACATTTACCGGCTATCGCTCGGTGCATTCTGAGCACCGCGAGCCCGTCAAAGGCGGCATTCGCTACGCGATGAGCGTCAATCAGGACGAAGTCGAAGCGCTCGCCGCCCTCATGACCTATAAAACCGCGCTCGTCGAAGTCCCCTTTGGCGGCTCCAAGGGCGGGCTTCGGATTAACCCCAAAGACTGGTCTGAGGACGAATTGGAACGCATCACCCGCCGCTTTACCTTTGAGCTGGCGCGGCGCGACCTTATCCATCCCTCGCTCAATGTCCCCGCCCCTGATATGGGCACGGGCGAGCGGGAAATGGCGTGGATGATGGATGAGTATCGCCGGCTTAATCCGACCGACATCAATAATATTGCCTGCGTCACCGGCAAGCCCGTCCACCTTAGCGGCATTAGAGGCCGCGTCGAGGCCACAGGCCGGGGCGTACAATATGCGCTGCAAGAGTTTTTCCGCCATGATGATGACAAAAAGAAAGCCGGGCTACGCGGCAGTCTCGACGGCAAGAAAGTCGTCGTGCAAGGGCTCGGAAATGTCGGCTATCATGCCGCCAAGTTTCTGTCCGAAGAGGACGGCGCAAAGGTCATTACCGTGATTGAGCGCGGCGGCGTGGTGCGTAATGCCAAAGGCATAGATATTGAAGCGCTAAAACAGCATATGACCTCGGAAGCGCCCTTATCAGAGTTTAAAGGCGGCAAGGTTTCGGACCCTGATACCAGCGCCATTGAGGATGAATGCGATATTTTGATCCCGGCAGCTATGGAAGGCGTTATCAATATAGACAACGCCGATAAAATAAAAACCAAACTGATTATCGAAGCCGCAAACGGGCCGGTAACCTCAACCGCCGATAAAATTTTGCGCGATAAAGGCGTCTTCATCATCCCGGATATGTATGCCAATGCCGGCGGCGTGACCGTCTCTTATTTTGAGTGGGTCAAAAATATTGGCCATATCCGTTTTGGCCGCCTGCAGCGGCGCAACCAAGAAGACAAAAATCAGGCCTTAATCGACGCGCTCGAAAGCCAAGGCGGAATGAATTTTTCTCGAAAATTCAAGGCCGGCTTTATCGAAGGGGCCAATGAAATTGACCTCGTCCGCGCCGGACTTGATGATACAATGCGCACGGCTTATGGCGCGATCAAAGCCGCGCTCGACGACAAGCCTGAATTGGGCGATATGCGCACCGCCGCATTTTACGTTGCCCTGTCCGCCGTCGCGCTCAGCTACACCTCCATCGGGCTTTAGGCTCAGGGCCGTTTGCAAAACCTGACAACACAATGCGTTATCGCCGGGGGCGGCCCGGCAGGATTGATGCTGGGGTATTTATTGGCCCGCCAAGGGGTCGAGGTTATTGTTCTTGAAAAACATGCCGACTTCCTGCGGGACTTTCGCGGCGATACGGTTCACCCTTCAACGCTGGAGTTGTTTCATGAGCTTGGCTTGCTGGAGGCTCTTTTATCCCGCCCGCACCAGAGAACTGACAGTGTTTCTTTAACAATTTCAGGGCGGGATTTCAAAATTGCAGACTTTGGCAAGCTCTCAACTAAGTGCAAATATATCGCGATGATGCCGCAATGGGACTTTCTCAATTGCCTTGCCGGTGCCGCGCGCCGCTTTCCAAATTTTCGCCTTCTGCAATCAACCCGCGCCGAGGGTTTAATTGAAATCAATGGCCGCGCCGCAGGCATAAAGGCAAGCGGTAAAAACGGCGATATTGCCATTCGTGCTGATGTGACGATTGCCGCCGACGGGAGAGGTTCGACCCTGCGCGCGGCGTCCGGGCTGGAAGTCATTGATATGGGCGCGCCGATAGATGTGTTCTGGATGAGATTGGCAAGGGAGGCAAATGCGCCTTCTGAGTCCTTTGGACGGGTCAGCCCGCAAGGTCTTCTTATTCAAATCAACCGCGGGGACTATTGGCAATGCGCCTTGCCTTTCCCGAAAGGCGGGGCGGCGGAAATACGCGCTCAGGGCCTGCCCGCCTTTCGGGAAAGAATAGCGGAGATCGCGCCTGCATTGTCGGGCGCCGCGCAGGATTTAACAGATTGGGATCAGGTCAAATTACTCAGGGTGCAAGTCAACCGCCTGAAAAAGTGGTGGCGGGACGGGCTGCTCTGTATCGGCGACGCGGCCCATGCCATGTCGCCCGTGGGCGGGGTCGGGATTAATCTGGCCATACAAGACGCCGTCGCCGCCGCCCGCATTATGGGGCCGGCGCTTTTAGATCAAAGCTTAACGGCAAAACATCTCTCGGCGGTTGAAAAACGCCGGGCTTGGCCCGCAATTATGACGCAGCGCGCGCAGATCGCGGCGCATAACAGAATTCTTATCCCCGCCCTAAACGCCAAGACTTCTATAACGGCGCCGTGGCCCGTCAAAGCTTTAGACACGTTTTCAGCCCTTCGCGGAATTCCCGCCCGCGCTATAGGCCTCGGCATAAGGTCCGAACATTGGCGTGATTTACCATAAGCGGGTTAGCGCTCCGTTAGCCATTTTTTGTATTTACGGGTTTGCACCGCCTGCATCGCCTGTTGCTTGACCGTCGAGATAACCGGACGCGGCGCGGCTTTAGGCAGCTTGCGCGCCCCCATGCGGTAGAGGTTCATCTTGGTCATCGCCATATTGGCAAGGCCTTTGAAAAGATCGTTTTTCCAACTTAGCTGCGGCAAGGCAATATGAAGGTTTTTGCCCGCCTGCCAATCCTTGGGGATATTGGGATTATAACCCATAGCGCGGGCCATGCCGATAATGGCGACATCGCCGCTGGCCAGCGCATGCTCTGCCGTCTCGCGCCGGGTCACACCGCCTGTCACCATCAGCGGCATATTCGCCGCCGCGCCAATATCTTTGGCAAAACCCAGAAAATACATTTCGCGATCTTTTGTGCTCTGGGCGCGGCCATCCTCCGCCATGCCCATCATCGCGGCGCTTTCGTAATTACCGCCGGAGATTTCAACAAAGTCAACATCCTCGCCATTGAGCCAATCGACGACCTGCTTGGCGTCATCAATATCAAAACCGCCGCGCTGGAAGTCTGCCGAATTGAGTTTCACAGCAACGCCGAACTCCTGCTCTACCCTAGCCCGCACTTCGCGGACAATCTCCAAAACAAATCGCGCACGGCTTTCCAGCGGCCCGCCCCATTCATCTTCGCGCAGATTAGTCAGCGGCGAGAGAAACTGCGCCGCCAGATAACCATGGGCCGCGTGAATTTCTACGCCGTCAAATCCTGCAATTTCAGCCGCATGGGCGGTGTCGGCAAAGCGTTTTATAATGCCGCGAATTTCGTCCCCGGTCAGCGCGCGGGCCGTATCAAACATGTTTTTGGCAGGCCCGCCCAATGTGACTTGGGTCGCAGAGGCCGAGACCGGCTCCGTGCCCTGCGCGGCATAGACCTGCCGCCCCGGATGGCTGATCTGCATATAAAACTTAGCCCCGCCGGATTTCCCGGCTTTCGCCCATTTTTCAAACCGCGCTTTGGTATCGGGATCTGCCAAAGTGTCCTGCCCGAGATAAACCCCGCCCGGCCCGGTCATCGCGTCCGGCGCAACCATAACATTGCCGGTCAAAATAAGCCCGGCGCCGCCATCTGCCCATTGTTGATACAAATTAACCAAAGCCTCCCCCGGAACCTGGCCATACTCAGCCATATTCTCCTCCATCGCCGCCTTGCAAAGCCGGTTGGGGATGGTCTGGCCGTTGGGGAGCGTGAGCGGAGTGAAGATGTGGGACATGGGGGAGCCTCTTAATTATTGACTCTATCTATTGCCGCGAAGTGAGCGCCTTGAAAAGCCTAAATACCGATGGACGCCATGCAAATTCGATAAGAGATACGGAGAGGCTGAAGTCAAAATAAAGCGAGGGCAAGGCCAACGCTGTGCGAAGTGCGTTTAGCGGAAGGCAACCTTTCAATCTACAGCGCGGGATAGGCGGCGAGTTTGTGGAGAGTTCCTATCACCCTAAAGTGTTCTTGAAAGTAACTTCCAGAGAAATAACCGTTAAAAATCATATAGACATGTATAATATATCGTTGCATTTATAGATAGTTAACTAAACCACTCCTTAACCGATATATGAAATCGTATTATAAAAACTATTCTTATGTTTTATACATTGATGAATCCGGCGATACAGGTCGTAAAAGCATTCGGCCTGAGAACCCAACTGGTTCAAGTGAGTGGTTAATTTTATCCGGCGTATTGATTAGGGTGGAAGATGAACCAAAAGTCTTGCCATGGATAAAAACGGTGGTTTCAAAACTACCAAAGCACCAGAATAAAACAATCCACTTTCAAAAAGTCGTGGACAGGAAAAAGCGTATAATCTGTAGTGAAGTAGCCAAACTAAAAATTAGAGCTTTCTGCGTAATTTCAAACAAACGAAACATACAAAACCATCAAAACCCCTTTGCACAACGAACATCTGGTTGGGACCAACCAAAGGGCCAATGGTTGTATTTTTGGTTGCTGCGATTGCTTATGGAAAGCGCGTCTGATTATGCTTACAGGGACACAATGAAAAATAGAGGTGGATTTATCAAACCTATCAGAGTGGAATTGAGTAAAAAGGGAGGTCTAAATTATGAGCATTTTTATGATTACTTTGACCTATTAAAACTCCAAAGCAAGAAAAAGACGCTCTTTCAAAATTCCAAAAGCTTAAAGTCTGATATGATGGATTCAGAACAAATACATATATACCCAGCGGAGACGCGTGCTGGACTTCAACTCGCGGACATCGTCGCTGGCTCTTTCTTCAAAGCATGTGATAAATTTCACACAAAGGATTTAAATAATGAATTTGCAAAACTTCTTAAGCCCATCATGGCACGAGACGAAAATGATAGAATTCCATATTATGGCTTGAAGTTAATGCCTAACTTTAAAACATTGGAAATACTTGATGAACAACGGGAAGTTTTCAACTGTTACGGATTTAAGTGAGACGGGCCTTGGGGCTGGTAACCTTACAATAACTTAGTAAAGATGCCGCTTTTTAAAAAAGCCGCTAGCTTATCCAACGTTCCCGCCTCGCTCTTATATATAGCATAAAGCTAAAAAATAGCAAGAGAATCAATGAGTTATAAGCCATTGATTTGATTCCTTTTTTTATTTTTCTACACTTCCCGCAACATTCACCCGCCGCATCGTCAGGTTTATCCGCCCGCCTCTCGGCACCAATGCGCTCTCGCCGTAAAACACCTTGCTCACCCCGTGGTGGCAGAGCCTTGCCTCTCCCCCCAGCACGACGACATCGCCGGAGAACAGCTTTATCCCTTTTGTCGGCCCGCCGCGTTTGGGGCCGCCTATGCGGAACATGGCGGGGTCGCCGAGGCTGACCGAAACGACGGGCGCGCGGACATCGTGCTCGTCTTGGTCAACATGCAGCCCCATGCTGGCCTTGCGGCGATACCAATTGATCAGGCAGGCCTCGGGCGGGGCGGGATAATCGGCAACATGCTCCCAAAGCTTCATCAATACATCAGGCAGTTTTGGCCACGGCGCACCGTTTTTGGGATGCACAGTCTCGTAACGATAACCGCCCTCTTTATCCGTCACCCAGCCGAGCGGGCCAAAATTGCTCATCACCACAGATAGCGGCGCGCCCGTGCGCGGCATGGTCGGCTGATAAAACGGCGCTTGCTTTACGCCCGCCGCAACGGCTCCAATCAAGGCTCGTTGCTCGTCAGGTGAAAAATAAAGCGGGTAATGGGCAAATCCTGTAGGAAACTCTGTCATGGCCACAATATAAGGTGAACGGCAGATGAAGTAACACAAAAAAGTGAGTCCCTACCCTTGCAAGAGATGATTCGGCCCCCATATCGGCTCTAACGGGTGAGAAACCCAAAAATTAAATTACTTAGGGTGCTGTTACAGGCCCATAAAACGGAGAACACCAATGTCGAAAGTTATCGGTATTGACCTTGGAACCACGAACTCATGCGTCGCAGTTATGGACGGTGATAAGCCACGGGTCATTGAAAATTCAGAAGGTCAGCGCACCACGCCCTCAGTTGTCGCTTTTACAGATAGCGGCGAGCGCCTCATCGGCCAGACCGCGCGGCGTCAGGCTGTGACCAATCCCGACCACACCTATTTTGCCGTAAAACGCCTGATTGGCCGCGCCATGACAGATCCGGCTGTCAAAAAAGATGCCAAAATGGTGCCCTATAAGATTGTCAAAGGCAAAGGCGGTGACGCTTATGTTCAGGGCCGCGATAATCCGCTGAGCCCGTCTGAAATCTCCGCCATGATCCTGACCAAGATGAAGGAGACCGCTGAGGATTTCCTCGGCGCCGAAGTTACTCAAGCCGTTATCACAGTCCCCGCTTATTTTAACGACGCCCAACGCCAAGCGACCAAAGATGCCGGTAAAATCGCCGGGCTTGAGGTTCTGCGCATCATCAATGAGCCCACCGCTGCGGCGCTGGCTTATGGTATGAATAAAGAAGACGGCAAAACCATCGCGGTTTACGACCTCGGCGGCGGCACCTTTGATGTGTCTATTTTGGAAATCGGCGACGGCGTCTTTGAAGTCAAAGCCACAAACGGCGATACTTTCCTCGGCGGCGAAGATTTCGACATGGAAATTGTTGAGTATTTCAATGCCGAGTTTAAAAAAGAACACGGCATTGACCTGAAAGGCGACAAACTCGCCCTGCAGCGCCTGCGCGAAGAAGCCGAGAAGGCCAAGAAAGAGCTGTCCACAGCGACGTCTTATGAAGTGAATCTGCCCTTCATCACAGCCGACGCGTCGGGCCCGAAACATTTCAATATGAAGCTAACCCGCGCCAAGCTGGAAACACTTGTGGCCGATCTTATCAAGCGCACTATCGCGCCGTGTAAAAAAGCCCTTGCTGATGCCGGCCTGAAAGCCGCGCAAATCGACGAAGTCGTTTTAGTCGGCGGCATGACCCGTATGCCGGCTGTGCAAGCCGCCGTAACCAAGTTTTTCGGTAAAGGCCCGCATAAAGGCGTCAACCCTGACGAAGTCGTCGCCATGGGCGCGGCCATTCAAGCCGGCGTGTTGCAGGGCGATGTTAAAGACGTTCTCCTGCTCGACGTTACCCCGCTCTCGCTCGGTATCGAAACCGAAGGCGGCGTGTTTACGCGCATGATTGACCGCAATACGACAATCCCGACCAAGAAGTCTCAAGTCTATTCAACGGCGGCGGATAATCAGTCTGCAGTTACCATCCGCGTTAGCCAAGGCGAGCGCGAAATGGCGGCGGATAATAAACTCCTCGGCCAATTTGATCTGGTCGGCATTCCGCCGGCGCCGCGCGGCATGCCGCAAATCGAAGTCACTTTCGACATCGACGCTAACGGTATTGTTAACGTGTCTGCCAAAGATAACGCCACCGGCAAGGAACAGCAAATCCGCATCCAAGCCAGCGGCGGACTGTCCGACGCCGATATTGACGCCATGGTCAAGGACGCCGAAGCCAATGCCGATGAGGATAAAGCCCGCCGGGAAATGGCCGAAGCCAAGAACCAAGCCGAAGCCCTCACCCATAAAGCCGAGCAAGACCTCAAAGAACATGGCGACGCCCTGACCGATGAGCAAAAACAGGATATTGAAGACGCCGTTGCCGCCGTGCGCGAAGAAGCCAAAGAAGGCACGGCCGAAGCGATTAACGAGAAAATTCAGACACTCACTGCGGCTGTCATGAAAATGGGCGAAGCTATCTATGCCAATCAATCCGGCGAGGAAGACGACGCGGCCTCAAGCGACGACTCCGATGACGACGAAGACATTGTCGACGCCGACTTTGAAGATGTCGATGAAGACGACGCTTAAGTAAATATCGTCATTAGGCGCTATGGCCCCGGGTGCGTGTCCTCCCCCAGTTCGCATTCGGGGTTTTTTGTAACTGATTATGACCTTTGATATTGACCCACCCTTTGGCACCTATGCCCTGCCCCCCGACCGCGAAGCGTGGCGGAAGAAGGCGGATGGTTATAAGGACAGCAAGATTGGCCGCGCCCTAATCTCGCGCGCGCGCAAGAAAGCGCTGGCGGGCGAAGGCGGGCCTTTTGATATCGAAATTGCAAACGGCGTCAAAGCCCGGCTTTATCCAAAGGGCAATCGCTGCGAGAAACGCGCCTTTGCCGGCGTGCAGGTTTGGGATCAGCCCGAACGGCTCGCGCTACAAAAAGCAATACAGTCAAAACGCGAGGCCCCCTTCATCTTCCTCGATGTCGGGGCCAATGTCGGGCTTTATTCGATTTACGCCCATGCCTATGCGCAAGCCGCAGGGCGCGATATCCGCATCATCGCCTTCGAGCCGGGCATGGAAACCTGCGCGCGGCTGGAAGCTAATCTCGCGGCGTCCAAAGCCAAAGTCGAGATTATCCGCGCCGCCATTTCCGACGCCCCCGGCACAGGTTACCTCTCGGGCAATGCGCGTAATCGCGGCGAGGCCAGGCTCGATGACCGGAACAGCGAGAGCGAAGAAGTCGTTGTTGATACCCTGCCCCGCATCGCGCGAACATTGGGCTTGACTTATATTGACGCGATCAAAATAGACATTGAAGGCCATGACGAAAAAGCACTAACCACATTTTTCGAAGACGCCCCCAAAGGGCTTTACCCGGCTTTGCTGATTGTCGAAACGGGGATACTGCCCAATTCGCCGCTGATTGAACTTTGTAAAAACAATGGCTATATAGCCGCGCAGCGCACAGCGCTGAATACGATTTTTAGGCGCGAAGACATAACCGCAAAAGACAAAAAGGCTGACAATGTCTAAACGTGATTATTACGAAGTTCTCGGCGTGGCCAAAAATGCCGACGAAAAGACAATGAAATCCGCTTTCCGCAAAAAAGCCATGGCCTGTCACCCTGACCGCCACCCGGATGATGCCGGGGCCGAAGCGCGGTTTAAGGAACTTAACGAAGCTTACGGTATTCTCTCGGACGGACAAAAACGCGCCGCCTATGACCGTATGGGCCACCGCGCTTTTGAACAGGGCGGTATGGGCGGCGGCGCGGGCGGCTTTCAGGATTTTGGCGATATTTTCTCGCAAATTTTTGGTAGCGGCGCGGCGGGCGGCGGCTTTGCCGATATGTTTGGCGGCGGCGGGCGCAGACAGAAAGTCCAGCGCGGTTCTGACCTGCGCTACGAAATGGATATCAGCCTTGAAGACGCCTATGCTGGCAAAGACATGGATATCCGCGTGCCGATTGCCGAGGATTGCGATCGCTGCGACGGCCTCGGCGCGGAGCCCGGAGCCTCGGTCGAAACCTGCCAAACCTGCGGCGGCGCGGGGCGCGTGCGCACCCAGCAAGGCTTTTTCACCATGGAACGCCCCTGCGCGACCTGCGGCGGACAAGGCGAATATGTCTCCAACCCCTGCACGCAATGCGACGGCCAAGGCCAGACGCGGCAACAGACCGAACTCGATGTTAATATCCCGGCGGGCGTCGAAGACGGCACAAGAATCCGCCTCTCAGGCCAAGGCGACGCCGCCCCAAGAGGCCGGGGTCAGCGCGGCGATCTTTATATTTTCGTCTCGGTTAAGCCCCATGAATTATTTGAGCGCGAAGGACCAAATCTTTTCTGCCGCGCCCCCGTGCCGATGACGGTCGCGGCGCTGGGCGGCGATATCGAAATCCCGACTATTGACGGCGGCCGCTCAAAAATCAAAATCCCCGACGGAAGCCAGACCGGCAAGCGCATGCGCCTGCGCGGCAAAGGCATGTCCGTCCTGCGCTCGGGCCAGCGCGGCGATATGTATGTCGAGCTGTCGGTCGAAACCCCCGCCAAACTGAACAAACGCCAACGCGAAATCCTCGAAGACTTCGCCGAAGCCAGCGGCCAAGAGACCAGCCCGGAAAGCGCAAACTTTTTCGACAAAGCCAAAAGGTTTTGGGATGATTTGGTGGATTAAGCGGCGTCATGGCCGCTGGCCCTTTCCCCCTCCCTGTTATTCCCCCTTCGAGACGCCAGTCTATGACTGGCTCCTCAGGGTGAGGAGGGTGGGTAAATTTTAAGTTTTCCCTCATCCTGAGGAGCCGCCAAAGGCGGCGTCTCGAAGGACGAAATGTCAACACATTCTAATTCACCCGACGAAACTCGCTCGCGCCGGCGGTGATGGATTTCCAGAGGTCATCGTCCTCCGCGGCGTCTTCGACATCGCGCGTAAGATGCCAGAGCGTGCGGATATAGGGCCCGTTTTCATCTTCGCTTAATTGCCCCGTCCAGCTTGTCATTGAGCCATAGCCTTTGAAATTAACGGTAAAAGTGATCTGGTCGCCCTGCATAAATCCGGTCAGCGCAAAGCGCTTCGACTTATCTGGTTGACCCAAAGCGGTTTGGTAATGGCCGGATAGAAGCCCGCCAGACTCAGTGAACGTCACAGCAGAATCGCGGTCATTTATCCATTGGCCGTCAAAGAGGCTCGGCCTCTCTTGTGCCTGAGCGCAAGCAGAACTCATTAATACGAATAGACCAAATAGAATCCGCATGGCCTAGCCTCTGCTTTCATAAATGATGCTGTTTACCTTAACATTCAAACCTGCCAAATTACCGATCGTGAAAACGATACCTTCCTTAATCACATAAACATCTCCCATGCCATATTCGGGCGGGTGATCAAGAAATGCATTTTCCGCTTCTTGTGACGGAAATTTACCGCGAGGGTTCGCATCAGAATTCCAGTCTTGTCTTTTTTCGGGGCCGGGCATCCATCTCGAAACTATGAGCCAGATATGCGGCTCCGCTTCAATAATGTCGCAGAGACCTGAGTTAAATCCATCCTGTGGTATTTTGCGCTTGAGAAAATCTTCCGGCGTTGCGGGCCCTAACTTCTCGACCGTAATGAGAGGATATATGAATGTCAGGTCGCCCCGCGCTTTAAGCATTACTGTATTACCGTCTTTCAGCCATGTCTTGATGCGGGCTTTGTCGCCGCATGATGTGAAATCAAAAGACAGTCGTTGGTTTTTCTGGCCAAAAACAGAAAGGGACTTCTTTTTCCATTCACAATTTTTTTGGTGGCCAAGCTTGGCAAAAGTTGAACTGGATTCAGGCATTGTCACGACGCGCGCCGGAGCCGTATCTTTTGCCTCGCACCCCGCTAAAACTAGGATCGCCGCAATTAAATATTTAAACACCCGCGAAGCCGAGCACTAAATATAGCGCTACCGTTATTGCGCCGCCGATTAATGCATAGGGTAACTGCGTCCTGACGTGGTCGATATGGTCATTGGCTGTGGCCATTGACGTTATGATTGAGGTGTCCGAAGTTGGGCTGCAATGATCGCCAAAGACGCCGCCGCCGAGGGCCGCTGCTATGGCGAGGCTGACATTTGTGTCCATGCCTTGGGCCAGCGGCACGGCGATGGCGATCATGATGGCGAAAGTGCCCCAGCTTGTCCCAGTGGAAAACGCAATGAAACAGGCGACGAGGAAGATAAGCGCCGGCACCAAGCCCGGGCTGATAAATTGCTTAGCGGTTTCCGCAACATAGGTGCCCGTGCCAAGCTCGCGGCACAGGCTACCAATGGCAAAAGCCAGCACCATTAAAATAGCCAACGGCACCATGCCCGACATGCCTTTGAGCGAGAGATCAAAGCTTTCGCGAATGCCTAATTTACCTGTCAGCTTATACATCACCATCGCCAGAGCGCTGGCAAAGCTGGTGGCATAGAGCACGGATTTGGACCCGGAGCCGGATTGCAGGGCTTTAAACCAACTCCCGCCGCCATCTGCCCAGCCTGTCATAATCAGGAAGGTCGGCATCAGTAGCACCATCGCTCCAATCGGGATAATCATATTGCGCGCGCGCGGCGTGATGCCCTCTTTCATGGCAACGGCGGAGGCCTCTTCGCTCATCATCGGCACGGCGCCCTCGCGTATCAAAGCGCCCGTATCGCGCGCGCGTATCTCGGCGGTTTTCATCTCGCCGACATCGCGGCCCGACAGGATAACAAAAAACAGGGTTGCGATCACGAGCATCGGGTAGAAATTATATAATGTCGCTTTGAGCAATTCGCCAAAGGGGTTGTCCATGCCCTGCGCCATCAGCAATCCCGTGATAAATGCCCCCCAAGCATTAAACGGCAATAAAATACAAGAGGGCGAGGAGGTGCCGTCCGCGATATAAGCCAGCTTTTCGCGCGGGATTTTCAGCTTGTCAAAGACGGGGCGGTAGAGCGTTCCCACCGTCAAAATAGAAATATTACTCTCGATAAATATCAGCAGCCCTGTGCCTACCGCCATGAGTTCCACCATCTTGCGCTGGCCGCGACTGCCCGCTTTGGTCGATGATTTTTCAAGCCAGCTCAAAAGCCGGTTGATAAAGCCCTGCACCCCGCCCGAGCGCTGGATCAGCGCAATCAGCGCCCCGACCACCAGTGTGAAAATAATAATTCGCGTATTACCCGCATCGGTAAAGACCGCAACAAGGCCGTTAATTGTCTCGAACGTCCCCGTCAGCGGATTGCCGCCCGCAAGAATAACAAAGCCAATCCAAATGCCGACCAGCAAGGATAAAAAGACCTGCCGCGTCCACAGCGCAAGGCCGATAGCAATAACAGGGGGAAGAAGCGAGATCAGACCATAAGTTTCCATATCGCGGTGTTACGGGATTATAATAGAGCTGTCACCCTTAAGAATTGGCCTAACCAACCCTGTCATATACGTCCTTCGAGACGCCGCCTTTGGCGGCTCCTCAGGATGAGGGGGAACCTAAAAACTTAACCACCACCCTCACCCTGAGGAGCCAGTCATAGACTGGCGTCTCGAAGGGCGGGATAACAAAACATACCTAGAGGCTTAATCTGAAACTATATCGGCGGCGCAAAGCGGAAATGGCCCTGCATTGGATAGGCAAAGAGAATATTGTCCTCTTGCGGGCCTGCGCCGATATTATGAATGATTAGAGGCGTGCCGCCCCGCGATGTTTTACCCGACACAATCCCGATATGGGGTAGGTTTCCGGGCAATCGCCACGTTACCAAATCACCCGGCTTGAAATCAGCTTTGTTGCTGCTCTTGCCAAGGCTTACTCCTTGGCGTTTTAGGTAGGCTTCCAGATTAGGCACGCGGCGGTGATCGATATTTTTATCGGGGCGTTTCAAGCCCCAAATTTTCGGATAGGCGGAAAAATTGGCTTTCATGTCTTCATGCACCGCTTTTTGAAAATCAAAGCCAAAGGCGGCGCGGTAGCTTCGGATAATGACATCTGTGCAAACGCCTTTATCGGGGGCGACATCTCCGCCCGGATAAGCCAGCTTTACATAGCTCCCGTCATATTGCACCGAGGCTTTAAGCCGGTTCTGCGCGGCCTCAACTAACGCCTCACCCGCGAAAGCTGCGGGCGCAGAGATAAATATGAAAAACAGGCAAATAAAAATACGCATACCCATCTCTATAATTAAATTGCACCCGAAAAAAGACCCCGATACATATGCGCTATGAGCAAAATATTAGACATTGGCGTTTTGGGCGCAGAGGGCCGGATGGGCCGCGAAATTATTCGGGCGCTGGAGGCCCAGCCGCGCGCGCAATTAGCCGCCGCGCTGACAGTTCCAAGCTCGCCAAATGTCGGGCAAGACGCCGCCGAAAGCGCCGGGTTTAAACAGTGCGGCATTCTCCTGACTTCCGACATTCAGGCCGCCCTCGAAGCCTGTGATGTGTTGATTGATTTCTCCTCGCCCAAAGCCGCAATTGACGCCGCCCTCGCCATGTACAATGCGCGCTGCCATACATTTGTCACCGGCACGACAGGCTATAGCGAAACCGAAGAAAAAGCCCTGCTGACCGCCGCCAATAATATCACGCTTTTAAAGTCGGGAAACTTTTCGCTCGGCATAAACATGCTCGAAACTCTGGTTGAGCTGGCGGCGAGCAAGCTCAGAACAGGTTGGGATATTGAAATTCTCGACATGCACCATAAGCATAAAACCGATGCGCCCAGCGGCACGGCATTAATGCTAGGCGAAGCGGCGGCCAAGGGGCGCGGCGCGAGCTTGAAGGCGACTCAAATCCTCTCCCGCCAAGGCCGGAGCGAGCCTCGCCGCGAAGGCCAAATCGGATTTGCCGCGCTCCGAGGCGGCGGCCTCATCGGCGCGCATGAAGTCCGCATCGCCGGCGAGCTTGAAATGCTCACGCTGAGCCACGAGGCTTTTGACCGCAGCGTTTTCGCCGCCGGCGCGGTGACGGCGGCGCTCTGGGCGGCAGACAAGCCCAAAGGCCTTTATACAATGAAAGATGTGCTCGGACTTTAGTTATGAAGCACGGAGCTATGAAGCACGGCTTGTTTTTTCGTATTCTTCTCATCACGGCGGCCTATCTCGGCTTGACATATTTTGGCGGAATATGGGGGTGGAAACTGCTTTATCCCGTTCGGATTTTTGTCACCTTCCTGCACGAATTCGGCCACGCTATCGGCACCGTTATTTCCGGCGGCTGGGTGACGGATGTCGAGATTTACCCCAATGGCAGCGGGCGGACAGTGTCTATGAATGGTAGCCCCGCCATTATCCTGATGAGCGGCTATCTTGGCAGCGCCTTTTTTGGAAACCTGTTATTTCTCATCGGCGTGAAATCGCAGAAATTAGTTAAGCCGATGATGGCGCTCGTCATTATCGCCATGGCAGTCACAGGGTTTTACTGGTTTAGCTCTATTTTCACGACCTTCATCTTGGCGATATTCGCCGCCGCGCTGTTTTGGCTGACCTTCAAAACCCGCTTCGCCCGCGACGCCCTTATCGCGCTCGGCCTCATCAGCGTCATTTACATCCTGCAAGACATCACCGTCGGCCCGCAATCCGACCTGAAAGCCTATGAGAATACGGTCGGTATTTTGCCTGCACGAGGCTGGATGTATGTCTGGCTGGTTTTGTCGCTGGGACTATTGGCGCTGAATTTGAAAATATTATTTTCAATGCGGGATAAGCCGGAAGGGCCGCCCTAGCTCACCTCTCTTCGTGTTCCCGGACGCGCCGTAGGCGCGAGCCGGGATCTCCCTGCGTTGAAATACGGTGAATGAACAACGGAGAGGTCCCGGATATTTGTTTCACAATTTCCGGGAACACGGAAAACCGCCTTCCAGAGATCAAGTATCCATTTCTTTGATCATTTCGTCGCGGAAACTTGCGGGCGCGAAGCGGTAAAAACGGCGCGCGCCGATAGACACTATTGTCACCCAGACCGCGATCATCGAAAAAAAGATCATAAACTGCCACACCAGAAACCCCGGCTCAAAAACGCGGGAGCGCCCCGTATAGTGGTAGAGCTGTTCCAGCGCAAAGCCGACCCCCCCCATAGCCGGCCATGTCAGGAGAAGGATCGCCGCAATCGTCCCGGCAATATAGGCGGAGCTGCGCGGATTGTGTGAGCGTCTATAGGCCCTGATATAGCCGCCTTTCGAAAGGCGGGCGTCAATCATGCCTTGCGGCTGCCTGTAATCAAAATCGGCCTCCGCGTCACGGGCAACATTACGGTAGCCGATCAAAGCCCGGCCCGCGTAAAATATCCCGATCAACGCCAATAATGCCGCCGCCCATAAAACTGATATACCGTCAAACTTTTGCATTTTTGTAATTTAATAACATTTTACCGATGGCGCAAGATATCTTTTCAGTCTTAGACAGGCCCGTAAATACATGATACCCTAGGCTAAACCAGTTAAGGCGCAATGACAGGGTAATGGTAAAATTCTTCACAGAAATGCGAAGGCGAAACGTGTTTCGCGTTGCGGCGACCTATCTTGTCGGTGCGTGGTTCCTTGTTCAAACCGCCTTTACGCTTGAAAGCGTGATGAACCTGCCCGACTGGTTTGACGCGCTATTTATGTCGCTGATGATGCTTGGCTTTCCGGTCGCTGTTCTTCTGGCTTGGGCGTTTGAACTTACCCCGGACGGGTTTAAACGCACCGAAGTGGTTGCAAAAGGCGAAAGCATTGCTGCCAAGACCGGGCGCAAGCTGGAATATGCCATTATTATCGGATTGTTTTTGGTCGGCGCGTTGATGATAGCGGACAGGGTCGCGCCGGGCACAAAAGTCAAAACCGCCAGCTTCGCCAATAACCACTCCGTTGCTGTCTTGCCCTTTTCCAACCGCAGCGCCGAGCAAAGCGACGCTTTTTTCGCCGACGGCATTCATGATGAGCTGCTCTCCCGGCTGTCGAAAATATCGGCGCTTGAAGTGATTTCGCGCACCTCTGTCATGGGCTATCGCGACACGCAAAAACGCATTCCCGATATCGCCAACGAACTTGGCGTTGCCGTTATTTTGGAAGGCGCAGTGCAGCGCGCCGGTGACCGCGTGCGTATCTCGGTGCAATTAATTGACGGCAAAAACGACAAACACCTCTGGGCCGAAAATTATGACCGCGCCCTGACCACTGAAAATATTTTTGATATTCAAGCCGAGATTACGCAGGTCATTGCGGCGGCGCTGGAAACCATTATTTCGGGCGAAGACCAGACCATATTAAAAGCCGAGCCGACGCAAAATCTTGCTGCTTACGAGTCCTATATGCGGGGCAGATTGCTGGCCCGGCCCAATGGCAATAATGCTGCTGATCTTAGAAAATCCGTCACCGCCTATGACAAGGCCATTGCCGCCGACCCCAATTACGCACAGGCCTATGCCGGTAAGGCCTATGCCCAGATGGCGCTCTATTGGTTTAACGGGCGCGATGCGAGTTACCGCGACGCGGCGCTGAGCAATCTGGACAGGGCCAAAAGCCTTGACCCGGAAAGCCCGGAGACTTTGCTGGCGGAGGCTTTTTATCACTATTGGGGGTTTCGCGACTTTCGCAAAGCCGACACTATTTTTGACCGCGCCTTAAAAGCCGCGCCCAATAATGTTGACGCTCTGGCCGGCAAAGCTTTTATCGCCCGGCGGCTGGGACGGTTTAATGACGCGGCGCGCGGCCTCTCCAAAGCCCACCGCCTTGATCCTTTGTCTTTTTATCTCATCCCTGAACTTGCCCTCACCCACACGCTTATCGGCGAGTTTGACGCCGCCAATACGATGATTGCTAAAACTAAAACCCTGCAGCCGGACTCGCTGCAAGGCGCAGCTTTCACGGCCGCCATAAGGCAGCTACAGGGCGACGCCATCGGCGCCTATGACGCAGTGGCGGGTACAGGCACGATTTTGCAGCAGCAGAAAATGGACTATGCGCTTTTGACCCGCGACCCGGAAAAAATTGAAACCACCCTCAAGAGCTGGCCAGAGGCTGGCCGAGCGCCCGAAGCCAGCCCTGAACTTTATAATATCTACAAAATAAAAAGCCTTCTCATTATCGGAAAGACCCAAGAGGCCGAAGCTGAACTCACCGCGCTGAAAGCCCGCATTGCCGGCCATCCGCCTTCGCGCGACTGGAGCGCCAAAGCGCCTTATTCGCCCGTAACCATTCCCGGACTTCTCGGAGATTTGGACGAGCTTCACAGCCTCGCAGCGGATCATGCCAAAATTGAAACTGATGACGCCATGGTGTCCTTTACTCAACTTTCTTATCTCGCCGAAGCCTTTGCCCGCGCCGGCGACGCCGAAAAGGCGATGGACTATATTGATAAAATGCGCGGCCTGACAGGGCCTCATATTTTCCCGGTTATCCGGGTTGACCCGGCGATGGATACTCTGCGCAATCATCCGCGTTACCTCAAACTCAAAGCCGATTACGAGATATGGGCCAAGCGGGGCACGAGATAAGAGACACGGGATAATATCTTGAAGCGGGCGGCATAAGCCCTATAAGCCTCGCCAAGATATAACCTGCAGGATTTCGAATGACCGCCCCAAAAATTGCCTTTATCTGCGCCTCCTTGCGCCAGGATTCAATCAATCAGAAATTGGAAAAGGCCCTGATAAAGCGCTTCAAGGCGGCGGGCGCGAAAACGTCTAAAATTGATCTGGCAAAATATGACATGCCGCTTTATCACGGCGACCTGAAAACGCCTGCGACAGTGCGTAAGCTCACCACCCGGCTAAAAGGCTTTGACGGCATTGTTGTCACCTCGCCGGAATATAATGGCTGCCTGCCGCCGCTGCTCAAAAACACCATTGACTGGACCAGCACGGTGAGCACGGATTATATTAAGGGCGCAGTCTGGGGCCTCGCCTCTTGCTCGCCCGGCCCGATGAGCGGCATCATGTGTATGCGCCAAATGCAATTTATCTTCACCCGCCTCGGCGGCGAAGTCCTGCCCCAGCAAGTTGGCTGCGGCAGCGCAGCAAGCGCCTTTGACGCCAAAGGCGAATTAATCGCCCAGCCCGCCTCCAGCTTTGCCAATAATATGTTGGGCGCCATGCTCGAACGCATTGCTCGAAAAAGCGCCCGAAAAGGCTAATGGCCGTAAAAAAGAAAAAACTCCCGCGCCCGAAATTAACGAGGGCGCAAATCGGCGATATTTATCGCCACCTACAAACACTCGACCCCGCCCCGCGCACAGAGCTGAATTATTCCAATCCCTTTACGCTGGTCGTCGCCGTCGCCCTCTCGGCCCAATCCACCGATGTCGGCGTCAACAAAGCCACCACCGCCCTCTTCGCCAAAGCCGATACACCGGAAAAAATGGCTGCGCTGGGCGAGGACACTGTCCGCGATCATATCAAAACGATAGGGCTGTACCGCAATAAAGCCGCCAATGTGGTTAAGCTCAGCCGGATGCTGATCGACGATTTCGGCTCACAAGTCCCTGATAACCGCGAAGACTTAATCAAGCTCCCCGGCGTTGGGCGCAAAACCGCCAATGTCGTGCTCAACGAAGCCTTCGGCCAACCCACCATGGCCGTCGACACTCATATTTTCCGGGTCGCCAACCGCACCGGCATGGCCCCCGGCAAAGACGTATTAGAAGTCGAATTGGGTCTGCTGCGCGTAACCCCGCCCCAATTCGCCCTCCACGCCCATCACTGGCTAATCCTGCATGGCCGCTATACCTGCGTAGCGCGGAAACCAAAATGCTATAATTGCGCAGTGCGCGGGATATGTAAGTTTAAGCCCAAGACGGAAAGGCCGGAGGGCCCTTCGAGACGCCCGTCTATGACGGGCTCCTCTGGGTGAGGAGTTAAACTAACACATAATTATCAACAAAATAAACAACCTCGTCCTCCAATAACGAAATGACGCCCGAAGGGCTTTGTATCTTCGAAGATACTTTTGAGGGCGTATAACAAAGTTGTAGTTTTTTGAGCCTGTCTTTATCAAGGTTAATAAGTTTCGAGCGTTTTAAATCGCCATCATTTACATCTCTAATCGCATCGAACATCGTCATATCAGTGGGAATTTTTACATGCGGCCAGAAAACGAATAACCGTACATCCTCATGACCGCCCCACTCATCTTCATCCGTCTCTTCAAAGAAGTTTTTTAAGAAATGCTCGATTTGTGTTGAGGGCGTTTTTGCAGATTTGGGGGCATCATGATCTACAGAAAACCGCAAACACCTTGCATCAATATCCAAACATACAGAAAAAGTGGCCCTCGTATCCATAATTTCGAATTCTGCATACATATCTCCGCTAGTTTTCAACCTAGAAACGGCTTCATCTCTTCGGCGCTCAACGGAGTTTTCGCTAATTATTTCTTCAACCTGCATTGATAGGTGATCTGACAATTGCAAAGAAATATCGGCCGTTTCTTGAAACCACGCGCTTATCATTTCATCACATAGTTCTTGGCCTGGAGTGCCGCGATCCCTTAACATCGTTACAAATTTTTTCCACCCTTTTGGCATTGTTTTAAACCCGCTTGCACCAGACTTTTCGCTTTCCAAAAAATCAATAAAATGAGATAAAATTTGACGTTCAGTGCCCTCATCTATTTCATTTCTAACGAGCTTTGCTTGATATAGAATATACTGCCATGACCAGTGAAAATATTGAATTTTACGAAACGCTTTATTTGCAGTCTTCAGCCTTAGCGGCGGCATATTCGGCTGTGGACATAATTCATTAGATATTGTGATAAGCGCGTCAAACTTGTTTTCTTTGACCCTTGCAAGATAACTTTCTAGTTGAGCAATGTGCAAATCTTGGCGCTTTATCTTAACTTCCACAAGAGCTTCCCATGTGGTTTTTTGCTCGAGTTTGATATATCCATCAGGGATGTCTTTTTTTGAATGCTTTCCGCCAAATGAAGGGTGTAATAAAGCCTCAAAGTCATTACCGCTTCTATAGGCTGACTTACCAATCGATTTTAGCAACTTATTCCTAAAGGGATAAACCAATTTTAATATTGAGAAGAAAATACACGTTGTCTTGTCTTCTTCAGATGACATAAGCGGAAAAAGGGTTGGCTCTGTTCCATATTTAATCTTACCGCCCATAACACCTCCCATTTCACAAAAGCTATAAGGGAATTGCATAATTATGCAACACAAAGCATAATTGCGCGGCGCGCGGACTATGTAAGTTCAAGCCTGAGGGCCCTTCGAGACGCCCGTCTATGACGGGCTCCTCAGGGTGAGGGGTTAAACCTAATAGCCTTCATCCTTAGGAGCCGTATTGGTGGTCTTAAAACTACCCTCATCCTGAGGAGCCGCCGCAGGCGGCGTCTCGAAGGACAGTCAACACTTGATGCTAATCTTGTCTTTAACGCACCCGCGTTTTGACAAACCCGGCAAAGCCTCCCAATCACCCCGGATCAAAGCTTCTTTCTTGGCGCGACTCCAGCCCTTGACTTGCCGTTCAAAATCAATGGCATCGACGGCCCATTCAAAACTCTCGACCCAGACCAATTTAACCGGCCTGCGCTTCGCCGTATAAGCTTTTGGGAAATATCCGATATTATGCTCACTCACGCGGGTTTCTATTTCGTCTCCGCGGTATGAACCCGTGTAATAGCGGCCATCTGCACAATGCAGAATATAGACCCATGTTGGACGCATGATAAACCTCGCTACCGATCCTTCGAGACGCCAGTCTTCGACTGGCTCCTCAGGATGAGGGTATATTGTGAGGGCTTCACCGTGAGGCAGCGCCCTGAAGGGCGAGTTCAAAATTCTCATTTTGCGCCGGATGCGGGGCCGCCGTTATCTTCGCCGCCTCGCCTCGCCATTTAAAGATCGTTGCCAGCGCCGCGCCGTCCGGACAGTACCATTTTTGCACTGCCGGGTCCCAGCGCGCGCCCAGGCGCTTGGCTAATTCCCGGTCTGCATAACGCACACTTAGATATTTCTTGCTCTTATAAGTCTCGGCCATAACGGTCTCCTTCCGTGTTTCGGATGGGAACATAACAGGAACATTATAGGAAATCAATCCTATTTTTCAGCTTTAATCCGCCAGCCGTTTGGCCAAAGCTTCGGCGAGTTTCAGCGCGCCTTTATTGTCCCCGCCTTCGCCCTCAGCATGAGACAGGTACAAATAAGGCTCGATCATTTCGGCCTCTATCAGTTTAAGCGTGCCGTCTCTCCCGCGAATAAGGTCAATCCGCGCGTAAAGCGGGGTGAAGTCCAGCGCGCTTAACACCGCCCTCGCCGACACCCGCTCCTGCGCGTTTGGCTCATAGGTTTCTTCCGTGCCGCCATAAATTGACTGAATACGGTAATCGCCTTTTTTGGGCCGTTTGATAAGGCCATGCGAGAACTGCCCGCCAAAATAAAGAAATGAATATTCGCCCTCTTCCAGCACGCTGGGCAGAAAGGCTTGCAACATCGCGCCTTCAGGCGGGAGGACGTCTTTGGCGGGGAAAACTTCGCCCTTTTTATACAGCACTTGCCGCCACGCCCCGCCGCCCACTTGCGGCTTTATCACGAGGGTATCGGTTTCCAGTTCGTCAAAGGCGCGCTCGACGCCTATCTGCGTAACGCGGTCCACAGTAATGGTGGAGATGACAGGCGCGCCTTGATGTTCTAGTTCGTCCAAATAGACTTTATTGGCGTTCCACTGCAAAATTTTGAAGGGGTTAAACAATTTGGTCTTGGCGTCGATTTTGGCCATTTCTGCGGTGAACGCCGCCTCATTACCCTCGAAATAATCCCAGACCAGCAAAGGGAGCATCGCGTCATAGCTCTCGGCAAGGCCCGCCGCCTCGCGCCAACGGATAAGATCCAGCTTCATGCCGAATTTAGCAAAGGCCGGGACAAGCTTGCCCATTTGCTCGTCGCGCTCAAAAGCGTCGCCGCGCTCATCAAGGTGGCCCGGCATCATATTATCCGAGGCGAGAACCGCTATTTTTTTCATCATCTGTCATCCATCAATTGCATAGCTGCGTTTAATGCTCTAACCGCCCCGCAACAAGGGACTTTAATTATGAAAACCGGTTTTGATGTTTTGGGTATTGGCAATGCGATTATGGATATTATCGCGCCTGTGAAGGATAGTTTTTTATCTCAGCACGGCATGGATAAAGGTAGCATGACGCTGATTGACCAGCCCCGCGCCCTCGCCCTGAACAAGGCGCTTTCCGTAGACACAAAACCGCAGGAAATTGCGGGCGGGTCAGCCGCCAATACAATGGTCGGCATTGCCAAGCTTGGCGTTCGCGCCGCCTATATCGGCAAGACCGGCAAAGACGGCGTTGGCAAGAGGCTGAAGGCAGGCTTTGCCGAAGCGGGATTGCATTTTGACACCACGCCAACAACATCGGGCCTGTCCAGCGCGCGCTGCATGATTGCGGTCACCCCGGACGGCGAGCGCACCATGAATACGTTCCTCGGGGCCAATATGGATTTCGGCGTGCGCGATATTAAGCCCGCCCTGATCCGCCGCGCCGAAGTCATTTACATGGAAGGCTATCTCTTTGATTCGGACGCGCAAAAGGCCGCCTTTGTTAAGGCCGCTGAAATCGCCAAAGCTGCGGGCCGCAAAGTCGCGCTGACATTATCGGATAGTTTTTGCGTCGGGCGGCATCAAGCCAGCTTCCGCCATCTTGTCGATAACCATGTCGATATCTTATTTGCCAATGAGGACGAAGCCTTCGCGCTTTACGGTACAAAAAGCCTCGACGGGGCGCTGGACGCACTGGCCAAAACCAAGACCATTGCCTGCGTCACGCGCAGCGAAAAAGGCTCGATTATTCAAGACGAAACCCGGCGCTATCATGTCAAAGCGGCTCCTGTTGATAAGCTGGTCGATACTACGGGCGCGGGCGACCAATATGCAGCGGGCGTGCTTGTGGGCCGCGCCATGGGTCTGGGCTGGGGCGACGCCGGGCATCTTGGCAGTCTCTGCGCCGCAGAAGTCATCACCCATTACGGCGCAAGGCCCGAAAAATCCCTCCACGAGATCGCAATTTTAGGTTAACAAGTCTGTCTGATTTGTAACTTAGTTGAGCGAAATATTCAGGCTGCATTAAACTGGTATTCTTTAGAAACAGGCCTAAGTTAGACCTGTCTTACAAGGATTCGGCATGAAAAAATTATTGATGCTCGCCGCTGCGCTCACCGTGCTCGCGCCCCTCGCTGCGATCCAAATGGCTGTAGCGCAAGTGCAGCCTGCTCAGCCGCAAACGGCCCAAGCACAAACGGCGATGCCCGTACAAGCGCCCTTTACTGATCCCGCCAGCGTCCCCGCCGACCTGAAACGTGTGGACTATGCCATGAACCACACGGCCAGCTTTTCGGGCCGCTTTGCCCAATATGCGGCGGACGGTTCTTTCGCGCAAGGGCAAGTCTATATTAAGCGCCCCGGCAAACTCCGTTTTGAATATGACGCGCCCAACCCGCTGCTCATCGTCTCGGACGGGGTGACATTGGCGCAACAGGATAAGGCGCTGGAAACCATTGACCGCGTGCCGCTTTCGGCCACGCCGCTCAATTATTTCCTCAAGGAAAACATCAACCTCGCCAAGGACACCGAAATCATCGGCCTTGTTAAAACCTATAATGAATGGCGGATCACCGCCCGCGACGGCTCAGGCGAAATGGACGGCGTCATGACCATGGTATTTGACGCCTCGACCTTGGCGCTAAAAGAATGGATCATTGCCGATAGTTTTGGCGGCGAAACACGGGTCTTGCTCTCGGAGCTGAAATATAATGAGCGCATAAATCCAAGACTATTTATTTTGCGCGACGAGAACCGCCGGGATAGGCGCAAATAAATCTTGCGGATTTTGCGCGGTGGGCTATGCCCGTGCCATGAAAATTAAAGTTGCTACTTGGAATATTAATTCTGTCCGCCTTCGGATTGATCAGGTCATTCGGTTTTTGAATGAGCAGCAGCCGGATGTTCTTGGCTTGCAGGAAATTAAATGCGAGACGGATTTATTTCCGAGCCAGCCTTTTATTGACGCGGGCTATAAATTTATCGAAGTCGCGGGAATGAAGGGCTATCACGGCGCGGCGACGGTTTCGAAATTGCCGATGCAGCGGCTTGATACGGCGTTCTGCCCGCTGGAACATGCCCGCCATGTCAGCAGCAAAGTCACCGCGGGCGATCAGGGTTTTGAATTTCATAATTTTTATATTCCAGCAGGCGGCGATGTCGCCGACCCTGTGGTCAATGATAAATTTAAGCATAAACTCGATTTTATCGAAAATATGCGCACTTATTTTGCGGCCCGCGCGGCCAAAAAAGATGACCGTCAAATCCTCGTTGGGGATTTAAATATCGCGCCGCATGAAAATGATGTCTGGAGCCATAAGCAGCTTTTAAAAACCGTCTCCCACACGCCGCTCGAAGTCGGGGTTTTGGAAGGTTTGCGCAGGGCCCATGATTTCACCGATTGCTCGCGGCTTTTTGCCGAGGATGATGAGCGGCTCTATAGCTGGTGGTCTTACCGCAGCCGCGACGTCATGGCGAGCAACCGGGGGCGCAGGCTGGATCATATCTGGGTCAGCCCTGCGCTTCGCCCCGCAGCCGAGGCCGGCGGACGCGCCGCTCATGAAATTCACGTCCCCTGCCGCATATGGAAGCCCAAACCCAGCGACCATGTGCCGATGACGCAGGTGTTAGACCTAAGCGCCGCCTGAAACGGTGCTTAGCGCGAATAAGGCTTGCGCCCCAAAATAAAGTGGGGTGATGGCCAGCGCGTTTTTAGGATCAGGTTTGACGAAACGGTCGCGCGCCACAAACATGTCGCTGGCTGCGAACATAACAGCCCCCATCATGGCAAAAATCAAAGGCCGGGTGAGCGGTAAATCAATAGCGTTTAAAACCATGAGCAAAATAATCATCGTATAAATCCCTACGGGCCAGGTCATGTTTTTTGGTAATTTGGGTTTAAGCCAACGCAGAAAAGAAAGGCCGCCCAGAATGATGCCGCCGTCAATCACCCAATCTACGGCGCTAGGCTTCGATCCCTCATAGGAAATGAAGGCGCCGAGATAAGCAAAATGGCCCAGAGCAAAGGCGGCCATACCCGCCATAAATAGTTTCTCCGATTTTCGCGAGAGTAGAAGAATATCGCCCAAAGCGCAGGCGATTAACCCCGCCAAGATTATTTGCCCGTAACCGCTCTCTAGCGCCCCGAAATAAATCGCCAGCAGGATAAAGCCGAGCGCGGCGAGGGGTTTGAAAAATCTCTGCGCGCGGCTATCTTCGCGCAGTTCCGCAATTAAGAGCGCCAGAACAACACCCGCGTAAATAATCAGCGGGATATGGTCCACTTAGCCCAGTTCCAAACGATAGCCGCCGGGCGATGTCACCAGCAAAGTGGCCACGCCTCTCTCCGGTTCGATTTTCTGGCGCAGACGGTAAACATGGGTCTCCAGCGTATGGGTGGTGACGCCGGAATTATAGCCCCAGACTTCATGCAATAATTCCTCGCGCCCGACAGGCTTGCCGCCCGCGCGGTAGAGATATTTCAGGATGTTGGTTTCTTTTTCCGTCAGGCGGATATCGCGCACGGGGCGCTCGCCCTCGATTTGCGGCGGCACTAATTTCTTATAGGCCGGGGCAAATTCATAAGGCCCAACCTGAAACACGGCATCTTCGCTTTGCTCGAAACTGCGCAGATGGGCGCGAAGCCGCGCCAGCAAAACGGCAAAGCGGAACGGCTTAGTGACATAATCATTAGCGCCTGAGTTCAGCCCCAATATTTCATTCATATCGCCGTCATTGCCTGTCAGCATGACAATCGGCGCGGCGACATTGGCCTTGCGCATAAGCTGGCAGGCCTCAGTACCGAGCATATCGGGTAAATCGACATCGAGCAGGATAAGATCATAGCTATTGGCTTTGGCGGCATTTATACCCTCAGTCGCCGTTCCCACATCCGTGGTTTCAAATTCGTCATAAAGCCCGAATTGCTCAACCAATTCCTCGCGCAAATCCGCGTCGTCATCTATCAGCAAAATACGTTTTTTTATCGCCATAATTTCGTCCTTTGTCCTTTGCGCGCGAGTTTTAGACTTGTTTCATAACATAGACTAATGCCAGAACGCTCGCATTGCATCACAAAAAAGAGATGAACTTTGAGCCTTATCGTGAACACATCTGCCCGCACACTAAAGTTTGGCGGGAAAACCTACCCTTGCCGCATAGGACGTAAGGGCGCCGTACCCGGCGGGCAAGGCCGCGAAGGCGACGAAAAAACCCCGCTCGGAACCTATCATCTGCGCTTCGGCCTTTACCGCGCAGATAGATTGCCAAGCCCCAATAGCCCCCTTACCTTCCGCCCGCTGCGCCAAGATGACGGGTGGTGCGACGCCCCGAATAATGCCGCCTATAATCGGCTCGTAAGACTGCCTTATTCTGCGAGCCATGAAAAAATGTGGAGAGATGATGGGGTCTACGACATCGTCTTAGTCATCAACCATAATGACAGCCCGCCCGAACCGGGAAAAGGCAGCGCCGTGTTTATACATGTGGCGCAAGCGGATAACCGCGAGACAATGGGATGTGTGGCGATAGCGCCGGAGGTGATGGTAAGGTTGTTGCCGGAGTTGAGAGCGGGAATGGTAGTTGAAATTGTTTGATCAATTTCAACTACTGTTAGCACTTGCACAGCAGAGCAAACATGGAAGTAACTTATACAATGATAAGACAATATAAAGACAGTGATGTAGATGCCGTCGTTTCCGTATGGCGAGCCGCGAGCGATCTCGCACATCCGTTTCTCTCCAAAGAGTTTCAGGATAAAGAACAGGAGAATGTGAGAAACGTATATCCTCAATTCGCAGAAATATGGGTGAAAGAAATTGACGGCAAAGTCGCCGGGTTTATCGCCCTTATTGAAAATGAGGTCGGGGCTATTTTTCTTGCCCCTAGCCTTCATGGACAAGGGATAGGTCGTGAAATGATGGATTTTGCGATCCGCCAAAAAGGATCGGTTTCCCTAGATGTTTTCAAGGGAAACAAAATAGGTCGACGTTTTTATGATAATTACGGCTTTGTAAAATCCAAAGAGTATCTCCACGAAGACTCAGGTCAAATAACAATCACAATGATGTTCACTGCGGCATCACCCTAGTCATAAGCCGTAATGACGCCCGCCCATCCCCGGCCAAGGCAGCGCCGGAGGGGATGGTAAGGTTGTTGCCGGGGTGCGGGCGGGGATGGCGGTTGCGATTGTTTGATGAGGCCAGCCGTCCTTCGAGACGCCAGCCAAAGGCTGGCTCCTCAGGATGAGGGGTGTTTGCGCTTTTACCTCCCCCTCATCTCAGAGTGAGAATTGTTTGGTTCTCCCCTCATCCTGAGGAGCCGTCGCAGGCGGCGTCTCGAAGGACGTATCCCCGCTTTTGCTGCTGCTAAACCTTTGTTTGTCCTGCCCTTTTGCCTTTCTCATCCCCCGTCTTCAAAGCCGTGATAGAGTGCCCCTGTAAACCAATCACAGGAGCTTCCCCACAGACCCACCCTCTTTTCCATATCCTCCCTTATGTCGCCGTTTTATTCGGGCGGGCAGGCCTGTTACCTGTTTCGAAAGCGGCGTGATGTTTGTCGTTGGGGCTTTGTGTTTAACGCCGCAAAGCCTGGGCGGCCTGCCGCGTGCTATCTGTCCCTCGACTGGACACTGTTGGCCGGTAGCGGAGAAAGACATCACCGCATGTTCACGGGGTTCGAAAACCACACCTTTGCAACCGGTTCCCCCGGAACCCTTCACTGAACATGCGGACATCCCGTTTCTCCTCCCCCGCTCAAATCAAAACAAGGACACAAAAGAAAGGAGCGGCCGTGCCGCGCAAGACAACAGACCGGAAAATGAAATCACGCGCCCGCCGATTGCGGCTGGAATTGCTCGAAGCCCGCGTGGCCGATCAACGCTATGCCCGCCGCGCCGAACGGGCGCTCGCCCGTAGCCGATGGCAAGACCCGGACTATCGGCGCTTGCTGCTGAAGAAACTCAATCTGGACTTTGCGGCAGAACTCTCGGCGCTGGATGAGCAGGTTTTAAATATGGAGCAAATGGCGGCCGGCCTGCCGCCGCAAAATGAGCTGGAATTTCGCTACGCAACGGGCGAGTGGGCCGGCCTGCGCGGTAGCGTGGACTAAATGCGGGCGCTGCGTTCGCCAAAAAGCGCCGAACCGACCCTGACATGGGTTGCGCCGAGTTCGATGGCGGTTTCAAAATCGGCGCTCATGCCCATGGAAATTTCTGCCAGCCCGTTTTCATCCGCGAGGGTTTTCAAAAGCCAAAAATGCGGCGAGGCGGCCTCATCTTGCGGCGGGATACACATCAAGCCTTCAGGGGTGAGGCCGTATTCGGATTTTAGGCGCGTTAGAAATGCGTTCAAATCTTTGGGCGCTATCCCTGATTTTTGCGCCTCATCGCCGGTATTGACCTGCACTAAAAGCCTCGGCATATGTCCGGCTTTATCCGCCGCCTTCAGCAAGGCTTTGACCAATTTTTCGCGGTCAAGCGTTTCGATAACGTCGAACAACCTGACGGCCTCTTCGGCTTTATTGGTTTGCAGCGGGCCGATCAGGCGCAGCTCTATATCCTTGCGGGATTCTGCAAAACGCCCTTCCCCGTTTTTTCTGGCCCATCTCGCTTGCGCTTCTTGGACACGGTTTTCGCCAAAGACGCGCTGCCCGGCTTTGAGCATATCGGCAATCCGCTCGTCAGGCTGCACCTTGCTGACCGCGACTAATGTCACATCAGCGGCGGGCCGCCCTGACCGCTTGGCAGCGCCGGCAACGCGCTCTAGGATATGTTTACGTTTTTCAGCTATAGAGAGATCACCGGACATGAGCGCGGCTTACCCCGAATGGAATTATAAAGGAAGAGGCTCGCTCGCTTGCGCGGCGACAAAATTATTTGCCGCCCGCCCTCATCCCTCGCGGCTTTCGCCTCTTATTTTAATGACCGACCCGGAGCGTGTTGCCGATGTCAGGGCCGCCGCGCAAGTTTTGCCCAAAGGCGCAACTCTAATCTATCGGCATTTTGGAAAAACGGATTGTATGGAAGAAGCCAAAGCCTTGCGCAACATCACCTTTGCACGGCGGCAGCAATTTCTAATCGGAAATGACCCTGATCTGGCCATAGAGATCGGCGCGGACGGCGTTCACTTTAGGCGCGATGCGGCTTTGGTTGAGCCAAAGCTTTGGCGCAGACGTTGTCCTGATTGGCTAATCACTATGGCCGGGATAAAGTCTGGCAATTATACGGGCAATTTAGATGTGCTCGACGGGCTGTTTATCTCCAGCGTTTTCGACAGTCAAAGCCCGAGCGCGGGCAACCCTATCGGCATAAAGCAGTTTTCCAATATTACGAAAGCCTTGAAGGTTCCCGTTTTCGCACTTGGCGGAATTACGGCGGCCAATGCGCATGAGCTCGCGGGTTCCGGCGCGGCGGGCCTTGCCGGAGTAAGCGGCTTTGTTCCTAGAACTTAAACCCGCCCTCGACAAACAGCGCCGTGGCTTTTTCTTTTTCGCTATTCAGAACAAGGCCGCTTAGCACGGGGGCGCTGCGTTCAATATATTGCACCCCAGTGCCGAGCGTGAATTTATTAAATTCATAGCTCGCGCCAAAGACAATTTGATCCGAGGTGAGGTTGATATTGTCGTCCTCAGCATGGCCATAGCTGGCGGTGAACCCCAATTTCGACGGCTTCCAAGTGACGCCCGCATCATAGGCGGTGTAATCGCCGTTCGACAGGCCGTTATTGCTGTGCAGATAAGAGCCGCCAACCGTCCAGTCGGCGAGCGTGACCTCGATGCCGGTATTCCAAGCGCTAAGGTCGTCAAAGGCGGCAAGCCCGCTTTGTTCGCTCGCGCGGGCATAAGAGCCGGTGACTTCAATGCCGAGGCCGTTATCAAATTTACGGTCAAGCGACAGGCCGAGTTCCATGACGTTTTCAAGATCAGGCGAGATTGCGCCGGACGGGTCTTTGAAATCGCTTTTGACGCAATAATCAACGCCGCAGACATTAATGCCGGGCGCGTAAGATACGCCGAACTGTACGCCGACCCCGATTTTATCGCCGAGAAGACGCGGGCTGGTATAGGTCAGTTTTTCAGCAAATCCAGACGCGTCATTGACGGTCTTAACGCTGTCCAGTCCGGTGTAATCCACTGGCGAGTTGGAAGCATTAACCGCCAGCAAGCTCGGCGCGCCGAGCGAGAACAGATAGGCGGCGCCGTCATCGCGCCCGAGGGTCACGTCGCCATAAGCGGAACGCAAGAAGATATGCAGGCTTTCAATCCCGACCTGAACCTCGTCCTGATTGGCCGGGCCCGAAGCGTAGAAGCGCGATGTGTGACCGCGCACAGAGGTGGGCGTGCCGCCAACCAAAACCGAATTACATCCGGCAATGCCGGGCGGGCAATCGCCAACGCGGCCGCCAAAGCCTTTGCGGTATTTATCATATTGCCCGCGAATTTCGACATTGACGCCATATTCAAGCCCGCCTCGGGTGATTGTGCTGGCTTCAAATTCAACGGCACTATCGGCGATGAAGTCCTCGTGCCAATTACTCCCCGCCGCTGTCTTGCGCTGCACCGCCGCCGCGCCGCCGCGAATAAAGCCGTCAAAGACAAGCTTGATTTTACCCAGACCATATTTGTCTTTCCAAGATTGTTTGATGAATTGTTTTCTCTGCCCCGGCATCCTTTGCGTCATGCGCCCCGGCGCGCTGGGCTGCCCGTAATTGGGAGGTTGGCCGTACTTTGGCCCTTGGGTATAATCTGGCAATGGCTGTGCCTGCTGGCCTTGTTCCCGTCCCGGGAAATAAGCCCCGCTTGTTGGTGCGGGTGCTGGAGGCGGCCCTGCCATAGATGCGCCTTGCCCTTCATAAGGTTGAAGCGAGGGCGCGGGCTTATACTCATAATTGGAACCGCTGGGCGCGGACGGCGTCAAAGGCCCTGTATAATTTGGCACAGCTGGCGTGGGCGTAGTGGGCACAGACGTGACGGGCCCAGACGTAACAGGCGCGGCAGTCTCCCAGGCCTGTTTCTTTTTCTTGACCGCAAAGGGCGAACCGGATGTCTGGGCGCTGGCCACAGTCATCGCGCCTAGGCCGGCAATGACCACAGGAACCCAGAATGTTTTTACGCGAATTAAGCCCGGCATGACGGTCTCCCAAAACCTGATAGGCGCGCCATATCGCAAATCACTTGCAAATCAGCGGACCATAAAGGTTAATATTGACGCCCCGCATCCTAAAAAATGGTTAACAAATCCTAAAACAAGGCGGTTTTATGGGGGTTTATGCTGTTTTCGCCCTGCGTCATTTTCTGACAGAAAGGCTAGGCGCGAGGGTTTTAAGTGCTATAACGCCCGAAATGATTTGAACGCTTACCCCCTCTTTCGGAGCTCTTTATGAAACCGACCCGTATTACAGCCCTTTTGGCCTCGTCCCTAATGGCCTCTGTCCTTCTCGGCGGCTGCGGCACTTTGGGCATTGGCAAAAGCAAAGCCAAAAAAGTCTCAAAGGCCCGCGCTACAGCCCAAGCGCCGAATATGGGCGTTAACTCTTACCTTTGGCGCGCCAGCCTTGAGACGCTGAACTTCATGCCGCTGGCGCAAGTCGATCCTTTTGGCGGCGTTATTGTCACCGATTGGTATGCCAGCGCCGAAGCGCCCAATGAGCGCTTCAAGGCCAATGTCTATATTCTGGATACCAATCTACGCGCCGACGCGCTCAAGACTTCAATCTTCAAACAGACCCGCACAGCTAGCGGCTGGCAGGACGCGGCCACCGATGCCGATACATCTCGCCAGATTGAAAATGCGATTCTAACCCGCGCCCGCCAGCTTTACATCGCGACGGTCGATAGCCAGTAATCCGCGGCCTGTCATCGCTCAAAATTGAGATTTAAATATGAGTGACGACAGCCGTTATAATGCCGCCGAGGTCGAGCCGCGCTGGCAGGCGCTTTGGGATGAGCGCGATGTTTACCGCGCCGATGATAATTCCGATGCGCCCAAATTCTACGCCCTTGAAATGTTCCCCTACCCATCAGGCCGTATTCATATGGGACATGTGCGCAATTACGCCATGGGCGATGTTGTCGCCCGTTATAAGAAGGCGCAAGGCTTTGAAGTGCTGCACCCTATGGGCTGGGACTCATTTGGTATGCCCGCCGAAAACGCCGCGATAGAGATTGGCGGCCATCCCAAAGATTGGACTTACAGCAATATCGACGCGATGAAAGAGCCGCTCAAACGGCTCGGTTTCGCGCTCGATTGGAGCCGCGAATTCGCCACCAGCGACGAGGCCTATTACAAACAGCAACAAGCGATTTTCCTTAAGTTCTGGGACAAAGGCCTCGTCTATCGCAAGACCGCGAAAGTCAATTGGGATCCGGTGGATAATACTGTGCTCGCCAATGAACAGGTGATTGACGGCAAAGGCTGGCGCAGCGGCGCAGTCGTCGAACAGCGCGACATGGATCAGTGGTTTTTCAAGATCACGCATTACGCGCAGGATTTGCTGGACGGGCTCGACGGGTTGGATCGCTGGCCCGAGAAGGTGCGGACGATGCAAGCGAACTGGATTGGCCGCAGTGAAGGTCTGCAGATGCGGTTTGAGTGGTTTTTTGAGAGTAAACAAACATTAGATAGACCCGCCAAACCAAAGAAAATCCTGAATCAGGTTGAAAGCATATCATTTGATACGTTGGAAACTATCGTGAGAGAATATCGATCAGGTGTTGAGGTTTTTACAACTCGGCCGGATACGCTATATGGAGCCTCATTCATTGCCCTTTCTCCTGATCATCCGCTCACAAAAGAAATGGCGAAATCAACGCCAGAAATTAAGTCCTTCCGCGCGGAATGCGCCAAGATTGGCACGTCCGAAGAAGCCATTGCGCAAGCGCCGAAACTTGGAATTGATACAGGTTTGCGCGTTAAACACCCTTTCATTGAAGGCCACACCCTTCCCGTCTGGGTCGCAAATTTTGTGCTTATAGGATATGGCACTGGCGCGGTTTTTGGCTGTCCTGCCCATGACCAGCGTGATTTTGACTTTGCCAAAAAATACGGCCTGCCCATTCTGCCTGTCATTAAACCCACACTTCCTCATCCTGAGGAACCCTCGTCCTTCGAGACGCTGCCTGCGGCGGCTCCTCAGGATGAGGGTGTCTCGAAGGACGGCGGGGCTGATACAATGTCTGAAATAACCGAGGCTTACACAGGCGAAGGCACTTTAATTAATTCCGGCTTTCTCGATGGCCTGTCCAAAGACGCTGGCATCTCTGCCGCTACCGCTAAAATCGAAGAGATGGGCCTTGGGGAAGGCACCGTTCAATATCGTCTCCGCGATTGGGGCGTATCTCGCCAGCGCTATTGGGGCTGTCCCATACCCGTCATAAAATGCGAGTCTTGCGGGCCGCAACCCGTCAAAGACTCCGACCTACCCATCCGCCTGCCTTACGGCGATATTGACCTGTCCATTCCCGGTAATCCGCTGGATCGTCATCCTACTTTCAAAACGGGCCCAAAGGACAATCCCGTGACCTGCCCCAAATGCGGCGCGCGGGCCGAGCGCGAGACCGATACGCTGGATACATTTGCCGACAGCTCTTGGTATTTCGCGCGCTTTGCAGGCGGCAATACAGAAGACCGCCCTTTCGATAAGACGATGGCCAGTAAGTGGCTCCCTGTTGATCAATATGTCGGCGGCGTTGAGCATGCCGTGCTGCATTTGCTTTATGCCCGCTTCTTCACGCGCGGGCTGCGCGATTGCGGCCTGCTCGACCTGCCAAGCGGCGAGCCTTTCGCGGGACTGTTCACCCAAGGCATGGTCACCCATGCTGTCTTTACCGACGAGAGCGGCGGCTATGTTATGCCGGCCGATGTTATCGAAGGCGGCAATCAGCTTTTGCATATAGAGACGAAAGGCCTCATCGAAAAAGGCGATGTCGTCAAGATGTCCAAGTCCAAAAAAAATGTCGTTGACCCTAATGATATCATCGAAGGCTACGGCGCGGATGTAGCGCGCTGGTTTGTGCTTTCTGATTCTCCCCCCGAACGCGATGTTGAGTGGACCGAAGCCGGCGTTATCGGCGCGTGGCGTTTTTCCAAGAAAATCTGGAGTCTTGTTTCGGAAACCCCGAAAATGAACCCGATGTCTGTAGCCGCTGAAGCCACTAGTGAGGCTCTCGAACTGCGCCGTTTTGCCCATAAAGCACTGGATAAAGTGACCTCCGGTATTGAAAGTTTTCGCTTTAACACCTCCGTTGCGCAGATTTACGAACTGACCAATGCGCTCAAGAAATATAGAGCCAACGATACCGCCAAAGCCGAGGCGCTCGGCATGCTTATCCGCGCTATTGCGCCTTTTATGCCGCATCTGGCCGAAGAGTGTTGGGCGCATCTTGGCGGCGAAGGCCTGTGCTACCACGCGCCGTGGCCTGCAATTGATCAAAGCTTGTTAGTGGAAGACACTGTCACCTTGCCTATTCAAGTCAATGGTAAGCGCCGCTCTGAACTCACTGCCCCCAAAGATATCACCAAGATTGATGCCGAAAAGCTTGCCCTTGCCGACCCTGCCGTGCAGCGCGTCATAGATGGATTGAATATTAGGAAAGTCATTGTTGTCCCGGGGCGAATAATCAATATAGTGGCGTCATGATGAAAAAGATTTTACTCACGGTTTTTACCCTTCCTCTGCTCGCGGCCCCAATCCTAACGGGGTGCGGCTTTACGCCCATGCACGCGCCCGGTCAGTTTTCCGGCGGGGCGGGTTTTGGCGATGTTTCGATCGAACTCGTTTCGGGACGCAACGAAGATGCCGGCGATAAAGAAATCGGCTTTTATGTCATGCAGCGCTTGCGTGACCGGATCGGCGAGAATCAAGGGCGTCATGTTCTGGAGCTAACCCCGCGCCTGCTTCGTCAACGCATCGGCATTAACGCCGATGATGTCGCCTCGCGTTATGATTCGATCCTGGAGATTAAATATAAATTAATTGAGTCTAAAACAGGTGAGGTTCTGGATAGAGGCAAGGTTAAAGGGGCCTCGACCTTCGGCGCACCCATTGACCCATACGGGACTGTCGCCGCTGATAATAACGCCAAACAACAAACAGCCAAGGAGCTAGCTGACCGTCTTTTGATTAAGCTTGCCGCCTATTATTCCGAAAACCCATAATGAAAATAACGGGCGGGCGAATAGAGCGCTTTATTGAGACGCCGCCTGCCAATATTGTCGGGGTCTTGCTGTTCGGGCCTGACCGCGGCCTTGCCAAAGAACGCTCCAAAGCCCTCATTCAAAAATTCATCGCCAATCCCGATGACGCCTTTTCGGTAACTGTTTTAACAGCGGATGACCTCAGCAGCGATCCCGCGCGCCTAGCCGATGAAATATCGGCTATGTCTTTGCTGGGGGGCGAACGGCTTGTGCGCCTGCGCCTAGACCATGAGCGGGGCGGCGCGGTGATTTCTAAATTAATCAAATCGCTGGATGCTGACCCTTCCAAAGCCGAAGCTAAGCTCATCATTGAGGGCGGAGATATGACGCCGCGCTCAGCGATCCGCAAAGCTATTGAAGCGTCCCGTCATTTCGCCGCTTTGGGCTGTTACGCGGCAAGTGCAACTGATCTTGCCAATCTCGTCCGCGCAAGCCTGAATGAACATAGCATCGGAATAGAGGACGGCGCGCTCGCGCTCTGGCTCCCTTTGCTCGAAGGTGACTATGCCCTCGCCCGTAGTGAAATTGAAAAAATGGCGCTTTATAAGGGCTACGGCGCAGTGACTGGCGCGGTCGTCAACGCCGCTGATATAAAAACCGTAGCTGCCGGCGGACAATCAGTCTCAATCGATGATATTATTATGAGCGCGATGGGCGGGCGGCCCGGTATCTGCGATGCCAGTTTTCGCCGGGCGATGGCGGGCAAGATGAACGCCGCCATTATCCTGCGCAGTCTACAACGCCATATTGGGCGGTTGCTGGAAACTCGGGCCGCTATTGATAGCGGCGAGAACGCAGGCTCCGCCATGAAATCTCTGCGCCCGCCCGTCTTTCATATGCAGGAACAAGCCTTTTCGCAGCAGCTCCACATCTGGCCCGGCGCGATGCTGGCCCGCGCCCAAAGCCAAAGTTTAGAGGCCGAAAAACAATTAAAAACGGCCGGCGCGCCAGCAGAGGCGATCACAGGGCGGCTTCTGCTCGCCCTATCAGGCTATGCTAAAAAGCAGCTTTAATCTTTTTATATTTTTATTCACAACCTATTCAGTTTACCCGCACTATCAAACCTTAGCTTTGCTGTGGGGCAACGCAGTCTGTTGGAGATTTGCCCTGCAGATTGGTATTTGTGCGGGCCTGTTATGTGGAGGCTGGGCTCGCACATTTCTCTATTTCACCGCTTTTTTATTGACCGGTTTTATTGTATCTTCCCATATCAATATAAGGCGGGCGGCATATGGAACAACTTAAAGACCACTTCGACTCAGCGCGGGAAAGCGCTCCGGCTCTGCTTAACTTTACCCTCAATGCAATAGCGGCTTTAGTCATATTGATTATCGGATGGACTGTTGCCCGTTGGCTCCGGCGGCGATTGCGCGGCGCAAAATACGGCCTGTCCAAAATTGACCCGGTTTTGCGGCCTGTCATTGCCTCTTCGGTTTTCTATCTTGTGCTTGCCATGACCCTCTATGCCGTATTGACGAAAATCGGCATTCCAGCGACTAGCCTGCTCGCGGTTTTTGGCGCGGCCGGCCTTGCCATTGGGCTCGCGCTCAAGGACACATTGTCCAATATAGCCTCGGGCGTTATGCTATTAATCTTGCGCCCGCTCACAGTCGGAGAATTTATTGATACCGATGTCGCCAGCGGCAGTGTTCAGGAAATAGGGCTTTTCGCCACGACCTTGCGCAGCTCTGAAGGACTATTCGTCTATGTTCCCAATTCTCATATCTGGAATAGCCGGATTAAAAACTATAGCCGACACCCTGATCGCAGATTTGTCGAAACTATTGGCGTGGGCTATGAAGTCGACCTTAAGAAAGCACAGAGCGTTCTCTTAAAGGTGATGCAGCAAACACCTGATGTTTTGAACTCTCCATCGCCGCCGCAGTGTTTTGTGACAGATTTCAAAGATAGCGATATAGAACTTTCTTGCCGGTGTTGGCTACCTTCCGATGGTTGGTCGCTGAGGGCCTCTAATTTGCGGATAGAAATGAAAGCCGCGCTGGATAAGGCAAAAATTGATATCCCTTACCCGCAACGGGTCATTATAAACAAGTCTATTAATTAACGACTTTGGCCGCAGGGCCAGCTCTCAAAATTAAGTCAGCCCTTTAACCGCTTAATCAGGCTTTCGAGCTGCGCGCTTGTTTTATATTTAATCCGCACTTCGCCGCCGGGGCCTTTATGACGTAGGTCGACTTTAAGGCCGAGCCTGTCGCTGATATCGGATTCTAGCTTGCGCGTATCGGCATCTTTCTGGCTTGGCGTTTTTGCGCTCTTGCCATCTGCCGCTTTAATCCGGCGCACCCAATCTTCGGCTTCGCGCACGGATAATCCTTTATTTGCAATAGCGTCTGCCAATTCGGTTGGGTCGGGCGCGGCGATAATAGCGCGGGCATGGCCGGTCGTGATCTTGCCTTTAGCGAGATAGGTTTGGGCGCGTTTTGGTAGGGTCAATAACCTGAGCATATTGGTGATATGCGGGCGGGATTTCCCGACAGCCTGCGCAATATCGGCCTGCGTACGTTTAAATTGCTCCGACAATGCCTGATAGGCCAAAGCCTCTTCAATCGGGTTTAAATCTGTGCGCTGAACATTTTCAACCACGCCAATTTCAAGCACGTCTTGGTCGGATAATTCACGGATCAGAACCGGCATAGTATCCAACCCGGCCTTTAGGGCCGCTTGCCAGCGCCGCTCGCCCGCCACAATTTGATACTGTTTTTTCTTATTATTTATTTGTCTTGGCAGAGGACGAACTAGGATGGGTTGAAGCACGCCCTTATTTTTAATAGACAGAGTTAATTCCGCGAGCTTTTCTTTATCGAAATATTTTCTCGGCTGCTCAGGATTGCGCTCCAATTGATCAATGGCAACAGAGCTTACGCCGCGCCGGTTCGCCGAGTTGGGCGTTATCGTTTTTTTGCGCTTTGCAGCAGGTTTTTTACCCGGTTTGGTTTTAGCAGCAGACGTCTTTTTCACCGTGGAGGTTTTTGCGGCCTTTTTGGACGCGGGCTTCACAGGCGTATTGATTACGCTGACATCAGCCATAAGAGCAGAAAGCCCTCGCCCCAAGCCTCTTTCGCTTGCCTTTTTTGCCTTTACTTTTTTTGCCACGATAAGTCCTAACTCTTTGATATTATTATGATAATAAGTTTATTTGCGCCGTTCATGCCGCGATAATAATTCATTTGCCAAGGCCTTATAGGCTAATGATCCGCTGCAAGTTGGATCATACATCAAAACCGGTTTGCCAAAAGATGGCGCTTCGGCAATGCGAACATTGCGCGGAATAATCGTCTTAAAAACCGCTCGCCCTAAATGTTTGCGCACATCCGCTGCAACTTGCGCAGACAGGCGGTTGCGGCTGTCATACATTGTCAGCATCACCCCGTCGATGACGAGGCTGGGGTTAATATTTGCTTTGGCCATTTCAACCGTTTGTAATAACTGGCTTAAGCCCTCCAGCGCAAAAAACTCGCACTGCAACGGCACCAGAACAGACCGCGCCGCCGAGAGAGCGTTTACCGTCAAGAGATTAAGCGAGGGCGGGCAATCAATTAATATATAATCATAGGCGCTTGTATCATTTACAATAGCGTCGCGCAAAATCGTGGTCCGCCCAGCCCTGCCTCCAATTTCAAGTTCAGCCCCTGCTAGGTCAATATGCGAAGGCACAAGCCTTAGTCCCGGCACAACCGTCGACATCGTCGCTTTGGCGAGATCAACGCCGTCAACCAGTACATTGTAAATCGTAATATCACGTGAGGCACGCGGAATACCCAAGCCTGTAGCGGCATTGCCTTGCGGATCCAAATCAATCATCAAGACTTTTTTGCCGCGCAATGTCAGCGCCGCAGCTAGGTTAATCGTCGTCGTGGTTTTACCCACACCGCCTTTTTGATTCACAATGGCTATAATACGTGGTTTTCTAGCCATTAGGGCTCCGACAGTCTTATCGGGGCTTAAGCCCCGTGATTTTTAATATTTGCCCTGTTGCGTCTGAACGACTCGGGACTGATTCCACGGTGAATGTCCACGTTTTTAGGGCGTTCGTCAATTCCTCATCGGCAGCGCCGCCCTTCAAAAACAGGCCGAGCGTGTTATCTCCCCAAAAAGGCTGTGCATAAGCTAAAAGGCGCGGCAAGGGCGCGAATGCGCGGGCGGTTATGACATCATAGGGCCTTGCATCCATGTTTTCCGCTCTTTTTGATGTCGCCAGCGCTGGCAGATCAAGCTCGCGGATGACGGTTTTTAGAAAACTAGCCTTTTTCCCGGCGGATTCCACCAAAGTAACATCGCCCCGACCGCGCACTTTACAGCCAATTGCCATGGCAAGACCCGGAAATCCCGCGCCCGAGCCTAAATCTATAAAGCTCTGCGCATTTTGAGGCGCTAATGGCCATAATTGCTGGCTATCCAGCGCATGACGCCGCCAAAAATCATCTAATGCTGCGGGAGAGACTAAATTTATATGTTTGTTCCATTTGATCAAAAGCCTATGCCAATGCTGATAATCCGCCAATGTTTCACGTGAAACATTGCTCTCCCGTGCAAAATCTTCAAATGAATAAGTCATTAGCCCGCCTTACGAAGACTTGCCAACACCGCCGTTAGCGCTCCCGGCGTTACCCCTTCAATGCGCGCCGCCTGCCCTAATGTTGCCGGGCGCACAGATTCAAGCTTTGTGCGCACCTCATTAGATAGCCCGCCAATGACCGCGTAATCAAGATTGTCGGGGATGCGCAGGCCTTCATCACGCCGGAAGGCCGCTATATCGCGGGCCTGGCGCTCGATATACCCGGCATAAAGCGCTTCAGTTTCGAGATATTCCCGCGCGAAATGCGGAAGTTCTGCAAGCTCGGGCCAGACGAGCACCAAGTCTTCAAAACCGATCTCCGGATAGGCTAAAAGGTCGATAAGACTGCGCTTTACGCCGTCCTGATTGACCTTAAGCCCTTGTTTTTTAAGCTCTGATGGCGTTTTCATCAGCGCCTCACCTTGCGCTTTAGCGGCCTTCAATACTGCCATTTTGTCTGCAAACACCTGCGCCCGCGCGCCGCTCACAGCGCCAATGCCCTGCCCTAAAGGCGTTAGCCTTTGATCGGCATTATCCGCGCGCAATAAAAGGCGGTATTCAGCCCGGCTGGTAAACATGCGGTAAGGCTCTGTCACGCCTTTGGTTATCAAATCATCAATCATCACGCCGATATAGGCTTGTGAGCGATCGAGAATAAAAGGCTCCGAACCGCTAGACGCCAAAGCCGCATTAACCCCGGCGACAAGGCCTTGCGCCGCCGCCTCCTCGTAACCCGTTGTTCCGTTAATTTGTCCCGCCAGATAAAGTCCCGGCAAGCGCCGCGTTTCCAACGTCGCCCGCAGCTCGCGCGGATCGATATAATCATATTCAATCGCATAGCCGTAGCGTTTCACATGGATATTTTCAAGCCCGGTAATAGTGCGCAAAAAAGCGTCTTGAACATCAATGGGCAGGGATGTCGAAATCCCGTTAGGATAGACAATATCGCCGTCCGGGTTGCCGGGCAGGCCCTCAGGTTCGAGGAAAATCTGGTGACGGTCACGGCCTGCGAAGCGCACGACCTTATCCTCGATAGACGGACAATAGCGCGGCCCTCGGCCCGAGAGACCTCCTCCGTAAACGGCGGATTTACTGATATTTTCGTCGATTATACGGTGTGTTTGCACGTTAGTATGCGTAATCCCGCAGGTAAGTTGCGGCACTGTAATTTTATCCGTCAGAAAGGAAAACGGCACAGGCTCATCATCTGCAGCTTGTTGTTCCAGAGCCTCCCAGTTTATGGATGATTTCACAAGGCGGGCAGGGGTTCCCGTCTTCAAGCGGCCCATATCAAACCCAAGGCTATAGAGGCGCTCTGACAACCCTATTGACGGCGCCTCGCCGTGACGCCCCGCCGGAGTGCGCTCGTGGCCAATATGAATAACGCCTTTTAGAAAAGTGCCTGTCGTCAATACAGTGCGTTCGCTCGCCCAATTCTGCCCATCAGCCGTTTTAACGCCGATAACACGGTCATTTTTAACTATGATGTCCTCAACTGCGGCGGCCTTAATCGTCAAATTCGGATAATTATGCAAAATCGTCTGCATCGCCTGTTTATAGAGCCAGCGGTCTGACTGGGTGCGCGGGCCCCGCACAGCAGGCCCTTTAGAGCGGTTGAGCAAGCGAAACTGTATGCCCGAGGCATCAGCAACGCCGCCCATGACCCCATCCAAAGCATCAATTTCGCGCACTAAGTGCCCCTTACCCAGCCCGCCTATGGCGGGGTTGCAGGACATTTCGCCAATCGTTTCAAGCTTATGGGTCAGTAAAAGCGTCTTTGCGCCGACGCGCGCGGAGGCCGCTGCCGCCTCGCAGCCGGCGTGGCCACCGCCAATAATAATAACATCCCAATTTGGGGACATGCTGCTCTCCAATGTTTCACGTGAAACATACTGATATGCGGGCGCCTATAGCGGTAGGCGCTTAACATGTCGATAGGCAGAGGGCAGGGGAAAGCGCGTTACTTCCCGACACAAAAGCGCGAAAAGATACGGCCCAAAACGGATTCAATGTCGGTTTCCCCCGCAAGCTCTTTTAAGGCATGGAGCGCGGCGCGAATATCGTCGCCCGCCAACTCCGGCGCTCTGGCAAGGCTGACGCGCGCCCGAATGAGAGCCGTATTAGCCCGGGAGACACAGTCTTTATGGCGCGCCCGAGTCAAGCCAGCGTCGTCGCCCACCGCAAAGCGTTCGGATATTTCACTTTCCAGCCTTGCTCGTAATATCTCTAAGTCTTTCATATCCAGCGCGCTCAGGGTCAAAACGCTCAATGTTTCACGTGAAACATTCGGCATAGAGCAAGCGGTTAAGTCTGCTTTATTAAAAATTAAAATATCGCCATCATGAAGCTCTTGAAGAATTTCCGGCAAGGAGGCGGCGTCTGCTACATCGACTACGCCTATACGGAGATCGGCATCCGAGGCTAGTTTTCGCGCGCGTCTGACGCCTTCAGCCTCAATTTTGCTTTCGGTGTCGCGCAGCCCTGCTGTATCAGACAGGCGGATAGGGAGCCCGGCGAGGGTCAGGTTAATAGAAATAATATCACGTGTTGTTCCGGCTTCCTCGGAAACAATCGCGGCGCCCCGCCCCGCCAGCCCGTTAAGCAAAGTCGACTTGCCCGCATTAGGGCGGCCGATGATAACCACCTCGACGCCGTGGCGGATGGTTTCGCCCCGGCCCGCCTTGCTAAGCCCGGCCTCCATGGAAAATATTACACGTGACAAATACGGATAGGCTTTATGCGAGAGCGCGTCAGGCACATCTTCCTCGTCGGGGAAGTCAATCTCGCCTTCGATCTGCGCCAGCGCGTCGAGCAATTCATCGCGCCAGCCCTCATAGAGATCGCGCAGACCGCCCGTCATTTGGCGCAAAGCCTGCCGCCTCTGGCCTTCTGTCTCAGCGTCTATAAGGTCGGCGAGGCCTTCGGCTTCGGTCAAATCCATTTTGCCATTGTCAAAAGCGCGGCGGGTAAATTCCCCGGCCCCTGCTTGCCGCGCCCCGGCGGCCAATAACGCCCCCGCCATAGCTTCAATGACGGCGGGGCTACCGTGAGTATGAAGCTCAGCGCTATCCTCGCCCGTAAAGCTGCGCGGCCCCGGCATCCATAAAACCAGTGCTTCATCAATAACAAAGCCGTCTTGGCTATAGAGCTTTCTAAGCGAGGCTTTACGCGGGGCAGGACAAGAGCGGTTTGTCAGGGTTTTCAAAATATCCTTAGCGCCAAGGCCGCTCACCCGAAACACAGACACCCCCGCGCGGCCCGGCGCAGAGCCTAAGGAAAAAATTGTATCGGGACTATCGTTAAGCATAGCGGGCTTCTATAGGGAGAATTCAATTTGGGAAAGGCCGAAGCGATGCGTATTGTTGGTATAATGGCAGCATTATTCATGGTAGGCTGCCGCGCCGAGCCTGTAATAGTTGACGGCCCGCTGCCGCCGCTCGCCAAGCAATTTGAGTGCCTGCCGAAAGAGGCCGCCTTTCTTGCCGCCCACCGCGGCACTGCAAAGGGCACAGCCTACCCTGAAAACTCTATGAGCGGCTTAACCGCCTTGATTGACAGGGGTTATCTCTTTGCCGAAATTGATATAGCTGGCTTAAAAGACGGTACGCATATTTTATTTCATGATGGAGTCTGGGAAGAGAAGTCTACAGGGCAGGGCGTTGTCGCGGCGTCCACATGGAATCAGGTTAAGGCATACCTCTTGCTCGATACGCGCGGTAATTTTAGCGCCGACAGGCCACCGAAATTAGCGGATTATCTCAAAGCCGCAAAAGATAAAATCTATCTGGAAATTGATTTCAAGAGCAGCGCAAAATATGCGCACGTCATAGAGCTTATTCGCGAAAACAATATGGGGGATCAGGTCATCCTCATAAGCTATAACCGGAAACAAGCTAAAGTATTGTCCGGACTTGCACCTGAAATGATGATCTCTGCATCAGTAAAACAATCCGCCGAGATCGCAAGGCTTGAAGCCGCCGGTCTGAAGCGCAGCAATATTACGGCTTGGCTCGGACAAGCATTAGAGGATGATGTTTTAACGGAGAAATTATCGGAGATGAACATTCCTGTGCTGGGCATGATGGGATATAAACCCTCCCGCAAAAAAACGATAACCGCCGATTTGCTTGTCACGGATTATACCTTTGATCACAAACCAGTTGTGGGACTAAGCTCCAAATCACAAGCCGCTTATAAGGCCTGTCTTAAAGCAAACTAGGCGGGCCCAGAGCGCCGCCAATATTTTTGCCATAACATATTATCGCCCTCTTTGTTGCCCATGGCCGCAATAAAGTTTTGGTGAGCCTTGCGTTCTTCTTTTGTTGCTAATGGCTCTAAGGTGTGTGGACGGGGGTTAGCGCTTGAAGCCTGCTCAGTCTCAACGACTTGCCTGTCTTGAGTATCCAAACCAAGGCTCCGCGCGCGCCCGCCTTTAAGCTGCAGATAGACCTCGGCCAATAACTCCGAATCGATGATTGCGCCGTGGGTTTCGCGCGAGGCTAGGGATACGCCAAAGCGCTTGCACAATGCGTCTAAAGATGCCGGGGAGCCAGGGAATTTTTCGCGCGCCATTTGCAATGTATCCGTAAAGCGCTGACGCGGAATTTCTGAAAACCCGGCGCGGTCTAATTCCGCATTGATAAAGCCTCGGTCAAAATCCGCATTATGCGCAACCAACGGACTGTCGCCGATAAAATCAAGAAAGCCTTGCGCCGCGTCTTCAAAATAAACCCCGTTATCGACTAGAAACTCTGTTGTCAGCCCTGTGATTTCCGTCACTTTTTCCGAAACCTCGCGGCGCGGGTTAATATAGGCATGAAAATGTTTGCCCGTCGGCAAGAGATCGATAATCTCGACACAGCCAATTTCGGTAATGCGGTCATCACCGCGCGCATTAAAGCCCGTTGTCTCCGTGTCAAAGCAAATTTCGCGCTTCCCGCTCATCACAATCCCTAAGGTTTATCTCGTAATTTCCTTAGCAAATCCTGCACCTGTTCGCGGGCGTTTTCTAGGGCTTTATCAGTAAATATCAGTGTATGGGCGCGTTTTCTTTTTTCTGCGTCCGGCATTTGGCGGGCGAGTAAAGACTGAAATAAGGCCTTAGTCATGCCGGGCCGGGCCAGCACCCGTTTGCGCTGAACTTCCGGCGGGGCCGTAACGACAACGACATGATCAACATAGGCCTCCCCGCCTGTTTCAAATAAAAGCGGCACATCCATGACGACAATATCCGCCTCTTTATTATCCTCCAAAAAACTTCGTCGGGCCTCGGCCACCAAGGGATGAATAAAGCTCTCCAGCACCTTTAACTGGAGCGGGTCGGCCCGCATATACCCGCCCAATATAGCGCGGTCGATGGCCCCGTCTTTTATGACGTCGGGGAACACGGCCCGGATAATCGGCACAGCCTTGCCGCCTTTGGCATAGAGATCATGAACGACCATATCGGCATCAAAAACCGGACAGCCTGCCTCACGAAACATTTGCGAGGTGGTCGATTTTCCCATGCCGATAGACCCTGTCAGCCCTATAATTTTCACCCCCGCCCCCTTAAGGCTTTGATCAAAACAGGCTTTGGGTCAGGCTCTACAGGCGGGGCTACGCCGTAAAATAATTTAAAAGACGGCCGCGCCTGCGCTATCAACATATCAAGACCGCCTAAAGTGCGGCACCCGGCTTTCTGCGCCTTTTTCAAAAGTTTTGTCTTTTGCGGCGTATAGATCAAATCATAGACAAATATACCGGGCGCGGCGCGGCTTATATCCAAATCAAGTGGCGCTTTGCCTGTCATTCCCCCCGCGCTGGCATTGATAATAAGGCCAGTATTTGCCACAGCCTCATGGCGCGAGGCCCAAGGCACATTATAAAAACTTGGCAGGTTTACGCTCTCTACAATGTTTTCCGCCGCTTCATCACTGCGGCCCATAATCCGTATTTCCGGCACATTTAGCGACAGCAAGGCGCCAATAACAGCTTTAGCCGCGCCGCCTGTGCCAATAATTATGGCTGGTGTTTCTGATAATTCCCGCGCGTTCATTGCTAATAATAACGGCGCCGCAAAGCCTTCCAGATCTGTATTATGAGCAATAAGCTTACCGCCGCGCTTATAAAGACAATTGGAAACACCAAGTTTAATCGCGTCCGGCGTATGTTCATCTGCCGCCTCAAAGGCAAGACGTTTAAGGGGCAGAGTCACATTTACGCCTGCAATTGATGTTCTCTTCAAGCTTTGAAACGCGCGCACAGCCTCATCAGGCCTCACGGCAAAATGTACATAAGCGCCAGAGAGCCCTAACTCTTTTAGCCAAAAGTTATGCAAAAGAGGCGAGAGCGAATGGTGTACCGGCCAGCCGCAAACACCGGCTAATTTAGCGACAGCGCTCATGATGTTATAACTCCTCTTTGGCGCAGATAGTCCAGCACGGGCAATAAAGGCAGGCCAAGAATAGAAAAGAAATCTCCCTCAACATGAGAGAAAAGCTGCGCCCCGCGCCCTTCGAAACGATAAGCGCCAACGCTTTTCGTCACAAGCTCGCCTTCTTGCGCAAGATAATCTTCAAGAAATTCATCACTAAAATCCCGCAAGGTCAGTGTTGTCTTTGACATATGCCGCCAAACGGGCGTGCCATTTTCGCATATCACGACAGCCCCAATAAGATGATGTGTTTTCCCCCGCATCAATTTTAGGCGCTCTCGTGCCGCCTTAATGTTATCCGGCTTATCAAAAAGCTGGCCCTCCATTACCATAATCTGGTCGGCCCCGATAACAAGTCCGTCCTCAATACGGCTAACTCGTATCGCTTTCGCCTGAGCAAGCGCGTCTGCGATATCGCGGAGCGTCGCGCCTTCTGACAACATCGCCTGTTTTATAGCGCTCTCATCGACAGGTTTGGTGATCACCTTAAAATCAAGGCCGGCCTCTATCATCAGTTGCCGCCGAATGGCGCTGCCCGAAGCCAATATAAGCCGCGGGCTCACAGCTTCGGCCTTGCCATATAGAGATTGATGATTTGCGCGGATGTCTCCTCAATCGAGCGGCGCGTGACATCAATAACCTTATAGCCTTTTTTAACAAACATACGTTTGGCCTCACGCATTTCGTCGCGTACACGATCAACATCAATATAATCCGTTTGCTCATGCTGGTTCAGGCCCAATAATCGCTGTTCCCGGATTTGAACGATACGGTCAGGCGCGGCAACAAGGCCAATAATAAGCGGTTTTTTATAATTATCGAGAATGACCGGAAGCGGGGCGCCAGGAACCAAAGGAATATTGCCGGCTTTATATCCACGGTTAGCCAGATAAATACAGGTCGGCGTCTTAGACGTCCGGCTAATCCCCAGCAAAATAATTTCTGCATCGCGCAAGCCGATAACATTTTGCCCATCATCATGCGCCATGGCAAAATCCAGCGCTTGGATACGGCCATAATATTCAGCGTCGAGCGTACGCTGCGCCCCGACCTCGCTGATCATGGCAGCGCTGAGATAACGGCCAAGCATGGCCAATGTAGGATCAAGAATAGAAATTGCGGGAATATTTAGTTTCGCGCACTGAGCTTCAAGCGTTCTGCGGCGATCCGCATTGACCAAAGTATAAAGAACCACGCCCGGCTTAGCCGCAATATCCACCAGCGCTTTTTCCATTTGGGCTTCACTGCGCACCAAGGCATGTAAATGCTCCAGAGCTGTGGCATTTCGAAATTGCGCCGTCGAAGCCTTCATCATCCCCACAAGGGTTTCGCCTGTTGAATCCGAGACAAGATGAACATGGAAGTAAATGGCTATATTTTTATTGCGTTCAGACATATGAGTTTTGCTTTATCATGCAGTCTTGTAACGGAGGTTAAGTAAATTTGTCCACACCTTCTCAAACAGGAAATCAATAGTTGTGAATCAAGCGCATAAATTTCATCTCTTTAGCCATTTTATCCCTAGTATAAACTTGTGATGATTAATCCTGTGAATACTGGGCATTGTTTTTATCCACAAATCTATACTTATATTATTATGGCCAGACTCCCTATTTACTCTAGCTTTATATTCTATATTCACACCGATAAGATAGAATTATACCCTATATAAATCCCTGCTTAATCCCGACATAATAGCAGGATATTAACCTTCCTTATCAAAACCTTAACATCGTCCACAATGCCGCGCTTCTACTACTATCACTCTTTTATATTTATATATAAGAGGAAGAAAGTTATCGGCTAAAAATGGTGCATAATTTTGACATCTATACTTTTAAAAGTCTTAGCAGGCGAAACCCTTAAGACTCCGCCTATATGGATGATGCGCCAAGCTGGGCGTCATCTACCTGAATATATGGCTATAAGAGAAACAGCCAAGGACTTTATAGATTTTTGTTTCTCGCCTGATAAAGCCGCCGAGGTTACGCTTCAGCCTGTAAAGCGTTATGATATGGACGCCGCAATTTTATTTGCAGATATTTTATTAGTCCCGATAGGACTTGGGCGCGATGTAAGCTTTATCAAAGGAAAAGGCCCGGTTCTGGATCCTATATCTCTATCTAGTATTTCTAAATTGATGATAGAGGGTGCGGCAGATCGGATATCCTCCGTTTACGAGACTGTTTCTAAAGTTAGGGCACAGCTTGACCCATCAAAGGCGCTTATAGGGTTTTGCGGCGGTCCTTGGACTGTAGCGACCTATATGATTGAAGGACAGGGAAGTTCGTCCAAAGAACAAGCAAAGCGTTTTGCCTATGAACACCCCGACGCAATGGAGGACTTATTACAAGCTCTTATCATCTCCAGCGCGGACTATTTGATAGGCCAAGCGAAAGCGGGGGCTGACGTGCTAAAAATATTTGAAAGCTGGGCGGAGGGCCTGTCGCCGGATTTATTTGAGCGATTGGTTGTTGAGCCGACACAAGATATCGTCCGGCGGGTACGCACAGCAGGGATAAATAAGCCAATCATAGGATTTCCGCGCGGGGCAGGACTTAACTCTCTGCGATTTGCAAGAAAGACAGGTGTAACGGCTATTGCAGCAGGAACGGATGTTCCACTGGGTAAATTTCGCAAGCATTTGCCCGCCAATATGCCTATACAAGGAAATCTTGATCCTCTGGCTTTGCGTATTGGCGGAAATGTATTACGCAGGGCTGTTCAAACCGTTTTGGATACTACTTCGGGGCCGCATATTTTCAATCTCGGTCATGGCGTGACCCCCGATGTAAAAATTGAAAATGTCCATGCTGTTATAAATCATGTGCGAACCGGCAAGGGTCACTATGTTTGATTTTTATACATGGGCGAAAGCTATTCATCTTATCGCCGTGATTTTCTGGATGGCAGGACTTCTCTATTTACCGCGGCTTTTTGTTTATCATAGCAGTTCAAAAAAAGGCGGTGAACTTGAAGCCAAAATGATTGAAGCGGCGGCGAAACTCATGCGCATTATTATGAACCCGGCGATGATAACGGCTTTTATATTTGGAGCCGTTTTGATCGGCTATAATATTGAAAGCCTAATAGGATCACTCTGGCTTCCCATAAAACTTTTTTGCGTGTTTATCCTCATCGGCTATCATGGGTTTCTTTCAAAAATGCGGAAACAATTTGCGGGAGGAAAGCGCCCGCAATCAGAGAAATTCTTTCGCAGAATCAATGAAATCCCAGCAGTACTGACAATTATTATTGTGATTATGGTAGTCGTAAAACCGTTTTAAAACCCTTGACGTTGGCTTTAAGCCGCTCTAAAGGGCACGTTTAAAGACGGCTATTCTTGCCGCGCCTCATCCTTATCCAGTTTATAATAAGATTGATCTTGATGAGTCTATCCTTACCAAAATACCGGAATACCACATGAACGATATACCACAGCTAGAGCTTGAGGGCATGACTTCAATTAGTCTTGATGACCTTAAAAAGCTTAAACCTGCCGACCTTATAAAGTTTGCCGAAGAAGTCGGCGTTGAAAATGCGGCTTCTATGCGCAAGCAAGATATTTTCTTCCGCGTGCTAAAAGATCTTGCCGAAGATGATATTCAAATCAATGGCGGCGGCGTACTCGAAGTTCTACAAGACGGCTTTGGGTTTTTAAGAGCGCCGGAAGCTAATTACTTACCCGGCCCTGATGATATTTACGTGACGCCAACCCAGATTCGCAAAATGGGGCTGCGCACGGGGGATACTATTTCCGGGCAAATCCGCAGCCCTCAAGATAATGAGCGTTATTTTGCCTTGACCAAAGTTGTGATGATGAATTTTGGCACGCCTGAGGAGGCCCGTAATAAAGCCCATTTTGATAATCTAACCCCGCTTTATCCAGACGAGCGCATGCAAATGGAAATTGAAGACCCTACTTTGAAAGACTTTTCAGGCCGGGTTATTGATATTGTTGCCCCGATCGGCAAGGGCCAGCGGGCTTTAATTGTCGCTCCGCCGCGCACGGGTAAAACAGTCTTGCTGCAAAATATCGCGCATTCTATCGAGAAGAACCACCCTGATATTTATGTTCTTGTTTTGCTCATTGATGAACGTCCCGAAGAAGTGACGGATATGCAGCGCTCGGTTAAAGGGGAGGTTGTTAGCTCGACCTTTGATGAACCGGCCACGCGCCACGTCCAAGTCGCAGAAATGGTGATCCAAAAAGCCAAACGCCTGACCGAATGCGGTAAGGATGTGGTTATTTTGCTCGATTCTATTACACGGCTGGGCCGGGCCTATAATACGGTCGTGCCAAGCTCGGGTAAGGTTTTGACCGGCGGTGTTGACGCGAATGCACTACAGCGGCCAAAACGCTTTTTCGGCGCGGCGCGAAATATCGAAGATGGCGGGTCTTTGACCATCATAGCTACGGCTTTGATTGATACGGGTTCGCGTATGGACGAAGTTATTTTTGAAGAATTTAAAGGCACAGGCAATTGCGAAATCGTGCTTGACCGCAAGGTTGCCGATAAACGGATTTTCCCGGCTATTGACGTCACCAAATCCGGTACGCGTAAAGAAGAATTACTTCTTGGCCCTGTTGAGCTGCAAAAAACCTATGTTCTGCGCCGTATTCTCAACCCTATGGGAACCATGGACGCGATTGAGTTTTTATTGTCAAAACTCAAAGACAGCAAAACCAATGCTGACTTCTTTGACTCTATGAATACTTAGACACTTAAATCTTTCTGTCATTTCGGGGCTGCGAAGCAGAACCCGGAAGATCGAGAGGTTGTTGGCTAAACGAAAAAGAGTTCACAAAGGCTCGACCTTCCGCGTCAAGCGCGGAATGACAGATAGAGTAAAATCGCCTAGGGCTTAACCTTAGGGGCTTTGGGCGCGGTTAATCTAGCAAAGATAAACCCGCCAATTCCGCCCGCGAGCATTTGTAATAAAAATCCTGATATATCCCGCGCGCCGGCGACAATAGGTACGCCGAAAAACACCTGCTCCATCGCCCAAAGCATGACGGCCATGGCGACCACCCCCGCGCCGCTATAAATGACCGCGCGGCTTAAACCCACCGTGCGGAAAACCAAACCACCCGCAAGAAAAGCGATTAAAAAAGCGGCAAATATAAAAAGTCCAAATAAAGTCCCGAAATGCAGAAGGTCATAAAGGCTCATACTGATCCGCTCCGATAGAGGCGGGGTCGCTCCGATATTACTAAGGGCGCTCGCAACCTTAAGGCTAGAAAAAAATGAGGCTAAAACAGTCGAAACAAAAACACTCGCAATCAAAGCGCACGCCCGAAGCATTATCCATTTTACCTTTGTCATAGCGCCAGTTTTCCCTAAGTTAGGCGAAACGTCAATGGAGAGAGTTATGCGCAAATTCTGGTTTGGAGTATCTACCCTTATGATGGCAGGGTGTCTGGAAGCGCAACCTGCGCCGGATTTGCCGCAAACTGAAGCGGCGGTGTTTGAAGTAAAAACCATAGCTGATAAACTGGAAAGCCCGTGGTCAGTAGCGGTGGGCGAAGAGGGTGAATATTATGTGACAGAGCGGGACGGCAAGCTTTACAAGATTAATGCGGCTGGCAAAACGGAGATCACCGGATTGCCGGATGATATTTATGCCGAAGGACAGGCGGGGTTATTTGATATCAAATTGGCTCCGGATTTTACAGAGTCCGGTAAGGTTTATCTGAGCTATGCTTACGGCACGCGAAAATCCAACGGTACGGCTTTGGTGTTGGCAAAACTTAGCGGTGATAAACTCACAGAGAGCCACGTCATTTTTCGCGCCAGCCCCCCCAAAGACACTAATGCCCATTTTGGCGGGCGCATTGCGTTTTTGCCGGACGAGACTCTAGTTCTAACGACGGGCGAGGGGTTTAAATACCGGGAAGCGGCGCAGGATGTGAACAGCCATTTGGGTAAAACTGTGCGCCTGACCATGGAAGGGGGCGTACCGGAGGATAATCCAAAACTCGGTGATAAACGGGACGTTTATTCCTATGGTCACCGCAATGTGCAGGGCCTCGCTTATGACGCAGAAACCAGCACATTATGGGCGCATGAACACGGCCCGCGCGGCGGCGATGAGCTTAATATTATTAAACCCGGCGTAAATTACGGCTGGCCGGTCGCGACCTACGGCATAGATTATAACGGCGCTAAAATCTCCCCGTATAAAACATATGAGGGGATGGAAGACGGCGTGCATATCTGGGTGCCGTCTATTGCGCCTTCCGGGCTGGCGATTTACCGAGGCGATATGTTCCCGGAGTGGAATGGCGACGCGCTAATCGGCGGCTTGGCGTCCAGAGATTTGCGGCTTGTTGATTTGGAAGGTGGACAGTCTTTCGGCGAGACGATCTTATTAAAAAATTTGGAAAGCCGCATTCGTGATGTGCGTATTGATAAAGACGGGGCGATATTAGTGCTGACCGACGATCCTGAAAATGGAAAGCTGCTGCGCATAACGCCCAAAAAATAAGGCCCCTAAAGGAGCCTTAAGTTTAATTTGTCTTTACTTAATTTGTCGGCGCGTCTGCGGCGCGGCGCATCATTTCATCGCGAAACATTTGCGCGAAATCCGGCGGCTCAAGCATAATCGGTGGATAGCCGCCATTTTGCGTCATCTCGGCCATGATTTGGCGGGCGAATGGGAAGAGCAGGCGGGGGCACTCGATCAAGATCAGCGGCTGAATTTCTTCAGCGCCGACACCTTGAAAGGCAAAAAGCCCGGCATATTCTAATTCGGCAATAAAGGCGGTTTGCTCACCACGTTTAGCATCAGCACGCAGCATCAAAGTGACTTCGACATTATCGCCTTCCAGCATCTGGCGGCCAATCTCGATACCAATATTGATTTGCGGCGCTTCGAGGCCGGCGCGAAGACTATCGGGCGCGTTGGGGTTCTCGAAACTGGCATCTTTGGTATATTGCGCTAGCACGCGAAGCATCGGGCCTTCTTGCTGCGCCTGTTGCGCGGCTTCGGCTTCGGCTGTTGCCGCTACTTCAGCCGCCGCTTTTTCTTGAGCGGCTAACTCTTTCTTGGTGGGTTTTTTGGCCATGAGGCTCTCCGTTCAGGACTTTCTGCCGCGCGAGTAACATAGAGCTTAGGTCACGGCAATTGCTTATTGCGGCGGGCGTCAATACACCCTATTTCCATAGCTCAATTAGTGATAAGCTACGGGCTATTCAAGACCGCCGCCCTTAAAAGGATATTTCCCCGCATGTATGAAGTTATTCTCTATGCCGCCATTGCGACCATTGTATGCGTGATGCTTTATACTGTGCTGGGCAAGTCTGTCGGCCAAGGGCCCGAATCCGGCGTTGACGCGGAAAAAATGCTGAGCGGGAATGGTAATGAGCCCGCCATTGTCGCCCCGGTTAATGAGGCTGAGGTTCCGAGCGGCCTTGACGCCATTGCCCGCATGGACGCCGGTTTCTCGCCCGGGGTTTTCATCACCGGCGCTAAAGCGGCCTATTCCATCATTCTTGAAGCCTTTGCTGCAGGCGACCGCGAACAGCTAAAATCCTTGTTAACACCTGATGTTTACGGCGTTTATGCCCAAGCCGTTGAAGACCGCGAAGCGCAAAACCTAACCCAAGTCACAGATTTGGGCCGTTTGCGCAAAGCCGCTATTCAAGACTCGGAGCTTAACGGCAAGATAGCCACAATATCGGTGCTTTACGACGCCGAGTTGACATCAGCCTTGATGGACGCAGAAGGCAATATTGTGCAGGGCGATCCCGACATCCTCTCTAGCATTTCCGAGGTTTGGACATTTGAGCGCGACCTTAAATCCTCAGACCTCAATTGGCGCCTCTCAGATGTTGCGCCAAATGAAGGCGATGAACTTGCCGCCGATCCATCGCCCGATACCAAAGCCTAGCCATGTTGCGCTGGCTCGGCATTCTTTGGCTGGCGCTTATTCTGCCGGCCTGCGTAACGACTTCGCCGCCCGCCCAAGACGGCCCGGTTGCAACTGGCCCGGCCTATCCTGATCCTGATGTTGAAAACCCCGGCGTAATTATTATCGCTGAGCCTGTCTTGACCCCGCCTCCCGCGCCTGAAATCCCGGCTCCGCCGCCGCCGGAACCCAAGCTTCCTGAAATCGAAATTTTTGAAACCGCGCGCTGGTTTTCCGGGATCAAGGATTGGACCATATCTGACCATCGCCCTGCGCTGGCATCGTTTCGGCGAAGCTGCCAGAGCTGGGTTCAGGCCGCGCCCTCTGCCATGCTTAATCCCAACCAGCCCGAATATGGCCGGTTTTCTGACTGGCTTCCCGCTTGTAATAATGCGGCCTTTATAGGCAACAGCAAAAATGACGCTCGGTATTTTTTCGAGAGCGAATTTGAACCCATTTCCCTTTCGACCCAAAAAAGTGATGCCGGACTGTTGACAGGCTATTACGAACCGGAAATCAATGTCCGCAAAACCCCTGACGCAATATATTTCGAACCTATCCTCGCAGAGCCGAAGTCTAAAACCATCCAGAATCTACCGCGCGCAGAGTTTGGCCCGCAATCTTCCCGCGTCATTGCTTACGGCACGCCGATTGATGTGTTTTTCATGCAGATACAAGGCTCGGGCCGGATAAAGTTTAAAGACGGCAAAATATTACGCGCCGCCTATGACGGCAATAATAGTAAGCCCTATGTTTCCATTGGCAAAATCCTTGTCGCGCGCGGAGAGATGAGCCTCAAAAAAGCCTCCAAACAAGCGATCGATGATTGGATGGTACGCGCCGGGCCGGAAAAAGCCCGCATGCTGATCAATGAAAACCCCCGCTATATTTTCTTTACGGAGCAAGCTATTGCGCCGGGCGAAGGCCCGCGCGGCGGCATGCGCGTGCCTCTCACTGATATGGGCTCCATGGCTGTCGATACGCGCTATCATCCTTACGGAACGCTGGCGTGGCTCTCGACAACGCTGCCGCAAAAAGGCGGAGATTTTAAAGGCAAGCCGCAAGGCATTCTTGTCTCTGTGCAGGACACAGGCAACGCCATACGCGGCCCTTTGCGCGGCGATTTGTATTTCGGCTCCGGCAAAAAAGCGGGCGACAAGGCAGGCGTGATGAAACATCCCGTGCGCTGGACGATATTAGTGCCCAAAGCCATTGCGCCCAAGCCTGCCGCCACCTCATGACTTATCGGCGCTTATATCCCGAAGAGCGCAAAGTCTGGAATAAAGTCGCTAAGACCGTCGCGCCAAGGCGGGCTAAATCAGCAAAAGCGGTTCCGAGCCGCGAAGACTTCGCTAATATGCTGCGTTTGCCGCCGGTTCTGCCGCTAGCTTCGCGAGGCCTGCCGCAAACATTAGAGCGAAATCAAGATAAGAAAACCCGCCGCGGCCGCGTGGTCATAGATACCAAAATCGACCTCCACGACATGACGCAAGCCGTAGCCCGTCCCGCATTGAGCCGCGCCATCATTCGCGCCAGCAACAGAAATCATAAATGCGTGCTAGTTGTGACGGGCAAGGGGATAAGGGGAGAGGGTGTCCTGCGTCGAAACTTCATAGCCTGGATAGACGCCCCCGATATCCGGCCCTTAATAGCCACCTACGCCCAAGCCCACATCAGGCACGGCGGTAGCGGCGCGTGGTATGTGTTTTTAAAGGGCTAAGGGCATTAGCGATTAAAAATTAAGCCAGATACAAATATCAAACAAATATACATGTTCATCTCCATTTTACTCTGAAGAGACATCTAGTCGGTCTGATATGCACCGGATAGGGTGAAGACTGATAGGTAGTGAAAAACCACTCAACCGCACAAGTTTTGGACGGAGGTTTTAAAGTTTGGATATGTCTTTGGGCGCAAAGCTATAAAATAAACTTACTCAAATCCTGATCGCTGGCCAATTTGCCGACATGTTCCTGCACATAGGCTTTGTCGATTTTTACCGTTTCGCCGTCTTTGTCGGTGGCTTTGAAACTGATGTCGTTGAGCAGTCGTTCCATCACCGTATGCAGGCGGCGCGCGCCTATGTTTTCGATGCTGGCATTGACCTCGGCGGAGATTTTCGCGATTTCGGCAATGCCGCCTTTGGTGAATTCAAGCGTCACGCCTTCGGTCGCCATTAAGGCTTTATATTGTTTGATCAGGCTGGCTTCCGGCTCGGTCAGGATGCGGACGAAATCTTTTTCGGTTAAGGCGCGCAATTCGACCCGTATTGGCAAGCGGCCTTGCAGTTCTGGCAGCATGTCAGACGGTTTGGCGACGTGGAACGCACCGCTGGCGATAAACAATATATGATCGGTTTTCACCGGGCCGTATTTGGTCGAGACCGTCGTGCCTTCGATCAGCGGGAGCAGGTCGCGCTGCACGCCTTCGCGCGAAACATCAGCCCCGCGCGCATCAGACCGCGCCGTGATTTTGTCAATCTCGTCCAAAAAGACAATACCGTCATTTTCGGCAAGCTCGACGGCCTCGCGCTTAATCATATCATCGTCGAGTAATTTGTCGGCTTCTTCGGATAGCAAAGGCCCGTAAGCTTCGCCGATTTTCATGGTCACTTTTTTAGTCTTGCCGCCTTTGCCAAACATAGAAGAGAGGTCGAGCATGCCCATAGAGGCTCCGGGCTGTCCGGGTATTTCAAAACCTTGGAAGGGCGAGGCGCTATCAGTCAGCTCCAGATCAACCTCAACATCATCAAGTTCGCCGCGCAGTAATTTCTGGCGAAATTTATCGCGGCTGGCTTCGCGCCCGCCTTCGCCGACCAGCGCGTCTAAAATCCGTTTTTCGGCGGCCAGTTCGGCCTGCGCTTTGACCTGCTCGCGTTTGGTATCGCGGAGCAGAGTTATCGCCGCCTCTATCAGGTCGCGGATAATTTGCTCGACATCGCGCCCGACATAACCAACTTCGGTAAATTTCGTGGCCTCGATTTTGATAAATGGCGCTTGCGCGAGCTTGGCCAAGCGGCGGGATATTTCGGTCTTGCCAACGCCTGTCGGGCCGATCATGAGAATATTTTTGGGCGTAATTTCACCGCGCAAATCACCCGGCACACGCCGCCGCCGCCAACGATTACGCAGGGCAATAGCGACCGCGCGTTTGGCATCGCTCTGGGCGACGATATGGCGGTCGAGTTCAGATACTATTTCGCGGGGGGTAAAATCAGTCATGGGATATAAATGGTGAGTGCGAGGCCATAATCAAGGCTTGTAACCCGGATCAAAAGCGGGCGGGAAGACGGCCCATTTCGGCAACACTTTCAACAACCCATTACGAGCGCTATGCCAGCCCGCGCCAAGGAATATAATTGCCGCGCCCAAAAGCAAAAGCGTAATCGAGACGACAGTTCCTAAATTCATGCCCGTGCCGTCAAAGAGATAGCCTATGGCAAAGGCGGCATAGCCGAGAGAAGAAACAATCAAAGCCCGGCGGTTAATCGCGAGGCCGACCAAGGTGATAAACCCGACCATGACCATGACAAGCGCCGCGTCGCTGCGGTCGAGCGACACCATTGGGATAAGGTTAAACAGCATATCCTGCTTTAGCGTCACGAGCTTAAGCGCCAACCCATGAATAATCAGCGGCGCGGCGAGGAAATGTAGCCAAAAGGCATTATCAGCAAAGCGCGTCGTGCGGTGTTTATCGCGCATATCGTAGAGCAGGGCGACAGCAAAAATAACCAGGCCGGATAATAGCAGCACAAAGCCGAATTGTGATTTCAGAAACTCAGGCGATATCCGCCCCATAATGGCAAAGATGAGATAAAGCGCTGCGACCGCAATCAAGGCGATACAGAAAGGCAGGCGGATGCGGAGGTAAAACAGCAGCATCGCGCCCAATGTAATCAGCGCCGTAATGATATCGCCGCCCAATCCCGTCTCGGACAATATCACGCCGACCCCGCGCTGGGTGAACAGTAAAAAGGCGAGCGCTGAAATGAGCGTTGGTAAATGCGCGCGCCGCTTGCGCCCGAAATAATGGGCAATCAGCGCCATAATGACCGCCGCGCCAATAAAAGAGACACCGCCGCCCATAAGCGCCGCCATGGCTGAAAGGCCGAGCGCAAATAACCCGATACCGATAGCGATAAAAAGATCAGAAAAACTACGCAAAAACCGCATATCATCTTCATTGCCGATGGAAGGTGTTCCGTCTGTTGTGACCGCGCTTGGCGGATTTATCTCCACTTTATCTCGCATAGCTTTTGCTTGCGCTTCAGTAATTATTCCGGCCTCTAAGGCTTGGGAAATCTGCTTTGGTGTCATATCGCTCATGCGGCGAGTTTAGGCGCGGGGCGCTACCGCCGCAAGAGCAGGAATTATTCTGTCTTCAGAGCCTCGACGGTCAAATTATTATTGGTGAACACGCATATTTGCTCGGCGATGGCCATGGCTTTGCGGGCGAGGGTTTCGGCGTCTTTTTCATATTCGTCCATCGCGAGCGCCGCCGCTAGGGCGAAATTGCCGCCGCTGCCGATGGCGGTGATGCCGCTGCCGCTTTTAAGTTTATCGGGCTCAACGACATCGCCGTTACCGGTCAGGACATAGGTTTCTTTTTTGTCGGCGACGATCATCATGGCTTGTAGCTGGCGCAGATATTTATCCGTGCGCCAGTCTTTGGCGAGCTCGACACAGGCCCGGGCGAGCTGGGTTGGGTATTGTTCGAGCTTGCTCTCGAGCCGCTCTAATAAGGCAAAGGCGTCGGCTGTCGCGCCGGCAAAGCCGGTAATAACATTGCCGCCGACAAGTCTGCGCACTTTACGCGCGCCGGACTTCATCACCGTGTTGCCCGCGCTAACCTGCCCGTCGCCGACAACAACGACTTTGCCGTTTTTACGCACGCAAAGAATAGTCGTGCCCCGCCACAGACCCGCATTGGCATAATCATGATTTGGCATAGAAAGCTCCATCTGTTTGATTAGAGATGGGGGCGCGTGCGGCGGGCGTCAAGTCAGCCCAGCTTGCGCGCTTCTTCGACCAGCATTATTGGCACGCCTTTGCGGATGGGATAAGCCAGCTTTGCTTTTTTGCTGACCAGCTCATTGGTCTTGGAATCATAGGTCAGCGGCCCCCGAGTTTTGGGGCAGACCAGCACGCCGAGCATTTTCGGATCTATGACCGGGCCTGCCTCTGGTCCGGATTTGTTGGCTTTGAGTTTAGTTGCCATGATTGCGCCCCGTCAGTGTCCACATTGGCCAGAACAAATAATCATTGCCTCGGCTGGCCTTCACTATGGCCTAAATCTTTACTCGCGTAAAGGTGCATGAGGCCAATTAACAACCGTCTTCGGTCGTCTGTTGTTACGGCTTCAAGAAGCGATTGTTTGTCTTCGGGCTGGAAAGGGCTGATCATGGCGGCTTGGTTGATTAGAATGGGCAGGGGAATTTCATTCAGGCTGTCCCAGTCAATCTGTACACCCAAGGCTTTAGCCAGCGCTTTCATCGCCACAGTCAGCGCGGCGCGATCTCCGCGCCCTGTGCCTGACAGCGCTTCGGAGGTTTGCCGCGCATTATGAATATCAGCATCGGCTTTAAATCCGTCAAAGCTGATTTTGGCTTGGCGGTAAGGGGTGGTGACTTTGGGCTCGCCCGTTATTTTAAAGCGCTTCAAGCCCTTGAGGACGATGAGGTAACGTCCGTCATCGGTTTCGGAAAATTGAATCAGCCGCCCTAGGCCGCCGATTTTGGCAAGGCCTTTATCCGATTTTTGTACCATCCCAATCAGGCGGTCGGCTTTCAGCGCATCATCAACCATGTTGAGATAGCGCGGCTCGAAAATATTAAGCGGCAAATCACAAGCCGGAAGGAGCACCGCTCCGTTAAGCGGAAAAACCGCAATCTGCGTGGGCGATGTCCGGCGGGTCAGGGATTTATAATGCGCGCTCATCTCTTTCTAGGCAAACAGAATAGAGGAGAGTTGGCGGCGGCCTTTAATCGAGACCTCTGATTGCGGGCCCTCAGCCTCGAAGATTGTCAGCAAAAATAACCTTGCGGCCTCGCCTTTATGGGCGCGGTTTTGGGCTACGGAATACAGTAAATGCTCGGCAGCTTCGTCGTTGCGGCCTGATCCGGCCAGAGCTTTGGCTAAAGCCAGCCGTGCATCGAGATTGTCGGGATTGGTGTTTACGGCGGCGGCAAGTTCAGCTGTTTCGTCGGGCGCGGCAGGCGCTTCTTCCGCGAGGGTAAGCTGCGAGCGCACGGCGGCAATTTCGGGATGGTCAGTCAAAGCGGCAGGGGCTGAGGCAATAAGCTCTGCCGCGCCCGCTTCGTTGCCGCTTTGCAGATAGACCCGGGCAAGACCGGCCAGCGCTTCGGCGCTATTTCCGTCAAGCTTTAGCGCCTGTGCATAATCCTGTGCCGCCCCGCCCGGATCGCCCGCTGCAAGACTGTCTTTGGCTCTCGCTACGAGGATCGCGGCCTCTTCGGCCGGATCGGTTTCGCCCGTGAGCCGCCCGACAAACTTCTTAAGCTCAGATTCCGGTTGCCCGCCCTGAAAGCTGTCAACGGGCTGCCCGTCTTTAAAGGCGAAAACAGCGGGGATGGAGCGCACGCCGAGCTGTCCGGCGATGCCCGGATTGTCATCAATATTGATCTTCACCATTTTGACAGCGCCCTTTGCGTCTTTGACCACGCGCTCCAGCACAGGCATAAGCTGCTTACACGGCCCGCACCAAGGGGCCCAAAAATCGACGACAACAGGCGCGGTTTTGCTGGCCTCGATGACGTCGGCCATAAAACTCGCATCGGAACTGTCTTTAATCACGTCTAAAGGGGCATCGTTCATAATTTATCCTTCTTGTGCCAAGGCCGCAAAATCTATCACAATCGGGTCATGCCCGGCGGCTTTTGCAAATTTTATCATATCTGCACTTGAAATGGCGGTGGTGGCGTCATTAAGCAAGGGGTGGAAATTGACAATCTCGTATTTCAGTAAAGCGGCGTCAAGGACGAGGGTGACTTGGCCTGCTGCGTCATTGAGAACTGAAAATAGCGTCACGGAACCTGGGACGACGCCAAGATACTGCAAAAGCGGTTCGGCCTTGCCAAAGGACAGGCGTTTACAGTCCAGCAGAGGGTGCAGCTTATTAATCCGCACGGACGTATCTCCTAATGCGCAAATCAGGAAAAATGCTCCGGCCTTGTCTTTTAGAAACAGGTTCTTGGTATGGCCGCCCGGCAAGCCAGCTTTGATCTTGGCGCTGTCCTCAACCGTAAAGACGGGCGCATGGTCATAGGTCGTGTGGGCGATATCCAGATCATCGAGATAGCCGAATAAACCTTGTCGCGTTACGGGCATAGACCTCTTTCCAAATCCTTTAATATCAGGCAAGCTAGGCCTATGACAAAGACAAACCAAGATAAAATTCAAAATGCCCCTTTTTTGGATGCGTATATGATTCATGACGCGGCTCCGGATTTTATTCCGGGGCGACCCAGGCGCGAATGGATGGATGTTTTTACTGATAGGCAACCCTATCGCTGCCTCCCCCTGACCATGGCCAATTCAACGGGTTGGGAGCTGACCTGCCCGTTTGCGATTGATATAGAGTGGAATGGCGGGCCCAAGATAGAGGACATTCAAATCACCTCGCCCGAAAGCGGCGCGCATATTCCCGGCCTTGCCCAGAGCCATTTTTGCGAGGGCATTGTGACCTTTCACACCGGCTATATTTTCCGCACGCCGCCGGGTTGGGCGGTGTGGTGCGGCGGCCCGCCCAATTGGCCCAAAGACGGAATTTATCCGCTGTCGGGCTTGGTCGAGACGGATTGGCTGCCTTTTCCGTTTACGATGAATTGGCAAATGACGCGAAAAGGTAAGGTCAGTTTTGAAAAAGACGAACCGTTCTGCTTTGTGACATTGTCCGAGCATCGCCGTCTCGAATCCGTGCAGCCCAAGATCAAATCATTGAAACAGGACAAGGCGCTCAGCGCGGATTACAAGGCGTGGAATGAGAGCCGCAGTGACTTTATCCTTCGCTTAAAAGCCGGGGAGACGGCGGCGGTTAGCGATGGTTGGCAGCGTCATTATATGAAGGGCGAAAAGCCGAGCGGTGCGTCGGCGCAGGCTGAGCACAATACAAAACGGCGCTTGAAAAAGCCCAAGGACATACGCGGCGGCGCGGTTTTTAAGGCTTAAATACGATAAAATATGCGGTAAAAACTTTCTGCAAAAAGCATGATAAGCCGCTTGATATTGAAACCCGTTTAGGCCATATAGCGCCGTCTATCACGGACGGAGGCGACTTTGTCCAGCATACGCGAATTTGAGCGGGCGTAGCTCAGTGGTAGAGCATCACCTTGCCAAGGTGAGGGTCGAGGGTTCGAATCTCTTCGCCCGCTCCAAATGCGCTCATGCGGCGCGCGAGGGGGAACTATTTAGGCCCTCCGTTTTCAAATTACATCACAGCCTCTGCGACGCCGGATAGGGCGGCTGCGAAAACCGGGGCGGAGAAATTCTCTAGATCTTCAATGCGCTCGCCAATACCGATGGCGTGGATGGGAAGTTTATATTTATCCGAAAGCGCGACCAGCACACCGCCTTTGGCGGTGCCGTCAAGCTTGGTCATAATCAGGCCGGTAATGCCTGCCGTTTCCAGAAAGGCTTCAGTTTGGAGCAGCGCATTCTGGCCGACAGTCGCGTCCAATACGAGGATGGAATGATGCGGCGCGGTTGCGTCTTGCTTTTTGATAACTCTTACGATTTTGGCAAGTTCGTCCATAAGCTCAGTGCGGTTTTGCAGGCGGCCCGCCGTGTCGATCATCAAAATATCAACATTGTCTTTTTTCGCCTTTTCAATCGCGTCGTAAACCAGACCCGCCGTGTCGGAACCGAGCTTTCCCGAAACAATTTCGGCTCCGGCGCGCTCGCTCCAGACGGTGAGCTGCTCGACAGCGGCGGCGCGGAATGTATCGCCCGCCGCAATCAAAACTTTTTTGCCTTCGTCGTGAAACCGTTTAGCAATTTTGCCCAAAGTCGTGGTCTTGCCGGAGCCGTTGACGCCGACAAAGAGCATGATTTGCGGTTTGGCCTTGCCTAACGTGAGCGGTTTTTCAAGCGGCGTTAAAATCTCTGAAATCACATCGGCGAGGGCGATCTTGATCTCCATATCGGTGACTTGCTTGTCAAATTTATCTTTTGCCAGAAGGGCCGTTACTTTTGCAGCGGGCCCGACCCCAAAATCGGACGTGATCAAAATATCTTCCAAATCCTGTAGTGCTTCATCATCGAGCTTGCGCTTGGTGAAAACGGCGGAGACTTGCTCCGACATGCGCGAGGTTGACTTTTTTAAGCCCTTGGACATGCGCTCCATAAAGCCGCCGTCTTCGGCAATACGGGCTTCGGCTTCGGCGGCACGGCGGGCAGCAAGCTGTTCGGCGATGCGGCGGTCTTCGGCCTCTTTTTCTGCGCGCAGGCGTTCGGCCTCGGCGGCTTCTATGGCCGCGCTTTCGCTCGTCTTTTTTTCGACAATCGCCAATTTGGCGGCGCGCTCCTGGGCGGCGTCTTTTTCGGCTTGGGCTTTTTCTTCGGCCAGACGTTTAGCGGTTTCGGCCTCAGCTTTGGCGCGGGCTTTAGCTTCCTCCTCCTGCTGGGCCTTTAAGGCGGCAGCTTCGGCTTCCGATTTGGCCTTAGCCTCTGTAAGTGCCTTGGCCTCCGCCGCTTTGCGCTTGGCGTTAGCCTCAGCTTTTTCTTTGGCTTCAAGCGCCGCTTTTCCCTCGGCTATTTTTTTCTCAGTGGTAAGGCGTTCGGTCTCGGCTTTTTCAAAGGCGGCTTTTTCCTCAGTGAGGCGTTTGGCCTCTAACTCTTTAGCTCGTTTTTCCGCAGCAAGTTTCTTGGCGGCGGCGACGTCTTTTATGGCTTGGGCTTCGGCTTTGGCCTTTTCTTCAGCCTCGATTTTAGTCAGAGTACTTTCGTCTGCGATAATCCCCGTGGCGGCTTCGTCCTGCTTGCGCGCTGATTTTAGAGCGGCGGCATTAATGTTCGCCATCCGCGCCGCCATTTTCTCATCGACGAGTTCTTGCTGCGCGGCCCGCTGGGCCGCCGCTTCGGCAAGCTTGTCATCTTTGGATTTAAACCCAAGTTTGGATAGAAAGCCGCGTTTTTTCTTTTTGTCTTCAGCCACTAAATAAGAGTCCCAATAGCGTGTTCATGATTTGCGTCAGTGATTTGCACTTGCGCAAGGCTACCGCTTTTGGGCGGATTGTCCACCTTCACCAAGGTAAAATCGGGGAGCCGGCCAAAGCCTGTTTCCTCGAATAAGGCAGTGTCTTTACTGCCGATGCGCAACCGCAGATGGGCGGCTTTTATCGTAGCGCCTTGATCGCGCAGAATTTTCGCGCGGGCTTTAATTGTCGCGCCATCAACAGGCGGTATTTTCGCGGCGGGCGTGCCTTCGCGAGCGGAGTAGGGAAAGACATGAAGCCAAGGGATTCCGATTTCGGAAATGATGCTTTTTGAATTTTCAAACATGGCCTCGTCTTCGGTCGGGAAGCCCGCGATGATATCTGCGCCGAAGGTAAATTCGGGACGAGCTGTTCGCAGGCGGTTGCAAAGCTTGATGACGTCCTCGCGGCTATGGCGGCGTTTCATGCGCTTTAGGGTCATATTATCCCCGGCCTGTAAAGACAGATGTAGATAGGGTGTCATACGGGTTTCTGTTGTCAAGGCTTCGAATAGAGCCGGGTCTATTTCAGCCGGGTCAATAGAGGATAGGCGCAGCCGGAGTAAGCCCGGGACGAGTTTTAAAACGCGCCGCACTAAATCACCCAGCGGCGGCTGTCTCGGCAAATCACCACCCCATGACGAGAGATCCACACCCGTTAGCACGACTTCTTTATAACCTTGCTGCACGAGGTCTTGAACATGGGCGACGACTTCGCCGGCAGGGGTCGAGCGCGCTTGGCCGCGGCCATAAGGAATGATGCAAAATGTGCAGCGGTGATCACAGCCGTTCTGGACTTGCAGAAAAGCCCGCGTGCGGCTCTGAGATTTTTCAAAAAGACGGTTGCCGCCGCTGATCAGTTGTGGGGCGGTTTCGCGCACCGCCATAATATCGTTGACTTTGACCGGCTCCCCGCCGAGCAGAAATTCAGGCTCGAAACTCCCCGCCAGCATTTTCTCGGCATTGCCGATAACGCTGTTGACTTCGGGCATACCCGCAAAGGCTTTGGGGTCGATTTGCGCCGCGCAGCCCGTCACAATTATGCGGGCCTCCGGATTGTCTTTTTTGGCTTTACGGACGGCATAGCGGGAGCTGCGCACGGCTTCATTGGTCACCGCGCAAGTGTTGATAATCACGGCATTGGTTAGCCCTGCGTCCTTGGCATGGCCGCGCATGACATCGCTTTCATAAGCGTTGAGGCGGCAGCCGAGCGTAATAATTTCAGTCTGTTTAGACATGGGCGGTTATGTGGTGCTTAATATAAGGCGGGTCAAGGTTAAGACTGGTCAAATAGGGCGGGTATTGTTAAGCCGCGCTATGTTACGCCGTCTCAAACAGATTGTGCCATTGCCGCTGCGCACGCGGCTGAAATGGCTGGGTTATGCGGGTCAGGATATTGCCGGCGGAAAACGCCCGCCGCGCGTGCCGCCCAAGCGCAAGGTCTTTATTGGCGGCGGTGATTTTATTGTCATTGGCGATGCATTTTTCAAGACCCTCAAGCGCCACGGCCTAACGCCCGATATGGATGTACTGGATGTAGGCTGCGGGCAGGGGCGTATGGCGCGGCCTTTAGCGGGTTATCTGGAGAGTGGAAGCTATCAGGGTTTTGACATTGACAAAGCAGGCATTGCGTGGTGCCAAAAAGAATATACCGATGCAGTTAATTTCAAATTTATTCACGCCGATGTCTATAATTTGCGCTATAATAAGCGGGGGACAATTCAGGCGAAAGATTACAGCTTCCCCTTTGCCGATAACAGCTTTGACCACGTCTTTCTGACATCAGTTTTCACTCATATGTTCGCAGAAGACGTCGCGCAATATCTTTCTGAAATTGCGCGGGTTCTCCGGCCCGGCGGGAGATGCCTGATCACATGGTTCTTGCTTGACGAGGCCTCGCGTCATGCCGAAAGACCGATCATTGAGTTTGTCCATGATGTTGATGATGTGTCCAAAACAACCACCCGTAAAAACCCGGAAGCGGCAATAGCTTTTGATATGGACTATGTGCATGGGCTTTATCAGCTTGCCGGACTAAGATTTGAAGCTCTGGAGCGCGGCTATTGGAGCCGTATCGTTATGGATTATGATTACCAGGATTTGATCATCGCGGTTAAATAACACCTTCGCTCTCCAGCTCGACCGGCCCTGTCATAATGACGTGGTCATCGCTCTCGCGCCATTTAATCAGTAATGTTCCGCCGTCGACTTCGACTTCGACGTTGCGGCCCGTGCGTTTTTGCCGGACGGCGGCAACCACGGCAGCGCAGGCGCCCGTTCCGCAAGCGAGCGTCATGCCGACACCGCGTTCCCAGACTTTCAGGCGGATTTTGTCTTTCCTGTCGACGCGGGCAAAACCGATATTGGCCTGTTCGGGGAAGAGAGGATGAAACTCGATCATTGGGCCGACTTTATCGGGCTTGGCCGTCTCGAAGTCTTCAACGAAAAAGACGCAATGTGGATTGCCCATATTGACCGCGCCGGGATTATGCAGGACGGGCGCATCAATAGGCCCGACCTTAACGTCAATATGATGGGTGTGCATAACTTCTTTGAGCGGAATTTGCTGCCACTCCAATTTCGGCGCGCCCATATCTACAGAGACTAGATTGTCGCCGGCTGCCGCGCAAAGCAGTAATCCGGCATTGGTTTCGAGCACCATATTATCCGCGACTTCGTCGCGCATATAAAGCCAAGCGATACAGCGCGAGGCATTTCCGCAGGCATCGGCTTCTGAGCCTTGTTGATTTCTGATTTCCATAAACATATCCGCGCCGGGCGATTTAGGATCGCGGACAATAATGAGTTGATCCGCGCCTTTGGCTCCCATAACGCTCGACCCCGGTTTGCAGATGTTTTTGACCTTCTCGCCCGACAAAACAAACCCTGAATTGCCGCGCGCATCAAACACTGCAAAGCGGTTGCCGGCGCCGTTCATAATTAAAAACCTCATAGCCCGCATATAGGGATAGTTTAAAGGGAGCGCAAACACCTTGCGTCTTAGGGGCTTCTGGGCTTTATTCGCCGCAATAATAATATTTGAGGACGTTTTCATGCCCATTTCCAGATTTACAGCGCCTTTATTGATCAGTTCTGTGCTGGCTTTGACGGGGTGCGGCCAAGGCGAGAAAGCGGCAGAAAAAATGACAGATAAGGCCGCCAAAACAGCTGCCGCCATGAAAGATAAGACAAAAAATATGATGACTTACACCACTGCAGGACAGACCGACGCCGACCACCTTTATTTGGAGGAGGTTGAGGGCGAAGCCGCTTTGGCTAAAGTACGCGGCTGGAACGTGCGTTCAGAACCGATCATGCAGACGCCGCTTTATAAAGAGATGAAGGCGAAATTGCTGGAGGTTTATAACTCGCCAGAGAAAATTCCTTCTGTGTCTTACCGCAAAGGCCAGATGCATAATTTCTGGCAAGATGACAAACATGTGCGCGGGATTTGGCGCACAACAACCAAAGACAGTTATATGTCAGGCGCGCCGAAATGGGAGACAATGCTCGATTTTGACGCTGTTGCCAAACGCGATGGTAAAAACTGGGTCTATAAAGGCAATGACTGCCATGGCCCCGACTATGTTCGCTGCATGGTGTCTTTATCCGTCGGCGGGAAAGACGCGACCGAGCGGCGCGAATTTAATACGGCGACCAAAGCTTTCGTTAAAGGCGGTTTCTTCTTGCCTGAGTCCAAAGGCGGCACATCTTGGCTTGATGAGGATCATCTTATCGTTGGCGTTGATTTTGGTGAAGGCACTATGACGGAATCCGGCTACCCCATGATCTCCAAGCTCTGGACACGCGGCACGCCGCTGTCAGAGGCGCGCGAATTGATGCGCGGCGAGGCGGCAGATGTCGGCGTTTGGCCCGGCACATTTGAAAATGCGGCGGGTGATGACGAGATTGTCATTGTCCGCGCCACGACATTTTATGAGACCGAATATTATTGGGTGCCGCGCACGGGCGAGGCGGCTTTTAAACCTGTCCGGATTCCTGTGCCGACCAAGGTTAATCTGGCGGGTGATTTTAAAGGCCAGCAATTAGTGACACTGCAGGAAGATTGGCGCGGCCATAAATCCGGCACGTTGGTGTCATTTTCCATCGCAGATTTTATGGATGACGGAAAGATCAAAACTATCCATGAAGTCATCAAGCCGAGCGCGCGGCAGTCTATCGGCAATTTTAGCGCCACAAAATCCAAGCTACTCCTCAGCCTTTATGACAATGTTTCCGGCGCGGCTTACGGGTTTGATTTTAAAGACGGGGCTTGGAGCAAGACCAAACTAGAATTCCCCGAAAACGGCAATGTCTCTATCGGCTCGACAAATTCCAAAGAAGACATCGCTTTTATTTCGACCGAGAGCTTCCTCACCCCCGACACATTATGGATGGTGGACACATCTGATATGAGCGTGAGCCAAGCAAAATCTTTGCCAAGCTGGTTTGACGCGGGCTCGATGACGGCCGAGCAATTCCAAGTGGTTTCGACAGACGGCACCTTAATCCCCTATTTTGTGGTTCGCCAAAAGGGCGTGAAAATGGACGGGACAAATCCGACTTTGCTTTACGGCTATGGCGGATTTGAAGTTTCCATTAACCCCAGTTACAGCGCGACCCTCGGGCGGGCTTGGCTGGAGCGCGGCGGAGTCTATGTGCTGGCCAATATTCGCGGCGGCGGAGAGTTTGGGCCGGATTGGCATCAAGCCGGACTAAAAACCAAACGCCAGATTATCTATGATGATTTTATTTCTGTGGCCGAGGATTTAATCGCCAAGAAAATCACCTCGCCCGAACATCTCGGCACCCATGGCCGTTCCAATGGCGGGCTGCTTATGGGCGTTATGTTCACCCAAAGGCCGGATTTATTTAAGGCGGTCGCTATTGGCGTGCCGCTGCTGGATATGAACCGCTATGATAAATTGCTCGCGGGCGCATCGTGGGTCGGCGAATATGGCGATCCGGATGATGCCGGCGCGGAAGGCGCATTTATCCGCAATCTTTCGCCCTATCATAATCTGAAAGTTGGCGCAGATTACCCCGTGCCTTATATCTATACCTCGACCAAAGATGATCGCGTGCATCCGGGCCACGCCCGTAAATTCGCGCAGCGGCTCGAAGATATGGGTTATGATTTTGAATATTACGAGAATATCGACGGCGGCCATGCCGGCGCGGCGAACCTCGAAGAAACGGCGCATAGTCAGGCCTTGATATACAGTTATTTGATGCGCAAACTAAAATAGGAGACTGCCATGGATTATCGTCCTGAAGGTTATCAAAACGTCATTGCCAATATGATGTTCAAAGACGCAACTGCGGCCAGCGCCTATTATGAAACCGCGCTCGGGGCTGAAAAAGTTAACCTCATGACAGATGATAATGGCTGGGTCATGCACGGCGAAATGTGGATCGGGGACAGCGTGATGTTCTTTGGCGAAGAGGTCGAGTGGTTCCCCCGCAAAGCCCCAACCGAGCCCGGGCCTGTCGCGTTTTACCTTTATGTTGCCGATGTTGACGCGTCTTATAAACGCGCGCTTGAAGCCGGCATGACATCCGTGAATGAACCCGAAACCATGTTCTGGGGCGATAGAACGGCTGTTGTCACCGATAAATATCATTATGGCTGGACATTTTCGACACATGTGGAAGATGTTTCGGAAATCGAGATGGCCAAACGGCAAAAAGCCTTTAAAGAGTCGATGAAGGGTTAAGCCTTTCAGATAAAATAATAATTCATCAGGGGAACATCATGTTCAAAAGCTGGCAAGCCATCACACTTTGGAAACGCGTTCTTATCGGGCTGGCCCTCGGTATGGTTGTCGGGTTGATTGCACATTATTACGGCGGGGCGGGCGCTCAAGACTTTGTCACGAGATGGGTCAAGCCTTTTGGTGATGCTTTCGTTCGCCTGATTAAAATGCTGGTCGTGCCTTTGATCGCGACGACACTTGTGGCCGGCGTTGTCGCCATGGGCGAGCCTAAGAAACTTGGCACTATCGGATTGCGCGCTGTTGGGCTTTATCTCGCGACAACATTCTTTGCCGTGTGTTTGGGCATTCTCTTTGGCTCAATTTTTCAGCCCGGCATAGGCATTGGCGAACTTGCTGTCAGCGACAGCGCCATGGCGAGCGCCCAAGGCAAGCTCGCGGCGGGGCAGGCGGCCTCTTCAGGTTTGGCGGATAAGCTCTTGGCGATTATCCCGCTCAATCCCTTGCAAGCACTTGCCAGCGGCGATGTGCTGGCGATTATATTCTTCTCAATTTTGGTTGGCGTCGGCATTATGTTGGTCGGAGACCGGGCCAAGCCGCTCGGGGATTTCTTTGACGCGGCTTCCGAAGTCGTCATGAAAATCACCATGCTGGTTATGGAATTGGCTCCGCTAGGTGTGTTTGCGCTGATGGCGTGGATTATGGCCGAGCAGGGCCTGGAGATTCTCGGCAATATGGGCAAACTTGCCATTGCTCTTTATCTCGCCTGTTTTGTCCAAATTTTCCTGATTTATGGCGGCGTGTTAATTCGAGGCGTCTTGCGCCTGCCGCTCATCCGCTATTTCTACGGCATCGCCGACGCGGCAGGTGTGGCCTATTCGACGTCATCGTCTAATGCGACCTTGCCGGTCACCATTTCTTGCGCGGAGCATAATCTTGGCGTCGAGAAATCCGTTGCCGGGTCTATCCTCCCGCTCGGCGCGACGATTAATATGGACGGCACGGCGATTTATTTGGGTATTATCGCTATGTTCGCGGCGCAGGCTTTTGGTATTGACCTGACCATGAGCCAATATGCCATGATTGCGCTAATGGCGACGCTGACGTCTATCGGCACGGCGGGCATTCCTTCGGCCAGCCTGTTTCTTGCCGCCGCCGTGCTCTCGACATTCGGTGTAACGGACGCGCAAACCACGCTGGTTGTAGCCTTCATTTTGCCTTTTGACCGCCTGCTCGATATGATGCGTACCGTGACCAATGTCTCCGGCGATATAGCCGTGGCCTGCACGGTTGCCAAATGGGAAGGGCAACTCGACGAAGAGGTATTTAAGACGAAGAGCGTGGTTTAGGATTCAGTAATAACCGAAATCGCTAGCGATTTCGGCGCGGCTCGAAAATCAATCCCCCGGATTGATTTTTAGTGGGCCGCGCCCCAATAATTATACGATAATATTTTAGGCCCGGGAATATACATTTCTTCCAGGCTCTCGAACTTTAAACCGGCTTGCTTGAAAAGCTCGGGAATATCCCGTCCGCTATGGCAGCCTCCCGCAATTTTGCCCCAAAGCGGGTCGATACGGTTTTGCCATTTGTGAACGTGCGCATCAGGCGCTTTGCCGTGTTCGGAAAACAGGATGCGTCCGCCGGGTTTCAGGATGCGTTTCATCTCGTGCAAGGCTTTAACGGGATCGGGAATGGTGCAGAGACTATAGGTGACGACAACTGTATCCGCTGTATTTTTGTCCAGCGGGATGTCTTCACCCGACAAGCCAATACGTTCAATTTCGATGGGGCAGGCCGCGCGGCGCTTGGCACTGCGTTTCCAGATATGCTCGTCCGGATCGACGCCAATGATTTTGCTGACGTTATCGGCATTATAATGCGGCAAGTTTTGACCTGAACCGATACCGATTTCTAGCACCACCCCTTTGGCCAAAGGCACGACCTTCTCGCGTTGTTTGCGGATCGGTTTAGCTCCGCAGGCCATATCCAGACAAAGCGGTAGAACATGCCTATCGTAAAAGCTCATAACCGGCCTCCTTTGATAATTCCTATGCCATATTGGATGTATATTCAAAGGGGTTAATTTGAAAGGCTAGCCGCCGGGCCGTGGCGGCATATCCATGGTCTGGCGGATGACATGGGCGTGTTGTTTGTCATAGCGGATAATTGGCCGCCCATCCGGCGCATGGCCGTTATGTGTGGTGATCTGTGTACCGTCCCAACAATGCAGACTATAATTCGCCGCCGTATCTATGAGCAAAACCCGGTTGTCGGAGGCATCTGGATCAATCTTAGCGAGGTCGAGCTTGATTTGCGGGGCTATTGCGGGCGAGACAGAGAGGTTTGTTTCGGCAAAGCGCTTAAAGATGGGGCGGTGGATATGGCCGCTGATGACCTGCACAACATTATCATAGCGTGCAATAATGTTTTTTAGGCGCAACACCCATCCATCATCATCTCTTGCGGTCATCCAGGCGATTCCCGTTTCAATCGGTGGGTGGTGCAAGGCAATCAAAGTCGGGCGGGCGGGATGTTTTGCTAATTCTGTCTCCAGCCAAGCTGCTCGCCCCGAACAAAATGCGCCGCCATGGCGGCCGGGCTCTAAAGTGTCTAAAACAATAATGCGCAGGGAGGGGTCTTCGATCACATATTGTAAGAAACCACCATTAAATTCGGCGTTTGGAAATGCCTCTGCGAAAGCGCTACGGTCATCATGGTTGCCCATGGCAAAATAACAAGGCAGATCAATCTGTTTAAGTTCGCGGCGTAATTTATCATAAGCCCAATGGGCGCCAATTTCGACGAGGTCTCCTGTGATCAATAAAAGATCAGGCTGCCGCGTCATTGATTTTAACTCTGTCAGCACCTGACGTAAGCGCGCAGAGTTTTTACAAAATGCGGTCTTTCCGGCAAAGCCGATGTGTAAATCTGTAAGCTGTGCAATAATCATAGCGCCCCTTTAAGGCGCAATGTCTTTGAAATCTGTGACCATAATCATAGTGGTTTTAAAAAAAGCAGATGGTTATTTCGATTTCTTTTCGATAGAGGCCATCGGTTTTTGTGCTTTTATAATTTCAGCAACGGCGCAATCATAACACACGGTTGCAGAGCGGGCCCTAAAGGTTCTTGCCCGCGCATATAAGAGCCAAGCAACAGGCATCGCGCATAAAATAAAGAGGAGTAAATTTTTCTGAGCGGGTAATTTATATCCGACATTATATATAATTTGTCCTAAAGCGATAACAGCAAGTCCCGCTAGAGCCGTTGCTGTACCTCGGCAGCAGAGCTCAATAAATTTAAACCGCCGCGATAGGAATGTGCCTTCGGAACTGAGCGACATGGCAATGGAGCGCAAATCGCCTATATCAATATCCCTTTGTGTATCGGTCACGCCATATTCCTTTAAGAACTTTCGGTCGAGGCCCATCTGGTCTACTTGCTTTCCAAGCCAGCTGGCAAAAATTAAGAAGCTGTGATCTGTTTTGAGTGATTTTTCCTGCTTTCTTTCGTGTGGTTCATTGCGGTTTTTGCTGCGAATAAAACGGTTAAGTTCATCAATAAAATGACCGAGCACATAAGCGATGATAACGACAACAAAAACCACGCCGCCCTCGGACATATCCAATGGCTCAATCCCCATCATCTTTGGAATACCCAAATAACCAAGCCCAAGTAGCAATAAGCCGCCGGGAATGACATTGCCTAAAATATCATTAAGGAATTTTTCTAAGGCCGCAATCAGCTCTGTAAATTTCATAATACGGCCCCATATCCTCGCCTATCTGTGGAGGCAACTTACATCATTGTGGCGTAATTTCAAAGAAAATCTAAGATCAGGGTTTAGGCAATATTGTGAATCGCCTTGCCATTGTCGGGTTGGCCCGTTTAACTTCAATAAAAAGGCCGGAGCTTATGAAAAAACTACTCTTGATGATAGGCGGGGCAATCGCGTTGGGAATGGCCTATCTTGCGCTTTGGCCTGTGCCTGTTGACCCGACGTCATGGGAGGCGCCTGTCGATAAGGGCTATGTTGGCGTTTTTGCCCCGAATACAGATTTAGCTAATCTGGAACGGCTCGAAATCGGCGATATCCATGGCCCCGAAGATGTCGTTGCTGTTAATACAGAGGGCGGGCTTATGCTCTATGTGTCCTCGCAAGAAGGCAAGATTATCACATTATCTCCGTCTATGAACGCGGTGCATGTGCTCGCCGATACGGGCGGCGTGGCTTTAGGAATGGAAATGGACGGGCGCGGCAATCTCATTGTTGCCGACGCTCACCTTGGGCTGTTATCTGTCGCGCCGGACGGGACGGTCTCGGTGCTGACAGACGAAGTGGACGGCACGCCGATCCTCTATGCCGATGATCTGGATATCGCGGGCGGCGGCGTGATTTATTTTTCCGACGCCTCGACAAAATTCGGCGCCAAAGCCGGCGGCTCTACACTGGCTTCAAGCCTGCTTGAAATTATGGAACATGGCCGCACGGGCCGCTTGCTCGCTTTTGATCCGGCGACAGGGCAGACCCGCATTGTCAAAGACGGCCTGGCTTTTGCCAACGGCGTTGCTGTCACGCAGGGCGGCGACATCCTCGTCAACGAGACGGGGGAGTACCGCATTCATAAAGTCTCGCCGGACGGCAACAGCAAAATTATCATCGATAATCTGCCCGGCTTTCCCGATAACATCAATCGCGGCCCCCGGCTGGAGGATGGGCGGGAGACATTTCTGGTCGGCCTCGTCAGCCAGCGCTCGGAGTGGTTGGACGCTAATGCGGCCAAGCCGGCCATGCGCAAATTGGCGATGCGGCTTCCGGCCTCCATGCGGCCAACGGCTGTGAGTTATGGGTTTATTTTGCAAATCGACGCCGAGGGCAATGTGCTCAAGACATGGCAAGATCCGAGTGGGAGTTACCCCAGTACGACGGGGGCTATTCTGGCCGATGATGGTTATATGTATGTCTCCAGCCTGACGGCGCCTAAACTAGGCCGAGTGAGAATAGACGAATAAACCCCTAATCATTTGCCCCGCCAAGCCTCATATGCAATTAAGTGCATATGGATAGGAGGGCTTATGTCTCGCGAATTTGATATCATTATATATGGGGCCACGGGTTTCACAGGCCGTTTGGTCGCTGAATATTTAGATAATCACTATGGCCGCAATGTGAAATGGGCTATGGCGGGCCGTTCGCAAGATAAGCTTGAAGCTGTGCGCGGCGAAATGGGTATCTCTAAAGACATTCCCCTTATCACCGCCGATTCCAGCGACCCCGCCTCGCTTGAAGCCATGGCGGCGCGGACAAAATCGGTCTGCACGACTGTTGGCCCCTACCAGCTTTACGGCGACGCGCTTCTTGCGGCCTGCGCAGCTAAAGGCACAGATTATGTTGACCTTTCCGGCGAACCGGCTTGGATGCGCGATACGGTTCGAGAATATGACGCGGCAGCAAAAGACAGCGGCGCGCGCATTGTTCATAGCTGCGGCTTTGATTCCATTCCCTTTGACCTCGGCGTTTATTATCTTCAGCGGCATGCGATCAAAAACCACGGCGGGCCTTGCGCCAAAGTGCGCGGCCGTGTGCGCAAGATGCAAGGCACGTTTTCGGGCGGCACGGCGGCGAGTTTTTTCGAGACTATGAAACGCGCAGGACAGCAGCCCGAAGTGCTGGGCTGGCTCAAAGACCCGTTTTCGCTCACCCCCGGATTTAGCGGCCCGCCGCAGCCGACAGGCCATAAACCGATTGAAGAGGCAGATTTAAATAGCTGGTCAGCGCCTTTTATTATGGCCTCGATCAATACCAAAAACATCCACCGCTCCAACGCGCTGCTCGGGCATTTATACGGAGCAGATTTCACCTATGACGAAATGGTGTTGACAGGGCCGGGCGAGCAGGGCGAGGCGGCGGCGCGCCATGTCGCGGCGGATAATTCCATGGCCACAAATCCGCCCAAGCCCGGCGAAGGCCCGTCCAAGGAAGAGCGTGAGGCCGGGTTTTACGAGATTATATTTATCGGAGGCGCGCCGGACGGAACCCGCCTTGTTGCCAGCGTCGCCGGAGACAAAGACCCGGGCTATGGCTCAACTTGCAAAATGATCAGCGAGGCTGCATTGTGTCTGGCGCAAGATATCAGCCATGAGCAAACTCCGGGCGGCATCTACACGCCGGCTCCTGCCATGGGCGAGGCTCTGATCAAGCGGCTCGTCGTCAATGCAGGCCTAAGCTTTAAAATGGAAGAGGTTTGACGCCCTTGCTGCGCATAAAGGAGAATATTGCCATTTTCGGTGCGGGGTCTATTGGCTGTTATCTGGGCGGGCAGCTTGCAAGCGCTGGGGCAAAGGTGCTTTTTATCGGGCGGCAGAAATTCAAGACGGCTTTGGAGGGCAATGGCCTCACTCTGACCCATTTTGACCGTGAGAGCCTAGTGATTTCTTCGAACGAATTCACCTTCTCGCTCAAACCGGAAGATATATCCGCCGCTGACATTATTCTCGTGACCGTTAAATCTCAAGACACGGAGGCCGCGGCGCAGGTGATTAAACTCTATGCCAAAGCGGATGCCATTATTATCAGCTTCCAAAACGGGGTCAGCAATGTTGGCGCTTTGCGTAAATATCTAACGAGCCAAACCGTGCTGGGGGCCGTGGTGCCGTTTAATGTGACGAGCACGGGGCCGGGGCGGTTTCATTGCGGCACAGATGGCCACCTGACCGTTGAGGCCAATGATGACCCGCGCCTGCAAGCGCTTGCCGGCGGGTTTGCCAAAGCTGGGCAAGGGATTGACCTCTCTAGCGATATCGCCTCCGTGCAATGGGGCAAGCTTTTGGTCAATCTCAATAATGCTTTGAATGCCTTGTCGGGCGGCACATTGCGCGAAGCGCTTATGCAGCGAAATTACCGCCTCGCTCTGGCCACGATGATAGAGGAGGCCTTAGGCATAGTGCGCGGGGCCGGGATAGAGCCTGCGGATTTTGGCAAGGCGTCAGCCGATAAGATGATAAAAATTCTGCGCCTACCGAATTTTCTCTATAAAATTATTATGAATATGATTGTGAAAATCGACGCCAATGCGCGCTCTTCTATGCTTGATGATCTGGAAATGGGCCGCGTCTCCGAGATTGATTATCTGCAAGGCGAGATCGTCAGGCTGGCGGAAAAGACCGGTCAGTCCGCGCGGCGCAACCAAGCCATATTGGAGCGCGTCAAGACCGCGTTTAAAGACGGGAAATCTCCGCGCCTGTCAGGCACCGGGATTTACGGTCTTGTGAAATAAAGTGCGGCGCCCATGGATCGGGAGGGGAAGTGTCCATGGGCGCCGCTGTCAACGCTACAATCAAGCCGAATGCCCAAAACCCCAGGGGAGGGAGGAAGCGGGCGGCGATTGTCTCGCGTAGACTCTATTTAGGCAGCTTTTGCCTTACGGCTAGGTTTGGGTTGAATTAATTTTCCGTCATTAATCGCAATTTTGCGAGGTTTTAGGGCTTCGGGCAGTTCACGTTTTAGTGAGACGACCAAAAGACCGTGTTTCATCTCCGCGCCAGTGACGAGGACATGGTCGGCGAGCTGGAAACGGCGCTCAAAACCGCGTTCGGCAATACCGCGGTGCAGATATTCGGCGTCGTCATTATCTGCCACAGGCGTTTTGTTACCGGTGATGGTCAGTACATTTTCATGGCTTTCAATCGAAAGCTCGTCTTCGCCGAAACCGGCCACGGCAAGCTCGATTCTATAGGCGTCATCGCTGATTTGGGCGATATTATAGGGCGGGTAGCTATTGCCTGTGCTGGCTTGCTGCGCGGCGGCGTCAATTAATCCGGCCATGCGGTCAAAGCCGACAAATGAGCGGTAAAGCGGGGAAAAATCATAAGGTCTCATAGGAACATCCTTTAGTTAGCAATGTTAATTTGGCCCTCAACATGAGCGGCCTTTGGTTAAAGCGGGACCCGTATCGGCGTCCCATAGTAAGAGATAAGAAATAGATTCTAGCTTTCAAGGGCCGTAAACAGCGATTGATTTGAGTTTGAATTAAGTTAGAAAACAGCAGCATTTAAAAAAGAGAGATACTCATGACCGTTTTCAAATCCTTATCGACAGCCCTGTTAGGGGCGAGCCTTGTTGCCTTGACCGCTTGCGGAGGCGGCGAAACTAAAGCCCCCGAAAAAATGCCTGCCAAAATAGAAACCCCCATGCCGATCACTATGGCGGAAATTGCCGCCAATCCTCGCCGGGCCGATGATATGGCCCGCGACCAGTTCCGCCACCCGCTTGGGACATTGGAGTTTTTTGAAGTCGGGCCGGGCAAGACCGTCGCCGAGATTTGGCCGGGCTGGTATACGGATATCACCGCGCCTTATCTTGCAGCTAATGGCGGGCACTATGTTGCCGTTATCTATCCCGATAGTCTTGGCGAGCGCTATATGAAGAGAAATGCCGCCTATAAAGAAAAATACGCTGATGTTGAGACCTATGGGTCTTTAAAATATGGCGCTTTTGGTAAGGATTCCGGGCCGATCCTGCCAGCTGAAAGCGTAGATATTCTGCTCACCTTCCGCAATGTTCATAACTGGATGGGCGGCGGCTATGCTGATCAAGCCTTTGGCGAGTTTTTCGCCGCGCTGAAACCCGGCGGCATTCTTGGCGTGGTTGAGCACCGCTTACCCGAATCCGCCACCCAAGACCCGAAAGGCTCAACCGGATATGTGCAGGAGTCTTATATGAAGGATATGGCCAAACGCGCCGGATTTGAATTTGTCGCCAGCAGCGAAGTGAACGCCAATCCGCGCGATACCGCCGATCATCCGATGGGGGTTTGGACGCTGCCGCCGCGCTCCCGCGCACCCAAAGAAGGCTCGGAAGCGGCCAAGGATTTTGACGCCGCGCTTTATAAGAATATCGGCGAGTCAGACCGCGCTACGCTCAAATTTAGAAAGCCGCTTTAAAAGGTGCTGGAAAATTGGAAAATAAATCTGGCACTTTGCGGCTCTAAACCCCATATAGTGTGCAACGAATTGCATATTGGAAGGAAACATCATGGATAATGCAGATATCGCAACGAAAATGACCGAAGCTCTGGTGAAAGCCGGCGGTACGGAGAAATCAGTTAAATTTGATTTTGGCGATGACGGCCAGATTTTTGCCAGCGGCGAAGAAGCCTCAACCGAGGACAATGATGCCGATTGTACCATCTCGGTGTCCAAAGAAGATTTTATCGCATTGGCAGAAGGCAATCTCGATCCGATGATGGCCTTTATGTCCGGCAAGCTGAAAGTTGCGGGCGACATGTCTGTGGCCATGGGCCTACAGAGCATTTTCTCGAATATGTAATCTGCTTGGCGGATCGGCATTAGGGGGTCATTTTATTAAGAGGTGGCCCCTTTTTTATGGACGAAATGATTAGGGGAATGATGGCCGGGTTAAAGCCGACATATGAAGAGGCTGAGATTGTTCAGCCGGGTGGCCGCCCAATCCCTGCGGCTCTGGAACCGCGTATGGGCACCTATTATGTCACGCATAAGGATATTCGCCTGCGCGTCATGTTTGCCAGCACCGCTATAAATGAGCCGCGCGGCTCGATCATATTCTCGCCGGGGCGCACAGAATTTATTGAAAAATACCTCGAAACCATGACCGACTTTGTCGAACGCGGGTTTAATGTGCTGATAGTTGATCCGCGCGGGCAGGGGCTTTCTGATCGCTTGCTTGAAGATAAACAGAAAAGCTATGTCAGGGATTTTCAGGACTATGCCGATGATTTGGCTTATGTCGCCTCCGAATTCGCCCCGCTCTTGCCCAAGCCTCATATTGTGATGGGCCATTCCATGGGCGGAACCATTGCCCTGCAATCGGTCATAAGCGGCGTGCTAAACCCCTCCGTCGTGATAGCGAGCGCGCCTATGCTTGGATTATATGATCTCGATACGCCGATCTTAAACTGGCTTATTCGAGGCCTCTCTGCACTCGGTCTCAGCACGCGAAACTTGCCCTTTCAAAGGCAGCGCAATGGCCTGCCCGTGCCGTTCAATATTAATAAGTTGACCTCGGATAAGGACCGTTACCGTCATTGGGCCGCCTATTTTCAGACGTCGCCGCGTTTGCGTCTCGGCCCGCCGACTTATGGCTGGATCGTTGCGGCCTTAAAAGGCATGAGCTATGTTAACCGCAATGCTGCTGAGCTTAACATTCCTTGCCTGATTGTGGCGGCGGGGGCCGACCCGATTGTTGATCCGGCGTCAAACGAAGATTTTGCGCGAAAAGCCGGCGGGACATTTAAAGTTGTTCCCGGCGCGATGCATGAGTTATTTTTGGAACGCGATATTTTCCGTGATCAGTTCTTCGCCGAATTTGAAGCTTTCTTAAAGAATAATGCGCTTTAGGGGTCTAAGGCGCGGCCCAGATAGGTGTAAAGCCCCGGCAAAAGGCTTGGATCTCCGACTGCTACCACGCGTCCGCCGTTCACAGCCGAGCCGCCATGCCAATTGGTTAGTTTTCCGCCCGCGCCTTCAATCACAGGCATAAGAGCGCGGACATCGCAGGGTTTTAGCATGGCTTCGATAATAATGTCCATTCGCCCAGCCGCAACCTGCCCATAGCCGTAAGCATCTAGTCCGAGGCGGGAAAACCGCACGCCCCGGCGGATAATATTGTAGGCGGCCAATTCTCCGGGCCGTAGCATGGCGAGCGGTTCGGTGCAGCCGAGTATGGCATTTTGCAAATTACCGTCGCAGCTTCGGGTTTTGAGCGGCGTATTTCTCCCGGCCTGCTCCAGCCAAGCCTCGCCCGGTTTGCCCCAAAATTGTTTGTCCTGCGCCGCAACATCAATCAGCCCTAATACGGGGCTGCCCTTATGGCTCACCGCGATAAGCGTGCTCCAAACCGGCACTCCGGCGACAAAGGCGCGGGTGCCGTCAATCGGGTCCAAAGTCCAGAGCCAGTCATTGGTTCCGCCAATATCCGGAAGCTCTTCGCCTTCGATCGCGTCATCGGGGAAGGCCATGCTGATGAGGGTCCGCATAGCCCGTTCGGCCTCGATATCCGCGTCGGTGACAGGGTCATATCCCCTGTCGGCCTTATTGATAACGGCCATATCGCAGGCGAAAAGTGGCAGGGTAATCGCCCGTGCCGCTTTAGCGAGACCGCGCATGAGTTCCAGACGCGCGTCCAAACCTACCTTATAATCACCTGTTTGAGAGTAGCCTGCCATTAGGGCGGCATATCATGCCGCCCGACAGCAATCTAGGGAATTAGGTCTATACTAGACGCAGGCTGGCATTGACAGGCTTGGTGTTCGCTTCGAGCGATTTGGCTAGATCTAGAAAATGTTTGCGGGGCCCGTCCTCCATGGAATAATAGGCGCGGACAAGGTCCATCGTTTCTTTTTTCGAGAGCACATCCGGAGCAATGATTGCGGGGTCAGGGGTGCCGTAAATCGGGTCATTTTCGGACAGGCCTTCATAAAAATACTGGATTGGCACAGAGAGGGCTTCGGAGAGTTCAAATAGGCGCGCCGCAGAGACGCGATTAGCGCCGCATTCATATTTTTGGATTTGCTGAAAGCGAACGCCCACTTTTCCGGCAAGCGTCTGTTGGGTCAGGCCCAGAAGGCGGCGGCGGCGGCGTAGGCGCTTGCCCACGTGAAGGTCTATATCATTGGTCATATGTGTCCTTAATCCGAAAAGCGGGTTTGATGCGTCTCGCCCCATAAGGGAGCAAGAGCCGTGCCAGTCCCGCAAAGCTTGTTCGCCTAAAAAGGGAGCGACTTTACTGCCTATTCGTGGGGGTTTTAAGGGAATCGCGCGGCAGGCGTATCAAAGCGGCTAAGGCTTTGTTTTGTTTTGGCACAGGGGAGGGTTAATGCGCGTGAATAGGGATGTATGGTGGGTAGCCGAACAGTTATTACTGCGCTGCTATTAAAACATCCTGTGCGCGGCCTGAAATTATGTCACCGATAATAGCTTTAAGGTTTTTTGCGAGCGCCTCATAACCGCGTTTCGGCTTCATCGTGACCGGGTTGAGATAGAGATCGCGGTTTATTTCTATTTGCAGGGCTTGGATGCCGAGATGCGGTTGGCCGTAATGGGCTGTGATATAGCCGCCAGCATAGGGATAATTACGGGCGACGCTATAACCGCGCCGTATAAAGGCTGCCTCGACAAAGTGGACCATATCAGCATGACACGACACGCCAAAACGGTCGCCCAATATAATGTCTGGCCGCCGTGAGCCCATAGGCGCGAAACCAGGCATAGAGTGGCAATCCATCAACAAGACCGGCCCGAAGGTGCCCGCCGCCTCGGTGATCAGGTTTTGCAGTGCGTTGTGATAGGGATGATAGAGCCGCGTTAGCCGCGCTTTGGCATTGCGGGCCGAGAGTGGCTTTTTATAGATTGGTGTGTGTTCATTCATCATCGTCGGGATAACGCCGAGTCCGGCAATGGCGCGGGAGGATGAAGCTTCTCCATTCCCCCATTCAGGCGGCAATTCATTGGGGGCGCGGTTGACATCAACATAGCAGCGCGGAAAACGGGCCGAGATAACGGGCGCGCCTAAGGTGGCGGCTGGGGCAAAGAGATCGTCAATAAAGGCGTCTTCATTACGCCGCAGATCAATTTTGCTCAAGGTACTGCGATCAACAAAGCTTTTAGGATAAAGCTGCCCCGAATGCGGGGAGGAAAATATCACACCGCTATAGGCGGCCTTGGGGCGCAAGATATTTACCGCCGGGCTCATAACCCTAAGGCTATCGCTCTCCAACGCTGTATTTCGACCTAACATAGCGCTCTTTAACACGAAAAACGCGCCAATGCTTAGGAAATTTTAAGAGACAGGGGGTAATCCCATGTAGCTGGCGAGAATAATGCATATAGAGCGGGGCGCAGGATTATTCGTTTCAAACTGGCGCAGAACAGGGCGTAAGCCTATAAAACATGTCGCCTGTGGAGCGCTTTTAGAAGGTTGGTAGGAATGGCGACGATTTTATATGCCGAAGATGATGACGCGATGCGTAAGTTCTTTGAAAAAGCGCTGGAAAAAGCGGGACATCATGTGGTGGCCTGCTCAGATGGTGATAGGGCTCTACGCGCGCTGAAATTCGCGGATGGCGCGTTCGATCTGCTGCTTACCGATATCATGATGCCCGGCATGGACGGGATTGAGCTGGCCAAACAGGCCGAAATCCTCTCGCCCGGCATCAAAATCATGTTCATCACAGGCTTTGCTGCTGTGGCGATGGAAGATTCCAGCGCCTCGGATCAAACTGTCCTCTCCAAACCTGTGCATTTGCGCCAACTTGTCCATGAAGTGGATAAACTCATTGCCGCCTAGATTTAGGCTTGATAAGCGTGATAGGCAGCGATATAGGCCCCATTCCTGACGATCGGTAAGCGCGATTAGCTCAGCGGGAGAGCACTACATTGACATTGTAGGGGTCACTGGTTCAATCCCAGTATCGCGCACCATCGGGCCTTTCTCGGCTTTTAGATTATACGGTCTCGCACATCATGGGCGGTTGGGCTGCCATATCTCCCTATGGTTGCGGATATAAGACATCGCTAAAAACTTTCGTTTTTCAATAATTCTTTATTGATTATCAATAATAAACTTGTTATGAAGCCTTTATATGCTGGTGTGCCAACCGGCGGGAGGAGAATATGAACGAGTCAACACACAGCCAAAATCCACCCGGTTTCGGGCCGGATACCCACAAAAACCCGCATAAGCGCCTGTGGATATGGCGGTTTTTAATCCTTATTCTCCCGGTTTTAGTGATTGGCGGCGCCATTGGCGGCTTTATCGCCATGAGCGCGCTCAAGCCTAAACCTGAAGAAAAAGAGGATGTGGTTAAGGCCATTCCCGTGCTCACCGCCGAGGCCGTGCAAGATAATGTCACGCTGAAAGTCAATGTGCAGGGCGAGGTGCAGCCGCGCACACAGATTAATATTGTGCCGCAGGTCAGCGGCAAAATCACCTATATGTCGCCTAAATTTATCGAGGGCGGGAAGTTTAGAAAAGGTGATTTGCTCATCCGTATAGAGCCCGCCGAATTTGAACTCCGCGTCGTGCAAGCGCGCGCCAATGTCGCCCAGGCCGAAACGGTGATTACCCGCGAAACCTCCGAAGCTGCGATTGCTCTTAGTGACTGGAAAGAATTGGGCCGCTCAGGCCAGCCGACACCGCTAACCTTGCGCGAGCCGCAAATGGCCGAAGCCCGCGCCAAACTGGAATCAGCCAAGGCACAATTGGCTGAAACCGATTTACAACTCGCCCGCACCTCACTCTATGCGCCGTTTACTGGCCGGGTGACGATGCGCCATGTCGATCAGGGTGAATTTGTCACCGTCGGAACCAAGCTTGGCGAGGTCTATGCGACTAATGTCATGGATGTGCGCCTACCCATGACCAATGAAGAATTACGCCGCGCCGGCATGACCATCGGCTTTGAGGCCAACGCTAAAACGCCGGGAATTCCTGTGACCCTGTCAGCCGATGTCGCAGGTGTCTATAGCCAATGGAACGCGCAGATCGTGCGCACGGATAGCCGCTATGATTCCAAAACGCGTGTGCTTTATGCTTATGCCGAGGTCAAAGACCCCTTTGGTAAAGGTTCCGATAATGGCACGCCTCTGGCGCCGGGTATTTTTGTTACGGCCGCTATTGATGGCCGAAAGTTGGAAAATATTATCCTTGTGCCGCGAGCAGCCTTGCGCGGCGAGAATAAAGTCTATGTCGCCAATGCCGATAATACGCTTACGATCAAAACTGTCACAGTATTATCGTCAGATCGAGAGAACGCAATTTTAGATACAGGCGTAGAGATTGGCGCCTCTGTCATCACCTCGCCCATTCGCGGCGTCGCAGACGGGATGAAAATCGAGGTCGTAAAGCCCAAAGGGCAAGAGCCTGACACGGCGATAATGACGGGAGAGACCCCATGAACCGCATTATTAAATGGTGGGCGAGCAACCCTGTTGCGGCCAATTTGCTAATGATAGCCTGCCTGATTGGCGGGGTTATCAGCTATATTCAAATCGAGCGTGAGCTTGACCCCTATGTCGAATTTCCCGGGGCTTGGACTTATGTCGCTTGGCCGGGGGCTTCGCCGCAGGATGTAGAAGAACAAATCATTGTCCGCATGGAAGAAGCGCTCTCGCAAGTTGACGGCGTTAACCGCATGTGGGCCTTTGCCGGCGAAGGCGGCGGCACGGTCACTGTGGTTGGTAAAAACGGCGTTGATGGCGCCAAATTAATGACTGATGTGAAGCGCCAGATTGATTCTATAAACGCCTTCCCGCCAGCGGCAGAAGAACCACAGATCAATATTTTTCGCAATCGGGACGAGATTATACGTTTGGCGGTGTCTGGCGACGACACTATATCGGAACGTGAGCTAAAACGCTTTGCCGAAAAAACACGGCGCGAAATTGGGTTGCTGGGGTTTATCCCGGCGGTAGAATTATTCGGTGTTCGCGGCGAAGAGGTCTCGATTGAAGTCTCTGAAGAGGCGCTGCGCCGTTACGGCTTGACTCTGAACGAAGTGGCGCAAGCCGTGCGCGGGACATCGGTTAATGCCTCTTCCGGCAGCGTCCGTACCGAAATCGGAAATATGCAGCTCCGCACCCGTAACCAAGCCGATACGCAAGCGGATTTTGAAAATATAATTGTCAGCCAAGATGCCAGCGGAGCCACAATCCGGGTCAAGGATATTGCCGTTGTCATAGACGGATTTGAACAGGTTGATTTATTGGCCACGGTCAACGGCAAACGCACAATTCTTGTCCAAATTATGAGCGGCCCGAGCATGGATATTGTCAAAATGTCCAAAAATGTGACGGGCTATCTGGAAGGTATAAATGACGACCTCCCGGAGGGTATTTCGATCACAACCTGGGAAGACGATTCTGATGCCTATACCGGCCGGATCAAAACCATAGCGAAGAATTTCTTTACCGGGCTTCTTTTGGTGTGCTTGACTTTGATGTTGTTCCTGCGGCCTGCAATCGCCTTCTGGGTTTCGATTGGGATTGCGACCGCCTTTGCCGGCGGGCTCGCTTTGCTACCGCTTTTTGACGTGTCTTTTAATATGATCTCGACCTTTGCCTTTTTGCTGGTCATTGGCGTGATTGTCGATGACGCGATTATTGTCGGCGAGGCGATCCATTTCAAAACCGAAGAGGGCGAAACCGGGCTCGACGCAGCTGTGAATGGCACCAATATGGTGATTAAGCCGGTTATCTTCGCCGTGCTGACGACAATGATTTTCTTTGCGCCGTGGATGTATCTCTCCGGCGGAACCAGCGAATTTACACGGGCGATTTCGCTGGTGGTAATCTTTGCGCTATTTTTCTCGCTGGTCGAATCCTTGCTGATATTGCCCGCCCATTTGGCCCATCTTAAGCCGGTTAACCCCAAGAGCCGGATTATGCGGCTACAAAATAAAATCTCGCAAAGCTTAACATGGGTGGCGCAGAGCCTCTACCGGCCGGCGATTATCTGGGCGCTAAGGCGACGTTACCTAACAGCAGCGATGTTTACGGCGCTAATGATTGTAACCATTGGGCTTGTCGCCAATGGTTTGGTTAAATCGTCATTCTTTCCCGAGGGCGAGTCCGACCAGATTGAGATTTCCGTCGAGCTCCCCGAAGGCACGCCCTATGCCCGCACGCTTGAAGTGCTGGAGCAAATCCAAATCGCCGAAAAAAACCTCGAAGACGAGATCAAAGCCAAAGACGGTAACCTTATCGAAAACTGGTACACACGCTCGCGCGATAATCAGGTCTTGGCTTTGGTCAAACTCGTTCCGCCCGAAGACAGGCTCATTTCAGCGAAAGAAACCTCCGAGCGCTTGCGCGACCTTATTGGCGAGGTGCCTGACGCCGAGAATATTTCCGTCAATTATCAGGATAATAATGACGGCCCGCCCATTCAATATGTACTTAACGCCAAAGAGTTTGATGATTTACAGGCTGCCGCCGATGATTTGATGGACAGGCTACGCAGTTTTGAAGGCGTGTTTAATGTCGTCAATGATATGGAAAGTGCTTCGGAAGAAGTGCAATTTGATCTCAAGCCCGGCGCGGAATCCCTCGGCGTAACGGCCGCAGATGTTGCGCGCCAAGTGCGCCAGGGTTTCTTTGGCGAAGAAGTGCAGCGCCTCCCTCGCGACGGCGAAGATGTCCGCGTCTATGTGCGCTATCCCCGCGCTGACCGTGAATCGCTTGATTTCCTAAAGTCGATCCGCATCAGGACGAGCGACGGGCGCGAGCTTCCGCTGGACGCTGTTGCCGATCTACGCTTCGAGAAAGGCACCAACCGCATTCTGCGCCGTGAGCGCCAGCGCGCAATTATCGTCAGCGCCGAAGTTGTGTCCGAGCGGATTGACGAGATTCGCGAAGAACTAAATGACGGCTTCTTCAAGGATTTTGATAAGCTACATCCCAATGTCTCGCGCGGCAATATTGGCCGGGCGCAGGGTGAGGCCGAGTTCCAGCAAGAACTTTTCACCTTTATGCTTATTGCCATTGGCGTGGCCTATTTCCTCGTCGCGGTCTCGTTTAAATCCTATTTCGAACCGATCCTGATCTTGCTCGCGGCGATACCGTTTTGTTATTGCGGCATGATATTCGGACATCTCGCCATGGGCGCGACAATGTCGCTATTATCCCTGCTCGGGATGTTCGCCGCCGCCGGGGTGGCGGTCAATGACAATCTTGTCCTGCTTGATTATGTCCACCGCTTGCGCGCAAAAGGCATGGACGGAGCGCAGGCTCTGGTTGAGGCCGGTACGCGGCGTTTTCGGCCTATCTTGCTGACCTCGCTGACGACCTTTGTCGGGCTATTGCCGCTCTTGATGGAACGGTCTCTACAGGCGCAATGGCTCATCCCAATTGGGATTAGCCTCGCCTTTGGTGTGCTGTTCGCGCTCTTTGTCACCTTGTTCTTTGTCCCCGCCCTTTACGGTATCGGCGCAGATATACGGCGCGGGATGAAATATCTTATCAAAGGCGAACCGCAGCCAAAATTCAGCGCTGTGCTAGAAACAGGCGAGGTCGGCGACTGGAATCCGGGCGCTCTTCCCGCAGAATAACACATCCGCAAAGATGGTAGAACCGCTTGTAGGGCGGGGCATAAATCTCTAAGCGCTAATCCATGCGGATTGCGGGGATAATATACGGATTGATACTGGCTGGCTGGGCAGGACTTGCCTCTGCCGCCGCGCCTCTTACGCCCGCTGAAATGACAGTTTGCAAATCGGTCAAACATTGCGTTGATATTGTCGAGCGCCATAATTCCGGCGCTTATGATTACTCGGTTCTGCACGGCGAATTTTTGCGCTTTGGTGATAAGGGCAAGGCCGCGCTACTGTCTATGTTATCCGGCAAAGATAAGGCGGATATGCGCCGCGCCCAAATCCTGCTGGCCAAGGGGCGTTTCCGGTTTAGCCCTGATGAGCAGCGAACCATTGCCGCGCTCTGGCCGAGGGGCGACCTAGAGGCCCACGCAGCAGTCATGCGCCGTTCGCTCTCGCCGCTAATGCGGGCGCGGATGATTGACACGCTGAGCCATGAAGATGACAGCGTAAGAAAAATCTCCCGCGAAATCATTGCAGCCACAATCGCCATGAAAATGGACTTTCCGCTTAAGCCATCAGATTACGGCAAGCTCTCCCGCGCAGCGATATCGGAGCCTACGCCTGCGCTAGTAGAACTACTCGCAAGCTTTGACGCCGCTAAGACAGCCCCTATCTTTACGCGGCTGCTAAAATCGGGCGACGGGCCGAGCACGATTTCGGCCTATCAAAAACTCTATGAGCAAAACCAGAAAACCGCTTTCGAGACATTGCTGGGCACGCTTTATGATCTGAAAGAGAGTGACGCGGAGGCGGCTTTCGCTTTGGCCGCCATGCTCCGCGAACGGCACAAAACTCGCGAGGATGGGTTCTATCTGAAATTTGCCAAAGACATCGCTGAAGATCCAGAGATGAGCGCCATGGGACGGCTTGCAGGTCTTGATGCTGTCATGACCCAGTACGGTGGTCAAAATTTCGATGCGATTCCGATTCTTGCCGATACGCCGCTCATATTGTCAACATTTCGCCGCGCTGTTGAGGCGCATGATGTATTCCCGCGCCACTATATTGCCGCAGCTTTCAAAGCCGGGGCCGATAATCCCGATCCGTGGATTAAGATAATATGGGATAAAATAAAAATTGACCCTTACGCAAACCCCTATATGGCTCGAGAGTTTTTCGACCATATAGGCGCTATAGATACAATACTAACAAAAAAAATAGTAGGTGAGGCTTTAGCCGGCCGTCGTGATTTCGGCCTTATTAATCTCGGAATGCAGGCGGCTGTAATGCAGGGCGATAAATCAAGGATTCCCCAGCTACAGAAATTTTTATCTCACCCAATCAATGATGTAAAAGCTATGGCAGAGTTGGCAATAGAGTCGTTGAGCCACGATGCGGAAAATATTGGCTATAAGGAGGTTAACGTAAAAATTAAGGAATTTAATAAAAGTTCAAAGACCTGCAAAACAAAAGCGACGGATTTTCGAGAAGATGTAAAGAGGCTTCCGTTTTTTGACCTAGGGGTCAATCCCGTCACACTGTCGGGAACAAAACGAAAGGTCGTATCAACAATTATGCCGACGCATGAAGGCTGGCTCGTAGGTTATAATGCAGGTGAATGGGGTGGGGGCCTAGAATATTATGAAAACCAAAGCGGCGAAGGTATAAACCTGTTGGATACCCAAACCGTAAAATCTGAATTGCTACAAAATGTTACGGCTATTCTTCCTGTTAGGCCTCCAGCTTTAGGGCGTTATTCTACTGAATTTTGGGCCTTCATATTTAATGGCGGTTTTGACAATCAGGCCGCGGTTTTCAGAATTTCAAAAACAAAAAAGGGCTTTAATATGACCCGCCACGCACAGCTTCCAAATCGCGATATGGCGATTACTCAATTAGAATCCGGGGATGTTTTCATTGGCTTTGGTAAATATGATAATTCGGCCTCTCACCCCCCGCTCCTACTTTCTCCAAACGGTGCAATTGGCCTTGCCTGCAAAGCGCCTGTCGTCACCACCGAAGCCTTGCCGTAATTTCTGCCCATACCTCAGAAACAGCGGCGATTAAAGCCCTCGGGACATTTACGGACCGTGCTGTGCCGATGCTTTTGGGCCGTTATTCCGCATAAGGTTTTTGGCTGTAGGTTTGGAGTAATATCGGCAGTAATATCCATGTCATAGCAAGGCAGGACAGAAACCCTATAATGGCGAGAATGCCCATTGCGCGCAGACCGCCCATTGAGGCGGTGATCATACCGCCAAATCCGATCAAAGTTGTCAGGGTTGTCAAAACGGCTGCGCGGCCTGTTGTGCTCATGATATACGAAATGTCAGCTTGCGCCCCCTCTCTTTTAAAGCGGTGGAAAATGTGAATGCTGTTATCAACGGAAATACCGATCAGTGAGGGTAATATCACCATGTTCATGATGGATAATGAAGGTCCGAAGGCGCCCATGAGGCCGACGGTGATGAGGATGCCAAAAAATGGCGGCGCTAAAACAATCAATGTCCCTTTCAGGCTACGAATGAATAAACCCACCAATAATAGTGTTGCCAGCATGACCAGCAAAACCGCCTTGAGCGCATCGGCTTTCATTAACGTCAACATTTCGACAAAGATAAACCCTTCGGAGGCGCTATAATATGTCTTGTCCGCGACAGTAAAAGACGCGACATCATCATAATATTGCTGCGCGAGGCGGGTATCATCCAAATCCACTGCATTTTCGACATAGATCAAATAACCCGGTTTATTATCTACGCCCAAATATCGGCGTCGAAGGGCTTGCGGCAGGTCGGCAATATTGAGATCATCAATAGATAGATAGCCTATGCCGACCTTGTATTTTTCTGGATCAAGACCTTTTAAATTCTCTGCTTTTTCTTTGAGGCGGCGAATGACTTCCAGGCGCCTGGCTTGACGAGTTTGAGTAGGCACAAAGTCGAGAAGGCTGGAGATTTTCTTAATCGTCGGAGTGTCGGTATCGGCGATAATTTTTTGTTTGAAATAGTGATCAATTACTATCATTTCCTCGTGCGTTTGCACAGTGATGATGGCGCGGGAGTTGCTGCTCATTAAAACCTGTTTTGCAGCCTTTTTCGAAGCCATATAAGGGGCAGGCAGAGGCGCTTCCAGGTTTTTCATATTTTGCTCAAATTGCATTTTCGGTGCAAAGAAGAGTGCCAATAACAGAGCTGCCATAACCCCTGCAAATATGGTGCGGGGATGTTGCAATGGGTTAAAAAAGTTAAGCGATTGCGCTTGCCCGCCCTTTCTCTTGGAAGGTTTGTTGGCCTTCCAGCCTAATCTTTCCATCACGATCAACAAAGCCGGGAAAACCGAATACATGGATATGAAAATCAAAATGATCCCGCTGCCGGCGATAAAACCAAACTCTGTGAACGCCCGAAACTCGGTCAGCATAAGCGCAAAAAAACTACAAGCCGTAGTCAAAGCGGCCATCAGTGACGCTCCGCCCGTCTCGTGAATAACGGTCTTAATTGACCGCTCCAGACCCACTCCTTTGCGCCTTTCCTCGCGGTAACGGCTAAAATTATGAATACCAAAATCAATGCCGAGTCCGAACAAAATAAGCATTAAAAACACTGTGATCAGATTAAGGCTACCAATTGTAACGGCCGTCAATCCTAATGTCCAAATGATGCCAATCGCCAGAGGGATAAACAGGGCCGGAATGATGGCAAAGCTGCGATAGGAGAGGATAAGTAAAACTGTGATGAGGGCAATAGCGCTTAAGAGTCCGCGTTTTAAATCACCAATGACCGCGTCAAATTGCAATACTGTGCTAGCAATCCGGCCTACGACCCCGGCGAGCACGGAGTATTCATATTTACCCCGCATCAAGCCGTCAACAATGTCTTGCGCTGCGCCTACCATATGTTTGGAATCTGTGATCGAATCCATACCTGGTTTTGGCCAGACAATCAGAACGGCTGTTAATCCGTCATCCGAAATAAATTCCCGTCTGGTTTTGGGCGGCGCGCCGAGCGTGTTTTCTATGTCATCAATCTGACTTTGGTTTAATCCCGCATCTGAATGGCTGCTTGTCTTTTCACCCTTCAATGTAATTGTGACCTCTGTTCCGAATATGTTCGCAAGTTTTTGCGCCACCAGCGCCGGGTAAGCCTTACTAATATCGCGCTCGATTTGCAAAAGCTCGTCAAGTCGGAGAAGTAATAATTTATGTTTTTCTAACGCCTCTATGTCTTCAAAATACTGACTGGACTGTACCCAGTCTTGTTTGTCGATTATGCGCTTGGCATCCCGTATAAAGCCAAGCGATGTTTCTGGATCATTCGACTGTGCTACGATTTGGATAGAGGCAAAGCTCCCGGTTTTTTCAAGCGCTGCATTTAACGCCTGTACGCTTTTCGCGCCCTTGGGCATTAAAGCCTCAATGCTTGTAGAGACATTTATTGATAATGCGGACTTTAATGCAAAGCCGGTAATAAAGACCGCAATGACCAAAATGGAAAAGGCGTGGCGGCAAATAACCCTCGCCCACCAATCTACAAATCGCGAGACCATATAGGCTTAGAGATCATCATGAAGACTGGGCACAACTATTCTGCCGTGACTAATGTGGGTGATGCGGCGCAATTCATCACTTCCGCATATTGGCTAAGAAGGCCTTGCATAACGCGTTCCCAATCATACGCTGCGCTGGCCTGGCGCGCCGCGCGACCCATGCAGCCCCGCAAGAGGTGGTTGCGGCATAATTTGGCTGTGCCATCAATCCAGTTGGCGCTCTTAACGCTTTGCGCCAGCAAGCCGGTTTTGCTGTCTTGCACAAGATCATTACTGCCCGTGGATTTCAGGCAAATACTTGGCAGGCCGCTGGCCATGGCTTCAAGCGTAACATTGCCAAAGGTTTCTGTTCGGCTTGGGTTGATAAATAAATCACTGGATGCGTAAGCGCGGGCCAAATCATTTCCTGACAGATGCCCGGTCATAACGGGGCCGGATAAGTGTTTGCGCAAAGACTTACCCTCAGGCCCATCACCAACGACTAAAGACCTCACCTGCAGCCCGCGTGCAGCAAGAGCCTCGACAAGCGCCGTATAAACACTGAGGCCTTTTTCGCGCACAAGGCGGCCAACAAAGCACAAGATAATGTCCTCATCGCTTATACCAAGACTTCGCCGCCAAGTCATATCGCGGCGCTTTGGATGAAAGCGCTGCCTATCAACTCCCCGGCTCCAAATACGTAGATTATTGCCGAGAATGCCTTCTTGTACCAAGACCTTGCCAACCGAATGGCCGGGCACATAAACATGCTGGCAGCGATTATAGAATTTTGCCATTTGATTGCGGCAAAAAGGCTCAGCCCATCCAAACCCGTAATAACGTAAGTAAGTATCAAACCGTGTATGGAAGGACGCAACCGCAGGAATCCCTAAGGCTTCCGAAAGCTTTAAGGCAGAGTGACCAAGAATGTCCGGCGCGGCAAGATGAAACAGGGTTGGCTGAAAATCTTTGATTTGGCGTTTTAGGCGCTCTGATAAGCCAAAGCCGATGCGGTATTCCCTACGCAAAGGCACCGGAACGGAACCTACTGGAATCAGCGTGCCCGCAGGTTTGAAAGCGGGGGTTGAGGAGGTCGGAGAAAAGACCAGCACCTCAACACCATTGCGTTCCAGAAAAAACACAAGCTTGTTTAGAGTCATATTTGACCCATCAGTCACATAATTATAATTACCCGAAAATAGCGCTATACGCATATTATGTGCCATTTATTCGCCCCAAATACTTCCTCTATCATGCCAAGATATGATTGGCTTTTGACAAGGCTGTTAGTCAGAGATACCATAATATAAAGGGCTATACAAGCTGCAGCAAATGCAGAGATATGTTGACGGGGCAAGTTTATGGCAGAAGTTTTGACGCTATGCGACTTAACGCAGTCTTTTTCTGCCAGCGGCGGGGGCATCAGAACCTATCTTGACGAAAAGCGCGCCTTTATCGACACCCATACGCCCCACCACCATGTTTTAATCATTCCAGGAAAGCGCGACCGCACTACTCATGAAGGCCGCCATACAATAATCGAAATTGCGTCGCCACGAGTTCCGGGCAGTCCGAATTACCGGCTTTTACTGCGCTCACGCGCCGTGATTAAGGCCCTGCGCTTGCTGCGGCCTGATATCATAGAGTGCCTTGATGCCTATAACCTGCCTTGGGCGGCGATTGCCTATCGGCGCGAAGCCCCAAACACGGTACTCATTGCGGGTTACAGGACGGATTTTCCGGCGGTTTATGTGGAAGAAATTGCCCGTAAATTTATGCCCCACCGCCTTGCAAGTCAGTTGAAGCGCCGCGCCTATAATTATGCAGGAAAACTTTATAACCACTTTGACGGGGTTTATGCTTTAAATGCTGATATGGCCCAAAAGTTAAAGGACCTTGGCGCGGGCGACGTTGATGTTTTACCGCTTGGGACATATCTGGAGATATTCCACCCGAATAAACGAGACGCAGCTTGGCGCGCGAGCCTCGGCGTGGCCGCTGAGAACCCGATCTTGATCTATGCCGGACGAATTGACCGGGAGAAAAAAACTGATGTGGTTTTGGAGGCTTTCTTTCGGCTCCCAACCGATATTAATGCGTCTCTAGTTATGCTCGGAGATGGCGGCTTGAAAGATAATTTGACCAAACAGTCAGCTGGCAAGCGGGTTCATTTTCCGGGATTTATAACAGACCGCAACAGGCTCGCCGCAATGCTGGCATCCAGCGATATTTATGTATCTGCCATGGCTCATGAGACTTTCGGTATTTCGATTATCGAAGCGCAAGCCTGCGGTCTGCCTGTCATAGGAGTGAGCGCCGGCGCAATGCTGGAACGTGTCCCGCCCTCTTTGGGCATGCTTGGCCCTATAGGCGATGCGGAAATAATGGCTGCAAATATAGCCTCACTGTGGCATTCAGGAAATATCAACATGATGAGTCAGAACGCACGAAAGCATGTGGAGATGCATTTTTCATGGGCCAAAACTTTCGAATATCTCTTCGGTCATATCTACACTAAAGCTGTTGGCCGAAATATAATTGGAATGTAAGGAATTTGAATGAGGCGTGATTAAACAGCTACTGCCCGCCCTCCTCACTTTTAGCCAATTAAACTATTGCCTCTCCCGCTTCCTCCTCTCGTCATTCCGGTTTCCCGCCGGGCACTGGGCCGGGCACTGGAATGACAGGGTTATGTGGCGGCTTTAATAGACCCTAAGCTTGGAGCGGCCACTAACGCTCTCTTAAACCTTCCCCTCTACACCCGCCTTATGAAAATTCGGGGACTGTTTATATCGGGCGCGGTTTTGATTGCCTCTTGCGGCTCTATGCCGCCTCCGCCTGATGCTGGCCAATCCTCTATGCCCCACCCGAATATGACGCCTATTCCGCGCGGCTCTCTGTCTCTGCCTGACCGCAGTGCTTTTCTACAAAAAGACCCGCGCTGGGCGGGCGAGCAACTGGGTAAATCCTCTGACACGATGGGCACGGATGGCTGCCTTGTTACGGCGGCCTCTATGGCGCTGGCTAATCTTGGCTTTCAGACCAATCCGTCTGATTTAAACGCCCGGCTCACCCAAGCAGATAGTTTCACGCCCAAGGGCTGGTTGATCTGGGACGGCATTCGCAAAGTGACGGGCGGGCGGGCCGAGGCGCAATATTATGACCATGTCTCCGAGGGGATTATCAATAGCTGCCTGCGCGATGGCTATTACCCGTTGGTGCAATTTTATCTTCCAAATGGCCGCTCGCATTGGGCAATGATATTAAAGCGCAGCGAGCGCGGCTATCACATGCGCGACCCCTTGCGCAAATCCGGCCAGCCGCTGATCTTCCCGCGCAGCAGCAAAGCCTTTAAAGCGGTAAGATGCGTTGGGCTTAAGGCTTAAATAAAGTTCTTGATTTGTTCTGATTTCTGCGATACTCTCTATAGGTGGAGGGGTAGATGGTTGCTCGCATATATACAGTTGCCTTTGAAGGGGCCGAGGCGCGGCGCGTGGATGTGCAGGTTCAGGTCACCTCTGCCGGGCGGCAATTTTTTAACATCGTTGGCTTGGCGGATAAGGCGGTGGCCGAATCGCGCGAACGGGTCAGAGCCGCCTTTGCCGCATTGGGCATGGCCCTGCCCGGCAAGCGAATTACGATTAATCTTGCGCCTGCGGATCTGCCCAAAGAGGGCGCGCATTATGACCTGCCGATAGCCCTCGGATTAATGGCGGCGATTGGCGCTATTCCTGTGGACGCGATTGAGGGCTTTGTCGCCATTGGCGAATTATCCCTCGACGGCACGATTGCGGCTGTGCCCGGGGCTTTGCCCGCCGCGATGCTGGCCAATGGCGAAAATCTCGGCCTGATCTGCCCCGAGCCTAACGGGGCCGAGGCGGCTTGGGCGGGCGACCTTCCTATTCTCGCACCGCAAAACCTAATCCAGCTTATGAACCATTTTAAAGGCCATCAAATTCTCACGCCGCCCGAGCCGGGCGAATTATTGGAGGCAGGCTGCCCGCTCGATTTGAAAGATGTACGCGGACAGGAAACCGCCAAACGCGCCCTCGAAGTGGCAGCGGCGGGCGGGCATAATCTGCTCATGGTCGGCCCTCCGGGATCAGGCAAATCCATGCTCGCCGCGCGGCTGGCCGGATTATTGCCGCCATTAACCGCCAAAGAATTGCTCGATGTCTCTATGGTGCATTCCGTCGCCGGGCTTTTACAGCGCGGACAGCTTTCGCGCAGGCGTCCGTTTCGCGCCCCGCACCATTCGGCCTCAATGGCGGCGATGGTCGGCGGCGGCGTCAAGGCTAAGCCGGGCGAGGCCTCGCTGGCACATAGGGGTGTGTTATTTCTCGACGAGCTTCCGGAATTTACCCCGCAAGTACTGGATAGTCTGCGCCAACCGCTTGAGACGGGCGAGATTGCCGTCGCCCGCGTTAACGCCCATGTCACCTATCCGGCGCGGTTTCAGCTGATTGCGGCGATGAACCCCTGCCGCTGCGGCAGCGGCGGGGCGGACGGGATTGCCTGCCGAAGGGGCGAGCGCTGCGCGGCGGATTACCAAGCGCGGATTTCCGGCCCCTTTATGGACAGGCTCGACATCCAGATTGATGTGCCTGCTGTTACACCTGCTGATCTTGCACTTCCGCCCTCTAAAGAAGGCACCGCCGAGGTTGCCGCGCGGGTGGCGCAGGCGCGCAAGGTGCAAATCGCGCGAAATGACGGACAGACAAATGCGGAGATATCGCAAGATAGGCTCGACCATATTGCCGAGTTGGATAAAGACGGGCAAAAACTCCTGATACAGGCGGCGGAAACATTGGGCCTGACCGCGCGCGGCTATCACCGCGTGCTGAAAGTGGCGCGAACACTGGCCGATTTGGCGGGTTCCGAGAATATTCACCGGCTGCATATTGCCGAGAGCCTGTCCCATAGGCGGGCGCGAAAGGGGCTGGTCAGCGGACAAATGACGCAAATATCGCGGCGGCACAGGCAATATTAGGCATAATTTCGCTACCTTTGCGAGATAAGATAGCTGAAATTTATTCAAAAAATCGCCATATAAGTGCTTTTTGGTAAGACTATTTTTAGATTAACTGTTCACATTCGCCTTTGAATCGACCCGTATATTGGGATTTGAGGGGATTTTTATGTCGCCAGATGACATTTTTGCCGCGCAGATGTGGCCTTGGCCGGATCCGGCTTTAAAACGCGATGCCATGGGACGGGTGTTATTTGTCAATGCTGCCTTTTTGCAGATGTATGGCGGCCAAATCGATGATTGGCGCGGCAATGTGGTCACAGGCTGGCCGGCGCCGCAAGCGCCCGGTGCGCCATATCGTTTTGAAACTCGCCTGCCGTCAGATGATGGCGAACAGGTCTATGACTGGATGGAATTTACCATGGCCGACGGCAATGCTTTTGCTATGGCCCGTAATGTCACCTATCTTTTTACCGCGCCAGACCCTGACCCGGGAACGGAGTCCGAACCCGCTATTCTGGCTGTGCAGGCCGCAGAGATACCGGCTCCGCCTGCCGAGATAGCCCCGCCGGCCCAAGCTCCGATGCTTGCTCCGACTCTGCCGGCTTTCGCTGAGGCCCCCGCTCCGGTTCAGACGGTTCCGGTTCAGGCTTCTGAGCCCGCCGCCGCAGCGCCCATTGCAGATGTTGTAGCTGTTGCAGATGTTGTAAAAGAGGTTGCCGCAGATCCAGCCTCTTATGCAGATCCAGCCTCTTATAGTGAATTAGTTACGCCAGAGGCCCCAGCACCTGACGCAGGGGTTTCTGTTGCGCCTAAAACCTCGCAAGCCCCGGCGGCTGAAACGCGGGACTTTGAACGCCGCGCACTTCCGCTTGAAGACGATTCAGCTGTTTTAGGCAATAATTGGCGTGACGCGGTCATTGCCAAAGCCGTAGGCGCTGAAGCTCCGCAAGAAGACGGCCAAGAGAAGGCTGCGCAGGCCGCGGATACTAAAGGCCCTATGAAAATACTTCTGGCGGAAGATAATGCGATTAACGCGCTATTGACCCGCACACTCCTCGAAGCCGAGGGCCACACAGTTGACACGGTCGAAGACGGCGTTCTTGCGGTCGAAGCCATGAAAAATGCGGTCTATGACCTGATCTTTATGGATATGCGCATGCCGAATATGGACGGGCTTGAGGCGACGCGGAAAATCCGCGCTATGGATAATGTTTCCAAAGGCCTGCCGATTATCGCGCTCACCGCCAACGCTTTTGACGATGACCGCAATGCCTGTTTTGACAGCGGCATGAATGATTTCATGACCAAGCCCGTCTCCGCCGAAGAGCTTTCAGAGATGGTGCGAACTTGGACGCAAAACAAAGATAAGCAAAACGCCGCATAAAGACCATAAATCCGTCTTGTAAAGGACGCGAATAATTTGCACCGTGTCCCAAATCAGGGCACGGTGTTTTCATGAACGATGTAAAAACAGATAAAACCATCCTTGCTAAACTGGATGAGGTTTTTCTGATTTCCGAAATTTTTGCCAGCCGTAAAATGGCGGCGATGTTGGCGTTGGGCGCAAGCGCAGGATTGCCGATATTATTGGTTTATACCGTGCTTTCGGCGTGGCTGCGCGAATCCGGTGTCAGCCGTTCGGCCATTGGGTTTTTCGTTGTTGTCGGATTTGCTTATTCCCTCAAATTTCTCTGGGCGCCTTTGGTTGACCGCATAAAAATTCCGGGTTTTTCAGAGCTGCTGGGAAAGCGCAGAGGCTGGACATTATTTGCAATCCTGGCAACCGGGCTGAGTATGTTTGCCATGGGCTTTCAAGACCCTACAGCCAATCTGGCTAATGTCGCCGTCTGCGCGTCATTAATCGCCCTTTCGTCTGCGACCCTGGATATATGCGTCGATGCGTGGCGGGTTGATAGCGCGAGCAATGAAGAACAAGCTGCCATGTCCGCCGTTTATCAATTAGGGTATCGTTTTGGCATGATTGCGGCCGTGTCGGGCGGTTTATTACTGGCGGATATTGGCGGGTTCAAATTGACCTATGCCGCCTTGGCGGTCTTGGCCATGGCCGGGGCCTCTACGCCTTTATGGGCAGGTGAGCCTGACTGGCTACGTGATGGTTACGCCCCGCCCAAGCGGACGCTTCAAAATATTATTGGGCTGGCGGCTTTGGGCACAGCGACGCTGCTCCTCATCGCGGCATTTCTTTATTTCGGAATGCGGGATGGCGGTTACTTGCGGGCCTTTGGCGGGGCCGTTAAAAACCTGTACAATGCCGCCTTGTCAGGCCTCTCGCCGGAAGGGCGTAAAAGGCTGGGCCTGTCATTTTTAATCTTTGTCTTCCTACTGCCCTTTTTAGGTGTGCTTTATTTTTTGACGGCAGGAAAAAAATCACTTGCGGGTGAGACGATTTATACCGTGCCGATTATTGGGGATTTCGCTGATATTGTTCGCCGTACAGGCTGGATGGCGCTTATCGTTTTCGCTATTGTAGCCACGTACCGTATCAGCGACACAACAATGGGCGTCATGGCGATGCCGCTCTATATTGATCTGGGTTACGCCAAGAGCGTTATCGGCGGCGTTAAGGGCGTATTTGGAATTTCCATGCTGATTATCGGGGCTTTTGCAGGCGGTTGGGGGGCGACGAAATACGGTATGGGCAAAGCTATGATTATTGGCGCCATTTTGACCATCATAACCAATCTGGCCTTTGCATGGCTGGCGACGGTCTCTACGCCAAAAGCGATCTATCTTTTTGTCACCATTGGCGCGGATAATATCGCGGCGGGATTTGCGGGTTCTGTCTTTATCGCCTTCATGTCGATTTTGACGAATAAGAAATTCTCAGCCTCGCAATATGCTCTGTTTTCTTCGCTCTTTGCCTTTTACGGAAAAAGCATGGCCGCATTTTCCGGCGTGCTGGCCGATAAGATTGACTATATGTGGTTCTTTATTGTGACATCGGGTTTTGGCGTGCCGGCTTTGATTTTTGTTATCTTTACTTGGGCGAACGGATTTACGGACAGCATAAATGAAGAGGGCGTGCCTAAATCACGTCTTTAAGCTTGCGCCCCGCTCCCTTTTTCGCCAATTTACCCGCGCCCATGGTGAAATGATAATATGAATGCTCCCATAGATACCACAAAACCTGCGGGTAAAGTGACCCCGATGATGGCGCAATTCCTCGGCATCAAAGCCGAGGCGGGGCCGGAGGTTTTGCTGTTCTACCGGATGGGGGATTTCTACGAATTGTTTTTCGACGATGCGGTCAAGGCGAGCGCGGCGTTGGATATCGCCCTGACCAAACGCGGCAAACACAATGGCGAGGATATCGCCATGTGCGGCGTGCCGGTTCATGCTAGCGAAACCTATTTGCAGCGCTTGATCAAAAAAGGTTTTCGCGTGGCTGTTTGCGAGCAAACCGAAGACCCGAAGGAAGCCAAAAAGCGCGGCTATAAATCCGTCGTGCGCCGCGAGATTGTCCGGGTGGTGACGCCCGGGACATTGACTGAGGATACGCTGCTGGACGCAAGGGGCCGTAATTTCATTCTCTCGCTGTCAAAGAACTTGGCGGGGGATATGGCGCTGGCTTGGGCGGATATTTCGGACGGTATGTTTTATGTTTGCGATGTCAGCGCCGAGCGGCTGCCGAGCGAATTATCAGCATTGTCTCCGCGCGAAATTGTCCTGCCTGAAACTTTATACCAGACGCCCGAATTTATGGCGGGCTTGCCGCTTGACCGCGCGGCTCTGACGCCGCAGCCCGCGTCGAAATTTGAGGCCCGATCCGGCGAGCGCCGTCTTAAAGCGCGGTTTGATGTAGCAAGTTTGGACGGTTTTGGTGATTTCTCCAAAGCCGAGATTTCAGCGGCGGGAGCCTTACTGGATTATTTGGAATTAACCCAGGCCGGAAACCCCGTACAATTATCTCCGCCAAAACGCCGCGTCGCCAGCGGCTTTATGGCGATTGACCCGGCAACCCGCGCCAGTCTTGAAATTGACCGCACGCAAAAAGGCGCAAGATCAGGTTCGCTTTTATCGGTGATAGATAAAACCGTGACCGGACCGGGCGCGCGGGTCTTGGCCGACAGGCTGGGCCGGCCTTTGGTTGATGTCGCAAAAATTAACGCCCGGCTTGAGGCTGTTTCATTTTTTTCTGAGCGCTCGGTTCTGCGTGGGCAACTCCGGGGCTACCTCAAAGAGACAGGCGATATGGCCCGCGCCATTAGCCGTATTGCGCTGGGCCGCGGCGGGCCGCGCGATATGCTCACTCTTGGGCACGGCTTGAAACAGGGCGAAAATCTGGGCGCGCTGTTTGCCCGTTCGCCGGATTTGGACTTGCCTCATAATACCAAGCGCGCACTGGGTAGACTTAGTCTTGCGGATAAAGGCGAGCTGGCAAAATTTGCCTCCGACATTAGCAAGGCCTTTCTGCCCGATGTCCCGATGATGGCGCGCGACGGTAGTTTTATTGCGCCGGGCTGGACGCCGGAACTCGACGAGCTGAAAAAACTGCGCGATGATAGCCGCCGTATTGTTGCGGGGTTGCAGGCGGATTATGCCAAAGCCGCCACTGTTCCGAGCTTGAAAATAAAACATAATAATGTGCTGGGCTATTTCATCGAAGTCACGCCTAAACATGCCGACACAATGCTCTCCAAAGGCCCGGAGAGCCAATTTATCCACCGCCAGACTTTGGTCAGCGGCGTGCGGTTTACAACAACAGAGCTGGCCGCCTTGGACGCCAAAATTGCAGGGGCGGGCGATAAGGCACTGGCGCTGGAGTTAAATATTTTTATGCAATTTGTAGAGCGCGCTACAGCGTTTTCAGAACCCATTCGCGCGGCGGCTCATGCTCTGGCGCAGCTCGATGTGCAATCGAGTCTGGCTGAATGGGCGGCGGATAATAAAGCCGTGCGGCCTATTGTCGACAATAGCCTCGCCTTAGTGATCAAAGGCGGGCGGCATCCTGTTGTGGAAGCGGCGCTGAAAAAATCAGGCGCGGCAGGCTTTACGGCAAATGATTGTGAACTGGACGCCAAAGGCAAATCTGCGCCGCGGCTTACTCTGATTACGGGCCCGAATATGGCGGGTAAATCGACCTATCTGCGCCAAAACGCGCTCATGTATATCCTTGCTCAAGCGGGCAGTTTTGTCCCTGCCGCCTCGGCCCATATCGGCGTTGTGGATAGTCTTTTCTCGCGCGTCGGCGCGTCGGATGATCTCTCGCAGGGGCGCTCGACCTTCATGATCGAAATGATCGAAACGGCGGCCATTCTCAATCAGGCGACCGAGCGCAGCTTTGTGATATTGGACGAGATTGGGCGCGGCACAGCCACCTTTGACGGGTTGTCTATTGCCTGGGCGGCGGCGGAACACCTGCACGCGGTGAATAAGTCCCGCGCCTTATTTGCAACGCATTATCATGAATTAACAGACCTCATTGAAAATTTGGACGGCGCGAGCAATGCCAGCCTGCACGCGAAGGAATGGGACGGCGATTTGGTGTTTTTACATGATGTGAGGCCGGGCGCGGCAGATAAATCCTACGGCGTTCAGGTCGCCAAATTGGCCGGATTGCCGCCTGCCGCCGTGGCGCGGGCGCGGGAGGTTTTGGATAAGCTGGAAGCCGATCATGATGGACAGAAAGACAGTCTCGGCGCTTTGCCTTTGTTCACGGCAGCTCCGGCGCCGGTGACAATAAAACCTTCTGAAATAGAGGCGGCGCTTAAAGCCCTCACGATAGATGATCTGTCCCCGCGCGCGGCGCTTGATTTAATTTACGAGCTTAAGGCCAAGCTAAAATAATGGCGCGCAGGCCAAAAATATTGGATATACCGGCCCGTATTGTTGCGCCGGATAGCGGCATCGACGGGGCGGCTCTGCGGGGGGCCCTTGCCGATATTGCCCGCAATGCCAAAGATGTGCGCGGCGAGGCTTTGGCTTTGTTTAAGCAAACGCTGGAAACAGCCAAAGGCTCCGCCCGCGAGCGGTTTGAGGAAGCGCGCCTCGACGGGCATGAAACCGCGCGGCTTCTCGCCTCCATCCATGATGATATCATCACCGGGATTTATGATTTTACAACGCGGCATATTGTGCGGGCGTCAAACCCTACCAAGTCAGAAATAATGTCGCTCTGCGCTGTTGGCGGTTATGGGCGCGGCGAGATGGCCCCGGCTTCCGATGTCGATTTACTGTTTTTGCTAGCCGATAAAAAAGGCTCTGCCCATACCGAATCCGTGATCGAATATATGCTCTATATGCTCTGGGATTTGGGGCTGAAAGTCGGCCACGCTACGCGCACGGTTGAGCAATCCATAAAGCTGGCCAAAGAGGACCAGACCATCCTGACATCATTGCTGGATTTGCGCTATTTGCGCGGAGACGAGACGCTGGCCAAAACGCTTTATGCGCGGTTTCGCAAAGATGTCACCAAGGGTAAAGGCCGCGCCTATATCGCGGCTAAGCTTAAGGAGCGTGATATCCGCCATGACCGCGAGGGGAATTCGCGCTATGTTATTGAGCCCAATATCAAAGAAGGCAAAGGCGGGCTGCGCGATTTGCATGTGCTCTATTGGATTGCGCGGTTTTTGGATAAAGATGGACGGATTACCGATCCGCAGCGGGCCGGGGATTATGTCGATATGGGATTGTTTGATAAAAGTGCGGCGACGCGGTTTGTGCGCGCGGCGGATTTTCTTTGGCGCGCCCGGATATGGCTGCATTATAGTTCCGAGCGGGCCAGCGAGACTTTGAGCTTTGATAAGCAGACGATATTGGCCCGTAAAATGGGTTATGCATCGGGGCCGATTGAAGTCGCCGTTGAAAAATTCATGCGTGAATATTTTACCAATGCGCGGGAGGTCGGCGCGCTGACGCGGATTGCTTGCGCCAAGCTTGAAGCCGAAAAAGCGATTCTCCTGCCCAAAGGGCTGGATGTGTTTTTGCCTAATTCACGGCGCAATATTAAAAATACAGATTTTGTTATGGATCATGGCCGGTTGATGTTTGCCGACCCGATGAAAATTAGAGAAAACCCATCGCAGATCATGCAGCTTTTCGAAACGGCGGGGCGGCGTAATCTTGACATTCACCCCGATGCTTTTGCGGCCATCGATTTCAGGCGCAACCTGATTGACAATGAGTTTCGCCGCGATCCAGAGATTTCCAAAACCTTCCAGAAAATTCTGCTCGGCGCTAAAGCCCCTTATGCGACATTGAAGGTCATGAACGAGGCGGGCGTGCTCGGCCGTTACTTGCTCGAATTTGGCGGCATTGTAGCGCGCACGCAATTTAATATGCACCATGCTTATACGGTGGATGAACATACATTACGGTTGGTTGATAATTTCCACAATATTGAAAGCGGCGCGCTTGAAAAAGAACACCCGCTCGTCACTGAAATCTTGGAAGGCTTCAGCGAGGAGCGGCGGCTGATATTATATCTGGCGTGTCTACTGCACGATACCGGCAAGGGGCAGGGCGACCAATGTATTGAAGGCGCGCGGCTCGCCCGGCGCGCGTGCCGCCGTTTGGGTCTTAACCAAAATATTACTGATACTGTGGCCTGGCTTGTGCGCCGCCATCTGGATATGAGCGAAACGGCCCAACGCCGCGATATTTCCGACCCTGAAACCATAGCCGAATTTGCGGCTCTGATGGGCTCCAAAGGGCGGCTGGATATGCTGACGGCTTTGACCGTCGTCGATATTAAAGCTGTCGGCCCCGGGATTTGGAATGATTGGAAAGGTGTGCTTTTGCGTAATCTTTATCGCTCTACGCAAAATTATCTTGAAGGCCGCGAAGAACTTGCGCCCGCCGCCCGCGCCGCCGCCGCCAAAGAGCAGCTTAAAGAACGTCTGCCGGGCGATATGGGGGCGCGCATCGCTCCGATTACGTCCGAGCTGGGCACGACCTATTGGCTGAATTTTGATATGACAGACCTTGTGCGCCATGCGCGTTTCTTTGACCAAATCTTAGAATCGGAATTAGAGAGCGCCGTTCAAACCCGCCGCGACCGTCCGCGCGATATTACCGAGCTTTGGGTGATGACGCCCGATAGGCCCGGACTATTTGCCGATATCACCCGCGCGATTTCAGCATGCGGGGCGTCGATTACGGGCGCGCGGCTGCATACCAGCAAGGGCGGACAGGTGATGAATGTATTTTATCTGCAAAATACAGAAGGCCATGCTTTTGGCCGCCAAAATGACCATGCTCTGGAGACACTCCGCCGCCGCGCCCGCAAAGCCGCCGAGGGCGATACGGAGGGGATGAAAATTCCTGCGGCGATAGATTCATCCCGCGCCGGAGCTATTCCCGTGCGCGCCAAAGTCGATTTTCTCGATATAGCCTCGGGCGATGCCTGCATTATTGAAATGGAAGGCCGCGATCGCCCGGGTCTGCTGTGCCATCTGGCCGAAGCCTTGCGCGATGAAGGCATTGATGTGCTCTCCGCCCATATCGAAGGTGTCGGGGCGAAAGCCGTGGATACTTTTTATGTGCGCCGCCGCAGCGCGGACGGCGCGATGACGGCGGCGTGCAGAAAACATATGCGCAAGGTCTTGCTGGGTGTTCTCGAAATCCATACGGCCCGGAAAGCGGCCTGATGCGACTCCTGCGCTCAACCGCCATCATCGGCTCGCTGACCTTGGTCAGCCGGCTTTTGGGATTGGTGCGCGATGTTTTAATTGCAACCTTCCTCGGGGCAGGTCTTGTCTCTGATGCGTTCTTTACCGCCTTTAAACTCCCCAATGTCTTTCGCCGTATGTTCGCAGAGGGCGCCTTTAATGCTGCCTTCGTCCCGCTCTATGCCCGCCGAATTGAAGAAGAGGGCGATGCGGCTGCGGATAATTTCGCGCTTGAAGCCATGGCCGCTTTATTTGTGATGGTCGCAGGAATTGTCATTCTTTTTGAGCTGACTATGCCGTGGTCATTGGCTCTTATTGGCGGCGGGCTAGAGCGCTCTGTCGACCCTGATACAGGGATAAGCCCCTATTATCTCGCCGTCATCTACGCCCAAATCACAATGCCTTATCTTGTGTTCATGTCGATGACGGCGCTGTTTTCGGGTGTGCTGAATACCCGAAACCATTTCGCGCTCGCGGCGGCTGTGCCGATAATTTTGAATGTCTTTATGATCACGGCTTTGTTCTTTGCAGGGCAGGCTGATTGGGGGCAAAGCCGGATAGGATATTACCTCGCCGCAGCGATTACCGCGTCCGGCGCGGCGCAAATGGCCTTGGTGATATGGGGGTGCCGCAAAGCGGGGGTGAAAATCGGATTTAAACGCCCGCGCTTAACGCCCGGCGTGAAACGGCTTTTCATTCTCGGTGTGCCGGGTTTGCTGTCTGCGGGCATCACGCAGATTAACCTACTGGTCAGCCATCTCATCGCGACGACCAAAGCGGGGGCGGCGTCATGGCTGACCTATGCTGACAGGCTGTATCAACTCCCGCTCGGTATGATCGGGATTGCGATGGGCGTGGCGCTTCTTCCCGCTTTGTCGCGTCGTTTGCGCGCGGGGGATGAAGCCGGCGCGCGAACCTCGCTTAACCGCGCCGTCGAAATTGCGGCTTTCCTCACCATACCTGCCGCTTTCGCATTAGCCGTTATACCCGATTTCCTGATTGGCGGGCTGTTCCAGCGAGGGGCGTTTACCGCAGAGACGACGGCGCAAGTTGCTAAAGCTCTGCGCATGTTCGCTTATGGGCTACCGGCCTTTGTGATGTTAAAGGTCCTGACCCCGGCCTTCTTTGCCCGCGAAGACACGAAGAGGCCGATGATCTATGCAGGTATTTCCGCCGTGATAAATATCGCGCTGGGGCTATACCTGTTTAAAATTATTGGTTTCGAAGGGCTGGCCTTAGCCACATCCGTAGCCGCTTGGACCAATGTTGTTTGCTTAACGTGGCTTCTCATCAGGGATAGGAGTTTTGATCCTGATACCCGTCTGCTCTCGCGCCTACCCCGCATTGCTCTCGCCAGCGCCGCTATGGCTGTGGCGCTCATCGGACTAGCCGTGCCCATGTCGCAATATTTATCAGGTAACTTCTTCAAGGACTTTGCCGTCCTCGGCCTAGTCTGCGCGGTAGGCTTCGTCATTTATGCCGCAGCGGCGGCCCTCTTGCGGGCGTTTAATATGAGTGATATTCGCGACGCGCTTAAACGGAGTAAGTCTTAGTGTCAGAAGACAATACATATCAGGGCCCAAAGCGGGCTTTTTCAGGGGTGCAGCCTTCCGGGGATTTGCATCTGGGTAATTATCTTGGGGCGCTCAAGAAATTCGCCGAATTGCAAGACCAGATGGAGAGCATTTATTGCATCGTCGATTTACATGCCATTACCGTCTGGCAAGACCCGAAAGTCCTCGCCGAGCAAACCCGCCATATTGCGGCGGCTTATCTGGCTTCTGGCGTCGATCCCGAAAAAGCCATTGTCTATAATCAATCTGCTGTTCGCGCCCATTCTGAACTGGCGTGGTATTTTAATTGCGTCGCCCGCCTTGGCTGGCTTAACCGCATGACGCAATTCAAGAATAAGGCCGGTAAAAACTCCGAGAAGATGTCAGTAGGGCTTTATGATTACCCCGTGTTGCAGGCGGCAGATATTTTAGCGTTTAAAGCCACACATGTGCCTGTCGGGGAAGACCAGAAACAACATCTGGAACTGACCCGCGATATTGCGGTAAAATTCAATCATGATTTCAACGCGCCGAATTTCTTTCCGCTTTGCGAGCCTTTAATCAAAGGGCCGGGCGCGCGAGTGATGTCGCTCCGGGACGGGACAGCGAAAATGTCAAAATCCGATCCGTCGGATAATTCGCGAATTAACCTCACCGATAGGGCGGATGTGATTGCCAAGAAAATCCGCAAAGCCAAAACCGATGCGGGCGAAATTCCGGCCGATATGAAAGGCCTTGAAGGCCGCCCGGAAGTTGCCAATCTTGTCAGTATCTATGCCGCCTTATCCGAAAAATCCGACCAAGATGTTTTGACTGAATATGCCGGAAAAGGCTTTGGCATTTTTAAACCGGCCTTGGCAGACTTAGCAGTCGAGACATTGCAGCCGATAACTGATTTAATGAACAGGTATTTGGCAGACCCCGAAGAACTTAACCGGATTTTGGCGAAGGCAGCGGATAAGGCCGCCGAAATCGCCGATCCTATTGTCGCTGATGTTCGCAAGATCATTGGCTTTTGCGGAGCTTAGAATGAAAAAGATTTTGACAGTTTTAGCCATGGTAACACTGGCCGCCTGTTCGGGCAAAATGGATCATACAGATCATAAAATGACAGAGGGCATTGTCATTTCTTCGGCCCGTGTTCTCCCGCCATTTCCGGGAAAGGATACGGCGGCGGGTTATTTTAAGATCACCAATCACGGCGCGGCAGATAAGCTTATATCGGTTACCAGCCCGATTAGCGGCGCAGTCGAGATCCATAATCACCTTGAAGAAGACGGCGTGATGAAAATGCGCCGTGTGGACGGCGTTGATTTAGCGGCGGGGACGGCTGTCGAATTTCGTCCCGGTAGTTATCACCTGATGATGTTCAAAGCGGCCCTGCCCGATACACAAGACGAGGTTTCATTGACCCTGAATTACGAAAACGCCCCATCTGTGACCATCATCGTCCCGGTTGAAGGCCGTGGTGATGATGAAGAAGATCACTCAGGCCATTAATCAAAGGTGATCGGCTGACCAGCAGTGTTCAACTTTTCTATCCGGGTCTGCTCGGCTTTGAAATTTTCGTAACGCTCGGAAATACTGGGATGGGTTTTTGAGCTGCGCTGAAAACCGGCGTGAGGGTGATTGGCTTTTTGCCAATAGCTGATGGCAGCATTTATGTCGTAACCCGCCCGCTGCATGAGTACCAAAGCCATGCGGTCGGCCTTTAATTCCAGCTCTTTGCTTTTGCGCAGCTCCACATGGCCTGCAATAGCGTGGCCCATTTCATGGGCGATAATCAAAGCCAGATTTACATTGTCGGGCACATTGCGCATTAACTCTGAGGTGATAAGCACCTGCTCACCGTCGGTATGGCCATTGATCTCTTCGCTGAAATAAACGGCCGCCGGATAGCCGCAAATGGTTTCGGGCTGGGCCGAAATTTCAAGGGTTTGGGTTAAGCGTTTGATTGTTATACCCACTTGGTCTTGCCTGTAAGCGTCTTGGCTTATGGCCGCATAAAAGCGCTGCGCGGTTTCTCCGGCGGGCATATAGCTGTCATTAATACGCAGAATTACGTCGCCGGGCTTAAGTCCGGCTATATCCGCAGGCGAGCCCGCGCGGACGGTGCGAATCGATAGCCTGTCCGTAACGCCAAGAAGCTCGCGCGCTACGGGCTGTAAATTGACGGGATAATCTGCTGCCATATGCACCGTCAGGCCAAGGCTGCGCTCAGTTATGGGGCAAAGCGCAGTATTGGCGAGCAATAACGGAGCGGCAGTATAATCCAGCCGCGTATTGAGCGCCTGATATTGTGCCAGCACATCAGAGAAGCGCACTTCTTTTTCGGTTTCGGGGCTGTAAGTCTCGGTATTTGGGGCTTCGCTCAAGGCTGTCCCGGAACAGGCTGTCAAGGCGATGGCCGCTACCGCAATGAAGCTGCGCATTAGGATTTCCCCGAACCCGTTTTAAAATTGGGCACTAAAGGCTCGCCTGCGACTTGTTTCAATTTAATCTCATTGCGCGCGGCGGCTAGGCGCAGATAGCGGTTTGGATAGGTTGGGTGGGTTTTGGCACGGGCGACGGATTTCGGATTTGTCAGGGCTAGCCGCCGCCAGACATCTTCGACGCCTTCGGGTGAATATCCGGCGCGCACCATATAATACATGCCGACATAATCGGCTTCGGATTCAAACGGGCGCGTATAGCGCGTGGCTCCGGCAGTGAGGATAATATTTCCGATAATTTTTCGGATATGTCCCATTGTATTATGGCCCATTTCATGGCCGATAATCAGGGCGAGCTCGTCATCGCTTTTGACAAAATTCATCATCCCAGAAGTGAGCGTAATATGTTTGCCGTCAGCATAGGCATTAATCACCGCCGTTTGTGAGAGGCGTAATTTATAACCGCAGAGATTATCTGCAGTGATTTTGATCTCTTTAATCTCGCTGCTGCGCCGAATACGAATAAGCCCATTTTTTAATGAGTCCTGCAAGCTATTATCATAGATGCTAACCGCTTTATTCTTCTTATTCAGAATTTCGTCGCCGATCCGCAGCCCTGCTTTTTGTGCGGGCGAACCCTCCGCGACCATGATGATAGTCGGGGCCTCTTTGGCCCCTAATTCGCGCTTTGCCGCCGGGCGCATGGCTTTGGGATAGGTTTTCAGCCTATGGGTTCGAACGCCGATATCGCGGCGAAGTTTCGGGCAAAGCTCGGTATTGGCCTTTAGAATAGGCGTTGCGACCCGCAGTAACCTCTTTTGCAAGCGGGTCATGTCGTCAAAGGCCATGACTTCTTGGTGGGTACGTTCTTCGGTGAGTTGCGGCAAGGAAATATCGGGCAGCCGCGTCGAAACACTTGCGCATCCGGCGAGAACCGGGAGAGCTAAAAGTGGAGATGAGAGTAAAATCCGCATAGGGACATGATGCAAATTTAAGGCGATTGGTCAAATGACATTTATGCCCACTTGAATACCGGCCTGAAACTCGCCATGTAGCTTGTAAGAACGGGCCTGCCAAAATAGGAGTGCATGATGTTCATCCAGACCGAAGATACCCCCAACCCGGCCACGCTGAAATTTCTGCCGGGCAAGGATGTTGTCGGCGAAGGCAACCCTCCGCGCGATATTGAACGCGGCGGCGATGTGTCGGCCGCGCCTTTGGCCGAGATGCTATTTATGATCCCCGACGTTACGCGCGTGTTTTTTGGCAGTGATTTCGTCTCTGTCAGTAAAAGCGAATCCGCGCAGTGGAAACACCTTAAACCGGCCGTGTTGGGCGCGATTATGGATTTCTACGTCGCAGGCGGCACGGCGCTGCTCGAGGCCAGCGTTGAGGAAGATGAGCGCGTTTATGAAGGCGAGACGCTGGAAATCGTAGAGCAAATCAAAGAATTGATTGACTTGCGCGTCCGCCCCGCAGTGGCCCAAGACGGCGGCGATATTGTGTTTAAGCATTTTGACGATGCGGACGGCGCGGTTTATCTCGAAATGCGCGGGGCTTGTGCGGGTTGTCCCAGCTCAACTATGACGTTAAAATCAGGCATTGAAAACCTACTCAAACATTATGTTCCCGAAGTCACGCGCGTGGAGCAGTCTGTTTAAGTCATGATTGTTCTTGGGCTGGATACGACGAGCCCATATTGCAGCGCTGCGCTGTGTGATGAGGCCAAAGTGCTTGGCTATAAGTCCGAAAATATCGGGCGCGGTCATGCTGAACGCCTCGCGCCCATGGTGGCCGAGATATTGGCCGAGGCGGGACTGACGGCCAAAGATATTGACAAAATTGCCGTTTGCACAGGGCCGGGCAGCTTCACCGGGCTACGGGTTGCTCTGGCCTTCGCCAAAGGTTTTGCCTTGCCGCGTAAGCTGCCTGTTGTGGGAATAGATGCTCTTGGCGTAAATTATCTTGCATATGAACCCGAAGGTGTTTGTTGGGCCGTTGTTTTTAGAGACATTCGCCGCAATGAAATAATGTTTGGCACTTATAGTGAAAAAAAACCATTATTTGCATACCATCCCAAAACCGGTTTGATGAAAAACGTTCAAGCTGAAGCCGAATCTCTTCAATTAGATATTATCGAAGCGGTTCATGTTGATACCCGTATTCTCGCTTGGCTTGCTATTGATGCAAATCCCAAAGACTATCCCGCCAACCCGCTTTATTCGCGCGGCCCTGATGCTAAACTCCCCGGCGGTATTAACCCCAAATGACCCGCTCGCTGACAACAACAGACGCGCAGCGTATGGCCGATATCCATGAGCAGAGCTTTCATGCAGGGTGGCCCGATGAAGCTATGTGGGGGCATATCCAAAAAGATTTATGCTTTGGCTTTGGCCGTCCACTTGATGGGTTCATCATTTTAAAACCCTCCGCTGACCAAGCAGAAATCCTGACTATCGCCGTTGATGTGGCCGCTCGCCGCCAAGGCATTGCGCGGGCTTTGCTTGACATTTCGGAAACTGAACTTGTCGATCAGGGCGTTGATACGCTATTTCTCGAAGTCGCCGAGGATAACCCGGCCGCGATTGCGTTTTACAAAGGCGCAGGGTTTGAGGCGATTGGGAAACGGCCCCGCTATTATAAGCGCGAGATGGGCCGGGTCGGGGCGATTACTTATCGCAAACGCCTTGCCGCCAATGACCGAAGCGGCTAGAACCCGCTTATGGGAAGCTGGATTGAAAAAAAATGCGCTGAGCGCGGCCTTAGAATGACTGACCAACGCCGCGTGATTGCCAGAGTGCTGTCCGAAGCTTCGGATCATCCCGATGCCGAAGAGCTTTATGGCCGCGCCTCGGATATCGATCCGAAAATCTCCCTCGCTACGGTCTACCGCACCGTGCGGTTATTTTCCGAAGCGGGCATTATCGAAACCCATGATTTTCGCGATGGCCGCGCCCGCTACGAAACCGCCGACGAAGATCATCATGACCACCTCATCGACGTGACCACAGGCGAAGTGATTGAATTTGTAGATGACGAAATCGAAGCGCTACAAGAGAAAATAGCTAAGAAGCTAGGCTATGAACTGGTTGACCACAGGCTGGAACTTTACGGGAAAAAGGTGAAATAGGTTAGTTGTCTGGCCAGTGATTTGTCGTCCAGTTTTGCGCGCTATGCATAAGGCGTATAATATGGACCTCACTTTCTGTAAGTGTGTAAACGAGAATATATTGAGTTTTCAATACGGATTTTTCAAAATACCCAGACATGCGGCTAGGACGACCAATAGGGCGTTGACTAAGTTTTTGTGCAGTTTTATAGATATTATTGTGAACTGCGATAGCCGCTTGTGGACTGCCATCTGAAATGAAATCGACAGCCTTGAGTAATTCTGTTCGAGCCCTCCTAGCCCACTTTACGTTTCGCACGCTTGCTCTCAATTATGGCCATGGCATCCGCCATTACGTCTTCATGATCATGTACACGGCCCGCTTCAATATCATCAATACCTTCCTGTATCATACGGCAGATATTAAGCTCATGTGCAACATAGGCGGTTATGGCTTTGGCGGCCAAAAAAGATTTTGATCGTTCCGTATAGCCCGTCAATTCTTCCAGGTTTTCGGCAAGTTCGACGGGAATACGAACGGTCATTGTCGTTGTTTGTGTGCTCATGTATACATTCTATCACAAATCCACATGACTTGCAATTCCTATATTGCGCCAGCATTAATTCCCGCCTATAGCCCGCTCACGAAATAAAGAGCACATATATGACCGTCCTGTTACCGCGCGATAAAAACGCGTCCCGTAACGTTGACGCTCCGGCGATTGTTAAATCGAAAACGGACGGCAATGTTACTTTAAAAGAGAACACTAAAAAGGTCTTTATCAAGACCTATGGCTGCCAGATGAATGTCTATGATAGCGAGCGCATGGCTGATGTGCTGGCTCCGATCGGCTACGCCCCTGTTGAGACCCCGAATGAGGCCGATCTGGTTATTCTCAATACCTGCCACATCCGCGAAAAGGCGGCGGAGAAAGTTTATTCAGAGTTGGGCCGCATTCGCCAAATGAAAGAAAAAAACAAGCCCGATATGAAAGTTGCTGTGGCCGGCTGCGTCGCTCAGGCCGAGGGCGAGGAAATCATGCGCCGCGCCCCGGTGGTTGATATGGTGCTCGGCCCGCAAACCTATCACAAGCTGCCGGAAATGATTGCCAGAGTGCACCGCGGCACAGGCCAGGTTCTTGAAACCGAATTTGATACTTTGGAGAAGTTTGACGCTCTGCCCGAGACGCGCCAGCCCAAAGGCTTTTCCAGCTTTCTGACCATTCAGGAAGGTTGCGATAAATTTTGCACATTTTGCGTGGTGCCCTATACGCGCGGGGCCGAGGTTTCACGCCCGGTTGCGCAAATCGTCGCCGAAGCCCGTAGCCTAGCCAGTCAAGGCGTGCGCGAAATTACCTTGATCGGACAGAATGTCGATGCCTATCATGCAGAAGGCCCAGATAATTCTGAATGGGGGCTCGGCGAGCTTATCCGCCATGTCGGGCTGATCGGCGGAATTGACCGCCTGCGCTTCACCACCTCCCATCCGCGCGATATGGATGATGCGTTAATTCATGTACTCGGCACCGAGTCGAAATTAATGCCCTATCTACATCTGCCAATACAAGGCGGATCGGATAAAATCCTGCGGGCAATGAACCGGGGTCATACATATGCGCATTACAAAGCGCTCATTGCCAAAATCCGCGCCGCGCGCCCGGATATTGCGCTTAGCGGTGATTTCATTGTCGGCTTCCCCGGCGAGACCGAGGCCGATTTCGAACAGACGATGACATGCGTAGAAGAGATCGGCTATGCCAGTAGTTTCTCATTTAAATATTCCATCCGCCCAGGCACGCCCGGAGCCTCCATGCCGCGCCAAGTAGATGAAGCTGTAAAGTCCGAGCGCCTGAAACGGCTGCAAGATTTGCTCTACGCCCAACAAATGGCCTTCAACACATCCCTCATCGGGCGTACACTGGATGTCTTGGTCGAAAATGGTGGCCGCGATGACGGCCAGCTTTTCGGGCGAAGCCCTTATTTGCAAGGCACGCATTTCGATGGAGATGAAAGCCTTGTAGGCCAGATTGTGCCAGTGCTGATTACAGGCGCAGGACGGAATTCACTGACGGGAGAATTGGTTTAACCTTGCCGACTCCACAGCTTGTTTTAATCTAAAACTGTAATTTCCAAAGTTTTGGATGGAAAGCAGAGATAGGAACCGGAGCGGTGCCTTTTCTTGTAGGAAATACGTTTCGTTGGTGCAATGACGATTGAGTTGCGTGCCTCTAGGGTTAATTCAGCAGACGCTATGAAGGCTTCTAACACTTGGTCTTCCGTAAGGTCGAGCTCCATATTCCAAGGGTCTCCTCCTCTCTCCGGATAGTCGAGTGCCGGATTTGTCATAAGAACCAAATTTATTTTACCCGCCACTACGGTAAAGGCGCGGGCATTGTCATTATAACATCCCGCATTTGTCTTGCCTGTATTGTTGAGGTCAATCGCGTTCATCGCCGCATAAACGCCTGGTTTTACTTTTTTCTTTGCAAAGGATATGGAAATAGAGTTGCTTGTCGTAGGGTCAATAAATTCACTCTTTTTTGGGATGGGCGAGAAGATGGTCGTTGGGCCTCCCGCCATGACCATAAAGCCCGTTCCCTTTTGTGGAATTTTAGCAGCGGCAAGATCAACCGACCCGAAATTGACTGAGGCTGCGTTGTCCAGAGTTTTGATAGCAAATACGACAAGACCTTTTTTGCTGTCAGGGTCTATCTTAAATTTTTTGGCAGAGGCTGTTGTCGGCGTAAATATAAAACACGCTGCGACGGTGCATATAGATAATTTTTTAATGATTGCCATACCCCCACCCTACCCAATGAAAAGTAATTATGAGGTAATATTTAGCATATCCATATCTGAAAGCAATGATATAAAGTAGGCTTGCTGCGGATCGCCGCTGGTAATTATTACATGAAGATTCTATCTAAGACCCTATGAGTAAACAAACCGAAATTTTTGAATTTGCCGATGCGGATTTGGTGCGCAAACTTTGCGGGCCTAACCATGCCAATCTTGCCCTTATTGAAGAGGCTTTTGGTGTTTATATTGAAGCGCCGGGGGCGAGTGTTCATATCAACGGCGATGCGCCTTCGCGCGAGCGGGCGGGCGAGCTTATTAAAGAAATTTACCAAAGGCTGGAGCGCGGCTGGCCTTGTGGAATCTCTGATATCCGCGCTCTGATTAAAGCCATGGGCAAAGGCAAGGTCAAAGCCGCCGCCGTTGACGCGATCATTCCTTTTCCGCGCCGCTCGCCGATTGTGCCCAAAACTCCGCGCCAGGAAAAATTTATCCATGCCCTGCGCGACGAGACCATCTGTTTCGGCGTTGGCCCGGCCGGGACAGGCAAGACATTTTTGGCCACCGCCTACGGCGCGTCATTACTGGCGCGCGGCGAGATTGCCAAATTTATAGCGTGCCGTCCTGCCGTCGAAGCGGGCGAGCGGCTTGGGTTTTTGCCGGGCGATCTCAGCGAAAAAGTCGATCCCTATATGCAGCCGATCTGGGACGCGCTGCATATGGTACTGGGCCGGGACGAAGTTGACCGCCGCAGAGCCTCCGGCGACATCGAAGTCGCGCCTTTGGCTTTTATGCGCGGGCGCACACTCTCGGACGCTTTTGTCGTCATTGACGAGGCGCAAAACGCGACCATCCCGCAAATGAAAATGGTACTGACCCGGATTGGCGAGCGCGCTAAATATGCGGTGACGGGCGACCCGACCCAATCCGATCTGCCCCACGGCGTCACATCGGGCTTGGCGCACGCGCTTAAAATCCTTAAAGGCATTAAAGGCATAGAACAGATTGTGTTCGAGGCCTCCGACGTTGTCCGTCATCCGCTGGTCGGGAAAATTGTCAATGCTTACGAGAAAGACAGTAAGCCCAAAGGCGGCATTTTATAAACATGCGCCCGCCTGCCGTTCCATATCCTACAGACTTAATCATAAAGGCCGAATGCTGGGGCGAATTGGGCGCGACTATTGCCAATGACTACAGGCTATTTTTAGAGGCTATTGGCAAAGGTCTTGGTGGGTGGCAGCGTTATCATACGCTTAGTATTGCCTTGGTCGATGACGCTGAAATTCAAACTTTAAATCGTGATTACCGAGGCAATGACAAGCCGACCAATGTGCTTGCCTTTCCCGGAAACCCGGATTTTGAAATTCTTGGCGATATTGCCATTGCGTATGAGACGATTATCCGCGAAGCGGCGGAAAAACCAACGTCACCCTATAATCATGTCGCCCATCTTATCATCCACGGTTTCCTCCATCTCCAAGGCTATGATCACGACACGGGCAAAAAAGCCGCCGAAATGGAAGCGCTGGAAATTGACGCATTATGCGCATTGAATATTGACAATCCATATGAAATTCGCGAGCCATAACCCATTATGAACACTGACGAGCCTTCGCCGAGATTATTCGGCAAATTATTCGGACGGAGCGCTAAGCCGCCTGCTGACGAAGATCCCCAAAGTGCGATCTCAAAAAAACGCATGATGAGCGCGGCTGAGCGCTTTCATCTGCTCACGGTCGAAGATGTCATGGTGCCTCGCGCCAATATTGTGGCCGTGGAGGCGACCGAAACCCTGACTGAACTGACCAGGGCGTTTAAGGCGGCTGGGCATTCGCGGCTGCCTGTCTATAAAGACACCCTCGATGACCCGCTGGGCATGGTGCATATTAAAGACGTTATGCCCTATTTGATGTTTGATGCCAAAGGGCGAGGCGGCAAGACCTATCCGAATAAAAAGGTTTTGCAATATATCCGCCGCGACGTGCTCTTCGTGCCGCCCTCCATGTTGGCGCAGGATTTGCTCAGGCGGATGCAGGCGCGGCGCACCCATATGGCGATTGTGGTTGATGAATATGGCGGCACGGACGGCCTCGTCACGATTGAGGATTTAATCGAGCCGATTGTCGGCGATATTGAAGACGAGCATGACGAGCTTGAGCTCGAAGTGCAGATCGTTACCGGCAAAGGAGGGCGCTCCGTCTGGGAGGCTGATGCGCGCATTACGATTGATGATTTTGAAAAAGCTTTGGGCCGTGATTTTGCGACGCCTGACGAGGAAGACGATGTTGATACATTAGGCGGGCTTATCTTCACATTAGCGGGCCGGGTTCCTGAACGCGGCGAGATTATCCGTCATCCCGACGGCGTTGAATTTGAAGTTATCGACGCTGATCCGCGCCGGGTTAAACGCCTGCGCATCAACGATACGCGCAAAGATGGCCATGCTGTGCCGCCGCCCGCCGCTGAATAATGAACATTCCAACACTTCTTCTGAAAACGACGCAGTGGAGAGGGCGGTTTGTCGGTTTAATTCTAGGGGCACTGGCCGTGTTGGGCCAAGCTCCGTTTCACATTTGGCCGCTCACGCTGCTATGTTTTGCCGCTTTGCTGGCAAGACTGAAATGGGCTTCGGGGTCGGAGCGTAGGACGCTGGCCGGATTTAGCGCCGGGTTTTGGTTTGGCTTTGGATATTTCATGACGGGCACCTATTGGATTGGCGCGGCTTTTATAGCGCGCGGGCCTGAATTTATTCCGCTTATGCCGCCGATGATTTTAGCGCTCGGGGCCTTGCTGGCCTTTTTCTGGGGGGTGGCGGGGGCGGCATTTACAAAGCTCCGGCTGAAAGGCCCGGCCTCACTTCTGGCGTTTGTCAGTTTTTTCTCTTTAGCAGAAATGACTCGCGGGCATATCTTTGGCGGTTTTCCGTGGAATCTATCCGGTTATATTTTTGAGGGCGGCAGCGCAATTTCGCAAAGCGCGTCTTGGGTCGGCGTTTACGGCCTGACGGTTTTTGTCTTTATTCTGAGCGCGCTCTTATATTTGGCGGTTTTTACGCAAAGGCGGTTCATTCCCATTGCCGCTTTGGCCAGCTTGATAGGCGGCGTATATCTCGCCGGGACTTTGCGTTTGAACGCTGCAACAACGGACTATGTTGAGGATGTGAAACTGCGGATCGTTCAGGTGCATTTTGACCAGAAAGATAAATTTGACCCGCAAAAATCTGTAAACATAGTTAATCAATTTTTAACGCAATCCATCGCTCCGGGGGCGGAGCACATCACCCATATTATTTGGCCCGAAGGCGCGGTGAACGGCTTGGCTTTGAATAATGACTCCCTGATAAATGCCATGGGATATGCGCTATTGAGCGTGGACGATACTCCGCCCGTCTGGCTGCTGAATTCCCTGCGGCTTGAACAACGGCCGGGCCCGGCGGGTAGCGGAGAGATTGATGATTATTATAATAGCTCAGCGGCGATTATTTTTACGCCCGAAGGGGCTTCAAGTCTTGCTGCCCTTAATGACAAACACCGCTTAGTGCCGTTCGGCGAATTTATTCCGGGTGGCAAATGGCTGGAAGCGAAAAATTTTCCTGTGATTTCGACATCTTTAGCCTCAATTTCGGCGGCTCCTAAAAAAAACAATATTGATTTTCCCGGACTTCCGCGCGTAAGCGCCCAAATCTGTTATGAAATTATTTTTTCCGGCCTAACGCCCCATCCCAAAAACGAACCTCGGGCGCAGTGGATTTTAAACCAGTCCAATGATGCGTGGTATGGGGCCTCAATCGGCCCGTTGCAACATGCCAATATGGCCAGTTACCGCGCGATAGAGGAGGGCCTTCCCGTTGTGCGCGCGGCGGCCAATGGCATAAGCGGCGTGGTTGATCCTTATGGAAGATATGCGGCCAAGATCAGGCCAAAAATGACAGGTGTTGTGGATTTTGGACTCCCTAAACCCCTAGACGGCACGATATTTTCATCCTTAATTAACCGCCTTCTTATCTTGATTATTTTATTCCTCGCCCTATGCTGTACCGCGTTGGGGCGCAGTCGAATAAACTAGCTGCGCAATATTAATCTGTTCGACCCGTATCATGGTGGGGGCACCGTAGCACCGAACATAATAGGGATGAAAACTATGAGTAAACACGGGCCAAGATCACCCAATCCGGTAGATATACATGTTGGCACTCGGGTGCGACTGCGAAGACAAGTTATGAAAATGAGTCAAGAGAAACTCGGCAGTCAACTCGGCGTTACATTTCAGCAAGTTCAAAAATATGAGCGCGGGGCCAACAGGGTTGGCGCAAGCCGACTATGGAAAATGTCGCAAGTTCTGGATGTGCCTATAGGGTTTTTCTTTGACGGGCTGAGTCAGGCTTCAGGCTCTGCAGAATTTGCCGAAGATGATCAATTGCCAATTGTCTATGATTTTATCAATAGTTCGGACGGCGTGGCTTTGGCTAAAGCGCTGACACAAATTAAAAGTAAATCTGTACGCCGCCAAATTCTCGAACTTGCCAGATCTTTAGCCCGCGAATCTATGGGCGAAGACTAATTTTGTGAATTAACGCCAAAAAACAACTGGGGTGTTTTAAGAGACCCTGTATGTTTGACCGTGAGAAAAATAAATTTCGTACATTTGGGCGGGCCAAAGGGAAACCTTTAAGCTCGGCCCAAGCAAAACTGATGGATGCCGTCTTTCCAACAATTGATGTCGGGCCTGCGGTGAAGGGCAGCGTAAATCCGCTTGCGGACATAGACGGCCAGCTCTGGCTTGAAATTGGGTTTGGCGGGGCAGAGCATTTGCTCTGGCAGGCCGAGCGCAACCCAGACGCAACATTGCTCGGCGTGGAACCGTTTCTAAACGGCGTGTCCAAAGCGGTTAAGGGGGTTCATGATAGGGGCCTTACTAATATCCGCCTGCACCGCGGCGATGTGCGTGATGTGCTGGACCTTTTGCCGGATGCCTCGCTGGATCGTGTCTTTGTGCTCTTCCCCGATCCTTGGCCCAAGACCCGCCATAATAAGCGGCGTATCATCAATATAAAATTCATCGAAGATTTGTACCGCGTGATAAAACCGGGAGGAAGGCTTCGTTTTGCCAGTGATATTATCCATTATGTCGATTGGGCGCTAACGCGGATAAAGCGTCATGACGGCTTTGACTGGCCCGCTCAGGAACGCTCGGATTGGCGCGTCCGCCCGGATGACTGGCCCTCAACACGTTATCTCGAAAAAGCCATCCGCGAAGGCCGGAGCGGGTATTTTTTTGAATTTATTAGAAAATGATTTTATGCGTTGAGGCGCATTGCCTTGTCGGCCCCTTCGGGCCGGTGCCGCGATACCACAGGCCCGATGGGGCCTGTAATTTGATATAAACAAGCACTGGACATATTGGTTCTTAGCGCCTATATCGCCATCAATACAGACACCTCTGGCACAGGATGCCAGCAGGGTGACCCGCAAGGGTCGCCTTTTTTATTGGTTGAAATACAGAGGTCAAATAGGACGGTTGATGAAAACCAAAACGCATACCGATGAACGCATTCTCGCGCTAGCAGAGCCGATCGCCGAAGATATGGGGCTGACCCTCGTGCGCGTGCGCGTCATGGCGGGTAACCGCAAGACCGTGCAGATTATGGCGGAGCGTAAATCCGACGGCCTGATGGGCGTAGGTGATTGCGCGCGGCTCTCGCGCGAACTGTCCGCGCTGATGGAAGTCGAAGACCCCATTGGCGATGCTTATATTCTCGAAGTTTCGTCCCCCGGCATGGAGCGCCCGCTGACCAGTCTGGAAGATTTTAAAACCTATGAAGGCTCTCTCGCGCGGCTGGAGCTCGACCGCCTGGTTGAGGGCCGCAAGCGCTTTCGCGGTTATCTCGCAGGTGTTGACGGCAATAATATAGATATCAATCTTGACGGCGAGGCTGAGCAAACCGCCTCTATTCCTTTTGACTGGCTGTCAGAAGCCAAATTACTGATCACAGGTGAACTCATTGAAGCGGGCCAAAAAGCCAAAGCGGCGGCCCAAGAAAACACACAAGAAGAAAATACACAGGAAGATATTTAGGAGACCGATATGTCCATTGCCGGAATTAGTGCCAATAAATTAGAGCTTTTGCAAATTGCCAAAGCTGTGGCCGATGAAAAGTCGATTGATAAAGAGATTGTTTTTGAGGCGATTGAAGACGCGATCCAGAAAGCGGCGCGCCTGCGTTACGGCGCTGAGCTCGATATCCGCGCCCGGCTCGATCCCGTGACCGGCGAGCAGAGCTTGCGCCGCGTCGTGACAGTGGTCGAAGACGAGGAATTGGAAAACGATTCCACGCAAACCAATCTTGCCACGGCCAAGCTGGACCATCCTGAAGCGGAAATCGGCTTTGAGATTTCAACAACGCTGCCGCCGCTCGAATTTGGCCGTGTTCAGGCGCAAATGTCCAAACAGATTATCATGGGCAAAATTCGCGACGCTGAACGGGCCCGCCAGTTTGCTGAGTATAAAGACCGCGTTGGCGAGATCATTAACGGCATTGTCAAGCGCGTTGAATATGGCCATATCATTGTCGATCTTGGCCGCGCAGAAGGCGTTATCCGCCGTGACCAAGCGCTTCCGCGCGAAAATGTCAAAGGCGGCGACCGTATCCGCGCCTATATTATGGATGTGCGCGAAGAACCGCGCGGGTCACAGATTTTCCTCTCCCGCGCCCATCCGCAATTTATGGCGCAACTCTTTGCCCAAGAAGTGCCGGAAGTTTATGAAGGCATTATCCAAATCGTCGCTGTGGCTCGCGACCCCGGCTCCCGCGCCAAAATCGCGGTGCATTCCAATGATAGTTCTATTGATCCTGTCGGAGCTTGTGTCGGTATGCGCGGCTCGCGCGTTCAGGCCGTAGTCAATGAGCTTCAAGGCGAGCGGATTGATATTATCCCGTTTACCGAAGACGCAGCGACATTTATTGTCAATGCGCTCCAGCCCGCCGAAGTTGCCAAAGTCGTTATCGACGAAGGTAATGACCGTATCGAGGTGGTTGTTCCCGACGAGCAGCTCTCCCTCGCCATTGGCCGCCGCGGCCAGAATGTGCGTCTTGCCAGCCAGCTTTCGGGCTGGGCCATTGATATTCTAACCGAAGAACAAGAGAGCGAGCGCCGCCAAGCCGAATTTAAGGAACGCTCCGAACTGTTTATGACGGGTCTGGATGTCGACGAAATGATCGCGCAGCTCCTCGTCTCCGAAGGCTTCCAGACCATGGAAGAAGTCGGCTATGTCGCTCTGGATGACCTGACCTCTATTGAAGGCTTTGACGACGCGACAGCGGAAGAGCTGCAAACCCGCGCCCGTGAATATCTCGATAAATTGGCCAAAGAACAAGACGCCGAGCGTAAGGCCGCAGGCGTTGAGGATGATGTTTTGGAGGTCGAAGGCGTGACCCTGCCCATGGCCGTGGCCTTTGGTAAGAACGAGATCAAAACCGTCGAGGATGTCGCCGGGCTCGTACCTGATGATTTGCGCGGCTATACCGAGATTAAGAACGGCGAGAAAGTCCATGAAGAGGGCATTCTTGAAAGCTTCAAACTGTCGGAAGAAGATGCGACAATGTTGATCATGCAGGCCCGCGTCAAAGCTGGCTGGATTGATGCCAGCGCGTTAGAGCCTGAAGTCGAGGAAGAGGTTGAAGTCGATGCCGATGCCGATGCTGCGCCAACAGCGGAAGACGTTTTCGGCTAGTTGAAATTGATGCAAGCGCCCGCCATATCCCCCTCTGACGTCGCAAATGACGAAGCAGAATTTGGCCCCGACAAAAGGGGGCATAAGCCTGTGGAGCGCCGCTGTCTCGCAAGCGGGAAGACCCGCGACCCGATACATATGGTGCGCTTTGTGCTCTCGCCTGACGGCGTTGTGACGCCAGATATCGCAGGCAAACTTCCCGGACGCGGCGTGTGGGTGAGCGCGGACCGTAAATCGCTGGAAAAGGTTATCGCGCTGAAAAGCTTTGGGCGCGGCTTTAAAGGCAAGGCGAAAGTCGAAAGTGATTTGATAGATTTAACAGATCGTCTTCTAGGCCGCCGCGTATTGGGTCTTTTGACCATGGCCCGGAAGTCGGGCGTGATCGCGCTGGGATTTGATCAAGTGCAATCTATGGCACGCGAAGCCGCGATTGCTTTTCGGATTGAAGCCAGAGACGGCTCTAAGGATGGACGGGGTAAAATCCGCACGCTGTCAAAGGCGATCAACCGTGAGCAGGATTTGCCGGATCCGGTCGTGATTGGCTGCTTTACGGCAGAAGAAATTGGCAAGGCTTTGGCGCGGGACTCGATTGTCCACGCAGCCATTAAGCCTTGCAAGCTGGCGAAGACTTTGGCTTTGGGCGTTGGAAAACTGGCAGGTTTTCGGGAATTAATTCCAGCTGACTGGCCGGATAGAGAGCATGAAATACGGAAAAAATAATTGTAATTTCCCCCGCTATTCCCTGTTGAATATGCGCGTCAGGTCGTTAGGTTACGCGGCTTGAGCGCAAATGAAAAAGGGCTTAAACAGAACGGCGTTATGACCTGTTCGCTGAAAGAAGATGATGAACGATACAAGTGATAAAAAACCGGCGGCAAATACGGGGGGGCGTAAGCCTCTCACCCTGAGTACGTCAGGGCGCGGCTCTGTGCGTCAATCTCTCTCAGGCGGGCGTAGCAAAGCTGTCGTCGTCGAGAAGAAGAAGAAGGTCATCATCCGGCCTGGCAAAGGTAGCCCTGTGGGCTCCGTCAAGCCAAGTATTAAACTGCCTGATGCGCCCAAACCCAAAATCGACGCAGTCGCTGAGGCCGCGAAGAAACTCGGCCTGTCAAAAGCCGAATATGTGAAACGCCAAGACGCGCTGACGTCCGCTCAAGCTCAGGCTAATGAACGCGATGCTAAAAAAGCTGCCGAAGCGTCTGAACGCCAAAAGCGCATGGAAGAAGAGCAGGTGGTTCTGGAAGCCAAGAAGAAGGCCGAGGAAGATGCCGAGCTTCGCCGTATTGAAGAGGAAGAGGCCGAGCGCCTGCAAAAAGAAACCGAAGCCCGTAATGTCCGCAGCAAACCTGTCGGCTCTCCTTTGGACCGTGCGAAAACAGAAGATACCCGCTCTGAGCTTGAAAAGGCCGGAGGTCGTATTAAGAAAAAACGCGCCAATACGCCGCCGCCCACGCGCAGTAAAGGCGAGCAGAAACGCCGCCGCGGTAAACTCACGATTGTTTCCGCCCTCTCCGGCGATGATGACCGCCAGCGCTCTCTTGCGTCTATGAAACGCGCCCGTGAGCGCGAGAAACAGCGCCAGAAAGGCGGAGGAAGCCAAGGCGATAAAGTTCAGCGCGAAGTGACTATCCCCGAAGCCATTACAGTTGCAGACCTTGCTAACCGCATGGCAGAGCGCGCGCGCGATGTTGTAAAATATCTGATGCAGCAAGGCACAATGGCAACAATGAATGATGTGCTCGACGCTGATACGGCGCAATTGATTGTCGAAGATTTCGGCCATACGGTTCGGCGCGTGGCAGAATCCGATGTTGAGGAAGATTTCATCATTGACGATACGCCGTCCGATGAAAAAGACCGTAAACCCCGCTCGCCCGTTATTGCTATCATGGGCCATGTTGACCACGGCAAGACATCTTTGCTCGACGCTCTGCGCTCAACCGACGTTGCCGCCGGAGAAGCCGGCGGGATTACCCAGCATATTGGCGCCTATCAGCTCAAACTAAAATCCGGCGAGCAGATTACCATTCTGGATACGCCCGGTCATGCCGCCTTTTCCGAAATGCGCACACGCGGGGCGCAAGCCGTGGATATTGTTGTTTTGGTGGTTGCCGCCGATGACGGCGTCATGCCGCAGACGATCGAGTCTATAAAATATGCCCGCGAAGCCGGCACCCCGATTATCGTCGCTATTAATAAAATGGATGCCTATGAGGCTAACCCGCAAAAAATTGAAACTGATCTTTTGCAACATGAAATTATCACCGAGTCGATGTCGGGCGAGACCCAAGCCATTCAGGTCTCGGCTTTGAAAAAAACCGGGCTTGAGGATTTAGCCGAAGCGATTGTCAATCAAGCCGAATTGATGGAGCTTAAAGCCAATCCAACGCGCAATGCCGATGGCCTCGTGATCGAATCCAAAATCGAAAAAGGCCGCGGCGCTGTGGCGACAATGCTGGTGAGGCGCGGCACGCTAAAACGCGGACAAATTATCGTGGCCGGGGAATATTGGGGCAAGGTCAAAGCGCTGATGGATGAGCGTAATGCCCAGCTTAAAGAGGCCGGCCCGTCAACACCTGTCGAAGTGATGGGTCTGGACGGCGCGCCCGCGCCGGGCGAGCCTTTTGCTGTGGTCGAAACTGAACAGCGCGCCCGTGAGCTGACCGAGTACCGCGTCCGTAAGCGTAAGGAAGATTTATCGGCCAGCGCCTCTGGGGCTGTGTCTATGGAACAAATGATGGCGAAACTCGCCGATAAAACCAGTTCCGAAATGACATTATTGGTTAAAGCTGATGTGCAGGGGTCGGCCCAAGCGATCAAAACATCGCTCGAAGCTTTGGGCAATGACGAGGTCAAAGCCCGCATTGTTTATAGTGCGGCGGGCGGCATTTCTGAATCCGATGTCATGCTGGCCAAAAGTTCCGGCTCGCCGATCATCGCCTTTAATGTTCGTGCCAATCGCCAAGCCAAAGACTTAGCCGAGCGCGAAGGCGTCGAAATCCGTTATTATTCAATTATCTATGCTCTGCTCGACGAGATTAAAGGCGCGCTTGAGGGCATGCTCTCGCCGGAACGCCGCGAGACCTTTATTGGCTATGCCGAAGTGCTTGAAGTCTTTGATATTTCTAAATTGGGCAATATTGCCGGCGCGAAAGTCACTGAAGGCCGCGTTGAGCGCGGGTCGGGCGTACGCCTGCTGCGCGACGATGTCGTTATCCATGAAGGCGAGCTTTCAACCCTCAAACGCTTCAAGGACGAAGTCGAAAAAGTTCAAGCCGGTATGGAATGCGGCATGGGTTTCAAGGAATATCACGACCTGAAAAAAGGCGACATGATCGAATGTTTCACCGTCGAGATGCTGGACCGCACGCTGGATTAGGGGCTTTAGGAATAGAGCAAGTAAATTTAACCAAAAGCCCTCTGCCGAGAGGGCTTTTCTTTTACTTGAAATCTGCTAGTCTGCACCGATAGTATGAAGAGGTTCCATTATGGGTGTTGTCCGAAAAACCATTAGCTTAACCAAAGAACATCATGAATATGTGAGATCTTGCGTTGTGTCCGGCGAATTTGCCAGTGATAGCGAAGTAATGCGCGAAGCGCTGCGCGAAAAAATTGAGCGCGCGAAGCGAGAGGCATGGCTTTTAGAGGAAGTCCAAAAGGGGATTGATAGCGGATATAGCGCCCTCACAACGGACCAAGTCTTCGCTCAGGCTGAAGCGAAGTTTAATAAAAAACATAATGTCACTTAAATATTCGCAAGCGGCGTTGCGAGATATTGACATGATTTATGAATATGGACGCCTGGAATACGGTGTTCTGCGTGCTGGGACATATGCCGAAGGTTTAAAGTCTGACATTTCTCTTTTATGCAAACACCCTCACCTTGGCATGCGGATTGAGGCTATGGCTCACCTGCGAAAATTTCCTAGCCAACAACATCATGTTTTTTACCGTGTAATAGATGAAGACATTACGATAGAACGCATCATACACAGTGCCGCCCGGCCCATTTAGTAAGCTCCAATTAAGTAAACATATGACCAAAAACAAACCCCCTTCGCAGCGCCAGCTTAAAGCCGGAGAGCTTATCCGCCGCGCCCTTGCCGAGATTTTGGCTAGGGAAAATCTGCGCGACCCTGACCTTAAGGGTGTTTCCGTGACCATTTCCGAAGTCCGGGCCTCGCCCGATCTCCGCCACGCTTTGGTTTACGCGATTCCGCTTGGCGGCGGGGACACCGATAAGGTGATTGCGGCCCTGCAGCGCTGCGCCAGTTTCCTGCGCGGACGGCTGGGCAAAGAAATGGAAATGAAATCAACCCCGCGCCTGAAATTCGTCGCTGACCGAAGTTTCGACACGGCGGAAGACATGACGAAATTACTGGGTCAGCCGAAGGTGCAGCAGGATTTAGGATAGAAAAAGGCCGCCCTACTGTAAGAGCGGCTAAATAGATTGATATTATTGAGAAACTAACTGCCGCAATTTTTTAATGTAGTAGTTTTATTCATTGCTTCTATCTGCCCTTTTAACTGTGCAATGTAACTCGCTTTGTTACTCCCAGATAGTGAAGACACGGGTAGTCCAAGAAAAATTACGCCAAGTGTATCGTTCGAACGCGCTTTCCTTTGTTCACCTGATGCGACCGCTAAAGCGTCTTCGTGACGGGCCAGCTCCATACCGAGTTGCTTGCAGGATAAATCAGTATATTGTGTAGTGCTAACATATTGAGGAGTGATGTTTTCGGGCTTTGTGGCGCAGGCAGTTAATATTAACGCACATGCTAAGGCTAACAATAGTTTCGTTTTCATGGAATTCCCCTCAAAGATAATAAGTGATCCCACTAAACCACAAAAACTTTAAAGTGCAAGGAAAAATAATGCCCCGTAAACGCAAAGGCAATCCCGTTCATGGTTGGGTGGTTTTGGACAAGCCGCTTGGTTTGGGCTCAACTTCGGCTGTGGGCAAGGTGCGCTGGCTGTTTCAAGCGCAGAAGGCGGGACATGCGGGAACGCTGGACCCGCTGGCTACGGGGATACTCCCGATAGCGCTGGGCGAGGCGACTAAGACTATGCCTTATATGGTGGACGGGGCGAAGGGCTATCAATTTGCGGTGACATGGGGCGAGAATACCGACACATGGGACGCCGAAGGGAAGGTGACGGAAACGTCTGAAGTGCGTCCCTCAAAGGCGGCTATTCTGGCTGTGCTGCCATCGTTTATCGGTGATATAGAGCAAGTCCCGCCGCGTTTTTCGGCGATTAAAGTGGACGGCAAGCGCTCCTATGATCTGGCGCGTTCAGGCGAGGTTGTGGAATTGAAATCCCGCCAAGTCACCGTCGAAAACTTTGAATTGACCGATATGGACGAAAATAGTGCCACATTCTCGGTCGCCTGCGGGAAAGGCACTTATATCCGCTCCCTCGCGCGGGATTTGGCGGCAGTTCTTGGAACCTGCGGACATGTCACAATGCTGCGCCGCACTCGCGTTGGGCCGTTCACATTAGAGGCGTCTTTTACACTAGACGCGCTTGAGAAACTCTGCCATAGGGGCGGCGTTTTAGAGGCATTGCGCCCTGTTGAGACCGCACTGGACGACATCCCGGTACTGGCCATAACAGAGCAAGACGCCAAAAACCTGAAACAAGGACGGGCGATTGTCCTCACCCCTTCTGACATTGCCGCAGAAACCGAAACGGTTTTGGCTATGTGGGAAGATAAGGCGGTCGCTCTTTGCGATACTCACGAAGGTTTTTTGAAACCCAAGAGAGTGTTTAATTTGTAAACGAAAACGGAGATATACGATGTCGATCACACCAGAGCGCAAAGCTGCGCTGATCACAGAATATGCTACTAAATCCGGTGATACCGGATCCCCCGAAGTTCAAGTCGCGATCCTAACAGACCGCATCAAGACACTGACGGAACATTTCAAAACCAACAAAAAAGACAACCATTCACGCCGCGGGCTTCTGGCCATGGTCGCGAAACGCCGGTCTCTTTTGGCTTATTTGAAAACCAAAGATGAGGGTCGTTATACGGCGCTTATCGGAAAACTGGGTCTGCGCCACTAATGCAAATTGTGTATGAGCAGTCTCAAAAAGTGGGCTTTCTTCGCCCAATTTTTGAGACTCTTCGTTTAAATGAAACACAAATTGCACTGCATAAGCCCCAAGAATTTAAAGGCCGCCCCAAGAGAAACCAAGTGGTGGCCTTTCGCACATTATGAGAATGTGCAAACCGCGCAATATCTGCGCAAATTATGGGCTGAAATGAAATCGCCCATTTATATGTACGACGATAGAAAGAAATGTACGATATGTTTGATAAACACACAGTAGAAATCGAGTGGGCCGGACGTCCACTCAAACTCGAAACCGGCGGCATGGCCCGCCAAGCCGATGGCGCGGTTCTCGCCAGCTACGGAGAAACCGTTCTCCTTGCCACAGTCTGCGCAAAAAGATCCGAAAAACCCGGACAAAGCTTTTTCCCGCTGACTGTCAATTATATGGAAAAATTCTACGCAGCCGGCAAAATCCCCGGCGGCTATTTTAAACGCGAAGGCCGCCCGACAGAGCGCGAGACATTGATCGCTCGCTTAACCGACCGTCCTATTCGCCCGCTCTTCCCTAAGGGCTTTAAAAACGAAGTGCAGGTCGTGATTACGGTTCTCCAGCACGATCTGGAAAACGAGCCTGATGTCCTCGGCATGATCGCAGCTTCTGCAGCGCTGTCTATTTCAGGCGTGCCGTTCCAAGGCCCGATTGCCGCCGCGCGCGTTGGCCTGATCGACGGCGATTATGTGCTTAACCCAACGATTGACGAACTCGTAGAGTCAGAACTTGACCTCGTTGTTGCCGGCACAGAAGACGCCGTGATGATGGTCGAATCGCAAGCTAAAGAACTGACCGAAGAGCAAATGCTCGGCGCCGTTATGTACGCGCATGAGAGTTGCGAAGAGGTTATTGCCGCGATTAAGAAACTGACCAAAAAAGCCGGTAAGCCAGCTTGGGACTTTGTTGTGCCTGATCTCACTTCTGAGAAGAAAGCGATGAAAAAGATCGCCGAGAAAGGCATCAAAGCGGCCTATAAAAAGACCGACAAAATGGAACGTCAGGACGCTCTGCGCGAAGTTCGCACCGAAGCTTGGGACGCGCTCGGCGCTTCCGAAGACAATCCGGACGGCATGAAAGACAATGTCTTCTCCGATGTGTTTAAATCCATCGAGTCGACCACAGTTCGCTCCTCTGTCATCAAAACAGGCAAACGTATTGATGGCCGTAAACTTGACGAAGTTCGCCCGATTGTTTCCGAGGCCGGTATCCTGCCCCGCACGCACGGCTCTGCTTTGTTTACGCGCGGCGAGACACAGGCATTATGTGTGGCCACGCTCGGCACCTCAGAAGACGAACAATTTATTGATCAACTCACCGGCACAATCAAAAACAAGTTCCTGCTGCATTATAATTTTCCGCCTTATTCTGTTGGTGAAGCGGGCCGTATGGGCGGCACTAATCGCCGCGAGATGGGCCACGGTAAATTGGCATGGCGCGCTTTGCAGGCTGTTCTGCCTAGCGCAGAAGACTTTCCCTACACCATACGCCTCGTTTCCGAGATTATGGAATCAAACGGCTCGTCTTCTATGGCGACAGTTTGCGGGTGTTCTCTGGCGATGATGGATGCGGGTGTTCCGCTCAAGCGTCCCGTTTCCGGGATTGCTATGGGCTTGATCAAAGACGATGACGGCATGGCTGTTCTCTCTGATATTCTCGGCGATGAAGATCACCTTGGCGATATGGACTTTAAAGTCGCAGGCACAAGCGAAGGCATTACGTCCCTGCAAATGGATATTAAGATCGCCGGTATTAGCGAAGAGATCATGACGACGGCGCTAGAGCAGGCCAATGGCGGACGTATTCATATCCTCAACGAGATGAACAAAGCCCTGACCGAATCTCGCGACGAAGTTGGCGAGTTTGCGCCGCGTATTGAAACCATGAAAATCCCGGTTGATAAAATCCGCGACGTCATCGGCACAGGCGGTAAGGTCATCCGCGAAATCGTCGACACAACAGGCGCGCGCGTCTCTGTCGAAGATGACGGCACGATCAAAATCGCCTCGACGGATAAGAAAGCTATCGACGCGGCCCGCGAATGGATTCACGGCTTGACCGCTGATCCCGAAGTCGGCGTGATCTATAAAGGTAAAGTTGTTAAAGTCGTCGATTTTGGAGCATTTGTGAACTTCTTTGGCAAGAAAGACGGGCTTGTCCATGTCTCTCAAATTCTGCCAGAACGCGTTAATCATCCCTCCGATCATCTGACCGAAGGGCAAGATGTTTATGTTAAGCTCATGGGCTTTGACAATCGCGGCAAGGTTCGCCTCGCCATGAAATTTGTTGACCAAAAAACAGGCCTCGAAATCGCGCGCGAGGATAATGAGTCCAGTGATGATAAAGGCGGCGACAAAGGCGGAGACGAAGAAAAACCAAAACGCGCACGTCGCCCGCGTAAGAAAAAGGAAGACTAAACTCTTCTTTTGTTTCCCGCCTTGAGCGGGGATATTCCAGCGATAATGAAGAAGCCCGGCCCTGTGCCGGGTTTTTTATTGCGCCGCTTCGCTGGATATGCATATCATAAAATATGAAAATCATCTTGGGTTTATTCGCAGTTTTATGCTTGGCCGCTTGTTCAATTCAAGACATGGCCAATAAAATGGTTCCGGAAGATATTCGCGCTAATACGGCCGCTCATATTGATGCTTTGGTTAAGCGCGATATGTCTCTCGTGCGAGAGGCTTTTAATCTTGCCGAAGGTAATGTTGCCGCGCAAAGTCAAATTGATATTTTACTGAGCAAAATCCCCGAAGGGACAGAATTGCAGCGCGATATTGTTGCCGCCAATGCCAATAGCAGCGTCAATTACAGCGGCTCAGATGGCAAACAAAAATCAAAAACCTATAGCCTGAGCTATGAAGTCAAAATGACAGAGGGTTTTATGCTAGTGACAACACGTTACGCTTTGGGCGCCCAAGGCGAGTGCTGCATATTGGTCAATATCCATGCGGAGGATTATAAGACCTCACCGGCTTTGGCGGGGCTGCAAATGATGGCGAAGATTCTCAAAATCATCGGCGGAGTCATCGCGCTAGGCCTCTTGGCGCTAACCGCTTTTTTAGTTCGGCGCAGGCGGCAAAAACGAGCAGGCGCGCAGAGTTGATTTAACCCTGCGCAAGCGGGGAACACTGCGGGGGAAGCGCGGGATGACAAGGGGATGTCGGGGTATATTAGGGGCGGCATAGATGCTGGCCATATCGAATATCCGTCTTTAGCTTGCTTGCGGTCGGGCGGATTAAAGAGAGGCTTTCTGAAAGACCCTAGACGAACATAGACACATCATTGATTATAGGCTTTGTAAGATATTGTTATGAAATATTGCCGTTTATATCTTGCCTTTTGCGCCGCGCTGATTTGTCTTAGTGGTTGTGCGTCCGAGCCAGAAGGCCCGGATGCTCTTATTGCCGTGGCGACAAATTTTGCTGAAATTGCCGCGCAGATCGAGATCGATTTTGAAGCCGTCGTTGATTATGATATAAGTTTGGCGACAGGATCAACTGGGCAGCTTTACGCGCAGATTATCAATGGTGCGCCTTTTGATGTTTTACTCGCTGCGGATCAGGCGCGACCTGAAAAACTGGAGCAGGCGGGCTTGGGGGTGGAGGGTTCGCGCTTTACTTATGGCTTGGGGCAGTTGGCCCTATGGAGCCCGGCCATTAGCCCCGTAAATGAACAGGCATTAGCACAGGGCGGGTTTCGAAAACTGGCCATAGCCAATCCCGCCCTGGCGCCTTATGGCAAAGCTGCGCAGGAGGCTTTGGATGTGTTGGGTTTATCGGAAACGCTCTCGCCCAAAATCGTGCAAGGGCAGAATATCGGGCAGGCTTACGGCCTCGTCGCTACGGGTAATGCCGAGTTGGGTTTTGTTGCGTTGGCCGCTGTGATACAGGCAGAGCCTAGTCAAAAAGGATATTATTGGGTGGTGCCGCAACATTTCTATAGCCCGATAAAACAAGACGCCGTGCTCCTCGCGCGCGCCAAAGATAATGACGCGGCCAAAGCCTTTCTGGATTATCTTAAAAGCGACGCCGCCAAAGCGGTGATGAGCGCTTATGGATATGTTCCGTTATGAGTGATCTCGGCCCACTTTGGCTCACCCTGCAACTCGCTCTGACAGTGACCGTTATTTTGCTCGCATTTGGTACGCCATTGGCGTGGTGGCTGGCGACGACGCGGTCAAAAACCAAGCCTATATTTGAAGCGATCACAGCCTTGCCCTTGGTTTTGCCGCCAACCGTACTTGGGTTTTATCTTTTAATTATGCTCAACCCGACATCGCCCCTTGGGGGTTTTTGGGTCAGCGTTACAGGAGATAGCTTAACTTTTTCCTTTGCTGGATTGGTCGTGGCTTCGGTGCTCTATTCATTGCCGTTTATGGTGCAACCCCTGCAAAGCGCTTTTGAAGCTGTGGGGCGGGAGGCGGTGGAAGCAGCGGCGAGCTTGCGGGCCTCGCCGCTGGACGCTTTTATAAGCGTTGTCGTGCCGCTCTCTGCGCGCGGGTTTCTCACCGCTTGCGTGCTTACCTTCGCCCATACGTTGGGCGAGTTCGGCGTTGTTCTCATGGTGGGCGGCAATATTCCGGGGCGGACGAAGGTGATTTCCATTGCGATATACGAACATGTCGAAACTTTGCGCTATGCTGAGGCGCATTGGCTTTCAGCTCTGCTCCTAGTTATCTCATTCGTCACATTGCTCTTCGTCTATAGCTTTAACCGCAGGCACGCCGTCCATGTCGGTTGAATTGAATATTGATATCAAAAAATCCTATCCGGGATTTGATCTCGGTGTTTCCGAGATTTTGACGCTCGACGGGGTGACCGCAATTTTTGGGCCGAGCGGATCCGGTAAAACCACCTTGCTACGATTAATTGCAGGCTTTGAGACGCCCGATAGCGGGCACATCAAGATGGATGAGACTCTTTGGGACGGCCCCGCCCATAAACGTCCTGTCGGCTATATGTTTCAAAGAGGGCGGCTCTTCGGTCATTTGACTGTTGGCGGAAATTTAACCTTTGCCGATAAACGCAGCAAGGGCGGCGCGGCAAAATATAGTTTTGATGATGTCGTTGCGGGGTTCGATTTAGGCTCTCTTATGGACAGGCGCCCGGGATCATTATCCGGCGGAGAGCGGCAACGCGCTGCCTTAGCCCGGACGCTTTTAACCCGCCCTAAGCTCTTGCTTTTGGACGAGCCGCTTGCCGCGCTCGACCGCGCCCGTAAGCGGGAGATATTACCGTTTCTTGAAGACTTGCCTAAGCGCTTTGAAGTGCCGTGTCTTTATGTCAGCCATGATATTGAAGAAGTCAGCTGCCTTGCCGATAATATTCTTGTACTCGCGAAAGGGCGGGCCGCGGCTTATGGCGCGGCGGTGGATATTATTGGGCGGCTTGATCTGGAACCGTTAACGGGGCGCTTTGAAGCCAGTTCTTTACTGGAAGGGCGGGTCAGCGGCTATGATAAACGCCTGTCCCTGACACATATCAGGCTTGGCGAAGCAGTTATTACCATGCCCATAAATGCCAAGCTCTCAACCAACGACACGGTCCGCCTACGGATACTGGCGCGGGATGTGGCGATTGCAACGTCAAAACCTGAAAATATCAGTATCCGCAATATTCTGAGCGGGAAGATCAACGAGATTATTGAAGATAAGGAAGGCCCCTTTGCCGAGGCTGTAATTGATCTTGGCGGACAGTTTCTTCGCTCCCGTATCACCCGTGCCGCTGCCGAGGATTTGCGCCTTAAAACCGGGCAATCCGTTTATGCCTTAGTCAAAAGCGTTAGTTTTGAAGGCCGGCTCGCCTAGGGGCTCCATTAACCAAAATTACCTATGTGCGAGGCGGCGTTCGGGGTATAGAGACCTATGAGCGTGGATCCCAATATCAAGACTAATCCGCCCAAGCTGATGCGCGCCATACGTATGGCGATGGAAGGCACGGAGTCGGTTCAGGAACGGCTCGATGACTTTGTCGCCGCTATCGCGGCTTCGATGAAGGTTAAAGTGGCGTCGATTTATCTGCTTCGCCTCGGTGAAGACTTGGAGCTTTCAGCTACGAAAGGTCTAAAAAAATCGGCGGTTCATAAGACCCGGATGAAACCGGGCGAAGGTCTGGTCGGCCATGTTGCGTTGACCGCGCGGCCTTTAAATCTTGCTGACGCTCCTACGCATCCGCTATTTTCTTACCGTCCCGAAACGGGGGAAGATCCTTATAAGTCTTTCCTTGGAGTGCCTATCTTGCGAGGCGGGCGAACACTTGGCGTTCTTGTTGTGCAGAGCGAGACATCGCGGTTCTTTAATGAAGAAGAAGTCGAAGATCTGCTCACTGTCGCTATGGTCCTTGCCGAGATTATTATTGATGACGAACGGGTTGGGGGCAAAAAAGCGGCCTTGAAAGGGATTGCCCTTGCTCCCGTTAAGCCGGAAATGATTGAAGGGAAAGCGTTTGCGGCAGGATTGATGCGCGGCCATGCCTATCTTCATGTTCCGCCCGTTGCGCCGTCCAACCTTTTGTCGGATAATATCGCCGCCGAAGAAATCCGCCTGGAAGAAGGCGTGGCAAATTTACGAACTTCCGTCGACGCTATGGTCGCGGGGGAAACAGCCAAGCTCTCGCGTGCCAGTAAAGAGATTTACGAGACTTACCGGATGTTTGCCTATGACCGTAAATGGGTCGGGCGGTTGCGCGAAGCTGTGCATTCAGGCCTGACGGCGGAAGCGGCCGTCGAGCGGGTGCGCAATGAGCACCGCGCGCGGTTGATGAAATCGCGTGACCCATATCTGCGCGCGCGGCTCCATGATCTGGAAGACCTGGCCAATAGATTAATTCGCGCTCTGTCAGGCGAAGCTTTGGGGCCGGGAAATAAAAACATCTCCGGCGACGCAATTATTTTTGCCCGCGAAATCGGCCCTGCGGAATTGCTGGATTATGACCGAGATAAACTCCGGGGTATTGTTCTCGAAGAAGGTGCGTCTTCCAGCCATACGGCGATTATTTGCCGCGCCATCGGTATTCCGTTAATCGGCCGCGCTGAGGGTGTGCTTGACCTGATCGAGACGGGCGATGAAGTTTTGATCGACGGCGAGGAGGGGCGCATCTATATCCGCCCACTGAAAACACAGATTGCAAGCTTTAAACTTCGAATGAATATTCGCGGTGAGGTGAGCCGTGCTTATGAGGCGATGAAATTTACGCCTGCAGTAACATTAGATGAGCGGCGGATTTCTTTGCAATTAAATGCAGGACTTTTGGTTGATCTGCCGCAACTTGACCAGGCGGGCGCCGACGGGATCGGGCTTTTTAGAACTGAATTTCAATTTATGGTCAGCGAATTCATGCCCAAGCTGCAAGAACAGACCGACCTTTACCGAAAAGCGATAGAGGCGGCGGGCGACCGGCCTGTGACCTTCCGTACGCTGGATTTGGGCGGAGATAAAATCCTACCCTTTATGGACCCTGTGCCTGAGGAAAACCCTGCTATTGGTTGGCGGGCGATAAGGATTGCTTTGGATCGTCCGGGATTGATGCGCTATCAATTACGGGCGCTTGTCGCGGCGGGGGCCGGGCGGTCTTTACGCGTCATGTTCCCTATGGTGACGACTGTGGATGAGTTTATAGAGGCCCGCGCTCTGTTCGACCGTGAAGTTGAACGTGCAAAAAAACTGGGTCAGGAGTTGCCGCAAAAAATCAAAGTTGGCGTCATGTTAGAAACACCGTCTTTGGCATGGCAGATCAATGCTGTCTGTGATCACGCTGATTTTGTCAGTGTTGGGGCTAATGATCTGATGCAGTTTTTCTTCGCTGCCGACCGCGATAATGCCCGCGTCGCTGATCGCTATGATCCGCTACACCCTGCTGCCATCTCTATCCTGAAATTCATTGCCGATGGATGCAGGCGCAATAATGTCCCTTTTTCAATCTGCGGAGAAATTGCGGGGCGGCCTTTGGAAGCTATAACCCTAGTGGCAATGGGTTATAATCAACTCTCCATGCCCGTCACAGGGATTGGCCCGGTTAAAAGCGCAATATTAAAACTCGACGCGGAAAAACTCCGCCGCAGGATTGACCCGCATATTTCAATTAAGTCACGCCTCTCGACTTTGCGCGAAATCGTGCGCGAGTTCTGTTTGGAAGAAGGCGTTCCGATTTAAATTTTCTTTGGATAAACGGGGCGAATATCATAGGGAATATCATCGAGATTTCCCAAGACGGTTTTCGCGGCGGCATCCAGTGTTAGATATTTATCCAAAAACGCCTTTGCCCCGTCATAGCTTCCGTCGCCTTGCAGCATGACGACTTTACCGGTGAGGTCTGAAATGGCCTGCTCCAGCTTGGCAAAATCGATTTTAAAGCGCTCTTGCTTCGGGAGCCATTCAACGGCGCCAACTTCGCGGTAATAATTATACTGAAAGGCCGCGCCTTTGGCATGGGCCGCGCCTGTCCCGAAACGCATGGAGCGGAACTTACCTGTGAAATAGGTCGCGAGGAAGGCTTGCTTATCCTCGGCCGGCAGCTCGCCGCGCTCCATCATATAGAGAATATTATAAGCCCCCATGACGTCCGCTTTGCCTTCTTCAATCCCGGAGGAGAGTTCTTTGAATTGTGCGCTTACTGTGGTCTCAACACCGTCAACGGTGATTGTGCCGGGGCCGAGGGAATGGGAGAGTTCGTGAAATAAAGTGTTGTAAGACATATATGTCTTGGTTGTTAGCCTCGCTTGTTCGGCTACCAGAACACGCTTGCCTATCGGGGCGAGGATACGGTCATATTTAGCGCCAAGGACATTGTTGAGGATGACTTTCTTCGCGCCTCTGGCTTCGCGCACGCGTTCATCATTGGGCAGATTAAAGGCGATGGTTTGTACGCCGTTTTCATTATCACCGCCGCCATGAATTTGATAAGTTACAGCAATCGGGCTGGCAAATCCGCGTTTGAAATTTTTGTAGGTCTCATCAACGGGCAGGTTAGCTTCCATATCTTTAAGGTAGTTTTTATACTTGGCTAAAGCAGCGGATTCTTCCGGATTTTTGATAGTCACGAAACTTTCAAATGCCGTTTTATAGCCGAATAATTTATCATCATAGACTTCGTAAGGGCCAATGGCGACTTCTATATTTTTGCGCAAATCCATCCAAGCCAATTCGGATGCGTAATAATCATTCTTCAAAAAGGCCGTTGCCCGCAGGCTTAAAAAACGTTTCAAGCGTGTGTCTTCAGTTAAATTAGCGGCTTCCCGAAGGTATTTTGAGGCCGGAAGGAGCCATTCTTTATAAGCGACTGAGTAAGGTATAGCGACAAGCTTATCCGCATCGCGGCGAATAACCGTATAGCCGGACCGGAAAGCGTCCTCATCTTCGGGATGAGCGGCAATCCAGTCTTCAAATTCTGCTTTGCTCATATCTACGGGATAAAACCCGCCACCTTCAGGACAGGGCGTTTCGCCATAAAACACATGACCATCTTCCAATCCGTCGCAGACACCAAAATGCAAATCAAACATGTTGAGCAGCAGCGCTTTATCCGCGCGGTTGCTGGCCGCGATTTCAGCCCGAATTTCAGGATTGCGAACATCTAACTGACGCAGGTAAATTTCCGAAAGAAGTTGGCTGGCCTTGATGAGTTTGTTGATCACCGCTTTTTCGGAATCGGACAGAAAGGATGTGTCGGGCGACATTTGAATTTCGGCGAATTTTTCATATTGTTGCGCAAGGTTATAGGGCTGCGCTACTGACTCTTCTACGGCAAGGGTTATATCAACTTCGTTTTTCTGGCCACAAGCGGTCAGTAAAGCTGTGGCAGCAAGAGTCGTCATGAAAATATTACGCATGTGATATATCCCGTTTTATGATTTGGCGTGTCTTAGGCTATTTGGGCCATAAAGATAAGACAATTATGTCTTCCATATGGCAATGATTATAAAATTAAAACGCGGATTTTATTTTTGCGGCTAATTTCCCAAGCTCGTCCATATCCGCCATGCCTGTGCCGGCATGAGGCATGATATCCATATCCGCATAACGCGGGATGATATGGAAATGCAGATGGAACACGGTTTGTCCTGCCGGCGCGCCGTTAAATTGGGTGATGATAATGCCGGCGGGCGAGAGCGCTTTTTCAACGGCGCGGGAGATTAATTGTGTGCGCTGAATAAGGTTTCCAAGAACACCTGGCTCCGCGTCCAGTAAATTCCGCGATGGCGCTTTGGGGATGACCAATGTATGGCCGTGCGATTGCGGAAACACATCCATGAAAGACAAAACATCATCATCTTCATAGACTTTTACGCAAGGCATATCGCCGCGCAGAATTTTCGCGAAAATATTATCGGGATCATAGGTTCCGTTAAGGCTCATTAGCTTGTCTCAATTTTGGTAAGGCGACATATTTCGCATGAAGTAGCATAAGTGGGATGAAAAGCCAAAACGAGGTAAGGCTGGCGATCTGAAATCCAGTGTAAGCGAAGAAGGCGATCCAGATAACAATAAGGACTTCGGGTGCGAGAAAGAAATAAGGTAAAAACAAGCCGCTGGACAAACAGAAGATTGTTCCGCGTTTCCACATACCAAAACGCCGTACCTTCATTGGGTCAAAATCCGTAATTGGTGTGGCTTGCTGTTCATCCAGAAAATTTTTAGCCTCTGCAAACTCTTGTTCGGGTAGGGCAAGAATGATGCCACCAAATGCAATGAGTTCCAAAGCGGCAATGTGGGCGTGATGATAATTTTGGAAAGTAGGATGGAAGCCCCCAGCTTCCAAAACCGAGAAAATGACACAGGCTTCTGGCAAATTATTGTAGCGTCCAAAAATTACAGAACTCAATGTAGATCAACCCTTCTTAAATGGCGTATGTTTTGCTAGTATCTTGATCTCATCATCAACGGCGCGGCGCTCTCTTGTCAAGTAGCCGCTGACCGCTTCGCGCAGGCCGGGATGGGCGAGGTAATGGGCGGAATGGGTGGTAACGGGTTCATAGCCGCGGGCGAGTTTATGCTCCCCCTGCGCGCCGGCTTCAACGCGGGGGAGTTTCATCTCAATCCCGGCCTCAATCGCCTGATAATAGCAAAGTTCAAAATGCAGGAAAGGTTTATGAATAAGCGCCCCCCAATTACGCCCGTAAAGCGCTTCGCCGCCGATAAAATTAAGCGCGGCGGCTATGGGCGTGCTTCCGTCAAAGGCCATGACGAGCAAAATATCATCGCGCATAGCGCTATGCATCAATTCGAAAAAACTGCGGGTTAAATAAGGCTGCCCCCATTTACGCGCTCCGGTATCGACATAGCAGCGGTAGAAAATACCCCAATGCTCCGGCTTGATATCGTCCCCTGTCAGGCGGTGAATTGTGATGCCGTCTTGAGCGGCCGCCCGCTCTTTGCGGATATTTTTGCGTTTGCGGGAGGTTAATGTGTTTAGAAAATCATCAAAGCTGTCATAGCCGCGATTGAGAAAATGAAATTGGCGGTCTTCCCGGCGATCAAAACCGATCTCTTCCAATACAGCCAAATCGTCTTCTTGCAGGAACGTCAAATGAACGCCTGAATACCCCCAATCTTGACATGCTTGCACCATAGCGCCGACCAGCCCGGTTTTAGCTTCTTTGGTTTTGGCGAGGAGGCGCGGCCCTTGCGCGGGGGTGAAGGGAATGGAGCCTTGTAGTTTTGGGTAATAATTCCCGCCCGCCCGGTGCAAGGCCTCGGCCCAGCCGTGATCAAAGACATATTCGCCTTGGCTGTGGGTTTTGGCATAGAGCGGGGCGGCGCCCAGCGCATTGCCATCTTTATCTTCAAGCCAGATGTGACGCGGCGCCCAACCTGTCTCTTCAGTAGCTGAGCCGCTCTCTTCAAGCGCGTTTAGAAACCGCCACGTAAGAAAGGGGTGATGGGCTTTGGGAAGATGCGCGTCCCATGCACTCTCACTCACCTCGTTGATACGGGCCAGAATACGGGCGTTGAAAGTGGGTGAGGGCATATCCTCTTATAAACTTATCTCGACAATGGCATCAATTTCGACGGCGACATCCAAAGGCAAGCTTGGGGCCGAGACGGCAAAGCGCGCGTGGCGTCCGGCCTCGCCAAAAACCGCGACCATGATATCGGAACAGCCATTAATAACTTTTGGGATATCGGCGGCTGTCGCTGCGGGTAAGGCCTGCACAAATCCGCCGAGTTTGACGATGCGCCGCACCCGGGAGAGATCGCCGCCGCAGGCCGCTTTCATCTGCGCGATTAAGTTTAGCGCCGAGAGCTTTGCCGCGTCTTGCCCGCGCTCAACGCTCAAATCTTCGCCTAATCGCCCGCCAATGAGATCATCCCCGATCTTGGAAACCTGCCCGGAAATAAAGACGAGATTGCCGCTAATGACATAAGGCACATAATTGGCCACAGGCGCAGCGGCTTCAGGCAGGGTTAGGCCGAGGGCTTTAAGGCGGGTTTCGGGATCGTTCATGATTTACCTCTTATCCAAATGATAGGTCAGTGTTTTGCCAATACAGATTGCTAGAATATCTTTGGGCATTGGCGCGTTCAAATCAAGCCATATGGCGCGGTTGCCTTCAAAGGCCAGCTCGCCAGAAAAACTGTTTTGAAACTCAGCTATCAGCGTGGTTTTACAATTGACAAAGACGCCCATCTTACTTGGATGTTTTGCTTTCCAGCCATAGCGCAGCGCCGTACCGCTTTTGCTCTGCTGGGTAAGGTAGGCGGGTTCATTCCATTTCAAGGTTTCGTTTAGCGGCCCTATGCGTTTATCCGCATTGGCCGTGTCGAAAATTAAGCCGCGCAAAGCTAGTGCATATTTCTGCGCGGCGTCAGGCCAGCTTTTGATGACATTGCGAACGGGGGGCGATATGGGTGTAGGAGCGTCTAACATATTACTGTTTTATAAGAAGGCCGATATATATGCCAGATAAGGATACGATTTTTCCGCTGCCTTCAAATAACGCGGCTGTGACTGAATTTTTAAAAAACCGCCGCTCGAATATGGCAAAATCCATGGGCGGGCTGGGGCCATCTTCGGAGCAGCTAGCCGAATTTCTGACGATTGCCGCGCGCGTGCCCGATCACCGTAAATTGGCCCCGTGGCGGTTCGTCATTTTTGAAGGGCAGGCACGGGCCGATTTTGGGCAACATATTGCAGCGTCGTTTATGAAGTCTAATCCCGATGTTCCGCATGACCGCGCCGTATTTGAAGGCCAGAGATTTTTACGCGCGCCGCTCGTCGTAGCTGTAATTTCGGCGCCTAAAGCCTGCCCGCGCGGCACACCTGAATGGGAGCAAGTGCTGTCTTCGGGCGTTGTGTGTTACAATCTTTGCCTCGCGGTGCAGGCGGCGGGTTTTGGCGCGCAGTGGTTGACCGAATGGTATGCTTATGACGGGGATGCGCGAATGGCTCTGGGCGTCTCCGCTAGCGAAAAAGTCGCGGGGTTCATTTATATTGGCGCGCCGGGTGCCGCATCTTCTGAAAGAGCTCGCCCCGACATTGCCATTTTGACGCAGAGATGGCGAGAATAAAGCAGTTGTTGGAAAAGGAAAATCTTACTTTTTTTTAGACAATATATAAAATATAATCTTGTTTATTGCGCCCCGTATGTCATTTTATGCCTAAATTAGCCATAAAGAGTGAAATTTTATGCTAATCGGAAAAAGTGTATAACTTCACTGTGAAGTTCAAGTTTTAACCTGACAAGCGTAAAAAACCTGTTATATAACAATCACGGTCTAACCAATAGGTATGACCAGAACCCCGTGTCTCCACGCGCCCCGTGAGACCGGGGTTCGCTTTTTTCAGGCCCTTACTTTTTTAAGCTGTTTCGCCAAAGAGTTCACGGCCAATCAACCAGCGCCTTATCTCGCTCGTCCCCGCGCCGATTTCCATCAATTTCGCGTCGCGCCATAACCGCCCTGTCGGATAATCATTGATATAGCCGTTCCCGCCCAGCATTTGTATGGCGTCGCTAGCCATTAATGTGGCTTTCTCGGCGGCATAGAGAATGCAGCCCGCCGCGTCTTTGCGGGTGGTCTCGCCCCGGTCGCACGCCGCCGCCACGGCATAGACATAAGCGCGCGCGGTGGAGAGCGTGACATACATATCGGCGAGCTTACCCTGCATCAGCTGGAATTCGCCGATGGCTTTACCAAATTGTTTGCGCTCATGAATATAGGGCAGGACAACATCAAGGCAGGCCTGCATGATACCGACCGAGATGCCGGAGAGGACAACGCGCTCATAATCTAGCCCGCTCATCAGGATTTGCGCGCCTTGGCCAAGCTCGCCGACAACATTTTCGTCGGAAACGAAGCAATCCTCAAATACCAGTTCGCAGGTATCCGAGCCGCGCATGCCGAGCTTATCCAGTTTTTGCGCCGTCGAGAAGCCTTCCATATCTGGCGTGATGATAAAGGCGGTGATGCCTTTGCTGCCCGCTTTGGGGTCGGTCTTGGCATAGACCAGCAGAACATTGGCCTCGGGCGCATTGGTGATCCACATTTTATTACCGTTAAGCAGATAGCCGCCTTGGGCGGATTCCGCTTTGAGCTTCATGGAAATAACGTCTGAGCCTGCGCCGGGTTCACTCATGGCTAAGCTTCCAACATGCTCGCCAGAGACTAGCCCCGGCAGATATTTCGCCTTTTGCTCACCTTTACCCCAGCGTCGAAGCTGGTTGATGCAGAGATTTGAATGCGCCCCATAAGAAAGCCCGACAGAGGCGCTGGCGCGGCTGATCTCTTCGACGGCTATTGTGTGCTGCAAATAGCCCAGCCCAGTGCCGCCGTCTTCTTCGGGAACTGTAATACCGTGTAGGCCAAGCGCGCCCATCATCGGCCAGAGATGGCGCGGGAATTTATTCGTGCTGTCAATCTCGGCGGCAATAGGGGCGATATGTTCCTGCGCGAAACCGTAAACGCTCTCGCGGATCATCTGGGTCTCTTCGGAATGCCCGAATTGCAAAGTGGGGTAGGGTGTGGTCATAATGTTCTTTCTTTTTATCCTTCTCCCCGGGGGAGAAGGTGCCGCAAAGCGGCGGATGAGGGGCCGCGGATACGAGTTAAGCTTGGCTTAGCTTTATCTTCGTTGCCCCTCACCCGCCCTAGCGGGCACCCTCTCCCTCAGGGAGAGGGAGTTGATTATTTACTTTTTCTTCCAACGCCAACAACATTTCGCCGTCGCTCACAAGCGCTCCCGCTTCCGCGTTCACCTCAGCCACAACCCCGTCCCTTGGTGCCTCAAGCGTCATTTCCATTTTCATCGCTTCCATAATGACAAGAGGGTCTCCGGCGGAGACTTTATCGCCAAGCTTAGCATTCACAGCAATGATTTTACCGGGCATGGGGGCGGTGAGGGTGTTGCTTGCTGACGCCAAGATATCATTTGCGGCATTGTATAATGGTATTTGTACAAAGTTTCCCAGCCTATGAAGGCTAACATAACCAGGTTTCGTTTTAGTATCCCAGTCATAATAATGTAATAAGGCATCCTCAGTTTTGGCAATGGAGGGCCCATCTTCCATCAGGAATGTGAATTCTTTTTCTCCGACACTTATGTTCCAGAAATCGGGCCCATCTTTTTGGATGCACGTTGAGATAGGCTCCCCGTTCTTGTCAAAGGTGAAACATACTTTTTTGTTCGAATTAAGCCTCCACCCTCGGTGATCGCCGAAAGGGGTTTCAGCAGAGTGTTTGTTTTCATAATAAAGGTGTAACGCGGCTAACCCATATATTTCATCGCGTTCAATAAGTTTAACGGGCTTTAGATATTTAAAGTGATCGTCAATAAAATGCGTTGATAGGTTGGCTTTGATAAAGTCTTGATTGGTGAGAACATTCATCAAAAAAGCAGAGTTGGTTTTTAAGGGCCAAACTTCAATATCATCAACGCCGTCCCAGCAATTTGTAATAGCGTCTGAACGACCTTCTCCGAAGCCGATGATTTTAGCAATCATAGGGTCGTAATGGATGCCGACTGTTTCTTGCGATTCATAACCCGTGTCTATTCGGAAGTCGCCATCGCTTTTTTCTGCTGATAAATCGTCTAAACATAGGATTAATCCACTTGTAGGCAAAAAGTCATTCGCCGGATCTTCCGCATAAAGCCGCGCCTCAATCGCATGCCCTTCCATCTTGATGTCTTTTTGCTTCGGCAGTTTCTCGCCTTGCGCGACGCGTATCTGTAGCTCGACCAAGTCCAGCCCTGTTATCATTTCCGTCACCGGGTGCTCCACCTGCAAACGTGTATTCATTTCCATGAACCAGAACCCGTCTTTGCGCAGCTTGCCGGAGCCGTCGACAATAAATTCTACTGTGCCTGCGCCGACATAGTCCACCGCCCGCGCGGCCTCTATCGCCGCGTCGGTCATGGCTTTGCGAACGGCGTCGGTCATGCCGGGGGCGGGGGCTTCTTCGATGACTTTTTGGTGGCGGCGCTGGAGCGAACAATCGCGTTCGAACATATGCACGATATTACCGTGCGTATCGCCAAAGACCTGCACTTCGATATGGCGCGGGCTTTGGATGTATTTTTCAATTAAAACATCATCATTACCAAAGCTGGATTTGGCTTCGCGCTGACAGCTTGCGAGGGCGGCTTCAAAACCAGCCTCTGCTTCGACCTTGCGCATACCCTTACCGCCGCCGCCCGCGACCGCTTTAATCAGCACCGGATAGCCAATCATCCCCGCTTTGGCCTTAAGTAGTTTCGCGCCTTGCTCTTTACCGTGATAGCCGGGGGTAATCGGCACGCCGGCTTTGTCCATCAATGTTTTGGCTGCGTCTTTCAGCCCCATGGCTTCCATGCTCTCGGCGCTCGGTCCGATAAAATTGATCCCCGCTTTTTCGCAAGCCCGCACAAAAGCCGGGTTCTCGGAGAGAAATCCATAGCCGGGATGGATCGCGTCCGCGCCGGTCTCTTTGGCGGCTTTGATGATTTTCTCAATAACAAGATAACTCTCAGCCGCAGGCGAGGCCCCGATATGCACCGCCTCGTCCGCCATGCGCACATGCAAAGCTTTGCGGTCAGCATCGGAATAGACAGCCACCGTGGCAATGCTCATCTTCCGGCACGTCTTCATCACGCGGCAAGCAATCTCGCCCCGGTTGGCAATCAGGATTTTTTTGATTTTCTTCATTTTAAATCCGTTCATCCCCGCGAAGGCGGGGACCCATCTCCCGACCTCTCGGCCTATTGCAGCCGTTCTTCGCTACGCTACGAACGACCTTGTATATGCAATGTCGCATATCCAAGGTCACATCCTGAACACACCGAACTCTGTCTCGCCCAGCGGCGCATTTGCCGCCATGGCGAGGCCCAGCCCCAAGACCCGCCTTGTATCTATCGGCGCTATAATACCGTCATCCCAGAGCCTTGCGCTGGCATAATAGGGATGGCCTTCGCGTTCGTATTTTTCGAGGAGAGGCTTGCGAAACTCTGCTTCTTCTTTGGCGTTCCATGTTTCCCCGCGCCGCTCCTTTCCGTCTCTTGTGATGGTAGCGAGAACGGACGCCGCTTGCTCGCCGCCCATCACCGATATTCTTGCATTGGGCCACATAAACATCAGGCGCGGCCCGTAAGCCCGCCCGCACATGCCGTAATTGCCCGCCCCGTAAGAGCCGCCAATGACGATGGTGAATTTTGGCACATTGGCGCAGGCGACAGCGGTGACGAATTTCGCCCCGTCTTTGGCAATGCCGCCCGCTTCATATTTAGAGCCGACCATAAAGCCGGTGATATTTTGCAAGAACACAAGCGGGATTTTGCGCTTGGCGCAGAGCTGAACGAAATGCGCGCCTTTAAGGGCGCTCTCGGAAAATAGCACGCCATTATTGGCGATAATCCCGACTTTATAGCCGTGAATATGGGCAAAGCCGGTGACCAGAGTCTCGCCGTAGAGTTTTTTAAATTCGTCAAATTTAGAACCGTCAACAATACGCGCAATGATATCGCGCACCTCAAAGGGCTTGCGTTTATCGCTTGGGATAATGCCGAGAAGCTCGTCCTCGTCGTAAGCCGGGGCTTCGGCCTCAGCGGGTAAATAGGAGGCTTCATTCGCGCCCAACATAGAGACAGAGTTGCGCGCAATCGCCAGAGCGTGCGCGTCATTACTGGCAAGATGATCGACCACGCCCGATGTTTTGGCGTGGAGCAACCCGCCGCCCAAATCCTCGGCGCTGACCACTTCGCCTGTCGCGGCTTTGACTAAAGGCGGCCCGGCGAGAAATATCGTGCCTTGATCGGCGACAATGATGCTCTCATCCGCCATGGCCGGAACATAGGCTCCGCCCGCCGTGCACGAGCCCATGACCACGGCGATTTGGGCAATGCCCTGGGCCGACATCGTCGCTTGATTATAAAAAATACGCCCGAAATGATCGCGGTCAGGAAAGACCTCGTCTTGGCGCGGCAGATTGGCCCCGCCGCTATCGACGAGGTAGATACAGGGCAGGTTATTTTCCCGCGCAATTTCCTGAGCGCGCAAATGTTTTTTGACGGTGAGCGGGTAATAAGACCCGCCTTTGACGGTGGCGTCATTACAGACAATCATGCACTCGCGGCCCGAGATGCGGCCAATGCCTGCGATCATGCCCGCCGCAGGGATGGGGCTGTCATAGATCTCATAAGCGGCAAATTGCCCGATTTCCAGAAACGGCGTGCCGGGATCGAGCAGTCGCTCAACCCTCTCGCGCGGCAGCAGCTTGCCCTTATCCAAATGCCGCTTGCGAGAGCGCTCCGGCCCGCCTTGCGCGATAACGCCAACCTTCTCGCGAAGGTCATCGACTAGCGCCTGCATGGCCGCAGCATTGTCCCTGAAAGCTTCGCTATCAGGATTTATCTTTGAGTCCAGTTTAGGCACGACATCTCCAATTTGACTCATAATACATAAATTTGACTCTTGAGTCAAATTTATTCTTGTGATAGGGTTAAGGAGATATGGAAGCCGCCCTAAAATCTCCCTTCGACCGCCAAGCGCAATTTGCGGCTAAGCGGCGGGCGGTTATTCGCTCTGCGGGGCAGGCTTTTAGGCGGCGGGGTTATCACAATGCGTCGATGAAAGAGATTGCGGCCAGTCTTGGCCTGACCAAGGCGGCGCTTTATTATTATGTGAAGAGTAAAGAAGAGGTTTTGTTTGAGTGCCACATCATGGCTTATGACGGGATGGATGTAATTTTAGCGCAAAACTCCAAAGCCGGCTTGGCGCTTGATCGGCTGGAAACCCTATTCACAGATTTTGTGACGATGCTGACCACAGAAGGCGTCTCGGTTTTGACCGATGTTAATAGTCTTGGCGATGAAGCCAAAAAGGAAGTCCTCTCGCGGCGCGGTAAAATTGAGCGCAAGATTATCCGCCTTGTACGAAGCGGCCAGAAAGACGGCTCTATCCGCGCCGGCGATGCGCGGCTACATGTGTTCTTCTTTATGGGCGCTCTCAACTGGCTCAATGCTTGGTATGACGGGCAGGGACGCACGAGTGGGGCGGAGATTGCGCGGCATTTCGCCCTGCAAATGCGCTCTGGTATTTCGGCATAATCGGCGTAAAAGCGCGGTATGAGCAAAGACGCTAAAACGGCTCCCGATGAAAGCCTGACCACGCCGCGCGATAGATCCTCGCGCCTGCTCGATTTTATTGTTGATGAAGCTCCGCAGCCGGGATCGGTCACCGAAGTGGCTGATGGTGTTTTCTGGCTTCGTTTTGCTCTGCCGATGAAGGGGCTAGACCATATCAATCTCTGGGCATTGAAGGATGGCGACGGCTGGGTTGTCGTTGATACCGGAATTGGCAATAAGGATAGTAAAGAGATTTGGGAAACCCATTTTAAAGAGCTAATGGGCGGGCGTCCTGTTAACCGCGTCATCTGTACCCATTTACACCCTGACCATACCGGGCTTGCCGGTTGGATTTGCCGCAAATTTGGTGCGCCGCTCCTCATGACGCGGGATGAATATTTCCTTTGCCGCTTAATGGCCGCCGATACTGGCCGCGCCGCGCCGCAAGAGGGGATTACCTTTTACACCAAAGCCGGATTTACGCCTGAGCAAATTGAGCTTTACAAAACGCGCTTTGGCGGTTTTGGCAAAGCTATCTCAACGCTCCCGCAAGGCTATGATCGCCTTATTGAGGGCGAGACCGGAAAAATTGGCGGGCGTGTCTGGTATGTGGTGATTGGCTCGGGTCATTCTCCCGAACATGCTTGCCTTTGGTGCCCGGAGCTAAAATTATGCCTGACGGGCGACCAGCTTTTGCCCAATATCAGCTCCAATGTCTCGGTCTGGCCAACAGAAGCTGAAGCCAATCCGCTGGAAGAGTGGATTAATTCTTGCCACAAATTAAAAGAAGTATTGCCAGAAGATACGCTGATAGGCCCGGCTCACGGCATCCCGTTTCGCGGGGCGCATTTGCGGCTTGATAAATTAATTGAGCATCACGAAAAGGCGCTCACCCGCCTTCTTGAGCATTGTAAAACCCCGCGCCTTGCCACAGAAGTTTATTCCGTGCTGTTTCGCCGGGAAATCACCGATGGTAACCGGATCATGGCGGTCGGAGAATCTATTGCGCATTTAAATTGCCTCAAAGGGCGAGGACTTGTCAGCCGCGGCCTCAACGATGCCGGGCAATTTATCTATATATCTCGAAAAACCCGCTAATCTATGGATTGCGTCTATTTAAACAGGGCTGCTCTTCCAAAATTCGGCACCAAGAGTTTCATTTTAAGTCGTAGCTTTGTATTTGCTGGTCGTGTTTATGGAGTCACATCAGGGGCTTTACCTCACTGCTATCCTCGCTATTGTACGCGGCTTGTTTAACGGGATATTGTTCTATCTATGGCACGCACATACCTTGATTTTGAACGGCCAGTGGCTGAGCTGGATAATAAGATTGAAGAGCTTCTCGCTTCCGGAGGCAAGGCGGCAGAGGGTGTGCCTGAGCTTCGCGCCAAGTCAAAAGTCGAGCTGAAAGCGCTTTATGCCAAACTTGGCCCATGGGATAAAACCCAAGTTGCCCGCCATCCGGCGCGGCCGCATTTTAGCGAATATGTGGCCGGGCTTATTTCGGATTATACGCCGCTTTCCGGTGACCGTAAATTTGGCGATGACCATGCTTTGCTCGGCGGGCTGGGTAAAATACGCGGGCGTAGCGTTGTCGTTATGGGCCATGAAAAGGGTAAGGATACAGAAACGCGGCTAAAGCATAATTTCGGCATGGCCAAGCCCGAGGGCTACCGCAAAGCGGTGCGGCTGATGGAGCTGGCCGCGCGTTTTAATATCCCGCTTATTTCATTCGTGGATACGGCAGGGGCCTATCCCGGGCGCGGCGCGGAAGAACGTGGACAGGCGGAAGCCATTGCACGCTCTATTGATAAAGGCCTGTCTATAGGCGTGCCCTTTGTTTCGGTAATTTCCGGCGAGGGCGGGTCGGGCGGCGCTGTCGCCATCGCCACCGCCGACCATGTCATGATGCTGGAACACTCCATCTATTCCGTAATCTCGCCCGAAGGCTGCGCTTCAATCCTGTGGCGGGACGGTGCGCGCGCCAAAGACGCGGCCAAGGCGATGAAGATTACGGCGCAAGATTTAAAGCGTCTGGGCGTGATTGATAAAATCATAAAAGAACCGCTCGGCGGCGCGCACCGCGCACAGGCCGAAACGGTAAAGGTCGTCGGGGCGGCGATCGTCAAATCATTGGATGAACTCTCTAAATTAGGCGCAACGGCCTTGATTAAAAAGCGCCGCGATAAATTCCTCAATATCGGGCGCTCTTTAATCTAACCAGCAGATGTGCTGAGCCTAAAACCCCGCGGCAACGCCCGCGCCGAAGAACAATAGACTGCTGCTGCCGCCAATCACCGGCGGCGTCATAAGTGCGTTATTGATGATCTTCTCATAGCCCAGCGTATCTTCTGAACTCAGCGCAAGATTGGCGCCGATATAGGCCGAGACATCATCGGTGAAAGCATAGCCAAAACTGGCAGAGGCTTGGCCATATTGATAATCGCTGCCGCCATCAAGAAAGACAGAGCCAACCGTTGCGCCTAAATCCAAGCTGGTTTTGTCGCCGACAGGAAGGCTGTGCTCAATCCCGCCTTCAACGGTTAAGGCTTTCAGCGTAAAGTCATAATAACCTGTCACAGAAGGCGCCAGAGCCGTATCAAAGCCAAGCCCGGCATAGACTTCATATGTGCCCGCGCCGCCGCCATTGGTTGCGAACAGTCCGCCGCCTTGGGGATAGTGATAATAGGTGATGCCGACATCCGCGCTGATAGTTTCCGACAAGCCAAAGGAATATCCGGCGTAGAGGTCAAGTTCGTCGCCCGCTAATATTGACGTATCGCCAAGTCCGGTCGAGGCCCAAGCTCCGACAGTGAAATCTCCGATCGAAACTTCGACGCCGGGCTGAATGGCGGTATCGGCGAGGCTGATGCCGCGAAATACATAATCGCTGACCAGATCAATGCTGGTTGAGACGCTGACATCACCGGCTTGCGCGGCTAGCGGGGTGGCTGCGGTCATAATAAGGGACCCCGTTGCAAGAAGAAGCTTTTTCATTTTAATCTCCATTTGTGCTGGCTATCCCTCCGGACAGCCTGAAAAACTCATGAGCAGTGGATAGGAGAAAGTCGCCCCACTGACGATGCGAATGTGGAGATTAAACTGGATTTAGGGCGCGGCGATGCCTGTTAGTGCATCTACGCCCTGATTCAGTGCAATGTTAAAGCTAAGCCTAGGCGGCCCTTATTAAACAGCCCTACCATGGCAATGTTTAAATTTCATGCCAGACCCGCAAGGACAGTGGCTGTTGCGGGAGACGCCTTGTAGCTCTTCTGGCGTTAATTCGCGGCTCGCTGGTTCAGCGCTGGCCCTGTGCGGCGCGCCTAGCATGTCCATAGGCGCGCGGGCGGATTGTTGGACTTGCTGTTGCGCCGCCAAGTCTTCTTGTTGGCGCTGCATTTGCACATTGATCAACAGCCTTGTCACCGCTTTGGTCACGCCTTCGCGCAAATCGGTGAGCAGTTTATCAAACAATGTAAAAGCTTCGGATTTATATTCATTAAGCGGATCGCGCTGGCCGTAAGCGCGCATACCGATCACGGATTTTAAGGCGTCGAGATGCTGCAAATGTTCGCGCCAATTCTGGTCAATAACCTGCAAGAGGAGCTGCTTTTCAACGCGCTGCATCTCGCCGCCGTCAATGCCGGCTGTAAGCTGCGTAAAGGCTTCATCGGTCGAGGCTTTGAGTTTTTCCAGCATTTCCTCATCGGCAATGCCTTCTTCGGCGGCCCAATCGGCGAAAGGGATTTCCATGGCGAGGGTTTCTTTGGCCGCTTCGGTAAGGCCCTCAATGTCCCACTGCTCGGCATAGGCTTTTTTCGGGATGTGGGTTTCGATAAGGTCTTCGCAGACCTGATAGCGGAAATCCTCAATCACGTCGGAGACATCCTCATCGGTCATAAATTCCATGCGCTGTTCAAAAATCGTCTTGCGCTGATCATTCATAACGTCGTCATATTTCAGCAGGTTTTTGCGAATGTCGAAATTACGGGTCTCGACGCGGACTTGTGCGCGCTCTACGGCCTTTGTCATAAAGCGGTTAGTTAGCTCTTCGCCTTCTTCCCAGCCCATCTTGCCCATCATGTTTTTCAGCCTATCGCCGCCAAAGATGCGCATCAAATCATCCTCGGTCGAGAGGTAGAATTTCGAGCGTCCCGGATCGCCTTGACGGCCCGTCCGGCCGCGTAGCTGGTTGTCAATACGGCGGCTCTCGTGGCGCTCCGTGCCGAGAACATAAAGCCCGCCCGCGGCAATGGCTTCGGCTTTCAGCGTCGCGACTTCGGCTTTGATCTTGTCTTCGGCTTTGGCGCGTTCGGAATCAGATGTGCCTTCAGGAATTTCCTGCTCGATTCGCATATCAAGATTGCCGCCAAGCTGAATATCCGTGCCGCGTCCCGCCATATTGGTGGCAATAGTGACGGAACCGGGCACGCCGGCTTGGGCCACGATAGAGGCTTCTTGGTCATGGAAACGGGCATTCAAAACACGATGTTTCACACCGCGTTCGGTCAGGTAACGCGATAAGCTCTCCGATTTCTCAATCGAGACTGTGCCGACGAGCATGGGCTGTTTCTTAGCCGAACAGCGCTCAATCTCGTCAACAATGGCTTTGAATTTTTCGCCTTCAGTGCGGTAAATAACGTCTTGATCGTCAATGCGCAGAATGGGACGGTTGGTCGGAATGATAAGGACTTCCAGCCCGTAAGTTTCGGCAAATTCACCCGCTTCGGTCTCGGCGGTGCCGGTCATGCCGGAAAGTTTGTCGTAAAGGCGGAAATAATTTTGCAAAGTGATAGAGGCGAGCGTGACGTTTTCGGGTTTAATATCAACCTTCTCTTTGGCTTCAATCGCTTGGTGCAGACCTTCGGACAGGCGGCGGCCATCCATCATCCGGCCCGTAAATTCGTCAATCAGCACGACCTCGTCATCTTTGACGATATAGTCTTTATCGCGGACGAAGAGCTTATGGGCTTTGAGCGCTTGGTTGATGTGGTGGACGATGGTGACATTCTCGATATCGTAAAGGCTCTCGCCTTCGAGTAGTTCCTGCTCTTTGAGGATGTTTTCAATCTGCTCATTACCTTCTTCATTAAAGGTCGCCGTGCGGGCCTTTTCGTCCACCTCGTAGCCGTCTTTGTGAATGGAGGGGATGATTTTATCAATGGTGCGGTAATAGTCTGACTTATCATCGGTAGGGCCCGAGATAATCAGCGGCGTCCGCGCCTCGTCGATCAGAATGGAGTCAATCTCGTCAATAATCGCATAGGCATGGCTGCGCTGGGCCATTTCTTCGAGTGAATATTTCATATTATCGCGCAGATAATCAAAGCCAAATTCATTATTCGTGCCGTAGGTAATATCGCAATTATAGGCCTCTTTGCGCTCATTGCCGTAAGCTTCATAATTATTGATACAGCCGACTGTAATACCGAGGAAATTGTAAATCTGCCCCATCCATTCCGCGTCGCGTTTGGCGAGGTAATCATTGACCGTGACGATATGCACGCCGCGCCCCGTGAGCGCGTTAAGATAGGCGGCGAGGGTCGAGACAAGGGTCTTGCCTTCGCCCGTGCGCATCTCAGCAATTTCGCCGCGGTGCAGCGTAATCCCGCCGACAAGCTGCACATCATAATGGCGCTGGCCGAGGGTGCGTTTGGCCGCTTCGCGCACAACGGCAAAGGCTTCGGGGAGCAGATCGTCAAGCGCTTCGCCGCCCTCCACGCGTTTTTTAAACTCGTCCGTTTTCAGGCGCAGCGCGTCATCTGTCATTTTCTCGAATTGCGGCTCAAGCGCATTTATGCTCTCGACCAGCGGGCGCAGTTTTTTCAGTGTTCGGTCGTTTTCCGTCCCGAAAATTTTCTTAGCGATCCCTAACATGGGGGCTCCTATTGGGGGCGTCATCGTGCGCGACGCCTCGACATATGCTTTGTGGTGATTTAGGGACGGTGACGTGCTAAGTCAATGAATGGGCTGGCATCTATTTTGGATTATAACATGATAAGAATCGCCAAATATACGCTTCCCGGCCTTGTCATTGCGGCTTTGGCCTTAACGGCCTGTCAAGACCGCCTTGTTATGTCCGATAATTCACCCTTTGGAGAGGGGGTTGTGCGGCTCGGCGATACCGAAATCGCCGAGATTGACGGTACGAAAATTTACTTGTCAGACGTCGAACGCACGGCTACGGCGCAGGGGTTGATTGAAGCGGGATCGCCATTAACGCCGGGGCAGCCAATATTCCAAAAAGTGCTGGACGAGCTTATCGATCAGCGGCTCTTGGCGCTGGACGCGCTCCGCCAATCGCTTGACCAAGAAGACGAAACCCGCCGCCGCCTCGCGGCCTCGCGGGAGCGTATTCTCGGTAATGTGTTGGTCGAGAACCATCTGCGCGACAAAGTCAATGAAACCACGATCCGGCGCATGTATGAGGAACAAGCGAGCCTGCGCAATAGCGGCGATGAAGTGTTGGCTCGGCATATTCTACTAAAAGACGAAGAGACCGCTAATGAGGTCGCCAAAAAACTCAAAGACGGCGCCGATTTTGCCGCCCTCGCCAAGGAACTTTCCGAAGATACGGGCAGCCGCGATAAAGGCGGCAATCTTGGCTATTTCGCAAATGATATGCTGGAAGCAAAATTCACCAAGGTCGCTTTTGCGACTCCAAAGGACGAGACCTCAGAACCGTTCGAGACCGAATATGGCTGGCATATATTGCAGGTGCAAAACCGCCGCCGCGCGCCGCAAACAGGATTTGAGGAGATGCGCAGCGAGATTCTTAATTTCATGACTTATGACGAGATTCAAAATCTCCTCAAATCCTTGCGTGCACAGGGCGATGTGAAATTGCTCTTTGGCCAAGCTGTCGTGAAAGATGGCGAGGCTAAAGAAGACGCGCCGAAAGATGAGCCGAAACAATGACAAAATACCCGGTCTCGCCTTTTGCGCCTGAGAGATTTCCGACATTGCCGCCTTTGGCAGGCTTTGAAATGGCCACCGTCGAAGCGGGCGTGAAATATCAAGGCCGGACAGATTTATGGGTATTGCGCGGACAGCCCGGCACGCAAGTCGCAGGAGTTTTTACCCAAAATAAATGTCCTGGCGCGCCTGTCGATTGGTCGCGCAAGGCGCTTGCGATAGAGGCGGACGGCCCGCGGCTTGTTGTCGTCAATTCCGGCACGGCCAATGTCTTTGGCGGACAGAAAAGCCGCGACGCGGTGATAGAAACAGCAGAGGGCGCAGCGGATATTTTTGGCGGCGCAGCAGATTCTGTGTTTTTGGCTTCAACAGGCGTGATCGGAGAGCCGCTGGACGCCTCCAAAGTGACAGCGAAGTTTCCTGACATGAAAGCCGGAATGAGCGCCGATGGCTGGGAAGCCGCCGCCCGCGCGATCATGACGACGGACACTTACGCCAAAGGCGCTACGGCTACGGCAATGATTGACGGCACGCAGGTGCGCATTAACGGCATTGCCAAAGGCTCGGGCATGATTGCGCCCGATATGGCAACGATGCTGGCTTTTGTCGCGACAGACGCCGCAATCGCGCAGGCAACTTTGCAAAGCCTTTTATCAGAACTTACACAAACGAGCTTTAACGCCATAACGGTCGATAGCGACACCTCTACCTCCGATACGCTCTTGCTGCTCGCGAGCGGGGCGGCAGGTCATGCGCAGATTGACGATGCGGCGGATGCAAAGCTCGCGGATTTCAAGACCGCGCTGCGCGCCGTGCTGCATGATCTTGCCTTGCAAATAATTAAAGACGGCGAAGGCTTGACCAAATTCATTACGATATCTGTCTCCGGCGCTGTGACTGATGCCAGCGCTAAAAATATCGCCATGAGCATCGCCAATTCGCCCTTGGTCAAAACCGCGATTGCCGGCGAAGACGCCAATTGGGGCCGGATTGTCATGGCGGTGGGTAAAGCGGGCGAGCCTGCCGAGCGCGATAAATTATCGATCTGGATGGGCCCGCACCTCCTCGCCCAGTACGGCCAGATTGCCGATGATTACACCGAAGCAGCGGGCGCACAATATATGAAAAACGCCGAGATTGAAATCAAAGTTGACCTCGGATTGGGAGGCGGCGCCGCCACGGTTTACACCTGTGACCTCACCCACGGCTATATCAATATAAATGCGGATTACAGGTCTTGAGCGAGCGAAAACTACTGCTCGTTGCTGCCTGCGCGTTGATCGACGCGGATGGGCGTATTTTGATGAGCCGCCGCCCCGGAGGCAAACCCCATGGCGGCCAATGGGAATTTCCGGGCGGCAAAGTCGAACCGGGCGAGACGCCGGAGCAGGCAATTACCCGCGAACTACGCGAAGAAATCGGCATCGAGCCCTGCGAAACATGCCTCCAGCCCTTCTCCTTCGCCTCGCATAGTTATGATGATTTCGACTTGCTCATGCCGCTCTTTCTCTGCCGCCAATGGGACGGCTTCGCCAAAGCAATGGAAGGCCAGACCCTAAAATGGGTATGGCCGGATAAGCTAACAGAGCTGGATTTGGTGCCCGCGGATGTGGACTTAGCGCAGGAGGTGCGGGGTAGGCTCCCGCGAGGACGACGGTTTGCGGATTAAGGAGTAATTATAACCCATCTCCGCTCACCCCGTTGAAAAACGGGGTCCATCACAAGACCCCCCACATATGGTTAAAGCAGGAGATAGATCCCGACCTTCGTCGGGATGAATGGGCTAGTGAAGGGGCCTATAGTTTCGTCTCGTCGACCCCCAAAGCCTCCGCGAGCCGCATTTTCGCGCTTCCGGGTTTGAGCGGTTTTTGTTGGGACTCGTGCGGGTTCCAGCCTGTTAGCCAGAGGATTTCGAAGCTTGTTTTTAGTTTGCCGTCCTCTCGGGCGAAGCTGTTGCGGTAATTATTTACGAGTTGCTTGGGGTAGGCCTTTGGCAGGGTGGATTTATTTCTCGCGGTGAGGATATTGGTTTCGCCCAAATCGCGTAGATCGCTGATTAATTTATCGAGTTTTCCATATGTTACCGTAAACCTATCCGTGACAACGACAGGCAGGTTAAGCCCTGCGCGAGATAATAGCTCCCCCGCCTGCGTATAACTTGCCATGGGGTAAACCCTCGCACTCATGCCGCCGAGCAGGGCTTCGTCGGTTTGGTACAGGGCTTGGCGAAGTTCTATGAGGGTGTCGCCGCCAAACATGGCCGCGATGAAAAGACCGTCGGGCTTTAAGCTCTGTCGCAGTCGGATCATCGTGCCAACAATGTCGTTTTCGCTTTGCAGGGTCAGGAGGGAGAGGATGAGGTCATAACCACTGCCGGACATTTCTGTAATGTTGGGTATGGTTTGAATCTGCGCGGGGCATTTTTCTTTCGGAAGATGCTTTCGCAAATAGGCCTCAATGTCAGGCGGCCCTAAAATCAGGCCGTTTTGAAATTGGCGGTTCACATCCAGCAGACGCTCCGCTGCATCTTCCATGGCGCGCTTCAGCAAAAATGACGCGCCCCGCTTTGCCGCCCGCGCTCGCCGCAGCTTTAATAAGCGCTCATCAAAAATACGCGGCAGGGCTTTTGCATCCGTCATATCTGCGATATGCTCCCGATCCGGGATAAAGGAAAGGGCTTTGGGATCAGGACGCAAATAAAATCCATAATCGAAAGCGCGGTGGATATTGTCCTGCCGCCGCAATCTTTGCTGACAGGCTCGGTCGGGGCCGTCGGTATTGAAGGCGATATTTGGGGCGAGGTAAATTTTCTGGATGAACCGTGCTGCAATATCTGTGGGTTCCCCTTTGAGTTTGATGTTGGCGCATCTTTAAGCGGCCATGACGCGCTTTGCGGGCGCTGCATAATCAAACGTCCGGCTTACACGTCCGCCCGCGCGGCCTTTCAATATGATGATCTGTCGCGCTCGCTTGTGCTCGGCTTTAAACATGGCGGGCGCACTGAGGGGCTAAACATCTTTGCCGCCCATATGCGCCGCGCCGGGCGGAGCTTTCTTGGGGATGCCGATTATCTTGTCCCAGTGCCGCTGCATTATGGGCGGCGGGTTAAGCGGCGTTATAATCAATCCTCGCTGCTCGCGAGAGCTTTGGCCCGTATAACAAAGGCTGAGTTCAATCCCGATATCCTCCTGCGCCACCGCGCGACTCCTACGCAGGGCGGAAAATCTGCCTCGGGCCGCCGCCGTAATGTGCAAGGCGCGTTTCGGGTGCGGGGGAGCAAGCTCGACAGTGTCAGCGGCGCGAAGGTCGTGTTGATTGACGATGTTATGACCACAGGCGCAACACTTGAGGCCTGCGCCCTTACGCTGAAACGCGCGGGGGCTGCGCAAATCTACGCCCTCACGCTCTCGCGGGTTGTCAAAGCCGCCCCGCTTCCTACATAAAGAGGGTAAGGAGTCGCTATGGCTAAAATCGAAATCTATACTAAAATGTTCTGCCCTTTTTGCAGCCGTGCCAAGGCCTTGCTGAAAAGCAAAGGCGCAGGCTTTGAGGATATCCCCGCTTGGATGGATGCCTCCAAACGTGCCGAGATGCGATCGCGATCGCACGGGGCCAATACCTTCCCGCAAATCTTCATTGACGGGCGGCATATTGGCGGCTGCGATGAGCTTTATGCGCTCGACGCCAAAGGCGGGCTGGACCCGCTCCTAAGCTGATGAAAATTGCCGTGATACAGATGCGAAGTGGCGTTGATATCAACGCTAATCTGGACGCGGCAGAAAACTTGATACGCACGGCGGCAGGCGAGGGCGCAAGCTTTATCGCAACGCCGGAAATGACGCACATATTACAGCGCTCGCCCAAGCGGCTATTCGCGGTTATTACCGAGGAAGATAATGACCGCGGCGTGGCAAGGTTTGGCGCTCTGGCAAAAGAGCTCGGCATAGATCTTTTGATCGGCTCACTGGCAATTAAGACGGGGGCGGTCAAGACGGGCGAAAACCGCGCCGCTAACCGCTCTTTTCTCTTCAGCAAAGACGGCGAGGTCAAAGCGCGCTATGATAAAATCCATCTCTTTGATGTTGCCGTTTCGCGCGAAGAAACCTGGAAAGAGAGCAATGTCTATGACCGTGGTGATAAGGCTGTCATGGCCGAGGTTGACGGTGCGGTCCTCGGCCTGTCAGTCTGTTATGATTTGCGCTTCCCCGCTCTTTACCGCCATTACGGACAAGCCGGCGCGGATATCCTTTGCGTCCCTGCCGCCTTCACAAAGCCGACAGGAAAAGCCCATTGGGAAACCTTGCTGCGCGCCCGCGCCATAGAAACCGGCAGTTTCGTTATCGCCCCCGCCCAAGGCGGGGCGCATGAAGATGGGCGCAAGACCTATGGCCATTCCATGATTATCGGGCCGTGGGGGGATATCAGGGCGCAATTGGACGGCGACGACCCCGGCTTTATTTGCGCCGAGATTGATGTGGAAGACGTCCAGATCGTGCGCCGTAAAATCCCCGCTTGGCAGCATGAGCCAAGTTTCACATGATTAAATATAATCTCATATGCCGCCATGACCATGCGTTTGAGGCGTGGTTCTCCGGTTCATCAGACTATGATACCCAACGTAAGAAGCGCCTCGTTGAATGCCCGTTTTGCGGTTCGGCTAAGGTCGAGAAGGCGATTATGGCGCCTAATATTTCCACGTCTCGTAAGAAGGAAGCTACCGCGTCAAAACAAAAAGAAGTTATGGCTTTGATGAACACGGCGGCGAACACAATCCGAAAAGAGATCGAAGAGAAATGCGACTATGTCGGCGATAAATTCGCCGACGAAGCCCGCGCTATGCATTACAGCGAAAAGGCTGAGCGCGGCATTTACGGTGAAGCGACTCCCAAAGAGGCTGCTGATTTGCGCGAAGAAGGCGTCGGCATTGCGCCTTTGCCTGATGTCCTTACGCCGAAATCGGCCAAGAAGCTGAACTAAGCTGCCAAATCCTTCGGGCCTGCCTGATAGGGGGTGAGCGGGCGGCGTGAGGGCAGGATAATCACAGTATCATCGCCCATATCCAGCACGGTTTCGCCGGCCTGAATCGCTTTGAGAATATCAGGCGCATTGGCAAAGGGCCCGAGCGCGATGAGGAGCGAATCCTGCGTGTCCATATTGGGCAGCGTAGCAAAGGCGCGGGCCTGAGCCGCCGAAATCGTGCCGCCAAAATAGGCTTGGCGCAAACGTGGGGAGAGGCGCGCGATGGCGAGCAGGTCTTTAACGCATTGCTTGGTAATATAAAGCTCGGCGGCAATTTGCATAAGGCCAAGATTTGAGCGGCGTAAATTGACGACTTCCTCGAAACGTTCGCGGTGAGAGAGAAGCGCCATCATTTCTGTCGGAGCGTCCGCAGCATCCGCGAGGATATAAGGTACATTGACCAGCGAACGCGGAAGGGCTCCCGCAAAGCGCAAGCGGCGCAGGGCGGCGAGGCGTTTCTTGCCGTCGACCACAATCAGCTTATCTTCGCGCCGCATAACAATGACCGGATTGAGCAGGCCATGCGCCAGAATTGAGCGCTGCATATCTTTGACCGCCTTGAGCCGCTCGCCGAACAAGATACGGGTCGTGGGCGCGCGAAAATCGGCGAGTTTGGCAGTATTTACATGTAGCGGCAACATATTGGCCTCCAGTCTATACAGAGTTAATACCCCCGCCGGGATTACAGGAATGATACAGTTTCATGACAAAGCCCATAACATCATTAACGCGGATTAACCATTTACAGGGCTGATTTTACACAGAAAAAAGGCAGAATTAAGTCATATACCGTGATGGCCGAAGTGATACACAGGGTTAATCAAAGATTAATTAGGGTTAATCAAAGATTAATTAAGCGGCGGGTTTTGTCGCCACCGTCACGTAATTAATCGCCAGATCATCGGTGAAGCGCCACTGGCTGGTCACGGGGTTTAGGCTCATGCCGATGCTGGATTGCGGCTCAAGGCCTGCGTCTATAAGCCAGCGGCGGATTTGAACGGGCTTGACCAATTTATCATAATGATGCGTGCCTTTCGGCAGCCAGCGCAGAACATATTCCGCCCCGACAATGGCGAAAAGAAACGCCTTCATTGTGCGGTTAATGGTCGAGCAGATCATCAGCCCGCCGCTGCGCACCATGGCCCCGCAATCCGCCATGAATTCGGGCGTGCCTGCGACATGTTCAATGACTTCCATATTGAGCACAGCGTCATAGGGCTTTTCTTTTGCCTGCACCATTTGTTCAATCGTGCCGTGGCGATAATCAATTTCCAGCCCCAGTTGCGCTGCATGGGCCTTGGCGGTTTTCAGGTTCTTCTCCAACGCGTCAACGCCTGTGACCTGCGCGCCGAGCCGCGTCATCGGCTCGCAAAGCAGCCCGCCGCCGCAGCCAATATCGAGAATGCGCAGGCCTTTCAGCGGCAGCTCAGCATCAGGGTCGCGGTGAAAATGCTCACATAATGTGTCTTTGATAAAACCGAGCCGCGCCCCGTTCATAATATGCAGCGGCTTAAACGGCCCATCCGGATCCCACCAATTCTCTGCCATCCGCGAAAAGCTCTCCATCTCCGCCGGATCAACAGAAACGCGGGAGATATGTTCAGGGGCTGTGGAAGCATGGGCCATAAATCTACCTCTAACCCCTGATTAGCATTTGCGAAACCCAATTTTGCCGCGTAAAAGCGCCGCTGTTTTAAGTAAGGAACCCAATGGCGCGTATCGTCATGAAATTTGGCGGCACTTCGGTGGCCGATTTGGAGCGTATCCGCCATGTGGCCGGTTTGGTCGCGGCGCAGGCCGAGCGCGGCCATGAAGTCGCCGTGGTTGTTTCGGCTATGTCAGGCGAGACCAACCGCCTTGTGGCGCTGGTGGACGAACTCAATGCCAATAATGACACAGGCCCGGCAATTGAGGATGAATATGATTCCATTGTCGCCAGCGGCGAGCAGGTGACGTCGGGATTGCTGGCGATTGCGCTTCGGCGCCGCGGCCTTAAAGCCCGCTCCTGGCTCGGCTGGCAAATCCCTTTGCACACGGATATGACCCATTCCAAGGCCCGTATTGCCGAAATAGAGTCCTCTGCCATTGGCCCCTCGCTGGAAGACGGCCATATTGCTGTTGTCGCCGGATTTCAAGGCGTGAATAAATCGGGGCGCATATCGACGCTTGGGCGCGGCGGTTCTGATACATCGGCTGTCGCCCTCGCCGTCGCGCTTCATGCTGATCGCTGTGATATTTATACTGATGTTGACGGCATCTACACGGCCGACCCGCGCATTGTGCCGGAAGCTCGCCGCCTGAACCGCATCGCCTTCGAAGAAATGCTGGAACTGGCTTCTCTTGGGGCAAAAGTCCTGCAAACCCGCTCGGTCGAGTTGGCGCTGAATAATAACCTGCCTATCCGTGTGCTCACGAGTATGGCCAAAGCCGGAGAGGATAATCCCGGCACTCTAGTTTGTAACGAGGATGAAACCATGGAAGAACGAGTCGTCTCCGGCGTCGCCTATTCGCGCGACGAAGCCCAAATCACATTGCTGCGTCTGGCCGATAAGCCCGGCATGGTCGCCAAAGTCTGTAAGGCGATGAGCGAGGCCGATATCATTGTCGATATGATCGTGCAGGGTATTTCGCGTTCGGACAATGCCGCCAATCTGACCTTCACCATTGGCAAGCGCGATCTGAGCAAAGCGCTCAAAGCATTACGCGCGGCCAAAGAGGATATCGGGTTTGAAGATGTAAAATCCGATGATGATGTCACCAAGGTTTCAGTCGTTGGTATCGGTATGCGCAGCCATACAGGCGTCGCCCAGACCATGTTTGAGGCTCTCGCCGAGCGCGGCATCAATATCGAAGTTATTGCTACATCCGAGATTAAAATCTCCGTCCTGATTGACGCCGAATATACAGAGCTTGCCGTGCGCGCGCTCCACAACGCCTTCGAATTGGATACCGCAGGGCCGCTTAAGGTCACAGCGCCATAATAGCAGAATACGGCGTTACCGGGTTTCTTCTTTGATATATTTTTTCATGGATTGTGCGGCTATACGCATATCGGGCTCGCGTGACCATATTCGGATAAATTCAATGACGGGCAGAGCTTCGTCAAATTTCCCGCCATTAACCAAAATTCCGGCTAATCCTAAATTAGGCCCCATGAAGGATTTACCGCGGTAATAGTCCAGAGCATAACTCGCCGCATTTAAGGCGTTGTCCGGCGGATTGTAATCCCCTTGATAGCTCAAGGCATAACTGTAATTGGCCAGCGGAATTTGGGAATCATGTTTGAGCACTTTTGCCAGATGCCGCCTAGCTGTCTTCATCTCCGCTTCGGAGCTGCCCAGATTACGGATATATTGATGTACCATAATCAGCGCTGCAATATTATGCGCCTCAATATTTGACGGGTCTTGGGCCACCGCGCGCAGCGCAAGCACCTTGGCCGCGTCATAATCCGCTTTGGTCTTGGCGTAGAGAGCTGTGATGTCTGCTCTTGCGGCGAGAGTTTGCGCGCTCTCGCCATAGTTGGCTTCATAAGCGCGATAGGCCGCTAAAACGGATGTGGCCCGGACCTCATTAAAAATAAAATTCCGCATGGCTGATAGCTTAGCCAAGGCGGCTTGTTGGTCATTCAAAGAGCGGGCCGAAAAGGCAGGGATATCTTGGGCCGGCGATTCATATTGCGTGACAATATATTTATTGGCTTTGAAATAAGCTTTCAGCTTGCTTTCAAAGTCCTCCGGCGTCATATCAAAAGCCGCTTTAAAGGCTTTGATGCTGTCTTCGCCCCTATTAAGGCGGTTTATATAATCCGGTATTTTTTTCTGATATTGCGGCGTGTTGCGTAGGTAATGCGTTGCCAGCCAAGTTTGCGCATAAAATTGGTGCTTTGTTTGCAGGCCGACTTTAGAATTATCTCCGATGTTGAAGGGGTAATCATGCACAGTGGCGAGGACAACTGTCATCGGCATCCAAAGCTTGCCGGATAAGGTATAGCCATAAGGGTCATAAGGATCGCCGATGCGAAAGACGCCTTTTTTATAAGTGAAAGTTGCGAGGTAATTGGAAAAACCTTCATTATACCATAATGGAAAGTTCTTATTCGTATAAGCGGCGACGATATGGTGTGAATATTCATGCAGGGCAATGTGGCGAGCTTGGGCACCGCGCCCAAACCCCTTTTTTCCATTGAGGACAAAAGCCGGCCCGTTATGCGTCGTTGTATATTGCCCGCTAAATCCGCTGGTGCCTGTAATTTTTTTCAGGCTCTTATCATTCTTAGTGATATAGACGTGTACAGGGACAAGTTCGGGCCGTTGCGTAACGCCATATACAATGAATATATTTTTGCGAAACAACTCTAAATCTCGTAATAAAGCCGCCGCGTCTTTTTCTTTGCCTTCACTATAAAGAACAAAATTCTCAGAGGTAAGCTCAATTGTTTTGGCCGTGCTAAATTGAGACGGGGCCAGACATATAATAAATGTCAGGAGAAGGAGAAAAGTCCGCATAAAGAATTACTACGTAAGGTAAGCATACAAGTAAAGCGTGTTTAACCCGTCAAAGGTCACGGCGCATAATTGCATTACGCGTAAAAATCCCTAATATCACCTCATGCGATTTATAAAAGCGAATTTCCCTGCCGATAAAGCCGACGCCGTTATTGCCGTTATCGAAGCCGCCAAGCCGATAGATTGGTCGCTGGATAGTGGTTATGGGCGGTTCGAGAAAGCTGCCGAGATTGTCGTCGCCAAAGGCAGCGGGCAGAAACTGCTCGATGATTTGCAAAACCTTCTCGGCGCTTCCCCGAATTGGCGCGTTACCGTGCTTCCCATAGAAGCCTCGATTCCGCGTCCGCCAGAGCCGACAAAGGAAGAAAAACAGGCCGAGAAAGACGCGGCCAAGCTCGACGTGGATAAGACCAATCGCCAGAAAATGATGTCATTGCGCGAGGAGCTTTATCAAAAAGTCGAGGCGGGCTGTAAGCTCAATCTTGATTTTATTGTGCTCACCATCCTCTCTGCCATCGTCGCGGCAATTGGTCTGAATTATGATAATGTCGCTATTGTTATAGCCGCTATGGTTATCGCGCCTTTGCTCGGCCCGATCCTTGCCTTTGCCTTGGCCACAGCGCTTGGGGACTTATCCTTGATGTGGCGGGCCGTAAAAACTGCACTGACAGGCTTGGCTATTGGGTTTGGCCTTGCTTTTGCCATTGCCTTGTTCATGCCGGTCAATATGGAGAGCCACGAGCTTTTATCCCGCGCCGTTATCGGGCCGGAAATTGTTGTGTTGGCCCTCGCCTCGGGCGCGGCCGCTGCGCTTTCTATGTCTACGGGACTATCCTCGGCATTGGTCGGCGTCATGGTCGCGGTGGCTTTATTGCCGCCTTCCGTCGCCTCGGCGCTGTTTCTCGGCGCCGGGGATTATGACAAAGCTGCAGGGGCGGCATTGTTGCTTGGCTTGAATATTGTTTGCGCCATTCTCTCCGCGCAACTTGTTTTCGTCTGGAAAGGCGTGCGTCCGCGAAGCTGGATCAATCAGCAAAAAGCGGCAAAAGCTGTGAAGGTAAATGCAGCTTTATGGGTCGGATTGCTGGTAGTATTGGCGATAATGGCCTCGCGCTTGGCGGGTTAGGAAAACTCGTCCTGTATAGGCCTTGGTGATCGCGGCTCTAAGACCCCATTGTCATCGCGCCCCTCCCCCGTCATAATCAGCTTCAGGGAGAGACATATGCTGTTTGTGAATGCGATTATGGCCACAAGTGATGGCGGCATGTCCGCGACTATGGAAATGCTGACGGGGACGGCGATACGGGGGCTGAATATTCTGGGCTCGTTGTTTTTGTTTGTTTTGGGCATTGTCGTCATTGCCATATTGGTCATGTTTATTATCGACGTGACCCAAACTAAAGATACGGTGCGCCGAAATTATCCGGTGATGGGGCGGTTTCGCGGATTGTTTTCCACACTCGGCGAATTTTTCCGGCAATATTTCTTTGCTATGGACCGCGAGGAAATGCCGTTTAACCGGGCGCAGCGCGACTATATTAATGATGTCTGCGACGATGGCCACGAGACTGTGCCCTTTGGATCGACCAAAGTCCTCTCTCCCGGCACGGTGATATTTGCCAATGGCATGTTCCCCAAGCTGGAAGGCCAGCACAGCCCGAAACCGGCTTTTATTATCGGTCAGGATGCGCGCCGTCCCTATGCGCCGACAAGCTTGTTTAATATCTCCGCGATGAGTTACGGCTCACTGTCCAAGCCCGCCGTGCAGGCGCTCTCGCACGGGGCGCAAATGGCGGGGTGTTGGCTTAATACCGGCGAAGGCGGGGTTTCGCCTTATCACCTTGAAGGCGAATGCGATCTGGTCTGGCAGCTCGGCACAGGGAAATTCGGTGCGCGAAATGCAGATATGACTCTGAATACGGATAAGCTTAAGAAAGTCTGCGAAAGCCCGGATGTCAAGATGATCGAGATTAAGCTTTCCCAAGGTGCCAAACCCGGCAAGGGCGGCATTCTGCCGGCCGAAAAAGTGACGGCTGAAATTGCTGCCATTCGCGGCATTACAGAAGGCGAGGCCGCGATCTCGCCTAACCGTCATGTCGATGCGGCGGATCCTGCCGAATTGCTTGACCTCATTCATATGGTGCGGGAGACTTCGGGCCGCCCGACAGGCATTAAATTTGTCGTCGGCAATATCGCGCCCATACAAGAACTCGTTAAAGAGATCAAAAAACGCGGGCTGGAGTCCGCGCCTGATTTTATGACGATAGATAGCGGCGACGGAGGGACAGGGGCGGCACCTCTGCCCTTGCTCGATAATATGGGTCTTTCTATTCGCGAGGGCCTGCCGCTGATGGATGATCTTCTTCGCGAGGAAGGGCTGCGGGAGCGCATCGCGCTGATTGCTAGCGGTAAGTTGGTCACGCCCGCCGATGCCGCTTGGGCCCTGTGCGCTGGCGCGGATTTTGTCAATGCGGCGCGGGGCTTTATGTTTGCGCTGGGCTGTATTCAGGCGCTTAAATGCGACGAGAATACCTGTCCGACCGGAATCACAACGCATAATAAACGCCTGCAACGCGGGCTAGACCCCACAAATAAAGCCGTGCGGGTGATGAATTATTGCAAGACCATCCAAAAAGAAGTCGAAATGATCGCCCATAGCTGCGGCGTCGATCACCCCAGCGAATTAACCCGCGATCATGTCATGATCGTGCAGGCCAGCGGGCGGTCAAAGCCGTTTTCCAAGAGCTGGGACAGTTCAAGATATATGTGAGGCCAAGCGTGCCCCTCTATTCTCCCTTGTCATTCCGGGGCTGCGCCTACGTGCGGAATGACAGGGAAGGCGAAATGGCTTAATCTTCCAATGTCGCCATCGCCGCTTCGGACATTTCAAAATTGTGAAACACCGTGCCGACATCATCGACATCGTCCAGCGCGTCCATAAGACGGATAACGGCGGCGGCCTGATCGGGATTATCAATTTCGTTTTCGGCTTTCCAGACAAGGTTGACAGATTTGGCTTCGCCGAAGGTTTTTTCAAGCGCCGCGGCGACCGCGCCGAGATCATCGCGCGCCGTCCAGACCGTGTGGAGGGGCTCATATTCGTCCCATTGATCTTCGGCCTCTGCGTCGGTTTCGACATCCTCTGCGCCGACGTCAATCGCGGCTTCCATCATGCCGTCCTCGTCGGTGACGCTAAGGGGGTATTCGATTTTGCCGACTTGGCCGAACATGAAGGCGACAGAGCCGGTCTCGCCGAGCGCGCCGCCATTTTTTGAAAACGCTGTGCGCACAGCCATAGCCGCGCGGTTTTTATTATCCGTGCTGGCTTCGACGATAAAGCCGATGCCGCCGGGGCCGAAACCTTCATAACGGATGTCCTCAAAGTCATCGCCTTCGCCGCCCGCGCCCTTATCAACGGCGCGCTGGATATTATCCTTGGGCATGGATTGGCCCTTGGCATTGTTGATCGCGAGCCGCAGGCGCGGATTCATATCCGGATCAGGGCCGCCTATTTTTGAAGCAATCGCAATGTCTTTTGCGAGTTTTGAAAACAGCTTGGAGCGAGCCTTATCCTGACGTCCCTTGCGGTGCTGGATATTGGCCCATTTGGAATGGCCTGCCATGGTTAGTCCTATAGATAATCAATATTTGCCAGCGTCATAAGGGATTGACGGATAAGGAGCAAGACAGGAGTGCGGAAGTTTAAAGGGTGTTTAGCGCTTCCAGGTAAAAGACAGCGCAGCGGCGTCTTCTTTGAAGCTGAAATCCTCGGCAGTGGCTTCGCGGCGCAGATAAGAGAGCGAAACATCAGCATCACCGATGCGGTAACCGAGGCCAGCTTGCGCGTCGCCGACGATAATACGGTCTTGCAGATGGAATTGACCACTCGTCAACCGGCTCACAGAATTCGGGGAATAGGTCAAGGCTTCGGCGTCTGCCCCGGCAAAGAAATACCACGTATTATTGTCCAAATCCGAGCCTTTGCGCAAATTTTCACCGATTTCGATCACGGCGCCGACCAAAGCGGAAGAGCCGTCATCATTATAGCGAAGCGAAGCGCGAGGCGTCAGGGTTAAATCCAAGCCCGTCAAGCTACGCGTGCTAAAGGCTTTACTATAGCCGAAATCGAGCGTGTCATCCCGGCGCAGGCAGGTGCCTCCGCCTGTCAGGCAGGCCGGGTCTGCAATATCGAGCTTAAACAGGGTCGATCCAATGGCTTCGGCCGGTAAATCAAGAAGGTTTGTGCCAAAATCAGTATTGAAAGAAGAGAAATCGGGAGTGTTTGCGGGTAAATTGAGGTTTAGCCCTTCCGTTGGAGCGATAACGGCCTTATTGGAAGATTGTTCAACAGTACTTTGCGCATGAGCCGACAGGCTCATCACCATTACGGCGCTGATAGCGCCAAAACCCACAGCAGAGCTGCGTTTTTTTATGCATCTAAGGCAGGATATCCATCCCAATTTTGACACCAAAAGGGTCCTTTTCATCGTTTGCCAGCCCCACGCGACTAAACGCGAAGCTATCTCTAGCATATTATAGGTCTATTCGTCTCTCTAAAAAGACAAAATCATGTTAAAATTAAATTAACACCCCTTAACATAGGCTTAACGAGGTTAACTATCCGTGACTTAAATCACCTTTCATATAAAAAACGCCCTTAAGAGGCGTTTTATTCCATAAAATCTAAATTTATTGCCTATTGGCAGGCCCTATTGACAAGCAAGGCACTCTTCATAATCGGTTGGCGCGGCAGCTTCCATCGCCTGTTCCATCTCGGTTTTAGCGGTTGAGCCTGCAAAAGCCGCACGCTGGATCGATTTGGAGCGGCAATAATAGAGCGATTTCACGCCTTTTTCCCACGCCTGCCAATGGAGCATATGTAAATCCCATTTATCAACATCGCCGGGGATGAAGATATTGAGTGATTGCGCCTGACAGATATAGGGGGCACGGTCTGCGGCATGTTCAATCACCCATCGCTGATCAATTTCAAAAGCTGTGCGGAAAACCGCTTTTTCATGTTCGTCCAATGCTTCCATGAACTGAACAGAGCCTTCGTTTTCAAGGATCGTCGCCCAGACTTCATCCGTGTTCAGACCTTTGGAATCGAGCAGCTCTTCAAGCAGACGGTTTTTAACTGTGAAAGAGCCTGACAGGGTTTTATGGGTATAGATATTGGCCGGAATAGGCTCAATGCCTGCTGATGTGCCGCCGCATATAATCGAGATAGAAGCGGTCGGGGCTACGGCCATTTTGTGGCTGAACCGGGCTTTCACGCCCGCATCTGCCGCGTCGGGGCAGGCTCCGCGCTCATCAGCTAGTTTGACGGAAGCCGCATCCGCGCCGCGCCGGATATGGCGGAAGATACGGTTATTGAAAGACTTAGCCATGGCGCTCTCAAACGGAATGGTCTTGCTTTGCAGCATAGAGTGGAAACCCATCAGGCCGAGCCCGACAGAGCGTTCTCTCGCGGCGGAATATTTGGCGTCTTTCATTTTGCCCGGTGCATTGTCGATGAAATCCTGCAGGACGTTGTCGAGGAAACGCATAATATCTTCGATGAAGCCTTCTTCGTCTTTCCACTCATCCCATTTTTCAGCATTGACAGATGAGAGGCAGCAGACAGCCGTGCGCTGCTTGCCATATTTATCCAGCCCTGTGGCTAACATTATCTCGGCGCAGAGATTAGACTGCTGGACTTTCAGGCCCTGATCGCGTTGATGTTTGGCCAAAGCCTTATTCACCGTGTCGGAGAAAATCATATAGGGCTCGCCGGTCTGCAAGCGCATTTCGAGAATTTTCTGCCACAGCTTACGCGCCGAAATAGTTTTGATGACTTTATTTGTGTGCGGGCTGCGCAGGCCAAAGTCTTTGCCGTCTTTAACGGCATTCATGAACTCGTCTGTGATGTTCAGGCCATGATGTAGGTTGAGGGACTTACGGTTAAAGTCGCCGGAAGGTTTGCGAATTTCAAGGAACTCTTCGATTTCCGGATGGTGGATATCCAGATAAACAGCCGCAGAGCCGCGCCGCAGGGAGCCTTGTGATATTGCGAGCGTAAGGCTGTCCATGACGCGGATAAAAGGAATGATGCCGGAGGTTTTACCCGCGCGTCCGATTTTCTCGCCAATAGAGCGCACATTACCCCAATAGGTGCCAATGCCGCCGCCATTGGAGGCCAGCCAGACATTTTCTGTCCAAGCGCCGACAATAGAATCAAGACTATCATCGACAGCGTTGAGGAAACAAGAAATCGGCAAGCCGCGAGCCGCGCCGCCATTGGAGAGTACAGGCGTCGCAGGCATGAACCAGAGTTTTGACATATAATCGTAAAGACGCTGGGCGTGGGCGGTATCATCGGCGTAAGCTTCGGACACGCGCGAGAACATATCCTGATAAGTTTCTTCGGGCAGGAGATAACGGTCTACAAGAGTTTTTTTGCCAAAGTCAGTGAGTAAATCATCACGGCTGCGGACTTGCTTTACAGCGCCGATTTTACGCTCAATAGGGCCGTCTTTTCGGGCAGGCTTTTCAAGCCGGGCGCTTGGTGTGGGTTTTGATGCAACCTCATCCATTGACGCGGTTTCAACCTCGGCTAATGCAGCCGAAAACTCAGTATCATTACTCTCAGACATATTTCCCCCTAAACTCCTTATTGCGGCCTGCAAATTACCTCGGCCGGCTTGTTTTTGCCGTCAAAATCATCCTGTCATGGCCACTGGCACATCACCGGAAACTCGTTCTGAATGGAAAACCCCGGAACCCTCCGGTGCGTTTCTTCACCATATATAGTGTTGATTTGCCTCCATCCGTCAATACCTAGTGTGCCAAAAAAGAAAATTTTTCGTTAACGGGGGGTTAAATCCTTGGGATATCTATGAATTTTTCATCGCGACCCCGAAACGACTTTGCTTTTCGGGACTGGCGTAGCGCGCTCATAACGCTATGATGCGCCTTCGAATGCGGATCGTCTGAATCCTGAGGTAGATTTTGAAGATATTACTCGTCACTGATGCTTGGGAACCGCAGATGAACGGCGTTGTGCGTACGCTGTCTAAGACCGTGGAATCATTGCGGGCCAATGGGCACGTTGTCGAAATCATTGCGCCGTCAGACGGCTATTGGACATTGCCGCTTCCGACCTATCCCGATATCCGTCTGGCGCTCTTTGCCAAAGCCGATGTCGCGCGGCGCATCGTAAAATTTGGCCCTGAAGCGGTGCATATCGCCACAGAAGGCCCGTTAGGACAAGCCGCGAGATCGCTGTGCTTGAAATGGGCCATGCCTTTTACAACGAGTTATCACACAAAGTTTCCGGAATATATCAAGGCGCGCTTTCCCTTCATCCCGCTGTCTTGGCCGTATAAATTTGTGCGAGACTTTCATAATAGCGGCGGGCGCACCATGGTGACGACGCCGTCTATGGTCGAGTTTTTAGGCGCGCGCGGTTTTACCAATCTCGCCCCTTGGGCGCGCGGCGTGGATACAGAATTGTTCAATCCTGCCAAACGCGCGAATCCTGAAGATGTCTATAAAAACCTGCCCCGCCCTGTCTTTATCAATGTCGGGCGCGTTGCGGTTGAGAAGAATATCGAAGCTTTCCTAGAGCTTGATCTGCCGGGGAGTAAAGCCGTCATTGGCGACGGCCCGCAAATGGGGCAGCTCCGGCGCAAATATCCTGATGTCCATTTTCTTGGCGCTAAATTTGGCAAAGACCTCGCCTGCCATTTCGCCGACGCTGATGTTTTCGTCTTCCCGTCCAAGACCGACACATTCGGGCTGGTGATTATCGAGGCCATGGCAACAGGCACGCCCGTAGCCGCTTTTCCTGTGACGGGGCCGGTTGATATTATCCCGGGGAGCCGAGCCGGGGTTGTCGATAATGATTTGCGTGCGGCCTGTCTGGCTTGTCTTGATCTTGACCGCAAAGATGCCGCCGCTCACGCCCAGACTTATAGTTGGGAGGCGGTCAGCCAAACTTTCTTTGAGTATCTGACCCCGGAATATGAACCCGTTGCCCGCAAACGCTGGCGGCGTATGCGGCGGATGATGAAAATCGCCAGCAGCCCCTATCATTTCGGCAAGAGAACTCTGCGTAAAACTTGGCGTTTTTTGCGCGGAAAATCGGTTTAATCCAGCCTGCCTAAAATGGGCGTTTCAGGTAAAATTGGGTGTAGGTTCCGTAAGGCTTTACAGCCACCAATTCCCAGCCTTCCATGCCCAGGCGGTTGAGCCGCTCGCTCATCTGCGCGTCTACATCTTTGGACTTATAAGACCACATATTTTGCTTGAAGGTCTCGACTTTATGCTGCCATCTTCCGTCTCGCATTTAACTCTCCTTTTGAGGCTTTGTTTTCACGGGCTCTGCTTTGGTTTCGTAAAGCCGCCCTTGGCTTCGCAGCGCCTCGCGCAGGACATATTCAATCTGGGCGTTGACGGAGCGCAGTTCATCATCTGACCAGCGCTTCATCGCTTTGAGCACATCGGGATTGATGCGCAGGGGATATGATTTCTTCGCCGCCATGGATCGCTAGTAAAGCGACCCTGTATTAACGACGGGCTGGGTCGCGCGGTCTGAGCAAAGCACGACGAGCAGATTACTGACCATGGTGGCTTTGCGCTCCTCGTCGAGATCAACCACGCCTCTTTTGCTAAGTGCGTCCAGCGCCATTTCGACCATACCCACCGCGCCTTCGACAATTTGCTGCCGGGCCGCAATGATGGCGCCGGCTTGCTGGCGTTGCAACATGGCTTGGGCGATTTCGGGCGCATAAGCGAGATGAGAAATACGCGATTCGATGACGTTAATCCCGGCTTGGATCAGGCGGTCTTGAATCTCTTTGCGCAAACGCTCCGAAATTTCAGCCGGGTGCGAGCGCAGGGAAATCTGGCCCTCTTCATTCTGGTCATAAGGATAGCTCGTCGCCATGGCGCGGATCGCGGCCTCGGACTGAATTTGCACAAAGCTCTCATAGTCATCGACATTAAACACGGCTTCGGCGCTGTCATTGACTTCCCAGACCACAATCGCCGCGATTTCAATAGGCGAGCCGTCCAGTTCGTTGACTTTAAGCTTGCCGCTCTCGAAATTGCGCACACGAAGCGAGATTTTCTTCTTGCTGAAAAACGGGTTGTTAAAACGGAGGCCGGGCGTACGCACCGTGCCTATATATTTCCCAAACAGGCTCAGCACCGCCGATTTATTGGGCTCAACTTTATAAAGGCCGCAAAGGCATATGAGCCAGGTGATAAAACCGGTAATCGCCGCGATGACACAGATGGCCGTCCCAAAGTTACTCTGAACGGAATTTATAGCCTTCACAAAAACTATGATTCCAGCCGGCAACGCCGCTAGTAAAAATAGTAAAAACGGAATGCCGTTAATCGATTTAACTTCTCTTTCTCTAATATCACTCATATGTCTCTCCTTTTCGTCTTGCAATATTTAGATATCAAAATGATATCATATTGTCAATATGGGAAGCTCTCCCAATTTTTCAAGGGCAGAAGGTCTTGTGCCTTTCGTTTTTTAGGATTAGGCCTGCCTTATGTTCGATGTTGAGCTTTTTATTTCGGCCTTTGCCATTTTGTTTGTGATTATTGACCCGCCGGGATGCGCGCCGATTTTCGCAACGCTGACCCATGGCACCTCGCGCAAACATCAAAACATTATGGCCTTCAAATCGGTTATTGTTGCCGCCATCATTCTTTTTGGTTTTGCCTATGCGGGCGAGTTTGTTTTCGCCAAGCTCGGCATTAGCCTCGACGCTCTGCGCATTGCCGGCGGGATAATGCTCTTTATTATCGGCTTGAATATGGTGTTTGAGAAACGCACGGAGAAACGCGAAGGCCGCGCCGAAGAAGCTTTGGAAGACGCGACCGACCCCGAAGATATTTCCGTCTTCCCCATGGGCATTCCAATGATCGCCGGGCCGGGAACAATGGCCTCACTGCTTATCTTAATGTCTCGGACAAGTAGCTGGCATCAAGAATTAGTCATCCTCGCCGCTCTGGCCGCCGTGCTTATTGTCACATTATTAGCGCTCCTGATTTCTGGCCCGTTAATGCGATTGATGGGTAAAACCTTCACCAATGTCCTGACCCGCGTACTCGGCGTTTTGCTCGCCACCCTCGCCGCGCAATTTGTGCTCGACGGCCTTAAAGGCGCTTTGTTTTAGAATTTGGCAATATGGATTTCTTCAACTTCCCGCTGATTTTACTTTTCCGCTAGTTATGTTATAGTGTTTTCATCAGTAATTGGCGGGGCATATTATGAACTCTATAAAATCATCGTTTTGGGCGTAGCTTTTGGCATGGCGCCTTTACTCGCCTATAAAGGTCACGGCATTCAGGGCGACCGCTTAAAAGAAAAAGGCTATGCCAAGACTACAAGGGAAGGCGATAAGATGGCCATAGATATGGCCCGAATTGTCAAAGACAATGGGGATACGAGTTTCTTCTATAAGGAATTGCGCGACAAAGTTCTGCGATGTCACAGGCTGGCAGAGCGCATCGCCGAATTAGAGCAAAAATAAACCAGCATAAGGTCTGTTTTTAGTTTAATGTGAAATCTCACAGCTAAGGCCCTTCCCATGAAACACGCTCTTCTTCTCTCCGCACTTCTGCTTATCGGCTGCACCGCGCAATCCGCCATTTCCGATGTCCGCCAGCCTTTGACAAAGCCGCCATGGACAGTCTGCTGAGCACCGCTGTCGAGAGCGGCGAGGTTATCGGCGTCTCCGCGCTGGTCTTTGATGAAGGCCATACGGTTTATACGGGCGCTTTCGGCGAGCGTGACCGCGAGCGGGAACAGCCCGTCGAGATGGATACTGTGTTTCGCATCTATTCCATGACCAAGCCGATCACCTCGGCGATCATCATGGATTTGCAAGAAGAGGGATTATTAAGCCTCGAAGACCCGGTAGCGAAATATATTCCCGAACTGGCCACTATGATGGTGGTTAGCAAGGGCGAGGACGGCAAACCCGCTTACGCCCCGCAAGCCGCGCCGATGACGCTGGAAGATTTGATGCTACACCGCGCCGGCATGGGCTACGGTATTTTCGGCGAGTCCAATCCGGTCGAGGCGGCCTATAGCAAGGCCGGCCTGTTCAAACCGGGCGAAGGTTTATCCGTTAAAATGACCAAATTATCCAAACTGCCTCTGCTGGCCCAGCCCGGAGACGGCTGGTATTACAGCTATTCCATTGACGTCCTTGGCCGCGTCGCCGAAATCGTCACCGGGCAAAGGCTTGGCGAGATTATGGATGAGCGCATCTTTACCCCGCTCGGCATGAGCGAAACAAGCTTTCAGGTTAGCGCTGATCAAAAACCGCGTTTCGCCACTAATTATCATAAGCTGAAAGATGGCAGCTTTGTCGTGGCCGAAGACGGCCAGACCAGCCCTTTCCTGAATGATAATGCCTATCAATCCGGCGGCGGCGGGCTTGTCTCGACTCTTGGCGATTATGCGCGGTTTGCGCAGATGATGCTGGATGGCGGCATTTATAACGGACACCGCGTGCTCGACGAGGCCACCGTAGATATGATGATGGTCAACCAGATGGACGAGGATGATAAATTTCTAATGCCGCAACTTCGCGAGAGCAGCGATGTCGGCTTTGGCTATGGCGGCCGTGTTGTGTTGTCAGCAACGCCCGAAGCGCTCACAAAAACCGGTATGGGCACAGGACAATGGAGCTGGGGCGGCGCCGCGCGCACGACCTTTTGGATTGATCCGGCCAATGACGCTTTCGGCATTATGATGCTGCAATTTAGCGGCCAAGAAAGCCCCGAGATTCATAGCCGTTTTCAAGCCATGGTTTATCCGCAAACCTTGGATTTAGTGACGTTGGATATAGAGTAGCCATAAAAAAACCGGAGTGTCTTTCGACCTCCGGCTAAATTGGATCCCGTTGTGGGAGACCCCCGATTAAATCGGGGGACACTTAATTGGCTTAAAGACTAGTCAGCTTGCCTTCGGTTTTGGCGAGCAGGTAGTAGAATGTGACGCGTGATTTCATACGGTCTTTTTGCATGATCTCGCAAACGGCCATAACTTTGGCGTCAAGCGCGGCGGCGTTGGCTTTCAGGCCTAGTTTTTTAATCAACCAGCTATCGCGAACGGTGTGGCGCTCAGTCTCGTCTGAACAAGCGACGAACTGGCCGTCGCGGCTTTGCAGGGCAATACCAAGATGATCGACGATTTTCTTAACGATAGCGCCGTCAGCTTTTTTATCATAAGCCAAAACGCCTTGCAGGTATGGCAGATATTTCTCGGCCAGCACTATTTTCGCTTTAGCAGCAGTCTTCTTTTTCGTAGCGGGCTTTTTCGCCGCCGATTTCGCGAGCGTGCCAAGCTTGGCTGTCAATTCAGCGACTTCAGCTTCCAACTCTTCAACGCGGCTCGTAGAAAGCGGCAAAATATCGCGCAGTGTGTCGCCGGCGTCATTATAGCTTGCGATGACTTTAACCTGCGTGCCTTTGAAAACATCGCCGGCTTTAACTTCAATGGCTTCGCCTTTAACAACAAGCTCGTTGAAAAACTCGTCTGTTAAAGTACGGGCTTTGGCAAAACCGATTTGGGCTTGCTCAAAGGCGGCAACATGCAGACCAAAATAGGCGCGGCGCGTGCGGCGCACAGCGCGGATTGTATTGGCTACAGGGGTGAATGTTTTTGTTTCTAAAATTTCAGTCGTCATGACTATCTCCATAAGGGGTGTTCGATAGGGCAGAGATAGGCGGTAAGATTAGAAAGCGCGTCCTAATTTTGCGCATAAAAAACCCGCCTTAAAGGCGGGCCTCAATTGTGATTTCGTAGAGCCTAAAGATCGGCCAGCTTGCCTTCATTTTTGGCAAGCAGATAATAAAACGCCACGCGACATTTTTTATTGTCGTCCTTCATGGTCTCGCAAACGGCCATGACTTTGGCGTCGAGGTCGGCGTCTTCGCCTTCAAGGCCGAGTTTCTTTTTCAGGAAACTATCGCGCACAGTATTGCGCTCGGTTTCGTCAGAACAGGCAACATATTTGCCATCTTCGGATTGCAGCGCGATGCCGCAATGATTGATGATTTTGGTGATAACAGCCTCATCAGCCTCGGCGTCGTATTTTTTAACCTTGGCGATATAGGCAGCGTTTTTGTCTTCTTTAGGTGCTTCCTCTTTAGGTGCTTCCTCTTTTGGCGCTTCTTTTGCGGGGGCGTCTTCAGCCGGGGCAGCCTCTTCTTTAGGAGCCTCTTCTTTAGCAGGTGCGGCTTTCGCTTCAGCGGCGGCAGCCTTCTCGGCGGCTTCAGCTTCTTTGGCGGCGAGATCGGCTGCTGCCGCAGCTTCTTTGGCCGCTTCCTTGGCTTCGGCTTCGGCGACTTTGCGGGCTTCAGCTTTATCGGCTTTATCCAATATCAACTGCGCAGCCTTCGCGCCGGGCTTGCCTTTTTCAGGATTGTTACCGTGTTTCCAGTCCCACAGACCGGCGGCTCCGAGGAAACGCGCAACGCGCTCTGTCGGGCGCGCGCCTTTGGCGAGCCAGACTTTGATCTCGTCAACATTCAGCTTAACGCGGTCTTCGCTGTCTTTTGGCAGCATCGGATTATATGAGCCGACAATATCAATGAAACGGCCATCACGCGGGGAGCGGCTATCCGCGACCACAATACGGTAATAGGGTTTCTTTTTGGCGCCGTGACGGGCCAGACGTAGTTTGAGTGCCATGGTTTTTTCCTTTTAATGACTGTTCAAGATTAAGTTATTTTTTTCTGCCAAATGGCAGGCCGCCAATACCGGGCAGGCGCGGCTTGCCGCCGCCTAACCCAGGCAAGCCGCCTCCGAGACCGGGAAGCTTACCCATGCCGCCCATTTGTTTTTTTAAGTCTTCGAGCGCGGCAGGGTCCATATCCGCCGGATTGGGCATGCCGCCTTTGCCGCCCATCATGCCGCCGGGCATTTTAGGCATTCCGGGCATCCCGGCCATTTGCGCCGCCATTCCGGCCATGCCGCCTTTGCCCATTTTCTTCATCATATCGGACATTTGGCGGTGCATTTTAAGAAGCTTATTGACCTCTTGAACCGACATGCCTGAACCTGCCGCGATGCGCTTTTTGCGCGAGGCCTTGAGCAGGTCGGGTTTTTTGCGCTCAAGCGGCGTCATAGAGAGAATAATCGCTTGTTGTTGTTTGAGGAGGTGGTCATCAATACCGCCCGCCGCGTCGAGCTGCTTTTTCATTTTACCCATACCGGGGAGCATTTTCATCAAGCCGCCCATGCCGCCCATTTTCTGCATCTGGCCAAGCTGCTTACCAAGGTCGTCCAGATCGAACGTGCCTTTCTCCATCTTCTTGGCCATTTTCTCGGCGTCTTTTTCGTCGATGACTTGCGAGGCTTTCTCGACGAGGGAGACAATATCGCCTTGGCCCAAAATACGTCCGGCTAATCTTTCGGCGTCAAAGGCTTCGAGGGCGTCGAGCTTTTCGCCCGTGCCCAGAAATTTAATCGGCAGACCTGTCACGGCCCGCATGGACAAAGCCGCGCCGCCGCGTCCGTCGCCGTCAATTCGCGTTAGCACAAGCCCGGTCAGAGGCAGGCGGGCATGAAAGCGTTTGGCGGTTTCGACCGCGTCTTGCCCGGTCAGCGCATCGGCGACCAGCAGCGTTTCAATCGGTTTTGTCGCTTCGGCAATGGCCGCAACCTCGTCCATCAATTCATCATTAATTGTCGTGCGGCCCGCCGTATCGAGGAAGACGACATCATAGCCGCCTTTAGCGCCCTCATCCATCGCCCGCTTGGCAATCTCTAATGCGCTCTGGCCTTTGACAATTGGCAGGAATCCCGTACCCGTTTGTTCGGCCAGAATGCCAAGCTGTTCCATCGCGGCGGGGCGGTTGGTATCGAGCGAGGCGAGCAACACTTTGCGCTTGCCGCGTTCTTTGAGAAATTTGGCAATTTTACCGGCCGAAGTGGTTTTACCCGAGCCTTGTAGCCCGGCCATAAGAATGGCGACAGGCGGACGGCCCGCGAGATTAAGCTGAGAGCTTACAGCCGCCGCCTCAATATCGTCTTCGGCTTCGGACAATGTTCCGCCGAGCATATCAATCAGGCCGTCATGGACGATTTTGACGATTTGCTGGCCGGGCTTAACCGATTTAATGACTTTTTCGCCGACGGCCTCGACTTTAATTTTCTCGATGAATTGCTTGACGACAGGCAAGGCAACATCGGCCTCAAGCAAGGCGACGCGAATTTCGCGCATAGCGGTAGCCACATCCTTTTCGGACAGCGCGCCGCGCCCCGTCAGGGTGTCAAAGACATTACCAAGTCTATCGCCAAGGGCTTCAAACATTCTCAACTTCCGTTATCCGAAACCTTACGGTTTCGGCGCTTCATTTGATTTGATCCACCGGATCAAATCATGTACCCGCACAGCATTGCGCGCCCCGGTGAACGATAACGTCGACCGGAGGACCCCGCCTGCATCGTTCCAAAAGGATGTCGCACAGGTCAGAGCGCAGAATAAAACTGCGCGGATTAAGCGGGCCTATAGGGGCTGTAAATAGTCCTGTCAACTCAGTGTAGCCCATAAAAAAAGCGGCCTCACGGGCCGCTTTTTCGTAATATCTTAAATCCGCTTAAGCTTTAACCGTATGCGGAACGCTTGCGTGTTTCTTCGCTGTCTCGACGAGGGCTTTGAACGTGTCCGGCTCGTTGCCAGCCATGTCGGCGAGGATTTTGCGGTCAATGGCAATCCCGGCTTTGTTGAGCCCGTCCATAAAACGGCCATAGGTCATGCCGTGCTCGCGGGCAGCAGCGTTGATGCGCTGAATCCAAAGAGCGCGAAATTGGCGTTTTTTCAGCTTACGGCCAATATAGGCATATTGTCCGGCCTTCTCGACCGCCTGATTGGCGATGCGGAAGGTGTTTTTACGGCGGCCTCGGTAACCCTTGGCTGCGTCGATGATTTTTTTATGGCGTGCATGTTTCGTGACGCCGCGTTTTACGCGTGACATAATCTACTCCGAACTGACTATTTATTTTTCTTGCCGTAGGGCAGAAACGATTTCTTGATGACTTTCGCATCCTGTTTGCAGAGAACAGTGGTGCCGCGCAATTTGCGAATTTGGTCATTAGTGCGTTTAATCATGCCGTGGCGTTTGCCGGCTTGTCCGGCTTTCACCTTACCGCTGGCGGTCAGTTTGAAGCGCTTTTTTGCGCCTGACTTGGTCTTCATTTTGGGCATTTCGGTCTCCTAGATATGGCCTTGCGGGAGAAGAGCCCGCGCAGCTGCCTTTTCGAGCGGATAGGCATGCCTTTAGCCTATCGCGCTACGTCCTTCGGTGAAGGAATGCGGGCTTATAGCCGCGCAGAGGCGGATTGCAAGGGCGAAATATCAGTCAGGAAAAGACTCCCTTTCGGTACAACCATGTTATACGCGGTTATGGAAATATCATCTCCCCTGCTTCACATCTATATTGACGCCGATGCCTGTCCGGTGCGCGAAGAGACTTATAAAGTCGCGCGGCGCCACGCTGTGCCCGTAACCGTGGTCAGCAATTCTTTCCTGCGCGCCCCGCGAGAGCCGGGAATTACGTCTGTCACGGTTTCAGATAATTTTGACGCCGCCGATGATTATATCGCTGAGCGGGCTAATAAGAATGCCATTGTCATAACCTCTGATATTCTGCTGGCGGATCGGTGCTTAAAGGCGGGGGCGGCTGTCCTCGCGCCCAATGGCAAAGCCTTTACGGAGAACTCCATTGGCAGCGCCATAGCCGTGCGGGCGATAATGGCGGATTTGCGCGCCGGAGCCGAAATGCCCAATGCAGGCGGGCCTCCGCCTTTCACCCCCAAAGACCGTTCCAAATTTCTGGAAAGCCTGCATGTGACACTGGAAAAACTCAAACGCCGCGCTTAACGATAATCTTGTGCCCCGGCTTCATATTCCAAGTAAATTTCAGCTTATAGCCGGGCTTATCGAACATACGCCGTAGATGCGCGCGGCCAAACCATGTCAAATGCTCCGGCGGTTTGACCTGCACCCAAGTCACCAGCGGCTGCGGCGTTTTCTTATGGTCGCCCGCCGGAGTGGTGAGATAGAGCAGTCCGCCCGGCGCGACCAGTTTTAGCAGCGCCTGCGCAAAACTAACAAAATCAATGGCGTGTTCGATAACTTCGGAACAATAGACAATATCAAATTGCTGCCCGGTTTCGGCAAAGGCCTCAACTGTTGTGCATATGTAAGTGTTGTCAGGAAAATCGGCCTTGGCGCTGGCCACGGCTTCGCTGTCAATCTCTATCCCCCGCGCGTCAAACCCCATCAGCCGCGCCCCTTCCACGGCAAACCCGAGATTTGACCCAACATCTAAAAAACGGCGTCCTTTTGTTAATGTGGATAAGCGCCTGACACGTTTGGCGGCGCGCTTGATCTTTTTCTCGCGCTTTGTGCTATACATATCGCTGGCATAATAGGCCTCGTAAAACCGCCCCAAAGCCGCAGGCGAGGGCGGGGTTTGAACCGAAGCGAGGCCGCAGGATTTACAGGCGACGATAGCGCCAAAGACTAGCCCTTTATCCGCGCGGATGATTTCGGCGATTTTCGCGCGTTCATCAGATGTCCCTTTGGCCATAGCCATCCAGCCTTCAAAGCTTTGAAGTTGGTTATAGTCGCTGTGGCCGCATAAGCGGCAAGTAAAATCGGTCATAAGGTTTCTTATTGTCGCGGCGCTCTTAAATCAATCACATTGACTTGGCATACGCTCCGCCTATGTTGCCCGCGAATTTAAGGACATGATATGACAACCGCCGCATTAGAGACATCCATCAACGCCGCATGGCAAGACCGCGGAGCGCTTAGCCCTGCAACCAAAGGCGAATATCGCGAGGCTGTCGAGGCCGCGATTATGGGCTTGGACAGCGGTAAGATGCGCGTGGCCTCTCAAGAAGGCGGGACGTGGACTGTCCATCAATGGCTTAAGAAAGCTGTGCTTCTTGGCTTTCGCTTGGAGCCCAACCGGATCATGTCCGGCAGCGCTGCGGGCGGAAATTGGTGGGATAAAGTCCCGTCAAAATTCGAGGGTTGGGGCGAGGCCGAATTTCAGGCGGCAAGTTTTCGCGCCGTGCCTAATTGCACTGTGCGGCGCGGGGCTTATATTGCGCCCGGAGCCGTCTTGATGCCCAGCTTTGTCAATATCGGCGCCTATGTCGGCGAAGGCACGATGATTGATACTTGGGGCTCGGTCGGGTCCTGCGCGCAAGTGGGCAAAGATTGCCATATTAGCGCCGGTACAGGCATTGGCGGCGTGCTCGAACCGCTGCAGGCCAACCCGACCATCATTGAGGATAATTGCTTTATCGGCGCAAGGTCAGAAGTCGTCGAAGGCGTGATTGTGCGGCAAGGCTGCGTCCTCGCCATGGGCGTTTTCATCAGCCAATCAACGAAAATATATAACCGCCAAACAGGCGAGATCAGCTACGGCGAAATCCCGGCTTACTCCGTTGTCGTCCCCGGAATGTTCCCGAGCAAAGATGGTAGCCACAGCCTCGCCTGCGCGGTTATCGTTAAAACCGTAGACGCCAAAACCCGAAGCAAAACTGGCGTCAATGAACTGCTCCGGGATTAATTTGCTTCGAATATGAAGCCCGAGTTTACAGGCTTTCGACAACATACCGCACCATCGCAGTCGCTTCATCCGCATTTTTCGGAAGGAGTTCCGGTAGGATAGCCTTCCCGAATGTCAGGCGGAATTTATAGCCCCCTTTATTGAGCAGTTCCTGAAACAAAGTAATGTCGCGTAGCTCCGGATTGAGCTGGGCCAACAGATAATAGAGCCAGCTATTTCGGGCGCGGATGCGCAATGGAATGACGGGTGCTTTATATTTACGCGCGAGCATGGCCGCCGAGGTCTCCCAGCTTTGATCGCGCAGGCCCCGCCAGCCGAGCTTGGCAAGGCGTCCGCTCGGGAAGATGACAACGCAGCGTTCAGCCTCCAGCGCTTTTTTGGTGTCTATCAAAGTCTGCCGGGTTTTTGAATGGCTCCGCTTATCCTTGACCCATTCGACGGGGATAACGATATCGCGGCAATTCGGGATGACGCGCAGCGCGTCGGCATTGGCGAGATAGAGATGGTTTGGGCGCTTATCCCGGATGGCGGCAAAGACGGCCATGCCGTCGGCGAGCCCCGTCGGGTGATTGGTGATGATAATGCAGCGGCCAGCGGGCGGCAGGTTTTGCAGGCCCTTTGATGTGACGTCCGGCTTGATATGGGCGGCGGTGATAGCGAAAGCTTCGTGCCCGCTTTTGTCCATGATTTTATTGACCAGAGAGACCGCCGCGTCATATCCGAGCAGGCGGTAGACCAGAGGCTTCACCGCGCGCCACAGGCGCGGGCGGGCGACAAGCTTTGGCATGCGTTCAGCAATCAATTCTTCGACAATATGCATGAAGCCGTTTATAAAGAAGAAGAGCGCGAAAGTGCAAAGTATAAAATACCTAGGGAGACGGGCATGAGATTATTGATATCAGCTAGCGTAGTGGCGGCCTTGTTGGCGGGCTGCGCTGAGGCGGGCGAAACTTCTGCTGAGCCTGCGCTAGTCGCAGCCGCGCAGGCGACATGCCAAGAGGCGGAGTATCGCCAGATGGATTTTTGGGTCGGAGATTGGGTGCTAAGCTGGGATAATGGCGACGGGACGACAGGGAGCGGAACCAATGTGATCACCCGTTCGCCCTTTGGCGATTGCGTTATTACCGAGAATTTTGACGGCGTCGCGGCCAACGGTCTTGCCGGGCTAAGCGTCTCGACTTATTCCAAACCGCATAAATTATGGCGGCAGACATGGGTTGATAATCAAGGCAGTTATTTCTCGCTTTATGGCGGACCTCAAGACGACGGGACTTTCATTTTAGAGATGGAACGGCTCGGTGATAAAGGGCCTTTTTCGCGTATGGTGTTTGAGGGTATTAAAAAGGATAGCCTCGTCTGGCGCTGGCAGGGCAAGAAAGCGGAGACAGATGACTGGGCCGATCAATGGGTGATAAATTATGTCCGTAAATGAAGAAGCCAAAAGTAAACCTGCAAATAAGCCTGTTAACGTCCTGTTCCTCTGTACGGGGAATTCTGCACGCTCGATTCTCTCCGAAGCGCTGCTCAATGATCTTGGGCAAGGGCGGTTCCTTGGCTGGTCGGCAGGGAGCCATCCGAGCAGTGCGCCGCATCCTGACGGTTTGGCGGAACTGGAATCACGCGGCCATAGGACGGAAATCTACCGCTCGAAATCATGGAATGAATTTGCCGAGATGGAGACCGAAATGGATATCGTCATCACGGTTTGCGGCAATGCAGCGAATGAGGTTTGTCCGGTTTTTCCCGGCCGCCATATCAAGGCTCATTGGTCTGTCGATGACCCAGCGCATATGGAACCGCTGGAGGCGAGGCAAAAAGCTTTTGCCGAAGTCTATGATCTTTGTCGTAAACGGATTGAAGCTTTGGTAGCGCTATCCGACGAAGATATTACTCGCGCCAATATCCGCGCTATAGCAAAAATTTCGCCATAAAAAAAAGCCGCCCAAAAGAGCGGCTCTTCTAATTTATGTCAGCAAGATTATTTCTTACGGGCGCGGGTAGCGGCCTTGTTAGGCATCCACTCTTGCAATTTCTTGCCGGCCCATTCGCGTCCGCCAAGACCGAAGGAGATGGCGCCGCCAACCCCTGCCGCAACAGCGGCTGCCATGACAGAGTAACGGAAGGCTGTATCAACAATACCTTCGCCAAGCTGCATCGTTTCCAGACCCATAAATGTAACAATCAGAATTGTTGCATATTTAATGATCTTACCGGCCAAGTCGCCGGATGTTTGAGCGACGATTTTTGAGACGAAGTTCGCAATGAACAGACCAGCGCCGATAATAACAGCGCCGAGAACAACACGGCCGCCAACTTCGAGCAATGTGTTAAAGACGTTGGTGAGTTCAGGAATGCCCAAAGCTTTCATAGCTGCGGTTAGGCCCATAAGAGCTACGCCGATGAAGCCAATGTTAGCGATAACATTTGAAGGTACAAATTTTGGACCTTCGCCGTCAAGACTGGCCAATGATGTTAAAGAGTTATCGACGCCAAGAGCCGGCAAGGTGCTTTTCGCCAAGTTTGAAACGAAACGTCCGATAAAGACGAAAATACCAAGAATGATAGCTGCGCCTATAATGCGAGGGATGTATCCCAGAATTGTATCCAGTAAATTTGATACTGGCTCAGAAATTCCGGGAATGTTCCAGATGCCGATAGCTACGGCGGCGGCACTGATTGTTACAACGGCTGCGGCTAATCCACCGAAGCTTTTCGCTAAAGAATTTGAGGTTGCGCCATCTTCAGAGGCACCGCCCATTCCAAAACGCGTCGCAAAACGATCCACTTGAGCCGCTTCTAGTGTCGATGTCAGCGCTTCTTTGACAACTTTTGAGACCAAAATACCGACGGCTAAGACAAATCCGCCAATCGCAAGCTGAGGCAAGTACCCAAAGATATTTTCCATCATGCCGTTTAAGAAACCGAGCTGATTAGACAGAACCGGGAATTGACTTAAGCCCATGAGGATGAAGATCAGCCACAGAACCCAGAAGACGGCTTTGGCAAGAGATTTGCCGATATTGCCGCCTGTTGTTTTGGCTTTACGGCCAAGTCCCGTGCGGTTGATGCCGCCTGCGACAAGCGCTGCGGCGATTTTAGAAATGAAATAGCCAATGACAATTGTCAAAAGCGCGATAACCGGGCCCACGGCCACAGCGGGCAGGAAGCTCAGATGTTGTGATAGTTGGTCCATTATTGGAACCTCCGATAAAATTCAGGCTCCCTATGAGCCCCCTAAGCCTACGAAATGCAGGCACATAGATTAACTTATATTAACCTTAACATGAATGTAGGATAAACGAAAGCCTTGCTTTGACCTTGACGCTACCGCCCTCCGCGCTAGACCGAATTCATGAGGCCTGCTCCGATTAAAAATAAACCGCTCTTTATTGTGCTGATTTTTGGCGCATTCGGGCTTTTGGTTCTGGCGATTTGGCGATTGCAAGCTGGCGGATGACAGTTACCGCAGAACTCAAACGCCGTATAGCGGCGGGCACGCTGGAGGAAGATGCGGCTCAGTTTGAAGCGGCCTCTGCGCTGGATAATTTGTTGGCCCGGCTGAAACAGCCCTCCGGCAAGCCGTGGTTTTTCTCCCGCCGCGCCATTGCGCCTAAAGGGCTTTACCTCTGGGGCGGGGTTGGGCGCGGGAAGTCGATGTTGATGGATTGGTTTTTTGAGCTTGCGCCTGTGCAGGACAAACAGCGTGTGCATTTTCACGGCTTTATGCTCGATGTGCACGCGCGGATACATAGCTGGCGCAAGACGGGGGAGGGCGACCCGATCAAGCCCGTCGCCAAAGACATTGCCGAAGAAGCGCAACTGCTCTGTTTTGATGAATTTCATGTTACCGATATTACCGACGCGATGATTTTATCGCGGCTTTTCGAGGCGCTTTGGGCGCGCGGCGTGGTCGTGGTCGCGACCTCCAACCGCCCGCCGGATGGCCTCTATAAAAACGGGCTGAACCGGGCCTTGTTTGAACCCTTTATAAAGATGATGCCCGAGCATCTCATCATTCATGAATTTACAGGCGAGACCGATCACCGCCTGCGCCAGCTCAGCTCGGCCCCCGTCTATTACAGCCCGCTTGGGGCGAAGGCCGATGCGGGGATAGAGGCGGCGTGGCAAAGGCTGACAGGGGCGGCAGAGGCCCGCGAAACCGTGCTGACCGTGCAGGGGCGGGAGCTGGTGTTGCAACAAACCGCCTCCGGCACAGCCCGCGCCAGCTTTGATCATCTCTGCAATAATAATCTAGGCGCGGCAGATTACCTCCGCCTCGCCCATGCTTTCCAAACGCTGATTTTAGAAAGTGTCCCGCAAATGGGGCCGGAGAGCCGCAACGAAGCCAAACGCTTCGTCACGCTGATAGACGCGCTTTACGAGACAAAAACAAAACTGGTGATGAGCGCGGCGGTGGAGCCGAGCGAGCTATATGTTGACGGGACGGAAGCTTTTGAATTTGAACGCACAGCAAGCCGCTTGATCGAAATGCGCAGCGAGGATTATCTCGGCGCAAGGCGGGTTATGGAGGCATGACTTAACCTTTCCGTGCGGCTCTTTTGGCTTTGTTTCCATAATTAGGCCCCTCTAAAGTTAGCCTCCAGGATTGCGCTTCCGTATGTGCGTCCAGCGAAGATAGCTTATCGGGATGGAGTAAGAGCGAATCTGCCGCAATTTCTTCGCAACCATCATGCGCCTTTTTGCATATGTTGAATTTGAGGCTGGATAAATCCGGCCCAGGTGAAAAACTGGTTTGAATTTGATAAACTCCCTCTGTTGTTCGTACATTGATGATATGAGGCTTTTGCGCCTTTCGGTGTAAGGGTGTGTAAAAATCAATCCCATTCACACGTCCGCTGAGGAGGTAAATTTCAGACTTCCCGACTAGGCTTAGGGCGCTGGACACGCCAAAGCCTAATATTCCTGCAAGGGTTAACAGTATCCCTAATTGGGAGCGCTTAAGTTTGGACGGGATACGGGCTGTGTTAAGCTCCATATATTTGCTGATGACATCACGCACTAGTCGGCTGACTGAACGGCCCTCTTTTTCGGCTAGGCCAGTCAGCGATGTTTTTTCTTCATGTGACAGACGGATTTCGATTTTCTCTGTACGTTTCATGTGGGCCTCCCATTGGTGTTGAGACAAATAAAGGTCGGTTTGTTCTGAACTGCAAATGGTTTCGTGTCATGATGGCGTGCCTTTCGTGTCATGACGCAACACTTCTAGCATTGCGACTCGCGCGCGGCAGGTCTAAAGACCTCTCAAACCAACTCATCCCAAAAGGAGAACATTATGGCACGGGCAAAAATAGCACTTATCGGAGCCGGCATGATCGGCGGAACTTTGGCACATGTTGCGGCGCGCGAAGATCTTGGCGATATTGTGATGTTTGATATTTTCAAAGGCCCCGCGCAAGGCAAGGCACTTGATCTTAGCCAAGCCAGCGCCGTCTTTGGCAATGACAGCATCTTTAAAGGCACGGATGATTACGCCGATATTGCCGGGGCGGATGTTATCATCATTACCGCCGGTTTCCCGCGCAAGCCGGGGATGAGCCGTGATGATTTGGTCTCGAAAAATCTCGGCGTGATTAAGCAGGTCGCGGCGGGCATCAAAGAACATGCGCCCAAAGCTTTCGTCATCTGTATCACCAACCCGCTCGATGCCATGGTTTGGGCTTTGCAGAAATTTACCGGTATTCAGCCGCGCAAAGTCGTCGGTATGGCCGGCGTGCTCGACAGCTCGCGTTTTCGCCATTTCCTCGCCGATGAATTTAAAGTCTCGATCGAAGACGTTACCGCCTTTGTGCTCGGCGGGCATGGCGACTCTATGGTGCCGCTGATCCGTTATTCGACAGTGGCCGGTATTCCGCTGCCCGATATGATCAAGATGAAATGGACGACGCAAGAGCGCATTGACGCAATTGTGCAGCGCACGCGCAAGGGCGGCGGCGAAATTGTCGGGCTGCTCGGCAATGGCTCGGCCTATTACGCGCCCGCCGAAAGCGCGATTGAGATGGCGAAATCCTACCTCAAAGACAAGCGCCGCGTGCTGCCATGCGCCGTGCGCCTCTCGGGACAAATCGCAGGTGTGCGCGGGCTTTATGTCGGCGCGCCCGCTATTATCGGCAAGCGCGGGGTCGAGAAAGTTCTCAATATCCGCCTCAATAAAATCGAGCGCGAGATGTTCCTAAATTCCGTCGACGCCGTCAAAGGCCTAATGGCGGATTGCACCCAAATGGATCCGGACCTTGCCGACTAACCCGTTTCCAACGCTTGAAACAAAACGCCTCATCCTTCGCCCTATAGACGGGGCGAGGGATTTTTCGTCTTGGGCGGAGATGATGGGCGATGCGGAGAGCGTCAAATATTTGTGGAATAATACGCCGTGCGATGAAGCCGCCGCGTGGCAAAATATGGCGATGAATATCGGCCATTGGCATGTGCGCGGCTATGGATTTTTCTCGGTCATCAACAAAGAAACGGGTGAATGGGTCGGGCGTATTGGCCCCTATAATCCCCAGGGTTGGCCTACGCCCGAAATCGGCTGGGCCGTGCATCCAAAGCACACACGTAAAGGCTATGCTTTTGAAGCCGCCAAAGCCTGCTTACCGTTCGTATTTGATACACTCGGTTGGAACAAGGTCGCCCATGTCATCGTCGATGGCAATATTCCCAGCGTGCGCCTTGCCAAAAAACTAGGCTCTAAGCTATTGGAAGCAAGGCATGATGAAGCCAGTGGACGCACCCGCCTCATTTACGGCCAAGATAAACCCTAAAAGGATAAGCCATGACGAAAACCTTTATCGAAACAGAGCGGCTTATCTTGCGCGAGATTGACCTTGAAGCTGATATCGACCCATGGGTTGATATGATGAGCGACGAAGAGACCGTGCGCTATATTGGCGGGCAGACGACGGACAGGATGATGACGTGGCGCTCTATGGTGACCATGGTCGGTCACCAAAAAGTGCGAGGTTACAGCTTTATGTCAGTGGTTATCAAAGAGACCGGGCAGTGGATTGGCCGCATCGGGCCGTGGTATCCCGAAGGCTGGGAAGCGCCTGAAATCGGTTGGACATTGCACAAGGATTTTACTGGCAAGGGCTATGCCAAAGAAGCGGGCGCGGCTTGCGTGGATTATGCTTTTAACACTTTGGGCTGGGAGAAAGTCATCCACGTCATCGCCCACGGTAATATCGCGTCTATCAAAACCGCTGAGGCGGTCGGCTCGCATTACCTCCGCGAAGCCATAGACATCCCGCTATTTGGCGGTCTTAAGTGCCACATTTATGGGCAGGATAAGCCTTAAGCCTAGATGGATGAGCCAAAATAGATTGGCCTGCTTTGGCGGCGGGAGGAGCCGTTAAAGACTCCCTCATCCTGAGGCGACGCAAGGCGTCGGGACTCGAAGGATCGGCTTAATGAGGCACCCTCCTTCGAGACGTTCGCTAACGCTCACTCCTCAGGATGAGGGAGAGAAACGCCTGCTACCGGTAAAACTAGGGCGTCTCGTTTCGGTTCCTTTGAAGGATAAAACGGCCAGCACAAACCCCTAAGCCCACCCCGCGCCGCGCACTAATTTCATGCCGCTGCGGCTGATGGGGACGGCTTGGCCTTCCGGTAAAATAATTTCTGATTTTCCGACTTTCTGTGCGCCGCCTTCTGCCACCCACCATGATCTATGCGGGGACAGGCCTTTGAGGGGGGCGGTCTCGCGGATGGCGTCCGAGAGGCGCATGAGCACAAGTTCGTCGCCTTTGGATGTTATCACCCGCACATAATGGTCTTCTGCTGCGAGGGCGTATATTTCGGCGGATCGTAGCTTTGGCGCAAGGCGCTCATAGAGAGCCGCGCGGCTTGGCACGGTTTCCTCGTCTGCCGTCCGTTTTTTCAGCAGTGCGCCTATTGCCGCTATGGTAATGGAAATCACCCAGACATATAAAAAAGTCATCACGCCATCAAATAAGCTGTGTATGCGGCCGCCCAAATGGTAGGTCAGCCATGTGATGATTATAAACACCGCTATGGTGGCCGTAATGGACTGAAAAAAAGCGCAGGGCCAGATGGACAGTTTTTTCTTAAAAAGATGGGCAATGAGGTCAGCGCCGCTCGCCCCGAGCCCGCCTGCGATGCACAGGCCAATCCAATAGGTAAACCGAAACAGGGTTGAAAGTTGGTCTGTGTTAAAAGGCGAGAGAATGCCGAGCACTACACCCGCGATGAGGCAAGTGATCAACATAGGCGTCATATTTTTGATGATTTGGCGCATATACTCTTTGTAGTTCGCGTTACGTGAATAACAATGCCGTTATTTTTGCGCTTCGCAAGAGGGATTTCGCGTTATTCGCGCGGCGCGAGCTGCGTCGCTGCGCCGTTCACGAAGCCAAATGGCCTGTCTGCGTATCTCGTATATCGCCTTCAAATTTTCCTGCCATAGTTCGAATGTTCTCACTCAGGAACGGCAATTTGGAGACGATAATGAAACGCGAATTTAAAAAAATATTTATGACCATGATGCTGGTGACAGTCAGCGCAGCCCCGGCCCTAGCGGCTGATAATGACGCAAAACAGGGCGTTAACGGCGAGGCTAATATCGCCGTCACCCTGACAGGCATTAAAGATGTAAAGGGCAGTGTAATGGCCGGTCTTTTCAATAGCGAAGACGGCTATAAAAAGGGCGGCGCTGTGCGCGGCGCGCAAGTTGATGTTGAGACCGATACGGTCACGTTTGATTATGCAAATCTGCCCGACGGTGAATATGCCATCAAGCTTTTTCACGATGTCAACGGCAACGGCGAAATGGACACTAATCTGTTTGGCATCCCGAGCGAGCCTTATGCTTTTTCCAACAACGCCGTTGGCAATATGGGCCCGGCGAAATGGAAAGACGCTAAATTCACAATCATCAATGGCGATAATACTCACGCCATGAAACTAAACTAGGAGGCGATGATGGGCATAGAATTTTCAAGACGAGGGGCCCTACAAGCCTTAGCCGCCAGCAGCGCTCTTGGAGCGCTGGCGGGATGCGGCGCGAAAGCGGTAACCCCCCATGTATTGACCAATGCGTCAACTTTTGAAAACTATGCCCGCTCGGCCAAGAAAAACCCTTGGGCGTTGGGATGGCGCAGCGCACCTGCGGCGGATTTATCAACGCCGGAAGTTAAGCTGATATCCGGCACAATCCCCCAAGGCCTTAACGGCACATTTTACCGCAACGGCCCGGCCCTGTTTGAGAGAGACGGGCTGCGGCTGGAGCATTGGTTTGACGCCGACGGTATGGTGCATGCTTATAATATTGACGGCGGCAAGGTCTCCCATACAGGCCGCATGGTGCGTACGGGAAAATATCTGCGCGAAGAAAAAGCCGGGCGGTTTTTGGTCTCGGCCTTTGGAACGAAAATAAAAAGCCCCGGCCCGATTAGCGGCCCGGATGATGTCAATGCTGCCAATACCAGCGTGTTGCCTTTGGGCGGTGAATTGCTGGCATTATGGGAAGGCGGATCTGCTTACAGCCTTGACGATAAAACCCTTGAGACCATCGGGTCAAAAACCTGGGCGCCTGAGCTGAAAGGCATGCCGTTCTCGGCCCATCCAAAAGTTGATATAGACGGTACGGTGTGGAACTTCGGACAAGACGCCTTTGGCAAACGCCTGATTATTTACAAAATTGCGGCGGGCGGAAAACTCGCGGCCATGCACCTGCTTAAAGATGTGCCCGCAGGCATGATCCATGATTTCTGCATGACCAAAAAACATCTGATCTTTGTCGCCCCGTCATTTCGCGCCGTGCAACAAGCCGATACATTTTTCGGTATGTTCAAATGGCTGCCGAATGAAAGCCAGCGCGTGATTGTGATCGAGAAAGACAATCTTGAAAGCCGCCGCGAATTCGAACTCCCGCCCGGGTTTCAATTTCACTACGGCAATGCTTGGGAAGACACATCCGGCGATATCCGCTTTAGTGTCTGCACCGGTGATAGCGGCTTTATCGAGCGCGGCGCAACGGCGCTTATGCGCAGCGAAATATTCGATGTTAACCCTGCGCGGCTGGCCCATGTAGTTCTGCGCAAAAACGGTAGCGCCAAAATCGAATCTATCTTAAGCGAGCGCGCGACTCATGAATTCCCGCAATTTAACACGGGCTTTCAAGGCACAAATGCGCGTTATCTTTATACGGTTGGCGATCAGGCAAAAAGCGGTGTTGGCCCGATGTCTATCCTAAAGCATGACCTATCGAGCGGTAAAATCAGCGGCCATAATTACGGGGCGCATAGCCTCGCCGAAGAGCATTTATTTATCGCCCGTCCCGGCGCTATCCGCGAAGATGATGGTTGGCTGATCGGCACGAGCCTGAACCTGAAAACAAAAACTACACGGCTGAATATTTTGGATGCCGCTAACCTCGAAGACGGCCCCCAAGCCGTGCTCGAACTCCCCTACGCCGTCCCGCTAGGCTTTCACGGCGCTTGGAAAGAGGTATAGGCTGAATTACTCTACGGCGTTGAAACGCCTAACCCCGCGAAAGGATAGTTGATGAATTGGAATGCGTTTGACGATGCGGGGATAATTATCTTCATCCACCTCTTTGCCGCTTTGGCGGCGCTGGTGGTCGGGATTATTATGCTGGCGCGGGCCAAGGGGACGCCGTCGCATAAAGTCATCGGGCGGAGTTTCATCATCCTGATGTTGGTCACCGCGCTCAGCTCGTTCTGGATACGCGAGATCAATCGCGGCAGTTTTAGCCTCATACATATCTTCATCCCCGTCACGCTCTTCGCCAGTTGGGAGGCGATCCATTATATCCGAAAGGGCAATGTGAAACGGCATAAACGGGCGGTTACGGGTATGTTTTTCGGGGCGCTACTCATTCCCGGCCTATTCACCTTTGTCCCGGGACGCAGGATGTGGATACTATTTTTCAGCGGCTAAGTTATTTATGCGTATCCAAAAAGGCCCACACGGCCTTCCATGTGGGGGCGGTGTCGCCTTTGGCGCGTGACGCGTCGAGCATTGAGGAGCCGTGGACACCGTCTATGGCGACGAAATAATCAAGGCCTTGCGCGTCATATAATTTGCGCTGAGCTTGCCCGCCTTTGCCCATTTCTGAATCCGGGCGAAGACCGAGGGCCGGAATGTTGACGCCGGCGATGAAATTATTAGCATTACACTCTCCCATAGGGCCGCCCGTGGCAGGGGAGAAAGACAAAACACCCGCGAGGTCTTCGCCGTGTTCGGAGGCGAGTTTGAGCACCAGCGCGGCGCTATAGGATGATCCCCACGCGAATATAGTGCCGTCCGGGTTTTTAGCCTTGGCATAAGATAACGCCCCTTCCATATCAGCATAGGCCGGACAATATGTGGTTTTACTCCCGCGAGCTTTAACGGTACGGTTTTCAGAGCCATAATGCCCGCCGCCGCTACGTTGGTCGACAATGAGTAGATTATAGTTTTTAGCCTGTAATTTTGGAATGATAGCGCTGTATTCCCCGCGCCCATTAGAGGCGGCTTGATGGAATAAAATGATCAGGGGGAGGTCGCCACGGCTAGCCATTAGCATATCCGCGTAAACGGTTTCGCCGTCAGAGGCTTTGAATGTAATCTCTTGGCTAAGATTAGCGGGTGATACTTCGGGAGCTTTTTCGGGTGTTTGGGCCCCTTTGGGGCTACACGCTATCAGGCCAAGGGCAAATGCTCCGCTTAAGATAAAATGATAATTCATAATGGCCTCCTATTCACACGTAAATTTATGACCGCAAAGCCAAGCAGATCAACTCACATTCTTGTGTAGGTTAAAAATCTTGCCTCTTTGCTTTTAACCTGTTGATACGTCTATTTTGCACGCTTATAAGACTCGCAACACTATAGGGTTTCACAATGAACATACATGAATATCAGGGCAAGGCTGTGCTTAAAGAGATAGGCGCGCCTGTGTCCGAGGGCGTTGCGATTTTTGAGGCGAGTGAGGCCAAAGCTGCGGCGGAGACACTCGGCGGCCCGCTTTGGGTAGTCAAATCGCAAATACATGCCGGCGGGCGCGGCAAGGGCAAATTTGTCGAAGATAGCGCCGGCGAGGCGGGCGGCGTGCGCTTGGCGTGGTCTGTTGATGAGGTCGTTGAAAATTCAAAGCAAATGCTCGGCGCGCATTTGGTGACGGCGCAGACAGGCGAGGGCGGCAAACAGGTCAATCGTCTTTATATCGAACATGGCTCGGACATCGAGACGGAGCTTTATCTCTCCATCATTATCAACCGCGAAACCTCGCGCGTGTCATTCATCGCCTCGACCGAAGGCGGCATGGATATCGAGGCCGTGGCCCACGAGACGCCGGAAAAAGTCATCAATTTCGATATTGACCCGGCGACAGGTTTCATGCCCCATCATGGCCGCTCGCTCGCCAAGGCTTTGGGCCTGAAAGGCGACCTCGCCAAGCAATGCGGGCGTTTGGGCCGCACGCTCTATAACGGCTTTCTAGCCAAGGATATGTCGATGCTGGAGATCAATCCGCTAATCGTGACCAAAGACGGGAGCCTGCATTGTCTCGACGCGAAAATCAGCTTTGATAATAATGCGCTCTACCGCCATCCCGATATTGTCGACATGAAGGACGAGACCGAATCTGACCCTAAGGAAATCGAAGCGCAGAAATATGATCTCTCCTATGTCGCGCTGGACGGCAATATCGGCTGTATGGTCAACGGCGCAGGTCTCGCCATGAGCACAATGGATATTATCAAGCTTTACGGCGCCGAGCCGGCCAATTTCCTTGATGTCGGCGGCGGCGCCACCAAGGAAAATATTGTTGCCGCGTTTAAAATACTGACCTCGGATGATGCGGTCAAAGGCATTTTGATCAATATTTTTGGCGGTATCATGAAATGTGATGTCATCGCCCAAGGCACTGTCGACGCGGTCAAAGAAGTCGGCCTGAAAGTCCCCCTCGTGGTGCGCCTCGAAGGCACCAATGTCGCGGCGGGCAAAAAAATTATCAACGAATCCGATGTTAATGCGATTGCAGCGGATGACCTAGACGACGCCGCGCAGAAGATCGTTGCGGCGGTGAAGGGGTAACTTTGAACTTAGAACATATTGATATTATCGACGGCCTAGAACGTCCTGATGGATACGATGCGGTTATAGTCGAAACTTATTCAGCTGTTAAAAAAGGAAAAGAAACCAAGATTCATGTAAGGCCAATTAACGGGCAAGATTACTTTGACAGTTCAGTTGACGTTGAATGTTCGCGCGAAATGAGGAAAAAGTACCCAATTGGAACAATGTTTTTGCTCTGGGCAAAAAACATAGACCGTGAAGGAACGCCTATAGTTTACGCTCGTTATGATTGGGGCTACGAAATTGTTAATAAGTAACTTTGGAAAGAAGAGTAGAGAAACCAAATGTCAGTTTTAATCAACAAACACACCAAAGTCATCACTCAGGGCATGACCGGGAGAACCGGGACGTTCCATACTGAGCAGGCTTTGGACTATGGCACGCAGATGGTGGCGGGGGTGACGCCGGGTAAGGGCGGGACAACCCATTTGGGCTTGCCGAATTTTGATACTGTGGCCGAGGCTAAACACGCCACGGGCGCGAGCGTTTCCGTGGTTTATGTGCCGCCGCCTTTCGCGGCTGATTCAATTCTTGAGGCGATTGACGCCGAGATAGAACTAATTATCGCAATTACCGAAGGCATTCCTGTACGCGATATGATCCCGGTTAAGCGCGCGCTTATTGGCTCTAAATCCCGCCTTATAGGCCCGAATTGCCCCGGCGTGTTGACTCCTGAGGAATGCAAGATCGGGATTATGCCGGGCAAGATATTCAAAAAAGGGACGTGCGGCGTGGTCTCGCGCTCCGGCACGCTGACTTATGAGGCTGTGTTCCAAACTACCCAAGTCGGGCTGGGCCAGACCACGGCGATTGGTATTGGCGGCGACCCGATTAACGGCACCAACTTTATCGACTGCCTTGAGCTGTTTCTCAATGATGACGCTACCAAACAGATCATCATGATCGGCGAAATTGGCGGCTCCGCCGAAGAAGAGGCGGCAGAATTTGTCGCGCATATGGCCAAAAAGGGCATCAAAAAACCGATTGTCGGCTTTATCGCGGGCCGCACAGCGCCTCCGGGCCGGACAATGGGCCATGCCGGCGCAATTGTATCGGGCGGCAAGGGCGGCGCGGAAGATAAAATTGCGGCGCTGGAAAAAGCAGGTATCCGCGTTTCCGACTCGCCAGCCAAGCTCGGCGTGACTATGATGGATCTTCTGGGCGGCTAAGAAAGGCCTTCGATATGGCGGATAAAGCCAGATCTGAACATAACCAAGCGATGCTTGATACGTTGTTTCTCGACGGCAGTAATGCCTATTATCTGGAGCAGATGCAGGCGCTTTATGCGGCTAATCCGAATAGTGTCGACCCGAGTTGGCAACGCTATTTCGCCTCGCTTGGTGAAGAGGCGGCCAATGCCAAGAAAAACGCCGACGGCCCAAGCTGGAAGCGCGAAAGCTGGCCGCTTGAACCTAACAGTGAACTGACATCGGCGCTGACAGGCGATTGGAGGCAAGACGCCAAAGTCGAGGCAAAAGTCTCGTCGCATATGACAGGGGCGCCCGAAGAAGACGTCCGCCAAGCGACCAAAGATAGCCTCCGCGCGCTTATGCTGATCCGAGCTTACCGCATGCGCGGCCATATGATTGCCGATCTCGACCCGCTGGGCATGCACAAGCCTGATCCGCATCCCGAATTAAGCCCGGCCTCTTATGGATTTACCGATGCCGATATGGACCGCGAGATATTTATCGACGGGGTTTTGGGACTAGAGACGGCCTCGCTCAACCGTATCCTTGAAATTCTCCGCCGCACCTATTGCTCGACCTTCGGTATTCAGTTCATGCATGTTTCAGACCCAGAAGAAAAAAGCTGGCTGCAAGAGCGGATTGAAGGGCCTGATAAAGAGATTAGCTTTACCAAAATAGGCCGCCGATCGATCTTGCAAAAATTGATTGAAGGGGAGGCCTTTGAGCAGCTTATTCACAAACGCTATCCGGGCACGAAACGGTTCGGCATTGACGGTGCGGAGAGCCTCATCCCGGCTTTGGAACAAATCATTAAACGCGGCGGCGCGCTTGGCTTAAAAGATATCAATTTTGGCATGCCGCATCGCGGGCGGCTTAATGTCATGGCCTCTGTCATGCAAAAACCCTATTCAGCGATTTTCCATGAGTTTTTGGGCGGGGTTGCTGCGGGCGCAGAGGATTTCGGCTCGGGTGATGTGAAATATCATCTCGGTGTTTCGGATGACCGCGAATTTGACGGCAATAAAGTCCATCTTTCGCTGGCGCCGAACCCGTCGCATTTGGAGGTCGTTGCGCCTGTTGTCATGGGCAAGGCTCGCGCTAAACAGCAAATGGCCTCCGGCACATCCCAGTCCCATAACCCCGAACAGGTCATGGCGGTTATCCTCCACGGCGATAGCGCCTTTGCCGGCCAAGGCATTGTCATGGAATGTTTCCAGATGAGCCAATTGGTCGGATATAGAACCGGCGGCACCATCCATGTCATCGTTAATAACCAGATCGGCTTTACAACGATGCCGGATGAATATCGTTCGGGGCAATATTGCTCTGATGTCGCCTTTATGGTCGAAGCGCCTGTCTTCCACGTCAATGGCGACGATCCCGAAGCGGTGGTCTTTGCCGCGCGCGTGGCGACGGAATACCGCCAGAAATTCGGCAAGGATGTCGTGCTCGATATTATCTGTTATCGCCGCTACGGCCATAATGAAGGCGACGATCCGAGCTTCACCCAACCGCTGATGTATCAAGCCATTGCCGATAAAAAAACCGCGCGCGAGATTTATGCTGAGCGCTTGATTGCCAAAGGCGACCTGACAGAGGCTGAACACCAAAAAGATGTTGATGATTTCTACGCGGTGCTCGACGCGGAATTTGACATCGCGAAAAGCTACGAAACCAAAGAGCCGGACTGGCTGCAAGGAGTCTGGCAAGGCCTGTCATTGCCGGAGGAAAAAGACAGCAAACGTAAGGGCGATACCTCTGTCGATTTATCCCGCCTCAAAGAGATCGGCGAAAAAATCACCACGGTGCCCAATTCCGTCAACATTCACCGCACCCTAAAACGCATTATCAAAGCCCGCGCTGATAAAATTGAGGCGGGCGCGAATATTGACTGGGGCCTTGCCGAGCATCTCGCCTTTGGCACATTAGTGACGGAGGGCCATCCTGTCAGGCTGAGCGGGCAGGATTCAGAACGCGGGACATTTGCCCACCGCCAATCGCATTTCGTTGACCAAGTCGATGAGCATAAATATACGCCGCTCAATAACCTCTCCGGCGACCAGGAATATTATCAAGTGCTCAATTCACATCTTTCCGAAGAAGCTGTGCTCGGCTTTGAATATGGCTTCTCTGGGGCGGCGCCGAAAACACTGACGATTTGGGAAGCGCAATTTGGCGATTTCGCCAATGGCGCGCAGGTTATGGTCGATCAATTTATCAGCTCCGCCGAACAGAAATGGCTGCGCATGTCGGGCCTCGTCATGCTGCTGCCCCATGGTTATGAAGGGCAGGGGCCGGAACATAGCTCCGCCCGTCTGGAGCGTTACTTACAAATGTGCGCCGAAGATAATATGCAGGTTACCAATATCACCACTCCGGCCAATTATTTCCACGCCCTGCGCCGACAAGTTAAGCGCAATTTCCGCAAACCTCTGATTAATATGAGCCCTAAGAGTCTGCTCCGGCATAAGCTCTGCGTCTCGACGTTAGACGAAATGGCGACGGGCTCAGAATTCCACCGTCTGCTCTGGGATGACGCGGAATATAAACCCGAGATCAGCCAGATAAAATTACTGGACGATAAGAATATCACCCGCGTGATTATCTGTTCGGGTAAAGTCTATTATGATCTTTTTGCCGCGCGGGAAGAAAATGGCCGCAATGATATTTATCTGCTTAGGGTCGAGCAGCTCTATCCCTATCCCGACGATGTCATGCAAGCCGAGCTGAAACGCTTTAAAAATGCCGAAATGGTCTGGTGTCAGGAAGAACCGAAAAACATGGGGGCTTGGGCCTTTATCAATCCCTTTATCGAAGACAGTCTGATCGCGATAAAAGCCAAACACACGCGCCCAGCCTATATTGGCCGCCCCGCTGCGGCCTCGACGGCGACCGGGATTGCCGCTAAGCACAAAAAAGAAACGCAGACTATTATCGACGGCGCTTTTGCCCCGCCAATTAAAACAAAGTAGATAATCATGACTGATATTAAAATTCCGAATGTCGGCGAGTCTGTCTCCGAAGTCACCATTGCCACTTGGTTTAAAAAAGTCGGCGACGCCGTCAAAAAAGACGAAGCTTTGGTCGAGCTTGAAACCGATAAGGCGGCGCAAGAACTTGTCTCGCCTGAAGATGGTGTGGTCACAGAGATTTTAGTCGCCGAGGGCGAAAACGCGACTGTCGGGACAGTGATTGCCAAGCTGGGCAGCGGCTCGGGCACGAAAACTCTGAAAGAAGAGGCGGCCCCGAAAGCAGAAGCTCCTAAAGAAGAGGCTCCGCAAGCTAAGGCCTCTGGCGGCGCTTCTATAAATATAGACGTGCCTAATGTCGGGGAGAGCGTTTCCGAAGTCACCGTGGCCAGTTGGATGAAACAGCCCGGCGACGCCGTCAAAAAAGACGAAGCGATTGTCGAGCTTGAAACTGATAAGGCGGCGCAAGAATTGGTCTCGCCGGAAGACGGCGTGATGGGCGAGATTCTAGTTGCCGAAGGCGACGTTGCAAAAGTCGGCCAAACGCTTTGCACATTGATGGCAGGCGCATCAGGCGGGGCGAGCCCGGCTCCTGTTGCGGCGGCTACTTCGTCTTCGTCTGCCATTGCGCCGGCCTCGGGCAAAGCGCCTATGCCCTCTGCGGACCGTATTATTAAAGAAGGCGGGCTTGACTCTACTGCTATCGCCGGCACAGGCAAAGATGGCCGTATCACCAAGGGCGACGCCCTCGCGGCTAAAGCTAATCCATCAGCTTCAAAAGCGTCCGTAGCCACAACTCCGTCCGCCCCTTCTGCCCCGCGCGAGCTTGGAGTCCGCGAGGAACGCGTGCGCATGACCCGCATCCGCCAGACCATTGCCCGCCGCCTAAAAGAGGCGCAAAATACGGCGGCGATGCTGACGACTTATAACGAAGTTGACATGACCAATATCATGGATATGCGCAAAAAATATAAAGAGGTCTTCATCAAGAAACACGGTATCAAACTCGGCTTTATGAGTTTCTTCGTCAAAGCTTGCGTGCAGGCGCTGCGAGACGTGCCAAACGTCAATGCCGAAATCGACGGCACCGATATCATCTATAAAAATTATTACGATATCAGCATTGCGGTCGGCACGGATAAGGGCTTGGTCGTGCCCGTTGTGCGCGGCTGCGACGCACTTTCCCTCGGCGGCGTTGAAAAAGCCATTGCCGCGCTCGGAGCCAAAGCCCGCGACGGGCAGCTCTCCATGGACGATATGATGGGCGGCACTTTCACCATCTCCAATGGCGGCGTTTACGGCTCGCTGATGTCCTCGCCGATATTAAACCCGCCGCAATCCGGCATTCTCGGCATGCACAAAATAGAAAAACGCGCCGTAGTCATAGACGACGAGATCACCATCCGCCCGATGATGTATCTCGCGCTTTCCTATGACCACCGCATCGTCGACGGCAAAGAAGCGGTCACATTTTTGGTGCGGGTCAAGGAATGCCTCGAAGACCCAGAGCGCTTGCTGCTGGATTTGTAGGGGCTATAACGCCTCCCCTCCTCCGTTCATTCCCGCCCCCACTTCCGTGAGGATAAACTACGGCGGGAACACAGTTTTCCTGACGTAAACACGGAATCAAAAATAACAATCTTGACTAGGGCTGCCAACATATCTGACTGGATACCCGCCTATGCGGGCAGGGCTTGGCAAGAGCGCGGGATTTCTTAAGCCCTCATTAAGGCTGTTTTTTCACGGCGGGTTAGAGCGTTTGTGCTATTGGGGCGCTATGAGTGAGTTGGTATTGACAGATGAATTTGACGCTTCGCCGGCGGAGGCCCGCCGCGATCGCTGGCTGGGTATTGCCGCCTGTTTGGCCATTGTTTGGTATATTTTGGGCTTTTTCGCCTTTATCATTACTGTCAAAATAAGCGGCGCCGGGGCGCAAGCTTTATATTCTCCGGAACAGATCGCCTATTTACTGGCCATGCCGTTTTGGGTCAGTATGGCCAATGTTGTTGTCTTGGGCGCAGGCCTTATCGGGTCTGTCTATCTCTTATTGCGCCGAAAAAGTGCTTATATGTGGTATATGGTTTCGCTCTTTGCGATATTAGTGAATATGCTGGATGCGACACTGCGCGGCGGGTTCGCAATTATGGATCCGACCCATTTCGGTATTTCTTTATCTGTGATCATTGTCGGGATTTATCTATTCTGGGTCGCTTATGATGCGCGCGATAACAATCAAATAAGCTAATCTGCGCAACCTCTGGACTCTTGCTGAAATTTCCTTTTAAATATCTCCAAAACAGGGGAGATATACAATATGCCTGATACTATATCAGATACATTTCCGCTCAAAACATCTTTTTGGGTCATTTCTATTCTTGCGCTATTGTGGAATCTCATGGGCGTTGCCGCCTATTTCGGCATGATGATGATGACGCCGGAAATGGCGGTTGAGGGCTATGGGCAGGCCTTCGCAGATATTTTTGCAACCAAGCCCGCTTGGGCAACGGGCGCATTTGCCGTCGCGGTATTTGCCGGATTATTGGGCTGTATCGGATTGCTGCTCCGTAAAAAATGGGCAAGCCTTCTTTTTGCGCTCTCGCTTATCGGTATTATCATCCACGATATTTGGGGCGTTATGGCGGGCACGCTGTCCGTTGTCGGAACTTTTGATAAAGTCATGACGGTAGTGGTTGTTTTGGTCGCGATATTCCTGATCTGGTTCGCCCGCAAAAAAACAGCAGATGGGATTTTGGCCTAGGAGAGATTTATGGAAAACACTTCAATTAAACCGCCGATGTGGTTTTGGATTGTCAGCGCTATTGCATTGATTTGGAACCTGATGGGCGTGGGGCAATTTATTATGTCCTCAATGATGTCTCATACCGATCTGGTGGCGGCTTATGGCCAAGAGCAGGCGGATATGATGAAAAATCAACCGGCATGGTATCCGGCTGTATTTGGATTGGCTGTTTTCGGAGGTGCGCTCGGGTGCCTTGGTTTGCTTCTGCGGAAAAACTGGGCGCTGTGGCTGCTGTTGCTCTCCTTGCTTTGCGTTATTATTCAAAATATCTATTTCGCGATGTCTGGCGTGTTCGAATATGTGCATGGTGGGGCCTGGGTGATGGTCTTGATGATTCCGATCATAGCCGTCTTGTTGGTGCTCCTCGCTCGCAAGGCCAAAGCTAGTGGCTGGACAGGCTAAAATTAAAAGACAAATTGAAACGATAGGAGAAACGATATGTCAGAAGATGTTAAAAAGAGCCTAGGGGCTATGTTTTGGATAGTAGGTATTTTCTTCTTGCTGTGGAATGCCCTTGGCTGCGCTATATATGTGATGGACCAAATGATGGCCGATGCGGCCGTGCTCGAGTCTTACGGCGACCGGGGACAGATCATGCTGGACGCGCGTCATGCTTATCCGATATGGGCGACGGCCGCTTATGCGATTGCGGTTTGGGGCGGTTTGTTAGCCGCTATTTTCCTGCTCCTGAGAAAGGCACTGGCAGTGCCGTTATTTATTTTATCGCTAGTGGCCGCAATTATCTGCTTCATCCCGGTTTTCGCCAACGCCACCGTAAAAGCGGGGGGCGGCGACACATATTGGCTCATGCCGGTGATTGTAGTGGCACTGGGCTTAGTGCAAGTTTGGTGGTCTCGTAAGAAACGCGCCGACGGAACGCTGACATAATCAACGCCGTAAAGGCCTATTGCGTCGACCCTTCTCAAATGTTCCGAGCGCGAAGCGTTCTTAATGAAGTTTGTTTTCTCCCTCAGTGCTTTGCGGCTGCCTTCTATTGACATACCATCCAGTATGGTATGTATATGACTGCAATTGTAATATATTATAGGATGCTTGCACGGTTATGATGTCACTGCCTTGGCCTAATCTGAATCCCTTCTTACTCATCGGCGCGTTGCTAAGCTTTATCGCGGCGGGGCTGCATTTGGTCTGTATTGTCGGCGGGCCGGATTGGCTACGGTTTTTCGGGGCCGGGGAACGGATGGCAGTGATGGCCGAGCGCGGCCATTGGTATCCGGGGCTGATAACGATATTTATCGCCGGCGTGTTGATGGTTTGGGGAACATATGCGCTTACAGGCGCGGCGGCAGGGGATGCCGCGCTAACCTTGCCATTTCTAAAATGGATATTAGTCGTTATCACAGCGGTCTATTTATTGCGCGGGGCTCTGCCTTTTCTGGCGGGTCTCGTAAAGCCTGAAATTCTCGTCCCATTCACGATTTGGAGCAGCGCGGTCTGCCTCGTTTATGGCTTGTTTCATGCCGTTGGGCTTTGGCAGGTCTGGGGTAAACTTTAGGAGGCGGTTATGAATTTATGGTTTGCTTTAGCAGGAATTTGCTCTTTACTAATTTGCCTTTTACATATTTTTGGCGGTGGTAAAACTACTGCGCGCCCATTGTTGAATTCAACGGATTTAGGCGTTGTTGCAAAATACACTAATTATTATTGCTGGCATATAGTCACAATTGTGCTGGCCGCAATGGGCGCAATGTTCATATGGGCAGCGGCCTATAATGATGGCGCGGAACTTGCATTTGTGAGCAGCGTATTTGCTGCTGCCTTTACGCTTTGGAGCTTTGGTATCGTCTATATTAGCAAAGGGAAATTGCTGCATTTTCCGCAATGGTTATTATTTGCCCCTGTTGCGATATTAGGCGTGATCGGCATTTTTCATGGCTAAGCGGCTTGCAAAGACCGATTGGTTGGATTTAGGTTTGAAGGCCTTAGCGGCACATGGTGACGGCGCGATCCGAATTGATAATCTATGCCAAATGGCGGGGCGTACCAAAGGCTCTTTTTACCACCATTTTAAAAACCGGGGGGATTTCGTAACGGCTCTTTTAGCGCATTGGGAGCAGGAACTGACCCAAAGCGTGATTGATATGACTGAGACAGAGATATCGCCCGTTGCTAAATTGATTGCGCTCAATAAGCTCACGACAGATTTTGACGGCGGCGTAGAGCGAGAGCTAAGGCGCTGGGCCGGACATGATAAAACCGTTAAGGCGGTGGTTAAGCAGGTCGATAAACGCCGCGTAAGCTATGTCGCGGATTTGCTGATGCAGGCCAAAGACATCCCCCCACGGCAAGCCATGGATTTAGCCGCGATGAATTATGCGACCTTGATTGGCTTCCAGCAAATATTCAGCCCTGTCAGCGCGGAGAGGCGCAAGCGTATTGATCAAGTCTATGTGGATATCCTTACGACACTGCCAGATTATAATTAGGCGCTTGACCATGGCCGTCAGGCGCGTATTTTGCCTCCTTTCAAAACGCTCAATCATGAGGCCTATCCATGTCAGACATTTATGACGTCATTATTATCGGCGGCGGGCCGGGCGGTTATAATTGCGCTATTCGCGCCGGGCAATTGGGCCTCAAGGTTCTTTGTGTGGAAACGCGCAAGACATTGGGCGGGACCTGCCTGAATGTCGGCTGTATTCCGTCAAAGGCATTGCTCCATGCTACCGAGATGCTCGAAATAGCGCAGAAAGATTTTGCCGGGATGGGCCTGACCGGGGAAGTCGGGTTTGATCTTAAGATCATGATGGGCGCGAAAGAAAAAACCGTTAGCGGCCTGACGCAAGGCATCGCTTTTTTGTTCAAGAAAAACAATGTCGAGCATATGGAAGGCTACGGTAAAATCGTCGATGCGGGCACTGTTGATGTTGGCGGCAAGCAGATTAAGACGAAGAATATTGTCATTGCTACAGGCTCCGAAGTGGCCACGCTTCCCAATGTCGAGATTGATGAAAAGACGATTGTCTCCTCTACCGGAGCTTTGGAACTCACCGAAGTCCCTAAAAAAATGCTGGTCATTGGCGGCGGCGTCATCGGTCTTGAGCTTGGCTCGGTCTGGCGGCGTCTCGGCGCGGAAGTCACCGTTGTTGAATATCTGCCCCACATCATGCCCGGCATGGACGGCGAAGTGCAGAAACAGGCTTTGCGTATTTTCAAGAAACAGAAAATGAAATTTGAACTCGGGTGCAAAGTCACTGGCGTCGAAAAATCAAGCAAAGGACTCAAAGTCAAAACCGAAGCCAGCGCAGGCGGTAAGGACAAAGACATCGAAACCGATGTCGTGCTTGTCTGTATCGGCCGCCGTCCTTTCACCAAAGATTTGGGCTTGGAGGCGGTCGGCGTAGCAGTGGATAAGCGCGGCTTTGTCGAGACCTCTCATTTCAAAACCAATGTCGCCGGTATCTATGCCGTCGGCGATTGCACGCACGGCCCGATGCTGGCCCATAAGGCCGAAGATGAAGGCGTGGCCGTGGCCGAGATTATCGCGGGCAAGGCCGGGCATGTGAATTATGATGTCATCCCCGGCGTGGTCTATACCGCGCCTGAAATTGCCAGTGTAGGCAAGACCGAGGAAGAGTTGAAAGAAGCGGGCGTGCCGTTTAAGAAAGGCAAATTCCCCTTCGCCGCCAATAGCCGCGCTCGGGCCAATCACCAGACTGACGGCTTTATTAAAATCCTCGCCCATGCCGAGACCGACGAAATTCTTGGCGCGCATATGATCGGGGCTCATGTCGGCGATCTTATTGCCGAAGTCGCGCTGGCCATGGAATTCAAAGCTGCCAGCGAAGACATCGCCCGCACTTGCCACGCTCATCCGACGATTAGCGAAGCCGTTCGCCAAGCCTCGATGGATGTCGAAGGCTGGGCGATGCAGATGTGATGAAGCGTGTATGTCTCATATCACTTGCCGCGCTGCTTTTAATGAGTTGCGAGAAGGGGCCTGCACCTGAAGTCAAGACAGATGGCTATAATGCGGCTCTTGCTGAAGAGCTTGGCGCGGATGAATATGGTATGCGATCCTATGTCCATGTCGTTCTCATGACCGGGCCGGAAGACGCCAATATTACCGATAAGATGGAGCGCGCCGAAATCTTCAAAGGCCATTTTGCTAATATGGGACGCTTGGCCAAAGATGGAAAGCTTGTCCTCGCAGGGCCTTTCAGCGACCCTGAAAAAGTCAAACGCGGGCTTTATATTTTCAACGTCAAAACTGTTGAAGAGGCCCAAGCTCTCGTCCTGACCGACCCCGCAGTAGCGGCAGGTATATTTACGGCGGAGTTCACGCCCTATTACGGCTCAGCGGCGATGATGAAAATAAACGATATTCACACCACTATTCAGAAGACGAAGATCGAATAGCTAAGAACCGTCAAAGACATAACCTTTTTCGGAGGCCTGCCGCCGCACGGCATCGACCATGACATTGTCTAGCGTTTTTGTCGCGGCCATAGCTTTGCGTTTTTCGGCAACAAAGTCTTTGCGCTTGGCTTCGAGGTCTTTAATTTCTTGGGTGACGGCTTCGCGCTCAGTGGATTTTTCTTGAATAAAAACCTCACGTTCGGGGGCGCTCATTTCCTTCATTTCTTCTGGCATCGCATCCGCGGATAGATCGCTCACAGCGTCTTTATCTTTTTTATAGGCGTCGACCAAATCCCAGCTTTCATTCTTATAAGCTTTGGAAGCTTTGGATTTAGACCGCTTTAATTGAATGCCTTTGCCCATGCTGGCGGCATTGCTGTCCTGCACTTCTTGGCGCAGTTTATATTCGCGTCCGCGCTCGCCATAACCGATATAGGTGGTGTTGAGTTGCAAGTTTAGCTGCAATATATCATCATCATAAGGCGAGGGGATATGGACATATTTTTCGTCCTGATTAATCACCATATAAATACCGTGGCCGCAATCTGCGCCGGCTTTCCACTCGCCCTTAATACCGTCTGCATTCGTGCCGCAATGGATGGTATCAATAACAATGCCTTTTTTATGCGCCATCTCGCAGGCGCTTTGATAACTCACTGTGCCTTGGGTGAAAGGCTCATTGCCCGCAATGATCATCAGTTTCAAATCATCGGAATTACCGCTCCATTCCAAATCATCAATTGCGGTCATCATCACCTGGCCCGCATATTCCTGCCCGCCATCCGTGGTTAGGGAGAAGAGTTTTTCCGAAACCGCATCAAGGTCAGTTGTGAGGGACAACACGCGCCGTACATAGCCTTTGGAAACAGAAATATTGTCATTGCCATATTCATAAAGTGCGAGTTCAATAGAGGGCGCGCGGCCATTATAGCGGCCTTCCGATAATTCATTGACCAATGTCCAAAGCTGCGATTTGGCCTGACTGATCAGCCCGTCCATCGAATTAGAGGTGTCGAGCAAAATCGCGACTTGAATGCGGTTAGGCGTTTCGTCAACCCGGACATGAACGGGTTTTAGCTCAGGCCCCGCCTGCGCGGTAAGCGGAATGGCAAAAGCCGAGACGGATAATAACAGGCTGGCTGTAATGCGTTTTAATGGGTGCGGTAGTGTGGCTGACATGGGGGAACCTCCTTATTGATGTAATAACATATCAATAATGGGGCAAGATTACGGCCCGATGTCGCCGAAATTAAGATTTATACAGATATAGGTTTTGGCTTAGCCTCGCCCGCTTGTCTTGACGGCGCTTAGCATCGCCTTGGCTCGCCCCGAGACACTGTCCTCGCAGGCGGCGATTTGGCTGTAGCGGCGGCGGAGTTTTCCCGGCGCGTCTTTTAACGCTTTTTCGCCAAAACGCTCGGCGGCGCTGTAAATATTTGAAAGCGCGGCGGCTGGCCCTTGCGCCGCGATGAAGCCGCTTCCGATACTGACAGGGTCGCTCGCATAGTGACGTTTATAACCGTCTGTACCCGCGCCGAGGTCAATACGCGAATAGCCGAGACCGCCGCCGGCGTCGATTAGGCCTTCGAGCAATTGTATGCCGGGGGCGAAATTCTGCAGCGCCCCGTCATAGGCGACAATCCAGCTATGGAATGTTGTCCCGTCCGTTAGGCCTAAATCAACCGCCGCCAAACGGTCGCCAAAATAAAGCGCTTGCATATCACAGCGCAGTTCGCCGCTGCTTTGCCATAGCCGCTGTAAAAGCTGCATCGTCCAATCTGCGGAGAGGACATCATATTTTCCCGTCTCGGCGAATTTTTGTTTTTTCCATGTGATCAGCTGATCAAAAACATCTTGGTCTTTGGATTGCCAGACAAAGCGGCGCGGGCCGTGTTCCTCTTCGGCCTTACGGATACGGCGGCGCGTGCTTTTCAAGTGGCGGCGATAGCTGCTATCGCGGGTCTCCCGCCAAGCCTCTGCTCCGGCCGTAATATCCATCATCGTGCCTGCGCCCGCGCTTTGGATATGGGATTTCATCTGCGTATTCACAGAGGCGCTGAAATGAAAGGCCCCGGCGCCCGCGTCTTTTAGCAATTCCGCCGCCTCAAACTCAGCATCGGCTCGACAGATAAACCCGTGATAATCCGTCATCGGCGCGCCGACAGGCCGCGAGAATTTTGCGCCTTGATAGGGCAGGAAGGCAATGGGCAAGCCGCCCCTATAAGCGCAGGCGACATAAACATCATCACGTAATTCAGAGAGTAATGCCGTATAGCCGAAGTGGAAATAGGGGCTGTAAAGCGCAGGATTAGACGCGCGTAAAGCCGCCCAAGCCATGCGGTCTGTCTCGCTTAGCTCTTGCGCACGTTTCACTGTGACTGTCGAGTGTTGTCCTAGCACAGGCCATCCTTCATTCATCTTAGCGCGGCACCTTAGTCGAAATTGGTTAGGGACGGCTTAAAATTGTGGCTTTGCAGATGCGGCTGGATTTCCTATGAAAACCTATGGGAAGTCACCACAATCACGGCCGCAATCACGGCATAGTCACGGCGATGGGCATAACCATTCACAATGTCCCGCCAGCGGCGCGAAAAACCGCACCCGCGTTGGTATAGCCGCGCTCTTAACGGGTTTGTTCATGATTGCCGAAGTTGCGGGAGGTTTAATCTCAGGCTCACTCGCTTTGCTTGCGGATGCGGGCCACATGCTCACCGATTTTGCGGCGCTGGCCATGGCATGGGGGGCTTTTACTCTTGCCCGCCGTCCTGCCAATTGGAAACATACATTCGGTTATGACCGATTTTCGATCCTCGTCGCCTTCGTCAACGGGTTGACATTGTTTCTGGTCGCGGTCTGGATTGTCTGGGAGGCGATGCGCCGCTTGCAAGGCGGCGGCGAGATTTTAGCGGGGCCTATGCTCTGGGTCGCGATTGCGGGCCTTGTCGTGAATCTGGTTGTCTTCAAAATTCTATTGGGTGCAGATCAGGAAAATCTGAATATTCGCGGCGCAGTCTTGCATGTGCTGGGCGATTTGCTGGGCTCCGTTGCGGCGATCATTGCAGCGCTGGTGATTATGCAAACGGGCTGGACACCGATTGACCCTTTACTTTCTGTGCTTGTCGCCGTGCTTATCTTGCGAAGCGCGTGGCATCTGGTGAAAGATAGTGGGCATATCCTCCTCGAAGGCGCGCCCGCCCATATTGACCGCCGCGCTATCCGCGATGATCTAGCGGCACATATCGATAATCTTGTCTCCATTGACCATATTCATGCTTGGTCGATTACGCCCGAGCGTCCGATGCTCACGCTTGAAGCTTTTATTGAGCCAAAGGCCAGTTTGGAAACGGTCAGCCAAGCGATCAAATCCCGCCTGAAATCCGAATTTGGAATCGATCACGCTACGGTCGATATGATGCGTCAATCCAACATAAAAGATGCGTAAAACACAGCTATACGGCATGTTTTTCGAGATGTATCCCCGCTGTGGGAAACGCGCCTATCCTTGATCTAAATTCAATAAGGATATGTCATGGATCTCATCAGCCCCAATTTAAAACTCCCTTTTCTCGCCCCGGCTCAGGCGCAAAAACACGTCACCCATAATGAAGCCCTTCGGCAACTCGACGCTATCGTGCAATTATCTGTCATGGGCGTAACCGATACGCCGCCAACGTCGCCCCAGAATGGCGAGCGGGTCATTATCGGGATAGCGCCGACAGGTGATTTTACCGATATGCCTCATCAATTGGCAGCCTTTCAAGACGGGGCTTGGGAGTATTTTGTGCCCAGAACGGGCTGGCGGGCCTATGTCGAGGATGCGGGTGAATTACGTATTTTTGACGGCGCGGCTTGGCAAGCGCAGAGCGGCGGCGGCTCGCCTGAGACCGCGGATAAATTTGGTATTAATACGACTGCCGACATAACCAACCGCTTCGCGGTAAAAAGCCCGGCGACATTGCTTGATAATGAAGGGGCCGGGCATCAGCTTAAGGTCAATAAATCTGCGGCAAGTGATACGGCTAGCCTTCTGTTTCAGAGTGGCTATACGGGCCATGCCGAGATGGGCCTGACCGGAGATCAGGATTTTCATATCAAAACCAGCGCTGATGGCAGCGTTTTCCAAGATAGCCTGATTGCCAATGCGGCCTCTGGCGCTGTTAGCTTCCCCCATGGCATCAATCCCGGACAAATGACGACGCCTGTTAATGCCTGTGGCGGCCCGGATAACTTCTATGGCCTGCCGAGTCTGATTGCGTTTTATAACGGGCGGGGAGGCCTGACAATGACGCAAAACCGTATGATGTTCAGCCCCTTTTATGTTGACCGCCCCTCCGAGTTAAAGGGCGGTTTTGTCGCGCAATATGGGGCTAGTTCAACAGCGGGCGCTATCTTGCGGGCGGGCATATTCAAGCTTGGATTGGCTAATGGAAATCATTGGGATATTGGCGACCTGGTCACGGATTTTGGATCCCAACCCGCCGATAATGCGGGCCATAAAGATTATGTGCTGGCGACGCCGCTCACGCTGGAGGCGGGCTGGTATGCCGCCGCCATAGGTACGAACGGGGCGAGTGCGCAAGTGCGGTATCTGAAAACGCTTCAACCCGGAGCAGCTTACCTCTCGCAATATAGTAGCGGCGCAAGCAGCGATATCCGCCTCGCCGGGGCCTCAAACTATCTCTTTTCCAGCAATGCAGATAGCGAGATTGCAAACGGATTATCAGCGCAATGGCCGAGCAACCCGATCATCGATATCACAACAAGTAACGGGTATGGCTATCTCCCCTTTATTCCCAAATGGAGTCGTTGGGACTAAACACCTAACCCCATACGTTCGCGGAACCTGCGGATAAATTCCGTCTGTTCCATATTTGCTACGCCGTCCGTTGATGCGGTAGTTTCCATCATTTGAGCCAAATCTTCAGCGTCTGAGCGGTCAACTGTTTCTTTGAGAATAGTCAGCATTGGGAAGAGCGAGCTTTCAGGCAGAACAATATCATAGATCAGGCTGTGCATTTGGCGGTAAATTCCGTCCGCACCATCTTTGCTCATCTGCATATTGAGCCGGAGTTGTTTTATAATTTCAAGTTTCGCCGGGTCAGTGACGCGTTTCTCTTCGCTCATTCGCGCCGTGGATATCATTAAAACAGCGGCGGCTTCTACCGGGCTTTCAACAAGGTCAAAGCCTGATTTATGATACTCTTTCTGAAACCGTCGTTTGCGCGGCAGATTGGCCACTGTATTTGCGGCGTCGGCAATATCTCCGACCCCCCGCGCGGCGCGGCTGACCCAATAGATCAAAGTCGCAATCGCGATTAGAATGCCGATAATATGCATAAGACTCCCTCCTAAGGCGTGTTAGCGAAAGGGGATAGGCTATGCAAGCTCACCGGCAAGTCGTGGTCGGGCCCATATCGACGTGAAAATGATCGTGATGGGCGGCATTAAAATCAGGACTGAGCGTGACGCGGAATATTTTGCAGGCTTTATCGCGGGCGGCATGCAGAAATTTACGGCGGGCTTTGTCTTTGCTTTTCCAGTCTTTCTGCACCGAAATCACGCGACCGTCGGAAAGCTCGAACCCCGTAATATCCCAAGCATTGGCGAAAGCATGTTCGCTCCATTGGCCTGAATCATTGCCGTTTTGGCGGCGGCAGCTATACGTGCCGGCATGGTGAATTTTTTTCAGGCCCGCGCCTAAATATTTATCAGCGAGCGCGTCCACTTCGCGCATCCAGATATATGTGCCGATGGCGAGCGGGCATTGCATATTGGCTTCTCCGGGTTTGAGAACGGTGATTTCGCTGCCGTAAACCACGCGCGCGACCTTCCAGCCGCAGGTTTTATTGGGTTTATGCGGCTCGGCGGGGATAGAGTTAAACGGCACAATATCCCGCGCCATAGTCATACAGGTTTTCGAAGGCTCGAAGCTCATGCGCAGAAACTGGCTCTTAGTGGCAAAGCCAAGCGGCGCTTCGGGGTCAAGCTTGCGCCACGGTAGATGCTGGGATGGCAGGGTTTGGTCCAGCAAGATGCCGAGCCCGCCGAGCAGCGCGATAATGACCGTAAACAAAAGGACAGGGCGTTTCCACATAGGCGGAGTATGCCGAAATTAATTGACCATGCAAATGACTTGCGCAATGCGGCGGTCGCGGCGTAGGCGGTCGGCTTGCAGGCCGTAAGTATTAAGCGAGAGCGGGTCGGGACTTGCCGAGTGTTTGGGCATCAGCTTTTGCAGATTTTCCGGCGCGACGGTATAGATGCGTCCGCGGCGCGGACTTTCTGCTGAAACCACGCCGATAACTTCGCCGTCGCTATCCATGACCGGGCCGCCGCTGAGCCCGCCAAGTGAACCAAATAAGCCGCGCGTTCGCCCGATTTCTGACCATGCCAAAATTGCTTCATCGGATTTATACCGTCCGCGCACCAACATGCGATTGCGGGCCAATAGTGATCCGACAACCTCGCCGGGGCGGCCTTGCGGGAAGCCGAAGAAAAACCCGCGCTCGCCAATCTGGCGTTTATTGTAAAGATCATTAGCCAGAGGGCGGCGTTTCCAATCGGCATATAAAATCGCGGTATCCGTATCGTCCGAGACTGTTGAGGTCACGCGCAGTACTTTGCGCCCGCCAATATCAAGCCCGACCTCGTCGCAACTATCAACGACATGGCGTGCGGTCATCCAGCGGCCTTTATTGTCGATAGAAAAAGCTGTGCCAATACCGGAGCGCGGAGGTTTGACATCAACAACAACTCGGTCATCACGCGGCGTTTCGCTGGGCAGCATCGGGCCAAGCTCCGGCGGCGGGGGCGGGGCATCAATTTTTTCAGAGGCGCGATTGGCGTTGAGATAGATGAGCACGACAATGCCCAAATAAAACAACCAATCAGGAAATTTTCGCCACATTAGCCGGAAATCGCGAAAGCAAGAATGATAGAGCCTGCAATTTTAAACGCCGCCAAGACGGTGGCGGCAGGCACTTCATTATTTTCAATCCGTTGCGGCATGCCTTTGAAAATCGCGTCTGTGAGGCGGAAGAGGAAGAGCTGCAAAAACAGGCTGAGCGTGCCCCAAAGCGCAACATCTATCAGGCTGAATTTATTAATCAGACAAGCGGCCAGCGGAAGCGCCAGACTAATCACTAATGCGCTGAAAGATATGGCTGCGGCCATATTGCCGTTTTGTACCAGTTCCAACTCTTTATGTGGGGTGAGTTTGACATAGATAAACAGGCCAAGCAAATATATGCTGGTCACGACCAGTAGGTAGAATATAAGCCAAGGAAAACCATTGGCGAGGCTATCAAGCACAGGTCTCATAAAGCGATCCGGTCAAAAGATGTTCAAATTCAAAACGTGCCCACATCCGCGTTCGCTAGCCCCGTTGCATGTGCGAGTGGGGCAAAAATATCAAGTAAATTATTCAGGAGAAGATTGTTTTCCCAGCTTTCGTCTTTCGCTTGCCCGCATTTTTTCGGACTCGGATCTTAGCTGTCCGCAAGCGGCGAGGATATCGCGTCCGCGCGGCGTGCGGATGGGCGAGGCATATCCGGCGCGGTTGACGATATCGGAAAAGGTTTCAATCACCTCCCAATCGGAGCATTCATAATCCGTGTCCGGCCAAGGGTTAAACGGGATCAGGTTGACTTTGGCCGGAATGCCTTTGAGCAAATTGATCAGTTCTTTGGCGTGTTTGGGGCTGTCATTGATGCCTTTTAACATGACATATTCAAAAGTAATGCGTTTGGAATTTGAGAGCCCCGGATAATCGCGGCACGCCTGCATCAAGTCTTTGAGCGGATATTTGCGGTTAATCGGCATGATTTGCTCGCGCAATTTATCATTGGCGGCATGAAGCGAAATGGCGAGCATGGCAGAGGTACGCGCGCCCATCGGCCCGATTTCGGGAACAATGCCTGATGTGCTGACGGTTATCCGCCGCCGCCCGATACTAAGGCCTTCAGGATCGCAGATTATATCCAGCGCGTCGCCGACTTGCTCAGTATTATAAAGCGGCTCGCCCATGCCCATAAAGACGATATTGGTGAGTTTGCGGTTTTCCTGCGCCTCTCTTGTCAGACTTGGGGGCCATTCGCCGAGATCATCGCGCGCGGCTATGACTTGCAACACAATTTCCTGCGCCGTTAAATTTCGCACCAATCTCTGCGTTCCCGTATGGCAAAATTTACAGGTCAGAGTACAGCCGACCTGCGAGGAGACACAGAGCGCGCCCGTCTTGGAGACATCGGGAATGAAGACACTCTCGACTTCTATACCGGGAGCCATACGGATGAGATATTTGCGCGTGCCGTCAACACTGATTTGGCGCTCGATAATTTCGGGACGGTCGAGCGAAAACCGTTCTTCGAGCTTGGCCCGTAAATCCTTGGCGATATTGGTCATTTGCGCCCAATCCGTAACCCCGTGATTATAAATCCACTGAAAAACCTGCTTGGTGCGCATGCGGATTTTCTTAGGCTCAATACCGAAATCTGCGAGATGCGCAGCTATCTCGGCGCGCCCAAGCCCGACCAGCCGAATGCGGCTATCAGCGAAAGCAGATATAGGCGCAGAGTCCACTGAAGATATAAGGGTTGTGCTCATAGCCGCGCTCAATAGCACAGATCAGGGGATTGAATAGACCGGAATTCAGCGCTTAATTCAGCACTAAGCCTTCATGCGGGCTGTCGAGCAGGAATGTCGGGATATCGATATCATAGCTCTCGCCGTCCGTGTCTTCGACTTTATAGGTGCCGCGCATCATGCCCGATGGCGCAGTTAAAGGCGCCCCGCTGGTGTAGCGGAAAATCTCGCCGGGGCGAACGACGGGTTTTTCGCCGACAACGCCCGCGCCGCGCACTTCTTGCACTTGGCCGCGGCTATCCGCGATTTGCCAGAAGCGTTCTGTCACGGTGAGGTCTTTTGCGCCTTGGTTGTCAATCTCGACCGTATAGGCCCAGATAAAGCGCGAGTCCGCAGGGGAGGACTGATCCGCCAGATATTCAGGCTCGACGCGGACGATAACGTCCTTTGTGCGCTGCTCATATAGAGGCTGATTTGACATCCCCACTCCTTATCTCTCTCCCTAGCTTTGTGACTATTTTCGCGGGGCGGCGCAAGCGGTTTAGCCATTATCCGCGATAATTTTACAGTTGATACTTGTGTCGGGCGAACAGGGTGGTAATTCGTTACCCATGAAGGGGATATTACCACAGCAGGCCATTGAGGCCTTGATAAAGCAGGGCGCTGTCATGGCTCCTGCTATGGGAGCTGATGACCAACCCGCCCAAATACAGCCTGCGAGTCTTGATTTGCGGCTTGGGCATAAGGCTTACCGCTTGCGGGCGAGCTTTTTGCCGGGCGTTGGGCGGAGCGTCATGGACTGTCTACCTGATGTGCATATGCACGAAGTTGATCTGTCGGGGGGCGCAGTGCTGGAGACAGGCTGTGTCTATCTCGTGCCTTTGCAGGAGAGCCTCGCTTTGCCAAATGATTTGAGCGCGGCGGCCAATCCGAAAAGCTCGACCGGGCGGCTGGATGTGTTTACCCGCGTGATTTGCGATGGCGCGGATAGTTTTGACGCTATTCGGGCAGGTTATAAAGGCCCGCTCTATGCCGAGATTGCGCCGCGCACATTTAGCGTCTTGGTCAGGCCGGGGGACCGGCTGGTGCAACTTCGTTTTCGTAGCGGGGATTTGGAAATTCTCAATACCCAAACGGTCAGTATTGATCTGGAAGGTGTGGACGGGAGCGGTATTATCGGCTGGCGGGCGAGGCGGCATGCCGGGCTGGTCGATGTTTCGGGCGTTGGCGCTCACGCCGCGCGGGATTATTGGGAGCCGCTCTATAGTGATAACGGGCAGCTCGTTTTGGATCCTGAAGAGTTTTACATTCTAGCGTCAAAAGAAGCCGTCAGCATTCCCGAAAATCAAGCCGCCGAAATGGCCCCGATAGCGCCGGAAATTGGCGAATTCCGCGCGCATTATGCGGGCTTTTTCGACCCCGGTTTCGGCGTGGCTAGCGCAGGCGGAGAAGGCTCGCGCGCCGTGCTTGAAGTGCGCGGACGCGACGTGCCGTTCCTTCTGCGCCACGGACAACCCGTCGCCAAACTAGTATTTGAAGCCATGAGCGAAGTGCCGGAGTCTTTATACGGGGCAAAGGGCTCGCATTACCAAGCGCAGGGCTTGAGGTTGTCAAAACATTTTGCGGATTAAGGGGTAATTGATGTCGGCTGTGGCGGCAGAAAGGGGCATTGAACTAATAGGCTTTAATGACCGGCTCGGGGTGTATTTACTAATATTGATACACTTGTCCTTTAAAAATAAGGGGTTGAATTTTTTTATCTGAAACTTATGCTTATTTTCCGCTATCAAAAATCTATGTTTAAGGGGGTATCTCAGTGAATGTGTATAAATCCAAAATTGATTCATGGTTGGTGTACCTTATAGGCGGGATATTAATTTTACCCGCAATCCTAGTTTGGGTGTTCGGTGGATCGTTGTGGCCTGGACTAATCATATGTGGTGTAACAGCGGCATTTACCGTTTGGTTGTATCTCGCCACAGAATACAAGGTCACTAAAGAAAAGATAAGTATCCATGCTGGATTGTACAAAGTAAATATTCCAATTAAATCCATTAAATCTGTTACGAATAGTAATAACCCGATGTCGAGCCCAGCTTTCTCATTGGACAGGCTTGAAATCACATATGGACAGAATGCAAAGATATTAATCTCGCCAAAAGATAAGAACAGATTTTTGGCTGATATCGGATGGTTAGAGAAATCGCTTGCTACGAGCTGAATGAATATCCCCCCCCTTAATTATCTCTACATGACCTCCTTGCTTCTAGTATTTTCGCGCGGTTAATTACCGCTATGGGGTAGTCGTGACATTAATATCAATTTTCTAACGCCCGCTAACGGGGAGTTGCCGTCTTGCGGCCTAAACCGAGCAACTCGCGCCGCCGAGGACGCAGAATTTGGCGCAGTGGGGGTGGTTTAATTTCACCGGGCCGAGGCTGTCTTTGAGGGCTTTACCCGTTTCGAATTGTGGGTCGTCCCAGAGCAGTGTGCAGGCGAGAACGGCGGGCCGTGCTTCGCCTTTGCGTTTCACTACCATGCGGGAGGTGGCGCACATCATGCTGTCGGGATGGACATCTAATATTCCCCAGCAGGCGGTGGTGATTTCAGGGACGTCTACGCTTTCGTCCATTTCGGGGAAGAGAAGCGTGGCCGCAGGGTCATAGGCATCTATATCCCAGCCTTGATTTTTTATCAGCGCGGCATAGCCGTCTCTCGCGGCGTCTTCGCTTTCGGCAAACATGGCGCGGCCCGCGATATTTAATTTAAAGCCGTGCTCGGTTAGCCACGCCATGCCTTTAAGCGCACTCTCGAAACTACCGTCTCCGCGTTCCTCGTCGTGCCCTTCTTGGGTGAAATGATCGAGGCTAACACGGAGGGTGGTTTTGTCCTCGAAACGTGCCTGCAAATCCAGCAGACCCTTCTGCACGCGCGGCCTCATCATCGGCTTCATGGCATTGGTCAGAACCAGTAATTCATGGCCGCGCTCCAAGGCCATCTCCGAGAGCTGGATCATATCCGGGTTCATATAAGGTTCGCCGCCAGTAAAGGCGATTTCGATTCGGGCGCGGCCCAGAGTGTCGATTTCATCCAGATAAGGCGCCATATCTTCGGGCGCAAGATAGACAAAATGGTCCGCCGTCGGGCTGCTCTTAATATAGCAATTGGCGCACTCAATATTACACAGCGAACCGGAGTTAAACCAAAGGGTTTTCAGCTCTTTGAAAAAAACCGAAGCCCGCCGCTCACCTTTGGCGGTGATAGTCGGATTCTGAAATTTACGGGGATCAATCGGCGCGTTCATAGAGGTGATTTAAACCGTTTTTACAAAGATGTCATACACAATTATGTGAAGATGAAGCCTGTATAGCCATGTATTTTGGCTTGGTTTTGAGTTTAGCTCACCAAATCATCACATGTAGAAATGTTTCCGCGGGTGAGTGTTTTTACAGACCATACATTGCGAGATATGGGCTTTCCATTGCGTACATTTCGCGGATGATAAGCATAAAGGCAAGTGCCCGAGACAAAGACGTTAAAGCAACTTTTTCGGCCTGATAATTCGCCCTTATATTCAAAACAAATCAGGTCTTCATGGATCGTCCAAGTGCCTTCATCGGTGATTTCTCCTTCGCGGTAATAGGTCGTGCCATCGGCATAATAGCTCTCGGTAAACAGAGCGGTGCTGGATTTTTCGCGCGGTTTTTTATAGGTGCCGTCCATGGTTTTACCAAGAAAGGCGTCAGCCAAGCTCTGGCCGTAAAGCGGCGTGAGGAAGCCGTTATCGGCAGCCTGCGCCGACCCGCAAAGCAAAGCGGTCAGGACTATGGCGATCACCGTTTTCACGAAACAGCCGCCTCGCATTTGGGCTGCTCGCCTTTGATAACGCTGCGGGCTGTCCAGTAATCGCGGTCAAGTTCGTCTTCGCGGTGGATCAGGCGGTCGGAGTAGAAATAATAGCAATTGGCGACGCTGTAGACGCGAAAACATCCGCCCGGCATGTCGGATGTGTCGTAAATATAACAGAACGTGTCTTTATAAATCAGCCATGCCCCCGGTTCGGCGAGCTTGCCTTCCTTATAATTCACCCGTCCGTTTTCGCTGTGAAACTCTTCATAGAAGCGGGTTGGTTGTCCTTTCTCGGTGAAATTATAGGCGCCTGAATGGGTGTTGCCTTTAAAGGCCGCGCGCAGATCATCGCCGGTGACCCGGTTGGCATTGGGGCGGATATCCGTCTTCTGGCTTTGCGCCACAGCTATTGACGACCAGGCGAGTAAAGCAGTGGCCGGCAACAGGGCAGCCAGAATTAATCTAAGAAATTTGCGGGGCACAGTCAGGATGGTCTCCTTTAATCACAGAGCGGGCGGTGAAGCTTTCAAAGGCTACGCCGTTGACGGTTTTTTGGTAATGATAGTAGCAATTTCCGCGCTGGTAAATCTCGAAACAGGCCAGGGGCAAACCTTCTGCGTCATAGCGGTAACAAATCCGGTTGCCGGTAATGTTCCAATCGCCCGTATCCACGCGCCCGCCTTGCACATGGCGGATATCACCGCCGGATTTCGTGGTTTCTTCAAAGGCGAAAGTTTTGATATCTTTGCGCCGAAAATTATAAGAGCCGCGATGGGTTTGGCCTTTAAAAACGGTTGTGAGTTCAGAATTTGAGAGGGGCGTATCATGGCCCGGCTCAGGCATGTTTGTGGTTTGCGCCTGAGCGGCAAAACCACTGATACAGAGAGAAACCATAATGAGTCGAACTAACCACATGATGCGGTTTTAGCATGAAATTGCTGTTTGGCTATGATAGGCTACAGTTATGAGTGAAGACAAAAATAAAGAGAGCGAAACACCCCGATTGCGCCGCGCTAGCCGTTACCAAAAGGCGCAGGACCGCCGCGCCCAACAATCTCGCGCAGATAACCGCTTCTACGGGGCGATGTTCTCGCTCATGGGCACGCTTGCGCTTTTGGTTGTCTTAGTTGGCGCGGTCATGCTCAATGGCGGTAATGTTGATGTCAGCGGCATGGGCGATCTGGCGCAGCCATGGCTCGGCCCGCTCAGCAAGATTGAAGCTATAGGCATTGGTTTTGTGGGCCTTATCGCGCTAGCCGTATGGCTCCGTATGCGCAAACGCTAGGCCCTGAACCTACATGACGGTCTAAGGTATTGCTTGACATATCCAATATTTCATGGATTCATGAAATATGGAACAAAATACAGCGGTTAAAACTCTTTCGGCTCTCGCCCATGACGGGCGACTCTCATTGGTCAGGCATTTGGTCACCGCCGGGCCTGTCGGCCTGCCTTCGGGCCGGCTTGCCTCATTGGCGCGCACCAAGGCGAGCACGGCCTCCGCCCAATTGGTGGTTTTGACCAATGCCGGGCTTGTAAGGTCAGTTAGGCGAGGGCGGTCTATCATCTATTTCGCTGAATTTAGCACCTTTACGGCTCTGCTGTCTTTTATGATGTCTGATTGTTGCGCGGGCGATCCCGATATTTGTGACCCTTTGGCGAAATTATGTTGCCGGTAAATTGCGCTGATTATGCGGGGGGTGATGTTTCGGACCTCAACCGCACTTGCCTGTGCCTGCCGCTGGACAGGGCCTAAATCGATACAAAGATAGCCTCGCAGAGCGGTATTGATGAGCTTGGCGGCCTTCTTGCGGCCCGTGAAAATCTCTTCGCCGGGACAGCGGTATTTGTCTCGCAGCAGGATATTGCCGATATGACAATGCAGATAGCGGCGATTGAGCGGGCTACGCAACTCGGCGGTTACCGCGATAATGTTCGGGCGCGCGGCGGCACTGAGCTATTTGGCCTACAGCCTGAAACTAGCAGCATTATGATGGGCTATGATTTCCATATGACGCCCGACGGTCCGAAACTTATTGAGGTCAACACAAATGCGGGCGGGGCCTTCTTGATTCAGGCCCTCCGCCAAGCGGTTTTATCAGGCGGCGAGGCTATCGAAGCGTCAATCATGGACATGTTAGCCGCTGAATGGCGGGCGGCGGGGCGCAGGGGACTGCCGAGCACAATCGCTATCGTTGATGTGGATCCTGAGGCGCAATATCTCTATCCCGAATTGCTTTTGGCGCAGGCTATGTTTGAGCGCCGGGGTATCTCCGCGATCATCACCGACCCGGCATTACTGAATTTTGACGGGACGCAGTTAAAGTCAGGCGATCAGGTCATTGATATGGTCTATAACCGCCTGACGGATTTCTCGCTTTCGGGGCTGGGCAATGCGGCGCTGCGGGACGCCCTTTTAGCAGATGCTGCCGTCATTAGCCCCGCCCCGCGCCATCATGCGCTTTATACGCATAAGGCGAATTTGGCCGCTTTAACGGATGAAAAGCGGTTGCGGGACTGGGGTTTACCAGAGGCCGATATAAAAACATTGGCGCATCTGCCCCGTACCCTCCGCGTGAGCGCCGATAATGCCGTGGAGCTTTGGGCGCAGCGTAAGCATTACTTTTTCAAACCCGTGGCAGGCTTTGGCAGCCGGGCCGCTTATCGCGGGGCAAAGTTAACAAAGCGCGTTTGGGGCGAGATTCTGGCTGGGGATTATGTCGCTCAAGCCTTTATCGCGCCGTCTGTGCGGGGGTTGGAACTCGACGCTACGCCAACCGAGCTGAAATTCGATCTTCGCGTGTTTAGCTATGCAAGCGTGCCTTGGCTCTACGCCGCGCGGGTCTATCACGGCCAAACCACAAATTTTCGCACCAAGGGCGGCGGGCTGGCGCCTGTTATTCGGCAAGAACAAACGGCCCCGTAGTTACCGCTTGCTCCGGTCATGGCTTTGGCCTACATCTCCCGCCCTAATTTAACCCTCGGAGATATCATGGGCTATCGTTTTGCAATCGTCGGCGCGACAGGTAATGTCGGCACGGAAATGCTCGAAATTCTGGCCGAGTCCGATGTCGAGGTCGATGAGGTCTATGCCGTCGCCAGCCGTAAATCAGTCGGCCGTGTGGTCAGCTTTGGCGATAAAGAGATTAAATGCGTTGATCTGGAAAGCTTTGATTTCTCCAAGGTCGATATCGCTCTGATGAGCGCGGGTGGGGATATTTCCAAGACATGGTCACCGAAGATTGCGGCGAAAGGCGCGATCGTGATTGATAATTCCAGTGCGTGGCGCATGGATCCCGGCGTGCCGCTCGTCGTGCCCGAGGTCAATGCCGACGCTGTCAGCGAGATGAAGAAGGGCATTATTGCCAATCCGAATTGCTCGACCATTCAAATGGTTGTTGCGCTCAAGCCCCTGCATGATCGCGCAAAAATTAAACGCGTTGTTGTGTCCACTTACCAGTCTGTTTCAGGCGGGGGCAAGAAATGCATGGACGAGCTGTGGGAGCAGACAAAATCTGTCTTCCACCCGCAGGCGACTTTCAAGCCCTATAATTTTCCCAAACAAATCGCCTTTAATGTCATTCCGCAAATTGATGTTTTTATGGAGGGCGGCGACACCAAAGAAGAATGGAAGATGAAGGCCGAGACGATGAAAATCCTCGACCCTTCCGTCAAAGTCTCTGCCACTTGTGTGCGGGTACCGACCTTCGTCGGTCATGCCGAAGCGCTCAATATCGAATTTGAGCAAGAGCTTTCCGCCGATGAAGCCCGCAGCATTCTGCGCGAGAGCCCCGGCCTGCTGGTTGTCGATAAACAGGAAGATGGCGGCTATATCACCCCCATTGAATGCGTCGGCGAATATGCAACTTATGTCAGCCGCATCCGCGAGGACAGTACGCAGGACAATACATTGAACCTGTGGGTGGTCAGCGATAATCTCCGCAAAGGCGCAGCGCTGAACACAGTGCAGATTGCAGAGTGCCTGATCAATCGCGGCTTGCTGGCGAAGCAAGCGGCTTAAAGTTCAGTCCTTTACACCATAAACCCATGTCATCCCGCGCTTGACGCGGGACCTCAGCCTTGCAGGGCAGAGGTGCTTTGACGTGATTTTGGTGCCAAACGCACCGTAAAGTCACCGATACCAATAGAGTCGAGGCCCCGCATCTTCGCTACGCTACGTGCGGGATGACAGGGTGGGGCGGCTCCTCTTCCCCTTGTCATTCCGCGCCTGACGCGGAAGGTCGAGCCTTTGCGAACTCACTCTCGTTTAGCCCGCAACCTCTCGGCCTTCCGGGTTCTGCTTCGCAGCCCCGGAATGACAGGGAGAGGCCCGTGCGGGATGACAAGGATATATTGTCCCAACAAAAAAGCCGTCCCAAAGGACGGCTTTCAAAATTCTAATTCGGCAAAACCCTAATAACGCGGTTTGCGTTTTTTGCTGGGGATCAGACCTTCGAGCTGGGCGCGTTTGCGGGCCAGTTTGCGCACGCGGCGTACGGCTTCGGCCTTTTCGCGGACACGTTTCTCGGATGGTTTTTCAAAATGTTTGCGCGCTTTCATTTCGCGAAGGATACCTTCGTTTTGAAGCTTTTTCTTCAGGGCGCGGAGGGCCTGATCAACATTGTTCTGACGGACGTAGATTTCAACCATGTGGTTTCAACTCATTTCTAATTCAAAATTTAAAGGCCCCGCTAACGAGGCCCTTATGGAATGGGCGGCTTCTAGCGGGCAAATCAGGCCGCGTAAAGCCGTGTTTCACATAAAATAGTGGCAAAAGGGCCTGTTTTGTCTGAAATATAAGGAAACATGCGTAATTTGGCGCGAAAATGAAGATAGCGGCGCCATTATTAAATCCTAGTGCCATTGTTAAACCCTTGTCATAGCTTGACTCTTCCCTTCCCACCCCCAACATCTTGCTCATGAGTTCCAACCTTCTATCCGTGGTGCCGTCTTTGGCCAAGGCTTTCGAGCCTGAGCGGCGGGCCCTACAGCAATCTCTGACGGCGGAGTTGTCAGCCTCGCAGATTGTCGGCGAGGCTAGGCGGTCTTTGGACCGAGCGGGCGCCGCTTTTACGCGAGATATCGACGATCCGCATATCCAAAAAGCGGGCTTATGGCTGCTGGAAATGGTCAAGGCCGGGGCGGGTATTCTTGACCGCGCGAGCCATGCCGATGTGGTCTGGACGGAAGTTCCTAAAAAGCCGGCGCGAAAATGGGCGGGGCGGGGCCTGTTTTACGGCGCGGCGGGACTTTTTGCCGTTGCGGGGGTCGTGCAGGGGGCGGGCTTGGTGGTGATAGCCGCAGGAGTTTTGGCGGGCTTACGCTTTTTTGACCCCAAAGACTGGGCGCATTTGAAATATAAAATCCCTTTCATCAAGCGCCCCCCCACGCTGGAAGATCATTCAGGACATCGGTTTCAGGCCGAAGCGCATATCCGCGCGGATAGTGCAGGCTTTATCAATCAGCTCGTCGAGGCTTTGAAAACCGCCGATCATATTTTGCTCCGCCTCGCCGAGCCGCAAGCTGAAACCCATTGGCGGGATAATCCGCGCCTGATGGGCGTGATGCAAAGCCTGCTCGAAGCGCAAGAGGCAGGGGACGGTGATTTTGCGCTAAAGCTCATAAATCAGGAAATGAAATCCGTGCTTGCAGGCGAGGGGGTCGAGCTTGTGGAGTACTCCAAAAAGACAAAAGACATGTTCGACATCTTGCCCGCCCTCGGCGAGAGCAAGACCAAAATGGCGGCCCCGGCTTTGGTCGCGGATGGCCAGATCATCCGGCGCGGAACAGTGTGGCAAAGTAATGAATAAAACCTCCGCAGATGAATTTATCGGCTTTGATTTGGGCCACGGGGAGACCGCTATCGGGCGGGCTTTTGGCGCGACGGTGCGCGAGCCTGAAATTCTTGATTTTCGCGGCGAGCGTAGTTTTGTTACCGCTGTGGCGAAGACCAAAGACGGGGTAAAAATCGGGTCTGACGCGGTCAATATGTCGTTTATGAGCGGCAAGCCAGAAGTGTGGGTCAAATTTAAAGGCCGCGATCTCGCAGACAAGAATATCAAAATACCGACGCAGCTTTTTGCCAAAACTCTGATCGGGGGGCTGGCCAAAGACGGGATTATTCGCGGGGCCAAAGAAAGCCGTTTCATTGTCGGCTGCCCTTCCGGCTGGGAAGACGCAACCCGCGCGGATTATCAAAAGCTATTTGAAGGCGCGGGGTTTAAAACTGTGCGTATTGTGCCCGAGAGCCGCGCGGCGCTGATGACGGCATTGGAACAGGGTTATCTCTCGATTGAGGATGCGCGGTCTTCCGTCCTCATTGTTGATATCGGCTCCTCGACGACGGATTTCACCTATTGCCGCGATATGGACGCCGAAGATGTCGGCCATAACATTCTCGGCTCGGGCTTACTCGACACAGAGATTTTCGAGATTAATCTCGCGCGGCAGACATCGCAGAAGCCAATCGAAAAACTGCTTAAACGCTACCCGCATTATCGGCCGATCATGGAATATTGGTGCCGCCTCGCAAAAGAACAATATTTCACCGGGCAGGAAACGCCCGTCGAGATGATTAAGCGCTTGCCGATTGACGGCGGGGTGTTATTTGAAATTAGGATCGATAAGACCGACGCGGACGCGATCCTCAATAAGCCGCTGAAAAGCCTGAACGGCTATAGCTGGCAGACCGCTTTTGACTTTGCTCTGCGCGAGACGATAAATAATCTTGGCGGCCGCGATCCTGATACGGTGCTGCTCACGGGCGGGGCTTCGCGCCTGCCGCTGGTTTTACCTGCCGCGCAAACCGCTTTTCCCAAGGCGAAGGTTGTCCGCGGGGCCGAGCCAGAATTCGCCATTGCGCGCGGCCTGGCATGGCTCGGGCGGTTTGAATTTCTCCATGCGAGTTTCAAATCCTCGGTCGCCACATTGCTGTCTGGGGACGGCGCGGTTTATGCCAAAGCTTCTGCGGCCAGCCGGGCATTAGGTTCCAAACTCGCGCCCGTTCTGGTCGACGCTATGGCGGATGGGTGCACGATACCCGCCTTTCAAGATTGGCGCTCGGGCAAGATTAAAAGCTTGGATGAGGTCGAAGCCGAGCTTTCAGCGCGGGTGAAAGACTGGCTGCAAAGCGATGTTGCCGTCGCCGTCTTAAAACCCGTTATTGACGACTGGTTCGCTGGGTTGCAGCGGGATATTGAAAAAGACACCGACCCGCTCTGCCGTGACCACGGCTTACCGGCCATGGTGCTCTCGCTTGATGACAGCCACCATGTCAGCCGCCATCTTGAAGACCTGTCGGTCTCGGCCCCCAAAGTTGATACGCTGGAAACGGACGCGGCTCTCTTAGGAACGACGCTAACCGGCGTGCTGATTTCGGCCTTGCTCGCCAAAGCCAATTTGTTTGCGATTCTTTTTGCCAATCCCATAGGGGTGATTGTCGGCGGCGCGATTGCGGGCGGCAGTTTTATCTATGGCCGCAAAGCCCTGAAAGGGAAATTCAAAGGTGCCAATGTGCCCGTGTTGGCGCGGCAAATCATGACCGATGGCCGTATTCGCCGGGCCATTGCCAAGCAACGCCCGGAGCTGATGACTGTCGTGACGCAGGCGTGGGAGCAAGCCGCCGCCGCGCGGTTTACAGATGAACTAACCGAGACGCTGAATAAGGCACTAACAGAACGCGCCGATGACCGCGCGATGCTGTTTCTGATTTAGTCTCTGTCTTTTGGCTTGAGGTCGATTTCGATCTCTTCATCGCCGTCCATTTCAATCACGATACGGGTTTTGGTCTTGCCGTTTTCTGTGATGATTTTTTTGTCGATGATCAGGTTGCGGCCAAATCCTTCGAGGTCAATACGGTCTTCGCTGTGGTGGTCGCGGCCCATTTTAATCCGCCCGATTCTATCGCCGTCAAATTTTAGGGTGAGGCCGTCTTCGGTGTTTTCGACATCGAAATCTTCGGCCAAATCGATCATCATATCGGCGAGGCTTGAGAGAATACCTGATTCAGACATCATATCTTCGAGCGCACGGGCGGCGTCGCGAATATCATCGGCACTGTCAATATCGCCTTTGAATCTGAAAGTTTTGTGATTTTTGGCTTTTGCCATAGACTGTTCGAGCTTTTGGCTATGTTTCTCCATTCGTTCTTCCATCCGCGTGGCAAAGTCGTTGGCGGAGAGGGTATCGGAGTCTTTTCTGGTTGTTGCTGCTACGGATTTCTTGCCAAAATAAGGCCAAATTTTTTCAGCTTTGGGCTTTTCAGATGATTTAGCCTCGTCATGCGGGTGAGCGAGAGCAACGCTGCTCATCGCGAGAATAGCAAAGGGGAATAGGATATTTTTCATGGCCGTCTCCTGTTGACAGAAATTTAACTATAAATCATGGGTGCTAGCACGTAAACTTTTCTTCACAGTTGCAAATAACTCGCTTATGGGATGGGTATGTTAAAAGACAGATTTTTCTATCCGCTCGCATTTTCACTGATTGCCGCCATGATCTGGTTTGCGCTGTCATTAGCTGATAATGTGAAACTTTCTGATGCCTGTATCTGGGAAAATGGATTTGAGGCGCGGGGTGATACCCTCGTCACCCTGACGGCCTCGCCCGGCACCTCCTATGAATTTTCCGGGCAAACTGTGAATAACCCGGCTCATATTGTTATGCTGACCCACATTGCCCGTATTGATGCGCCGGCGTCAGCCGGTATTTTTGCGGCGCTTGGCCCTGATTATGAGCGCGCCTTTGCCGGGCAAGATCTACGTATTACAGTTCGGGCGCGGCAAGGCCGTAAAAATCCACTTGACGAATTTGATATGGGTTATTTCACAGCCGGAGCGGGCGATAGTCGATGGCGGAGGCAGGTTCTGACGGATCAATTTGAAAATTATATGTTTGAGTTTTCTCCCAAGCCACCTACTGGCGATCCGGATCTGGATTATTTAGGGGTTTGGCCCGGCGATCAGGGGGAACAAAAGACAATGGATGTTGAATTTATGAAAATCGATGTTTTATCAAAACCGGTCGTGACTAATCTTGAATGCCCGGCAAGCTGATGCGTTTCGCTTCCGCAGCCATACAGAGAATATGGTAAAATGTACTAACGGGGATAGTTGCGGCCATGGCGGCGCCGCAGGCATTGACCTGGTCAACCCATGTTCCGTCGGGTTTGAGATGGGTTTCAAATAATCCGTCTATCATAGCCGCCGCCATATCGGCGCTGCCGGGCACTCCGCGCTCTGCCATAGCAAGATGGGCCTTGATGACTTCGGTTTGCACCCAAAGACGCTTGCTCTCACGGTGGATAATGCCTGAAACATCTTCTTCGTCATTGAGAAACCAACCCCGCCCTGCTAGGGCGTGGTTATAAAGTTTATGACGATAACCTCGCGTTGACGTCCCGCTCTGCTTTTCAAATTGATGAAGGAGCCAGACCCATTCCATAGCGTGGCCGGGCTCGGTGGTGCGTCCTTTTTTGCCTTTGAGGATAGACCAATCATCGGCGAAAAATTCGCGAATAGTATGGTGGGCGGAATCGAAAAAATGAGCGGCGAAAAGACCATAGACGCGCTTGGCGTAAGACAGGTGTTTTGTTTTTCGGGTTTCGGAGAATACAGGTATAAGACTCGCTTCGAGTAAATGCATATGCGGATTTTGGCGGCGGGGCAGGAGTCCGCGCGGAGTTTCCCGCCAGCCTCCATTTTCATGGGCAAACTCAATATCCAGTGTTTCAAGAATGTCGTCAGATGCGCTCAGATATTGTGCCTCGCCCGTCAGGCGGTAGAGGGCCGCGCTGGCCAGTAAATAAAAGGCATGGTCATAGAGATCGCGCCTGCGTTCGGTAACCTGTCCTGCGCTGGTCACGCGCTGTACATAGCCCGCCTTTCGCATATGTTCATAGGTGCGCCGGGCAATGTCCTCGCCGTCATACCAGCCAAGCCGCGCGGCCTCTGCATAGACATAAATTTGCCGGGCAAGTACACGCCAGCGGCGCTCAGCAGCGAGGTCAGGCGTGCCGTCCAAATGTAAATGTTCAACCCAGCTACCATCGCCGCGCTGGCCGCGCACTGCCCATAGCGGCAAGGCGCGGTCAATGACCCAGGCTTTTAGCCTAGCGGAACTCTGTTCTAACGCAGTCGGCATATGTCTTTACCTTTGCTCCTTTTGGCAAAATGTCATAGAGCGAGCCCATGACAATTCTCTTAACAGGCGCTGCAGGGTTTATCGGCTTTCACGCAGCGCGTAAACTACTGGCTGAAGGACATGAAGTCTTGGGCGTGGATAATCTCAATGATTATTATGATGTCGCCTTAAAGCGCGCGCGGCTGGCGGAACTGGAGAGGCATAAAGGCTTTGTTTTTGCCGAGGTTGATATTTCCGATCATATGGCGCTTAGCCATGTCACTAACGGGTATGCCATTACCCATATCCTGCATCTCGCGGCGCAAGCAGGCGTGCGCTATTCGCTTGATAATCCGCGAGCCTATATCAGCACCAATGTGCTCGGGCATCTCAACATTCTTGAATTTGCAAGACATTCCGGTACTGTCGAGCATATCGCCTATGCGTCTTCATCTTCGGTTTACGGGGAACGTGCAGACGGGCCATTTTCGGAGACAGATAAAGTCCGCTCTCCGGCTTCGCTCTATGCGGCGACAAAAATTGGCGGGGAAATGCTGGCCGAGAGCTATAATCGGCTCTATCATATCCCGCAGACCGGGCTGCGGTTTTTCACCGTTTACGGCCCGTGGGGCCGCCCCGATATGGCCTATTTTATTTTTACCGATAAGATTTTTAAAGGCGAGCCGATCACGCTGTTCGCGCCGGAAGAAATGCGCCGCGATTTCACCTATATTGACGACATTGTTGAGGTCTTGCCCAAGATTTTAAAAAGCCCGCCCAAATCGGGCCACGAGATATACAATCTCGGAAACTCAAAACCGAACCGCCTGATCCGCCTTGTGGAGGAAATCGAAGCCGCTTGCGGGCAAGAGGCGCAAAAGATTATCGAAGGTAAACAAAAAGGCGATGTCAGTTCAACCTTCGCTGATATCAGCGCCGCAGAACGCGATTTCGGGTTCAGCCCCAAGACAGATTTAAGCGAGGGCATCCCGAAATTTGTGGACTGGTATCGCGGGTTTTACGGCGTTTAGGCTCCAAACCGTTTAATCATCGCCCGCGCGTCTTCCCCGATCTCAGGATGGTCTTTCGCATAGGCCAACACCGCTTCAAAATAACCGAGCTTACTACCGCAATCATAGTCTTGGCCTTCATATTCATAGGCGTGGAAAGCTTGGGTTTTCATGAGCGTCGCCATAGCGTCAGTCAGTTGAATTTCTCCGCCTGCGCCTGCGGCCTGAGTTTTGAGGATGTCCATGATTTCAGGTTGGAGGATATAGCGGCCTGTGATCTTCAGATTGGACGGCGCGTCAGCTACAGCAGGTTTTTCGACCATGCCTGACATCTCGATCAATCGACCATCGCGTGACTTTGGAGCGATGACGCCGTAACTGGACACCCGCTCTTCGGGCACGGCGTCGACTGCGATGATATTGCCGCCGGTTTTTTCATAAGCTTCGACCATTTGTGCAAGGCAGGATTTTTTGGCTTTAATCAGAACATCCGGCAATAGGATAGCGAAAGGGTCATCGCCGATTACATCTCTGGCGCACCAGATGGCATGGCCGAGACCTTTGGCGCTTTGCTGACGCACGAAAGACATGGTGCCGGGGTCGGGCGTGTCGCGGTCAAGCGCGTCGTAAATTTCGGTTTTGCCCTTTTCCTTGAGCGAATATTCGAGCTCATAAGCGCGGTCAAAGTAATCTTCGATAGCGCCTTTATTGCGGCCCGTGACAAAGACGAAATGCTCAATCCCGGCTTCGCGGGCTTCGTCCACGACATATTGCAGGGCTGGCCGGTCAACGACGGGGAGCATCTCTTTGGGTATGGTTTTGGTTGCGGGCAGAACGCGCGTGCCAAAACCAGCGACGGGCAAGACGGCTTTGCGGAGTTTTCCAGGTTTTGTCATGTTATCCCCACTAATTGAAACTAATTAGTCAAGCGTTACGATTTACGGCTTTTTGGCGGCCCATAAACAAAATGTTCAATGTCTTTATTGGCCCAGCCTAAGTCTTTCAGAACTTTTTTTAGGGTGTTTTTTTTACTCAGGCCCTGATCTTTTAGGGCAAGGATATCATCCTCAATCTTAACCGCCAAAGCTTTGGCTTCTACAGCGCTGATCTTTAGAAGTTTCTGTAACCGCTTTTCCATTATTCCACCGTGACCGATTTGGCGAGATTGCGCGGTTGATCGATATCAGTGCCGAGATGCACAGCGGCATGATAGGCGAGGAGCTGCACGGCAATTGTGGTGATAATCGGCGCAACAAAAGCATCACAGCTTGGCAGAACTAATATTTCATCGGCCATACCGCCTGAATGATTTGCGCCTTCTTTGTCGGTGATGAGGATAATATGCGCGCCGCGCGACGCGACTTCCTGTAAATTCGAGATGGTTTTTTCAAACAAAGCATCATAAGGCGCGATCACGATAACGGGGGTGCCGTCTTCGATCAGGGCGATGGGGCCGTGTTTAAGCTCGCCCGCCGCATAGCCTTCGGCTTGGATATAGGAAATCTCTTTGAGCTTGAGCGCGCCTTCAAAGGCGATGGGGACTTGCGAGCCGCGCCCGAGATAGAAGGCATTCTTTGATTTGGAAAAATCAAAGGCCATGGCTTCAATTTCGTCCTCCAGCCGCAGCGCTTGTTTGACGAGGCGCGGGGTTTGGATCAGGGCCTTAGCAAGCCTTTGCTGCCCATCTTGAGAAATTGATTTGCGCGCTGTGCCTGCGGCGAGCGCCAATGCAGCAAGGGCCGTAAGCTGCGAGGTGAAGGCTTTCGTCGAGGCGACGCCGATTTCCGGGCCGGCATTGATAGGGAGCGCGATGTCGGCTTCCCGCGCCATGGTGGAGGTCATGACATTGACAAGGGCTGCTGTCTTCACGCCGTGGTCTTTACAATAGCGCAAGGCAGCGAGAGTGTCTGCGGTTTCGCCTGACTGCGAGACCGCGATGAAGAGCGATTTGGGGCTAAGCACAGGTTTGCGGTAGCGGAACTCGGACGCAATATCGACATCCACAGCAATTCCGGCCATTTGCTCGAACCAGTATTTTGCGGTCATCCCTGCATAAAACGCGGTTCCGCAAGCAATGATAATGATGCGGTCAAATTCACTGAAATCCAAGTCTTTTGGTATGTCAGAGCGCAGGCGATATTCGTCGATATAATTTGTCAGGGTTCGCCCAATGGTCTCAGGCTGCTCATAAATTTCCTTGAGCATGAAATGGCGGTAATTGCCCTTTTCCGCCATGGCGGGGCCGCCGGCAATAATAGTTTCGGGGCGTTCAGCGCGGTTGTCTTGCGCGTCGTAAATCTCGTAACTTGTCGGCGTCAGTACGGCCCAATCGCCTTCTTCAAGATAGATCAATTTATTGGTGAGCTGGGTTAGCGCCATAGCGTCAGAACCAAGATACATTTCGCCGTCGCCAATCCCGATAGCCAGCGGCGAGCCGGCGCGGGCGCAAAAGATATGACCCGGATGATCGTCGATAATCACGCCAAAAGCATAAGCCCCGCGTAATTTCTTAAGGGATGTGCTAAAGGCTTCCTTCGGGGCGAGACCTGCATTGAGCGCCTCGTCAATGAGGTGAGCGACGACTTCGGTATCGGTTTCGGTTTCAAATTTGCGCGCGCTGTTCATCTCCTTGCGTAGGTCAAGGAAGTTTTCGATAATGCCGTTATGCACGACCCCGACGCGGCCGGCGAAATGGGGATGGGCATTGACCTCATTCGGAACGCCGTGCGTTGCCCAGCGTGTATGGGCAATGCCCGTTTGGCCATCAACAGGCGCGGAGCCTAGTTTAGCGACCAAGCCTTTGATTTTGCCCTCGGCGCGACTACGTTTCAGCGTGCCATTATCGAGCACGGCGACGCCGGAGCTGTCATAGCCGCGATATTCCAACCGCTTAAGCCCGTCCACGAGACGTTCTGTCACTTGGCTCTTGCCGACAATGCCAATAATTCCGCACATAAATTCGCCTTTAGCGTTTAGTCTTTGATAGTCTTTAGCCGCGCAGGGGAAAAGACACTATGCTTTTTTCACGGTTATCCGTGCAAAATTTGTTCCAAATCAAGTGATTTTAAGGGCGGCCCACGCTGGAATAGTTAAAGCCCGCAGCTTTCATGGTTTCCGGTTGATAAATATTGCGAAGGTCAATGACAGTCGGGGCATTTAGCAGGGTTTTGACCCGGGCGAGATCAAGGGCGCGAAACTGATCCCATTCGGTGATAATGACGAGGGCATCCGCGCCGTCCAGCGCTTCATATGGCCCGTTCATATAGGCCACATTTTCGAGTAATTTTTTGGCCTCATTCATGGCTTCGGGATCATAAGCGCGAATGGTCGCCCCTTTATCTTGCAAATGCGCAATGATGGTCAGGCTCGGCGCGTCGCGCATATCATCGGTATTGGGCTTAAAAGCAAGGCCGAGCACGGCGATAGTTTTGCCTTTGACGTCGTCGCCCATAGCGCGGGTAATTTTATGCGCCATACGCGTTTTTCGGGCCTCATTGGCGCCGACCACAGCGCTGACGATAGTGAGCGGAACCTTCGCTTCTTCGGCGGTGCGAACGAGCGCTAATGTGTCTTTAGGAAAACAAGAGCCGCCATAACCGGGCCCAGCATGGAGGAATTTACCACCAATACGTTTATCCAGCCCGATAGCCTTGGCCACTTCCTGCACATTTGCGCCTACGGCCTCGCAAAGATCCGCCATTTCATTGATGAATGTGATTTTGGCGGCAAGGAAGCTATTGGCGGCGTATTTGATTAGCTCGGATGTCCGGCGCGACGTAAAGACAATTGGGGTTTCGTTGATATAGAGCGGGCGGTAAAGCGCGCGCATCACTGCTTGTGCGCGGCTGTCATCTGTGCCGACAACGACGCGGTCGGGCCGCTTGAAATCTGCAATCGCAGCGCCCTCGCGCAGGAATTCGGGATTGGAAACCACGGCGAAATCATCCGCGCCGTGATGTTTAGCTATGATCTTCTCGACTTCGTCACCTGTCCCGACAGGCACTGTGGATTTGGTGACAATGATAGTAAAGCCGTTCATATGCTGCGCGATTTCCTCAGCCGCCGCATAGACGTAAGACAAATCGGCATAACCGTCCCCGCGCCGGGACGGCGTGCCCACGGCGATAAAGACGGCCTCCGCCTCTTTCATGGCCGCGCCAAGATCGGTTGTAAAAGACAGCCGTCCTGCTTTGACATTCTTGGCGACGAGCCTTTCCAGCCCCGGTTCGAAAATCGGGATGCCGCCGCTATTGAGGGTTTCTATCTTGGCGGGGTCTTTATCGACGCAGATGACGTCATGGCCGAAATCTGCAAAACAGACTCCGGAGACCAATCCGACATATCCCGTACCAACCATAACAACGCGCATGAGCGTTCCTTTACATTATACCTTTGGGCTTATGACAGCTTGAACGTAGATGTGCCAGACGGTTTCTTATGGCGCAATATTGACTTTTTATGACATTATGCATCAGATGGTTTATGGAAACACAAATGCCCAATTTCCCCATGATCCTCGTCTTTGCTGGGCCGTTCTTTATCGGCTCAATTGTGCTGGAGTGGTTTTTTATATCGCGCAAGAGGTTAAGTGGCCGCTATGAGAAAAAAGACGCTTTTGCCTCCATGGCCATGGGGCTTGGCAATCTTGTCTCCGATCTGGCGATGGGATTTATCAGCCTTGGGTTTTTGATTTGGCTTTGGAAGTTCAGATTTATCGACTTTGGCTATAGTCTCCCTGTCATATTTGCAGCGCTGATAGCTCAGGATTTTCTCTATTATTGGAAACACCGCGCCGCACATATGATCCGCTGGTTTTGGTCGGCCCATGTCGTGCATCACAGCTCGGAGCATTATAATCTCTCCACCGCTTTGCGCCAGCCTTGGAATAATCATTTCACCGGATATGTGCTGCTCTCCTCGCCGCTGATATTATTTGGCTTTCATCCTTTGTTGATTGGGTTTGTCGCCAGCCTTAACCTGCTCTATCAATTCTGGATTCATACTGAGGCGATCCATAAAATGCCCCGTTGGTTTGAATACATTTTTAATACGCCGAGCCATCACCGCGTCCATCATGGCACTAATCCGCGATATCTGGATTCCAATTTCGCCGGCATATTCATTACCTGGGACAAGCTTTTCGGAACCTTTGTGCCTGAACAAACGGATGAAAAAATCGCTTACGGGATTATTAAACCGGTCGGCACTTTTAATCCGGTCAAGATCGCTTTCATTGAACTGATCAATATTTTCAAAGACGTTGCCGCGCCGGGGCTTAAACTCGGTCAGCGCCTTGGCTATATATTCGCCCCGCCCGGATATTCGCATGACGGTTCGCGTAAGGGCTCGAAGGCGTTAAAACAGGATTTCGTCAACGCTCATCCCGAACAGGCCGGAACCCCGGGGCTGCCGGAATTAGCTCTAGCCGAGCCCGCTGAATAGGGCGCGTTGTTTCAAGTTCAGGCCCTTGGGGCTTGCCGCTTTGACGCTGTCTTTATCGCGGCGAATTGTAAACTCTGCGGCGGTGAAAACTTCATAGCTGGTATCAATCACCGTGCTGGTTGCAATCATTTTAACATGGCCTTTTTGGCGGCCTAAAGTGAGGTCGATATAGCCGTTATGCAGCGCGTTATAATAAAGCGCGTCGGGATTGCTCTGCGTTAAAAGCAGCGCATAATCTGCCGTCCCCTCGCCGAGATAGGCTGTAAGGGTTTTGGACGAGACCGAGCTGGTGACAAATTCAACGCCCAGTTTTTCGCCGCTATCAGCGGTTAAATCATTGACCCAAAACTCATGGGCATCGCCCGTCAAAACAATAATATCCTGCACGCCTGCCTCTATGAGGCGTTGATAGAAAGTCTCCCGCGCAACAGGGTAGCCATCCCAGCTATCCGGGTAGACGGGGAGGTTATATTTGGACAGCGCCACAGAATCGCGAATTCCCACCCAATCTTTTTCAATCTCTTGTATGGCGGTTTCGTCAACATAAGGCGCTAGGTCGGCTGTTAGCACTCGCCCCATAATCACCTGATTGGCGATGAGGCGCCACGGCACATTTTTGGCCTTGGAGGCTTTCAGAGTATCAATAATAAAATCGCTCTGCACAGGCCCGAACATCTCCCGCGTGGGATCATTTAAAATTTCGGCCTTGAAACTATCAGCGTTGCCGGCGGCTTTGATCTCGTCGTAATAATCTTCGATAACCAGCGGTTCGCCCCGCGCTGTTAGCCGTGTTTCGACGGTCACTAATGTCAGTAAATCCCCCCAATCATAGCTGCGGAAAATATCTTGCCGCAACCGCCCTTTGCGCGGCTCCCGGATGGGCATCCATTCATAATAGGCGCGCAAAGCGGCTTGGCGGCGGGCGTCCCACTCGCCTTCGTCGTCTTGGTGGTTTTCCGCCCCGCCCTTCCAGCTATCATTACTGGTTTCGTGATCGTCCCAAATCGCGATCATCGGCATTTTAGCGGTGAGGCTTTGCAGGCCATTATCCGAGCGGTATTGCGCGTGGCGAAGACGGTAATCTTGCAAACTCACGACCTCATGTTCGGGCATATGGCGGCGGCCCATATCTTTGGCGGCGGCATTGGTATAGCGGCCCGCCGCATATTCGTAATAATAATCGCCGAGATGAATAACAGCGTCAAAATGATCTTGGCGGGCAATATGGTCATAGGTGTTAAAAAAGCCGTGCTCCCAATTGGCGCAAGAGACGACGGCAAAGCGGGCTTTATCAATCGCGCCGCCCGGCAGTGTTTTCGTCGTGCCAATAGGCGAGGTTTTATCGCCCACGCGGAAACGGTAATAATAGACCACGCCCGCATCGAGGTCTGCGGCATCAACTTTCACCGTCCAGTCCCGCGCGGCATTTGTCGTGAAAGCCCCTGATGCAGATAGTGAGCCAAACCCCGAGTCCTTATCCATCTCCCAGATGACCTCGACAGGCCCGTCCATCGGGTTATCAGGGGTGACGCGTGTCCAAAGAATGACGGCATGGGCCAGCGGATCACCCGAAGCAATACCGTGGGAGAACGTGCCTGTGACAGCATTTGAACGTGCCGTAAAGGTTTCGGAGATTTTGGGCGCGCAAGCAGCAGCCGTGGTGGCCGTAAATGCCCCGAGCAGGTTACGGCGCGACACATGGTGTTTGAATATTTGTTTCATGTGTTGCATTTACCCTATTTTCGGGGCCGCTGTATAGGGTGATCATATAGGACGAGCCAAGCTCTCGTTTCCCTATTGCCGCCTAAGCTATCTATATCCAAATAGTTGAGCCGTAAAAATCAAAAAATAACTGGCAAGGCGGGGTTGCGAGGGTGTAACTTTAACTTCGCCACTTCAATATTTTTGCTTTTACCGGATTTTTAAAGACGCGGCCTTCCTTGCGGGATTTGGCCCATTCTTTTTTGAGGGCGTGATACCATTTGGCTTGGGTGTCGGCGTCGTCGATGAGCATCAGGCGCGGGTCATGTTTTAGGCCCATTTGCTGGAGATCAACCATATCGCCGTCTTGGCGGAGGAAGGTTTTGGCGAAGGGTTTGAGGAAGGGGGCTAGGAGCCTGATGAGGCCCATATCGGTGAAAAAGATTTGCCGGATATGGGTGCGGCCCGCGTCCATTGGCGTGACGGCGGTGAAAGAGAGCAGCGTCTTTTTCCCGACTTTGATTTCCTCGGTGCGGATGCCCGGCAGTCGGAAGGTAATCTCTGTGACGGGTTTCCCGCCGAGGAGCTTATAGGCAAAGCTGTTGGAGGAGGGCGTATGGGCGGCCATGGCGAAGCCTCGCTCGCGCGGCTCAAAGGCTTTGGCTTTATCGTGGATGGATTTTTCAGAGCGCCACCACCATTGCCGGTGCACATAGGGCCCGTGGGCGGGATCCATCAATCCAATCACCGCGTGATCGACATGGCAGTTCAGGATGAGGTCGTCATCCATACAGGCCTTGCGGTTTGCCATGGGAAAGGCTGGCGGGTCGATAGGCGGGACGCCGGAAAAGCGTTTATCCCGCGCGATATAGACCCAGATAAGTTGCCCGTCTTCGCGAACAGGATAGATGCGGACTTTAATTTTTTCCGTCTCCATGGATTGATCCGAGGTGAGCGAGGGAATCTCCTTACAGGTCCCGTCATCAATGCCGAAACGCCAACCATGATAGGGACATTCCACGGTGCCGTCTTTGATACAGCCAGCCGAGAGCGGCGCGGCGCGGTGGGGGCAGATATCGCGCATGGCAAATAAGGCTCCGTCCTCGCTGCGGCCAAGATTAACCGGCTCGCCCGCAATTTCGCGGCGCAGCATTTGGCCTTTGGGGAGGTCAGTCGCCAGCCCGGCAAAATACCAGATATCGAAAACGAAATCATTGTTGGCTTTTTTAGTCATATAGACGCCATATCCAAAACCTGCCGCGCTGTCAGGCCTTTTTCGCGCAGAGAACGGATCGTTATGTCTCGTCCGCGTTTGGAAAGTTTCTCTCCGTCGCCGCCGAGCAATAGAGCGTGGTGATGATAGACGGGCGTCGGCCATCCCATCAGGGCCTGAATTAAAACATGCAGCGGCGTTTCCTCGAACAAATCCATACCCCGTACAATATGGGTGATATTCTGGGCCGCGTCATCATGGGCGACAGCAATATGGTAACTCACGGCAATGTCTTTACGCCCGATAATCGGGTCTGGACGGCCTTGACTTATCCAGCCTTGCACGGTCTCCGCCGCATCACGCTCTATAGGCTCAACCTGCCTTATCTCTTCATTCCTTGCCGCCTCATTTATTGGCTTGTGGTCTTTAAAAGTAAGTGAGCGCTCACTTATTTCAGTCAAGCTTTGCCTTAAATTGAGGCGGATGGCGAAGGGGAGAGCGGGGGCAGGGGAAGATTTTCCGGTTTCGAAAGCTTCCCAATAGGGCGGCGACATATTACGGGCGCGAGGCGATTGCCCCGTCTTGATCTCGCCTCTCGTCAGCGTGCAGGGATAAGCGAGGCCGCGCTCTAAAAGCTCTTGTAAGGCCGCGAGATAATCGCCGTAATGTTGGTTTTGCACCCGAACAGGCGTTTTCGAGCTTTGGGGCCACTTAAAACCGAGCCATTCCAAGTCCTCATATATGGCCTTGGTATATTCGGGCTTACAGCGCGTGTGGTCGATATCTTCGATGCGCAGCAGGCAATCGCCAAAACCAAAGGCTTCTTTCGCGGCGAACGCATGGCCGAGATGTAAATAGCCCGTGGGGGAAGGCGCGAAACGAGTGAGCATTAGCGGCGCAGGACGCTCCCCAGCAGACCGCGAAAGATTTTGCGGCCCTCTCTGCGCAGGAAGAGTTTACCCTCATGTTTGATTTCTTTCATGAAAGGGTTTTGTTTCTTTCGTTTGCTGCGGTGCGAGGGTGGTTTCTTTTTCTTGGTCGCCGCCTTTTCTTTAGCCGCTTTGGCTTCAGCTTTTTCAGCCTCTTTGGCCATGGCTTCGGTTTTCTTTTCCAGAATCTCGTAAGCGCTCTCGCGGTCAATGGTTTCGTCATAGATGCCGATGACCGGGCTATTTGCCATCACGGCTTTGCGCTCGGCTTTGGTTGCCGGGCCAAGGCGCGAGGCGGGCGGGCGGATCAGCGTGCGCCCGACAATGCCCGGCACGCCTTTGGCATCCAGCAGCGAGACGAGGGCTTCGCCGATGCCGAGATCGGTAATCACCTCTTCCGTATCAAGATTAGGATTCTCGCGAAAAGAACTCGCCGCCGCGCGCACAGATTTTTGTTCTTTGGGCGTATAAGCGCGCAGGGCATGTTGGATGCGATTGCCGAGCTGTCCGAGCACAGAGTCGGGAATATCCATCGGGTTTTGGGTCAAGAAATAAATACCCACCCCTTTGGAGCGGATGAGGCGGGCGACTTGTTCAATTTTATCAACCAGCACTTTGGGCGCGTCATCAAATAAAAGATGTGCTTCATCAAAGAAGAACACCATGACCGGTTTGTCCGGATTACCGACTTCGGGCAGTTCTTCAAAAAGCTCTGAGAGCAGCCAGAGGAGGAAAGTCGAATAAAGTCTTGGTGAGTTGATCACTTCATCAGCGGCGAGAATAGACACGGCGCCGCGCCCGGTTCTGTCAACGCGTATAAAATCTTCAAGTTTGAGCGCGGGTTCGGCAAAGAAACGCTCCGCGCCCTCGCGTTCAAGGATCAAAAGTGAGCGCTGAATGGCGGCCACGGATTGCGAAGTGACATTGCCATATTCGCGGCTCATCTCGGCTTTGTTATCGGAGATATAATTGAGCAGCGCCCGCAAATCTTTAAGGTCGAGCAATAACATGCTCTCATCATCGGCGAGTTCAAAGGCGATGGTTAAAATGCCTTCTTGTGTTGCGTTCAATCTCATAAGGCGCGAGAGCAATACCGGGCCCATTTCCGAAATCGTTGTACGCACGGGATGGCCTTGTTTGCCGTAAAGGTCCCAGAAAATTGTCGGCATGGCGACATATTTATAATTTTCCAGCCCGATTTTAGTGGCGCGGCTGATCAATTTATCATGCAATTTATGGGATTTACTCCCGGCCTGAGAGATGCCCGAGAGGTCACCTTTCACATCGGCGGCAAAAACCGGCACGCCGGCTTTGGAAAAGCCTTCCATAAGAATTTGCGAAGTCACCGTCTTGCCCGTACCCGTCGCGCCGGCAACAAGGCCGTGGCGATTGGCGAGCTTGAATAACAGCTCCTGACGTTTGCCGTCTGTATCCGTGCCAACAAATATGGAATTATTCATCTATCCCTCCAGATAATTTCCTCTCTGATATGGCCTATTGCGCGCGAATGCAATATTGACGGCGAGGGCAAAACACGCGCAAATAGGGTTATGGATAATACGATACGCACCTGCCTGCTGATTTTGACCTTTATTGCCGGGACGACCGTCCTCTATTTTATGCGCGATATTATCACGCCCTTTGCGCTGGCAATTTTTATCTGGCTGATTATCGACGCTTTTGCGCGTTGGCTGGACGGGCTCTCGTCGAAACTTCCCTATTGGCTGGCTTTGATCATTGCGGTGCTGACGGTTGTTGCCGCGCTAGTCGGGATTGTCATCATTATCGCTGATACGGCGGCGAGCGTTGTTGATGAAGCCCCGCGCTATCAAGCCCGGCTCAACGATATTTTTTCATGGGTCGGCAACGCGACGGGGCAGGAAGATGTTAGCTTCGGAGCGCTGAATGAGCGTTTCGGCATATCGGAGAAAATTCAGGCGGGCCTTGCCGGTTTTGCCGCCTCTATCCAAGGCGTTGTTTCCAATTTCATGCTGATCGCCATTTATGTGGCGTTTCTTTTTGCCGCGCAATCCTCCTTCCCGAAAAAGATGAATGATCTCTTCCCGGATAAAAACCGCCGCGCCCAAGCCTCGAAAGTCTTTGTCCGCATTCGTCATTCGATTGAGAAATATCTCGGCGTGCAAACGATTATCAGCCTGATGCAAACAGTCGTGTCTTATATCGCCATGACTGCTTTAGGGCTGGATAATGCCCTGTTTTGGGCTTTGGTAATTTTTATCCTCAACTATATTCCTATTGTTGGCGGACTTGCCGCCGTCGTCCTGCCGGTCATGTTTGCGCTCGTACAATTTGACAGTACCGGACGTGTTGCCATTCTCGCAGGCGCTTTATTCGGTGCGCAATTTATTATCGGCAATACCATCCAGCCCAAAATGATGGGCGATTCTATGAACCTCTCGGCGCTTGTCGTTGTCTTGTCCCTAACATTATGGGGCGCATTATGGGGTGGGGTCGGCATGTTCCTCTCTGCGCCGCTCACGGTTATTATTATGATCATTCTTGCGCAATTTCCGACCACGCGCTGGCTCGCGGTTTTGCTCTCAGCGGACGGTCAACCCGACCTCGACCCGGAAGAGAAGAAAAAGAAAAACGCCATTCCGTCTATGTAGGGCCGTCTATGTAAATTCACGGCACTGTGATGTATCCGTTTATAGCGCGTTCAGTTTTGGGCGATTAGAAGGGTCGCATGAAAAAATTACTCCTTATCTCTGCCGCGCTTCTAATGAGCGCATCGGCCTCGATTTCCGCCTGGGCTGCAGACCAACCTTCCTCCGTCGTGGAGCTGTTCACCTCGCAAGGCTGTTCGTCCTGCCCGCCTGCCAATAAATTTGTCAGCAAGCTTGCGGGTGACAGCGACAAACTCGTGCTGTCCTACGGCGTCACCTATTGGGATTACCTTGGCTGGAAAGACACATTCGCAAATCCTGAATTCACCAAACGGCAACGCGCCTATGGCCGCGCTTTGGGCGCCGCCAATGTCTATACCCCGCAAATCGTACTCAACGGCTCAGCCCATAGCCCGCGCTATTCCCAAAAAGACGTCGACTCCATGCCGCTCCCAAGCGATAAACCCGAAGCCGAATTAACCCTGACGGAGGGCGGCCTCGTCGTAACCTGCGGCGCAGATGCCTCTGCCAAACTCGTCATCATCGCCTTCACCCCGGGCGAGCAGGCCGTCCCTGTCCGGCGCGGTGAAAATGGTGGGCGCACATTAAAAATCTCAAATGTCGTCACCGATGTAAAATCCGTGCGCTGGAACGGTGCCAAAGCCGAGACAAAAATTCAGCCGATAGAGGGCCAAGCCTATGCCGCCTTGTTCCACGACCGCGAGACATCAAAAATCCTAACGGCCGCTGTTTATTATCCGTAACCCCCCCCCCAAAAAAAACAAACAAAAAGACCCTGTTGCTGGGCTGATAGCAACAGGGTCTTCTTGTGATCGTCTTCACAACCACAAGGGATCGTGGGAACGTCGATCAATGGGGTTCAAAACCCGGGGGCTGGGGGGGCTGTAAGAAAACCGCGCTTTGCATCCCATCAATCAACATAGATAAGATGCTGCCGCATTTTGGCCCAATCAGGCCCGAAATAAGGCAAGAATAAGGCATCGGGTTACAAAGTGTAGAGGTGTCTTAACCGATCTTAACCATAGTAAAAATCTTGCATAAAACTCAAACCCCGCTATGTTATTGAAATGGTTTCGAATATTGTTCAGCTGCGAGCCTCCCGGACATCCTCGCATCAATATGCGCCCTCGCAAGTGGCCTTTGACCGACAGGAGTTATCCACAATCCTCGGACTCTATGGCCAGATGGTCTCTAATGGCGATTGGAAAGATTACGCGATGGACTTCCTAAAAGATAAGGCCGTGTTCTCGATCTATCGAAAAGCGTCTGAGCATGCGCTTTACGCGATTGAGAAAGTCCCGGCCCTTCGCAATAAGCAAGGTCAATTTGCGGTCATAGCGCCCGGCGGGCTTATCCTGAAACGGGGTCATGATTTAAAAACAGTCTTGCGGGTTTTTGATAAGCAGCGCTTTAAGGTTAGATAACCCCTCTTCCAAAAAAATACCGCCCCTCAATGAGGAGCGGTGTTAACATCTACCCGATGTGGGGCAGGCAGAATGTATTGGGTAAGTGTATTTTGCGTATAAATAGTCTCAAAAAATGGGCAGTGTATTTTGCAGGCAAATTACACGGCTTCGCCCAATTTTTGAGGCTCTTCAAATTTTATTAAACGCAAATTGCACTAGGTTGCAGAAGCCTTGTTTGATTTGAGCAGACGCTCAACCAGTGTTCTGACAATGGCCATAGCCGAAGCCGCACCAAAGACAGCGCCGAGGCTACCCAGGATGGCGGTCAGATAGCCGCCAACAGCCGGAAGCGATCCGAGCGTAGCCGCGCCGCCCATCATCAGGAAAATAGCCGCGATGATAACGCCGCGCCGATGTTCATGATCCAGGAACCAGCCGGAGGCCAGGCCCAGAAGGGCCAAAAGAGGCGCTCCGTGCGCGAAGTCAGGCATGAAGGCAAATACGAGTGCCGCCAAGGCGCTGACGCCCCATACGATTTTTGCAATTGACATAGTTTTCTCTCCCCTATGTGTTGTGAACGGGTTGTCCCGTCTCATTTGCAAGCCGCGCAGTGGTCTGCGTCAGCCTGCCGCAGACCATACATATTTTGCTAACGCATGCAAGGCTGTTCTCAAAAATGACAAACCGCGCAAAAATAAACCCCGCTGGCGGGGCCAGCGGGGCATAAACCCGTTTATAGGGTTGAGGGTATTTGGGCCTTAATCGCGGCCACCGAAGAGGCTGAGTAAAATCTGGAACATATTGATGAAGGCCAGCAGGAGCGAGGCGGCGCCAAAGGCTGATAGTTTCTTCATCATCGCCGGATTACCCGCAGAGCCGTAATAGATGCGTTTGAGCATTTGTGTTTCCCAAGCCGTAATCAAAGCGATGGCGCCGAGGGCGACGACGTTAATGATCATATCCATCGGGCCTGACGGCGCGAGGGCGGGGATAAACATGCCCAGCACATTGATCGCGATATAAGCGGCAAAGGCGATAAAGGCATATTTGACATAAGTGCCAAGATTGCGCTCGGTTGAATAGCCAAACAGGCTGAGGCCGGCAAACATGGCAACCGTCATAAAGAAGATTTTTGCAATTATCGTCGGACTATACATCAAGCCGATAGCCGACATGAAAATGCCCATAAAGGCGGCAAAGCCAAAGAGGAAGGTCAGAACCCCGCCAAGACTCATAGAAGGAAGCTTACGCCCAACGGCGCCAAAGCCGAACATGACGATGCCGATAAAGACCAGCGCCATAATCGGATTATAGACAATGCCCATCATGGCAGGATTACCGATCAAATATTGACCGAAGAAAAAGGCGACAGTCGCCGTAACGGCCATAGCCATGGCCATATAGCGGTAGGTGCCGAGCATAAAGCTACGAAGACCGAGATCGGTCTCTTGGGTAACGCCGACAGTGCGGCTGGGTTGATCGTTCATGAAACGCTCCATATAAATTGCCCTCTTGCGAGGTGGTTATCCTCTATATAAGGCATTTTCATACAAATACCAAGGCTTACTCTCTGTAAGTGTAATAGGACATTAATATGGAACTCAGACAGCTCGGACGCACCGATATCAAAGTCACCTCAATCTGCCTCGGCACCATGACATGGGGCCAGCAAAATAGCGAGGCCGAGGCGCATGAGCAGCTCGATTATGCGGTCTCGCGCGGCATCAATTTCATCGACACAGCCGAAATGTATCCGGTGCCGAGCAAGGCGGAGACGGCCGGACGCACGGAGAGCTATATCGGGTCGTGGATTGCAGCGCGTAAAAACCGCGATAAATATATCCTCGCCAGTAAAGTCACGGGCCGCGCTCATATTCCTTGGGCGCGAAAAAATGAAGATATTACCCGCCACACAACTGCCCAGATCGACGAAGCGGTAGAGGGGTCTCTGCGCCGCCTGCAAACCGACTATATCGACCTCTACCAACTCCATTGGCCCGACCGCGCGACCGAAGCGTTCGGGTTTGACAGCTACTGCGATTATGACCCGGGCGACATGGTGCCGCTGGAGGATATTCTCGGGGCGCTGTCCCGTCATGTCGAGAAGGGCAATATCCGCCATATTGGCGTCTCCAACGAAACCGCTTGGGGGACAATGAAATTTCTGGATATCGCGGAGAAAACGGGCGGGCTGCGCATCGTCTCCAATCAATGTGTCTATAATCTGATCGCGCGGCGTTTTGATTATGACCGCGCCGAGATCGCCCTGCGCGAGGATGTCGGCTTACTCGCCTATTCTCCGCTCGCTATGGGGATGTTGACCGGAAAATATGATGGCGGCAAGGCCCCGAAAGGCTCGCGCGGCGATCTCTTTGAACGGTTTATGGGCCGCTATTGGGAGACAAAAGAGGCCTATCTGGATTGCAACGCGTCTGCCCGAAAGCTCGGCCTGACCCCGACGCAATTTGCCTTAAAATTTGTCGAGACCCGCGACTTTGTCACCTCCAATATTATCGGCGCGACGACGATGGCCCAGCTTAAGGAAAATATTGACGCGCACGACATCACTTGGACGGAAGAGATGGAAAAAGAGGCCCGCCGCCTGCACAAAACTTACCGCTGTCCTGCCGGGCGCTAAGGCGTGTATTTTGTTCGGTTTAATTTGAACGCAAATTACACGGCATGATACTCTTCGCCGCGATAAAACTGCCGCCGCGCCTGACGCAAGATATCGCGAGGGTGCAGCGCGGCGTTTCGGGCGCAAGATGGTCAGCGCCGGAAAAACTGCATATCACCACCGCTTTTTTCGGCGAGGTCGATGACGACCATGCTGAAGCTTTGGATTATGAATTGGCGAGACACCCCCTGCCAAGCTTCGAGCTGGAACTCGAAGGCGCAGGCCATTTCGGCAATGATGAACCCCACGCAATTTGGCTCGGCGTTAAGGATAGCCTCGCACTCACTGGCCTGCATAAACATTGCAAATCCGTCGCAAGACGGGCGGGCGTGATCATGGAAAAAAGAAACTACAAACCGCATGTTACGCTCGCCTATATGAGAGCCTATGCGCCCTTAGACCGTATCATAGCCTTCGAAAAACGCCTCGCGAGGTTTAACTGCAAACCGTTTCTGGTCGATGAGTTTTTTATGTTCTCCAGCCATAGGAAGGCGAAGGGCGCGAATATTTATAGAGTGGAGGCGAGCTATCCGCTTTTAGGGAGTTGACGCCCTGCCTTAGCTCGCCTAAATCCCCGCTCACGCCAGATAATGTGCCCTGGTGGCGGAATTGGTAGACGCGCTAGCTTCAGGTGCTAGTTTCTGTATGGAAGTGGAAGTTCGAGTCTTCTCCAGGGCACCATCATTTTTTTTGTAGAAAAATTTTGATCCGGCGGATCAAAATCGTGATGGCGCCGAGCGATACTTCGCGAGGATAAACCGAGGCTTTGTTTTTGATGTGGAAGATCATTTTGCTTCGTAGCCCTTTCTTACGCCTCATCACCCGATTCCCCCACTGTCATTCCGCGCTTGACGCGGAAGGTCGAGCCTTTGCGGACTATCTCTCGTTCAGTGCACAACCTCTCGACCTTCCGGGTTCTGCTTCGCAGCCCCGGAATGACAGACAATGAGGAGAGAGGGCTTGCAATGGAATGCGCCTAACCCTTTGGCCTGTGACTCGGCGAGCCTCCTCGCTGGCCGGGGTTTTTACCCTGCGGACGTTTTCCGCCTGAGGGTTTCCCAAAAGGCCGTTTGCCGTAGCGTTGCGGGGCTTTGGGGCCGCCTGATCCGGAGCCATCAGGCCCCCCGCCGCTTGGTTTGCCGCCTTGTTTGGGATTTCGTGGGCGGTCTTTGCGGATGTGTTCTTTGGCGTGGGCGGCTTGATTTCGAGCCTTGCGTTCGGCGCGGGACTCGCCTTGCTTGTTAGCAGGCCTATCGGTGGGTTTGCTCTTCTGGCCCGCAGGTTTCTGGCGGCGGCGTTCGCCTTCACCGCCGCCATTGCCCCAGCTTTTCTTTTTATGAGGCTTACCACTGCGGGGGGTATCACCGCGCGGTTTGTCACTGCGAGGCCTGTCACTACGCGGCTTATCACTGCGAGGCCTGTCATTGCGAGGTCTGTCCTCGCGCGGCTTGGCGTTGCGAGGCTGCTCTTCTCTCGTAGGCCGGCTTTGCTGCTGAGCGGCTTTTCCCTCTGCTGACATTTTACGTTCCGGGCGGTCTGATTTTTTTTCTTTGTCTCGCGAGAACCTTGCCTTTTTCTTCGACTTACCCCGTCCCTTGCGCGGCTCATGTTTGGGCTCTTTGGCTTTGATGATCGGCTTGCGGGATTTCAGAACCCTCGCTTTTTGCTGAAACTCTTCGGGCAGGGGGATGACAGGAATCGTTGTCTTGAGCAGTTTTTGAATATCTTTCAGATAGGCCCGTTCTTCCTTATCAACAAAAGCATGGGCGATGCCGGAGCGGTTGGCGCGCGCCGTGCGGCCGATACGGTGAACATATTGTTCGGGTACATTGGGGATTTCGAAATTAAACACATGCGAAATGCCTTCAATATCAATGCCGCGCGCAGCGACGTCTGTGGCGACTAGAATTTTAATGCGGTCTTCCCTGAAAGCCGCAAGCGCGCGTTGGCGCTGGCCCTGTGATTTATTGCCGTGAATAGCGAGGCTATCCAGACCGACCTGCGCAAGGCGCTTAACCACGCGGTCAGCGCCGTGTTTGGTGCGGGTAAAGACAAGGGCGCGCTCAACGGCGGGATCCAAAAGCGAAAGCGCCAGCAGGTCTTGCTTTTCGGCTTTGTTGACAAATGTCAACCGCTGCTCGACTTTATCGGCGGTGCTGTTGGCGGGGGCGACAGAGACGGTGACGGGGTTGGTCAGGAATTGCGCGGCCAAGTTTTTAATCTTGGGTACCATAGTGGCCGAAAAGAAAAGCGTTTGGCGCTTTTTTGGGAGCAGCGGCACGATTTTCTTGAGCGCATGGATAAAGCCCATATCCATCATCTGGTCGGCCTCATCAAGGACGAGGACTTCGATATCTTTTAATGTCAGCGAGCGGCGGTCGAGCAGATCCATCAGGCGGCCCGGCGTGGCGACGATAACATCATTGCCGCCCGAGAGGCGCTTGATTTGTTTCTGGATCGGCACGCCGCCAAAAACAACCACGACTGAGAGGAAATCCATCTCCTGCCCGTAATCTTGGATGCTGACGGCGATTTGCGATGCCAGTTCACGGGTCGGGGCGAGGATAAGCACGCGCGCGCCTTTCTTGGGCGGCTCATGGTCATTGACGCAAATATGGTTGAGCAGCGGCAGGGCAAAGGCGGCCGTCTTGCCCGTTCCCGTCTGGGCAATCCCCATCAGGTCGCGCCCCTTCAAAACATCGGGAATGGCCTGAAGCTGTATCGGCGTTGGCGTGGTATAGCCGAGCACATCGAGCGCTTTATTCAGCGGCGCGGCAAGGTTCAAAGATTTAAAATCAGACATATAGACTCAATTCGGGACGTGACCCGGGAGTGAGCCATATATGGCGCGGGCGTTAGGCGTGTTACGGGGCGATGTCAAATCCTGTGGGCACCGTTAAAAATCGGTCTCTCGTATCAAGACACGCACGATGCTTCGCCATAGAGCCGTGGCCGGGCTTTGGGCTTTAGCTTTTATGTGGGCGATGCCGCGTTGGCTGCGGGTGATTTCCAGGCCGTCTTTGGGCGCGCCGCGCACTTTAAAGACCGGGCTGTTAGCGATGAGCCCGCCGTCTTTATCTTCATTTACGGCGAGCGGCCCGCCTCCGGCCGAGGTCAGGATGGTTTGCGTGATAATGGCTTCGCTGGTTGGCGCGAGGCGGGTCAGATAGCCTTGAATTTTTGGCGCGTTTGCATCGTCGCTGATAAAGGTGAATTGTGCGCCGAGCGCGAGCCGCCCCGCGCTGTCTTCGGGCGGCAGGGCAAGGAGTTCCAATTTTTCTTGCGAAATCACCCGCATCAGGCGGTCAGTGCGGGCGACATAACGGCCCTGATGTAGCTGTGTTGGCACCGCGCTAATGACGCCGTCATGCGGGGCGCGGATTGTGAGTTGCGCCAGCTCATCATCAATAGAGCGCAGAGTGAGCTGCTCGGTTTTAATATCGTCATCCAGCATGGCGCTGAGGCGGCGGTCTTGGAGACTGGAGGCGCGGCGATTCATCTGAGCTGCCAAAAGAGCCATGCGCCGCTCTGTCTGGGCGCGGTCAAATGTCAATGCGCTTGAGGACAGCGTGACCAGCCTGTCGCCCGCTTGCACAACATCGCCTGTATTGACATGGACATAGTCTATGCGGGCGGAGCTGATCGGGAATATTTCCGTCTGGAGAACTGGCCTGATCAGGGCAGGCGCGCTGATATGGGTTTGCCACGGCGTGAAGATAATGGCCAAAAGCGAAACGAATATTGCGAGGGTTATCCGCCCGCGCCAGTTTGAAATAATAGTAATATGAAAGCTCCACCAGTTTTTTAGCTCGCGCCAAACCGGCGCAATAATGAAAAAGAGAATTTCTATTGTGAACAGTAAAATGCCAAGCGCTTTGGGAAAGAGGTGATGCACCAGAAGCGCAATCCCGATAAACAGAAAAAAGCGGTAAACCCATGTCGTATAAGCATAGGTGAGCAGCCCCGCTTGTTTGCCCGGCGAGACGGCAATAGGCCTTGGAATTTTGAGTCCGAACAAAGTTTCGCGCATCCACCAGCGGCCAAGTTCAAAGCCGCTGGCCTGCATATTCTGAATGCGGAAAAAATCACCGAGCAAGTAATAACCGTCAAAGCGCATACAGGGGTTGAGGTTAATCATCAGGCTTAATATCCAGCTTGTTGTCGCCGCGAAAAAGGCGGCGCTGCGCATAGGGCCGTCGGGCAGAAAGCTCCAGAGGAAAATGGAAATAGCGGCAATGGCGAGTTCGGTAATGATCCCGCCCGCATCAATTAACAGTCGTTGCCGGCGCGATGTCAGGCGGTGGGCATCTGTTGTATCGGTATAGAGCACAGGAAACATAACCAGAAAGGCAAGGCCTATAATAGGCACTTTCGCGCCGAAATGATGGGCCGTGAAGGCATGGCCAAGCTCGTGCAAAGCTTTAATGATAATTAGCGTCAGCGCGTAGAAGATAAAGCCTTCCAGCGTGAAGAAATGCATGAAGGTGGAGATAAATTCTTGCCATTGCCGCCCGGCGAAATAAAGGCCGATAGCGCCAATAAGGGCAAGGATAATCCATGTCGTGCGGCGGAACATAAAGCCGAGTAAAGGCGCCGCGGCGGCCAGTAATTTTCGCGGTTGAAACAGCGGGATTTTAAAGAACAGGTATTTGTGAATGAGCTGCTCATGAAACGGTTTTCGCATGGCCGCTTCTTGCCGCGCGAGCATTTCGGGATCGCCTGCGGGCGGGCTTTCGGTCAATTTTTGCGCGTAAAGAAACTCTGCCATTTCCTTAAGATCGTCATCTCCGACATCCATATCAGGATGAGCGGTTTTGAGCCGGGCGAGCGTCTTTTCAGGCGGCTCGGCCTGCCAGAGCGAGAGCATATTGACGGCGTGGCGCGTGAGACTGTGAAAAGCATTGCGCACGGGGTCGAAGAGAAACCAACGCGGCGCGCCGTCATCGCCGTTGGGGGCAGGCAGCAAAGATAGCTCCTGCCGCAGCGCGGGCAAGACACCCATATCCTCGGCCGCATTCATTTAGAGGCCCAAGAACTGACGGGCTAAGGTAATGGGCCGCCTTAATAACCAAAATCCGAGCGGGGCGGTGCCCCCGTAGATTTTGGCAACGCCTCGGCTGCCTATACGGGGCAATAGGTCTTTCGTTTCCAACCGCGCATAGGCTTCGTAAACCATATGTCCATCCGGCGCGGCTTGGGCATAATAATTTGCCGTCATGATTTCAGCTTCAATCGGATTGAGCGGATCAGCATCCATAAACATCCGCACACGCGCCCCGCTTTGCAATGTCTCGCCAATGGCGAGGGGGGCATCAATGCGCAGCAACACGCGTGTGGGATCGGCGATTTGTAGTATCGCCTCACCGGTTGCGACGGGTCGTCCCGCCCAATCTGTCGGATCAGAATAAATCGCGAGTCCGTTTTTCGGTGCGGTCAAGATAGTTTTAGACAGGCGGTCACGCGCATAATCCTGCCGAGCGCTGGCTAAGGCTTTCTCGGCCTGGGCGATTGCAATCTCGCGCTTGGCCTTATTATCAATGAAAGATGCTAGCGAGGCTTGGCGGAGTTTGGCGTCGGCCACGGATTGCTCTTGCCGGGCCAGGATAAATTCATTTCGGTAGCTGATATCGACCAACCGCACCAGCTTTGTGCCTTTGGCGACTTCGGTATTGGGCGGTATCAAAAGGCTCTCAACGACGCCGTCAATTGGGGCGGTGATCATGAAGGGAGTCTCGGCAACCACTTCTGCGGGGGCCAGAGTGGTCATCGGCACGGGAATGAACGCGGCAAGGGCGAGCAGGGCGATTGTGCCCAGAAATAATGTACGTTTTTTCACGCTCATCCGGGCGCGTTTCTTGCGGCCCATAGCGGCGGCGGCGATACCGAAAATTTGCGCGAGGCGTTTTATCAGCGGAAGTTCAGAGTCTTTAAACGCCGCGTCGCGGGTGAAGAGAAGACCGCCTGATGTCGGATCAGGCGAGAAGGGCGCGTAAAACCCATGAGTAAAGGGATAGGCGAAGTCGTCATCATCGCGCCGGGATACAAATTGCCATGAGGCCTCACTCTCCAAAACACCCTTCCGGGCGCGGGAGGAGAGCTGCCGAACCATCCACTGGGCAAAGGGTGTTGTCTTGTCGATTTGCGCTTGCGAGGAAATGGCGTCGAGCGTGATAGTATTGCCGCGCCGATGAACCCAAATAATATGCCCGACAGGCAAAAGACTGCGCGGGCGGTTTACAGCGATATGTTTTAGCGAGAGACGGTCTTTGGCGGCGAGAGCTTCGCCTTCAATGGCCAGCAAATTTTGTAAAGAATTGGGTTTTTGCGGGCCGGCTTTGTTTGGGGCTATGCCTTGTGAAGTCTGCACTTTAGCCGCCTGCACTTTAGCCGCTTGCACTTTAAATGGCGCGTTCATTACGGAGTCCCGAAATCAGCAACGCCGCTCATTCCGGCCAGTGCTTTGGTCTTGCCAACAGGCTTGGCGGTGATCTCGATGGTCTGGCTGACGGGGTCAACGGCGGCGGCCATGCGCAGAATTTTGGCTTTGAAGGTCTCGCCCGTCTCGTCGACGATGAAATCAAAACTTTGTCCCGTCTTCATCCAGCGCATCCATTTGGACGGGGTGATGACGGATAATTCCAGGCGGCCCGCCCTCTGTATAGAATAAAGCGGCTGTCCGGCTTGCGGGGTTTCGAAGGCCGAGACATGCCGGGCCGTGACATAGCCCGCAAAAGGGGCGTAGACCGTGCAGTCTTTAAGGCGGGATTTCAGGGCGTCGCGCTCGGCTGCGGCTTGGTGCATTTCGGATTTCGCAATGGTGACGTCGAGCTGACCTGCTGCGCCTAAATTAAATAATTCGGATATATTTTCGTGTTTAACACTTAAGGTTTGGTGGGCCAGCTGCAAGGCTGTCAACTCGGCCTCTTGGCGCGTGCAATCAAATTTTGCCAACAGGCTGCCGGATTTAAAATATTGTCCCGGCTTGTAACCCGCCCGCAACAAGCGCCCCGCCATGCCGGCGGCAATCTCGGCGGTTTGTCCGGCACGCAATACACCCCGGGCTTGACGCGTTTCGGAAATATCCGGCAGGGTCGGCTCCATATCAACTGCGAAAGCGGACGCAGGAAATATTAAAGCTATGAGGCTGACGGCGAATAAGGATTTAAACATGATGCTCTCTGTTCTTCAAAAATACATCTTTAAATTGCGTAAAATACTTAAAAATACCTTAATGCCAAAAACAACCTCTAGGAAAACACCTCAATGTTTTTTATCTGGCGTTAATATAGCGCAAGGATTTGCTTATGCAGGCTGAAATTGATTTCCGGTAAAATCCACGGATATAGAAAGCGACACCCATATCCCTAATTGCGCCCGCTCGCAAAACCCCTTAACACCTCGCTCATGAGCAAGAAGAACAAACCCTTTCGTCCCAAAGCCCGTCGTCCGCGCGGATTTGAGGATAAGCCTGCTGCATTGTTGCGGGCGGAGCGGCGGCTGATTGACGCCGCATTTTCTGTTTATGATATGCACGGCTTTGAGCCATTGCAGACGCCAGCTTTTGAATATGCCGATGCGCTGGGCAAATTCCTGCCTGATGAAGACCGGCCTAATGTCGGGGTTTTTGCGCTGCAAGATGATGATGAGCAATGGCTGTCATTGCGCTATGATTTGACCGCGCCGCTGGCCCGTTATGTGGCCGAAAATTATGATGCGCTGACCAAGCCTTATCGCCGTTATCAGGCGGGTTCGGTTTTCCGCAATGAAAAGCCCGGCCCGGGACGGTTTCGCGAATTTGTGCAATGCGACGCCGATAGCGTCGGCGCGGCAGGCCCTGCCGCTGACGCCGAAATGATTATGCTCGCCGCCGAGGTGATGCGGGCGGCGGGCCTTAAAGACGGACAATATGAGGTGCGGGTCAATAACCGTAAATTACTCGACGGGATTTTGGAAAGCTCCGGCGTGGCCAATACGGAAGAGGGGGCCACGCAACGCCTCCAAGTTCTGCGCGCGATTGATAAACTTGACCGCCTCGGCGCAGACGGCGTCGAAGCTCTGCTCGGCGATGGCCGCAAAGACGAGAGCGGGGATTATACCCAAGGCGCGAAATTAGGCGCGGCAGGAATTAAAGCTGTGCTGGGTTTTACCACGGCGTCGAACGGGGATCGCGGCAAGACTATTGCCGCTTTGGAAAAACTGGTCGGCGCGTCTGAGCGCGGTAAATCCGGCGTCGAAGAGCTGGCGGTGATAGATTCAATTTTGACCGCGACGGGCTTCGGGCCGGACCGTGTTAGCTTTGATACCTCTATCGTGCGCGGCCTTGGCTATTATACCGGCCCGGTTTTCGAGGCAGAACTCCTCGCTGATATTCGCGATAAAAAAGGCCGCCCGGTGCGCATAGGCTCTATCGGCGGCGGCGGGCGTTATGACGATTTAGTTTCGCGTTTTCGCGGACAGGCCGTGCCTGCAACCGGGTATAGCTTTGGCGTCTCGCGTTTTCTGACCGCGCTGGAGCGCATGGACGCATTGGAGCAATCCGTAAGGCCGCCCGTGATTATATGCGCTTTTGACCGCGCCCTCATGAGGGATTATTTCAAAATGGCCGAGGAATTACGGTCTGCGGGTATTCGCGCAGAAGTCTTTATCGGCTCGGGCAATGTTACCAAACAGATGAAATATGCCGATAAGCGCGGCGCGCAAATCGCCGTGCTGATGGGCGAGGATGAATTGGCCAAAGGCGAAGTCACCCTCAAAGATCTCTATCTTGGGGCGGAAGCTGCCAAGGCTATTGAGTCCAACGCAGAATGGAAAGCGGCCCGCCCCGCGCAGGAAACGGTCAGCCGCGAGAGCTTTGTAGAGACTGTAAAGGCGATGCTCAGCTAAAATATTTTTTTCGGTCTATCCCCGCTTTTGAAAGCTGTGGTAAGTTAGCCTATGTCTTATTCATTACGCCATACACCGCCCGCCGCCGATGAATTCGCGCAATTTCGCGAAGCCGAGGGTTGGGGGCCTATTTCTATTGATATGGCCGAAGCGGCTATCGCTAATAGCCGTCTTTGGGTGAGCGCTTATGAGGATGATAAATTAATCGGCTTTGTGCGCATCGTAGGCGACGGGGCTGTGAATTATTATGTCCAAGATTTGATAGTGAAAGACGGATTTCGCGGGCTAGGCGTGGGCCGCCAATTAATGGCCGAAATTATGCTGCGCCTAAAGCCCATTGCCAGCGGGGCCACATTGGGGTTGATGGCGGTTGCCGGAAAAGAAGGGTTTTATGAAAGCCTTGGATTTCAAACTCGGCCTTCAGGGAATTTTGGCGCTGGTATGACGCTTACGATTGGCGGCTAATGAGGTAAAATAAAACGGGCCGGCATTCGCGTGCCGACCCGTCTTTTCAGGCTATTGCTGCGTAAGGGCTGGGGGCTTTATCAGCAATGACCCTGCTGGGAGATGATTCTTTGGGGGTAGTCACATGGCCCAGCCTGCCCATTATGACCACAGGCAACATAACCGTAAGGCTACAGTAGGATTACAAAAGAGTCATTTTGGCGAAAAAAGGCGGCAAGCTCGAAAGCCGCCGCCAGTTCGAAGGGGATCCAGAAAACTGGACTAACTATTCTATACAATCCCGTATATGACGGCAGGATGACGGTTTGCTAACAATTTTGTTAAGTTACGGGAGCGCCGCACAAAAGAAACCCCGCCGCAAAGGACGGGGTAAGGTAAAGAGAGAGAGAGAGACAACTCATCATCAGATAAGTTAGTTGTGATATAGAGGCGCGAGGCTGAACAGCGCCTGAACACTAATTTTGACCGTAGAAAGACAACCTTATGGCCCAACTCGACCTTCGTATAATTCCCGTCACGCCCTTTCAGCAAAATTGCAGCTTGCTCTGGGACACGGAGTCGCTCGAGGGCGTGCTTGTCGATCCGGGCGGGGAAGCTTCGAAAATTCTGGACACCGCCAAAGAGCTCGGCGTTACGATTAAAGAAATCTGGCTCACTCATGGCCATCTTGATCATGCCGGCGGGGCGGAGGATATTCGCGAGGCGCTCGGCATTCCTGTCATTGGCCCGCACAAAGATGACCAGTTTTGGATGGACGAGATTGAAACCCATTGGGAAAATTACGGGCATAAAGGCATGGGCCGCAATATTGTGCCTGACCGTTATTTGGAGGACGGCGAGACTTTATCGCTGGGCGGAATTGAATTTGGCGTTGCCCACACGCCGGGCCACACGCCGGGCCATGTCGTGATATATAATCAGGATATGAAACTTGCCTTTGTCGGAGATGTGCTGTTTCGCGGCTCCATCGGGCGAACGGATTTCCCCAAGAGCAACCATCAAGACTTACTGGACTCTATCACGTCTAAGCTCTGGCCTCTCGGCGGGGATATGCGTTTTGTCCCCGGCCACGGCCCGATGGGCACTTTCGGGGCCGAGCGCGCAGATAATCCTTTTGTCGGGGATAAGGTGATTGGCAACAGCCCCGGAAGAAACTCTGGTATTATGTAGGTCAAAAGCCCTTTTCATTTGGGGGCAAATCAGATTATCAAAGCTTAACTTATTCGGGAGGATATCATGGCTGAACTTTTTACGCTCGAAGCTTTGTTTACATTATTCATGTTGGTGCTGCTTCAAGCGGTGCTCGGTTTCGACAATCTGCTCTATATCGCGATTGAAAGTAATAAGGTTGCCGACCCGAAAGACGCCAAGAAAGTGCGGCAATGGGGCATCGGGATTGCGGTCATATTTCGCATCGTCTTGCTTTTTGTGATTGTCTCGCTCTTTGGCTTTATGGCCGAGCCGCTCTTTAATCTGCATCTGGCAAAAATCATTGAAGGCGAATTTACCATGCAGGCCCTCGTGACGTTGTTTGGCGGCGGATTTATTATTTATACGGCGATTAAGGAAATCCATCACCTCCTCGCGGTTGACCATATAGAACATTCCGAGGGCTCGGGCCGCCGCACCGTGGGCAAGGCCATCGCGCTGATTGTGTTGATGAACCTTGTTTTTTCGATGGATTCGATCCTGTCGGCCATGGCGATTGCGTCTGAAAAAGCGGCGGACGGCACGGTCACTTATCAGCTTCCGCTTATGGTGATTGCCATTGTGATCTCGGGTCTGGCGATGATTTTCATGGCCGATGCGGTGACAGAATTTCTTAAGAAAAACCGCATGTATGAAGTGCTCGGCTTGTTTATCCTCTTCCTCGTCGGCGTGTTGCTGGTGACCGAAGGCGCGCATCTGGCGCATCTAAAGCTGTTTAGCTTCCCCATCGACGCGATGAGTAAATCCAGTTTCTATCTCGTCGTCGGGGTTTTGATTATCACCGACATCCTGTCCAACCGTTATCAAAAACGCCTTTGGGCCCAGAAAGAAGCCGAGATCAAGGGCGCAAGCGAGACAGCGGGCCGCGACGCGGTCGACGCTTGGAAAGCCAGTCATTAGGGATAGAAGCCAGGCGCCGTGCTCTTATGAATGAAATGATGCGTCCTCTTTATTCTCTCATTTTCATCGCGATATAACCTGTAGCGTCTCGCGGCTTGCTGGAAGAAATAGCCGCTACCTTTCGTGATGACGACGATTTTAGGACTTCGATCAAGATTTCCTACTGTGTAGTGGTTTTTAAGACCATCGGGAATATGGGCCTTACAGCCAGTATATAATTTGAGCGGCAAACCCATCATATCATCATAAATTGAAGTGGGCTTGGATAAATCTTTGCTGCGGCCGCACTATTTAATAGTTTATAAACTATAAAACACCAATGTGGTGCTAATTATAAGAAAACCGGGAGCCCTTGGTGCAAAGTAAATATGATTTCGTTGTAGTCGGCGCAGGGCCTGCAGGTCGCCGCGGGGCTGTTCAAGCGACAAAAGTTGGCAAATCTGTTCTGTTGATTGATAAAGGGGCAAAAGTTGGCGGTGTTTGTTTGCATACAGGGACTGTGCCCAGTAAAACTCTACGCGAAACGGTTTTAAATTTATCAGGTTTTCGAGAACGCGGTTTTTATGGACGTTCTTACACGGTTAAATCTGAAATCACGGCACAAGACTTGAAGAAGCGTTTATCCCTGACCGTGCAACACGAGGTCGAAGTTTTAGAAGATCAATTACGGCGCAATAATGTGACAATTGCAAAAGGCACAGCTAAATTCATAAGTCCGAATGCCCTTAGTGTTTCGATGGCACAGGGCGAAATGCAACGGGTTGAATTTGAAAAAGCATTGTTAACAGTCGGCACACGCCCGTTCCGTCCAAAATATGTCCCTTTTGATGGCGAGCGTGTTTTAGACAGTGCTGAAATTTTAAATATAGAGCGCCTGCCAAAATCGCTTACTGTCATTGGCGCCGGGGTTATCGGGTTGGAATATGCAACAATTTTTGCGGCGCTGGATATTCCAGTAAATATAATTGAACCTCGCGAAACAATTCTTAACTTTATAGACCGCGAGATTGTTGATGAATTCCACACAAGTCTGCGGCGGCAAGGGGTTGAGGTTTTCTTGGGCCGCAAGGCAGAGCAGATCAAAAATGATGGCAAACGGTGCTTTGTAAAATTACAAGATGGGCGCGTCATTCAATCTGACATGATCCTTTTTGCTGCTGGCCGTTTGGGGTCGACTCAAGAACTTGGCTTGGAGGCTTGCGGATTAGAGGTTGATCACCGCGGACGTATCGCTGTTAATGGCAGAACATTTGAAACTAAAACACCGAATATATATGCGGCTGGCGATGTTATTGGCTTTCCCAGCCTCGCCTCAACCTCAATGGAACAGGGACGTATTGCCGCCTGTCATGCGCTGGATATTCCAATGGCGACGCCGCCGGATTATTTCCCATATGGGATTTATTCCGTCCCGGAAATTTCAACGATTGGATTATCCGAGGAACTTCTCAAGACGCAAGGTGTCGCATATGTATGCGGGATAGCCCGTCTACGCGAAACCTCTCGCGGGCAAATAATGGGAATAAATTCCGGCCTTTTAAAGTTAATATTTTCGCTCAAGAGCGAGCAATTATTAGGCGTGCATATTATCGGCGAAGGCGCAACGGAACTGGTTCATATTGGTCAGGCCGTATTGAACCTGAACGGCAAACTCGATTATTTCATGAATAACATCTTTAACTACCCGACATTAGCTGAAGCCTATAAAATCGCAGCGCTCGATGCGTGGAACAAAATGCAGTCTATAGAAGACGAAAAACTTGCAAGCACCAACCCATCTTTTGATGATAATTGTTTCAACCCATTGACAAAAATTAAGGTGGCTTAAGACATGCAAATATCTATGTCTGAAGACGAAGATAGCGCTGGCTACAAACCAACCCCGCTCTCCGCGGATATAGAAGAAGATATCTGTATTCGCTGCTTAAAGACGGGTAAAATAATAGTTGTTGAAACACAAAGCACATTTCATTGTGTTATTCGGAGGCTTTGTTGGCTCACAGCGCAATTGCATATGAAACATTATGTGGAATTACCATCTGAATTTTTGCTTTCATTGGGTGATGTTGATTATTCGGATCCTATAAAATGTCGAATTACGGCCAGAACAGGTACTACAGTGGACGTCACTTTTATTGAGTGATACTGAATTCCCCTCACTCCCGCGACATAAACCGTAGCGCGTCGCGGCTTGGCAGGAAGAAATAGCCGCCACCGCGCATGGTGACGAAGGATTTCAGGCCTTTGATGGGGATTTCCTGCCCTTCCGCCTGAATGGTGAATTCAAGATTGTCTTTGGCCTCTCCGGCCAGATATATATCGCCGGCCAAGCCTTTATGGATGCCTTGTCCTGTGATCGGATCAACCTCGCTGCGCAGGCCATGGAATTTGGGTGAGGACACCCAGGTCTGCTGCACAAATTCAAATTGGCGGTCGATATCGGCATTCAGGCACATGAAGAATGTTCCCTTTTTATTGCCCTGCTCATAAGGCCGACCCCGGCGCAAAAGGCGGTGGCGGTTAGTAATGCCGAGCGCGTCTTTACTTTCGGGCTCCAGCCCGTCGCGCGGATTGGCGCGGCGAATATGGGAGCCGAATGGGCAGGCATGACCCTGCGGATCGTCACTGCCGTAAAGGAACTCATTATCAGGTAGGGGCGGGCGTTTTTTCGGTGGCTTTTCAGAATCAGGCGGAGGGGTTGCTTCATCAGGCGGAGGGGTTGCTTCCGGCAGATCTTCGCGATATTCAAAATCAATCTTCCCGCCAGATTCGCGGCGGATACGGACGGGGTTTTCCAGCAAAGACGTTCCGTCTTGCCAGCGCCCCATCATTTTGGCTTGAATCATCTTTTGGGTTTTTTTCAGGCGGAGTTGGTCTTTCTTTGTATTTCGCGTGACGGGACAGAAGGGTTTAGCGATCTCTTCAGTTACCCTCTTAAAGCCCTCAACATCTTGCTCTAATTGCCGAATAACAAGATAGGAGCCATTACGCCCCAAATCGCGCAATGTATTGCCGCCGACTGCGGCAAACTTTGGATAAAGAAGAGGCTGCTCGCGTGTTGTCGCGGGCAGGTCATGGGCGGCATCTCTAATGGCTTCGACCTGCGGCGAAGGCGGATAATAGTCCCGGTCATCAGCATAGCCAAGAATAAACTCGCCGGGATTAACCAGATGAATAGAATCGTCTGTCGCATTGGCGGCGCGCTGAGTTCCGCGCAAAATGGGCTGCGACACACCGTCGACAAAGCCGAAGGGTTCGGTTGCTAATCCAATATCGGGAAGTTCTTCGAAATCTATTTTCTCATAAGACAGGCCGTGGGTCTTTATCAGGGCGGCATGTTCTGCAATGAGTTTTTTCAGATCGGGACGGTCAACAGCATAGACTAGCAAAACGGCATGAGCCTTGGACTCGCCCGACCCCCATTGCCAATGTTCGGGCGCATCGACGCCTGTATCGCCGAGCACATTTTGGCGGGTGGGGCTGTCCATACCGAGCGATAAAACCGGCGGGAATTGGTTGCGTTTTTCGAGCCCGGTTAATTCTTCGGAACCTTCCCAAGGCGTCGCCTGTGTCAGCTCATGCGCCAGCCCAAGGCGGATGAGGCCGCTATTAGCAAAGGCGATATAGCTGGCGCGGCGGGTGGGCGAGCTTTCGCCATAAGTGATGAGCGGGGCGACGTCGCGAACCCAGTCTTTAAACGGTTTAGAGATTTGGTCAGGAACGTCTGAGTTAATAACAAGACAGGACCCGGCTTTGAGCTTGACGGCGCCGCTAAAGACCATGGTCTGGACACGTTCGGCCTGGATGACATGGGCGGGGCGGGTGCGCGAGCCGAACAAATCGAGCCAGGCTTCGGCGTCAGACGGGCTGTCAATACGGGCGAGGCCGTCGCGGATTAGCGCGTTGCGCCGGATTTGCTCGGCCGTAATCTTAGGATAAGCCGAGAACCAGAACGGCGTCGGGATCATAGAGCCTCGTGCATAGCGTTTAAATCGGTCGCCATCTTCCGCGCCTTTGAAAAACAGAAGTTTTGATTCGGGGAAACCGACCGAATGGCTCCATGTGCCTGTCAGGCCGAAACTGGCTTTGGTGATAAAATCTTCAAGATAGTTTTCAAAACTACCGTCATAATTGGAATAGAAGACATAATTATTGGTCTTGGGCAGATGCACCCAGCGGGCATAATGCACCGTTCCGACCGTGCCAAGAAAACCGGGGCGGGATTTGTGGTTGGTCAGTCCAGTAAGGATTATATTGAGCGCCAGCGGGAGAGTGAATCGGCGGCGGAATTGCTCGGGGATAATCCGCACAACCGAGGTCATATGATTTTGCGCGACGACTTGATTCTCGCGGGCCATAATTTCGCGTATTGTTTCCGTCTCCGGCTCGGCGTCATGTGGGCGGTTACGTTTTTCTGAACGGCGGATCATGCCGGCCAAAAGCGCGAGGAACCCGGCGATTACTATCAAGGTGATCGGAATGGCCAGCGTAAAGGCCATAGCCGTTTTCGCTGCTCCTGTGGTCGCCCAGAGAGGAATGTGCCAGAGCAAACTGCCCAGCGCTGCGAGGCCAAGCGTTTGTTTCCAAAAGGCCGCGTAATTATAGCGCTTGCCGATAATATAGCGGTTATAGGCGAGATAGGCGCTCATAAAGAGGGTCGCCATCAAGAGCGGAATGAGAACCCATGACAGGGCCAATGGCACGGCATTTTTAGACATGGCAGCCAAGCTGTCCCAAGCGATGAATGATGTTGTGAAAATAAATACAAAGAAGACCGCAAAGGCGATCAGCAGCTGTTTCATTTTCTTAAGTGCATTGAGGCGCGGGAAACTCAGGCTGAAGGCATAAAGCGCGGCGGTCAGGATAAGAGCGATGAGGAGCGGATAGAATATCAAATCCTGCAGGCCGGTATTACCCCAACGGTTGAGAATCTCGTAATCCCCGCCATCGCCATTTCGCACGGCCATGATGCGGAGCTGGTTTGTGCCGATGGACAATGTTGTAATCGCCATCATGAAGGTTGCTAAAATCGCTGCAAGTGAGCGGCTGGGGCGCAAACGCCCGCCAATAATCGCGCTGCCTGTAAATATGGCTGTAAAACCGGCGGCCCAAAGCCAATGATAGATACCGATACGGTAGAAATCCATGCCGCTGCGGCCAAGCGGTTTCCATTGCAAGGACTCAGGCAAATAGGGATAAGCGGTATGATACCCTATGAAAAGCACCAGCGCCAAGACGAACCAAAAAATATGGCCCATACGAGCAAAGCCGTAGCTGAAGATTTTATCTGTGCCTTTACGCAGCCATGTTGCGGCAATCGCCATGACGATAGAAAAGATAAAAGCCGCCAAAATGCCCAACAAAACATTTATCGGGCTGTGATAGAGAAATAGGGTTCCCGCTGTGTCGGGTATTTGACTAAGTTCGGAGAGGTTTACCGGATTGGGCAGAATATTGGTGCCGTCGGTATCGCCCGGGAACCTGCAACCTTCTGCAGCTTTGCACAGGGCGGCTTTTGTAGTTTTGCCGCCAAATATAATGAAAGAGGTAAAGGCCGCGACCGCGAGATATAACAGGCCGAAATAGGCGAGGAAAGCGCGCGGAAACAATTTTGCGATATTATCCATCATCCCGCCGCCTTTGTTCCAAGGCGAGTCGGGGGTTTCGGCGAAGACTGGCGGTTTAGAGTTTTCCAGAGTCCATAAGACCCTTGCCGCCTCGGGCGCTTGCGTGGTCAAATCCGGCGATGCGAGCTCGCTGCGAACCTCTTGTAATATCTGCTGCGGCGATTTTGCCTCGCTACCTGCGCCTTCCCTATCGAGCTCGGTAATTTTATTGCCGACAAAATTAGCCAGGTCTTCTTCGGCTTGAATGCGCTGAACGCTGAGTCCGGGCGTGCCGTTAAAGCCAAGCCCGTTGCGGCCCTTGCCCGAGAAAAACTCAGGCCAGGCCGATTGGGTCAATGTGACGGCATGATCCTGTAGATGGCCGATCAGATGCTCGCGTTTTTTAACGCAGCCTGCGATCTGAAAAATAGGGAAAATGCGCTCGCCGGCATGGCTGCAAATGGTTTGTAGCACATCATCTTCATCCCCGTCTGCCGCCATTTCCATGACCAGATAGGACGGCTCTTTTTCATTGGCACCTTCGATAACGGTGAGGCTGATAAAGTGAATACAGCCTGTTGCAAGAAGCCGCTCGCGCATATCTTTATCCGCCGGATTACCAAGCCTTTCAATCGCTTTGCGTACTCGCGTATCCAAGGCTTCACGCTCAGTGGGGTCGCCGCAAATCTCGGTGCAAATTGTATAGATATTCTGCGCCGGTTCAGGCTGCATCTCTTCGGCTTTCATAATTGCGGGCGGCGGCGTGAAGGCCATTGGTAGGGCGTCGGGCATGCCGACGAAATGTGTCATCTTGCCCATAGGTTTTAAATTCGGCAGCAGGGATAGGCCTTGCAGCATTTTATGCATAAGGTCGCGCGCCCAATATTGACCGAAACAGGGGTGGGTGCCGTCTTGTGGATTAAATGGATTTTTAGCAATTTCGTTAGCGCCGAAATTTAAATAATTAATACGGTCGCGTTTTGGCGCTGATGTCGAAAAATCTGAAAATGTGTCAGGCTCGGGGAAAACAGCCGGGTCGCGCATTGCAGCGGCGAGGATCAGGCAGATCATATCGCCCACTTTGAAACTTTGATCGCCGAGCGTAAAATCTTTTTCGACGCGGCGGAAGAGCTGCCCTGTCGTCGGGGTCAGGCGCATGGCTTCGTCCAAGGCGAGATTATCCTTATCCGTAATCAGAGCTAAATAATCTCCGATCTCCATGTTTTTCTCAAAAATAGTCGACAGGATATTTGAAAAAGATGTGCCGGCGAGGATGACAATCGTGCCGGCAAATTCATAGACGGTGCTGGCGACATGATGGGCGTAGGCATCGTCGCTGATATTTGGAAATTCATGCCGAACAGCTTTGAACCTTGCGATCAGTGAGCCTGCGGGCGGGATGTAAGCTTCGCTCATCGAATGGCGTATATATTTCATATATTGCCGGGTCGCGATACAATTGCCGATGCGCATTAGGCCCATACGGTCGCCGACATTGGCAAAGGCATGGCCGAAGATCATTTGTGACCACAGTAAAAGCTGTGCGGCTTGCCCGGTGTCGCCTTCCGCTTTGAACTTATCTTTTTTACCTTTATTGCGAAAGGCGGTGGCGGCTTTCAAAATCAAAGACGGCTTTTCGGGCATGGACAGCCCGGTCATCTCAATGCCCGCCAGATAAGGCACCAGATAGCCATAGTCTTTGACGGCATTAAAAGTGCCGCCTTTACCAACATCTCTGAGCACAACATCAACCGCCTTATCGACCGCGCGTTGGGCTATATCTTCAAAGATTTTTGTATCGGTCCGAGCCATTTTAGGCGGCACGGCGAAAGCGCTGCCCAGAATATCCCAGCGCTCGGTTTTCATATTCGTGGGCGCGCCGAGCAAAAATTCCAATTGTCCGGAGGGGGTGCTCTTGGTCGCGCTTTTCATCAAATCATCATAATGGGCGAGGCTGACATGGACTTTTAAAGGCCCGCGCAATACATCCATAACGTCGCTGTGCCGGGCTATATAGTGAATATCAAGTGGGGCTTTGCCGATTTTCCCGGCTAGCGTATATTTAAGGCTACGGCGTTCGGGCGCGGCAAATATCCAGCCGGCCATCTTGGCCATAGCCTCGGAATTTGGCAGGCCCTTGCCGTGGTTTTTGAAATCAGTACTATTTTTATCCGCCATATAATTCGCCCGCCCACCTAGAGATGTATTTAGGCCGTAAATTCCGGTTGAGGTCAATGTCATTTTTTGCGCGGCGCGTTGTCATTTTATTACGCCTTAGCTTGCAAAGCAGCCATATTCTCCATAAGACATGAATTCATGAAGCTGGAGATGTGAGGCTATGAAGTGGCTCCTGCGGGGAATATTTTTCATTCTGTTGGTTTTTGCCGGAATCTGCACGGCAGGGTTTTTTATGCCTGCCACCCAGATGGTTGAGCGCTCGATTACGATAGAAGCCTATCCCGAAGATGTCTTTCCCTTTCTCAATGATCTCAAACTCTATTCGCAATGGTCGCCCCTCTATGATCGCTTGCAGGGCGCGCAAATTGTTTACGGAGGGGCGGAAACGGGTATCGGCCAGACTGTGGCGTGGCAAGGTGGGCCTAAAAACCTTCTTTTTGGCTCGCAAGAAATCGTTCAAAGTCAGCCGGTCGAATTTGTACAGGTCAAAGTTAATCTCGCGGGCCGGGACGCCACGGCCACCCATGCGATTCTGCCTTTGGCGGAGGGCGAGGGCGTCACTGTGCTGACAAAATCAGAAACCGCTCTAGGCGGCTTTCCTTTCTTGGACAGGGTCGCTGCAAAGATGAGGCAAGGACAGCGCGAAGCCGATTTCGATATTGCGCTTAAAAGGCTGAAAACAATTTCCGAGAATTACGCGGCGCAATGAAGTAAACAAAAAAGACTATCGCGTCCTCACCTCGCTTCAGCGGGGTGAGGACGTGATGGGGCCTATTCTTCTGGCGGGGTGAGGATTAATTCAATCGGCTCTTCATCCTCGGGCGGGGTTAGCAGGTCACGCAGGCGGCGTCCGTCATTTTGGCCATAGTCAAAATCTTTGCCGGGGAAGGTGCGGTCAAAACTATTGGCGGGGTCGTCAAGGATTGATGTAGAGGGCCCGCCGCCATTCACCGAGTTATCGCCAATGCGTCCTAATTGAGAGGTCCCGCCGCCAACAGTTCCCCCGCCTGCAATATGAGAGGCCGTTGTCGTGCCGCGATCTGTACCGCGCCCGGCCATGCCATTGAAATTCTCCCAGCCCGCCGCATTACGGCCTCTGAACTTACGCAGATATTCAGGACATTCTAGATGGGTTTTCTGCGCCTCGCGGCAGCGCATATCCAGCACAAGCCCGCCATAGCCTTCGCCCAGCCCTTCGCCGGAGGGGCGCTGTGTCAGTGTCCAATTTGTCGGGCCAGACGGGCCGCGCTTTGTACCTATTGTCGGCGGGGCGTTGATATTTCCGCCGCCTGCGCTTGGCCCGGCGATAGCGGGATTGCGGACTGCTGGTCTGCCCGTTGCGGGTTGCCGCGCGCCTCTACCGACCGGGTTTTTCTTGATGAAATCAATAAAAGGGTCAGATTGAGATTGGGGCACAGCGGTTTTGGCTTCTTCCGATGTTGTCGGCGCATCGGGCGAAGCGAGAATAGTTGGGGCGGTTGTAATAATCGCAGGCTCCGTATCGGGCGGAGTTTCGATAATTTCCGGCTCGGGCGCAGGCAGGGCAGGCGGTGTTTCGACAATGGTTTCAGGCTCCGGGGTCGGCAAAGGCGGCAGATCTTCAAGTTGCGGAAGCTCCGGCAATGTCTCTTCTATAATCGGACCGGGCAAAGGCGGGAGCTCCGTTGGGACCTGCGTAATATAAGGCTCAGGCTCCAATATAGGCTCGGGCAGAACGTCCGGCAGAGGTTCCTCGATGATTTCGGGGGCCGGCTCGAATATCTCGATAATCGGTTCCGGCTCAGGTTCAGGCACAGGCTCCGGCAAAGGCTCGAACATTTCGATGATCGGGGCCGGCTCGATGACGGGCTCAACAATAGGCTCGGGCGGAACGGGGATGGGCTGCGGCACAGGTTCGGGCTGTATAATCGGCTCAGGCTCAGGCGGCGGCGGAGTTTCCGCCGGAGCAGGCAAAGGGTCGGGTTCCGGCTCGATGATGGGCTGGGATAGAATTTCGGGCGGCGGCGGGGGCGGCGCGATCTCCGGCTTGGGTTCGGGCTCCGGTGTTGGCGGCGGCGGGGGCGGCGCAGGCTTGGGCTTGGGCTTGATTTTAGGCGGCGGGGCCGGAGCGGGAACGGCGGGGCGCAGCTCAGTGATTTCGGGCGGCGGAGCGGGCACGGCAGGCAGGTCTTCAAAAGCGATGATCTGTACGGGGATAGGTTCGAGCTCTTCCTCGATCATATCCGGCATAACAAAACGCGTGGAGAGCATGAAGAAAATGGCAATATGCACGGCAAAAACCAATGCGACCACGCTGGTGATACGCTGTGCTGTATCTTCATAAAAATCCGAAACAGGGTCGGGATCATGATAGGGCGAAAAATTCGCGAAAAATGTGACAGGCAGGTTCACGTGTGGTGGTGCTCTATGGGCTCTTCTATCGGCGATGAATCGCCGGACAGCCCGGCATCACCTTAGCCTAAGCTGTTAAAACAGTATCGCCAAGGGGGAGCCAACAGCAAATTTTCCCGTGAAACTGCATATGTGGATTAAATTTTTGTCAGGCAGATGCGGTTATGGCCACTAAAGCCGAGAGTAGCAGTGTTGCGCCAAGCACGAATTTCTCGAATGTATAACGCCGCATAATGGCCTCCTGTTCTTACAAGGCCGCTTATAGGCAGAGCTTTTGGCGGCAAAAGGGCGTAATTAAGGATTCATTATGGCGTAATAATAAGACTTTGTAATCTAGGCCGACTTTTTCAAGAACGCAGATACGAGGACAATGCGCTGGCCATTAACGCGGCCTTCAATATGTAGCGGATTGTCGGTTAGTGAGATGCCGCGTACAATTGTGCCGCGTTTGGCGGTAAACCCCGCGCCTTTGACGGCGAGGTCTTTGATGAGCGTGACGCTGTCGCCTGCGTTTAAAATAGCGCCGTTTGCGTCGCGCACGGGCTCGCCCTGGCTGGGGGCTTTTGCCCCGGCTTCGGCCCAAGCTTTTGTCGGTTCGTCCAGATAAAGCATATCAAGCGCATCGGCAGCCCAGCTTTCTGAGGATAATTGCGTTAAAAGACGATAAGCCATAACCTGCACGGCAGGGGTTTCGCTCCACATTGCTGTGGTCAAGGCTTGGAAGTGGTTAGTGTCTAAAACTCCGCTTTCGATCTGCGCCCGGCACGTTCCGCAGAGCGTGATGTACTCAGGCGAAGGCGAGTCGGGCACGTCGTATCTGCCAAGGTCATTAGCGGCTGAACATAGGCTGCAATTGGTGTCGGTCATCAGGCTCTCCTGCGCCTGCCTTAGACAAAAACCAGCATTGGCGATAGCGGTAATTGCGTCCTAGCGCGCGCCCAGATAGGTCCAGCTGCGCAGGAGGGCTTCCATCGGCCCGCGCTTGAATTTTTTGCGCCAAAGGCTGGAAAAGACAATCGTGAAAATCCCTGTGGCCAATGCAATCGCGATACAGCCTGCTGCGCCGATCTTGCCATATAAGCCAAGGCCATAGCCGCAAAATATCAGTGACAGGATGAGAGATTGCATCAGGTAAGCGGTCAGCGTTGCTGTGCCGCCCCGCGCCAAAAAGACCTTGAATGTCGTGAGCGGCCCGCCCGCCCATTTTGCAATCAGGCCGAGATAGCCGAGTGAGGCAAAGGGCGCGCCGATAATAATCAGGGTCGTGCCAAGCATGCTACGGGATGATACCGGATTATGCGCCCCCGCCATGACATAGGCGCCTGCAAGGCTAATCATCAGGCCAATGGGCAGATAAAGTTTTCGGGCCTTTGCCCAAAGCGGGGCTTTAGGGTCGCTGATGACGCCGGTGCGCACTGCCGCCAGTCCTAGTAGGAAAAAGCCGAAAACACCCGGTCCCTGTAGCCAGCTTGAAAAGCCGATATACCCGACCCATTCCTGCCAGCGTTTAGCCGCAATCTCCATAAAGCTACCATCGCTAAAAATAGCAAAAGTTTCAGGCAGTGTAGCTTCAAGCTCGGTGAGCGCTTTGGTCATGTCTTCGGGGGCATAGATTTCGCCCGCATAAATCCCAAGGGTTGCGAGGCTGGCCAGCAGGATTTGCAGGATGACAAAGCCGATACCGACTCGCATCAGGGTCTTGACTTTAGCTTTGCGAAACAAAAATAACGCCGCGCTCAGCACTGCGTAAATAATCAAAATATCGCCAATAAAAGCGAGGCTGACATGCAGGGTACCGAGAATAATCAAGCCGATAATCCGCCGGAAATAACGCGGGCCGAAAGGCTTGCTTGCCCGCTGCGCCGACATCATCTGGTAGGCCAGCCCGGCCCCAAACATAAACGAGAAAAGCGTATAAGATTTAAACAAGAAGAGCGCATTCACAGCGAAATAGGCGGTATTATCGAGGCCATTATTCAAACCGCCGCTATGATAGGTCGTCGCGCCCGGATAAGCGAGATAGGCGACATTGACGAGGACAATCCCGAAAAGCGCAAAGGCCCGCACGATATCAGGCATGATATGCCGCCCTGCTGCTTGGCTCTCTTCAATATAGCTCATGTCTTGGCCCTTTTCTTTACCCTAGTAAATCCCGCATCGCGTCCAAATAGGTAATCCACGCCGCGCGACCGTTTTTCGTTAGGTGAACTAATGTCTGCGGGCGCTTGCCTTTATAGCCCTTTTCTTGGCGGATATAGCCTGCGCTTTCCAGCTTGGTCAGATGGGTCGAGAGGTTGCCATTGCTGGCATCGGTCTTTTTGAGCAGTTCGGGAAAACTCGCCGGATTTACAGCCGAGAGATAAGCCATGATACCGAGCCTAAGCCGCCCGTGAATGACATCGTCAATGGCGGAGAGGTTCAGGTCTGGTTTTTTTTCTGGCTTAGCCGACATTTTTAGGCTCATTCTTAAGATGTGTCAGCGCCGGTATAATGACCGTGAAGATAATGCCGACAGCGGCCACAAGATAAATAAAAGGCTGTCCTAAAAAGATCATGATAAAGACCATCAAACCAAAGCTAATAAACATGGGTATATAAAGCCCTTTATCGCCGCTAATTTTAGCGAGTACATAATAATTAAGGGCATAGGTGCCAAAAGCAACGGCCATGATAATATCAAATAGCCAAACTGGCTTGCCGCCCACGCCGACCGCATAGGCGATGGATAAAGCCAAGCCGAATAATAGCAGCGCCGAGGCTGTCCATGTCGCTTGTTCAACTTGATTGCCAACTGAATTTACGCCGGGTTTTGAGGCCAGGCTGCGGCCGAGGATAAAGGTCATAATCCCGCCAATAACGCCAAAGGCCATCCAAACAAAGCCGATAGCTTCTTCGCCTAAATTGAACTTTCCCATATGAGTTAGTCCGGTGAAAAGAAGTGTCGGGATGAGCAGACAACCCCACATCAAGCCAATACGCCCGCCAAGCAAGGGGGCATATTTGCCGTCTTCGGCGATTTCTCTGGCATATTTGAGATCGTCTAAAATTTGCTCTTTTGTCATGCGCGGCTCCTTACCATTATTATCGTATAATAATAAATTCTAAAATTAGTTTGCATTACAAACTTATATATGTCAAGTTTGAAATACAAACTAGTTTATAAAAGGAGACGATTATGTTTGCGAAACAGGTTAAGACAGCCGGGATTGCCGCTTTGGGGCTTATGATATCAAGCTGCGCTATTGCGGCGGACGCCCCGAATTGGAAGAGCGTGGGCGGGACGATTCCGATCACGGTGACATTAGAGAATGTGCAAAGCGCGGAGGGCCCGATCTATGTGTCGATCCAGAAACCCCATGAATATATGGGCATGAAAGGCCATGGCGGCATTCTTGAAACCGCTACGCCCGGAATTATGCAGGCCGTTTACAAGGTCGATGAGCCCGGAGATTACTCAGTATCCATCTGGCACGACACAAATGATGACGGGGTTTTTTCTATGGACGAAAAGTACCATATCCTCGATGGCTGGGGCGCGTCGGGCAATGCGCCAACAGATCGCAAGCCTGTCTTTGACGATGTTAAAATCAAGGTCGAAAGCTACGGCGCATCGGTGACTATCCCGATGAAATATCCGTCATAATGTGACGTAGGTCACGGCGGAGGCTTTTGCTTTCATCTAAGACCAAGACATCCACTAACATGGATCCCCTAAACTGGCCCGGCCCCAATCATCTTGGGCGCCGGGTTTTTTTAAGCTCTAGGGTGCGCCGCCTTATGTGTTTTCATCAAAGCCGCCGCATCGACATCGGTATAACGCTGGGTTGTTGATAGGCTGGCATGGCCGAGGAGTTGCTGGATGGTGCGCAGATCGCCTTTGCCCGCGAGCAAATGCGTGGCAAAACTATGGCGCAGGGCATGGGGCGTGGCGCTTTCGGGCAGGCCGAGGTCAATGCGCATTTTCTGAACCTCGCTTTGGATGATACGCGCAGAAAGCGGCCCGCCGCGCACGCCAAAGAAAATCGGCTTATCGGTTTCTATAGGATGGATGCATAATTTCAGATACCGCTCTACGGCTTGGCGAATAATGGGCAAAATCGGCACCAGCCGCGTCTTGCCGCCTTTGCCTGTTAAAGTGAGGCTCTCGCCGAGCGGCATATCCGCCCCGGTGAGGCCGAGCGCTTCTGATATGCGCAGTCCCGCTCCGTAACACAGGGTCAGAACCGCAATATTTCGCGCATCAACCCAATCGTCCTTCTTGTCGCGGCTTCCCTCGCGCACAAGTTCCATCGCCCCTTCTACTGACAGCGCTTTGGGTAGAGGCCGTTTGGCGCGCGGGCCTTTAATCAAGGGCAGGGCGGCGTTTTTAACGTCCCAGCGCCGTTCGAGATAGCGGTAAAATGTGCGGATGGCCGAAAGCTGCCTTTGTATTGAGGCGGGCGAGAGCGGACTATCCCCGCGCCTGCGGTGGGCGAGATAGGCGCGAAAATCTATCGGTTTTAAGTCAGCGAGACGCCCAAGGTGCAAGGCTTCATCCAAATGCCCTGCCATAAAGCCGAGAAAAGAAGAGAGGTCGCGCTGATAGGCTTCGACGGTCTTGGCGGCCAAGCGGCGCTCCCCCGCCAGATGGGCGAGGAACGTCGCAAGCGTTTCGTTTGCTGGGATTTTGGGGACAGCGGACATGGGGGGGATGTTAAGATTACAATCTTAATTTTTTACTCCCCTTACCGCTCTGTCCTGTTCCCCGCCTTGAGCGGGGACCTCCCTGCCACTAAGACCACACTTCAATTGAAGGAGGCCACCGCTCAAGGCGGGGGACACTGTGTTGTTGTGGAAAAAGGTCCCTCACCCTATATAAACCCCATGTTCGATGACCTTTATAATACCGACATCCTGACGCTTTCGGCTTCGCTGAAAAATGAGCGCTTGGCCGACCCTGAGGGCATGTCGCGCAAAGTTTCGAAACTCTGCGGCTCATGGCTGGAGATTGATGTCAAGATGGAGGGCGATACCGTCAGTGATTGCGCTTTGCGGGTTCAAGCTTGCGCCCTCGGCCAAAGCTCCGCCGCGATTTTGCAACGCGGTATTATTGGCGCGGCTCTGGCTGAAATAACCGAGGCTCGGGACGCTTTGCGGCTTATGCTGAAAGAGGGCGGAAAACCGCCAACAGGCCGCTTTGAAAAACTGGTATTACTCTCTGGCGTAAAGGCCTATCCCGCCCGGCATACTTCTACGCTATTGGCTTTTGAAGCGGCGGCGGAAGCGGTGGAGCAGGCGCTAGAACATGCGTAACCCGCTCACTTTCCCCATGCTCGGCTTGCTTTGGTTTTATAAGATCATTATTTCGCCAGTGCTCTCCTTTTTCGGGGTCAAATGCCGCCATTATCCGAGCTGTTCTTCGTATTCTGTTGAGGCGATTGAGCGGCACGGGCCTTGGGCGGGCGGATGGCTAACGCTTGCGCGATTATTGCGCTGCCAACCTTGGGGCACACACGGGGTTGATAACGTGCCTAAAACCCTTACAAAGCCGCCTTTATGGGCGCCGTGGCGATATGGCCGATGGCGCGGAACAAATACGGATTAAATGTCATGGTGACACTCACTTTCCCGGACGGAGCCACGCGCGATTTTGACGCCGGCGTGACGGCGATGGAGGTTGCGAAATCGATCTCCAAGGGCCTTGCGAAAAAAGTGCTTGCGGCGAAGCTGGACGGCACTCTTGTCGATGCCGCATTGCCTATCGAAGCCTCTGCCAAAATCGAACTGGTCATGGCCCAAGACCCCGAAGGGTTGGAGCTGATCCGCCATGATTGCGCCCATGTTATGGCCGAGGCGGTGCAGGAGCTGTTCCCCGGCACGCAGGTCACGATTGGCCCCGTTATAGAGAACGGTTTTTATTATGATTTTGCCCGCGATGAGCCTTTATCGGAAGATGATTTTGCCGCGATTGAAAAGAAGATGGCTTTCATCATCAACCGCAATGATAAAATCACCCGCGAAGTTTGGGATCGTGATGAGGCGATTAAACTGTTCAAAGATATGGGCGAGGATTTCAAAGCTGAGTTGATCGAGGATCTGCCCGAAGACGAGACGATTACTATCTACCGCCAAGGCAAATGGTTTGACCTCTGCCTCGGCCCGCACCTGCCGAGCACGGGCAAGGTCGGCAAGGCTTTCAAATTGATGAAAGTCGCAGGCGCTTATTGGCGCGGGGATTCAGACAAAGCGCAACTCCAGCGCATTTACGGCACAGCTTGGGCCACGCAAGAGGATTTGGACGCACATCTGCACCAATTGGCCGAAGCCGAAGCCCGCGACCATCGCCGCTTGGGCCGTCAGCTGGGCCTGTTTCATATGCAGCCCGAAGCCCAAGGCATGGTGTTCTGGCATGATAAAGGCGCGACGCTCTGGCGTGTGGTCGAGCACTATATCCGCCGCCGGACGCAGGGCGCGGGTTATCAGGAAGTCAAAACACCTCTGCTGATCAATAACAAGCTGTGGAAGGAAAGCGGCCATTGGGATAAATTTCGCGAAAATATGTTTGTCAGTAAAGTCAGCCACGGTTCCCACGAAGAGGTTCATGCCCTTAAGCCGATGAATTGCCCGGCCCATGTGCAGGTCTTTAATCAAGGCATGAAATCCTATCGCGACTTGCCGCTCCGCATGGCGGAATTTGGCTGTTGTCACCGTAATGAACCGACAGGGGCGCTACACGGCATTATGCGCGTGCGCGGCTTTACACAGGATGACGGGCATATTTTCTGCTCGGAAGACCAGATCACGGAGGAGACCGATAGCTTCATCAAATTGCTAAAGTCGATTTATGCAGATTTCGGTTTTGACGACCTACATGTGAAATTTTCAGATCGCCCTGAAACGCGTGCGGGGTCTGATGCGACATGGGATAAATCCGAAGGCGCATTGATGGACGCGGTAAAAGCGGCGGGTTTGGATGTGGAACTCAATCCGGGTGAGGGGGCTTTTTACGGCCCGAAACTCGAATTCGTTCTGCGCGACGCCATTGGCCGCGACTGGCAATGCGGGACGCTGCAAGTCGATTTTGTAGTTCCTGACCGGCTGAACGCGAGCTATATTGGCGAAGATGATCAGCGCCATGTTCCGGTTATGCTTCACCGGGCTATCCTAGGGTCGCTGGAACGCTTCATTGGTATTTTGATTGAGAATTACGCAGGGCGGTTCCCGCTTTGGCTCTCGCCCGTGCAAATCGTTATTGCGACGATTACGTCAGACGCTGATGAATACGCCGAAAAAGCCGCCGCGAAACTGCGCGCGGCGGGTCTGCGTGTCGAGACCGATCTGCGCAATGAGAAAATCAATTATAAAATCCGCGAACTCTCTGCCGACCGTAAAATCCCTGTTATCGCCGTGGTCGGACGCAAGGAAGCGGAAGAGGGCAAACTCGCGCTTCGCCGCCTCGGCAGCCGCGATCAAGAAATCATTGCTTTGGATGAGGCCATCACTATTCTTACCGCTGAGGCGCGGGCACCGGATCAAAGATAGGTATGTGCGGCAGAGCGAGATGATTTCCAAATTACATGACCTTATTGCGCGGGCAGGTGTGGCTGCGCTGTTCATCATCCTCGCATTTCTGCCGATTTTTAGCCATGCGGGCGGGCTGGGCATCGCTCCTCTTGGGTTTACGGCCGGATGTTTCGGGATTTTACTTTTAGCCACGCGGCCTAAATTGAGTGCGCCGCCATTGTGGTTTTGGGCTTTAATTTTGTTCCTTATCTGGGCAGCTATAACGTCATTCTGGAGCCCTTATGATAGCCGTAGGGCTTTAGCGAATGCTCTTGTGCTCTTGATTATGGTGCCGGTCACATGTGCCGCTGTGCCTCTTTTTAAAAAAGCGACAAAAACCGATGTCAATTTGTTTAGGCATTTGCTCATGGCGACTACCGTGATGGCGATTGGATTATTAGTGATTGATCTGCTCTCGGGTTACGGGCTCAATCTCTTATTTGATCCCCTTAATGAGGGCCAGCATATGATATTTCGTCAATCAGATGCTGAAATGAATTTAGGCCATAGTATTACTGTGCAGGCGCTATTACTTGCGCCGGTATTGGTATTGATGTGGACGCGGCTCCGAGGCGGGAAAGTGGGTGCGGGTTTATTGATTGCGGGTTTAATATGGGCGGGTGTCCTTTGCCGCTTATCCATTGCGCATGTCGCTATTGCGAGTATTTTATTTGCCATGGGAGCGGCAAGGCTTTCGGCAGACAAAGCCATCATGGCTCTGTTTATATTGGCTTTCGCACTTATATTCGGCGCCCCTTTAATCGGGTATTTTTCAAGCCTTGCGACAGATGAATTTTTATTGAATCTACCTCTGTCTTGGGAGCACCGCGTGCGCATGTGGGCGTATAGCTGGGAGCGGATCACCGAGGCTCCAATATTTGGTCATGGATTTGACGCTGTGCGAACTTATGACGAAACTTTTACCGGGCGTGATGGACGGGCAATAACCATCGTTTCGCTGCATCCGCATAATGTTGGACTGCATATCTGGACGGAAACCGGGGCCATCGGCGCGGGCTTGGCGAGCTTGGTATTGCTCGGTCTCTATCAACCGGCCCGAGCGTTTGCCAGGCACAAACACAGAGCCATAGCCCTTGCAGGTTTAATGGCTGCTATAATTGTAATCTCGATTTTGACCTATGGGGTTTGGCAATATTGGTGGTGGGGCATTATATTTCTTGCCGTTGGTACACTGCATTTTGTCCCTAAAGAGACGATCATCTTTGACGAATAAATATGAATGAGGGGATTAACTTTTGTGATCATGGGTGAAATATTCTTTGCTTTCATAATCTTCTCCGATTAGAGGAAGTTAAGGCTTGGGGGCCAAAAGAGGATAATCATGGCACAAATTCTGCCATTACCGGTCGCGAAGCGTGAAAAGCCGATTAGCGTGATTATGGTCAGCTATATGACGGGCCCAGCTTTGATAGAAGCGATTACGAGTGTCTTGGCAGATTCCGGTATTTTCGAATTGATTCTGGTGGATAATGGGAACACTTCCGTGGCGCGTGAACGGCTGTCTCATTTGGTTGCTCAACATGACCGAATCCGTTTGTTGCAAGGTCATGGTAATATCGGTTTTGCCAAAGCCTGCAATTATGGCGCAAGTCTTGCGCGAGGTGAATATTTCCTGTTTCTCAATCCTGATGCTTTGATCAACGAAGGGGCTGCGCGGCATTTGGCAAATTGCGGTAAGGCCCTGACCTCGCCGTGGATTACGGGCGGTATGTTGCGTGATGTCCACGGTCTTGAACAACGCGGCGGACGGCGCGGGAGGCTGACACCTACATCGGCGCTGGTCAGTTTTACGCCCTTGCATAGGCTACCGATGTTTAAATCCATCCACAGGGAAGGTGAGCCGATGCCAAAGGCTCCGCAAGCCTATCCGACGGTTAGCGGGGCGTGCCTGATGATGGACCGCAGCTCTTTTGAGATACTGGGCGGGTTTGACGAGCGTTATTTCCTGCATATTGAAGACATTGATGTCTGCCACAGGGCGCGCGCGGCAGGCGGTGAGGTCTATTTTGTCCCTGAGGCCACTGTGATGCATTATGGCTCGACAAGCCAAGTGCGCCGCCAGACGGTTGAGTGGGAAAAGCTCAAAGGCTTCACCCGCTATTTTTGGACCTATGCCCCCAATTGGGGCGGCAAAGCCCTGACAATCATCGGTGTCCCCTTTATGGCGGCGGCGATCATGGGCCGGGCGTGGTGGATTGTATTGCGGCAAGCCGTTATTGGCCGCTAACGTCGCCTTCCGGGCAAGGCATCGTGCGGAGCATCACAATTTCAACCGGGTCACCTTTTGAATAGTTAAAGCCTTTAACCGGCGTGGCCGTTTTAAGGCAGAGCCTGGCGCGCGAAGCGGCGGCTTCAATGGCTTCCCGCTGAGCTTTTGCTCCCTCGCGCTTTAGGTCGAGGAGAATGACCCGCCCTTTGGCAAGGGCGTCCATATCTAAAAGGTTAGCTTTGTCGGTAACATCTATATTTTTGCCCAAACGGTAAACAAGGCTGGGTTCGGTAAAATGCGGCGAGGCGACATCAGGCCCGCCCAAGCGGGGCAGGGCGATGTTCTCGGCTTTGAAGGCGGCCACGATTTGATCGGCGACGCGGAGTTGCGTCAGGTTTGGTAGGATAAATTGATAGGTTGCCACGCTCATAACCAGTGTTGACACGCCTGCCATTATCATCGCAATTTTGACATTGGATTGCCACAGGGCAAAGGCAGCAATAATGGCGAGCCCTCCGGCTATGCCGCCAATGATATAGACATAGAGTGATTGCGAGGTCTCTGCCGGGCCGTAATAGCTTTGCCCGGCCATAATAGCGCCAATAAGACCGGCGCTGACCAGCAAAAATATGACAGCATTTATGCGCCGGAGCACCGAAAACTCTTTAACTGCGAGCAAGGTTAAGGCCGCCGCTCCGGCCATGACGCAGAGCGCGGGAAAAAGTGGCAGGGCATAATGGGGAAGCTTGGTAGGCATCAGCTCAATCAGCAGCCAATAGGGCACGACCCAAGCGACGCAGAGCCGCATGGCTTTGGCAACCGGAGCCCCGAATAAATCCTCTTGGCCCCGTCCATTTTTGATGACGCGGATAGCAAAGCCGAAAGCCGGCAGCAGCAAGAGGCAGCTTGGCCAGAGCGTGATCCAGATAAAGCCGACATAATAGCCGGGCGGGCCGGGGTGGCGTTCTTGGGCGCTAACTAGCTTGCCGCCAAAATCCTTGCCTAAGCTTTCGGCAAAGAAGGCTCCGTCCGTGGCAATCCATATCATAATCGCCCAAGGCACCCAGATCAGCAAAAAGACAAGAATCGCGGGCCAATTGAGCAATTTTTTCAGCCAGCTATTTTTGCGCTCCCAAACCGCCAGAGTGACGATCGTTAAGATGACTAAAATCGGCACAACCGGGCCTTTGATCATGATGCTGGTCCCAAGTGCGAGCCAGAACACCCAAGCGGATTTTTTGCCGCCGCCATGGCGCATATGGGCCAACGCGCCGAGACAGCAGGCCGCCAAGCCGGTCAGCAGGGCGTCGGTTTTGGCAATATGAGCCTCGAAGATCATCAAGGCCGATAGGGCCAGCATCCCAGCGGCAATGAGCGCCCCGCGCCGCCCGATCATCCGCGCTGCACCCCAATATGTCGCCAGCACCGCGAGCAAAGCTCCGAGCACAGAGGGCAATCTTTGCGCCCAAATTTTACGCTCGCCCTCTTTGGCAAAGATTTTAATCGCGGCGGTTTGCAGCCAGTAAATGCCGGCGGGTTTTTTATACCGGGGTTCATCTTGAAAACGAATATCAAGCAGATCGCCCGTTTCCGCCATTTGCACGGAGGCTTGGGCAAAACGCGCTTCGTCGCGGTCAATAACAGGAAGCTCCGCGAGGCCCGGCAAAAACACAAGCAGGCTTAGACATAGCAAGGCTGCTATATGTTTGAGGCGTTGCGCCTTTATCCCGCCGCGAGTGTTCATATAGTGTCCATTACCTAATAAGCGAATATAGCGAAAGTGAAACTTGCGGCAAAGGGCGCGGCGTGCCACATCGTGCTTATGAGTAAAACCCCAAATCTTTCTGTTGTTGTCCCTGTTTATAATGAGGCGGAGAATGTTGCCAAGCTGGTCGGCGAGATTGCTACGGCGCTCAAGGGCCAAGCCTACGAGATGATTTTTGTCGATGACGCCAGCACGGACGAGACTCTGGCGGCGCTGACGGATTTGAAAAAACAATATCCTGCTCTGCGGCCCATCTCTCACCGTAAAAATGCGGGCCAGTCCCGCGCTGTACGTTCCGGCGTGATGGCGGCCAAGGGGGTCTATATCGCTACGCTGGACGGGGACGGGCAGAACGACCCGGCTGATATTCCCGCGCTCTATGCGCAAATTACGCGCAAAGATGCGCCCGAAGACTTAGCCCTCATTGGCGGGCGGCGGGCCAAACGGCAGGATAGTTGGGCGAAGAAAGTCGGTTCGCGCATCGGTAATGGCGTGCGCAAGCGCCTGCTCAAAGATCAGGCCGATGACACGGGCTGCGGGCTGAAGGTTTTTACCCGCGAGGCGTTTTTGCGGCTCCCTTATTTTGATCATGTTCACCGCTATATTCCGGCGCTGATGCTGCGCGAGGGCTACCGGATCGAATTTTGTGATGTCAATCACCGGCCCCGCGAATTCGGCGTGTCGAAATATACCAATTTTGGGCGGCTTATGGTGTCGTTTTCTGACCTACGCGGCGTGATGTGGCTCAATCGCCGCGCGCGCAATCCCGAAGGCTGGGATGAGCACTAATATTATTTCCGATGCCGCCCGCACTGTAAGAGCCTCATATGCAGCGCTGCCTACGCCCAGAGACATGGCCGCCCTCAATGCGGACAGCAAAGCCGCCGAAGCGCGGGGCTATTACGACCCTCTTGAAGATGAACGCCTGCGCGAAACTTATGCGAGCTATCTCGGGATGCGGGTCGCGATCTGGCAGAGTATTCAATCGCTCAAACCGCAATTTAAAAAGTTCAAAAATGGCGGGCTTGATAAAGCTGACCACCGCGCATTCGGTATCGCCTTTTGCGGGGCCGAGATCATTGTCCGCACGGGCGAATATTTAATCGGATTGGCGCGGGAGCGCGACATTGTTTGGCAGAAACTGGACGAGGCGGAAATGCGTTATGGCCTCACCCGCAAGAGCTTTACGCGGCTTTACAGGCAATTGACCTCGGCTTTTAAAATGCACGGTTTTTATCAAGCGCGGGATTATTTTGACGCCCACCGTGAGGATATTATGGAGTCGCTCGATACAGCCGAACTTCGGCCCATTACCAAAATCCTTGAAACGCTCAACCTGCCCACAGCCTCGCGCGGCGAGCATCTGAGGCGCTATAGGCGGTTTGTCAATTTCTCCCTGCGGCGGCGAAGCCTCTCGGGGGGCCGCAAGACGATGTTCGCCCTGTTCGAAGCCACAGGCTCTGATATCGCCGAGCTTAAAATTCCGCTGGTCAAAAATATTGGCGCGGAGAAGCGCGTGACGCCCGATGTGATTGCGCAGATTAAGCCAAAGCTAAAACCGGGCGACGTTTTCATCACCCGCCATGACGACGCAATGAGTAATCTCTTCCTCCCCGGTTTCTGGCCTCACGGCGCGCTCTATATCGGCCCGCCCGATGCCAGGGCGGCGCGCGGGATAGAAGATGTGTCTGACGGGGCCAAACATAGTGGAGAGGCTGTTGATATATTGGAAGCCAAGAAAGATGGCGTCTTGCTCCGCCCGATAGAGGAAACCCTACAAGTTGATGCTTTTACTGTGCTGCGCCCGAAACTCAGCGAGGCCGAGATATCCGAAGCGCTTACGAGGGGCTTGTCCCATGCCGGAAAGCTCTACGATTTCATCTTCGACTTCGGCACGGCGGATAGGTTAGTCTGCACCGAAGTTATCTACCGCGCTTTTCACGGGGTCGGAGAGGTGGATTTTACGCTCTCGACCAAGGCTGGCCGCAAATGCCTCTCGGCGGAGGATTTCCTCAATCAAGCGCTAGCAAATGATTGGTTTGAGGTGGTGATGGTTTACGGGCTGATGGGGGATAATCTACAAGACGGAAAGCCCGGGATGAGTGTTCTCCGTCAAAGTTTCGAGTCTACATTCTAACGAGATTTTCCGTTACTCGCCCTTCTCCCATAGGGAGAAGGTGCCGACAGGCGGATGAGGGGGCGTTATGCTGGTTATGACTTGCCGGTTTGGAGACATTCATGACCCCATAGGAGAATCCCTCATAAGCGGCCCCGCCTCCAGATTTGGCTTTGGCCAAATATGGAGGTAACTCGAGAGCGCGATTTTATCGCGCTAAAAAATCACGCGTGATTTTTCTCTCGTTAATTAACCAATTGCAAGCCATTGCTATTTAGGGTCTGTTAACTCTTGATTCGCTGCGGAGCTGATTTTGCGCTTCTTTACTGTTTTTCCTTTGATGATCGTGCCTGTCATCATTTATAATACTGTGGCGCTGTCGGGCTCGGCTTTCTCGACGGTTGAGGCTGTGCGAGAACGTTTGGACGCGGTGTTTCAATCCGTGCCTATGGCTTCGGATGTGGCTTGGCATATTACGCCGGGCCATGCACTCATCGCGCTCTCCTTGGCCATGCTGTTTTTCGAGCTTTTGAAATCAACCGGCATTGGCCGCGCCGCCGTGATGAACCATGCCTTTTCTATGGTGCTGTTTATTATCTGCCTTGTTGAGTTTTTGATGTTTCCGGCCTTTGCCACCTCAGTTTTCTTCCTGATTATGCTGATGTGCTTAATGGATGTCATGGCCGGATTTATCGTCACCATCGCTTCGGCCCGGCGTGATTTTGCCGTTGGTGATGGCGGCGGATTTTCGGATTAGGTCTATGAGAGACTTTATTAAGCTATTTCCATTATGCAACTATAAGTATAGTAATATAGAAAGCAAAAGACATGCGTAAACGGGGCTTACCGGATAAAGCTGTTGCGGGAATGATAGTGCCTCCCCGTGCCTCAGAGGGCGCGGATGACAGCGCCCATGCCTTGTCTTTGCTGGGCGCGGCGCCGTTTTTACTGCGCGATAGCCGCGAGCTGATCTGGCCGCAGCCGCAGCTTTGCGAAACCCTTATTCGCGGGCGTCAGGCCCGCCTTCCTGATACGATTGAGGATTGGCTTGCTCGTCTGGACGGAGAGGGCCGCCGCGAACGAGGCCGCGCCTTGCGCAGCTTGACATGGGACGGGGCGCAATATGCGGTGACGTATCAACTCCGCCGCGAAGACGGCCATAAAATATGGGTCGAGGAACGCGGGGAACGTATCGCAGGTGCCGGCGTCCAAGCTACAGAGATTTCCGGCGTTATCATTAATGTTGATGCCGCCAAAGAAAATGAATTACAGGCGGGCTATAAGACCAGCCATGACGAATTGACCGGTCTGTGGAACGAGACGCGGATGGGCGAGGGGCTAGAGCAATTAATTGCGTTGGTGCAGCGCTCCCGCGCCAAGGCGGTGTTTCTGCGGCTACGGATTTCCAACTTGCCTGATATCAATACGACTTATGGTTACGAGACGGGCGACCGCCTGATCAAAGCGATTGCCGAGCGCCTCTCCGCGATGACCCGTACGCCTGATAATGTCGCCAGGATTGGCGGGGTTAGTTTTGGGCTCGGGTTTTATGATACAACTGTAGGCGATATTGAAGCGATATCCAAACGCCTCCTCGTGGCGCTCTCCGATGCGCCTTACCAAAGTCCGCACGGGGCGCTTTACGCCGAATTTGATATGGCTTCGACGACCCTCGGCGATCAGGCGCATTGCGCACATGATGCCCTCGCGCAAACCCGAACAGCGCTGGAGGCAACGCCAAAACAGCTTGGCAATGTTGTGCAATTCACCTCCGATATGGCCGTTATCCATACAGGCCGCCCGCGCCACGAGACGACCTCAGATGATATTCTCAGCGCGCTAAATGATCGCCGCATCTCGCTCGCCTTCCAGCCGATCATCGATGCCAAGACCCGCGATTTACACCATTATGAATGTCTGCTCCGGCTGCGCACCGACGAGGGCGAAGTTATTTCGGCCGGCAATTTCATCATGGCGTCAGAGCGTTTGGGCCTTGTTCATATGCTGGATCGCCGCGCGCTCGAATTGGCCAGCGAGGCTTTGCGCCAATTTCCCGAAATTCACATCGCGCTCAATGTCTCGGCCGGAACAGTCAAAGACATGAAGACCGCGGATGAGTATATTGCCGCTCTAAAAGCGCTGGGCCCGGATGTGCAGCGCGTGACATTGGAACTAACTGAAACTGTGGCGCTCGAAGACCCCGCCATGGCCAGCCGTTTCTCTGTTGAAACCCGGCATTTGGGCTGCGAATTCGCGATTGACGATTTTGGCTCCGGTTATACCACTTTCCGCAATCTCATGGCGATTGAGGCCGATACGATCAAAATCGATGGCACTTTCATACAAGGCCTAGCGCTCGACCCGTCCAAACAGACTTTTGTCCGAATGATGGTCGATCTGGCCCAAACATTCTCGGTTAAGACCGTCGCCGAAATGGTCGATAACCGCGCCGATGCCGATTTGCTAAAGCGGTTAGGCGTGGATTATCTCCAAGGCTATATGTTCGGGATACCGAGTGCAGCCCCTGCGTGGAGACGCCAAGCGGGGTAGCGCCTTTCTTTATTATAATTCCCAAACTGCAATTAAGCGGCTAAACCCACCCCATGCGCCAAACGGTCATCACGCTTGAAAAATTCTATGCTTCGTCTCTTGGGACGGCGGCGCGGGATATGGCGGGGCGGCGGCTGGCCAGTCTGTGGCCGGATCTATCTGGCCGTGATGTGCTCGGCTTTGGTTATTGCGGGCCTTATCTTGATCCTTATATGAAAGCCGCTAACCGTATTGTCCTTGCCATGCCGGGCGGGCAGGGGGCTGTGGCCACCGCCGGGCAACGCGGGATTATCGCTTGCCTGACCGAGGAAGACCTGCTGCCCTTTTCAGATGCACGGTTTGATTATGTACTTGCGGTACACGGGGTTGAAGAAACCCCCGATCTGGACGTGTTGCTCAAAGAGCTTTGGCGGGTGACGCGCCCCGAGGGGCGGATTGTCGTCATCGCCTCAAACCGCTCCGGCATGTGGGCGCGGTCTGATAAAAGCCCGTTCGGCGCAGGCCGGCCCTTTTCACGAACGCAGCTTCGCGGGGCGCTTAATGATGCAGGATTTGTTCCCACAGTCTGGTCAGGCGCGCTTTATATGCCGCCAATTACCAAGCTTGCCAAGCCGGGCTTTACCAAGGGCTGCGAGCGTTTTGGCGAGACGGTTTGCCCGGGTTTTTCAGGACTAGTGCTTGTCGAAGCGATAAAGCGTCTTTATGCGGAGCCTAAAGGCCATGCAAAAAAACTGGTTATGAGACCCAGTTTCGGAACGGCCCCAATAGCTAATCGCGGGACGAACAGAACGAGTCATGAGTAAAACGCCCCTAAAAATTGAAGATATCAGGGTTGAAATTGACCGCGTCGATGCGGCTCTTCTTTCGCTCATCGCCGAGAGGCTGGAGCTGGCCGGGGCGGTGCGCCGCGCCAAATCAGGCGCGCGCGTCTGGCGGCCATCCCGCGAAGAGAGCCATATCCGCGAGCTTGCTGAGGCCACTGAAGAGGCCCCCGCAGAACTTGTCTCCCGTATTTGGGCGGAACTCATGAGCGCCTCACTGGCTATACAAGGCCCGATGAAGCTCCACATCGCGCTGGAAGGCGACGCGCTGGAGGTCTGGACATTAGTGCGCGACAGGTTCGGCGCGGCCATCCCGGCGATCTCTTACCCGACCGCAAGTTCTGCGTTGGCCGCCGCCCATGCTGATGATGAAGGCGTCGCCGTGCTTCCCGCGCCGGGAGGAATGCATAGATGGTGGACGGCTTTGGGCGCGAGCGGCGCGATGCCGGATATGCATATTTTGTCGGGCTTGCCGCGCACTGGAAATAATGACTGGCCCCGCGCCGTGGCCGTAGCAACAGCAGATATCCAGCCCTCGGGGGCAGACCAAACGCTTCTCATTTGTCATCGTAATGATAAAATTAGCGGTAGCCGCTTACGCGCCGAGGCGGGGGATAATATCCTTGTTAGCCTAGAGGGCTATATCGAAACGGCGCCGGAAAATTCAAAAATCATTGGCGCGCTTCCTAAACCCATTGGCCACAACTCATGACATTTGATACGCTTTTAATCATCGGCGGCGGGCTGATGGGCTCATCTATTGCGCGGGCGGCCAAGAGCTATGGCCAAGCTAAAACCGTCTATATCTCGGATAAATCAGCCTCTGTATGCGACGCCATAGAAAAGCTCGGTTTTGCTGACGGCGTGGCGGAAAATGCGCCCGAATTTTATGCCTCCCAAGCTGATATGATTATTCTCTGCGTGCCTCCGGGCCGTATGGGCGAGGTCGCCGAGGCGGTTATCCCGGTGATGAAACCGGGCGCGATACTCTCTGATGTCGGCTCTGTCAAAGGCGAGGTGATAAAGCAGGTCACGCCGTTTATGAGGGGCGATATTCATTTCATCCCCGGTCACCCGATTGCAGGCACAGAATATAGCGGTCCCGAAGCGGGCTTTGCCGAGATGTTCCAAGACCGCTGGTGCGTGCTTACGCCTGACGGGGCGGACGAAGCCGCGACAGATAAAGTGAAATCCTTTTGGCAAGCCCTCGGCTCGCAAGTCGCCATCATGGAGCCTAAACGCCACGACATTGTCCTCGCAACCACCTCCCATGTCCCGCATTTAATTGCCTATACATTGGTCGGAACCGCTGTGGATATGGAACAGGTCACGCAAAATGAAGTCGTCAAATTCTCCGCCGGCGGCTTTCGCGACTTTACCCGCATAGCCGCGTCTGACCCTGTCATGTGGCGCGATGTATTTTTGGCCAACCGCGAAGCCACGCTCGAAGTCGTTGACCGTTTCATCGAAGATTTATCAGCTTTAAAGCGCGCGATCAGATGGGAAGACGGCGAGGCATTACTGGAGCATTTCGCCAAAACCCGCGATATTCGCCGCAGAATTGTCGATGCCGGACAAGATAGCGCCGAGCCTAATTTTGGGCGCGATGATTAGGGCATTTTGCATTTAATTACATTTACGCGAATTTCAGCAATGTAGGTCGGATAGAGCGTTAGCGAAATCCGACGTTGTAGCTAATTTTAAAATTTCTACGGTTAGGACAAATTCTAAAATTCCCAAATCTTCTGCCCGAACAGGGTCAGGAAGCCGCCGCGTATATTGAGCGTGACCTCCTGTCGTCCTTCGGCGTTAACGGGCAGGAGCAAAGTGGCGAGGCTCATAGTTCTGGCTTGGCCGGATGTTATGATATTGGTGGATTGCAGTGTTTTGATCAGGCGGGACATATCTTCGACTTCGACGCGGATAGTCCCTGTTGCGCCTGTTTCCGATTGGATAATATCGCATCCGCCTTGAAACTCGGCCCCGCCCCATATGAGTTGCCAGCCCTCGCAAATGAGCTGCCCGTTTTTTTGCCACGCCTCTACCGAGCCGTGATCGAGTGAGGCCAGACCAATAGCTATGGCTTGGCCGTTGAGACTGTCGATTTTGGGGCCAAAGGCACGCTGTAGGTTTTTCAGTGTGTTTTGCTCCAGAAAGATATTTTCGAGCTTTAATGAGACCCGCATATCCTGCCCGTCTGGCGCGGCGCTCAATTCCCCGCTATCCATGGCAATAATTGGCGGAAGCGTGCCGATAACAGCCTGTGCTTTTGGACGAAAAAGAGTGGCTTTAAAGGTTTTGAGCTTGCCTGATATTGCCGCCTTTGCTTCAATGTTAACGGTGAAAGGCCGCACATCGAAAAGCCAGCGTTCACCTTTGGGGCCGCGCAAATCAAGACGAGCATCACCGCGGTGGCGCGCGTTCCATCGCAGCGGGTTAAAAGCACTGGCCTGAAAATTCAGCGTCTCGGATTTTATCGACCATGGTTTTTCTGCGTGCCTGGGCGAGGCGAGATCGGGTTCAATTAAGCTGCCGCGAAATTGCAGGGGGAACCCGCCCACAGCGAGGCCTTTGTGATCGACCTTATAGCCGCTATCTTCCAAGTCCTGAATGTTTGATGTTATTGCATTGACCATTATTGTGCGCCCGGCTGCCCAATATACGCAAAACAGCACGAAAAGAGCGATTATACCCATGAGCCACTTTTTCATGGGTCTGTCTCATCTTGCGAGCTCGCTTCGGGGCTTGGTAGCGGGTCAAGCGGCGGCGACCCGTTACGGGATTTATCGGACGAGCCGCGGAGATAGGTCAGTAACAGCTTGCTATATTCCTGAAATATCCGCTTGAAACGGGTCTTGTTTGACCACCATCTTGCCTTCCCCGGATTGACCACGGGGTAAGGCGTGATTTTTATCCGCCCCGCTGTGGCCGCGATTTCAATTTCGGCACGGGGCATATGATAGGACGAGGTGACAAGGATGATATGTTCATAGCCGAGAGCCTGCGCCCAGCTCGCGGTCTCGCGGGCATTGCCGATCGTGTCTTGGGCGGCATAGTCCAGATCAATACAGCATTCGGCTTTAATGTCGGGCAAAATAACGAGAGATTTAATCGCTTCTAGCGAGGTGTGTTCATTAACGCCTGAAATTAAAAGCCGCTCACCTTTGCCGCGGCGTAAAAGGTTAGCCCCGGTTTCGAGCCGTCCGCCGCCTTTGCCTGTCCAAACCACAATGCCGTCGGCTTTGGCAAGTGTGGCGGGCGGGCGTAGAGTACGGACTTTCTCCGCGAAGACGACAAAGCCGCCGCAAAACAGGATCAGCGAGAGGGATAACATGAAAATCACATATTGCGCCCATCCTCGGCGTTTCGCTGCGGGGCTTAGTTTTTTGCGCCGTTTCATGATCGCCGCCTCATGACCGTCTTTGCCGCCCGAGCTGGCGAAAGACTGTGAGGCCAGCAGCGGCGGCGCAGGCCAGCGCAAAAGCAAAGGTCAAAATCACGAGCCAAAGCCCGTCAGAGACCTGTAATTGCAGGCCCGGCCAAAGGCTGATATCAGTATCGCTTGGCCACAAAGAGACAATTAGAGCGGTTAGCGCGGCGAGCAAGATGCCGATAATCGCGCCTTTAAGCCCCCGCCAGCCAGCTTCGCTGACAAAGAGCCTGGCAATATAGCTATCCGTTGCGCCGACCTGCACCAAGACTTTGATAATTGTCGTTTGCGCCGACAGAGCAGCTTGCGCGGCGAAGCCCGAAACGGCAATGCCGGCCGCAAAAATAACGGCGAGAATAGACAAGGCTGCAAGTTTTAAGCGTTGCCGCGATTGCCCGATTTTATCCGACCAACGGCTATGGTCATCGACTTCGGCGATCAATCCCGCCTCTGTCAAACTATTTGCAATCAGGGCGGCGTTAAGACGGCCCCCGCTTTCCAGCTCGATAGATATCAGGGCGGGAAGCGGTAAATCATCAGGCAAGGCAAGATTGCCGAGCCAAGGTTCCAGCAAGCGGCGGGACGCCGCTTCATCGACGAGCGTAATTGTAGCCTTGGGCAGGGCGGGGCGGAGGACAGAAAGCGCCGTCTCTATTTTGGTACTCCGTGTATCCTCGGTTTCCAGCATGAGCTGCACCGTTGCGCTGCTTTGCAAATCATCGCGCCAGTTTTCACTCATCCGCAGAGCCGAGAGCATATAGAGGAGCGCCAGCCCCGCCAGAAACGCCATAATGGCAAGAATGAATTCGAGCGCGCGGCTGTTCTCGCTGCGGCTGGGCAGTAGCGGTTGCAGGGCCGGGATTACTATATCATCCGCGCTCATGACGGCTTTCCCTGCAGCACATGACCGTCCTCTATGCGCAGGATATCAGCGGGGAAGTCACGGATGAGCTCTACATCATGGGTGGCGATAAGCACGGTTGTTCCCATGCGGTTCATTTCGGAAAACAGGCGCAAAAGACGCCCCGCCATGACAGGATCAACATTGCCTGTCGGTTCATCGGCGATAAGAAGATCAGGCTTGGCAATGACGGCGCGGGCAATGGCCGCGCGTTGTTTCTCCCCGCCCGAAAGCGTCGGCGGCATGGCATTCATGCGGTGCCCCAGCCCGACCCATTGCAGCAGCTCGACAACATCTTGGCTGTAATCGGCGCGGGTTTCGCCAATGACTCTGAGCGGGAGGGCAACATTTTCAAAAACGGACAGGTGATCCATCAGGCGAAAATCCTGCAAAACCACACCGATTTTGCGTTTCGTCGTCTGGCGCTCATGACGGCTCATCACCGAGATGTCCTGTTCGAATAGGTTGATAAGACCGCGGGACGGCGCGAGATTGAGGTAGCAGAGCTTGAGGAGTGTTGATTTCCCCGCGCCCGAAAGCCCGGTAATAAAGGTGAAACTACCGCGCCGGAGCTGCATATTCACATCGGTGAGGATTTCCGGCCCCCGCCCATAGCGCAGTCCAACACGCTCAAAGCGCACAACATCTATAATAGCGGGCGCGGCGGAGGTTTCATTCGCCCCCAAATTCTCTCTAGGACTGGACTTCACGTTAATAATTGGCACACTCCCTTTTAAAACGAATCGAGGCTGACATGATACTCACCTGTCCCGAATGTTCTACGCGTTATTTGACAAAAGAAAACGCCATAGGATCCAATGGACGTACGGTGCGTTGCGCAAAATGTGATACGACATGGTTTGTTGCGGCGGATTCCGATGAATTGGCGCTGAGGGATAATCAACAGGCCGATCACGTTGAAGCCATTGCGCCCGTTTCGGTTGCCGCTGCAAGCGCTGCAAAAATAGCAGATATACCACCAGATATACCATCAGGCACATCTGAGTCCGCTGCGCTCGAAAAACCCACTATGCCCGAAATAGTTGGGGCGCATGTCGAAATGCGCGATAAAGCCGATAACCTTAAACGCAAACGCCGTCTGCGCACGGTGGGCTTGATCTGGGCGATTCCGTTGCTGATTCTCGTGGCGGCTGCCATTTTGGGCTATATTTTCCGGCAGGAAATCGTTAACCGCGCCCCGGCTACGGCGACAATTTATAAATCTCTGGGCATACCCGTTACTTTGTCTGGCCTGAATATAGAAGCTCCGATTACGCGCAGCGCACTGGTCAATGGGCAGCCTGTTCTGGTGGTTAATGGCGCGGTGCGCAATATCACCGTCCAATCACAAGAAATTCCGCCGCTAAAACTGTCTTTGCATAACCCCAAAGGCGATATGCTTGTGACGTGGATTGTCGAGGTGGAGCAAGCGATGATCGGCAAGGGCGAGCGTGTTACATTCGTTTCGGAATACCCCAACCCGCCCATTGACGCTGTCAAATTACGCTATGAATTTATCAATGATATGGCGGCGTCCGCAGGCGAAGCTCCGATGGCGCAGAGATTGGGCGGACTTACGGAAGGTCGATTGGCGGAAACGCCGCAATAATTTTAAAACCGTTTTAGCAGCCGTTCGAGATATTCACGCTCGCTTTGATCGCGCTTTTGTTCGGCGGCGCGGCGGCGAAGCTCTTCGCGCAATTCGCGAGACCGCGTTGCATTATCGCCCGGATCAATATCGGCTTCGGATTCGTCTGAATTCATCCCGTTATTCTTGCGTCCCAGCGGGTCTTCATTCTCGGCCTCGTCAGTGCCCCCTTCGCTATCCCCTTGTCGACGTCCGGCCTCGGCCATGCTTTGTCCTGCGCGCCTGAGCGCTTTAATCGCTTCGCCTTGCGCCTCTTTCGCGCCGCTTAAATCGCCGGCGCGCAGGCGGTCTTGACTTTCGCCCATAGCTTCGCCCGCCTCTGCCAGAGCTGAAGCCGCATCTTGTCCCTCTTCTTCACCGCCGCCGCCCGGCTTGCCGTCTTCATCCTCTTTGCCGCCGCCGCCGCCTTTGCTGTCCTCGCCCTCTTCGGGCAGAGCGCCTTCAAGGACGCCCAGCGCCTCTTCCAATGCGCCTTGGCGCTTAGCAAGTTCGCCCGGCGTCAATGTTTCGTCGCCCGGCTGACCACCTTGCGAGCCGCCTTGTTGCTCACCGCCTGCTTGCTCGCCTTGCTTTTCGGCTTCGTTCTCCGCTTGGCGGGTTTCGTCTTTAAGCTCGCGTTGTTCGCCGAGCAAATCGGCGAGGTCTTCGAGGGATTTTTTCATCTCTTCACTCATTTCTCCCGCCAGGCTATCCTCGCCGCCTTCGCCGCTACCGCCGCGGGTAAGCTGGATTTCCAAATTTTCCAAAAGCTCGGCAAGGCGGGCCAGCGCCTTACGCGCCCCTTCCGTATCGCCTGCTTTATTGGCCTCTTCGATGGCTTTGAGAAGTTCTGCAATTTCGTCGGCATTGCGCCCCCCGCCCCCGCCGCCGCCGTCAGCCTCAGCTATATTACCGTCTTCAAGCGCTTTGCGGCGCAATTCTTCCATATAACGCTCAACCGCCTCGTTATAGCGGTCAAAAAGCGTATCAATTTCGCGTTCCGGGGCGCGGCGGGCCATGCCGTCTTGCAGTGCCTGTTTAGCCTCGCGCATTTCTTCCAGGGCCGTGCCAAGCACGCCAAATTCCGCGCGTATAGCGATTCTCCAGAGGTCTTCGGGAATACCGCGTAGGTCCGACGCCTTGCGGCCATAGCGCAGACGGCCATGGACATTTTTGAGGCCCATATAAATAGCAGGATCAGAGAATATACCCGCCGGCCTATCGGTGATAGCGTCGATTAAAATCGCTGCGCGCTGAATTTGCGCAGGCGCGCGGCTCATCCGAAATTCAGGCTCATAAGTGTCAAATGACGGGATCAGGCTCCAATCTATATTTTCAGGTTCAGGGGCATAATCCCTATGGCCTGCCATGACGAGATGGCGCTGTTCAATAATGGCTTTGGCCAGAGGTTCGACGAAGATTTTATCGGGCACAGTGAAGAAGGCTTCCTCGCTCTGCGATCTCTGGCCGAGCCCGTCTTTGGCAATCAGCCGTCCGGCCACCTTGCGCCCTGCCCATTTATGCTTGGTCAAATCCAGCGCGGCGCCGGCCTCTTCTGCGCGTTTTACGGAACCGCTTGAGAGCGGAACTGCCGCATAGGAACGCTCGCCGGCCAAGGCGGTATCTTCGGCCAGAAGCCGCATTTCAAGCTGGAAATTCTCGACGCCGTAATCATCCTCGAACGTGTAGGTGAAAGCTAGGCGGTCGCGCTTATCGGCTTTGGGGCGTTCATTAAAACTTACAATAGGGGCCGCGTCGGGCAGCACATTCAGCGTCCATTTCTTTTCTTGAGTGCCGACTTGCCAACGGGCGGTAGCTTTATCTTTTAAAATTGTGCGAGTTTCAAAACTTCTAGGGCCGAGGCGTTTCAGCTTAAGATATTTTGTGCCGCGTGTGGTTTTCAGTTTCAGGCGCGGCGCGGATTTGCTGCCGGAAATACGGGCGACGAGTTCCGAGCCTGCAGGCACATCTATCTTGGCTTTATCTTTGAAATATAGCGGCGGCCGGCCTGTATATTCGGGCGGATCAACCCAGGCTTCATAGGTGATATCGGACGGATTAATGGCGCTTTGCCAAGCCGGGGACAATGCGCGGCGTAGCCTGTCATAATTCGCCCCGGCCCCGACCATCAGCGCCAGACCGAGGGCGCAGGGCAGGGCGAAACGCAGGAAATATTTATCTATCGGGGCGAGCGCGGGCCGTAGTTTTGAAGGCTTTAATGCATCCGCCGATTGCCGGGCGTTATCATAATGGGCAGGCCAAGCCGCTTTGCTAATGGCGGGCGCATCGTCCAATACATCGAGGGGGCGGTGCCGGGCGCCCGAATCCAGTTCCGTGCGGCGTCGGGCGGCAGAGCGCGTCGGGCGTTTCTCGCGGCGGGCTTTGAAAATAGCTTTGCCAAAATAAAACAGCGCGGCCGCGAGGGCGATCAATCGCCAAGGGTCGCCGATACGTTCCCATATTCCGGCAAAGGCGCCGATCAGAAAAATAGCGATAATGGCGATGGCCAGCGCAAAGACGGGCGCATAAAGCTCCCAATATAGCTGCGCGCCTGCGCGCCGGACATAGTGGCCGGTGCGTTTTATAAGCGCTGATCTGTCCGTGTTTGAAGACATGGGATAACTATAGCGCCGCCAAACTCACTGTCGCGTTAAATTTCGGTGATATGGGTAAGAATTACAGCCATGTCAGTTTTGCCGTCATAACCCGCCTTGGCGGGCTTTTTTATGAGGGCGGATTGGCTTCAACAGGTTCGGGCGCTTTGATGGTGATTTTTTGCCGGGCGGGTTTTTCTGCAGGCTGTTGCTTCGCCTCTTCCTTACCTGCTTTTTCGGCTTCTGTGCGGGTGTCTTCGCCCCAAAGCGGCGCGGGACGTTGCAGATCGCCTTTAATCCCGCAAGAGGTGAGGGCAAAGGCGCTGATTAGAGTTGCTATAACAAGGCTGCGTTTCATGATTTTATCTCCAAAGTCACTGCCTTTTAGGTGGAGTTGGCGCTCGCGTCGAGTCACCTTGTCTGTAATATGACCAAAGTTTCACTGGAAGCCAAAGACAATATTTGGCTTAGGAGTCTTATGCGCCTTTATTCTGCGATTTTTGTTACTGTGTTCACGGCTTTGACTATCCCGATGTCGGCCCATGCCGATGCCCCGAAGCTGCGCGGAGAGTTCTTTTGCTTCCCGGCCGAAGACGCGATAAGGCTTATCAATAATTTAAAAGAGATCAAAGCTGAGCGCCGGGACGTCGTCGATGCTACTCTTAATCCGATATTTTTGATTAAAGATGGAGGCGACTGGCCTGAGCGGTTCTTTTTCCGCGGCAAGACGGCAGAGATAGATATTCCCATTGAAAAGCCCTCCGGCTTGACTCCGACATTCATGAAGCAAGTCTATACCTATCCCAAGAGCGATATTTGCATAGGCGATAAAACCCGCGCGGACCGCCGTAAATATGATGAGGGGCTTTATTTCGAAATAGGCCTGTCACCGCTATTTCATAACAGCTCCGGCCATCACGAGATGATGGAACTTGAAGAAGGCACTAAAGACGGGAAGCAATTTTATCAAAAGATGCTTCCTGCCATCGCGCGTATATTCATGCCGGATACCGATTATCTCGCGGTCAGATATGATGATCTGCGAGTGGTTGGGGCCGAGATTTTCGCGCAAGTCGGTGATAAGACAATACCGTTGACCACCGAGCTTTATAAAGAGATGCATGTGGTGTCATTGGGCGCTCTCAAAAAGATGGGCGCGAGCGGGTTGATTGTTAAAGGCGGGGCTTATCATTTGCAGCCGACGGTCAGTGTTAAAACCATGAAGAAATTTGGATGGGGACAAGAAGATGAAGATTAAACAGAAGACATTTAAATTGCTCATGCTCGCGGCCTTGATGGCAAGCCCGCCGGCTTTTGCGGCGGATAAAGACGAGATATCCGAACCGGTTCTTCGGGAGCGTATCTCCTGTTTTCCCGCCAAAAACATCATAAAATTTATGTCGAAATTTCAAAAGATTGGCGCTGATAAGCGCGATACCGTCGATATGGTCTTTGACGCAGAGTTTGATGTAAAGGACGGCGGTGTTTTGCCGGAGCGCATCTTTCTGCGCGATGACGGGGTTGAGACTGACTTTACCTTAAATGCTGATGGCAGCGTGCCGGATTTCGGTAAAATTACAACGGCTCCGGAATCTACCGAAATCTGTGCCGAAGACCCCTCCCGCGAAGGACAGCCGCGCACGGGCGAGGACATGAGTTTCAGTTTTGATAGCGATGTGCAGTTTCTAAAAAATACCGGCTATCATGATATTGCGGCGCTCAAAGACGGACTGAAAGATGGCAAATCCCATTTCAAGAAAATGGCGCCCGGCCCGATGCGAATGCTGGTGCCAAAACTCACTTTTGTCATGATCCAATATGAAGATGAGGCAACGACCCCGGAATTTACGGCGATGATAGGCCAAAAGCCGATAGAGGGGCTCGGCTTTAAGACGTTTTGTGATAATGTCATGATCAAGGTTAAAGACCTCAAAGCGTTGGGCGCGGACGGTCTGCAAGTTACGGGCGGGGCTTATAAGCTCATGCCTGTACCGGGGCCAAAAACCCTCGCGAAATTTGCGGGCTGCGCGGAGGATGACGCCGAAGAGGAAGATGAAAAACAAGAGTAGCTTTTCATTGCGGCGCAGGCGCGTTATGCCTGCGATATGAAAATAGTAAAACTTGTTCTTCTTTCAGCGGCCTTCACGGTTCAGGCTTGCGCGAGCGAAGCCCCGCCGGAAACGCCCCCTTTCGAATATCCGGCCATCATAGCCCCTGAACTCGCGGATCGTTTTTCCGCCTTGGCGCTGAATTGTGTGCATCAAGAATTTCCGAATAAGATTTCGCGGACAACGAACACCGCAGAAGAGATCGGCGCGCCTCAAGACTTGTTTCCTGCCTTTTACGGCTGTTTTGATTGGCATAGCTCTGTGCATGGCCATTGGCTTTTGGTGCGGCTTTTACGGGTAGGGCCGCAAGATGCTGCGTGGCGGGAGGCGGCGATTGCCAAACTCAATCAAAGCTTCACGGCGGAAAATATTGCCGGCGAGGTGGCCAATTATAACCGCCCTGCGGCAGGCTCGTGGGAGCGGCCTTATGGCCTTGCGTGGTATCTGCAATTAACGGCGGAACTACGCGAATGGGCCGAGGACAATAACGGTTCGCAAGCACAGGAATGGCTGGAAATATTGGAACCGCTCGAAGCGGATATCGCGGCGAAGCTGAAAACATGGCTTCCCAAACTTGCTTATCCCATCCGTCTTGGCACGCATAATCAATCAGCTTTTGCATTCGGTTTGATGCTCGATTGGGCGCGGGTGGCACGCGATGAAGAAATGGAGCAATTAATTATCCAGCGCTCTAAGGCGTTTCACTTAAATGATAAAAATTGCCCGCTGGCTTATGAGCCAAGCGGTGAGGACTTCCTCTCGCCCTGCCTGATGGAAGCGGACCTCATGCGGCGGATGATGAGCGAAGCCGAATATTCCAAATGGCTCACGGGTTTCATGCCAAACATTCCGGCAGATGGCTCCGGCGACTGGCTCGCGCCGGGGATTGTGAAAGATGCTAGCGACGGTAAGCTCGTCCATTTGGACGGAGTCAATAGCTCCCGCGCCTGGAACCTCTATAATATCGCAAGAGCGCTCCCCGAAGGCGACACCCGCAAAGCCTCGCTTGTCGCGGCGGCAAAAATCCACGGCGAGACAGGCGTCGCGGCGGTATCGGCGGAGCATTATTCAGGCAGTCACTGGCTCGCGAGCTTTGCGACTTACCTGATGACAGATCGGGGTTGGGACAATAATGCTTATCCCGAATGACCCTTAGCCCGCACCTAGCTTTATTGCGGCGTGAGGATAAAGAGCCCGCGTTCAATATCGGAGACAATAATATTGCCGCTGGGGAAATAAGGATAGACGCTCCACGCGCCGTTGAAAGTCGCGGCGTCGCTTTCGGGATGGGTATCAAAAAACGCCGTTTCTGTGAAACTGTCCGAGGCGAGGCCTGTAAATTCCAGAATTTGCAATCCCGCCGTATAATTGGATTCGTAAACCTTGGTGCCGATAATATAGAGATTGTGGTCAATCGAGGCTTTGCTGCCGCGGTGGGTATAGAGATAGACCGGATTATCAAGGTCGAGCAGGTCTAAAACGATGGTACTGGTATTGACGCCTTGCCCGGTTTCGTCCGTCTCGTCATTGACAATAAGGTAGCGGTGGCTGTCATCCAGCCAAGCCTGATGCACAAAACCAAGACCGGGATAGGCAATATTCGAGATCGTCGCCGGCGCGGATTTTACGCTAACATCGGTCACGCCGATACTATCGGCGTTGGAGCCAATACAGATTTCCGCGCTCGTATAATCGGGATCAGGGCCGATATAATTGACACATTGCGCGTCATGGGTTTCGGGCTGGGCATCGTGGCAGGTGACAAAGGCGGGCGAGGTCGGCGTCCGGATATCGATAATATGCAGGCCTTCATCGCAGGTATTTGTGCCGACGAGATAAGCATAGCCGCTATCTTCATTAATCACCACATTATGGCTGTTGGTCACGCCCGAATAATGGGTGTCTTGCGTAAAGACGCGGTTATCCGAGACGCCGCGTAATTTGGTCAGGTCAAAGATTTGCATACCGTGCGCGCCCGCGCCGTCAGCAACAATAAAGGCGTGGTTCTGATAAACCTTAATATCCCGCCACGGCGCTGTCGTGGTCTCAGTCGCCAGGCGCCCGACAATGACAGGATTTTGCGGATCGGTCACGCGCACAAAGGTTGTCCCATTGGTCATGCCCATCAAGGCATATTCGTCGCTATTTGCAGGATCAACCCAGCCCCAAATATCATTGCCGTTAACCCCGCCAAGATCTGCCGGCGTCACCCGTTTGGCAAGGTTAAGTCCATCACAAGCGAAACCTGCTGCCATGCCGGAGACGCAATCGGCCGGCCCAACCGTTGACGGCGGCGGCGGTGGTGGAGGCGGCGGGGGAGGAACGACTGCAATAGGCGGAGCTGTATTGCTCCCGCTGCTACAAGCGGTAAGGCCGAGAGCGGCCAGACCAAGAGTCGAAAGGCAAAGCGAGATAGCGGTAAGCGTTGAGCGCATCATATCTTCAATATTTCCTCAAATATGTGGACTTCCCGAGACCCTCTAACAGACCAGAGTCGCCGAGTCATCTATAAGTTGCAGCGTGTGAATTAAGAAATAATGGCGGCGCCTTATTTGCGCGCCGCGGGAGCCTGCGGACGAGCATTGTTTCGGGCGGACATATGCGCGTGGAGTTCCTCTATCGCTTGACTGCCGCGCGACGTGTATAGGAACGGAAAAATACCGTGGATGATACAGGTGACGCTCGCAAAAAACATTTTTTTACCGAAAGAAAAGGCGTTGCTCATATGCTGAAAATAACTTTCGCCGATACTTTGGGGATGCTCTGTGAATAATTGTTTCATGGCGTAAAATCCCTTATATCTCTTTATTTCATAAGTTTATAACCATATATATAAAAAATCTTCACAAAAAATATCCTAATATTGTAGAATTATAGAAAATATTTTGATATATTGGGCATATGAACAAAAATTTACATGAAAATGATATTAAAATTCTATCCATACTTCAAACCGATGCCACGCGCTCGCTGGAATCGATCGCCGAAGAGATAGGCGTTTCGCTCAATACGTGCTGGCGGCGGGTGCGGCGTTTGGAGGAGGACGGTATTATAGAACGCCGTGTCGCATTAGTCGATAATGAGAAAGTCGGCCTGCCGCTCACCGTCTTTGTCTCTGTGCGTACAGATGACCATTCCGAGGCTTGGGCGAATAATTTTGCCAAGGCTGTCGACGTTATGCCCGAAATTGTTGAATTTTACCGCCTTGCCGGGGATGTTGATTATATATTGAAAATGATGGTCGGCAGTGTGGCCGATTATGACCGCGTTTATCGGCGGCTAATCGCTAAGGTTAAACTTTCAGATGTCAGCGCCAGCTTTGCAATGGAAAAACTGAAATTTACAACGGTCTTGCCGCTGGGGCGCTGCTAGCTTTGGGAATTTGTTTCGATTTTCACAGAGAAACGAAAAATACTTGCGCCGCTTAGGCCGCAGACTTTATGCCCAAGCTTAGGTAATATGAGATAATGGAGAACGGCATGGCTATTCAAACGCAAAACCCTGCCACGGGCGAGGTGATTAAAACCTTTGACCCGCATACAGACGCGCAGGTCGATGCTATGATCGCGCAAAGCTACGCCGCGTTTAAAGAGTTGCGGCTTTGGCCGATTGATAAACGCGCTGAGCATATGCGCAAAGCCGCGCAAATTTTGCGGGATGAGGCTGAAACTCTCGGCAAGATCATGACGCTGGAAATGGGCAAGACATTGGTTTCTGCTGTTGCAGAGGTAAAAAAATCTGCGCACGGCGCTGATTATTATGCCGATAAAGCCGCCGCTTATATGGCCGATGATTATGTCGAAACCAACGCGTCCAAATCTTACCGCGCTTTTCAACCGCTCGGGCCTGTTCTCGCTATCATGCCGTGGAATTATCCGGTCTGGCAAGTCATCCGCTTTGCCGCCCCCGCAGTGATGGCGGGCAATACGGCATTGCTTAAACATGCCTCCAATGTCCCGCAATGCGCGCTTTATATTGAAGATATTTTTCGCCGGGCAGGGTTCCCCGAAGGCGCGTTTCAAACGCTTTTAATAGGCAGTTCAAAAGTCGAGCGCGTGCTGCGCGATGAGCGCGTTCGCGCCGCCACGCTAACAGGCTCCGAGCCGGCAGGCGCGTCGGTGGCCTCTATTTGCGGACAGGAAATCAAACCGACCGTGCTGGAGCTTGGCGGCTCTGATGCTTTCATCATCATGCCGAGTGCGGATTTGGATAAGGCGGTTGCAACCGGAACCAAGGCCCGCACTCAAAACAATGGACAGAGCTGTATCGCGGCCAAGCGCTATATCGTTCATGCCGATATTTATGAGGATGTCCGGGCGCGGTTTAAAGCCGGTTTCGAGGCGCTTAAAATTGGCGACCCGGTGGACGCCGATACGGATATTGGCCCGCTGGTAAATGCGCAAAGCCGCGCGGAAATTATTGCCCAAGTTGAAAACGCGCTTAAAGACGGGGCTAATCTTGTTACAGGCGGAACCGCTATTGACGGGCCGGGTTATTTTTTCACGCCTGGTATTTTGGAAAACATCCCCAAAGACTCCAGCGCCTATCATGAGGAAATTTTTGGCCCTGTCGCCGCGCTTTACAAAGTCAATAGTTTGGATGAAGCCATTGCTCTGGCTAACGATTCCCCTTTTGGGCTGGGCTCCTCAATCTGGACACAGATTGAGTCTGAACACATAGAGGCCATCCGCGATCTTGAAGCGGGGGCGACATTCGTCAATGCCATGACAAGCTCTGATCCAAGGCTCCCTTTCGGCGGGATAAAACGCTCAGGCTACGGACGGGAACTAGCAGCAGAAGGCATAAGAGCCTTTTGTAATATAAAGACAGTATTTATTGCCTAAATCAAACCCGTTTCCAGCGCCTGTCTTTTAGGATTTCTTGGGCGGCGTTATGGCCGGGCGCGCCTGTGACGCCGCCGCCGGGGTGAGCGCCGCTGCCGCACATATAGAGGCCTTTTAAGGGGGCGCGGTAATTGCCGTGGCCGAGTACAGGCCTTGCAGAAAAGAGCTGATCGAGTCCCATCTGGCCGTGGAAAATATCCCCGCCAATCAGGCCAAATTTACGCTCCAGATCGAGCGGAGAGAGAATTTGCCGCCCGAGGACGGATGTTTTGAAACCCGGCGCATAGCTGTCCACGACCGAGATAATATGATCTGCGGCGACCTCGCGCGCTTCGTCCCATGATCGCCCATCCGGTAAATTATAATTAAATTGTTGGCAGAACAGGCTGGCGACATGTTGGCCCTTTGGCGCGAGCGTATCGTCCAATGTCGAGGGGATGAGCATTTCTATAATTGGAGCCTCCGACCAGCCATTTTGGCGCGCAGAAAGCCACGCCTTATCCATATAATCCAAGCTCGGCGCGATAATGATTCCGGAGGTGAGGTAGTCAGGATTGTCAGGCGCATTTTTGAATGTGGGCAATTTATCCAGCGCGACATTCATGCGAAAAGTGCCGGAATGGGATTTATATCCCCGCATGCGTTTTTTGAAATCCTCAGGCAGAGCGGCGGGATCAATCAAGCGCTCAAATAATATTTTCGGATGCACGGAAGATGCGATGATGGGGGCATTGAGCGCCGCATTTTCGGTTTTCACACCAATAGCTTTACCGTCTTTAGTGAGAATGTCTTGCACGGGGCAATCGGTCATAATTGTGACGCCAACCGCCTCGCAGGCTCGCCGCATGGCTTGGGGTATCGCGCCCATGCCGCCGATGGCATGGCCCCAAGCTCCGCTAACGCCAGCCGCTTCGCCGAAGACATGATGGAGCAAGACATAGGCCGAGCCGGGTTCATAGGGCGAGGCGAAATGCCCGACCACGGCGTCAAATCCAAACAGTGCTTTAACCGGCTCGCTTTCGAAATAATGATCGAGAATATCGCCCGCTGATTTGGTGAAGAAATCGAGTAAATCGCGCTGGGTTTCAATCGATAATTTACTGGCAATGCGCCCGGCTTTGAGCAGAGCTAATATATCGCTTAGGCCCCCGCCGGCATTGGGCGGCGCGCGCAGCAGAAATTCGCGCAGACAGGCCACGACTTTTTCAAGCGCCGCTTCATAGCGGGCAAATGCGCGGGCATCGGCCTCGGAGTGGCGGGCAATTTCGCTTGCTGTGAGGCCGCCGCGCCCCGCGAGAAGATAGCCGCCATCATAAGGCAGGTAATTATCGACTTTTCGCAACACGACTTCAAGACCATGCTTACCGAGTTCCATATCCGAGATGACTTTGGGCTGCAGCAGCGAGACCGTATAGGCCGCGGCAGAGTTACGAAAACCGGGATGGAATTCCTCGGTCAGGGCCGCGCCGCCGACGACAGGATTGCGCTCTACCACACAGGTGTTTAGGCCTTTGCGCGCGAGATAAAAGGCGCAGACAAGCCCATTATGTCCGCCGCCAATAATAATCGCGTCATAAGCATTTGAGGATGAGGCCATGCAGCGCTTTCAAGACATAATTATAATGGGATTAAGCCATACTGAATTTTTTGCGGTTTTAAACCCATTTCAGAATTATATTATTCTACCTTTCCGTGCTGTAAATATTCGGCTAAGCCTGCGGGCAGGGAGGATAATATGGATCTTATTTTAGAGAAACTTCAACTTGTGCCGGATTATGCCGTCAAATTTGCGCCGAGTATTCTACTGGCGCTTATCATATTTATTGTCGGCCGCCTGATTGTGCGCAAAGCTTCGGCGGGGGCGGTAAAGGCGACGGAGAAAATTCCAAATATTGACGCCACATTGGCGCGGTTTTTTGGATCGCTGGTCTTATTTATAGGGATGGGGGCTGTTATTATTATGGCTCTATCTGCGATGAAAATAAATCTGGCGTTTCTAGCCACAGTTGTCGCCGCATTAGTTTTGGCGCTTGGATTTGCCCTGCAGGATTCGCTAGGAGATTTTGCCTCCGGGATTATGCTGGCATTATTTAGGCCCTTTAAAATTAGTGACCAAGTCGAAGTTGCGGGCGAGACAGGGGTAGTTATGGAAACAGCGTTGTTTAGTACAAAGCTTCTGACACGGGATAATGTCGTCATTAGTGTTGGCAATGGCGCTATATTTGGCGGTACCATCAAGAATTATTTTCATGACGGGAAACTACGCTTGGATACCGATATCGGCGTTAGCTATGATGCTGATCTGGATAAATCTATTGCCGCTATTCTAAGTGCGGTAAAAGGGGATGCCCGTATATATAAAGACCCGGCGCCTTGGGCCAAGGTGACGGCTTTAGGCGATTCGGCCGTTAATATACAGCTCCGCCTTTGGACGGACGCTGAAGATAGCCGCAAGGTCAAAATGGATATTTCGAAACCGATTAAGGAAGCGCTCGATAAAGCCGGGATTGAAATTCCTTATGAACATTGCTCAATTGTGCGGAAAGAGGCTTAGTCATGGATAATTTTTTAATGGATAATTTTTTAAACCTATTCAGCTCTGTTCAAGCGGCAGACACAGCCCCGTCTGTGATGAGTGATCCGAGCGGATTTTTGCAATATTATGGCAATATCGCGATGGAGAAATCATTATTCTTTATTCCCAAAATTCTGATCGCCCTGATCATTTTATGGATGGGTTCGTCCATAGCGGGCCGCATTTACCGGGCGCTTTTAAAACGCACAACAGCGAGCAAACATGTCGATACAACGCTCGGGAACTTCGCGGCGGCGGCGGCTAAATATGCAGTTCTCACGGCCACATTTCTGGCGGCGATTGCCGTTGTCGGTATTCCCGTGGCTAAAGTCTTTGTTATCCTGTCGGCGGCGACTCTGGCGATTGGCTTGGCGCTGCAAGGCTCGATGGCCAATGTTGCAGCGGGATTATTACTGGTGTTATTTCGGCCTTATAAAATTGGCGATTATGTGCAGGCTGGCGGCGAAGAGGGCGTGGTTGATGATCTGAATATTTTCACGACGACCCTTATCACGCTGGATAATATCAAAGTCATTTTGTCCAATAGCGAGGTCCGGGGCAACACGATTAAAAACTTCACCTCACAAGGCGTGCGCCGCGTCGATGTCGATTTCGGTATTGATTATGATGATAATATGGATAAGGCGATTAAAATCGTTAAAGATACGGCGGGTAAGGATAAGCGTGTCCTTTCCAAGCCGGACGGCCCTTGGGCAAAAGTCTCTTATCTCAATGACAGCTCAGTCGATGTGCAAATGCGCGTTTGGTGCAAGGCCGAGGATTATTGGGATGTTAGGTTTGACCTCATCAAAGATGTCAAAGAAGCTTTTGATAAAGGCGGGATTTCCATACCCTATCCTCATGTGGTCGAGATTGAGAAATAAGCCGCGAAGGCTTCCTGCCTCTTTTGCGTTAATATGACAAATATAGCGGTTATCCTCGCGGGCGGGCAGGGCGCGCGCATGGGCGGAATTGACAAAGGCGCAATTGACCTTGGCGGGGAGCGTATGATTGACCGGATTTACGGGCGGCTAAAACCCCAATGCGGTCAGGTGCTGATATCGGGCAGCCATGATTATGATCTGGGATTGAGTGTTGTGTCTGACCTTAAGACAAGGCCGCAAGGCCCGGCGGGAGGGCTTTATGCTATTTGGCGGCATTTGAAGGGCGCAAACATCGACGGTTTTTTTACGGCCCCTGTTGACGGCCCAAACCTTCCTATTGACTTGCTCGCGCGTCTCTATTGTGAGGAGTCTTCGGCCATCGCTGGCGATGATAACGGTTTGCACCCTGCCTTTGCTTGGTGGCGGATAGCGGATTTAGGCCGCGCATGGGAGGAGCTGGATATGGAGAGCTCAATCTCGCTGAATTATCTGGCGCGGTTGACGCAGGCCAAACACGCACAATGGGCGGGCGAGGCCGTGTTTAAGAACCTTAATACTCCCGCTGACCTGGCAGATTATCACACAAAATCACCCTGACAATGAGGTGATCTCGCCATATATAAACATATAATAAAAGCTTTATATCCCGGCTTAGTCAGTATAAACATCCTTCATGACACTCTGGACAAAAATTGAATCCGCTATGGCCTCGCATATCCTTATCCTTGACGGGGCAATGGGAACGATGCTGCAAAAACAAAGCCTTGAAGAGAAGGATTTTCGCGGCACGCAATTTGCCGATTGGCCGTCGCCGCTCAAGGGCAATAATGACCTGTTGTCAGTGACCAAGCCTGAAGTGGTCAAACAAGTGCATCATGCTTTCCTCGCGGCGGGCGCTGACCTGATTGAGACCAATAGTTTTAATGCCACCACCATCAGTCAAGCCGATTACGGCCTAGGAGGTCACGCCGATGACATTGCGAGAGCGGCGGCCCTTATCGCGCGAGAATGCGCCGATGAATGGACGGTAAAAACGCCTGATAAACCCCGCGCAGTTCTAGGTTCTGTTGGGCCGATGAATAAGACATTATCGATTTCGCCCAAGGTCGAAGATCCCGGTTACCGCGATGTCACATTTGACGAGGTACGGGACAGTTATATCCGGCAAATCCACGCGATGATTGAAAATGTCGATGCGATATTAATCGAGACGGTGTTTGATACGCTAAATTGCAAGGCCGCGATTGCGGCGGCGCGGGCTGTTTTTACGAAGTTAGGTTATGAAAAACCGCTCTTGATTTCAGGCACGATAACCGACCGCTCGGGCCGAACATTATCGGGCCAAACGGCAGAGGCTTTCTGGCTCTCCATCGCCCATGCCAAGCCCTTTGCGGTTGGCCTGAACTGCGCCATCGGCGCCGATGAAATGCGCCCTCATCTCGAAGCCATTGCCAAGATTGCCGATACCTATGTTCTGGCTTTCCCCAATGCTGGCCTGCCCAATGCTTTTGGCGAATATGATGAGGGACCGGAGGATACCGCTCGCCAGATTAAGCCTTGGATTGACGAAGGATTTGTCAATATTGTCGGCGGGTGCTGCGGCACGACCCCGGAGCATATTAAAAAACTGGCGCAGGCGGCGGAAGGCGCGCCTCCGCGGATTGTGCCCGAAATTAAACCAACATTACGCCTTGCCGGTCTCGAACCGTTTCAGATAGCGGTTTAAAGATACGGTCATGACCCAGACAGCCCAATTTATCAATATTGGCGAGCGCACCAATGTCGCCGGTTCAGCCCGGTTTAAGAAGCTCATCGTCAATGGCGATTTTGAAAAAGCGCTCTCTGTTGCCCGCCAACAGGTCGAAAGCGGCGCGCAGATTATTGATATCAATATGGATGACGGCCTGATTGACGGCGAAGCGGCGATGACGCGGTTTTTGCTGCTTCTAGCAGGCGAGCCGGATATTTCCCGCGTGCCTATTATGATCGACAGTTCTAAATGGAGCGTCATTGAGGCCGGGCTGAAATGCGTGCAGGGCAAGGCCGTGGTCAATTCGATTTCGATGAAAGAAGGCGAGGCGCAATTTCTACAGCACGCCCGCAAAGTGCGCGACCTCGGCGCGGCGGCTGTGATTATGGCTTTTGACGAAGAAGGCCAAGCCGAGACGGCTGATCATAAATTTGCGATTTGCGAGCGGGCCTATAATCTCCTGACTCAAGAGGCGGATTTTCCGCCGCAAGATATTATTTTTGACCCCAATATCTTTGCCGTGGCCACAGGTATTGAAGAGCATAATGATTATGCCGTTGCCTTTTTTGAGGCTTGCCGCCGTATCAAAGCCAATCTTCCTCATGCCCGAATTTCGGGCGGACTGTCTAATGTGAGCTTTGCGTTTCGAGGTAACAACCCTTTGCGCGAAGCGATGCACAGTGTCTTTCTCTACCACGCCATTCCGGCGGGGCTCGATATGGCGATTGTCAATGCCGGGCAGCTTACGATTTATGATGATATCCCGGACGAGCTTCGCGAGCTCGTCGAGGATGTGATCCTAAACCGCCGCCCGGATGCGACAGACCGCTTGCTCGATATAGCCGAAAAATATCGCGGTGACGGCAAGGCCAAAGCCGCTATTAGCAATGATGAATGGCGCAAACTCTCCGTGGCAAAGCGCTTGGAGCATGCGCTTGTACGCGGCATTACCGATTACATTGTCGCGGATACGGAGGAAGCCAGACTGGCGGCAGAGCGCCCGCTCCACGTTATTGAAGGCCCGCTTATGGACGGGATGAATGTGGTCGGCGACCTCTTCGGTTCGGGCAAAATGTTCCTGCCGCAAGTCGTCAAATCCGCGCGGGTAATGAAGGCTTCTGTCGCGCATTTGCTGCCCTTTATGGACGCGGAAAAAGAAGCATCGGGCATGGCCGGGACATCCAATGGCAAAATCTTGATGGCAACGGTCAAAGGCGATGTCCACGATATCGGCAAGAATATCGTCGGCGTTGTGCTGCAATGTAACGGTTATGATATTATCGATCTGGGCGTGATGGTGCCTTGCGAGAAAATCCTCTCTGCAGCGATTGAGCATGATGTCGATATGATCGGCTTGTCGGGCCTGATTACGCCCTCGCTCGACGAGATGGTTTATGTAGGCAAAGAAATGCAGCGCTTAGATATGAAAATGCCGCTACTGATTGGCGGGGCGACAACCTCTAAAACTCACACAGCAGTTAAAATCGAACCCGGTTATAAAAACGATTCAACGGTTTATGTCACCGATGCATCGCGCGCGGTCGGCGTTGTCAGTACCTTGCTGGGGGACGGCAAAGCGGAGTATGCGGCCAAGCTGCGCATTGAATATGAAAAGGCCCGCGCGGCGCACATAGCGGGTCAACAAAAGAAAAAACGCCTGACGCTGAAAGAAGCGCGGGATAATCCGTGGACGCCAAAGGGAGATAAGGATTGGGATTATTATATCCCGCCCAAACCGGCATTTTTAGGCACGAAAATATTGAAAGATTATCCCCTCGAAAAGCTCCGTGACTTTATTGACTGGACGCCTTTCTTTGCGACATGGGAACTTAAAGGCCGTTATCCCGCTATTTTAGAAAATGAGCGCTACGGCGAAGCGGCGCGGGATCTATTTCGCGATGCCAATATTATGCTGGATAAAATCATCACCGAAAAATGGGTCACGGCCACTGCTGTTTTCGGGTTCTGGCCCGCCGCGCAAAAGGGCGATGATATTGCGGTCTTTACAGGCGAGGCCCGTGATGAACAGACTGCTACATTCCACGGTTTGCGCCAGCAAATTTCCAAAGGCGCAAAAGCAAAACCCAATTTCTGTATTTCGGATTTCTGCGCGCCTCGAGGCGATTATATTGGCGGCTTCTGCGTCACGGCAGGGCTGGGCGAAGATGGCCGTGTGCAGTCTTTTAAAGACGCAGGCGATGACTATAATGCCATTTTGTTTCAGGCGCTAACCGACCGCTTGGCCGAAGCCTTTGCCGAGCATTTGCATCAGCGCGTGCGCCGTGAATTTTGGGGCTATGCGCCGGAGGAAGCCTTTAGCGGCGAGGACCTTATTGCCGAGCGCTATGCCGGCATTCGCCCGGCCCCCGGCTATCCGGCCCAACCCGATCACACCGAGAAAGCCACATTGTTTCGCCTGCTAGGCGCGTCCCAAGAGACGGGCGTTACTCTGACGCAAAGTTTTGCCATGACCCCGGCCAGTTCCGTTTCCGGCCTCTATTTTTCCCACCCCGACAGCGTTTATTTCGGCGTCGGCAAAATCGAAAAAGATCAAGTCCAAGATTACGCCCGCCGCAAAGATATGAGCGCCGGCGACACTGAGCGCTGGCTCGCGCCCATTCTCAATTATGACGCTTAGCGGGGCGGCGGGTTTATCCTCGGGGGAGCAAAATAAAAATACTCTGAATTGTTTCTGTTTCTTTATATCGTAATCTCTGTTTCGTTTTTTTCCTTTCTTTTAATAATGGGCCTTTTAATAATGGGCGGACTGTCGGCGCAGCTTCGGGGCTACCGGGGGAAACCGGTAGCTATTGGAGTTTTCGCAGCCCGTCAGCTACGCCGCGATGTCTTTCTCCTCGACCGGCCGTAATCTCCAGTCGCGGGAGAAACAGCACGCGGTCGGCTGGCCGGACTTGCCGCGCGTGACCACGGCAAACCTACACCAACAAACACCCTCCTCTCCCCAGCGGTCACAACCGCCTGTCCGTGGGAGAGGAACAAGAGTGAAGATAGGGGTAAATGGGAGAGTAGGGATGCATCTCGTGATTTTTTTGATAGGTTATTGTTTTTGCAGCCTATTTAATTTTCAAAATCGAGGATTGGGGGCGGTGGATGACTGAACTTCCTCAAAGCAGCTGAAACGCCCTAATTTTCTCCGGGAGCGGTCGTTTCCTCCCCTCATCCTGAGGAGTGAGCATTAGCGAACGTCTCGAAGGAGCGTTGCCTCATTAAGCCGATCCTTCGAGTCCCGACGCTTTGCGTCGCCTCAGGATGAGGGAGTATTTGACGCCTCCTCCTGCCTCTAAGCTGCCCTATATCTTCTGATCATACTCCCCAATCTCGTCATATTTTGCGAGGGGTCTTTCAATCTCGCGGAACACGTTGGCTTCATATTTTTTTGATATCGGACTTGTGCCATAAATCTGTATCTATCAACTCGCTTGGAGTCAGACCTAAAGCCTCGGCGATGGCTTCAAGGGCGTCTAATGTGGGTGATTTTTCGCCTCTTTCGAGATTACCAATGTAATTACGTGTTAATCTGGCTCTTTCGGCCAATTCTTCTTGAGTGATTTTCATCTGTGCCCGCCTTTTTCGCAAGTTTCGGGCAAATATCTCATTCAGTGACATAAAAACAACTGGACAAGAAAAATAAAAATGTTCTACCAACTATAGTTGGTAATCGAATTTATTGTGAAATTGAGTATCAAAGGATGTGTCTTGCAAAGGCCAAGTTTCATAAATAAATATATCGGACAGCAAGCGAGGCTATGTCGGCTTGCCAAAAGGAAGTCTCAAATGGATATAGCAAAAATTTTAGAGATACCTCATTGTCAGTACAAGGCATTGGAATGTGGTCATGAAAGTTTCGCAAACTCGCAACTCATGACGCTTTCCAGTTATTTTTCAATGTCATTTTCTGATTTTTTCCCGAAACCCCATGCACATAATCAAGAAAACTTTGTTGCTATAGATGATTTATCCAAACTAAGGTGCATAGATGGCGGGAAGCTTTAGCTATATCTTCTGGTCATACTCCCCAATTTCATCATACTTCGCTAATCGCCGCTCAATCTCGCGGAACATGCCGGTTTTGTTGTTTTCGCTGGTTGGGGACTCTACGACGACGACCAAATTTGGCGTGTTTGAGCTGGCTCTTACGAGGCCCCATGTGCCGTCCTCTAGCGTTAGGCGGACGCCGTTGACGGTGTTTACGTCGCGGATTTTTTGGCCCATTATTGTTTTGCCGTCTGCGAAGGCTTTTTCAAATTCGGCGACGACGCGGTCAACGACGCCGTATTTTTCTTCGTCCGCGCAATAGGGGCTCATGGTTGGGCTGCCCCATGTTTTTGGCAAGGCTCGGCGAAGGTCTGCCATGGATTTCCCGGGGTTGCGGTCGAGCATTTGCAATATGGCAATGGCGGAGGTCAGGCCGCAATCATAGCCGCGCCCGATGGGGGCGTTAAAGAAATAATGCCCGGATTTCTCAAAGCCAACTAACGCATTTAAGTCCTTGGAGCGGCGTTTAATATAGCTGTGTCCGGTTTTGTAATAATCGGTTTTGGCTCCATTTTTGAGGAGCACGGGATCGGTCATGAACAGGCCTGTGGATTTTACGTCGGCGACGAATTGCGCGTTGGGATAAAGCTCCGACAAATCCCGCGCCAGCATGACCCCGACCTTATCGGCGAAAATTTCCTCGCCTTCATTATCGACAACGCCGCAACGATCTCCGTCGCCGTCAAAACCGAGCGCGACATCTGCGCCGTGTTTAAGACAGGCATCCCGCATAGCGTGGAGCATTTTCATATCTTCGGGATTGGGATTATAATTGGGGAAGCTGTAATCCAGTTCGCAATCGACGGCGACGACGTCTGCGCCGATGCGCGAGAGCACCTCTTCGGCAAAAGCCCCCGCCGTGCCATTGCCGCAGGCCGCGACAATTTTGATTTTATGTTCGAGTTTTACCCCGTCCACAAGGTCGTCAATATAGGCTTGGCGCACACCGTCGACATATTTGTAGCTGCCGCCCGCGCGGGGTTTGCTTTGGGCTTCGAGCACGATCTCTTTAAGGCGGCTCATTTCGTCAGGGCCAAAAGTCAGCGGCGGTTCAATCCCCATTTTCACGCCTGCCCAGCCATTGGCATTATGACTCGCTGTCACCATGGCGACGCCGGGGCAATCGAGGTGGAATTGCGCAAAATAAGCGGTGGGCGAAAGCGCGAGCCCGATATCCAAAACCTCGATACCGGCATTAACGAGTCCCAGCATCAGCGCTTGTTTAATCGAGAGCGAGTAATGACGGAAATCATGGCCGACGACGATTTTTGGCTCCACGCCGCGCTCATACATCAATGTGCCGAGGCCTTCGCCGAGGGCTTGCACGCCGTAGAGATTAAGCTCTGACGCTTTTTCGTCGCCGGGAAGACCGAAATACCAGCGCGCATCATATTCGCGAAATCCTGTTGGCTTGACGAGGGCTTGAGTCTCAAATTCAACTGTATTTGGCGATAAGGCCGGGAAAGGTTTACGGGTCATAATGTGTCCTTCATTTGCAGCGGCGCTATAGCACAAGATTTAAAAAATCATGACGAGAATATCTTTTGCGCCAGATTTTTCCGAAGGATTTTTACGGGCCGCGCGTTTGAATCCCCAAGAGAGAGGAAAAGAAACTCAAACATCCGGGAGGATATTATGAAAACGACTTTACTCTGCCTGACAATTGCATTGCCTCTGGGCTTGGCCGCCTGTTCAACGGCGAGCGCTCATCCGCAATACGCCTCGGCGCCATCCGTAAAAGGGCAGTGGGTGCTAAACCCGCGCAAATGCCCTGACCTTGTCGAGGATTGGCGCGACCGGCGTGAATCACGGCGTGATGAAGCTTATGATCGCGGGCCGCGCGATGTGGCTGAGGATATAAGAGACCGCCGCGAATCCCGCCGCGACGAAGCGGTGACGGTTTGCCCCGCCAGCGCTTGGGAATGGCACGGCCCCGCTTTTCGCCGGCATTATCACGCGGCCCGGCCCGTCAAGGTCAAGGTCTATTACAATCCGCATAAGAAACGCCATTATCACCGCCATGGCCATAAACATGTGGCTATCCACTGGCGGTAATATGGGCCTGCTAAAGCGGGCCCAGCTAACCGCGTTGATACCGGGCGTTTCCCCGTTAGTCCCGATTTTCAGCGCGGTTTTTTATGCCGGCCGAGGCGTCTCCGCGGTTGAGGAATTTTAGTGGATTGAAGGTCATCACGCGCAGTAATTCGAATAGGCCCACTTTGCGTTCAATGTTTTTTCGGCTTTTCCAGATTTTGGGCAGGCCTTTCACGCCGTCCCATATGCCGCGCCATGTCGGTCGTGCGCGCCCCTTGCGAAAGGGCGACCAGCACAAAAAGGCGATATTTAACAGGATATGGGCGGGGCCAAGCAGGAGCAGGCCGAGCGGCGGCATATTTTTTACAAATGTCCAGATGCGATTTCTGGTGCCGTGATAGACAGCGAGCTGTGAGGCGCGGCCTGAAATCCCGCTGCTGACATGGTCAATGATAGCGTCTGCGGATTGAACGCAAATCCCGCCCGCAAGCCGCATGCGAAAGGCGAGATCAACGTCTTCGTGATAGAGGAAAAATCGTTCATCAAAGCCGCCAAGGCGTATGAAGGTTTCGCGATGATAAAGAGCGCCCGCTCCGCAGGGGCCGAAGACCTCGCGGGTTTCGGGCGTGTGTCCTTGTGTGCTATGGCCGTGTTTTCCGCGCCACGCCAGCCCGCTTACATGATAAAAATCCCCGACCCCGTCATATTTATCGGGTTCCAGCGCCATATATTGTGTGCTGCCGACCATGCTAATATTGGGGGCGAGGGCGCTCGTTTCGAGTAATTTTTCCAGCCAGTCGGGCCGGGCAAAGGCATCGGGGTTGAGCAACGCCAGCCAGTCGCCTGTAGCCTTGGCAGCGGCGATATTGTTTCCCTGCGCGAAGCCTGTATTCTCGCCAAGTTCCAAAACCGTGAAGCGCGTATCAAGCTTGGGCAGAGCGGCGATAGAACCATCCGTTGAGCCATTATCGACAATAAAGCACTCGAAATCTGTCAAACTCTGACTCATAATGGATTGCACGCTGCGCGTGAGCCACATCCCGCCATTATAATTGACGATGATGACTGAAATACGGGGTATTGCGTCGGTCTTCATAGGACTGTCTTAACGAAGGACGGAAAGATTTGGAACAGGAGAAAATTTAGTTCCGAAAAGCATATAACAAAACCGTTATATGTTATTGACGCGCGGACTTAACGCGCTTATGGGCATCGCAGCATAGAGAGCCTCACGATAAGGATATTTCACATGAGCGCACATGATTATATCGTCAAGGATATCACCTTAGCAGAGTTTGGCCGTAAAGAATTGGATATTGCTGAAACAGAAATGCCGGGGCTGATGTCCTTGCGCGATGAATTTGGCGAGAGCCAACCTTTGAAGGGTACGCGTATTGCGGGCTCTCTTCATATGACTATCCAGACGGCAGTCCTGATTGAAACGCTCAATCACTTGGGCGCGGATGTGCGTTGGGCGTCTTGTAATATTTACTCCACCCAAGATCATGCCGCCGCCGCGATTGCAGTGGGGGGGACGCCTGTTTTTGCGATCAAAGGCGAAACGCTGGAAGAATATTGGGACTATTGCGATAAAATCTTTGATTTCCCGGATACGCGCGAAGGTGGGCAGCCGGGTATTTGCAACATGATCTTGGATGATGGCGGCGACGCGACCATGTATATCTTGATCGGCGCGCGTGTTGAAGCCGGAGAAACAGACCTGATCGAGGCGCCTGATTCCGAAGAAGAAATCGTGATGTTTGCGCAAATCAAGACGCGTATGAAGGCCTCTCCGGGTTGGTTCACGCGGCAACGCGATGCCATCAAAGGCGTCTCGGAAGAAACAACCACAGGCGTTCACCGTCTCTATAGTTTGGTTGAAAATGGCCATTTGCCATTTCCGGCGATTAATGTGAACGACTCGGTCACCAAGTCAAAATTTGATAATAAATACGGCTGTAAAGAATCTCTCGTGGACGGTATCCGCCGCGCGACCGATACGATGATGGCGGGCAAGACGGCTGTTGTCCTCGGTTACGGCGATGTTGGCAAAGGTTCAGCGGCATCACTGCGCGGCGCGGGCGCGCGCGTGAAAGTCACAGAAATTGACCCGATTTGTGCATTGCAGGCGGCGATGGACGGTTTTGAAGTTACCACATTGGAAGATACGGTCAAAGATGCCGATATCTTTGTCACGACGACAGGCAATAAAGACGTGATCCGCATCGAGCATATGCGCGAGATGAAAGATATGGCTATTGTCGGCAATATCGGCCATTTTGATAATGAAATCCAGGTCGCTGAACTTAAAAATCATAAATGGACCAATATTAAAGACCAGGTTGATATGATTACTTTTCCGAACGGAAACCGGATGATCCTTCTCTCCCAAGGTCGTCTGCTCAACCTTGGCAATGCGACCGGTCACCCGTCCTTCGTGATGTCAGCCTCATTCACCAACCAAGTTTTGGCCCAGATTGATCTTTGGGAAAACGCCCATGCTTCTACGCCGAAATATGAAAACCAAGTCTATATGTTGCCCAAGCATTTGGATGAAAAAGTTGCGCGTCTGCATCTTGAAAAAATAGGCGTGAAACTGACAGTGATGTCCAAAGAACAAGCCGACTATATCGGTGTAAATCAGGACGGGCCCTATAAGCCTGAGCATTACCGTTACTAAAGGCCCGTTCAGGCCGAGGATAAACCCCAAGCTTAAAATTCGAGGACTGCGCCATGAGCCGCCAAACTTATTATTTTACATCTGAGTCTGTGTCTGAAGGCCACCCTGATAAAGTTTCCGATCGAATTTCCGATGAGATCGTTGACCTTTACTTTCGTAAATCTGTCGCCGCCGGCATGTCTCCTTGGGATGTGCGCGTTGCTGCGGAAACCCTGACCACGACAAATAAAGTCATTATCGCAGGCGAGACGCGCGGCAAAGACGTGTCTAAGGACGAGATTGAAGCGGCGGCCCGCACGGCAATCAAAGATATCGGTTATGAGCAAAGCGGCTTTCATCATGCGCATGCTGATGTGCAGGTTTTGCTTCATGCTCAAAGTGTTGATATTGCCCAAGGTGTTGATGAAGGCGTAGGTCTTCACGCGGCTCAAGGCGCGGGCGATCAAGGCATTATGTTCGGCTATGCTTGCAGCGAAGTTGAGGGGGCCCTGATGCCGGCCCCGATTTACTATTCGCATAAAATTCTCGAACGTTTGGCGGAAGTGCGTCATTCTGGCGAAGCCGCAGGCCTTGAGCCTGATGCAAAATCACAGGTTTCTGTGCGGTATGAAAATAACCGCCCGGTTTCGGCGTCTGCCATCGTACTCTCCACGCAACATGCCGAAGGGCTTAGCTCGGCTGACATCTCGGACATTGTTATGCCCTATATTCGCGAAGTTATGCCCGAGGGCTGGATCACGAATGAAACGATTTTTCATATCAACCCGACAGGCAATTTTGTCATTGGCGGGCCTGATGGAGATGCCGGGTTGACGGGTCGTAAAATTATTGTCGATACTTATGGCGGCGCCGCGCCGCATGGCGGAGGCGCGTTTTCCGGGAAAGACCCGACAAAAGTTGATCGCTCCGCAGCTTATGCGGCGCGCTATCTGGCGAAAAACATCGTTGCGGCTGGCTTGTCCCCTTGGGCGAATATTCAGCTATCCTATGCGATTGGTGTGGCCGAACCGACCTCGATTTATATCGATATGGGCGATGGTAATACGGCGCTAGCTGCTAGGCTTGAAACCATATTACCGACACTGATGAGCCTGACGCCTTACGGGATTCGTAAACACCTTGACCTTAACCAGCCAATTTATGCTCGCACGGCGGCGTATGGCCACTTTGGCCGCTCGCCAGATGCGGATGGAGGGTTTAGCTGGGAAAAAACCGATTTGGTCGAGGCGATTAAAGCGGCTATTTAATAGCGAGCCCATCCCTGCGGGGCACTGCAGGAACGGGCTCTCCACATTACGCCCGTTGCAATTACTTATAACGGCTTTGAGAACAAGGCTGTGACGCGGGTCACGGATTTCAAATTTAACGGTGACAGTCACGGCTGAACATCCTATCTCCGGGCCATGACAAAAACAGAGCTCATATGCGTGGCGGCTATCGCGGGCGCTTTTGGCGTTAAGGGCGAGATCAAGATCAAGCCTTTTACCGAAAACCCCGAAGCCTGCCTTGGTTATGGCCCGCTTCTGGATAAGGCGGGCAAGGTTTTTCTGACGCCTGTTTCCCATCGCAAGATGAATGATTTTTTGGCTGTTTGCGCGCCGCAGGTCAAAACCCGCGAAGAGGCGCAGGCGCTTAAATCTACTAAATTATACGTCCCGCGGGCGGCCTTCCCCGAAGCTGAAGAAGACGAATTTTATATCAGGGATCTCATTGGCATGGAGGTGAAAACAACAGACGGAAAACGTATGGGGACAATCATCGCCGTGCAGGATTTCGGCGCAGGCGAGATGATTGAGATTAAACCCAAAGACAAAGCGAGCTTCTATCAGCCTTTCACCAAAGAGGCCGTGCCAAAAATTGACCAGAAAGCAGGCCGAGTGGTGATTAAGATAATCGAAGCGGACTAACCCCGGCCTGTCTCTATTCCCAAAACATTCACTAAATGGACAAATAACATGAAGCTTGTCGCGATACAGCCAAGACTAATAATGATCCACGGCACCATGCGGGGCTTAAGCTTATCATGTTTGGCGAAGTGACGGCGAAACGCGAAAATACCTATGACAACACAGGCCGCAAGGCCGAGGCCGGTAAATAATAAATCATTCGAGATATTCATAGGGCTTAAGCAAACTTTCAAGTGGCAAAGCGGGTTTCGCAGGCGGATTAACACCATGCTCCGTTTTATGCCAGTGGAAAGGTCGGCGGCGTAAATCCCATATCGCTTGCAAGGTTGGCGGGAAAAGCGCGAGCCAATAAAGCGGCATGAATACTGCGCTGACGACGAGATAGGGTTTGCGGGCGCGCACCGCGCCAACCATGCCGATGAGGATGCCAACACTATAGCTGATACCAAGACTAAGCAAAAAGGGGAGCGGAATATGGACAGGCTGTCCGGACACCCATTGGTGCGCCCATAGCGCCGCAAAAAAGAGAAGCGCAGGAAGATGAAACATGGCGCTTATCAGGGTGAGGCCGATGGTGAGCTGCAGAGTAAAAAACCGCACAATACCGCGAAAACCGCTTGGCATAAATGGCGCGCGCATATGGACACCCCACGTTTGCAGGAACCCTTTCATCCAGCGGGCGCGCTGAAAGTGCCAACTGCGCCAGTTTGATACCGCCTCTTCGCGCGTTGGCGCGGTGATATAGCCGAGCCGCCACCCCGCCCCAGCAAGGCGAAAGCTTAAATCGGCATCTTCGGTGACGTTATGCGAATCCCAGCCGCGCACCTCGTCTAAAGCGCCGCGCCGCATATGATTGCTCGTGCCGCCAAGCGGGAAGGGCAGGCCTGCACTGGCGAGAAAAGGAAGCCAGACATGAAACAGGGCGGCATATTCCAATGTGAACTGACGGGTCAGGGCATTTCCCATGTCGTTGGCATAATCCAGCGGGGCTTGCACAGCGCCAAGCCCGGGGTTTGCCTGAAACGCCTTGACGGCTTCTTTTAATTGCCTCGGATGCGGGATGTCTTCGGCATCATAAATCGTCACGAAATCACCCCGCGCCCTATGCAAGGCATAATTTAGCGCGCGAGGTTTCGTTTGCGGCGTTCCGGGCGGCACGATGACAAGATGGAATACGCCGCCTATCCTCGCTTTTACGGCCTTAACCGTAGGCGCATCAATCTGCTCGCAGATCATCAGAATTTCGAGCCTGTCAGAGGGGTAGTCAATTTTGGCCAGAGCAGAGATAAGCGGCGCAACCATATTGGCTTCGCGAAAAAGCGGGACGAGCACGGTGTAAAATGGCCAGTCTTCGATTTCGGCTTCATCTTCGGCCCCATTCTCGACCTCAGTGGCGCGGCGCGGCTTGGGTGTCAGGCAGGCCATGAGCCTGAGGCAGGCATAGGCCACGCTCAAACTGGCAATCGAGGCCGTGATTTTCATAAGCGTTTGGTAAGGCGAGAGGTAGATGAAGACGATAATCCCGACCAGTATTAAACTACCGATCAGGTGAAGTCTTACATTTGGCGATCTGTCATTTGCATAACCGATAGCCTGCTGCCCCACAGCGGCCATTGTCTCATCCCATTTATCCCGGCTATATAAATAGGAGAATTAAAATATATATACAACTATAAAGAGTCTATTCGGTTTAAAGCCCACAAGGCCGCTTCTTTGACGATAGGGTTGTCCGAATTTAGGTGCGCCTGAGCCGCCGCTTTGAGTTCGGCTTGGCCGCTATTGCCAATGGCGTAGAGGACATTGCGGATGAATTGGTCGCGGCCGATACGTTTGATGGGGGAGCCTGCGAAATGTTTTCTAAACCCCGCATCGTCTAGTGCGGCTAGCTTGGCCAGATCAGGGGCGTTTAAATCTTCGCGGGCTTTGAGTTTTATTTCGGAGGCTGCCTGCGCGAATTTATTCCACGGGCAAACTGCAAGGCAGTCATCACAGCCATAAATACGATTGCCCATTTTTGCGCGCAAACCCTCGTCTATCGGGCCTTTATGCTCGATGGTGAGATAGGAAATACATTTGCGGGCGTCGATTTGGTAGGCGCTCGGAAAAGCATCTGTCGGGCAGATATCAAGGCAGTCACGGCAAGAGCCGCAATGGTCGATTTCCGGCTCTGACGGCGCTAACTTTGCCGCGCTTAAAATAACGCCAAGAAATAACCAAGAGCCAAATTCGCGGCTGACCAGATTAGTATGTTTACCTTGCCACCCCAGCCCTGCCGCTGCGGCTAAAGGTTTTTCCATTAGCGGGGCGGTATCGACAAAAACTTTGACGTCTTGGCTTGTGTCCCGCGCAATTAATCCAGCGAGTTCTTTGAGGCGGCCTTTGATAATATCATGGTAATCGCGATTGCGGGCATAGACGGAAATCGTTGCCTTTTCCGGCATAGTGAGTGTGGTCATCGGGTCTGTTTCAGGGCCGTAATTCATCCCGACAACGATGGCAGATTTCGCTTTATTCCAAAGACTCTTCGGGTGGGCGCGGCGGGTTTCGGTTTCCAAGAGCCAGTCCATTGTTCCGTGGTGATGTTTGGCGAGGTAATCATGCAAACCGCTTCCAGCCTCATCGCCAAATTGAGCCAGATCAACAATACGCGGCGACGTGAAACCGAGCTTATCACATCGTTTCAAGACTAATCGCGAGAGAGCTGATCGCGGGAGGTCTGGCACGGTCTAAAAATCCAGATCGGAATAATGACGCGGCGCGCGAAGACCCGGAAGGCGGTCGGAGAGGATATCCCGCATAGAGGGACGGGATTTGATTTTCTGATACCAGTCTTTGATATCCGGCCAGTCGCGCCACTTAATCTCGCCGAGAAAATCAAGACAGGAAAGATGCGCGGCGCCTGCAATATCAGCTAAGCTAAACGCATCATAGGCCAGCCAATCGCGGCGCTCCAATAGCCAAGCCATGTAGCTGAGATGAAATTGCAAATGCTCGCGACCTTCGCGCAGGGTTTGCGGATCGGGCGGCTCGCTGCCGGCGACGCTTTTTTCGATTTTTTCATGCAGAATATAAGCATTGACCTCGGAGGAAAACTTTTGGTCAAACCAAGCGGCGATGCGGCGGGCTTCTGCTTTTTCAAGCCGATCCTCGGAGAGCAAAGGATGGCGCGGCGAGCCGTCATTGGCATATTCGCAAATTGCGCGCGCCCCGGAGATCACGGCTTTGCCGCCGGGGATAATATCAACCAAAGTTGGCGGCGTGCTTTCGGGCGTGAGTTCAAGAAATTTTACATCCGGATTCCACGGATCGACATATTCTAGCTTCACTTTAAGCTTCTTTTCCGCAAGCGCAATCCGGGCCTGACGGGAGGCCGGGTCGAGCGGATAATGGTAAAGTCTACGCATCGCGCTAGGCTAGCAATATATGGGTAACGAAGGATTAATTCGCGGAAGGATCATTGTGAAAATGTTCATTACCATGGGCGTGGTCACAGCCTGTTGGATGCGGGTAAATCAAAATATCCGCCGCTTGAAACGCGGCCATCATTCGTTTTTCTGCCGCGAGGATAATGTCATGGGACTCCGACAATGTGACGTTATCATCCAAGTCTAGCCGCATCTGGATATGGATATGCGGGCCCGACGCGCGCGTGCGTAGATCGTGAACGGCTTTGACCTGCGGGTCTTGCAAGGCGAGGCGGGTGATCAGGGCGCGTTCCTCATCGTTAAGTTCTTGGTCCATGAGCTGCGCCCAAGCCAGCCGCGCAACGCGGTAGGCCGTCCATAGCAGCCACAATGCCATCAAGCCGCCAACCAGTGCATCCGCCCAGATAAAAGGTGTGAAGCTCGACAGGGCGATACCGATAATGACGAAAAAATTCGCCAGCAAATCAGCAAAATAATGGGCGCGGTCGCCGCGCACGGCAATCGAACCCGTGGCGCGGACAGCCCAGCTTTGCGCAATCAGCAGCCAGATCGTGACCGCAATAAAGACCAGCATCATGGCAATGGCAAAGCCGCCTTGGGTTAGGGCTTCAGGGTTTTGAACGCGCTCAAACACCTCTTGGATAAGGTGGAAAGCGCCGAGCACAATCAGGCAGACTTGAAACACCGCCGAAAAACTCTCGGCCTTACCGCGCCCGAACCGATATTGCCCATCCGGCGGGCGGGCGGCATAGCGCACGGCAATAAAGCTGGAAACCGCTCCGAAGAGATCAAGGGCGGAATGGACGAGCGAGGATAGAATCCCAACAGAATGGCTTTCCTGCCAGACAAAATATTTCCCGACCGCCAGAAAAACCCCGATACAGACGGCCATGGTCGTAATCCGCCGCGTGATTTTAGCCGAACCTTCCAGCGGTAAACGCCCGGGCCGCCCACGGCGGTCCGGCATGTCTAAATCCGCAATGGAGTCAGAGGGGGTTATGTGAGTTTCATCTGTCAAACTGTGCTGTTATAGCATAACTTTTTATAAGGTATAGGGCATTTTTTGAGGTGACAAGCGGCTATTGGCACATTTATAAGATGGCCAAAATATGAGGCCTTTTATGAGACGCATAGTTAAATGGGGATTGCTCGTAATAGCTTTGGGGGCGTTGATATTTGGCACTTTGGCCATTGGTAAAATCAATGATTTAGCGCGAATTGGCGTGGCCTATAAAGTTAAAGTGACCTGCTCTGAAGTCTTTGTCGCGGGCCGTGATTTCAAGACCGTATCAACAGGGGATTTCAGCGGCATTGATCCGTTATTTGATAAAGTCAAAGTTAAACTCGACCAAGACCGTAAAGTTTTGACGGGTAGCTTATGGGGTTTGGGCAAAGCCAAAGCGGCCTACCGAAAAGGCGTCGGCTGTACAGGGGCGATAGACGGGCCGTTGCCCGGCATAGATATTCCTGAGGCCGTTGCCGGAACAGCTTACGCGGTTGAGATAAAGCCCGCTATTCAATCGGCTGTGATGGCCTTGTTTGACGATAAACCGGAACGCCCGATTAAAACCCGCAGCGCGCTCGTTATTCAAAACGGTGCAATCGTGGCTGAACATTATGCCGATGGGTTTGACAAAGACACGCCGCAGATCAGCTGGTCCATGGCCAAGGGCGTGACGGCTATGTTGGTGGCGATTGCCGAAGGCGAAGGCGTGGTTTCGCGCTCGGATAAAGCCTTGTTTCCAAACTGGCAAAGTGATGATCCGCGCGCCGCTATTACGCTTGATGATATGCTTCACATGAGCAGCGGCCTTGAATTTGTCGAAGATTACGCGAACCCGAATTCCGGGGCTAGCCAAATGCTCTGGAAGCGCCGCGACGCTGCGGGTTACGCTGCTGATAAACCGCTCCTGCACGTCCCTGGCACGCATTGGTCTTATTCCAGCGGGACAACAAATATGATTTCAGGCATTTTGCGCAAACGTCTGGGCGAGCGCTATCATGCCTATCCGCGCGAAAAACTGTTTAATCCGCTCGGCATGACATCAGCGGTGCTCGAAACTGACCCGTCCGGCACTTTTATTGGCTCGTCTTTTTTCTATGCGACGGCGCGGGATTATGCGCGGCTGGGACAGCTTCTTTTGCAAGACGGGGTGTGGGGAAATAGAGCTATCATGCCCGCAGGCTGGGCGGAATATATGGCCACGCCAGCGCCGGCCTCAAACGGCGAGTATGGCGCGCATTTTTGGCTTAATCCCGAACGCCGAATAATCCCGGGGTTTCCCGAAGATATTTATTATTTTTCGGGCCATGAAGGGCAATATATTTTCATTATACCCTCAAAAAACGTGGTGATCGTTCGCCTCGGCATGACGCGCCCGCCTGCCACATTTGAAGAGGATATAGCCCCGCTCTTGGGCGATATTTATGCAGCCTTGTAAAGAGGTCGCTATCAAGGTTAAAACACCTTAACAAAATCCGACACTACCAAACTATTGATAAAAGAGATTTGCATGACCCGATTATTCTCCCTTTCTATCGCCGCCTGTTCTGCCTTAGCATTTACGGCTTGCCAGCCAAATACAGCAACTGAGCCAAAGCCTGATATCGTTCACTCAGGCGACATTCCCCATGCTCAACTCTCCGGTAATGTCGTGCCGCAAGCTTATCGTCTTGATATGCGCATGGATCCCGATGCGGAGGGGTTTAGCGGCGTTGTCGAAATTGATGTCGAGATACAAAAACCGACCAAAAAGATATGGCTCCACGCCAAACATATGACCGTGTCTTCGGCAGCGGCAACTATCAATGGCGTCGATGTGTCGTTGAATTTTACGGAAATAGCGGCGGCGGACGCGCCGTCCGGCATTGCCAGTCTTACATCCGGCGAGGTTCTGCCTGCCGGGAAAGCCACCCTGAAACTTAGCTACGAAACCCCTTATAATCAGTCGCTGAATTCCGCCTATCAGGTCAAGCGGGACGGCGAGGCCTATATCGTCACGCAATTTGAACCGCTCGGCGCGCGTGAGGCTTTTCCGGGTTTTGACGAGCCGAAATATAAAGTCCCGTTCACGCTGTCGATCACTGCGCCGAAGGATGATTTTGTGTATGCCAATACGCCGGAAATAGATACCGAGGTTCAGGGTGACGCCAAAGATGGCAAGACATGGATTAAGCACGACTTTGCCGCCACCCGTCCGCTGCCGACCTATCTCGTGGCGTTCGGCGCAGGGCCTTATGACGTCAATGATTTTGGCACCATCCCGCCCAATTCTGTACGCAAGACGCCCCTGCCTCTGCGCGGCATCACCGCCAAAGCTTCCGGCGATAAAATTGATTACGGACTGAAAGGCACGGAAACTATCCTCACGGCGCTGGAAGAGTATTTCGGTATTCCTTATCCTTATGCGAAGCTCGACCTGATTGCAGCGCCGGACTATGCCTTTGGGGCGATGGAAAATCCCGGCGCGATTGTTTACCGCGAATATCTGATGCTGCTGGATGAGGCCGCGCCGCTATCGCAAAAACGGGCTTATAACGGCGTCCATTCGCATGAATTGGCGCATCAATGGTTTGGCAATTTGGTCACGCCGGTCTGGTGGGAAGATATCTGGCTCAACGAAGCTTTTGCCACATGGATGGGCAATAAGGGCACGTCTATCGCTTATCCCGATGGTAATTATGATCGCAATACGCTCCGCTCGGCGCTAGGCGCTATGAATATAGACTCGCTGTCCACCACGCGCAAAGTGCGCCAGCCTTTGGAACGTTCCGAAAATGTCATGGATCAGTTTGACGGTATTACCTACCGCAAAGGCGGCGGTGTGCTGTCGATGTTTGAAAGCTTTGTCGGCGAGGAGAATTTCCAAAAAGGCGTAAGATTACACATGAAACGCTATGCCGACGGCGTTGCTACGGGGGATGACTTCTTTCAGAGCATAGCCGATGGTTCAGGCAATCCCGATGTCGTGAGCGCAATGAAAAGTTTTGTCGACCAACCGGGCCTGCCATTGGTCAGCGCCAAGATGAGCTGCGATAAAGACGAGACTGTGATTGAGCTTAAGCAGTCCCGATATGCGCCATTGGGATCAACAACCGCGCAGGGACAGAGCTGGGAAATCCCTGTTTGCGTAGCTTATGGCAAGGGCGATAAGCGCGAGAAATCCTGTGTTTTGATGAAAAATGAAAATGCCCGCATTAAGACCAATGCTTTGGGCTGCGCGGATTGGGTCACGCTCAATGAAAACGGCGCGGGCTATTACCGCTTCACTATGGATGGCGAAGCTTGGGACAAACTGCTCGGTAATCTGGACAAATTAAATACCCGCGAAGTTTTGACTGTGCAGGACAGCCTGCTCGCCGCTTACCGTGCGGGCGAAGTCGATAGCGCCGTTTTCCTGCAAGGTATGGAAGCCTTTGCCCGCCATCCCGAATATGATGTCGCGGCCAGCGCCGGCAATCTGCTTGGCTTTATGGATGATGAGCTGGAGGCCGATGATGATCTCGCGCGTCTGGTGCGCGATATGTTCGCGGCGCGTTATAAAGCCAATCTTGGCAAGGATACAGCCGAGGGTAATTTACTTGTCCCGACCTTGGCAAACAATCTCGTCACGCGCGGGCAAGACACAAAGCTCGCGGCGAACTATGCCGCTAAAGGCGCAGCTTATCTTGGGCTGAACAGCAAGGCCGATAAAAAATCCGTCGCGCCTAATCTGCTCGGTCTGGCATTGCGCGAAGCGATGAAAGTCAATGGAGATAAGGCCTACGGGCCTTTGCTGAAAATGGCAGAATCGGGATCTGCCTTTGAGAAAGGCGCGGCGCTGGGCGCGCTGTCGTCAACGCGCGATAAAACTATTGCCGAAAAGCTTCGCATCATTGCGCTTGCAGAAGACAGCCCGCTGACAGGCCGCCAGTCCAATTCTCTGGTTTTTGGCTTGCTTGGCTCGGATAGTCACGGCGATGCGACATGGCAGTGGCTGAAAGATAATTTTGAAACCTATGTCGCCCGCAAAGTGCCTGATGTGCGTAAAGGCGGTATGCCGCGCGTCGCCAGCGGATTTTGTTCCTTAGAGCGCCGCGATGAGGCGAAGGCTTTTTTTGAAGCCCATGCCGAAAGCATTCCCGGTTATGAGCGCAGTCTTGCGCAGGCTTTGGAGCGTATTGAGCTTTGCGCCGCGTTGAAGACGGCGAAAGCGGGCGAGCTCACGGCGGCGCTGAAAGAGCGGTAATATATACGAAAGCATAATGCGAAAGTGAATTGACATTGCGGAGTTGTTTCTTGAATGTCAGGAAAAATTGGGAAGAATAGATGACACATAAAGCCAAACTGGCCACAAGAGCCTTTATCACGCGAAAAATTCTTGAGGCCGTTCTGTTGAGTGCTTCAGCGGCATTTATTGTGTCTTGCGGCGGCGGGAGTTCGCCGCCTCCGCCTCCGCCCCCACCACCTCCGCCTCCGCCTGCGGATACGACGGCGCCTACGGTGACATTTGCGCCGACAGCATTGACGCTTATAGCGGGCACAACGGCAGCCTCGACACTGACGGCCACGGATAATGTCGCCGTGACATCAGGCCCGACTGTGGCGTGTACGAATGGCGGCAGCTTCGCCAGTAACACATTTACAGCGCCGAGCACGGCCACAACTATCACCAGCGTCTGCACGGCCACCGCCGGAGACGCAGCGGGTAATAGCGGAACGGCGACCCTGACCGTGACTATTAACCCGGATACTGAAGCCCCTGTTGTCACCTTTACGCCGACGGTTCTAACCTTAATAACGACAGAGACGGCCTCTGTGTCTCTGACAGTTACGGATAATGTCGCAGTTACAACCGGGCCTGACATATCGTGTACGAATGGCGGAAGTTTTGCCAATAACACATTCACGACCCCACAGACAGCGACAACAATTACGAGTGTCTGTACTGCCACAGCAGCAGATGCGGCCGGAAATACAGGCGATGCGACGTTGACTGTGACTGTCGACCCGTTGCCAAGCAGTGTTACGGTTTCAGGCAAAGTCACATTTGATCTTGTGCCGTTCAATACCACGACCAATGGCCTGAATTATAATGCAATAACCCAGGCTCCTGCGCGGGGCGTTGTCGTCGAAGTCTTGAGCAGTGCCAATGCCGTTCTGACGTCCGGCATGACTGATGCGAATGGCGATTACAGCGCTTCCGTAGATCCCAACACTCAAATTCGTATCCGGGCCAAAGCCCAAATGCTTCAAACATCAGGCGCACAATGGAATGTTCGTGTTATTGATAATACCAGCAGTAACGCGCTTTATGCGCTTAATGGTAATCTCACTGCTTCGGGCGTAAGGGATTCAACGCGTAATCTAAACGCGGCCTCCGGTTGGGGCGGGAGCAGCTATACTTCCACCCGCGCGGCGGCGCCTTTTGCAATTTTAAACCCTATCTATGACGCTATCCAGAAATTTGTCGCTGTCGACCCTACCGTCGTCTTCCCGCCAAATGATTTTGGCTGGAGCATTAATAACCGCGCCGTGGGCGGGAACGTATCCGCTGGCGATATCGGCACCTCGTCTTACACAGGCAATGGGCGCGTTAATATACTTGGCGACGATAATTCAGATACGGATGAATATGATGATCATGTCATTGTCCATGAATGGGGCCATTATTTTGAAGATCAACTCTCGCGTTCGGATAGCGTCGGCGGGCCCCACGGCAGCGGCGACAGGCTTGATCCGCGCGTAGCTATGGGCGAGGGTTTCGGCAATGCGCTCTCCGGGATGATGACTGATGATCCGTTTTATCGTGATAGCTCAGGGAACATGCAGGGGGCAGGTTTCTCTATTAATGTTGAAAGCAATACGCATAACCCTGAGGGCTGGTATAATGAAGGCTCTGTGCAGTCGATGCTCTATGATATTTACGACGCGGCAGATGACGGCGCGGATACAATATCATTAGGTATAGGGCCGATTTATCAGACATTGGTTAGTGATAATTATAAAAACCACCCTCTTTTCACGACGATTTTCACTTTCATGGATGAGTTCGGGAATTTTGTGACGACGAATCAGGATTCAGTAGTGACTCAATTGGGCGAACAGCAAGATATTTTAGGTGTCAATGCCCAAGGCGACGGGGATGTCAATGACGGCGGAATTCCATCGGCCCTGCCTGTCTATAAAGAGGTGATTGTCAACGGCGCGGCTGTGCAAATTTGCTCGGTTAATGATGCGGGCAGTTATAATAAGTTAGGCGTTCGGGCCTATTTGCGGTTTACGGCAACGGCGGGCAATCATACCCTGACCATGACGCGAACGTCCGGCGCGGCCTCGCGCGATCCTGATTTTGTTGTCTTTAAAAACGGAACCCAAGTCCGGCGCGCGGAATCAGCCCCGGGCGAAAGCGAGACGACGACTGTCAACCTTACAGCGGGCGAGCATGTCGTTGACGCTTATGATTTCTTTAATTTCGGGCAGGCCGGTTCAGGCCCATCTGGTGATGCTTGTTACAATTTCACAGTCACGGGTTAGGGAAAAAACATGGAGATAATTATGCATAAGGTTTATCTTTTGGGCCTAACAAGTTTGATGGCTTTCGCGACTTCGAGCTGCGCGGCGAGCAGTGATGTTGCGCAAAGCGACCCTGTAAAAATTGCGGCGTCTCAAGGCTATATTAAACCCGGCGCGGCGATTGTGTATTCGCATGATCTTGGCAACCGCTATGAAGTCGGCGAAACCGTCACCTTTCAATTAAAGCTGAGCGAGTCTTATGATACGGGCGTGATGCGCGTGAATATTGCGAGTGAAGCCGTGCAACTCCTTGCGACTTCGGGGCCGACAGCCTTTGATATGGGACGCGGCGCGGAGCATGAAATGACGATTTCTTTTACCGCGCCCGCAAATGGCCGCCATTACATCAATGTTCAGGCCAGCGCTGATATTGGCGATGGCAATCCTATGATCCGCGCTTTCTCAATCCCCGTTCAGGTCGGCCCTGTGCAAGCGCAAAAGCCCAACGCCAATATGGAAACCATGCCAGATGGCGAAAACATTATTGTCATGGACGCCGAGGAAGAAATTAAATAAGGGGCATTATGTCAACCGTCAGAACCGAACATATTATCAAAGCTCCGGTCGAAACTGTTTTTGACCGGATTACCAACATTGAAAATTTCACAACGGTTGCTCCGCATATTATTTCTATTGAATTTTTATCCAAGCAAAAGTCGGGCGTGGGCACTCGGTTTACTGAGACTCGCGTCATGAAAGGCCGTAAGGCGTCCACCGAATTGGAACTGACGGAATATCGGCCCCATGAACATGCGCGGTTTATCTCGGATGCAGGCGGGACGATATGGGACAGTGTGTTCACGACAACGCCTGAAGATGACGGCACCAAACTCACCATGGTCATGGAGGCGCGGCCGCATAAATTTTTCGCAAAAATTATCACGCCGCTGATTATGGGCATGGTTGGCAAGGCTGTGAATGAGGATATGCTCGGCGTCAAAACTTATTGCGAGACGCTTTAATTATTCTGCCGCCTCTTGCGTTAGCGGCACATCCAGACGGCTCAGCATTTCCTTGGGAATAACCTGCCAGAATTTGCCGCGTTCCAAATCCCATTCTGCGAGGAGTTTTTTGGAAAATTCCGAACCCGTTTGCGCGGCGTGGCGGCGGATGAGGTCTTTGCACTCTTCTTCGTAATGCTCGGCGTCAAATCTCTGCCAGATAACACTGTCCGGGTTGACCGCTTTTTCAAACATGCCGTCTTCATCAAAGATATAGGCCATGCCGCCGGTCATGCCCGCGCCGAAATTATCCCCGACCTTGCCGAGGATAACCGCTGTGCCGCCGGTCATATATTCGCAGCCATTGGTGCCGCAGCCTTCAACTACGGTGATCGCGCCGGAATTGCGCACGCCGAAGCGCTCGCCCGCGCGGCCCGCCGCCATCAGGCTGCCTTTGGTTGCGCCGTAAAGACAGGTATTGCCGATAATCGCGCTTTCGTGCGGTTCAATTTGCGCGCGGCCTTGCGGGGAGACAATAATTTCTGCCCCTGATAAGCCCTTGCCGACATAATCATTGGCATCGCCGTCAACGATAAGCCGCAAGCCCTTCATGCCGAAAGCCCCGAGCGATTGCCCCGCCGAGCCGCGCAGACGCACGGTCAGTTGCCCGTCCGGCAAGCCGCCTGCGCCGAAAGCTTTATAGATATGCGAGCTTGTCCGCGCCCCCACGGCGCGGTCGGTATTTTGCACGGAATAGGTCAGGTTGGTTTTCTCGCCGCGCTCGAATAATTGCCGCGCATCAGCGATAATATCGATGTCGAGACTATCCGGAACCTCTATGCGCTCGCGGCGGGTATCGACAACTTTCGCATTATCGACTTTGGCGAGGATGGGGTTAAGATCCAGATCGTCTAGATTTTCTGCTCCGCGCGAGACCTGCGCTAGCAAATCGGAGCGCCCGATAATTTCGTCCAGAGATTCGACGCCGAGCCCGGCTAAAATCTCGCGCACATCTTCAGCGATAAAGGTCATCAGGTTGATGACTTTTTCCGGCGTGCCGGTGAATTTCTCGCGCAGGCGCGGGTCTTGAACACAGACGCCAACGGGGCAGGTATTGCTATGGCATTGCCGCACCATGATACAGCCCATAGCGACAAGGCTGAGCGTGCCAATACCGTATTCCTCCGCGCCGAGCATGGCGGCGATAACGATATCGCGGCCTGTCTTCAGTCCGCCATCTGTACGCAGAGTAATTTTATCGCGAAGATTATTCAGCGTTAAGACTTGGTGCGCTTCGGAGAGGCCAAGCTCCCAAGGGATACCGGCATATTTTAAGCTGGTATTGGGCGAGGCGCCCGTGCCGCCATTATGTCCGGCAATCAAAATCGTATCCGCCTTGGCTTTGGCGACCCCCGCAGCAATAGTCCCGACACCGCTTGAGGCGACGAGCTTAACACAAACGCGGGCAATCGGATTGATTTGTTTGAGGTCGTAAATTAATTGCGCCAAATCCTCGATGGAATAAATATCATGATGCGGCGGCGGCGATATTAGCGTCACGCCGGGTGTGGCATTTCGAAATTTCGCGATCATCTCCGTGACTTTAAAACCGGGGAGCTGTCCGCCTTCGCCGGGTTTGGCCCCCTGCGCGACTTTAATTTCAATCTCGCGGCATTGATTGAGATATTCGGCGTTGACCCCAAACCGTCCCGACGCGATTTGTTTAACCGCCGAGTTCGGATTATCGCCATTGGGCAGCGGCGTATAGCGCGCCCGGTCTTCGCCGCCTTCGCCTGAAACAGATTTTGCGCCAATACGGTTCATGGCGATATTGAGCGTGCCGTGAGCTTCGGGGCTCAGCGCGCCGAGGCTCATGCCGGGCGTATTAAACCGCCGCCGGATTTCATTGACGGACTGAACGCGGCGTAGCGGTAGGGGTTTTCCCGCCGGTTTAATATCTAGCAGGTCGCGGATTTGTATCGGCTTTTCACTATTCACGACGTCTGCGTATTTTTTATAAAGCTCGTAATCTTCGCGGCCAACGGCCTCTTGCAACATGTGAATCATTTCGGCTTGGTAAGCATGGCGTTCGCCTTTCGCCCGAACCCGGTAGAGTCCGCCAATGGGCAAGCGCACAATGGCGGACTCATAAGCCCGTTCATGAATATCGAGGGCTTTGCCTTCGAGGCCCGCCAGTCCAATGCCTGATATACGGCTGGTCATGCCGGGGAAATTTTCGCCGACAAGCGCCCGTGATAATCCTAAAGCTTCGAAATTATTGCCCCCGCGATAGGAAGAAATCACCGAAATCCCCATTTTGGAAATGATCTTAAGCAGCCCGCCTTCAATCGCGGCTTTATATTGAGCGATAGCGATGTCCGCGCTCATATCCAATAATCCGCGCCGCGCACGGTCAGCGAGGCTGTCCTGCGCCATATAGGCATTGACCGCCGTCGCGCCCGCGCCAATCAGCACCGCGAAATAATGCGTGTCCAGACATTCGGCGCTACGCACAATGATGGAGCAGGACGCGCGCAGGCCATTTGAAACGAAATGGGTTTGCACCGCGCCGACGCAGAGTATCATAGGCGCGGCAACCTTCTCGCCGCTGGCAAATTCATCGGTGAGGATAATGCTTTCTGCGCCAGTTTTTACGGCGGTTTCGGCTTCGGATTTAATCCGCGCCAACATGTCCTTAAGCGCCCGTCCGCCGGAATTCACCTTCACAGCCGAGGCCTCGAAAGTGCAGTCTATGACATGTGTTTTTTTGGCGCCGACGAGTTTCGTAAACCGCTTCAGCATACCCGTGGTCATGACAGGACTGTCCAGCACCAACATCTCTCTTGTTTGCGAGCTGTCTTCGGCGAGAATGTTGCGCAAATTTCTGAACCGCGTTTTCAGCCCCATGACGCGGGTCTCGCGAAGGGGGTCAATAGGCGGGTTTGTGACTTGCGAGAAATTTTGCCGGAAATAATGCGAAAGCGGCCGGTAAATATCCGAGAGCACAGCGAGCGGCGTATCGTCGCCCATAGAACCGATAGTTTCTTTTCCGGTCTCGGCCATGGGCGAGAGAATTAATTCCAAATCTTCCAGCGTTTGCCCGCAAGACATTTGCCGCCTTATAAGCGCTTCGCCTGATAGCATGGGCTTGGGTTCAGGGCCCGCCAATGTTTCGTCCAGATTAACGACTTTTTTGAGCCATTTTTTATAGGGCCGTTTTTCAGCGAGTTCATTAATGATGGCGGTCGAATCGTAAAACCTACCTTCCTCCAGATCGACAGCAATCATGCGCCCGGGCCGTAATGCGCCTTTTTTGACGATGTCTTTTTCGTTCATCGGGCACATGCCGGTTTCGGAGCCAACGGCGAGAATACCGTCATTGGAAATTGAATAACGCAGTGGACGCAGACCATTTCGGTCGAGGCCCGCCATGCACCAGCGCCCGTCATAGGCGGTGAGCGCGGCTGGCCCGTCCCAAGGCTCCATCACCGCGTTGCAATATTCATAAAGCGCACGCCAGCTATCGGGCATCAAATCGCCGCGCTTGGAATAAGCTTCGGGCACAAGCAAAGTCTTGGCCATAGGCGCGGAGCGGCCTGCGCGGACGAGGAGCTCAAAGACGGAATCCAGCGCCGCCGAATCCGAGCTGCCTTTCTGGATGACGGGTTTGACGTCGCCCGCCCGCTCGCCAAAGGCCGCGCTGGCCATTTTTATCTCGTGGCTTTTCATGTGATTAGCATTGGCTTTGAGTGTGTTTATTTCGCCGTTATGGGCGAGCATGCGGAAGGGTTGAGCCAGCCACCATTCCGGGAAAGTATTGGTCGAATAGCGCTGATGATAAATCGCGGCGCGGGAGATAAACCGCGCGTCTTTCAGATCAGGATAAAAATTATCAATATCCTCGGCGAGGAACATGCCTTTATAGATGATGGTCTGGATCGAAAGCGAGCAGACATAGAAGCTGGGAATGGCGGCCTCAATCGCGCGTTTTTCTATACGGCGGCGCACAATATAAAGCTCGCGTTCCAGCATATTGCCCTTGCGTCCTTGCGGGTCGCGAAACATGACTTGTTCAATGGCGGGGCGGGTCGCTTTAGCTTTCTCGCCGATGACATCAATGTTTATAGGGACTTGCCGCCAGCCATAAATATAAAAGCCTTCTTTCAAAAGCTCGGTTTCGACAATTGTCCGTGCCGCTTCTTGGGCTTTGAAATCCGTCCTTGGCAGAAAGAACATGCCCACGGCGATTTTGGCGGCAGTCGGTTTATGTCCTGTGCGCTCGACTTGGGCACGGAAAAATTCCTGCGCAATATCCAAGCGGATGCCTGCCCCGTCGCCGGTTTTTCCGTCCGAATCAACCGCCCCGCGGTGCCAGACATTCTTGAGCGCTTGAAGAGACATTTCGACAACGTCGCGGCGCGGCGTCCCGTCAATTGAGGCGACCAATCCCACTCCGCAACTAGAATGCTCATCAGCCGGATTATAGGCATGGGCCGCAATTAATTTATCGCGGCGGGCTTCGTAAGTTTTAAGCCAATCTGACATTATTTATCCTGCAGTGGGTTGGCCAGTACCTCAGCTTCGGTGAGGTGGGGCGCATTTGTTGGAAGAGTTTTATAGGAGGGGCAACTCTCAACGAAAATATGTGCGTTTAATTGAAGGTCAGAGGTATCATTCAATGCTCCGAGACTGACATCAAAATAGGCCTCATCGCTATTGGATATCCAGAAAAGAGATGAGCCGCAACCGCCGCAAAACCCACGCTGGGCTTTATCCGAGGCTCTATACCATTTCAAACCTTTGCCTTGAGTAATAATAAGATCGCCGCGGAACTCAGCGCCATGAAAAGCGCCGCCGCCATTTTGCGTTAGGCACATGCTGCAATAACAGGCAGAAACCCGCAAAATATCGCCCGTAGCTTTGAAAGCTACGCCTCCGCACAAACACTGTCCTTTAAGCGCTGTGGTCATGATTTACTCCGCGGCTACTTTTTGGTCCACAATCATCTGCGCTTTTAGATATTTATGCATATGGGCGGCGGCGTCGCGGCCTTCGCGAATGGCCCAGACGACGAGGCTTGCGCCGCGCGCAATATCGCCCGCGGCGTAGACGCCGGGTAGATTAGTTTCGAAAGTCAGGGGATTTACTTTTACAGTGCCCCAGCGCGTGATTGTCAATTCATCTGATAAATCTTTCATATCTTCAGGCAAAAATCCAAGCGCCTTGATGACGAGGTCAGCTTTGACATCGAAATCTGCGCCCGCAATCGGCTCCACGCTTTCGCGGCCCGAGGCCTCACGTTTACCGAGCCGCATTTTATCGGTTCGCACGGACGAGACTTTGCCGCCCCCTCCATCATCAAAAATGACATGAATGGCTTTGGGGTTGGCCAGCCATTTAAAGACAACGCCTTCTTCCTGCGCGTTAGCCGTCTCGCGGCGAGAGCCGGGCATATTATTATGGTCACGGCGATAGAGACAGGTGACAGATTTTGCGCCTTGGCGAACCGCCGTGCGCACGCAATCCATGGCGGTGTCGCCGCCGCCAATGACAACGACGTTTTTGCCTTCGGCCGTTTCGGCAGGAATTTTATCGCCTAACCCGCGCTTATTGGAGTTGATTAAATAAGGCAGGGCAGGGGTAACGCCCTCGGCGCCCGCGCCGGGGCATTTCAGATCGCGGGCTTTGTAAACGCCTGTCGCGATTAGCACGGCTTGATGTTTTTCGCGCAGCTTATCAAAGGTAATATCCGTGCCGACATCGCAATTTAAAACGAATTCAATTCCGCCATCCATCAGGCGTTTCGTGCGGCGCTGCACAATCTTTTTATCCAGCTTGAAATTGGGGATACCGTAAATGAGCAAGCCGCCTGCGCGGTCATGGCGGTCATAGACTGTGACCTGCCAGCCTTGCTGGCGCAATTCTTCGGCGGCGGCAAGGCCTGCGGGCCCGGCACCGACAATGCCGACAGAGAGAGGGCGTTCACGGCGCGGGGTGATCGGCTCGACCCACCCCTCTTTCCAAGCGGTATCGGTCAGGTAGCGCTCAACCGAGCCAATCGTTACCGTGCCGTGGCCGGATTGCTCAATCACGCAAGAGCCCTCGCAGAGACGGTCTTGCGGACAGATACGCCCGCAAATCTCGGGCATGTTATTGGTTGCGGCGGAGAGGTGATAGGCATCCTCAATACGGCCTTCCGCAGTAAGTTTTAGCCAATCGGGGATATTATTTTCAAGCGGGCAGTGGTTTTGACAAAAGGGAACGCCGCATTGTGAACAGCGCGAGGCCTGCTCGGCGGCTTTAATTTCGATATAATCGCCGTAAATCTCAAGAAAATCCTTGCCGCGCTTGGCAGCATCACGTTTGGCGGGCATATCGCGGCCAGTCTCGACAAATTGTAACATAGGTGTGGGCATGGCGGCCCTATACATCTGTAATTTTACTAAAGCAAGATGCGACAATTTGTCATAAAAGGACAAAGAGAGAAAAATTATATAAGCTAATTATTAGTTATCTCTTTGTTATAAAAGTATTATTTCTTAAAGGCAGAAAGCGTGAGGTTATAGAGACTTTGCAAACCGATATAAATTTATTGTATTTATGATGGCATGAACAGGTTTTCCGCCGTAATTTTGGCGCTTTGGATGACCAGGGGCGTAAACGTAAACAAAGCGGTAACCATAAGGCCTTAACCCTGCGCTATGTCCTGGCTCCACCTTGTCATTCTCGCCCTTATTCAGGGGCTAACTGAGTTTTTGCCGATTTCGAGTTCGGCGCATTTGATTCTTGCGCCGCAGCTTTTAGGCTGGCCCGAAGATCAAGGCCCGTTGATCGACGTCATGGCGCATTTCGGCACGCTGTTTGCGGTCATGGCCTATTTCCGCAAAGATGTCGGCGCTATCATTGCCGGGTTTTTTGATCTTCTGGGGCGGAGGCTGAACAAAAATTCGGCTTTAGCGCTCAACTTGATTATCGCGACGCCGCCAGCATTAGTGCTCGGTTATTTTTTAAATAAAGGCGGATTTGATGTCTTGCTGCGCTCGCCCAAGATTATCGCCTTCACCACGATTGTTTTCGGGGTTCTCCTCTGGGTGTCAGATGTGAAAGGCAAGCAGGAGCGGACGAGTGATGACCTGACATGGCGCGGGGCGACATTGCTTGGCTTTGCGCAGGCCCTCGCCCTCATCCCCGGAACCTCGCGCTCGGGCATTACCATGACCGCAGCACGGTTTATGAACATGACCCGCATCGAGTCGGCTCGCTTTTCTATGCTGATGAGCCTTCCGGTTATTGGCGCGGGGGGTTTGTTTTCCATTCTAAAACTGGCAGGCGATCAAAGCGGCGGGGCGAGCCTGACCGACGGCCTCATCGTCGCCGTGCTCTCTTTTGTCGCGGCCTATGGCTGTATCGCGCTGTTTATGAAATGGGTCAGCAAGATCGGGTTCTTCCCCTTCATGGTGTATCGGCTTTTACTCGGCGCGGGCTTGCTGATATGGATTATGGCAGGGGCATGAGGGGATTTTAATGCAAGGCACTGAAGAGTTCGCTGGACAGAAATACGCGGCGTCTTTTAGAGGCGTGTCATGATTTTCCGTCTCTTGCTTAGCTTTGTTCTCTGCGCCGCTTATACGGCGAGCGCGATGGCTACCGGCTCCGGCCAAATGCGCGAGCCTGGTATTGATATTGAAGAGCTGGACAAACGCGCCGGGCAACTGATGCAGCAACTTGAAATGGTCGGCATGTCTATCGCCATTGTCGAAGACGGCAAGATGAGTTTTGCCAAAGGTTACGGCGAGGTCTTGCGCGATAGTAATATGCTGGTCACGCCCGATACGGTTTTTCGCTGGGCCTCGGTCTCCAAAGGCGTGGCGGCGGCGACTGTGCTCTCGCTCGAAGAGGAGGGGCATTTTGATCTGGCCGAACCGGCGACGGTTCACGCGGCTTCGCTCGCGCTTCCGCCCAATGAAAACCCGGTGTCGATTGAAGACCTTCTCTCCCACCGCGTCGGCATTGTGCGCAATGCCTATGATAACCGGATCGAAGGCGGCAGACGGGCCAAAGATATCCGCGGCGCGCTAAAGGATTTGAAATATCTTTGCCAGCCGGGGACATGCCACACCTATCAAAATGTCGCCTTTGATGCCTCCTCTGAAATCGTCGAAACTGTCACGGGCCTGCCATACAAAGCTGCCGTCAATGAGCGCATTTTCGAGCCGCTGGGTATGACGACGGCTTCAACGACACTCGCAGGTCTTAAGCGCTCCAAATCCTGGGCGCGGCCACATGGGCGGCACGGGGTTCGTATCAATCGCGTCAAAGAAAATTACTACCGCGTTCCGGCAGCGGCAGGGGTGAATTCTTCGATCAAAGATTTAGGAAAATGGATGATCGCGCAAATGCCCGCCGAAAATAAATTATCCGCCGAAATCCTGACCGAAATGCAAACTCCGCGCGTTGAAACCCCGCGCGAGCAACGGTTTTTGCGGCGTAAATTCAGCGCATTGGAAAATGCCCATTACGGTCTCGGTTGGCGGGTCTATGATTATTCCGGCCACAAAGTCGTTGGGCATCGCGGCGGAGTTGAAGGTTACCGCGCGCTAGTTCTGTTCGATCCCGAACAACGCTCCGGCATCGCCATGATGTGGAACAGCCCGCATACACGGCCTATAGGGCTGCAGATGGAATTTATGGACCAGCTTTACGGCCTGCCCAAGCGCGATTGGCTCAGGCTGAAGAGCAAGAGTTAGGACGTGTAAGCCTTCCTTGAAAAACGCGGCCCGAAGTTCCAAGATAGGCCATAACCTATTGGGAGGATGATATGACTTTAGACAGACGCTTTGTATTATTGGGACTGGGCGGCACGGCGCTGACCGCTTGCGAAACTCTCGATCCGGCCATCCTCGAAGGCATTCTCGGTTCCGGCATTTTGAGCCAAGCCGACGCCGCGATGGGGATACGCGCCGCGCTGGATAACGGCGTGGGTAATGCGCTCGCCAATCTCGGCATATTGGACGGGTTTCTCGGCAATGCATTGGTGCGCATTCCGCTGCCCAAAATTTTGCAGGATGTGCAGGGTTATCTCTCGCCGATTGGAGCAGACGGTCTGCTGGTCGAATTACAGCAGCAACTTAACCGCGGCGCAGAAAAAGCAGCGCCTGTGGCCAAAGATATTTTCCTCAGCGCGATACGGGGCCTGACCATCACCGACGCGATTAACATCGTGCGCGGGCCGGATAATGCGGCGACGCAATATTTGGCCGACCATACTAGCAGTAAGCTCACCCAGCTTTTCTCGCCGATTATGGAAAATGCGCTGGGCCAGACAGGGGCTTTACAGCTCGTCGACCAAGTCGTGGGCAGCTTGCGTAATATTCCGATTGCGCCGCAACTCGGGGCCGATGCGAGAACCGACCTGATCCGGCACGGAGTCGATTACGGCCTGAAAGGCGTGTTTCATTATATTGCCATTGAAGAAAAAGCCATCCGCGAGAACCCTGCCAAGCGCACCAGCGAAATCCTGCGCCGCGTGTTTGGATCAAGCTATTAGGCGGCGTCTTCCGCGCTCATCGGGCGCAATGCCGGCGCTCCGGCTTCTTCCAGAGCTTCGGAGAGCCGATCTGTAAGTCCGAAATAATGTGCGCGATCCCAAAAACGCGGGCGCGCAATGCCTGTGGATTTATGCTCGCCTTGAATTTTCCCTTGCTCGGTTTCGCCCAGATATTCAAACGTCAATAAATCCTGGGTGATGATGACATTACTATCCAAGCGAAGCACTTCAGTGATATTGGTAATCTTGCGTGAGCCATCTCTGAGGCGCACCGTTTGCACGATGATATCTACGGCGCTGACAATCATCTGGCGGATGATATGGGGCGGCAGTGAGGTGGCCGACATGGTCACCATGGCTTCGAGCCGCGAGAGCGCGTCGCGCGGTGTATTGGCGTGAAGCGTGCCCATCGAGCCGTCATGGCCGGTATTCATCGCCTGCAGTAAATCCATAGCTTCGGGGCCGCGCACTTCGCCGACAATAATCCGTTCGGGCCGCATCCTCAGGCAGTTACGTACAAGATCGCGCATGGTTACGGTGCCTTTGCCTTCTATATTTGGCGGACGGGTTTCGAGGCTGACCACATGGGGCTGTTGCAGTTGCAGCTCGGCTGTGTCTTCGCAGGTAATCACCCGCTCGCGCGGATTGATAAAGGCGGTCAGGCAATTGAGCAATGTTGTCTTGCCCGATCCCGTCCCGCCCGAAATCAGGATATTACATTGGCAAGCGGCAATAATGGCGAGGATGCGGGCGCCGGCGGGCGAGATCGTATTTTTATCGACAAGGTCGCGCAGTACAAGCCTGTCGCGCTTGAATTTACGAATGGTCAGCGCCGGGCCTTTGACCGAGAGCGGCGGCAATATCACATTGACCCGCGAGCCGTCTTCCAGCCTTGCGTCGCAAATCGGATTGGCCCTATCAACATGCCGTCCGGTTTGCCGGGCCAATCTTTGGCATATTTCGGTGAGCTGTTTTTCGCTGTCAAAGCGGATATCGGTTCTTTCGATCAGGCCGTTTTGCTCAATAAATATATCGCCCAGCCCATTGACCATAATATCGCCAATATCGTCGCGGGCGAGCAGGGGGTCTAGCGGCCCGAAACCGAGGAGGTCATGGCAAATTTCTTTTGCCATGACTGTTTGCTCGGATGTCGATATTCGAATATTACGGATATTGATAATATCGGCAATAATTTCCCCGATATCGCGCTGTGCTTGATCGAGGGGTAGGGTAGAAAGCTGTGATAGATTCAAAGTTTCGTAAAGCGCATTTGTGACGATGGATTTGACTTCGCTGTTTGCGCTTTGGGTTCCTGTGGAAATCGTTGCCGCCATTTCATCACTGTCAAAAACCAGCTCAGGTATGAGCACGGCTCCGCGCTGTGGCCGCTGTTCTTCATGAATAGGCCGGGCATAGGCTTCTGGCCCATCGTCATTACGGCGTCGATTTTGAGCTTTTCCAAACATAAGCCATCTCCATATATTTCGTTTATAATATATAATTACAACTATAAGATGAATTAAGATGGTTAGTGTGGGTTAAGACTCTTGCCGCGCACCCATAGTTATAAAATACGCTAAAATGAAAATTTAATTTTGCATTTCCGTAAATTTGTGTTTGTTAGAGGGCGGGCATGTGGAATTGGGGGCCTTGAACAAGGACACGCCATGCCGTTATGCCTGATTATTGAAAATTCTGCGCCTGAAGATGTTGCGCCGCAATCTGCAAATCCTTCTGCTGACTTCATAGAGGCGGCCATACACGCGGCGAAACATTCCCGCCATAATGCCCGTAATTTGATTGTGGCCGATATCTGCAAATTATTGGGATGCACAAAAGAAGATTTGGAATTTCTCTTTGGATCGCGAACTTCGGTCATCAACTTTCGTTTTCCTGATTATTGCCGTGATATGGACAGACTCGAAGCGGCTGAATAGCGCCGCCAAATCACCTTGATCTTGTCCAAGGCTTGCCGCAAAGCTGACGATATTTGATATCATTCCGCCCCCTCATTTCATTATATTGGAGGGGGCTATGCCCACGACACAAAATACGCCCACAACTCAAAATACAATGGCCGGAAAGACGCCTCATAATTCTCCGGGCCTTAAACTTATCATCATCTGCGCGCTGGTCATGCTCATGGCCATCCCGGCGATGTTTATTTCCTATATCAGCTTTGAGCGGAGCGCGCACGCCGATGAGGTCACCCGCGAAGTTTCCGAGCGTTATGGCGGGGAGCAATATATCTCCGGCCCGATGTTGGTCGCGCCCTATGTGCAGACCGATAATCATGACCAGGTGTCCGAGAGTGGCAATTACGTCATTTTTGCTGAAAACGGCCATGCCGATTTTTCCGGGATTGAAACGACGGTTCGAAAACGATCATTGTTCAAAATCCCGACCTATCAAGGGCAGGGGCAGTTGGTTGGCTCTTTCGCGAAAATAGGGAATCATCCGGACCGCCTGACCATAGATTGGAGCCGCGCCAAAATCGTTGTTGCGTTATCGGATGTAAGGGGGCTGAAAAAAGATGTTGAATTGGTACTGCCGGGCGGCGAGCGGCGCAAATTCGAACCGGCAAATCTGGACAGTTCTATCAGTGTGTTTCCGGCCTCGAAGGGGGTTCGCACTATGGATATTCCTGCGCTGGGACATAAAGGCCCTGTGACGGCGAAAAATTATCAAGCCTATGGTTGGCTACGCCAGCAGCGCGAGCAGACTTATCTCTCCGTCCCTGCTGCTGACATTGTTAAAACGGGTAAGGCGTTCACCGTCAAAGCCGAAATGGTGCTGGGCGGTGCGCGGCGGTTGGGCATTGTGCCTTTCGCGCAATCGACCACGGTTAATATTAGCGCTGATTGGGCCGACCCGGGGTTTGAAGGCGGGTTTCCACCCGATGGCCGCGAGATCACGAAGACGGGGTTTTCGGCGAATTGGTCAGTGCCCTATCTTCGCCGCGGTATTCGCGGACAGGGCAAGGCGCATAACCTTGCCGCGTTGACTGGCCCCGATAAAATCATGATCGTGCAATTCGTCTCAACAGATAACCCTTACCAGACCGTCAACCGCGCTTTGAAATATAGCGTGTTATTTATCGGCATGGTGTTTATCGCTTATTTCCTGTTCGAGGTCATTATCGGTGTGCGCGTTCATCCCGCGCAATATATTCTTATCGGTTTGGCGCAGAGCATTTTCTATCTCTTGCTGCTCGCCTTCTCTGAACGTATTGGCTTTACAGGCGCTTTTCTCGTCTCGGCCGGGGCCACGATTGCGGCTACAGCGGGCTATGCCGGCGCGGTCTTTGGTCACCGTAAATATATTGCAAGGGCGGGCCTCGTCTTTACCCTCGTTTACGGGCTGCTTTATAGCTTAATGCGGATGCAGGATTTCGCCCTGATGATCGGCGCTCTCGCCAGTTTCATCGCTATCGCCATGACAATGTACCTAACGCGGAACATGAATTGGTACGGAAAGGCGGATACGGGGAAGCCTGCATCAAGCTAACGCTTGATAATATTGTCATCCCGCGCTTGACGCGGGACCTTTGCCCTCGCAACGTTTTCAGAGTACAAGCAAGGCAGGCAGCTTCGGGAACTCCACGCGCATACAGATCATCAGATTATAGGCCAAAGGCCCCGGCGCAAGGCCGGGGTGACATCGGGATGATAGTTTTAAAGGAAGCGATAAAATATCAAAAAACCTATCGCCTCTTTCCTCGCAACCTCCTATAAACGCCTTCGAATAAGTAAGGTTTCTCTCCATGGTTCAGCTCTCGCTTCCTAAAAAATCCAAAGTTGGCAAAGGTAAGGTTTGGAAAGCGCCTGCGGGGGCCAAGCGGCTTAAGACCTTCAAAATCTACCGTTATGACCCGGCGGAGGGTAAAAACCCTTATTGGGATAGCTACGAGATTGATTTGGATGCGTGCGGGCCGATGGTGCTTGACGCCATGATAAAGATTAAAAACGAGATCGACCCGACCCTTGCTTTTCGCCGCTCTTGCCGCGAAGGCGTATGCGGTTCCTGCGCCATGAATATTGGCGGACGCAATACGCTTGCCTGCACTAAAGCGATTGAAGATGTCGCCGGCCCAAACAGTAAGGCGGATATTACCATCTCGCCGCTGCCGCATCTGCCGGTCGTGCGCGACCTCGTGCCGGATCTGTCCAATTTCTATGAACAATATGCCTCGATCGAGCCGTGGCTGCAGACATCCACCGCCGACCCGGCGCAGGAGCATATACAAAGCCCGGAAGACCGCGATAAGCTTGACGGTTATTATGAATGCATTCTCTGCGCGTCGTGTTCGACCTCCTGTCCGAGCTATTGGTGGAACGGGGATCGTTATCTTGGCCCCGCTGCCTTGCTGCAAGCTTACCGTTGGCTGGTCGATAGCCGCGATGAGGCCAAATCCGAGCGCCTTGAAAAGCTCGACGATCCGTTCAAGCTTTACCGCTGCCACACCATCATGAACTGCGCCAATGTTTGCCCCAAAGGGCTGAACCCGGCCAAGGCGATTGCCGAAGTCAAAAAGATGATGGTCGCGAGAGGGTAGGCGCTGGCAAGGGAATGAGGTGGCAGTTTAGGCCTGAGCTTACTCTGCCGCGTCTACGGTCTCTGTTTCAGTTGTTTTACGGGCTGGGGCTTTGCGACGACGTTTAGGAGCCTCTTCGGGGGCCGGGTTAGCGCCGTCATTATTTGCAGAAGGCGTTACGACTTCAAGTGCATCCCCAGCTTCAGGCGTTTCAGTTTTAGCCGTTTGGCGTTCTTTGTTTTTGCCCTGTTCTTTATTTCCATGCCGCTGCTCTTCTTTGGCGGCGCGGGCAGCCTCTTGGGATTCGCGTTCTGCGCGCGCGGCTTGTTTGGCAGTTTCCTGCACGTTCATCAGGCGCAGATAATGTTCGGCATGTTGTAAAAAATTCTCGGCTTTGACACGGCTACCACTGGTTTTGGCATCGCGTGCGAGCGAGGTGTATTTTTCATAGATCGTGGAGGCATTACCCCGCACTTTTCCGTCCGGCCCATTACTATCCAATGAGCGGTTAGGATTATTATTGTTTTTATTGTGGTTATTATGGTTGCGGTTACGTCCGCGTTGGCGTTTCATCATAACGTCCTTAAGTTTCCCAATATTAAAATTTCAAGCGCGCGATATTGCGACAGCTTTTCGATTTTGGGCTTTAGTGAGGCGCAGTTGTTTCACTGCTTGGCAACTCACAGGAAATGAATAGCAAAAGCTGAGCCAAAGGCAAAGCTTTTTTTGCGATTAAAACACAGCTTTAATGACGCGGTTATGACCCGCGATATCTTGCGTGAGGTCAATATTTCGAAACTTGGCGGCTTTAAGGAGCGCCGTAACCGTTTGGCCTTGGTCATAGCCGATCTCGAAAATGAGGTAACCGCCGGGTTTCAGATGCGCCGAAGCGCCGCCGATAATGACGCGGTAAGCGTCCAGCCCGTCCGCCCCGCCGCGCAAAGCCAGAGCGGGATCGAAATTGGCGACTTCGCAGCTTAGCTGCCCCATCGCGGCATCGGTGATATAGGGCGGGTTGGAGAGGATGATATCAAAGTGGCCCGTAATAGGTTCAAACCAGCTCCCTAACGCAAAACTCAAGCGATCCGCAACATTGTAGGCCAGCGCGTTTTCCCGCGCGACTTTGAGAGCGGCGGCGGAGAGATCAGCGGCCATTCCAATGGCTTCTGTATTTTCGGCCAAGACGGAAATAATAATCGCCCCTGACCCTGTGCCAAGATCAAGCAAGCGGGGGGTTTTGATGTTTTTAATCGCCTTAAGCGCGGCGGTGGCAAGCAATTCTGTTTCAGGCCGGGGGGAGAGCACATCTTTGGTGACTTTGAATTTGCGCCCGTAAAATTCGCGGTACCCGAGAATATGATCTATAGGCTCTCCCGCCAAGCGGCGCTCTGCCATGACGGCGAGTTTTTCTAAATCACTGAGCGACAGCCTATCGCTGCTACGTGTGATCATATCTGCATGGGACAATCCGGTTGCGGCCATCAATAAAATCCGGGCGTCAAGATCGGGTGTCTCCAATCCTGCGGAGCGAAACTTCTCGGTCCAAAGCCGTCTTGCCCTTATGATCGTCAGGTTTTGCGTCATGCGGAGACAATTCGGCAAAGCTCTTTCGCTGTGCGGACAAGGCGGTCCAAATCAGCAGAAGTAGACAGGCTATGATCGCCGTCTTTGACAAGCGTATAGTCAATGTCTTGGCTGGTGATAACGTCCATGATTTTTTGCGAATATTGCCACGAAACGGCATCGTCTTTGGCGCCTTGGAGGATACGGACGGGGCCGGGGAAATTTATCGGCGCGTCCAAAATCTGATTATTGCGGCCATCTTCGATGAGGTCGCGGCTATATTCATATGGCTCGTCATAACCGGAGGGTTCATAGAGGATGCCCTCGCGGATCAGTGTTTCGCGCTGCGCGGGGGACCAATTCGCCCACATTAGTTTTTCGGTAAAATCGGGCGCGGGGGCAATGAGAAGCAAAGCCTTAACCTTTGCAGGGCGGGCCATAGCCGCGAGGAGCGAAGCCCATCCCCCCATAGAGGAGCCGATAAGAATGACATCGCCTTCCGTCAAATCATCAATGACTTGTATCGTATCCTGCGCCCAGCGGCTGACCATGCTGTCCCGAAAGCGTCCCGAGCTTTCGCCGTGGCCGAAATAATCAAAGCGGATAAAAGGGCGGCCTTCTTTAATCGCCCAGCCGTGGAGATGGGTAGCCTTGCTGCCCTCCATGTCGGACTTCAGGCCACCGCACCAGATGAGGGTTGGGCCTTTGCCGGGACTGTATTTATAAGCAATTTTTTCGCCGTCCGGCGTGGATAAAAACTTGAGCGGTATATCTTTGTGCATGCTAAGGCGTTCCTATGAGGATTCTTTCTCCATGAATGTGCTCCAAACCGTGCCCGAACTCAATGCCGGAGGCGTTGAAGCGACCACGCTTGAAATTGCGCAGGCTTTAATCGCCAAAGGCCACGGCGCGCATGTCGTCAGCGCAGGCGGGCGTCTGGAAGAGGCGCTCATCAATATGGGCGCAACGTCACACATAGCCAATATAGGCTCGAAAAATATCCTCACCGTGCCCAAACGGATAAAGCTGATCCGCGCAATCATCAAACATTGCGAGATTGATATTATCCATGCCCGCTCCCGCGCCCCGGCTTGGCCCGCCTTTTTTGCCGCCAAAGCAGAAAATGTGTCTTTTGTCACGACCTATCACGGAATTTATAATGGCCGCTCAGGATTCAAGCGGTATTATAATTCAGTGATGGCAAGAGGAGTGCGCATCATTGCCAATTCCGACTATACCAAAGCCCATATTATCAAGACGCACGGAACAGACGCTGCGAAAATTACTGTTATCCCGCGAGGGGTCGATATGGCGCGGTTTGACCCGGCCAAATTCAGCGCCAAAGATATCACGGCTCAGCGCAATCGCTGGCGGGTCTCGCCCAAGCAGAAACTCATCCTATTGCCCGGACGGCTGACGCGGTGGAAAGGGCAGTTGGTGGCTATTGAGGCTTTAGCGATGCTGCCGGAAAATTGCGCGCTTGTCTTGCTCGGCGACGCGCAGGGACGGGATGGCTATCTGGCCGAGCTAAAGGCAAAAGCTAAAATCTTGGGCTTGGGCAGCCGTGTTATCATGCCGGGTCATAGCCGCGATATGCCAACCGCCTTGGCTGCGTCTGATGTGGTGGTCTCTGCTTCAACAGACCCCGAAGCTTTTGGCCGCGTCGCGGCGGAGGCGCAAGCGATGCAAAAGCCTGTTGTTGCCACGGCCCATGGCGGGGCGCTGGAAACGGTGGTAGGCGGGCAAACGGGATATTTTGTTCCCCCAGGCGATGCCAAGGCTTTGGCAGACGGCATTCGCAAGGCGTTAAGCTGGAAAGATTATAACGGCCTTGCGGCCCGTGCCCGTATTGCGGCCAATTTCTCCACAGAAAGCCTGCAATGTAAAACGCTCGCAATCTACAAAGACCTCTTGAAATAAGCGCCGCCCGCGTCCATATTCAGCCTGCTATAACAACATCAGGAGAATTTAGCATCGCCAGACGTCCCTTTGCCGCAATGCCCGCCAAAAAACCGAAAGGGCCGCGCATAAATCGTGACATCACGAATCCCCAAGTTCTCCTCATCATTGAAACCGGCGAAAAGAAAGGCGTTGTCAGCCTAGACGAAGCCTTGGCCGCTGCCCGCTCCGCAGGATTGGACTTGGTCGAAGTCGCGCCCGGCGAAACGCCTGTCTGCAAAGTTCTCGATTACGGCAAGCTTCGTTTTGAAAACCAGAAAAAGAAAGCGGCCAACCGCAAGAACCAGCGCACACAAACGCTTAAAGAGATTAAGATGCGGCCCAATATTGATGTCCATGATTATGAGGTCAAAACCAAGGCCATGCAAAAATTCTTTGACCGCGGCGATAAGGTCAAAGTCACGATCCGCTTTCGCGGCCGCGAAATGGCGCATATGGACCGCGGCATGACTTTGCTCGCCCGCGTTAAGGAAGATTTCGAAGAGATCACAAAGGTCGAGTTTGAACCCAAGACCGAAGGCCGGTTGATGACCATGGTGCTCGCGCCTAAATAGCCTTGCGCTGGTCTAATAGCTCAGGCGGACATTTCTAAGCGACACACCGATGTCTTCAAATGCTTTTTTGAGTTGCTGGGCATTATTGGCATCAAAATTATATGAAGCATTAGAGGCGCAGTTTTCCAGCATCGTATTTGTCGATGACGCGCTGCCGGGGAGTTGATAACCTACTGTGAAAATTTGAAGGCCGTCGGTTTTGATGGCCTCGCAAATTGTTGAGGAGAGGGTTACGCCGGTTGCTCCGCTGTTGCTATTATGGTGAACACCATTTTGTGCACGCGTATTTGCTCCATCTGTCATCAGTAAGATCGCATTAATACCGTCCCCCATTGTGGTCGAAGATTCGGTGAAGGGCACAGCCGGATCGAGCACGCGCCATCCCCACATCAGGCCGGTTGGAATATAGGTATTTCCCGACGTTGTCAGATTTTTGACGGCGTCATCAATGCTGTTGAGGTCATTCGTTAGGGGGATAAGTTCCTGTCCGCAAAAGGCGTTAATCTTTGTGCTGCCGTCTCTGATGACTTGCATCGCGCCGGGAATTTGTGTTCCGCCAAAAGCCGGGTCAATATTTAAAGGCGCGGTGCGCGAACCCGCACATCCATGCCATATATAATCCGTTGTCACTGTTCTTGTCATCGGAACCGGGGGCCCATAAACCGTACTTGTACAGGATTGTTCAGCGTAATCAGGATTGTACCCCGTTAAGACGCCATCCGCATAGATAGGGGATCCCGGAAGCATGTTGCCGGTCGGAGTGCAAACGCCCGGCGTAATCACCGGGTAACTGTTATAATTTTCATTCGCAGTTATGCTCGTACCGTCCAGCGACGTATCAAGCCAAGCCGCGCCATTCTGCGATTGAATATTCACATATTCGCCAAAGGGCACGAGGGCCACACGCACATCAGCACCGCTATCCTCCAGATCTTGCAACAGCTTTTCAACGGCGTCTTGCAGATCCTCAATATTATCACCGGACATTGAATCCGTTGTATCCAGAACCAGTGCAAGGTTAATCGGCGTGGCTTGAATTTGCGGCGAGGCTGTCGTGACGTTGACCGGGATATGATCAAACCCGGCCATACCCATAATGGACGTATCATAAACTGTTGAGGCATCCACGATCACGGTTTCATTTTCGATACGGGCTGTGGCAGTAATAGCCCAACCGCCAATATTCTGATTGGCAATAATTGCATCCACGACGGCTTGAAGCTTAATGATATCCGTTTCGCCGGAGGTTACCGCTGCGAGAACAGCTGCGTCGGCATAACTTTGTAGTGTCTCTTTTTGGCTGGTGACGGCCATTGTATCAATAGCCACGCCTATGCCGATAATAAGAAGCCCAGCAAGCATGGAAAACATAATGGCCATTTGGCCAGATGTGTTTTTTAAATAATTTTTTAACATAGCAGTCTACCCCACAATTCGAGTAAGGCATAGCGGGAAAGCCTTTCTATACCGTTTGGAAACAAGTTTAATAAGAGATGAATTGATGGAACGAGAGATGCCTCTATTAAAACTGGCTTTGCCGCAATTGGCCCCGGCTTGGCTTAGCCGCGAGGGCGGTTTGGCGAAAGTTATTGCCGCTATATCCGAGGCCGCGAGCGAAGGCGCGAACCTCATTGTCTTTAGTGAGGGCTTTGTTCCGGGCTACCCGTTCTGGCTGGACGGTACAGGCGGGGCACGGTTTAACAATGCCAAGCAAAAAGAGATTTTCGCCCATTATTCTGATCAGGCTATCACCATAGAAAAGGGCCATTTGGGCGATGTCTGCGCGGCGCTGAAAGCGGCGAATATGGCCTGTTATCTCGGCATTATCGAACGCGCCGGAGACCGCAGCGGTCATTCACTTTATTGTAGCTATGTCTATATTGATGCGGGCGGGGTTATCCTATCCGTCCACCGTAAACTCCAGCCAACTTATGAGGAACGCCTCGTCTGGTCACCCGGCGACGGAGCCGGGCTTGTCACCCATAAGCTCGGGGGTTTTACCGTGGGCGGGCTGAATTGCTGGGAGAACTGGATGCCGCTCTCCCGCGCCGCGCTTTATGCTCAGGGCGAGGATTTGCATATTGCCTGCTGGCCGGGGAGCGCGCGTAACACGGCGGATTTAACTCCTATACTGGCTAAAGAAGGGCGCAGCTATGCGGTCTCGGTCTCGGCCATCATGCGGCCCCAAGACGTGCGCGATGATACGCCGTTCGCGGATGAAATCAAAGCGGCATTAGGGGATATGCCGGCCAATGGCGGCTCCTGCGTAGCCGCGCCGGACGGGTCATGGGTTTTGCCGCCTGTCAGCGGCGAAGAGGGCATCCGCTATTGCCAGCTCGACCCGGCCTTTGTTCGCCGCGAGCGGCAAAATTTCGACCCTTCAGGGCATTATTCCCGCCCTGATGTCACGCGGCTGACTGTCAATCGGAAACGGCAGAGTTTGGTTGAGTTTGAGGATTAGGCGAGTTTTGAGCGGCTCTTAATTGTTTTAGCTTTAAATTCAGCCCTTCTGATAAAGCATCTATTTTGTCTCTCCGGATATTTTTCATAGCGCCCGATGCCTCCCCCGTATTGGCTGTGAAATGCATCCAGTTTTCGCCTTGATGTCGCTGCCACTCCGGCAGGCTTGCGCCGTTTGGATTGCCGGTCTTGGCAAAATTCACCCAATAGCCTTGCATCATTTCTGATAAGGCTTTGTCTTCTTCGCTTTGGCCGAGGGCTTTTTCGTGACTGCCAAAGACAAAGCCAATTTCAGCGGCGTGAAATGCGCCTAGGCTCTGTTTTTTGCTCGGCGGAATCCGCGAGAAGAAATAGCTATAAGCGTCCTGTCCATTGGCTTCGTTTTGCCGCGTGACATAGCGAATATTCATCCCGAAAATCTCGTCACCCATAAACCGCGTGCCGCCGTCAGTAAAATCTGTATCCAGATTATAGAGATCAATCACTGTTTCCGCCTGCGTTGGAAAAGCCGCAGAGAGCGCTTTTATCTGGGCGTCGCGGTCTTGGGTCGGCATATCCTCCAGCCAGACTGTGGGCTGAGGGTCATTCGGGAAAAACAAGGTAGCTTCATCGGAGTTAAAACCAAAGAGCGTTGGGACTTTATTGTAACTCCCATTTGCGAAAGCGAGGCCGACATTTTTGGGAAAAACATAGCCGTCGCGAATATGATGAAAGGCGTCGGCGGCTTTGGGCGGCAGGTTCTCGATGATATCGCGGGCGGGCACGGCGCGAAACTCCGCCGCCGTCGGGTTCTCCAAGCCGACAGATTGCGCCACCTTACGGCCCATAACATAGCCGCCGGGCCAACCCTTGACGCTATCGGGGGCGTCTTCATCCATCTGGCCAAGATGATAGCTCGAAGCCCCGCTTTGCCCGATAGCTTTGTGAAACAATCCTTTGGCAAGTGGGCTGGCCATAAGCTCGGTGACAGACCAAGCTCCTGCACTTTCGCCGAATATGGTCACATTATCAGGATCGCCGCCATAGGCGCTGATATTGTCGCGCACCCATTGCAGCGCTGCGATTTGGTCGAGCGTGCCGTAATTGCCCGAAACCCCGTTCGGGTCAGTAGCTGACAAAGCGGGGTGCGCCATATAGCCAAAGACGCCGAGGCGGTAATTAATTGTCACAAGCACAATACCCTTTTGGGCCAGTGCATTGTTTTGGTAATAGGCAGGGTCGCCGGAGCCGAATTGATGGCCGCCACCATGTATCCAGACCATGACGGGCTGCTGCGCTTTGCCCTTCAGATTACCCGTGCGCACATTCAGATAAAGACAGTCCTCGCTCATCGGAGTGGGCTTTTGCATTGCAACAACGCGTTTGATCAGGAAGTTTTTAATCGGCCCCAAGCCGTGACCTTTGATTAAGAGGTCAAAAAAATCCTCCTCCGCCCCGCTGGACTGCATACAGCGATTGCCAAATATATTGGCTATAAGGGCCTCATCCCATGTTGCGGCAGGCTGCGGCGGCGACCAGCGCAAAGCGCCGATAGGCGGCGCTGCGAAGGGAAGGCCTTTAAAATTATAGAAGCCCGCATCTTGGGTGCTAACGCCTTGAACGGGGCCTTGGGGCGTTGCGATCAGGGCATCAGGAGGGGTGGTTTCTTTTGTGCCGCAAGCCATCAAAGCCAGAGCGCAAACGCTTAGCAAAGCCATTTTTATTGTAGGTATCATCTTAGACCTCTTATTGCTTCTGTAGTCTTTGACATTTTTCTTTGTAAATGCAAATCAGTCTTTTTATTCTGTCCTGACTTGCTATAGGGCGCGGCGATGGCAAACACTCCGCATATCCTGATTATTGGCGCCGGGCTGATCGGTCTGTCGACGGCAGATGCGCTGATGTCGCGCGGGGCCAAGGTGACGCTCATTGACAGCCGACCGGGCCCAGGAGAGGGCGCGAGCTTTGCCAATTCGGGCATGATTCATCCCTCGCAAGCCCGGCCATGGGATATTCAAGGAGGGTTTAGCGGTTTTGATCGCGCAGGGAGTGATGCAGCATTTAAGGCTGTCTATGACCTAGCCAAATATTCAGCGGCTTTATTAGGGGCGCGTATGGCGGATTTGGAACTGACGGATCGTGCGCGTGAGCCGGGATGTTATAAGCTTTATGTTGATGTCGCGACAGCCCGGAGAGCCCAAGTTATTTATAGGGGCGACGAGATCAAATCAGACCTTATTGTTGACGATTATAAAACTCTGGGCCGTCCTGCACTTTATTTTGCAGAAGACAGATCAGGTAATGCCCATGCCTATTGCCAGGCTTTATCAGAGCATCTCTATAATAATGGCGTGGTCTTTATCTATGAGGCGGCGGGCCTTCGCTTGCACCGAGGCAAAACGGGTGTTGCCGCGCGGTTGGACGATCATGTCTTTCGCGCCGATCATGTTATTATCGCTGCAGGGGCGCAGAGCGCCGAAATTGCAAAACAAGTAGGGGTTTCTCTGTTGATGAACTCGCTCAAAGGCTATGCGGTGAATTATAAACGGCCTGATATGGCGTTGCCTGAAGTCCCAATCATGGACGCGCATAGCCGCTCTGCGCTCACAATATTTGGCGATCATGTTCGCCTCTCGGGAACGGTGAATGCAGAGAGCGACGAAGCTCTTATCCGGCGCTGGACAGAACTTGCGCCGCAGATCATGACCGCCGCCGGAGAACCGTTAACCCGATGGTCGGGTCTGCGCCCGATGACTCAATCCGGTCGTCCCTATATCGGGCCGACATCTGTGCCCAGATTATGGATTAATACTGGTCATGGCCATATGGGTTGGACGCTTTGCGCCGGGTCGGGGGAGTTGATGGCGGATATGATTATGGACGGGAAAACAGATCATCGATTTGCTGTCCTTCGATAGTTGTAGATTAGGGCTTAAGCCGCGTTTTTTCACCCAAAACTTTCCGCCATCGCCGCACTTGTTTGCGTACTTCTCTCGGCGCTGTTCCGCCGTAGCTGGTGCGGGATTTAGCTGAGGCTAAAGGAGTTAGCACCGAATAAATATCTTTGGTGATTTTTGGCTCGACCTTTTGCATGTCTACCAAATCCATTGCGCCTAGCGTTTTACCTTGCTTTTCGGCCAGCGCGACAATCGTGCCTGTGGCGTGGTGCGCTTCGCGAAACGGCATATTCAGCTTCATCACCAGCCAATCGGCGAGGTCTGTGGCTGTGGAAAATGCGGCGCCTGCGGCCTCGGTTAACCGCTCTTTATTGGGCGTCATATCGGCAACCATTCCGGCCATGGCGGCGAGGCCCAAATCGAGCGCGTCAAAGGCGTCGAAAACAGGTTCTTTGTCTTCCTGCATGTCTTTGGAATAGGCCAGCGGCAGGCCCTTCATGACGATGGTTAGGCTGGTCATCGCCCCGACAATGCGCCCGACCTTGGCGCGGATAAGCTCGGCGGCGTCCGGGTTGCGCTTTTGCGGCATGATCGAGCTGCCCGTGGTGAAGGCGTCTGAGAGCGAGACAAATTGGAACTGTGCGCTCATCCAAATCACGATCTCTTCGGACAGGCGCGAGAGATGCGTAGCGCAAATACTGGCCGCCGCGAGGGCTTCGAGGGCGAAGTCCCGCGCCGAGACCGCGTCGAGTGAATTGGCCATAGGCCGGGCAAAGCCAAGCTCTTTGGCCGTCATTTTGCGGTCTATCGGATAGGGCGTTCCGGCCAAAGCCGCCGCGCCGAGCGGGCTTTCATTCATCCGCGCGCGGCAATCTTTAAACCGGGCACGATCTCGCGCGAACATTTCCAAATAGGCCAGCATATGATGGCCAAAGGTTACGGGCTGCGCCGATTGCAAATGGGTAAAGCCGGGCATGATCGTATCGGCATTAGCTTCGGCCTGATCCAATAATGCCCGTTGCAGTTTTTCCAACTGGGCGTCGAATTGATCGAGGTGATCGCGCACCCAAAGACGGAAATCCGTCGCCACCTGATCATTGCGCGAGCGGCCAGTATGTAGCCGCCCCGCCGCCTCGCCGATTTTCTCTTTCAGGCGGCTCTCTATATTCAGGTGAATATCTTCAAGCTCGCGCGAAAAAGGGAAAGTGCCGTTTTTAATCTCTTTTGAAATCTGCGATAAACCCCTGTCGATTTTCTTGAAATCTGTCTTGGTGATAATTCCTTGCGCGGCGAGCATCGCCGCATGGGCTTTGGAGCCGGCAATATCCTGCGCGGCCAGCCGCTTATCAAAATCAATCGAGGCATTGATCGCCTGCATCAACTCTCCGGGGGATGCGCTAAAACGCCCGCCCCACATCTGTTGGCCTTTGCCTGATTTTCCTTTAGGAGTCTTTTTTGGTTTAGGAATAAGGGCCATGTCTATGTCGTCTTTCTTCACGCTTGCCAACGCTATCCGCGCTATGCTCGTTATTGGGCTTGTAACCATATTGCTTGTCTTTGCGCAATCCTGTCAGCCGCCCAAATCGGGCTTAGACCTATTTGCTAAAGACAGCCTTAAAAAACTGAAGGTGCTGGCAGCCCCGCCCGTTCAGCCGACAATGCAGTTTTATCTGCCTGATGAAACCGAAATGCAGCTAGCTGATTATCGCGGCAAGCTTATTCTGGTCAATGTCTGGGCGACATGGTGCGCGCCTTGCGTGGCTGAAATGCCGACACTGGATAGGCTGCAAGCCAATAGAGGTGGGGCTGATTTTGAGATCGTGACCATAAGCCTCGATAGAACAGCCGAAGAGGCGGAGGCGTTTTTTGAGGAAAATACCATCCACAATCTACCCGCATGGCATGACGGCACATTTAGCCTGAACGCAAAATTAGTCCTGCCGGGTCTGCCGACCAGCATCTTTTATGACAGCCAAGGCCGAGAGGTTGCCCGCATCCCCGGCGAAGTTGACTGGATGAGCGAAGAGGCGCACGCAATGATAAATCATATGACCCAGCAAAGATGAACTTATTTGTCCCCGGTTGTAAGGAAGGGCCCAATCTTAGTTCATTTATTTCAAGCAGCACTAATCGTAATATTAGAATTCGGCTGCAAAGCCTTACAAGTTCCTTGAGCTGACACGAGATTATCGGTCAAAATAGTGACGACCCCGCAGGTTACCCTGAATGCATATTGAATATCATGAATTCTATTGGCCTCCTTAATAGAAATTGTCGTGATACTGTTATCCACAAACGAAACCATGACGGGTTCCTTCGAACCTGTAGAAAAATGCTGTTCAACTTTTTTTATCGTATGAGAGTCAATCCCTCCCTTTGCCGGATCTGCGGCGCAAGCTGACAGCGAAATTGCCGCTACGACCATCGATCCCATGATTGTAAAAGTTAGTTTTCTCATAGTGTCCTCCAAGTGTGGTATGTTATAATAGAGAAATAAATCCGAAAAACTGTGATGTTAATCACACACAGACTCAAGAATAGAAATCGAGTGCTGAAATCAAAGGACGTATAATTGAGCGAGAAATTTGATACGGTATTTCAGCGCGCGGCCAACCGCCATGGCGGGGAAGAGGCGTTCCGGGAGAAACTGGCAGGGCATTATTACGGCACGGATATGGACGCCGTCTCCGCGCCGAAATCCGATGATCGCTGGCTTAGTGAATTTTCGATGCGTATCTTTCAGGCAGGGTTTAATTGGAAAGTCGTCGAGAATAAATGGGACGGCTTTGAGGCGGCTTTTTGGAATTTCGACCCGAAACGCTGCGCCCAAATTGATATCGACGATATGGAACGGTTGACCTCTGACAAAGCCATTGTGCGCAATCCCGTCAAAATCAAAACCGTTGCGCCTAATGCCAAGATGATTATCGGCATGGCGGAACAAGCCGGAACTGCGGACGGTTTTATTCGCGGCTGGGCGCAGGGGGATTATATCGGTCTGCTGGCTTATCTGCAAAAACACGGCTCGCATTTGGGCGCGAATACGGCGAGCTATGCGCTGCGCTTTTCAGGCGTGCCAAGCTTTATTCTGTCAAAAGATGTCACTGCTGCGCTCATTCATGCCGGGGTGATTGACAAAGCCGCGACGTCAAAAACGGCCAAGGCCGCTGTGCAGGAGGCCTTCAATCAATGGACGGAGGAGTCCGGCAAAAACCTGACCTATATCAGCCGTGTTCTGGCGCACTCGATTGATGCTGGGTGATGGGGGTAACTCCGGGCCCCGCCTCCAGACAATCCCCTGTCATCCCGCGCGCGACGCGGGATCTTTGGTATTTCAACGCATAGTCAGTGCGGGTTCAGTCCCTGCATCACGATAAGCGCCTTACTTACATGTTGCCTTTGCTGAAAGTGAAAGGATCCCGCGTCACGCGCGGGATGACAGAGGTGAGTGAGACGTGGCTGGAATCATTAGGCTTGATTGTGTTATGTAATTATGTTACAGTTATTTCATAGCGTAATGGGAGGAATATATGTCAGCTATCAAATTTCGCCGTGCCCGACAGCCCAGCGATGCCGATGTCAATATGACGCCGATGCTGGATATCGTCTTTATCATGCTGATTTTCTTTATCGTCACCGCGACTTTTCTGGATGAGCAGGGGCTGGATTTCACGACCCCGCCATATCCAGAAGAGCCGCCTGTTATTCCAGTGCCTTCCATCTCGATCTACGTAGATGCCAAAGATCGCGCGAGCGTGGATAATGAATTTGCAGAACTCTCCGCAGTGCCTTTACGGGTGGAGCGCTTATTGGCCGAGAAACCTGACGCAGTGATTTCACTTCGCGCGGATGCGCAGGCCACTTTAGGCCCTGTCGTCTATATTAAAGACCAGATGGCCTTGGCGGGACGGGAAACCGTGATAAAAATCGACCGCCTGAATGTACAATGAGGATATGCGCCGCGTTTTCAGCGCCGCGTTAACCCTAGATTTAATGTAGCCTTTCCGCCAGCTTACCAAAAGAGGGCCAAATTGAGACGTGAAATTCTCCAAACCTTTCCCGTAGCTAGCCGCTATTATGGCCAAAATCAGGCCCGTTTTTCCTGACGGTTTCCTAAATTTCCTGTCATTTGCGGCGCCGGGCGTTACGCGCCACCTTATGCATCTCGCTGGGATGGGCGGCATGACCAAGGAGAGATTATCATGCAAACTATAAAAAAAATCATAGCCCTTTCGAGCGCTATTCTTATGGCGAGTAGCGCTTATGCTTGTGCTCAGGACGCTGAACCGGTGATGGAAGAACCTGTCGTAATCAATGCCTTTACGGCGGCCGATATCGATGCAGACGGCGCGCTGAGCCGCGATGAATTTGTCGCCTTTGTTGTGCTTAAAGCTGATGCGGGTGATGTCGATTATAAAGGCGTCAAACTATCCGGTGAATATGACAATGCCTTCAACACCAAGGACTATAATGCCGATGGTCTGCTGACAGCAGAAGAGCTGAAAGTTCATATGGATGGCAGTGATCCACTCTTGGAGCCGGAAGAATTGACAGAAGAGGCACTGCCAAACGAAGTGAATTAACCCATAATACTAAGTTCATTCCCGACCTGTCAAACGGGCTGATATTAAAGTCCAAAGCACCACCGTATGACGGCCTTCTGTGCGTGGAGTCGGTTTTCGGCCTCATCAAACACTGCACTTTGCGGGCCGTCTATTACGGCGGTGGTGACTTCTTCGCCGCGGTGGGCAGGGAGGCAATGCAGGAAGATAGCTGATGTCGCGGCGGCGTTCATTAAGGCGTCATTGACTTGGTGTCCCATCAAATCTGACAGCCGTTTTTCAGTGTCGGTATCGCCCATCGAGACGAATGTATCGGCGATGACGACATCGGTATTTTGGCAGGCTTTAAGCGGGTCAGTAATGATTTCGATTTTTGCGCCTGCGCTCCGCGCGGCCTCAACCGTTTGCCCGGAGACCGTATAGCCCTCGGGGCAGGACAATCTTAGCCTATAGCCGAATTTTGCGCTCGCATTGATAAAGCTGACGGCGACATTATTGCCGTCCCCAACCCATGTCAGGGTCATGTCAGAGAGATTACCGCCGCGTTCTTCCAGCGTTTGCAGATCAGCCATGATCTGGCAGGGATGGTTATAATCGGTCAGGCCGTTAATGACGGGAATATCCGCATTGCGGGCGAGATTAACGAGAGTTTCGTGGCTATTGGCGCGGAGCATGATGCCGTCAACAAATCTGGACAGCACTTTGGCGGTGTCTTCAATGCTCTCGCCGCGCCCAAGCTGCATGTCGTTGCTGGTCGCCGTGATGGAAGAGCCGCCAAGTTGGCACATAGCCATATCGAAGCTAAACCTTGTGCGGGTCGAGGATTTTTCAAAAATCAGCGCGAGGGTCTCGCCTTGGAACGGCGCGTCGGGGTCGGAGCGGCCTTTTGGCAATCCGGATCTAGCCGCTTTCATGCGGTGGGCGTCGTCCATAATGGCGCGCAAGTCGCTTGCGGGGATATCCGCTAATGACAGGAAGTGTTTCGGGTTGGACATGTCAGCCTCGCGCAAAAAGTGGAGATAGCGAATTTGGCGGCAATTTGAAAGACCTAAAACAGAGTTGACCCTCTCCTTGAGGGAGAGGGTGCCCGAAGGGTGGGTGAGGGGTAACGACTATGATGATGAGCAGAACTCACCCTATTTTTCGTGGCCCCTCATCCGCCGCTCTGCGGCACCTTCTCCCTCGGGGAGAAGGACATTACCCCGATAGCCTACGGCGATAATAATGGCGGGCGCGTGACACAGCCTTCATATTTATATAAGGAGGCAAGTGGAGGATTATTATGCGCCGGATTTTAAAGATATTATCAATGGGCTTGCTCATCGGAGTAGGAGGTTGCGCCCCGGCAGGCGAAATGAATTACGCTGCCTTGAACGCGGCTGCCGTGGACGCCTCTCATCCGCCTGCCATAGCCGAGCTTAATTTCAAGAGCGGCGGCCAAAGGTTAAACGGCCTGATGTATCAGGCGAACGGGCCCGGGCCTCATCCTACGGTCATCTTACTCCATGGCTATCCGGGCAATGAGAAAAACCTTGATCTGGCGCAGGCGCTGCGGCGGGGTGGATTTAATGTGTTGTTTTTTCATTATCGGGGCGCTTGGGGGAGCGAAGGGGAGTTCACATTTAGTAACGTGATCGAAGATGTTGGCAGCGCGCTTGGTTTTCTCCGCGTTCATGCGCAGAGCTATAAGGTTGATACAGATCACATCACACTTATTGGTCATTCCATGGGTGGTTTTGCGGCTCTGCAGGGCGCAGCACGGGATAAAAACCTGCACTGTGTTGCCGGTATTTCTGCGGCTAATTTAGGCGGGCGGGCTGCACATTTTGCGCGGGGGTCTGAGGCGGCGAAAGGCTTTTCGGATTATAGCGACGGGCTGCAAATGCTGGCAGGGTGGAGCGGCGATAAAGCGGTCGCGGAAATCATCGCCAATGGGGAAAGCTATAATCTTAATGCGCTTGCGCCGCAGCTCACGGGAAAGTCCGTTTTGCTGATCGCCGGGGATAAAGACGGGGCGGTGCCGGCCCAGACCGTGCACAAACCTATGGTGGCCGCCTATAAGATGCAAGGCGGTATAGACCTTACAGAAACGGTGCTGTCCGGCGACCATTCATTTTCATGGTCGCGCGGAACATTGATCCAGACCGTTTTAGACTGGGCTCAAGACTGCCGCTAGCTAAACCGGCCTAAAGGTCATCAAGATCGCGCGCTTCTGTGAAACATTTGCGCAATATGCCGATGGCTTCGCGGACATGGTCTTCTGTGATGATCAGCGGCGGGGCTAAGCGCAGGACATTATCACCCGCGCTGCCCGCGAGCAGGCCTTTGTCCAAGGCTATTTTGCGCACAACGAGAACCGGTTTCTTTAGCCGCATACCGCAGAGCAGACCTTTGCCGCGCAGCTCGTCCACCACATCCGGGAACTCGTCTTTCAGCCCTTCAAATTGCTGTTTGAGGAAATTGGAAACGCGGGTGACATTTTCTAAAAACTCCGGCTTTGAAATCTCGTCCCAGACCGCATTGCCGACCGCCATGGCTAGCGGGTTGCCGCCATAAGTGGAGCCGTGCGTGCCGGGCACCATGCCTGCGGCGGCGGCTTCTGTCGCGATACAAGCGCCCATGGGAAACCCGCCGCCGACGCCTTTGGCTACGGCCATGATGTCAGGCTCTGCGCCTTTTCCGTCCTCGGTGTCGGCCCATTGATGGGCAAACAGCTTGCCCGTCCGCCCAGCGCCGCATTGCACTTCATCATAGATGAGAAGCGCGCCATGTTCGTCGCAGAGGCGGCGAAGCTCGCGCAGTTTTTCGAGCGGCAGGGGCCGCAGCCCGCCTTCGCCTTGCACAGGCTCGATCAAAACAGCGGCTGTGTTTTCGCCCATTGCCTCTTTCAGCGCCTCGTGATCGCCAAATTCCAAATGAATGAAACCGGGCAGGGCGGGGCCAAAGCCTTTGAGATAGTTCGGATTACCGCCGGCATTAATCGTCGCAAATGTGCGTCCGTGAAAGGCGCCGGTAAAGGTGATGATCTCGTATTTATCCGGCAGGCCGCGGTCATATTGATATTTACGCGCGGTTTTCATGGCGCATTCCAGGGCCTCGGCGCCCGAATTAGTGAAGAAGACTTTGTCGGCCCAAGGCAAGGCGTCGCAATATTTTTTGGCGAGAGTTTTCGCGCCTGTCAGTTGGAACATGCCCGAAACATGCCAAGGCTTTTCGGCATGATCCTTCAGCGCATTGACGGTGATGGGGTTGCTATGGCCGAGGCAATTGACAGAAATCCCGGCGATGAAGTCGAGATATTTCGTGCCGTCTTCGGTGTAGAGATAAACACCTTCGCCGCGGGTAAATTCCTGCGCGGGCGGTTTATATGTATTATAAAGATGATCGCCTTGGGCCATGATGCAAGTCCTTCTATGATTTAAGACGCCAGCCTGATTTCAAAATTTTCAGGACAATGGCAAAGAGGATGAGATTGAGAGCGCCGATGAGGATAACGCCGGTCATGATATTGCCGTCGGCCTCCCCCAGAAAACCGTAGCGAAAGCCGTCAATGAGGTAAAACAGCGGATTGGCAAGGCTGATTTTGTGAAACAGAGGCGGCAGGATATCGATGTGATAAAATGTGCCCGAGAGAAAGCTCATCGGCAGAATGATGAATTGGTTGACCACGGCGAGCTGGTCAAATTTCTCAGCCCAAAGACCTGAAATCACCCCGACCATAGCCATTAATGTCGCGGCGGATATCCCGAAATAAAGCACCGCCCAGAGCCGCACCGGGATTAGCGGCGTGAAAATTGACAGCGCGATGGCTGTGGCAAGGGCGACAACAACGCCCCGCGTCGCGGCCCCTCCAATCCAGCCCAGCGCCAGTTCGAGATGCGACATGGGCGGCATTAAGACATCATTGATCGACCCCATCATCTTGCCGGTCATAATCGAGGACGAGCTATTGGCTGCCGCATTATTGAGAATGCCCAGCATGACCAGACCCGGCGCGAGAAATTTAATAAACTCCGCCGACCCGCCGCCGCGCTGTTCGGCAAAGGCGAGCACAAAAACTGTCATATAAAGCAGGTTGGAAATAATCGGCGCCAGCAAAGTCTGCGGGAAGATTTTCATGAAGCGCTTGACTTCTTTCATATAGAGCGTGCGCAGCCCCATCCAGTTCACCGCGCCGAAATTACGCGTCGCCGGGGGCTCGTCCATCTGTAAGCTCTGCATGTCGCTCATAAGAGGCTCTCTTTCCTAAGAGCGGCGTAACATGGGGCTTTGCGCAAGCCAAGCCCGCCTTTGCCGCGATTTTAGGTAAATTATTCCCCACAATATGTTGATTTCTGTGGATAGGTTGAAAACTTTATCTTGTGGTTTTCTGTGCTTTCTCTACATTATCTAGTGTCGGGATGCGAGGGGGCCTCAAAGCCGAACACAATATGTAGTGTGTCAGCCTTCTGGCTGTAATATACGCCGCACTAAAAATGGGTGACTAAATTTCGTGGGCTTTCGCCCGCTTTTGATTTCTAATAAAGGGGATTCTAACATGGCTTGGACCGAAGATCGGGTTGAAACATTATCAAAATTATGGGCGGAGGGGCTTTCCGCCAGCCAGATCGCGACCAAGCTTGGCGGCGTGACCCGTAATGCCGTAATCGGCAAGGTACACCGCCTCGGCCTGTCGGGCCGGGCCAAACCGTCTAATCCGTCCAAAGCCACCAAGCGCCGCGCTGCGGCCCGCGCTCGGACGCCAAGAGCGCCGTCAGCCCCGCGTATCCCGCGCGTTGCAGCGGCGGCGCCTCCGCCGCTTCCGCCTATCGAAGCTCTGCCGATGGCGAACGGCGAATTTGCCACCATCCTGACAATAACAGACCATATGTGTAAATGGCCCATTGGCGATCCCAGCACATCCGAGTTTCGCTTCTGCGGACGAAAAACACCGGATAAGGACGAGCCTTATTGCACGGCCCATTCAAGGGCGGCCTATCAGCCGAGCCGGAGACGCGGCGGCGGCATGCGGGCGCTAGGGCCAAATCCGACGCGGCGGCGGTTGAAATAACAAACCATTGAAGACGTGCTCTTTCGAGAGCACTTCTTACGTTTTATTTTGAGTCTAAACGACCTCTCCTCATTGCGATATTATTCGCTTTAGAGGGCCGTCTTTTATAGCCAACCTTCAGGACTTTATGGTTTTCTGGCTACTGCGGCGCATGGGTATGTTAAGGCCGCTTGTTTGTCTCATAAGCGCTGCCGCCAGACATTCTCTTTATGACAAGGTTTTCTATTTACGAAACACATAAAAGACTGGAGGTGAGGATGGGATTCGAACCCACGTTAGGGATAAACCTAAACACGCTTTCCAAGCGTGCGCCTTAAACCACTCGGCCACCTCACCTCGGTGTCTTTAACCCCGGAAGACCCGAGGGGTTTGAGATAAGCGCACGCTTACCTTTTAGTGTTTGCGCGGCTGTGCCGCGCGGGCAGTGCGCCTGAAACCATTCGGACACTTCTCTTCTGAAGTGTCTATGGAAGCGGCGCATATATCCTGAAGCTATCGCGTTCTCAAGCCCTAAGCGAGGATTCGACAGATGTTATTTCAGTTGATAAACTCTGCCTTCGGGAGGCATTATGGATGAGGCTTTAACAATCGGGGTGGAGGAGGAATATCTCCTTGTTGACCCGGAAACCCGCGCGGCGCGCAGAAACCCGCCCAAAGGGTTTATGAAAATGTGTAAAGACCGAATCGGGCCGCGTGTTACGCCTGAATTTCTGCGCTGTCAGGTCGAGATCGCGACGGGTATTTGCGAAACTACGGCCCAAGCCCGCGCCGAAATTGCGGATTTGCGCGGTATCATTGCCGAAATTGCCAAAGATCACGATATGGCCCTAATGGCGGCCTCGACCCATCCTTTCACGCCGTGGAAAGCCCAGCAGCCCACCGAGGGCGAGCGCTATGAGCGGCTCAATAGCGATTTGCAGGGCGCTATTCAGCGTATGATGATTTGCGGCATGCATGTTCATATCGGCCTTGAAAACCCTGAACACTGCATTGATGTGCAAAACCAGATTCGTTATTTCCTGCCCCATATGCTCGCGCTTTCGACCAGTTCGCCGTTTTGGGAAGGGCGCTTAATGGGCATGAAATCTTATCGCCTCTCGGTTTTTGACGGTATGCCGCGCACGGGTATTCCGGAGGAAATTGACAGTTACAGCGAATATGAGCGGCTGATCAACACGATCATAAATGCCGGCGCTATTGAAGATAGTTCAAAAATTTGGTGGGATATCCGGCCCAGCCATAAATTTCCGACACTGGAAATGCGAATCTGCGATATTTGCACCCGGCTGGACGATGCCATGAGCATTGCAGCGATTTATCAATCTTTGACGCGGCGGATATTGCGGTTGAAAAACAGCAATATGAAATGGCGCGTCTATCCCGCTTTTTTGATTGAGGAAAACCGCTGGATGGCGCAGCGCGGCGGCGTGGCCGGAAAACTGATTGATTTTGGCACAGGCAAGGCGGCCCCTTTCGCAGATTTACTGGATGAGTTGATTGACTGGATTGAGGAGGATGCCGACGCGCTGGGCTGTCTTGCAGAAGTCAGGCACGCCCGCAATATTGTAGGGGGCGGCTCCAGCGCGTGCCGCCAAGTGGAGACATATCAGGCAGAGGTCCGCAAGGGCGCGAAAAAGCGCGACGCTCTAAAGTGCGTTGTTGATCAATTGGTCGCCGAGACCGTGGAAGGCTTGTGAGTATAGCGACTAAGCTAACGGGGTTGTGATTTTAGGCTTAGCCTTGGGGCCATATTCCCGGAGCCAATAGCGAAACGGATAGATTAGCATATCGCCAAGGCTTTCGGGCCCGTCTTCGAGGCCGATGGAGGCATCACAAATACCGGGGTCGTAATAGCTGCCAAACATCCTGTCCCAGATACAGAAAAATTGCCCGAAATTCTTATTATAGGCATTGGGCGTATCGGCATGATGCCAGCGGTGATTATTGGGCGAGACTATCCATTTGCGCAGCGGGCCGTGCGTCCAGCCAAGCTGGCAGTGGACATATTTATTATGCGCGCTCATGACCGCCCCGACAGCGCCGGCAATAGCCGGCGGAAAGCCGAGCAGGCCCAATGTCAGGGCCACGCAGACCATCATGATAATACCTTCTAGCAGATGTATGCGAAATGTTGTTGTCCAGTTCATATGGCGATCGGAATGGTGAATGACATGTGTCCCCCAGAAAAGCCGCATATGCAGCACGCGGTGCGAGAAGAAGCCTGTAAAGTCGGTGGCGACAAAGGCGCAAAGAAAGACAATCGGCAGGGGTATATTGGCCCAAAAACCTATCGTTAACTCGGGCAGGGCGGCGCTAATGCCGTGTTGTATCCACTCCGTGAATTTATACAGAAGCAACGTATTGGTGAACCCGTTTATAAGAAATAATAGACTATTTTTTAAACCACTCTCAAACCGGTCACTATCAATCGTGAACGCCGTTTTAAACCCTTTGGCGACGATATAGAGCAAGATAATAGCGAGCAATGGATACCCGATATTTTCGGCGACTATCTGTGTTAGAAAATTCGAGCTCAAAGTTTCAAACAGGTTTAATGTTATCGGGCTGACATCCATCCCTACGCTCTATATTTTTACATTTAATATGCGTTTAAAAGACAGGGTTAATGGACAATGAAGTCAACTCAGCATAACAAGCCCTTATGAGCTACCATACGATTCCCGCGGCCAAAAATACCCCGCTTTTTATCTTTGGCGACCATGCTTCCAAGCATATCCCCAAAGAGCTTGGCAATCTGGGCCTCTCCGGCGATGATCTAAGCCGCCATATTGCGTGGGATATTGGCACCGAAGCCGTAATTCGGTATTTATGCGATCACTTTTCCTGCGGCGGATTATTGGCAGGCGTCTCGCGGCTTGTGATTGACCTAAACCGCGATGTTTCTATGGACACGCTGATACCAAGCCAGAGCGACGGCACGCCTGTTCCCGGAAATCAAAACCTGCCTCTTGCCACCCGGCAAAGCCGGATAGACCAGTTTTATACGCCTTATCACAAAGCTATAGGGCAATCTCTGGACAAGCTTGCCGACCCGCTTGTCATCTCTATTCACAGCTTCACAGCCAAGCCGAATATGGGCGATTACCGCCTGCTTGATATCGGCCTTTTGGTCAAACATGATGAGGATAGCGCTGCGCAATTACGCCAAATGTTCATGCAGCTTGGCCGCGCTTTCATGATTGGTATGAACGAGCCTTATTCGGCGCATGACCTTAACCACACGATTGATTTTAATGTCGTGCCGCGCGGGCTGCGCCATCTTGCAATCGAAATACGCCAAGACCATATCGACACGGACGCAAAGGCCCGCGATATTGCGGATGTGTTGGCGGGCCGGCTCGCGCCGATTGTTGGCCGTAGCCGCGTTGATATCATAAGCCCCTAAGGAGGCGCATATGCTTGCTAAAAACCCCGCCCATTTCGTCAATGGCCGAAATATGTTTGAAAGTTATCCCGAAGGCAGTCAGCAAGTTTTGCTTGGCATGGGGTGTTTTTGGGGCGCGGAACGCATTTTTTGGAAACTAGACGGCGTCTATGTGACCTCTGTCGGCTATGCCGGAGGTCAGCACCCTTCGCCGAATTACGAGAATATTTGCGGCGGCGCAACGGGCCATGCCGAAATCGTGCATGTGGTCTTTGATCCCAAGGTCATGTCTTTTGACGAAATCCTGAAAGTGTTTTTTGAAAACCACGATCCGACCCAAGGTGACCGCCAAGGCAATGATAATGGCCCGCAATATCGCAGCGCGGTTTATGCCTATTCTGACGCACAGGCTGAGCAGGCCGTAGCGGCAGTCGCGCGTTACGAAGCCGCCTATGGCCGCCCCGTCACGACTGAATTACGCGAAGCGCCGACCTATCATCCGGCTGAAGATTATCACCAGCAATATCTCGCCAAAAACCCACAAGGCTATTGCGGCATAGGCCCGACAGGGATTGTGTGTCATTTGCCGGAACCTGCGAAAACCCCCGCCTAATAAGGCGTTCCGTCCTTGCGCGTGAATATCCGGGCCGCTGCGCCATTGCCCGCATATACTCTCCCCCTGTTCACGGCTTTAAGTCGGGGAACAGGGAAGGCGGAGAGCGAGGGTGCCGCTTGCAGGGCGTATCATAGGGCGCGAGCGAGCCTGTTCCATACGGATGACTTTGTCTTTGTGTTATTCTCTCGCTTGCAAAGCCTCGCTTTCCCCGCTTTAACCCATGACGATGAAAAAGACATCTCATATCGATGCCGTAGACTTTGCCAGCGCCTTGATTAAGCGCCCTTCCGTGACGCCCGCCGATGCGGGAACGCTGGATATGCTTGAAAAAACGCTTGAGGGCATGGGATTTTCGGGCTCGCGCTACCCCTTTGGCGAAGGCCAAGAGGGAAGTGGTGCAAGGGTAGATAATCTCTATGCGCGGCTCGGAACCGGCGCGCCGAATTTCTGTTTTGCCGGCCATCTTGATGTTGTTCCCGCAGGCGATACATCTAAATGGACGCAAGGCCCTTTTTCGGGGCAGGTCGAAAACGGTCAGCTTTGGGGGCGCGGCGCAGCGGATATGAAAGGCGCGATTGCAGCTTTTGTCGGGGCGTTGTCGGAATTATTGACCAGCGGTTGGACGCCCAAAGGCTCGATCAGTTTCCTGATTACAGGCGACGAGGAAGGCCCGGCGATTAACGGCACGCGCAAACTGCTCGAAGCGATTACGCAAGCGGGCGAAGTCATTGACCATTGCCTCGTCGGGGAGCCGACCAATCCAAACGCGATGGGCGAGATGATTAAAAACGGACGGCGCGGCTCGTTTAATGCTGATATTACAGTGCGCGGCCAGCAAGGCCATGTCGCTTACCCGCACCGCGCGGTTAATCCCGTGCCGATTTTACTCGGCATATTAGGAACCCTGCAATCGCGATTTCTCGATGACGGCAGCGAATTTTTCCAGCCGTCTAATCTCGAAATCACCACGGTTGATGTCGGCAATCCGACCGAGAACGTCATCCCCGAAACCGCCAGGGCGCGGTTTAATATCCGCTTTAATACGGCCCATTCAGGCGCGAGTCTGACCGAGTGGGTGCAGAGCGTGCTGGAGGAAGCCCGCCAAGGATTTGACGGGGACATCGAGATTGATATCCGTGTTTCGGGCGAGAGCTTTCTGACGCCCCCCGGTAAGCTGACGGATATCCTGCAGGATGCCGTTGAGAGTGTTCTAGGATGCCGCCCGGAACTTTCCACTTCGGGCGGGACGTCCGATGCGCGCTTCATTACCAACTATGCCCCTGTGGCCGAATTCGGCCTCGTCGGCGCGACCATGCACCAGGTCAATGAGCGGGTCGATGTCGCCGATATCAAAACGCTGACCGCGATTTATAGCGAAGTCCTAAAACGGTATTTCGCATGAACCCCGTCGCCTCACTAATCGGCAGCGTCAAAGCGCTCTTGGGTCGGGCCGACTGGACGGATCATTTCGACCTCTCCCGTAAAGGCCTACAGCAAAGCTTCATCGCGCTCATCCTGACAATTCCAGCCTTTTACCTCATCGCCCATGCGGTGCAGGTGGAACGCGCAAAGTCATTAGGAGAGGCGGTCGGGGCCGTCCCGCTAACGCCTTTCGCAATTATCCTGCTTTTATATCTGCTGTGCTTTTCGGCCTGCGCCTATATTTTTGCTATGGTGTTTGATCGGCAAACCCGCTTCCGCCCTTGGGTGACGGCCCGGCATTGGAGCGTCTTCTGGCTCGCCCTAACCGTCGCCGCATTATTCGGATTATACCTCGTGGGTGTACTGCCTTTTGCAATAGCTAATTACGCCGCCCTCGCCGCATTTCTCGGCATCCTGTTAATCGATATCCGCCTGGCGCAAACCATAGTTCCGTTCAAGCTAGGCACAGCGATACTGATAGGCTGCACTATCAATGCCATGGGGCTGGTAGTGATATTATTCGGCTTCGAGCAAGCGTTTTGAGGGGAGCGTGGGGGATGTTAAAGACTCCCTCATCCTGAGGCGACGCAAAGCGTCGGGACTCGAAGGATCGGCTTAATGAGGCAACAGTCCTTCGAGACGTTCGCTAACGCTCACTCCTCAAGATGAGGGGGAGAAACGCTTATTTATGACACCTCGTTATCAGAATTTCACCCGCGTTAAATATAGCCCGTCAGGCGGGGCTACCGGGCCGCATTCTGTTCTGTCTTTGGCCTCCAAAACTTCGCGCATATCGGCTGTGTTCCATTTGCCTGTTCCGACTTCGGCGAGGCTGCCGATGATGGAGCGCACTTGTTTATGCAGGAAGCTGCGGGCGCGGAAATGACAGTGAATTTCTGCGCCGGCGCGCAAGATGGTTATTTCGTCTATGGTTTTGACAGGCGATTTGGATTGGCATTTGGTATCGCGAAACGTCGAGAAATCATGCTCCCCGACGAGAACCTGCGCGGCGGCGTGCATGGCATCGGCGTCCAGTTTCACCGGAATGCGCCAGAGGCGGCCTTTATCGAGCGAGAGTTTCATGCGGCGGTCTATCAGGCGGTAAAGATATTGCCGTTCAACCGCATCAAAGCGGGCGTGGAATTCATCGTGCATAATTTCGGCGTCCAGCACGGTGACGGGGTCTTTGGACATATGAAAATTCATCGCGTCGCGCACTTTATCGGCGCGGATGTCTTTGGTCAGGTCCATATGTGCGGCTTGGCCGAGCGCATGCACGCCGCTATCGGTGCGCCCCGAGCCGTAAACTTTAACCGGCGCGCCGTTTATTTTCGCCGCCGCCGCTTGCAAAACACCTTGCACGCTCGGCCCATGGTCCTGCCACTGCCAGCCCATATAAGGGCCGCCGTCATATTCAATGGTGAGTTTATAGCGCGGCATTAGAAAAAGGCTTTTGGATAGGTCAGCGCGCCGGATTGGGGAGCCCTATCTGATAATGACAAGGCCATGAAGGCCGGGCCTGACCACGGGGCTTGGAAATTACCTGCCAGCGCCGCAGAGAAGCCAAAACGCGGATAATAGTCCGGATGGCCGAGAACAAAAATGATGGACTGGTCTTGAAGCGGTTTAAGGATGTCAAGGCTCCGCCGAATTAAAGCTCCGCCATATCCGCGTTTCTGAAATTCAGGATGCACCGACATCGGCCCGAGGCCCGCTGCGATATCGCGCCCGTCGAGCTTGATTTTAAAAAACTGGATATGGCCAATAATCGCGCCGTTTTTTTCTTTTACAAGTGAGAGGACATCATCCCCGTGCTCGCGCAATTTGCCTAGAATGTGCGCCTCGTCCGGTCCGCCAAAGGCCAGATCATTCAGGGTGGCAACCTCTCCATTATCCGCCGGGATGGCCTCACGCAGCGTCATGAGAGTTGTGTGCCTTTGGGCACGGGCGTTCCGCGCAGAAAATCTTTCGCGCTCATTTTGGCTTTTCCTGCGGGCTGGACTTCGGTCAGGCGGATTGCGCCTTTGCCGCAGGCGATGAGGAGAGTGTCATCTAAAACTGTTCCGGCTTCGCCGCTGGCCTCTTCGGGCTTTGCCATATGCACCTTTACGCGCTTGCCGCCGATCTCGCACCACGCGCCGGGGAAGGGGGCGAGTCCGCGAATGTGGCAATCGAGGTCTGCGGCAGGGCGCGTCCAATCCATCCGCGCTTCGGCTTTGTCAATTTTATGGGCGTATGTCGGCTCGCCGGTTTGCGGCGTTGGTTTTAGCGCTCCGCGCTCTAAGCCGCCGAGCACGCGCGGCCACATGCCTGCTCCGAGGCGCGAGAGGCGAGTTGACAGGCTTTCCGCCGTGTCGGTATTTTTAATCGGCGTGATTTCCGAGAGCAGAATATCGCCCGTATCCAGCCCTTTGGCCATTTGCATGATCTGCACGCCAGTCTCTGCGTCGCCCGCCATAATCGCCCGCTGAACAGGGGCCGCGCCGCGCCATCTTGGTAGTAGCGAAGCATGGAGATTAAGGCATCCAAATTTAGGGGCTTCCAACGCTCTAATCGGCAGAATCTGCCCGTAAGCGACAACGCAAGCGACATCAGCATGGAGCCCCTCCAGCCCGTCAATGACCTTGGACTTGCGAAAACTCTCGGGCGTCTTAACGGGGATGCCCATAATTTCGGCAAATTGATGGACAGGGGATTTGGTCAGGTGTTTACCCCGCCCGGCCCGGCGCGGTGGTTGGGTATAGACGGCTACGACCTCATAACCGGAAGCCAGAATTTCGGCGAGGGACGGCACAGCAAATTCCGGCGTGCCCATAAAGACAACGGAGAGAGTCATGATGAATCCCTGTCATTCCGCGCTTGACGCGGAAGGCCGAGAGGTTGCGTATTTAATTTAAGCGAGCTTGCAAATTCTCGGCCTTCCGGGTTCGCTACGCGCCCCGGAATGACAGAGTTTGTAATATTTCGCATTACCCCGTCGCTTTCAGCTTCTCGGCTTTGATCACTTTCTTGACCGCGCGATCACGTTTCAGGCGCGAGAGATAATCAATAAAGACAATGCCTTTCAGATGATCCATCTCGTGCTGAATACAGACGCCGTAAAGCCCTTCGGCCCATTCGGTTACGCGCTTGCCGTCATAATCCAGATAGGTTATTTTCACCCGCTCGGAGCGGTCAATCATATCAAAGACATCCGGCACGGAGAGGCAGCCTTCCTCATATGGTTTTAGTTCTTCGACATCTTCAAGGATTTCGGGATTGATGAAATATTGCGGGTTTGGTTTCTCGTCATCGCCTTTGGCCAAGTCCATAACAATAATATTAAGCGGCACGCCAATCTGTATGGCGGCGAGGCCAATGCCGGGCGCATCGTACATCGTCTCCAGCATATCATCCATCAGCGCGCGCGTAGCGTCCGTCACCGTCTCGACAGGTTTGGAGACCTGTTTCAGGATAGGATTAGGCACGGTCAATATGGGCCGAATAGTCATAAGCGCTAAGTAAGGATGGGGCGGGGATTGGTCAAGTGTTTGCCCCTAGCCAGTCCGCCAAATCGCTGGTCACATAATCCACGTAATTGGCGCGTCTTGTGCTGCCTGTAGGCTTCGTAATTTTGGGCTCGTTGCTCCAATCTTCGTTCGAGGTGACTAGCACCGTCGCCATGCCCATATATTTGGGGACTTCGAGGTTTTTTACGCTGTCTTCGAAAAAGATGGCGGTTTTGGGGTCAATATTGTAAATATCGCAAAATTTGATATAAGGGCTACGCTTAGGTTTGGGCATATAATCGCCGTCTTCGATGCCGAAACTGCCGTCGAATAAATCGAAGAGACCCAAATGGCTCGCGACATTTTTAGCATGACCTTTTGATCCATTGGTAAAGATGAATTTACGTCCCGGCAGGGCTGCGATATTCTTCCGCAGCTTCGGATCTTGGTCAAGCCCATCCAAATCGACATCATGGACATAGTCGAGAAATTCCGCCGGGTCCATGCCGTGAATGGCCATCATGCCTGATAAAGACGTGCCATATTCGGCCAAATATTCCTTTTGTAGCCTGCGCGCTTCAGTTGGCTGCAAGGCGAGATAACGGCTGATAAAGGCAGTCATTTTGCGGTCGATTTGGGAGAAAAACTCACCATCAGCGCGGTAAAGCGTGTTGTCGAGGTCAAAAATCCAGTTGCGGATATGGGCCAGACCCTGAGTTTTTTGCGCCATGGTCTATCTGCGAAGACCGACGGGGCTGGGTTCGGCAAAATCCTGATCGGTGAGCGTGACTTTCGCCCCGTCCTTTTCAGTCGGCAGGGGGCGGAAATTGGCCACGGCATATCCGGCTTCGGCGCAATATTCCCGGCCCAGCGCCGCAAATTTCGACTCGGCAACACAGAATTGCGCCGGCGTGGCCGAGGCCGAACGCAAGCGCTTATCCTCTCCGGTCACGGTTTCTTCATCTTCCGTCGTGATGTTTTCTTGTAGTGCATAAAAATGCGCTTCCGTGCCTTGCAGGGATTTGGTGAAAGGCCGCAGACAGCTCTCCGGCTCCACCGTCCACCAGCCCCGCGATTGCCATGTTCCCTCATTGCGCGTCGCTAGGGCTGTCCAGACCCGGGCCGAGCTTGTGTTGCAGATTTCAAATCCGATTTCAGAGCGTTTTTGTTGCGCTTGGCCGGCAAGGGCGTCAATCATTTCGGCATTGGCCAGATCGCCCGGCAATTTCATCTCTTTGCGAAAATCCCGGAGTGTGCGCGCCGTGCGCCGTCCGGGCAGGCCGTCAATACGCGTCACCTTATAGCCGTTATCGCGCAGGAGGCGCTGCAGCCCCGCTGTCTCGGCATTCAGGCCGAAATTATCAGGCTCAATTAAGGTGGTGCGCGGCTCGTCGGGATTGACGGCGAGAAACGCCTGAGTTTCCAGATTTTGCATGGCGCAGCTTCGCGTCGCGTCAGCGGTAAAATCTGCGCGCGCCGTACAGAGCGGGACATCGCCTTTCCATTCATGAATACCGCCCTGATGAAGTAGCTCGCTTTCGGCAAAAACATAGCGCGGCGAATTTTCAGGCGCTTCAACGGCTAGGCATTGTCCGGGACGTGCGCGGTCCCAGCCTTTGGGCGTCATCACCCCGCCGCGCATCACAGCCGTAGCAATGCGCAATATATAAGAGGTTTCGTTGCAGATTTCCCAAGCGGGAGGCGTTGTTACCGCGGCGTCCGTAACTATTGCCTCTTGGGCATATGCAAGCGGGGCTAATGCCGCAAACAGGGCTATCAGAGCCGCAAGTTTCATCCGATCAATGTTCCTGCGCCTTGATCGGTGAAAAGCTCGACCAAAAGACCGTGCGCGCGGCGGCCATCGAGAATAACCACGGCTTCGACGCCGGCTTCAACCGCGTCAATCGCGGTGCTCAGTTTCGGGATCATGCCGCCTTGCGCCGTGCCGTCTTTCATTAGGCCGCGCGCTTCATCCGCGGAGAGATTGGTCAGCAGGTTCTTATCTTTGTCCATCACGCCTTCAATATCGGTCAGCAGCATCAGGCGGGAGGCTTTAAGCGCGCCGGCCAAAACGCCCGCTGCCGTATCGGCATTGACATTATAGGAGGTTCCGTTCTCGCCGCCGCTAATCGGCGAAACCACGGGAATAAAACCGGGATCAGCCGCTGCGAGCACATCGAGTACTGAGGTATCAATCGCGACAGGCTCGCCTGTAAAGCCGAGCTTTGCGTCTTTGGCTTTGGCGGTGATAAGATTGGCATCTTTACCGGAGAGGCCGACAGCGCGTCCGCCGGCTTCGTTAATCGCTTGAACGATAGATTTGTTAATTGCGCCGGAGAGCACCATTTCGGCGACGCCGACGGTTTCCATATCCGAGACGCGCAGCCCGTTGACAAATTCGGATTTAATATTAAGCCGCTCCAGCATCGAGCCGATTTGCGGCCCGCCGCCATGGACGATGACAGGGCGAACACCGAACTGCTTAAGCAGGACAACATCGCGGGCGAATTTCTGCGTTAGTTCAGGGTCGCCCATAGCATGGCCGCCAAATTTGATGACAATGGTTTGGCCGCTATAGCGCTGGATAAAGGGCAGGGCTTCGGACAGCGTCTGCGCGCTGGTCCAGCCGGTTTCATTTTTGCGCCGTTTTAGCATGGTCATCCCAATAAGTGATTTGCGTCCGTTATAAGAATATATTGGCCAAAGATAAGTTAAATTATCACAGGCTCTAGGGATTGGCTAATGTCGCAATTTCGGCCTTAAGCACATCAAGCCCGTCTTTTTTGACTGACGATGTTGCGATAACTTGCGGAAAAGCGGCGGGGCGCTTGGCGATGACTTTGGCGGTTTTGGCTTGCATCTTGTCAAGCTCGCCCTTTTTCAGCTTATCGACTTTGGTCAGAATAAGCTGATAGGTCACGGCGGCTTCGTCGAGCATGGCCATAACGTCTATATCGGAATCTTTGACGCCGTGGCGGCTGTCAATCAGCATGAAAATGCGGCGAAGCGGAGCCCGCCCGCGCAGGAATTCGCGCGTAAGTTTCGTCCAGCGTGCAATATCGGCTTTGGAGGCTCTAGCGTAGCCATAGCCCGGGAGATCGACGACGCGAAGACGGTCATCAACATTGAAATAATTAAGCTCCCGCGTCCGGCCCGGCGTATTGGAGGCCCGCGCCATATCTTTGCGGTTGGTCAGGGCGTTTATCAGGCTGGATTTGCCGACATTGGAGCGCCCGGCAAAGCACACTTCGGGCAGGGAGGCGGGCGGCAATGTTTCGAGGCTAACCGCGCTGAGCATAAAGGTGACCTCGCGGGCAAAAAGCATCCGCCCGGCTTCAAGCTCAGATTTTGACAACTCAGTCATTATTCTTCGGAGGCTGGCGCCTCTTTACCCGTGATTTTGCGCCAGAAAACATCAACAGGCGTATCGACCTTAAATTTCCGCGTGATGTAATATTGCTGAAGGAAAGACAGAACATTGTTCCACACCCAGTAAACCAAGAGGCCGGTAGCGAAGGGCGCGAGGATGAACATGAATATCCACGGCATGAATTTCATCATCTTCGCCATCATTTCGGCCTGCTCGCCTGCGCCGGCACTTTGCGGGGTCAGCGTATAGATCGAGGCCATGGATATGCCGTAGAGTATGGCGAGCGGGCCAATGGCGAAGAAGGCCAAGAAGCCGGGCGGAACGCCGTCCCATGGGAAGAGGCCAAAACCATTTAGGATAGAGAGTGGGTCTTTAGCCGAGAGATCACGGATCCAGCCAAAGAAAGCTTCGTGGCGCAGATCAATATTGATAAACACAGATTTATAGAGAGCAAAAAAGACGAAGATTGTGGGTATGATAGGAAGGCACCCTGCTGCCGGATTGACGCCTTCTTTCTTATAGAGCGCCATCATTTCCTGCTGTAGTTTCACGCGGTCGTCTTTGTGACGCGCTTGAATTTTCTTTAGCCTGGGCTGCACCTTTTTCATCTTGGCTTGGCTCTCATATTGTTTGTTAAAGAGCGGGAAGAGCACAATTTTGATGCCGAGGGTCAGCACCAAAATACCGACACCGAAATTGCCGAGCTTAGTGCCCAGAAATGTCAAGGCCGTGCTCATCGGTTTGACGATGATGCCGATAAAGCCCCAATCAATCGCGCGTTCCATTTGCGCAATGCCGAGCTCTTTTTCATATTTTGCCAAAAGTGTGCGTTCTTTCGCCCCGGCATAGACATAGCCGACAGATTCGATTGTTGCGCCGGGCGTCAGCGTGACAGGCGCAAGCGTATAGGCGGCTTCATAGACATCTTGGTCATTGATGGTCTTGAAATTGAAATCTGCTGTCATGGCTTTGCCTTGAGGCGCAATCGCGCCGGTCAGCCAATATTTATCGGTGAGGCCGACCCAGCCGCTCTCGCCCGCTTCGCGCCAAGTGCCTTTTTTCTTAAGGCCTTTATATTTCATGTCTTTATATTTGCCGTCAACAATGGCGATGGGGCCTTCTTGCAAGATGAAGAAATTAGTCAGCCCGTCGGGAAGGTTATGTTGCCGGGAAACGCCCTTGCGGGTCACGGTTTTCTCGGTGGATGAGGTGTTGGTGACTCTATCCGTTAAGGTGATCAGAAAGGCGTCGTCCACCGTGATGGTGCGCTGCACAGAGACGCCGTTATTTTCATATTGTAAAATGACGGGCGTTGTGAGGGTCAATACATCGCCTTGGGTGACTTGCCATGGCGTATTGGCGCCGAGGCCGCCGTCCACAGACGTCCAATTATCCATAATATAAGAGGACTGCTCTGCGCCTTCGGGGGTGAGCAGAACAACCGGGCCATCCGCAGGGTCAAGCGTGGCATCATAGGTTTTCAGTGAGATATCATCAAAGCGCGAGCCTGTGGTCAGGAAGGAGCCCGTAAAGGCCGGGCTGTCAATCTTGATGCGGTTACCACTTGAGATCAAAACATCACGGGATTTGACGGGCTCAACGATAAGTGCCGGCTGTGTTATGGTGGCCTGTTCTTTTTCAAGCGCGGCCTTTTCGGCGGCTTTTTTGCCGGCCGGGCCTGCAAATAAGAAAAAATAGCCGGCCAGGACAAGGCCTGATAACAG